>NZ_CM137015.1:4800000-7816171 GCF_054484115.1 Streptomyces sp. JNUCC 64
AACAGTCGGATGCTTCTGCATCTGTGATCGGTCGGACATCGTATTCCCCACGACGGTTCCCCTCGTGCCCTATGTCCGAAACGCGCATGTTTCCGGGCTTCTTGGGAGGGCCCGTCCCGTCCAGGGGTTTGTGTTTTTCCGGCAAAAGCGGTTTGCTTTCCGACGTACTGCTGTACTGCATATAACAAGGGACGGCGAAACGGCGGCGGGTGCCGCGGGGACCGACCCGCAGGTTATCGATGAAAGGAAAATCCGGTGGCACAGAAGGTTCAGGTCCTTCTTGTCGACGACCTCGATGGTGGCGAGGCCGACGAGACCGTGACGTTCGCTCTGGACGGCAAGACCTACGAGATCGACCTCACGACCGCCAACGCGGACAAGCTGCGCGGTCTGCTGGAGGCGTACGTGAAGGGCGGGCGCCGCACCGGCGGCCGTTCGGCCGGCGGCCGTGGCAAGGGCCGCGCCGCCTCGACGGGCGGCAGCGGGCAGGAGACCGCCCAGATCCGCGCCTGGGCCAAGGAGAACGGCTACGAGGTCAACGACCGCGGTCGCGTTCCGGCGAACATCCGTCAGGCGTACGACGACGCGCACCGCTGATCGCGCGTCCGGCCCAAGCGGACCCGCAGGCACTCCGTGGCCGCGGCGTCCACGAGCCGTACGAGGTCGGGGGCGCCCCCACCGCCCCCCCGCGCGCCTTGGCGCGCGGGGCGAGCGAGGAGGGGGCGCGGCGCGGGCAGCGACGGCTCCACCGCACTCCCCGGCTCGGGGGGCCGCAGCCAGCAGGCGGCCCCCGCCTGGTCCTCCGGGCCCACGGGCCCCGGGCCCCACGGGCCCACGCGCCCACCGGGACCACCGGGCTCGCCCCGTCCGACCCGCTCGCCCGGCCCGGCGAGTCCGCCAGGCCCGGCGAGACGGTCCGCCGCGTCTGACCCGTCCAGCCCGTCTGACCCGTGTGGTCCGTCCAGCCCGTCTGACCCGTCTGACCCGTGTGGCCAGTCGGACCCGTTCGGTCCGTGCGGCCAGTCAGGCTCGTGCGGTCCGTGCGGCCGGTCAGGCTCGTGCGGTCGGTCCGGCCAGTGCGGTCCGTCCGGCCAGGCCCCGTCGACGGGCGGCAGCGGTCGTGGCCCCTCCGGCCCCCGTGGCCCGCACCGTCCGGTCCCTCCCCGTTCCACGGGGGTCCACCGGCCGGTCACCGGCCGCCCCGGCGGCCAGGGCGCCTCGATCAGGCCGCCCGCGCCGATCGCGGTGAGGCCCAGCTCCCCGGCGAGCGCCCCCCATTCCAGCCAGTCGAGCAGCCCCGGCAGCTCCTCCGCGCCGCCCACGGCCACCAGGAACCGGGTCCGTCCGCCGTGGCGGGCCACCGGACCGGTCCGCAGCGGTCGCGCCAGCACCCCCCGGGCCGCCTCCGACGGCATCTCCAGCACGTCGAACCGCACCCCCGTGACCAGCAGTGCGGACGTCCCGTCCGGGGCCGTCGGACGGTCCCCGGGAACCGTCGGCCAGCCGAGGACGTTCTCGTACCACTGGCGGACCGGGTCGCCCTGCGGGAGCGGGCGGCGCGGACGCGGAACGGCGGGGGTCATGACGGGAAGAACAGCCGGACCGGGACGGCGGTTACGCACGGTCGCCGCGCCGCGCCCCACGGTCGCCCTCCGGGGCCCTTCGGAGGGGTGCGGACCACTACGGGCGGCGTCCCCTTGTTCGCCCGTAGCGGAGGGAAGGGTGCCACTCCGCATGGACTGTCCCCGCCCGCGGGTAAGACATCCCTAGTGGGGAGGGGCGACACGCGAGGCCCGGGAGCTTCCCGTTCGCCATCGGCGTACAGATGGCGGGGGAAACTGCCTGGCCTGCGGGAACATCGTCTCGCACCATCGGGTTGGAGCAGATGTCGGCGTTCGCGGTCAGGAGGCCACGCACGGGTGTCGGCAGTTGGAATGAGCGGTCCCCGCTTGCGGGACTAAGCTGCGGAAGGACAGGGAGGGGACCGACCCCTTTCACTGCCTGACCGCTCTGAGGAGCGATTAACGATGTTCGAGAGGTTCACCGACCGCGCGCGGCGGGTTGTCGTCCTGGCTCAGGAAGAAGCCCGGATGCTCAACCACAACTACATCGGCACTGAGCACATCCTCCTGGGCCTGATCCACGAGGGTGAGGGTGTCGCCGCTAAGGCCCTGGAGAGCCTCGGGATCTCTCTTGAGGCGGTCCGCCAGCAGGTGGAGGAGATCATCGGCCAGGGCCAGCAGGCCCCGTCCGGGCACATCCCCTTCACGCCCCGTGCCAAGAAGGTCCTGGAGCTGTCGCTCCGGGAGGCCCTCCAGCTGGGCCACAACTACATCGGCACGGAGCACATCCTGCTCGGCCTGATCCGCGAGGGCGAGGGCGTGGCGGCCCAGGTCCTCGTCAAGCTGGGCGCCGATCTGAACCGGGTGCGGCAGCAGGTCATCCAGCTGCTCTCCGGCTACCAGAACAAGGAGACGGCCACCGCCGGGGGACCCGCCGAGGGCACCCCGTCGACGTCCCTGGTGCTGGACCAGTTCGGCCGCAACCTGACGCAGGCCGCCCGGGAGTCCAAGCTCGACCCGGTCATCGGGCGCGAGAAGGAGATCGAGCGGGTCATGCAGGTGCTGTCCCGCCGCACCAAGAACAACCCGGTCCTCATCGGCGAGCCCGGCGTCGGCAAGACCGCCGTCGTCGAGGGCCTGGCGCAGGCCATCGTCAAGGGCGAGGTGCCCGAGACCCTCAAGGACAAGCACCTCTACACCCTCGACCTGGGCGCGCTGGTCGCCGGCTCCCGCTACCGCGGTGACTTCGAGGAGCGCCTGAAGAAGGTCCTCAAGGAGATCCGCACCCGCGGCGACATCATCCTCTTCATCGACGAGCTGCACACGCTCGTCGGCGCGGGTGCCGCCGAGGGCGCCATCGACGCGGCCAGCATCCTCAAGCCGATGCTCGCCCGTGGCGAACTCCAGACCATCGGCGCGACCACGCTCGACGAGTACCGCAAGCACCTGGAGAAGGACGCCGCGCTGGAGCGCCGCTTCCAGCCCATCCAGGTCGCGGAGCCCTCGCTCCCGCACACCATCGAGATCCTCAAGGGCCTGCGCGACCGCTACGAGGCCCACCACCGGGTCTCCATCACGGACGAGGCCCTGGTCCAGGCCGCCACGCTGGCCGACCGGTACATCTCCGACCGCTTCCTGCCGGACAAGGCGATCGACCTGATCGACGAGGCCGGATCCCGGATGCGCATCCGCCGGATGACCGCGCCGCCGGACCTCCGCGAGTTCGACGAGAAGATCGCCGGCGTCCGCCGCGACAAGGAGTCCGCGATCGACTCGCAGGACTTCGAGAAGGCCGCCTCCCTGCGCGACAAGGAGAAGCAGCTCCTCGCCGCGAAGGCCAAGCGGGAGAAGGAGTGGAAGGCCGGCGACATGGACGTCGTCGCCGAGGTCGACGGCGAGCTGATCGCCGAGGTCCTCGCGACCGCCACCGGCATCCCCGTCTTCAAGCTGACCGAGGAGGAGTCCTCGCGTCTGCTGCGGATGGAGGACGAGCTCCACAAGCGGGTCATCGGCCAGAAGGACGCCATCAAGGCGCTCTCGCAGGCGATCCGGCGCACCCGGGCGGGTCTGAAGGACCCCAAGCGCCCCGGTGGGTCGTTCATCTTCGCGGGCCCCTCCGGCGTCGGCAAGACCGAGCTGTCGAAGACCCTCGCCGAGTTCCTCTTCGGCGACGAGGACGCGCTGATCTCCCTCGACATGTCGGAGTTCAGCGAGAAGCACACCGTCTCGCGGCTCTTCGGCTCGCCCCCCGGCTACGTCGGGTACGAGGAGGGCGGCCAGCTCACCGAGAAGGTGCGCCGCAAGCCGTTCTCCGTCGTCCTCTTCGACGAGGTCGAGAAGGCCCACCCGGACATCTTCAACTCCCTGCTCCAGATCCTGGAGGACGGCCGTCTCACCGACAGCCAGGGCCGGGTCGTGGACTTCAAGAACACCGTCATCATCATGACGACCAACCTCGGCACCCGGGACATCTCCAAGGGCTTCAACCTGGGCTTCGCCGCCCAGGGCGACGTCAAGACCGGGTACGACCGGATGAAGGCCAAGGTCAACGACGAGCTGAAGCAGCACTTCCGCCCGGAGTTCCTCAACCGTGTCGACGACACGGTGGTCTTCCACCAGCTCACCGAGGAAGACATCATCCAGATCGTGGATCTGATGATCGCCAAGGTGGACGAGCGCCTGAAGGACCGCGACATGGGCCTGGAGCTGAGCTCCACCGCCAAGTCGCTGCTCGCCAAGCGCGGTTACGACCCGGTGCTGGGCGCCCGGCCGCTGCGCCGGACCATCCAGCGCGAGATCGAGGACATCCTCTCCGAGAAGATCCTCTTCGGTGAGCTGCGCCCCGGTCACATCGTGGTCGTCGACACCGAGGGCGAGGGCGACGAGATCGCCTTCACCTTCCGTGGCGAGGAGAAGGCGGCCCTGCCGGACGCCCCGCCGATCGAGCAGGCCACCGGCGGCAGCGCGGGTCCCAACCTCAGCAAGGAGGCGTGAGGCCCCGTCCCCGCCCGGGACGGACCGCACGCGGAGCGCTACGCAGCAGTCGAGGGGCCGCCCCCGAGCCGAAAGGCCCGGGGGCGGCCCCTTTTCCGTACCCGGACTCAGCCCGCACTCGGCCGGACTCAGCCGGACTCGGCCCGGGCTCACGAGGAGCCGGGAAAGCGGACCACTTCCACGTGTTCCGGCAGTTCCTCCAGTCCGCTCAGCGTGACCTCGCCCTCACCGGTCGGATGAATCGTGAGCCGGGTGAGCCGGGGGAATCGGAGCGGAAACGCCGAAACGTCGACGGGCCGTACGGGCACCCGTCCGATCAGGGTCAGCTCCCGGAGTTCCGGCAGGACGAAGGGGTCGGTGATCGCGGTGAGTTCCGGCATCCTCACCACGAGTTCCCTGAGGCGGGGGACCTTCGCCATTTCCCGCCAGTCGTCCGGGGAGACGGAGATGCCGAAGAGCGCCAAAGCGAGGTGCTCCGGACCGTCCAGCGACTGGAGCAACTCCCAGGGCGCGCGGGCGAGAGCGGCGGTGACGTCCATGGACACCGACACCGGTCGATAACGCGAAACGTACTCCGCGATGACATTCGGTTCGATCCCCGCCCACAGTTGTACCCAGGGGCGTCCGCCGAGTTCTCCGAGGAACCGTAGCTCCGCCGCGCTCTGCGCCGTGAAGAACAGTCCTTCCGGATCGAGCCGGGCGATGACTTCGGCCCCGTACCGGGCGGTGTCGAAACGCTGCCAGGACCAGACGAGTTGGGAGCGGATGGAAAGGAACGGCGTCTCGCGGGCGTACCGGGACAGGTAGGGAATCGCCGCGTCGGAGGTCACGTGCGAGGCGGTGATGACGGCCATGAGGGATTCCTCCTCGCCCAATTCCCCGGGCGCGGGAAGGAGATCGAGGACGAGCGGGCCGACGGCGGCGAGTTCCCGGGCGGTTTCCGGGTCCGGCGGGGGGACGAGCGCGTTGACCCGGTGGCCGATCCGTTCCCGGACCGCCGGGTCGAGTTCCGTGGCGTGTTCCAGGGCGGCGGCGGCCAGCAGATGGATACGGGCGCGGGCGCGGCCCTCGGCGGCGTCGCCCGCCGCGACCAGTCCGTCGAGGATCTCCGCGCGCTCCCGGGGGCGGGCGTGGGCGACGGCCATCCGGATGACGTCCTCCCACTGGTCGTCGGCGGCGCGGGAGACGAGGAGGCCGACGTCCCACTCCTCGACCGCCCGGCGGGCGCCCAGGTAGTCCTGGAAGGTGCGGTGGACGAAGGTGACCGCGCCCGGGGAGGGCTCCAGCAGCAGTCCGCTGCGGAGCAGGAGGTGGGCGAAGACGGCGCGGGCGTCGCCGAGGGCCGCCGCCTCGGGGACGGCGGGCAGGGCGTCCCCGACGAGGGCCTCGGCGCGGTCCCGGTCGAGTTCGGTGCGGCCGTTGCGGATCAGCCAGTAGGCGAGCCGCTGGAGGAGCTGGGTCTGCGGCTCCTGGCGCAGCTCCAGCCGGACCGTGGCGAGGACGTCCCGTTCGCGGTCCCGGCGGGACAGCAGCATGGCGAGGGCGGCCTCGTACAGCTCCTTGCGGCCGTGCGGGAGGTAGCCGCGCCGGTCCCGGTGCAGGGCGCAGAGCAGTCCGCACATCAGGGGGTTGGTGGCGAGGCGGCCGAGGCCGGGCGTGGTGGTGACGGCGGTGAGCAGCTGCCGTTCGTAGCCGTCCAGGAGGTCCCGCCCGGGCGCGTCGGCGCCGTGCCGGGCGGCGGTGTGCCAGCGGGTGATGAAGGCGGCCACGTCGGCGCGGTTCATGGGGGAGAGGGTGAGTTCGGCGAAGCCGTCGCCCGCGAGCCAGTCCTCCCGGACGGCGGAGGGACGGGAGGTCACCAGCCAGCGGTTGCCCGGGTAGGCGGCGACCAGGTCGGTCAGCCAGCCCCGGGCGCGGTCGCGTTCGGCGTCCGGGACCTCGTCCACGCCGTCCACGAGGACCAGCGCGCGTCCGGTGGTCAGGACGTGGTCGGCCCACCCCTCGGGCTGGGCGCCGCCGAGCGGGGAGCCGGTGGCGGCCAGGAACCGCTCGGGGCCGGGGAGCCGTTCGCCGTGCCGGGTGAGGGTGCGCAGCGGCAGCACGAACGGGATCAGCCCGTGCAGATGGGCCAGCGGGCCGTCGGGTTCGGCGCGGGTGGCGGAGACCGCGAGCCACTGGACGAGGGTGGTCTTCCCGGAGCCCGCGACCCCGCGCAGCAGCACCCGGGGGTGGGTGGCGAGGACCCGGTCCGCGCGGTGGACCACGGGGCGTTCGGCGGGGTCCTGGCCGTCGCCGGGGCGGGCACCGGCCGTCTCGGTGGAGGTGAGGCTGAGGTAGGCGGTGTCCAGCGGCCAGACGCCCGGGGTGGAGGTCAGATCGATGCCGTAGATGGTGAGCTTGCCGTGCTTGGTGGCGAGGTGGGCGAGGTAGCGGCGCTCGAAGGAGGCGTGCCGGGCGTCGGGGCGCGGGGACCGGGTGATCAGTTCGTCGAGCTTGGCGAGCGTCTCGGCCTGGGCCCGGCTCTGGGCGAGGAGCGTGCGGGCCACGAAGGTGGAGCGCTGGGTGAAGAACTGGAGGACGTGCAGACAGGCCCATTCGACGGCGGAGGAGAGGAACACCGAGGCGTCGGCGGAGAGATGGTGGTCCGGGGCCCGGCCATGGGCCCGTTCGGCCCCGGCGTAGAGGCTCCGGGCGAGTTCCCGGTGGCCGAGCCGGACGGCCTGGACGTCGTCCATGTCGAGGTCGCCGAGGGCCAGCAGGGTCCGGGCCAGGGCCTCGGTGACGGCGTCCTCCTCGGACGCGGGGAAGGGCCGCTCCCCGGGCGAGGCGACGGCCTCCCGCACCAGCCGCCCGGCCAGTCGGCGCACCTGGGCGTCGGAGAGGGTCCGCCGCTCGCCCCGGAAGGAGACGTAGGAGGAGAGCCGCACCGGCCGGTCGACCAGCCCGGCGCCGGGCCCCTCGGCCATGAACAGCTTTCTGACCAGCGGGGCGAGCGCGCTGGACGCGAGGCGCGCGCCCAGTACCGACGGGTCCATCCGGTCTCCCCCGTGAGCCGTGCGTCAGGGGCCGTGAGCCCTGAGCGAGTGGGTGCGCGCCGTGGTGGGGTCCGGGGGCCCGGAACGTGTGCCCTGGGTCACCTTCCCGGCCCCGAACGGCCCCCGGACGACCCCGGATCGGGGTGCGCCGAGGTGCCCGGAACGCTCCGCCGAGGGTAGCCCGGGTCACATTCCGGGGGTGCTGGATCTTGCCCTCCGGTGACATGGGGCACAGGCGTTTTGTCCGGTACTAGGGGAAATAGTCGATGGTTTCCCCGGGGTCGGCGACGGGCCCGTCACCGGTCCGCCGGACGTGGGCGGGGCGGGCGCGTGTGGTGACGGAGCGTGCCCGTCCGCTCTCCCTCGGATGCCGGAAGGGGGGTTTCGGGGGCCTCCGTCCCGACGGCGCGGCACCCTAAACCAGCCATCACGGGGTTTTTCCAAAGAAAATCCCGTTTAGAGCCGATGGGAGCTGAAACCTGTCAAGACCCTCAGGATGTGACGTTTGTGTACGACCTTGCCTAGTAATAGGGGGGTTTGAGTCGGTACCGGGGGGCGGGTTACCAATGAAGGGCACCCGGCGGAGTACGTCGACGTACGGCCGGGTCGTCCCGTGTTCATCCAGGACCGCGCACCCCACGGCCCGCACGCCTCGCTTCCGAGAGCGTCACAGCGGCCCGCGCGGCCCACCGGACGAGCACCCCCCAACCCGGAGGTTTACCCGTATGTCCCAGCGCACCACGTCCCTCAAGTCCGGTTCGTCCCTGCTGCGTGCCCGGACGGCTGTCGTCGCCACGGGTCTCGGAGTCTCGGTCGCACTGGGCGCCGGGGTCGCGGCCGCTGCGACGCCGGGCCAGGCCGTCACCGCCCTGCCCAGCACCGTCGCCGAGTCCGTCAAGGTCCAGGCCGCCGCGCAGGCCAAGGCCGCCGCCGCCCAGGCGAAGGCCGCCGCCAAGGCCAAGGCCGTGACCGCCAAGCCGACCGCCGTCAAGAAGACGACCGGCTGGGTCAAGCCCCTCAGCTCCTACGCGCTCTCCGCCAGCTACGCGCAGGCCGGTGGCATGTGGGCCAGCAAGCACTCCGGCCAGGACTTCGCCGTCCCGACCGGTACCCCCGTCAAGTCCGTCAGCGCGGGCACCGTCGTCAAGGCGGGCCCCAACGGCGGCGGCGACGGTCCCGCGTACGGCAACGCCGTCGTGGTGAAGCACGCGGGCGGCAAGTACTCCCAGTACGCCCACCTGTCCAAGGTCAACGTGAAGATCGGCCAGCAGGTCAACGCCGGTCAGGTCATCGCGCTGTCCGGCAACACCGGCAACTCCAGCGGCCCGCACCTGCACTTCGAGATCCGCACCACCCCGAACTACGGCTCCTCGATCAACCCGGCCGTGTTCCTCAAGAGCGTCGGCGTCTCGTTCTGACCCGAGCGCCACAAGCCGGAGCCCCCGTCCACCGCGTCACCGCGCGGAGGGCGGGGGCTCCCGCGTGTGGGGTCAGTGCGACGCCGTGTGGTCGGCGGTGCGCTGACCGTCACTGATGTCGTGGGGGCAGGCGTGGTGGGTGACGTAGCCGGTATCGCCGTCGGTGCTGGTGCGGCTGGTGTAGCCGATGACGACGGGGGCGGTGGTCCAGCGTCCGCAGACGTGGCAGTGGGCGCCGGTCTCGGCGGGCGGCCCGTCGTGGAGGAGCGCGTCGCGGATCATGCGGCGGCCGTCCCGGTCCTCGTCCCGGTGGCTTGGTGGACGCCTCGTGCGAGGTAGGGGTAGTCGTAGCCGCGTTCCGCGAAGGCCGTCGCGTAGAACCGTTCGCGTTGCTCCGGGTTCAGGTACCGGGCTTCTTCAGCGCGGAAGATCGCGAGGGCCTCGGCGGAGCTGGGGCCGGTCCAGGGGCGGCGCCAGGGGCTCGCATCCGGGTCCGGGTCCGGTGCCGGTGCGGGCACGGGGACGGCTGCGGGGCCGGATGCGGGTTCGGTCCTGGCCAGGTGTTCGGCGGTGTGCCGCCCGGGACGGCTTCGCCGGGTGAGGGGGAGGTGGATGAGCACCCATACGAGGGCATGGCAGATACGCTTACGCATACGTCGGTCAGCTCCCTATTAGCTGTCTTGGCGAGTCCCGGGTGGACCGTTGGCGCGGTCCGCCCGGGGCGTTTGTGTTTCAGGTGGTGGTGGTCAGTAGTGCGGTGAGTGGGGTGTGCCGGAGGTTTCCGGTGGGGGCCTCCGGGGTGAGTGCGCAACTGGTGAGGTTGCCGTTGGGGTGGACGGTGAGGCGTCCTCGTGCGTGGTGGGCGTGGGTCTCATCCAGCCCCGGTCCGGGGTCCGTTCCGGAGACCGGGTTGCGTGCCCCCGTGTGATAACGATCTAAAGTGACTCGGGTAACGCCCATCGCCTGGAGATCTGCGCGGGCCCAGCGGATGCGCTGCCCGGGAAAGGTGTCCGTGATCCGCGCCCGGACCCGGACCCCGCGCTGGACGGCCTGCCGGATGGTGCGGTGGGTGTCGCTGTGACTCCCGGGGTACCCGGTGAGGTACTCGTGCTGGTTGGCGGAGTCACTGTGATACCCGGTGGTGACCCCGATACCGGGCCGGGTGAGCAACTCCCACCACTCCTCCCGGACTTGGACGAGGTCGCTGTACAGCTCGACGGTCATCCCCGACGACAGCGCGAGGTCCGCGAACCCGGTCCAGTGGGGGTGGAGCGTCGGCTCCCCACCGATCAACCGCAGGTGCGGAACGCCGAGCGCGGCGGCGTCGGTGATGACGCGGCGCCAGTCGTCGGGGGTCATCGTCCCGGGCGCGGCCCACGGCTCCGGCTCGGACAGACAGTGCGCGCAGTGCCGGGTGCAGCGCCCGGTGATCTCCAGCTCCAGCACGGTGATCCCGGGGAACGGCTGTCGGGGCGGGGGTGGTTCATCAACCAGCGTCATGGGTCGTTCCTTGTCACTGTGTCAAGGTTGGGGGTTCGGTGGCGGTGTCGGACCAGGCGGTGAGTACGTAGCGCTCGCCGTACTCCGCCGCGACGACCTGGACCGTTTCCCCGGCACGCAGTCGTCGTATCGCGGGGGAGTGGTCCTCGTACAGCGCCCAGGAGCGCAGACGGGTGGGTGCGTCACCGGGGAACTCGTGGTCAGGGAAAGGGATCTCGTTCAGCGCGTCCAGGTGGATGGGCCCGCCGTCGGGGTCCGGATCGAGGCCGTCCGCGATACGGAACGCCTGCTTGCGGAGCCAGCGCAGGACCCGTCCCGGGTACGGGTTGGTGAACGTCCCGAGGACCATCCGGGTGTCCCAGTCCCCGTAGACCGACGACCACTCGGCCACCACCTGAGCCCGGTACTGAGGCGACAACTCGGGGGGCTGGCTCACGTCGTGACCCCCGGCAAGGTACGCGGGTCGACGTCCTCCGGCGGGTCCCACTGCACCGTCTCGAACAGCGCCCGGTCGTAGCGACGATGGCCGGTCTCGCGGAAGTGAACCTCGATCCACCGCGCCGCGCCCTCGGCCGTACGGAACTCCGGACCTTTGGGCGGAACCGCATTGCACTGGGGCGAACCGGAAACGCACTGTGCATACGCACTGGCCCCCCAGAACTCCAAACGTCGCAGGCTCCACTCGATATGACGAAACCGCTTGCCCACCCCTACAAACCTCCGCGAGTGCTACGTACGTTCAACTCGCGCAACGCGGGACGCAGTCGGTCCGTGACCGTCGCCGGACGCACGTCCTCGCGGCACGCGCACCACTCGATGCCGCCATTGGGTGGGCGGAGGTAGACGGGGCCCCAGGTCACGTCCATGACCACTCCGATGGCCTTCCGCTGGGTGTCGTACGCGAGGGTGCCGACACGGAGTTGCTCCAGCGGCAGGTCCTTAGGCGCCGAGACCTCACCAGGCATGGCCACTCCTCTCAGTAGTGAAACCGCTACCGGGAGCACTGAGAGTGGCCTAGGGTCTGAACTCAATCAACGTGGCTGTCGAGACGGAACAGGTTGGGCAACGGATGGTGAACCGTAAAGAGTTGAACCCGGATGCATCTCCTCAGGCGGCGTTCGGTGCGCGTCTTCGCAGCTCACGCGAGGCGCGAGGTTGGACTCAAGGTGACCTTTCGGACCATATGGGCATTTCCAGCGGTCATATTTCGGGCGTTGAAACTACGCGCAAAACACCTTCTTTGCTCTTCGCGAAGGCTGCTGATCGAGCCCTCGGCGTGACAGGCGCGACGCCCACGTTCGAAAGTCTCTGGCGCGAGATGCAGCACGGCAGCCTGTTGGAGGGCTACCCGGAGTACGTCAGTTTCCAGGCACGAGCGGCCGAAATCCGGATCTTCGAATCTGGTCTCATCCCTGGGCTGCTCCAGACCAGGGAGTACGCGCAGACGCTGGCGGACGGGGTCGTCGAGCGAGGCGACATCACACCCGAACAAGCGGAGGAGCGAGTCAGCTTCCTGATGGAGCAGCAAGCCGCTCTCGTCCGGGCGCCAGCGCCGATCATCTTCGTCGTCCTGGATGAGAGCTGTGTCCGTAACCCCATCGGCGGGCCCGCTGTCATGGACGCTCAACTGGCGCGACTGGTCGAGTTCGCCCGACAGTCGAACACCTCGCTCCAGATCGCTCCGTTCTCCATGGCGGAGCGGAAGCCCTTCAGCCGACTGGTCTACCTCTTGACGATGGCCGACCGCTCTCTGATGGCTTACGCGGAGTCCCAGACCCTAGGACATCTGGACCGTGACTTGTCCTCCGTGCTGCCACTGATGAGGAACTACCATCGGCTACAGACTGAGGCAGCGTCCCAAGCGGAGTCTGTCGCCATGATCGAACGGCTACGGAAGGGCATTCTGTGATGGCCGGAACCAACTCCCTCTCGCTGCAATGGGTCAAGTCCTCTTACAGCACTCAGAACGGCGGCGCTTGTGTTGAGTGGGCGCCCGCGTACGCGTCCGCGACCGGCACCGTCCCCGTCCGTGACTCCAAGGACCCGAGCGGCCCCGTCCTGAACCTCCCCGCCCACGCCTTCGCCTCCTTCGTGACGGGCGTCAAGGCGGACGGGTTCAACGCGCGCTAGCCCGGCGCGAGCCGAACGGCTCGGCCCTACCGCACGACAACGGGCTCTGTCGCCCCTCCCCTTACGGGGAGCGCGACGGGGCCCGTTCTCATCGCCGTAGCGGGGGGAAGGATTCCCAGATGAACGCTGACCTCACCAACACCCAGTGGACCAAGTCCTCGTACAGCGCCCCGAACGGCGGTCAGTGTGTCGAGTGGGCCCCCGCGCACGCGTCCGCGACCGGCACCGTCCCCGTCCGTGACTCCAAGAACCCGGGCGGAGCCGTCCTGCACCTCCCCGCCCACGTCTTCGCCTCCTTCGTGACGGGCGTCAAGGCGGACGGGTTCAGCACCCTGTAGCCCTCGGCCCCACCGCACGGCAACGAGCCCTGCCGTACCTCCCGCACGGGAACGCGGCAGGGCTCCCGTCCGTATGTATCGCCGTAGCCGGGAGGCTGGCCTCTGGAAGGTTCGGCCTTTGCGGGACGTGGGGACCGCTGGGACGGATACTGGTCCGGCCACAGGGCTGGGAAGACGGGAGGGGCTGCGATGAGTAACGCGAGTGGTTCGGGCGGGGAGTGGATGGATCTGGCGGACGCGATCACTCTGCTGCGGGACCAGATCGCCGAGGCTCAGGATCGGATCGCTGATCCGGCAGGGGGCGGTGACAAGGGGGTGCTGTTCACGCTGGGGGAGATCACGCTGGAGCTCGGTCTGGAGCTGACGGGAACCAAGGGTGTCGACGGTGGTCTGCGCTGGAGCGTGGTCAGCCTCGGCGGCAAGAAGGAGAGCAGTACCGCAGGCACTCATCGGCTGACGGTGAACCTGACCGCGCACCAGCCCGGTGGCGGCGACATCGACGTCAGCGACGAGGAGTAGCCGCCGGGGCGGACACCGCAGGAGACCCGGCGCGTTCTGAGGGGGGGGCGGGTGGAGTTCGACCGCAGGGTGCAGATTCGCGTGCGCAAGGCGGGGAAGGACACGAAGGGGTTCGGGTCGGGATATCTGGTTGCCCCGCGGCTGGTGCTGACCGCAGCCCATGTCGTGGACGGCCGGGATGCCGCCGCTCCCGGTGCGGTGACGATCTGCCGGCCCGACACCGGCGTCGAGCAGCACTTCGAGGCGAAGGTGCGCTGGCAGCGCCAGGACGCCGCGGTGGACGCGGCACTGATCGAGGTCACCGACGACACGGGCGACTGGCCGGTACCGGAGTCCCTCACCGACGTACTCACGCGCCCGCCGCAGCGCTACGGTCTGTTCATCGGCACCCGCCCTCAACCGGTCGCTCTCACCGGTTTCCCCCGGCTGCAGAAGGACGATGCCGGGCAGCGGCTGGATGAGCAGCTCACCGGGCATATCGCACCTGGCACGGGGAGCCTGGCCTCCCGCTATGAGATCACCAGCACCACCCCCCTGCCCAGCTCCGCCAACCCGGTCAGGTCGGGGACCATCTGGTCGGGTGTCTCCGGTGCCGCAGTCCTGGCCGACGACGGCCAGGGACAGGACCTGCTGTGCGGGGTGGTCCGGAAGGACCGACAAGCCACCGGCGGCACCCGCCTGACCGCCACTCCCGCCGCGGCCCTCCTCGCCGATGAGGACTTCCGCGAACTGGTCGGCCGGCACACCGGCTGGGAACCGGCACTCGAACCGGTCGAACCCGCCACCCTTCTCAAGCCCGCCGCCGCCGAACGCAACCACCGCACCCCGGCCGCCCTGCTGCGTGCCGACGCCGAGACCGTCACCTTCCACGGCCGCACGAGCGAACTCGCCGACCTGATCACCTGGTGCACCACCGGACCCAACACCGTCGCACTGAGGGTCATCACCGGTCCTGGCGGACAGGGCAAGACCCGCCTGGCCCGCCGCCTGGCCGACCTCCTCAGCCACCAAGGCTGGGCCACCGGACACCTCCACTCCGACCTCAGCGACACCCCCACCCCCGGCACCCACCCCCCAGACCTCACCACCCTGACAACCTCCCTCCCCCTGCTCCTCGTCGTCGACTACGCCGAAACCCGCCCCCGCCTCCTGCGCAGCCTCATCACCCACATACACCGCTCCCGCCACCGCGTCCGGCTACTGCTGATCGCCCGCTCCGACGGCGAATGGCGCACCGACGCCTTCAACGCCACCCCCACCGTGCGCGAACTCCTCGAAGCCGCCCCGATCACCCCACTCGACCCACTCATCCCCACCAGCCGGCCCGTCCAGGAACGCCGCACCGCCTTCACCCACGCAGCCCACGACCTGGCCCGACGGCTGGCCCATCTCCCCAACCTGCCCGCACACGACTGGCCCGCCGTCGCCGCCCTGCTTCACCCGGCCGACGACCTCGACCATCCCCGCTACGACAACGTCCTCACCCTCCACCTGGCTGCCCTGGTCGGCCTGCTCCAGCACGGACCCGACCCCGTCGACGCACCCTCCGGCACAGACCTCGAACAAACCCTCCTCGGCCACGAAGCCCGCTTCTGGAAGGACAGCGCCGACACCCCCGCCTTCGAACTCGATCTACCGACACGTGTTCTGAGCCGCGCCGTCGCCATCGCCGCCCTGTGCGGAGCAGCCGACCACGCCGAAGCCGAACGAGCCGCCCGGCAGACACCCGGCCTGCCCCCCGACAAGGCCGACAGCACCGCGGCCTGGCTGCGCACCCTGTACCCAGCCGACGGCGACCACTATTGGGGCTCCCTCCAGCCCGACCGCATCGCCGAATACCACGCCTCCCGAACCCTGATCAAGGACAACCTGCCCCTGGCCCCACTCCTCGCCACCGCCGGCCCGGGCCAGCAGGCACAACTCGTCACCGTCCTCGCCCGCGCCGCCATCGCCCACTACAACACCGGCCGCGCCACCGACAGTGACCACGTCCTCCACCACCTCAACACCGCCCTCGACAACACGCCCCTCACCCACCAAGCCCTCCAGACCGCCACCACCGCTCTTCCGCGCCCCTCACACATCACCGCCGCGCTCGCCCTCCGCCTCACCACCGACCTCACCCACACCAGCCGGCAACTCGCGGCGGACAGCCCCGCCGCCTACGAACCCGGCCTCGCCGCCTCGCTGTCCAATCTCGGCATTCGGCTGTCGGAGGTGGGGCGTTGGGTGGAGGCCCTGGCGGTCGCTGAGGAGGCGGTGGAGATCCGGCGTCGGCTGGCGGTGGGCAGTCCCGCCGCTCACGAACCCGGCCTCGCCGTCTCGCTGTCCAACCTCGGCACGTACCTGTCGGGGGTGGGGAGCCGGGTGGAGGCCCTGGCGGTCGCTGAGGAGGCGGTGGAGATCCGGCGTCGGCTGGCGGTGGGCAGTCCCGCCGCTCACGAACCCGGCCTCGCCGTCTCGCTGTCCAACCTCGGCACGTACCTGTCGGAGGTGGGGAGCCGGGCGGAGGCCCTGACCGCGGAGCAGGAGGCGGTGAAGATCCGGCGTCGGCTGGCGGCGGACAGTCCCGCCGCTCACGAACCCGACCTCGCCGCCTCGCTGTCCAACCTCGGCGTTCTGCTGTCGGAGGTGGGGCGTTGGGTGGAGGCCCTGGCGGTCGCTGAGGAGGCGGTGGAGATCTGGCGTCGGCTGGCGGTGGGCAGTCCCGCCGCTCACGAACCCGACTTCGCCGTCTCGCTGTCCAATCTCGGCATTCGGCTGTCGGAGGTGGGGCGTTGGGTGGAGGCCCTGGCGGTCGCTGAGGAGGCGGTGGAGATCCGGCGTCGGCTGGCGGTGGGCAGTCCCGCCGCTCACGAACCCGACCTCGCCGCCTCGCTGTCCAACCTCGGCGTTCTGCTGTCGGAGGTGGGGCGTCGGGCGGAGGCCCTGGCGGTCGCTGAGGAGGCGGTGGAGATCCGGCGTCGGCTGGTGGCGGACAGTCCCGCCGCTCACGAACCCGACCTCGCCGCCTCGCTGTCCAACCTCGGCATTCGGCTGTCGGGGGTGGGGAGTTGGGTGGAGGCCCTGACCGCGGAGCAGGAGGCGGTGGAGATCCGGCGTCGGCTGGTGGCGGACAGTCCCGCCGCTCACGAACCCGGCCTCGCCGTCTCGCTGTCCAACCTCGGCACGTACCTGTCGGAGGTGGGGAGTTGGGCGGAGGCCCTGGCGGTCACTGAGGAGGCGGTGGAGATCCGGCGTCGGCTGGTGGCGGACAGCCCCGCCGCCCACGAACCCGGCCTCGCCGTCTCGCTGTCCAACCTCGGCACGTACCTGTCGGAGGTGGGGAGCCGGGCGGAGGCCCTGACCGCGGAGCAGGAGGCGGTGAAGATCCGGCGTCGGCTGGCGGCGGACAGTCCCGCCGCTCACGAACCCGGCCTCGCCACCTCGCTGTCCAACCTCGGCACGTACCTGTCGGAGGTGGGGAGTTGGGCGGAGGCCCTGGCGGTCACCGAGGAGGCGGTGGAGATCCGGCGTCGGCTGGCGGCGGACAGCCCCGCCGCCCACGAACCCGACCTCGCCACCTCGCTGTCGCTCCTGGCCTTCGTGCTAACGAAGATTGGTGCTTCCTCTGCGGCACTGCATGCTTCAGGGGAGGCTGTGCGACTGTACGCTGCCCATATTTCCGCGATGCCCACGTTGTTTCCGCCACTCCGTGGCGTGCTGGAACTGCAGGTTCAGTTGCTCGTCGAACGCGGGCGTTGGTCCGAGGCGGAGGAAGTGCGCCGGTGGCTGCGAGAGAACCCGGGTCTGCCTGATTCCCCTGGTTGACCGTTTGCGGGTGGGCTGTTGCTGGTCTGTCTTGGCCAGGCGGCGGGTCATGAGGGTGATGAAGGTCCAGCGGATGTGGGCTTCGGCGGAGACCGGCCGGGGCTCTCCGCCGCCCGAGCGCACCCGCCCGAGCGCACCCGCACCGGAGCGCACCGAAGGGGCGCGGGGAACTGCGCGAGCGACCCACCACCGCCGGAGGCCGACGACGAACCCCCGGGAGGCCCCGGCCGTGCCCGCACAGGAGAACGCGCCCGCCGGAACGGCCCCGTCAGGGGCGCGGGGAACTGCGCGAGCAACCGGTCACGACCGGAGGCCGACGACGAACCCCCGGGAGGCCCCGGCCGCGCCCGCACAGGAGAACGCGCCCGCCGGAACGGCCCCGTCAGGGGCGCGGGGAACTGCGCGAGCAACCGGTCACGACCGGAGGCCGACGACGAACCCCCGGGAGGCCCCGGGCACCGCACCGCGCCGGACCCGCCCGGCGCGGGGCCAGCCGTCGCGGGGTCAGCCGTCGCGCGGCGGAAGCATGGGAAAGCTCCCCGTACTGGTGGGCGCGTGCTCGGGCAGCCACAGCACCGCCACCGCCCCCTCGGCGGGCGAACCCTCGGGCGAACCCGGCGCGCGGACGTTGCGGAACGACAGCCGCGCCCCCAGCACCCGCGCCTGCCCCGCCGCGATCGTCAGCCCCAGCCCGTGCCCGTGCCCGGCACGGTCACTGCTGCCGGTGCGGAACCGGCTGGGCCCCTCGGCCAGCAGCTCCTCGGGGAAGCCCGGCCCGTGGTCGCGCACCCTCAGCACCCGCCCCTCCACGGTGACCTCGACGGGCGTCCGCCCGTGCTTGGCGGCATTGGCGAGCAAGTTGCCGAGTATCCGCTCCAGCCGTCGCGGGTCGGTGGTCACGTCCGAGTCGTGGAGGACCCGGACCCGCACCTCGCTGTCCCGGACCGCGACCCGGCGGGCCACGAACTCCCCGAGCCGGATGTCGTGCAGCTCGGCGCGCTCGGTGGCGCTGTCCAGCCGCGCCACCTCCAGCACGTCCTCCACCAGGGTCCGCATGGCCTGCGCCCGGTCCCGGACCAGTTCGCTGGGGCGCCCCGGGGGCAGCAGCTCGGCCGCCGTCAGCAGCCCGGTCACGGGGGTGCGCAACTCGTGCGCGATGTCGGCGGTGACCCGGCGCTCGGCCTCCAGCCGCTGGCGCAGCGCGTCCGCCATCGCGTCCACCGACCGCGCCAGGTAGTCCGTCTCGTCCCGGACCACGCCGCCGATCGCCTCGACGACCCGCACCTCGGTGTTGCCCTGGGCGACCTGCCCGGCCGCCGCCGCGGCCTTGCGCAGCCGGCGGGAGAGCTGTCCGCCGACGAGCACCCCGAGCGCGCAGCCGCCGAGCACCACCGCGATGGAACCGATGATCAGCGCCCGGTCCAGGTCCCGCATGATCGTCGCGCTGCGGTCCTGGAAGGGGCTGCGCAGCGAGAGCACCCGGCCGTCCGCCAGCGGGACCGCCGCCCAGATGTCCGGGTTGCCGTCGGAGTGGTCCGAGGAGACGTAGGTGGCGCGGCGCCCCTCGGCGGCCATCGCCCGCAGCTCCTCGGGGATGTCCGGATCGTCCACCCGGGCCCCGAACTGGAGCCGCTTGGACGCCTCGTAGCTGCGCAGCGCGAACTGGGCCCGCTCGTCCTGGAGGTCACGCGCGTTGTCCAGCATGGACACCCGGGCGGCGTTGTGGACGACGAGGCTCAGCGCGAGCGCCACGAAGGCGCCGACGAGGGTGATCGCCGCGCTCAGCTTCCAGCGCAGACCCGTCCTCAGGTTCAGTCCGCGCAACTTGCCCCGCATGTCGGTCAGGCCCTCAGCTTGTAACCGAAGCCGCGCACGGTCTCGATGCGGTCCTGGCCGATCTTGGCGCGCAGCCGCTGGACATGGACGTCCACCACCCGGGTGTCGCCGCCCCAGCCGTAGTCCCAGACCCGTTCCAGCAACTTGTCACGGGAGAGCACGGTGCCCGGCGCCGCCGAGAACTCCAGCAGCAGCCGCATCTCGGTCGGGGTCAGCGCGACCGGCTCGCCCCGCCGCAGCACCTCCATGCCGACCGTGTCGATCTCCAGGTCGCCGAAGGTCAGCACCCCGCCGACGGTGGACGGCCCGCTCTCGCCGGGAGCCGCGCCCCCGACCCCGCTGGCGTGGCCGAAGCGGCGCAGCACCGCCCGGATGCGGGCGACCAGGACCGCGCCGTCGAAGGGCTTGGTGACGTAGTCGTCGGCGCCCGCCTCCAGGCCCAGGACCACGTCGATGGAGTCGGCCCGCGCCGAGAGCATGATCACCGGCACGGTGGACTCGTCCCGGATGCGGCGGCACAGGCTCACCCCGTCCAGCCCGGGCACCATCACGTCGAGCAGGGCGATGTCGGGACGGCGGGCCCGGAACGCGTCGAGGCCGGACAGCCCGTCGGGCATGGCGGTGACCGCGAAGCCGTCCCGCTCCAGCGCGAGCTGGGTGGCCTCGCGGATGACGTCGTCGTCCTCGACGAAGAGGACGTGGGTCTGCTCTGCCATCCGTGATCCGTATCCGTCGCTCTCAGTTGCCGGGGGGAACGGGGGACGCGCTGCCCGTCGTTCCGCTGTAGTCGTTGTAGGTGCGGGCCCGCTCCTCGAAGGAGTCGGCCTTCCAGCGGTAGGTGACCACGTCCTCGCCGGAGGGCACCGCGACCGGGTCCCGGTCGTGGTAGACCTGCCGGGTGACGACCAGGTCGCCCCGGTCGATCTCGGCGTAGACCGGGGAGTCCTCGGACCGGTGGACGTTCGCGTACCCCTCCCCGTCGGGACGGTACACGTAGGTGGCGATGCCGACGCTGTCCCCGCAGGTCAGGACGTTGATGACGACGTCGTCGCGGGGGCTGTCGGTGAGGTCGCCGTAGATGACGTCGAGCGGGTAGCTGTCGGCGCCCCCGGTGCAGGGCCGCAGGTCCTCCTTCAGTTCCCGGCTCACCCGCGGATCGTCCATCAGCAGCCGCACGGCGTTCACCCGCGTCCGGGCCGGGCTGGGCGAGGCCGAGGGGAGGACCACCCGCTTCTCGGTGACCTCCTCGTGGACGGGGCCCTCGTCGCGGGTGCCGGTGCCGCCGGTGGACCAGGACACGGCGAGCGCCCCGAGCCCGCCGACCACACCCAGGGCGGCGAGCCCGGCCGCGATCCTGCCCCCGGTCCGCAGCGCGCGCACGACGGCGCCGCGCCCCGCCTGTGCGGCGGAGGGCGCGGCGTCGGACATGGCGTCGGACATGGCGTCTGGCGCGGCGGAGCCGGCCGGATCGTCCGGGTGGACGGTGGTGTCCGGGGTGTCCGGCCACCCGGGCCGCCACCGTGGCCGGGGGACGTCGTCCCCCGGCGCCGGGCGCCCCGCGGTGTCCGGGGCGGCGCTGCCGCGCCCCACCCCGAACCGTTTCGCTAGGCCGCGCAACGCTCCCGCTCCTCACGTTCGAGCGCGCGTGCGTCGAGATCCCGGGCCTCCAGCTCCTGGCGGAGCCGCGCGAGGGCGCGGTGCAGCGTGCTCTTGACCGTTCCGGCCGACATGCCGAGGGCGGCGGCCGTCTCCTCCGTGGACATCTGCTCCCAGTGTCGCAGCACGACGACGCTGCGCTGCTTGGGTGCCAGAACCTTCATGATGTCCATCAACAGCGCGCGGTC
The DNA here is from genome assembly GCF_054484115.1 of Streptomyces sp. JNUCC 64. Lineage (NCBI taxonomy): Bacteria > Bacillati > Actinomycetota > Actinomycetes > Kitasatosporales > Streptomycetaceae > Streptomyces > Streptomyces sp. JNUCC 64. The sequence goes on from NZ_CM137015.1 coordinate 4,820,987, forward strand.
GGCGTGCTGTTCGGTGCCGTCCTCGATGCTGCGCTCCGGGAGCTGCTCGGTGGGCACCTCTTCCAGACGGCGGGCGCGCCACCACTCGGTGCGGGTGTTGATCATGACGCGCCGGAGGTACGCGTCGGCCAGCCGCTTGTCCGCGATGCCGTCCCAGCGGCCGTAGGTGCGGACCAGGGCGGTCTGGAGCAGGTCCTGCGCTTCCACCGGGTCGGGCACCAGGCGGCGGGCACTGCGCAGCAGGGCGTCCTGTCGCGTGCGGACGTACTCCTCGAATTCGAGCACCTCGCCGTGCGCCATGTCCCCGTCGCCTCCGATCCGGCCACCGGCCGCTGTCTCCCCAGGTGTGCCTCAGCGGCACGACACCGAAGTTACGGAGGAGTTGTCACGGCACTGTGCGGGCCAGCGCGCGGGGGACGCACGGCTGCCCCTCAGTTGTGTAACAGATGTAGGCAGGTTGTAAGGGAGGCACTCGTTAACTGGTTTTCGTGGTGATTTGTCCGGGACGTATGTGGCGGACGTGGAGCCCCTCGGCGGTACCGCCGTGACATTCCGGTGGCGGTACCGCCGGTCCGCGCGGACCGGTCCGGTGCGGGACCGGGTGAGGGGCGCGGGGCGCGGGTGGCGCGGGGGCGTCAGACGTGGGGCAGTCGGTACAGTCCGCCCGGCAGCGGCTCCACCAGTCCGTCCGCGACGAGTCCGTCCAGCGCCCGGGCCCGTTGCACCGGCTCGTCCCACACCCGGTTCAGCACCGACTGCGGCACCGGCACCGTCGCCTCCCGCAGCACCGCCAGCAGCTTGCCCCGCACCTGGCGGTCCGTGCCCGCGTAGGTCTGGCCGCGCCGGGGCGGGCCCTCGTGCTCCGGCTTGCCCGCCAGCCGCCACGCGCACAGCGCCGCCACCGGGCACCGCTCGCAGCGTTCGTTGCGGGCCGTGCACACCAGCGCGCCCAGCTCCATCGAGGCGGCGGCCCACCGGGCGGCGGTGGCCTCGTCCTCCGGCAGCAGGGCGCGGGCGAGACGGCGTTCGGCGGCGGTCGTGGCGTTCGGCGGGTACTGGGTGCCGCTCACCGTCCGGGCCAGCACCCGGCGCACATTGGTGTCCAGCACGGCGTGCCGCTGCCCGTAGGCGAACGACGCCACCGCGGCGGCCGTGTACTCGCCGATCCCGGGCAGCGCCAGCAACTGGGCGTGCTCCGTCGGCACGTCCCCGCCGTGCCGTTCCGCTATGGCGACGGCCGCGCCGTGCAGCCGCAGCGCGCGACGGGGGTAGCCGAGCCGTCCCCAGGCGCGTACCGCCTCGCCGGACGGTTCCTTCGCGAGGTCGGCGGGGCGCGGCCAGCGGGCGAGCCACTGCTCGTACACCGGCAGCACCCGGGTGACCGGGGTCTGCTGGAGCATGAACTCGCTGACCATCACGCCCCAGGGACCCGCCTCGGGGCGGCGCCACGGCAGATCGCGGGCGTGGTCCTCGAACCACGCGATCACCGGTTCGTGCAGGGCGGGGGGCGCGTGGAGCGGGCCCTCCGGGGAGGTACGGGGGTCGGGGGCGGTACGGGGCGTGGGCTTCGTCGGCACAGTCATGGCACCGCCGATCCTGCCACGGCCCCCCGGGGGCGATCGGGGATATGCCGCCGAGCGGGGGCGGGTCGGCCCCGGGCCCCGTACCGGACGCCGGGGCGCCCGACCCGTGCGGGGACCGGTCCGCCGCACGGTTCCCGGGGGCGCCGGGGCGGTCGGGCGGACGGGCTCCCCGCCCCCGCTCGGCCCGCGCCCCGGGGGAGCGGGCGCACCCCCGGAAGGGGTGCGCCCGGAGCCGGGGACACCCCGGAAGAGTGACGGGACCTGCGACGTCCCGGGGAGAGGGGACGGGACCTGCGACGTCCTGGGGAGAGGGGACGGGACTGGCGACGTCCTGGGGAGGGTGACGGGACTGGCGACGTCCCGGGGAGGGAGTGACGGGACCTGCGACGCCCTGGGGAAAGGGCGCCGGGGCCGGTGACATCCCGGGGAGAGAGTGGCGGGACCGGGACGCCCCGGGCGCGGGTCGTCCGGGTGCGCGGGGTGCGCGGGGCTCAGCCCGCCCGGCCGTCCCGGTCGCCGTCGGTGGGGCCCGTGAGCCGGACCACCGATATCTCGTACTGGTCGACGGCCCCCAGCCACTGGGTCACCAGCGTCCCCACGCCGTTCCACTCCCCGGCCCGGTGCCCGCTCCCGTCGCGTTCCCCCGTCCGCTCCGTCTGGTGGTCGAGGGTGTGCGAACCGGGTTCGCAGAACGTCCGCAGATGCGCCCGCAGCCCGGGGTGGGCCACGGCCGCCACCGTCCGGTCCGCCTCGCGGGCCGACTCCATCCGCCACGGGCCCGCGACATGGGGGACGAGCCCGTCCGGCCCGCCGGGGACGCCCGTCGCGGCCCTCAGCGCGCCGAGGAGGGTGCCGTCGGAGGCGATCCGGGCCTGCCGCACCCGCCACGCCGCCGTGGGCAGTTCCGCCGGGCCGAGGCCGTGCCGGTCCAGCAGCCGGGCCAGCTCGTCGCCCCGGACCGCGCCCGCCCCGGCGGCCCCGGCGGCGGCCAGGTCCCCGGCGAGGACGGCGGGCGCCTCGTCCGGGAAGACCTCGAAGAACGACCGGCTCGCGTCGAACCGCGGCGGGTCGAAGCCGGTCTCGTCGAGCAGCAGGATCGTGTCGTGGCTGACCGTCTCCCGTCCGGCGAGCGCGGCGGGGGCCAGCCAGGAGGCGTCCCGGTCCACCTCGGTCTCGTCCAGCCAGTCGCCCCCGTAGAAGGCCCCGTACTCCGCGTCCGGGTCGTGCTCCGTCAGCGGGTGCCCCAGGAGGACCCCGTACCCCTGGGCGAGGGACGACTCCCAGTCGGGGGTGCCGGGCGCATCCGTGGCGCCGGTGGCGTCGGGGGCGGGGTGAGCGGGCTGTGTCATGGTCGTGCTCCCGGAGGGTGTGGCCGTGTCGGCGGCCGGACGACGTGATCGGGGCGAGCGTAGGGCGCCCCTCTGACAGCTCTGACAGCTCTGACAGCGGACGGGGCGTCGCCGCAGCGCTCCCGCGCACCGGGCGGGGAGGACCGGGACGTCCGTCTCCGCGCCCGTCCCGGTGGGGAGTTGGAGCCGGGGACGGGCCCGGACCGTTCCGTCCGGCGGTCGTCAGGGCGCGTACCCGGGCGTGTACCCGGGCGAAAGACTGGGGTCAGGGCGGGGTCAGGGCGGGGCCGGGACGAGGTCGGGGCGGGGTTCGGCCGGACGGTGACGGTCCGTCTGCTCGAATGATGATCCGGAAAAGTTGGGCCGAGGGCGGCGGGTGGGGCCAGACGGGGCCCCGATCTCTCGTACAGTTGCCGCCGTGGGATCTCTGCGCAATCCGGTCGGGCCGCTTCCCTCCACCATCTACTGGCGACGGAGGGCCATTCTGCTGAGCCTGGCGGCCGTGCTGACGCTGTTGGTCGTCTGGATGGTCAGTTCGCGCGGCGGGGGCGGTGACGGGGACGCCGCGGGCGGTTCCAGCGACAAGAACCCGGTGGAGTCCATCACCCCCGGCCCCTCCGGCTCGGGCCCCGCGATCAGCGAGAAGCCCGGCGGGCGCGACGAGGCGGGCTCCGGCGGCGCGGCGTCCGGCGGCAGCGGCGGCTCCGGGACCACGGGCGGGGACGGCGACGGCTCCGGGGGGACCGGCGGCGGTGACGGCGGCGACGGTGACGGATCGTCGGGCGCGGACTCCGGCTCCGGTGGTGGCGACGGGGACGGTGACGCGGCGTCCGGTGGCGGCGCGGCGGCGGGCGGTTCCGGTGGCTCGGGCTCCGGCTCCGGCGAGCGCGTCCCGGCCGGGTCCAGCCTGCCCGACTGCACCTCCTCCTCCGTCCGGTTGAAGCTGGGCAGCGCCGAGAACGCCTACGGTCCGGGGAAGGACCCCGAGCTCCGGCTGACCGCCGAGAACACCTCCGACATCACCTGCAAGCTCGATCTCGGGCCCGCCAAGGCCGTGGTGACGATCACTCAGGCCGATGACGACGAGGACGTCTGGTCCTCCGCGCACTGCCCGGACGGCTCCGGCAGCCTGCTGCTGAAGGTGCCCGCCAAGTCGTCGGTCACCCGGACGCTGGAGTGGGACCGCGAGCGCAGCGCCCCCGAGTGCGCGACGCCGTCCGGCGGGAAGGCCGCCCCGGACACCTATCTGGTCGCGGCCGAGGCCCGGGGCTTCACCGTCGCGCCGACCTCGTTCGTCCTGCGCCGCGACTGAGCGGCCACCGTTCCCGTCCGTCCCGTCCCGTCGCTCCCTCCGCCCCTCCGGCGCCCACTGGGAGCGGGGCGCGGGGGCGTCCGTCCGGCTCGTGCCCCGCGTCCGTCACCCGTCGGTCGGCGGGGTGGCACGGGTGCGGCGGGGAGGGCGCGGACCGGGTGCCCGGACGGGTTCCGGGAAGCGCCCCGGACCTCAGGCGAACTGGCGGGATCCCGCCAGCGTCCCCCCTCCCGACCGAGGGGGCGAAAGGGGTCTAACGGTCATTCCGTGAGCGGTTCGCGGGCGGTCCGTAGCCGTCCACGGACCGTCAACGCGCCGTCCGGAGGCCGTCCGGGGCCACCCGCCGCCGCCCGTCGCCACCTGGAACCGCCCCCGGAAGCCGGACGTGCCGTGCCGTGCCGGACCGTGCGCGCCGGACCGGACCGGACGGGCCGTCCCGGCCGCGTACCGTTCCGGCCCCGTGCCGTCCGGGTCAGACGTACCGTTCCAGGATCGACGACTCCGCGAGCCGGGAGAGCCCCTCGCGGACGCTGCGGGCGCGGGCCTCGCCGACCCCGTCCACCGCCTGGAGGTCGTCCACGCTCGCCGCCAGCAGCTTCTGGAGTCCGCCGAAATGCTCCACCAGCCGCTCGATGATCGCGCCCGGCAGCCTCGGCACCTTCGCGAGCAGCCGGAAGCCCCGGGGCGACACCGCCGAGTCCAGCGCCTCGGGGGAGCCGGTGTACCCCAACGCGCGGGCCACCGTGGACAGTTCCAGCAGCTCCGCGTGGGTCAGCGCGTCCAGTTCGGAGAGCGCCTCGTCCACCGTGCGGGACCGCTTCGCGGTCGGCTCGGGCACGTAGTCCCGCACCACCAGCTCCCGTTCGGGCTCCACGCCCGCGATCAGCTCGTCCAACTGGAGCGCCAGCAACCGGCCGTCGGTGCCCAGCTCCACCACGTACTCCGCGATCTCGGTCGCGATCCGGCGCACCATCTCCAGCCGCTGCGCGACCGCGCTCACGTCGCGGACCGTCACCAGGTCCTCGATCTCCAGCGCCGACAGCGTGCCCGCGACCTCGTCCAGCCGCAGCTTGTAGCGCTCCAGCGTGGCCAGCGCCTGGTTGGCCCGGGACAGGATCGCCGCCGAGTCCTCCAGCGTCCGGCGCTGACCGTCCACGTACAGCGCGATCAGCCGCATCGACTGGGAGACCGACACCACGGGGAAGCCGACCTGCTTGCTGACCCGGTCCGCGGTGCGGTGCCGGGTGCCGGTCTCCTCGGTGGGGATCGTCGGGTCCGGGACGAGCTGCACGCCCGCCCGCAGGATCTTGGTGATGTCCTTGTCGATGACGATGCCGCCGTCGAGCTTGCACAGCTCCCGCAGCCGGGTCGCCGTGAACTCGACGTCCAGCACGAAACCGCCCGAGCACATCACCTCGACGGTCTTGTCCGAACCGAGGACGATCAGCCCGCCGGTGTTGCCCCGGAGGATGCGCTCCAGGCCGTCGCGCAGGGCCGTGCCCGGCGCCACCGCGCTCAGCGCGGCGCGCATCAGGCCGTCGGCACCGGAACTCCCGCCGGACTTTCCGGGAGCCGCTGCCCGGTCGTTGGCTGCCACTGCTCTCCTCCGGTCACGGGTCTGGGGGTGCCCGGTGTTCGTACGGACGGGCGAGACCGGGGCAAAGTCTACCGGCGGTCCTCCGCCTCCCGTGGGGCCTCTCCACGACGGCCGCGCGGCAGTACACGCAACGCGTCGCCGATGTCCGAGACCTCGATGACCCGCATGCCCGACGGGACCCTCCCCGGATCGGTCGGGACCAGGGCGTGGGTGAAGCCCAGCCGGTGGGCCTCCGAGAGCCGTCGCTGCACCCCCGTCACCCGGCGGACCTCACCGGCCAGCCCCACCTCCCCGATCGCCACCAGGTTCTTCGGCAGCGGGGTGTCACTGGCCGCGCTAGCCAGCGCCAGCGCCACCGCGAGGTCCGCGGCGGGCTCCGACAGCCGCACCCCGCCGACCGTCGCCGAGTAGATGTCCCGTTTGCCCAGCGCGCTGATCCGGCCGCGCTGCTCCAGCACCGCCAGCATCATGGACACCCGCGAGGTCTCCAGACCCGAGGTGGTGCGCCGGGGGGAGGGGATCTGCGAGTCGACCGTGAGCGCCTGCACCTCCGCGACCAGCGGACGGCGGCCCTCCAGGGTGACGGTCAGACAGGTGCCCGGCACCGGCTCGTCCCGCCGGGTCAGGAAGAGGCCCGAAGGGTCGGCCAGGCCCGTGATGCCCTCGTCGTGCAGCTCGAAGCAGCCGACCTCGTCGGTCGTCCCGTACCGGTTCTTCACCCCGCGCACCAGCCGCAGCCGGGCGTGCCGGTCGCCCTCGAAGTGCAGCACCACGTCGACCAGGTGCTCCAGCAGCCGGGGGCCCGCGATGGTGCCGTCCTTGGTGACGTGCCCCACCAGCAGGGTGGACATCCCGCGCTCCTTGGAGGCCCGGATCAGGGCGCCCGCCACCTCCCGGACCTGGGCCACGCCGCCCGGGGCGCCGTCGATCTCCGGCGACGCCACCGTCTGCACCGAGTCCATGATCAGCAGGGACGGCTTCACCGCGTCGAGGTGGCCGAGGACGGCGGACAGGTCCGTCTCCGCCGCGAGGTAGAGGTGGTCGTCGATCGCCCCGATGCGGTCCGCCCGCAGCCGCACCTGGCTCGCGGACTCCTCACCCGTCACGTACAGGGTGCGGTGCGCCTCGCTCGCCGACTTCGCCGCCACGTCCAGCAGCAGCGTGGACTTGCCGACGCCCGGTTCCCCCGCCAGCAGGACCACGGCCCCCGGCACCAGCCCGCCGCCCAGCACCCGGTCCAGCTCGGGGACGCCGGTGGTGCGCGCGGTGGCCTGACGTCCGTCGACCTCGCCGATCGGCACGGCGGAGGTGGTGACCCGGCCCGGCGCCGTGGTGCGGACGGCGGGCGCGCCGTACTCCTCCACCGTTCCCCACGCCTGGCACTCGGGGCAGCGGCCGAGCCATTTGGCCGTCTGCCAGCCGCACTCGGTGCAGCGGTAGGACGGCCGGTCCTTCGCGGTCTTCGTACGGGCAGCCATGCGTGAACGGTAACCGCCCCCACCGACAGCGTGGGCCCGGCCGGGCCCACCGGGTCCCGGCGGGCGGGGTCCGGCTCCCGGCGGGCGGGGGTCCGGCTCGCGGCCCGGGTGGGTCCTGGGGCGGGGCCTTGGGTGGGTCCCGGGAGGGTCCCGGGTGGGTCCCCGGGCGGGCCGGGTTCGGCTGGTGCCCCGCCCGGACCTTGGGCGTCAGCCGTCGGCCCCCCGGCCGAGCCGTACCTCCGGCCGCCCGCCCCCGGGCCGAACCTCCGGCCGGGTCCCGGCTGACCTCCGGGCGACCTCCGGCCGTGCCCTCGGTCGAACCCTCGGGCACCCCCAGATCGCCCCCGGGCGTCAGCCAGGTCGAACCTCCGGGAGGGCTGGGCGGCGGCCGGGCGGTGCCGCCCGACCTCTGAGCGCCAGCCGGGCCGCACCTCTGGCTGGGCCCCTGGCCCCGGGCCCCCAGACGCCCCGGCCTCCCCGGGCGTCAGCCGGGCCGCACCTCCGGATGGGCTGGGCGTCCCCGGGCCGTGCCACCGCCCGACCCGGGCGGTGGCCGGGCCGCACTCCCGCCCGCCGTCGGGCCGCGTCCCGGTGGGCACCCTGCCGGGCCGCGCCCCGGCAGGGTGCCGCGCCCCCGGTGTCGCCGCCCGGCGCCCGGCACCCCGTCGGGCACCCCCCTCGTCCACCCCGCGCACGCCGTCCTCCGAGCCCCCGCGCGCCCCGTCCGTGGCTCCTTCCGTCCCCGCCCGCCGTCTCCCTCCGCGCAGTCTTCTCACCCGTAAGGGTGAAAAGTCCCCAACGCGCCGGAAGGTCCCTGGACAGCCGCCTACGGTCGCACGGGTGACGAGCAGCAGGACGGGCCATCCCGCCCGCACCACCGGAGCACACCGGGCACCGAGGGCCGGGCACCGACGGACCGCCCACCAGACGGCCGCCCGCCCACCCGCGCGCCACGAGCCGCACCTCGACGGGCTGTTCACCTACTGCCTGTCGGTCCTGTGCGACCACGACGCCGCGACGGACGCCGTCGGCGCCGTCCTCGCGCTGGCCGAACGGCGCGGCGCCCGGAGCCCCGCCGCCGAGGCCGAACACCGGGCCTGGCTGTACGCCCTCGCCCGCTGGACGTGTCTGCGGCGCCGCGCGGAGAAGGAGAAGGCCGGGACGAAGGAGAAGCCCAGGGCCAAGGGGAACGGGAAGGCGAAGGGGAACGGCACCGGGACCGGCACCGGCATCGGGACCGGTACCGGGAAGGGGACCGGCCGCGAGGCCCTGCCGTGGGAGTCCGGCGCCGAGGGCTCCACCGGGGCCGACCGGGCCGCCGGGACCGTGACCGGTGACCGCCCGGCGGCCCAGCAGAAACGTCAAGGCACCGCCCACCCGGACGGCGCCCCCCACCCCGACCGGCCCGGCCCGGACGGACCCGGTGCCGTCCACTCCGCTGCCGTCCGCCCCGGTCCCGAAGGCGGCGCCCCGCCCGCGACGGCCACCCCCGGCGCGACGACCGCGCCTGACCAGGAGGCCCGCGAGGCCCTTGACGACGAGGCCCGCGACCGGCACCGCGAACTCGCCCTCCTGGCCTGGCCCGAGGCCGCCGGGACCACCCCCGAACAGCGCGAGGCGCTGGAACTCGCCGTCCGGCACCGGCTCACCGACGTGGAGGTCGCCGCCGTCCTCGGCCTCGCCCCCGCCACCGCCCGGGAACTGCTGGCGGCGGCGGCCTGCGAGGTGGAACGCACCCGGGCCGCGCTCACCGTCGTCCGCACCGGCTCCTGCCCCGGCGCCGCCCGGATCGCCGACGGCGGCCAGGTCCCGCTCGGCACCGCCCTGCGCGGCGCGCTCGTCCGGCACGTGGACGACTGCCCGCAGTGCCGTGCCACCGCCGCCCGCGCCGGATCCGACGCCTGGCCGGGGACCACCGTCACCCCCGCCGCCCTCCCCGTGCTGACCGCGCCCCGCGCCGCCGTCCGCGCCGCCATGGCGCACGCCCCCCGCGCCCGGAGCGCCACTCCGCGCTTCGACCGCCGGGGGTTCCCCCTGGACCCCAAGGACCACAGCGCCCGACGGCACCGGCTGCGCGCCCGGGCCGTCACCACCACCGTCGTCGCGACGGTCGTCGCCGCCCCCGTCCTCGCCCTCTGGGCCTCCTACGCGGAGGACCAGGGCGGTCCGGACGGCACTCACTCCGGCCCGGGCGGGAGCGGAGCGGCCGGGGTCGCCGGGGTGCGCGTCCCGGGCGCCACCGTCCGGGGCGGGGAGGCGCCGGGGGCCTTCGCCGGTCCCTCCGGCGCCTCGGAGGGAGTGTCCGTCGAGGTCGTGCGGTCCGGCGGCGGGAGCGGCACCGGCGCGGCGGCCGGGCTCCGCGTCACCGCCCGCCCCGACGGGGACACCACCCTGGTCACGCTCACCGCCACCGGGGACGGCCCGGTGCGCTGGGCCGTCGTCACGTCCGCCGACTGGCTGCGGCCGTCCCGCGCCTCCGGGACCCTCGCCCCGGGCGCGACGGTCACCCTCAAGGTCCGCGTCGACCGGGACGCCGAACCCGACGGCCCCTGGACCGCGCGGATCGCCGTGGGGCCCGCCGGGGCCGTCTCGAAGGGCGCGGTGGTGATCGTCCGGGGCCACGGCGGAACGGCGTCCCGCCCGGCAGAGCCCGGCGCCCCGGAGCGCCCCGACGGCACCCGCCCGCCCGGCGCGCCCTCCCCCTCCCGCCCGGCCCCGGGCGGCACTCCCGGCCCGGGCGGCGGCCCGGCACCGTCCGCCCCCGGTTCCTCCGGCACCCAGGGCTCCTCGGGGGACCCGGGCTCCTCCGGGGCGGGCGGCTCCGGCGGCGGAACGGGGGACCCGGGCGGAACCGGGGGCTCCGGAGGCACCGACGGGACGGGCGGCACGGGCGGCGGGGACACCGCGTCCGGCGGCTCCGACGGCACGTCCGGCGGGACCTCCGGCGGCACCGGGGACGCGACGGCGTCCGGCGGCTCGGGCGGCTCCGACGGCGGTGGCGCGGGCGGGACGGGAGAGCCCGGCGGCACGGGCGGCGCCTCCGGCGAGGGGGACGCCTCCGGCGGCACCACCGGGACCGGCGGGACCAGCGGGTCCGACGCCACGGGCGGGACGGGCGGCTCCGGCGGCACGGAGGGCACCGGGGGGTCGTAGCCCCGACGAACGGGCCCGGCCCGCGCCCGGCACGGGTCGGAGCCCCGACGGACCAGGTCCCCGGACGGGTCGGCCCCCCCCGGACGGATCAGGGGCCGCGCGGTCAGGGCTCGGGCGGGTCGGGACCCCGGGCGGCCAGGCCCGGACGCGTCACGGACCGGGCGGGTCAGGACCTCGCGTGGGTCGGGGCCCTGGTCTGATCGGCCCCGGGCGGATCAGGGGCCGGGCGGGTCGCGGACCTGGGCGGGGCAGAGCAGGGCCTCGCACGGATCGGCCCTGGACGGATCAGGCCCCGGATGGGGCACGGACCTGGGCAGGTCAGGGACCCCGGACGGGTCGGACCGTCCGGACGGATCGGGTCGATCGGTCGATCCGTCTGACCGGCCGGTCGGTCAGACGGGATCGGCCCGGGTCGGGACGGGCCGTCCGGGTCGGGACCGCGCGGGACGACGCCGCCGGGCTCGGTGAAGGCCCCCGGCCCCAAGACGGTCAGCCTCAGGGCCGCCGGGGCCGGACACGGGATCGCTGGCCCCGATCCACCGCCCCGGATCGCGGGGCCAGATCCGCAGAGCCCGGCACCGACCCTGGAACACCGAGCCAGGAAAACCGGCTCTGGAACACCGGGCCGGACACCGCCCCCGGAACGCCAGGCCCGGAAACGCCCGCGCTCGCGCCACCGGGCCGAGCCGCCGAGCACCGGAACGCCGAGCCCGAGCCATCGGGCCGGACGCCGGGCCGCACACCGCCACCGGACCGCCAGGCTGGCGTTCCAGCGGCGGGCGGCGGGCGGCGGGCGGCGGGCGGCGGGCGGCGGGCGGTGGGCGGCTCAGCCGGTGGCGTTCCGGGGCGCGGCGGGCGGCCGGGGCGGATCGGCGGGGTGCGGAGCCACCAGCGGGAGCCGCGAGGCGAGCCGCTCTTCGCACAGCTCGGCCAGCCGGTCGTACCCCTCCTTGCCCATCAGCTCCGTCAGCTCCGGCCGGTACGTGACGTACACCGGGTCGCCCGCGCCGTGCGCGGAGGTCGCCGAGGTGCACCACCAGTGCAGGTCGTGGCCGCCCGGACCCCAGCCCCGGCGGTCGTACTCACCGATCGACACCTGGAGGACCCGGGTGTCGTCCGGCCGGTCGATCCACTCGTACGTCCGGCGGACCGGCAGCTGCCAGCAGACGTCCGGCTTGGTCTCCAGCGGCTCGCGGCCCTCCCGGAGCGCGAGGATGTGCAGCGAGCAGCCCGCGCCGCCCGCGAAGCCGGGACGGTTCTGGAAGATGCACGACCCCTTCCAGCGGCGCGTCTGACGGTCCCCGCCGGGCTCGTCGTCCGCCTCCTGGGTCCAGCCGCCGCCCGCCGCCTCCGGACGCGTCCCGATGTCGTGGAACTGCCAGATGTCGGGCGTGAGCCTCGCCACGTACCCGGCGACCCGGGCCTCGTCCTCCTCGTCCGAGAAGTGGGCGCCGAGCGTGCAGCAGCCGTCGTCCGCGCGGCCCGCCTCGATGCCCTGGCAGCCGCTGCCGAAGACGCAGTTCCAGCGGGAGGTGAGCCAGGTCAGATCGCACCGGAAGACCTGCTCGTCGTCGGCGGGATCGGGGAACTCGACCCAGGCCCGCGCGAAGTCGAGGCCCTTCTCGTCGGGGACCCCGGCGCCCGTCCGCCCGGCCCCGCCCGTGGCGGCGGCTGCCTGCCCGGACCTCCCCGGCTTCCCGGTCCCGCCGGACTTCTCCGCCTTCCCGGCCTTGCCGGTCTTTCCCGCCTTGCCGGACTTCGTCCGCCGCTCCGGCCCGCCCGGCTCACCGAGCCAGGTGAGCCCACCGGACCCGTCGGCGGCACCGGACGCACCGGACGCACCGGACCCGCCCGACCGCCCGTCGGCACCCGCGCCACCGGTCGTCCGGTCCGGGGCGGACGGACCGGTCGATTCCTCGCGCTTCGCCTTTTTCGTCTTTGCCACGCATCAAGGGTATGCGGGCGGAGCCGCCCCGTGTGGCCGGTCCCGGGCCCCGCGCGCAGTAGCGTTGGCGCTCATGAGACTTGGTGTCCTGGATGTGGGCTCGAATACGGTTCATCTGCTGGTGATGGACGCGCACCCCGGTGCGCGCCCGCTGCCCGCGCACTCCCACAAGGCGGAGCTGCGGCTCGCCCAGTTGCTGGACGAGCGGGGGGCGATCGGCCCCGACGGCGTCGGACGGCTGGTCTCCACGGTCCACGAGGCGATCCAGGCGGCCGAGGACAAGGGCGTCGAGGAGCTGCTGCCGTTCGCGACCTCCGCCGTGCGCGAGGCGAGCAACGCCGACGAGGTGCTGCGCCGGGTCCGCGAGGAGACCGGCGTCGAGCTGAAGGTCCTCAGCGGCGAGGAGGAGGCCCGGCTGACGTTCCTGGCCGCCCGCCGCTGGTTCGGCTGGTCCGCCGGGAAGCTGCTGGTGCTCGACATCGGCGGCGGCTCCCTGGAGATCGGGTACGGCATAGACGAGGAACCCGACGCGGCCGTGTCGCTGCCGCTGGGCGCCGGACGCCTCACCGCGGGCTGGCTGCCCGGCGACCCCGTCGACCCGGCGGACGTCCGGGCCCTGCGACGGCACGTGCGGGCGAGCATCGCCCGGACGGTGAGCGAGTTCACCCGCTTCGGGGGCGCCGACCACGCGGTCGCCACCTCGAAGACGTTCAAGCAGCTCGCCCGGATCGCGGGCGCCGCGCGCGCCGCCGACGGCGAGTACGTGCAGCGGGAGCTGCGGCGCTCCGCCCTGGAGGCGTGGGTGCCGAAGCTGGCCGCGATGACCTCCGCCGAGCGGGCCGGGCTGCCCGGGGTCTCCGAGAACCGGGCCGGACAGCTGCTGGCCGGCGCGCTGGTCGCCGAGGCGGCGCTGGACCTGCTCGGACTGGAGACGGTCGAGATCTGCCCCTGGGCGCTGCGCGAGGGCGTCATCCTGCGCCACCTCGACCACCTCCCCAGCTCCCAGCCGCCCAGCCACCCCACCACCGAGCTGCCCTGACGCCGCCGACGGGCCCGCACCCTCCCGCGCGGGCCCGGCGCCGCCCCGGACCCGCGCGGGCTGACACGAGCCAGCCCGACGGAACCCGTCCGCGACCGTCCGGCTGTCCACCGACCGTCCGGCTGTCCGTCCGGCTGTCCACCGGTCGGCCGTCTGCCGTCCGCCCGCCGGCTGGCCGTCTGCCATCCGTCCGCCCGCCGCCCGTCTGCCGGCCGTCCGTCCGGAACCCGCTCGGGGCGGTCCCGGACCGGCCCGGACGCCCGCCCCCGACCCCGTACCCTGTGCTCGTGGCAGAACAGCGGGCGCGAGTTCCGGACGCGAAGGTCGCCCTGTCGACGGCCTCGGTCTACCCGGAGTCGACGGCGACGGCCTTCGAGGTCGCCGCGCGCCTCGGCTACGACGGCGTCGAGGTCATGGTCTGGAACGACCCCGTCAGCCAGGACGTCCAGGCCCTGCGCGCCCTGTCGGACCACCACGGGGTGCCCGTCCTCGCCGTGCACGCCCCCTGTCTGCTGATCACCCAGCGGGTGTGGTCCCCCGACCCCTGGACCAGGCTCCGGCGCGCCCGCGAGGCCGCCGAGCGGCTCGGCGCCTCCACCGTCGTGGTGCACCCGCCCTTCCGCTGGCAGCGCCAGTACGCCCGGGACTTCGTCCGGGGCGTGGACCGCATGGCCGACGAGACGGACGTCCGGTTCGCGGTCGAGAACATGTACCCCTGGCGCTACCGCGACCGCGAGGTGCTCGCCTACGCGCCCGACTGGGACGTCACCCGTGAGGACTACCGGCACTTCACGCTCGACCTCAGCCACGCGGCGACCTCCCGCTCCGACCCGCTGGCGATGGCCGACCGGATGGGCGGACGGCTGGCCCACGTCCACTTCGCCGACAGCCTGGGCTCCGCCAAGGACGAGCACCTGGTGCCCGGCCGGGGCGACCAGCCCTGCGCCGCGTTCCTGGAGCACCTGGTGGCCAGCGGCTTCGACGGCCATGTGGTCGCCGAGGTCAACACCCGGCGGGCGATGTCCAACGCCGAACGCGAGGCCGACCTCGCGGAGACCCTGGCCTTCGCCCGGCGCCACCTCGGCCCCCGCCCGGCCGCCTCCGCGGTCCCGTCCGTCCCGTCCGTTCCGGCGGGCCCCGTTGCCCCGGGGACCCGGGCCGCCGACGATCCGGACCCGTCCCGGGGACGGGGAGCGCCGCGCCCGTGACCGAGCCCGCCGCCCCCCGCCGCCGGGGCCGCCCCGCCCGGTCCGCCGCCACCGGCGGTCCGGACACCCGCGAGCGCATCCTGGGCGCCGCCCGCGAGGAGTTCTCGGCGCGCGGCTACGACAAGACCTCCGTCCGGGGGATCGCCAAGGCCGCCGGGGTGGACCCGGCCCTGGTGCACCACTACTTCGGCACCAAGGACGAGGTCTTCGCCGCCGCCATCGAGGTCTCCCTGGAACCGGCGCTCACCGTCGCCTCGGTCATCGGCTCCGGCGCCGACGGCATCGGCGAACGCCTCGCCCGGCACTTCCTCGGGGTCTGGGAGAACCCGGTGACCCGCGCCCCGCTGCTCGCCGTGGTCCGCTCCGCCCTCACCCACGAGGCCGCCGCGACCGTGCTGCGCGGCATCGTCCTGCGGCAGCTGCTGGAGCGGGTCGCCCGCGAGCTGGACGTGCCCGACCCCCGGTTCCGCGCCGAACTGGCCGCCTCCCACATGATCGGGATCGCGATCCTGCGGTACGTGATCCGGGTGGAGCCGCTGGCCAGCGCCGACCCGGAGGAGATCGTCGCCATGGTCGCCCCCACCCTCCAGCGCTATCTGACCGCCCCGGGCCCGGCACTGCCGACCTGACGGCCTCCTCCGCCGCCCCGGGTCACCGCCTCCTCGGCCCGGCCCCCCGATCTCCGGCCCGGCCGGGACCCGAGAGCCCCGGGCCCGTCCGCACCCGGCGCCCCCGACGTACGGCCGGGGCCGGGCTCAGTGCCCGGACGCGAAGCCCCCCGTCCGTCCCCCGGCCCATGACACACTTCCCGTACCGGACCACCCCGTCCGGCCCGGGCGCCCACCCGCGCGCCCGCCGCTGTCCGAGCCCCCGGCGCACTCCGGGCGGCCGACCGTCCGCCGAGATGCCCGTCTCACATACCGGAACATTCTGTCCGGATCTTGGAGGCGAGGCGTAGGCTCGGCACCGCCAAACCTGCCTTGAAACCGGTCCCGCGCAGCCGCGCGCGGGGCACCCGAAGGAGCGAGCGACGATGCCCGAGCTGAGGTCCCGCACTGTCACCCACGGCCGCAACATGGCGGGCGCCCGCGCCCTGATGCGGGCCTCCGGGGTAGCCAGCGAGGACATCGGCAAGCCGATCATCGCGGTCGCCAACTCGTTCACCGAGTTCGTCCCCGGCCACACCCACCTCCAGCCCGTGGGCCGGATCGTCAGCGAGGCGATCAAGGCCGCCGGAGCCGTCCCGCGCGAGTTCAACACCATCGCCGTGGACGACGGCATCGCCATGGGCCACGGCGGCATGCTCTACTCGCTGCCCTCCCGCGACCTGATCGCGGACAGCGTCGAGTACATGGTCGAGGCCCACTGCGCCGACGCCCTGATCTGCATCTCCAACTGCGACAAGATCACCCCCGGGATGCTGATGGCCGCGCTGCGCCTCAACATCCCCACGATCTTCGTCTCCGGCGGTCCGATGGAGGCCGGACAGGCCACCCTGGTCGACGGCACCGTCCGCAAGCTCGACCTGGTCAACGCCATCGCCGACGCCGTCGACGAGAACGTCTCCGACGAGGACATCCTCCGCATCGAGGAGAACGCCTGCCCCACCTGCGGCTCGTGTTCCGGCATGTTCACCGCCAACTCGATGAACTGCCTCACCGAGGCGATCGGCCTGTCGCTGCCCGGCAACGGCTCCGTCCTCGCCACCCACACCGCCCGGCGCGCCCTCTACGAGCGGGCCGGTGCCACCGTCGTGGAGCTGGCCCGCCGGTACTACGAGGACGACGACGCGTCCGTCCTGCCGCGCAACATCGCCACCCGTGCCGCGTTCGAGAACGCCGTGGCCCTCGACATCGCCATGGGCGGCTCCACCAACACGATCCTGCACCTGCTGGCCGCCGCCCAGGAGGCCGAGCTGGACTACGGCCTCGCCGACATGGACGCGGTCTCCCGCCGGGTCCCCTGCCTGGCCAAGGTCGCCCCGAACGCCGCGCCCACCACCACGTACTACATGGAGGACGTGCACCGCGCCGGAGGCATCCCCGCGATCCTCGGCGAGCTGTACCGGGGCGGACTCCTCAACGAGGACGTCCACACCGTCCACTCCCGCTCCGTCAAGGAGTGGCTGGACGCCTGGGACATCCGTGGCGGCAGCGCCACCGACGAGGCCCTCGAACTGTGGCACGCCGCCCCCGGCTGCCGCCGCTCCGCCGAGGCGTTCTCCCAGTCCGAGCGGTGGGACACCCTCGACACCGACGCCGCCCTCGGCTGCATCCGCGACGTCGAGCACGCCTACTCCCAGGACGGCGGCCTCGCCGTGCTGAAGGGCAACCTCGCCGTCGACGGCTGCGTCGTGAAGACCGCGGGCGTGGACGAGTCCATCTGGACGTTCGAGGGCCCGGCCGTGGTCTGCGAGTCCCAGGACGAGGCCGTCGACAAGATCCTCCGCAAGGAGATCACCCCCGGAGACGTGGTCGTCATCCGCTACGAGGGCCCCAAGGGCGGCCCGGGCATGCAGGAGATGCTCTACCCGACCTCGTTCCTCAAGGGCCGGGGCCTCGGCAAGGTCTGCGCGTTGGTCACCGACGGCCGCTTCTCCGGCGGCACCTCCGGGCTCTCCATCGGCCACGCCTCGCCCGAGGCGGCCTCCGGCGGCACGATCGCCCTGGTCGAGAACGGCGACCGCATCCGGATCGACATCCCGAACCGCTCCATCGAACTGCTGGTGGACGAGGACACCCTCGCCGCGCGGCGCGAAGCGCTCGGTGGTGTGTACGAGCCGAAGCAGCGCGAGCGCAAGGTCTCGGCCGCGCTGCGTGCCTACGCGGCCATGGCCACCAGCGCCGACAAGGGCGCGGTGCGTGACGTGAACAAGCTGGGTTAGCGGTCGCCGCTGGTCCCGGGGCGTCCGGCGGGCGCGCGTCTGCGTCCGTCGCCGTTCCGGGAATCCCCCGAAAAACGGGCCCCACCTACGCCCCTCACGGTGCAACTGCGCACCCGTGAGGGGCGTCTTCCCTTGTGTCCCACAGGGATGGGACGACGCAGGGGGAGGGACACCGGTACCCACGGGGCATCACCCGTGTCCGGAAACCGCCCATCCACGCTCCTCGGGGGAGGAACACATGAGCGAAAAGATCACGACAATCGCCGCGGGTCCCGATCAGTCGGGTACCGAGGCCACCACGCAGTCCGCGCGGGCCACCACCTATCTGGTCGTCGCCACCGTCAACGCGCGCAGCGGCCCCGGCCTCTCGTACCCGGTGGTCGTCCAGATCCCGGGCGGCACCCGGGTCGCCATCAGCTGCCAGAAGCGCGGCACCACCATCACCGGTCCGCTGGGCACCACCAACGTCTGGAACAAGGTCGGCAGCGGACGCTACGTCTCGGACGCCTACGTCCAGACCGGCAGCGACGGCTTCATCCGTCCCGAGTGCTCCTGACGACGCCCGTCGCCGTCCACCACTGACGGCCCGCCCGCCCGACGGCTCCACCGCCGCCTTCGGGGCGCCCGCCGGGCCCTCCGGTTGTCGGGTCCTCCGGTCGCCGGTTCCGCGCGGGTCGTCCGTGGCCGCTCGCGCAGTTCCCCGCGCCCCTATCGGCGCGTCCCGGCCGGGGTGCGCTGTCCTGTGCGGGTGCGCTGTGGGTGCTCGCGCCGTTCCCCGCGCCCCCATCGGGTGCGTTCTGGCCGGGGTGCGTTGTTCCGTGCGGGTCCGTTGGGGTGCCCGCGCCGTTCCCCGCGCCCCTGACGGGGCCCGTAGCGACCCCTCCCGGGAGCGCCCCGGGGAGCGCCCCGGAGGGGCGCGGGGAACTGCGCGGGGAACCACGACGGAGCGAAAGAAGACAGCGCACCGTCCGAGGCAGCCCCCGAAGGGGCGCGGGGAACGGCGCGAGGAACCACGATGGAGCCGAGGAAGACAGCGCACCGTCCGAGGCAGGAGCCAAGGGGCGCGGGGAACTGCGCGAACGGCCACAGCGCACCCGCACAGGACAGCGCACCCCGGCCAGGACGCACCCGGAGGGGGCGCGGGGAACGGCGCGAGCAAGCCCCGCGCGCCCGCGCCGGACCGGAGACCGGAGGACCCCGACCCGGCACCACCTGGGGGACCGTCCCCGTCCCGTCCGGGAACCGTCCCCGTCACGGATGAGGGCCGCACCGGACGGGCCGGGAGCCCGGGGAAGCGACGGGCCGCCGGCACGGGGCGGGGAGCCGGGACGGGGCGGGGAGCCCGAGAGGGCGGGGGAGGGGCCGGACGGTCAGCCGCTGCGGGGCGGCTTGGCCACGTCGAACGCGGAGAGCGTGTTGTCCCCGGCCGCCACCACCAGCGCCCGCCCCACCAGGGTCAGCCGGGCACTCGACCCGGTGAACCCACCGGGACTCCCCGCGTGCGAGTCCGTCGACCACAGCTCGTCGCCGTCGCGGGCGTCGAGCGCGGTCACCCGGCCGGTCGCCGACCCCACGTACAGCGTGCCGTCCGCCGCGACGGGCGTGGACGCCCACTCCGCCGCGGTCCGCACCCGCCACAACCGCCGTCCGGTCCGCGGGTCCACCGCGCTGACCTCCCCGGTGGGCGAGGTGAAGTACAGCCTGCCGTCCGCCAGCCCCGGCATCGCGCCCCCGTAGCCCTTGATGGGGCGCGACTCCCGGCGACCGGTGGCCATGTCCAGCCGCACGACCTGCGAGAAGCCCGTCCCGGAGCTGCCCGCCGCCTCCCGCACCAGCAGCAGCCCGCCGTCGAGGGCGCCGACCGGCCGCAGCTGACCGTCCGCCGCCACCGCCGGGCCGAGCTTCCCGTTCCGGGGGTCCAGGGTGTGGAACACCAGCTCGCCGGGGCGCCCCAGCGCCACCTGCGCCGAGGGGGCGCACATCGCGTACGTGCGCCCGCCCGCCAGGAACGGCGCGCACCAGGAGCCGTTGGGCAGCGGAGTCGTCCACACCCGCTGCCCGCCCCGCGCGGAACGCCCCTCGAACCGGCTGGAGGCGGGGTCCACGGTCAGCACGGTCGTCCCGGTGAGCACCGCGTGCTGCGGCTCCCGCAGCAGATACGTGGCCTTGGTGCCGACCCGGGTCCGCCACAGCTCCTTGCCGCTCGCCGCGTCCAGCGCCACCACCTCGGTCCGGTCGGACCCCGTCTTCGGCAGGTGGTAGCCGAGGACGGCCCGGCCCGCGAGCCCCTTGCCCGGCCCCCCGGTCACTCCGATCAGATGCAGCCCCTGCATGGGCACCCCGGGGTACGTCCGGCGCCAGCGCACCTCGCCGTCGGAGGCCCGCAGCCGGGCCGCGACCACCCCGCCGCCCCCGCAGAACAGCTCCCCGGCCCGGGCCACGCAGCGCAGTTCGTCACCGAGCTGCTGTCCGCCGCGCACCTTGGCGCGCCACGGCGCGAACCCGGCGGGGAGCGCGGCCCCGGTGAGCGCCCGGCTCCCGGCGCTCGACCCGCTGCCGCCGCCGGTCGGGGCGGGTTCGTCCCCGCCGCCGTCCAGCCCGAACAGCGCCACCCCCGTCGCGGTCAGCGCGGCGGCCAGCGCGGTGACGGCGGCCACGAGCAGGGCCCGCCGACCCCGCCGGGGCGCCCGCCTCCGCCGGGAACCGGAACGGGAAGCGGAACCCGCGCCGCCGGACCCGGCGGCCCCGGAACCAGCGCCGGTGCCGGTGCCCCCGGCACCCGCGTTCCCACCGTCCGTGGCCACGCCGTCCGTGCCGTCCGTGCCGTCCGTGCCGTCCGTGCCGTCCGAGCCGTCCGGGGTTCCGCCCGTCCCGGACGGGCCTCCGGGCACCGGGTTCTTCCCCGGCAGCGTCTTCTGCTCGGCGGTCGGCGCGGACCCGGTCCCCAGGTCCTCCGGCAGATCGCGCAGCGCGACCAGCAGCTCATGGGCGGACGGCCGCCCCTGGGGCTCCTTGGCCAGGCACGGCTCCACCACCGCCCGCAGCACCCCGGGCACCGCCCGCAGATCGGGCGCCTCGTGCACCACCTGGTACGCCGTCATGTACGGGCTGTCCGCGTCGAACGGCCCCTGCCCGGTCGCGGCGTACACCAGCAGCGTCGCCAGCGAGAAGACGTCCGACCCGGGCCCGACCGCGCGCGGCGTCCGCAACTGCTCCGGCGACATGAACGGCGGGGTCCCTATCACCCGCCCGGTCATGGTGAGCGTCTGGTTGTCCGAGGCGCGGGAGATGCCGAAGTCGATGACCCGGGGGCCGTCGGGGGAGAGGACCACGTTCGACGGCTTCAGGTCCCGGTGGATGACGCCCGCCCGGTGGATCTCGCGCAGCGCCTCCGCCAACCCGATGGCGAGGGTCCGCAGTTCGGCGCCGCGCAGCGACCCGTCGTCGGTGATCCGCTGCGCGAGCGTGGGGCCCGAGATGTAGGCGGTGGCCATCCACGGCCGGGCCGCCTCGGGGTCCGCGTCCACGACGGCCGCCGTGAACACCCCGCTCACCCGGCGGGCCGCCGACACCTCCTGGCGGAACCGGATGCGGAACTCCTCGTCGCCCGCGAAGTGCTGATGGATCAGCTTGATGGCGACGGGCCGCCCCGAGCCCGTACGGGCCAGGAAGACGGTGCCCATGCCGCCCGAACCCAGGCGGGCCTCCACCGGGTAGCCGCCGATCTCCTCAGGGTCCCCGCCCCGGAGCTGCACGACTCCCCACCTCATCCGTCCACGGTCCGCAGATCCCACCACCGGTGAACAAACTAGCGGGTCGGCGGGTGGGCACGGGTGATCGCGGGGGTGCCGGGTGGAGGTTGTGCGGGGGTACCGGCCGGTAGGAGGGGCGGGAAGTGTCACCCGGGCGTGTGACCCGGCCGCCCGCTCCGGGTCGTACGCCGGGCGCGTGGCCGCCCGCTGGTGATAATCGCCCGGTGAGCGAGCACCCCCCGGCCGCCCAGGGCCCCCGCCCCGCCCCCCTCCCGTTCTTCGGCACCAGCTGGGTGCGCCGCGACCGCGGCTACGCGCTGCGCCGGGCCGGGGTCGCCGTCGGCTCCCTCGCCGCCGCCTTCGCGGGCTGTCTGCTGCTGCGCCTCGCCTACGAGGGCCTGGCCGCCGCGCGGGTGGGCGCCCTGGTGAACGCCCTGTTCACGGGGGCGTTCGCGCTCTGCTCGGCGCTCGCGTTCCGCCGCACCTGGGACGGGTTCGGCCGCGCCCCGGAGCCCGCCGACCCGTCCTCGGGGCGGGGCGTGCTGACCCTCGGCTTCCTCGGCGGGCTGCTGGCGTACTTCCTGCGCTCCTTCGTCGAGGCCCCGGGCGAGAAGCGGGCCCGGGCCCAGTACGAGGCGGAGCGCGCCCGCCACGAGCGCCGTACCGCGCGCCGGGCGGGCGACCCGTCCAAGCGCCGTTCCTGAACCGTCCGCCTCCGCCTGGGAGCGCGCCCGTTCCCGGACGGACGCGCTCCCGCGCCTGGACGGAACCGCACTCGTACCCGGGGAAAGGCCCCCACCGCTTGACGGACGGGAACCATCGGGAGGACTATTCATCACATGATGAATAAACCCGGGAAGGGGACCCCGGAGAAAGCGCCGAAGGGCGCCCCGGGCCCGTCAGCCCTGTCAGACCCGTCAGCACTGTCAGCACCGTCAGCACCGTCAGCCCCGGCGGCTCAGGTGGCTCCGGCGGCTCCGGTGGTCCCGCCCGCCGAGGCGATCCGGGCGGTGGACCTCCGGGTCGTCCGAGGCCCCCGCACCGTGCTGCACGACCTCGCGTTCACCGTCCCCCGAGGGCGGATCACCGGCCTCCTCGGCCCCTCCGGCTGCGGCAAGTCCACCCTCATGAGGGCGATCGTCGGCACCCAGGCCAAGGTCAGCGGCACCCTAGACGTCCTCGGTCACCGCGCCGGATCGGCGACCCTGCGCTCCCGCGTCGGCTACGTCACCCAGGCGCCCTCCGTCTACGACGACCTGACGGTCCGCCAGAACCTCGACTACTTCGCCGCGGTCCTCGAACCCGGCCGCGCCGCCGCCGCACGCCGCCGCGAACGGGTTACCCGCGCCCTCTCCGACGTGGCCCTCACCTCCCACGCCGACTCCCTCGCCCGCGCCCTCTCCGGCGGCCAGCGCGGCCGGGTCTCCCTCGCGGTCGCGCTCCTCGGCACCCCCGAACTCCTCGTCCTCGACGAACCCACCGTCGGGCTCGACCCCGTGCTCCGCCGCGACCTGTGGGACCTCTTCCACCACCTCGCCGCCGACCGCGGCACCACGATCCTGGTCTCCTCGCACGTCATGGACGAGGCCGAACGTTGCCACCGGCTGCTGCTCCTGCGCGACGGACACCTCATCGCCGACGACACCCCCGCCGCCCTCCGCGCCCGCACCGGCACCGACTCCGCCGAGGCCGCGTTCCTCACCCTGGTCGCCCCCCTGAACACCGGCACCCCCGCCCCGCCCCCCTGACCCCACCCGTCCCCGGACCGCCGGACGGCCCACCGCCGGACGATCCGCCACCGGGTCACCGGGTCACCGGGTCACCGGGCCCGCCGCCCGACCCCTCCGCCCACCGCCCGAGGCGCCACCGGACCGCACGGCGACCCACCACCTGACGACCCGCCACCCGCCCACCGGGGACGATCCGCCCACCGACCGCCCCGCCCACCGACCGCCCGCCGCCGGACCACCCGCACCCAACGGCCCCTGACCCCCCTGACCGCCCACCGCGCCCGAAGGAGACCTCCCGTGAACGCCAGCCGCACACTCGCCACCGCCGCCCGGGTCCTGCGCCAGCTCCGCCACGACCCCCGGTCGATCGCGCTGATGCTGCTCGTCCCGTGCCTGATGCTCCTGCTGCTGCGCTACGTCTTCGACGCCAGCCCCCGCACCTTCGACGCCATCGGGGCCGCCCTCCTCGGCGTCTTCCCGCTGATCACCATGTTCCTGGTGACCTCCATCGCCACCCTGCGCGAACGCACCTCCGGCACCCTCGAACGCCTGCTCGCCATGCCGATGGCCAAGGCCGACCTGATCGCGGGCTACGCCCTCGCCTTCGGCACCGTGGCCGTCGCGCAGTCCCTGCTCGCCACCGGCCTCGCCCTGTGGGTCCTCGGCCTGGACGTCGTCGGCTCGGCGTGGCTGCTGCTGCTCGTCGCCCTGCTGGACGCCCTCCTCGGCACCGCCCTCGGCCTGTTCGTCTCGGCGTTCGCCGCCTCCGAGTTCCAGGCCGTGCAGTTCATGCCCGCGGTGATCTTCCCCCAGCTGCTCCTCTGCGGACTGTTCACCGCCCGCTCCGCCATGCACCCCGTCCTGGAGGCCGTCTCCGACGTGCTCCCCATGTCGTACGCGGTGGACGGGATGAACGAGGTCCTCCGCCACTCCACCGTGACCGCCGACTTCGTCCGGGACGTCGGCGTCGTCGCCGGGTGCGCCCTGCTCGTGCTGGCCCTCGGCGCGGCCACCCTCCGCCGCCGCACCGCCTGAACCGCCCCCCCCGGCCGTCCGCACCGCCCCCGCCGGACGCCCCGCCCCAGGTCACGCCGCCCCCCGGCCGGTCCCCGCCCATGAGACGCCCCGACCTCCGGACGGGTCCCTCTGCGAGGATGACCGGCAACGAGAACGCCCCTGCGGAAGGCCCCGACATGCCCCAGAAAGTCGCAGTCCTCGGTACCGGAAAGATCGGCGAGGCCCTGCTCAGCGGCGTCATCCGGTCCGGCTGGCCCCCGGCCGACCTCCTGGTCACGGCCCGCCGCCCCGAACGCGCCGAGGAACTCCGCGCCCGCTACGGCGTCACCCCCGTCACCAACCAGGAGGCGGCCAAGACCGCGGACACCCTCATCCTGACGGTGAAGCCGCAGGACATGGGCGCCCTCCTCGACGAACTCGCCCCCCACCTCCCGGCCGACCGCCTGGTCATCAGCGGCGCGGCGGGCATCCCGACCACCTTCTTCGAGGAGCGCCTCCCCGAGGGCACCCCCGTGGTCCGCGTCATGACCAACACCCCCGCCCTGGTGGACGAGGCGATGTCGGTGATCTCGGCGGGCACCCACGCCACCGCCCGGCACCTCGCCCACGCCGAGGAGATCTTCGGCGCGGTCGGCAAGACCCTCCGGGTCCCCGAGAGCCAGCAGGACGCGGCCACCGCCCTCTCCGGCTCCGGCCCCGCGTACTTCTACTACCTGGTCGAGGCGATGACCGACGCGGGCATCCTGCTCGGCCTGCCCCGCGACAAGGCCCACGACCTGATCGTGCAGGCCGCCATCGGCGCCGCCGTGATGCTCCGCGACAGCGGCGAACACCCCGTCAAGCTCCGCGAGAACGTCACCTCGCCCGCCGGGACGACCATCAACGCCATCCGCGAACTGGAGAACCACGGGGTGCGCGCCGCCCTGATCGCCGCCCTCGAAGCCGCCCGCGACCGCAGCCGCGAACTCGCCTCCGGCACCAACACCTGACCGCCCCGGGCCCGGGCCGCTCCCCGACGCGACCGAGCCGCGCAGGCCCCCGGCCGGCTCCAGGGGGTGCCCCGGGACACCGCCACGCAGGCACCGTCGCCGACACCCACGGCACGGGCCCGGGCCCGGGCACACCAACCTCCGGGCACCGACGCCCGGCCCCGGAGCGCGACGTCCGCCCGGGCCCCGGAGGACGACGTCCCACACCGGTCTCCAGGCACCGCCCGGTCCGGTCCCGGAACAGCGACGCTCCACACCGGCCCGGAGCCCTCGGGCACCAAGCCCCGGAGCCCTCGGGGGGCACCAGGCGCCAGGCCCCGGTGGCCGGGGCCCGGGGCCCCGGCCACCGATACGCGGGCCCCGGCCCGGGAGACCAGACCGTCACCCACGGCACGGGCCCGAGGACACCGGAACCGGGCCCCGGAACCCACCGGCTCCGGCTCACCGGCACCCGGGCGGGACACCGGCCCCACCCTCCTCACCCCTCGGCAGCCCCGCCGCCCACACCATCCAGGGACCCCCGCACCCGGCGCCGCCTACCAGGCCGCCCCGACCCGGCCACTCCACCACCCCCGGAGCCGTCCGGACCGCCCCGGGTGCCGTCCGGATCACTTCCGGTGCCGCCCGGACCACCACCCGGCCACGTACCGACCCCAGCGCTGGCACCGGTCTTGGCCCCGACCTCGCCCCCAGTACCGTCCGGACCACCCGTGCCGTCCGGACCACCCGGCCCCCTACTGACCCCGGCCCCCCTCTTGGTCCCAGTTCCGGTCCTGCCCCCGGCTCTGCCCCCATCCCCGTCCCCCTCCCGGTCCGCCCGCGCCGCGACCACCAGCACCACGGTCACCGCCACCGACGCCCCGGCCAGCACGCCCATCGCCACCTCCGGCGGAAGCCACTGCCCGAGCGCCCCCGCGAGCGCCGCGCACACCCCCTGCGCCGTCATCATCCCCGCGCCGTGCAGCCCTAGCGCTTGCCCGGACGCCTCCCTCGGGGTCAGCGCCATCAACCGCTCCTGCAACAGCAGCGTCGCCGAGAACCCCACCGACGCCACCCCCACCGCCACCAACGCCACCGGGAACGACGGCCCGAACGGGAACACCGCGTACGGCACCGCGAGCAACAGCCGCAACGGCACGTCCACCCGGACCCGCCACCCCGGCGGCACCCACCGCCCCGCCACCGTGTCGCCCACGAACATCCCCAGCGCCGCGCAGGCGAACAACCACCCCGCCCGCTCCGGGTCGTACGGGACGAACAACGCCTCGCACCCCACGACCAGCCCGTTCGGCAACCAGAGCGCGAGGTAGGTGATCCGCCGGGGCCGTGACGACCACAGGAACCGGTTGGTCCGCCAGGTCTCCGCCACCGACGCCCGCCCCGCCGCCCGGGGCGCCCGCGCCCGCAACCCCCACCGCGCGACCACCGCCGAACCCAGGTACAGCCCGGCCCCCAGCAGCAGCGTCCCGCGCGGCGACAGCACGGCCACCAGCACTCCGCCCACCGCGAACCCCGCCACCTGCGCCAGCCCGGTCACCATGTTGAGCACCGACCGCCCCAGCAGGAACCCGTCCCGGGCGAGCACCTCGTTCAGCAGCCCGTACCGCACCCCGCCGCCGAGCGCCCCGGCCGTCCCCAGCCCCAGCAGCACCGCGAACAACCCCCACACCGGCATCCCCGGCACCGCCTGCACCGCCGTGCCCACCGCGAACAGCGCCGCCAGCCCCACCAACGCGGCCCTCGGCGGCAGCCGGTCCGCCGCCGACATCAGCACCGCCGCCCCCACGACCTGCGCCAACGAGGCCCCGAACATGCTCAGCGCCGCCAGCAGCGGCGAGCCCGTCGCCCCGTAGACCAGCACCCCCAGCGCCAGCCCGCCCACCGTCGACGCCGCCACGTGCAGCGCGCTCGTCACGAACAGCGGGGTGAACTCCGGCACCCCGAACAACTCCCGATAGCTCCGCATCCCCGGAGTCTGGGCACCCGCGCCCCCACCCCCTTACTCTTTCGCCCCCACGCGAAACCAAGCCCCGCGAACGCGCCCCCGCGCACCACCATCCGAACAGCACCCCCACCCCACCGACCACACACCCCACCGACCACACACCCCACCCCACCGACCACACACCCCACCCCACCGACCACACACCCCACCCGACCGACCAGGCACCCCACCCCACCGAAAAGGCACTCCACCCGACCGAAAAGGGATCCCGGCCCCACTGAAAGGGACCCCCACCCGACCGAAACCGAAAGGGACCCCATGGGCTGGTGGCACGTCCCCGCGGACACCCTCGCCGCGAGCCGCTTCGTCATCTCCCCGCTCTCCGAGACCACCGCCGCCCTCATCAGCCTCGAACGCGGCACCGCCACCCACCCCGGCGACCACGCGTGGCTCGCCGCCCACCGCCCCGCCTACCGGGCCCGACTGGCCGCCGACCCGGTCACCGCCCGGCTGATCCGCGCCGCCCTGGGCCGCCACTGGCTCGCCGACTACCTCACCCCCACCCCCACCGGCGACCTCACCGTCACCGACACGGCCACCCCCGCCTTCACCACCGAGCTGGCCGCCGTCCGCGCCGCCGCCCCCGACGCCGTCCGCTCCCACCTCACCCGCTCCCTCCCCGGCCCGCTCCCGCCCCTCCTGCACCGCTCCGACCTCGCCGACCGCACCGCCGACCTCCTCCACTGGGTCTGGACCGAGACCGTCCTGCCCACCTGGCCCCGACGCCGCCGCGTCCTGGAAGCCGACGTCATCGCCCGGCTCCGCCACCTCACCCGGGGCGGCTGGGCCACCGCGCTGAACGGACTGCGCCCCGGACTGCGCTGGCTCGGCGAGGGCCGCCTCCAGGTCAACGTCCACGAGTACCCACCCCGCGACCTCACCGGCACCCGGCTCGTCCTCGTCCCCGTCACCCCCGCCCACACCTGGGTCTCCTGGAACGCCCACAGCCACGCCGTCACCTACCCCTGCACCGGCCCCCTCCTCGACCCCCACCCCACTCACCCCACCGCGACCTCCGCTCCCACCGCGACCGCCGCCCCCCAAGCCCTGTCCCGTCTCCTCGGCCCGGTACGCGCCACGGTCCTCACCCTCCTCGACACCCCCAAGAGCACCACCCACCTCGTGGCCCTCACCGGCCAGGCCCTCGGCACCATCGGCCGCCATCTGAAGGTGCTCCTCGACGCCCACCTCGTCGAACGCCGCCGCGCGGGCCGCTCCGTCCTCTACTACCGGACCCGCGCCGCCGACGCCCTCCTGGCCGCCCAGGACCCCCCGCCCCGCTGACCGCTCACCCCACCGGACCGCCCACGGCGGCACCCAGCGCACCCAGCACCTCCTCCGTCCGCACCACCCGGGCGAACCCGCCGCCGTGCAACGAGACCGCCGTCGCCCGCGCCAGCTCGTCCGCCTCCAGCCGCCACCCGAACGGCCCCTCCAGCGGGAACGTGTACGTGGCGTCCAGGACGAACAGCACGTCGTACCCCAGGTTGCCGCCCATCCGCGCCGTGGTCTCCACGCACATGTTCGTCTGCGTGCCGACCACCGTCAGCTGCCCGATCCCGGCCTCCCGCAGCCACGCGTCCAGGTCCGGCGTCCCGTAGAACGCCGAGTTCACCGTCTTCGTCACCAACAGCTCGACGGCAGCCTTCCCCCGCCGCTCCGCCACGTACTCCTGGAAGTCGTTGCCCGGCCGCCCCGGTCGCAACGGGGACCCCGGCGACACGGAGTCGTGCCGTACGAACACCACCGGCCGTCCGGTCGCCGTCCACCCGTCGATCAGCGCCGCGATCCGCCCGTCGGCCCCCGGCTCGTTCCGCGCGCCCCACCACTCCACCTCCTCGAACCCCTTCTGCACGTCAACCACCAACAGCGCCGCGTTCTCCGTGATCTCCATGCCCTCGATGCTGCCGCCCTCCGGCCACCCGGTCCCAGCGGTCCGCATGCCATCGTTCGATGGTTTACTGCCAGAGTGAACGAGGCCCTCCACCCTGAAGACCGCCCCGAAGACCTCACCGAGGCCCCTCACCCCGGGCCCGCCACCGGAACCGTCCCGGGACCCACCTCAGGAACGCGCACCGGAACCCAGCGGATCGCCCTGCTGGTCTTCCCCGGCGTCCGCGCCTTCGACGTCAGCGTGGCGACCGAGGTCTGGGGCACCGACCGCACCGACCGGGGCGTCCCCGCCTTCGAGCTCCGCCGCGTCGCCGCCGACCCGGCCCCCGTCCCCCTCAGGGGCGGCCTCACCCTCACCCCCGACCGCACCCCGGCCTGGCTCCCCGGCGCCGACCTGGTCGTCGTCCCCGGCCTCGACGACCTCGCCCCCGCCCCGGCACCCGTCCTCACCGCCCTGCGCCGGGCGCACGTCCGTGGCACCACCATCGCCGCCCTCTGCGGCGGCGCCTTCACCCTGGCCCAGGCCGGACTCCTCGACGGCCGCCGAGCCGTCACCCACTGGCACCTCGCCGACGAGTTCCGCGCCCGCCACCCCGCCGTCACCCTCACCCCCGACGCCCTCTTCACCGAGGACGACGGCATCTGGACCTCCGCCGGAACCGCGGCCGGCATCGACCTCTGCCTCCACCTGGTCCGGGAACACCACGGCGCGGAGACCGCCGCCACCATCGCCCGCTCCATGGTCACCGCCCCGTTCCGCACCGGCACCCAGGCCCAGTTCATCGACCACCCCACCCCCCGCGCCGACCGCGACGCCGACGCCCTCGCGGACGTCCGCGCCCACGCCCTGCGCCACCTGGACGAACCCCTCACCGTCGCCGACCTCGCCCGCCGCGCCGGCATGTCCCCCCGGGGCTTCGCCCGCCACTTCGCCGCCACCACCGGAACCACCCCCGCCCGCTGGCTCCTCGACCAGCGCCTCGCCGCCGCCCGCAAACTCCTCGAACGCACCGACCTGCCCATGCCCGAGGTCGCCCGCCGCGCCGGGTTCGGCAGCGAGGTCACCATGCGCCAGCACTTCGCCGCCCGCCTCGCCACCAGCCCCCGCGCCTACCGGGCCTCCTTCAGGCCCCCGACGGCCCCCCACCCGTGATTTGACACCCCCCGGCCCGGTCCGTAATGTTCTCCGAGCTGTCCAGCGTGAGCGCCGACCACGGTCGGTCCCCGGACGGCCATTCCGTACCAACACATCAAGCAGCGATGATCCGTCATCGTCTTCTCCGTATGCGTTTTTACGTAATGAGGATTCCGCTCCCCGTGAGGGCCCGCCCCGATTAACGGGACGGGCCGGGAATCCGCTAAAGTCTCACTCGTCGGAACGGCCCAACAGCCGCGAAGACAAGCCCCGCTGACTGGGAGTCAGGCACTGAAAAGAGTCTGATAGAGTCGGAACCGCCGGAAAGGAAAGCGCGGAAGCGCTGGACTGGAAAGCACCGAGGAAATCGGATCGGAAAGATCTGATAGAGTCGGAAACATCGAAGGGAAGCGCCCGGAGGAAAGCTTCAGCCGAGAGGCTGGGGTGAGTACAAAGGAAGCGTCCGTTCCTTGAGAACTCAACAGCGTGCCAAAAGTCAACGCCAGATATGTTGATACCCCGTCACCTAGACCACTCGGTCTGGTGATGAGGTTCCTTTGAAGAAATACACAGCGAGGACGCTGTGAACAGTCGGGGATATTCCTCCCCGGTTTGTTCCGCTCTCGTGGTGTTCACCCGATTACGGGTACACATTCACGGAGAGTTTGATCCTGGCTCAGGACGAACGCTGGCGGCGTGCTTAACACATGCAAGTCGAACGATGAACCGGTTTCGGCCGGGGATTAGTGGCGAACGGGTGAGTAACACGTGGGTAATCTGCCCTGCACTCTGGGACAAGCCCTGGAAACGGGGTCTAATACCGGATATGACCTGCCCCTGCATGGGGGCGGGTGGAAAGCTCCGGCGGTGCAGGATGAACCCGCGGCCTATCAGCTAGTTGGTGAGGTAACGGCTCACCAAGGCGACGACGGGTAGCCGGCCTGAGAGGGCGACCGGCCACACTGGGACTGAGACACGGCCCAGACTCCTACGGGAGGCAGCAGTGGGGAATATTGCACAATGGGCGAAAGCCTGATGCAGCGACGCCGCGTGAGGGATGACGGCCTTCGGGTTGTAAACCTCTTTCAGCAGGGAAGAAGCGAAAGTGACGGTACCTGCAGAAGAAGCGCCGGCTAACTACGTGCCAGCAGCCGCGGTAATACGTAGGGCGCGAGCGTTGTCCGGAATTATTGGGCGTAAAGAGCTCGTAGGCGGCTTGTCGCGTCGGTTGTGAAAGCCCGGGGCTTAACCCCGGGTCTGCAGTCGATACGGGCAGGCTAGAGTTCGGTAGGGGAGATCGGAATTCCTGGTGTAGCGGTGAAATGCGCAGATATCAGGAGGAACACCGGTGGCGAAGGCGGATCTCTGGGCCGATACTGACGCTGAGGAGCGAAAGCGTGGGGAGCGAACAGGATTAGATACCCTGGTAGTCCACGCCGTAAACGGTGGGCACTAGGTGTGGGCAACATTCCACGTTGTCCGTGCCGCAGCTAACGCATTAAGTGCCCCGCCTGGGGAGTACGGCCGCAAGGCTAAAACTCAAAGGAATTGACGGGGGCCCGCACAAGCGGCGGAGCATGTGGCTTAATTCGACGCAACGCGAAGAACCTTACCAAGGCTTGACATACACCGGAAAGCATCAGAGATGGTGCCCCCCTTGTGGTCGGTGTACAGGTGGTGCATGGCTGTCGTCAGCTCGTGTCGTGAGATGTTGGGTTAAGTCCCGCAACGAGCGCAACCCTTGTCCCGTGTTGCCAGCAACGGTTTCGGCCGGTTGGGGACTCACGGGAGACCGCCGGGGTCAACTCGGAGGAAGGTGGGGACGACGTCAAGTCATCATGCCCCTTATGTCTTGGGCTGCACACGTGCTACAATGGCCGGTACAATGAGCTGCGATACCGTGAGGTGGAGCGAATCTCAAAAAGCCGGTCTCAGTTCGGATTGGGGTCTGCAACTCGACCCCATGAAGTCGGAGTCGCTAGTAATCGCAGATCAGCATTGCTGCGGTGAATACGTTCCCGGGCCTTGTACACACCGCCCGTCACGTCACGAAAGTCGGTAACACCCGAAGCCGGTGGCCCAACCCCTTGTGGGAGGGAGCTGTCGAAGGTGGGACTGGCGATTGGGACGAAGTCGTAACAAGGTAGCCGTACCGGAAGGTGCGGCTGGATCACCTCCTTTCTAAGGAGCACTTCTTACCGTGGTCGTCTTCGGATGATCCCGGTCAGAGGCCAGTACACCGGCGAATGTCCGGTGCTGGTTGCTCATGGGTGGAACGTTGACTATTCGGCCTGTTATTCGGGCCGGAGGCCGCTAGTACTGCTCTTCGGAGTGTGGAACGCGTGATCTTCGGACGGGTACGGGCCGGGCATGCTGTTGGGTGTCTGAGGGCACGGCCGTGATGGCTGGGTCTTCGGTTGCCGACCCCGGTAAAGGTCTGTTTCGGCGGGCTGTGACGGGTGGTTGGTCGTTGTTTGAGAACTGCACAGTGGACGCGAGCATCTGTGGCCAAGTTTTTAAGGGCGCACGGTGGATGCCTTGGCACCAGGAACCGATGAAGGACGTGGGAGGCCACGATAGTCCCCGGGGAGTCGTCAACCAGGCTTTGATCCGGGGGTTTCCGAATGGGGAAACCCGGCAGTCGTCATGGGCTGTCACCCTTGCCTGAACACATAGGGCATGTGGAGGGAACGCGGGGAAGTGAAACATCTCAGTACCCGCAGGAAGAGAAAACAACCGTGATTCCGGGAGTAGTGGCGAGCGAAACCGGATGAGGCTAAACCTTGTATGTGTGAGACCCGGCAGGGGTTGCATGCAGGGGGTTGTGGGATCTCTCTTTTACAGTCTGCCGGCTGTGAGGTGAGTCAGAAACCGTTGATGTAGGCGAAGGACATGCGAAAGGTCCGGCGTAGAGGGTAAGACCCCCGTAGCTGAAACATTGACGGCTTGCTTGAGAGACACCCAAGTAGCACGGGGCCCGAGAAATCCCGTGTGAATCTGGCGGGACCACCCGCTAAGCCTAAATATTCCCTGGTGACCGATAGCGGATAGTACCGTGAGGGAATGGTGAAAAGTACCCCGGGAGGGGAGTGAAATAGTACCTGAAACCGTGTGCCTACAAGCCGTGGGAGCGTCGCACAGGGAAGCTTGCTTTCTTGTGTCGTGACTGCGTGCCTTTTGAAGAATGAGCCTGCGAGTTTGCGGTGTGTTGCGAGGTTAACCCGTGTGGGGAAGCCGTAGCGAAAGCGAGTCCGAATAGGGCGTTTGAGTAGCATGCCCAAGACCCGAAGCGGAGTGATCTAGCCATGGGCAGGTTGAAGCGGCTGTAAGAGGTCGTGGAGGACCGAACCCACCAGGGTTGAAAACCTGGGGGATGACCTGTGGTTAGGGGTGAAAGGCCAATCAAACTCCGTGATAGCTGGTTCTCCCCGAAATGCATTTAGGTGCAGCGTCGTGTGTTTCTTGCCGGAGGTAGAGCACTGGATAGGCGATGGGCCCTACCGGGTTACTGACCTTAGCCAAACTCCGAATGCCGGTAAGTGAGAGCGCGGCAGTGAGACTGTGGGGGATAAGCTCCATGGTCGAGAGGGAAACAGCCCAGAGCATCGACTAAGGCCCCTAAGCGTACGCTAAGTGGGAAAGGATGTGGAGTCGCAGAGACAACCAGGAGGTTGGCTTAGAAGCAGCCACCCTTGAAAGAGTGCGTAATAGCTCACTGGTCTAGTGATTCCGCGCCGACAATGTAGCGGGGCTCAAGCGTACCGCCGAAGTCGTGTCAATCCAGCATATAGGGCCAACGCCCGCTGGGTTGGGTAGGGGAGCGTCGTGTGCCGGGTGAAGCCGCGCCGGAAGGCAGTGGTGGACGGTTCACGAGTGAGAATGCAGGCATGAGTAGCGATACACACGTGGGAAACGTGTGCGCCGATTGACTAAGGGTTCCTGGGTCAAGCTGATCTGCCCAGGGTAAGTCGGGACCTAAGGCGAGGCCGACAGGCGTAGTCGATGGATAACCGGTTGATATTCCGGTACCCGCTGTAGAGCGTCAAACATTGAATCCTCTGATGCTAAGCCCGTGAAGCCGCCTGCCTCCAGTTTTGCTGTGGGTGGGAGTGGTGGAGCCGGTGACCCGAGGTGGTAGTAGGTGAGTGATGGGGTGACGCAGGAAGGTAGTCCAGCCCGGGCGGTGGTTGTCCCGGGGTAAGGGTGTAGGCCGAGTGGTAGGTAAATCCGCTACTCAATAGGCTGAGACCTGATGCCGAGCCGATTGTGGTGAAGTGGATGATCCTATGCTGTCGAGAAAAGCCTCTAGCGAGTTTTATGGCGGCCCGTACCCTAAACCGACTCAGGTGGTCAGGTAGAGAATACCGAGGCGTTCGGGTGAACTATGGTTAAGGAACTCGGCAAAATGCCCCCGTAACTTCGGGAGAAGGGGGGCCATTTCTGGTGATGGGCTTCGCGCCTTGAGCTGGGGGTGGCCGCAGAGACCAGCGAGAAGCGACTGTTTACTAAAAACACAGGTCCGTGCGAAGCCGTAAGGCGATGTATACGGACTGACGCCTGCCCGGTGCTGGAACGTTAAGGGGACCGGTTAGCTGCATTTCGGTGTGGCGAAGCTGAGAACTTAAGCGCCAGTAAACGGCGGTGGTAACTATAACCATCCTAAGGTAGCGAAATTCCTTGTCGGGTAAGTTCCGACCTGCACGAATGGCGTAACGACTTCTCGACTGTCTCAACCATAGGCCCGGTGAAATTGCACTACGAGTAAAGATGCTCGTTTCGCGCAGCAGGACGGAAAGACCCCGGGACCTTTACTACAGTTTGATATTGGTGTTCGGTTCGGCTTGTGTAGGATAGGTGGGAGACTTTGAAGCGGCCACGCCAGTGGTTGTGGAGTCGTTGTTGAAATACCACTCTGGTCGTGCTGGATGTCTAACCTGGGTCCGTGATCCGGATCAGGGACAGTGTCTGATGGGTAGTTTAACTGGGGCGGTTGCCTCCTAAAGAGTAACGGAGGCGCCCAAAGGTTCCCTCAGCCTGGTTGGTAATCAGGTGTTGAGTGTAAGTGCACAAGGGAGCTTGACTGTGAGACCGACGGGTCGAGCAGGGACGAAAGTCGGGACTAGTGATCCGGCGGTGGCTTGTGGAAGCGCCGTCGCTCAACGGATAAAAGGTACCCCGGGGATAACAGGCTGATCTTCCCCAAGAGTCCATATCGACGGGATGGTTTGGCACCTCGATGTCGGCTCGTCGCATCCTGGGGCTGGAGTCGGTCCCAAGGGTTGGGCTGTTCGCCCATTAAAGCGGTACGCGAGCTGGGTTTAGAACGTCGTGAGACAGTTCGGTCCCTATCCGCTGCGCGCGTAGGAGTCTTGAGAAGGGCTGTCCCTAGTACGAGAGGACCGGGACGGACGAACCTCTGGTGTGCCAGTTGTCCTGCCAAGGGCATGGCTGGTTGGCTACGTTCGGGAGGGATAACCGCTGAAAGCATCTAAGCGGGAAGCCTGCTTCGAGATGAGGGCTCCCACCCACTTGATGGGGTAAGGCTCCCAGTAGACGACTGGGTTGATAGGCCAGATATGGAAGCCGGGTGACCGGTGGAGTTGACTGGTACTAATAGGCCGAGGGCTTGTCCTCAGTTGCTCGCGTCCACTGTGTTGGTTCTGAAACCACGAACAACCAGCATCCCTTCCCACAGATGGGGTGTGCTTGGTGTGTGTTTCGTAGTGTTTCGGTGGTTATAGCGTTAGGGAAACGCCCGGTTACATTCCGAACCCGGAAGCTAAGCCTTTCAGCGCCGATGGTACTGCAGGGGGGACCCTGTGGGAGAGTAGGACGC
The DNA here is from genome assembly GCF_054484115.1 of Streptomyces sp. JNUCC 64. NCBI lineage: Bacteria > Bacillati > Actinomycetota > Actinomycetes > Kitasatosporales > Streptomycetaceae > Streptomyces > Streptomyces sp. JNUCC 64. Next base: position 4,856,892 of record NZ_CM137015.1, read on the forward strand.
CGCCGAACTAAAATTGCATGAAGCCGTGTGTCCCGGAGAGAATTTCTTCTCTTCGGGACACACGGCTTTTTCGCGTTTTCAGGGGCGGGTTAGGGTCGTGGGCATGCGCTACGACTTGGTGATCTTCGACAACGACGGTGTGCTCGTGGACAGCGAGCCGCTCGCCAACCGGATCCTGGCCGGGTACCTCACCGAACTGGGGCATCCGACCACGTACGAGGAGTCCGTGCGGGACTACATGGGGGCGGCGGTGCACCGGGTGCACGACCTGATCGCGGAGCGGACCGGGCGGCGGCTGCCGGAGGGGTTCGACCAGGAGGTGGAGGCGCGGACCGCCGCCGGGTTCGCACGGGAGCTGGAGCCCGTGGCGGGGGTCGTCGCCGTGCTGGAGCGGTTGGTGGCGGACGGGGTGCCGTACTGCCTCGCGTCCTCCGGGAGCCATGAGCGGATCGCGTCGGGGCACCGGGTGACCGGGCTCGACAAGTGGTTCGGCCCGGAGCGGGTGTTCAGCTCCGAGGACGTGGGCCGGGGCAAGCCCGCGCCGGACCTCTTCCTGCACGCCGCGCGGCGGATGGGCGTCGCGCCGGAGCGCTGTGTGGTCGTCGAGGACAGCCCGCTGGGCGTACGGGCGGCCAGGGCGGCCGGGATGGACGTCTACGGGTACACGGCGATGACGTCCGCCGAGCGGCTCGGGGACGTCACCGGGCTCTTCGGGGACATGGGGGAGCTGTACGGGCTGCTGGCCTGAGCGACGGCCCCGGGGGCGGACCGATACGGTGACGGGCATGAGCGGGCGCGCGCGGTTGATGTGGGACGAAGCGGTGACGGGCTACGACTTCGGACCGGATCACCCGATGAACCCGGTCCGGCTGGACCTGACACGGAGCCTGGTGGGGGCCTTCGGGCTGGACCGGCGGGCCGAGGTGGTCGCCGCCCGGCCGGCCGGTGAGTCCACGCTGCGGCTGGTGCACCGGCAGGACTACATCGACGCGGTGAAGGCGGTGTCCGCCGACCCGTCGTCCGCCGACGGGTCCTACGGGCTGGGGACGCTGGACGATCCGGCGTTCGCGGGGATGCACGAGGTGTCCGCGCTGATCGCCGGACAGTCGGTGGGGGCCGCCGAGGCGGTGTGGCGGGGGGACGCGCTGCACGCGGTGAACTTCGCGGGCGGACTGCACCACGCGATGCCCGCCGCCGCGGCCGGGTTCTGCGTCTACAACGACGCGGCCCTCGCCATCGCCCGGCTGCTGGAGCTGGGGGCCGAGCGGGTCGCGTACGTGGACGTGGACGTCCACCACGGGGACGGGGTGCAGGCCGCGTTCTGGTCCGACCCCCGGGTGCTGACCGTGTCCCTGCACGAGCACCCGCGGATGCTGTTCCCCGGCACCGGGTGGCCCGAGGAGACCGGCGCCGACGAGGCGGAGGGGTCGGCGGTGAACGTGGCGCTGCCCGCCGGGACCGGGGACGAGGGATGGGTGCGGGCGTTCCACGCGGTGGTGCCGGAGCTGCTGGCCGACTTCCGGCCGCAGGTGCTGGTGACGCAGCACGGGGCCGACACCCACTTCGAGGACCCGCTGGCGCACCTCGCGGTCTCCCTGGACGCCCAGCGGGCCGTCCAGGAAGCCTGTCACGACCTGGCGCACGAGCATGCCGACGGGCGGTGGATCGCGTTGGGCGGCGGTGGTTACGCGGTGGTCGAGGTCGTGCCCCGGTCCTGGACGCATCTGGTGGGCATCGCGGCCGGGGAGCCCGTCGACCCGGCGGCCCCGGTGCCGGAGGAGTGGCGGCGGGAGGTGTTCGCGAAGACCCGGACGCCCGCGCCCCGGCGGATGACCGACGGGCGGTCGCCCGTGAAGTGGGCCGACTGGGACGCCGGTTACGACCCGGCCGACCGGCTCGACCAGGCGGTGCTCGCGGCCCGGCGGTCGGTGTTCCCGCTGCGGGGGCTGCTGCCCTGACGGCGGGGTTGGGCCGTCCGTGGGGGCGGCGGGCGTTCCGCGGACGGGGCGGGGTCCGGCGGCCGACCATGGTGGGGTGACGGATGCGGGATGGCTGCGGCGGTACGTGGTGGGGGCGGGGCTCGCCGGCGAGGTCGGGACCACCCGGGAGGGGAGCCTGCGGCGGTACCGGCTCTTCGCCGAGCGGGACCCCCGGGTACTGCTCGGCCTGGACCCGTCGGGGGAGTGGACCGAGGCGCGGGTGATGGCCCTGATGGCGGAGCGGTGCGGGGTGTCGGCCGATCCGGAGTGCCGGACCGGGCCGGACGTCATCGACCCGGGGCGGACCGTCGCGGCGCTGGACGCGTTCGCCGCCCGGATCGGGCTCGCCGCCGAGCGCCGGGAAGCGGTGCTGTTCGGCACCGGGCACCCGGGCCGACTACTGGAGTTCTACGCCAGTTTGGCCGGTGCCCTGTCGGCGGTTGGCTGTGAAGTCCTCACCCCGGGTGCGGGTGGCTCTATCGACATAACGACCCGGTTCGGCTTACGGGGACATCGGCTCGACTACGTACGGGGCGTGGCTGTGGTCCGGGAACGCGACGCGGTCCGCGCGGGGCGTGAGACCGGCGCGCACACGCATTCCCCCCTGCCCGTGCGGGTGGCACTGGCCGCCTGCGCGGGCTCGGACGGACCCCTGCCCGGATTGGTGGTGGGGGACCACGGTTGGGTCTGCGGGGCAGGTCAGCTGGGGTTCGACACCATCGGGCTGGGGGATTCCGACGATCCCGCGCTGTTCGTCGGGCAGGCCGAGGGGCGGGTATCGGTGGTGGTGCCACTCGATGACGCTGCGCGGTCTGTTTACTACCGGCCGCTTACTCGCTATGTACTCAAACGAGCGTGTCTGTCACAGTAGGCCGCCGATCGCTGCTCCTCTTCCCCACTCGCATCACCCGCCCCTAATCTGGGGAGTGAGCGCACAGCGACGAGGAGTCACCGGAGGGGAAGCCGGTGCCCGTCATGTGTGGAAGGTTCAGGTGTGATCATGGCTGCTGCCGATCGGCCTCTGAGCGAGGTCCAGTTCTTGACCGTGGCGGAAGTCGCCTCGGTGATGCGCGTGTCCAAGATGACCGTGTACCGGCTGGTGCACAGCGGTCATCTGCCCGCGATCAGGGTGGGGAGGTCCTTCCGAGTTCCGGAGAACGCCGTGCACGAGTATCTGCGCGACTCCTATGTGGGGGTGGACACCGCCTGAGCGTCGGCCTCGATTACAGGCTTGGCACTCGGGCGGGGTAGGCTAGCCCCTCGTAGGTCGTGTGGGCCCCAATGCAGCCCCGCACCGAGTGATTGTCCCTGCCACGCAGGGGTTGTCCAAGAAGTGAGCGAGGGTTGACGTGGGCTCTGTAATCAAGAAGCGGCGCAAGCGGATGGCGAAGAAGAAGCACCGCAAGCTGCTGAAGCGCACGCGCGTGCAGCGTCGCAACAAGAAGTAGTTCCCCTTACGGGGAGGAGCGGTCGGCGACCGCCGTCCGGTGTCCTGGGAGCGTGCTCCCCGGCCACTCGGGACGGAGGCCAGCGGGCCCCCTCCGGGAACTGCTTCACGCGGCGCCGCGTTGTGTGGCGTACTCCGTGGCCCCTCCACTCCGGTGGAGGGGCCACTGCCATGTCCGGGGCCGGTCCGGGGGGTTCGCCGTTCCGGAGGGGGCGCCGGGCCGGGTGGTCGAACGTCTGGGCGGACGACCCGCTACCGTGGCCGACGGGGGACCCGGTCGTGCGGCCGTCGCAGCGGCGGCGGGCGGGGCCGGGCGCGGCGGCGGAAGGCGGGCGCGGGACATGGGCAAGGTCGTGCTGGTGACCGGGGCGGCCCGGCGGCTGGGCGGTCGGTTCGTCCGCGCCGTGCTGCGGGACCCGGAGGTGGAGCGGGTGGTGGCCGTGGACGCGGTCCGGCCCCCGCGTCCGCCGGAGGGCGCGGAGTTCGTCCGCGCGGACGTCCGGCGTCCGGCGATCGGGCGGGTGCTCGCCGAGTACGCCGTGGACACCGTCGTCCATCTGGACGTGTCCGGGGTCCCGTCGGCGGGCGGTGGCCGGGCCGGGCGCAAGGAGACCAACGTCATCGGGACGATGCAGTTGCTCGGTGCCTGTCAGAAGTCGCCCGCCGTGCGCCGGATGGTGGTGAAGTCGTCCACGGAGGTCTACGGGGCGGCGCCGCGCGATCCGGCGGTGTTCACCGAGCGGACGCCGCCCCGGTCGGTGCCGGGCGGCGGGTTCGCCAAGGACGTCGTCGAGGTCGAGGGGTACGTACGGGGCTTCGTCCGGCGGCGGCCCGACGTCGCGGTGTGCGTGCTGCGGTGCGCCGACGTCCTGGGGCCCGGGGCGGACGGCCCGCTGGCGGGGTACTTCGGGCTGCCGGTGCTGCCGACGGTCCTCGGTCACGATCCGAGGCTCCAGTTCGCCCACGAGGACGACGTGGTCGGGGCGCTGCTGGCCGCCGTGGCGGAGCCCGGGCCGGGGAACCGCGCCACGGGGACGTTCAACGTGGCCGGGGACGGGGTGCTGCTGCTGTCGCAGTGCGCGCGCAGGCTCGGGGCCCCGACCGTTCCGGCGCCGTCGCCCGCGGTGCGCTGGCTGGGGCCGGTCCTGCGGACGCTGGGCGTCCCGGAGTTCCCGGCGGAGCGGCAGCGGCTGCTGACGCACGGGCGGGTGGTGGCCACCCGCGAGCTGCGCGAGACCCTCGGCTACCGTCCCCGGTACACGACGGCGGAGGCGTTCGCGGACTTCGCGCGGAGCCGGGGCCCCGGGCTGCTGCCGCCCTCGGTGGTGGCGGGGGCGGTCGACCGGGTCGCGGAGCGTGTGACGTCCGCGCCCGTGGTGGCGGGACCCGACCGGATCTGAGCAGGGCGCCTCCGGGCGCGGAACGAGGAGCGCAGCAGGATGGCGGACGCCAAGGTCATTCCGTTCGACGAGGACCGTTCGCGCCCGGGGGAGGGGCGCCCGGCCCGTCGGGGGCCGTCCGGTGGGCGGCGTCCGGGGGCGTCGTCACCGTCCCCGTCGTCCCCCTCGGCTCCGTCCGGGGGGTCCGGGGAGGTCACCGCGCTGCCCGGGGTGGAGCTGGCGCCGGACGCGGCCGGGGAGCCGGGACCGGAGGGGGCGGGCGAGGGGCCCCGGCCGGGGAGCTGGGACGAGCGGGTGGGGCGGGGGCTGGCGTTCCTGCGGCGGCGGCTGACCGGGGAGTACGAGGTCGACGACTTCGGGTTCGACCGGGAGCTGACCGATCAGGTGCTGATGTCGCTGCTGCGGCCGGTGTTCGAGAAGTACTTCCGGGTGGAGGTGCGGGGCATCGAGAACGTTCCGCTGGAGGGCGGCGCGCTGATCGTCGCGAACCACTCCGGGACGGTGCCGCTGGACGGGCTGATGCTCCAGGTGGCCGTCCACGACCGGCATCCGGAGGCGCGGCATCTGCGGCTGCTGGCGGCGGACCTGGTGTTCGCGCTGCCGGTGGTCAACGAGCTGGCGCGGAAGGCGGGGCACACCCTGGCGTGCGCGGAGGACGCGGAGACGCTGCTGGGGCGGGGCGAGCTGGTGGGGGTGATGCCGGAGGGGTTCAAGGGCATCGGGAAGCCGTTCGGCGAGCGGTACAAGCTGCAGCGGTTCGGGCGGGGCGGGTTCGTGTCGACGGCGCTGCGGGCGGGGGTGCCGATCGTGCCGTGCTCCATCGTGGGGGCCGAGGAGATCTATCCGATGGTCGGCAACGCGAAGACGCTGGCGCGGCTGCTGGGGTTGCCGTACTTCCCGTTGACGCCGACGTTCCCGTGGCTGGGGCCGTTGGGGGCGGTGCCGCTGCCGACGAAGTGGACGATCCAGTTCGGGGAGCCGATTCCCACGGACGGCCTTCCGCCGGAGGCGGCGGAGGATCCGATGGTGGTGTTCAACCTGACCGACCAGGTGCGGGAGCAGATCCAGCACACCTTGTACAAGCTGTTGGTGCGGCGGCGGTCGGTGTTCTTCTGAGTCCTTGTCCTTCTGAGTCCTTCCGAACGGACCCCGGAGGCCGCCGGACCGGGTGTCCGGTCCGGCGGCCTCCGGGGTGACGACCGCTCGTCAGCGGCCGGTGTCCTCGTCCTCGATGCCGAGTCCGGGGATGAGGCCGGGCAGCAGCGGGGGGACGGTGACGTCCGGCTCGGGGGTGGTGGAGGGCTTGCCGGACGAGGAGGAGGGTCCGTCGGACCCTCCGTGGTCCGGGTCGAGGAGGTCGCCGGCGCGGCCGCCGATGAGGCCCTCGTCCTTCTCCTTCTCGCCCTTGCCGGTGCCCGTGGGGTTTCCGCTGCCGTCGGAGGACGGGGCGGAGGGCGCGGGGCGTTCTCCGGTGGTGGTGCCGCGTTCCCGGGCGGTGCCGCCGCTCTGTCCCTCGCTGGGACGGGCGGACGGGGAGCCGCCGCCGGGACGGTCGGGGGTCCGTCCGGAGGGGGAGCCGCCGTCGGTGCCGCTACCGGTGCCGGGGGTGGTGCGGGGCGCGGGGGGCGGGGGCAGCAGCGAGCGCAGCGGCTCGACCTCCTGCTCCATGGCCTCGAAGACGGAGCTGACCTCCTGGCTGACGTCGCCGAGCTGGACGGGCAGGGAGTCCCGGAGCGCGCTCCAGCTCTCGCCGTGGGAGCGGGAGAAGGAGGAGAGCGACTGGATCGGGCCGAGGGAGCCGTCCCGTTCGTAGGCGGCGAGCAGCAGCCGGTGCCCCTCGGCGGCGTCGTGGCGCATGCCGTTCAGGGTGCGGCGGACCTCGCCGACGGACTCGTGGTCGAGGTGGCCGCCGCGGCCGCGGTCCATCAGCCGGCGGGCCTCGTTGAGCCGGGTGGACGCCTGGTCGAGGTAGAGCTCGCCCCGGTCGGTGTCGCTGTCGGCGAGGCCGCGCTTGACGTCCTCCATGCCGCGTTTGAGTCCGTAGAGGGTGTCACCGGGGAGGGCGTCGCCGCTGGCGGCGGCCACGCCCCCGAGGGCGCCCGCGGCGACGCTCACGGTGAGTCCGCCCGCGGCGAGGCCCTTGGTGAGCCGGGTCCGGGGGCGCAGTTTCCGCAGCGGTCCGGCCCGGTGGGCGCCCTTCGTCCCCGTGCGGGTCCGCTGCTCGGGCACCGAAGGGTCCGTCGCCTCACCGCCCGCGCCCTCCTTGAGCATGGCCTCCATGGCGGCCACGAGCTGGGCGCGCTGGACGACCTTCACCTCGGGGTCCAGGGCCGGGCGGGGCAGGGCGGCGAGGCCGTTCGCCAGGGTGAGCAAGCGGTCGTGTTCGGACCGTGTGCTCTGCTCGCCGGGGGCCGGGGACGGGGCGGCCTGGTCGGGCACCCGCGGGCCCGACTCCTCCAGGGCCTGGGCGAAGGCGTTCGCCCGCCGGTGCGCCGATACGTTCGCGATCACTGGCGGCACCTCCTCTCGTCATGACGGTCGACTCCCCAGGGGGTCCTGGGGGTTCCACTCCCCGGGGGCCTCCACTCGTTCGAGTGAGCGGCGGCGGTCGGGGGGTGACCACAGGGAGCCGGTATCCCGGACAACGAGTGGCGCGGTATTTCGGTTACGGACGGCCGGGGGCCGGTCGTTCCGGTCAAATGTCCCTCACGGTGGGTGAGTTGGTCATCGCGTACCGTGCCGGGGCGTCGCGCGGGGTGGGCGGGTCCGGTGGGGCGGGGGCCGCCGGGTGCCGGGCGGGGCGGTCCGGAGGGCGGGCGGGGACGGACGGGGCGGATGGGCGGGGACGGGCGAAGGGTGACGAGGGCGGGCGGATGCGGGGCGCGGCGGGTGCGCCGGGGCCGGGGTGCGCCGGGGCGCCGGGTTCAGCGGGCGTCGTCCGGGAGGAGCCGGGCGAGGGTGCGGACCGCCCGGTACTGGAGGGTCTTGATCGCGCCCTCGTTCTTGCCCATGACCCGGGCGGTCTCGGCGACCGACAGGCCCTGGAGGAAGCGGAGCGTCACGCACTCCTGCTGCTGCGGGTTGAGACGGCGGACCGCTTCGAGGAGCGCCGCGTTGGAGAGGGCCTCCAGGACGGAGTCCTCGGGGCTGCGCTCGACCTCGTTGGCGTCGAGCATCTCGCCGGTGGTCACTTCCAGGCGGAAGCGGCTGCTCTTGAAGTGGTCGGCGACCAGGTTGCGGGCGATGGTGACCAGCCAGGCGCCGAAGTCGCGGCCCTGCCAGGTGAAGGTGCCGATCCGGCGCAGGGCGCGCAGGAACGTCTCGCTGGTCAGGTCCTCGGCGGTGGCCTTGCTGCCGACGCGGTAGTAGATGTAGCGGTAGACGGTGTCGCTGTACTGGTCGTACAGCCTGCCGAACGCCTCGGCCTCGCCGGACTGGGCGCGTTCGACCAGTTCCATCATGCGGGCGCTGTCGCTGTCCGCGGCGGGGCGCCGGGCGGTGGTGGTGGCCGTGGCGGTGGTGCCGCGGCCCCGGCGGCTGACGGTGGCCGGGCTGCCGTCGGCCAGCGCGTAGCAGCGGCCGGTGGCGGGTGTGGCGGGGACGGCGGTGCGGGGAGCGCGGGCGGTGGGGCGGAGGCGCTCGGTGAGACGGCGGACGGATGGCGCGGGTGGTGCGGGGACTGCGTATGCGGGGACGGCGTACGCGGTGGGGACGAAGCCGCGCAGGTGGTCGAGGACCGTTGCGCGCAGCGTAGCCAGGCCCGAGGCGTCAACCCCGACGTGTGGGTACACGGGACTCCCAGAGGCAGAGCTTGCATCACGTGCAGTGCGGGACCGTTCACCCGTCGTGGCGACGTGTGGGTACCGGCTTGCGTCTGAGGAGAATAACGCTTCGTATAGGCGGTGCTACACCGAGTTGCTCAAATCATCGAATACAGCGGTTCTGGTTTCGCTTGGTGTTCGTTCGACCGTCAGAGAGTGACCGCTTGGTTATAGAGATGGACCGTTTGGCGGGTGGGTGGGGGTGCGTTGTGGCGGTTTCTGGCGGGTGGCCCGGGCGGCGGAGGGCCGGGCGACGGGCGGCGGAACCGACCGGGGGAGGGCTCAGCGGCGGGCGGCCCTGCGGTGCAGGGCGATGGCCGCCGCGGTGCCGCCCGCGACCGCGCCGACGCCCGCCGCGGCGGGGATGCCGACCCGGGCGGCCTTGCGTCCGGTGCGGTAGTCGCGCAGCCGCCAGTCGTGGGCGCGGGCGTGCTTGCGGAGCTTGCCGTCCGGGTTGATCGCGTAGGGGTGGCCGACCAGGGACAGCATGGGGATGTCGTTGTGCGAGTCGCTGTACGCGGCACAGCGGCGCAGTTCCAGGCCCTCGCCCGCGGCCAGGGCGCGCACCGCCTCGGCCTTGGCCGGGCCGTGCAGGGGTTCGCCGACGAGCCGGCCGGTGTAGACGCCGTCGACCGACTCCGCGACCGTGCCGAGGGCGCCGGTCAGGCCCAGCCGCCGGGCGATCACCGTGGCGATCTCGACGGGGGCGGCGGTGACGAGCCACACCTTCTGGCCCGCGTCCAGATGGGCCTGGGCGAGGGCGCGGGTGCCGGGCCAGATGCGGTCGGCCATGTACTCGTCGTAGATCTCCTCGCCGATGGACATCAGCTCGGCGACCCCGTGGCCCTTGACGATGGAGAGCGCGGAGTCGCGGGCGTCCCGCATGTGCTCGGGGTCCTCGACCCCGGCCAGCCGGAACCAGGTCTGCTGCCAGGCGAAGCGGGTCAGCTCGCGGGTGTCGAAGAACTTCCGCTTGTACAGCCCGCGCCCGAAGTGGAAGAGGGCGGCGCCCTGCATCACCGTGTTGTCGAGGTCGAAGAAGGCGGCGGCGTGCTGGTCGCCCACCACGGGGAACTCGGGTTCCGCCGGTTCGCGCTCCCCGTCGTCGGGGAAGTCGGGGACTTCGAGGGAGTCCAGGGCGTCGAGGTCCGGGGCGTCCTGATCGAGGTCCTGCGCGGACTTGCGGGCGGCCTCCGCGGACGCCTCGCCTGCCAGCACGCTCCGTGCCGTGGCGGAGCGCCTACGGGGGGTGAGCCATCGAAGAGCGGCCATGCGGTGAGCATAGCCAGTTTGTTCGGGGGCGCCCCGCCCGCCCGGAACCGGCGGGGTGAACGGCGGGTGACGGGTCCGGTCCCGCCGTCTTTCTTGGTCCGCCCGGGTCCGCCCCGCGTCCGCCCCGGGGTCGTTCCGGAGTCGTCCCCCGGGTCCTGCCCCGGTCCCTGGCCGGGTCCGTCCGCTCCGGCCGGTGGGTGCGGCGGGCCGGGCGCGGGCCGGGCGGGAGCGGGCGGGGCGGGAGAATGGCCCCATGAGTCCTCTCTTCCGACGTGCCCAGAAGAAGCCGCCCGCCGAGCGTGTCGTGACGCTGATCGGCAAGCCCGGCTGCCATCTGTGCGACGACGCGCAGGCCGTGATCGAGAAGGTGTGCGGGGAGGTGGGGGCCTCCTGGGAGAAGAAGGACATCACCGAGGACGCGGAGCTGTACCGCCTGTACTGGGAGCAGATCCCGGTGGTGCTGGTGGACGGCGAGCAGCACGACTTCTGGCGGGTGAAGGAGGAGCGGCTGCGGCGGGCGCTGACCGGCTGAGGCGCCAGCGGTCAGCGGTCAGCGGTCAGCGGTCAATCGTTATCCGTCGCCCGTCGCCCGTCGCCCGTCGCCCGTCGCCCGTCGCCCGGTGCCCGGTGCGAGTCGTGTGGGCGGGTGCCCGGGGAGCGTGGGTGTCCGTGCGTGGTCGGGGTGGTCGGGGTGGTGGATTCCCGTGGGGCGGGCGGGGGTTGGCCGGGAAGGGGCGCGAGTGGGGGGCGATTCGGGACCGAGCGGGCACTTTAGGGCTAAAACCCGGGTTACGATCGTGGCTGTTCGGATGTCCGCTGACGTCGGTTCGGCTTCGGGGGCGGGGTTGTGTTGAGGAGTGTGTACCGCTTTGCCCCCTTCAGGTGAGCGTTCCGCGCCCTCGCGCGCCGGTTCCCGGATCGCGCGCCGAGTGTGCGTGACCCCGGTCACGTTGGCCGGGCAAATCGGACACCATCTTTGTGCACGCGTTCACAAAGACATAGCCTTCTGTCGACGGGGCGGTCCCGGCACTCTCGGCCGCCCACAGCCCCGCTCTACCCGCAGGAGCACCGTGGCAACTGGCCGAACACACCGACCGGCGACCCGCAGCCGAGGGATTCCCGAGGCCACCGTCGCCCGGCTTCCGCTGTACCTCCGCGCTCTCAACGCGCTGTCCGAGCGTTCGGTGCCCACGGTCTCCTCGGAGGAGCTGGCGGCCGCCGCCGGCGTCAACTCCGCCAAGCTCCGCAAGGACTTCTCCTACCTCGGCTCCTACGGCACCCGCGGGGTCGGCTACGACGTCGAGTACCTCGTCTACCAGATCTCCCGCGAGCTGGGCCTGACCCAGGACTGGCCCGTGGTCATCGTCGGCATCGGAAACCTCGGCGCCGCGCTCGCCAACTACGGCGGGTTCGCCTCCCGGGGGTTCCGGGTCGCCGCGCTCATCGACGCCGACCCGGCGATGGCGGGCAAGCCCGTCGCGGGCATCCCGGTCCAGCACACCGACGAGCTGGAGCGGATCATCGAGGACAACGGGGTCTCCATCGGGGTGATCGCGACCCCCGCCGGAGCCGCCCAGCAGGTCTGCGACCGGCTCGTCGCCGCCGGGGTGACGTCCATCCTCAACTTCGCGCCGACCGTCCTGACCGTTCCGGACGGCGTCGACGTGCGCAAGGTCGACCTCTCCATCGAGCTCCAGATCCTCGCCTTCCACGAGCAGCGCAAGGCCGGGGAGGAACTCGCCGAGGCGGCGGACGCCCCCGCCGACGACGCCCCGGCCGCGCGGAGCGCCGGGGACGGGACGGCCCCGGCCGCCGCGCCCGCCCGCGCCCCCCGCAAGGGACCCGACGGGGACGTGCCCGCCGTGATGCCCGCATGAGCCTCCTCGTCGTCGGGCTGAGCCACCGCACCGCGCCCGTGAGCGTCCTGGAACGCGCCGCGCTGTCCCGGGACGCCCAGGGCAAGCTGCTCCAGGACGCCCTCGCCGCCGAACCCGCGGCCGAGGCCGCCGTCCTCGCCACCTGCAACCGCGTCGAGCTGTACGCGGACGTCGACAAGTTCCACGCGGGCGTCGCCGAGCTGTCGACCCTGCTCGCCCAGCACAGCGGGGTCGGCCTCGACGAGCTGACCCCCCACCTCTACGTCCACTACGAGGACCGCGCCGTCCACCACCTGTTCTCGGTGGCCTGCGGACTGGACTCGATGGTCGTCGGGGAGGGGCAGATCCTCGCGCAGATCAAGGACGCCCTCGCCGTCGCCCAGGGCCAGCACACCGCCGGACGGCTCCTCAACGACCTCTTCCAGCAGTCCCTGCGGGTCGGCAAGCGCGCCCACTCCGAGACCGGGATCGACCGGGCCGGACAGTCCCTCGTCACCTTCGGGCTCCAGCAGTTCGCCGGGGCCGGGGAGGGCGAGGACGGGGCCGCCGGGGCGCTCGCCGCCTGGGCCGCGGGCCGTCGCGCCCTGGTCATCGGCGCCGGGTCGATGTCCTCGCTGGCCGCCGCCACCCTCGCGCGCGCGGGCGTCGGCGAGGTCGTCGTCGCCAACCGCACCCCGGAGCGCGCCGCCCGTCTCGTCGCGATCCTCACCGAACCCGGCGGCACGGGGGTGGCCGCCCGGGCCGTCCCGATGGACCGGGTCCCCACGGAGCTGACACGTGCAGACGTGGTGGTCTCCTGCACCGGGGCGGCCGGACTGGTGCTGACCGAACGGGACGTCGCCGACGCCGTCGCCGCGCGGACCGTCGAGGACGCCGTCTCCGGCGCCCCGTCCACCCCGCTCGCCCTGCTCGACCTGGCGATGCCCCGGGACGTCGACGCCGCCGCGCACCGGCTCGACGGGGTCCGGCTGGTGGACATCGAGTCCCTCGCCGCGGCCTCCGCCGACGCCCCGATGGCCGCCGACGTGGACCGGGTCCGCGCGATCGTCTCCGACGAGGTCGCCGCCTTCGGCGCCGCCCAGCGCGCCGCGCGCATCACCCCCACCGTGGTCGCGCTGCGCACCATGGCCGCCGACGTGGTCGCCGGGGAGATCGCCCGGCTGGAGGGGCGGCTGCCCGGCCTCGCCGACAAGGAACGCGCGGAGATCACCCAGACCGTCAAGCGCGTGGTCGACAAGCTGCTCCACGCGCCGACCGTACGGATCAAGCAGCTCGCCGCCGAGCCCGGCGGCGCCGGGTACGCGGACGCCCTGCGCACCCTCTTCGACCTGGACCCGGAGGCCGTCGCCGCCGTCTCGCGCGCCGACCGCCCCCGGGGCGACGCCGACGGTCCGCGCGAGGGCGCGTCCGACGGGATCCCCGGGTCCGTCCCCCTCACCCGCCTCGCCGACGTCCCCGGCCTGACGGGCACCCCCCAGGGCACGATCGGCGTACCCCGCGACGCCACCGGTGTCCCCCCGAACGTCACCAACGGCAGGAACCGCGCATGACTGAGAAGGCACTGAGGCTGGGGACCAGGCGCAGCAAGCTCGCCCTGGCCCAGTCCGGACTCGTGGCCCGGGCGGTCCGGGAGGCGACCGGACGCGAGGTCGAACTCGTCGAGATCACCACCTACGGCGACACCTCCCGCGAGCACCTGGCGCAGATCGGCGGCACCGGCGTCTTCGTCGCCGCGCTGCGCGAGGCGCTGCTGCGCGGCGAGGTCGACCTCGCCGTGCACTCGCTGAAGGACCTGCCGACGACGCCCGCCGAGGGCCTCGTGCTGGCGGCGGTCCCCCCGCGCGAGGACCCCCGGGACGTCCTGATCGCCCGGGACGGACTCACCTTCCCCGAACTGCCGGACGGCGCCCGCGTCGGCACCGGCTCGCCGCGCCGGATGGCGCAGCTGAACGCCTACGCGCGTGATCACGGCACGACCATCGAGACGGTCGCCATCCGCGGCAACGTCGACACCCGCATCGGATACGTCCGGGACGGCGAACTCGACGCGGTCGTGCTGGCCGCCGCCGGGCTCCGCCGGCTCGGCCGGATCGACGAGGTCACCGACTTCCTGTCGGTCGACACCGTGCTGCCCGCCCCCGGCCAGGGGGCCCTGGCGATCGAGTGCGCCGCGCACGACGCGTCGCTGGTCGCCGCGCTCGCGGTCCTGGACGACCCGCTCACCCGGGCCGCCGTGACCGCCGAGCGTTCCCTGCTCGCCGCCCTGGAGGCCGGCTGCAGCGCTCCCGTCGGAGCGCTGGCCGACCTGCTGGGCGACGGGCAGATTGTCAAGGAGATGCGCCTGCGGGGAGTCGTCGGGATGACCGACGGTTCCACGCTGGTGCAGCTGTCCACCACCGGTCCCGTGCCCTCGACGCATGAGCAGGCCATGGCGCTCGGCCGCGAACTCGCGGCGGAGATGCTGGCCAAGGGCGCGGCCGGTCTGATGGGGGAGCGAGCACTTTGAGCCCCACCGCCTCGAACCATTCCGCCGTTCCCACACACGGGCACGTCACCTTCCTGGGTGCCGGACCGGGTGATCCGGGGCTGCTGACCCTGCGCGCCGTGGAGGCGCTCGCGGGCGCGGACGTACTGATCGCCGAGCCCGATGTGCTCGATGTGATCCGGGCGCACGCCAGGGCGGGTGTCACCGTCCTGGACGCGGCCTCGACCCGGTCGCCCTCGGGCGCACCGGACCAGGCCGCTGACGGGGCGTCAACTGCCGTCGGTGGTCCCGTGTTGAGGGACACGGCCAATCTTGTCATGGAGGCCGCGCGGGGCGGCAAGCGGGTGGTGCGGGCGGTGCCCGGCGACCCCGGCCTCGACGCCTACGCGGCCGGGGAGATGCTGGCCTGCGTCTCCGGCGGGGTCCCCTTCGAGGTGGTCCCCGGGATCGCCGCCGCCGTCGGGGTGCCCGCCTACGCGGGGGTCCCGCTGCGCGACGAGCGCGGCACCGACGTGCGGTTCGTGGACGCCCGCACCGCCTCCGACCGCTGCTGGGGCGAGGTCGGCTCCTCGGACGGGACGCTGGTCGTCTCGGCGACCCTGGAGACGGTGGCCGCCGCGGCCGGTGAACTCGTCGCGGCGGGCCGCAAGCCCGACACCCCGCTGACGGTGACGGTGGGCGGCACGACCACCCGCCAGCGCACCTGGTCGGCGACGCTCGGCACCATCGCGCAGACCCTGAAGCAGGCGAAGGTGCTGCCCGCGCCGGACGGGGGCCGCCCGGTGATAGCCGTGGTCGGCGAGTGTTCCGCCGCCGCCCGGCGCGACCGGCTGTCGTGGTTCGAGTCCAAGCCGCTGTTCGGCTGGCGGGTCCTCGTGCCGCGCACCAAGGAGCAGGCGGCCTCGCTCTCCGACCAGCTGCGCTCCTACGGCGCGGTGCCGCACGAGGTGCCGACGATCGCCGTGGAGCCGCCGCGCACCCCGCAGCAGATGGAACGGGCCGTCAAGGGCCTGGTCACCGGACGCTACGAGTGGATCGCGTTCACCTCGGTCAACGCGGTGAAGGCGGTCCGGGAGAAGTTCGAGGAGTACGGGCTCGACGCCCGCGCCTTCGCCGGGATCAAGGTCGCCGCGGTCGGCGAGCAGACCGCCGCCGCGCTGGTCGCCTTCGGCGTCAAGCCGGACCTGGTGCCCAGCGGGGAGCAGTCCGCCGCCGGGCTGCTGGAGGACTGGCCGCCCTACGACCCGGTCTTCGACCCGATCGACCGGGTGTTCCTGCCGCGCGCCGACATCGCCACCGAGACGCTGGTGGCCGGGCTGATCGAACTCGGCTGGGAGGTGGACGACGTCACGGCCTACCGGACCGTGCGGGCGTCGCCGCCGCCCGCCGAGACCCGGGAGGCCATCAAGGGCGGCGGGTTCGACGCGGTGCTGTTCACCTCGTCCTCCACGGTGCGCAACCTGGTGGGGATCGCGGGCAAGCCGCACAACGTCACCGTCATCGCCTGCATCGGCCCGGCCACCGCGAAGACGGCGGAGGAGCACGGGCTGCGGGTGGACGTGATGGCCCCCGAGCCGTCCGTCCACAAGCTGGCCGCCGCGCTCGCCGACTTCGGCGCGGCCCGGCGGGACGCCGCGACGGAGGCCGGGGAGCACGTGACCCGGCCCAGCGAGCGGCGGCCGGGGGCCCGGCGCAGACGCGTCACCCCGTAGTCCGGGCCGTGGGGCCGGCCCCGTGGCTCGGGCCGTGGGTTCGGCCCCGTGGTCCGGGGCCGGGGAGAACCCGGAGACCCTGGGAGAGCGGACGCCCGGTGCCGGGTCCGCCCGGACGGCCGGGACGGGGCCGGGCCGCCGTGACGGGGGCCGGACCGTCGCGGGGCGTGCGCGGCGGGACCGGTGCGCCCGGGCCGTCGGCCTTCGCGGGGACGGGTGCGCCGGGCGCCGAGGACCGGTCCGGGACACGACCCGGGCCGTCGAGGTACGGAGCTGGAGATCGTGAGTAGGTACGGTTCTTTCCCCGGGGCGCGGCCCCGGCGGCTGCGGTCGACCGCGGTGATGCGCCGGATGGTCGCCGAGACCCGGCTGGACCCCGCCGACCTGGTGCTGCCCGCGTTCGTGCGGGAGGGCGTCGACGCGCCCGTGGCGATCGGGTCGATGCCCGGTGTGTACCAGCACACCCTGGACAGCCTGCGGAAGGCCGCCGTCGAGGCGGCGGACGCCGGGGTCTCCGGGATCATGCTGTTCGGGGTCCCCGAGGAGGCGAAGAAGGACGCGCTCGGCACTGCCGGGACCGATCCGGACGGCATCCTCCAGGTGGCGCTGCGCGCGGTGCGGGCCGAGGTCGGTGACGAGCTGCTCGTCATGTCGGACCTGTGCCTGGACGAGTTCACCGACCACGGGCACTGCGGGGTCCTCGACGCCCGGGGCCGGGTCGACAACGACGCGACGCTGGAGCGCTACGCCGAGATGGCGCAGGTCCAGGCGGACGCCGGGGCCCATGTGGTGGGCCCCAGCGGGATGATGGACGGCCAGATCGGCGTGGTCCGCGACGCGCTCGACCAGATCGACCGGGACGACGTGGCGGTCCTCGCGTACACCGCGAAGTACGCCTCCGCGTTCTACGGACCGTTCCGGGAGGCCGTGGGCTCCTCCCTCACCGGTGACCGCCGCACCTACCAGCAGGACCCGGCGAACGTCCGGGAGTCGCTGCGGGAGCTGGCGCTGGACCTGGCGGAGGGCGCCGACATCGTCATGGTCAAGCCCGCCGGGCCGTACCTGGACGTGCTGGCGAAGGTCGCGGACACGGTGGACGTGCCGGTGGCCGCGTACCAGATCTCCGGGGAGTACGCGATGGTCGAGGCCGCCGCCGAGAAGGGCTGGATCGACCGGGAGCGGGCGATCGTGGAGTCGCTGCTCGGGATCAAGCGGGCCGGGGCGAGCGTGATCCTCACCTACTGGGCCACCGAGGTGGCGCGGGGGCTGCGGGGCTGACGCCGTCCCTCCCTTCGCACGCGGGCCCGGCCCCGGTGCCGCCCGTGGGGCGCGGCACCGGGGCCGGGTCGTTCCGCACGGGTGTCCCGTGGCACGGGGTGTGCCACGGGACACCCGTGGTGTGGGGGGCGGTTCCGCGTCCGGGGCCGTCAAGGGGGGAGGGGCCGCCGGTGCGGGGCCGGGGTCAGGCGGTGACGTCGACGGCGTTAGAGCGGACGTCCGAGGCGCTGGTGCCGTAGCAGGTCCAGAACGTCCGGCCGCCGCCCTCGGGCAGGTCGCCGCCGGTCTGGGCGTGGCCGGGCGCGGGCTTGCCGGTGGTGGTGCTCGTCAGGGCCTGCCGGGCGGGCGTCAGGTGGTCACCTGGTAGGCGGGGACGGCGCCGGGGAACGGGGAGCCGTTACCCCGCACCGGGGAGACCGTCAGGCGGAGCTGCCTGCCGTCGGGGCCCGGCACGAGGACCCGGTCGAAGTTGTCGAACTGGTTCACCGTCGAGGCGGTCTGACCGTTGCTCAGGCGGGCCACCACCTCGACGGTGTTGTCGCCGAAGTCGCGGACCTCCAGCGCGTTGCCGGGGAGGGCGCCGTCGGCGTCCTTACGCCATTCGACGGTGCCGATCTGCTCGGTGCCCGACCGGATCGTGACCTTCACTCCGTTGGCGGTGGTGACGGAGTGGTACTGGAACGTCTGCGTCGTCTGGGCGGAGCTGGTGGTCGCGCCGACGGACAGGAGGGAAAGGGCCAGCGCGGTGGAGCCGAGGAGCGCGCCGACGGTCTTCCGTACCCGCATGGGATTGTTTCCTTTCGGGGATTCCGGTGAACGAGGGGAATGCAATCAGCCCGTGCGAACGGTGTCCATGGAATTCATCTCCGCTGACGTATTCGCGCCGACCCGTAAACGTTCCGTTTGTCCCCGGGGGCGTTACTTCCGCAGGAGTTCCGAGAGCCGGGACAGTCCGTCGGCCCCGTGGCCCTCCTCGACCGACCGGTCGAGGAGCGCGCTCAGCGGCTCGAAGAGGGCGGTGGAGAGGCCCTGGGCGCGGTAGGTGTCCAGCAGGTTGCCGAACGCGGCCTGGTTGACGGCGAGGCTGGCGACGTCGGTGAGGTGGTCGCCGGAGTCCAGGGCCCGGGCGATGCCGGGGACCAGGCCCTGGGTCATCGCGGTGACCCAGTCCTCCAGCAGCGGGGCGAAGTCCCCGGCCGGAAGGCCCGCTGAGCGGATCGTCGCGAACGCCTGGGAGACCCCCATCAGCATGCCGTACATGCCGGTGAGCAGGGACAGGTCGTACAGGGCCGCGTTGCCCGGGTCGGTGCCGGTCCAGCGGGTGCCGCCGAACGCGGCCAGGGTGGCGCGGTGCCGGTGGTAGGCCGTCTCGTCGCCGCTGTAGAGCACGTAGGCGGCGGGGGTGCCGATCATCTGGGGGACGGCCATGATGCCGCCGTCGAGGTAGACGCCGCCCCGGTCGGTCACCCGGGCGGCCAGCTCCCGGGCCTGCTCGGGGGAGCCGTTGGTGAGGTTGGCGAGGGCCCGTCCGGCCAGCGCGTCGCCGAGCGGCTCCAGCAGCGCGGTGACGTTCTCGTTCGTCGTGAGGCACAGGACCGTCAGCTCGCTCGCCGCTATCGCCGCTTCCGGGGAGGCGGCGGGAACGGCGCCCCGCGCGGTCAGGAGGCCCGTCTTCGCGGGGGTGCGGTTCCACACGGTCACCCGGTGCCCCGCCGTCAGGAGGGCGGCGGCGAGCGCGGACCCCATCAGCCCCAGGCCGATGACCGAGACCGTGGCGGGGACCGCCGGGGTGCCCGAGTCCGTCCGCTCCCCAGGGTTTTCCGCGGCGCTTTCCGGGTTCTCGGGATTCCCGGGGTTTCCGGGGTTCCCGGGGTTCCCGGTTTTTTCGGAGGTTCCGGTGAATTCAGGCATCAGGGGCTTCCTCGGGGGGTGCGGAATTCTTTTCTGGTGACTGAATTCTGCGCAACGCCCGGCGCGCCCACAAGTACCGACTTATTGGTCAGCTACGCACCCCGTTGTCAGTGGGTCCCCCCGGTCGGCGGCCGGGAGGGCGAGGGTGACCGTCAGCCCACCGTCCGGCCGGGGGCGGGCGGTGATCTCGCCGTCGTGGGCGCGGGCGACGGACCGCGCGATGGACAGCCCGAGGCCCGCGCCCTTGGCCCCGACGAGCCGTTCGGCGCCCCGGCGGCGGAACGGTTCGAACAGGGTCGGGACCTCGTAGGCGGGGATCACCGGGCCCGAGTTGGCGACCGTGAGCCCGATCCGTTCCGGCCCGCCGCCACGGGGGCGGGGCAGCGGGCCGCCGGTGATCTCCACCAGCCCGCCCCGACCGGTGTTGTGGCGGATCGCGTTCTCCACCAGGTTGTGCACCAGCCGCTCCAGCAGCAGGGCGTCCCCCGTGGTGGGGGACTCGCCGACCGAGTGGCGGACCGTGACGCCCGTCCGTCCGGCCTCCGCCGCCGTCTGGGCCACGACGTGGTCCACCACGTCCGCGAGGTCGACGGGGGCCCGTTCGGCCACCGGGTTCTCGGAGGACGCGAGCATCAGCAGCCCCCCGATGAGGCGTTCGTGCCGGGCGTTGATCTCCAGCAGGGTGCTCCCCAGTCGGCGGACGTCCTCGGACGCCCCCGCGCGGTGCATCGCCACCTCGACCAGGGCCCGGCCCAGGGTCAGCGGGGTGCGCAGTTCGTGCGAGGCGTTGGCGACGAAACGGCGCTGGCCGTCGAAGGACTGGTCCAGCCGCTCGACCATGGTGTCGAAGGTGTCGGCGAGGGCCTTCACCTCGTCGTCGGGGCCGCCGAGCGCGATCCGTTCGTGCAGTCCGCGCCCCGCCGCCGGGGCCCGGGCGATCCGCCGGGCGGTGTCGGTGACCCGGTGCAGCGGGGCCAGCAGTCGTCCCGCGACGAGCCAGCCCAGCCCGGCCGCCGCCCCGCCGACCACCACCAGGGCGATCCCGCCCCGGGTGAGCAGCGCGGTCGCGGCGGCGCTCCGCAGCCGTTCCTTCTCCTGGGTGAGCACCGCGGCCGCGTCCCGGGCCCTGACCAGCGCGCCGTCCCCGGTGCGCACCCGGGTGTCGGGGGCCGTGGCGGGCGGCGGGACCGGCGGCGTGGCCCCGGAGCCCTTGGGGACAACCACGTCCTGCCGGGAGACCAGATCGGGGGCGGGCGCCCAGGCGCGCTTGTCGAACAGGACGTACGTCAGGGTCAGCAGCACCAGCCCGGCGACCAGGAACAGCCCCCCGTACAGCAGGGTGAGCCGGGCGCGCAGGGAGCGGGGGCGGAGGCGGTGGGCGCGATGGCCGCTGGTGGTGGTCACGGGACGCGGTACCCGACGCCGGTCACCGTCTCCACGGTCTGGGGCGGCCCGAGTTTGCGGCGCAGCTTCAGGACGGTCAGCCGCACCACCCCGGAGAACGGGTCGGCGTGCTCGTCCCACACCTTCTCCAGCAGGGTCTCGGCCGGGACGGGCGCCCCGTCGGCGCGCAGCAGCTCCGCCAGCACGGCGAACTCCTTCGGGGACAGCGGCACGTACCGTCCGTCGCGGAACACCTCGCGGCGGCCCGGGTCCAGGGTGAGTCCGGCGCGGCGCAGCACGGGGGGCGCGGCGGGACGGGAGCGGCGGCCCAACGAGTGCACCCGGGCGGAGAGTTCGGCGAACGCGAACGGTTTCGTCAGATAGTCGTCCGCGCCGAGGGAGAGCCCGGCGACCCGGTCGGCGACCTCGGCGGCGGCGGTCAGCATCAGCACCCGGGCGGTGGCGCCGGAGGCGACCACCTCGCGGCAGACCTCGTCGCCGTGGACGGCCGGGATGTCCCGGTCGAGGACCACCACGTCGTAGGCGTGGACCGTGATCCGTTCCAGGGCGGCCGCGCCGTCGTGGGCGACGTCCACCGCGTGGGTCTCCCCGCGCAGCCACTCCGCGATGGCGTCCGCGAGCATCGGTTCGTCCTCCACCACCAGTAACCGCATCCGTCGTCCTCCGCCCTTCCCGGCCAGGTCCGTCCGCTGTCCGTCCCCCTCGCCGTCCAACGCGCCCCGTTCCGTGGGGTGGTGGGCTCCGTCGGGTGGGCGGTCCGTCGCTCCGGTCATCGTCCCCGGCCGGGTGTTTCCCCGCTGTTAGCCGTCCGGCGGGCGTGCGGTACCCGGTGCGGTGGTGGTGGAAACGCCCGGGAAACGGGCCGTCGCGTTTGCTCGGCGGTGTCGGAGGCCCGTCGCCCCGGCACACGGGGGCCGGGGCGACGGACCGGAGCGGACGATCACGAGGAGACGACACGATGCGATCCGGGACACGGAGGGCGTGCGCGGCGGTACCGGCGGTGGCGCTGGCGCTGCTGCTCGTCGGCTGCGGCGCGGGCGGCACCGGCGAGAAGGTCGCCACGGCGGGCGGCGGCAAGAAGACGGGCGGGGCGGCGGGTCCGGAACTCAGCCCGGAGAAGGCGGCCCTGAAGCTCACCGAGTGCCTGCGGGAGAACGGCGTCGAGGTGGAGGACCCGGAGCCGGACGGCGGGGTGCGGATCGACGGCGGGGCGATGAAGGACGTCGACCGGTCGAAGGTGGACGAGGCGATGGCCGCCTGCCGGAAGTACGCGCCGCAGGGCGTCGGCAAGGGCGGCGACCCCAAGGCGATGGACCGGATGCGCGACTACGCCAAGTGCATGCGGGAGAACGGGGTGGAGGAGTTCCCCGACCCGGAGAACGGCGGGATGCGGCTGGACCCGGAGATGGTGGAGGACCCCGACTTCATGGCGGCCGAGAAGAAGTGCAAGCCCCGGCTGGGCAAGGGCGGCGGCGGGATGCTGAACGGGAAGGAGGGCTGATGGCGGGGGAGACGGCGGACGCCGTGACCTCGTCGGACCCGGTGACCTCGTCCGGCCCGATGGCCTCCCCGGATGCCCTGGACGTCCAGGGCTCGGGGGGATCGGTGGGATCGGCGGGCTCGGTGGACGCGCCGGACGTACCGGATGCGCCGGGCTCGGGCGGCTCGCCGGACGCGCCGGGCTCGGTGGAGGGGGTGGAGGCGGCCGGGGGCGGTGCGGTCGGGCCGGGGGCCGCGCGGCGGGCGCGGCGGGGCCGCCGGGGGCGGTGGCTCGCCGCGCTCGCCGTGCTGGTCGCGGGCGGGGTGGCGGCGCAGAGCTGGTTCGGGCTGGTGGGCCGGGACGGCGGTGGCGGGGACGACGGCGCCGACGACCGGCTGCCGCCGAAGTCGGTCCGGGTCGACCGCCGGGACCTGAAGGACAGCCGCACCGAGGACGGTTCGCTCGGCTTCGGGACCTCCCGGACGGCCGTCGCCCGCACCGCCGGGACCCTCACCGACGCCCCGCGCGCGGGGAGCACGCTCCGGCGCGGACAGACGCTGTACGAGGTGGACGGGGCGCCCGTGGTGCTGCTGTACGGGGCGAAGCCCGCGTACCGGGCGCTGCGCGAGGGCGTCGAGGGCGAGGACGTACGGCAGTTGGAGAAGAACCTGGCCGCCCTCGGGTACGACGGGTTCACCGTCGACGACGAGTTCAGCGACCGTACCGCCGCCGCCGTGAAGGAGTGGCAGGAGGACCTCGGGACCGAGGAGACCGGGCGCGTGGACCTCGGCCGGGTCGTGTTCGCGCCGGGACGGGTCCGGGTGGACGCCGTCGAGGCGGAGGAGGGCGCCGCGCTCACCCCGGGCGCCCAGGTGCTCGCGTACACCGGCACCGACAAGGTGGTCACCGTCGAGATCGACCCCGAGCACCAGGGGCGGGCGAAGAAGGGCACGGAGGTCGGTGTGGTGCTGCCGGACGGCCGGACCGTCCGGGGCGAGGTCGACGGGGTCACCACCGTCATCACGCCCGGCGAGGGCAACGAGGACGCCGAGACCACGGCCGAGGTCCTCGTCTCGCTGACCGGCGCCGGGGCCCGCCGGGCCGCCGACCGCTACGTCCTGGCCGCCGTGGACGTGGAGTTCACCGCCGGGACCCGGAAGGACGTGCTCACCGTCCCGGTCGCCGCGCTGCTCGCGCTCGCCGAGGGCGGCTTCGGGGTGGAGGTCGTCACGGGGGACACCACCCGTTACGTCCCGGTGGAGACCGGGCTGTTCGCGGACGGCCGGGTCGAGATCAGCGGCGGCGGGATCTCCGAATCCACCCGGGTGGGGGTGCCCGAATGATCCTCCTGGACCGGGTGACCCGGACCTATCCCGGTGGGGTGCGGGCCCTCGACGAGGTGTCGCTGCGGATCGCCCCGGGCGAACTCGTCGCCATCGTCGGGCCGTCGGGCTCCGGCAAGTCCACCATGCTGAACGTCCTCGGCACCCTCGACCGGCCCACCTCCGGGCGGGTGGTCATCGACGGCTACCCGGTCGGGGAGCTGTCCGACGCGCGGCTGTCCGCGCTGCGGGCCACCCGGATCGGGTTCGTGTTCCAGCACTTCCACCTGGCGGCCGGGACCACCGCCCTCGACAACGTCGCGGACGGGCTGCTGTACGGCGGGCCGCGGGCCGGGGAGCGGCGTCGGCGGGCGGCGGCCGTGCTGCGCCGGGTGGGCCTCGGCCACCGGCTGGACCACGAGCCGCACGAACTGTCCGGCGGGGAGCGGCAGCGGGTCGCCATCGCGCGGGCGGTCGTCGGGGAGCCCGCGCTACTGCTCGCGGACGAGCCGACGGGGGCGCTCGACTCCCGGTCCGGTGCCGGGGTGATGGACCTGCTGAGGGAGTTGAACGCGGCGGGCACCACGGTCGTGGTCATCACCCATGAGCGGGAGATCGCGCGGGCGCTGCCCCGGCGGGTGCTGATGCGGGACGGCCGGATGGTCGCGGACGAGCTCCGGGACGGTCCGGCGCGGGCCCCTTCGCGGGCCGTCGCGCGGACCTTCCCCCAGGGTTTTCCGGGGGGCTCCTCGGGCGGCTTCCCGGCGGAGGCCGACGGGGCCGTACCGGGGGCCTCCCCGGGGGGTTCCGCGAGGGGTGACGGGCCCGTCCCGGGGGCGTCCCCCGGGCCCGACGGGGCCGCGCCGGGGGTCGGAGGGCGCGTCCCGGGGGCCGGGGGGCCGCCGGGGGGTTCCCCGTGGACGGCGGAGGTGCCGCGATGAGCGTCACCGTCCCGACAAGGTCCCGGCGGCGCGCGAACGGCCGCCGGTCCGGAGCCGGGCCCGGTAGCGGGTCCGGGAGCGGTTCCGAGGGGGTCGCGGCGCGGCCCCGGCTGCGGCCCGCGCGGCTGGCGGCCCGTGATGTGCTGAAGGTCGGCGCGGTGGGGCTGCGGACCCGGCCGCTGCGGGCGTTCCTGTCCGCGCTGGGCATCGCGATCGGGATCGCGGCGATGGTCGCGGTGGTCGGCATCTCGTCCTCCTCCCGCGCCGAACTCGACCGCACCCTGGACGCGTTGGGCACCAATCTGCTGACCGTCTCCCCCGGCGACACCATGCTGGGCGACCAGGCCGCGCTGCCGCTGACGGCCGAGGCGATGGTGGCCCGGATCGGTCCGGTGGACTCGGTCTCGGCGGTGGGCAAGGTCCCGGACGCCAAGGTCTACCGCAACGACCGCGTCCCCTCGGCGGAGACCAACGGGCTCGCCGTCTACGCGGCCCGCGAGGACCTGCGGAGCGCGGTCGGCGCCCGGCTGCGCGCCGGGACCTGGCTCAACCGGGCGACCGCCCGCTACCCGGCGGTCGTCCTCGGGGCGGACGCGGCGGCCCGGCTCGGCCTGGGCCGGATCGGACCGGACACCCGGGTGCTCGTCGGCGGCCGGTGGTTCACCGTCATCGGGGTCCTCGAACCGGCGCCGCTCGCGCCGGAGTTGGACACCGCCGCGCTGATCGGCTGGCGGGCCGGGAAGGAGTACCTCGGCTTCGACGGGCACCCGACCACCATCTACACCCGGTCCGCCGACGCGGCGGTGCCCCAGGTGCAGACGGTGCTCGGGGCGACCGCCAACCCGGAGCACCCCGACGAGGTCGACGTCTCCCGGCCCTCCGACGCGCTCGCCGCCCGCGAGGCGGCGGGGGAGGCGTTCACCGGGCTGCTGCTGGGACTCGGCGCGGTGGCGCTGCTCGTCGGCGGGGTCGGGGTGGCCAACACCATGGTCATCTCGGTGCTGGAGCGGCGGGCCGAGATCGGGTTGCGGCGCTCGCTGGGCGCCACGCGCGGGCAGATCCGCACCCAGTTCCTCGCGGAGTCGCTGCTGTTGTCGGCGCTCGGCGGGCTGGGCGGGGCGGTCCTCGGCTCCTCGGTCACCTCCGGGTACGCGGTCTACCAGGGGTGGCCGACGGTCGTCCCGCCGTGGGCGGTGGCGGGCGGGGTCGCGGCGACGCTGGTGATCGGCGGGCTGGCGGGGCTGTACCCGGCGGTGCGGGCCGCCCGGCTGGCCCCGACGGAGGCGCTGGCCGCGCCCTGAGGCCCCGGGGTCCGGGGCCCCCGGGCCTGGGGCCCCCGGGCCTGGGGCCCCCGGGCCTGGGGCCCCCGGGCCTGGGGCCCCCGGGCCTGGGGCCCCCGGGCCTGAGGCCCCCGGGCCTGGGGCCCCGCCTCCGGGCTCCTGGCCCAGGTCCCCTGCCCCAACCCCAGCCCTGGGCCCGGCCCCAACCCTGGCCCTGGGCCCAACCCGGGACCAGGGTTGGGGCTTGGCCCTTGCCCCGGCCCCTGCCTCCTATTCTTGGCCCTGCCTCCTGTCCTTGGCCCTTGGCCCCGATCCCGGGTCTCCGGCCCCGCTGGCGGCGGCCGGGGGCCGGGCCTGCCTGGGGCGGCGTCACGGCTCGCGGGCCCGTCCGCCCCGTCCCGTCCCCGCCCCGTACCGCTCCCGGGCGGGGCGGGGCAGGGTGGACGGGCCCGGGGCCGCGGGCCGTACGACCCGGTCCCGTCCGGTACGGTTCGCGGGCCCGTTCCGTCCCGTCCCGGCCCGTCCGGTACGGCCGGGATGCGGTACCCCCGTCGCCGTAAACCGGACGTGCCCGTCCCCGGAGGTGTACACGGCCTGCGGCGGCGGTAATCCTGGGGCGGGGGCGCGCGGCGGTGCGCGCCCCCCGCGGTGGGGCAGGGGGAGGTATGGGCGGATGAGTACGGTCGATCCTGCCGCCGCGCGGCGCGAGGAGGAACGGCGACGGTCCGAACGCGACCGCCCGGGCGCTCCGTTGGGGCCCTCGCTGTGGGCGGTGCTCCTGCTGTACGGCGGACTGTGGGCGCTGTGCGGGTACGGGGCCGCCGACATGGCGGCCTATCCCCTGGGGTCGGTGTACCTCTCCACCGATCTGTACCCGGTGAACGACACCCCGGTCTTCCTGTGGGCCTTCCTCGCCGGGCTGGTGGCCGCCCCCATCGTGCGGCTGACCGGCGGGGACGTCTGTCTCGCGCGGCGCGGCGAGTACTACGGCCCCCTGTACTTCATGGCCCTGGCGTACCTCGGGGTCGGGCTGGGGGTGCTGTTCGGGGCGCGCGAGCGGTGGGTGCGCCCCCCGAAGGAGGGCGTGTTCGTCGACGGGCTGGGCCTGGGCGACGACGAGTGGCACACCGGGGCCTGGGTCGCGTGGACCGCGCAGTGGTGGGTACCGGCGCTGCTCGTCGTGGTGTTCGCGCTGCGGCTGGGGTGGACGGTCCACCGGCACGCGGCCCGGCGGCGGCGCGACGCCCGGGCCTGGGAGGTCATCCACACCGGGCTGCGGGTGCCCGGCCAGGTGACCGACTCCACCCCGACCGGGACGGAGGTCGACGACCGGTTCGAGGTCGAGTTCGTGGTGCTGTTCTCCGACCGCGCGGGCGCCGACCGCTGGGTGACCAAACGAGCGCTCTTCGACCCGGGACACCAGCCCCGTTCCGGGGACCGGGCGGTGGTGTGGTTCGACCCGGCCGCGCCGGACGACCAGCGGGCGATCCTGGTCGCGCTGACGGTCCGGGGCGACGACATCGAGCACCGGCTGCGCCGCGGGGAACTGCCGTACATGTGAGCCGGGGCGCCGTCCGTCCGGTTCCGGTTCCTTCCGGCTCCGCCCGGACCCGCACGCCCCTGTCCGACTCCGCCCGGACCCGTCCGACCCGTCCGGCCGCGTCCGGACGGGTGACGGTGAGTGAGGTACAGACCACGTGCCGTGGTCCGTACCACCTTCCCTGCCCGGCCGTCCGGCCGTCGGGGGCGCGCTCCGCCTTGATCGCGAACGCGATCAAGGGAAACCGCTGTCCGGATTCGCACACCTGCGGGGACGTGCGGGAACGGGTTCCGGTCTTTTCTGACGCAATGGCGACGGGTGGGTGCTCCCGTCCCGTCCACCGTCTCCCGGCCGGGCGGTCGGGTGTCCGGCCGGGACCGGGAGGGTCCGTTCCGGCTGGCGGGGCCGGGCCACCGTGTACCGTCCGTCATCTTCGGGAGCGGTGAACCCGGGGAGCGGACAACGGATCTGACGGACCGTACGGCCGGTTAATGTCTGGGCTGTGGTGGTCGGCGGTGATCACCCGTGGCCTGGGTGAAATGGGACTTCCATGACCGATCTGTTCACCGTGTCCGTCGACGGCGTCGAGGGAGCCGTCCTCCGCGGCCGGATACACCTCGTCAGCGCGGACGCCGTCCGGGTCCCCCGTGACCACGCCTTTCCCGTCGCGCTGCTGGCCGAGGCGTGGTTCCGGCTGGCCGGGGACGGCCCGGGGGAGCCGGGGGCGGACGCGCGCCCCACCGGACGGCGCCCGGACCCGGACGCCGTGGCGGACCTGCGGCTCGCGCCCGAGCTGCGCGACCTCCACGGGTGCCTCGCCGGACGGCTGGTGAGGGTGAGCGACGACGGCTATCTGCTGGACGGGGACGGGGTGACCGTGCGCGAGCCCCGGCGGCGGGCCGCCGACGTCTACGACCTCGGCGGCTCCGGCCGGGACGGGGTCTCCGCGTACGTGCGCACCCTCAGCGACAGCGACGAACTCGCCCGCCGGGCGGCGGAGATCGTCGTCGGGTACGAGGTGGGACCGTTGCGCAACGTGCCGGTGTGGCGGGAGGTGGCGGCCGTCGACCCGGAGGAGTGGGAGCCCGGCCTGGAGGAGATGGCGACCTGGGACGCCCCGGCCGACCTCGACTACTGGCGGACCTGGCGGCTGCTGGACGGCCGTCCGCTGGAGGACCACCCGTACGCGGAGATCACCGTGAAGGTCTCCGACGCCGGGTACCTGGAGCACCTGGTGCCGGGGACGCGCTGGTCCACGGCCGGGACGGGGGCGACGGCGGTCTGACCGGCACGGTCGCACCGGCCGCCGTCCGGATCGCGGAACGGTGGCTGTAGGCAGCAGCTACCCCGCTAGGGTGTGCGGCCACCATCCCGCCGGGCCCCCGGGCCCCGTACTCCAGGAGTAGCCGTGAGCGCTGTCGTGGCCCCGCCCCCGTTCGCCGCGCGAGCCGCCGCCGTCGGCGGTTCGCCGGTCCGGGACATCCTGTCCGTCGTGGGCCGCCCGGGGATGATCAACTTCGCGGGCGGACTGCCCGCGCCGGAACTCTTCGACGGGGCCGGGGTCGCCGCCGCGTTCCGGGACGTCCTCGCCGAGACCCCCGCCCGGGCGCTCCAGTACGCCACCACCGAGGGCGAACCCACCCTGCGCGCGGCGCTCGCCCGCCGCACCGCCGACCGGGGGCTGCCGACCGGCCCCGACGACCTGATCGTCACCACCGGCTCCCAGCAGGCGCTCTCGCTGCTCGCCCAGGCGCTCGTCGACCCCGGGGACACCGTGCTGGTGGAACGGCCCTGCTACCTCGCGGCGATACAGGCGTTCTCCTTCGCGGGCGCCCGGGTGGTCGCCGTGCCGGGCGACGAGGACGGCGTCGACCCCGGGGAACTGGACCGTCTCACCGCCCTGCTGCGGCCCAAGCTGTTCTACTCGGTGCCCACCTTCCAGAACCCGACCGGACGGACCGTCCCCCTCGCCCGCCGCGCCGCCGTCGCGGAGGTCGCCGCGCGGCGCGGACTGTGGCTGGTGGAGGACGACCCGTACGGGGAGCTGCGGTTCGAGGGGGAGCGGGTGCCCTGGATCGCCTCCCTGGACGGCGCCGCCGACCGCACCGCCCTGCTCGGCAGCTTCTCCAAGGTGATGGCGCCGGGGCTGCGGCTGGGCTGGCTGCGGGCGCCCGCCACGCTGCTGCGCGCCTGCGCGATCGCCAAACAGGCCGCCGATCTGCACACCCCGACCGTCAACCAGCTGGCCGCCGCCCGCTACCTCGCCGACCGGGACCTGGACGCCCACGTCCGGACGGTCGCCGCCGCCTACGGGGAGCGGCGGGACGCGCTGCTCGACGGGCTGCCCGGGGCGCTGCCCGAGGGGTCCTCGTGGACCCGTCCCGAGGGCGGGATGTTCGTCTGGGCGCGGCTGCCGGACGGCTCGGACACCGGGGAACTGCTGAAGGAGGCCGTCGCCCGGGACGTGGCGTACGTGCCGGGGGCGCCCTTCCACTGCGACGCCCCCGACCCGGCGACCCTGCGGCTGTGCTTCGTCACCCACACCCCCGACGAGATCCGGGTGGGGCTGGAGCGGCTCGCCGGGGTGCTGCGGAAACCCGTGTGAGACGCCGCCCGTCCGGGATGGTCACTCCACCTCGGTGAGGCGGCCCGTCGCCACGTCGAACACGAATCCACGGCTGCGGGTGTGCGGGACGAAGGGGCTCCCCTCGATACGGCGGACGGATTGCCGTACGTCCTCCTCCAGATCGGTGAAGGATTCCGGCGACCAGGAAGGACGGATGAGGGTGTCCTTCTCGATGTCCCGTTTGAATTCGTCGTCGGTGAAGGTGAGCATTCCGCAGTCCGTGTGGTGGATCAGCATGACGCTGCGGGTGCCCAGCAGCCGCTGGCTGATCACCAGCGAACGGATCACGTCGTCGCTGACGACACCGCCCGCGTTCCGGATGACGTGCGCGTCTCCGGGGCGCAGGCCGAGGATGGAGTAGATGTCCATCCGGGCGTCCATGCAGGCGACGACGGCCAGTCGCCGTCGCGGGGGGAGGGCGAGGGGGCCGGAGAACGTCGTCGCGAAGGTCGCGTTGTTCTCCAGGAATTCATCGGTCACGGACATGTCGGTGGCCTCGCTTTTCGCGTGATGAACGGCGCGCGTCCGGAAATCCGGGGCGCCGTACCGCTGTTGGCGGGGAAACAGTAGCGGCCCTTTTCCGGGGTGCGGGAATTCCCGTCAACGCGGAAACCCATCGGCGGACACGGAAACGCCCCCGCAACAGACGTGTTGACGGGGGCGGGCGAAAAGGCGGCGGGGTCACCGCCCGTGGTGGGCGGTGACCCCGTTCGCGACGCGTGGTGTGCCGGTGCGCCGGTGTGCGGTGTGCCGGTGCGCGGGCGGCGGTGCGTGACGCGCGGTGCGTGACGTGCGCGGGCGGCGGGCCGACCGGACCAGGTCCGCCAGGTCCCGCCGATCCGCCAGGTCCCGCCGGTCCGGCCGGTCCGCCGTCCGTGGGTCAGAGGCGCTCGGGCGTGCGGATGCCCAGCAGCTCCATGCCCCGGCGCAGGGTCGCCGCGGTGACCTCGCACAGGAAGAGCCGGTTCTCGCGCCGCTCGTCCGTGTCCGCCTTCAGCACCGGGCACTTGTCGTAGAACGTGGTGTACAGCGAGGCCAGCTGGTACAGGTACGCGGTCAGCTTGTGCGGGGCGTACTCGGCCGCCGCCTCCGCCACCGTGTCGCCGAACTGGTCCAGGTGCAGCCCCAGCGCCCGCTCGGCGTCCTCCAGCGCCAGCTCCGGACGGGCCGCGACAGTCGCCCCCTCGCCCGCCTTGCGCAGGATCGAACGGATCCGGGCGTACGCGTACTGGAGGTACACACTGGTGTCACCGTGCAGCGACACCATCTGGTCGAGGTCGAACTTGTAGTCACGGCTCGCGGACGTCGACAGGTCGGCGTACTTCACCGCGCCGATGCCCACCTGGGCACCCCGCTCCGCGATCTCCGCCTCCGACAGCTGACCCTGGACGTCCTTCTCCCGGACGACCGCCGTGGCCCGCTGGACCGCCTCGTCCAGCAGGTCCTCCAGCCGCACCGTCTCGCCCTCACGGGTCTTGAACGGCTTGCCGTCCGCGCCGAGCACCGTGCCGAACGCCAGCTGCACCGCCCGCACGCCGTCGCCCAGCCAGCCCGCGCGCCGGGCCGTCTCGAAGACCATCCGGAAGTGCAGCGCCTGCCGCGCGTCCACCACGTACAGCAGGGTGGACGCCTTCAGCCCGAACACCCGGTCCCGGATCGCCGACAGGTCGGTCGCCGCGTAGCCGTAGCCGCCGTCCGACTTGCGGACGATCAGCGGCGTGGGCTGCCCGTCCGGGCCCTTGACGTCGTCGAAGAACACGCACAGCGCGCCCTCCGAGCGGACCGCCACGCCCGACTCCTCCAGCAGCCGGCAGGTCTCGTCAAGCATGTCGTTGTAGCCGGACTCGCCGACCACGTCCGGGTCCCGGATCTCCATGTCCAGCTTGTCGAAGACCGAGTAGAAGTAGATCTTCGACTCGTCCACGAACCGCTGCCACAGCTCACGGGTGCGCGGATCGCCCGACTGCAGCGCGACCACCCGGCGGCGGGCCCGCGCCTTGAAGTCCTCGTCCGTGTCGAACAGCGCCCGCGCGGCCTTGTACAGCCGGTTCAGGTTCGACATCGCCGCGCTGCCCTCGGCGGCCTCGTCGGCCCGGTGGTCCAGCTCGTGCGGGTGGTCGATCAGGTACTCGATGAGCATCCCGAACTGGGTGCCCCAGTCGCCGATGTGGTGGCGGCGCACCACGGACTCGCCGGTGAACTCCATCAGCCGGACCACCGCGTCGCCGATCACCGCCGACCGCAGATGGCCGACGTGCATCTCCTTGGCCACGTTCGGCTGCGCGTAGTCGATGACCGTGGTGCCCGGGTCCCCGGCGTAGGGCACGCCGAGACGGCCCTCGTCGTCCGCGAGGCGCGCCGCGAGGTTCTCCGTGATCGCCCGGTCGGTGAGCGTGACGTTCAGGAAGCCCGGACCCGACACCTCGATCCCGGCGAACAGCCCGTCGGCGGGCACCGCGTCCGTGACCTTCCCGGCCAGCTCGCGCGGGTTGGTCCCGGCCTTCTTCGCGAGGGCCAGGATGCCGTTGGCCTGGAAGTCGGCCCGGTCGCTCCGGCGCAGCAGCGGATCGACGGCACCGGCCTGAGGCAGGGCTGCCTGGAGTGCCGTCGCGAGACGCTGGTGGACGGAAGCGGAAAGGGACGTGACCGAAGCCATGGATGGGCGCCGTTCTGCTCGGGTTCCGGAGCTGTCTGGAAGGTGCTTCCCGGGGGCGGGCCGCCGCCCCGGGGCCGGGAAACCGGCCGGGCCCAGTATCCCACGCGGGCCGGTGCCGCTGATAAGGCGTTTTCGCCCGGAGCGCGGGAACTGGGAGAATGGGCACAACGGCCCTCGCACGCCCGTGCGGGCCGGGTCACCCGGGGCCCGCGGACCCCGCCGGACGCCCTCCGGCGGCCGGTCGGCGCGCACCGGCCCACCGCCCTCACGGGCTCCCCCGGGACGCACCGGACGCACGGTGGCACCGGTCGTCCGGGGCGCGCGGTGAGCCGGGAACCGGGCACTGGGAACACTGGGAACACTGGGAACACTGGGAAAGAAGGACGTGCCGATCGTGGCTCAGAGCAACGAGACCACCGACTGGGTCTCCCGTTTCGCGGATGACGTCATCGAGGAGTCGGAGCGCCGCGCCCCCGGGAAACCCGTCGTCGTCGCGTCCGGCCTGTCCCCCTCCGGCCCGATCCACCTGGGCAACCTCCGCGAGGTCATGACCCCGCACCTGGTCGCGGACGAGATCCGCCGCCGGGGCCACGAGGTCCGCCACGTGCTGTCGTGGGACGACTACGACCGCTACCGCAAGGTCCCCGCGGGCGTCGACGGCGTGGACGCCTCCTGGGCCGAGCACATCGGCAAGCCGCTGACCTCGGTGCCCGCCCCCGCGGGCTCCCCGCACGCCAACTGGGCCGAGCACTTCAAGGCCGCGATGACCGGTGCCCTCGCCGACCTCGGCGTCAGCTACGACGGCATCAGCCAGACCGCCCAGTACACCTCGGGCGCCTACCGCGAGCAGATCCTGCACGCGGTGCGCCACCGCGCCGACATCGACGCCATCCTCGACCAGTACCGCACCAAGAAGACCGCGCCCAAGAAGCAGCAGAAGCCGCTGGACGAGGCCGAGGTCGAGGCCGCCGAGGGCTCCGGCGCCGCCGCCGAGGACGACGGCTCCTCCGGGGCCGCCGGGTACTTCCCGTACAAGCCGTACTGCGGCGGCTGCGAGAAGGACCTCACCACCGTCCGGTCCTACGACGACGACACCACCGAGCTGGCCTACGTCTGCGAGTCCTGCGGCCACGAGGAGACCGTCCGGCTGGACTCCTACGACCGGGGCAAGCTGGTGTGGAAGGTCGACTGGCCGATGCGCTGGGCCTACGAGGGCGTCGTCTTCGAGCCGTCCGGCGTCGACCACTCCTCGCCGGGGTCGTCGTTCCAGGTCGGCGGGCAGATCGTCGGCGCGGTCTTCGGCGGGAAGCAGCCCATCGGCCCGATGTACGCCTTCGTCGGCATCTCCGGCATGGCCAAGATGTCGTCCAGCAAGGGCGGGGTGCCCACCCCGGCCGACGCGCTGGAGATCATGGAACCGCAGCTGCTGCGCTGGCTGTACGCCCGACGGCGCCCCAACCAGTCGTTCAAGATCGCCTTCGACCAGGAGATCCAGCGGCTCTACGACGAGTGGGACAAGCTCGGCGCCAAGGTCGCGGACGGCTCGGTGCTGCCCGCCGACGCCGCCGCCCACGCGCGGTCCGTCGGCACCGCCGACGGACCGCTCCCGGCGACCCCCCGCCCGCTGCCCTACCGCACCCTCGCCTCGGTCGCCGACATCACCGGCGGCCACGCCGACCAGGCGCTGCGGATCCTCCGCGACCTCGACCCGGAGCGCCCGCTCGCCTCGCTGGACGAGGTGCGGCCCCGCTTCGACCGGGCCGAGTCCTGGATCCTGCGGCACGTGCCCGCCGAGGCCCGGACCGTGGTCCGCGAGGAGCCCGACACCGCGCTGCTCGCCTCCCTGGACGACCAGGGGCGCGACTCGCTGCGGCTGCTGCTCGACGGACTCGACGCGAACTGGTCGCTCGACGGGCTCACCGGGCTGGTCTACGGGGTGCCGAAGGTCCTCGCCGGACTGGAGCCGGACGCCAAGCCGACCGCCGAACTGAAGCTCGCCCAGCGCGAGTTCTTCGTCCTGCTGTACCGCCTGCTGGTCGGCCGGGACACCGGACCCCGGCTGCCCACCCTGCTGCTCGCGGTGGGCGCGGACCGGGTGCGGACGCTGCTCGGCGGCTGAGCCGGACCGGTCGGGTTGCTGCCGGTCGTCCGGCTGACCGGCTGACCGGCCGACCGGCCGTCGGCGGGTCCGGGGCGTCCGTCCGCCGGTCCGCCTTCGGGCGGCCTGCCGGTCCGTCTTCGGTCGGCTTGTCGGTCCGTCTGCCGGTCTGGTCGGTACGGGTGTCCGGCCGTCGGGCCGTCCGCCCGCCGGGCTTTCGAGGCCCCGGTGACCACGGAATCCCGTGGTCACCGGGGCCTCGGCCGTGCGTCGGCCGTGCGTCGGCCGTGCGTCGGCGGTGCGGGTGCGGGTGCGGGTGCGGGTGCGGGTGCGGTGGCGTGGCCGGGGCGGGGCGTCCGGGCGTCCCGGCCGAGGGGCCCGGCGGCGCGCAGGGCACCGCACCGCGTCCCGCTGCACCTTTCGGTGTAGCGCCGGTTCCGTCCCCCGCACGACGATTCCGGCCGGTTCCGGCGGAATCGTGGAGGACATGAAGAAATTCCTCTGCGTCGTCGGCTGGATCGTCGGTGTCCAGGGCGCCCTCGGCTTCTTCGGTCCCTACGTCGCGGACCGTCGGCTGGGGCTCCTGCCCACCTGGTTCGACCTGCCCGCCGCCGTGTACGCCGGACTCCTCGTGGTCGGGGTGGCGGTGGGCCTGTGGGGAGAACCAGCCTTCAGGAAGGGCGGGGCACGGCCCTGAGGGACGCGCTGGGCGAGGCGCTAGGCGATGTGCTCCTCGGTCAGCTCGGCGTTGAGCCGTTCGCCGAAGGACTTCACGTAGCGCTTGAGTGCGGCGTCACTCTCCTCGGCGCCGTACGTGGCCTGGAGGTCGGCGCCGAACCCGGCCGGGGTCGGCATGCCGCCCTGCTCCTTCGTGGCGCTGCGGAAGACCTGGTAGTAGGCGTCCTCCCGGGACATCCCGTCGGGGAACCTCGGGGCGTCGCCCGGTGCTCCCGGACCGCTCCCGGCCGCTTCCCCCGCCGCCCGCGCGAGGTCGACCGGGTGGTCCGGCGCCCCGCCGTCGGCACGGTGGCCGGGACCGGCCTCCGGGGCCGGGTCCGGCCCGGCGACCCGTACGGGGTCCTGGGCCGGTGCCGCCTCCCGGGTGCGGGCCGGTGCCGGGACGGTGCCGTGGCCGAGCGGACGGGTCTGGACCGGGCCCGCCGGGACGTGGAAGCCCGGGCGCGGCGGCTCGGGGACGGCGTATCCGGGACGGACCCGGTCGGGATCGTCCCAGCGCGCCGGGTCCTCCAGCCACGGGTCCTCCGGCCATCCGCCGTCGGACCACGGGTCCTCGTCCGGCTCGAACGCGGGGTCGTAGCCGCCCTCGTAGGGCCGCTGGGGGGACGACTTGAACCACGGGCTGCCGTCCGGACCGTAGCCGTCCGGCTCGCCGAAACCGTCCTCCGGGCCCGGCCGGTGGCCGTCCGGGTGCGGTTGCGCGTGCTGCCGCGACCGGTCGTCCGGGTGACCGTCGCGGTGGTCGTCCGGGTGGTGCCGGGGCGCGCCGCGCCGGTCGGACGGTGCCGGGGCGCCGTTCCCACGGGGCGCTTCGAGCCGGCGCTCCGGCTCACGGGCGAGCGCGGGCGCCGTCCCCGGACCGGACGCACCGGACGGACCGGACGGACCCGACGGGCCGGCCGGTACGGACGAACCGGTCGGTATGGAAGGGCCGGAAAGCGCTGACGGGGCTGACGGGGCTGACGACACCGACGGGACGGACGGGACGGACGGGGTCGCCAGGGCGGAGGGGGCGGACGGGGTGGCGGAGGCCACCGCCGCCGGGATCACGGCGGGTTCGATGCCCGCCGCGGCGAGGCCCGCGGGGGCCGTCTCGGCGAGCGGCACCCCGTAGCGCGCGAGCCGCAGCGGCATCAGCGACTCCACCGGGGCCTTGCGGCGCCAGGCCCGCCCGAACCGCGAGCGCAGCCGGGCCTGGTAGACCAGCCGGTCCTGCTCCAGCCGGATCACCTGGTCGTAACTGCGCAGCTCCCACAGCTTCATCCGCCGCCACAGCAGGAACGTCGGCAGCGGGGAGAGCAGCCAGCGGGTCAGCCGGACGCCCTCCATGTGCTTGTCGGCGGTGATGTCCGCGATGCGTCCGATCGCGTGCCGGGCCGCCTCGACGGAGACCACGAACAGCACCGGGATGACCGCGTGCATGCCGACGCCCAGCGGATCGGGCCAGGCCGCCGCGCCGTTGAAGGCGATCGTCGCCAGCGTCAGCAGCCAGGCCGTCTGCCGTAGCAACGGGAACGGGATGCGGATCGTTATGTCGCTTGTTTGTTGGGAGTGTAGCTATCCCGTACTGGTGGCTTCAGCAGAGGTTGGACGCGGTCTTGCCCTGCGCTGCAATGATCCTGTTGCAGACGAAGATCCTATCCCTGGCTCCGCTGTTGCTCAGGTGACTGCTCCAGCTGCAGCTCCCGCTTGCGCTGCTCTTCCTTGATCTTTTCCACGAGACGCGCGAACCGTCGCAGCCTTTCCTTCTCTCCCTCCTCGGGCGTGAGGGAGGGATCGACGGTCTCGTACTCGTCGAGGTGGAACTGGACTGCGGTGTAGTGCTTCTCGAGTTCGTCTGCGGTGGACTGCAAGTTGAATCCCCGCTCACGGAACTTGAAGTAGCCCGACAGTCCAGCACTCACACCGACCGTCGCGCTGAGGATGGTGGCTGCCAGGTTCAGCGGGGTGACGTTGTGGTCCATGGCGACCAGGGTTGAAGCGACGATCGACCCGGCGATGATGAGGGCTTGGAGCGCGTTGTTGACGCGCCGGTTGCGGGTTGCCCTGATCCGATATGCGTCCATCAGCTCAAGAGTCGACTCCCGGTAGATCCGCAGCGCGGCCTCGGAGTCAAGGGGGAGCGCCGCAGCGGCGTTCTGCTTCTCCGCGAGCATTTTGCGCAGTTCGGACGTGTGGTCGACTTTAGCTTTCCGGTTCTTCATCAGCATGACGCCCGCGCTGATCCACAAGACTGCCACGATGATGAGCCCTGCCCACCGAGTGAAGGTCGGCTTCTCTTCCCAGAGCCCGATGATGACCGTGTAGCCGAGAAGGCTGGTCAGAACCATGGAACCGAAGGCGACCAGGTAGTACATCCGCCGCTGGAAGCGGGTGGCCTTCAGATTTTCCAGGGCGTGGTCGTAGGCCCTGCTCTTCTCGCGGTAATCGCTTTCCAGTGCGGTGACTTGCGATTCGGGCAGTCGAGCCACAGTGCTTCTCCCCCGTGTGTATGCGGACGTAGTCGTTACTTGCGCTGCAGGTGACCTCGGCTTGATCCGTGTCGAGCGCGGCAGTCACCCTAATTAGGTCAGGCAACAGTCGAACATCTTATTACAAACACTTGGCTAAAAGTCGCCGAGGTGTGAGTCGATAGAACGCTGGCTCTCACATGCCCCGTGGCCGGGACGATGCGGAGCGTCCGGGAACAGTCGATGTCCTAGCGCTTCGTCGCGGCTGAGCGCCTCCCCACGTATCTCATGGAGGCACGACGATGGCGAAGCAGTCCATCCGGACAGCTGCGAGGTTTCCACGAGAAGCGGGCGGCTCATGGTGATGATCGGTTACAGCATCAGCGGCCACTGGCCTACCGGCGATCCGGACTGACTGAAGTCCCTCGTCTCATCGCTTGACTGTTACCGCAGCGTAAGCACTGTGATGCCGCTCACCGTGTTCGTGGAGGAAGTCCTGCAATGAGTGGAGCTTGTCGGCGGTGTCAATGCCTGGGGGACTCCGCTAAGCGAAGGCCGCCCCCGCTCGAATTCGACGAGTCCATCCACGTGCTTGGCGCCTCGCTCCGAGCGTGCATCGTCACACCACTCGAGCGATTTCAACTGCCTTTGCGTAGATCGCCAGAAGCCTTGCGGAGATCTTGAAGCAGGCGCCGGGTACCCGTACCGGCGCCTGCTGGACCAACGCCATCGGGACGGCGAGAGACCTTCTCGAAGCGCTAGGTGCATTGGCCCGCAACGTTGTTGACACAGCTGATACGTGGCTGTGCCGCCGCGCGTCCGCGCCGCCGTCCGGAAACAGCCGTCGCGCGCAACAGAGTGGCACACATGTGCGGATGAGGTGAGGGTGAGGTACGGGTGAGATGGTGCGGGACTACTCGCCCTTCTTCTTCGGCTGGTCCGGCGCGGTACCGCTGCCCTCTGAGCCGTCGGCCTTCCCGCCGGTGCCGGAACCCTGGCCGGAGTCCTCGTCCGAGGTCTTGGCCTTGTCCCCGTCGGCGTCCCCGTCGGTGCCCTCGGCGGCGTTCCCGTTGGCCTGCACCACCGCGGCGACGGCCTCCTTGGCCGCCTTCCGGGCCGCCGAGGCGAGGACGTCCGCGCTCGGCGTCCCCTCGCCCGCGAGACCCGCGCCGTTGTAGTCGAGCGTCACCACGACGTTCTCGACCCGCGCCACCACCGTCTGGTGCTTGAAGGTCCCTTCCTT
Source organism: Streptomyces sp. JNUCC 64 (assembly GCF_054484115.1). Taxonomy (NCBI): domain Bacteria; kingdom Bacillati; phylum Actinomycetota; class Actinomycetes; order Kitasatosporales; family Streptomycetaceae; genus Streptomyces; species Streptomyces sp. JNUCC 64. The sequence continues at coordinate 4,895,852 of NZ_CM137015.1, forward strand.
CTTCTTCAGGTCGTACGCGACCAGCCGCGCCTCCTCACCGGTGCCCTCGACCGGGGTGGTGGTGAGCTTGCGCGCGTCCTTCGTCGCCTGGGCCTCCCGGACCTGCTTGAGCAGGTGCTCCGTGGCCAGCTTCGACCCGGAACCACGGGTCTGGTCGGAGTCGAAGCGCAGCAGCGAGACGTTCAGCCAGCGGAACTGGGAGCCCGCCACCCCGTTGTTGTCGAGGCTGCTCCACGAGCAGGTGCCACGGGTCGACGCGTCGTTGGAGGAGCCCGCCGACCCGGCCCGGGCCTTCGGCACGAGTTCCCCGCGCGTCTTCTTGGTGAGGGTCTCGCAGGCGTCCGGCAGGTTCGCGTACCTGGCCTTCGGGACGGTCGGCGCCTTGGTCGCGGCGCTGGAGGACGCGGAGGCGGTGGGCTTCCCCTCCTCCTTCTTCTTCGCGCCGTCGCCGGAGTCGGAGGAGCAGCCGGCCACGCCGACGATCACGGTGGCGGTGGCCGCGCAGACGAGGACGCGGGTGAGTCGCTGTGCTGGTCGGTGCATGGTTCCTTCGCTCGTGACGCGGTGGATCGGTGGGCCTTGAGGGGTGGTCCGAGGGGTCACGGTACGCCGAACGGGTGCGGGACGGGTCCGTGGCGGAGGGTCCGGCCGGGGCCGGACGGCGGTCACTCGCTGAGCAGCTCGACCAGCCGGTCGGCCAGCTTCCGCGCCCTGTCCTGCATGTCCTCGCTGTCCGGCCGTTCACCGGAGAGCGTCGGCTGGGCCTCGTACCCGATGGTCACGACAACGTTCGACGTGCGGAACACCACAGTCACCTCGCGGTGCTGGGCGGAGCCGGAGGTGGTGAGCGCGTCGTCGACGAAGGCGCTGTCGCCGAGGTCGTCGAGGACCCGGGGCAGCGGCTCGGCGTCGTCCTCGTCGCCGCTGGCCGTCGTCCCGCCGTCGGGGGCGGTGGCGGAACCGGCGGGGGCCGAGGCGGTGGAGGAGGAGCCGGAGGCAGGCGGGGCGGAGGGCGAGCCGGACGCCCCGTCCGTACCGTCGTCCCCGTCCCCGTCCGCGCCGTCCTCGTCCTCGTCGTCGGAGGCGGTGCTCGGGGCCGGGAGGTCCGCTTCGGCCTCCTTCGCCTCGTAGACCTCCTGGGCGCGGTCCTCGTCGCTGACCTCGCCGTCGTAGGACACGACCCGTTCCAGGTCCACCAGCAGATGGTGGGTGGCGTCGACGGACTCGGCCTTCCAGCGGCAGCCGACCCGGCGGTCGGTGTCGTACGTCGCGGTCGCGGTGCCCTCGTACGCCTTCTCCCGCCGCTCCTCGTCCGGGATCTCCTTGACGCCGGGGAGCAGCGGATCGAGGGTGCCCCGGCCGAACGCGCCGCAGGGCTCCGGCAGGGTGCGGTGACGGCCGGGCTCGGCGGTGGGCGCGGTCGCGCCGGGTCCGCCGCGTTTGTCGTCCTCCGGCCCGTCGTCCGTGGTGGAGCCGCCGGTGCAGCCCGTGAGCAGGGCCGCGAGGAGTACGGCGACGCCCGGTACGTACGCCTTCCGCTGCACGGTGATGGCTCCTCTCGACGCGGTGCGCGCCGGACGGCGCGGGAACGCGGCGGGCTCCCCGGGCCACCGAGGGGGCTTATTCGCTTGCCGCGGGGGACGCTCCGACCGACACAATGTGTATCGCACGCACGGCCGTGGACGCCGGTCCGTCATCCCTTTCGTTGACCTTGGCTCCGTTATTTGCGTTTGGTGACTTTTCTTTATTTACGGGGGAATGGGGAGGATATGTCGTACGTAGAGCTTCCGGGGGCCCGGGTGCCCATCCGGATGTGGGCCGACCCGGTCGGCGTCGAGGACGTGGCGATGCGCCAGCTCCGGAACGTCGCGACCCTGCCCTGGATCGAGGGCCTGGCCGTGATGCCGGACGTGCACTACGGCAAGGGCGCCACGGTCGGCTCGGTGATCGCGATGCGGGGCGCCGTCTGCCCGGCCGCCGTCGGGGTCGACATCGGCTGCGGGATGTCGGCGGTCCGCACCTCGCTGACCGCCGGAGACCTGCCCGGCGACCTCTCCCGGCTCCGTTCGAAGATCGAGGAGGCCATCCCGGTCGGCCGCGCCATGCACGACGAGGCCGTCGAACCGGGCCGCTTCCACGGGCTGGCCACGGCGGGCTGGGACGACTTCTGGACCCGGTTCGGCGGCATCGCGGAAGCGGTGCGCTTCCGCCAGGACCGCGCCGTCCGGCAGATGGGGACGCTCGGCGGCGGCAACCACTTCGTCGAGGTGTGCGTCGCCACGGACGACTCGGTGTGGCTGATGCTGCACTCCGGCTCCCGCAACATCGGCAAGGAACTCGCCGACCACCACATCGGGGTCGCCCAGTCCCTCGCCCACAACCAGGGACTCGTCGACCGCGACCTCGCCGTCTTCGTCGCGGACACCCCGCAGATGGCGGCCTACCGCAACGACCTGTTCTGGGCGCAGGAGTACGCGAAGCACAACCGCGCGCTGATGATGGCGCTGCTGAAGGACGTCGTCCGCCGGGAGTTCCGCAAGGCGGGCGTCACCTTCGAGCGGGAGATCTCCTGCCACCACAACTACGTGGCCGAGGAGACCTACGACGGGATGGACCTGCTGGTCACCCGCAAGGGCGCGATCCGCGCCGGATCCGGTGACTACGGGATCATCCCCGGGTCGATGGGCACCGGCTCCTACATCGTGCGCGGACTCGGCAACGAGAAGTCGTTCAACTCCGCCTCCCACGGGGCGGGCCGCCGGATGAGCCGCAACGCGGCCAAGCGACGGTTCTCGGTGCGCGACCTGGAGGACCAGACCCGTGGGGTCGAGTGCCGCAAGGACGTGGGGGTGGTGGACGAGATCCCCGCCGCCTACAAGCCGATCGAGCAGGTCATCCAGCAGCAGGAGGACCTGGTGCGGGTCGTCGCCAAGCTGCGGCAGGTCGTGTGCGTGAAGGGATGAGGGAGGGACGGGGCGGGGTGGCGCCAGCGCCCCGCCCCGTCCCTCACTTCCCGTGGCGGACGGCGAAGATCATGACGAACGCCACCAGATGGATGCCGAAGAGGAAGTAGGCCAGGTACCACCAGACCTGGCGCTCGGTGCGCTTCTCCTCGGCACGGCGGCGGACGTCCGCGGCGGTGTCCCCGGCCGGGGCCGGGGGCACCGGGACGGACCCGGACCCGGGCGTGGACGCCCGGGCGCCAGAGACGGGACGGTCCGGTCCGGGAGTCATCGGACCCGGTGGACCTTGGTGTTGGACGCCTGGGCGCGCGGGCGCACCACCAGCAGGTCGATGTTGACGTGACTGGGACGGCCGACGGCCCAGCCGATGGTGTCGGCGACGTCCTCCGCGGTCAGCGGTTCGGCCACCCCTTCGTAGACCTTCGCGGCCTTCTCCCGGTCGCCCCGGAACCGGGTCGTCGCGAACTCCTCCGTCCTGACCATGCCGGGCGCCACCTCGACGACCCGCACCGGGCGGCCCACGATCTCCAGCCGGAGCGTCTCCGCGAGGACGTGCTCCGCGTGCTTCGCGGCGACGTACCCGCCGCCGCCCTCGTACGTGCCGTGCCCCGCCGTGGACGAGACGACCACCACCGTGCCGTCGCCGCTCGCCTCCAGGGCGGGCAGCAGGCACTGGGTGACGTGCAGGGTCCCCAGGACGTTCGTCTCGTACATCCGGCGCCAGTCCTCGGGGTCGCCCGTCGCCACCGGGTCGGCGCCGAGCGCCCCGCCCGCGTTGTTCACCAGGACCGCGCAGTGCTCCAGGGAGGCGGCGAAGGACTCCACCGCCGCGCGGTCGGTGACGTCCAGCGGATGGGCCGTCGCGTGGTGTCCCGCCTCGGTCAGCTCCTTCGCCAGGGCGGCTATCCGGTCCTCGCGGCGGGCGGTCAGCACCACGTGGAACCCGTCGGCGGCGAGGCGCCGGGCGGTGGCCGCGCCGATGCCGCCGCTCGCTCCGGTCACCACCGCCGTGCGCCCGGGCGGGGGCGTGCCGTGGGGGAGGGAACGGGTGTCCGTGCGGGGCATGCGGGGCTCCTCGACCTGGGACGGCTGGTGGCGCGGCTGCGTCGCCGCACTCAGGATAGGTGGGTCCGGCCCGGGCCGTTCGGGCCTGTGGATAACTTCGTCGGCCTCTTGGCCGGACCTTGCCGTACCCCGTTCTGACCTGCACGGATGTCATCCGCCGACCTGTACGGACGTCCCCCGCCGAGCGGCCCCCCGTCACCCGTCGGGCACCCACGCACGCCGGGCCCGGCACCCGCCGGGCCGCCCCCGTGGCGCCGCGACCGCCTCAGCCCCCGTTGCGGGGCGCGTACATGATCACCGCCATGCCCGCCAGACAGACCAGCGCGCCCGTCACGTCCCACCGGTCGGGGCGGTAGCCGTCCGCGACCATGCCCCAGAGGATCGACCCCGCGACGAAGACGCCCCCGTACGCGGCGAGCACCCGGCCGAACTCGGCGTCGGGCTGGAGCGTGGCGACGAACCCGTAGGCGCCCAGGGCGATGACCCCGGCGCCGATCCACACCCAGCCCCGGTGTTCCCGCACGCCCTGCCAGACCAGCCAGGCGCCGCCGATCTCGAAGAGGGCGGCGACGGCGAAGAGCAGGGCGGAGCGGGCGGTGAGCATGACCCCAGGCTGCCACGCCACCGCGGCGCGTCACCTGTTGGGTGGCGCCTGGGACGGAGGAGGCGGGGGATACATCGGGAGGGCGTGGGCGGCCGAGGACGTCGACGTCGACGGTGGCCCGGCCGGACCGTCCGGCCTCGGATCGCCCCGGTGCCGGATCGGACTCCGGCTCCGGCCCGGGTCGCGGCTCCGGCCCGGGTCGCGGTTCCGGTCCCGGACCGGCTTCGGTGCTTGGCGGGAGGAGCGGTGTGACACGCGGACATCTGAGGGGACGGGGGACGAGGACGGTGGCGGTCGTGACGGCCGCCGTCCTGTGCGGCGCGGTCGTCGGCACGGCGCGGGGCTGGCCGCCTCCGCCGCCCGCGCGGGCGGCGGAGCCCGTGGCCCTGACCGTGCCGTCGACGGCGGGACCGGCGCTCACGGAACCCCCGGTGACCGGGGAACCGACCACCGGGGCCCCCACGGCCGCCGACCCGACGACCGCCGTTCCGACGGCCGGTCCCTCGACGACCGCTCCCCCCACGCCCGGCGCCCCGGCGCCCGGCGACCCCGTCTCCGGAGCGCCGACCACCGGGGCGCCCACCCCCGAGGTGCCGACCCCGGGAGCACCGACCCCCGAGGTGCCGGTCACCGGGGAGCCGACGCCCGAAGCACCGGCCGTCGAGGTCCCGGAGGCCGATCTCGCCCAGCACGGATCGGCGTTCCTCGCGGCCGGACGGGTGACCCTGACGTTCACCCCGCAGAACTTCGGACCGTCCGACGTCCCCGACGCGACGACCCGGCTCGACTGGTCGGTGCCGCTCGCGGACGAGCAGGACCTGCCGCAGCGGTGCGTCCGCGCGGGCCGCTCCTCCGTGCTGTGCCGGACGGGAGGGCTGGTGGCGGGCGCCCCCGGCGAACCCGTAGAGGTCCGGGTCCGGCTCCGGGGCGAGCCCGACGAGGTGACCCTGCGGATGGACACCCCCTGGAGCGGCGGGACGCGGGACGCCAACCCGGACAACCACGCGCACGAGGTGCTGGTGCTGGACACGGGCGACGTCTACGCCTTCTGACCTCCACCGCCAGGCCCGCCCGGAGGTCCGGTACCGAGGTCCGGCCCCCCGGCCCCGGGCCCCCGGCCGCCCCCGCGCCCACCGGCTCGGGCGCGCCGCGCGGTCGCCGGGCGGGCCGGTCGCCGGGCCCCGGGCGGCCCGGCGTCTCAGTGCGGGGCGTGGTGGGCCGTAGGGGGGACGCCCACGGTCGCGGTGAAGTCGCGGACCAGATGGGCCTGGTCCGCGTACCCGAGGTCGGCCGCGAGCCCCGCCCAGTCCACCGCCCGCTCGTCCTCGGCGCGCTCCAGCGCCTCGTGGATGCGGTAGCGGAGGATCACCCACTTGGGGCCGACCCCGACGTACCCGGCGAAGAGCCGTTGCAGCGTCCGGACCGGCAGGTCCTGGTCCCGGGCGAAGTCCCCGACCCGGCGGATCGTCCGGTCCCGGCGGATGAGGTCCACCAGCGTCATCGCGAGGGTGGCCTGCGGATCGGGTTCCGGACCCCGGCCGTCCGGGCCGAGCCCCAGGAGGAAGGCGTCGAGGGCCGCCACCCGCTCCAGGTCGTCGTCGGGGGCGAGGACGGCGTCCGGGACGGTGACCGTCGCCGGGGCCCGGGCGTGGGCGGGCGGGCCGAAGACCGCCGCGAGGGAGAGGCGGCGTCCGGTCCACTCGGCGACGGGGGCCCAGGGGGCGAACGGCCGGAAGCCGCCCGGACGGAACTGGACGCCGCAGACCCGCCCCACCGAGGTCAGGTCCTGGGTGAACAGGTCCAGCCCGACGCCCGCCACCTCCGCGAACGGCTCCCGGTCGGCGTACCGCTGGAAGACGACGTTCACGGAGGGGTGCGGGACGACGTGGGTGGCGTAGGGCCGTGGCAGGTCCCAGTCGATCAGCCAGTAGTGCTCCAGGTACGGACGCAGTGCGGGGGCGGGCTCGTGGCGGCGGAAGCGTACGCGGCTGAGCAGGTCGGCGGCGTTGACGATGCCCCTGGTGTCATGGCGTGGCGCTGGCATGGGGAGAGCGTATGCGCGGGGGTTCGCTCAGAGCTGTCGTGTTTGTTCAAGCCGGGGCCGTGGCGCTTTCTTACGGTGAACCTATGAGTGATCTTCACCCCGCGCCCGGCTCCGAACCCGCCTCCGACGCCGAACCCGCAACCGGCTCCGGCTCCGGCTCCGAACCCGCTCCCGAGGCCCCCGCCGTCCCCGAGGCCGCCGTCCCCGACGCCGACCGTGGCTCCCACGCCGCCCCGGGCTCCGGACCCGCTCCCCTCCCGGGCTCCGCCCGGCCCGCCCCGCCCCTCCCCGGCGCCGTCCCGGCCGGACCCCCGCTGGGCGCCCTGCTGGCCTCCGCAGGCCGACAGGCCGTGGCACTGGTCCGGGCGCTCCCCGACGGGAGACCCGGGGCCCCCGGCGGGTCCGGGGAACCCGGGCGGTCCAAGGAACCCGGGACGCTCGACGCCCCGACCCCCTGCGCCGACTACGACGTCCGGGAGCTGGTGAACCACCTGTTCCACGTGGTGACGCAGTTCCGCGAGCTGGCCCTCAAGAAGCCGTCCGACTTCTCGGCGACGCCCGACCGGGTGGCCGTCGGCCCCGACTGGCGCGAGGGGTTCGCCGGGGCGGTGACGGAGCTGGTGCGGGCGTGGTCGCTGCCCGGCGCGGAGGAGGGCACCACCGGGGCGATGGACCTGCCCGCGCGGACGGTGGGCTCCATGGTCCTGCTCGACCTGGCCGTGCACGGATGGGACCTGGCTCGGGCGGTCGGCGCGCCGTTCGACCCCGATCCGGACGGGGCGGGGGTCGTCCGGGTGCTGGAGGGCGCGGTGGCGGGGATGGCGCCCACCGCCCGGGCGATGGGGATGTTCGGCGAGCCGGTGGACCCGCCGGAGGGGGCCGGACCGTTCGAACGGTTGCTCGCCGTGACGGGACGCGACCCCGGCTGGACCCCACCGGCCCCCGGGACCGCGTGACGGCGGCCGGAACCGGAACCGGGACGGCCCCGGTGGACGCGGAGGCGCGCCCACCGGGGCCGTCCCGGTTCCGTGGCGCCCGGGAGGGACGGGGGAGGGGCGGTGGCTGAGGTGGCCGGAAGGCGCCCGCCCGGGGTCGCGACCCGGGCGGGCCCGGGGTGCGGGAATACCTCGCCGTGGGGTACGGTTCTGATCGATGTAGTTGAAGAATCAACCATCAGAACCTCCGAAGGGTGAGCAGCCATGCAGTTCGGGATCTTCACCGTCGGGGATGTCACTCCGGATCCGACGACCGGACGCACCCCCACCGAGCACGAGCGGATCAACGCGATGACGGCCATCGCGCTGAAGGCCGAGGAGGTCGGTCTCGACGTCTTCGCGACCGGCGAGCACCACAACCCGCCGTTCGTCCCCTCCTCGCCGACGACCATGCTCGGCTGGATCGCCGCCCGGACCGAGAACCTGATCCTCTCCACCTCGACCACCCTCATCACCACCAACGACCCGGTGAAGATCGCCGAGGACTTCGCGATGCTCCAGCACCTCGCGAACGGCCGCGTCGACGTGATGATGGGCCGGGGCAACACCGGCCCGGTCTACCCGTGGTTCGGCCAGGACATCCGGCAGGGCATCCCGCTCGCCATCGAGAACTACGCGCTGCTGCACCGGCTGTGGCGGGAGGACGTGGTCGACTGGGAGGGCAAGTTCCGTACGCCGCTCCAGTCGTTCACCTCGACGCCCCGCCCGCTGGACGGGCTGCCGCCCTTCGTCTGGCACGGCTCCATCCGCTCGCCGGAGATCGCGGAGCAGGCCGCCTACTACGGTGACGGCTTCTTCCACAACAACATCTTCTGGCCCAAGCAGCACACCCAGCGGATGGTGGAGCTGTACCGCGAGCGCTACGCCCACTACGGGCACGGCACGGCCGAACAGGCGATCGTCGGTCTCGGCGGCCATGTGTTCATGCGGAAGAACTCGCAGGACGCGGTGCGGGAGTTCCGCCCCTACTTCGACAACGCGCCCGTCTACGGGCACGGCCCGTCGCTGGAGGAGTTCTCCCAGCAGACGCCGCTGACCGTCGGTTCGCCGCAGGAGGTCATCGAGAAGACGCTGTCCTTCCGCGAGTACGCGGGCGACTACCAGCGCCAGCTGTTCCTCCTGGACCACGCGGGCCTGCCGCTGAAGACCGTCCTGGAACAGCTCGACCTGCTCGGCGAGGAGGTCGTCCCGGTGCTGCGCGAGGAGTTCGCCAGGAACCGCCCCGCGAACGTCCCGGAGGCGCCCGTCCACGCCACCCGCCTCGCCGCCCGGAACGCCGAGGACCGCGAGGACCAGAAGGAGCAGGAGGAGGTGAGGAGCGCGTGAAGCTGGTGGTCGTCTCCGCGGGACTGAGCGTCCCCTCGTCCACCCGGCTGCTCGCCGACCGCCTCACCGAGTCGGTCGTACGGCGCGCGCCGGGGACGGACGTCGAGGTCGTCGAGTTGCGGGACCTCGCCGTCGAGATCGCGCACAACTTCGTCACCGGCTTCCCCGGGCCCGCCCTGGAGGCGGCCCTGGGGTCGGTGGCGGACGCGGACGCGCTGATCGTGGTGTCGCCGGTCTTCTCGGCCTCCTACAGCGGTCTGTTCAAGTCGTTCTTCGACGTGATCGACAAGGACGCGCTGACCGGGAAGCCGGTGCTCATCGCGGCCACCGGCGGCACCGGCCGCCACTCGCTGGTCCTCGACCACGCGCTGCGCCCGCTCTTCGGCTATCTGCGGGCCGTGGTCGTCCCGACCGGGGTGTACGCCGCCTCCGAGGACTTCGGGGCGGAAGGGCTCGCCGAACGCGTCGACCGGGCCGCCGGGGAGCTGGCCGCCCTGGTGGCGCCCCGGACCCCGGCCACCGCCGGGACGGTGCCCCCGCAGGACCGGGGCGCCCCCGGCACGGGCGGGGGCGCGGCCCCGAGGACGGTCGGCTCCGTCGAGGACCGACCGCTCGGGACGGGCTCCCTGAGGGACCGACTCGTCCCCTTCGAACAGCAGCTCGCCGCCCTCCGGCCCAGGTGAGCGGCGCCCGTCCGGGCGGGAAGCACCGCGTCCGGGACGGAAGACCCACGTCCGGGCGGGAGGATCCCCGTCCGGACGGGCCGGTGTCCGGGCGGGTCGATCCGCCGGACGGGCCGATGCCCGGGCGGGTCGATCCGCCGGACGGACCGGTGTCCGGACGGACCGACCCCGGCTGTCAGCGCTCCCGGGGACCCCGCGTGCCCCGGGACCCTGACAGCCTCCACGCCCACCGCGCGCCCCGCGTCCACCGCAGTCCCAGGGGCATCTGCGGCCCCAGCCCCCGCAGCAGCCCTCCCAGCCTCCGCACCCTTCGTACCCTCCGCGCCAGTGTCCGCCGTCTGCGGAGGAGGGAGGCGGTGTACCGGGCGCGGGTGCGCTGCCAGCCCCGGCGGGTGCGGGTGGTGCCCAGCTCCGCGAAGAGCGCCTCGTAGCGGGCCACGATCGGCCCGGGGTCGTACCGCCGGGCCCCCTCCAGCGCGGCGACGCCCATCGCCCGCCGCCCCGCGTCGTCGTCGATCAGCTCCAGCACCGCCGAGGCCAGGGCGTCGGCGTCGCCGACCGGCACCAGCCGCCCGTCGACCCCGTCCCGGACGATCTCGGCCGGACCCAACGGGCAGTCCGTGCTGACCACCGGCACCCCGCAGCGCATCGCCTCCACCAGGGTCATCCCGAACGACTCCGCGTCGGAGGCGCTGACCAGCAGGGACGCCTTGGCGAACTCGGGCTCGATGGGGGAGCGCGGCCCCATCAGCACCGCCCGGTCCGCCAGCTCCAGCCGGTCGATGCGCCGTTGCAGCCGCTCCCGTCCGGCCCCGCCCCCGTAGATCCGCAGCCGCCAGTCGGGCCGTTTGTCGCTGACCACCCGGAACGCGTCGAGCAGCAGGTCGAACCGTTTCCCCTTGGCCAGCCGCCCCGCCGCGGCGATCACCTTCGCCGAACCGTCGGACGGGGTGACGCCCGGGTCGGGCACCAGGTTCGGGACCGCGACGACCGGGACGCCCGGCAGCCGCATCCGCGCCCGGTAGACGGCGGCGTCCGCCTCGGTCATCGTCACCAGCGCGTCCAGGGTGCGGTAGTGCCGGGCGAGCACCCCGCGCAGCCGCTTGCCGTGCGCGTCGTGCCGCAGGTGCTCCTGGGCGACGCGCAGGGCGTCGGCCGGGCCGAAGAGCGCCAGGTAGACGTTGATCCCCGGCCGGGTGCCGATGACGACGTCCGCGTCGCAGCGCTTCAGGAAGGCGCGGACCCGCAGGTCCACCAGACGGCTGTACTGGTGGTGCCGCTTGTCCTCGACGGGGAAGTCCCGGGCGGGTTCGGCGTACTCGGCCAGCCCGGTGTCGCCGTGGCCCGGGCGCAGGTCCACCAGCGGGACGAGCCCGACCCCGGGCGGAAGGGCGAACCGGGGCCGCTCCCGGTGCCGCATCATCGACACGATCCGCACCTCGTGGCGGTCGGCGAGCGCCCCGGCCAGGTTGAAGGTGGTGCGGATGGTGCCGCCGATCGCGTACGCGTTGTGCAGCAGGAAGACGATCCTCACGACCGGACCTCCCGCCGGGGCGCGGACGCCGGGCCACGCGCGGACGGCGTGGCCGCGCCGCCCGGCCGCCGGACTCCACCAGCCCGACGGACTCCACCAGCCCGACGGACCCGACCCGACCCGCAGTCGGGCCCGCAGTCCGGCCCGTCGTCCGGGTCCGGCCCGCCGTCCGGTCCGCCGCCCGGTCGGACACTCGGTCGGCCGTCCGGTCCGCCGCCCTCCCGCCCGCCGTCCGGAACGCTTTCCGTGGCCCCGTTCGGATACTCCGGCCGTTCCACGTGATTCCTCCCGATGACCACCCGCGCCACGCACCGTGCGCGTGCGCGTACCGCCGCTTCGCACGCCCGGTCCCGCGCGCGGCGCGCACCCCTGGAACGCCCCGCGCGGGGGAGGGGTTACGAGCCGCCCGGGCGCCCGTCGGGCGCGTCGCGCGTGGTGAAGGGCCAACACCCCTGTACGGAAAGGGGGGTTCCGGGCGCTAGTGCCCCGGGGACGGGTCCTGCCGCCGTACCCACGGGCGGGACGAGCGGGAGTCGCCCGACGGCGGACCGGAGACCGGCGGAGGGGCGCACCGGCGCGCGGCGATGCGCGGCGACGCGTCGGTGAAGGCGCACCGGCGAGAGGGAGCGGCGAGGTGGCCGAAAAGGGCGCGGCCAGCGAAAGGGACTGACCGCGAGGGGGGCGCGGCGGCCGAGAGGGGCGCGGTCGGCGGAAGGGACCGACGGCGAAGGCGAGGACCGCGAAAGGCGAGGACCGCGAAAGGCGAGGGCCTCGGACGGCGAGGACCGCGAAAGGCGAGGGCCTCGGACGGGCGAGGACCGGCGGGAGGAACGGACCGGGCGGAAGGTACTGACCGGGCCGGAGGCGCGGACCGGGTGGGAGGGCGGACCCGGTGGGAGGGGCGGACCGGTGGACCGGTCAGGGCCAGACGAGACAGTACGGCTGGTGGCCCGCCTCGTGCAGCCGGTGGCTGAAGTCCTGCCACTCGTGGAGGAGCTGGTAGACGTTGAACGCGTCGCGCGGGCCGCCGCGGTCGGGAACCGTGGACCAGATGAACGCGGCGGCGCCGACCGCCTCCTCGCCCACGCCGCGCAGCGGGTCGACTACCGTCATGGGGAGCTTGACGACGGCGTAGTCGGGGTGGAGGACCACGAGTTCCAGCGGGGGGACCTTGTGCAGGGGTATGCCCTGGATGCCGGTGAGGACCATGGCGGCCATCGTCTCCGGCTTGATCTTGGTGAACATCCCGCCCATGCCGAGCTCGTCACCGCCCAGCTCCTCCGGGCGCATCGAGATCGGCACCCGCGCGGCGGTGGCCCCGTCGGGTGCGCCGAAGTACTTGTAGGTCACCCCCACGCGCCCGCTCCCGCTTCCCGTGTGCGCCCGCTCCGTGCCGCCCCCGCCCAACGGGACGTGTCCCCCGCCGGGGAGCTGCGCCCCCGCGGCCTCCGCCTCGCGCCGGTGCCTTCCCCGCCGGGCACGCCGGGGGCCGAGGTCGCCGGTCCCCTCGCCCAGTCCACCACCGCGATGCATATCTCCACCCGACTGCTTTTCCCCGGCGCGCGACAGCAGCCGCGCGACCCGATCATCGTGTCAGTGACCTCCCCCACGCCCACGCGCCGAAACGTGCCGTGAAACACCCCGGCACGGGCGTCGGAGGTCTCCGCCACCACGACCGTGCGAGCTGCCCGTATCATGCCCCGGCTTCGGGCTGCCCGGGTAGTCTACGGATCATGGACCCCGCTCATGGGGTGGGGCGGCCGGAGGCGGTCGCGACCGTATCTCCGGGTCACCGAAGGATATACCCGACGGGCAAACTCCAAAGGGGATAAGAGCGAGGTCGGCCCGAAAGCGCGGGTGGAGTTCCGCCGGGAATAGTCCGGTCGGCCGGAGTGCGGTGAAAACGACGGGCCGGGGGCGGAGGGTCTTTTCGGCGGGACCGCCGGAGGGTACGATTCGCGCCTCCCGCGCCCCCCGGCCCGGAACCCTTGTCCTTCGAGTCCCCGGGGACTCCCCGTCACCGCCGCGCGGTTCACCCGGGGCGTGCTCGCGCACCCGGCCAGCTGGGGGCGGGGCTCCAGGGGCGTTCACGCGGGGCGCCGCCCGGCGCCTATCGCCCGCGAAACCCAAAGGGAAGGCGCGCGGGGTGCCGGAAGTCCGGCCGGCCGGGAACACCGGTCGGTAACACCGGGGAAAAAACCAGCGAATTCCGACCCGTTTCCCGCCGGTTCGGGAACCCTATACAGGAACACCCGCCGGAACACCACCGGAACATCCGCCGGAACGCGAGGGGAACGTCCCGGGCAACTCCGTGCGGTGGCCACCGGGAAAGTCCCGCGGGGACTCGGTTCGTCCGCGCGGGCACCTCCAGACGAACCGTCCCGCCGAACCGTCCCGCTGGTTTGCGAGGAGCCCCGGAGAGTCCGGGCGGGCCCCGGAACGGCCGGGAGAACCCCGCCCGCCGAAGGCCCCCGGAGCGCGGTCGCCGTCTGCCGGGCGGGCCCTCCACGGGACCCGGACCGCCGCCCCCGCCGCCCTCCCGGGTCATCCGTCCGGGGCGACCGCGGCGGCCGTCCGCCCGGTGCGCCCGCCCCGGCGACGGCGGTCGGCACGGGCCCGGGCGGGCGGGGCCCGGGGCCGGGGTGGAGACTGGTGGGGACCCGGGCGGACGACCGGGGAACGGGACGCGGTGCGCGGCCGGGGTTCCAGGGCCCGCCCCCGGCGAGGGGGGCGGGGGCTTTCTTCTAGTCTGGGGGGCGTCCACCCCATTCGGCCCTAGGGAACCGCAGGTTATGAGCCAACAACCCTATCGGTATGAAGCCCCGGCTTCGCAGTCGCTCTTCGACCGCGCGGCACAGGTGACGCCGGGGGGCGTGAACTCCCCGGTGCGTGCCTTCCGCGCCGTGGGCGGCACGCCCCGGTTCATGGTGTCCGGACGGGGCCCGTACCTGACCGACGCCGACGGCCGCGAGTACGTGGACCTGGTGTGCTCGTGGGGGCCGATGATCCTCGGACACGCCCGTCCCGAGGTGGTCGACGCGGTGCGGGAGGCGGTCGGCCGGGGCACGTCCTTCGGGACGCCCGGCGAGGGCGAGGTGGCCCTCGCGGAGGAGATCGTCGCCCGGGTGGCTCCGGTGGACCAGGTCCGGCTGGTGTCCAGCGGGACGGAGGCCACGATGTCGGCGATCCGGCTCGCGCGGGGCTTCACCGGCCGCGCCAAGGTGGTCAAGTTCGCCGGGTGCTACCACGGCCACGTGGACGCGCTGCTCGCCGCCGCCGGGTCGGGTCTGGCGACCTTCGCGCTGCCGGACACCCCGGGCGTGACGGGCGCGCAGGCCGGGGACACCATCGTCCTGCCGTACAATGACCTGGACGCCGTCCGGGCCGCGTTCGCCGCGCACCCCGGTGAGATCGCCTGCGTGATCACCGAGGCGTCCCCCGGCAACATGGGCGTGGTGCCGCCCCGCGAGGGCTTCAACGCCGGACTGCGGGACCTGTGCCGCGAGCACGGCGCGCTGTACGTCTCGGACGAGGTGATGACGGGCTTCCGCACCTCCCGCGCCGGATGGTTCGGGGTGGACGGGGTGGCGCCCGACCTGATGACCTTCGGCAAGGTTATGGGCGGCGGCTTCCCGGCGGCGGCCTTCGGCGGCCGGGCGGACGTCATGGCCGCGCTGGCCCCCGCCGGGCCGGTGTACCAGGCGGGCACGCTCTCCGGGAACCCGGTCGCGACGGCGGCCGGACTGGCGCAGCTGCGGCTGCTGGACGACGCCGCGTACGCGACCCTCGACACGGTCGCCGACCGGGTCCGCGCCCTGGTGACGGAGGCGCTGACCAAGGAGGGCGTCGCGCACCGGGTCCAGAGCGCCAGCACCATGTTCTCCGTGTTCTTCACGGAGGAGGAGGTCCACGACTACGAGGCCGCCAAGCGGCAGGAGTCGTTCCGCTTCAACGCGTTCTTCCACGCGATGCTCGCGCACGGCGTGTACCTGCCGCCGTCCGCGTTCGAGTCGTGGTTCGTGTCCACCGCCCACGACGACGCCGCGATCGAGCGGATCGCGGCGGCGCTGCCCGCCGCCGCCCGTGCCGCCGCCGAGGCCGTCGCGGGGGGCGCGGCGTGAGCGGGACGACGGCCGGGACGGACCGCACGATCGTCCACCTGGTCCGGCACGGGGAGGTCGAGAACCCCGAGGGCATCCTCTACGGGCGCCTCGCCGGGTACCACCTGTCCGGGCTGGGACGGGAGATGGCCGACCGGGTCGCCGAGCACCTCGCGGACCGGGACGTCACCTTCGTCTCCGCCTCGCCGCTGGAGCGGGCGCAGGAGACGGCGGCGCCGGTCGCCAAGTCCCACGGGCTCGACCTGGGCAGCGACGCGCGGCTGATCGAGGCGGGCAACGTCTTCCAGGGCAAGACCTTCGGCGTCGGCGACGGCGCGCTGCGCAGGCCCGGCAACTGGCGGCACCTGGTCAACCCGTTCCGGCCGTCCTGGGGCGAGCCGTACATCGACCAGGTGGTGCGGATGCTGCGGGCGATGGACGCGGCGCGCGACGCCGCCCGGGGGCACGAGGCGGTGCTCGTCAGCCACCAGCTGCCGATCTGGATCGTGCGGAGCTACGTGGAGCGCCGCCACCTGTGGCACGACCCGCGACGGCGCCAGTGCACCCTCGCCTCGCTGACCAGCTTCACCTACGAGGGCGACCGGATCGTCTCGGTCGGCTACTCCGAGCCCGCCCGGGACCTGGTGCCGCCGCATCTGCTGGCGGGCGCCAAGAAGGTCAAGGGCGCGGCGAAGGCGTTCGGGGCGTAGCCCCCCGGGGCGGGCCGGGTCCCGGAGGGCCGGAACCGGAGGGTCGGGGCCCGGGGCGGCCCAAAGGCTCGGGGGCCCGGTGGGCGCGGTCGGCGGGAGTCATACTCCTCCCATGACCGCACCGATGGGGCCCCTGGTCGTCTTCGACGACGAGTCGTACATGTACGTCCTCAAGGATCTGGCCTTCGCCGAGGCGTGGTGGGAGCGGCCCGACGAGTACGGCCGGGGGTTCGACGCGACGGCCAGGCCGCTGCGCCTCGTCGGCGGACCCCACGGGGTGCGTTTCGAGCTGACCGGCGAGGAGCCGGACGAGGCGGAGCTGCGGAGGCTGGTCGCCGACCACTACCGGCGCCACCTCGGCGGGGAGTCACCGCCCTCGGCCCCCGCCCTCACCGACTTCCTCGGGCAGCTGCCGCACGAATGAACAGGCCCCGGAACCCCGCCCGCCACCCGCCGGGCGGGGTTCCCGGCTTTCCCGGACCTCCGGCTTCCCGGACCTCCCGCGCCTCCGGCCCTCCCGGACTTCCGGTTTCCCGTGGTGAGCCCGTGTGCTCAACCCGCGCGGCGAACCCGTGGTGATCGTTCACGGAAGCCAGGCATGATCATTAGCGATCTCTCTCGGTAAAGAAACAATCGAAATCTCCCTCAAAGGGAACCCATCTGTTCGATATGTGCTCTCAAGAGGCGTCCGAAAAAACAGGACGCGTCTTTGGGGGACGCAAATCGATCAAGCGATCAAGTGATCACAGGGGTTTCCATGCGGGACATCGGCCGACGGGGAATGATCGGGGCGGGAGCGGGCGCGCTCGCCGCCCTCGGGCTCGCGGGATGCTCTTCCGGCGGGGACGGTGACGGTGGTGGCGGCCGTGACCGGGGCGGGCGGGAACCCGGGCCGGAGCGGAGCCGTCCGGCGTCTCCGAAGGCCAGGCCCATCGGGGACGGGTCCACCTCCTTCACCGGGAAGCAGCCGCGCCAGCCCCCGGCGCCCGTCCCGCTGGAGCCCGGACAGACCCCGCCGCAGTTCGTGGTCTTCTCCTGGGACGGGGCCGGAGAGGTCGGCAACGGGCTGTTCCCGCGATTCCTCGATCTCGCCCGCGAACACGACGCGCACATGACCTTCTTCCTCTCCGGGATCTATCTGCTGCCCGAGTCGAAGAAGCGGCTCTACCGGCCGCCGAACAACGCCGTCGGGGCGTCCGACATCGGCTATCTGAAGGACGAGAACATCCGGTCGACCCTGAAGTACGTCGACCGCGCCTGGCGCGAGGGCCATGAGATAGGAACCCACTTCAACGGCCACTTCTGCGCGGGCCGGGGTTCCGTCGAGCACTGGACGTCCGCCCAGTGGCGCAGCGAGATCGAGCAGGCCACGTCCTTCGTCAAGGAGTGGCGCACCCACACCGGCTGGGACGACCTCCCCTCGCTGCCCTTCGACTACGACAAGGAGCTGATCGGGGCCCGCACCCCGTGTCTGCTGGGCCGCGACAACCTGCTGCCCGCCGCCCGCGAACTGGGCTGGCGCTACGACTCCTCCTCGCCCGGCGGCACCCAGCGCTGGCCCGGCAAGCGCGGCGGACTGTGGGACCTCCCGCTCCAGGCGATACCTTTCCCCGGCCGTTCGTTCGAGGTCCTGTCCATGGACTACAACATCATGGTCAACCAGTCCGGGAACGCGACCAACGGCCCGACCCGGCACCGCGCCCGCTGGCGCGAGCAGGCGACCGGCGCCTTCCTCGCCGGGTTCCGCCGCGCCTACGGGACCAACCGCGCGCCCCTCTTCATCGGCAACCACTTCGAGCAGTGGAACGGCGGCATCTACATGGACGCCGTCGAGGACACCGTCAAGCGGATCGCCGGGAAGAAGGACGTCCGGATCGTTTCCTTCCGGCAGTTCGTGGACTGGCTGGACGCCCAGCGGCCCGAGGTCCTCGACCGGCTGCGCGCCCTGGAGGTCGGCCAGAAGCCCGTCGGCGGCTGGCGCGGCTACCTCAAGGAGGAGAAGAAGGGGAACCCGGAGCGGAAGCCGTCCGGCACCCCGGGGTAGGTCCCGGCGGGACGCGGTCCGGTGACGCCGCCGGTGACACGTTTCCGCGCGTCGACGGGTGGCGCGTTCCGTCCGGCGACGGGTGACGTGTCCCGTCCGGCGACGGACGGCGTTCCGTCCGGCCACGGGCGACGTGTTCCGGCGGTCCGCCGCCGACGCGCCCGGGACCGGGAGGGACGCGTTCCGCCACCCCGTGGCCATGCCGTTCCGGACAGCGGGCGAACCCTGGCCGAAAGCCCTGCTCACCCCCTCTGAAATGGGCGTTCAACCCCGCCAGGGGGGTGCGGAAGATCCCCGAAACGGGCATGCGAAACTTTTCACATGAGTGCCGTCCGCCGTGCCCAGCAGAGCCCAGCCGCAGCACCCCGCACCCTCCGCCAGCGGCCGGAGGACTCCCGTCCCGGGGCCGCCGTCCGGAGCGCCGCCGGGCGCCGGGGCCGGATCGCGGCGGTCACCGCCGCCGCCACGGGCGCCGCCCTGCTGCTCACCGCGTGCGGTTCCGGCGGCACCGCCGGAGGGGCCGGCGGCACCAACTTCGTGGCCGGGAAGGACGGCATCTCCACCGTCGCGAAGGCCGACCGCAAGGACGGTCCGAAGATCGACGGCGAGACCCTCGAAGGCGAGGAACTGGACCTCGCCGACTACAAGGGCAAGGTCGTCGTCCTCAACGTCTGGGGCTCCTGGTGCCCGCCCTGCCGCGCGGAGGCCCCCGGCTTCCAGAAGGTCTCCGAGGAGACCGGGGCGAAGGGCGTCCAGTTCGTCGGCATCAACACCCGCGACACCAGCCAGGGCCCGGCGAAGGCGTTCGAGGAGAGCTTCGGCGTCACCTACCCGAGCCTGTACGACCCGATGGGCAAGCTGATGCTCCGCTTCCCCAAGGGCACGCTCAACCCGCAGTCGATCCCCTCCACCCTGGTGCTCGACCGGGAGGGCCGGGTCGCCGCCCGCGCGCTCACCCCGCTCAGCGAGGAGAAGCTGCGGAAGATGATCGCCCCCGTGATCGCGGAGAAGTGACCCGGTGACCTCCTTCACCGCCGGAGCCCTCACCGCCGGGACGCCGCTCGCGGAGCCGCTCGCCGGGGCGTCCGCCGGGTCGCCCTCGGGGACGTTCGCCGACCTGTCGGCCACCGCGCCGCTGTACCTCGCCGAGGCGGTGGTGGGCCCCAACCAGACCGTGATGAGCGGGGCGCTGCTGCTCGCCCTGCCGATCGCGCTGCTCGCCGGGCTCGTCTCCTTCTTCTCGCCGTGCGTGCTGCCGCTGGTCCCCGGCTACCTCAGCTACGTCACCGGCATCGGCGGCACCGACCTCGCGGAGGCCAAGCGCGGCCGGATGGTCGCCGGGGCCTCGCTCTTCGTCCTCGGCTTCACCGCGGTCTTCGTCTCCGGCGGCGCGCTCTTCGGCTACGCCGGGGAGAACCTCCTGGCCAACCAGGAGATCATCACCAAGGTCCTCGGCGCCCTCATGGTGCTGATGGGCTTCTTCTTCATGGGCGGGATGCCCTGGCTGACCCGGCGGGAGTTCCGCTTCCACAAGAAGCCCGCCGCCGGACTCGCGGGCGCCCCGCTGCTCGGCGCGATGTTCGGCGTCGGCTGGACGCCCTGCATGGGACCGACCCTGTCGGCCGTCAACACGCTCGCCCTGGAACAGGCCAACGCGGGGCGCGGGGCGGCGCTGACCGTCGCGTACTGCCTCGGTCTGGGACTGCCGCTGATCCTCGCGGCCGTGGCCTTCCGCAAGGCGATGGGCGCCTTCGCCTGGATCAAGCGGCACTACGTCTGGGTGATGAGGATCGGCGGCGGAATGATGATCGTGACCGGTCTGCTCCTGCTCACCGGTGTCTGGAACACCATGGTCCAGCACATGCAGGTCTGGTCCAGCGGCTTCTCGGTGGGGATCTGAACGATGAGCGACACCAAGGCCACGCCCGGGAACGCCCCGGCCGACGGCACCTCCGAGGCGCACGGAGACGACGCCTCCGCGCCGCCGGAAGGCACCTCCGTGGCGTCCGACGGCACCTCGACGACGTCCGGTGGCGGTGACGACCTCGGCGCCGCCGGGGCGCAGCTCACCACCGCGCCCCGCGAGGACGCCCCCCACCTCCCCGCGCTGGGCGTGATCGGCTGGGCGCGCTGGTTCTGGCGCCAGCTCACCTCGATGCGGGTCGCCCTGCTCCTCCTGCTGCTGCTGTCGCTGGCGGCGATCCCCGGCTCGCTGATCCCGCAGCGCGGCACCGACGACTTCCGGATCGAGGACCTCCGGGGGAAGAACCCCGCCCTCGCCTCCTTCTACGACGCGACCGGACTCTTCAACGTCTACAGCTCGGTGTGGTTCTCCGCGATCTACATCCTGCTGTTCGTCTCGCTGATCGGCTGCATCGTCCCCCGCACCTGGCAGTTCGTGGGCCAGCTCCGGGGCCGTCCGCCGGGCGCCCCCAAGCGGCTGACCCGGCTGCCCGCGTACACCACCTGGCGCACCGAGGCCGAGCCGGAGGCGGTGCGGGAGGCCGCGCTCGCCCTGGTGCGCGGCCGACGGTTCCGGGCGCACGTCACCGGGGACGCCGTCGCCGCCGAGAAGGGCTACCTCCGGGAGGCCGGCAACCTGGCCTTCCACGTGGCGCTGATCGTGATGCTGGTGGCGTTCGCCGCCGGACAGCTGCTGCGCCACGAGGGCAACAAGCTGATCCTGCCGGGCGGCGGCTTCTCCAACACGCTCACCCAGTACGACGACTTCAAGTCCGGCAACCTCTTCGGCCCGGACGACCTCACCCCGTTCAGCTTCCGCTTCGACAAGTTCGAGGGCACCTACCAGCGCAGCGGACCGTCCAAGGGCACCGCGAGCAGCTTCAAGGCCGACGTCACCTACAGCGAGGGCGTGGACGGGCCGGAGAAGAAGACGACCATCGAGGTCAACAAGCCGCTGGAGATCGACGGCACCAAGGTGTACCTGGTCTCCCACGGGTACGCGCCCGTGGTGACGGTCCGCGACCCGCGCGGCAAGGTGGTCTTCAGCGAGGCGGTGCCGCTGCTGCCGATGGACGCCAACGTCACCTCGTCCGGCGCGATCAAGGTCATGGACGGCTACCGCGACAAGGACGGCAAGAAGCAGCAGCTCGGCTTCAACGCGTTCTTCGTGCCGACCTTCGCCGGGGCGGGCAAGGGCCAGATGTTCTCGACCTTCCCGGCCCTCGACTTCCCGGTCCTCGCGCTCTCCGCCTACTACGGTTCCCTCGGGGTCAACGCGGGCATTCCGCAGAGCGTCTACCAGCTGGACCGGACGAAGATGAAGGAGTTCAAGGACAAGAACGGCGAGCTGCTCAAGAAGCGGCTGCTCCCGGGCGACACCATGAAGCTCCCCGGTGGCGCCGGGTCGATCACCTTCGAGAAGGAGATCCAGGAGTGGGCCGGGTTCCAGATCGCCCGGGAGCCCGGCAGCGGCTGGGCCCTCGGCGGGGCGATCACCGCCATCGCCGGACTCGCCGCCTCCCTGTTCATCCAGCGCCGCCGGGTCTGGGTGCGGGCCGTCACCGGCCCGGACGGGATCACCGTCGTGGAGATGGCCGGACTCGGCCGCAGCGAGTCCGCGAAGGTCCCCGAGGAACTCGCCGAACTCGCCGGAGCCCTGCACGACCTGGCGCCCACCGCCCCCCGCGCGGAATCCGTCGCCGGGGCCCCGGACGGACCGGGCGACGGCACCGGAACCGTCCCCCCGCCCGCCACGGACGCCACCGCCCCCACCGCTCCCACCCCCACGACCCCAGCCGTTCCTGCCGAAGGGGCAGAGAAGTGACTCTCGCCGCAGCGACCAACGAAAACCTCGCCAACATCAGCAATGTGCTGATCTATTCGGCGATGGCCGTCTACACGCTGGCCTTCTTCGCCTACATCGCGGAGTGGATCTTCGGCAGCCGCAGCAAGGTCGGCCGCACCGCCGCCTTGCTCACCCAGCGGGCCGCCGCCCCGGCCCCCGCCGTCACCGTGAAGTCGTCCGCCGGGACCACCACCCTGGAGCGGCCGAAGGTGATCACCCGGGTCGCCGCCGGGACCCGGGACGTGCCCGACGGTCCGGGCGCGGCGGGCGGCACCTTCAAGGGCGACCTGTACGGACGGATCGCGGTGGCGTTCAGCGTCCTGGCGTTCGTCGTCCACGCGGGCGGCGTCCTCACCCGGGCCCTCTCCGTGCAGCGCGCCCCCTGGGGCAACATGTACGAGTTCAACATCACGTTCTCGTGCGTGGCGACCGCCGTGTACCTGGGCTTCCTGGCGATGCGCAAGAACGTCCGCTGGATCGGTCTGCCGCTGACCACCGCCGTCCTGCTGGACCTCGGCCTCGCCATCACCGTCCTGTACACCGAGAGCGCGCAGCTGGTGCCCGCCCTCCACTCGTACTGGCTGTACATCCACGTCTCCACCGCGATCCTCTGCGGGGCCGTGTTCTACGTGGGCGCCGTGACGACGGTCCTCTACCTGTTCCGCGACTCCTACGAGAACAAGCTGGCGACCGGCGGCACGCCCGGCACCTTCGCCACCTCGGTGATGGAGCGGCTGCCCTCCGCCGCCAGCCTCGACAAGTTCGCCTACCGGGTGAACGCGGCGGTCTTCCCGCTCTGGACGTTCACGATCATCGCGGGCGCCATCTGGGCCGGTGACGCCTGGGGCCGCTACTGGGGCTGGGACCCCAAGGAGACCTGGTCGTTCATCACCTGGGTCGCCTACGCCTGCTACCTGCACGCCCGCGCCACCGCCGGGTGGAAGGGCCGCAAGGCCGCGTACCTGGCGCTGCTGGCCTTCGCCTGCTGGCTGTTCAACTACTACGGCGTCAACATCTTCGTCACCGGCAAGCACTCCTACGCGGGCGTCTGAGCCACCGCTCTCTCCCCGCTGGGGCCCGTCCGGTCCGCCGGACGGGCCCCGCGCTTTTCCCGCCCGGTCCGCGTCGGGCCCGTGCCCCCGTTGCCCGGGTGTTCCTCAGTACCCACGGTCCCGGACCCGCGCCGGGCCGGGCCCCGGGTTCCGGGCGAGTCCGCGCAGGGCAGTGCGGTGGTGCCGTTCCAGCGCCCGGAAGCGGCGGACCTCCTCGGGCCCGGCGGGACGGAGCCGCGCGTACGGGGCGTACCAGGCGGTGCCCCCGGGCCGCCCCAGCCGTACCGCTCCCCGGACGGCGGTCTGTCCGAGGACGGCGCCCACCAGCCCGAGCAGCCGGTCCACCACGATGCTCCCGACGGGGGCGTCCTCCGCCCTCGTCACGACAACCCCTCCACCGCGCCGTGGACGATGACGACGACGAGACCGCCCCAGACGCACAGCGTGAGGACGCCGCCCCAGAAGACGCCGTCGGGGGTGGTCTGGCTCCGGCGACGGCGGTGACGGCGGCGGTTCACGTGACCTCCCGGGACCGACGGTAGGCACCGAGCGCCCGGGCGACGGTCTTCGCCTCGGTGAGGCTGAGCCACCCCGGGTTGATCCAGAGGCGGGTGTCACCGGGCCTGGACTGGACGGTGGCGCGGACGTGGACGCCGGTCGCGGCGGCCTCGGTGACCAGGAGACGGCGGATCTCGTCGGCCTCCCTCCGTCTGGCGTCCGCGAGGGCTCCTCGTTCTTCCTCGTCCATGCGACTCCTCGATTGTGCGCGTATGGTCAACTCCCGCTTACGGGGAGTGATTTCACCCTTCCGTGAGACACAACCCCATGCAACACTTCGTGACGGTCGGCCAAGGGAAAGTGACCGAAAGTGAGTTCGATCTTTCGCGATGGGGAGACGGACCTTTCACCACGAGGGCGCGGACCTTTCACCGCGAATGCAAGGAAGAAAGAAGAGGGGGGCGCGGGATGCGGGGATCATCGGTACCGCAGCGCCAGGTGGGGCGGAACCTCAGAGCGCTGCGGGAGGCGGCCGGTATCACGCTGCGGGCGGCGGCGAAACGGATCGACAAGTCCGAGGTCACCATCTGGCGGATGGAGACCGGGCAGACGCCGATGAAGGCACCGGATGTAGAAGTCCTCTGCGGGTTCTACGGAGCGCCTCCGGAACTGATCGAGGCGCTCGTCGCGCTGGCCCGGGAGAGTCGTACGGCGGGGTGGTGGCAGAGCGGCAGTGTGCCTGGCTACACCTCGGGGTACGCGGGGATGGAACAGAGCGCCGACCACATCTCCACCTACGAGGATTCCCTGGTCCCCGGGCTGTTCCAGACCGCTGACTACTCGGCGGCCGTCATGCGCTCGCACCGCCCGGACCTGTCTTCCGAAGAGGTCGACGAGCGGGTCGCGTTCCGTCAGAAGCGGCAACTGATCCTGACACGGCAGCTGCCGCCGTTCACGTTCTCCGCCGTACTGTCCGAGGCGGCGATCAGGATGCCCATGGGCGGACCGGACGTGATGGCGACGCAGTTGGCCCACATCGTCTACGTCTCCCGACTGCCCAGGGTCTCGGTGCGGCTGGTTCCACTGGGAGTGGGGCCTCATCCGGGTCTCTACACCGGCAACTTCGTGATCCTGCGGTTCCCGGCCACCCCCGGCGGCGCGATCCATGAACCGACCACCGTGTACGGAGAGAACTTCAGCGGTGGCTGGTACTTCGACAAGCCGGAGGAGGTGCGGCAGCATGAGGAAGCGTTCAAGGGAATCTGGGCAGCGGCGCTTGATGAGGACGCGACCCGTCAAGCCTTGGCCGACGCAGCGAGGGACTACAAGGAATCATGAGCACTGAAACGTGGATCGTGTCGTCGTATTCAGTGTCGGATGGGAACTGTGTGGAAGCCCGGTGCTCCCGACCCCACCCCACCGGTGAGGTGACCGAGGTGGCCGTCCGTGACACCAAGTGGCGCACCGGCCCCGTGCTCTCGCTCGACTCCGGGGCCTGGTCCGCGTTCGTCGCGGGGCTTCGTGGTGAGGGCGCGTCGGCTTGAGCGGTGGTTGAGCCTTCGGTAGCCGGTCAGCCGAGTCCGCCCCCCTTTCAGCCCTGACGTGGATGGAGGCCGACGTCCGCCTCACGGCATGGGCCACGGTCTCAGCCGACCGAAGCCCGGCGCGGCGCGGCGCGATGGCGACGGTAGTAGGAGAAGGCGACGGCCGCGGTCAGCGGCCCCCAGAGGACCAGCGGTTGGTAGAGGATGCCGATGACCAGGCTCCCGGTGGGTGTCATGTCATCGTGCGGGTGCGCCCACCACCAGGGCATGGTGGACCAGAGCAGCGTCAGAGCCGCTGAGCCGAGGAAGGCGGGCACGACGGCGGCCATGGGCCGGACGCGTCGCCCTCCGATCAGCGGTATCCAGCCCGGTACGACCTCACCCCACGGACGCACCAGACCGATGACCAAGAGGGCGACCAGCTCGCTGACCACACTGAGCGTCAGCATCCACACCTTGGCGCTGAACGTTTCGAACGGCACGAAGCCCGCTTCGGTGTACCCAGCGGGATGTCCGAGCGCCCAGACGATGCGGAGAAGCCCGCTCGGCAGGACGACCAGCGCGGTCAGGTGAGCCGCCCGGACCGCCCAACGCGGTGGGGCAACGGATGCGACGGGGGAGGGCGGGCGAATGCTCATGCGACTCATCATCGAACGGCCCTCGACGCGCGTCGTCAGCCCGCGCGGCTGACCCGGACGGTCACGGGAACGAGAACCACGCCCCGCGATCAGCCGCGCGGCGGAACCATGGTCATCCTCCGGGACGACGTGCTCGTGCACCGCGCTCGGTCCACCGGGAACAGAGGAGAAGGCGTCCCCCACCCCGGCGGACGCCTTCCGTCGTGTGGTGACATGTAGTGCCATGAAACGTTCGGTCCCGGAACGCCACGAGACGGCGGCGCGCCCCGTGGTCGGTGGCGGGCCCCCGTGAGCCACGTCACGGGTCCGGTCCCGGACGGACGGGAACCCGGTCCCCCGGGCGGACAGGTGGGGGACGTGGACACCAACACACGGCGGACCAGGGCCCGCGTACGGGAGGGTGACGCCGACGCGTTCGGCGAGCTCTTCGACACGTACGCCCGCTCCGTCTACAACCACGGGTTCCGGCTGACGGGCGACTGGGTCGCGGCCGAGGACGTCGTCTCACTGACCTTCCTGGAGGCATGGCGGCTGCGGGGCAGGATCGACCCGGAGGGCGGGTCGCTGCGGCCCTGGCTGCTGGGCGTCGCCACCAACGTCACCCGCAACACCCGGCGCACCGCCCGCAGACACGCGGCGGCGGTGGCCCGGCTGCCCCGCGCCGAGGCGGTCCCCGACTTCGCGGACGAACTCGCCGAGCGCATCGACGACGCGGAACAGCTCGCGCTGGTGCGGGCCGCGCTGGCGAGGCTGCGGCGCGCGGAGCGGGAGGTGCTGGCGCTGTGCGTGTGGTCGGGCCTCGACTACGCCTCGGCGGCGGCGGCGCTCGGCGTCCCGGTGGGGACCGTGCGCTCCCGGCTCTCCCGCGCCCGCAAGAAGCTCGCGGCGGCCGTCGCGACCGCCCGCGAGGAGGTCCCGGTCCGCCGGGAACCCCTCGCGGGCCACGGACAGATGAGAGGTGGCCGCGTCCCCGCGGCCGGGCCCACCCAGGAGGGAACGCCATGAGTGAACTTTCCGAGCACGACCTTCCGCCGGGCCGTCACCGACTCCTCAAGGAGCATCTGATGACCGAGATCCGGCAGGAAGAGCGGCAGCGGAACGAGAAGGCCGCCGGAAGCCGTCCGGGCCGCCCCTGGCTGCGGCCGGTGCTGGTCGCCGCGGCGGCCGCCGCCATCGTCGGCGGAGTGCTGGTCGCGCTGCCGTCCGGCGCCGACAGGACCACCGCCACCCCGGCCCCCGCGCCCGGCGAGGCGGCGCGGCTGCTGGAGGACATCGCCCTGGCCGCCGCCAAGCGCGACGTTCCGGACGACATCCGCGACGACCAGTACGTCTACGTCAAGAGCCGGGTCGGCTACTCCGCCTGGGGCCTGAAGGCGGACAAGCCGGAGCTGGAGCCGCTGCACGACCGCGAGGTCTGGCACGCGGTCGACGGCAAGCGCCCCGGCCTGCTGGTGGAGAAGAACCGGAACGGGCGAGAGGAACTGGGCCCCGACGCCCCCGGTGACACCACCGCCACCAACTACCGCCGTCTCCAGACCCTGCCGACCGACCCCGACGCCATGCTGAAGTGGCTGTACAAGAACAAGCAGGGCGACAACCCGAAGCACGAGCAGGCGTTCACCTTCGTCGGCGACCTGTCCCGGGAGTCGCTGCTGCCGCCCGCGCAGGCCGCCGCGCTCTACCGGGCCGCCGCCAAGCTGCCCGGCGTCGAGGTGGTCAAGGGCGTCAAGGACGCGGCGGGCCGCTCCGGCATCGGGGTCAGCCGTGCGGACGAGGACGGGTTCGACCGGCAGCTGATCTTCAACCCGAAGACCCTGGAGTACCAGGGCGAGCGGGTGGTGGCCGCCCGGGACACCCAGGACGGACTGGAGAAGGGCGACCTGGCCGGTACGGCGGCGATCCTCGAACGCGAGGTCGTGGACAAGGTCGAGCAGCGCCCCTGACGGACGCCGCGCCCCGACCCGGACCAGGGGGGAGGACGGCAAACGGTAAAGGGGTTCGGAGCCGGTGACAGCGGCCCCGAACCCCCGGCCGGGCCCTTCCGGGCCCGGAGCCGGTCGTCCCGCCGGCCGGTCGTCCGGCGGGGCGGTCGTCCGGCGGGAGGACCGTCCGGCCTCCGGCGGGACGACCGTCCGCCTACTTCTCCTTCGCGGGGCCGTCCTCGGGGTCCGGGCGGTCCCCGTCCCGCCGCTCCGGCGTGCCGTCCGCCCCGGGACCGGAGTCGGGCTCCGGGGCCGCCGACCGGCGGCGGTTCTCCTCGCCCAGGGACTTCAGGAACTCGGGGTTGTCGTCGGGCGCCACCCACTGGGGGCGTCCGCCGCGCCCGGGGCGTCCCGCCGCCGCGCCCTTGCGGACCTTCCCCGTCACCAGCCAGGCGATCGGACCGACCAGCACCGGGCCGAAGAGCAGCACGATGATCACCCAGACCACCTTGGGGAGGTGCTTGACCTCCTCCTCCGGGGTGTTCAGGCAGTCGATGAAGGCGTAGATCCAGAGCGCCAGGACGAGGAGCGACGGCAGAACCCTGAGCATGGTGGCGTGATTCCCCAGCGAGTGGCGGCGGACCGTGGTATCGGCCCCGGTGACGGGGCCAGGGTAACCGGTACCGGATACTGGACAGCATGGCTTACGACGATCTCCGGTCTCTGCTCAGGGCGCTCGAACGCGAAGGCGATCTCAAGAGGATCAAGGCGGAGGTCGATCCGTACCTGGAGGTCGGCGAGATCGTCGACCGGGTGCAGAAGGCCAAGGGTCCGGCGCTGCTCTTCGAGAACGTCAAGGGCTCCTCGATGCCGCTGGCGATGAACGTCTTCGGGACGGACCGCCGACTGCTGAAGGCCCTCGGACTGAAGTCCTACGCGGAGATCACCGAGAAGATCGGCGGGCTGCTGAAGCCGGAGCTGCCCAACGGCTTCACCGGGGTGCGGGAGGCGTTCGGCAAGCTCGGCGCGATGTCCCACGTGCCGCCGAAGAAGGTCAAGGACGGCCCGGTGCGCGAGGTCGTGCTGAAGGGCGACGAGGTCGACCTGGACGCGCTGCCCGCGCTGTTCACCTGGCCCAAGGACGGCGGCTCCTTCTTCAACCTGGGGCTCACCCACACCAAGGACCCCGAGACCGGGGTGCGCAACCTGGGCCTCTACCGGCTCCAGCGCCACGACAAGCGCACCATCGGGATGCACTGGCAGATCCACAAGGACAGCCGCAACCACTACCAGGTGGCCGCCCGGCGCGGGGAGCGGCTGCCGGTCGCCATCGCCTTCGGCTGTCCCCCGGCCGTGACGTACGCCTCCTCCGCGCCGCTGCCCGGGGACATCGACGAGTACCTGCTCGCCGGGTTCCTCCAGGGCAGGCGGGTGGAGATGGTGGACTGCGAGACGGTCCCGCTCCAGGTCCCGGCGCAGGCCGAGGTGGTGCTGGAGGGCTGGCTGGAGCCGGGGCGGACGCTCCCGGAGGGCCCCTTCGGCGACCACACCGGGTTCTACACCCCGCAGGAGGACTTCCCGGCGCTCACCATCGACTGCGTCACCATGCGCCGGCGCCCGCTGCTCCAGTCGATCGTGGTCGGCCGCCCGCCGACCGAGGACGGTCCGCTGGGCCGCGCCACGGAACGGTTCTTCCTGCCGCTGCTGAAGATCGTCGTCCCGGACATCGTGGACTACCACCTGCCCGAGGCGGGCGTCTTCCACAACTGCGCGATCGTCGCGATCGACAAGAAGTACCCCAAGCACGCCCAGAAGGTGATGCACGCCATCTGGGGCGCCCACATGATGTCGCTGACCAAGCTGATCGTGGTGGTGGACGCCGACTGCGACGTCCACGACCTGGAGCAGGTCGCCTGGCGGGCGCTCGGCAACGTCGACTACTCCCGGGACATCAGCCTGGTCGAGGGGCCGGTGGACCACCTCGACCACGCCTCCTACCAGAAGTTCTGGGGCGGCAAGCTGGGCCTGGACGCCACCCGCAAGCTCCCTGAGGAGGGGTACACCCGCGACGGCGGCTGGCCCGAGATGGTCTCCTCCGACCCGGAGACGGCCGCCAAGGTCGACCGCCGCTGGAAGGAGTACGGACTGTGAGCCGTACGCACCGCGCCGCCCGCCCGCGTCCGGGCGGGGGCCGCTGATGTCGGCGGCCGGGGGCGTCGCCGCCGGGACGGGTCCGGCCGGACGGGAGCGCGGCGGGGTCCGCGCCTTCCTGCGGCTGGTGATGATCGAGCACTCGGTGTTCGCGCTGCCCTTCGCGTACATGGCGGCGCTGACCGCGATGTACCGGGACGGCGGCTCCGTCCAGTGGACGACCCTGCTGCTGGTCACCCTGGCGATGGTGGGCCTGCGGACCTTCGCGATGGCCGCCAACCGGATCATCGACCGCGAGATCGACGCCCGCAACCCCCGCACGGCGGGCCGGGAGCTGGTCACCGGCGCGGTGTCGGTGCGCTCGGCGTGGACCGGGGCGGCCGTCGCGCTCGTCGTCTTCCTCGGCGCCGCCGCCCTGCTCAACCCGCTCTGTCTGGTGCTCGCCCCGGTCGCGGTGGTGCCGATGGTGGTCTATCCGTACGGGAAGCGGTTCACCCACTACCCGCACGCGATCCTGGGGCTGGCCCAGGCGATGGGTCCGGTCGGCGCGTGGCTCGCGGTCACCGGCTCCTGGTCCTGGGACGCGGTGCTGCTGGGTCTCGCGGTCGGGATCTGGATCGGCGGCTTCGACCTGATCTACGCCTGCCAGGACGTGGAGTCGGACCGGGCGCACGGGGTGCTGTCCTTCCCGGCCCGGTTCGGGGTGCCCGCCGCGCTGTGGGGGGCGCGGGTGTGTCACGCGGTGACGATGGCGCTGTTCGTCTGGTACGCGCTCG
The DNA here is from genome assembly GCF_054484115.1 of Streptomyces sp. JNUCC 64. NCBI lineage: Bacteria > Bacillati > Actinomycetota > Actinomycetes > Kitasatosporales > Streptomycetaceae > Streptomyces > Streptomyces sp. JNUCC 64. Next base: position 4,926,309 of record NZ_CM137015.1, read on the forward strand.
CCACGGACGGGGGGGTCTTCCTCTGGCTGGGGCTCGGGGTGGTCGCGGTGGCGTTCGGCTACGAGCACCGGGTGGTCCGGCCGCACGATCTGTCCCGGTTGAACCGGGCGTTCTTCACCGTCAACGGGCTGATCGGGATCGCGCTGTTCGCCTGCGCGCTGCTGGACCTGGTGGCGCGGGGCCTCACCGTCTGACCCCGCGCCCCGCCTCCCCACGCGGTACGTGGCCCCTGCGGGGCGCCCGGGGCGTAGGTCCGCGCGGGTCCGCGGTGGCCGTTCGCGCGGTTCCCCGCGCCCCTGAGGGGGTGCCCGCCTGGGCCGGTGGGTCCGTGCGGGTGCGTCGTGGCTGTTCGCGCAGTTCCCCGCGCCCCTACGGGGGCTGCCCGCTTGGGGTCGTGGTCCTCTGCGGGCCGGTGGGGGTTGGCCGCGCAGTTCCCCGCGCCCCTGGCGGGGCGTCTCTGGCGGGGCGCTCCTGGCGGGGGTGCTGGCTGGGGCGTGACCCGGGTCCGGGGCGCCCCGTAGGGGCGCGGGGAACTGCGCGAGGAACCACGATGGAGCCGAGGAAGACAGCGCACCGTTCGAGGCAGGACCTGGGGGCGCGGGGAACCACGACGGAGCGAAAGAAGGCAGCGCACCGTTCGGGGCAGGGCCTGAGGGGCGCGGGGAACTGCGCGAACGGCCACGACGCACCCGCGCGGCACCGACGGCGGAAAGCCCCCGGGCCGGGCACGGGCCCCACCCCGGACGGGACCGGCAGGCCCCCGGACCGGGCGCGAGCCGAGGATCAGCCGACGGGACCCCCGTCGGCCCGGCTTCGGCGAAAGACGAAAGCCGCCAGCACGCCCCCCGCCAGCCCGAACAGATGCCCCTGCCAGCTGACCCCGGAGTCGGTGGGCAGCACGCCCCACAGCAGCGACCCGTACAGCACCGCCACCACCACCCCGATGACGAGGTCCCGCACCCGGCGGTCCACCAGGCCCCGCACCAGCAGATAGCCGAACAGCCCGAAGACCACGCCCGAGGCACCGAGGGTGACCGTGCCGGGCGGGGAGGTCAGCCAGACGCCGAGCCCGCTGACCACGATGACCGTGAGGCTCACCCCGAGGAACGTGGCCAGCCCCGCCAGCGCGGTGAGGAACCCGAGGACCAGCAGCGGGACCGTGTTGGACGCGAGGTGGTCCCACCCCGCGTGGAGGAACGCCGCCGGGATGACGTCCCGCAGCTCACCGGCGACCCGGGGGGTGACCCCGTAGGAGTCCAGGGAGTGGCCGAGGACGGTGTCCACCGCCTCCAGGACCCACAGGAACCCGACCCACAGCAGCATCAGCTTCACCGCGGGCAGGGTCCCGGCGTACGCCGAGCCGGGCTTGCGGGTGTCCAGCGCCATGGGTCCTCTTCCCTCCCTGTCCGGTGGTCCGCGGCGGACCGGGTACCGTCCCCTGCCCACGGCGGACCGGGGACCGTCGTCCGTCCCGTGTTCCACGGACCGGTGCCGTGCCGCCCCGCCGGGGCCTTCGTCGCGGCGGGCGCCCCCGCCGGACGCTCCCGGCGCGCGGCGGGCCGCGCGGTCCTCCGGAGACTGCCCAGGGGCACGCCCCCGTGCACCTCCAACGTCCCGCCCGCCGCCCGCGTTCCCCGCCCGTACCGGACCGCTCCCACCCGGAACGCGCCGCCCCCGTCCGCCGGGGCACGCCCCGCCCCGTCCCGGTCCGCCCGCCCGGCCCGCCCGACTCGAACGGTGCGCTGTCTCCTTTCGCCCCGTCGTGGTTCCCCGCGCAGTTCCCCGCGCCCCTCAGGCCCTGCCCCGAACGGTGCGCTGTCTTCCTCGGCTCCGTCGTGGCCGTTCACGCAGTTCCCCGCGCCCCTACGGGGCGCCCCCGACCCGGGTCACGCCCCATCAGGAACGCCCCGCCAGGAGCGCCCCGCCAGGAGCGCCCCGCCAGGGGCGTCCCGCTAGGGGCGCGGGGAACGGCGCGACTAGCCCCCACCGGCCCGCAGAAGCCCACAGCCCGAGCAGGCAGCCCCCGTAGGGGCGCGGGGAACTGCGCGAACAGCCACGACGCACCCGCACGGACCCACCGGCCCAGACGGGCACCCCCTCAGGGACGCGGGGAACCGCGCGGCCAGCCCCCACCGGCCCGCCCGCCCCGGCGCCGGCCTCGGTGCCGGACCCACCCGCCCCGGCCCCCGCCCCGGCCCCCGACCCGGCAGGGTCCGCCCCCGGTGCCGACCCGCCACGGTCCGACCCGCCACGGTCCGCCCCCGGGGCGGACCGCCCCGCCCCACCGGGGGCGGACCGCGCCGGACGGCCGGATAGGCTCGAAGGCGTGGACCAGCCAGAGAAGAGCAGGCGCCCCTGGATCGTGGGGGTGTCCGGCGCGTCGGGAACGCCGTACGCCGCGGCCCTGCTGCGGGCGCTGCTCGCGGCGGGCGAGAGCGTGGACCTCGTGGTCTCCCGCGCCTCGCGGCTGACCCTGCTGGACGAGACGGGGATCTCCTTCCGGGACGCCCACTGGCGCGAGGACCTCGCGCGCTGGCTGGCCCTGGGCGCCGACGGCAAGACCGGCGCGTTCGATCCGCCGTCCCTGGCGGACGTGCGGTACTGGCCCGCCGGGGACCTGGCCGCCGGACCGTCCTCGGGCTCGTACCCGGCCCGGGGCATGATCATCGTCCCGGCGTCCACGGCCTGTGTGGCGGGGGTCGCCCTCGGACTGTCGAAGGACCTCCTCCAGCGGACCGCGAGCGTCACGCTCAAGGAACGGCGGCCGCTGGTCGTCGCGGTCCGGGAGACCCCGTTGAACGGACAGACCCTGCGGCACCTGGTGGCGCTGGACGACGCGGGCGCCGTGGTGCTGCCCGCCTCGCCCGCCTTCTACGCGGGGGCCACCCACATCCAGGACCTGGTGGACTTCGTCGCCGGACGGGCCCTCGACGCGGCCGGGGTGCCGCACGGGCTGTACCGGCGGTGGGACGGGGAGCTGGGCGCCGCGGCGCGGTCCGCGCCCACCACCCCCTGACCCGGGCGGGAGCCGCCGGACCGCCGCTCTCCCGGACCTTCCCGGGGCGGTTCCGGCCATCGGATGCCCAGCAAGTGAGATTCGCAGGGTGTCCGGCTCACGCGCCTTCGATCTCAGACATAAACTCGCGGGACCGCTGAATAATGAAAGGCTTCGGATCTATGGACGCCGTGGACAGGCAGCTCATCCAGGCCCTGCGGGAGAACGGCAGGGCCTCCTACGCCGAACTGGGCCGTCTCGTGGGGCTCTCCGGCCCCAGCGTGACGGACCGGATCAACCGGCTGGAGGCGGCGGGGGTCATCACCGGCTACCGCGCCACCGTGGACTCCGCCTCGCTGGGCCTCGGGGTCACCGCGCTGATCGGCATCTCGCTGTCCGACGCGGCCGACCACGAGGACGTGGCCCAGCGGCTGCGGGACCTCGACGAGATCGAGGACTGCTGGTTCATCGCGGGCGACGACTCGTTCATGCTCAAGGTCCGGGTCGGGGACGTCGACGGACTGGAGAAGACGATCCGTCGGCTGTCGGGCACCAAGGGCGTCTCCCGGACCCGGACCACGATCGTGCTCTCCACCAAGTGGGAGAACCGGGTCGGGGACCTCCCCGAGCAGGTCTAGTCCGTAAGGGACGGCCTGGCACGAGCACGTACACGCACGTACGACACACATCGCACGACAGTCACAGCGGTCGCCGTGGGCGCGGCGGGCAGGCGGGAGAGACAGGGACATGGACGTCGGACGCAAGCGCGAACTGGAGGCGAAGGTCCTCGCCGGGGAGCGGCTGACCCGCGAGGACGGGATCGCGCTCTACGACTCCGACGACCTGGCCTGGCTCGGCGGCCTCGCCCACGAGGTCCGGCTCCGCGAGAACGGTGACGTGGTCCACTTCAACGTCAACCGCCACCTCAACATGACGAACGTGTGCACCGCCTCCTGCGCGTACTGCTCCTTCCAGCGCAAGCCGGGGGAGAAGGACGCGTACACGATGCGCATCGAGGAGGCGGTGAAGCTCGCCAAGGAGATGGAGTCGGAGCACCTGACCGAACTCCACATCGTCAACGGCCTCCACCCCAGCCTGCCGTGGCGCTACTACCCGCGCTCGCTGCGGGCGCTCAAGGAGGCCCTGCCGCACGTGGGGCTGAAGGCGTTCACCGCCACCGAGATCCACCACTTCGAGACGATCTCCAAGCTGAGCGCGAGCGAGATCCTGGACGAACTGATCGACGCGGGCCTGGAGTCGCTGACCGGCGGCGGCGCGGAGATCTTCGACTGGGAGGTCCGCCAGCACATCGTGGACCACCGCACCCACTGGGAGGACTGGTCGCGCATCCACCGGCTCGCCCACGAGAAGGGGCTGAAGACGCCCTCGACCATGCTCTACGGGCACATCGAGGAGCCCCGGCACCGGGTGGACCACGTGCTGCGGCTGCGCGAGCTGCAGGACGAGACCGGCGGCTTCCAGGTCTTCATCCCGCTGCGCTACCAGCACGACTTCGTGGACGTGAGGGACGGCAAGGTCCGCAACCGCCTCCAGGAGCGGACCACCATGGCGACCGGCGCCGAGGCCCTGAAGACCTTCGCGGTCTCCCGGCTGCTGTTCGACAACGTCCCGCACGTGAAGGTCTTCTGGGTGATGCACGGTCTGCACACCGCCCAGCTCGCCCTCCAGCACGGCGCCGACGACATGGACGGCTCGGTGGTCGAGTACAAGATCACCCATGACGCGGACAACTTCGGCACGCCCGCCAAGCTGACCCGCGACGACCTGCTGGAGCTGATCCGCGACGCGGGCTTCCGTCCGGTGGAGCGCAACACCCGTTACGAGGTCATCCGCGAGTACGACGGTCCCGACGCGGGGCGGCGGGAGTCGCCGCAGCCGATGCGGATCTGAGCCGGGAACCGCGAGCCCGGCCCCTGAGCCCCCCGAGCCCCCCGTGCGCGACGAGCGCGCGGGGGGCTTCCGCGTTCCCGGGGTCCGGACCCGACGGCCCGGACCCGGACCCGACGGCCCGGACCGGGCCTGGACGGCCGGTACTCGCGCAGGGTGTCCGAATCCCGCCCACGTAATGGTTAGTATTTATCCATGACCCTTACCTTCGTGACTGATCCCGTCCTGGACGCCGCACTCGGCGAGGAGCTGACCGCGCTCTGGGTGGACGTGTCCAACGCGGGCGGCGCGGTGGGGTTCGTCCCCCCGGTGACCCCGGAGCACGTCCGGCCCGAGGTGACCAAGCACTTCGCCGCCGTGACCGAGGGGCGGTCCCGGATGCTCACCGGCCGCGACGAGCGGGGCGCGCTGGTCGCCGTCGCCTTCCTCACCCTCAACCAGCACCAGCTGATGGCCCACTGGGCCTGGCTCTACACGGTGATGGTCCATCCCGGCCATCAGGGCGCCGGACACGGCCGCGCCCTGATGGCCGCCGCCGCCGACCTGGCGCGTGTGACGCCCGGGCTGGAGGCCGTCCGGCTCAGCTGCCGGGGCGGCCTCGGGCTGGAGCGGTTCTACGCGTCCTGCGGCTACCAGGAGGTCGGACGGGTGCCCGGGGCGGTCCGGGTGGCGCCCGGCGACGACCGGGACGAGACGGTCATGCTGCTCGCGCTGGCCTGAGCGACCCCGCCCCGCGACCCCGCCGCGCCTCGGTCCGGAGGCGGTCCCGGTCCGACCGGCCGGGTGGTCCCGGCCCGGCCGCGACGACCCGGCCGAGGGGCCCGCCGGGCGGAGTGCTTCACTGGGAGGGGCGCGGGGACGCGCCCACCGCCGGATACGGAAGAGTCGGATCATGCTCCGCTACACACTGATGCGCCTGGGAATCTTCGTGGCCTGCTTCGCGGCAGTCTGGGGCTTCGTCTACGCGGGTCTGCTGCCCCGCGGGCTCGGTGACTCCAACGGGCTGTGGATCCTGCTGCTGTCCCTGGTGATCTCCGCCCCGATCAGCTTCGTGGTGCTGCGCGGCCAGCGGGACCTCGCCTCCGGGCAGATCGTCGCCCGGGTGGACCGGGCGAAGGCCGGGTTCCAGCGCTCCGCCGACCAGGAGGACCACCTGATCGACGAGGCCGAGGCCGACGCCGTCGAGGCCGCCCGCGCCACCGGGACCGCGAAGGCGTCCAAGGCGCCCAAGGCGTCCGGAGCCGCCGGCTGACCGCCCCGCACGGCTCCCCGCGCCCCACGGGGGCGTGAGGTACGTCTCAGGAGAACGGGCCGGACCCCCGCGATCGCGGGGGTCCGGCCCGTTCCATGTGGTGTGCGCGCGGGGGGTGTTGGGGACGATGAGGGCATGGAACCGAGAGCGCGGTGCCGGGTGCTCGGGTCAAAGCGGGGCTTTGAGGGCCTCAAAGGACAAGTGTTAACGTGTGCGGCATGAAGTCCACCGCCGCGCGCCGCTCCGTCATGGGTCAGTCGCCCGTGACCACCACGGGCGTCCCGCTCGTGGCGCGCCTGCACGTGGACCTGTGTCGCTGTCTGTCCGCGGCCTGTCGCCAACCGCTCGTGGCCTGTCGCCGCTTCTGAGTTCCCCGCCGGACGCGTCCCCCGACGCGCCCGCGCCCCGAACCGCGCGACCGCCGACCCCCCAGGCGCTCCCCGCCCTCCCGGGAACACCCGGGCACCCGTTCCCGCAGGGCAGCGCCGCGCTCAGTACAGCCCCGTCCCCTTCACCCCCAAGGGAGTGTGTCCCTGTGTCCGTCCCCGCCACGAACGCATCGTCGAAGCCGGAACGCCCGGCCTCGCGGCGGTTCCCGGTGCCCTTCTGGGCACAGATACTCCTCGGCCTCGTACTCGGCGTGCTGCTCGGCTGGGTGGCCCGCGAGTTCGACGTCTCCTGGCTGCTCACCACCCTGGAGAAGGTCGGCGGCATCTTCGTCGGGCTGCTGAAGCTCGCCGTGGGCCCGCTGGTGTTCTTCGCCATCCTGGTGTCGATCACCAACCTCCGGAAGGTCAACAACGCCGCCCGGCTGGCCTCCCGCACCCTCCTCTGGTTCATGATCACCTCGCTGATCGCGGTGGGCATCGGCCTGGTCATCGGTCTGGTGACCGACCCCGGCTCCGGCACCGGCCTCACCCCCAAGGACGGCGGGGAGCCCAAGGTCACCGGTTCCTGGATCGACTTCCTCACCGGACTCGTCCCGACCGACGTGATCACCCCGTTCACCGAGCTGAACGTCCTCCAGATCGTCTTCCTGGCCGCCGTCGCCGGTATCGCCGCCCTCAAGCTCGGTGACCGCGCCAAGCCGATCCTCAGCCTCAGCGAGGCCGTTCTGGAGCTGCTCCAGAAGGCCCTGTGGTGGGTCATCCGCCTCGCCCCGATCGGCACCATCGGCCTCATCGGCTACGCCATCGCCACCTACGGCTGGGACCTGATCGCCGACTACGCGGTCTTCACCGCCGACGTGTACATCGGCTGCCTCCTGGTGCTGTTCGGCGTCTACCCGCTGCTGCTCGCCGTGGTCGCCAAGGTCAACCCGGTCCAGTTCTTCAAGGGCGCCTGGCCCGCGATCCAGCTCGCGTTCGTCTCCCGCTCCTCCGTGGGCACCATGCCGCTGACCCAGCGGGTCACCGAGCGCCTCGGCGTGCCGAAGGAGTACGCGTCCTTCGCGGTGCCGTTCGGCGCCACGACCAAGATGGACGGCTGCGCCGCGATCTATCCGGCCATCGCCGCGATCTTCGTCGCGGAGATCTTCAAGGTCGAGCTGGGCATCACCGACTACCTGCTCATCGCCTTCGTCTCGGTGGTCGGCTCGGCCGCCACGGCCGGTCTGACGGGCGCCACGGTCATGCTGACCCTGACCCTCTCCACCCTGGGCCTGCCCATGGAGGGCGTCGGTCTGCTCCTGGCGATCGACCCGATCGTGGACATGATCCGCACCGCCACCAACGTGGCCGGTCAGGCGCTGGTCCCGGTACTGGTCGCCGCCCGCGAGAACATCCTCGACCACGACGCGTACGACAACGCCTCCGCGTCCCCGGTGGACCGGGAGCCGGTCGGCGTGAGCGACACCCCGCGTGACGGCGGTCCGGCACCCGCCGTCGCCTGATCCACCCTCCGGCCTCCGGGCCGTCCAGTCCCCGCGGGGGCCCGCAGCTCACCGGCGGGCCCCCGCGGGCGTTTCCGGGGCCGGGGCCCCGAGACGCGGATCCCGGGCCTGGTCACCGGGCGGGAGCGGGGGCGCGCTCCTATGGTGAGGGGAGTGCTCCTTCCCCTGGAGGGCGCGATGGGCGTGTCCGGCGCGTCGCGGGCCAAGACCGCGGCCCTCACCATGGCGCTGCTCGCGCTGGCCGTCCCGGCGAGCGCGAACGCGAGCACCACGGCGACGGGGACCACGGCGGCGGCGGTCTCCGCCGACCTCGCGGAGCCGTCGCGGTTCCGCGACCAGCGTCCCGTCTGGCACCCCTGCGCGGACCTGCCGTTCAACCCGGAGGACATGACCTGCGCCGAGGTCACCGTCCCCGTGGACTACGCCGATCCCGGCAAGGGCACCCTGGAGATCGCGCTGGCCAGGATCGCCTCCACCGCCGAGGAGCCCCGGGGTTCGCTGCTGCTGAACTTCGGCGGTCCCGGTGACCCGGGGATCAGCACGCTCGCCGCGTTCGGCCGGACCTTCAACGAGTTCACCAACGCCTACGACGTGGTCACCTTCGACCCGCGCGGGGTGGGCCGCAGCTCCCCGGTGAGCTGTGCCGACAGCCCGCCCCCGGTGTTCACCGGCGGCGAGGACCCGGACGCGGTGATCCGCGAGGCCGACGCCCACTACGCGCTGTGCCGCGACGCCTCGGGGCCCGTCCTGCCGTACACGGGGACCGTGAACGTCGCCCGCGACCTCGATGTCATCCGGCAGGCACTCGGCGACGAGAAGCTGTCCTACCTGGGCTTCTCCTACGGGACCCGGCTCGGCGCGGCCTACGCGGCCGAGTTCCCGCACCGGGTCGGCCGGATGGTCCTGGACGGGGTGGACACCCTCACCGAGCCGCTCGTCGAACAGGGCCTGGTGATCGCGGAGGGCCGACAGACGGCCCTGGACGACTTCGCCACCTGGTGCGCGACCCGCCCGGACTGCGCGCTCGGCGACGACGCCCGGGAGGCCAAGCGGAGCGCGGCCCTGCTGGTCGACCGGATCGAGGCCGAGCCGATCACCCTCTACGACGGGTCACTGTTCACCGCGGACACCCTGGTCGCGGCCCTCTCGGCGGCCCTCTACAGCCGGTCCACCTGGCCCTCCCTGGCCCAGGCCCTGAACACGCTGATCCGGGACGACGACCCGATCCCGCTGCTGGCGACCGCGATGCCCGTCCCGGTCGCGGCGGACGGCGGACGGGACAGCGGCCCCCGGGCGGCGCCCGAGCCCCCGCCGCCGGTTCCGGCGGACAACGCCGAGGCCGCGCTGACGGCCGTGAACTGCGCCGACGACCCGGACCGGCTGACCGCCGAGGACCTCACCGGGGACGCGTACGCGCGGCTGCTGGCCGACTACACCGCCGCGTCCCCCGTCTTCGGCCCGGCGCAGCTGGGGCAGGTGCTCCAGTGCGCGGGCCATCCGCCGGGCAGCGACTTCATCCGCTCGATCCACGACGTGCCCACCCCGCGCCTCCTGCTGGTCGGCACCCGGGGCGATCCGGCGACGCCCTACCGCTGGACGGTGGAGACCGCCCGTCGGCTGGGCGACCCCGCCGTGGTCCTGGACAACCGGGGGGAGGGGCACGGCGGCTACGTCTCGTCGACCTGCGTACGACGGGTGGTGAACGCGTTCTTCCTGGAGGGGGACCTGCCGGTGGGGGACCGCTCCTGCCCCGCCGATCCCGGGGACCCGGTCGGCCCGCCGGGGACCTGAGGCCCGTCCGGGCGTCCGAGGTCCGGCCGGGCGCCTTCCGGCCACCCTCCGGCCGTCTGAGGACCCCCGGGACCCCCGGGACCCCCGGACCCGGCCCCGGACAGGCAGGAGCCCCGCCTCCCGTCGCGTCTTGCGACGCGGGGGAGCGGGGCTCCTTGGGTACTGCTATCCGTTCCGGATCGTCCCCGGGCTGCGCCCGGGAAACCCCACTACAGCGGGGTGACGTTCTCCGCCTGCGGACCCTTCGGGCCCTGCGTGACGTCGAAGCTCACGGCCTGGTTCTCCTCGAGGGAGCGGAAGCCGGACGAGTTGATCGCGGAGTAGTGGACGAAGACATCGGGGCCCCCGCCTTCCTGGGCGATGAAACCAAAGCCCTTTTCGGCGTTGAACCACTTCACGGTTCCGGTAGCCATAAGCCCTCCTTGGGCCAAAGGGTTGCCCTGCTCCAGAACCTGCTGTTGTAACAACTGCAAAAGTCTGAAAACGACGAAAGCCTGCGGGTCACATGCTCCGCAGGCTCTGTACTGCAAGGGAAACCAAACTGCAACTTGCGTTGAGCTTAGCACGGTGTTCGTGGAAAGCGATAGAGGCCAAGATCACGTCACCCGGATGTTTGAGCCGGGGTGTCCGCCTTGACGGCGCCTCGGCGGCGGGGAGCCCTGGGCGGAGCGGTCCGTGACCCGGTCCGGGGTGCGGTCCCGGAGTGGGCGGAAGCGGTCGGGGGCGCGGTCGCGGGGGTGGTGCCGGGGCGGCGCGAGGGCGCTTCCCGGTGGGTGACGCGGACCGGTGCGGGGTCGCGGGTGCTCCCGGAGGGCACCCGGTGTGGTGCGGCACACCGTACCGGGCGCCCCCCTGCGCCCGTCGCACGCCCCCGGGGGCTAGCCTCGCGATGTGGACAATTCTCCCGTCGCGCCCCCGCCCGCCCCGGACCTCGCGCCGGACTCCGCGGCGCGGCCCGGCGCCGGCCGCGTCCGGCCCAGGGTCGGGCACATCCAGTTCCTGAACTGCGTCCCCCTCTACTGGGGGCTGGCGCGCACCGGGACCCTCCTCGACCTGGAGCTGAGGAAGGACACCCCGGAGAAGCTCAGCGAGCACCTGGTGGAGGGGCGGCTGGACGTCGGCCCGATCACCCTGGTCGAGTTCCTCAGGAACGCCGACGACCTGGTCGCGCTCCCCGACATCGCGGTGGGCTGCGACGGGCCGGTGATGTCCTGCGTGATCGTCTCCCAGCTGCCCCTGGACCGGCTGGACGGGGCCCGGGTCGCCCTCGGCTCCACCTCGCGGACCTCGGTGCGCCTCGCCCAGCTGCTGCTGGCCGAGCGCTTCGGGGTGCGGCCCGACTACTACACCTGCCCGCCGGACCTCGGCGTGATGATGCAGGAGGCGGACGCGGCGGTGCTGATCGGGGACGCGGCGCTGCGGGCCCACCTCCACTACGCGCCCCGGCTCGGGCTCCAGGTCCACGACCTGGGGACGCTGTGGAAGGAGTGGACGGGGCTGCCCTTCGTGTTCGCCCTCTGGGCGGCCCGCCGGGAGTACCTGGAGCGGGAGCCGGAGACCGTGCGCCAGGTGCACAAGGCGTTCCTCGCCTCCCGTGACCTGTCGCTGGACGAGGTCGCCAAGGTCGCGGAACAGGCCGCCCGCTGGGAGGCGTTCGACGCGGAGGTGCTGGAACGGTACTTCCGCACCCTGGACTTCCGGTTCGCCGCCCCGCAGCTGGCGGCGGTCGCCGAGTTCGCCCGCCGGGTGGGCCCCACCACCGGCTTCCCGGCGGACGTCCGGGTACGGCTCCTGGACTCCTGAGACGGGCTCCCGAACGGGGTCCCCGAAACGGGACCCGGCGGAACCGGACGGTACCGGCTTTCCCGGGGAAGGCGTGCCGATTCCGCGTGAATCGCTTTAGCCATCCCAAAGCGCCTGGGAATTCGACGGGACGTCACCGCGATTTCGCCGTCCGGTCACCCGTCTCCATCGAGCCCGGAGCGGAGAACGACCGGTCCCGTTCGACCGGTCCGTTCTCCCGCGCCGATGCCTCCGTCAAATGCGCGACATTTGCGGGATCAACGAGCTGCGGGCGTCAACCCGTTTTACCGCGCGGCCTGTTGGGGGTTCGTCCGGTCTTTGGCGAGTGCCCCCCGAAAAGGGGCGCGCGCGGCTGTGAGGGGGGCGCTCAGGGCGCGCAGGTCTTCTCCCCGCGTTCGGTGGCGAGGGAGTGCGTCCGCCATACGCCCCGGTCGCTGAGGCGCAGCCGGAGGTCGTACCGGACGTGCGCCTCCGGGCCGCGCGGAGGCGCGCCCGTCCCGCCCGACGCGCGGTCCCGGGGGAGCAGCCCGGACTCGTCGGCGCAGAAGGACAGCGAGGCGAACCCCTTCCGGGGGGCGTCCGGGTCCGGGACGGGCATCGTCAGTTCCGGGTCGTGGTACCGGACGGACCCGGTGGGCCGGGTGCCCGTCGCCGCGCCGTCGCGCACGTACGCGCGCACCGCCGAGAGGGCGTCCCCGGCGAAGAAGAACTCCACCGCCCCGGTCGTCGCCCGCCCCCGGACCAGCGCGTCCAGCACCGCGCCCTGGGCCTGGCCCGCGTCCCCCAGCACCAGGTCCTTCGCGGAGTCGCCGGTGACCCAGCCCTCGTACCGCTCCGTCAGATCACCGGGCAGGACGATGTCGGGGCGGACCGTGTTCACGGGGGCGCTCGCGGTGGGCGCGGTCGCCGCGCGGGAGGCGCCCGGCGTGCCGGACGGGTGCGCGGCCCGTTCACCGGAGCCTCCCCCGCACCCCGTCGCGGCCAGGGACAGCGCGAGGGCGAGGGCCGTGAGCCCGGTCCGCGCGGTGGGCCCCACCGGCCGCCCCCGGCCGGGGCCCGGTCCCGCTGGTCCTGCCAGTCGCACTGGTCCCGCCGGTCCTGCTGGTCCCGCTGGTCCCGTTGGTGTCGCGCCCACCCGCCGTCTCCCCTCCGGTGCCGCCCGTCCCCGTCCGGTCGGGCTCGTGGACGATGACGGCGGTGGTCCGTACACGGTTCCGGGTCCGGCCCGGGGCGCTACCACTGGACTTCGGCCAGGAGGCGGGGAGTTCAGGCCACCGTCCCCGTCCGGCCGGGTGGCCGGTCCCCCGGCGGATGGCAGGCTGGGGGCCGCACGGTCCGACGCGACCCGCGTCCCTCCCCGCCGCCAGGCGGACCGGTGGACCCGGCGTACGGAACGGCAGGACACCGGGCGGCGGGGCGTCGAGCGGCGGGGTGCCGCTCGGCCGTCGCCCCTCGGGGCGCGGAACGGCGCGCCCGACCGGCGCGATGGACCGGGGAACGGGGGAACGGGACATGGGCGGCATGGGCACGGACGCGGGCGCGGTGGCCGTGACGGTGGGCGCGGCGCTGTGGGGCGCCGCCGCCGGGACGCTGGTGCCCCGGGCCGCGTACCGGCTGGCGGTGGAGCCCGGCGACCCCTGGCGGGCCGACTGCCCGCACGGCCGCCCGCTCGCCGCCGGGGCGCGCGGCTGGCTCGGCCCGGCGCGGTGCGCCGGAGGCCGGGCGGTCCGGGAGGTCCGGTCGGTCCGGTCAGTCCGTCCGGACCGATCGAGTCGGGCGGACCAAGCGGACCAAGCAGACCGGGCGGGTCGGGCGGACCGGGCGGACCGGGCAGGTCGGGCGGACCGGGCAGGTCGGTCGGACTGGGTAGACCAGGTGGACCGGTCGGATCGGGCGCGGTGGGCCGGGGGCCGGGACAGTCGGCCGGGTCCGGCCCAGCCCGGCCGGACCGGACCCGCGCGCTGCGCCGACGGCCGGTTCGGACCCGGCACCCCGACGGCCGCCCTGCTGACGGCGGCCGTCTGCGCGCTGCTCGCGGCGGCCACCGGACCGCGCCCGGAGGCCGTCGTCTGGCTGCTGCTCGCCCCGTTCGGGGTGCTGCTGGCGCTGGTCGACCTCGCGGTGAAGCGGCTGCCCGACGCGCTGACCCTGCCGCTCGCCGCCGCCGTGCCCGCGCTGCTCGGGGCCGCCGCCCTGCTGCCCGGCCGCGCGGGCGACTGGCCGGGCGCGCTGCTCGGCTCCCTGGCGCTGGGCGCGGGCTATCTCGTCCTCTTCCTGGTGAACCCGGACGGCATGGGCTTCGGGGACGTCAAGCTGTCCCTGGCGTTGGGCGCCGCGCTCGGCTGGTACGGCTGGGGCGCGGTGTTCCTCGGGACGTTCGCCGGGTTCCTCCTGGCCGCGCTGTACGGGGCCGCGCTGGTGCTGCGGCGCCGGGCGACCCGGCGGACCGCGATCCCCTTCGGACCGTTCCTGCTGACCGGGGCGCTGCTCGGGGTCCTGCTGGGCGGGTACGGGGCCTGACGGTGCGGCGCGGGGCCGGGGCGTAGGCTGGGGCGGACCGCCCACCACCTGCGAAAGGGACGACCCGGTGACCGAGAAGGCCGGCCTCCAGCCCATCCTCGACCGCGCCGCCGCCGGTGGCCGGATCACCCCCGGGGAAGCCCTCGACCTGTACCGGGACGCGCCGCTGCACGCCCTGGGCGCCGCCGCCGACGCGGCCCGGCGGCTGCGCTACGCGGGCACCGAGCACATCGCGACGTACATCATCGAGCGGAACATCAACTACACCAACGTCTGCGTCACCGCGTGCCGGTTCTGCGCCTTCTACGCGGCCCCCAAGGACAAGGACAAGGGCTGGACCCGCGACCTCGACGACATCCTGCGCCGCTGCGCGGAGACGGTCGAACTGGGCGGCACGCAGATCATGTTCCAGGGCGGTCACCACCCCGACTACGGGGTCGAGTACTACGAGCGGCACTTCGCCGCGATCAAGAAGGAGTTCCCGCAGCTCGTCATCCACTCCCTCGGCGCCTCCGAGGTCGAGCACATGGCGCGGATCTCCGGGGTCTCCGTCGAGGAGGCGGTCACCCGCATCCACGCGGCCGGGCTCGACTCCTTCGCCGGGGCCGGGGCGGAGCTGCTGCCCGCCCGGCCGCGCAAGGCGATCGCCCCGCTCAAGGAGAGCGGCGAGCGCTGGCTGGAGATCATGGAGATCGCGCACGGGCTGGGCGTGGAGTCCACCTCCACCATGCTGATGGGCACCGGCGAGACCAACGCCGAGCGGATCGAGCACCTGCGGATGATCCGGGACGTGCAGGACCGGACGGGCGGCTTCCGGGCCTTCATCCCGTACACGTACCAGCCGGAGAACAACCACCTCAAGGGCCGCACCCAGGCCACGATCTTCGAGTACCTGCGGATCATCGCGGTCGCCCGGCTGTTCTTCGACAACGTCGCCCACATCCAGGGCTCCTGGCTGACCACCGGCAAGGAGGTCGGCCAGCTCTCCCTGCACTACGGGGCCGACGACCTCGGCTCGATCATGCTGGAGGAGAACGTGGTCTCCTCGGCCGGGGCGAAGCACCGCTCCAACCGGCTGGAGATCATCGACCTGATCCGCAAGGCCGGACGGGTCCCCGCGCAGCGCGCCACCACCTACGAGCACCTCGTGGTGCACGACGACCCGGCGCACGACCCGGTCGACGAGCGGGTGCAGTCCCACATCTCGTCCACCGCCATCGCGGGGGGCACCGCCCACCCGGAGCTGAAGCTCCTCCCCACCGACTGAGGCGCCGCGTGCTGACCCTCCACACCGGCCGGGACCTGGTCCTCTCCTGGGACGGCGGCCCCGCGCTGCCCGGTGGCGCGGTCGCGGTGCGCGGCGACCGGATCGCCGCCGTCGGCCCGCTGGACGTCCTGCGGGAACGGTTCCCCGAGGCCAGGATCCGCTCCTGGCCCGGGACGCTCGGCCCGGGCCGGACGCACCGAGGGCCGCTGCCGTCCGCCCCCTCGCCCCGGGAACGGGTGCACGCGGTCCTCACGGCGGGCGGCACCGCCGTGACGGCCCCCCAGGTCACCGACCCCGCGCTGCGGGCCGCCGCCGAGCGCGCCGGGGTGACGGTGCGCGCCGCCGGTGAACCGACGCCCCCGCTCGGCGAGTCGGCGCGCGCGGACCTCACCGCGTTCACCGGCGGTCCGGACGGCCCGGACACCGGGGAGTGCCTGCTCACGGTGTGCGCGGGCCGGATCGTCCACCGCAGGCGGTAGCCGGACCACCCACCCGACCCGGGGGGCGGAGCCCGGGCGTCCGGCGGGGCGTGTCGAGGGGCCGCCCGGAGCGGGCCGGGTACGGAGCCCCTGCCACAATGGGCCCGTGACGCGCGCATCCCTGGACAAACAGCCGCACGAGGTCGCCTCGATGTTCGACGACGTCGCGGACCGCTACGACCTGACCAACGACGTCCTGTCCCTCGGGCAGGACCGCATCTGGCGGCGGGAGGTCGCCAAGGCGGTCGACGCCCGGCCCGCGCAGCGGGTCCTCGACCTGGCCGCCGGAACCGCCACCTCCTCGCTCCCGTTCGTCCGCGCGGGCGCGTACGTCGTGCCCTGCGACTTCTCGCTCGGCATGCTCCGGGTCGGCAAGCGGCGCCACCCCTGGCTGCCGCTCACCGGGGGCGACGCCACCCGACTGCCCTTCAAGGACGACACCTTCGACGCGGTGACGATCTCCTTCGGGCTGCGCAACGTCCACGGCACCGAGCGGGCCCTGCGCGAGATGCTGCGGGTCACCCGGCCCGGCGGACGCGTGGTGATCTGCGAGTTCTCCCACCCCACCTGGGCCCCGTTCCGGACCGTCTACACCGAGTACCTGATGCGGGCGCTGCCGCCGGTGGCCCGCGCGGTGTCCTCGAACCCCGAGGCGTACGTCTACCTCGCCGAGTCCATCCGCGACTGGCCGGACCAGCCGGAGCTGGCCGCGATGCTCCAGGACGCGGGCTGGTCGAAGGTCGCCTGGCGCAACCTGTCGGGCGGGATCGTCACCCTGCACCGGGGCTTCAAGGCCGTCTGACGCCCCGACGGACGCCCGGCCCGCCCCGTCGCACCGGAGCGGGCCGGGGACTTCTCCGCCCCGAAGACTGGATGACGGGAACCAATGGCATCGAAGATGTGTCCGTTGACTACGTGATCGCCCCCGTAGCGTGGTGCTCACAGCCCGGCCCCGGACGACGGAGCGTGCCCCATGGCGTCCTACTGCCCGTACTGCGGAACACCCGCGAGCGAAGAGGGGCGCTTCTGCATGCGCTGCGGGCGGGAACGGCCACCCCTGCCCGACGCCCCGCCGACGGCCACCGCCCCGGGCGCGCCCGGCTCTTCGGCCAGCCCTGACGCCCCGGGCACGCCTGACGCCCCGGGCGCCCCTGACGCCCCGGCGGCGCCCGACGCGCCGCCCGCGCCCCCGGCGCCCGCTTCCCCGCCGTCCGTCCCGAGGGGGCCGTCCGACGCCCTGCTCAAGTCCCCGGCGGCTCCGCCGACTCCGCCCACCGGGCCGCCCGCGCCCGTGACGCCTCCCGCGTCCCCCGGGCCCGCCGGGACGCCCGCCGCCCCGTCCGGGATACCCACCCCGCCCGCTCCACCCACGCCACCGAATCCTCCCGGCCCGCCCTCGCCGCCGGTCCCGCCCGCCCCGCCCGCCGGACAGGCCCTCGGCGCCCCCGAACTGGTCGCGTCCAGCGCGCCGCCTCCGCACCCCGCCGCCGCCCCGCCGTCCGTCGCCGGGGGCGCCGCCTTCCCGCCCGGTCACGTCCTGCCGCCCCCGCCGCCCTCCGGCGCCCCCTCGGCGTTCCTGCGCCGCACCACCCGGGGCGACTGGGGCGGAGCCGTCCAGACCGCGCTGCTGCCGCTGGTGCTGCTGCTGGTCGCCGCGTTCGCGCTCGCCGCGCCCACCTACGGCCAGAGCGCGACGGACGACGACACCGTGGGCTTCGGGGACCGCTTCGGCATCGCCCTCGCGGTCGTCCTCCAGTCGGTCGGCGGGGACGTCACGATCGAGCGGAACGACTCGGTCGACCACCGGGTCCGGCCGGACTCCCTCCTGGACGGGGGGATCGACTACGAAGGGGAGTACGTCCCGGCGGACGAAAGCCACGCCACCGGGGGCGGGATGTTCGGCGAGGTGAGCCCGGGCAAGGGCTCCTTCTCCCTGACCCCGCTCTCCGTGCTGCTGCTGTGGCTGCTCGCCCTCTACGCCGGACTGCGCGCGCTGCGCGGACGGCTGCTGCGCGCGCCCCGGGAACCCGCCCCGGACGGTCCCTGGTCGGGCGTCCCGGGTGCGTCCCCCTGGGCCCGGGGCGACACCGCCGGGCTGGAGGCCGCCGCCCGGGTCACCGCCCTGGTCACGGCCGGGACGCTGGTCCTCGCCCTGTTCGCCCGGCCCGCCCTCCACGACGTCGAGGCGTCCGGCTCGCTGCTGGCGGTGCCCGGCACGCTGCTGCTGACGGCGGTGGTGTCGGCGGCCGTCCTCAGCCGCGACGAACACGCCTCCTGGCTCGCCGCCCGGCCCGCGCTGGCCCGGCTGGCGACGGCGTTCGGCACGGCGCTGCGGGCGCTCGCCTTCACCCTCGCCCTGGCCGCGGCCGTCCTCGCGGTGGTGTACCTCCAGGCGGACGACTTCGACGAGAGCCCCTTCTTCGGGGACGAGCTCTCGGGCCACCTCGTCGCGCTGCTCATGCTGCTGAACTTCGCGGTCAGCGGGGCCGCCTTCGCCTGGGGCGCGTCCGCGCGGACCGAGACGGGCTCGGGCGTCCGGTACGAGCGGGACGGCTTCGGGCTCACCGAACTCGGTGACGCGGTCGGCGGCTGGGCCGTCGCGGGCTCGCTCGCGGCGGGCGCGCTGTGCGCGCTGTTCCTCGGCGTCCTCGCGGCCCGGCGGCACACCAGGGCCCCGGACCGGGTCCTGGCGGGCGCCCTGTTCCTCGGACTGTTCGTGACGCTCGTCGCGTTCGGCGGGCTGGGCCTCGAGTGGTCCGGCGGCATGGGCCTGTACGGAGGCGGCGGCCAGTCCAGCCACTTCGGGACCGAGGTCTCGGACGCCCTGTTCTTCGCGCTGCCGTGGGTCGCCGGGGGACTGGTCGTGGGAGCGCTGCTGGTCCGGCTGATCGCCGCGCCGACACCGACACCGACGCCGCCTCCGTCCGCCGCGCCGACGCCGCCTCCGTCCGCCGGGGGGACGGCCGGCCCGTCCGCTCCGGCCGCCGTTCCGCCGCCGGGCACGGAGGCTTCTTCGGAGTCCGGCAACTCGCCGGACGCGCCGCCCCCGTCCCGCTCGTAGCCGCACGGGGCGCCTGAGCCGCCCGGGGCGCCTGAGCTGTCCGGGGCCACCGGGACGCCCGCATGAGGCGTCCGGGCCCCGGGGGCAGGCGCGCGGGGCACCCCGGGCGCCCCGAGGCACGGAGGGCGGGCGAGCGGATGAGCGGGCGAAGGGCCGGACGAGGGAAGACGGCCGCCCAGGACCGGACAGCCGCCGACCGGACAGCGGGACAGTCGCCCGACCGGACAGGCAGCCGACCGGGACAGACGGGCAGCCGACCGGGGCAAACGGTCGGGGCAGCCGACCGGGCCCAGACGGCCGACCGGCCGACCGGACGGGCGCTCTCAGGCCCCGCAGGGAGCGCGTTCGAGGCCCTCGCCGTGCGGTGAGGGCACGGGACGGCGGGGCTCCCGCACCCCCGCGCCGCCCTCGCCCTCACCGGGGCCGAAGTCGAACCAGACGGTGACGGCGGAGCCCCGGGGCACTTCGGTCCCGGGCGCGGGGTACTGACGGACGACGTGGTCGACGACGACGGCGGGGAAGTCGGGCCGGTCGGGGGTGGCGAGGAGGACGCCGTACGCGTCGGCGGCGGCCCTCGCGTCCACGGCCATCAGACCGACGAACCGGGGCACCCTCACCTCGTGTGTCCTGGGCGTCCTCCGCACGAACTCACCCCCAGCGGTACCGCCAGGGTAGCTCCGCCGTCGCGGCCACCGGAACCTCGGCGACCGCGTGCACGCGGAGCGTGACGTCACCCGAGGGGGGCGCGTCAACGAGGACGCGCCCCCCTCACCACTCGTACGCCCTCCCTGACCACCGACAGCGACCGGCCACCGTCACCGGCCACCGTCACCGTCCGACGACCACCGCCACCGGCCGAAGACGACCGGCCACCGGCCACGGGTCACCGGGGAGGACGGACCGTCACAGCTCCATCCGATAGACGCGCACCCGCTGCCCGTCCGGCTTCTCGGCGTCCTCGGCCCGGGTCATCCCCAGCCGTTCGGTCACCGCCACGGAACGGGCGTTGAGCGGGTCCACCACCGCGACCACCCGGCGCACCCCGGCCGCGCGGACCGCGTCCAGCCCGATCAGCGCCGCCGCCGTGGCGTACCCCCGGCCCCAGTACGCGCGGCCCAGCCGCCAGCCGATCTCGATCTCCCCGACCGGCCCCCAGGCGCGCGGCCAGGGCTGCGCGCCGACGAACCCGAGCACCGTCCCGTCGGTTCCCCGGGTCCCGCGGGGGCCGTCGTGGTCGGCGCCGGGGGGCGCCAACCGGTCGGCGGCCGTCACCGTCCAGAGGCAGTAGCCGAGTTCCGCGTGGTGGCGCCGCTGACGGGCGGTGATCTCCTCGTACGCGGACCGCTCGGCCGCCCCGCCCAGGAACTCCATCACCTCGGCGTCGTCGAACACCCGGTGCCAGTGATGGGCGTCCTCGTGCGTCGGCACCCGCAACCCCACGGCGGGCGGCGGCGCGTGGACGGCGCCCGCCGAGGGCGCGGCGGACGTCGCGGCGCGCGGGGCGGAGTGCGGAACGGCGGGGCGTGCGGGGTGGCTCACAGGACGGCCCTTCGGCTGGCTGGTCGGTTCCGCCTCATAGACTGCACGTGTCCCGTGCCCGTCGGCACGCAGAATTCCGACTCCCTGGGGAGAACCCGACGTGACCGAGCCGCTCTCCGAACACCGCGCAGATGTGATCGTCGTCGGGGCCGGACCGGCCGGGTCGACGACCGCGTACTACCTGGCCAAGGCGGGTCTGGACGTCCTGCTGCTGGAGAAGACCGCGTTTCCCAGGGAGAAGGTCTGCGGCGACGGCCTCACCCCGCGCGCCACCAAGCAGCTGGTCGCGATGGGCATCGACGTCTCCGAGGAGGCGGGCTGGCTCCGCAACAAGGGGCTGCGGATCATCAGCGGCGGCATCCGGCTGGAGCTGGACTGGCCGGAACTCGCCTCCTTCCCGGACTACGGACTGGTCCGCAAGCGCGACGACTTCGACGAGCAGCTCGCCAACCAGGCGCAGAAGGCGGGCGCCCGGCTGTACGAGCGCTGCAACGTCGGCGCGCCGCTCACGGACCCGAGGACCGGACGGATCACGGGCGTCGAGGCGAAGCTCGGGGACGAGAAGCGGCCCGTCACCTTCCACGCCCCGATCGTGGTCGCCGCCGACGGCAACTCCACCCGGCTGTCCCTGGCGATGGGCCTGCACCGCCGCGACGACCGTCCGATGGGCGTCGCCGTCCGCACGTACTTCACCTCGCCCCGCCACGACGACGACTACCTGGAGTCCTGGCTGGAGCTGTGGGACCGGCGCGGCCCGGTGGACCGGCTGCTGCCCGGCTACGGCTGGGTGTTCGGGATGGGCGACGGCACCTCCAACGTGGGCCTGGGCGTCCTCAACACCTCCGCCTCCTTCAAGGAGCTGGACTGGCGCGAGGTGCTGAAGGCGTGGTGCGCCTCGATGCCCGAGGAGTGGGGCTACACCGAGGAGAACATGACGGGCCCGATCCGGGGCGCCGCGCTGCCGATGGCCTTCAACCGCCAGCCGCACTACACCCGGGGGCTGCTGCTCGTCGGGGACGCGGGCGGACTGGTGAACCCGTTCAACGGCGAGGGCATCGCGTACGCGATGGAGTCCGGGCAGATCGCGGCCGACGTCATCGTCCAGGCCCACTCCCGGACGACGGACGCTCAGCGTGAACTCGCCCTCCAGCGGTACCCGAGGGTCCTCAAGGACACGTACGGCGGCTACTACAACCTGGGCCGCGCCTTCGTGAAGCTCATCGGCAACCCGAAGATCATGAAGCTGGCGTCCCAGCGCGGCCTCACCCACCCGGTGCTGATGCGCTTCACCCTCAAGATGCTGGCCAACCTGACCGACCCCACGGGCGGCGACGCGATGGACCGCATCATCAACGGCCTCAGCAAGGTGGCCCCCCGCGCCTGACCCCGCACCCGGGAGGGGCCGCCACCCACGAGGCCGACGGCCCCCTCCCGCGCGCACGCGGCGGCCACTACCTCGCGGAGCCCTCCCCGCCCCGGCCCCGCCCACACGAAAGGGGCCCCACCCTTCCCGGGTGGGGCCCCCTTTCGCGTACGCGTGCGCGGAGGTCGCGAGCGGTGGTGCTCAGAGGACGCGGACCGCGCCGTCCGCCGGGTAGCCCGACAGGTCCTGGATGACGACGCCCTTCGCGGGGTTCGCCGCGTCCAGGTACTGGCCGTTGCCGATGTAGACACCGGTGTGCCAGGCGGAACCGGCGGCGCCCCAGTAGAGGATGTCGCCGACCTGGAGGTTGGAGAGGCTGACCTGGGTGCCGGCCGTCGACTGCTGCTGCGAGGTGCGCGGCAGGCTGATGTTCGCCTGCTTGAAGGCGGCCTGCACCAGACCCGAGCAGTCCCAGGAGTTGGGTCCCGTGCCGCCCATCACGTACGCGTCGCCCACCTGGGCGCGCAGGAACGAGATGACGGCGGAGAGGCTGCCGCTGGAGGGGGCCGGGGCGGCGGTCTGGCCGCCGCCGGACTCCGTGGAGCCGGAGGAGGAACCGGTCGACCCCGTGGACGCCCCGGAGCCGGAACCCGTGGAGGTCCCGGAGCCGTCGGAGTCCGCGGCGGCGGAGGCGGTCTTGAGCGTGGTGCGCTCGGCGGTGCGGGAGGCCCGCTCGGCGGCGGCCTCGCGCTCGGCGGCGGCGGCCCGCTCCTCGGCCTTCTTGGCGGCGGCCTTGCGGACGGCCTCCGCACGGTCCTGCTTCGCCTGCTTGGCGGCCTGCTCGACGGCGGCGTCCCGCTGGTCGCGCACCTGCTCCTGCTGCGCCTGGAACTCGTAGGACGCGGCGGTGAGCTGGGTGGCGCTCGCGGAGCGCACGACCTGTACGGACAGGTCGGAGGAGAGGATGGGGAGTCCGACGGTCTCGGCCACGGGCTCGGCGGCGGGCGCCGCCGCGGCCGACCCGGCGGTACCGGCCACCGCGAGGGTGCTGAGGACGCCACCGGCCACTCCGGCGCGCAGCTTCGTGGTGCTGCTGCTGCGGGGCTTCCGGTGGCTGGGTATGTGAGCGGTGTTGGCCATGGGACAACCGCTATCAGGGGGGCACCGTTACCTTCAAGAAACGTGGTCTGCGCCACAGTTGCCGCCCCACCCGTGCGAACCCCGGGAGTGTCGGCCTTTATTGACGCCGTAACGGACAATACGGGCGCTGGCGATCATGCCCTGATCACGCGGTTTCTTGTTTACGTCCGAATTGCCCGGCGCCTACCACCCGATGTGAAAGATGGCCAAGCCCGCTAAGCCTCACGGGTGATGAGGTGTGACGGAGGTCACGGAGGTGGCCGCCCGGTGGACGGCGTCCGTGCGCGCGCCCGCCATGGCCGGATCCCGTCGGTCCAGCGTCCAGCGTCCAGCGTCCAGTGGTCCAGTGGTCCGGTGCTCCGGGTGTCGGTGCCGTGCGCGCCGGGGGCTTCCGTCGCGGGCTTCCGCCGGGAGGCCTCACGGGGACCGCCCGCCGGGCCGCCCGCCGTGTCCGTCCGTCAGGGCCGCCCGCCGGAGCGCCCGCCGGAACCGCCCGCCGGGACGCGGGTCATGGGCGCGGGCCGTGGGGTGAGGACGCCGGACGGGGTCACCCGGTTCCGTCCGGGGCCTCCGTCGCCGATGTCCCGTATGGGGCGTTCCATGGCGTTCGGTCCGCGTTCCGTTCGTGAATCGGGGCACGTAGTCGCATGCGGCCGACGGGTGTTCACATCGCGTTCACAGTGCGGGCCCCGAAGCGGGCCGTTGTGAACGGGACTCCATTATCAAGCCGTTGCGTCCAGCACGAATTTGCCCGAACGGCGTTCCACTTGATAGTGCGAACCCCGTTTCACCTGCGCCGACGAGCCGACTTGTCACGTCTCGTAACCGTGCCGCCGCTTCGCGTACGAAGATCACCGCTCATCCGACTTGATGATCCTTCGCCGGGTGGTGGAGATCACAAAGCCGATCAAGTACCCCGTGTCGCAGATCACAGACCCACAGGCATAGGATGCACCGCAGTTGGGCTTGTGACCTGCTTCACATGAAAGCGATCTTGGTGGGCGCTCCGGGGGTGACGCGGAGGGTTCCCCGGGCTCGCGGAGGCTCACGAGGCGTACGGAGCGCGAGAGTTCCGTGGGTCCCGGTGGGCGGGTGGGGAGCGGGTGGCGGGTCCAGCGCCTCCCCGGTCCCGTGACCGCGGGGGGACCGCCGAAGCAGTCAATGCCGACTGAGAGGAGCGAGGAGCGGTGAACGCTTACGCGCCCATCCTCGTACTGGGAGCCCTCGGGGCAGGCTTTGCGATCTTCTCCGTGGTCATGGCCACGCTTATCGGTCCAAAGCGGTACAACCGGGCGAAGCTCGAAGCGTACGAATGCGGTATCGAACCGACGCCGACCCCCGCGGGGGGCGGACGGTTCCCGATCAAGTACTACCTGACGGCGATGCTCTTCATCATCTTCGATATCGAGATCGTCTTCCTCTACCCGTGGGCCGTCAGCTTCGACGCCCTGGGGCTTTTCGGGCTCGTGGAGATGCTGCTCTTCGTGCTCACCGTCTTCGTCGCGTACGCGTACGTATGGCGGCGCGGCGGCCTGGAATGGGACTGAAAACCGCGAGGGACAGAAGGGTCTAGGGGTCACCAATGGGACTCGAAGAGAAACTGCCGAGCGGTTTTCTGCTGACCACCGTCGAACAGGCCGCGGGCTGGGTGCGCAAGGCGTCCGTCTTCCCCGCCACCTTCGGCCTCGCGTGCTGCGCGATCGAGATGATGACGACGGGCGCGGGCCGCTACGACCTGGCGCGCTTCGGCATGGAGGTGTTCCGCGGCTCACCGCGCCAGGCCGACCTGATGATCGTGGCCGGACGCGTCAGCCAGAAGATGGCGCCCGTGCTGCGGCAGGTCTACGACCAGATGCCGAACCCCAAGTGGGTCATCTCGATGGGGGTCTGCGCCTCCTCGGGCGGCATGTTCAACAACTACGCGATCGTCCAGGGCGTCGACCACGTCGTCCCCGTCGACATCTATCTGCCCGGCTGTCCGCCGCGGCCCGAGATGCTGCTGGACGCGATCCTCAAGCTCCACGAGAAGATCCAGACCTCCAAGCTCGGCGTCAACGCCGAGGAGGCGGCCCGCGAGGCGGAGGAGGCGGCCCTCAAGGCGCTCCCCACCATCGAGATGAAGGGGCTGCTGCGATGAGCGGGGCCGAGGGCAACGGCGTGAACCCGGAACAGGAGCTGAACGCCCAGAACCTGCCGGGCCAGCGCGGCGACCACGGGGAGGAGGTCCGGGTCCAGCGCGGCATGTTCGGCGCGGGGGGCAGCGGCGACACCTCCGGCTTCGGCGGACTGGTCCGCTCGGTGCGGCTGCCCGGCGCGGCCACCCGCCCCTACGGCGGCTGGTTCGACGAGGTCGCCGACGAACTGGAGGGCGCCCTGGAGGAACAGGGCCTCGTCCCCGAGACCGCGATCGAGAAGACGGTCGTGGACCGCGACGAGCTGACCTTCCACGTCGACCGCGAGCACCTGGTGCGCGTCGCCCAGACCCTGCGCGACGACCCGGCGCTCCGCTTCGAACTGTGCACCGGCGTCAGCGGGGTGCACTACCCGGGCGAGCGGGGCCGCGAGCTGCACGCCGTCTACCACCTGCGGTCGATCACCCACAACCGGCTGATCCGGCTGGAGGTCTCCGCCCCCGACGCCGACCCGCACATCCCCTCGCTGGTCCGGGTCTACCCCACCAACGACTGGCACGAGCGCGAGACGTACGACTTCTTCGGCATCGTCTTCGACGGCCACCCCGCGCTCACCCGGATCATGATGCCGGACGACTGGCAGGGCTTCCCGCAGCGCAAGGACTACCCCCTGGGCGGCATCGCCGTCGAGTACAAGGGCGCCCAGATCCCGGCTCCCGACCAGCGGAGGTCGTACTCCTGATGACCACTTCATCTGCGTTCCCGAGGGAAACGACCGAAGGAGCCGTCTACACGGTCACCGGCGGCGACTGGGACGAGGTCGTCCAGTCCGCGGCCAAGGCCGACGACGAACGCATCATCGTCAACATGGGTCCCCAGCACCCCTCCACCCACGGAGTGCTCCGGCTGATCCTGGAGATCGACGGCGAGACCGTCACCGAGGCCCGCTGCGGCATCGGCTACCTCCACACCGGCATCGAGAAGAACCTCGAATACCGGACCTGGACCCAGGGCACCACCTTCGTGACCCGCATGGACTACCTGACGCCGTTCTTCAACGAGACGGCGTACTGCCTCGCGGTCGAGAAGCTGCTCGGCATCGAGGACGAGATCCCCGACCGGGCCAGCGTCATCCGGGTGCTCCTCATGGAGCTCAACCGGCTCTCCTCGCACCTGGTCTGCATCGCCACCGGCGGCATGGAACTCGGCGCGACCACGATCATGATCTACGGCTTCCGCGACCGCGAACTCATCCTCGACATCTACGAGCTGATCACCGGCCTGCGGATGAACCACGCGTACGTCCGGCCCGGCGGACTCGCCCAGGACCTGCCCCCCGGCACGGTCGACCACCTGCGCGAGTTCATCAAGAAGATGCGGAAGAACCTCCCCGAGTACGACAAGCTCGCCACCGGGAACCCCATCTTCAAGGCCCGGATGCAGGACGTCGGCCACCTCGACCTCACCGGCTGCATGGCCCTCGGCGCCACCGGCCCCGTGCTGCGCTCCGCCGGACTCCCGCACGACCTGCGCAAGTCCCAGCCGTACTGCGGCTACGAGACCTACGACTTCGAGGTCCCGACCACCGACACCTGCGACTCCTACGGACGGTTCCTGATCCGGCTGGAGGAGATGCGCCAGTCGCTGCGGATCGTCGAGCAGTGCGTGGACCGGCTGGAGCCCGGCCCGGTGATGGTCGCGGACAAGAAGATCGCCTGGCCCGCGCAGCTCGCCCAGGGACCGGACGGACTCGGCAACTCCCTCGACCACATCAAGAAGATCATGGGCACCTCCATGGAGGCCCTGATCCACCACTTCAAGCTGGTGACCGAGGGCTTCCGGGTCCCCGCCGGACAGGTGTACGCCGCCGTGGAGTCCCCCAAGGGCGAACTCGGCGCGCACGTCGTCTCCGACGGCGGCACCCGCCCCTTCCGGGTCCACTTCCGCGACCCGTCCTTCACCAACCTCCAGGCCATGGCGGCCATGTGCGAAGGCGGCCAGGTCGCCGACGTCATCGTCGCCGTCGCGTCCATCGACCCCGTGATGGGAGGCGTCGACCGGTGACCGCCACACCGCAAGAGGTGAGCCTGGGGATGCCCCAGCTGCCCGCCCCCGACTACCCGGCCGAGGTCCGCGCCCGGCTGGAGGCGGACGCGGCCGAGCTGATCGGGCGCTACCCCGACTCCCGCTCCGCGCTGCTGCCGCTGCTCCACCTCGTCCAGGCCGAGGACGGCCACGTCACCCGTACCGGGGTGCGCTTCTGCGCCGAGGTCCTCGACCTCACCACCGCCGAGGTCACCGCCGTCGCCACCTTCTACTCCATGTACCGGCGCAAGCCCGGCGGCGAGTACCAGGTCGGCGTCTGCACCAACACCCTCTGCGCCGTCATGGGCGGCGACGCCATCTTCGACACCCTGAAGCGTCACCTCGGCGTGGAGAACGGCGAGACCACCGACGACGGCAAGGTCACCCTCGAACACATCGAGTGCAACGCGGCCTGCGACTTCGCCCCCGTCGTCATGGTGAACTGGGAGTTCTTCGACAACCAGACCCCCGAGTCCGCCCTGCGCCTCGTCGACGACCTGCGCGCGGGCGCCACCGTCGAACCCACCCGGGGCGCCCCGCTCTGCTCCTTCAAGGAGACCTCCCGGATCCTCGCCGGATTCCCCGACGAGCGCCCCGGAGCCGTCGACGCCACCGGTGGCGCCGGACCCGCCTCCCTCATCGGACTGCGGCTGGCCAAGGGCGAACCCACCGCCCGGGTGGTCGCCCCGCGCGCCTCCCGGACCACCGGCGCCCCCGGCCCCGGACAGCCCACCACGCACCACGCACCACAGGACGCACCGTCATCCGACCCGTCGCACCCGGCGGGACCGGTCACCGAGGAGGGGGAGTGATGACCTTGGCGCCGGAGATCAGCCACAGCAACCCGGAGAAACTGCTGTCACCGGTCCTGTCGGCCTTCTGGGACGAGGAGAAGTCCTGGTCGCTGGACGTCTACCGCAGGCACGACGGCTACGAGGGACTGCGCCGGGCCCTCGCCATGACCCCCGACGAGGTCATCGCCTACGTCAAGGACTCCGGTCTGCGCGGACGCGGCGGCGCGGGCTTCCCCACCGGGATGAAATGGCAGTTCATCCCGCAGGGCGACGGCAAGCCCCACTACCTCGTCGTCAACGCCGACGAGTCCGAACCGGGCACCTGCAAGGACATCCCGCTCCTCTTCGCCAACCCCCACTCCCTCATCGAGGGCATCGTCATCGCCTGCTACGCGATCCGCTCGCAGCACGCCTTCATCTATCTGCGCGGCGAGGTCGTCCCCGTGCTGCGCAGACTGCACGAAGCGGTCCGCGAGGCGTACGACGCGGGCTACCTCGGCAAGGACGTCCTCGGCAGCGGCCTGGACCTCGACATCGTCGTCCACGCCGGCGCCGGCGCGTACATCTGCGGCGAGGAGACCGCGCTGCTGGACTCGCTGGAAGGACGCCGCGGCCAACCGCGACTGCGACCCCCCTTCCCCGCCGTGGCGGGCCTCTACGCCTGCCCCACTGTGGTGAACAACGTCGAGTCCATCGCCTCGGTTCCCGCGATCCTCAACCGGGGCAAGGAATGGTTCCGCTCGCTCGGCAGCGAGAAGTCCCCCGGCTTCACCCTGTACTCGCTCAGCGGCCACGTCGCCGGACCCGGCCAGTACGAGGCGCCCCTCGGGATCACCCTGCGCCAACTGCTCGACATGAGCGGCGGGATGCGCCCCGGACACCGCCTCAAGTTCTGGACCCCCGGCGGCTCCTCCACCCCGATCCTCACCGACGAGCACCTGGACGTCCCCCTCGACTACGAGGGCGTCGGCGCCGCCGGGTCCATGCTCGGCACCAAGGCCCTCCAGTGCTTCGACGAGACCACCTGCGTGGTGCGCGCCGTGACCCGCTGGACCGAGTTCTACGCCCATGAGTCCTGCGGCAAGTGCACCCCCTGCCGGGAGGGCACCTACTGGCTGGTCCAGCTGCTGCGCGACATCGAGGCGGGCCACGGCGTGATGAGCGACCTCGACAAGCTGAACGACATCGCCGACAACATCAACGGCAAGTCGTTCTGCGCCCTCGGCGACGGAGCCGCGTCGCCGATCTTCTCGTCGCTCCAGCACTTCCGCGCCGAGTACGAGGAGCACATCACCGGCCGGGGCTGCCCCTTCGACCCCGCCCGCTCCACCGTCTGGGCCGACCGGCCCGCCGACCCCACGGAGGTGAACGCATGACGGTCACCACGAGCGCTCCCTCCGGGGGCGGCGAAGCCGCGCCGCCCGCGGACCTCGTCAGCCTGACCATCGACGGCGTCGAGATCAGCGTCCCCAAGGGCACCCTCGTCATCCGCGCCGCCGAACTCCTCGGCATCGAGATCCCCCGCTTCTGCGACCACCCCCTCCTCGACCCCGCGGGCGCCTGCCGCCAGTGCATCGTCGAGGTCGAGGGCCAGCGCAAGCCGATGGCGTCCTGCACCATCACCTGCACCGACGGGATGGTCGTCCGCACCCAGCTCACCTCGCCCGTCGCCGAGAAGGCCCAGCGCGGGGTGATGGAGCTGCTGCTCATCAACCACCCGCTGGACTGCCCCGTCTGCGACAAGGGCGGCGAGTGCCCGCTCCAGAACCAGGCCGTCTCGGTCGGCTCCGCGGACAGCCGCTTCGAGGGCCGCAAGCGCACCTACGAGAAGCCCGTCCCCATCTCCACCCAGGTCCTCCTCGACCGGGAACGCTGCGTGCTGTGCGCCCGCTGCACCCGCTTCAGCAACCAGATCGCGGGCGACCCGATGATCGAGCTGGTGGAACGCGGCGCGCTCCAGCAGGTCGGCACCGGCGAGGGCGACCCCTTCTCCTCCTACTTCTCCGGCAACACCATCCAGATCTGCCCGGTCGGCGCGCTCACCTCCGCCGCCTACCGGTTCCGCTCCCGCCCCTTCGACCTGGTGTCCTCGCCGAGCGTCTGCGAGCACTGCTCCGGCGGCTGCGCCACCCGCACCGACCACCGGCGCGGCAAGGTCATGCGGCGGCTCGCCGCCGACGACCCCGAGGTCAACGAGGAGTGGATGTGCGACAAGGGCCGCTTCGGGTTCCGCTACGCGCAGCGGCCCGACCGGCTCACCCACCCGCTGGTCCGTGACCCCGCCACCGGCGAACTGGCCCCCGCCAGCTGGCCCGAGGCCCTGGACGCCGCCGCCCGCGGCCTCGCCGCGGCCCGGGGCCGCACCGGGGTCCTCACCGGCGGCCGGGTCACCGTCGAGGACGCCTACGCGTACGCCAAGTTCGCCCGGGTCGCCCTCGACACCAACGACGTCGACTTCCGCGCCCGCGTCCACAGCGCCGAGGAGGCCGACTTCCTGGCCGCCCGGGTCGCCGGGCGCGGCCGGGACCTCGACGGCACCGGACTCACCTACCGCGCCCTGGAGAAGGCCCCCGCCGTCCTGCTCGTCGGCTTCGAGTCCGAGGAGGAGGCCCCCGGGGTCTTCCTGCGGCTGCGCAAGGCGTGGCGGACCCACGGCCAGCAGGTGTTCGCCGTCGCCACCCACGCCACCCCGGGCCTCACCAAGGCGGGCGGCACCCTGCTGCCCGCCGCCCCCGGCACCGAGGCCGAGTGGCTGGACGCCCTCGCCACCGGCATCGGCCTGGAAGCGGGCGGCACCGGAGCCGCCGAGGCGCTGCGTACCGAGGGCGCCGTCCTCCTCGTCGGCGAACGCCTCGCGGGCGTCAAGGGCGGTCTGACGGCCGCCGTCCGGGCCGCGACCGCCACCGGCGCCCGGCTGGTGTGGATCCCGCGCCGCGCCGGGGAGCGCGGCGCCGTCGAGGCGGGCGCCCTGCCCACCCTGCTGCCGGGCGGCCGCCCGGCCACCGACCCCCGGGCCCGCGACGAGGTCGCCGCCGCCTGGGGACTCGCCGAACTCCCGCACCGCCAGGGCCGGGACACCGGGGAGATCGTGACGGCCGCCGCGGGCGGACTGCTCGGCGCGCTGCTGGTCGGCGGGGTGGAGGTCGCGGACCTCCCGGACCCGGCCCGCGCCCGCGCCGCGCTCGACGAGGCCGCCTTCGTGGTCAGCCTGGAGCTGCGGCCCAGCGAGGTCACCGACCGCGCCGACGTGGTGCTGCCGGTGGCGGCGGTCGCCGAGAAGGCCGGCACCTTCCTCAACTGGGAGGGCCGCGGCCGTCCGTTCGAGGCCGCCCTCAAGCCCGACCAGATGACCCGCCAGGTGGCGCCCACCGACGCCCGCGTCCTGCAGATGCTGGCCGACGCGATGGACGTCCACCTGGGCCTGCCGGACCTGCGCACCCTCCGCGCCGAACTGGACCGCCTCGGCGGCTGGGACGGCCCCCGCGCCGGGGACCCGGACGGCACCGCCGCCGCGCTGCCCCGCCCGGCGGCAGGGGAAGCCGTGCTCGCCGGTCACCGGATGCTGCTCGACCGGGGCCGCCTCCAGGACGGCGACGACGCCCTCGCCGGAACGCGGCACGCCGCCGTCGCCCGGCTCTCGGCGGCCACCGCGGCCGAGGCGGGCGTCACCGACGGCGAGGTCCTCACCGTCACCGGGCCCACCGGCAGCACCGCGCTGCCGCTGGTGGTCACCCGGATGCCCGACCGGGTGGTGTGGCTGCCGCTCAACTCGGCCGGCGGGGGCGTCGCCTCCGACACCGGGGCGCTGCCCGGCGCCCTCGTCCGCATCGGCCCGGCCGTGGCGCCTGGCCCGCAGGAGGTCACGGAGGTGGAGTCATGACGCCTCAGACGTGGACGCCGCTCGCGCTGGAAGACCTGTCCATGTTCGGCCGCGACCCGTGGTGGCTCGTGGTGATCAAGGCGGTGTTCTGCTTCGCCTTCCTGATGGTGACCGTGCTGCTGTCCATCGTGTGGGAGCGCAAGGTCGTCGCCTGGATGCAGCTGCGGATCGGCCCCAACCGGCACGGTCCGTGGGGGATGCTCCAGTCGCTCGCCGACGGCGTCAAGCTGATGCTCAAGGAAGACGTCATCGTCAAGCGCGCCGACAAGGTGGTGTACGTCCTCGCGCCGATCGTCGCCGCCATCCCGGCGTTCATGGCGATCGCGGTGATCCCCTTCGGCCCGGCCGACAACCAGGTTTCCATCTTCGGCCAGCGCACCACGATGCAGCTCACCGACCTGCCGATCGCGATGCTCTACATCCTCGCGGTCGCCTCGGTCGGCATCTACGGCATCGTCCTCGCGGGCTGGAGCTCCGGCTCCACCTACCCGCTGCTGGGCGGACTGCGCTCCTGCGCCCAGATGATCTCCTACGAGATCGCCATGGGCGCCGCGTTCGCCTCGGTGTTCCTCTACTCGGGCTCGATGTCCACGTCCACCATCGTGGAGGCGCAGGCCGACCGCTGGTACGTGGTGCTGCTGCCGGTGTCGTTCCTGCTCTACATCGTCACCATGGTGGGCGAGACCAACCGCGCCCCCTTCGACATGCCGGAGTCCGAGGGCGACCTGGTCGGCGGCTTCAACACCGAGTACTCGTCCATCAAGTTCGCGCTCTTCATGCTCGCCGAGTACGTGAACATGGTGACGGTCTCCGCGGTGTCGGTGACGCTGTTCCTGGGCGGCTGGCGGGCGCCGTACCCGATCAGCACCTTCTGGGAGGGCGCCAACCAGGGCTGGTGGCCGATGCTCTGGTTCGTCCTCAAGGTCCAGGTGCTGCTGTTCTTCTTCATCTGGCTGCGGGGCACGCTGCCCCGGGTCCGCTACGACCAGCTGATGAAGCTCGGCTGGAAGGTCCTCATCCCGGTCTCGGTGGCGTGGCTGATGCTCGTCGCCACCGTGCGGACGCTGCGCAACGAGGACTACGACTTCGCCGAGATCGCGCTCTACGTCGGCGGCGCCGTGATCACCCTGCTGCTGCTCTCGGTGCTGGTGGACATGTTCCGCGACCGGGGCCGGGCGAAGGCCGCCGCCGAGGAGGCCGCCGTACCGGTCGCGTTCGACCCGATGGCGGGCGGGTTCCCCGTGCCGCCGCTGCCCGGCCAGGAACTCCCCGCGGTGCCGCGCAGGCGTCCGCGCCGGGAGCGGGAGCTGGTTGTCAGTGGTGGATCGGACACTGTGAGTGACGGACCCGTGGGCGGGACCACCGACGGAAAGGAGGGGTCCGATGGCTGAGCGACCCCAGGAGCCGGACGGCACCCAGGCGGCCGGGCAGGGGTTCCAGAACCCCGTGGCGGGCTTCGGCGTGACCTTCAAGGCCATGTTCAAGAAGCGGCTGACCGAGCAGTACCCGGAGCAGCCCAAGACCACGGCCCCCCGTTTCCACGGCCGCCACCAGCTCAACCGCCACCCGGACGGGCTGGAGAAGTGCGTCGGCTGCGAGCTGTGCGCCTGGGCCTGCCCCGCCGACGCCATCTACGTGGAGGGCGCCGACAACACCGACGAGGAGCGCTACTCGCCGGGCGAGCGGTACGGCCGCGTCTACCAGATCAACTACGCCCGCTGCATCCTCTGCGGGCTCTGCATCGAGGCGTGCCCCACCCGGGCGCTGACGATGACGAACGAGTTCGAACTGGCCGACAGCAGCCGCGAGAACCTCATCTACACCAAGGAACAGCTCCTCGCCGGTCTGGAGGAGGGCATGGTCGAGAGCCCGCACACGATCTTCCCGGGCACCGACGAACAGGACTACTACAAGGGCCTGGTCACGCACGCGGCCCCGGGCACGGTCCGTCAGACGGCCGTCTCCCAGGGCGAGAAGCCGGAGGACGACGCGGCCTCGTCGTCCCCGGCGGGCGGGAACGGGGTGCCGGAGCCGTCGGCACCGCGCTCCGGAGCGGCGGCGCGGGCCGAAGGGAGCCAGTCGTGAGCCAGCTCGCCGCCGTCACGTCGACGGGCGAGGCGGTCCAGTTCTGGGTGCTCGGAACGGTCGCCGTCATCGGCGCGCTGTGCACGATCCTGATGCGCAAGGCGGTGCACAGCGCCCTCTGTCTCGCCGGGACCATGATCGTCCTGGCGGTGTTCTACCTCGCCAACGGGGCGTACTTCCTCGGCATCGTCCAGGTCGTCGTCTACACCGGCGCGATCATGATGCTGTTCCTCTTCGTGGTCATGCTCGTCGGCGTGACCGCGGCGGACTCCCTGAAGGAGACCATCAAGGGACAGCGCTGGCTGGCCGCCCTGTGCGGCCTCGGCTTCGGCATCCTGCTCGTCGCGGGCATCGGCAACGCCGCCCTCACCGAGTCCCAGGGCCTGGCCCGCGCCAACGCCGGGGGCAACGTGGAGGGGCTCGCCGCCCTCATCTTCACCAAGTACGTCTTCGCCTTCGAGATCACCGGCGCCCTGCTGATCACGGCGACCGTCGGCGCCATGGTGCTCACCCACCGGGAGCGCACCGAGCGCGCGAAGACCCAGCGCGAGCTGGCCGAACAGCGGGTGCGCGAGGGCAAGCACCTCCCGCCGCTGCCCGCCCCGGGCGTCTACGCCCGGCACAACGCCGTCGACATCGCCGGTCTCCTCCCGGACGGCACCCCGTCCGAGCTGACCGTCAACCAGACGCTGCGCGCGCGGGGCCAGATCCGTGACGTGTCCCGGGAGGCGCTCGACGACCTGCGGGCCATCGAACGCCGCTCCGAGGACCGACTGGAGCGGAACCGGCCCGAGGAGGCGGCCAAGTGAACCCGGTCAACTACGTCTACCTGGCGGCCCTGCTCTTCACCATCGGGGCCACCGGCGTGCTGATCCGGCGCAACATGATCGTGGTGTTCATGTGCGTCGAGCTGATGCTCAACGCCTGCAACCTCGCGCTCGTCGCCTTCTCCCGGATGCACGGCAACCTCGACGGCCAGATCATCGCCTTCTTCACGATGGTCGTCGCCGCCGCCGAGGTCGTGGTCGGGCTGGCGATCATCGTGTCGCTGTTCCGTTCCCGGCATTCGGCCTCGGTCGACGACGCCAGCCTGATGAAGCTGTAAGGGGACCCCGGACCATGGAGAACCTGATCGCGCTGCTGGTCGCGGCGCCCCTGCTCGGAGCGGCGGTGCTGCTCTGCGGCGGCCGTCGGCTGGACCGTACCGGCCATCTGCTCGGCACCGCCCTCGCGGGCGGGTCGTTCGTGATCGGCGCGGTGCTCTTCGCCGGTCTGCTCGGCCGGGACGCCGACGACCGCACGCTGCACCAGCACCTCTTCAGCTGGATCCCCGTCGAGGGCTTCCAGGCGGACATCGCCTTCCAGCTCGACCAGCTGTCGATGACCTTCGTCCTGCTGATCACCGGGGTGGGCACGCTGATCCACCTCTACTCGATCGGCTACATGGAGCACGACGAGCGGCGCCGCCGCTTCTTCGGCTACCTCAACCTGTTCCTCGCGGCGATGCTCCTGCTGGTGCTCGCCGACAACTACCTGCTGCTGTACTTCGGCTGGGAGGGCGTGGGCCTCGCCTCCTACCTCCTGATCGGCTTCTGGCAGCACAAGCCCAGCGCGGCCACCGCCGCCAAGAAGGCGTTCCTGGTCAACCGGGTCGGTGACATCGGGCTGTCCATCGCGATCATGCTGATGTTCACCACCTTCGGGACCTTCGCCTTCGGCCCGGTCCTCGGCGCGGTCGGCGAGACCTCCGAGGGCACGCTCACCGCGATCGGCCTGATGCTGCTGCTCGCCGCCTGCGGCAAGTCCGCCCAGGTGCCGCTGCAGTCCTGGCTGGGCGACGCGATGGAGGGCCCGACCCCGGTCTCCGCGCTGATCCACGCGGCGACCATGGTCACCGCGGGCGTCTATCTGATCGTCCGCTCCGGCGCGGTCTTCAACGCCGCCCCGGACGCCCAGCTGGTCGTGGCGATCGTCGGCACGGTCACCCTGCTCTTCGGTGCGATCGTCGGTTGCGCCAAGGACGACATCAAGAAGGCCCTCGCCGGTTCCACGATGTCGCAGATCGGCTACATGGTGCTGGCCGCCGGACTCGGCCCGCTGGGCTACGTCTTCGCGATCATGCACCTGGTGACGCACGGCTTCTTCAAGGCCGGACTGTTCCTCGGCGCCGGTTCCGTGATGCACGGGATGAACGACGAGGTCGACATGCGCAAGTACGGCGGCCTGCGGAAGTACATGCCGGTCACCTTCGTCACCTTCGGCCTCGGCTACCTCGCGATCATCGGCTTCCCCGGACTGTCCGGCTTCTTCTCCAAGGACAAGATCATCGAGGCGGCGTTCGCCAAGGGCGGCGTCGAGGGCTGGATCTTCGGCTCGGCGGCCCTGCTGGGCGCGGTCATCACCGCGTTCTACATGACCCGCGTGATGCTGATGACCTTCTTCGGCGAGAAGCGCTGGCAGCCCGACGCGGACGGCAACCCGCCGCACCCCCACGAGTCCCCCAGGTCCATGACGATCCCCATGATCATCCTGGCCTTCGGCTCGGTCTTCGCGGGCGCCCTGTTCAGCGTCGGCGACCGCTTCCAGCACTGGCTGGAGCCCGTCACCGGGGCCACCGAGCACGGCCACCCGCCGATCAGCGCCCTGACGGTCACCGTCGCCACGGTGGTCGCGCTGGTCCTCGGCGCGGGCGTCGCCTACCTGATGTACGGCCGCAGGCCCGTGCCGGTGGTCGCCCCGCGCGGCTCCCTGCTCACCCGCGCCGCCCGCCGCGACCTCCTCCAGGACGACTTCAACCACGTGGTCCTGGTGCGCGGCGGCGAGCACCTCACGCGCTCCCTGGTCTACGTCGACCACACCCTGGTCGACGGGGTGGTCAACGGGACGGCGGCCTCGTTCGGCGGGCTGTCCGGACGGCTGCGCAGGCTCCAGAACGGTTACGCGCGCTCGTACGCGGTCTCGATGTTCGGCGGCGCGGCCGTCCTCATCGCCGCGACCCTGCTCATGAGGGCGGTCTGATAGCGATGTCCTTTCCCCTGCTCACCGCGGTGGCGGCGGTCCCGGCGATCGGCGCGATCGCCACCGCCGCGGTCCCCGCCGCCCGTCGCACCGCCGCCAAATGGCTCGCGCTGCTGGTCTCCCTGGTCACCCTGGCCCTCGCGGTCGTGGTCGCGGTCCGCTTCGACCCCGGCGGCGACCGCTACCAGCTCACCGAATCCCACTCCTGGATCAGCGACTTCGGGGTGCGCTACGAACTCGGGGTGGACGGCATCGCCGTCGTCCTGATCGGGCTCACCGCGCTGCTGATCCCGTTCATCATCCTGGCGGGCTGGCACGACGCCGACCCTTCCCCAAGCTCTTCGAGCAGGGGATACCCCAATGACCGCGTCGACTCCCGCTGGCGCCCCACCCAGGGCTTCTTCGCCCTGATCCTCGCCGTAGAGGCGATGGTGATCCTCTCCTTCGAGGCCACCGACGTCTTCCTCTTCTACGTCTTCTTCGAAGCCATGCTCATCCCGATGTACTTCCTCATCGGCGGCTTCGGGGACCGCGCCCACGAGGGCGGCGACAAGGCGGCGGCCACCCAGCGGTCGTACGCCGCGGTCAAGTTCCTGCTCTACAACCTGGTCGGCGGGCTGGTCATGCTCGCCGCGGTGATCGGCCTCTACGTGGTCGCCGGGAGCTTCTCGCTCCAGGAGATCGCCGCGGCCCGCGCCAGCGGTTCGCTGGAGATGGCGACCACCACCGAACGGCTGCTGTTCCTCGGCTTCTTCTTCGCCTTCGCGGTGAAGGCGCCGCTGTGGCCGCTGCACACCTGGCTGCCCAACGCGATGGGCGAGTCCACCGCTCCGGTCGCGGTGCTGATCACGGCGGTCGTCGACAAGGTCGGCACCTTCGCGATGCTCCGCTTCTGCCTCGGCCTCTTCCCCGAGGCGTCCGAGTGGGCGACCCCGGTGGTGCTGGTGCTGGCCCTGGTCAGCATCGTCTACGGGGCGCTGCTCGCGGTCGGCCAGCGCGACATCAAGCGCCTGGTGGCGTACGCGTCGATCTCCCACTTCGGGTTCATCGTGCTCGGCATCTTCGCGATGACCTCGCAGGGGCAGAGCGGCGCCACCCTCTACATGGTCAACCACGGGATCTCGACGGCGGCCCTGATGCTCGTCGCCGGGTTCCTGATCTCCCGGCGCGGCTCCCGGCTCATCGCCGACTACGGAGGCGTCCAGAAGGTGGCCCCGGTCCTCGCCGGGACCTTCCTGATCGGCGGGCTCGCCACCCTCTCCCTGCCGGGGCTCGCGCCGTTCGTCAGCGAGTTCCTGGTGCTGGTCGGCACCTTCGCCCGCTACCCGGTCGCCGGGATCGTGGCCACCCTCGGCATCGTCCTCGCCGCGCTGTACGTCCTCGTCCTCTACCAGCGGACGATGACCGGCCCGGTGAAGCCCGAGGTCGCCACCATGCCCGACCTGAAGGTCCGCGAGCTGGTGGTGATCACCCCGCTGATCGCGCTGCTGATCTTCCTGGGCGTCTTCCCGAAGCCGCTCACG
The DNA here is from genome assembly GCF_054484115.1 of Streptomyces sp. JNUCC 64. Taxonomy (NCBI): domain Bacteria; kingdom Bacillati; phylum Actinomycetota; class Actinomycetes; order Kitasatosporales; family Streptomycetaceae; genus Streptomyces; species Streptomyces sp. JNUCC 64. Next base: position 4,964,835 of record NZ_CM137015.1, read on the forward strand.
GACATCGTCAACCCGGCGGTCCAGCACACCATGTCCGACGTCCAGAAGAAGGACCCCGAGCCCGAGGTGGAGGCGGCCAAGTGAGCGCATCAGCCGTCCACAGCCTGTGGACAACAGCGGCCGATCCCCTCAACAAGATCGACGCGCCCAACATCGAGTACGGACAGCTCTCGCCCGTCCTCATCATCATCGTCGCGGCGGTGCTCGGCATCCTGGTGGAGGCCGCCGTCCCGCGCAGAGCCCGGTACCACACCCAGCTCTTCCTGTCGGTGGTGGCGCTGGCCTCCGCCTTCGCCGCGGTCGTGGCCCTCGCCGCCAGCGGGTACGCCACCACCAAGGCGGGCATCGCCGCCATGGGCGCCATCGCCGTCGACGGACCCGCCCTGTTCCTCCAGGGCGTCATCCTGCTGACCGGCATCGTCGCCGTCTTCACCTTCGCCGAACGGCGCCTCGACCCGGCGGCCCACGGCAACCGCGTCGACTCCTTCGCCGCGCAGGGCGCGGCCGTCCCCGGCAGCGACGGCGAGAAGGCCGCCGTCCGGGCCGGGTTCACCACCACCGAGGTGTTCCCGCTCGCCCTCTTCGCCATCGCGGGCATGCTCGTCTTCCCCGCCGCGAACGACCTCCTGACGCTGTTCATCGCCCTGGAGGTCTTCTCCCTGCCGCTGTACCTGCTGTGCGCGCTGGCCCGCCGCAAGCGGCTCATCTCCCAGGAAGCGGCCGTCAAGTACTTCCTGCTCGGCGCCTTCGCCTCCGCGTTCACCCTCTTCGGCATCGCCCTGCTGTACGGGTACGCGGGCTCGGTGTCGTACGCCACGATCGCCCGGGTCGTCGACGGCACGGTCGGCGAGCTGACCCCCGTCCTCGCCCAGACCACCGGCAACGACGCGCTGCTCCTGGTCGGCGCGGCGCTGCTGGTGATGGGCCTGCTGTTCAAGGTCGGCGCGGTGCCGTTCCACATGTGGACGCCCGACGTCTACCAGGGCGCCCCGACGCCCGTCACCGGCTTCATGGCCGCCGCCACCAAGGTCGCCGCGTTCGGCGCGCTGCTGCGCGTGCTGTACGTGGTGCTGCCGGGGCTGCGGTGGGACTGGCGGCCGGTGATGTGGGGCGTCGCCGTCCTCACCATGCTGGCGGGCGCGATCATCGCCATCACCCAGACCGATGTGAAGCGGCTGCTGGCGTACTCGTCCATCGCCCACGCCGGATTCATCCTCGCGGGTGTCATCGCGGCCTCCCCGGAGGGGATCTCCTCGGTCCTGTTCTACCTGGGCGCCTACTCCTTCGTGACCGTCGGCGCCTTCGCCGTGGTCACCCTGGTGCGGGACGCGGGCGGCGAGGCCACCCACCTGTCCAAGTGGGCCGGGCTCGGACGGCGTTCGCCGCTGGTCGCGGCGGTCTTCGCGGTCTTCCTGCTGGCGTTCGCGGGCATCCCGCTGACCTCCGGCTTCGCCGGGAAGTTCGCCGTGTTCAAGGCCGCCGCCGAGGGCGGCGCGGGCGCGCTCGTCGTGGTCGGCGTGCTGTCCTCGGCGATCGCCGCGTTCTTCTACATCCGGGTGATCGTGCTGATGTTCTTCAGCGAGCCCCACCCGGAGGGCCCCACGGTGGCGGTCCCCTCGGTGCTGACCTCCTCGGCCATCGCCGTCGGCGTCGCGGTCACCCTGGTGCTGGGCGTCGCGCCGCAGTACTTCCTCAGCCTCGCCGGACAGGCGGGGGTGTTCGTGCGCTGACCCGCCGGGGCCGCCCGGCCCCGCACCGACAGGAACACCGACGGCCCGCCCCCCGGCGGGCCGTCGGTGCGTCCGGTGCGGTGCGGTGCGGTCCGGAGCCGGGCGGGGTCCGACGGGGTCAGGCCGAGGCGCCGCTGTCGATGACCAGTTCGGCGCCCACCACCGAACCCGCCGCCGGGGAGGCGAGGTACAGCACCGCCGCCGCCACCTCCGACGCCTCCGCGACCCGGCCGAGCGGGGTCTCCGTCCGCATCCGCTCGGCGCGGTCCGCCGTGGTCTCGCCGGGCAGCAGCGACATCGGGGCGTCGACGGCGCCGGGGCTGACCGCGACGACGCGCACCCCCTCGTGGACGTGGTCGAGCGCGGCGGCCCGGGTGAGCGCCGACACCGCGGCCTTCGAGGTGATGTACGCGGCGGCGTTCGGGATCCGCCGGTGGGCGCCCAGGTTCGAGGAGACGTTGACGATGGTGCCGCCGCCGTTCTCCCTCATGTGCGCGATCTGGTGCTTCATGGCCAGCCAGACACCGGTGACGTTGGTCCGCAGCACCGCGTCCCAGTCCTCCTCGCTCACCTCCGCGACGGGTCCGGTGCCCCGGAGTATCCCGGCGTTGTTGACCGCGACGTCCAGACCGCCGAAGCGGGCGACGGTCTCCCGCACCAGGTTCCGCAGCCGGTCGGAGTCGGTGACGTCGACGGTGACGGCGGCGGCCGTGCCACCGGCCGCCTCGATCAGGGCGACCGTCCCGTCCAGGGGCGCGGCGGTGCGTCCCGCGACGACCACGGACGCGCCCTCCGCCGCGAAGGCGAGCGCGACGGCGCGGCCGATGCCGGAGCCCGCGCCGGTGACGAGGACGGTCTTGCCGGGGAAACGGTTCATCGTGGTGACTCCTCGGAGGTGGTGGACGATCGGACACGGTGGTTCAGCAGGGCGACGGCGGCCAGCGCGGCCCCCGTCGCGGCCAGGGCGGCGGCGTCGTCGCCGAGCGCGAGCAGCACCGCGAGCAGCACGGTCGGGCCGAACTCCATCGCGGTGTTCAGCACCCCGCCCGCCAGTCCGCCGTCCTGGCGCGGCACGCCCTCGGTGGCGAGCACGGCGGCCCCCGCGAAGCAGGCCCCCGCCCCGGCCGGGAGCAGGACCAGCCCGGGGAGCAGCCCGTAGCCGTAGGGGACGTGGACGTCGGTCCCGGTGAGCGCGAGGAGGACGAGCCCGACCGCGCCGGTGCCCAGCCCGGCGGCGGTGACGGTCCGGGCCCCGTACCGGTCGACGAGCGGTCCGGCCGCGCGGCCCGCGACGAGCAGGGCGACGGCGAACGGGACGAACGCCGCCGAGGTGCGCAGCGGTGACCAGTCGCGCGTCTGCTGGAGGTGGAGCGAGAGGACCAGGAAGGTCATCGAGGTGGCGCAGGCGCTCAGCGCGACCGCCGCGAGCGCGGTGCCCCGTTGCCGGTCGAGCAGGAAGCGGGGCGGCAGCAGCGGGTCCCGGGCGCGGCGCTCGACGTGCCGGAACGCGACCAGGAGCGCGGTCCCGCCGAGCAGCGGAACGAGCACGCCGCCGGACGACCAGGGCAGGGAGTGGGTGGCGACGAGCCCGTAGCTGGTGGCGGTGATCCCCGTGGTGGCGAGCAGCGCGCCCGGGAGGTCGAGGCCCCTGTCCCGGCCGGGGGCGGGGCCGGGCGGCAACCGGGGTGCGAGGGCGAGGGCCGCCACCGCCACCACCAGCGGCACCGCGAAGGTCCACCGCCAGGACACCAGGGTGACGATGACCCCCGAGAGCAGGTTGCCGGCGGTCGCGCCGAGCACCGAGAGCCCGCCCCAGACGGCCATGGCCCCCCGGTACGCGGCGGTGGAGGGGAAGAGGGCGCGCAGCACGGCCATGGCGGCCGGGGCGGCCAGGGCGGCTCCCGCGCCTTGCGCGAAGCGTGCCGCGAGCAGGTTCCCCAGGCCGGGCGCGAGCAGGGCGGCGGCCGAGGAGACGCCGAAGAGGGCCAGCCCCGCGATGAGGACCGGCCGCCCGCCGTGGCGGTCGGCGAGACGTCCGCCGAAGAGCAGCAGTCCGGCGAAGGACAGTCCGTAGGCGGCGTTGAGCAGGATCACGTCGGCGTGCCGCAGACCGAGCTCGCGCTCGATGAGGGGCAGCGGTACGGCGATCGAGGTGAACGTGAGGATCAGCGTGGTCTGGACGCCGCCGAGCAGGACGAAGGCGTGGCGCTGTCGGCGGGTGGTGCGGTGGGCGGTGCGGTGGGCGGCACAGGGGGCGGTCATGTCCTGCCCTCCGTCTAATCTTGACCGATCGGTCCAGTATTTGGCCATGGGTGTGGGGCCTCTGGGGCTGTGATGGGCGGTGTGGCTAGGGCGGGTGTGGTGTCTGAGGCGGGTGGGGTGGGTGTGGTGGCTGAAGCGGGCGCGGCGGCCGGGGTGGAGTGGCGCGGGCGGCGCGCTGGTCGGAGGGAAGGGGCGCGGGGCGGGGTGGCGGTGTGGCGCGACGGTGGGCGTGCCTCAGTCCAGCAGGGTCAGCGCCTGCTCGGCCGCGTCCCGTACCCGGGCGGGGTTCTCCGACGCCTTGCCGACGATCCGCAGGCCCTGGAGCATCACGAAGAGCATGCGGGCCAGGGCGCGCGGATCGCGGTCCCCGGGCAGCTCGCCCTGGGCCTGGGCCCGTACCAGCGCGGAGTGCAGCGGGGTCTCGACGTGCTCCCAGCTCAGTTCGACCCGGTGGGCCGCCGCCGGGTCGTGGGGGGCCAGCTCGGCCGCGGTGTTGGTGACGAAGCAGCCGTTCAGCCGCGCCTCGGGCGAGGCGGCCTCCGCGGCGAAGCGCCGCACCAGCGCCCGGACCGCCGGGAGCGCGGGTCCCGGCTGGGACAGCTCGGCGAGGATCGGCGGGTCGCGCAGTTCGGCGTACCGGTCCAGTGCCTTCAGATACAGCTCGCGCTTGCTGCCGAAGGTCGCGTAGACGCTGGCGCGGCCGATGCCCAGGTGTTCGACGAGGTCCGCCATCGACGTCGCCTCGTAGCCGCGCCGCCAGAACAGTTCCAGGGCGGCTTGGAGGGCGGCGTCCGGATCGAATTCCTTGGTCCTGGCCATGAGGTGACCATAGGGCTATCGGGAACGATCGGTCAATTATCGTGGGACGGCCGCCGACCGTCGGTCGGCCGCCGGTGGACGCGGGGCCGCACCGGGGGCCGGGTTGTGGATAACTCGTCACGCTGTCGGCGGGTGCGCCTATCGTGGGGTGCGTGGTCGAGGTGGACGAGACGTACAAGGCCGACAAGGCCGACGGGGCTGGCAAGGCCGACAAGGCTGACGGGGATCGGGTGACCGGGGTGACGGAGACGGTGGAGGCGACGGAGACCGGGGGCGCGGACGCGGCCGGGCACGGTGACGGCCGCGCGCTGGAGACGCTGCGGAGGGTGTTCGGGTACGAGGCGTTCCGTGGCGACCAGGAAGCGGTCATCGGACATGTGATCGCCGGTGGGGACGCCGTGGTGCTGATGCCCACCGGCGGCGGCAAGTCGCTCTGCTACCAGGTGCCCGCGCTGGTCAGAGCGGGTACCGGGGTGGTGGTCTCGCCGCTGATCGCCCTGATGCAGGACCAGGTGGACGCGCTGCGCGCGCTCGGCGTCCGGGCCGGTTTCATCAACTCCACCCAGGACTTCGACGAGCGCCGGGTGGTCGAGGCCCAGTTCCTCGCGGGCGAGCTGGACCTGCTGTACCTCGCCCCCGAACGGCTCCGGCTGGACTCCAGCCTCGATCTGCTGGCCCGGGGGAAGGTCTCGGTCTTCGCGATCGACGAGGCGCACTGCGTCGCCCAGTGGGGCCACGACTTCCGCCCCGACTACCTCGCGCTCTCCGTCCTCGGCGAGCGCTGGCCGGACGTCCCGCGCGTCGCGCTCACCGCGACGGCGACCGCCGCCACCCACCGGGAGATCACCGAGCGGCTCGGGATGCCCGGGGCCCGCCACTTCGAGGCCAGCTTCGACCGCCCGAACATCCAGTACCGGATCGTGCCCAAGGCCGAGCAGCGCAAGCAGCTGCTGGCGTTCCTGCGGGAGGAGCACCAGGGCGACGCGGGCATCGTGTACTGCCTGTCGCGCTCCTCGGTGGAGAAGACGGCGGAGTTCCTGGTGCGCAACGGGATCGCGGCCGTCCCGTACCACGCCGGTCTCGACGCCCGGGTCCGCGCCGAGCACCAGTCCCGGTTCCTGCGCGAGGACGGTCTGGTGGTCGTCGCGACGATCGCCTTCGGCATGGGCATCGACAAGCCCGACGTCCGGTTCGTCGCCCACTTGGACCTCCCGAAGTCCGTCGAGGGCTACTACCAGGAGACCGGTCGCGCGGGCCGGGACGGACAGCCGTCCACGGCCTGGATGGCGTACGGGCTCAACGACGTGGTGCAGCAGCGCCGCATGATCCAGTCCGGTGAGGGCGACGAGGCGTTCCGCCGCCGGTCCACCGCCCATCTGGACGCGATGCTGGCGCTGTGCGAGACCGTGGAGTGCCGCCGGGCGCGGCTGCTGCGGTACTTCGGCCAGGAGCCCGACCGGGAGGCGTGCGGCAACTGCGACACCTGCCAGTCCCCGCCGGAGACCTGGGACGGCACGGTCGCCGCGCAGAAGGTGCTCTCCACGATCGTCCGGCTGGACCGCGAGCGGCGGCAGAAGTTCGGGGCCGTCCACCTGGTCGACATCCTGCTGGGCCGCAGGACCGCCAAGGTCATCCAGTTCGACCACGACCAGCTGTCGGTGTTCGGGATCGGCGAAGAGCTGACCGAGGCCGAGTGGCGGGGCGTGATGCGGCAGCTGCTGGCCATGGAGCTGATCGGGGTGGAGGGCGAGTACAGCACCCTGGTGCTCACCGGGGACAGCGGCGCGGTGCTGCGGGGCGAACGGAAGGTACCGCTGCGCAAGGAGCCCAAGCGGCCCACCACCCGCACCAGGACGGCGCCCAAGGGCGAGCGCGGGGCGAAGGCCCCCGTGGACCTGCCCGCCGCCCTGCTGCCGGTCTTCGAGGCGCTGCGCGCCTGGCGGGCCGAGCAGGCCCGGGAACAGGGCGTGCCCGCGTACGTCGTCTTCCACGACGCCACCCTGCGGGAGATCGCCATGGCCGCGCCGACGTCCGTCGCGGAGCTGGGCGGCATCAGCGGGGTGGGCGAGAAGAAGCTGGCGACCTACGGGGAGGGCGTCCTCGCCGCCCTGGCGGCGGCCGGCGGCTCCCCGGACGCGTCGTCCCCGGTGTCCCCGGTGCTCCCCTCGCCCTCAGCCGATCCGTCCGGGGACGCCACCGGTCCGTCGGGGCCCGGCGTCAGCGCGGGTGCTGGTGCCGGTGCGGGTGCCGCCTCGGGGACGGGTGAGGCCCCGGAGTCCGTCAGCGCGCCGTCGCGGTCGTCCGCGCCGTCGCGGTCGGCGCCGTCACCCCGCCCGGCCGGGACGTCCCAGACGTCCCGCTCGCCCCAGCCGTCCTCCGCCGTGGACGACGACGGGTTCGACTGGGGCGCCGAGCCCGACGACGACCTCGGCTGGTGACCGGCCCGGGCCCGTCCCGCCCGGCGTGGCGGACGGGCCCCGGGGCGGTGCTCAGCCGTCGCCGACGATCCGGCCGCGGACCTCGCCGAGGCCGATCCGGACGCCGTCCGGGCCGGGGGCCCAGGCGGTGAGGACGACCTCGTCCTTGTCGTGGAGGAAGGCGCGCGGGCCGTCCGGGAGGTCGAGGGCGTCCCGTCCGTTCCAGGTGAGTTCGAGCAGGGAGCCGCGCTGGTCGGCGCGGGGCCCGCTGACGGTGCCGGAGCCGTAGAGGTCGCCGGTGCGCAGCGAGGCGCCGTTCACGGTGAGATGGGCGAGCTGCTGGGCGGCGGTCCAGTACATGGTGGCGAACGGCGGCTCCGAGACCGTCCGGCCGTTGATCGCGACGCTGATGCGCAGGTCGTAGCCGCCGGGGCCGCCGGACGCGTCGGGGGAGCCGGGGGAGTCGTCCAGGTAGGGCAGCAGGGGGTGGGTGCGCGGCGGTGGTGCGGTGCGGGCGCCGTCCAGGGCGTCGAGCGGGGTGATCCAGGCGGAGACCGAGGTGGCGAAGGACTTGCCGAGGAACGGACCCAGCGGTACGTACTCCCACGCCTGGAGGTCCCGCGCCGACCAGTCGTTGAGCAGACAGAGCCCGAAGACGTGCTCCCGGAAGTCGGCCAGGGCGACCGGGGTGCCCTGCCGGGACGGGACGCCCACGACGAACCCGACCTCCGCCTCGATGTCGAGCTTCACCGAGGGCCCGAACACCGGGGCGGGGTCCTGGGGGCCCTTGCGCTGCCCCCGGGGCCGGACGACGTCGGTGCCGGAGACCACCACGGTGCCCGAACGGCCGTGGTAACCGATCGGCAGGTGCTTCCAGTTGGGGGTCAGCGAGTCCTCGGCGTCCGGCCGGAAGATCCGGCCCACGTTCCGCGCGTGGTGCTCGGAGGAGTAGAAGTCGACGTAGTCCGCGACCTCGAACGGGAGGTGGAGCGTCACCTCGGAGAGCGGACGCAGCAGCGGCCGGACGGTCTCCCGGTGCTCGGGCGCGGTCAGCCATCCGGTCAGCGCGGCCCGCACCTCGCTCCAGACGCCCCGGCCCGCCGCCAGCAGCGGGTTGAGCGTGGGACGGGCGAGCAGTTCCGCGTGGGGGGAGCCGAACGCGGCGGCCGCCGCCCCCGCGTCCAGGACGTGGTCGCCGAGCCGGACGCCCACCCGGCGGCCGTCCGCCGCGCCGTCCGCGCCGCCAGTGCCGCCGGTGCTGTCCGTGCCGTCGGAGGCACCGGAGCCGCCGGGTCCACCGGAGCCGTGCGGGCCGTTCGGGGAGAAGACGCCGTACGGAAGGTTGTGCGGGCCGAAGGGGTCGCCCCCGGTGAGGTCGAAGGGGTCGCCCTGGGGACGGTCGAGCGGGTCGCGCTCGTGCTGGTCGGGCATCGCTGCTGCCTCACTTCCCGTGTGGTTGGGGCACACGTTACGTGGGAGCCGGGGGCATGGGTCAGTGACGGGAGACCACGTCTTCCCCGCCCGGACGGGCGGCCGGAGGCGTGACCGGACCCGCCGGTTCCGCGACGGGGCCCGGGACGCGTAACGGCGACCGCCCCCCACCGGTCACGGCCCCGCTCCGAACCCGCCGCCCCGGTCGCACAGACGGGCGCTTCGGGGCCCCGGTGCGCAGGGGTGTTCGGGGCCGTGGGGGAGGTCGGCCGGGAGTGGACGGAGAACGGGTCTGATGTGCCGTCAGGCCCCATTACCGTACGGAGCCCGCTCCCGTCATCTCCGGCCCGCCGTGCGCCCGTTGGACGCGCCGCGTCCGTATTCTCGGGGTCATGCCCGCACCTGCTTTCACCCTCATCGCCACCGACCTCGACGGCACCCTGCTGCGCACGGACGATTCCCTCGCGCCGCGCACCGCCGCGGCCCTGTCCCTCGCCGTCGCCGCGGGCGCGACGCACATCGTGGCCACCGGCAGGCCCGTTCCGCAGGTCGTCCCGGTGCTGCGCGGGCTGGGCCACCGGGGGTTCGCGGTGTGCGGCCAGGGCGCCCAGCTGTACGACGCCGGAACCGGCCGGATCGTGTGGTCGGTGACCCTGGACCGGGAGATCGCGGAGGTCGCGCTCGGCAAGGTCGAGGCGGAGGTGGGGTCCGTCTACGCGGCGGTCAACCAGGACGGCGTCGACGGGCTGATGCTGATGGAACCGGGGTTCACGGTCATCCATCCGACGCTGTCGGGGGTGCGGGCGCCGCACCGGGACGCACTGTGGTCCCGGCCGCTGACCAAGGTGCTGATGCACCGCCCCGGGCTGGACGAGGACGAGCTGGCGGCGGCGGCCCGCGCCGTCGTCGGGGACCTGGTCACGGTGACGATGGCGGGCCCCGGCGCGGTGGAGCTCCAGCCGCTCGGCATCACCAAGGCCACCGCCCTGGCGCGGGCCGCCGCGCTGCTGGGCACCGCCCCGGAGGCGACCCTCGTGTTCGGGGACATGCCCAATGACATCCCCATGTTCCTGTGGTCCGGCCACGGGGTCGCCATGGCCAACGCGCACGAGGAGCTGAAGGCCGTCGCGGACGAGATCACCGTCTCCAACGACGACCACGGCGTGGCCGTGGTCCTGGAGCGGCTCTACGGGACCGCGGAGGGACCCCGGCCGGAAATCGTCAGCCAGTCCCGGCCCCGGGCGCGGGCGGCGGCGCACGGTGGTCCCCACCCGGATGTCAATCATTTCGGGTGATGTGTGTTCTTTGCTTCTTTCTGTTTGCTTTGTGCGGTTGACGGTCGGGCGCGGGGTGTGAGCGGGGCGTGAGCCGAGGGCGCCCGGACGTGGACCCCGCGCCCGCGCTCATGCCGTGCGCAGGGATCGGGGCCGGTGGCGGGGGTGCCGGGAGGGGATGGGAACCTTGTCCACGGGTCGGTGTTTCCCCCCTTTCGTCGGACTCCCGCACTCCTTGGTCGAAATCCGATGAGCTGATCAAAAAGGCGGCCTCGTCGATCGCGTCCCGACCGCCTCGGGCGGGCGGGGGCTCACAGTGATCGAAAGGGGACCGGATACGCTGACTTGAGTGAGGGCAGCGACACATCGACAAACCGTGTGTACGACCTAGTGATCGTCAGCAGACAGGAGACCCCCTCGTGACCGTCGTCGGGCCTTTCGGGCTGAGCGTGCGGGACCAGGCTCTCGAAGCCGGTGTCCAGGCCGGATTGGCTGCCGTCGAGGAGGGGCTGCTCAACGCCACCAAGAGCGAGGTGCCCTTCATCACGGAGGCCGCCCAGCACCTGGTCCGCGCGGGCGGCAAGCGGTTCCGTCCGCTGCTGGCGCTGCTGGCGGCCCAGTTCGGCGACCCGGACGCCCCGGGGATCGTCCCCGCCGCCGTCGTCGTCGAGCTGACGCACCTGGCGACGCTGTACCACGACGACGTGATGGACGAGGCGGAGGTCCGGCGCGGGGTGTCCAGCGCCAACAGCCGCTGGGGCAACTCGGTGGCCGTGCTCACCGGCGACTTCCTGTTCGCCCGGGCCTCCCACATCCTCGCCGACCTCGGGCCGGAAGCGGTCCGGGTGCAGGCCGAGGCGTTCGAGCGGCTGGTCACCGGACAGATCCTGGAGACCGCGGGCCCCCGCGACGGCCGGGACCCGGTGGACCACTACCTCGATGTGATCGGCGGCAAGACCGGCTCCCTGATCGCCGTCGCCGGGCGCTTCGGCGCGATGATGTCGGGCGCCGACGACACCGTCGTGGACGTGCTGACCCAGTACGGGGAGCGGCTCGGCATCGCCTTCCAGCTCGCCGACGACGTCCTGGACGTGGCCTCCGACTCCCACGAGTCCGGCAAGACCCCGGGCACCGACCTGCGCGAGGGCATCCCCACCCTGCCGGTGCTGCGGCTGCGGGAGCGCGCCCAGCGGCTCGGCGACCCGGCGGACGTCGCCCTGTGCGCACTGCTGGACTCCGACCTCACCGACGACGCCCGGCACCGCGAGGCGCTGACCCTGCTGCGCGCCCACCCCGCGCTGGAGCAGGCCCGCCGGGACACCGTGCGGTACGCGCAGGACGCGCGGGCCACCCTCGCCCCGCTGCCCGAGTGCGACGCCAAGTCCGCGCTCGTGGAGCTGTGCGACGCCGTGGTGCACCGCGCGGGCTGACCTCCGCCGCGCACCCCGTACCCCGCGAGTACCCCGTATCCCACGCGCACCCCGTACCCCACGCGCGTTCCGCGCCCGACGCGCGTTCCGCGCCCGACGCGCATCCCGTGACCCTCGCGCGGGCTGACTCCGCGCGCCCGTACCCCCGCGTGGGCAGAGTCCTCCGCGTGGGCCGGCCCCGCGCGCCCCGTCACCCCGTGCCCGTCCGTCCGGTCGCCCGCCGTCCGCCCGTCCAGGCAACCGCTTCGTCCTGGTCCCGGTGGGTGTGTCCCCGTGCCGTCCCGGTGTCACCCCTCACACCGGGGGTGTCGTCCCCTACGGGAGGGGGAATCCCGAGGGGGGTCGTGTCATACCCCGGCAGTACGCCAAGTTGGCTCCGAGGTCTGACGTCCGACGGCCCCCGGTTTGGTGTCATGGAGGAAGACCACTCCTGAGCAGTTCGGGTGAGAATGGCGGCGCGGGGTGGACCCATCAAGGGATACGGAAGGCGCCGCCGACCACGGAGGTAGGGCACACATGGCACCGTACGAATCCGACCAGACTCCCGCCGCTGACACCGACGGGAGCGCACGGCCCGCGCGGTCGCGTGCGGCACGCCGCCGGGCGGCCCGGTACGCCGTCCCCGTGACGGTCGTGGGTGTGGCGGCGGCGACCATCGGTCTCGTTCCCGCGCTCGCCGACTCGAACGACCCGGACCTGCCGGAGATCAGCGCGCAGCAGCTCATCGAACGGATCGCGGGCTCGGACACCGAACGGCTCTCCGGCACCGTGAAGATCAGCACCGACCTCGGGCTGCCGGACCTCGGCGGCATGCTGGGCTCCCTCGGCCCGAGCGGTGGCGGGGAGTCCACGGCCGACCCCAAGGCCAGGCTGACGGAACTCGTCTCGGGCACCCACACCCTGCGGGTCGCGGTGGACGGCCCCGACCGCGCCAAGCTGTCCGTCCTCGGCGAGGGCTCCGAGTACAGCCTCATCCGTAACGGCGGCGAGGTCTGGGCGTACGACAGCGGCTCCAACCAGGCGTACCACGCCGAGGACGCCCCCTCCGGAGCCCGTGACGGCAAGGCCCCCGGGAAGAACGGGAAGGGCGGGGCGGACGTTCCGGCCACCCCGGCCGAGTTCGCGTCGGAGGTCCTCGACGCCGCCGAGGGGACCACCTCGGTCGAGGTGGACGGCAGCGTCCGGGTCGCCGGACGGGACGCCTACAAGCTCGTCGTCAAGCCGGAGCAGGCCGGATCGACGGTCGGTTCGGTGCAGATCGCGGTCGACGCCGAGACCGGCGTCCCGCTGAAGTTCACGCTGGTGCCCGCCGCCGGGGGCAGCGCGGTCGTGGACGTGAGCTTCACCAAGGTCGACTTCGCCAAGCCCGACGCCTCGACGTTCTCCTTCACCCCGCCGAAGGGGACGAAGGTCACCGAGGCCGGGGAGGCCGGGGAGGAGCACGTCGCCGGGTACGACGAGGACGAGGTCAACACCGGGGACGGCGGACGGTTCGACGGCTTCGGCCTGCCGGGCATCGGCGCCGCCGCCGAGGGCGACGGCGAGCTGAAGACCCTCGGCAAGGGCTGGAGCACCATCGCCCGGATCGGTACGCCCGGCGGCGCGGACTCCGCCGGGGACGACCGGGGCGCCGGGAACGAGGACGTTCCGGACGAGGCCCAGCAGTTCCTCGACTCCCTCGGGGACCAGGTCTCCGGTTCGTTCGGCTCCGGCACGGTGTACTCCACGCGGCTGGTCAACGCCCTGATCACCGACGAGGGAACGGTGTACGTGGGCGCCGTCACCAAGGACGCGCTGGTCAAGGCGGCCAACGCCGACCAGTAGTACGGCGGTTCGCCCGTCGCCGGTCGCCCGGCTCCCGTCGTCCGTCGGCCGTCGTCGGACCCGTCCGTCCGTGCCCGCCCCCCCCGGTGGCGGCGGGCACGGACGGACCGGGCACGCGCGGGCCGTCCGGGGCGGGTGCCCGTGGCGGACCCGGTCCGGCCGGGGTGGGCGGCGCGGGGGCGGGTAGCGTCAGGGGTGGAGGTGGGCGCGGTGGCTGAGTCGGCCGGGGGGCTCCCGGATGCGGTGATCGAGACGCGGGGCCTCACGAAGCGGTACCGGGGCGGGCAACTCGCCGTCGACCGGCTGGACCTCACCGTGCCCCGGGGCGCGGTCTTCGGCTTCCTCGGCCCCAACGGCTCCGGCAAGACCACCACCATCCGCGTGCTGATGGGCCTGGTCGAACCCACCGGGGGCACGGCACGGGTGCTGGGACGGCCCATGCCCGACGCGGCCCGCGCCGTCCTCCCCCGGGTGGGCGCCCTGATCGAGGGCCCCGCCCCCTACGACTTCCTCACCGGGCGGGACAACCTCACCCGCTACGACGCCGCCGACCCCACCGCCGATCCGCGCACCCGCCGCGCCCGGGTCGCCGCCGCCCTGGACCGGGTCGGGCTCACCGCCGCCGCGCACAAGAAGGCCCGCGCCTACAGCCTCGGGATGAAGCAGCGCCTCGGACTCGCCGTCGCCCTGCTGCGCCCCCGCGCGCTGCTCGTCCTGGACGAGCCCACCAACGGGCTCGATCCGCAGGGCATGCGCGAGATCCGGACCCTGGTGCGCGAACTGGCCTCGGACGGCACCACGGTGTTCCTCTCCTCACACCTCCTCGACGAGATCGAGCAGGTGTGCACCCATGCGGCGGTGATGGCCCGGGGACGGCTGATCACCCAGGGCCCGGTCGCCGAACTGGCCGCCGGGGCGCGCGGCAGACTCGTCGTCACCACCCCCGACCCGGGGGACGCGGCACGGGTCCTGAGGGAACGGGGTCTCGTGGACGTCGTCGTGGACACCGTCGTGCGCACGGCGGCGGACGGCCCGCGCGTCACGGCCGAACCGCCCGGCGGCGAGGTCGCCGAGGTAACCGCCGCGCTGGTGGCGGCCGGGGTGCGGGTGCGGGGGCTCGTCGTGGAACGCGGCTCGCTGGAGGACGTGTTCGTGGCGCTCACCGGGGAGGGTTTCGATGTCGCTCCCTGAGACCGCCGACCGGTCGGCCGCACGGCCCGGGACGGGCACCCGGACGGCACCGGGGGAACGGGAGAGGGCCGTCCGCCGGGGATGGACGTTCGGGCTGCTCCGCTCCGAACTGGGCATCACGTTCCGCCGCTGGCGCACCCTGGCCCTGCTGGCGGTGCTCGCGGCCGTGCCGGTCCTGATCGGGACCGCCGTCCGGCTGGAGAGCGGCGACGGCGGGGCGGGCGGCTCCACCGGGGGCGGCCCCGCGTTCGTCGCGCAGGTCACCAACAACGGGCTCTTCCTGGTCTTCGCGGGGCTGGCCGCGACCCTGCCGTTCTTCCTGCCGATGGCCGTCGGCGTGGTCGCGGGGGACGCCGTCGCGGGCGAGGCGAGCGCCGGGACCCTGCGCTATCTGCTGGTCGCCCCGGCGGGCCGCGGTCGGCTGCTGCTGGTCAAGTACGCGACGGCGACCGCGTTCTGCCTGGTGGCCACGGGGGTGGTGGCGGTCTCCGGGCTGACGGCCGGGGCGCTGCTCTTCCCGCTCGGCGATCTGACGACCATCTCGGGCACCCGGATCGGCTTCGGCGAGGGACTGGCGCGGGCGCTGTTCATCGCGCTGCTGGTGGCGGTGTCCCTGCTGGGGGTCGCGGCGCTGGGGCTGTTCGTCTCCACGCTCACCGGCAGCGGGATCGCCGCGATGGCGACCACCGTCGGGCTGCTGATCACCGTGCAGATCCTCGACCAGATCCCGCAGTTGGAGGCGGCCCACCCGTATCTGTTCTCGCACTACTGGCTGTCCTTCGCGGACGTGATGCGGGAACCGGTCTACTGGGACGACATCCTGCGCAACCTGGGCGTCCAGACGCTGTACGCGGCGGTGTTCGGGTCCGCCGCGTGGGCGAGGTTCACCACCCGGGACGTCACGGCGTAGCCGCGCGGGGCGCCCGGACGGGACGTCCCGGGCTGCCGGGGCGGGGGCGCGGGCGGTGCGTGGGTGCGCCCCGGCGTGCGCGGTCCCTTGGACGTTCCCGGGCGCCCGGGCGCGTCACCCCCGGTGGAAGGTGCCCTCCCCGGCCGCCCGGACGCGCACCGGGTCGCCCGGCCGCACCCCGACCGGACCGGGCAGCCGTACGGTGACGGATCCCGTGCCGGGGACGTCGACGAGGACCAGCGCGTCATGGCCGTGGAAGCGGACCTCGGTGACCCGGCCGGGCGCCCCCGCCGCGTGCCCGGCCCCGTTCCGGTCCCCGTCCCCGTCCCGGTCTCCGGTTCCGGTAAGGGTCCCGCTGCCGTCTCCGTCGCGGTGGTCCGTCCCGGTGGACGGGGTCAGCCGCAGCCGCTCGGGCCGGAGGACGACCGTGCCGGTGCTGCCGGTGCTGCCGGTGGGGTCCGTAGGGCTGGTGGGGTCCGTGGGGCTGGTGACCGTGACCGTTCCCAGGGTGGTGACGGCCCGTCCGGGGTCCCGGGCGTCCAGGGTCGCGGGCAGCCGGACCGCCTCGCCGACGAAGGACGCCACCCAGGGGTCGACGGGCCGGGCGTACAGCTCCTCGGGGGTCGCGCACTGCACGACCCGGCCCGCCCGCAGCACCGCGACCCGGTCGGCGGACGACAGGGCCTCCTCCTGGTCGTGGGTGACCAGCAGGGCGGTGGCCCCGGCGGCCCGCAGCGCGGCCCGTACGTCGGAGCGCAGGCCCGCCCGCAACCCGCTGTCCAGCGCGTTGAACGGCTCGTCCAGCAGCACCAGCGCGGGCCGGGGCGCCAGCGCGCGGGCCAGCGCCACCCGCTGCTGCTGACCGCCGGACAGCTCGTGCGGCATCCGCCCGCCCAGGTCGCCGAGGCCCACCAGCTCCAGCGCCTGCGTGGTGCGGGTCCGCCGTTCGTCCCGGGGGACCCCGCGCAGTCCGAAGGCCACGTTGCGGGCCACGCTCAGATGCGGGAACAGCGCCCCCTCCTGGGGGACGAGCCCCACCCCGCGCCGCTCCGGCGCCACCCGGACACCGGGTCCGCTGACCGTCCGGCCCCCGACCGACACCTCACCGGCGTCCGGGGCGAGGAACCCGGCGATCACCCGCAGCAGGGTCGTCTTGCCGCAGCCGGAGGGGCCGAGCAGGGCCGCCACCTCGCCCTCGGGCACGGTCAGGTCGAGCCCGTCGAGGACCCGTTCGCCACCGTAGGAGGCCGACAGCGAGGTGACGCGCAGCCCGGTCACCGGGACCCGCCCGGGTACACGGGGGCGGAGGCCGCGAACGCCCCGGCCGCGAACGCCCCGGCCGCGAACGCCCCGGCCGCGAACGCCCCGGACGGGAGCGCGGGGGACGCGGACGCGAGGGCGGCGGACGGGCCGGACGGGAGCGGGCGGGACGTGGACGCGGGGGACCCGGACGGGCCGGACGGGGACGCGTCGGACGGGAACGGGCCGACCAGGAACGGGCCGGCCGGGAGCACCTGGGTCATGAGCGCCTTCCGAGGAGGTAGGAGGGGACGGCGGCGATGAGGACGATGGCCGCCGCGTAGGGGGCGGCGCCCGCGAAGGCCCCGGCGCCGGTCTCGGTCCACAGCCGGGTCGCGAGGGTGTCCGTCCCGGTCGGCCGCAGCAGCAGCGTCGCCGGGAGCTCCTTCATGATCACGACGAAGGTGAGGGCGGCTCCCGCCCCGATGCCGGGCGCGGCGAGCGGCACGGTCACCTCGCGCAGCACCCCCAGCGGACCCCGTCCCAGGGAACGGGCCACGTCCTCCAGCACGGGCGGCGCCTGGAGCACCGCCGCGCGCGCGGACGCCACCGCGACCGGCAGGAACAGCACCACGTACGCGGCGATCAGCAGCGGGAACTCCTGGTACAGCGGATACGCGTACCGCACCGAGAAGAACACCAGCGCCAGCCCGACGGTGATCCCGGGCAGCGCGTGGCCCGCGTACACGGACTGTTCCAGGAGCCGGGCGAACCGCCCCCGGTACCGGGCCGACAGCACCCCGACCGGCAGCGCCAGCAGGGTGGTGACGGCGGCGCCCACGGCGGCGACCGTCACGGTCGCCAGCGTCGCCGACCAGAACCGCTCGCCGTCGAAGCCGGAGCTGCCGACGGTCAGCCAGTACCCGAGGGTCAGCACCGGGAAGGCGACCGAGGCGGCGGCCACCGCGCCGCACCAGAGCAGCGCGGGCGCCGTCCAGCCGCCGAGCCGCAGCCGCACCGGCGGCCGGGCGCTGCCCCGGCCGGTGCGGGCGTGCCCGGCCCGGCCCCGGGTCCGGTTCTCGGCCGCCACCAGCAGCACCGTCATGGCGACCAGCACACAGCCGAGCACCGCCGCCGGGGTGCGGTCGAAACTCGCCTGGTACGAGGTGTGCACGGCCCGGGTGAAGGTGTCGTACCGGGTGATCGACACCGAGCCGAAGTCCGACAGGACGTACAGCGCCACCAGGATCGCGCCCCCCGCCGCGGCGGGCCGCAGCTGCGGCAGGGTGACCCGCAGGAACGCCCGCCCCGCCCCGCTGCCCAGCGACCGCGCCGCTTCCTCCTGCGCCGGATCGATCCCGCGCAGCACCGCCGCCACCGGCAGGTACACGTAAGGGAAGCAGGCGAAGGTGAGGGTGATCGACGCACCGGCCAGCCCCGCGAGCGAGGGCGCCGCCGAGATCCAGGTGAAGGCCGCGACGTAGCTGGGCACCGCCAGCGGCAGCGTCGCGAGCACCCCGAACGCCCGCCGCCCCGGCAGGTCCGTCCGTACGGTCAGCCAGGCCAGCGAGATCCCCAGCACCAGCGAGGCCGTCACCACGATCGCGGTCAGTCCGAGGCTGCGGCCGAGCAGCTCCAGGGTGCGGGGCTCGGAGACGATGTCCCAGGCGTAGCCCCAGCCGTGCTCCAGGGCGCGGACGCCGAGGTAGCCGAGCGGCAGCAGGGCGAGGAGCGCCGCGGCCGCCGCGGGCAGCAGCAGGACCGGGGGCGGGGTGCGCCGTCCGGCTCGGCCGGTGCCGGAAGCACCGGTGCGGCCGGTGCCGGGGGCGCGCCGCCAGGGACGGAGGGGCCGCCGCCCGGGACGGTCGCGGAAACGGACGGGGCCGCCCCGGGGCGCGCGGGAGGTACCCGCGTGCGCCGGAGCGGCTGCGTCCTGTTCACGCGCGGGGGTCCGCGCGGTCACGCTGTCTGTCACCCAGAGATCCAGAGGTCCAGGGGTTCCGGTGGTCCAAAGGGTTCCGGTGGTCCGGAAACCCGGTGGCCGGGAGGCCCGGTGGTGGTGTCGGTCCGGGTCTCCGTCAGACCATGCCCGCGTCCTTGAGCATCGTCAGGGTCTCCTGGAGGGACTCCAGCTCGCCGAGGTCGATCTCGGGGGCCTCCAGGGACTCCAGCGAGGGGAGGTCCTTCACGGTGGAGGTGACGCCGGAGGCCAGCGGGTACTCCTTGGTCTCCTCGGCGAAGTACTTCTGCGCCTCGTCGGAGAGCAGGTAGTCGACGGCCTTCTCGGCGGCGGAGCCCTGGCCGCCCTCCTTGAGGACGCCCACCCCGGCGGCGTTGATCAGCGCGCCCGGGTCGCCGCCCGGCAGGAAGTGGATCTTCGCGGTGACCTTGTCGGCGCCGACCTCGGCGGCCTTCTCGTACCAGTAGTAGTGGTTGATCAGACCGAGGGCGACCTCACCGGAGTCGACCGCGTCGAGGATCGCGCTGTTCTTGTCGTACTGCTTGGCCCCGTTGGCCTTGAGGCCCTTGAGCCACTTCAGGGTGGCCGCGTCGCCCTCCAGGACGCGCATGCCGGTGACGAACGCCTGGAAGGACGCGTTGGTGGGGGCGTAGCCGACCTTGCCCTTCCACTCGGGCTTCGTCAGGTCCTTGACGCTGTCGGGGGCCTTGTCGGCCAGCTCCGGGTTGTACGCGATGACCCGGGAGCGGCCGGAGACGCCGACCCAGTCGCCCTCGGTGCCGCGGAACGCCTTGTCGACCTTCTCCAGCGACTTCTGCGGCAGCTCGGCCAGCAGCCCCGCCTGGGAGAGCGCGCCGAGCGCGCCCGCGTCCTGGGAGAAGAACAGCCCGGCCTTGGTGCGGTCGCCCTCTTCGAGGATCTGGGCGGCCAGTTCGGCGCTGTCGCCGTAGCGGACCTCGACCTTGGTGCCGGTGGCCTTCTCCAGCTTCTCGATGACGGGGGAGATCAGCTCCTCGTTGCGGCCGGAGTAGATCACCAGGGTGTCGGCGGAGGCGGCCTTGGCGCCGCCGTCCTCCTTGGCATCGCCCTTCTTCCCGTCGCCGTCACCCGTGCCGCAGGCGGCGAGGGCGGGCAGGAGCAGGGCGGACAGGGCGAGGGCGGTGCCTCGCCGGGTGAGCGGACGGCGCATGGGGGCCTCCAGGGCAGAACCCGGGGCCAGCACGTCGACGGCCTTCGGGGAACGTTCTCGGACGACCCATGAATAAAGTCAGGCTTGCCTTACTGTCAATTTTCAGCCAAAAAAAGACCTTATCTAGCCCTGATTGATGATTGTCGGGCATTGACATCTGGGCTTCTGATGTGCATTTGAGTGGGTTGTGGGGTGAGGCGGGGGTGGAGTGGGGCCGGGGGCGGTCCCGCTTCGGGGCGGGACGGCCCCCGGCCGGGGCGGGGCGCCGTCGCGTCACTTCGACGGCGTCCCGCCGGGTGGCGGGGCCGCTGGCCCGGGGAGGTGGGCGCTCCTCGGACGGCGGCCCGTCGCCACGGGCTTCCCGGCCCGGTGGGCCCGCCCGGCCTCCGCACCGCCGTCCGGGAGCGGCCGGGGACGGCCGGGCCCGGGTGGGGAGCGGTGGCGGGGTGGGTGGGGCGGGTGCGCCGGGCCCGTCCGTGGAGCGGGTGGGGGCGGACGGTCGGCGCGGTCGGGTCGGGGCGGGTCGGACGGGGGTGGGGCGGGCAGGGCGGGCCGGGTGGGCCGGGTGAGTTCCGCCGGGGTGGGCCGGGCGGGTCGGCTGGGGTGGGCCGGTCGAGGTGGGCCGGGGTGGGCCGGTCGGCGGGAGGCGGCCCCGGGTGGGGCCGTCCCCCGGCCCGGGGGAGCGGATCAGGAGGACAGGGCCCACAAGGCGTGGGCGAGGGCGTCGCTGTTGCGGTTCAGGGCGGTGGCCGAGACGTTCGAGAGGTTGTCGCAGGCGCGGTGGTAGCAGCGGTCGAACGCGACGCCCTGGGTTCCGCCCCACTTCGCGGCCTGGGCCGCCGACTTGGCGTACCCGGCGCCCGTGAACAGTCCGCCGACCGGGATGCCCGCGTTCTTGAACGGCGCGTGGTCGGAACGGCCGTCCCCCTCGGTCTCCGGCTCGGTGGGGACGCCGAGCGTGGCGAAGTAGTCCTTGAACGTCCCCTCGATGACCGGGTCGTCGTCGTAGACGAAGTAGCCGGGGTTGGGGGAGCCCACCATGTCGAGGTTCACGTATCCCTCGATGGTGGCGCGCTGGGCGGCGGACAGCCCGTTGACGTAGTTGCGGGAGCCCACGAGTCCCAGCTCCTCCGCGCCCCACCAGGCGAACCGCAGGTGCTTGGCCGGCTGGTACTGGGCGCGGGCCACGGCGAGCGCGGTCTCCAGCACGGCGGCCGAACCGGTCCCGTTGTCGTTGATCCCCGCGCCCGAGGTGACGCTGTCGAGGTGGGCGCCCGCCATGACCACCCGGTCCGGGTCGCCGCCGGGCCAGTCGGCTATCAGGTTGTAGCCGGTGCGGCCGCCGGAGGTGAACGTCCGGATGGAGGTGGTGTACCCGACGGCGTCCAGCTTCGCCTTGACGTAGTCCAGCGAGGCCCGGTAACCGGGCCGGCCGTGTGCCCGGTTGCCGCCGTTGGCCGTGGCGATGGACTGGAACTGGTTCAGATGCGCCTGGACGTTGGCCAAGGGTATATCCGGGGCCGCCGCGGCGGCGCTCGCGGCCGTGCTCGCGGCGGTCGCTCCGGTGACGAATCCGCTGGCGAGGAGGGTGGTACCGGCGACCAGCGCGGCGGACAGGGCGCGCCGGGCGGCGGTGCGCCGGGTGGGGGTGGGCGGCATGCGGGGGGCTCCGGATTCCGTGGGGGAACGGGGGGAGCCCGATGGTCAGCGGAATATGAGATTCCCTCAAGGGCGATATCGGGACACGGGTGTTCGGTTATCGGTGAACCGTCCGATAGCCGGACCGGGGCCGGGTCGCGGCCCCGGTCGCCCGCTCAGTGCAGACAGAACTCGTTGCCCTCCGGGTCGGCCATGACCACCCATCCACCTGCGGGTTCCGTGACCCGCTGGATGACGGACGCCCCGAGCGCGACCAGCCGGGCCTCCTCCCCGTCCCGCGCACCACCTGACGTGTGCACGTCGATATGTAGCCGGTTCTTGACGGTCTTCGGCTCCGGGACGCGCTGGAAGAGCACCCGGCGGCCGAGCCCGCCCCCGCTGTCGCCGTCGACCGGGTCGTCGGGGTGCCGCACGGCGACGAGGTCCCGCCAGGCGCGCCGCCCCCACGCCTCGACGGTCTGCTCCCCGTCCACCGCGCCGAACCCCAGCAGCCGGTCGATGAGGGCGCTGTTGTCCTCGATCTCGTAGTGCAGCGCCTCGGCCCAGAAGGCGGCCTGCGCGTGCGGGTCCGCCGCGTCGACGACGAGCTTCCAGTGCAGGGCGGGAGTGCGTGAAGTCATGTAACCACTTATATTGGTTACATGACTGGGAGGGCAAGCGGCACACGGACGGAACGGACCGGAACGGCGGACGGCACCCTGGACGGAGCCCCGCCCCCCGAACCGCGCCCCGGCACGTACGGGCTCAGGTACCACCAACAGCGCGCGGGCGGCGGTTTCACCCTGCACGGGCCGGAGGGCACGGCCTTCCGCTTCGACCCCGGCGCGCTCTGCCTGGAACTGGTCCTCACCGGGGGCCCGGGCCGCCTCGCCCGGTACGAGTCGCTGAACGCCCCCGGCGACCTCAACCGCTGGCTCGCCCTCAGCCGCCTCCCCGACGGGCTCGCCCTCCCCGTCACCGAGGACGAACTCACCGCCGTCCGCGCGTTCCGCGACACCCTGTACGGACTCGCCGCCGACCGGGCGCACGGCGGCCCACCCGACCCGGCACGGCTCGCGACCGTCAACACCGCCGCCGGGCACGCCCCCCTCGGCATCCGTTTCACCCCGGAGGGGGAACGGGCCTGGGCGCCCGGCGCCACCGTGGCCGGACTGCTGTCCACGGTCGCCCGGGACGCGATCGAACTGTTCACCGGCCCGCACGCCGACCGGGTCCGGGAGTGCGCCACCGACAACTGCTACCTGCTGTTCGTCGACGCCTCCCGACCGGGGCGCCGCCGCTGGTGCTCCATGGAACGCTGCGGCAACCGGCACAAGGTCCGCGCCCACCGCGCGCGGGGGACGACGGCGCCCGACCCCGGCACCCCCGCGTCCTCGGCGGCCCCGCGCCCGAAGAGCGACTGACCGACGGCCGGGCGACTGACCGACTGACCGACGGCCTGCCGAAGACCGAACGGCGAGCGGAACGACCGCAGAGCGGAACGACCGCGGGCCGGGAGCTGGCGACCGGGACACCGGGAGTCGGGAGCTGGACACCGGGAGTCGAGGACCGACCATCGGCCGCTTACCACCGATCACCGATCACCGGCCACCGGCCACCGGCCACCGGCCACCGATCACCGAGGAGGAACCCCGATGCCCACCGGACTCACCCGTGACGCGGGCTGGCAGATCGGCGTGTCACGCACCCTGCCCCAGCCACCGGACGAGGTCTGGAGATTCGTCACCAGCCCCGAGGGGTACGCGCTCTGGCTCGGCGAGGGCACCGGGCTCGGTGCCGGTCCGGACCGGCCGCCCCGGGCGGGCGACCCGTACCGGACGGCGGACGGGACCACCGGGGAGGTGCGCGGCTTCCGCCCGGTCGAACGGATCCGGCTCACCCACGACACCACCGTCGTCCAGCTGACCGTCAGCCCCGCGCCGGACGGACGCTCGGTGCTCCGCTTCCACCAGGACCACATGGCGTCCGCGGCGGAGCGCGAGGCCCGCCGGACGCACTGGCGGACGGTGATGGACCGCGTGGCCGGGGAACTGGACACCAGGCCCGCCCCCGGATGACGGGGACGGGGCACCGGGGCTGTTCCGGGTGCCCCGTCGCGTGCGAGGACCAGCCAGGACGGGAGCGGGAACGGGAACGGGGGCGACCGGACGGGGCGGGTGACTGTGAGCCGTCGGGGCGGCCGACCCGCGCGGGGCCTGGTCGGAGCGCGTACGGCTCCGCTCAGTCCCCGATCCCGGTTCCGGTTCCGGTCCCGGTTCCCGTGCCGGGGGTCGGCCGGGGGCGCTCGGGGGTCGGCCGGGGGCGCTCGGGGGGCGTCCGGGGGCGCGGCGGCCGGTCGGTGGGCGCGGGCGGCGCGGGCCGGGGGCCGGTGGCGCGGGGGATGCCCGCGTGCCAGAGGGCCGGACCCGTCCAGGCGGGGGTCCGTGGGGGCGGGGCGTCCACCGCCGGGGTGTCCGGCTTCGGGGCGCCGGGCTTCGGCGGTCCGGACTTCGGGGCGGCGGGCGGGTTCGCGGGTGCGGGCACGGGGGCGGTCCCCGGCGCGGGGGAGGCCGTCGGAGCGGTCGTCGGCGCCGGGGCGTCGGGTGCGGGGGAGGCTGTCGGAGTGGTCGCTGGCGCCGGGGCGTCGGGCGCGGTGCGCTCCCG
The DNA here is from genome assembly GCF_054484115.1 of Streptomyces sp. JNUCC 64. Classification (NCBI taxonomy): domain Bacteria; kingdom Bacillati; phylum Actinomycetota; class Actinomycetes; order Kitasatosporales; family Streptomycetaceae; genus Streptomyces; species Streptomyces sp. JNUCC 64. The sequence goes on from NZ_CM137015.1 coordinate 4,988,813, forward strand.
GGGGTCGTTGCCGCGCGGTGGAGCGGTGGGACCCGTGGGCGCGGACGGCTCGGCGGTGGCGGGCCCGGTTCCCCGCCGGGGCGGCCGCCAGCGTTCGGGGATGGTGCTCCGTCGGCGCACGGCGTCCGGATCGCCCGCCCGCTCCTGGGCGACGGCCCGGGCCCGCAGGGCGCTCTGCCGGGCGACGGGGGCGAAGCCCGGTGCGGCGTTGCCGGTCTCGGCGGGCAGCGCCCGGGCCCCCATCCGCATCAGGTCGGCCTGCAACCCCGTCTCCGGCGGGAACAGTTCGCGGGGGAGCTGCCAGGAAGCGGCGCCGTCGACGTCCACCCGGTGCTCGTGCCCGTCGACGGCGAAGGTGATCCCGTACCCGATGTACTGGTCGTCGCGGTCGAAGAGCAGGTCCCCGCTGATCCGCCCGCCCCGGTCGCGCACCTCGTCGGCGAGGGACTGGACGGCGGGCGGCAGCGGGTTGCTCCGGCCGAGGTTGGCGACGTAGCCGTCCGCCCGCACCACCTGCGGCTGACCGTTCTCGTCGCGGTAGGGGACCTCGAAGACGGGTTCGCCGTCCGGCCCGGGCGCGGTCCGGACCTCCCCGAGTTCGGCCCTGACGAAGCGGAAGCGGGGGTCGGGGCTGCCCTCCCCGTGGTCCCGGAGCAGCTCCGGGTACTGGACCTGGTGCTCCAGGGCCGGGGGCATGCCGTTGCCGATGATGGTGACGCGGGCGTCCGGGTTCTCCTGGAGGATGATCTCCGCGTTGGCGACACCGGTGCCGCCCGATCCGGCGATGATCCAGTGCTGGGCGCCACCGGCGTTGAAGCGCCCCTCCGCGACCTCGTCGCCCATCAGGGCCCGTCCCGGGGCCTCCTCCCGGGCCCGTTCCCACTTCCGGGTGGCGTCCAGCGCGGTGAAGCAGTTGCCCAGCCGTTCATCGGGCGACCCGTCCGGGCCGGTGCGCAGCGCGGCGCCCAAGGGCGACGACTCCAGCAGGCCGCACACCGTCGCGGTGTCCGCGCCGCCGCGCTCGGCCCGGACCAGCAGTCCGCGCAGTTCCGCCGCGCCCTCGGTGCCCTGGGCCGCCAGCTCCCCGAGACGCGTACCGAGCAGCCGAAGCGCCTCGCTCCGGCTCTCCACGCCGTTCACCCCGCGCGCCATGCCCGGAACCAGCTCCGTGGTCAGCCCCGTCGCGACCACGGGCGGCCCGTCGCAGGCCACCCACAACGGGTCCCGGCCCTCCCAGTCCTTCGGGACGATCTCCGCGAACAGTGTCCCGCCGTCCCCGAGCCGCAACCGGGCCCGCCCGTTCACCACGTCCCCTTGGACCGCCAACTGGTCCTCCCAGCCACGGACGGCGCTCACCGGCACCCGGTCCCGTGGATCCTTCACCGCCGCGTACGTGCTCACCCCCATCGTCTGCGCCAGGTTCCGGTCCTGGTCCGCCGACTGCACGAGCCCGACGCCCAGATCGAGGTGCCACCGCCCCACGTCGTCCACCAGCAGGGCCTCGCCGTTCCGGCCCGCGAGGCTCGCCCCGCCGCCGATCACCACCTGCCGCAGCGGGGGCGGCAGCCCGTCCGCCCGGTCCCGCGCGAGTTCCCCCACCACCCGGGTGCTCACCACCACACGCTTCCCGGCCCACCCGACGGCCCACTCCTCCAGCCCGTCCCGGGGCAGCGGCAGCCCGTTCTGGTCGAACCCGGGCATGGGCAGCTCCACCGCCCGCCCCCCGACGAACGCCGAGACCTCCCGCTCCGCCCGAGCCACCGCCTCCCGCCCCGCGACGAGCGCGGCGGCGTCGGCGGGGGAGAGGTCTTCCAGGGGGCGGGCGAGCTCACCGATCAGATGCTCAGCCTGTGAGGAGAGGAAACGCTTGGAGACGTAGCGACGCTTTCGGGCAGCCTGGGATTCTGAATGATGCTTTCCTCGCTCGGACATCGGTGCGAGGGGGCGTAGGCCAGAGAGATCGATCAGGGTGGAGAGCTCTGCGCGGGATTCCCTGCGCTGTTGTTCCGAAAGACCCGGGTCCAAAGCGCGCTGTGCGAACCAGTTCAACTGTCCGATGCGCCCGTGATCTTGACTTGAGAGCTCATGTCGATGCTCAACCTCTGCCTCGCGGGTCAAGAGGCTCTCTCGTACGGGGAGCATCGATTTAAGCGATCGGTCCTTAGCCGCGATGAGTTCCCCCACCTGATAGGCGAGGACAGTGTTGAGTCGTTTCGGGGACAAACGGTCGGATAGCTGGATCGCATAGTTGTGGGAGGAGGTGTTCACCGCAGTTTCGGCTACCGTGCCTGACGGCATCGGCATGGCGTCGATCAGGATCGTCGCTGTCTGCCCCTGCACATCCTCCAGGATGAAACGGTCGGGCGTGCTTCCCGCCTCGCCTGCTGGCCGGACAGACCCGAACCGTTCGCCCATGACCGCAGAGGCCACGGACTCCAGTTCCGCACGGGCGGATTCCAGTAGCGTCAACTGCTGTGATCGTAGCCGCTCCGTGCTGGAAGCGTCGGCGGCCGACCAGGCCGTGTCCATCAGCCAACGAGGATCGTCCAACTCGTCCATTTGACGCCCTTCCCCCGTGCTCTTCCTCTGCGGATCAGCCGAACACCCTTTAAGATCATGTCATGTTGACCGCTCGCTCATCGTTCGAAGCGCACCTATACATGGATCTCCACCCGTGTGAGTGCGGATCTGCTGACTTCGACCGCCAGCACCGGCTGGAGCAGCATGGTGATGATCTGGTGACGGTGTACGAGGGGGCTTGCCAGCAGTGCGGCAGGGTCCGTCGGTTCTCCTTCCGTCTCTCTGAGGAGATTCCGCCACCGCCGCCCGCGTTCGGAGGTCCGCGCCCTTCTCAGATCGTCGCTCCTGACGAGTTCCTCGACGTCGCCTACCGAGTCTCTGAGTCTGCCGGAATCCAGCTGCTCAACTCTCCTGAGCCCGAGCACTACAAGCTGCGTGACGCGGTGGCCTACTCCGTCGCGGCGTTCGAGGAGATCCTGAAGTTCATTCCAGAAGGGCAGGACGCTGTCCCCGAGAGCGCCTTCACCACCGAGCCGGGCAGGGCTCGCTATCTGCGGGACCCTGGAAAGTTCGCTCGTGCCCTCTTGCAGCGGAACGTAGAGGATGCGCGGGCTGTCCTGGCGGACATCGACGAAGTCACCCCCCGCCCCGACCAGCCCTGACCACCCCTCAGCCCCTCTCGCCCCCCGGGCCCGGCGCGGCGGCCCCCTCCGCAAGGCTCCGTTCGTCGTACGCGGCGCGCGCCGCGGCGACCTCGTTGCGGTGGCGTTCCGTCCACTCCACGAGCGGACGGACGGTCTCGTGCAAGGTGCGCCCCAGCGAAGTGAGTTCGTACTCCACGCGCGGCGGCACCACGGGATAGACCGTGCGCAGCACCAACCCGTCCCGCTCCAGCTGACGCAAGGTCACCGTCAGCATGCGCTGGCTGATGCCGTCGATCTCCCGGCGCAGCTCCGTGAACCGCATCCGGTGGCAGTCGAGCAGGGCGATGACCAGCAGCGACCACTTGTCCGCGATCCGGTCCAGGATCTGCCGCACCTCGCAGTCCTCGCGGGTGTCCCACTGGAACGGGTCGGCCGCGATCGGCGGACAGGCCACGGACGCCGACGGCCCGGCGCCGTCCACGGTGCCCCCGGGGTAACTGGGTGACTTCGAAGTGCCTTCTTCCATGAGCTCCGAGGATGCCGCACGATCACCTTGGTTACAAGAGGGAACCGACCCCTTGGTCAGTAACCGAACCGGGCGCGGGCCATGGGCGCGTGCCGTACGACGACGTCCCGAAGGAGCCTCGCGATGGGCGTGGACAGAACCTCCCGGATGAGCGGACGGGAACGGGCCCTGCTGCTCGTCCTCTGCGGAACGATGTTCCTGGAGGGCGCCGACGTCGCCATGCTCGGCGTCGCGATCCCCGCGATCCGCGCCGACCTCGGCCTGGGCACCGGCACGGCCGCCTGGGTGATGAGCGGTTACGTCCTCGGCTACGCGGGCTTCACCCTGCTCGGCGGTCGCGCCGCCGATCTGCTGGGCCGCCGCCGGATGTTCCTGCTCTGGCTCACCGTCTTCCTCGCCTTCTCCGGACTCGGCGGCTTCGCCACCGAGGGCTGGGCACTGGTCGCGGCCCGGTTCGTGACCGGGGTGGCCGCCGCGTTCATGACCCCCGCCGCGCTCTCCCTGATCACCACCTCGTACGAGCGTGGCCCGCGCCGCACGATGGCGCTGATGGTCTTCGCGGGCACCGGCGCCGCGGGGTTCTCCCTCGGGCTGGTGATCGGCGGACTGCTCACCGCGGTGGGCTGGCGATGGGTGTTCTTCGCACCGGTCCTGTTCGCGGCGCTCCTGCTGACGGCCGCCGTCCGACTGGTCCCGGCCGATCCGCCCCGGCCGCCGCGCACCACGGGGGAAGCGGCCTTCGACCTGCCGGGCGCGGTGACGGCGGCCGGGGCGATGCTCGGCACCGCCTACGGAGTGGTCCGGCTGGAGCACGGACTCGAAGGCTGGCCGCTGACCGTCGCCGCCTTCGCGGTGGGCCTCCTGTGCGCGGCGGTCTTCCCGGCCGTCGAGCGCCGGGCCGCCCGTCCACTGGTCCGGCTGGCGATCCTCCGCCGGGACGCGATGGTCCGCGCGGACCTCGGGGTGCTGCTCTTCGTCGGCGCCTTCTTCGGGTTCCAGTTCGTCCTCACCCTCTACCTCCAGGAACTGCGCGGCTGGTCCTCGCTCCAGACGGCACTGGCACTCGTCGCCATGGGAGTGGACGCGGTCCTCGCGCCGACGCTGACCCCGCCGCTGGTCCGGCGGTTCGGCAACGCGCGGGTGGTGCTCGGCGGGTTCGCGGTGGTGGTGCTCGCCTACGGGACGATCCTGCCGCTGGGGCCGGACTGGCCGTACCTCGCGATGCTGCCCGCGCTGCTGCTCGCCGGGGTGGCCTTCGCCCTGGTCTACGGTCCGCTGACCCTGGTGGCGACGGACGGGGTCGACGCCTCGGAACAGGGCCTGGCCGGCGGACTGTTCACCACCGCCGCGCAGTTCGGTTCGGCCATCGGGATCTCGGCGGTGACCGCCGTGTACGGGGTCGCCATGACGGCGGGCGGCGGCCCGGAGGAACGGCTCGCGGCGTTCCGCTGGGCGCTGACCGTTCCGCTGGGGATGGCGGTGACGGGTCTGGCCCTGGCCGTGTACGGGGTGCGCCGGGAGCGGCGGTCGGCGCGACCGGGGAGGGCCGCCGCTCCGGTACCGGCGGCGGTTCCGTCGCCGCCCGCGCCCCGGGTGGACGTCCGGTCCTGACCACGACCGGCGCTCCGGACGGGATGGGCCCCGACCACGCCCGGCGCGCTCCGGACGCCACGCGGACCCCGTCCCCGACGGGACGGGGTCCGCGCCCGCCGTCAGCCCGGGAGAGCAGGCCAGCGCGGCGAGCCGTCAGCCCGGGGCCGATCCGTCAGCCCGGGGGAAGCCCGTCAGCCCGGGTCCAGCCGGTCAGCCCAGGGCGAGTCGGCGGCGGGCCCGGCGGGCGGTCCGTATCGCGTCCGCGGTGAGGATCGACAGGGCCGCCCACACCAGGGCGAACCCGATCCACCGCTCCAGCGGCATCGCCTCGTGGAAGTAGAGGACGCCCAGCAGGAACTGGAAGGTGGGCGCCAGGTACTGGAGCAGACCGAGCGTGGAGAGCGGGACCCGGATCGCCGCCGCCCCGAAGCACACCAGCGGGACGGCGGTGACCACGCCGGTCGCCGCCAGCAGCGCCGCGTGCCCCGCGCCCTCGGTGCCGAAGGTGCCTTCGCCCCGGGAGCCCAGCCACAGCAGATAGCCGAGGGCGGGCAGGAACTGCACGGCGGTCTCGGCGGTCAGCGACTCCAGTCCGCCGAGGCCGGTCTTCTTCTTCACCAGCCCGTACAGGGCGAAGGAGAACGCCAGGCAGAGCGAGATCCACGGCGGCCGCCCGTATCCGACGGCGAGCACCAGGACCGCCGCGACACCCGTGCCGACCGCCACCCACTGCCAGGGCCGCAGCCGCTCCTTCAGCAGCAGCACCCCGATGCCTATGGAGACCAGCGGGTTGATGAAGTAGCCGAGGGACGCCTCCAGCACCTGCCCGTTGTTGACGGACCAGATGTACACGCCCCAGTTGACGGTGATGAGCGCCGCAGCGACCGTGATCAGCGCCAGCTTCCGGGGCTGCCGCAGCAGGGTCCGGGTCCACGCCCAGCGCCGGACGACGAGCAGCGCGAGGGCCACCAACGCCAGCGACCACACCATCCGGTGGGCGAGGATCTCCACCGACGCGGCGGGCTTGAGCAGCGGCCAGAACAGGGGGACGAGCCCCCACATGGCGTACGAGGCGACCCCGTTCAGCAGCCCGAACCGGTGCTCCCGCTGGGCGTCGCCGTCCGGCCCCGTCCCCGGTCCGCCGTCCGGGTCCGGTCCCGTCCCCGGCCCGCCGCCCGTTCCCCCGGGTGCCGTCCCGGAGACCCGGGAGGGGCCCGGGGCCCGTTCCGCCCCCGCACGGGCCGCTGGGACGGACCCCGCTTCAGACGCCGCCAAGGCTCCTCCTCGTGACCCCGGTCGCGCCCGGACGGCGCGAACCTCACGACGGTAGCGCCGGGCACCCCCGACTGTCATGCCCGTACCGGGATACGGTCATGACAGCCCCGGGGGGCGGAGGAACGGGCCCGGGCGGACACGCGGAAGGGCCCGGTGCCGCGGCGCGGAAACGCGCCGTCGTGGCACCGGGCCCTTCACCGGCGCGGTCGGCCGGGGGACGCCCGGGGCGTCAGCCGACGACCGTCCAGGTGTCGCCACCGGCGAGCAGCGAGGACAGATCGCCCTTGCCGTACCGCTCCACGGCCGCGTCGAGCTGGTCGGCCATCAAGGTGTCGTAGACCGGCCGGTCCACGGAACGGAAGACGCCGATGGGGGTGTGGTGCAGGGTGTCCGGGTCGGCCAGCCGGGAGAGGGCGAACGCGGTCGTCGGCGACGGGTTGTGCGCGTCGTGGACGAGGATCCGGCTCTGGTTCTCCTCGGTGACCTCGACCACCTGGAGGTCCCCGGTCAACGGGTCCCGGACCACGCCCTTGGCGTCGTCCACCCCGAACCGGATCGGCTGCCCGTGCTCCAGCCGGATCACGGCCTCCTGGGCCTGCTCGCGGTCCTTCAGCACCTCGAACGCGCCGTCGTTGAAGATGTTGCAGTTCTGGTAGATCTCCACCAGCGCCGTACCGGGGTGGGCGGCGGCCTGCCGCAGCACGCTCGTGAGGTGCTGACGGTCCGAGTCCACGGTCCGGGCCACGAACGACGCCTCCGCGCCGATCGCCAGCGACACCGGGTTGAAGGGCGCGTCCAGCGAACCCAGCGGCGAGGACTTGGTGATCTTCCCGACCTCGGAGGTCGGCGAGTACTGGCCCTTGGTGAGACCGTAGATCCGGTTGTTGAACAGCAGGATCTTCAGGTTCACATTGCGCCGCAGCGCGTGGATCAGGTGGTTGCCGCCGATCGACAGCGCGTCGCCGTCACCGGTGACCACCCAGACGCTCAGGTCCCGCCGCGAGGACGCCAGCCCGGTCGCGATGGCGGGCGCCCGCCCGTGGATGGAGTGCATCCCGTACGTGTTCATGTAGTACGGGAAACGGGAGCTGCAGCCGATGCCGCTGACGAAGACGACGTTCTCCCGCGCCAGCCCCAGCTCCGGCATGAAGCCCTGGACCGCCGCGAGGACCGCGTAGTCGCCGCAGCCCGGGCACCAGCGGACCTCCTGGTCCGACTTGAAGTCCTTCATGGACTGCTTGGCCGTGGCCTTCGGGACCAGGGAGAGGGAGGGGAGACCTCCCGTGGCACCGGTGGTGGTCTCAGCCATCGAGGGCCTCCTTGAGAACCGTCGCGAGCTGCTCCGCCTTGAACGGCAGCCCCGTGACCTGGGTGAAGGACTGGGCGTCGACCAGGTACCTGGCGCGGAGCAGGATGGCCAGCTGGCCGAGGTTCATCTCGGGGACGACGACCTTGTCGTAGCGCGCCAGCACCTCGCCGAGGTTCGCCGGGAACGGGTTGAGGTGACGCAGATGGGCCTGGGCGACGTTCTCCCCGGCCGCCCGCAGCCGCCGCACCGCCGCGGTGATCGGACCGTAGGTGGAACCCCAGCCGAGGACCAGCAGCCGGGCCTCGCCCGAGGGGTCGTCGACCTCCAGGTCCGGCACCCTGATCCCGTCGATCTTGGCCTGCCGGGTGCGGACCATGAAGTCGTGGTTGGCCGGGTCGTACGAGATGTTGCCCGTGCCGTCCTGCTTCTCGATGCCGCCGATCCGGTGCTCCAGACCGGGCGTGCCGGGCACGGCCCAGGGCCGCGCCAGCGTCTCGGGGTCCCGCTTGTACGGCCAGAACACCTCGGTGCCGTCGTCCAGCGTGTGGTTCGGCCCCTGGGCGAACCGCGTCCGCAGATCGGGCAGCTCACCCGGCTCCGGGATCCGCCAGGGCTCGGAGCCGTTGGCCAGGTAGCCGTCGCTGAGCAGGAACACCGGGGTGCGGTACTCCAGCGCGATCCGGGACGCCTCGATCGCCGCGTCGAAGCAGTCGCCGGGGGTGCACGGCGCCACGATCGGCACCGGCGCCTCTCCGTTGCGGCCGTACATCGCCTGCAGCAGATCGGCCTGCTCGGTCTTGGTCGGCAGCCCGGTGGAGGGCCCGCCGCGCTGGATGTCCACGATCACCAGCGGCAGTTCCAGCGAGACCGCGAGACCGATCGTCTCGCTCTTGAGCGCCACGCCCGGGCCGGAGGTCGTCGTCACCGCGAGGGAGCCGCCGAACGCCGCGCCGAGCGCCGCGCCGATCCCCGCGATCTCGTCCTCCGCCTGGAAGGTGCGGACGCCGAAGTTCTTGTGCTTGGACAGCTCGTGCAGGATGTCCGAGGCGGGGGTGATCGGGTACGACCCGAGGTACAGCGGGAGGTCCGCCTGCTGACCGGCGGCGACCAGTCCGTAAGACAGCGCCAGATTGCCGGAGATGTTCCGGTACGTCCCGGTCGGGAACGCCTTGGACGCCGGGGCGACCTCGTACGAGACCGCGAAGTCCTCGGTCGTCTCGCCGAAGTTCCAGCCCGCGCGGAACGCGGCGATGTTCGCGGCCGCGATCTCCGGTTTCTTCGCGAACTTCGTCTTCAGGAACTTCTCGGTGCCCTCGGTCGGACGGTGGTACATCCAGGACAGCAGCCCCAGCGCGAACATGTTCTTGCTGCGGCCCGCGTCCTTGCGCGACAGGTCGAAGTCCTTCAGCGCCTCGACCGTCAGCGTCGTCAGCGGCACCGGGTGGACGCTGAAGCCGTCCAGCGAACCGTCCTCCAGCGGGGACGTCTCGTACCCCACCTTCTGCATGGCCCGCTTGGTGAACTCGTCGGTGTTGACGATGATCTCCGCGCCCCGCGGAACGTCCGCGATGTTCGCCTTCAGCGCGGCCGGGTTCATCGCGACGAGCACGTTCGGGGCGTCGCCCGGGGTCAGGATGTCGTGGTCCGCGAAGTGCAGCTGGAACGACGAGACGCCCGGCAGGGTACCGGCGGGCGCGCGGATCTCGGCCGGGAAGTTGGGCAGCGTCGACAGGTCGTTGCCGAAGGACGCCGTCTCCGAGGTGAACCGGTCCCCGGTCAGCTGCATGCCGTCGCCCGAGTCACCCGCGAAGCGGATGATCACCCTGTCCAGCCTGCGGACTTCTTTCTCACCACCCGGCGCTGCGGTCGACGGTGAGCGCTGCTCACCCACATGCTCCACGACGGTCCCGTCGGCTGGCTCGGCTGGGCTACTGACCTGGCTGGTCACTGAACTGGACCTCCCTCGGCGCGGCTCTCCGGTAAGGCTGGTGCGTCCGTCTTACCGCCGACCACCCTACGTCGGTAAGGGTCGCCTACCCTCCGCCGTTCGTATGATGGACGCGTTTCTGAGACGGCCCGGGCCGTACGTTGCCCTACCACGATCGCTTACCCCGTCTCGTCTCTGGTCGACAACGCTCCCGTTCGCTTACCCGTGTCCGCTTCAGGTTGTCAGACGCTCACGACTTCAGGTAGGTGAGCACGGCCAGCACCCGCCGGTGATCCCCCTCACTCGGTGAGAGCCCCAGCTTCAGGAAGATGTTGCTGACGTGCTTCTCCACCGCACCGTCGCTCACCACCAGCTGCCGGGCCACCGCCGAGTTCGTCCGGCCCTCCGCCATCAGCCCCAGCACCTCGCGCTCCCGGGGGGTCAGCCCCGCCAGGACGTCCTGTTTGCGGCTGCGGCCCAGCAACTGCGCCACCACCTCCGGGTCCAGCGCGGTACCGCCCCCGGCGACCCGCACCACCGCGTCCACGAACTCCCGGACGTCCGCCACCCGGTCCTTCAGCAGGTACCCCACACCCCGGCTCGACCCCGCGAGAAGCTCGGTCGCGTACTGCTCCTCCACGTACTGCGAGAGCACCAGGACCCCGAGGCCCGGGTGGCTCTTGCGGAGCCGCACCGCCGCGCGCACCCCCTCGTCGGTGTGCGTCGGAGGCATCCGCACGTCCGCCACCACCACGTCCGGGAGCTCTCCCGCCGCCGCGAGGTCCGTGATCGTCTTGATCAGCGCCTCCGCGTCCCCCACACCCGCCACCACGTCGTGCCCCCGGTCGGTCAGCAACCGGGTCAGGCCCTCCCTCAGCAGGACCGAATCCTCGGCGATGACGACCTTCACCCTTGTCTCCACGCTCTCCCGGCCCCCATGTCATGCGTGCTTTTCCGTGGGACCAGCATCCCAGCAAACCACTCCCCAGAGTGACGGGGCGCCCCGTACGACCCGGCGCACGGCACGCGCGCACGCTTCGGCCAGGCCATCCGATCCCCTTCCAGGACCGGGTCCTCCGGGGCCGGCGCTTCGGAGGCGGGAGGGGAACGGCTGTGGGGTGGTGGTGGGGCGGGACAGGCCGGGGGAGGGGGTGGGGTGGGGGTGGAGCCCCGTGGGCCCACGGGTGGTCGGACCGGGACCGGAACCAGTACCGTCCCGGTCCGGCGGCGCCCCTGCAACCCCGGTCCGGCCGGTCCGGTGCGGCACTGGACCGGACCGGGCGCCCAGTGGCGTCAGCTGCGCCAGGGGAGCTCCGCCGTGACCCTGGTGGGTCCCGCGGCGGGGGAGTCGATGACCAGAATGCCGTCCACCGCGTCGAGCCGTTCCGCGAGCCCCGCGAGCCCCGAGCCACCGCTCACGCTCGCCCCGCCCACCCCGTTGTCCGTGACCTGTATGAGCAGTCGGTGCTCCACCCGCCACACCTCCACGGTGGCCCGGGACGCCCGGCTGTGCTTGCTGATGTTCTGGAGGAGTTCCGAGACGGTGAAGTAGGCGATGCCCTCGATCGCGGGCGCCGGACGAGCGGGCAGGTCCACCTCGACCGTCACCGGCACCGTGCAGCGGGTGGCCACGGAGGAGAGTGCGGCGTCCAGCCCTCGGTCGGTGAGGACCGCCGGGTGGATGCCCCGGGCCAGGTCCCGCAGCTCCTGCAGCGCCGTCTTCACCTCGCCGTGCGCCTCGTCCACCATCCGCGCGGCGGCCTTCGGGTCCTCCGCCAGCTTCTCCCTGGCGAGCCCGAGGTCCATCGCCAGGTTGACGAGCCGGGCCTGGGCGCCGTCGTGGAGGTCCCGTTCGATGCGGCGCAGATCGGCGGCGGCCGTGTCGACCACGACACCCCGGTCCGACTCCAGCTCGACCACCCGCGAGACCAGCCGGGACGGGCTCAGCAGCGCCAGCACCAACAGCCGGTCCACCATCGTCAGGCCCCTGACCACCCACGGGGTGACCAGCGTCAATGCCAGGCCGACCAGCGACGTCATCGTCACCTCGAAGACGTTGTCGACGGCGACCGTCCGCTCCCCGGCGGACACCAGCAGGATGCCGTCCTGGTCCAGGTACGTGGGGAACGTCCAGTGCCACAGGGGGTAGCTCAGCAGCCCCAGGGAGACCGCCCACAGCGTCACCGCCAACGAGAACGCGAACACCGCCCAGGGGAAGTGCAGCACCATGTACAGCAGGTTCCGCCAGGAGGAGCCGCTCTTGAAGACCGCGCCGACCCACCCCATGAACCCCGGCCGGGCCGCCCGCAGCGGCTCCGCGTTCCCGATCTCCATACCGAGCAGCGTCCGGGCCCGGCCCCGCTCCAGCGCGGCGAAACCCCGGGCCGCCGAGAGCGTCGCGGCGAGGACCGGTACGCCGAGGAAGGTGACCAGGAGCCCCGCCCCCAGCGAGAGCATCGTCACCGCGAAGACGAACATGACGATGCTGAGCGGCAGACTCAGCAGGACGTACCCGAACTCGCGCCAGGTCCGCGCCTCGAACGGTGCCCGCAGCCCCGCCGGGAGCAGATGCCGCCGCCCCTCCTCAGGGAGACCGAGACGATCCCGCCGCCCGTACTCCTGCCCGTACTCCGTGGCCATCCTCGCCGTCCTTCTCGTCGGTCCCGCTGCTCGTCCCGTCTGCCCGGCGTGGCCACGGTGTCGTCCCGCTCCCGCCCGCCGACCGCCCGTCCGGGCGGCCCGCCGCAGTACCTCCAGACTCCTCGCACCGGCCGTCCCGCACCATGTGGCACGTCTCCGTTTCCGACCGGGGGTTTTCCCCACCCCCGGAGCTCGGCCAGCCCCCGACCGCCCCGTCGCCACACGGGTCGGGACGCTCGCCGGGGGTGCTTGACGGCCCTGAGCGGCTTGACCGTCTTGAGCCTCAGGAAGGTGCTCTCCACTCGGGGCCCCCGCCCCCACCCCCTCCCCTCCCTCCCCTCCCTCCCCTTCTCCCCGTCCCCAGCTCCAGGGCTCTGTTGTGCCCTGTCCCCGTGGCCGTCCCGGGGCACTGGGTCGGCCGGGTCGGACACCCCGCCGATCCGGATCCGGCACCCGTGGGTTCCCCGAGCGGCCTTGCCTGGCCCTTGAGGCCCACGGCGGAGAGCGGCGCGCCCTACTTCCCGCCCCGGCCCGTGGCACTCGTGGGTTCGCGGTCCCGCCAGGGCAACTCGGCGGTGACCGTCGTCGGCCCCCCGGCCGGGGAGTCCACCACGAACAGCCCGTCCACCGCGCCCAGCCGGTCGGCTAGCCCGGCCATCCCCGTCCCGCCGTCGAGGCTCGCGCCGCCTACCCCGTCGTCCGTGACCTGGATGAGCAGCCGGTTCCCGGACCGCCACACCTCCACCGCGGCGGACCGCGCCTTGCTGTGCTTGCTGACGTTCTGGAGGAGTTCCGAGACGGTGAAGTACGCGATGCCCTCGATCGCCGCCGCCGGACGACTGCCCAGATCCGTCGTCACCCGCACGGGCACCGTGCAGCGGGTGGCCACGGAGGAGAGTGCGGCGTCCAGCCCTCGGTCGGTGAGGACCGCCGGGTGGATGCCCCGGGCCAGGTCCCGCAGCTCCTGCAGCGCGAGTTTCACCTCGCCGTGCGCCTCCTCGACCATCACCGCGGCCATGTCGGGGTCCTCCAGCAGCTTCTCCTTCGCCAGCCCCAACCCCATCGCCAGGTTGACGAGCCGGGCCTGGGCGCCGTCGTGGAGGTCCCGTTCGATGCGGCGCAGATCGGCGGCGGCCGTGTCGACCACGACACCCCGGTCCGACTCCAGCTCGGCGATGCGCCGCTCCAGTTCGTCGGACGGCGCCAGCAGCCCGCGCACCATCATCCGGTCGGCGTTGGCCAGCGCCCGCGCGATGTAGGGCAGCACCGGCCACAGCGCGACCAGCGAGATCAGTGTCACGGAGAAGGTGAACACTCCCCACGGCATCCGTATCAGCCCGTAGAGAGCGGTCCGCCAGCCCACCGGGTCCGCCAGGCATATCCGCAGCCGGCCCGCCATCGAACGCCCCTTCAACGGCAGCGGGCTGGGTTCGTCGACACGGACCTTCAGCAGTCTTCGCGTCCGGGCCCGTTCGGCCTGTCCGAACCGGCGGGCGCCCGACAGGCCCAGCGCCAGCAACGGCAGCCCGATCACCGTGACCGACAGGGCCGCGCCGATCGACAGCGCCGCCACCATGTACACGAAGCCCAGCAGGCTCAGCGGCAGGTTCAGCAGCAGATGGGTGATCTCCTGCCAGGTCTGTGCCGCGTACGCCGGGCGCACGGGGGGCGGGGCCTCGTCGGCGCCCTCGGCACCGGCCACCGGGTGGGACGCGTCGGTCACGCCCCGGCTCCGGGTGAATGGGGTCATTCGTGCGGTCATGTCTAGAGCGTGCCTGGTCACCGTGGGTCGGCGCCATGTGGTGCGCCGCCTTCTCAAGCTGTGGATAACCCCACCCTCGGTTTCTGACCCCCAACCTTGGTCCCCGACAGCCGGGACGTGAGACCCCGACCACACCCCTCCCCCTCTCCTTCCCCTCCCCTCCTCTCCTCTCGGCCTCCCCGCAGCGCGCCGAGCGGTACCCGGCGCACCGAACGGCCTCCCCCGGTGCCGGAACCGTCCGCCGGGCCCGAACGGCGCCCCACCGGACCGCCCCCGAACCGGCCACGCCCCGCCCCCGAACCGGCCGCGCCCCGGCCCCCGGACCAACCCGCGGACCCGACCGAACCCACCGGTAACCGGTCCGTGACCCCGCGCGGCGGCGTCCGACCAGTGGCGGGCTGCTTACCGTCCCCTTAGCAGGGCCTAGACTCCCGTGCGTAGAGAACGCAGTGAACGTCGAGAACACCGCGCACCACTGGCGTCCCGCCCGCTCCGCCGCCCGGCGCCGGGGTCCGGGCGGCCACGGGCGCACGAGGCAGGGAGCGAGGGGTGGACGTGCCGGAACCGACCGTTCTGGCGGAGGGCTCGGAGAGCTACTTCCAGTCGTACTCCGTCGTGGGACTGCTCGCCCTGGTGGGTGTGCTCTTCGTGGCGGTCGCCTTCGGCGCCGGGCGGCTGCTGCGCCCGGTCGTGCCGACGCCGGAGAAACTCCTCACCTACGAGTGCGGTGTGGACCCCGTCGGCGAGGGCTGGGCGCACACCCAAGTGCGCTACTACGTGTACTCGTTCCTCTATGTGATCTTCGCCGTGGACTCGATCTTCCTCTTCCCGTGGGCCACCGTGTTCGCGGACCCGGGGTACGGGTCCACCACGCTCGTCGAGATGTTCGTCTTCCTCGGCTTCCTCGCCGTGGGCCTGCTCTACGCGTACAAGAAGGGCGTCCTGACATGGACGTGACCCCGCCCGCGTCCGCCGCGGGCTCCGCCGCTCCCGTCCCCCCGTCGGCGTCCGGACCGGTGCCGCTGCCCGAGCCCCGGCGGCTCGGTACGCTCGCCCGGCTCGCGCCCGAGCCCATGAAGGTGGTCCTCAACTGGGGCCGCCGCTACAGCCTGTGGGTCTTCAACTTCGGGCTCGCCTGCTGCGCCATCGAGTTCATCGCCGCGTCGATGTCCCGGCACGACTTCATCCGGCTGGGAGTCATCCCCTTCGCGCCCGGCCCCCGCCAGGCCGACCTGATGATCGTCTCCGGGACCGTCACCGACAAGATGGCCCCGGCCGTCAAGCGGCTGTACGAGCAGATGCCCGAACCCAAGTACGTCATCTCCTTCGGCGCCTGCTCCAACTGCGGCGGTCCGTACTGGGACTCGTACTCCGTCACCAAGGGCGTCGACCAGATCATCCCCGTCGACGTCTACGTGCCGGGCTGCCCGCCCCGTCCGGAGGCGCTGCTCCAGGGCATCCTCAAGCTCCAGGAGAAGATCGCCCGCGAGTCCCTGGGGGAGCGGTACGCGACCGGTGGCCGTCCGTCTGCCGCCGCGCTCCAGAGCGATCTCGTCCGGCCGCCCGCCGGGAAGGGGAACGCCGGATGACCGGCTGGCTGCCCGCGCCCGCCACGGAACTGTTCGGACCGGAGGCCGTGGCCGACGAGTCCTACGACGTCCTCACCGTGGACGTTCCCGCCGCCGACTGGCTCACCGCGCTGGAGACCGCCCGGTCGGTCCTGGGCTGCACCTTCTTCGACTGGCTGAGCGCCGTCGACGAGGCCGACGCCGGGTTCCGGGTCGCGGCCCACGTCGTCGCGCTCGACCCGGTGCGCCGACTGCTCGTCCGGACGACCGTGCCGCGCGACGCCGCCGCCCTGCCCAGCGCCGTCGGCGTGTACGCGGGCGCGGCCTGGCACGAGCGGGAGACGCACGAGATGTTCGGCGTCGGCTTCACCGGCCATCCGGGGCTGGACCCGTTGCTGTTGCCCGAGGGGTTCGAGGGACACCCGTTGCGCAAGGACTTCGTCCTCGCCGCCCGGGTGGTCAAGGCGTGGCCCGGCGCCAAGGAGCCGGGAGAGGCCGAGCACGGCGGACCGAAGCGCCGTCAGATGCTGCCGCCGGGCGTGCCCGACCCCAATGAGTGGGGGCCCCTCAAGGGGACGCTGCCGCCCGCCCCGGCCCGGGGCGCGGGGCGTGCGGGCGCGGCGGGACGCGCCGGAGCCGCCGGGCGCGCCGCCGGTGAGCGCCCGGTGCGCCGGGCCCGGACGGTCACCGCCGGTTCGGCGAGCCAGCGCGACACGACCGGAACGCCTCCGGAGACGACGACCGGCGGCCCGGACGCTTCCGGCCCGGCCGCCCGGACCGCCCCCGGAGCTGGTACCGACGCCACCCCGGGTGCCGTCACCCCGGACGCCTCCGGTCCCACGGCGCGACCGGCCCGCAGGAGCCGTTCCGCCTCCGCGGGTTCGGCTTCGCAGCGTGCCGCCGGTACGGCGTCCGCAGCGGATCGGCCCGATGCGGGAGAGCCGGTGGAACCCGTGGAAGAGGGCTCCGCCCCAGGGGAGTCCACCCTCCGGGACGCCCAGGGTGCTCAGGGTGCTCAGGACATCCGGGGCGACCAAGGAGCCCCGGGGGCGGCCTCGCCCATCCGGACCCCGGACGGCTCCAGGACCCCGCGCGGCTCCGACGCGCCCTGGCACCACGCGCGTCCGGCCTTCGACGAGGACGGAACGGAACCCCCGCCCCGGCGCTCCGGAACCGGGAAACCGACGACGTCCGCCGATGCAACGGACCTCACAGGCCCCACGGAACCCGCCAAACCGGCCCAAACCGCGAAACCGGCTGAGTCCACGGCCCCCGCCCCCGAAGACCCCAGCCCCAGCCCCACGCCTGATCCCGATCCCGGTCCCGATTCCGGTTCCGATCCCGACGCCGGCACCCCAGGAGGCCCGCAGTGAACGACGTGCTCGACGTCGCCCTGCGACTCCTCGTCGTCTTCGCGCTCTTCCTCGTCCTGCCGTTGGTCATCGGACAGACCGAGCACAAGGTGATGGCGCACATGCAGGGCCGTCTCGGCCCGATGTACGCGGGCGGCTTCCACGGCTGGGCCCAGCTCGTCGCCGACGGCGTCAAGTTCGCCCAGAAGGAGGACATCGTCCCCGCGCGGGCCGACCGGCGGATCTTCCAGCTCGCCCCGGCCGTCGCGCTGCTCCCGTACCTCCTCGTCCTCGTCGTCGTCCCGGTCGGACCGGGGGAGGGCGCGGTCGGGGTGGTGCTGGACGCGGGCGTGTTCTTCGCCCTCGCGATCATGGGCGTTAGCGTGCTCGGCTCGCTGATGGCCGGCTGGGCGTCGGCGAACAAGTTCTCGCTGCTCGGCGGGTTGCGCACGGCCGCCCAGCTGCTCGCCTACGAGCTGCCGATGCTGCTCGCCGCCGCCTCCGTGGCGATGGCGGCCGGAACGGTCTCGCTGCCCGGCATCGTCGACGCGTTCGAGTGGTGGTGGCTGCCCTGGCAGCTCACCGGCGCGCTGGTGTTCTTCATCGCGGGGCTCGCGGAGCTCCAGCGGCCGCCGTTCGACATGCCGGTGGCCGACTCCGAGATCATCTTCGGCGCCTACACCGAGTACACCGGACTGCGGTTCGCGCTCTTCCTGCTCGCCGAGTACGCCGGGATCGTCGTGCTGTGCGCGCTGACCACCGTCCTCTTCCTGGGGGGCTGGCACGGGCCGTTCGGCGCCGACGACCTCGGCTGGGTGTGGACCCTGCTGAAGGTCTCGGTGCTCGCCTTCGTCGTCATCTGGCTGCGGGTGAGCTACCCCCGGCTGCGCGAGGACCAGCTCCAGCGCCTCGCCTGGACGACGCTCGTCCCCCTCGCCCTCGCCCAGATCGCCCTCACCGGCGTCGTCAAGGTGGTGATGTGATCATGGCGCAGTCGCCGAAGGACGCTCCACGCGCGTTCCCCGGATCCGGTCTCGCCAAGGGGCTGGCCGTCACCCTGCGGACCATGACCCGCAAGTCGGTCACCGCCCAGTACCCCGACGTCCAGCCCGAACTGCCGCCCCGCACCCGGGGCGTCATCGGACTGTTCGAGGAGAACTGCACGGTCTGCATGCTGTGCGCCCGCGAGTGCCCCGACTGGTGCATCTACATCGACTCCCACAAGGAGACGGTGCCGCCCGCCGCCCCCGGCGGCCGGGAACGCAGCCGCAACGTGCTCGACCGCTTCGCCATCGACTTCTCGCTCTGCATGTACTGCGGCATCTGCATCGAGGTCTGCCCCTTCGACGCGCTGTTCTGGTCCCCGGAGTTCGAATACGCCGAGACGGACATCCGCGAACTCACCCACGAGCGGGACAAGCTCCGCGAGTGGATGTGGACGGTGCCCGCGCCGCCCGCGCTCGACCCCGCCGCCGAGGAGCCGAAGGAACTGGCCGCCGCCCGCAAGGCCGCGGAGAAGCTGGCCGCCGAAGCCGAAGCCGAAGCCGCCGCTGTGGCCGAAGCCGCCCGCCCCGGGAACGTCACCGACTCCGGGACCGGAAGCGACACCGGAACCGGGAACGCCGCCGGTGACGACACCGCCGCCCCCGGGCAGGAGGGAACCCGGTGAGCCCCGTCACGACGTTCGCCGCCCGGACCGCCCAGGAGGGGTTCCTCTCCCCGACGGGCGTCGAGATCGCCTTCCTGCTGGTCGGCGTGGTCACCCTCGGCGCCGCGGTGATCACGGTCACCACCAAGCAACTGGTGCACGCCGCGCTGTGGCTGGTGGTCGCCCTCGGCGGGATCGCCGTGGAGTACCTGCTGCTCACCGCCGAGTTCATCGCGTGGGTGCAGGTCCTGATCTACCTCGGTTCCGTCGTCGTCCTGCTGCTGTTCGGGCTGATGCTCACCAGGGCCCCCATCGGCCGCTCCCCGGACGCCGACTCGGGCAACCGCTGGGTCGCCCTGGCGGTCGCGGTCGCCGCGGCGGTCACCCTGGTGTGGGTGGTCGTGGACGCGTTCCGCACCACCCGCCTCGCCCTGGACGGCACCGTCCACGGCTCCACCGGGACGATCGGCGCGAGCCTCTTCCAGCACTGGGTCCTCCCGTTCGAGGCGCTCTCGGTACTGCTGCTCGCCGCGCTGGTCGGCGCGATCGTCCTGTCGCGCCGCAAGGGGATCCCCGAGGAGCCCGCCGCCCCGGCCGTCCCCCGGCCCCACGCGCCCCGCCCCCTCACCAGGGGCACCGCCCCCCGGGCCAGGGCGGCCACCCACCCGGCCCCGACCGCCGGGGCCACCGGGTCCGCGCCGGTCACCGAGCCGGCTTCCGCCACCGAGCCGACCCCGGCCACCCCGCCCGCCCAGGAGCCGACGACGCCCACCACCCGGCGGACGGCACCCGCCGGGGAAGCCGAGGCATCCGCCACCGAACCGACGGCCCCCGCCACGAGGCCCATCGCTCCCGCCACGGAACCGACGGCATCCGCCACGCTGCCGACCGCTCCCGCCACGGAACCGACGGCACCCGCCGAGGGGGCCACCGCTCCCGCCACGGAACCGACCGCGCCCGCCGCCGACCCGTCCGTGGCCCCCGGGGCACCCGGAACCCCCCGGACGGAGACCGACTGATGCACCTCGCCTATCCCGCGGTCCTCTCCGTCCTCCTCTTCTGCATCGGCCTGTACGGGGTGCTCGCCCGCCGCAACGCGATCCTGGTCCTGATGTCCGTGGAGCTGATGCTCAACGCCGTCAACCTCAACCTCGTCGCCTTCGACGTCTGGCTCAGCGAGGCCGCCCGCGACACCCTCCACTCCGGCCAGGCGCTGACCCTGTTCATCATCGCCATCGCCGCCGCCGAGATCGGCATCGGCCTGGCGATCGTCCTCGCCGTCTACCGCAACCGCGGCACCTCCGCCATCGACAAGCTCCGCGACACCGCCGAGACCGGCCCCGGCCCGGACGGCGGTCCGGACGGCGCCCCGGCGGCCCCCATCACGGCACCCACCCCTAAGGCCGCCGCGTGACCACCACGACCCTCGCCGTACTCGTCCCCCTGCTGCCGTTCCTCGGCGCGGTCGCCGGACTGTCCCTCGGCCGCACCGCCCCCGGCTTCGTCCGCCCCCTGGCGGTGCTGCCCACCCTGGCCGCGCTGGTCCTGGCGGTGCTCGTCGCCGCCCGGCAGGGCGGCGGGCGGACCATCGAGGCGGCGACCCAGCTCACCCCCACCGGCTCGGTCCCCGTCGACCTGGCGCTGCGCCTCGACGGCTTCGCCGTGCTCGTCGCGGTGCTCGTCGGCGTGGTCGCCACCTGCGTGCAGATCTACTCCACCGCCTATCTGCGCCACGACCCGCGCTACCCCTCGTACGCGGCCCTCGTCTCCCTGTTCACCTCCGCGATGTTCCTCGTCGTCTACTCGGGCGATCTGATGGTGCTGCTGGTGGGCTGGGAGGTCATGGGCGTCTGCTCGTACTTCCTGGTCGGCCACTACTGGGAGACCCCCGAGGCCCGGTCCGCCTCGCTGAAGGCGTTCCTGATCACCAAGCTCGGTGACGTCCCCTTCCTGATCGGACTGTTCGCGCTCGCCGTGGACGCGGGCTCGTTCCGGATCTCCACCGTGCTGGCCACCGTCGCGGACGGCGGGCTCGACCACCCCACGGTGATCGCGCTGCTGCTGCTCGCGGGCGTGGCGGGCAAGTCGGCGCAGTTCCCGCTGCACACCTGGCTGCCCGACGCGATGGCCGGTCCGACGCCCGTCTCCGCGCTGATCCACGCGGCGACGATGGTCGCGGCCGGTATCTACTTCGTCGCCCGGCTGCTGCCCGTCTTCGCCGCCTCGGCCGCCGCGCTCACCGTGCTCGCCGTGATGGCCGCGGTGACGATGGTCGGCTCCGCGCTCGCCGCGCTCGCCCAGGACGACATCAAACGCGTCCTCGCCTACTCGACCATCGGTCAGCTCGGCTATCTGACCGGCGCGCTCGCCGTCGCCGACCCGGGGGCCGCCGTCTTCCACCTCCTGTCGCACGGCGCCTTCAAGGCGCTGCTGTTCCTCGGGGCGGGCGTGGTCATCCACGCCGCGGGCACCAACTCCCTGGCCGCCATGTCCAGGATGCGGAATCTGCGCGCCCGCGTACCGGACGCCTACTGGACGATGACCGTGGCGCTGCTCGCGCTCGCCGCGATCCCGCCCTTCAGCGGCTTCTTCTCCAAGGAGGCCGTCCTCGTGGGCGCCGAGCACGCCGCCCACGGCGACACCGCGGGCGTCCCGACCGCCGCCGGATGGACCGTCCTCGCCGCCGGACTCCTCACCGCCCTCCTCACCGCCGCCTACGCGGCCCGGCTGTGGCTGCTCGCCTTCCGGGGCCGGGGCACCGACGAGGTCCCCGACCACGGCAGGCAGCCGCTGCCCATGACCACCGTGCTGTGGGTGCTCGCCGTGCCCTCCCTCGGCTTCGGACTCGCCGCGGGCGTACTGCCCGACTGGTTCGGCGGCGCCTCCCTCACCCCGACCCTCACCACCTCCGTCCTCGGCACCGGCGCCGCCCTCGTCGGCGGACTCCTGGTGTACGGCACCTGGCGTCAGACCGCCGCCGCGACCCGCGTCCCCCTCGACCCGGCGCCCGCCCACCCCGACGCCGACGGCTCGCTCGTCGAGGCGGAGGCCCTCGCCACCCACGAACGGGCCTACGGGTACCTGGAGGCCACGCCCGACGCCGCCGACCCCGGACGGGTGCTGCTCGGCCCGCTGCACCGCCACGCCGCCACCGGCTTCCACCTGGACGCCGTCTACCGGACGCTGTTCGTCCGGCCCGTCCTCGCGGGTGCCCGGCTGGTGCGCTTCCTGGACCGCGAGGTCGTCGACACCTACGTCCGGGGCGCGGCCGCCCTGCCCCGCTGGCTCGGCGCCGCCACGCGCCGCGCCCAGACCGGCAACACGCAGACCTACCTCAGCGTGCTGCTCGCGGGCACCGTCGTCCTGGCGATCGCCGCCGTCCTCGTCGCCACCGCCGGAGCGTGAACCGCAGTGATCGATATCAACGAGTCCGTGATGCAGTTCCTCCTGGCGTTCGTCGTGGTCGGCCCGCTCCTGGGCGCGGTCGCCGCCCTGCTGCCCGCCCCGCCCGGACTGAAGGGGAAGTCCCCCGAACAGGCGGTGCTGCGGCACGGCGTCACCGTCACCGGCGCGGTCCTCCTCGCCGCCCTGGTCCTCGCGCTGGGCTTCGACCACGACCAGCCGTCGAAGATGCAGGCCACCACCGACATCAGCTGGATCCCCGCGCTGGACGTCCGCGTCCACCTCGGCGTCGACGGCATCTCCCTCCCCCTCCTGGTCCTCACCGCGCTGCTGACCTTCCTCTGCGCTCTGTACAGCTACGGGAAGCCGCCCTCGGGCCCGTCCCCGAAGGCGTTCACCGCCCTGGTGCTCGTCCTGGAGGCGGGCACCCTCGCGTCCTTCGCCGTGCTGGACCTGCTGCTGTTCTTCCTCGCCTTCGAGATGGTCCTCGTCCCGATGTACTTCCTCATCGCCCGCTGGGGCGGCGACGGCCGCGCGGCCGCCGCCTGGAAGTTCGTCCTCTACACCCTGCTCGGTTCCGTGGTCATGCTGCTCGGCCTGCTCCTGATCGGGCTCAGGGCGGGCACCTTCGACATGGTGGCACTCGCCACTGACAACGGCGGCTCGCTCAGTACGTCCACGCAGGTCATCGCCGTTCTGGCGGTGGGCATCGGATTCGCCGTCAAAACGCCGATGTGGCCGCTGCACAGCTGGCTGCCGGACGCCCACACCGCCGCCCCCACCGTCGGCTCGGTGCTGCTCGCGGGCGTCCTGCTCAAGATGGGCACCTACGGCTTCGTCCGCATCCTGCTCCCCGCCGCCCCCGACGGCGCGCACGTCCTCGCCCCGTACCTCGCCGCGTTCGCCGTCGTCGGGATCATCTACGGGTCCCTGGCCTGTCTGGCGCTCGCCCGGCCCGGCGCGGGCGGCGACCTGAAGCGGCTGATCGCCTACTCGTCCGTCGGACACATGGGCTTCGTCCTCCTCGGCATCGCCACCCTCACGCCCACCGGGGTCAACGGCGCCCTCTTCGCCAACATCGCCCACGGCCTCATCACCGGCCTGCTGTTCTTCCTGGTCGGCGCCCTCAAGGACCGCACCGGCAGCACCGACCTCGACACCCTCGCGGGGGACACCGGCGGCGCCCTCTACGGCACCGCGCCCCGCCTCGGCGGGCTGTTCGCCTTCGGCGCCGTCGCCTCCCTGGGACTGCCCGGACTCGCCGGGTTCTGGGGCGAGATGCTCGCCCTGTTCGGCGCCTTCGACCCCGCCGACGGGCTCAACCGCCCCGCGTACCTGGTCTTCATGGCGTTCGGCGGGCTCGGCACCCTGCTCACCGCCGCGTACCTCCTCGTCGTCGTCCGCCGCCTCTGCATGGGCGTCCCCGAGGAGCCCACCGGCTCCGGGACCCCCGCCTTCCCGGACGTGCGCCGCCACGAGTACGCCGCCTGGGCCCCGCTCGTCGCCCTCACCGTCCTCGCCGGACTCTGGCCCGCCCTGCTGCTGGGCCTCACCGACCCGGCCGTGCAGCAGCTCCTGGCAGGAGGCAAGTCGTGACCGTCGCCGCCCCCGACGGCGCGAAGCTCGTCCAGTCCGTCGACTGGGTCGCCATCGCGCCGCCCACCATCACCGCGGTCGCCGCGCTGCTCGTCCTGGTGGCGGACCTCTTCGTGCCCGAGCGCCGCAAGAGCCTCCTCGGCTGGGCCTCCGCCGGAGCCCTCGCCCTCGCCGCGCTGTCCCTGCTGCCGCTCGTCGGCGACGACCGGGGCACCTTCTGCCGCCGGTCCGCCCCGGACACCTGCAGCTACACCGCCGACCAGTTCACCCTGGCCGTCCAGCTCCTGGTCATCGGCGGCGCCCTGGTGGCGGTCCTCCTCTCGGTGACGCTGCTCAAGGACGACGCGGACGGCGCGGACCGGGCGGACGGCACCTCCCGCGCGCGGGTGCTGCCCGACGGCGAGTACTGGTTCCTGCTGCTGTGCTCCGCCGCGGGCGCCGCGCTGCTGCCCGCCGCCCGTGACCTCGCCACCCTCGTCGTCGCCCTCGAAGTGGCCTCACTGCCCGCGTTCGCCCTGGTGGGACTGAAGCGCGCCGACCGGATGTCCTCCGAGGCGGCCCTCAAGTTCTTCCTGTCGTCCGTCGCCGCGACCGCCGTGACCCTCATGGGCGTCAGCTTCGTGTACGCGACCACCGGCAGCATGTACCTCACGGAGATCGCGGACGCCCTCGCGCGCGTGGACGGCCAGTTCGCGACCCTCGCGCAGACGGGCGTCGCCCTCACCCTCGTCGGCTTCGCCTTCAAGGCCGCCGCCGTACCGTTCCACTTCTGGGTGCCGGACACCTACGTGGGCGCGCCGCTGCCCGTCGCCGCCTATCTGTCGGTCGTCGGCAAGGCGGTGGGCTTCACCGGACTGATCCTGGTCACCGTCATCGCCTTCCCGCCGTACACCGAGCTGTGGGGCCCGGCGCTCGCCGTCCTCGCCGCGCTCACCATGACGATCGGCAACGCGGCGGCCCTGCGGCAGCTCCCCACGCGCGCGTACGGCGCGGTGCGCCTGCTCGCCTGGTCCTCCGTCGGGCAGGCCGGTTACCTGCTGGTCCCGATCGCGGCGGCGGCCTACGCGGAGGACGGCGAACGGGCCGTCGGCGCCACCGTGGCGTACGCCCTGATGTACGCGGCCGTGAACCTCGGCGCCTTCGCGGTCGTCGCGCTGGTGGCCCGCACCCGGCCCCTCAACCGTCTCGACGACTACCGGGGCCTGTACGCCGAGCGCCCGCTGACCGCCCTCGCCCTGGCGTTCTTCCTGCTCTGCCTGGCCGGGCTGCCGCCGGGGATCGTCGGGCTGTTCGCCAAGGTCACCGTCTTCTCGTCGGTGGTCGACGCGGGCCTCGGCTGGCTCGCCGTGGTGATGGCCCTGAACGTCGTCATCGCGCTGTACTACTACCTGCGCTGGACGGCGTTCCTGTTCCGCCCGGCCGCCACCGGGGCCACGGAGACCACGGGAGCGTCCGGCGCCTCGGGCGTTCCCGCCGTCCCGGGTGCCCCTGGAGCGCCCGTGACGGCCCCCGTGGCCGCCGCGACGGGCACCGCGGCCGTCCCGGCCCCGCTGGCCGTCGCGATCGTCCTGACGGCCGTCCTCGGCCTCGTCCTGTCCGGAGCCCCCCAGCTCGTCCTCCGCTTCTCGGACACGGTCCTGTTCTGACCCGCCGGAACGCCCCGGCACCGCCCCGCCACCCCGCCCCGGCCCGTCCGGGCCGACGAACGGGGCGACGGGCGAGGCGGTGCCGGTGCCGCGCGCCCGTCCCGCCGCCCCCGCCGACACTGATCCGCCCCGCCCGCCGACACCCGTCGGCCCCGTCCCGCCGACGCCCCACGGCCCGTCCGGCGGGTCGCGGGGGCCCCGGACCGTCACCCGGTCGGCCGACACGCCCGGCCCCCGGCGCCGGGGAACCAGACCCGTCCGCCTGGCGTTGACCAGTACGGGAGGGTCCACTGGACCGTAGAGAAGGGCCTCGGCGGCACCACCGCAGCGGAGCGCCGAGGAGCAGAGGGTTCCCCTGCCGCACCACCAGGAGGGCTTACTGTGCACCGCCGACACAATGGGCTGAAGACCGCCGTCCTCCTCGGAGGGCTGTCGGCGCTCATCATCGTCATCGGAAGCCTCTTCGGGCGCACGGGACTGATCGTCGCCGTGTTCGTCGCCCTGGGCACCAACGCGTACGCCTACTGGAACAGCGACAAACTGGCTCTACGCGCGATGCGCGCCCGCCCGGTCAGCGAGTTCGAGGCTCCCGCGCTCTACCGGATGGTCCGCGAGCTGTCGACGCAGGCCCGGCAGCCCATGCCACGGCTCTACATCTCGCCCACCGAGGCGCCCAACGCCTTCGCGACCGGCCGCAACCCGCGCAACGCGGCCGTGTGCTGCACCGAGGGCATCCTGCGCCTCCTCGACGAACGCGAACTGCGCGGGGTCATCGGCCACGAGCTGAGCCACGTCTACAACCGCGACATCCTGATCTCCTCGGTGGCGGGCGCCCTCGCCTCGGTGATCATGTTCCTGGTCAACTTCGCCTGGCTGATCCCGATCGGCCGCTCCGACAACGACGAGGGCCCGGGCCTGCTCGGCATGTTGCTGGTCATGATCCTGGGGCCGCTCGCGGCGTCCGTGATCCAGCTGGCGATCAGCCGTTCCCGCGAGTACGAGGCGGACGCCTCCGGAGCCCAGCTGACCGGTGACCCGCTCGCCCTGGCGAGCGCCCTGCGCAAGCTGGACGCCGGGACGAAACAGCGGCCCCTGCCGCCCGAGCCGCGCATCGAGACGGCGAGCCACATGATGATCGCCAACCCGTTCCGACCGGGCCAGGGGGGCCTCTCCAAGATGTTCTCCACCCACCCGCCGATGGCGGAGCGCATCGCCCGCCTCGAACAGATGGCAGGACGACACCAGTGAAGACCATCCTCAACATCATCTGGCTCGTGCTCAGCGGCTTCTGGCTCTTCCTGGGCTATCTGCTGGCGGCCTTCCTCCTCTGCATCACCATCATCGGCATCCCGTTCGCGGTGGCCGCCCTCCGGATCGGGGTCTACGCCCTGTGGCCCTTCGGGCAGCGGGTCGTGGAACGTCCGGGCGCGGGCGCCCCGTCCTGCGTGGGCAACGTCCTGTGGCTGGTCCTGGCGGGCTGGTGGCTGGCGCTGGCGCACATCGTGACGGGTGTCCTCCAGTGCGTCACGATCATCGGCATCCCCCTGGGGCTCGCCAACTTCAAGCTGATACCGGTCTCGCTGATGCCCCTCGGCAAGGAGATCGTCAGCACCGACCAGCCGTTCGCGGGCCGCTGGTGACATCGGCCCGGTGACGGTGACGGGCGCCCCGTACCGACCGGCGCCCGCCGCCCCGGTACGCCGACGGCCCCCGCCACGTCCAGGAAGGACGCGGCGAGGGCCGTGGGACACGCCCGGAGCCACGGGGCGCGGCACGGGTCGGCGGGCGAGCGGCTTCCCGGCCTGGAGACCGTCCCGGCCGGGAGCCGCCCGGGGCGCCGTCCCGGCGGACTGCCGGTGGTCGCTGACTACCGGTAGTTGACGAACTGGAGCGCGAAGTCGAAGTCCTGGCCCTTCAGCAGGGCCTGGACCGCCTGGAGGTCGTCCCGGCTCTTCGAGCTGACCCGCAGCTCGTCACCCTGCACCTGGGCCTTGACGCCCTTGGGGCCCTCGTCCCGGATGATCTTCGCGACCTTCTTGGCGTTCTCCTGGGAGATGCCCTCCTCGATGGAGGCGAAGATCTTGTACTCCTTGCCGGAGAGCTGCGGCTCGCCCGCGTCGAGCGCCTTGAGGGAGATGCCGCGCTTGACCAGCTTGGTCTGGAACACGTCGAGGATGGCGTTCACCCGGTCCTCGGAGTTGGCCTCCATCAGGATCTTCTCGCCGGACCAGGAGATCGACGCGCCGACGTTGCGGAAGTCGTAGCGCTGGGAGATCTCCTTCGCGGCCTGGTTGAGGGCGTTGTCGACCTCCTGCCGCTCGACCTTCGAGACGATGTCGAAACTGGAGTCGGCCATGTGCTGTGGCTCCTTGAGTCGGGGTGCGTGGGAGCGGCCGCGGGGCCCGGACCGCATCCGCAAAGCCTAGCCACCGCTCCCGCCCGGAGTGCCGCTCAATCGAGTGGCGGAGCACCCCCGTGGATCGGGTATCGTTTACGTCGTCGCCAGGGAGAACAGCGGTAACGCCGATCTCTCCAGCGACATCCCAGGCGGTGTGCCCGAGCGGCCAAAGGGAGCAGACTGTAAATCTGCCGGCTCAGCCTTCCCAGGTTCGAATCCTGGCGCCGCCACACTGGGTAAGAGAACCCCTTGATCTCGCTTTCGCAGCGGATCAGGGGGTTCTTTCGTATCCCCGCATGCCCGCATCCCCTCTGAACAGGCATGAACCCGTCAGATAGGCTGCCGCCCTCCCACAACGGCGTCCTCCTGACGAGGTGTGCATGAAGACGAGCAGACGAACCGTCGCGGCGGTCACGGTCATAGGCGCGCTGGGGCTCTCCCTGCTGAACGCGCCGACGGCCCAGGCGGCGGACACCGGCATCACCGTGTCGGACATCGTCGTCAACAAGGGGCGGCCGATCGTCGTCGGCACCTCGAAGGTGGTGCAGCCGTCCGTCAGCTTCAAGATCGACTTGCCGCCCGGGTACGGCACCGACGACGCCTCCCGCTACAGCACGGACCCCTTCCTGTACCACAGCGACATCAGGAGGGCGGCCGAGACCGGGGACAACTACATCGGGGCGGCGAGCTACACCTGCTACGAGCTCGGCCCGCAGCGCGCCCGCTGCGAGGGCCGTCTCCACATCGACCCGCACCCCTCCCAGGAGCACGTCGACTCCAACGGCGACGCCAGGACCTGGAAGACCGCCTTCCTACTCCAGCTGTGGAAGGCCAACGGCAACCTGAAGGCCGAGGAACTGGAGACCAAGTCCGTGACCGCCCGGCTCCAGCGCGCCGCCAAGGTCACCGCCAACGCCTCGCCGGAGCCGGTCGCCCGGGGCCGGGCGATCACCGTCACCGGCAAGCTGACCCGGGCGGACTGGAACACCAAGAAGTACGGCCCCTACGCCGACCGCAAGGTCAGCCTCCAGTTCCGGGCCAACGGCACCGACACCTTCAAGACCGTGAAGAAGGCCACCACCAGCCGCACCGGCGCGCTGAGGACCACGGTCACCGCCTCGGTCGACGGCTCCTACCGCTGGGTGTACTACGGCAACTCCACGACCGGTGTCGCCACCAGCGCGGCCGACCACGTCGACGTGCGCTGATCCGCGTACCCGCCGACGTGCGCTGACCCCGGCCGCGGGCATGCCGGAGAGCGGGGTCCCCACGTGCCGCCACGGACGTGGGGACCCCTCCCGGCGGCCCTCGTCGCCCCGGAGGGGAGTCCGCCTCACGCCGCCCCCGGCCGCCGGAGGGGACGAGCGGCCCCCTGACGGCATGGGCCGCACGCCCCGCCCACCCGGCGGACGCCGCAGGGGCGTGCCGAAGACCGTTGTCAGTGGTCCGGGGCACACTGGTGGGATGTCCTCGCGTCGCAGAGCGTGCCCCGAGTGCCGCCGTGAAATCGCCGTCGTGGCGGGCCGCTTCGCCCGGCACGACCCACCGGGGGCGCGGGGCGCCGGTTCCCTGCTGTCCTGTCCCGGCTCGCGCGCACCCGCGGGCATCGGGGCGGCCCAACCCCAGCTGGACGGCTACGTGGTGCCGGAGTTCCCCGGGCAACTGCCCCTCTTCTGAACCCCGGGCCACGGGCCTTCGGGGAACGCGCGGGGCCCGGATCGCCGGGCCCGCCCGTCAGCCGCCGGACCCGTACGCCGGCATGCTGCCGGACCCGTACGCCAACAGCACGCCCCCAGACCCGTGCGCCAGCAGCGCGCCCCCAGACCTGTACGTCAGCCGCCCCAAACCCGGGCGTCCAGCGATCCGGCCCCTGGAACCCACCGCCCCGCGTCCGGACGACGCCCGCCTCCGCGTCCCCCGCCCGAAGGCGTCCCTGGCCCCGAGCCCGGGGCACCCGCACCCCAGGCGCCCCGCACCCCGCGCCCGAGGACGACGCTCAGTTGCCCGCGACGCCCTTCACCGCCACGGACACCGGCACCTGACCTCCGATCAGCTCCAGCGTCAGCCCCGCCGTCGCCGGGGTGTCCAGCAACTCGGCCAGCACGGCGGCGACGTCGTCCCGTGTCACCGCGCCCCGCCCGGTGGACGCCTCCAGCCGGACCCGTCCGGTGCCCGGGTCGTCCGTGAGCGCGCCCGGCCGCAGCACGGTGGCGTCCAGCCCCGTCCGTCCCAGCACGTCGACGTCGGCCGCGCCCTTGGCCCGCAGATACGCGTCGAACACCTCGTCGCCCGGGTGTCCGGGATCGGCCCGCATCGCCGAGACGACCACGAACCGCCGCACGCCCGCGCGTTCGGCCGCGTCCGCGAGCAGCACCGCCGCGGCCCGGTCCACGGTGTCCTTGCGGGCCGCGCCGCTGCCCGGTCCCGCGCCCGCCGCGAACACGGCGGCGTCGGCGCCCGCCAGATGCCCGGCGACCTCCTCGACGGTCGCCGACTCCAGGTCGCAGACCACGGGTTCCGCCCCGGCCGCCCGTAGGTCGTCCGCGTGTTCGGCCCGTCGGACGAGCCCCACCACCTCGTCGCCCCGCGCGGCGAGCAACCGCTCCAGCCGCAACGCGATCTGACCGTGGCCTCCGGCGATGACAGTGCGCATATCCCGACGGTACGCCCCCGCCCCACCCCCGGCGACCGCGGCACCCCGCCCCGCGCGCCCCGTGTCCCGCCCCCGGGGGAAAGCCCGTTGGGCCCGCCCGGGTCACCCCGCCGTGGCATCCCGCCCGGGGGAGCGCCGGGCGTCCCCGGCCGCAACCCCGAGCCGCCTCCCTGCCCGTCCGCCTTTCCCGCCCGCAGCCCCGAGCCGTCTCCCCGCCCGTCCGGCTTCCCACCCGTCCACCCGGGCCGTGTTCCCGCTCGTCCGGCCTCCCCTCCTCCGGCCTTCCCGCGTGCACCCGTCCGTCCGGGCCGTCGCCTCACTCCTCCACCCGGAGCGGGCTCCTCCACCCGGAGCGGCTCCCCGCCCGCCGGCCGGGGAGCCAGCCGTCCCCGCTCCTCCGCCCGGAGCGCTCAGGGGCCGATCCAGGGCGCCCCAGGGCCGATCCGGGCCCCGGCGCGGGCAGCGGGCCCGTCTCCCCGCCCCTCGGGGCCGCCCCTCCACCCGGGCGCCGGGGCCGTCCCGGCCCCCCGCCGGGCGTCGCAGGGCCGCCCGCCCACCCGGGCGTCGCAGGGCCGCCCGCCCACCCGGGCGTCGCAGGGCCGCCCGCCCACCCGGGCGTCCCGGGGCCGCCCGCCCGGGGACGCCTCAGGGGCACCGTCCGCCCCGGGGTCACCCCCGGGCGGGCGGGCGCCCCTGCCGGGGCAGGTCCAGCGCAGCCGCCGCGGCCGAGTCGCAGTACTCCCGCACCGCGCTGGTCCGGGCCACCACCCGCCCCCGGTGGACGACCACCCGGCTGTACCCCAGGGACAGCACCGCCCCCAGCCGCTCCCCCCGCACCGCGAGCAACTCGGCGGGGAAGCCCGCCTCCACCCGCACCCCGGGCAGCCCGAGCGCCTCCCGGGCCTCCCCGCACACCGCCGCGTACGCCTCGTCCGGCCGCAGCCCGTACCGCGAGGCCAGCAGGAACGCGGCCTCCAGCGGATCGCCCCGCCCCACCGGGTTGCCGACGTCCCGCAGCGCCCCGCTGCCCGCCGCCACCCGCACCCCCGCCGCGCGCAGCAGCCGCACCGGCGCGGTCTCCCGGCGCTCGGCGCCCCCGCAGCCGCCCTGCGGCAGACAGACCACCGTGACCCCGGCCGCCGCGAGCCGGTCGGCGACCCGTCCGGCGGTCTCGGCGGGCAGCCGGGCGAGCCCGCCGAGGGGGCCGACGGTGACCCCGGGCCGCAGTCCGCCCGCCATCGCCGCGAGCCGGGCCAGCCGCGCCGGATCGTCCCCGTCGGTGTGGAGGTCGACGGCGCGGCCGTGTTCGGCCGCGAGTTCCAGCACGGTCTGCGCGTACCCGGTGGGGTCGGGGTCGAGGTCGGGGCAGCCGCCCACCACGGAGGCCCCCATGCCGAGCGCGTCCCGCAGCAGCGCGAGCCCGTCCGCCCCGGCGACCCCGGTGAGCAGCCGGGGCATGGCCACCACGGAGAGGTCGGCGAGCCCCCGCAGCGCCCGCCGGGCCCGCAGCACGGCCCCCATCGCGCCGAGCCCCGGCACGTCCCCCACGCGCACATGGCTGCGCAGCGCCGTGGCCCCGTGCCCGAGCTGGAGCAGCGCGGCCTCCGTCGCCCGCCGCTGGACGTCCCGGGCGTCGTACGAGACCGGGCCCCCGGTGTCCGCGGACAGGGCCGTGTCGCCGTGCGCGTGGGGTTCGGCGGGCGCGGGCAGCAGCAGGTACCCGCCGAGGTCGACCCGGGCGGCGGCGGCCGTGGTGAGGCTGCCCGCGGTGCCGACCGCCTCGATCCGGCCGCCGTCCACCCGGACGTCGACGGTCCGGCCGTCCACGAGCCGGGCCCCGCACAGCAGCAGCCCGGTGGCGTCGCCCCCGCCGCCCCCGCCCGCGCCGCCGGAGGGCCGGGGAGAACCGGAGGGCGGCTGCTGCGGCTGGCTGTCGGGCATCGCTCTCCCTGAGTGCTCGGCCGGGACGGCCTGCGTGATCACACAGCGTGAGTCGAGCGTAGGGCGGCGGCCCGTGCGCTCCGGGGAGGAGCGCAATAGTCGTACGGATTGTGGTGCGACGGACGCGCGCCCCCCGACCGGCCGTCCCCGACCGGCCCGCGCCTCCCCGTCCGGCCCTCCCGTCCGCCCGGCGCTCCCGGCCCGTCCCCGGGACGCCGACGGACCGGGCCGGACGGACCGGGAACGGACCGGAGACCGGAACTGACCGGAGACCGGGAACGGCATCCGCACCGGCACCAGGAGCGCCGGAGCGAGGTGGGTGCGAGCCCGGGCGCGAGGCCGGAGCGGGGGTCGGCGCGGGCCCGGGAAACGGCCGGTGACAGGCGTTCCGGGGCGGCCGGGGCGCACCGGGGGAAACGGCCGTCGACCCCCTTGCGTGCCCGTCGGGAAACGGATTTGGGCGAACGGCGGGCGACCGTGTAATGTCTTCATCGCTCGCCCCAATAGCTCAGTCGGCAGAGCGTCTCCATGGTAAGGAGAAGGTCAACGGTTCGATTCCGTTTTGGGGCTCTGGTGTGCAACGGTCTCCCGTCTTCGGACGGGGGTCCACCGCACATCAAAGCGGTGTAGCTCAGTCGGTAGAGCAAGCGGCTCATAATCGCTGTGTCACCGGTTCAAGTCCGGTCACCGCTACTGACAGTAGCCGATTGCGGGGTCGGTCCTTCGATCGGCTACTCTTTCTTGCGTTAATACCTTTCTATCCGTTCGTCAAGGAGCACTCACGTGGCTGCCACCGACGTCCGCCCGAAGATCACGCTGGCCTGCGTGGAGTGCAAGGAGCGGAACTACATCACCAAGAAGAACCGGCGTAACAACCCGGACCGACTGGAGATGAAGAAGCACTGCCCGCGTTGCAACGCGCACACCGCGCACCGCGAGACGCGATAACCAAGGCTCGTACACGAGGCCGTCCCCACGTTCCGGGGGCGGCCTCGTGTCGTTGTACCGCAGTAGCCACGCGAGTCCCGTGGCGTCCGGGCGGGGGGCACGCGGTACGGCGTGCCGCGCACCGCGCCGGGCGGCGGGACCGGAGACCAGGAGGTGCCGCGCCCATGGCGCTCGATCAGTCCTTCGTGGGGCGGAACTATCCGCCCACCGAGCCGTACGAGGTCGGCCGGGAGAAGATCCGGGAGTTCGCGGAGGCGGTCGGAGACCCCAACCCCGCGTACACCGACCCCGAGGCCGCGAAGGCGCTCGGCCACCCGGACGTGATCGCCCCGCCGACCTTCGTCTTCGCGATCACGTTCAAGGCCGCCGGAGAGGTCATCGCCGACCCCCAGCTCGGCCTCGACTACAGCCGGGTCGTCCACGGCGACCAGCGGTTCGCGTACCGGCGGCCCGTCCGGGCGGGGGACCGGCTGACCGTCACCAGCACCATCGAGGGCGTCAAGTCCCTCGCGGGCAACGACATCCTGGACATCCGTGGCGAAGTCCACGACGAGGCCGGTGAGCACGTGGTCACCGCCTGGACGAAGCTGGTGTCCCGCGCGGCCGAGGGGGCGTGACCATGACCACGAACACCACCACGCCCTCCTACGACGACGTCGAGGTCGGCACCGAACTGCCCGCGGCCTCCTTCACGGTGACCCGTGCCACCCTGGTGCGCTACGCGGGGGCCTCCGGGGACTTCAACCCGATCCACTGGAACGAGCGCTTCGCCAAGGGCGTCGGACTGCCGGACGTCATCGCGCACGGCATGTTCACCATGGCCGAGGCGATCCGGGTGGTCACCGACTGGACCGGCGACCCCGGCGCGGTCGTCGAGTACGGCGTGCGCTTCACCAAGCCCGTCGTCGTCCCCGACGACGACCAGGGCGCCACCATCGAGGTCACCGGCAAGGTCGCCGCCAAGCTCGACGACCGTCAGGTCCGGGTCGACCTGGTGGCCACCTCCGCCGGACAGAAGGTGCTGGGCATGTCCCGCGCGGTCGTACGGCTCGGCTGAGCCCGTCCCGCCCGCGCGTCCCGTCGGCCGCCGTCCCCCCCCGGACGGCGGCCGACGGCGCGTCCGGGCCCGTCCGGGGAGCGGCACCCGCCCGTCGCTCCCCCTGGTACCAGGTAGCAGGGGAGAACCATGGACCAGCAGACCGTCCGTCGCGGCGGCACCGCGTGGACCCTCGTGATCACCAGCGCCGCCGGATTCATGGCCTCGCTGGACAACCTCGTCGTCACCACCGCCCTGCCCGCGATCCGCGAGGACCTCGGCGGCGGACTCGAAGAGCTGGAGTGGACCGTCAGCGCCTACACGCTGACCTTCGCGGTGCTGCTGATGCTGGGCGCCGCCCTCGGCGACCGGTTCGGCCGCCGCAGGCTCTTCACCGTCGGACTCGGCGTCTTCACCGCCGCCTCCGCCGCCGCGGCCCTCGCCCCCGGCACCGGCGGCCTCATCGCCGCCCGCGCCGTCCAGGGCGCCGGAGCCGCCGTCATGATGCCGCTCACCCTGACCCTGCTCACCGCCGCCGTGCCCGCCGCCCGGCGCGGGGCGGCGCTCGGGATCTGGGGCGCCGCCAACGGACTCGGCGTCGCCCTGGGACCGCTGGTCGGCGGCGCGCTCACCGAGTACGCCTCCTGGCAGTGGATCTTCTGGCTGAACGTGCCGGTCGGACTGGTCCTGCTGCCGCTCGCCCGGCTGCGGCTGGCCGAGTCCCGCGCCCCGGGCGCCCGCCTCGACGTGCCCGGCACCCTGCTGGCCAGCCTGGGCCTGTTCGGGATCGTCTACGCCCTCGTCGACGGCAACGCGCACGGCTGGACCGACCCGTACGTGCTCACCTCGGCGGTCGGCGGGGCGCTGCTGCTCGTCGCCTTCGTCGGGTACGAGCGCCGCGCCGCGCGCCCCATGCTGCCGATGCGGCTCTTCCGGAGCCGGGCCTTCGCGGGGGTCAACGCGGCGGGACTGCTGATGTTCCTCGGGATGTTCGGCTCGATCTTCCTGCTGAGCCAGTACTTCCAGGGCGTGATGGGCTACTCGCCGGTCGAGACCGGGGTCCGGATGCTGCCGTGGACCGCGATGCCGCTGCTGGTCGCGCCGTTCGCCGGACACCTCTCCGACCGGATCGGGGCCCGTCCCGTCGTCGCCACCGGGCTGTTCCTCCAGGCCCTCGGACTGTCCCTGTTCGCGGTGACCGTCGCCCCGGACGCCGGGTACCCGGCCCACCTCCCCTCGCTGATCGTGGGCGGGGTCGGCATGGCCCTCTACTTCGCCCCGGCCGCGAGCCTGCTGATGTCCAGCGTCCGCCCCGAGGAGCGCGGCATCGCCGCGGGCGCCGCCAACGCGCTGCGGGAGGTCGGCGGGGCGCTCGGCGTCGCCCTGCTGGCCTCGGTCTTCTCCGCGAACGGCGGCTTCGGGACCGGACGGCGGTTCGTCGACGGACTGGTCCCCGCGCTGTGGATCGGCGTCGTCTCGGTGGGCCTGGCGGCCCTCGCGGTGCTCACCGTCCCGTCCCGCCGGACCCCGGCGGGTGACGACCCGGCCCCCGCGACGGGCCCGGCCGCCCGGGCCCGGACCGGCACCGGCACCGGGGACGGGGACGGACGCGGCAAGGACGGGGACCGCGAACCGGCCGGGGTCTGAAACCCCGCGCCCCGGGGCGTCCGGGCCCGGTGGGGGAGGGGTCCCGACCGTCCGCCGGGGACCGCCGCCCCGCGCCCCGTAGTCTTGTCGGGTGCTCCAGACCCACGACGCCCCGCTCGCCCCGCTGACGACGTTCCGGCTCGGCGGCCCCGCCACCACCCTGATCACCGCGACCACGGACGCCGAGGTGATCGACGCGGTCCGGGCCGCCGACGCCGCCGGCACCCCGCTGCTCCTGATCGGCGGCGGCAGCAACCTGGTGATCGGCGACCAGGGCTTCGCCGGGACCGCCCTGCGGGTGGCCACCCGGGGCTTCCACCTGGACGGCACCCGGCTGGAACTCGCCGCAGGCGAGGTCTGGACGGACGCGGTGACCCGGGTGGTGGACGCGGGCCTCGCCGGGATCGAGTGCCTGGCGGGCATCCCCGGCTCGGCGGGCGCCACCCCGGTCCAGAACGTCGGCGCCTACGGTCAGGAGGTCGCCTCCGTCGTCACCGAGGTCGTCGCCTACGACCGGCGCGCGGACGAGACCGTCGTCCTCACCAACGAGGAGTGCGCCTTCTCCTACCGGCACAGCCGCTTCAAGGCCGACCCCGACCGGTACGTCGTGCTGCGCGTCCGGTTCGCCCTGGAGGACGCGGACGGACTGTCGGCGCCCGTCCGGTACGCCGAGACCGCCCGGGTGCTCGGGGTGGCGGTGGGCGACCGGGTGCCGCTGGAGCGGGCCCGGGAGACGGTCCTCAAGCTCCGCGCGGGCAAGGGCATGGTGCTGGACCCCGAGGACCACGACACCTGGTCCGCCGGGTCCTTCTTCACCAACCCCCTGCTCACCGACGCCGAGTTCGCCGCCTTCCGCGAGCGGGTCGCGCTACGGCTCGGCCCGGACGCCGTCCCGCCCGCCTACCCGGCGGGCGAGGGCCTCACCAAGACCTCCGCCGCCTGGCTGATCGACCGCGCCGGGTTCACCAAGGGGTACGGCACCGGCGGCGCCCGCATCTCCGGCAAGCACACCCTGGCGCTCACCAACCGGGGCACGGCCACCACCGGGGAGCTGCTGGCGCTGGCCCGCGAGGTGGTCACCGGGGTCCGGGACGCGTTCGGCGTCACCCTCGTCAACGAACCGGTGCTGGTGGGCGCCCGGATCTGACCCCGGAGTTCCGGGGGCCGGGGCCGCTCGGTGGGCCTCCCCGTGCCCCGGGGACCACTCCCGCGCCTTGAGGCCCCCGCCTCCGGGGGTGCTTCCGAACTCCGGGGCGCCCTCGCCCCCGGATTCACTCCCGTAGCTTGAGGTTCCCCTCGTCCCCGGGGTCACCCCGCCGACGCGGGCCGGTCGATCCGGTAGACGTGGTGCAGCGGATCGTCCGCCGGGTTGTCCGGCTCCAGCGGGCTGCTGCCCACCCGGCGCAGCCCCGCGCGCTCCAGGGCCCGCCAGGACCGGCGGTTGCCCGCGACCACCGGGACGATCACGCACACCGCGGACCAGGGCGGGCGCCACAGCTCCGCCACCGCGGCGGCGATCACCAGCGGCCCCAGCCCCCGCCCCACCCGTTCGGGCGGGCCGATCAGGTAGTCGACGGTGTACGCGCCCTCGGGCACCTCCACCACGGTGGCCAGCTCGTCCCGGTACTCGGGATAGTCCACGAACCGCACCCGCTGCACCAGGCCCACCGGTACGCCGTCCGCCAGGGCGAGCAGCTCCTGGGAGGGCTCCTCGCCCCGGACCGCGGGCCCGAAGTCCCGTTCCACCGCCTCGGGGGAGGGATCGTGGTGCCACCAGCGGGCCACGTGCGGATGCGCGAGCCAGCTCCCGAGCAGCGGGAAGTCCGCCTCGGTCAGCCGCCGCAACCCGATGACCGGGGCGTCGCCCCCGCCGACCGCTCCCCGTCCGGGGCCCGGTTCCGCGCCCGTTCGCCGCTCCCCGCCGCTTCCCGGCCCGCCGGGCGTCCCCGTCGCCCCCGCCGCTCCCGAGGTCAATCCGCCACCCCCACCGCCTGCCGGACCGTCGCGCGGTCGTCGATCAGCGCCAGCATGGCATGGGCGACATCCGCGCGCCGGATGCTCCGGGCGGACGGCGGGTTCCCGCCCACCGAGGTGCGGTAGCCGCCGGTTCCCGGCCCGTCCAGCAGCCGGGGCGGCCGGACGGCGGTCCACTCGGCGGTGCTGGCGGCGAGCGCCGCCTCCATCGCCCGCAGATCGTCGTACGCGGAGCGGAAGACCCGGTTCACCACCGCCCCCAGCACCCGGTCGGTCAGGGGTTCGCCGGGCGGCGCGGTGCCGAGCGGGGAGGCGCTCACCACCAGCAGCCGCCGGACGTCCTCGGCGGCCATCGCCGTGAGCACCGCACGGGTCAGCCGGGCCGTGACGCCCGGGTCCCGGCGGTCGCGGGGGCCGAGCGCGGAGAGCACCGCGTCCCGTCCGGCGACGGCCGTCCGCACCCCGTCCGGATCGGTGAGGTCGGAGCCGACCACCTCCAGGACGCCGTCGGCGCCGTCCGCCGTCACGGTCAGCCGGGCCGGGTCGCGCACCACGGCGGTGACGTGGTGGCCGAGGACGAGTCCCCGCCGGACGACTTCCCGTCCGACCCCGCCGGTCGCGCCGAACACCGTGATCCTCATGAGCCCCTCCTGGGTGGGTAAGTATTCACTCACCCCTAGAGTGGAGAGGTCCGCACCACCCCGTCAAGCCGCAGCGGAGCGCCCGTGCCCAGCCCCCAGCCCCCCGAGCCCGCCGCCTCCGGGTCCGCCGCCCCGGACGTCCCGGGCGATCCGAAGACCCCGCGCCCTCCCGCCCGGGTCCGCATCCTCGACGCCGCCCACGCGCTGATGCTGTCCGTCGGGATGGCCCGCGCCACCACCAAGGAGATCGCCCGCGCCGCCGACTGCTCCGAGGCGGCCCTGTACAAGTACTTCACGGGCAAGGAGGAGATCTTCGTCACCGTCCTCCAGGAGCGGCTGCCCCCGCTCGGCCCGCTGATGGAACGCCTGGCCCGGGACCCCGGCCCGGCCGGGGTGGAGGAGAACCTCACCGCGATCGCCCGGCTCGCCGCCCTCTTCTACGAGCAGAGCTTCCCCATCGCGGCCTCGCTCTTCGCCGAACAGCGGCTGAAGCGGCGTCACGAGGAGGCCCTCCGCCGGATCGGCGCGGGCCCCCACCTCCCCGTCGAGGCGCTCGCGGAGTACCTCCGCGCCGAGCAGCGGGCGGGCCGCGTCCGGGCGGACGCCGACGCCGGGGCGGCCGCGGCCCTGCTGATGGGCGCCTGCTGCCAGCGCGCCTTCGTCTACGACGCCACCGAGTCGGGGAAGCCGCCCAGCTCCCTGGACGACTTCGCCCGCGCCACCGCCCGCACCCTGCTCACCGGGCTGCTCTGACGGCACCGGGCCGCGCCCGCCCGCCGCCGCGAAGACGGACGGGGCCCGACCCCGTCGCCAGGCCCCCGCCCCGGCCGGTCACCGGCCCGCCGCCGCCCCACCGCGCCGCCCCGTCCCGCCCAGCCGCCAGCCATCCCGCGACCGCCCCGCCCAGCGGCGCCCCACCGCGCCGACCGCCCCGGCCAGCCACCAGCCGCCCCACGACCACATCGCCGCACGGACACCTGCCCTACGGACACCCGCCGGACTGATCGGCCGCCGGACTGGTCGGCAACCGGACTGGGGCTGCCGGACTGATCGGCAACCGCCCAGGTCAGCCCACCGGCCCCGAGGTCAGCCACGTGTCAACGCCGCCGAGCAGCCGCGCCTTCTCCGCCGCCGGTGCCGCCGACGCCCGGATCGACTGCCGGGCCAGCTCCGCCAGCTCCGGATCGGAGAACCCGTGCACGTTCCGGGCGATCTCGTACTGCTCGTTCAGCCGGGCCCCGAACAGCAGCGGGTCGTCCGCGCCGAGCGCCATCGGCACCCCCGCGTCGAACATCGTCCGCAGCGGGACGTCCTCGGCCTTGTCGTAGACCCCGAGCGCCACGTTGGAGGTGGGGCAGACCTCGCAGGTCACCCCCCGGTCCGCGAGCCGCTTCAGCAGCCTCGGGTCCTCGGCGGCCCGCACCCCGTGCCC
The DNA here is from genome assembly GCF_054484115.1 of Streptomyces sp. JNUCC 64. NCBI lineage: Bacteria > Bacillati > Actinomycetota > Actinomycetes > Kitasatosporales > Streptomycetaceae > Streptomyces > Streptomyces sp. JNUCC 64. The sequence goes on from NZ_CM137015.1 coordinate 5,028,891, forward strand.
CACCCGGTCGGCGTGCAGGTCGTCCAGGCAGTCCCGGACCGAGGAGGGGCCCGTCAGCTCGCCGCCGTGCGGGGCGGACAGCAGCCCGCCCTCGCGGGCGATGGCGAACGCCCGGTCGAAGTCCCTGGCCATCCCCCGGCGCTCGTCGTTGGAGAGCCCGAAGCCCACGACGCCCCGGTCCGCGTGGCGCACCGCGAGCCGGGCCAGGGTCCGGGCGTCCAGCGGGTGCTTCATCCGGTTGGCCGCGACCAGCACCCGCATCCCGAGCCCGGTGTCCCGGGAGGCGGTCTCCACCGCGTCCAGGATGATCTCCAGCGCCGGGATCAGCCCGCCGAGCCGGGGGGCGTACGAGGTCGGGTCGACCTGGATCTCCAGCCAGCCGGACCCCGCGCGCAGGTCCTCCTCGGCGGCCTCCCGCACCAGCCGCTGGATGTCCTCCGGGTCCCGCAGACAGGACCGGGCCATGTCGTACAGCCGCTGGAAGCGGAACCAGCCGCGTTCGTCGGTGGCCCGCAGGACCGGCGGCTCGGCCCCGGTCAGCGCGGCGGGCAGGTGCACCCCGTGCTTGTCGGCCAGTTCCAACAGGGTGCCGGGCCGCATCGAACCCGTGAAGTGCAGATGCAGATGCGCCTTCGGCAGGGCGCCGAGGTCTCGAACGTGCTCCATCCCAGGATCTTGCCGTACCCGACGGGCGCCCGGTAGCGGCTTTCCCCGTTCGGGTGCTTGCCCGAACGCGGAAGCGGGTCCCCACCAGGTGGGAACCCGCCTCCTGTGACGCGGCACACGTGCCGCGAGCCCGTCCGGACCGGTCAGTCGGTGGCCTCGGCCAGCAGCTTCTGGATCCGGGAGACGCCCTCGACCAGGTCCTCGTCACCGAGCGCGTACGACAGCCGCAGATAGCCGGGGGTCCCGAACGCCTCGCCGGGGACCACCGCGACCTCGACCTCGTCCAGGATCAGCGCGGCCAGCTCCACGCTGTCCTGGGGGCGGCGGCCCCGGATCTCCTTGCCGAGCAGCCCCTTCACCGACGGGTACACGTAGAACGCGCCCTCCGGCTCCGGACACAGCACGCCGTCGATCTCGTTCAGCATCCGCACGATCGTGCGACGGCGCCGGTCGAACGCCTCCCGCATCTCGGCCACCGCGGTCAGGTCCCCGGAGACCGCGGCGAGCGCGGCGGCCTGGGCGACGTTGGAGACGTTGGAGGTGGCGTGCGACTGGAGGTTCGTCGCGGCCTTGACGACGTCCTTGGGGCCGATCAGCCACCCCACCCGCCAGCCGGTCATGGCGTACGTCTTCGCCACGCCGTTGACGACGACGCACTTGTCGCGCAGCTCCGGCACCACGGTCGGCAGCGAGGTGAAGACCGCGTCGCCGTACACCAGGTGCTCGTAGATCTCGTCGGTGAGCACCCACAGCCCGTGCTCAAGGGCCCAGCGGCCGATCGCCTCGGTGTCCTCGGCGCTGTAGACGGCGCCGGTCGGGTTGGACGGCGAGACGAACAGCAGCACCTTGGTCCGCTCGGTCCGGGCCGCCTCCAGCTGCTCGACCGTCACCCGGTAGCCGCTGGTCTCGTCGGTGACCACCTCGACCGGGACGCCGCCCGCGAGCCGGATCGACTCCGGGTAGGTGGTCCAGTACGGGGCCGGGACGATGACCTCGTCGCCCGGGTCGAGGATCGCGGCGAACGCCTCGTAGATCGCCTGCTTGCCGCCGTTGGTCACCAGGACCTGCGCCGCCTCGACCTCGTAGCCGGAGTCGCGGAGCGTCTTCGCGGCGATGGCCGCCTTCAGCTCCGGCAGCCCCCCGGCCGGGGTGTAGCGGTGGAACTTCGGGTTCTTGCACGCCTCGATGGCGGCCTCGACGATGTAGTCCGGCGTCGGGAAGTCCGGTTCCCCGGCCCCGAAGCCGATCACCGGGCGACCGGCGGCCTTGAGGGCCTTGGCCTTGGCGTCGACGGCGAGGGTGGCGGACTCGGAGATCGCGCCGACGCGGGCCGAGACCCGGCGTTCGGACGGAGAGGTTGCAGCGCTCATGGGGCCCATGGTTCCAGACCGGCAACCGGCCCGGTAAACGGGTTTCACCCTGTGGGCGACGGCCCCGGAGCACCGCCCCCGGCGCCGCCCGCGGACACGGCCATCACCCGCCCCGGGCCTTTCTGTTCGACGCCCGCCCCGGGAATCACGTACACTCTCACCTCGTTGGCCAACACCAACCGCGATCATCGACCGCACACACCGCGGCCGGTCCGATGCGGTACGTTGGGGCCAGCCAAAGGGTCGTAGCTCAATTGGTAGAGCACTGGTCTCCAAAACCAGCGGTTGGGGGTTCAAGTCCCTCCGGCCCTGCAAGACACTCCCCCTCGTCGGGGGAGTGGATGTTTGCCAAGTACGTACGCAATGCACCGCCGTGCGGCTCAACCGGGCGCGGCAGGCCGACCCGGGAATCAGGTGAGGACGAGTGACGGACGCCGTGGGCTCCATCGACATGCCTGATGCTCAGGACGACGCTCCGGACACGGAGAAGAAGGCGCGCAAGGGCGGCAAGCGCGGCAAGAAGGGCCCCTTCGGCCGTCTCGCGCTGTTCTACCGCCAGATCGTCGCGGAGCTGCGCAAGGTCGTCTGGCCGACGCGCTCGCAGCTCACCACGTACACGACCGTCGTGATCATCTTCGTGGTCATCATGATCGGCATCGTGACCGTTCTGGACCTGGGTCTCGACCGAGTCGCGAAGTACGTCTTCGGCTGATGCCGGAAGCACAGCCCCCAGCGAAGGACGCCGACCTCGGCGTCCCTTTCGCGTTGTTCCACCCCTCTGTAACCAGGAAGAAGCAGCCACCGTGTCTGACCCGAACCTGAACGACGCCGTCGAGTCCGATGAGGTCGCTGCGGAGTCCCTGGAGTCCGCCGAGCCCACCGAGGACGAGCTGACCGCGGTCGAGGACGTCGAGGACGCGGACACCGAGGAGTCCGGGGCCGACGACGAGGCCGCCGAGGACGACGTCGAGGACGAAGACGCCGAGGGCGACGAGGACGAGGCTGAGGACGCCGACGAGGCCGGGGACGAGGAGTCCGACGAGGACGCCTCCGACGAAGACGCCGACGAGGACGAGGCCGCTGAGGCCGACGCCGAGGACGAGGCCGTCGAGGAGGCCGAGCCGGTCGACCCCGTCGCCGCGCTCCGCGAGGAGCTGCGCACGCTCCCCGGCGAGTGGTACGTGATCCACACCTACGCGGGCTACGAGAAGCGCGTGAAGGCCAACCTGGAGCAGCGCGCCGTCTCGCTGAACGTCGAGGAGTTCATCTACCAGGCCGAAGTGCCCGAGGAAGAGATCGTCCAGATCAAGAACGGCGAGCGCAAGAACGTCCGCCAGAACAAGCTTCCCGGCTACGTCCTGGTCCGGATGGACCTCACCAACGAGTCCTGGGGCGTCGTCCGCAACACCCCCGGTGTCACCGGCTTCGTCGGCAACGCCTACGACCCGTACCCGCTGACCCTGGACGAGATCGTCAAGATGCTCGCCCCCGAGGCCGAGGCCAAGGCCGCCCGCGAGGCCGCCGACGCCGAGGGCCGCCCGGCGCCGCAGCGCAAGGTCGAGGTCCAGGTCCTGGACTTCGAGGTGGGCGACTCGGTCACCGTCACCGACGGCCCCTTCGCCACCCTCCAGGCCACGATCAACGAGATCAACGCCGACTCCAAGAAGGTCAAGGGCCTCGTCGAGATCTTCGGTCGCGAGACCCCGGTCGAGCTCAGCTTCGACCAGATCCAGAAGAACTGACCCCGGGCCCCGGAGGGCGGCGGAAGCCGCCTCGGGGCCCCAAGGTTTCCGACCAGGTCGGAACGGTCCAGCCGACCGTTCTGACCTGTCGGTTTTTCCCGCGCCGCGATACCCGTTATCGTTGTGCGGTATGCCTCCATCCGGATGATCGGCTGGAGTCTCACACCTCTCACTAGGACCCGGAGAGAGCAATGCCTCCCAAGAAGAAGAAGGTCACGGGGCTTATCAAGCTCCAGATCCAGGCCGGTGCCGCCAACCCGGCTCCGCCGGTCGGCCCCGCGCTGGGTCAGCACGGCGTCAACATCATGGAGTTCTGCAAGGCCTACAACGCCGCGACCGAGTCGCAGCGCGGTTGGGTCATCCCGGTGGAGATCACGGTCTACGAGGACCGTTCCTTCACCTTCATCACCAAGACCCCGCCGGCCGCGAAGATGATCCTCAAGGCTGCGGGCGTGGAGAAGGGCTCCGGCGAGCCGCACAAGACCAAGGTCGCCAAGATCACCCAGGCGCAGGTCCGCGAGATCGCCACCACCAAGATGCCCGACCTCAACGCCAACGACCTGGACGCCGCCGCGAAGATCATCGCGGGCACCGCCCGGTCCATGGGTGTCACGGTCGAGGGCTGACCCCCTCCCGTACCCGCCCGAGCGTCCGCGCCCGGTCGTGTACGACCCCGTACGACCTTTCAGTGAAGTGGAAGGGCCCGCGCCGGTCCGTACCACGACTCCGTTCCCGTCAGACGGCCGAGCCGTCCGACGACACTCTGTACAGGAGCAGAAGTGAAGCGCAGCAAGTCTCTCCGCGCCGCTGACGCCAAGATCGACCGGGACAAGCTCTACGCCCCGCTCGAGGCCGTGCGTCTGGCCAAGGAGACCTCCACGTCCAAGTTCGACGGCACCGTCGAGGTCGCCTTCCGGCTCGGCGTCGACCCCCGCAAGGCGGACCAGATGGTCCGTGGCACCGTGAACCTCCCGCACGGCACCGGCAAGACCGCCCGGGTCCTGGTCTTCGCGACCGGTGACCGTGCCGAGGCCGCGCGTGCCGCGGGCGCCGACATCGTCGGCTCCGACGAGCTGATCGACGAGATCTCCAAGGGCCAGCGCCTGAACGAGTTCGACGCCGTCGTCGCCACCCCGGACCTCATGGGCAAGGTCGGCCGCCTCGGCCGCGTCCTCGGCCCGCGTGGTCTGATGCCGAACCCGAAGACCGGCACCGTGACCCCGGACGTGGCCAAGGCCGTGACCGAGATCAAGGGCGGCAAGATCGAGTTCCGCGTCGACAAGCACTCGAACCTGCACTTCATCATCGGCAAGGTGTCCTTCGACGACACCAAGCTGGTGGAGAACTACGGCGCCGCGCTGGAGGAGATCCTCCGTCTGAAGCCGTCCGCCGCGAAGGGCCGCTACATCAAGAAGGCCGCCATCAGCACCACGGTGGGCCCCAGCGTCCCGGTCGACTCCAACCGCACCCGCAACCTCCTCGTCGAGGAGGACCCGGCCGCCGTCTGAGCGACCGGGCACGCGACCGCGTGACCTCACGGGCCCCCGGCCCGCCGGACTCTCCGGCGGACCGGGGGCCCGTCCGCGTTCCCGGGCTCCGGGGTCCCGGGCTTCCCGGGGCTCCGGACCCCGTTCGCCCGCCCCCTCCGCACCGGGCCCGGGCTGCGCTAGCGTGCGGCCCAGTGACACGCGTACGGGGGGGGGTGGGCATGGGTCGCACGGGGCACGGGACGCGCCCGGACGGGGCGGGGGAGCGGCTGGCCCGCCGTCGGCACCGGCTGCTGTCGCTCTGCGCGCTCTCGCTGGGGCCGCTGCTGCTCGGCACGGGCTGCGCCCTCTTCGCGCTGTCGGCCCGCTCGCCCTTCGCGGGAGCGGCCCCGGAGCCCTCCGCGAGCGTCCCGGTCGGGGTGCTGCGGGAACTGAGGGCCGCCGCCGACCGCACCCGGGAGGCGGGTTCGGCACGGGTGCGGGCCGTGATGGAGCTGGACGGCCGGGTCTCCACCGAGACCCGGGGGACGCTCGGCTGGTCCGGGGGGCTCAACGGCACCCTCGGCATCCGTTACACCGGGGGCGAGTTGGCGGGGACCCTGCGGAAGCTGGGCACGGAGACCACCGAGGCGCGGTTCGTGGACGGGGTGTACTACGCGCGGATGGGCGACGCCTTCGCGGACCGGGCGGGCGGACGGCACTGGATACGGCACGACGACGGCGGCGCGGCGGACGTCGGCCCCGGCCGTTCGGTGGAGCTGCTGCTGATGGCCCCGGACACCCGGGAGACGGGCCGGGAGACGGTCGGCGGCGTCACCGCGACCCGCTACACCGGAACCGTCCGCCCCGGGGAGCTGCCGACCAGGGGACCGTCCGCCGGGCGGGCGGCGGGATTACGCCGTGAGCTACGGGCCGCCGGGATCTCCGAGGTGCGGATCGAGGTGTGGACGGACCGGACGGGGCTGCTGGTCAAACGCGCCGAGCGGAGCCGGACGACCACCGGTGACCTGCGGGTCACCGCGCACTACCGGGACTTCGGGGCCCCGGTGAGGGCCCCGGCCGCCCCACCGCCCGAGGACACCGTTGACTACGGGGAGCTAGTGGACCCTGGGGCTTCAGTTACTGGTGGTACATAAAAGACGGCTGTTGTCACTGAGGTCCGGTACGCTCCCTGCTCCAAGCGAAAAGTCATACGAAGTTCATGTTTTTCAGGGGTGGGGAATGCGCGTCATGAAGAAGTCGAAGGTCATCGCGACCGCTGTCGTCGTGATGGCCCTCGCGGGGTCCACGGCCGCGTGCGGGGCCAAGGACGAGGCGGGCGGCTCCTCCGACCTGTCGCCCGTCGCGGCGGTCAAGGCGGCGGCCGAGAGCAGCGAGAAGATCACCTCGCTCGGCTACCGGCTCAAGGGCTCCTACCCCGGGACGGGCAAGGTCGAGGGCACCGCCAAGATGAACCTCAAGCCGATGGCCCTCAGCATGAAGTTCACCGGTGAGGGCGCCGACCAGTCCGGCGAGATCATCCTGGTGGACGAGGCCATGTACATCGGGGGCGGCGCCCCGTCGCCCGAGATGGACGGCAAGAAGTACATGAAGTTCGACATGAAGGGCCTGGAGAAGGAGGCCGGTGCGGGAGCGCCGGCCGTGCCCGGCCAGGCCACCCAGAACCCCGCCGCCGAGGCCGCGTTCCTCTCCGCCGCCGATGACGTCAAGAAGATCGGTTCCGAGACGATCGACGGCGAGAAGACCACCCACTACCGGGGCACGGTCGGCATGGACGAGATGCGGAAGTCCTTCGAGGACGAGAAGGCCGAAGTCCGTGAGCAGCGCGAGAAGAGCCTCAAGCAGTACGAGGAACTCGGCGTCAAGGAATTCACCATGGACCTCTGGATCGGCGAGGAGAACCGCACCAAGCAGTTCCGGATGCAGGGCGACGCCCAGAAGGGCAAGCTCGACGCCACCGTCACCTTCGAGAACGTGAACGAGCCCGTCACGGTCAAGGCCCCGCCCGCCGGTGAGGTCATGGACCTGGCGGAGCTGGCCAAGGAGATGGAGGGCATGGAGGACATGGAGGGCCTGGAGGAGCTGGAGACGGCGCCCTGACCTCCCGCACTCCCCGCACCGGTCGCTGAGCCCGCCCCGGCGGGCGTCCGGACCGGATGAGCCGACGGCCACCACGGGCGCCCCGAGCGCCCGCGGTGGCCGATTTGCGTGGCGCGCGCCGCTTCCCGTACTCTTCCCGAGAAGCCAAAGACCGCTGGTCGTTGCCGCGTGCCCATCCGGGTCGCGGTGGCCGAAGGATCCGCTGAACTGCGGACGACCCGCGCAGGTGATCGTGGAACTGCTCCTGGACGGATTTCCGCTCCGGTAGAGCTACGCCCCGTGCCCCTGCGCCGGGGCGTTCTGTTTTCCCAGTCCTCCTTCGGGTCCGCGCGGTCCGAATCACCCGGAAGGAGGCCGAGGCTCATGGCGAGGCCCGACAAGGCTGACGCGGTTGCCGAGCTGACGGACAAGTTCCGCAGCTCGAACGCCGCCGTGCTGACCGAGTACCGCGGTCTCACCGTGGCACAGCTCAAGCAGCTGCGCCGTTCGCTCGGTGAGAACGCCCAGTACGCCGTGGTGAAGAACACGCTGACCAAGATCGCTGCCAATGAGGCCGGGATCTCGACGCTCGACGACCTGTTCAACGGTCCGACGGCGGTCGCCTTCGTCACCGGTGACCCGGTGGAGTCGGCGAAGGGTCTTCGTGACTTCGCCAAGGACAACCCGAATCTCGTCATCAAGGGCGGTGTCCTTGACGGCAAGGCGCTGTCCGCCGACGAGATCAAGAAGCTCGCGGACCTCGAGTCCCGCGAGGTTCTGCTCGCCAAGCTGGCGGGTGCCATGAAGGGCAAGCAGTCCCAGGCTGCCGCGCTCTTCCAGGCGCTTCCCTCGAAGTTCGTCCGCACCGCGGAGGCGCTTCGTGCCAAGAAGGCCGAGGGCGAGCAGGGCGGTGCCGAGTAATTCGGCTCGCACATTGACCGCCGCCGCCTGACGCGCAAGCGCCGGGGACGGGGACGGTCACCGCGGGCCGACGTACGCCCGCCTGACATGTACATCCGGCACCAGCCGAATTAGTGGAAGGATCGCCCATCATGGCGAAGCTCAGCCAGGACGACCTGCTTGCCCAGTTCGACGAGATGACCCTCATCGAGCTCTCCGAGTTCGTGAAGGCGTTCGAGGAGCGTTTCGACGTCACCGCCGCCGCCCCGGTCGCCGTCGCCGCCGGTGTCCCCGGTGCCCCGGCCGCCGAGGCCGCTGAGGAGCAGGACGAGTTCGACGTCATCCTCACCGGCGCCGGCGAGAAGAAGATCCAGGTCATCAAGGTCGTGCGCGAGCTGACCTCCCTGGGTCTGAAGGAGGCCAAGGACCTCGTCGACGGCACCCCGAAGCCGGTCCTCGAGAAGGTCGCCAAGGAAGCCGCCGAGAAGGCCGCCGAGTCCCTCAAGGCCGCCGGCGCCTCCGTCGAGGTCAAGTGACCCCACGGGAGTCCCGACGGACTCCCCGCGGACGCGGCGCCCCCGTGGCGCCCCCCGCACTCCCTCCGCTGTAACGCGGACGCGTCGAACGGCGATCACCCAAGTGGGTGGTCGCCGTTCGGCGTTCCGTCCCTCGTCCGAAGGGCTGCTTGCGCGGCGCGTGACGACGAGTATGGTGATCTTCGTTGTGCTCGCGGTGGCCCTGGTGACGGCCCGCCCCGCGGAGGCGGCGACGTGACGATCGCGGCACTCGGTTCGGACGAGGGGGCCTTGACGAACCGCACGCAGCGCGCAATTCTCAGGACGCGTCGTCACGACGATCCGGATCCGAGGCATGGATCGGTGGCGAAGAGGGCAGGATCGATGTGCGTCGAGGACGTGACGGACAGCAGGTGTGGAGAGCACAGAAGGTGGCAGTGAACTCGCACTGGACATCAGTGAGCCTTGTGGCTACACTGACCCTTTGCGCTGCCTGTTAGCTGCCTCCTGCCCGTCACCAGGGGCATGCCCACGCTTGAGCATCGAGTCGTCTACCGGTCCTGACCTGGGATTCCGTTATGACGTGCCGTGGTGTCCAGGCGGGGGACCGGTACGCGCGTAGTGAGTCCGAGCCCTCGGAAGGACCCCCTCTTGGCCGCCTCGCGCACTGCCTCGACCGCGAATACGAACAACGGCGCCAGCACCGCCCCGCTGCGCATCTCCTTTGCAAAGATCAAGGAGCCCCTTGAGGTTCCGAACCTTCTTGCGCTGCAAACCGAGAGCTTTGACTGGCTGCTCGGCAACGACGCGTGGAAGGCTCGTGTAGAGGCGGCTCTGGACAGCGGACAGGACGTCCCCACCAAGTCCGGTCTGGAGGAGATCTTCGAGGAGATCTCCCCGATCGAGGACTTCTCCGGGTCGATGTCGCTGACCTTCCGCGACCACCGCTTCGAGCCGCCGAAGAACTCCATCGACGAGTGCAAGGAGCGCGACTTCACGTTCGCCGCGCCGCTCTTCGTCACCGCCGAGTTCACCAACAACGAGACCGGCGAGATCAAGTCCCAGACGGTCTTCATGGGCGACTTCCCGCTCATGACCAACAAGGGCACCTTCGTCATCAACGGCACCGAGCGTGTCGTGGTGTCCCAGCTGGTCCGCTCGCCCGGCGTCTACTTCGACTCCTCCATCGACAAGACGTCCGACAAGGACATCTTCTCGGCCAAGATCATCCCGTCCCGGGGTGCCTGGCTGGAGATGGAGATCGACAAGCGCGACATGGTCGGCGTCCGCATCGACCGCAAGCGCAAGCAGTCCGTCACCGTCCTCCTCAAGGCCCTCGGCTGGACCACCGAGCAGATCCTGGAGGAGTTCGGCGAGTACGAGTCCATGCGCGCCACCCTGGAGAAGGACCACACCCAGGGCCAGGACGACGCGCTGCTCGACATCTACCGCAAGCTGCGTCCGGGCGAGCCCCCCACGCGTGAGGCCGCCCAGACCCTGCTGGAGAACCTCTACTTCAACCCGAAGCGCTACGACCTGGCGAAGGTCGGCCGCTACAAGGTCAACAAGAAGCTCGGCGCCGACGAGCCGCTCGACGCGGGCGTGCTCACCACCGACGACGTCATCGCGACCATCAAGTACCTGGTCAAGCTGCACGCCGGGGAGACCGAGACGGTCGGCGAGTCCGGCCGGACGATCGTCGTCGAGACCGACGACATCGACCACTTCGGCAACCGTCGTCTGCGCAACGTCGGCGAGCTGATCCAGAACCAGGTCCGTACGGGTCTCGCCCGTATGGAGCGCGTCGTGCGCGAGCGCATGACCACCCAGGACGTCGAGGCGATCACGCCCCAGACCCTGATCAACATCCGGCCGGTCGTCGCCTCCATCAAGGAGTTCTTCGGCACCAGCCAGCTGTCGCAGTTCATGGACCAGAACAACCCGCTGTCGGGTCTCACCCACAAGCGCCGTCTGTCGGCGCTCGGCCCGGGTGGTCTCTCCCGTGAGCGGGCGGGCTTCGAGGTCCGTGACGTGCACCCCTCGCACTACGGCCGCATGTGTCCGATCGAGACGCCCGAAGGCCCGAACATCGGTCTGATCGGCTCGCTCGCCTCCTACGGCCGCGTCAACGCGTTCGGCTTCGTGGAGACCCCGTACCGCAAGGTCGTCGACGGCCAGGTCACCGACGAGGTCGACTACCTGACCGCCGACGAGGAGGACCGCTTCGTCATCGCGCAGGCCAACGCGCAGCTGACCGACGAGCTGCGGTTCGCCGAGAACCGCGTCCTGGTCCGCCGCCGTGGCGGCGAGGTCGACTACGTGCCCGGCACCGACGTCGACTACATGGACGTCTCGCCGCGCCAGATGGTGTCCGTCGCCACCGCGATGATCCCCTTCCTGGAGCACGACGACGCCAACCGCGCGCTCATGGGCGCCAACATGATGCGCCAGGCGGTGCCGCTCATCAAGGCCGAGGCGCCGCTCGTCGGCACCGGCATGGAGTACCGCTGCGCCACCGACGCCGGTGACGTCATCAAGGCCGAGAAGGACGGTGTCGTCCAGGAGGTCTCGGCCGACTACGTCACCGTCACCAACGACGACGGCACGTACACCACGTACCGGATCGCCAAGTTCTCGCGCTCCAACCAGGGCACCTCGGTCAACCAGAAGGTCGTCGTCTCCGAGGGCGACCGCGTGATCGAGGGCCAGGTCCTCGCCGACGGCCCCGCCACCGAGAACGGTGAGATGGCGCTCGGCAAGAACCTGCTCGTGGCGTTCATGCCGTGGGAGGGCCACAACTACGAGGACGCGATCATCCTGTCGCAGCGCCTCGTCCAGGACGACGTCCTCTCCTCGATCCACATCGAGGAGCACGAGGTCGACGCCCGTGACACCAAGCTCGGCCCCGAGGAGATCACCCGGGACATCCCGAACGTCTCCGAGGAGGTCCTCGCCGACCTCGACGAGCGCGGCATCATCCGCATCGGCGCCGAGGTCATCGCCGGAGACATCCTGGTCGGCAAGGTCACGCCCAAGGGCGAGACCGAGCTGACCCCCGAGGAGCGCCTGCTCCGCGCGATCTTCGGCGAGAAGGCCCGTGAGGTCCGCGACACCTCGCTGAAGGTCCCGCACGGCGAGACCGGCAAGGTCATCGGCGTCCGCGTCTTCGACCGCGAGGAGGGCGACGAGCTGCCGCCCGGCGTCAACCAGCTGGTCCGGGTCTACGTCGCCCAGAAGCGCAAGATCACGGACGGTGACAAGCTCGCCGGACGCCACGGCAACAAGGGCGTCATCTCCAAGATCCTGCCGATCGAGGACATGCCGTTCCTGGAGGACGGCACCCCGGTCGACATCATCCTCAACCCGCTCGGCGTCCCGTCCCGGATGAACCCGGGACAGGTGCTGGAGATCCACCTCGGCTGGCTCGCCAGCCAGGGCTGGGACGTCTCCGGACTCGCCGACGACTGGGCGCAGCGCCTCCAGGCCATCGAGGCCGACCAGGTCGCCCCGCGCACCAACGTCGCCACGCCCGTCTTCGACGGTGCCCGTGAGGACGAGCTCGCCGGTCTGCTGGAGCACACCATCCCCAACCGCGACGGCGACCGCATGGTCCTCCCGTCCGGCAAGGCGCAGCTGTACGACGGCCGCTCCGGCGAGCCGTTCCCGGAGCCGATCTCGGTCGGCTACATGTACATCCTCAAGCTGCACCACCTGGTCGACGACAAGCTGCACGCCCGGTCGACCGGTCCGTACTCGATGATCACCCAGCAGCCGCTGGGTGGTAAGGCCCAGTTCGGTGGCCAGCGCTTCGGTGAGATGGAGGTGTGGGCGCTGGAGGCTTACGGCGCCGCGTACGCCCTCCAGGAGCTGCTGACCATCAAGTCCGACGACGTCACCGGTCGCGTGAAGGTCTACGAGGCCATCGTCAAGGGCGAGAACATCCCCGAGCCCGGCATCCCCGAGTCCTTCAAGGTGCTCATCAAGGAGATGCAGTCCCTGTGCCTCAACGTGGAGGTGCTGTCCTCGGACGGCATGTCCATCGAGATGCGCGACACCGACGAGGACGTCTTCCGCGCGGCGGAAGAACTCGGCATCGACCTGTCCCGGCGCGAGCCGAGCAGCGTCGAAGAGGTCTGACGGGTCCGGCCGGGATCACCGCCTGGTGATCCCGGCCGCAGCCCCGGACCCCGTTCAGACCACAAGACACAACCCTGAGAGGGATTGACGCATAGTGCTCGACGTCAACTTCTTCGACGAGCTTCGGATCGGCCTGGCGACCGCGGATGACATCCGCCAGTGGAGCCACGGCGAGGTCAAGAAGCCCGAAACGATCAACTACCGCACCCTGAAGCCCGAAAAGGACGGACTCTTCTGCGAGAAGATCTTCGGTCCGACCCGGGACTGGGAGTGCTACTGCGGCAAGTACAAGCGCGTCCGCTTCAAGGGCATCATCTGTGAGCGCTGTGGCGTCGAGGTCACCCGCGCCAAGGTGCGCCGCGAGCGGATGGGCCACATCGAGCTCGCCGCCCCCGTCACCCACATCTGGTACTTCAAGGGCGTCCCCTCGCGCCTGGGCTACCTGCTGGACCTCGCGCCGAAGGACCTCGAGAAGGTCATCTACTTCGCCGCGTACATGATCACGTACGTGGACGACGAGCGCCGGACCCGCGACCTCCCGTCGCTGGAGGCCCACGTCTCCGTCGAGCGCCAGCAGATCGAGAACCGGCGTGACGCCGATCTTGAGGCCCGCGCCAAGAAGCTGGAGACCGACCTCGCCGAGCTGGAGGCCGAGGGCGCCAAGGCCGACGTCCGCCGCAAGGTCCGCGAGGGCGCCGAGCGCGAGATGAAGCAGCTCCGCGACCGCGCCCAGCGCGAGATCGACCGCCTCGACGAGGTGTGGACCCGCTTCAAGAACCTCAAGGTCCAGGACCTGGAGGGCGACGAGCTGCTCTACCGCGAGCTGCGCGACCGCTTCGGGACCTACTTCGACGGCTCGATGGGCGCCGCCGCGCTGCAGAAGCGCCTGGAGTCCTTCGACCTGGAGGAGGAGGCCGAGCGCCTCCGCGAGATCATCCGCACCGGCAAGGGCCAGAAGAAGACCCGTGCCCTCAAGCGGCTCAAGGTCGTCTCCGCGTTCCTGCAGACCAGCAACAGCCCCAAGGGCATGGTCCTGGACTGCGTCCCGGTCATCCCGCCGGACCTGCGTCCGATGGTGCAGCTGGACGGTGGCCGCTTCGCGACCTCCGACCTGAACGACCTGTACCGCCGGGTCATCAACCGGAACAACCGCCTCAAGCGTCTCCTTGACCTCGGTGCCCCCGAGATCATCGTGAACAACGAGAAGCGGATGCTCCAGGAGGCCGTCGACGCGCTGTTCGACAACGGCCGCCGCGGCCGTCCGGTCACCGGACCGGGCAACCGTCCGCTGAAGTCGCTCTCCGACATGCTCAAGGGCAAGCAGGGCCGCTTCCGTCAGAACCTGCTCGGCAAGCGCGTCGACTACTCGGCCCGTTCCGTGATCGTCGTCGGCCCGCAGCTCAAGCTGCACCAGTGCGGTCTGCCCAAGGCCATGGCGCTGGAGCTCTTCAAGCCGTTCGTGATGAAGCGCCTGGTCGACCTGAACCACGCGCAGAACATCAAGTCGGCCAAGCGCATGGTCGAGCGCGGCCGCACCGTGGTGTACGACGTCCTCGAAGAGGTCATCGCCGAGCACCCGGTGCTGCTGAACCGTGCCCCGACCCTGCACCGTCTGGGCATCCAGGCGTTCGAGCCGCAGCTCGTCGAGGGCAAGGCCATCCAGATCCACCCGCTCGTCTGCACCGCGTTCAACGCGGACTTCGACGGTGACCAGATGGCCGTCCACCTGCCGCTCTCCGCGGAGGCGCAGGCCGAGGCCCGCATCCTGATGCTGTCCTCGAACAACATCCTCAAGCCCGCCGACGGCCGTCCGGTCACGATGCCGACCCAGGACATGGTCCTCGGTCTGTTCTTCCTGACCACCGACGGCGAGATGCGCGACGTCAAGGGCGAGGAGCGGTCCTTCGCGTCCGCCGCCGAGGCGATCATGGCCTTCGACGCGGGCGAGCTGTCCCTCCAGTCCCGGGTGGACATCCGCTTCCCGGTGGGCACCATCCCGCCGCGCGGCTGGACCCCGCCGGCCGGCGAGGCGGGCCCCGACGGGTTCGGCGGCGAGTGGCAGCAGGGCGACACCTTCCGGCTGCGGACGACCCTGGGCCGCGCGCTCTTCAACGAGCTGCTGCCCGAGGACTACCCGTTCGTCGACTACGAGGTCGGCAAGAAGCAGCTCTCCGAGATCGTCAACGACCTCGCTGAGCGCTACCCCAAGGTCATCGTGGCGGCGACGCTCGACAACCTGAAGGCGGCCGGCTTCTACTGGGCGACCCGCTCCGGCGTCACCGTCGCCATCTCCGACGTGGTCGTGCCCGAGGCCAAGAAGGCCCTCGTCGCCGAGTACGAGTCGCGGGACGAGAAGGTCCAGAAGCAGTACGAGCGCGGTCTCATCACCAAGGAAGAGCGCACTCAGGAACTGATCAAGATCTGGACCGAGGCGACCAACAAGGTCGCCGAGGCGATGAACGACAACTTCCCGAAGACGAACCCGATCTTCATGATGGTGAACTCGGGCGCGCGCGGAAACATGATGCAGATGCGTCAGATCGCCGGTATGCGCGGTCTGGTGTCGAACGCCAAGAACGAGACCATCCCGCGGCCCATCAAGGCGTCGTTCCGTGAGGGTCTGTCCGTGCTGGAGTACTTCATCTCCACCCACGGTGCCCGTAAGGGTCTGGCGGACACCGCGCTGCGGACCGCCGACTCGGGTTACCTCACCCGTCGTCTCGTGGACGTCTCCCAGGACGTCATCATCCGCGAGGAGGACTGCGGCACCGAGCGCGGTCTGAAGCTGCGGATCGCGGAGCGCGGGGCGGACGGCACGCTGCGCAAGACCGAGGACGTCGAGACCAGCGTCTACGCCCGGATGCTGGCCGAGGACGTCGTCATCGACGGCAAGGTCATCGCCCCGGCCAACGTGGACCTCGGCGACGTGCTGATCGACCAGCTGGTGCACCACGGCGTCGAGGAGGTCAAGACCCGTTCGATCCTGACCTGCGAGTCCGCCGTCGGCACCTGCGCCATGTGCTACGGCCGTTCGCTGGCCACCGGCAAGCTGGTCGACATCGGCGAGGCGGTCGGCATCATCGCCGCCCAGTCCATCGGTGAGCCCGGCACCCAGCTGACGATGCGTACCTTCCACACCGGTGGTGTGGCCGGTGACGACATCACCCAGGGTCTGCCGCGTGTCGTCGAGCTCTTCGAGGCCCGTACGCCCAAGGGTGTCGCCCCGATCTCGGAGGCGGCCGGCCGCGTCCGGATCGAGGAGACCGAGAAGACCAAGAAGATCGTCGTCACCCCGGACGACGGCAGCGACGAGATGCCGTACCCGATCTCGAAGCGCGCCAAGCTCATGGTCCGCGAGGGCGACCACGTCGAGGTGGGCCAGAAGCTCACCTACGGTGCGACCAACCCGCACGACGTGCTGCGCATCCTCGGCCAGCGGGCCGTGCAGGTCCACCTGGTCGGCGAGGTCCAGAAGGTCTACAACTCGCAGGGCGTGTCGATCCACGACAAGCACATCGAGATCATCATCCGGCAGATGCTCCGCCGGGTGACGATCATCGAGTCCGGCGACGCCGAGCTGCTCCCGGGCGAGCTGGTGGAGCGGTCGAAGTTCGAGACCGAGAACCGCCGCGTGGTCCAGGAGGGCGGTCACCCGGCCTCCGGCCGTCCGCAGCTCATGGGTATCACCAAGGCGTCGCTGGCGACCGAGTCGTGGCTGTCGGCGGCCTCCTTCCAGGAGACGACCAGGGTCCTGACGGACGCGGCGATCAACGCCAAGTCCGACTCCCTGATCGGCCTCAAGGAGAACGTCATCATCGGTAAGCTCATCCCGGCCGGTACGGGTCTGTCCCGTTACCGGAACATCCGGGTCGAGCCGACCGAGGAGGCGAAGGCCGCGATGTACTCGGCCGTCGGTTACGACGACATCGACTACTCGCCCTTCGGCACCGGGTCCGGCCAGGCCGTCCCGCTGGAGGACTACGACTACGGTCCCTACAACCAGTAGCCGTTCCGTGCGTCCGCGTACGCACACCGCCGGAGGGCGGGCATTCCCCAGGGGATGTCCGCCCTCCGGGCTTTTCCGCTGGTCACAGCGGTGACCGCGGAGTACGTCCCCGGTCCGGAAACGACCGGACCAATATCATTTTGACCACGCTGGGGACGGTCGGTACGCTCATACCTTGTGCCTGGGGTGTGCCCTGGCCCCCGTGCGTGTCCTCAACCGTGCGGGTGGTCGTAGGCGGCCACCGTGATCCGCGCTCCTCCGTCCGTCGGACGGAACCGCGGAATCCGACACACCCGACCGCGTGGGTCGGTGACGTTCCAGGTTAGCTTCATGATCGGCACACAGAAACCGGAGAAGTAGTGCCTACGATCCAGCAGCTGGTCCGTAAGGGCCGGCAGGACAAGGTCGAGAAGAACAAGACGCCCGCACTGGACGGTTCGCCCCAGCGCCGCGGCGTCTGCACGCGTGTGTTCACGACCACCCCGAAGAAGCCGAACTCGGCCCTCCGTAAGGTCGCGCGTGTGCGTCTGACCTCGGGCATCGAGGTCACGGCCTACATCCCGGGTGAGGGACACAACCTGCAGGAGCACTCCATCGTGCTCGTGCGTGGTGGCCGTGTGAAGGACCTGCCGGGTGTTCGCTACAAGATCATCCGTGGTTCCCTGGACACCCAGGGTGTCAAGAACCGCAAGCAGGCCCGCAGCCGCTACGGCGCCAAGAAGGAGAAGTAAGAATGCCTCGTAAGGGCCCCGCCCCGAAGCGCCCGGTCATCATCGACCCGGTCTACGGTTCTCCTCTGGTGACCTCCCTCATCAACAAGGTGCTGCTGAACGGCAAGCGCTCCACCGCCGAGCGCATCGTGTACGGCGCCATGGAGGGCCTGCGCGACAAGACCGGCAACGACCCGGTCATCACGCTCAAGCGCGCGCTGGAGAACATCAAGCCGACCCTCGAGGTCAAGTCCCGCCGTGTCGGTGGCGCCACCTACCAGGTTCCGATCGAGGTCAAGCCCGGTCGTGCCAACACCCTGGCGCTGCGCTGGCTCGTCGGTTACTCCCGCGCCCGCCGGGAGAAGACGATGACCGAGCGTCTGCTCAACGAGCTTCTCGACGCCTCCAACGGCCTCGGTGCCGCGGTGAAGAAGCGCGAGGACACGCACAAGATGGCCGAGTCCAACAAGGCCTTCGCGCACTACCGCTGGTAGTCGCTTTCCCCATCGAGAACCGAGAGAAGACTGAGCCTTATGGCTACCACTTCGCTTGACCTGGCCAGGGTGCGCAACATCGGCATCATGGCTCACATCGACGCGGGCAAGACGACGACCACCGAGCGCATCCTGTACTACACCGGTGTGTCGTACAAGATCGGTGAGGTCCACGACGGTGCTGCCACCATGGACTGGATGGAGCAGGAGCAGGAGCGTGGCATCACGATCACCTCCGCCGCCACCACCTGTCACTGGCCGCTCGAGGACGTCGATCACACGATCAACATCATCGACACCCCGGGTCACGTCGACTTCACCGTCGAGGTGGAGCGTTCGCTCCGCGTCCTCGACGGCGCCGTCACCGTGTTCGACGGTGTCGCCGGTGTCGAGCCCCAGTCCGAGACTGTCTGGCGTCAGGCGGACCGCTACGGCGTGCCGCGCATCTGCTTCGTCAACAAGCTCGACCGCACGGGCGCCGAGTTCCACCGCTGCGTCGACATGATCGTGGACCGCCTCGGCGCCACCCCGATCGTGATGCAGCTCCCCATCGGCGCTGAGGCCAGCTTCCAGGGCGTCGTGGACCTCGTCCGCATGAAGGCGCTCGTCTGGTCCGCCGAGACCGCGCTCGGCGAGGCCTACGACGTCGTCGACATCCCCGAGACGCACGTCGAGACCGCCGACGAGTGGCGCGCCAAGCTCCTGGAGACCGTCGCCGAGAACGACGACGCCATGATGGAGCTGTACCTGGAGGGCACCGAGCCCACCGAGGAGCAGCTCTACGCGGCCGTCCGTCGGATCACGATCGCCTCCGGCAAGGGTGAGGGCACCACCATCACCCCCGTGTTCTGCGGTACCGCGTTCAAGAACAAGGGCGTGCAGCCCCTGCTCGACGCGGTCGTGCGCTACCTGCCCTCCCCGCTGGACATCGAGGCCATCGAAGGCCAGTCGGTGTCCAACCCGGACGAGGTCATCAAGCGCAAGCCCTCCGACGAGGAGCCGCTGGCCGCGCTCGCGTTCAAGATCGCGAGCGACCCGCACCTCGGCAAGCTCACCTTCGTCCGGGTGTACTCCGGCCGCATGGAGTCGGGCTCGCAGGTGCAGAACTCGGTCAAGGGCCGCAAGGAGCGCATCGGCAAGATCTACCGGATGCACGCCAACAAGCGTGAGGAGATCGAGTCGGTGGGTGCCGGTGACATCGTCGCCGTCATGGGTCTGAAGCAGACCACCACCGGTGAGACCCTCGCCGACCCGGCGAACCCGGTCATCCTGGAGTCCATGGACTTCCCGGCCCCGGTCATCGAGGTCGCGATCGAGCCGAAGTCCAAGGGCGACCAGGAGAAGCTGGGTGTCGCCATCCAGCGTCTGGCCGAGGAAGACCCGTCCTTCCGTGTGAAGACCAACGAGGAGACGGGCCAGACCATCATCGCGGGCATGGGAGAGCTGCACCTCGACGTGCTGGTCGACCGCATGCGCCGCGAGTTCAAGGTCGAGGCCAACGTCGGCAAGCCGCAGGTCGCGTACCGCGAGACGCTCCGCAAGGGCGTCGAGCGGCTCGACTACACCCACAAGAAGCAGACCGGTGGTTCCGGTCAGTTCGCGAAGGTGCAGATCGCGCTGGAGCCGCTTGAGGGCGACGGCTACGAGTTCGTCAACAAGGTCACCGGTGGCCGTGTCCCGCGGGAGTACATCCCGTCCGTGGACGCCGGCTGCCAGGAGGCCATGGAGTTCGGCGTGCTCGCCGGCTACCCGCTCACGGGTGTCCGGGTCATCCTCCTCGACGGTGCCTACCACGAGGTCGACTCCTCCGAGATGGCCTTCAAGATCGCTGGTTCGATGGCCTTCAAGGAGGCCGCCCGCAAGGCCAGCCCGGCCCTGCTCGAACCGATGATGAAGGTCGAGGTGACGACGCCCGAGGACTACATGGGTGACGTCATCGGCGACATCAACTCCCGTCGCGGTCAGATCCAGTCCATGGAAGACCGCCACGGTGCCAAGCTCGTCACGGGCCTGGTCCCGCTGTCGGAGATGTTCGGCTACGTCGGCGACCTCCGCAGCAAGACGTCGGGTCGCGCGAGCTACTCGATGCAGTTCGACTCCTACGCCGAGGTTCCGCGGAACGTCGCCGAGGAGATCATCGCGAAGGCCAAGGGCGAGTAACTCAGCCGAGTACACGCTTTAGGCTTGACTCCGGAGCCACCGGGGTGCCCGCCACAGCCATGGCGGGTGCCCCCCCCGGCACCGGGCTTTCCAGCAAAGATCACCTGGCGCCGATGAAGTAAGGCGTACAGAACCACTCCCAGGAGGACCCCAGTGGCGAAGGCGAAGTTCGAGCGGACTAAGCCGCACGTCAACATCGGCACCATCGGTCACATCGACCACGGTAAGACGACCCTCACGGCCGCCATTACCAAGGTGCTGCACGACGCGTACCCGGACCTGAACGAGGCTTCGGCCTTCGACCAGATCGACAAGGCGCCCGAGGAGCGCCAGCGCGGTATCACCATCTCCATCGCGCACGTCGAGTACCAGACCGAGACGCGTCACTACGCCCACGTCGACTGCCCCGGTCACGCGGACTACATCAAGAACATGATCACGGGTGCCGCGCAGATGGACGGCGCCATCCTCGTGGTCGCCGCCACCGACGGCCCGATGCCGCAGACCAAGGAGCACGTGCTCCTGGCCCGCCAGGTCGGCGTTCCGTACATCGTCGTCGCCCTGAACAAGGCCGACATGGTGGACGACGAGGAGATCCTGGAGCTCGTCGAGCTCGAGGTCCGTGAGCTGCTCTCCGAGTACGAGTTCCCGGGCGACGACCTGCCGGTCGTCAAGGTCTCCGCGCTCAAGGCCCTCGAGGGCGACAAGGAGTGGGGCCAGACCGTCCTCGACCTGATGAAGGCCGTCGACGAGTCCATCCCGCAGCCCGAGCGCGACGTCGACAAGCCGTTCCTGATGCCGATCGAGGACGTCTTCACGATCACCGGTCGTGGCACCGTCGTCACCGGTCGCATCGAGCGTGGTGTCCTCAAGGTCAACGAGACCGTCGACATCGTCGGCATCAAGACCGAGAAGACCACCACCACGGTCACCGGCATCGAGATGTTCCGCAAGCTGCTCGACGAGGGCCAGGCCGGTGAGAACGTCGGTCTGCTGCTCCGCGGCATCAAGCGCGAGGACGTCGAGCGCGGCCAGGTCATCATCAAGCCGGGCTCGGTCACCCCGCACACCGAGTTCGAGGCGCAGGCGTACATCCTGTCGAAGGACGAGGGTGGCCGTCACACCCCGTTCTTCAACAACTACCGCCCGCAGTTCTACTTCCGTACGACGGACGTGACCGGCGTCGTGACCCTCCCCGAGGGCACCGAGATGGTCATGCCGGGCGACAACACCCAGATGACGGTGGAGCTCATCCAGCCCGTCGCCATGGAAGAGGGCCTGAAGTTCGCCATCCGTGAGGGTGGCCGGACCGTCGGCGCCGGCCAGGTCGTCAAGATCAACAAGTGACCTGACGCGCGTCAGCGCACCTCGGAGGGCCCGTACGACCCGTGTGGTCGTACGGGCCCTCTGCCTTTTCCGGTCACCGGATCGGGCCTGGCCCCGGGTCCTTTCCTGGCTCGGGTCCCTCCCTGGCTCGGGTCCCGCCCGGGTCCGGGTCCCGCCTGGGTCCGGCTACGGTTCCCGCCGGGCCTTCCCCTTCCCCTTCCCCTTCGCCTTCCCCTCGCCCTCGGCCTCGCCGAGCAGGACGGCCAGCAGCGCGGCCCCGGCGACGATCAGCGCCCCGGCCACCGTCAACGCGAGCGGATAGCCGTCCGCCGTGGCATCCACCGTGCCCGTCCCGTGGCCCCGGGCGGCCAGCGACACCAGCACCGCCAGCCCGACCGCGCCCCCGATCTGCTGCACCGAGCTCAGCACCGCCGAGCCCAGCCCGGCGTCCTCCCCGCTGGTGCCGGTGAGCGCCGCGACCGCCAGCGAGGGCAGGCTCAGCCCGCATCCGAGGCTGGTGAGCAGCATCCCCGGCAGCACCCCGGAGGCGTATCCGTCGCCCGGGGCGATCCCGGCCAGCGCCAGCACCCCGGCCGCCGTCACCAGGAACGAGCCGACCAGCGCCGGACGCGTCCCGAACCGGGCCGCCACCCGCGAGGACAGCCACATCCCGGCGAGGACGCCCGCCCCGAACGGCAGATACGCGACCCCCGCGGTCAGCGGTCCGTAACCGAGCCCGCCCTGCAACCGCAGCATCAGCAGGAACGACATCGCGTACAGCGCGGCGGAGTACAGCAGGCCCGCCCCGTTCGCCACCAGCCGGAACCGGGAGGCCAGGAACGACGGCGGCACCAGGGGCTCGTCCGTCCGGCGCTCCCAGCCGGCGAACCCGACGGCCAGCACCCCCGCGAGCGCCAGCGCTCCCGTCGCGCCCCGGTCGCCCCACCCCGCCTCACCGGCCCTGAGCAGCCCGTAGACCAGGGACACCACGGCCCCGGTGCCCAGGAGCGCGCCCGGTACGTCCAGCCGGGACGGCCGTAGGGCCCGGCTCTCCCCGACCAGCGCCGGCAGCAGGACCACCGTCACCAGCACCACCGGCAGGTTGATCAGGAACACCCAGCGCCAGGACGCCAGCCCGGTCAGCGCCCCGGAGACCACCACACCGAGGGTGCCGCCCAGCCCCGCGATCCCGCCCCAGACCCCGAAGGCCCGCGCGCGTTCGCCGGGCTCCGGGTACAGCAGCGCGATCAGCGCGAGGGCGGCCGGACCGGCCATCGCGGCCCCCGCCCCCTGGACGAACCGCCCGGTCACCAGCTGCCACGGCTCCTGGGCGAGCCCGCACAGCAGACTCGCCGCCCCGAAGAGCGTCACTCCGGTGAGGAACACCCTCCGACGGCCCAGCAGGTCACCCATCCGGCCGAACAGCAGGAGCAGTCCGCCGAAGGCGAGGAAGTAGCCGTTGACGACCCAGACCAGCCCGGCCGTGCCGAAGCCGAGTTCGTCCCGGAGGCTGGGCAGCGCCACGCTCACCACGGTGTCGTCCAGGACGAGCATGAACTGCACGAGGCAGAGCACGGCGAGGGCGGGCCCGCGCCGCCCGGTCCGGCCGGGCGGGCGGCCGGACCGGGGGAGGAACCCGGAGCGTGGCGGGCTGGGGGAGCGGTGGACAGGGGCCGTCGCGGGATGGTCGTTCGACATGGTCCGACGCTATGTACGGGCTCTGGTTGGCCGCGATGCGCTACCGGGCCAGGCCGTAGCGGGTTGGGGACATAGCCTGAGCTGGTGGAGGCCGATGGGCGGAGGCCGACGGGCGGGGGAGGACGGCGAACGTGGTCGGGGACGTGGATGTGGATGTGGGCATGGACGGGCACTTCGGCACGGGTGTGAGCACGGACGCGGGCACGGCGGTGAGCACGGGCACGGGCATGGGCAGGGGCACGGCGGTGAGCACGGGTACGGGCAGGGGTGCGGGCATGGGCACGGGTGCGGACGAGGGGGATGGGCGCGGACCGGCCCGTGGCGCCTCAGCCTCCGAGACGACGGTCCGGGACGTCTTCGGGACCGTTCCCGAGGGGGTGGGCGCCATCGTCGTGGGAGCCTTTCCCCTGGTGCGGGGGGAGTGGTTCCTGCCGCACCGCCACCCCGACCACCACCAGTTGGTGTGGGCCCGGCGCGGGGTGCTCGGCGTCGGGGTCGGGGACGCGTCCTGGGTGCTGCCGCGCGACCGGGCGCTGTGGCTGCCCGCCGGGGTCCTCCACCGCACCGGCGCGACCCGCGACGCGGTGCTCTGCGGCCTCTACTTCGCCCGGGACCGCTGTCCGCTGGACTGGGCGGAGCCGACCCCGGTCGCGGTGGACGGACTGCTGGCCCATCTGATGATCCATCTGGGCCGCGACGACCTCACCGACGGCGCCCGGCTGCGGGCCGAGGCCGTGGTCTGGGACCTGCTGCGTCCGCTGCCCGCCACCCCGATCGACCTGCCCCTCCCGGTGGACGACCGGGCCCGCGCGGTGGCCGACGCCCTGCTGGCCGATCCGGCGGACCCGCGCGGTCTGGAGGCGCACGCGCGGGCGGTCGGGGCGAGCCGACGGACCCTGTCCCGGCTGTTCGTCCGGGACACCGGGCTGACCTTCGACCGCTGGCGCGCCCACGCCCGGCTGAGCGCGGCCCTGCCGCTGCTCGCCGAGGGCCAGCCCGTCTCCCGGGTCGCCCACACCGTCGGCTACGCGACACCGAGCGCGTTCCTCGCGGCGTTCCGCAGGGCGGTGGGGACGTCACCGGGACGGTATCTGCGGGGGGAAGGGGATGCGGCTCGGGGCGGTTCGTCTTCCCGGCGACGGTGAACCGGGCGGGGAGGCCCCGGGCAATGTTCAGTCGGGGGGAGGGGGAGGCCCTGTGCGGGAATGGTCCAGCCTGCCGTTCCTGCCCTGGGCACCGGTGGGGCGCCCGTGGGGGGTGCGCACGCGCGGCAGCGGCCCGGGGCCGGGGCGCGGAACGCGCGGTCGCAGCCCTCGCAGGTCTGGAACGGGAGTGGTGCCGGGAGGCCGGTGGGGCGCTGGGGGAGGGGCGGCGGCAGTAAGGCCGTGAGGCGGTACGCGACGAATCCGGCCGGGTGGTGGAGCCGGTCCGCCGGGACGCCGGTGGTGAGGGCGGTCCGGACGGCGTCGGGGTGCGCGCCGCGCTCCAGCCAGGTGGCGACGGCCGGGGCGAGCCGTCGCACGTCCCGTTCCGCGAGGGTGAGCCGGGGGTCCACCGTCCGCAGGGACGCCAGCAGTTCGGCGGCCTGGCGGTGCAGTCCTGGGGCGTGGGCGGTGGGGGCGGGCAGCGGGGGCGGGGTGCGTCGCTTGGTGGGTGCGGTGGGTGCGGTGGGTGCGGTGGGTGCGGTGGGTGCGGTGGGTGCGGGGACCGTGAGGTGAGCGGGGCCCGGGGTGACCGTGGTGGGTGTCGCGGGGTGGCTGGTGGTGGGCTTCGGTGCGGGCGGGACGGTGATCTCCGGTGCCGGTGCCGGTGCGGGGCGGTGCGTCGGCGGGGCCTCGTACACCTGGGTGCGGGTCACCCAGGTGCCGTCGGGGAGGTGCTCGCGCACGCGTCGCAGATAGCCGTGCCTCTCCAGTTCGCGCAGGGCCGAGGCGATCCGGTCACGGCCCTCGGGGAAGCGGGCGGCGAGGCTGCGGATGTCGGCGGGGGTGCCGTCCGGCAGCGACAGGAGGTGCGCCACGAGCCCGATCGCGGTGCAGGACAGTGCCTGGTGCCGGGTGAGGTGGTGCCCCAGCTGAACGCCGTCACCCGATCGGGAGGCGGCGACCTTGATGATTCCGCGACGGGTTCCGGGAACGAGGGGCGGGTGCGCGGTCGGGGCGTTAAGCTGCGTGTCAGCCATTGGGGAAGCCTCTAGATTCCTCAGTCGGTAGCCATCGAGGAACTTGTCATTCCTCAGGTGGTAGGCCCTCGTTCGGGATGCCAGTCCCGGCCGGGGGCCGACGCATGTACGGGGTACGTGCGCCGTGTGGTCGAGGGAACCCTCTCCGAAAAGCGGACCCGACGCGAACTTCTCACCGATCTATCACCCGGACGGGTTACGCGGGGATGGGTTGCTGTCCGGTCGGGTGGGGTGGGGTGGTTTCTCCGCTTCAACTGACCCTGTGGGCAGGGGGGTTACCGCCGCTCGCGCCGAAGGCCGGGCGACCGGGCTCCGGCTGGCGGCGGGCCGGGGGCGGGAGGGCCGGAGCGCTCCTCCGACGCCGAAGGGCCCGTACGACCACGATCGGTCGTACGGGCCCTTCGTCCGGTACAGGGTGTGCCTGGTGGGGGTGGCCGGAGCCCCGGGCGGCCTGGGCTACGTGCTGTCGCCGGGGCTCTCCGCCGGGGGTTCCGCGTCGGTACCGGTGAACAGTTCGTCCACGGTGGTGGCGGTGAGGGCGGTGGCGAGCCAGCGGGTGAGGGTGGGCGCGTCGGTGGTGGTGGTGATGCGCTCGCGGGCTTCGGGGGTGACGGTCAGGCCGCGCATCTCCAGGACGTCGACGAGCGTTTTCGCCCGGCCTTCCGTTTCCCCCTTGAGGAAGGTCTCCTCGATGATCGTGCCCCGGCCGGGGAAGTAGGTGCCGACGCTCATCATGCTCCTTCGGGTCTCTCGGCCGGGGTTTCCTGGTGAGGGATCGGTTACGCGCCCGCGTCCTGGCTGGGGGCTTCTGTCTGGAACGGAGCGTCCGGTTCGTTGGCGAACAGTTCGTCCACGGTGGTGGCGGTGAGGGCGGTGGCGAGCCAGCGGGTGAGGGTGGGCGCGTCGGTGGTGGTGGTGATGCGCTCCCGGGTTTCAGGGGTGACGGTCAGGCCGCGCATCTCCAGGACGTCGACGAGCGACTCCGCTTTGCCTTTGAGGAAGGTCTCCTCGATGATCGTGCCCCGGCCGGGGAAGTAGGTGCCGACGCTCATCATGCTCCTCCAGGTTTCGCGAGCCGGGGTGTCGCCCAGGCCGAGTTCCAGTAGTTCGCGGAAGTAGACGGCGGTGTCGTCCTCGGCCCTGCCGAGAGCAGTGGCCAGTGCGTCCAGTATCGGGGTGATGTCCCGGTGCCTGCCATGGGTCATCGCGGCGAAGGTGGCGAGCGCCAGGTTCTTCGCCGCTTCGGACGGGCTGGTGATGATGGGGACGTTGTCGGGGCCGAGGACCATGGGGTGTGTGCTCAGGGCCGTCCAGCCCTCGATACCCGTCCGGAACGGTCCGGTGGCCCACTTCGCCGTGGCCCGGTCGCGGCACACGACCAGGAGCAGTACGGGAAGGTCGTACTTGGCCTGGAGGAACGCCAGGTAGTACGTCCAGCTCGCGGCCTTGTCGGGGTCGCGGCGGTGCTGGGCCTCGATGGCGAGGAGGAATCTGGTGCCGTCCGAGGACTCGACGCGCAGCACGCTGTCGACCCGGCGTTCCACGGCCCTGATCTCAGTGGCGTCGCCCGTCAGGGCCTCGACCACGGCTTTGTCGGACAAGGGGACGCCCAGGACGCGGAAGACCGGAACGAGCAGCTCGGGGCGTTCCTGGAAGATCCGGTGGGCGGCCTCGTGAGAGGTGGTGACCATGATCCGGAGCGTAGGGAAGGCCGGTCACTCCAAGTGATAGTTCGATGATCGTTCAGTAATTCGAGCTAATCGGGGTGTTGTGGTTGACGCTTCGGCGGCCCGGGTCCAAGAGGGGAACCGGGCCGCCGAAGCGTGCGCACGGGACCGGGGGCCGGCCCCGTGCGCCGTGCCGTCAGCCCTGGTGCCGCCACCAGAAGGAGGCGGGCGCGAAGTGCCGGGTCACCCCGAGCCGCTGCCACAGGGGCCGCAGCACCTCCCGCAGCTCGGGGTCGCCGTGGACGAACGCGTTCGGCAGGAGCACCCCGAACCGTTCGGGCGCCGCCGTGAGCAGCGCCGCCAGCAGGTACTGCTCGGAGTACAGCCGCCACCGCCAGGATTCCGGGTAGTCCCCCGGCAGCATGATGTCGTGCACCTGGATCAGCACCCCGGGCTTCAGCCGGGGGAGCAGCTCGAAGAAGAAGACCATCACGTCCGACCCCATGTGGAGCCGGTGCGAGCCGTCGAGGAAGAGGACGTCACCGGCCTCCAGCTCCTCGAACACCGCGTGGTCCGCGTCCTGGAGCGGCACCCGGACCACCTCGTCGCAGAGGTCGTCGATCCGGGCCCGGGGCCGGGGGTCGATCGAGGTGATCCGGGTCGGCAGCCCCAGGTCGCTGACCGCCCGCCGGGCGAACTTGGTGGAGTTGCCGGAGCCGATCTCCAGGTACCGCGCCGGTCGCTGTTCGGCGAGGATCCCGTACAGGGCGAGCGCGTCCATCGGTGGCAGCCAGGTGTTGCCCCAGTAGGGGGTGGACGCCCGCTCCAGCCCGTCCACGGGGATGCGGGCGAGGTGCTCGGCGTGGTCGAGGAACCCGGTCAGCCGCTCGGCGTACCCCTTGCGCCCCTCCTCCAACAGCTTCCGCACGGGCGCCAGTTCGGCCCGGGGCTGGGGGGTGATCATGTGGTCGAGGAAGACCGGTTTGAGGAACCCGGTCGCCCACATCGCCAGACCGTAGGCGGTGGGTCTGCGCTCCAGCCGGTCCAGTCCGCGCTGGAGGGCGGGGAACCGTTCGAGCAGGGTGGGGGAGGGCTCGGGGACGGAGGTCGGCGTCTGTGCGCGCAAGGGAGAGGAGCCTTTCGGACATCGGAACGGCCGGGAAGACGTGCTCTGGGTCGTACGCGTGCGTCGGTGCCAGTCGGTGCCAGTCGGTGCCAGTCGGTGCCAGGGGGGTGGGCGTCAGGTTGCTGCGGGTGCGGGTGCGGGTGCGGGTGCGGGTGCGGGTGCGGAGGCGGTGCGGGGCAGGGGTGGTGCCCGCACCGGTGTGGGGGCCGGTACGGGGCTTCGGACGCGTGATCCATTCCCCGAACGGATCATGGATATCCCTGAGTTGACGTGCGGGCGGAGGCCCCCGCCCGGCGGGGCGCGTTCCGCCGGGCGCGCCCCGCCGCCCGTCCGGCCCGCGTCGGCCTCCCCGCGCGGGCGGGGCAGGGCGCCGGCTTTCTTGGTCAGCCGGACGCCCCCCGAGGCCCGGACGGGACCGCTCATCCGCGCGGGAAGACCTCCTCGCCGACGACCGCCAGGTCGGGGCTGATCAGATCGGGCAGGACCGTGTCCTCCGGCAGGGGGGACACCTTCCCGGTGGAGAGGTCCACGGACACCTCGGTGCCGTCGTACCGGCTTCCGGCCCTCCCGTACGCCGTGCCGTCCCCGTCCACGAAGTCGAACGTGACGCGCTCGCGGTCGTCGGTCTCCTGGAAGCAGTGGCCCCGCTTCTCCCGGAGGTCGAGGACGACGGAGTCCACGGCGACGTACCGGCCGTCCGTCGACTGCCACATCTCCGTGGGCTTCTCCGGGTGCTCACAGCCGACGGAGGCCAGGACCTTGCCGGTCCGCCCGTCGTGGACCGCCCAGATCCACTCGTGCTCCCCCTTGAAGTCCGGCCAGTCGCCGCCCTTGACCGGCCAGGGCGCGAGCACCTGCCCCTCGGGCGTCCCGGACGCCTCCAGTCTGTTCGTGCCGTCGTCCCGCACCGTCGTGGCCGGGGCGAAGTCCTCGCTGTACCAGTCGCCCGACCAGAAGGCGTGCGCCCCGTCCACCAGCACGCCCGCCGGGGTGTGCCCGACCACCGTGGAGTTGGTCTCGCACGAGGAGAACGAGTCCTTCCAGCAGGACCCGGGCGCTCCGATCTCCTCGCCCTCGTCCTGGTACTCGGTCACCTCGCCCGTCACCGCGTTCGCCGCGGTCTTGGCATCGTCGGCGGCCACCAGGACGATGCCGCGGTGCCGGGCCGCCGTGATCTCCTCGGCGGCCACCCCGGGCAGGTCGGTGACCCGGACCGGTGCCACCGCCTTCCCGCCGTCGGTGGACCCGGACGTCGGATACGCGGCGACGCGGGTCACGTCCTTCTCCTTCGTCACCCCGTCGCCGCCCTCGGATCCCGTCACGGCGAGCACGGCGTACTCCTCGCCGCCCTCGCGCACCACGAACAGCTCGACGTCCTCGTATCCCGGGGCGCTCGACTCGGGCTCGGGCCGGGCCACCGGCTTCCCGCTCCACCGGAGCGCGCCGGTGCGCCCGTCGTACGCCACGACCCGGGTCGTGGCGCCGTCGGCGGAGTTCGTCTGGGCCAGCAGCAGACCGCTGTCCGGTCCGATGGCCGGGTCGCCGGTGAACGTCCCGGCGCCCTCCGGCTCCTCCAGCACCCAGCCCTTGGTGTTGTCGAAGGCCGCGGGCAGGGGCTTCCGCTCCGCCCGTGCCACGGACGGCTCCGGCGACGGGCTCCCGCCCTTCGCTCCGTCCCCCTCCTTCTTCCCGCCGTCCCGTCCCTCGCTCCGGGCGGGCTTCTCCGAGCCCCCCGGGTCCCCGTCCCCTTCTCCGCACGCGGTCAGCGACAGCGCGGCGATCGCGGCGACGGCTCCGGCCGCCGTCCTCGTCCAGGCCCCCATGGTTCGTCCCCGTATCTGCTCGGTAACACAGTGAAGCGCTCACTATGACGGCCGCCCGGGGGAGGCCGGCGGGCGGGGAGGGGAGCTGTCGGGAACGTCACGGTTCACGGGCGTCCGGGTGGTTCCGCCGTCCGGGAGCGGGCGGGCCGGAGAGGGAGAGGGGGCGCCCCGGCGGTCTCCGCTCCGGTCGGACCGGGGGCGCGCCCGGAGGCCGACGGGACCCGTCAGGGCCGGACCGGCGGGGCTCCGGAGCAGGTCGGAGGGGGTCCGGGGCGGCGTCTGGGCCCCCGGGGCCGTCGCTCCCGGCAGGGCGGGCGGCGGGACGTGTGTGGCGCTCCGTGCCGTGGGGTACTCTCTACGGCTCGATTGGCCAGGGTCATGCCCCGTATGGCAGACTGTCGGGGTTGCTCGGTTGAGTATCGATGCTGCGCGCCTCCCGCCGGGAGGACCGGAAGCGAGTCCCACAGTACTCGTCGCCCTTATCTGCCGTCAGGCAGCGCTGGGGCGGACGTACGGGAATCTTCCGGGAAGTGTCAGCGCGATGCCGGCCAGGCGCCCGGTGGGTGGTTTTCGCCCCCGACCCGCGGTCCCGTACCGCGATCCCCTCGATGGGACGTCCTCCAAGGGACATCCCTGTCAGCGGGACCGCGACACGCCCGACCGCGTGGGTCGGAGGAGGGAACCGGAACGACTCTCCGGGGTGCCAGAGCGTTCACTAGCAGACAGGACTACGAAGTAGCCATGGCGGGACAGAAGATCCGCATCCGGCTCAAGGCCTACGACCACGAGGTCATCGACTCCTCGGCGAAGAAGATCGTCGAGACGGTGACCCGCACTGGTGCGTCGGTCGCGGGCCCGGTGCCGCTGCCCACTGAGAAGAACGTGTACTGCGTCATCAAGTCGCCGCACAAGTACAAGGACTCGCGCGAGCACTTCGAGATGCGCACGCACAAGCGCCTGATCGACATCCTCGACCCGACGCCCAAGACCGTTGACTCTCTGATGCGACTCGACCTCCCGGCCGGGGTCGACATCGAGATCAAGCTCTGAGGGGTCGGTGTAACGAGATGACCAAGCAGATCAAGGGAATCCTGGGCGAGAAGCTCGGCATGACCCAGGTCTGGGACGAGAACAACCGTGTCGTCCCCGTGACCGTGGTGAAGGCCGGACCCTGCATCGTCACCCAGGTCCGTACGAATGACGCCGACGGCTACGAGTCGGTCCAGATCGCCTTCGGCGAGATCGACCCGCGCAAGGTGAACAAGCCCCTCAAGGGCCACTTCGCCAAGGCCGACGTCACCCCGCGCCGCCACCTCGTCGAGATCCGTACCGCTGACGCCAGCGAGTACGCCCTCGGCCAGGAGCTCACCGCCGAGACCTTCGAGGCGGGCGTCAAGGTCGACGTCACCGGCAAGAGCAAGGGCAAGGGCTTCGCCGGTGTCATGAAGCGCCACAACTTCCGTGGCCTCGGCGCCGGACACGGCACCCAGCGCAAGCACCGCTCGCCGGGCTCCATCGGTGGCTGCGCCACCCCGGGCCGCGTGTTCAAGGGCCTGCGCATGGCGGGCCGCATGGGCAACGAGCGGGTCACCACCCAGAACCTGACCGTCCACGCCGTTGACGCGGAGAAGGGTCTGCTGCTCATCAAGGGCGCGGTTCCCGGTCCGAACGGCGGCCTCGTCCTGGTCCGTACCGCGGCCAAGGGGGCCTGAGGTAACCGATGAGCACCATTGACATCCTTTCGCCCGCTGGCGACAAGACCGGGACCGTCGAACTCCCCGCGGAGATCTTCGACGCCAAGGTCAGCATTCCGCTGATCCACCAGGTCGTCGTCGCCCAGCTGGCCGCTGCCCGTCAGGGCACGCACAAGACCAAGAGGCGCGGAGAGGTCCGCGGCGGTGGGCGCAAGCCGTACCGCCAGAAGGGCACCGGCCGCGCCCGCCAGGGTTCGACCCGCGCTCCGCAGTTCGCCGGTGGTGGCGTCGTGCACGGCCCCGTGCCGCGCGACTACTCCCAGCGGACGCCCAAGAAGATGAAGGCCGCCGCCCTGCGCGGTGCCCTCACCGACCGGGCCCGCAACCAGCGCATCCACGTCGTCACCGGCGTGATCGAGGGCACGGACCCGTCCACGAAGGCCGCCCGGACGCTGTTCGGCAAGATCAGCGAGCGCAAGAACCTGCTCCTGGTCGTCGACCGCGCCGACGAGGCCGCGTGGCTCTCCGCCCGCAACCTGCCCCAGGTGCACATCCTGGAGCCGGGCCAGCTGAACACGTACGACGTGATCCGCTCCGAGGACGTGGTCTTCACCCAGGCCGCCTTCGAGTCCTTCGTGTCCGGCCCCGCCACGGCCACTGAGACCGAAGGGAGTGACGCCTGATGGCTACGCGTCACCCGAGCATCGCCCCCAAGGCGGCCAAGGCCGCCAAGGCCGCGCGCATCGCCAAGGCGAAGCGCCACGCCACCGAGGGCAAGAACACCGTTGAGACCCCGCTGAGCAAGTCCTTCACGGACCCCCGTGACGTGCTGCTCAAGCCGGTCGTCTCCGAGAAGAGCTACGCGCTGCTCGACGAGAACAAGTACACGTTCGTCGTCGACCCGCGGGCCAACAAGACCCAGATCAAGCAGGCCGTCCAGGCGGTCTTCGAGGTCAAGGTCACCGGGGTCAACACGATCAACCGCCAGGGCAAGCGCAAGCGCACCCGCACCGGTTTCGGCAAGCGTGCCAACACCAAGCGCGCCATCGTGACCCTCGCCGAGGGCGACCGTATCGACATCTTCGGCCAGGCCTCCTAACGGAGCGCCCTGGTCCGATATCGGACGAGGACTGAGAAATGGGTATCCGCAAGTACAAGCCGACGACTCCGGGCCGTCGTGGCTCCAGCGTCGCCGACTTCGTCGAGATCACGCGGTCCACGCCGGAGAAGTCGCTGGTCCGCCCTCTGCACAGCAAGGGCGGCCGTAACAACGCCGGTCGTGTGACCGTTCGCCACCAGGGTGGCGGACACAAGCGCGCCTACCGCGTGATCGACTTCCGTCGTCACGACAAGGACGGCGTGCCGGCGAAGGTCGCGCACATCGAGTACGACCCCAACCGCACCGCGCGCATCGCGCTGCTGCACTACGCGGACGGCGAGAAGCGCTACATCCTCGCCCCGCGCAACCTGCAGCAGGGCGACCGCGTCGAGAACGGTCCCGGGGCCGACATCAAGCCGGGCAACAACCTCGCCCTGCGCAACATCCCCGTCGGTACCACGATCCACGCGATCGAGCTCCGTCCGGGCGGCGGCGCCAAGTTCGCCCGCTCCGCCGGTGCCTCCGTGCAGCTGCTGGCGAAGGAGGGCGCCATGGCGCACCTCCGGATGCCGTCCGGCGAGATCCGCCTGGTCGACGTGCGCTGCCGCGCCACCGTCGGCGAGGTCGGCAACGCCGAGCAGTCGAACATCAACTGGGGCAAGGCCGGCCGCAAGCGCTGGCTGGGCGTTCGCCCGACCGTTCGCGGTGTGGCGATGAACCCGGTCGACCACCCGCACGGTGGTGGTGAGGGCAAGACCTCCGGTGGTCGCCACCCGGTCTCCCCGTGGGGTCAGAAGGAGGGTCGTACTCGTTCGCCCAAGAAGGCGTCGAACAAGTACATCGTCCGCCGCCGCAAGACGAACAAGAAGCGCTAGGAGCGGGTTTAGATGCCGCGGAGTCTCAAGAAGGGGCCCTTCGTCGACGACCACCTGATCAAGAAGGTGGACGCCCAGAACGAAGCAGGCACCAAGAACGTCATCAAGACCTGGTCCCGCCGCTCGATGATCGTCCCGGCCATGCTCGGCCACACGATCGCGGTGCACAACGGCAAGACCCACATCCCGGTGTTCGTCACCGAGTCGATGGTCGGCCACAAGCTCGGCGAGTTCTCGCCGACCCGCACCTTCCGGGGTCACGTCAAGGACGACCGGAAGTCGAAGCGCCGCTAAAGCGGGGTGAACGACCATGACGAACGTGTCAGACACTGAAGGGACAACCATGGAAGCCAGGGCCCAGGCGCGGTACATCCGCGTCACGCCCATGAAGGCCCGCCGCGTGGTGGACCTGATCCGTGGCATGGACGCCACGGAGGCTCAGGCGGTCCTGCGTTTCGCCCCGCAGGCCGCGAGCGTGCCGGTCGGCAAGGTGCTGGACAGCGCCATCGCCAACGCCGCGCACAACTACGACCACACGGACGCCTCTTCGCTCTTCGTGAGCGAGGCGTTCGTCGACGAGGGCCCGACCCTGAAGCGGTTCCGTCCGCGTGCCCAGGGCCGCGCCTACCGGATCCGCAAGCGGACCAGCCACATCACCGTGGTCGTCAGCAGCAAGGAAGGAACCCGGTAATGGGCCAGAAGGTTAACCCGCATGGGTTCCGGCTCGGCGTCACCACGGACTTCAAGTCCCGCTGGTATGCCGACAAGCTGTACAAGGACTACGTCAAGGAAGACGTCGCCATCCGTCGGATGATGACGTCCGGCATGGAGCGCGCCGGCATCTCGAAGGTGGAGATCGAGCGCACCCGTGACCGTGTGCGGGTGGACATCCACACCGCGCGTCCCGGCATCGTCATCGGCCGCCGCGGCGCCGAGGCCGACCGCATCCGCGGTGACCTGGAGAAGCTGACCGGCAAGCAGGTCCAGCTGAACATCCTCGAGGTCAAGAACCCGGAGACGGACGCTCAGCTGGTGGCCCAGGCCGTCGCCGAGCAGCTGTCCTCCCGCGTCTCCTTCCGTCGTGCCATGCGCAAGAGCATGCAGTCGGCGATGAAGGCGGGCGCCAAGGGCATCAAGATCCAGTGTGGTGGCCGTCTCGGCGGTGCCGAGATGTCCCGCTCGGAGTTCTACCGCGAGGGCCGTGTGCCCCTGCACACGCTCCGCGCGAACGTGGACTACGGCTTCTTCGAGGCCAAGACCACCTTCGGCCGCATCGGCGTCAAGGTGTGGATCTACAAGGGCGACGTCAAGAACATCGCCGAGGTCCGCGCCGAGAACGCCGCCGCCCGCGCCGGCAACCGTCCGGCCCGTGGTGGCGCCGACCGTCCCGCCGGCCGTGGTGGCCGCGGTGGCGAGCGCGGTGGCCGTGGCCGTCGGCCGCAGCAGCAGTCCGCCGGTGCTGAGGCCCCCAAGGCCGAGGCTCCCGCCGAGACCGCCGCTCCGGCCGCTGAGAGCACCGGAACGGAGAGCTGACCCATGCTGATCCCCCGTAGGGTCAAGCACCGCAAGCAGCACCACCCCAAGCGGCGTGGTCAGGCCAAGGGCGGGACGACCGTCGCGTTCGGCGAGTACGGCATCCAGGCCCTCACGCCGGCGTACGTGACGAACCGTCAGATCGAGGCCGCTCGTATCGCGATGACCCGCCACATCAAGCGTGGCGGCAAGGTCTGGATCAACATCTACCCGGACCGTCCGCTCACCAAGAAGCCCGCCGAGACCCGCATGGGTTCCGGTAAGGGTTCCCCCGAGTGGTGGATCGCGAACGTTCACCCGGGCCGGGTGATGTTCGAGCTGTCCTACCCGAACGAGAAGATTGCGCGTGAGGCGCTTACCCGCGCTGCTCACAAGCTTCCGATGAAGTGCCGCATTGTCCGGCGCGAGGCAGGTGAAGCGTGATGTCGGCCGGTACCAAGGCGTCCGAGCTGCGCGAGCTGGGCAACGAGGAGCTCCTCAACAAGCTCCGCGAGGCCAAGGAAGAGCTGTTCAACCTCCGCTTCCAGGCGGCGACGGGCCAGCTTGAGAACCACGGTCGGCTCAAGGCCGTCCGCAAGGACATCGCCCGTATCTACACCCTCATGCGCGAGCGTGAGCTCGGCATCGAGACGGTGGAGAACGCCTGATGAGCGAGAAGAACGTGACTGAAGAGACCGCCGCCCGCGGCTTCCGCAAGACCCGCGAGGGTCTCGTCGTCAGCGACAAGATGGACAAGACCGTCGTCGTCGCCGTCGAGGACCGCGTCAAGCACGCCCTGTACGGCAAGGTCATCCGCCGTACGAACAAGCTCAAGGCGCACGACGAGCAGAACGCCGCCGGCGTCGGCGACCGCGTCCTCCTGATGGAGACCCGGCCGCTGTCCGCCACCAAGCGCTGGCGCGTCGTCGAGATCCTCGAGAAGGCCAAGTAATCAGCTCGGAGGGGTAACCCTTCGAGTCCCGTTCCGCCAGGCTCCGGGGGCCGCCGCAAGCGGCCCCCGGGGAACCGGCAGACAATCAGGAGATAGACGTGATCCAGCAGGAGTCGCGACTGCGCGTCGCCGACAACACGGGCGCGAAGGAAATCCTTTGCATCCGCGTTCTCGGTGGCTCCGGTCGTCGCTACGCGGGCATCGGCGACGTCATCGTCGCCACCGTCAAGGACGCGATCCCCGGCGGCAACGTGAAGAAGGGTGACGTCGTCAAGGCCGTCATCGTTCGCACCGTCAAGGAGCGCCGCCGTCCCGACGGCTCGTACATCCGTTTCGACGAGAACGCCGCCGTCATCCTCAAGAACGACGGCGACCCCCGCGGCACCCGTATCTTCGGCCCGGTCGGCCGTGAGCTGCGCGAGAAGAAGTTCATGAAGATCATCTCGCTCGCGCCGGAGGTGCTGTAAGCATGAAGATCAAGAAGGGCGACCTGGTTCAGGTCATCACCGGCAAGGACAAGGGCAAGCAGGGCAAGGTCATCGCGGCCTTCCCCCGCGAGGACCGCGTCCTGGTCGAGGGTGTCAACCGGGTCAAGAAGCACACCAAGGCCGGTCCGACGGCGCGTGGCTCCCAGGCCGGCGGCATCGTGACCACCGAGGCGCCGGTTCACGTGAGCAACGTCCAGCTCGTCGTGGAGAAGGACGGCAAGAAGGTCGTCACCCGCGTCGGGTACCGCTTCGACGACGAGGGCAACAAGATCCGCGTTGCCAAGCGGACGGGTGAGGACATCTGATGACGACCACCACCATCCCGCGTCTCAAGACGAAGTACCGCGAGGAGATCATCGGCAAGCTGCGTGAGGAGTTCTCCTACGAGAACGTCATGCAGGTTCCCGGCCTCGTGAAGATCGTGGTCAACATGGGTGTGGGCGACGCCGCCCGCGACTCCAAGCTGATCGAGGGTGCCATCAAGGACCTCACCACGATCACCGGTCAGAAGCCCGCCGTGACCAAGGCCCGCAAGTCCATCGCGCAGTTCAAGCTGCGTGAGGGCCAGCCGATCGGCGCCCACGTCACCCTCCGTGGTGACCGCATGTGGGAGTTCCTGGACCGCACCCTGTCGCTCGCGCTGCCGCGCATCCGCGACTTCCGCGGCCTGTCGCCCAAGCAGTTCGACGGCCGTGGCAACTACACCTTCGGTCTCACGGAGCAGGTCATGTTCCACGAGATCGACCAGGACAAGATCGACCGTGTCCGGGGTATGGACATCACCGTGGTCACCACGGCGACCAACGACGCTGAGGGCCGCGCGCTCCTTCGTCACCTCGGCTTCCCCTTCAAGGAGGCGTGAGCGAGATGGCGAAGAAGGCTCTGATTGCCAAGGCCGCCCGCAAGCCCAAGTTCGGTGTGCGTGGCTACACCCGCTGCCAGCGCTGCGGCCGTCCGCATTCCGTCTACCGCAAGTTCGGCCTCTGCCGCGTGTGCCTTCGTGAGATGGCTCACCGCGGCGAGCTGCCGGGCGTGACCAAGAGCAGCTGGTAGTTCCCCCTTTCGGGAACCACCGGACGCTCTCGGTAGGCATCGGGTCGGCAGGGGCCCGGCCCTCCATGGCTTAGGCTAGGAGGGTTGGGCGTCTGCCGCCCGTCACACATGCGGGCCTCGTGCCCGCTGACAACGCTTACTACGCCGTAGGTCCCCGCGCCGCACCCGTCCCGCCCCAGTGTGGGGAGAGGGATGGCGCATACAGGAAACCCCGGCGAGAGAGGCCGAAGGCCAATTCATGACCATGACTGATCCGATCGCAGACATGCTGACCCGTCTGCGTAACGCGAACTCGGCGTACCACGACTCCGTGGGCATGCCGCACAGCAAGATCAAGTCGCACATCGCGGAGATCCTCCAGCAGGAGGGCTTCATCACGGGCTGGAAGGTCGAGGACGCCGAGGTCGGCAAGAACCTCGTCCTGGAGCTGAAGTTCGGCCCCAACCGTGAGCGCTCCATCGCGGGGATCAAGCGCATCTCCAAGCCCGGTCTCCGGGTGTACGCGAAGTCCACCAACCTGCCGAAGGTGCTGGGCGGCCTGGGCGTGGCGATCATCTCCACGTCGCACGGGCTCCTCACCGACAAGCAGGCCGGCAAGAAGGGCGTGGGTGGGGAAGTCCTCGCCTACGTCTGGTAGCGGAAGGGAACGGAGGAAACAGCTATGTCGCGCATTGGCAAGCTCCCCATCACGGTTCCCGCCGGCGTGGACGTCACCATCGACGGCCGTACGGTCCTGGTGAAGGGTCCCAAGGGCTCCCTGACCCACACGATCGTGGCCCCGATCGCGATCGAGAAGGGCGAGGACGGCACCCTCCAGGTGACCCGCCCCAACGACGAGCGGCAGAACAAGGCCCTCCACGGCCTGTCCCGCACGCTGGTGGCGAACATGATCACCGGCGTGACCCAGGGTTACGTGAAGAAGCTCGAGATCAGCGGTGTCGGCTACCGCGTCCAGGCGAAGGGCTCCAACCTGGAGTTCGCGCTGGGCTACAGCCACCCGATCACGGTCGAGGCGCCCGAGGGCATCGCCTTCAAGGTGGAGTCCCCGACCCGTCTCTCGGTCGAGGGCATCGACAAGCAGAAGGTCGGCGAGGTCGCGGCCAACATCCGCAAGCTTCGCAAGCCCGACCCGTACAAGGCCAAGGGCGTCAAGTACGAGGGCGAAGTCATCCGCCGCAAGGTCGGAAAGGCGGGTAAGTAACCCATGGCATACGGCACGAAGATCGCCAAGGGTGACGCGTACAAGCGCGCCGCCATCAAGCGCCGCCACATCCGGATCCGCAAGAAGGTCTCCGGTACGGCCGAGCGTCCGCGCCTGGTCGTGACGCGCTCGAACCGCCACATCGTCGCTCAGGTCATCGACGACCTCAAGGGTCACACCCTTGCGTCCGCGTCGACCCTGGACACCAGCATCCGCGGTGGCGAGGGCGACAAGTCGGCACAGGCCAAGCAGGTCGGTTCCCTGGTCGCCGAGCGCGCCAAGGCCGCCGGTGTCGAGGCCGTCGTGTTCGACCGCGGTGGCAACCAGTACGCCGGGCGCATCGCCGCCCTGGCCGACGCCGCCCGCGAGGCCGGGCTCAAGTTCTAAGCCGGCTCGTAGCTAGCGGAAACAGAGAGAGGTAATTCCCATGGCTGGACCCCAGCGCCGCGGTGGCGGTGCCGGTGGCGGCGAGCGGCGGGACCGGAAGGGCCGTGACGGCGGCGCAGCTGCCGCCGAGAAGACCGCGTACGTTGAGCGCGTTGTCGCGATCAACCGCGTCGCCAAGGTTGTGAAGGGTGGTCGTCGCTTCAGCTTTACCGCGCTGGTCGTGGTGGGCGACGGTGACGGCACCGTGGGTGTCGGATACGGCAAGGCCAAGGAGGTGCCGGCCGCCATCGCCAAGGGTGTTGAGGAGGCCAAGAAGCACTTCTTCAAGGTCCCCCGCATCCAGGGCACCATCCCCCACCCGATCCAGGGCGAGAAGGCTGCGGGCGTCGTCCTGCTCAAGCCGGCTTCCCCCGGTACGGGCGTTATCGCCGGTGGCCCGGTGCGCGCGGTGCTCGAGTGCGCCGGCGTCCACGACATCCTGTCGAAGTCGCTCGGCTCCGACAACGCGATCAACATCGTGCACGCGACCGTGGCGGCCCTCAAGGGCCTCCAGCGTCCCGAGGAGATCGCGGCCCGCCGCGGTCTGCCCCTCGAGGACGTGGCCCCCGCGGCCCTGCTCCGTGCGCGTGCCGGGGCGGGTGCGTAATGGCCCGCCTCAAGATCACGCAGACGAAGTCGTACATCGGCAGCAAGCAGAACCACCGTGACACCCTGCGTTCGCTCGGGCTCAAGCGCCTGAACGACGTGGTCGTCAAGGAGGACCGCCCCGAGTTCCGCGGAATGGTGCACACCGTCCGCCACCTCGTGACGGTCGAGGAGGTCGACTAATCATGGCGGAGCAGAACCCGCTGCGGGTCCACAACCTCCGTCCCGCCCCCGGCGCCAAGACCGCGAAGACCCGTGTCGGTCGTGGTGAGGCGTCGAAGGGTAAGACGGCCGGTCGTGGTACCAAGGGCACCAAGGCCCGTTACCAGGTTCCGGAGCGCTTCGAGGGTGGCCAGATGCCCCTCCACATGCGTCTCCCGAAGCTGAAGGGTTTCAAGAACCCGTTCCGGACCGAGTACCAGGTCGTGAACCTGGACAAGCTCGCCGCCCTCTACCCCGAGGGTGGGGAGGTCACCGTTGCCGACCTGGTCGCCAAGGGTGCCGTCCGCAAGAACAGCCTCGTCAAGGTCCTCGGCCAGGGTGAGGTCTCCGTGGCGCTGACGGTGACGGTCGATGCCGTCTCCGGCTCCGCCAAGGAGAAGATCACCGCCGCCGGCGGTACCGTCACCGAGCTCGTCTGAGCCACGGTGAACTGAGCGATCCCACCGGGGATACCCCACAAAAGGGGTATCCCCGGTTGGTCGTTCCACGGGGCCTACGCTCGCCGGTAAGGTGGCGAGCGTTGTTGTCTATCTGTTCTTCCTTACTCCTTTGTCGAAACCTCAAGACCGTCACCTCTGACGCACGTGCGCGGGGGTCGCAGGAGGCACCGTGCTCAGCGCGTTCTCCCGGGCGTTCAAGACGCCCGACCTGCGCAAGAAGCTGCTCTTCACGCTCGGCATCATCGTGATCTACCGGATCGGCACCCATGTGCCGATTCCCGGCGTCAACTACGAGAATGTCCAGTTCTGTGTGGACCAGGCCAAAACCAGCCAGGGTCTGTTCGGTCTGGTCAATATGCTCAGTGGTGGCGCGCTGCTCCAGATCACGGTCTTCGCGCTCGGCATCATGCCGTACATCACGGCGAGCATCATTCTCCAGCTGCTGACAGTGGTCATCCCCCGGCTGGAAGCCCTCAAGAAGGAGGGCCAGTCCGGTACGGCGAAGATCACCCAGTACACCCGATACCTCACCATCGCGCTGGCCGTGCTCCAGGGCACCGGCCTGGTCGCCACCGCGCGCACCGGCACCCTGTTCCAGGGCTGTGCCCGCGCGGGAGAGATCGTTCCCGATCAGTCGATCTTCGTGACCATCACCATGGTCATCGTGATGACCGCCGGTACCGCCGTCGTCATGTGGCTCGGTGAGCTGATCACCGACCGCGGCATCGGCAACGGCATGTCGATCCTGATGTTCATCTCGATCGCCGCCACCTTCCCCGCCTCCCTCTGGGCGATCAAGGAGCAGGGCTCGCTGGCCGACGGCTGGATCGAGTTCGCCACCGTGATCCTCGTCGGTCTGGTGATGGTCGCCCTCGTCGTCTTCGTCGAGCAGGCGCAGCGGCGCATCCCGGTCCAGTACGCGAAGCGGATGATCGGCCGCCGTTCCTACGGCGGAACCTCCACCTACATCCCGCTGAAGGTCAACCAGGCGGGTGTGATCCCGGTCATCTTCGCCTCGTCACTGCTGTACATCCCGGCACTCGTGGCCCAGTTCGCGGGCGGCACGTCGGACTGGAAGACGTGGATCGAACGCAACCTGAGCACGGGTAACCACCCGGTTTACATCGTCACGTACTTCGTGCTGATCGTTTTCTTCGCCTTCTTCTACGTGGCCATCTCGTTTAACCCCGAGGAAGTCGCGGACAACATGAAGAAGTATGGTGGCTTCATCCCGGGCATCCGGGCTGGCCGACCGACCGCTGAGTACCTGAGCTACGTACTCAACCGGATCACCTGGCCGGGTTCGCTGTATCTGGGGCTGATCGCTCTGGTGCCGACAATGGCGTTGGCAGGCTTCGGTGCCAACCAGAACTTCCCGTTCGGTGGCACCAGCATCCTCATCATCGTCGGCGTGGGACTCGAGACGGTGAAGCAGATCGAGAGCCAGCTCCAGCAGCGCAATTACGAAGGGTTCCTCCGCTGATGCGAATCGTCCTCGTCGGGCCGCCCGGTGCGGGCAAGGGTACGCAGGCCGCGTTCCTCGCCAAGAACCTGTCGATCCCGCACATCTCCACGGGCGACCTCTTCCGTGCCAACATCAGCCAGGGCACGGAGCTGGGCAAGCAGGCCAAGGCGTTCATGGACGCCGGCAACCTGGTTCCCGACGAGGTCACCATCGGGATGGCCAAGGACCGCATGGAGCAGCCGGACGCCGAGGGCGGGTTCCTGCTCGACGGGTTCCCGCGGAACGTCTCCCAGGCCGAGGCCCTGGACGAGACGCTCGCCGCCGAGTCCATGAAGCTGGACGCGGTGCTGGACCTCGAGGTCCCCGAGGACGAGGTGGTCAAGCGGATCGCCGGACGGCGCATCTGCCGCAAGGACTCCAGCCACGTGTTCCACGTGACGTACAAGAAGCCCGAGACCGAGGGTGTCTGCGACACCTGCGGCG
The DNA here is from genome assembly GCF_054484115.1 of Streptomyces sp. JNUCC 64. Lineage (NCBI taxonomy): Bacteria > Bacillati > Actinomycetota > Actinomycetes > Kitasatosporales > Streptomycetaceae > Streptomyces > Streptomyces sp. JNUCC 64. The sequence continues at coordinate 5,071,495 of NZ_CM137015.1, forward strand.
GGGAGCTGTACCAGCGTGAGGACGACAGCGAGGGGACCGTGCGGAAGCGGCTCGAGGTCTACCACACGCAGACCGAGCCGATCATCGACTACTACCGGGAGCAGGGGCTGGTCGTGACCATCTCCGCGCTCGGGAAGGTCGAGGACGTCACCTCGCGGGCGATGGCCGCGCTGAAGGTTCGCGACGCGTAGTACCTCGCGGTACGGCGTCACCACGCTCCGTGTCCGGGCCCCGGCCCGGGACCCGGGGGCTCACCGCCCCCGCGTTCCGGCCGGGGCCCGGTCGCTTTTCCGGGGCGCCCGGGCCCGGACCGGTGCCCCGGGCTCCCGCCTCGCCGCTGTCGGCCTCCGGCCCGTGGCGGGCTCTTCGCGCAGTTCCCCGCGCCCCTTTCCCGCCGTGGGCCCCCGGTCGTTTCCTCCTGCGGGTGGTGGGGGTTCCTCGCGCAGTTCCTCGCGCCCCTTACCGCCGTGGGTTCTCGGGTCGTTTTCTTCTGCGGGTGGTGGGGGGTTGCTCGCGCCGTTCCCCGCGCCCCTGAAGGGCGCCCCTGGCGGGGCCGGGGCCCGGAACGGGGCCCCGCAGGGGCGCGGGGAACGGCGCGCTCAGCCCCCACGCACCGGTAGACGGCGACGGCCGGAAGACCCACGGAGGGAAGGGGCGCGGGGAACGGCGCGATCAGCCCACGACGCACCCGCGCGGTACCAACGGCGGAAAGCCCCCCCCCGCACTCCCGGGTCGCGCTCGTTCCGCACACCGCACGCCCGCCGGGACGCACCCGTAGGGGCGCGGGGAACGGCGCGATCGGCCACGACGGACCCGGGGGCGGCAGTGCGCCGGAGGGGCGCGAGGGCCCCCACCGCCCGCAGGCGGCCATGGTGGGAACGATTGGTGGGCCTCGCGGGGCGGGGCCCGGGGCCGGGGGAACCGCGTGAGCGGCCACGGTGGTGGGTGGCCACGGCCGGGGGCCGGTGGTGGGTGGCCGCAGTGGAGGCCCCGGTGGGCCGCGCGGTCTTCGGGGGCGTTCCGTGCCGGGGGGCGGGGGCCGGGGAGGGGAACGGGGAGGCGTGGGGGTCCGTATCGTGGGGGGAGACCGCTGAAACGTTGGAGAAAGGCCCCCGCCGCCATGGTGCAGATCAAGACCCCCGACCAGATCGCCAAGATGCGGGCGGCGGGACTGGTCGTGGCCGCGGTGCACGCGGCCACGCGTGAGGCCGCGGTGCCCGGGGCGACGACCAAGGACCTCGACGAGGTCGCCCGCAAGGTGATCGCCGAGCACGGCGCCACCTCGAACTTCCTCGGGTACGGCGGGTTCCCCGCCACCATCTGCACCTCGGTGAACGAGGTCGTCGTCCACGGCATCCCGAGCGACGAGGTGGTCCTCAAGGACGGGGACGTCATCTCGGTGGACGCGGGCGCGATCATCGACGGCTGGCACGGCGACGCCGCGTTCACCGCGTTCGTGGGCTCCGGTCACGCCCCGGAGCTGGTCGAGCTGTCCCGGGTGACCGAGGAGTCCATGTGGGCCGGGATCGCCGCGATGAAGGCGGGCAACCGGCTGGTCGACGTCTCCCGGGCGATCGAGACGTACATCCGCCGCCAGCCCCGCGTCGGCGGCGGGAAGTACGGGATCGTCCAGGACTACGGCGGGCACGGCATCGGCACCGAGATGCACATGGAGCCGCACCTGCTGAACTACGTGGAGCGCCGCCGGGGCAAGGGCCCCAAGCTGGTGCCCGGGTTCTGCCTGGCGATCGAGCCGATGGTGTCGCTCGGCACGCCGAAGACCGCGGTGCTGGAGGACGACTGGACCGTGGTCACCACGGACGGCAGCTGGTCCTCGCACTGGGAGCACTCGGTGGCGCTCACCGAGGAGGGCCCGCTGGTGCTCACCGCCCCCGACGGCGGCAGGGCGAAGCTCGCCGAGTACGGGGTCACGGCCGCCCCGGACCCGCTGGGCTGACGTCCGGGCCCGTGACGTGCGGGTCCATCGGGGCGGTGCCCCGTGTCGTGGCGCTTAGGGATCTCCGTCATGGGGCATCATTCCCCGATTCGTGTTTCCTGGAGCGCTGACGTAGACTGACTCGTCGGCTCTCGTGTACCCGTGTGTCCTCATGCGGACGGCGGGGTGAGCGAGGCCGGCCAAGGTAGTCGATTCGAAGGGCGAAGCGTGGCCAAGAAGCAAGGTGCCATCGAGATCGAGGGCACTGTCGTCGAGTCTCTTCCGAACGCCATGTTCAAGGTCGAGCTCCAGAACGGCCACCAGGTCCTGGCACACATCAGCGGCAAGATGCGGATGCACTACATCCGTATCCTCCCTGACGACCGGGTCGTGGTGGAGCTGTCTCCGTACGACCTGACGCGTGGCCGGATCGTCTACCGCTACAAGTAGATCTTGCCCGCACCCCGGGTCACGGACCGTACGGTCCGGGTCCGGGGTGGTGGCACTGACCCGGAGAACCTCACACCCATGAAGGTCAAGCCGAGCGTCAAGAAGATCTGCGACAAGTGCAGGGTGATCCGCCGTCACGGTCGGGTCATGGTCATCTGCGACAACCCGCGCCACAAGCAGCGCCAGGGCTGACGCACGACCGCACCCTCTGCACTTCGCAGAACTCGCGCGACGCAAGCACGACGTGTACATACGCAGGACCCGGACCGTCAGCGGTCCGACACCCCCGGTCGGAGGCCGGGGACCCGCTCCGTACCACCCCCTCGGGGGTCGGCGGAGGGGAATCGTCCTGCGGAAGACCTCCGAAGAATCAACTGGAGCCATTGAATGGCACGCGTTTCCGGTGTTGACATCCCGCGCGAAAAGCGTGTGGAGGTCGCCCTCACCTACGTGTTCGGCATCGGCCGGACCCTTTCCCAGCAGACGCTGGCCGAGACCGGTGTGAACCCGAACACCCGCGTTCGCGACCTCTCCGAGGAGGAGCTGGTCAAGATCCGCGAGTACGTGGACGCCAACCTCAAGACCGAGGGTGACCTCCGTCGCGAGATCCAGGCGGACATCCGCCGCAAGGTCGAGATCGGCTGCTACCAGGGTCTGCGCCACCGCCGCGGCCTGCCCGTCCACGGACAGCGCACCAGCACCAACGCCCGCACCCGCAAGGGCCCGCGTCGCGCCATCGCCGGTAAGAAGAAGCCGGGCAAGAAGTAGTCCGCAGCGGACGCTCGTCAGCGGTCTTCGCTGTAGGACCGACCACCTCCCGTAGGAGATAGAGATGCCCCCCAAGGGTCGTCAGGGCGCTGCCAAGAAGGTGCGCCGCAAGGAAAAGAAGAACGTCGCTCACGGGCACGCCCACATCAAGAGCACGTTCAACAACACCATCGTCTCGATCACGGACCCCACGGGCAACGTGATCTCCTGGGCCTCCGCCGGCCACGTCGGCTTCAAGGGCTCCCGCAAGTCGACCCCGTTCGCCGCGCAGATGGCCGCCGAGTCGGCCGCGCGCCGCGCGCAGGAGCACGGCATGCGCAAGGTCGACGTCTTCGTCAAGGGCCCCGGCTCCGGCCGTGAGACCGCGATCCGCTCGCTCCAGGCGACCGGGCTCGAGGTCGGCTCCATCCAGGACGTCACCCCCACCCCGCACAACGGCTGCCGCCCCCCGAAGCGGAGGCGCGTCTGACCCAGGTGCGCCCAGCGCACCCGTGGTCGATGCCGGGCTTCGGGCGACACACCGCCTTCGGGGGGTGTGTCGCCCGTACCCTTGTCTGTACGCGGTACCCGTCGGACGTCAAATAGTGGGCGTCCACGACAGAAGGATCTGATCCCCACATGCTGATCGCTCAGCGTCCCTCGTTGACCGAAGAGGTCGTTGACGAGTTCCGTTCCCGGTTCGTGATCGAGCCGCTGGAGCCGGGCTTCGGTTACACCCTCGGCAACTCCCTGCGCCGCACCCTCCTCTCCTCGATCCCCGGCGCGGCGGTCACGTCGATCCGGATCGACGGGGTCCTGCACGAGTTCACCACCGTGCCGGGCGTCAAGGAGGACGTCACCGACCTGATCCTCAACATCAAGCAGCTGGTCGTCTCCTCGGAGCACGACGAGCCGGTCGTGATGTACCTGCGCAAGCAGGGCCCGGGTCTGGTCACCGCCGCCGACATCGCGCCCCCGGCCGGTGTCGAGGTGCACAACCCCGACCTCGTCCTCGCCACGCTGAACGGCAAGGGCAAGCTGGAGATGGAGTTGACCGTCGAGCGCGGTCGCGGCTACGTCTCCGCCGTGCAGAACAAGCAGGTCGGCCAGGAGATCGGCCGCATCCCGGTCGACTCGATCTACTCGCCGGTCCTCAAGGTCACCTACAAGGTCGAGGCGACCCGAGTCGAGCAGCGCACCGACTTCGACAAGCTCATCGTCGACGTCGAGACCAAGCAGGCCATGCGCCCCCGTGACGCCATGGCGTCCGCGGGCAAGACCCTGGTCGAGCTGTTCGGTCTCGCCCGCGAGCTGAACATCGACGCCGAGGGCATCGACATGGGCCCGTCCCCGACGGACGCCGCCCTCGCCGCCGACCTCGCGCTGCCGATCGAGGAGCTGGAACTCACCGTCCGCTCCTACAACTGCCTCAAGCGCGAGGGCATCCACTCCGTGGGTGAGCTCGTCGCCCGCTCCGAGGCGGACCTGCTGGACATCCGCAACTTCGGTGCGAAGTCCATCGACGAGGTCAAGGCGAAGCTGGCCGGCATGGGCCTGGCCCTCAAGGACAGCCCGCCCGGATTCGACCCGACCGCCGCCGCCGACGCCTTCGGCGCCGACGACGACGCGGACGCCGGGTTCGTCGAGACCGAGCAGTACTAGTCGCCGTCCGGCGGGGCGGCCCGGTTCTCCGGGTGTCCCGCCGGTGGGCGGTTGCCGTTCGAGCCCGGCCTCCGGCCTTGTCCTCAAGCGCCGGACGGGCTGGACGCGGTTCGCCGTGGGCTTCGGCTCCGGTGGGCCGTATCCGTTCGGGCCCGGCCTCCGGCCTTGTCCTCAAGCGCCGGACGGGCTGGACGCGGTTCGCCGTGGGCTTCGGCTCCGGTGGGCCGTATCCGTTCGGGCCCGGCCTTCGGCCTTGTCCTCAAGCGCCGGACGGGCTCGATGCGGCTTGCCGGGAGTCTCGGCTCCCGGTCTGAACACACCCTTCCGCGGGGCGTCCGCCTCGCGGGAACTGTCATCGGTACCTGACACGGCCGGTGCAGCACACAAGGAGAAACACCATGCCGAAGCCCGCCAAGGGTGCCCGTCTGGGCGGCAGCGCCGCGCACGAGAAGCTGCTGCTGGCGAACCTCGCCAAGTCGCTCTTCGAGCACGGCCGCATCACCACCACCGAGGCCAAGGCCCGTCGTCTGCGGCCCTACGCCGAGCGTCTGGTCACCAAGGCGAAGAAGGGCGACCTTCACAACCGCCGCCAGGTGCTCCAGGTCATCACCGACAAGAGCGTCGTGCACACGCTCTTCACGGAGATCGGCCCGCGCTACGAGAACCGCCCGGGTGGCTACACCCGTATCACCAAGATCGGCAACCGTCGCGGCGACAACGCGCCCATGGCGGTCATCGAGCTGGTGGAGGCCCTGACCGTGGCCCAGGAGGCCACCGGTGAGGCCGAGGCGGCGACCAAGCGCGCCGTCAAGGAGGACGCCCTCAAGAAGGACGCCGCCGAGGCCCCCGCGGCCGAGGCCGTCGAGGACGCCAAGCCCGCCGACGCCGAGGGCGAGTCCAAGGACGCCTGACGCTTCGCGCGTGTTCGGGAAGCGGGTCCGCCCCTCGGGGGCGGGCCCGCTTTCGTCTGCCGTGGTCCGGACGGTGGCCGGACGGCTCTTCGCTGGGAGGATGGGACTGTGAGTGACGAGGTGGAGCCCGGGTACGTCCGGGTGCGGCTGGACCTGTCGTACGACGGCACGGAGTTCTCCGGGTGGGCCAAGCAGGCCCGGGGGCAGCGGACCGTCCAGGGCGTGCTGGAGGACGCGTTGCGGACCGTGACCCGGTCGGGGGAGACCGTCCACGAGCTGACGGTGGCGGGCCGCACCGACGCCGGGGTGCACGCCCGGGGCCAGGTGTCCCACGTGGACCTGCCCGCCGGGCTCTGGGCGGAGCACCGCGAGAAGCTGCTGAAGCGGCTCGCGGGACGGCTCCCCAAGGACGTCCGGGTGTGGCGGGCCGAGGAGGCGCCCGCCGGGTTCGACGCGCGGTTCTCGGCCGTCTGGCGGCGGTACGCGTACCGGGTGACCGACCACCCGGGCGGAGTGGACCCGCTGCTGCGCGGACACGTCCTCTGGCACGACTGGCCGCTGGACGTCGAGGCCATGAACGAGGCCGCGCGGGGGCTGCTCGGGGAGCACGACTTCGCCGCCTACTGCAAGCGGCGGGAGGGCGCCACCACCATCCGCACCCTCCAGGAGCTGCGGCTGGAGCGCGGCGCCGACGGGATCGTCACCGCGACGGTCCGCGCCGACGCGTTCTGCCACAACATGGTGCGCTCGCTGATCGGGGCGCTGCTGTTCGTCGGGGACGGGCACCGGGGGCCCGAGTGGCCCGCGAAGGTGCTGGCCGCCGGGGTGCGGGACTCGGCGGTGCACGTGGTGCGGCCGCACGGGCTCACCCTGGAGGAGGTCGGCTACCCGGCGGACGAGCTGCTGGCCGCGCGCGGCCGGGAGGCCCGCAACCGGCGCACCCTGCCCCCGGCCGGCGCGGCGGCCGCGGGCTGCTGCTGACCGGCTGACCGGGCGCCCCCGGCACCGGGACCGTCCGGTGAGACCGGGCCGCGCCCGGGGTCACAGGGGGCGTTCGGCGGCGGCCGACGCCTGGGCCTCGCCCCGGCGGATGATCTGCCGGAAGGCGAACTCCGCGAGGTCGTCGCCGGTGCGGAAGACCGCGCGGTCCGCCTCGGTGACGTTCCGGCCGCCGGTGTGTCCGGCGACGGTGAGGTACGCGTAGCGCCCGTAGGCGTTGGCCGTGGTCCGGCAGACGGCGGTGGTGCAGAAGGGGGAGACCCCGGAGCCGCCCAGGGCGAGCAGGTTGCCCTTGTCGGCGCGCTTCCTGACCTCGGCGGCCCGCGCGGAGGTGTCGAAGAGGGCGACGCCCACGGTGACCGCGACCCCGTCCTTGGCGTAGGTCGCGCGCATCAGCCGGGTGCAGCCCTGCTCGGTGAGCAGCCGGGCGAGGTCGCCCCGGGCCGCGCTCGCGCAGTCGGTGGTGCTGGCGTCGGCGCCCCGGCGGTACACCGTGCCGCCCATGGTCAGCTCGGGGCCGGGGAACAGGCTGTCCGCGCTGATGGGGGCCTTGTCCTTGGCCGCGCTGGAGATGAAGTCCTTGGGGTCCGGCGGCGGCGGGGGCGTCGTCGCGGCGAAGGAGGGGGCCGGGGCGCCGCTCGCGCTGGTGGAGGCGCTCACCGGGGTGCTGGGGGCGGCCTCGTCGCCGCCCGATCCGTCCGTGTTGACGATCGCCAGGGCGACCACCGCGCCGACCGCGACGCTGGAGAGCACGGCGCCGACGACCAGGAACAGCCGTTTGCGGCGGCCCCGGGACGCCGAGACGTCCGCCAGGGCCGCCCAGTCCGGGGTGGAGCCGCCCGGTCCGCCGTCGTCCCAGGGTGCGCGTGGTCCGTCGGGGCCGTGTGCGGGTCCCCCCTGCCCGAAACTCATGGCCCGCAGTGTACTGGCGGGGTCGCCGGGAGTGACGTGCCCGGGTCAGGGTGGGCACACCGGGTGGTCCGTCGGGCAACCGGGAGATCGTTTTGACCCGTCCGGGGGGTGGTGGGTATTCTTCTGGTTCGTTATGTGTATTGGCTTGCTCATTCTCACGTGAGGGGCCCTTACACCGGTCCACCGGGCTGATGACCAGCGGCAAGCACTCGGTATGCGTCACCGATGTGCGGCCATGGCTGTCGTGATCGTCTTCGGTGGCCTTGTCAGGACCCACTCACTGAAGAATCGAAGGCTACGAACCGTGCGTACGTACAGCCCCAAGCCCGGCGATGTCACCCGCCAGTGGCACGTCATCGATGCCCAGGACATCGTCCTGGGCCGTCTGGCGTCGACCGCCGCGTCCCTTCTCCGGGGCAAGCACAAGCCGATCTACGCCCCGCACGTCGACACCGGTGACTTCGTCATCATCATCAACGCCGACAAGGTGCACCTGTCCGGCAACAAGAAGACCCAGAAGATGGCGTACCGCCACTCCGGTTACCCGGGCGGTCTGCGCTCCGTCCGCTACGACGAGCTGCTCGCCAAGAACCCCGAGAAGGCCGTCGAGAAGGCCGTCAAGGGCATGCTGCCGAAGAACACCCTCGGCCGTCAGATGCTCTCGAAGCTGAAGGTCTACTCGGGCGACCAGCACCCGCACGCTGCCCAGCAGCCGGTGCCGTTCGAGATCACCCAGGTCGCGCAGTAGTTCCGGCCACCCCCTAAGACGAAACAGAATCTGAGGAGAATCGTGGCCGAGACCACCGTTGAGCAGCCTCTCGACGACACCGAGGTTGTCGACATCGAGCAGTACACCACCGAGACGGAGCTTTCCGTCGAGGGCGACTACACCTCCGAGAGCCTCGCGGGCCGCTTCGGCGACCCGCAGCCGGCCGCCGGCCTGGGCCGTCGCAAGAACGCCATCGCCCGCGTCCGGATCGTTCCGGGCACCGGCAAGTGGAAGATCAACGGTCGCACCCTTGAGGACTACTTCCCCAACAAGGTGCACCAGCAGGAAGTCAACGAGCCGTTCAAGGTCCTGGAGCTCGACGGTCGTTACGACGTCGTCGCCCGGATCGCCGGTGGCGGCGTCTCCGGTCAGGCCGGTGCCCTGCGCCTCGGCGTGGCCCGCGCCCTGAACGAGGCCGACGTGGACAACAACCGCGGCGCGCTGAAGAAGGCGGGCTTCCTGCGCCGCGACGACCGTGCGGTCGAGCGCAAGAAGGCCGGTCTCAAGAAGGCCCGCAAGGCCCCGCAGTACAGCAAGCGCTAGTCCCCGGCGGGACTGGACCGCTCAGCACCACCCGTTCGCCCCGGCGGCACGCCTCTGTGCAGCCGGGGCGTTCGTTTTACGGGCGTTCGGGGCGTATACAGGTGTCGGGAGCACCGGGCCGATAACCGTACCGGCGGCCCGGTGTGTTCGGATGTGTGTGCGTGCCCGCCCCATCTGTTCGGCGGTTCCGATGGGGGGGACCCGGGCGCGAGGGGCGGGGAGGGGCCCTCCCCGCCCGGATCTGTAGGTTCGGATGATTTCCGGTGCCTCTTGGTGAGGGGCGCGAATGTTCGGAGGACACCTGTGGGACGACTCTTCGGCACGGACGGCGTGCGCGGTGTCGCCAACGCGGATCTGACGGCCGAGCTGGCGCTCGGACTCTCCGTGGCGGCGGCCGACGTGCTCGGCGAAGCGGGGAGCTTCGAGGGCCATCGCCCGGTCGCGGTGGTCGGCAGGGACCCACGGGCCTCCGGGGAGTTCCTGGAGGCCGCCGTGGTCGCGGGCCTCGCCAGCGCCGGTGTCGACGTGCTGCGGGTCGGGGTGCTGCCGACGCCCGCCGTCGCCTATCTCACCGGGGCGCTCGGCGCCGACCTCGGGGTGATGCTCTCCGCCAGCCACAACGCCATGCCCGACAACGGCATCAAGTTCTTCGCCCGGGGCGGTCACAAGCTCGCCGACGAGCTGGAGAACCGCATCGAGGCCCGCTACACCGCGTACGCCTCCTGCGAGGGCGGGGCGGGCGCCGGCTGGCGCCGTCCCACCGGCGCGGGCGTCGGCCGGGTGCGCTCCTACGACGAGGGCTTCGACCAGTACGTGGCCCATCTGATCGGGGTGCTGCCCAACCGGCTGGACGGGCTGAAGGTCGTCCTGGACGAGGCCCACGGCGCCGCCGCCCGGGTCTCCCCGGAGGCGTTCGCCCGGGCCGGGGCCGAGGTCGTCACCATCGGCGCCGAACCCGACGGGCTCAACATCAACGACGGCTGCGGCTCGACCCATCTGGAGCTGCTGAAGGCCGCCGTGGTCCAGCACGGCGCGCACCTCGGCATCGCCCACGACGGCGACGCCGACCGCTGCCTTGCCGTCGACCACACCGGCGCCGAGGTGGACGGGGACCAGATCCTCGCCGTGCTGGCGCTGGCGCTGCGGGAGCGGGGCGGGCTGCGCTCCGACACCGTCGTCGGCACCGTGATGTCCAACCTGGGCTTCAAGCTCGCCATGGAGCGCGAGGGGCTCGCCGTGGTGCAGACCGGGGTGGGCGACCGGTACGTCCTGGAGGCGATGAAGGAGCACGGCTACGCCCTGGGCGGCGAGCAGTCCGGGCACGTCATCATCCTGGACCACGCCACCACCGGGGACGGCACCCTGACCGGGCTGATGCTCGCCGCGCGGGTCGCCGAGACCGGCCGCAGCCTCGCCGAGCTGACCTCCGTCATGGAGCGGCTGCCGCAGGTCCTCATCAACGTGCCGGACGTGGACAGGTCCCGGGTCGCGACCTCCGCCGAGCTGGCGGCCGCGGTCACCGAGGCCGAGCGGGAGCTGGGCCAGACGGGCCGGGTGCTGCTGCGTCCCTCGGGCACCGAGCCGTTGGTGCGGGTGATGGTCGAGGCCGCCGACATCGACCAGGCGCACGCGGTCGCGGGCCGTCTCGCCGATGTCGTCAAGTCCTCCTTGGGCTGAGTTCCGGACGTTCTTCCGTTCACTTCCGACGGTCCGTCACGTTCCGTCGTCCATCGGACGGCTCTGATCGCGACGGGTCCGCCCCGGAGCTCAACCCGGGCCCCTCCCAGCGCTTCTTTCCCGGCGAAGGCCAGGAGAGAAACACGAGGAGGGGCCCTCAATGGGTACTCGACGCTGGAGAACCACCGCCGTCGCCACCGGAGTCGCCGGGGCGCTGCTGGGGACCATGACCGCGCAGGCCACCGCCGCGCCCACGGCCCAGGCGCCGCGCGCCGATCTGCGGGCGGACGTCAACCGCGACGGCCGGGTGGACGTCACGGGCGGTTCCGACGTCCGGGGCGAGAACACCTGGACGCGGGGGCGCGGCGCGGTGGTCCTGCCGAACATCGACGACGACCAACGCCGCTGCCCGACCAAGGACGCCCGGGGCCGGGACCTGTCCGAGGCCAAGCTGGCGACCTGCCACGACGCGGCCGACACCGTACTGAACGGCGCCCGGGACGCCGCCGACCTCGCCCGGCTGAGGACCGTGCCGCTGCCGGGGCTCGCCAACGGCGCCACCGGCACGGTCACCGTGCGCGGCGACGCCGCCAAGGCCCGGCTGTTCGTCAAGCGCGGCGGGGACTGGGTCCATCTCAAGCCCACCACCAAGCTCTCGGCGGCCGAGCTGCGCCGGGGGGTGGAGATCGGGGTCGAGGCCACCGACGTCATCCGGGACGCGGCGCGCTGGGACGGCACGGTCCGGGTGCGGCTGTCCGTCACCTCGGGCGGCACCACCAGCCGGGACGACGTCACCCTGCGCACCGCGCCGGTGCTGACCCACCATCACCTCCAGAAGGCCAAGGAGGTGCTGGTCAGCAAGGTGCGCGACGCCTATGTGCCCGGTGGGGTGGAGGAGCAGCACCGGTTCGTCGAGGGCCTCCGGCGCGAGGTCCGGGCGGCCGGGATCACCAAGCCGGTGCGCACGCTCGACACCGACGACATCTGGGCGCAGGACTTCGTGGAGCCCGGGTACGTCAGCATGACCGGCGCCGACGGCCGCCAGCACGCCCTGCGGGTGATGATCCGTTCGGCGCAGGACCGCCCGGGAGGCCGGACGCTCTACACCCAGCTGCGCGGACCGGGCACCGGGGTCGTCCAGATGAAGGGCCCCTACGCCCGGGACCAGTCGGACACCCTCAACTCCATGGGCAACCTGGAGACCATCCCCCCGTACACCCACAACGGGAAGTCCTACCCGGCCGGGCGGATCATCATGGGGGAGTGGAACGACGGTGAGCGGGGCGTGGGCCGTCCCGCGAAGTCCATGAGCACGTTCCTGAAGTCGCAGGGCCAGCAGGCCCCGCTGCGGCTCGACACCTCGTGGCTGACGGTCGGACACGTCGACGAGTTCGTGCAGTTCCTGCCCGCCGACACCGAGCGGGGCTGGCGCCTCGGGCTCGCCGACCCCACCGCCGGGCTCGACCTGCTGCGCGAGGCCCATGCGGACGGGCACGGCGGCAAGCGGATGTTCACCGCCCCCGACCGGCTGGGCGTCACGGTGCCCCGGACCACCATCGCCGAGAAGCTGGCGGACCGGAAGTTCGTGGAGAACAACGTGCTGGCCGCCGAGAAGATAGCGGCCAACCTGGAGATCCTGAAGCGGGAGACGGGGATCACCGACGCGGAGATCGTGCGGGTGCCCGCGCTGTACGGCAAGTACGAGATGCCGGACGGGATCGAGGCGTCGGCCGGGGGGAACGCGGGGCTGGGCCGTCTCGGCGCCGGTGAGTGGTCCCTGGCGTCGCCCCGGCTCGCCGACGCGGCGGACGGTCCCGCCGCGATGGCCCCGGTGGAACTGCCGGGCGTCATCGCGGCCCTGCCGGGCGCGGTCAACGGCGTGGTCCTCAGCGACAGCCGCTATCTGGCGCCCCGGCAGTGGGGTCCGGTGATCGGCGGCAAGGACGTCTTCGGCGAGGCCGTCCGCGCGGCGTACGCCGGGGCCGGGTTCACCACCGCCTATCTGGACGACTACTACACCTACCACCTGGCCGGCGGCGAGGTGCACTGCGGGACGAACGTCCTGCGCGACACCTCCCGTCCCTGGTGGAAGGCGTGACGGAGGGTCGGCGGGGCCGCTGGGCGGCTGATCGCTGAGCGACCGGCCGGCGGGTGACCGACCGGTGGGCGGCGGGGCTCCGGCCCCGCCGCCCACCGCGTCGTGCGCGGGCCGTCTCAGCGCGGGCCGGGCAGGCCCTTGCGCTGCCAGGCCCAGAACGACTTCTGGGCGATCAGGGTGAGGGTCCCGGCGAGGATGATCCCCCCGAGGTTGGCGAGCAGTTGGAGGGTGGAACCGGTCGTCTGGCCGTAGTCGCGGTAGCTGAACGCGACCGCCGCGTTGGCCGCCGCCGGGACGGTGGTGACCGAGATCGCCACGCCGATCAGCGCCCCCGACTTCGCCGAGGTCAGCGAGAGGGTTCCGGCGATCCCGGCGAGGAACGCCACCACGAAGGACATCCAGTCGGGCTGCCAGATGAAGGCGGTGTTGGGCCGGTCCGCCTTGACCATGTCCTTGGTGAACAGCCCGAGGGCGTCCATCAGCCAGGCGAACCCGGCGGTGGCGAGCATCGCCAGGGCGAACCCGGCGAGCAGCGCCCACAGCGACCGGGCCACCAGGGCGGGCGCCCGCTGCACCAGGGCCGTGGAGATCCCGGCGAGCGGTCCGAACTCGGGGCCGACGGCCATCGCGCCCACGATGAGGATGGCGTTGTCGAGCATCACCCCGCAGGCCGCGAGCATCGTGGCGACGGAGAGGAACGCCACGTAGGTGACGGTGAGCGTGGACTCCTCGTGGGTGACGTCGGTGAGCTGTTCCCACAGCACGGCGTCGGCGGCCTCGCCGGGGGCGTCGTCCTCGGCCCGGTCGGCCCGCCGGGACAGCGACAGGTCGATGTTCTCCACGGCGATCGACCCGCAGTCGTCGATCCCGGCCTCCCGCAGCGCCCCGATCAGCTCGTCCCCGGCCTCCCGGGCCACGTCGCACATCACCACGTCGCCCTCGGGTTCGCGGGCGGCGCCCTTCACCACGGCCAGATGGGTGGTGCCGACCGTGCCCTCGATCAGCTTGACCACCTCGTCGGTGCGGTCCGCCGGGGTGATCAGTCGCAGATGCAGCATGCCTCACCATAGGCACGGGTCACCCGGACGCACCACGGGGTGCCCCGGACCGCTCCCGTCACAGTTTGCGCAGGCTGAGCCGCTGCACCTTGTGGTCGGGCCCCTTGCGGATGATCAGCGTGGCCCGGCCCCGGGTCGGTGCCACGTTCTCCACCAGGTTGGGCTTGTTGATGGTCCGCCAGGTGGTGGCCGCGTACGCCAGCGCCTCCTCCTCGGAGACCTGGGTGTACCTGCGGAAGTACGAGGACGGGTCCTGGAACGCGGTCTCGCGCAGCTGCCGGAACCGGCTCAGGTACCAGCGCTCCACGTCCTCCACCCGGGCGTCCACGTACACGCTGAAGTCGAAGAAGTCGGCGAGCCCGACCCGGGTGCGGCCGTCGCGGCCGGGCAGCGCGGGCTGGAGGACGTTCAGCCCCTCCACGATCAGGATGTCCGGGCGGCGGACCGTGAGGCGTTCCCCGGGCACGATGTCGTACTTGAGGTGCGAGTAGACGGGCGCGCTGACCTCGGCCTTGCCCGCCTTGACGTCCGCGACGAACCGGGTGAGCGCCCGGCGGTCGTACGACTCGGGGAACCCCTTGCGGGAGGTCAGCCCACGGGCCCGCAGCTCGCGCATCGGCAGCAGGAACCCGTCGGTGGTGACCAGTTCCACCCGGGGGTGCTCCGGCCACCGCGCCAGCAGTGCCTTCAGCAGCCGGGCCACGGTGGACTTGCCGACCGCCACCGATCCGGCGACGCCTATCACGAACGGCGTCCCGGCCTGGGAGCCCTGTTCCCCGAGGAAGGTGTTCAGCGCCCCCCGCAGCCCGTCGGTGGCGCCCACGTACAGGTTCAGCAGCCGGGACAGCGGGAGGTAGACGTCCCGGACCTCGTCCAGGTCGATGACGTCGCCGAGGCCGCGCAGTTCCTCCACCTCCGCCGCGCTCAGCGGCAGCGGCGTCTTGTCGCGCAGGGCGCTCCACTCCGCCCGGGTGAGGTCGAGGTACGGGGACGCCTCCGGCCGGGGCCGGGGGGCGTGCTGGGGCGGCGAGGAGACCGGGGAGATCACCCGGCAATTGTCACGGCTGCGCGGCGCGAGTGGGGGGTGGGGTACGTCACTCCGGGTGCCGCCGTGGGGCCGGACCGTCGCGGCCGTCCGCCCCGGCGCCGCGCGTAGGCTGCGCCGTTATGGAGACGAGTGCGGTGCGCGCGGTCCGGTCCGGTCCGCGCCGGGTGGATACGGTGACCGGGTGATCATCGGGGTGGGCATCGACGTCGCGGAGATCGACCGGTTCGCCGCCTCCCTGGAGCGGACGCCCCTGCTCGCGGAGCGGCTCTTCGTCCCCGCCGAGCTGTGGCTGCCGGGCGGGGAGCGGCGCGGGGCGGCCTCGCTGGCGGCCCGGTTCGCGGCGAAGGAGGCGCTGGCCAAGGCGCTGGGCGCGCCGCCGGGGCTGAACTGGACGGACGCCGAGGTGTGGGTGGAGGACAGCGGACGCCCCCGGCTGCGGACGCGCGGCACGGTGGCGGCCCGCGCGGAGGCGCTGGGGGTGCGCGCCTGGCACGTGTCCCTGAGCCATGACGCGGGGGTGGCGTCGGCGGTGGTCATCGCGGAGGGGTGAGCCCTGGCGGTCCGGGGCACCTGTCCCGGGCTCCGGTCCGGGGGCACCTGCCCCGGGCTCCGGTTCGGGTTCCCTGCCCTGGGTTCCGGCTCGGGTCCCTTGTCCTGGGTTCCGGCCCGGGTTTCCTGCCCTGGGTTCCGGTTCGGGTCCCTTGCCCTGGGTTCCGGCCCGGGTCTCCTGCCCTGGGTTCCGGCCCGGGTCTCCTGCCCTCGGTTCCGGCTCGGGTTCCCTGTCCTGGGCTCCGGCCCGGGGTCCCTGTGCCTGGCCCCACGACCCCCGCGCGGGGAGGCCGGCGCGATCCCGCCGGGCCCGTCCGCGCGTGAGGTCCGGCCGGTCGTGGGCGACCGCGCGGGGGGCCATGCGGCGCAGTGTGCCGTTCCGGCCCGCCCCGGGCTGCGGCAGACTCGACGGCATGCGTACCGCTCACCACGTGGAGACCGTCAGGAACGCCGAGGCCGCGCTGATGGCGCGGCTGCCCGAGGGGGAGTTGATGCGCCGGGCCGCCGCCGGGCTCGCCGCCGCGTGCAGCGGTCTGCTGGGCCGGGTGTACGGGACCCGGGTGGTCCTGCTCGTCGGCGCGGGCGACAACGGCGGGGACGCCCTGTACGCGGGCGCCCGGCTGGCCCGCCGGGGCGCGGGCGTCGCCGCCGTGCTGCTGGCCCCGGACCGCGCCCACCCGGGCGGGCTCGCCGCGCTCACCGGCGCGGGCGGCCGGATCGCCGACGATCCGTTCGCCGAACTCGCCGACGCCGACCTGGTCCTCGACGGGATCACCGGGATCGGCGGCCGGGGCGGACTGCGGCCCGACGCCGTCCCGTTGGCCCGCGCCGCGCGCGGCGCGGGCGCCCTCGTCGTCGCGGTGGACCTGCCGAGCGGGGTCGAGGCGGACAGCGGCGAGACGCGCGGGGAGGCGCTGCGCGCCGACGCGACGGTCACCTTCGGGACGTACAAGCCCGCCCTGCTGGTCGACCCGGCCCACGCGCTCGCGGGCACGGTCCGGCTGGTGGACATCGGGATCGGCCCGCACCTGCCGTCCGTCCCGGCGCTGGAGGCGCTCCAGCACCAGGACGTGGCCCGGCTGCTGCCGGTGCCGGACGGGGAGAGCGACAAGTACCGGCGCGGGGTCGTCGGGGTGGTCGCCGGGTCCGCCCGCTACCCGGGGGCGGCGGTCCTCGCCGTCGCCGGGGCGCTGCGCGGCGGGGCCGGGGCGGTGCGGTACGTGGGGCGGAGCGCCGACGCGGTGATCGCCCGGTTCCCCGAGGCGCTGGTGCACGAGGGGCCGCCGACCCGGGCGGGCCGGGTACAGGCGTGGGTGGTCGGGCCGGGCATCGGGGAACTCCCCGACGGGCCCGGCACCTCCGACGTGGTGCGGGAGGTCCTCGACGCGGACGTGCCGGTGCTGGTGGACGCGGACGGACTGCGCCCGCTGGACCCGGTGGCGGTCCGGGACCGCCGGGCGCCCACCCTGCTCACCCCGCACGCCGGGGAGGCCGCCGCGCTGCTCGGCGTCTCGCGCGGCCGGGTGGAGGCGGCCCGGCTGGCCTCGGTGCGGGAGCTGGCGGCCCGCTTCGGCGCGACCGTGCTGCTGAAGGGGGCCACCACCCTGGTCGCCGGGCCGGACCCGGCCCGGCCGGTGCGGGTGAACCCGATGGGGACGCCCTGGCTGGCCACGGCGGGCAGCGGCGACGTGCTGTCGGGGCTGGCCGGTTCGCTGCTGGCGTCCGGCCTCGACCCGGTGGACGCGGCCTCCGTCGCGGCCTATCTGCACGGGCTGGCGGCCCGCCGGGCGGCGAAGACCGCGGGGACCCCGCTGACCGCCCAGGAGGTCGCCGAAGCGCTGCCCGGCGCCTGGGCGGAGGTGGCCGGAACGCCGCCGCCGACGGGGTGACGCGACCCACACCGGCGGACCGGGCACCGGCGCAGGGGCGGGAACCGGGGTCTCTGAGACAATCGGCGCGATGAGCCAGACACCACCGCAGCCGAGCCGCGTCCGCGCCGAGATCGACCTGGACGCGTTGCGCGCCAACGTCCGTGCCCTGCGGGCCCGGGCCCCCCGGTCCGCCCTGATGGCCGTCGTGAAGGCCGACGGGTACGGCCACGGGGCGGTGGCCTGCGCGCGGGCCGCGATCGAGGCGGGCGCCACCTGGGTGGGCACCGCCACCCCGCAGGAGGCGCTGGCGCTGCGGGCGGCGGGCGTCGGCGGCCGGATGATGTGCTGGCTGTGGACCCCGGGCGACCCGTGGCGGGCGGCCGTCGAGGCGGACGTGGACGTGTCGGTGAGCGCGATGTGGGCGCTGACCGAGGTCACCGCCGCCGCCCGGGAGGCGGGCCGTCCGGCCCGCGTCCATCTGAAGGCCGACACCGGGCTCGGACGCAACGGCTGCCAGCCCGCCGACTGGCCCGAACTGCTCGCCGCCGCCCGGTCCGCCGAGGCCGCCGGGACCGTGCGGATCGTGGGGCTGTGGTCCCATCTCGCCTGTGCCGACGAACCGGGCCACCCCTCGGTCGACGCCCAGCTCGAAACGTTTCGCCGGATGGTGGCCCAGGCCGAGGCGGAGGGGGTGCGCCCCGAGGTGCGGCACCTCGCCAACTCGCCCGCGACGCTGACCCGTCCGGACACCCACTTCGATCTGGTCCGCACCGGCATCGCCATGTACGGGGTCCCGCCCGCGCCGGAGCTGGGGACCGCCGCCTCGCTCGGGCTGCGCCCGGTGATGACGCTCAGCGCCTCGCTCGCCCTGGTGAAGCGGACCCCCGCCGGACACGGCGTCAGCTACGGCCACCAGTACGTCACCGGGGAGGAGACCACCCTCGGGCTGGTCCCCGCCGGATACGGCGACGGGGTCCCCCGGCACGCCTCCGGGCGGGGCCCGGTGCTGGTGGACGGGGTGTGGCGGCGGGCCGCCGGACGGATCGCGATGGACCAGTTCGTGGTGGACCTCGGCGGCCGGAAGGTCCAGGAGGGCGCGGAGGCCGTCCTGTTCGGCCCCGGCGACCGGGGCGAGCCCACCGTCCAGGACTGGGCGGAGGCGGCGGACACCATCGCCTACGAGATCGTCACCCGGATCGGGGCGCGGGTGCCCCGGGTGTACCGGGGAGTGTCCTCCGGTGAGTCCGGCGCGTCCGGCGCGTCCGGCGGGACTGGTGGGGTCGCCGTGGTGGCTGAGGCTGGTGCGGTCGACAGGAGCATCGAGACCGCTGAGACCGCTGAGGCCGCCGGGCCCGGCGACACGGTTCCGCCGGGCCCGGCGTGAGCGGGGACGTCACCGGCGCCGCCGGAGCGGCCGACGCCGCTGAGGCCGCCGTCCGGGCGGTGACCGGCGTCACCTGGCGCAAGGGCGCCGGGATCGCGGGCGTCGCGCTGGGCGTCCTCGCGGCGGGCGCGGCGGCCGGAGTGGCGATCGAGCGGCTGACGGTGAGCCGGGGCGTGCGCCGCGCGGCCCGTCTCGCCCTGGACGCCTCGGGCCCGTACGGGGAGCTGCGCGGCACCCCGGGCACGGCCGTCGCGGACGACGGCACCGAGCTGTACTACGAGATCGACGAGGCCGACGCGGTCGCGGGGGCGGACGAGGCCGACGCGGGCGAGGGGACCGACGGAGCCGACCGGGCCGCGTCCGGCCCCCCGGTGACGGTGGTGTTCAGCCACGGCTACTGCCTCGGTCAGGACTCCTGGCACTTCCAGCGGGCGGCCCTGCGCGGCGCGGTCCGCACCGTCCACTGGGACCAGCGCGGCCACGGCCGCTCCGCGCGCGGCGCCGCCCAGCTGGCCTCCGGCGACCCCGTCACCATCGACCGGCTCGGCCGCGACCTGAAGGCGGTCATCGACGCGGCGGCCCCCGAGGGCCCCCTCGTCCTGGTCGGCCACTCGATGGGCGGGATGACGGTCATGGCCCTGGTGGACCGCTACCCCGGGCTGGTCCGGGAGCGGGTGGCTGCGGTCGCCTTCGTCGGCACCTCCGCCGGACGGCTCGCGGAGGTCAGCTACGGGCTGCCCGCCGTCGGGGTGAACGCGGCGCGCCGGGTGCTGCCCGGGGTGCTGAGGACCCTGGGCCACCGGGCGGAGCTGGTGGAACGGGGCCGGCGGGCCACCGCGGACCTGTTCGCGGGGATCGTCAAGCGGTACTCGTTCGCCGGGCGGGACGTGGACCCGGCCGTGGCGCGGTTCGCGGAGCGGCTGATCGAGTCCACGCCCTTCGAGGTGGTCGCGGAGTTCTACCCGGCGTTCGCCGAGCACGACAAGAGCGAGGCGCTCGGGCGGCTGACCGGGCTGCCGGTCCTGGTGCTGGCCGGGGACCGGGACCTGATCACCCCCGCCGAGCACAGCGAGGCCGTCGCGGAGCGGCTGGGCGCCACCGCCGAGCTGGTCCTGGTGCCGGACGGCGGCCATCTGGTGATGCTGGAGCACCCCGGGACGGTCACCGGTCACCTGGTCGCCCTGCTGGAGCGGGTGGGCGCCCTTGCGGCGGGGACGACGGTCCGCACCGGCCCGGGGACCGCCGTGAACGGGCCGGGGGCGACCCGGGACGGTTCGGGGGCCGCCGCCGCGAACGGCTCGGGGACCGCCCCCGACGGCCCAGGGACTACCGTGGACGGCTATGGAACGAAGCGCGCAGCAGGCGGAACCGCGGGCGACGGCTGAGCCCGTCACCGCGTCGATCACGGTGACCTCCCCCGAACGCATGCGGGAGCTGGGCGTCCGCCTCGCCGGACGGCTGCTCCCCGGGGACCTGGTGATGCTCACCGGGGAGCTGGGCGCGGGCAAGACCACCCTGACCCGGGGCCTCGGCGAGGGACTCGGGGTGCGCGGCGCGGTCACCTCGCCGACCTTCGTCATCGCCCGGGTCCACCCCAGCCTGACGGGCGGCCCCGCGCTGGTCCACGTGGACGCGTACCGGCTCGGCGGCGGGCTGGACGAGATGGAGGACCTGGACCTCGACGTCTCGCTGCCCGAGTCGGTGATCGTGGTGGAGTGGGGCGACGGCAAGGTCGAGGAGCTGTCCGAGACGCGGCTGCACGTCCTGATCGACCGCGCCCAGGGCGACACCACGGACGAGGTCCGACGGGTCACCCTGCGCGGACACGGCGGCCGGTGGACCGCCGGGGAGCTGGCCGGACTGGCGGAGGACGGTTCCTGACACGTTCCGACAGGGTGTCGGGAACATGTTGCGCGGGGGCGTCCGCCCGTGGTCACATGGGAGTCCAGTGGTGGTGAGGTCTGCCTAACCGGACTGCCCCGGAGCACCAGGAGGCGCTCATGTCGGCGACGGATCGCGGGAGCGCGGCGGTGCCGATGAGCGTGCTGCTCGCCGCGGGCGCGGCGGCGCTGGCCGTCTCCACTCCACCCGTCCCGCCCACCGCCCCACCCGCCTCCGCTCCACCCGCCTCCGGTACGACCGCCTCCGGCGCGGCGGTGCCCTCGGGCGCGACGGCCCCGGGCGCGGTGGCTCCCGGTGCGGCGGCGGGTGCGACGACCCCTGGTGCGACGGCTCCGGCCCGTCCGGAGCGCGCGCCCCGCGAGGGCCCGCCCCGGCAGCGGAGCCGGGCGGCCTGACCGGACCCATCGGCAGCTTCGAACCCCACCGTCCCGGCCACGAACGACCCCGTCCGGGTCGCGGACCCACCGGCCTCGGCCGCAGACCCATCAGCTTCAGCCGCAACCCACCGGGCTGGCCATGAACCCACCGGGCTTGGCCGTGCCCCATGCCGGGGTGCGAGCCCGCCGGGCTGGACGCGACCACCAGGCTGACCGCGCGCCCGTCGTCCGGGCCGGAAGCCGCCGTCCGGGCCGTGGTGGGCCCACGGGCGGACGGCCCCCGGGTCAGCGGACCACGACCACCGGGGTGTGGATGACCGCGAAGTCCCACATGGCGTTGCCGTCCGGGCGCGAGGAGCGGATGCCGCCGGTGCGGCGCTTGGGGTCCGGGGCGGGCGTCGCCCCGCTCAGCGCGGCGCTGAACCCGACGCTCATCCCCTCCGCGACCGCGAACCGCACCACGTGCTCGATCCCGACCCCGTCCGACCCGGCCGTGCGGCCGGTGCGGGAGGTGACCCGGTAGGAGCCCGGCGCCGGTTCGATCGCCCCGGGCGTCACCCGGTACGTCCGCCGCACCTCGTCGCCCTCGTCCACCAGCCACACCCGGTGGTCGGAGAGCGCGTAGACCACCCGGGGCCCGGCACCCGAACCCGGCGGCAGCACCGTCGGGCGGGCCGGGTCGCGCGGCGGGGCCGAGACGGTCGCCGCCACCCCGGGGCCCCGGTCCGCCGGACCGTCCGGCAGCCGCGCCGCCGCCTGGTACGCCAGGAACCCGACCGTGGTGAGCGCCGCTCCGGTGAGCCCGGCCACGATCCCCGCGCTGCTGCCCGCCATCACGCCCGCCTCTCGCCGTCCGCCTCCGGCCGACCCGTCCCGCGTACGGACGGTCACCGTCCGTGAGGGTCGCAGGGCCGACCGTAGCAGCAACCGCGCGGTCGGCCGGGACGGGCGTGCCCCGGGCGCCGGAGCCGTAGGCTGTTTGTGTGCTGCTGCTCGCTCTCGATACCGCCACCCCCGCCGTCACCGTCGCCCTGCACGACGGCACCGCCGTGGTCGCCTCCTCCGCCCAGGTCGACGCCCGTCGTCACGGGGAGCTGCTGCTCCCCGCGGTGGACCGGGTCCTCGCCGAGGCCGGGACGCGGCTGGACGCCGTGACCGCGGTCGTCGTCGGCACGGGCCCCGGCCCCTACACCGGTCTGCGGGTCGGGCTGATGACCGCCGACACCTTCGGGCTGGCCCTCGGGATCCCCGTGCACGGGGTGTGCACCCTCGACGGGATCGCCCACGCCGCCGGGCTCGACGGCCCCTTCGCGGTGGCGACCGACGCCCGTCGCAAGGAGGTCTACTGGGCCCGGTACCAGGACGCCCGCACCCGGGTGTCCGGACCGGCCGTGGACCGGCCCGCCGACATCGCGGCGGAACTGGCCGGACTGCCCGTGGTGGGCGCGGGCGCCCGGCTCTACCCGGACGCCTTCCCCGACGGCCGCGACCCGGAGCACGCCGACGCGGGCGCCCTCGCCTCGGTCGCCGCCGAACGACTGCGCGCGGGCGTCCCCCTGGACCCGCCCCGCCCGCTCTATCTGCGCCGCCCCGACGCCCAGGTCCCGAAGAACTACAAGGTGGTCACCCCCCAGTGACCGCCGAGCTGCGCGAGATGCGCTGGTGGGACATCGACCCGGTACTGGTGCTCGAACGCGAGCTGTTCCCCGAGGACGCCTGGTCGCGGGGGATGTTCTGGTCCGAGCTGGCCCATGCCCGGGGGCCCGGCGCGACCCGTCGCTACGTGGTCGCCGAGGACGGCGGACGGCTCGTCGGCTACGCGGGCCTGGCCGCCGCGGGCGGCGGCGAACCGGGGGACGCGTCCGCCGGGAGCGCGGACGACGGTGCCACCGGGGACGTCCAGACCATCGCGGTCGCCCGTGACCAGTGGGGCACCGGACTCGGCGCCCGGCTCCTCACCGATCTGCTGAAGCACGCCACCGCCTTCGAGTGCCGGGAGGTGATGCTGGAGGTGCGGGTCGACAACGAACGGGCCCAGAAGCTGTACGAGCGCTTCGGCTTCGTCCCCATCGGCTTCCGCCGCGGCTACTACCAGCCGGGCAACGTCGACGCGCTGGTCATGCGGCTCACCATGAACGCCCCGGACGCCGCCCCCGACGCCGTGTCCCCCGCCCCCGTGGTCGCCGACGCCGTCCCCGCCGGGGCTCCCGCCGAACCCCCCGCCGCCACCACCGACACCCCCGCCGGGGCCCCCGCGCCAGCGGAGCCCGGCACCGAAGGAACCGGAACCACCCATGGCTGACGAACCCCTCGTCCTCGGCATCGAGACGTCCTGCGACGAGACGGGCGTCGGCGTCGTCCGGGGCACCACCCTGCTCGCGGACGCCGTCGCCTCCAGCGTCGACGAGCACGCCCGCTTCGGCGGGGTCGTCCCCGAGGTGGCCTCCCGCGCCCATCTGGAGGCGATGGTCCCGACCATCGAACGCGCGCTGAAGGAGGCCGGGGTCGCCGCCTCCGACCTGGACGGCGTCGCCGTCACCGCGGGCCCCGGCCTCGCGGGCGCCCTGCTCGTCGGGGTGACGGCGGCCAAGGCGTACGCGTACGCCCTCGGCAAGCCGCTGTACGGGGTCAACCACCTCGCCTCGCACATCTGCGTCGACCAGCTCGAACACGGACCGCTGCCGGAGCCCACGATGGCGCTGCTGGTCAGCGGCGGCCACTCCTCGCTGCTGCTCTCCTCCGACATCACCTCCGACGTCCGGCCGATGGGCGCGACCATCGACGACGCGGCGGGCGAGGCGTTCGACAAGATCGCCCGGGTGCTGAACCTGGGCTTCCCCGGCGGGCCCGTCATCGACCGCTACGCCCGGGAGGGCGACCCGAAGGCCATCGCCTTCCCGCGCGGGCTCAGCGGCTCCCGGGACCCCGCGTACGACTTCTCGTTCTCCGGGCTGAAGACGGCGGTCGCCCGCTGGATCGAGGCCAGGCGGGCGGCGGGCGAGGAGGTGCCGGTGCGGGACGTGGCCGCCTCGTTCCAGGAGGCGGTGGTCGACGTGCTGACCCGCAAGGCCGTCCGGGCCTGCAAGGACGAGGGCGTGGACCATCTGATGATCGGCGGCGGGGTGGCCGCCAACTCGCGGCTGCGGGCGCTGGCCGCCGAGCGCTGCGAGGCCGCGGGCATCCGGCTGCGGGTGCCCCGGCCGGGGCTCTGCACCGACAACGGGGCGATGGTCGCCGCGCTCGGCGCGGAGATGGTCGCCCGGAACCGGGCCGCCTCCGACTGGGAGCTGTCCGCCGACTCCTCGCTGCCGGTCACCGACCCTCACGTTCCCGGGGCCGTCGACCACGAGCACGGACATGGGCACGGCCACGGTCACGGTCACGCACATGACCACGATCATGTGCACGAGCTGGCGAAGGACAACCTCTACTCATGACCCTCGCGCTGATGTGGGAGGCGGCGGCCGTCGCCGGGCGGGGCGGGGAACTCCTCGACTGGGCCCGTGCCCAGACCCCCACCGCGCGGGACCCCGAAGGGGTGCCGACCGGGCACGCCGCCGGGGAGCCGCTGCGCCGCGAGACGTTCACCGCGCCCGGCGACCGGGTCCTGGTCATCACCTGGTGGCCCGAGCCGGGGCAGGTGGCCGGGTCCGGGGACGCCGTCGCGCCGCCGGAGCTGCCCGATCCCCCGGCCGGGCTGGTCCGTCGCCCCGTCCACCGCTGGCGGTTCACCTCGGTGGGCGTGGACTGACCACCGGACGACCGACCTCGACCGGCCCCGGCCGGGGTCGGCCCGGCTCCGACGGGCGCGGGGCACGGCACGTGTGCGGAAACGTACGGGCGCACGGGGCGCGGGGGCGTACGGAACGGCGGACGGCCGTGCGGTGGAGCCGTCCTCGACGACTCCACCGCACCGGTCCCGGCGGGGGCGGGCGGACCCGGCCGCTCGGGGACGACGTCAGGCCCTCAGGCCCGTACCCGCCGTCCCGGCCGGTCCGTCACCGTCCCGCCGGGGGCACACCGTTCCCACGGGGTGCCTACTGGTCCACGCAGACCACGTAGGACTGGAAGCCGCCGCCGAGCACGGTGACGGACGCCTGGGTCTGCCAGCCGGTGGGCGGTCCGGCCTGGGTGCCCGCGGCCTTGGGGATCGGCGCGTTCTCGATGACGTTGATCGTCCCGAGCAGTCCGAAGGTGTCGTAGCCGCCGCCGGTCGCCAGGTCCCCGGGCAGGCAGTTGGCGGTGGAGGTCACCCCCAGGCCGATGAGCACCGGGACGGCCTGCGGCCCTCTGATGACATAGGTGCTCAGCGTCGCCGGGCCCTGCGGCCCCTGCGCCCCGGTGACGCCCTGCGGACCCTGGGTCCCGTTGATGCCCTGGGTTCCCTGGACGCCCTGGATTCCCTGGGGCCCCTGGATACCCTGCGGCCCCTGGATGCCCGACGGGCCCTGGACGCCCTGGATGCCCTGCGGACCCTGGATACCCTGCGGGCCCTGTGCGCCGTCCACGCCGTCCGTCCCGTTGGTGCCGTTGGCTCCCTGGGCGCCCTGCGGTCCCTGGGTGCCGTCGGCGCCTTGGGTGCCCTGGGGTCCCTGCGCGCCGGTGGAGCCCTGCGTTCCGTTGGCGCCCTGGGCGCCCTGGGGCCCTTGGGCGCCGTCCGCGCCGTCGGTCCCGTTGGTGCCGTTGGCTCCCTGAGCCCCTTGGGTGCCCTGCGGCCCCTGCGCGCCGGTGGAGCCCTGCGTCCCGTTGGCGCCCTGGGCGCCCTGGGGCCCCTGCGCACCGTCCGCGCCGTCGGTGCCGTTCGTGCCGTTGGCTCCCTGCGAGCCCTGCGCGCCCTGCGAGCCCTGCGAACCCTGGGGCCCTTGGGCGCCGTCTACGCCGTCCGTCCCGTTGGTGCCGTTGGCTCCCTGGGCCCCCTGCGGACCCTGGGCGCCGTTGGCACCCTGCGTCCCGTTGGCCCCCTGAGCGCCCGTGGCACCCTGCGCCCCGGTCGTGCCCTGGGGCCCGGTGGACCCGGTGCTGCCCTGGGGGCCCTGAGCGCCGTTGGTGCCGTTGGCGCCGTTCTGGCCGTTGGCTCCCTGGGTGCCCTGCGGTCCTTGCGCGCCGTTGGAGCCCTGGGCCCCGGTGGAGCCCTGGGTGCCCTGCGGGCCGGTGGCGCCCTGCGCTCCGGCCGGTCCCTGGGGCCCGGTGGCGCCCGGGCGGCCCTGGGGACCCTGCGGGCCGGGGGTGCCGCCTCCGCCGCCGCCCCCACCGCCTCCG
Organism: Streptomyces sp. JNUCC 64; assembly: GCF_054484115.1. NCBI lineage: Bacteria > Bacillati > Actinomycetota > Actinomycetes > Kitasatosporales > Streptomycetaceae > Streptomyces > Streptomyces sp. JNUCC 64. The sequence goes on from NZ_CM137015.1 coordinate 5,097,647, forward strand.
CCCTCGGGGGCGCGGACGGCCGCCTGGCCGGAGCCATGGTGCTGTCCGTCCGTCGACGAGGCGCCGCCCGGCCCGGGCAGTCCCAGACTGTGCTGGGTGCCCGAGCGTTCGACGGCGTCGGCGAGGGCCAACGCCGTCGGCGCGACGTTGAGCACGGCGGCCAGGGTGCCGGCCGAAACCATGGTGATGGCTCTCACCCGGTTGCGGCCGATGGTTCTACGGTTCACCCGGAATTCCTTTCGGGGAGGAAATGGCGGAGGCGGGCCACAACCGCCCACACGAGAGGCGGTCAGCGGACCGGGCGGCTGCCGCAGGGGGAAACCGTTGACCTCATGCCATGTATGTATGAAGTTCGTAGAGAATGACGAACGCGCCATTTTCGGTGGACGCGGAACGCGGAAACGCGCGCGACGCGCGGACGGGACGGGAAAGGTCACCCGAGCGGTGCGGCGGCGGAGTGACGGACCGCGCGGCGCCCGGAACGGAAGGCGCCCGGGAATCCGCCGGGCGCCGGACACCGTCGCGTGTCGGGGGAAGGAGGCCCGGCGTTTCCTCCTACGGTGACGCCATGCGTGGGATTCTCCTGGCCGGCGGCACCGGATCACGGCTCTGGCCGCTGACCTGCTCCGTCTCCAAGCAGCTCCTCCCGGTTTTCGACAAGCCGATGGTCTATTACCCGCTCTCCACGCTGGTGCTGGCGGGAGTCAGCGAAGTCCTCGTCATCACCACCCCGGAACACCAGACGCAATTCCGGTCGCTGCTCGGCGACGGCGGACAGCTCGGACTGCGCATCGAATACGCCACCCAGGAACGTCCGGAGGGAATCGCCCAGGCATTCCTGCTCGGTGCTGAATTCATCGGGGACGGGTCCGTCGCGCTGATCCTCGGGGACAACATCTTCCACGGCGCCGAACCGACCACCCGGCTGGCCCGGGAGGGCCATGCGCACGGCGGTCACGTCTTCGCTTACCAGGTGGCCAACCCCTCGGCGTACGGCGTGATCGAGTTCGACGAGCACGGGCGGGCGCTCTCCATCGAGGAGAAGCCCGCCCGCCCGAGGTCCCGGTACGCCGTGCCCGGGCTGTACGTCTACGACGAGCGCGTGGTGGAGGTCGCCCGGGGGCTGCGGCCCAGCGCCCGGGGCGAACTGGAGGTCACCGACCTCAACCGCCACTACCTGGAGGCCGGGGAACTCCGGGTCACCCGGCTCGACCGGGGCACCGCCTGGCTGGACACCGGCACCTTCGCCTCCATGGTCCAGGCGTCGGAGTTCGTCCGGGTCGTCGAGGAGCGCCAGGGACTCAAGATCGGCTGTGTGGAGGAGGCGGTCTGGCGGGCCGGGCTGATCGACGACGCCCAGCTCAGGGCCCTCGCCCGGCCGTTGCTGCGCAGCGGGTACGGGCGCTATCTGCTGGAGCTGCTGGACCACGACGGCCCGCCCGCCGTCGCCCCGCCCCGCGCCGACGGTCCGCGCGTCCACCCCGTGGCGGCCGTCTGACCGTGGCGGAGGCGCCGCGAGGAGCGGGGACGGCCGCGTCGGCATCCACACCGGTTCCGCGAGGAGCGGGACGACGGACAGGACGACTGACAGGGCCACGGACAGGACCACGGAAACAGGACGGACGACGGGAGCGCGACGGATGAGACCGCTGGGGATCGAAGGCGCCTGGGTGGACAGGCCGAAGGTGTTCACGGACCGGAGGGGCAGCTTCCACGAGTGGTTCAGGGCCGACCGCTTCCAGGAGCTGACCGGCCATCCGCTGCGACTGGAACAGGCCAACTGCTCCCGCTCCGGGCGCGGTGCGCTGCGGGGCGTCCACTACGCGGCGGTCCCGCCCGGCCAGGCCAAGTACGTGACCTGCGTCAGCGGGGCGGTGCTCGACGTGGTGGTGGACCTGCGCACCGGCTCCCCGACCTTCGGCCGCTGGGAGGCGGTGCGCCTGGACGACCGGGAGCACCGGGCCGTCTACCTCTCCGAAGGGCTCGGCCACGCCTTCCTGGCCCTGGAGGACGGCTCCACCGTCGTCTACCTCTGCTCCGAGGGGTACGCGCCGGAGCGGGAGTTCGGGATCCACCCGCTCGACCCCGGGCTGGGCATCGAGTGGCCGGCCGGGACCGTCCCCGAACTCTCCGCGAAGGACGCCGCCGCGCCCACCCTGGCGGAGGCCGGACGACGGGGCCTGCTGCCGTCCTACGAGGAGTGCCTCGCCCACCGGCGGCGGCTGCGGACCGGGGAACGGGGGCCGGTGTGCGCCTCCTGGTGACCGGCGGGGCCGGGTTCATCGGCTCGGAGTTCGTCCGCCGACGGCTGCGCGCCGATCCGGCCGGGCGCGTCACGGTCCTCGACGCGCTCACCTACTCCGGGGTCCGGGAGAACCTGGCGTGCGTCGAGGGCCTCCCCGGCTACCGCTTCGTCCACGGCGACGTCCGCGACCCCGACACCGTCGACCAGGTGATGGCGGGTCAGGACGCGGTGGTGCACTTCGCGGCCGAGTCGCACGTCGACCGGTCGATCGAGGGCGCCGGGCCCTTCGCGTCCACCAACGTCGTCGGCACCCAGGTGCTGCTGGACGCCGCGCTGCGCCACCGGGTGGGCCGGTTCGCGCAGGTGTCGACGGACGAGGTCTACGGCTCGATCGACACCGGCTCCTGGACGGAACGCTGGCCGCTCGCGCCCAACTCCCCGTACTCCGCCACCAAGGCCGCCGCCGACCTGCTCGCCCTCAGCTACCACCGCACCCACGGCCTGGACGTGGTGATCACCCGCTGCACCAACAACTACGGACCCCACCAGTTCCCCGAGAAGCTGATCCCGCTCTTCGTCACCCGGCTGCTGGACGGGAGGGACGTCCCCCTCTACGGCGACGGCCACCACGTCCGCGACTGGCTGCACGTCTCCGACCACTGCCGGGGCGTGGAACTCGTGCTGCGCGGCGGCCGGGCGGGGGAGGTCTACCACATCGGCGGCGGCACGGAACTCAGCAACCGGGGGCTCACCGGACTGCTCCTCGACGCGCTCGGCGCGGACTGGGACCGGGTCGTCCCGGTCGCCGACCGCAAGGGCCACGACGCCCGCTACTCGCTCGACGACACCAAGATCCGCGAGGAACTGGGGTACGCCCCCGAGGTCCCGTTCGCGGCGGGCCTCGCCGCCACGGTCGACTGGTACCGGCACCACCGCTCCTGGTGGGAACCCCTCACCGCCCGCCCGGAAGCGGTGCCGCGATGACGGCGCCGGACAGCGGGACGGCGGCCCCCGGCGGGACGACGTCGTGGCTGGTCACCGGGGCGGGCGGGAAGCTCGGCCGGGACGTGCTGGCGGCGCTCGCCGCGACCCCGGGCGCCGGGGCGACCGGACGGACCCGCGACCGGCTCGACGTCACCGACCCCGTGGCGGTGCGCGCTGCCGTCGCCCCGCACCGGGTGGTCGTCAACTGCGCCGCCTGGACGGACGTGGACGGCGCCGAGACGCACGAGGCCGCCGCGACCGCCGTCAACGCCACCGGCGTGGAGCACCTCGCCCGCGCCTGCGCCCGGACCGGCGCCGTCCTGCTGCACGTCTCCACCGACTACGTGCTCTCCGGCGGGGCCCGCCGCCCCCACCCCGAGGACGCGCCGACCGGCCCGCTCAACGCGTACGGCCGGGGCAAACTGCTGGGGGAGCGGGCGGTGGCCGCGCTGCTCCCGAGCGCCGGCTACACCGTGCGCACCGCCTGGCTCTACGGCGGCCACGGCCGGGACTTCGTCACCACCGTGCTGGAACTCGCCGCCCGGCGGCCCACCGTGGACGTGGTCGCCGACCAGTACGGCCAGCCCACCTCGTCGGCGGCGCTCGCCCGGCAACTGGTCGCGCTCGGCACCGCCGCGTTGGCCGGACGGGCCCCGGCGGGCGTCTACCACGGCACCGCCGCCGGACACACCACCTGGTACGGGCTGGCCCGGGAGGCGTACCGGCTCGGCGGGCTCGACCCCGGCCGGGTCCGTCCGGTCGGCTCGGAGGCGTTCCCGAGGCCCGCCGTCCGGCCGGTGTACGGGGTGCTGGGGCACGACGGCTGGGCGCGCGCCGGGGTCGCCCCGCAGCCGCACTGGCGGGAACAGCTGGCGGCGGCGTTCCGGGAACCCCGGTTCGCGGACCTCGCCGCCGCCGCACGCGCCGGGGCCCCCACCCCGGCGCGGGGGTGAGGGCCCCGGCGGGGGTCCGGACGCCGTCTCAGACCAGCAGCGGTCCGCCGCAGCGGGTGGCGCCCTCCTTCATGGCGATCAGGTTCGCCACCACGTAGGAGATGTCGTTCGAGGAGTGCCACTCCGTCGGAAAGTACGTCACCAGCCGGGAGCTCTGGAAGCGGGCCTCGATCTCGGGGACGAACGTCCGGTACTGGTCGTCGGTGTAGTACCAGAACGAGTTCTCGTTGTAGAACGCGACGTGGGTGGGGTCCTGGTAGGCGCCGCGCCCGTCGGAGCTGGGCGTCATGGTCAGCAGCATCCCGCCGGGGGCCAGCAGCCGGTACAGCTCGTTGATCAGCGGCACCTTCGCGGGCACGTGCTCCAGGAAGTCCACCGCCCGGATCAGCCCGACCGAGCCGTCCGGGAGGTCGAGCCGGTCGGGCAGCGTCGCCACGATGTCCACGCCCTCGCCGGGGTGCTGGTCCACGCCCAGGTACCCCGGGGGCTTGCGGTGGGCCGCGCCGAGGTCCAGCGCCAGCAGCCCGTTGCGGGCGCTCCACGCCAGGGCGTTGGCCTCCACGTACTTGTCGTAGAGGGCGACCGTCTCGCGCTGGATGTGCGCGTTGACCTCCGCGTCGCGCTGGGTGTTCCCCGCGTGCATCCGCTGGAGGTAGAGACAGCGTTCGACGTGGTGGAACTCCCCCTCCTGGAAGAGCCGGCACATCAGGTCCTGGTCGTCCAGCACCGAGCGGGTGGCGTCGTAGCCGCCGACCTTGGCGTACGCGTCCCGGCGGAACGCCCGCACGTGGTTGGGCGCGTACCAGATGTACGAGACGTTGTGCGGCGTCGGCGCCATGGTCCGGGCGGCCAGCAGCGGACGGCCGTCGAGGACGACCTCCTCGTACGTCCAGCCGTACGCCTCGTTGAAACGGGTGTCGTCCCGGCCGCCGTCCTCGGTGATCTGGGCGGTGTTGCTGTAGACGAAGACCGCGTCGGGCCGTTCGTCGAACGCCTTGCCCAGCTCGGCCAGGCAGTCGCGGGTCAGCAGGTCGTCGTGGTCGAGTTCCACCAGGATCTCGCCACGGGCGAGTTCGCAGGCCCGGCGCTTGGCGGCGCCGACCCCCCGGATCTCGTCGGCGATCTCCACCCGCACCCGCTCGTCGGGGCGTTCGGGCCGCCACCGGGCGCCGTTGTTGAGGAGGACGATCCACTCCCAGTCCTGCCGGGACTGTGCCTGGAGGGTGGCCAGGCACTCGTCCAGGAAGCGCGGCCGGTGGCTCGGGGTGAACACGGAGAATGTGGGGGTCGGGGACGGGGACGGTGTCATCTGCGGCTACCTGCCCGGGGTTGCGGAACGCTCGGCGGCTTCGGAACGCTCGGTGCTCGTGGGGCTCGTGGGACCTGGAAGGGTGGGGGTGATCGTGGCGCCGGGCGTGCCGGGAGCACTTGAGGTGCTGGTGGGCTTCCCCGCGTCCAGGCGGTCTTCGGCGTCCTCCGGATCCTCGGGGTCCTCGGTGCCCTCGGGGTCCTCCGGGTCTTCCGGGTCCTCCGCGTCCGGATCGGACGGGTCGGACGAGGAGCCGGAGGAGGCGGGAGCGGCGGGCCGGAAGGGCTCGGGGACGTGGGGGCGCAGGGAGGTGTCGAGTTCGACGGCCCGGCGGTAGGCGTCCCGCGCCTGGGCGTCCCGGCCCTGACGGGCCAGCGCCGCGCCGATGTGGAAGTGGGCGGTGGACGCCTTCGGATCGGCGCGGACGGCCCGGCGCAGCAGCGCGAGCGCCTCGCCGGGGTCGTCGGCCTCCAGCAGCAGCGCCTTGTTGAAGAGCGCGGAGGTGTACGCCGGATCGGTCTTCAGCGCCGCGTCGTACGCCTTGAGGGCGTCCGCCCGGCGGTTCTCCTGCTGGGCGAGGACACCGAGGTTGTACCAGGCGAGCTTGTTGCCGGGGTCCAGTTCCAGCACGCGTTCGAAGGTGGCTTTGGCGGTGCGGAGGTCCTGGTAGCGGAGCTGGAGCAGACCGGACTCCAGCAGGGCGTCGGTCTTGCGCCCGGCGTTGTCGACGTTGTCGAAGGCGTGCGAGGTGGCGGAGGCGGTGCCGGTGCCGCCCGGCAGCAGGTCCGTGTGCGTCGCGACGGCCCACCCGGCGGCGCCCGCGCCGACCAGGACCGCCGCACCGACTCCTGCCCAGATTCTTCGCATTCGTCACCATTCAGGTGGTATGGGGGTGGAGCGGCCAAGGTAACGACGCGCCCGCCGCTCCGTCACCTCCCGGGCGCCCGGTCCTTCCGCAGACCACTCGAACGTACGCAGAGCGGACCGGGTCGGTCCGGCCCGGGCGGGGTGGGCCGGGGTGTGCCGGTCCTCGGGTCCGGTCGGGGCCGGAGTGGGCCGGGTCGGGGTGCGTCGGTCCTCGGAGTCCGGCCGGAGTCGGAGCCCGACCGGTGCTTGCCGGAGTCCGGCCGGGGTGAGGGTGGGCCCGGTCGGTGGTGCGTTGGCGCCCGGCGGATGGCGGCCCCCGTGCCGTACGCCGAGCCGGGCGGCGAAGAGGCGGAACGGGAAGAGGCGGAACGGAAGAGGTCGATAGAGGACAGCAACTGACCTATATGGTCCCTATGGTTGCTCCATGACCACTTCACCGCAGAGCCCGGTCCCGTCCGCCCTCCCGAACGAGCAGGGTGAATTGCTGCTCGCGTTCGCGGAACAGCGGGAGCTGCTCCTGATCACCACGCGCGGCCTCACCGACGCCCAGGCCGCCGAACGCACCACCGTCAGCGAGCTGACCCTGGGCGGGATCGTCAAGCACCTCACCCAGGTCGAGCGGGCGTGGACCCTGGTCATGGCCGAGGGGGACGGGCGACTCCCGGAGGACATGCTCGACCCCGACCAGCACCGCGTGCTCGAAGGCGAGACGCTCGCCGGACTGCTGGAGGGGTACGCCGCAGCCGCGCGCGGGACCGACGCGTTCCTGGCCGCGGTGCCGGACCTCGACCGGCGGGTGCCCCTTCCCCGGTTCCCGTGGTCGGCGCCGGAGACCGTCTACTGGTCCGCCCGCCGCATCCTGCTCCAGCTCCTCAGGGAGCTGGCCCAGCACGCGGGGCACGCGGACATCATCCGGGAGGCGCTGGACGGGGCGAACACCACGGCCCAGCGGTGACCCGCGCGGTGGCGCCCCACGTTGAGACGCCGCAGGGGTTGCCGAGACGCGGTGCGGTGGACGCCCGCCGCCGGTAGCGTTCCTGTCCGGGCACCGGAACGGAGAGGGCGCATGCCGTACCAAGTCGACGGACGGGAGCTGATCGGGCGTCGGATCAGACGGCAGCGGCTGCGGCTGGGGATGACCCAAGCCGATCTGGCCGCCGCCGTCCGACGGACCCAGGGCTGGGTGTCGAAAGTCGAGCGCGGGGCGATCGAACTCGACCGGACCGGGCTCATCAACGTGCTCGCCGCCGCGCTGCACTGCCACCCGAACATACTGCTGGAACGTCCGTACCTGGGCGATGCGCCGGAGAACCAGTGGCAGGTGGCCGCCGCCTCGATCCTGCGTGAGCTGCGCCGGTACGACCTGACCCCCGTGTTCGACGGCACCCCCCGCACCTCGGGGGAGCTGTGGCGGGACATGACGCGCCTTCACCGGCTGCGCGACGCGGCGGCGAACGTGGCGATCCTCCGCATCCTGCCGGACTTCTTCCGTGAAGCCCTCGCCCTGGCCGAACGTTCGACGGGGAGGGAGCGCGAGGAGGCGTTCGCCGTCTACGCGGTGGCCTGCAAGTTCGCCCACACCTCGGCCCATGCCCTGGGCCATGCCGAGCTGGTCGCGATGGCATGCGAACGGGCAGCGTGGGCGGCGGGGCTGTCCGGCGATCCGCTGATGCCCGCCGTGGCCGACTGGATGAGGGTCTGGGACATGTGGGCGACCGCGGACTGGGACTCGTCCGTACGGCTGTCCGACAAGGCACTGGCCTCGGTCCAGGACCGCTACGACGCGGGCGACCCGCTGGCACTGCGGGTCTGGGGCACGCTGCAACTGCGCGCGGCGGTGTCGTGCGCCCGGGGCGGTGACCCGGGCGAGGCGGAGACGAGGCTCGGGTACGCGGCGGAGGCGAGCCGACGCGCCGCGACCGGCCCGGGACCGGAGCCCGACCGGCACTCGCTGACGTTCAGCCGGGGGAACGTGCAGATCCACCGGGTCGGCGTCGCGCTGGAGACGGGGGACCAGGCCAGGGCGCTCGCCCTGAACGAGCGCGCCGATCCGCGACTCGTCGAGGCGCTCCCCAAGTCCCGCCAGGGCCACCACTACATGGACCTCTCGCGGGCGTGGCTGTGGGCGGGGGACCGGACGAAGGCGCTGGAGGAACTGGAACGGGCCGAACGGACCGCTCCCCAGCTGGTGCGGAACCACCCCATCGCGCGGGCGACGCTGCGCGGGCTCACCGCGCTCGCCCACGGAGGCCGGGGCACGTCACGGCAACGCCTTCGGCGTATGACGGAGCGGTTCCACCTCGGTGACGGGGAACCGCCCCGCTGATCGGTCCCGTCAGTGACCGCTGTCCGGCGCCATCGGTCCGGAGGGGGCGACGGGCTTCGCGCGGCCCCGGTCCCGGTCCCGGGCGCGGCTCAGTCGATGAACGGGGTGTCGGCGGTGAGGCCGTGGTCCACGCGGGCGCGCAGGGCCGGGTGGATCGGATACCGGTCGAGGTCTTCGGGAGCGACCCAGCGGACGTCCGCCGCTTCGGACGGTTCGGGGGTGAGCGTTCCCCCGACGACCCGGGCGCGCAGGCAGACGTTGATGGGCTGCCGGACCTCGTCCATCCGGTCCCCGTGCCAGTAGACGATCACATGGTCGGGGGTCGAGAACACACCGACCAATCCGGTCACCTCGACCTCCAGCCCGGTCTCCTCGCGGCACTCCCGGACGGCGGCCCGGCCCACTGTCTCGCCCTTCTTCACCCCGCCGGTCGGGATCGTCCACAACCCGTTGTCCACCCGCTTCAGCAGCAGCACCCGGCCCTCGTCGTCCCGGACGAACACCGAGGCGGAGGTCTTGCGGCTGGTCGGCCTGGGCGCGTCCGGGTCCTTCCAGTGGTCCACCCTGCGCGTGGCCCGGCTCACCGCTGCTCCGCAGGGGCGGACGAGACGTTCGCCGCTCCCGGGCACGCCAGCCTGCCGGGACCGGCTCGGCGTACGGCTGCCCGGTGCAGGAGTTCGTCCACCATCCGGCCAGGATGGCAGGCGGATGCGTCCGGTGTCCGGGACATCCGTGAGGACGTCCTTGGGCACGTGCCGGGGAATCGCCGTGCCGAACGCCGAGAAGGCTCCCCGCGCGGGCGCGGTCTGCCCGGTACTGACACCGGGTACGGCCTCGTCTGTCCCGTGTCCCGTACGAGGAGGCGGAGTTACCGTTCCAGATGTCGAGTCAGAACGGAGCCCGTGATGCCCGCCACTTCCGACAGTCCCCTCCTCACCTTCGGCCAGCGCCTTCGTCTGCACCGTGAGCGCCGGGGCATGTCCCGGCCGGTCCTCGGCGGTCTGGTCGGACGGTCCGCGGAATGGGTCAAGGCCCTGGAACGCGGACGGTTGAACGTCCCCCGACTCCCCCTGCTGCTGCGGCTGGCCGAGGCGCTCGGCGTCCCGGACCTCTCCGAGTTGACCGGGGACGAGCGGGTGGCCTCCGCCACCTACACCAAGGCCGCCCATCCGGCCCTCCCCACCGTGCGGGACGCCTTGACCGCCTTCCGCTTCGACACGGCGGAGGAGCCCGAACCGGTCGTGACGCTGGAGACGCGGGTCCGGCGGGCATGGCGCCTCTGGCACGGGCCGGGGGACCACCGGACGAACGTGGCCCGTGTCCTGCCCGCGCTGCTCGCGGACTGCCGGTACGCGGCCCGCGCGCTGGAGGGTGCCGACCGCCGCCGCGCTCTGGCAGCCCTGGCGCAGACCTACCATCTGACCCAGCTCTACCTCAGCTTCCAGCCCGCGCCGGAGCTGGTGGTGCTGACCGGTGACCGGGCGATGGCCGCCGCCCAGGAAGCGGACAGCCCCCGCTCCATGGCCGCCGCCTCCTGGTACATGAACCACGTCTTCCGGGACGCCGGGGAACGGCACGAGGCCCGTGTCGACCTGGCGATGAGGGCGGCCGACCTGCTGGTCCCCGACCAGGGGCCGGAGCAACTGGCCCGATGGGGGCTGCTCCATCTCGCCGTCGCCCTGTCCTTCGCCAAGGCCGGACGGAAGGGCGAGGCCGAACGGTCCTGGGACCGGGCGGACGCGGCCGCGCGGCGGCTGGGCGATGCCTACACCCACCCCTGGCTGATCTTCGGCCGTCGGATGGTGGACGCCTACGCCGTGACCATGTGCGCCGATCTGGTCAGCCCCGGCCGGGCGGTGGAGGCGGCGGCCCGGGTCGACCTCGCGCCCATGCCGTCCGCGACCCGCCGGGCCTTCCACCTGATCGAGTCGGCCCGGGCACACCGGCTCCAGGGCGAGAACGTGGCGACCGTCCACCTGCTCAGGAAGGCGTACGAGACGTCACCGGAGACCGTGCGCTTCAACACGTTCGCCCGCCCCACGGTGGCCGAACTCGCGACCGGCGACAACGCGATGATCCGCGATGACGCCCGCGCCCTCGCGGAAGCCCTCGGGGTGCCCGCCTGACCGGTCGCGGTCGGACGCCCTGCGGCGGAAGGGTACGGGTGGAGGGGTACCGGGTGTACCCCTCCACCACCGGGCACAACCGGTACCCCATGGCGCGTGACGGGACGCCTACCGTCGGCCACCACCTCGCCCGGACGGTCGTCCAGACCGGACCGGGCCCGGCCGACCGCGAGGAGCCCCGTCGTGCAGCACGGCACCACCCACCATCCCGATCCCGCCGGAACGGAGACCCCTCCGCCGGAACCCCGACCGCTCACCGGCCTCTCCGCTCGGTGGACTCGTACCCGTGGCACTGGAGAACGGGACACGGCCCTCGTGCCCATGGGCACGGAGGTGACCCACGTCGCCGAAGACCCTGAACGGGCGGCCTGGCGGGACCTCCTGGCCCACTTGGGGGCCTGCCCGGACTGTCTGTCCGGGCCCTCCGGGTGCCCGGCCGCCCGGGAGTCGCGGGCGGCGTGGCGGGCGGCGGAGGCGGTTCACCTCGTCGCGCTGGACGAGGGCGACCGTCCCGTCCGGGCGGAGGGCGGCGAGTGAACGGCGGAACGGCGGAGTGGAGCGGGGCCGGGCCCGGGAGCCGTCGGCCGCTCGCCGTCGTGCTGGGCACGGCGGAGGTGCGGGAACAGTGGGTGCGGCGCGGGGTCGCGGTCGTGCGGTGCGGTGGGGCGTTCGGGGCGGTCCGGGTCCCGGCGGAGCTGGTCCACGCGGCGGCGGGCACCGAGGTACCGGCCGGGGTCCGCGTCCACCTCGCCGCGACCGTTCGGGGACCGGTCGTCGGCGACCGGGTGTCCGGACACTTCTATCCCTTGGTCCCGGCCCGCGCCTGGCCCCCGCACCAAGAGGCGGCCCGTGCCGTCCCCGGCGCCCGGTACCTCGGCCCCGGCGCCTTCCTCGGAGTGCCGCCGCCCGGCCTCACCGACCCGGCGGCGGGCCGCTGTTACTGGGCGGTGCCCCCGGACCCGGTGGACGGCCGTTCCGCCCTGTGCCCGCCGGAAGCCGTCGCCCGGCTGCTGCGCACCGCGCACGGGAGCGGTGCGTGAGCCCCCGTACCGACCAGGTGCTGTGCGTGCTGGCCGTCGCGGCGCTGCTGGGCGCGCTGGCGCTGGGCGTGTCCCGCGTCTGACCGGACCGCCGCGTCCCGCCGCCACGGCCCGCCACCCGCGCCGCCACGGCCCGCCGGTCCCGCCGCCGATCACCGGCCGTCGGGTACGGGCGCCCCCCGACGAACCGTCAGGCCCCGCCCGCCAGGGGGTGGCCGATCAGCATGGTCGGGGCCCCGGACACCCGGGTCAGGAACACCGTCGCCGCGTTCGGGCCCTGGGGACGCACCTTGCGGCGCAGTTCCTCCGGTTCGACGGCGGAGCCCCGCTTCTTGACGGTGAGGACGCCGACGCCCCGCTCCCTCAGCAGCGCCTTCAACCGCTTGACGTTGAACGGGAGGTGATCGGTCACCTCGTACCCGGTGGCGAACGGGGTCGTCAGCGCCGTGTCGGAGGTGACGTACGCGATGGACGCGTCGAGCAGTCCGCCGGACACCTCCTCGGCCACCGAGGCCACCAGCCGCGCCCGGATCACCGCCGGGTCGGGCTCGTACAGGTACCGTCCGACCGCCCGCACCGGAGGGTCCGGGGGCAGTGCGTCCAGCGCGGCCGTCAGGGTCGCCCCGCCGGGCAGCAGGGTCGAGCGACGGGAGTCGGGCGCCCCCGTCCCGAACCAGAGCACCGCCTCCTTGAGGTCGCCCCGGTCGGAGATCCACTCGGTCTCGACCCCGTCGGGCACCGCCTCGTGCGGCACCCCGGGCGCGATCTTCAACGCGCCCCGGCCCACCCGGCGCACCGCGTCGACCGCCCAGCTCAGCGGGGGCGAGTACGCCTCCGGGTCGAAGATCCGGCCCCGGCCGCCGCGCCGCGCGGGGTCCACGAACACCGCGTCCTGGCCATCGGTCGACACCTCCGTCACGTCCGCCTCGCGGACCTCGATCAGCCCGTCGAGTCCCAGGGCCGTCGCGTTGGCGCGGGCCACCGCGACGGTCAGCGGGGAACGGTCGACGGCCAGCACCCGTACGCCCGCGCGGGCCAGTGCGATGGCGTCCCCGCCGATCCCGCAGCACAGGTCGGCCACCGAGGCCACCCCCATGGCCCGCATCCGCTCCGCCCGGTACGCGGCCACGCTGGTCCGGGTCGCCTGCTCGACGCCGTCCGGGGTGAAGAACATCCGGGCCGCGTCCACCGCCCCGAACTTCGCCACCGCCCGCTCCCGCAGCCGGGCCTGGCCGAGCGCGGCGTTCACCAGCTCGGCGGGGTGGTCACGGCGCAGCCGGGTGGCGACGGCGAGTTCCCCGGCGGGGTCGGTGCCGCGCACCTCGTCCAGCAGGGCGCGGCCCTCGTCGGTGAGGAGGGCGGCGAACTGCGCCACGGGCGCGGGGCGGGGGTCGGTGGTGCTCACCCGGCCATTGTGGGCCAGTCGGTGGACGGTCCGCTGACGGCGGCGGTGTCGGCCCGGGGGCGCCGTGGGGCGCTGACAGGATGCGGCTCCATGCGACTAGTAAGACAAAAGGAACAAAGCACTCGCGAGGTTCCGGGGGCACCCGCACGAGTCGCCCGCCCCCAGCCTCACGGCCCCGGGTCCCACGGTTCCCAGTCCCACGGCCCCGGGTCCCAGGGTTCCCAGCCTCACGACCCCCAGCCCCAGGGTTCCCGGCCCCCCGGCTCCCGGTCCCACGACGCCCCCCGGCCCGACCGCTCCCGTCCCCGTCGCCCTGAGTCCGACCGTTCCGGTCGTCCCGAGCCCGACCGCTCCGGTCGCCCCGGTCGCCCCGGGCGTGGCCGTCCCCGTCGCCCCGCGCACGGCCGCGCCCCGTCCCGGCTGCTCCTCGTCGCGCTCGCCCTGGGGATCACCGCCACCGCCGTCACGGGCTGCGGCACCGACCCCACCGGCCCCGCGAAGCCGTCCGCCTCCGCCTCCCCCTCCGGGCGGGCGGGCGGCGCCCCCGGCGAACGGGCCGCCGGTGCCCGGGACGCGAAGGACACCGAGGCCGCCGTCCGGGAGCGCACCCTCGCGGCGGCCCGGCTCGCCACCGCCAAGCGCTGGGGGCTCGCCAAGGCGCCGCTGGTCGCCCCGCCCCCGCCCGCCCGCAAACCGGCGATCACCACCCGCGCCGGGTTCGAGGTCCAGGGGCACGAGGACCTGCCGCCGGTGTTCACCACCGTCCCGACCAAGGACAAGGTCGTCTTCCTCACCATCGACGACGGCGCCGAGAAGGACCCGGCGCTGATCAGGATGATGGAGGAACTCCAGGTGCCCTACACCGCGTTCCTCAGCGACTACCTGGTCAAGGAGGACTACGGCTACTTCCGGAAGATGCGGGACGCCGGGGTCACCCTCAACAACCACTCCCTGACCCACCCGTACCTCCCGGGACTCTCCTACGCCCAGCAGAAGCGCCAGATCTGCGGCATGCAGGACGTCATCCAGAAGCGGTACGGCACCCGGCCCACCGTTTTCCGGCCGCCCTACGGCAACTACGACGAGGCCACCCTGCGCGCCGCCAAGGAGTGCGGGATCGCCCATGTGCCGCTGTGGAACGAGGAGGTCTTCGCGGACCGCTGGGAGTACCGCGAGTGGGACCGGAGGATCCGCCCCGGCGACATCGTCCTCACCCACTTCCGGGGCCGGGAGGACTGGGGCGGCACCATGCCCGACACCATGCGCCGCTTCCTGAAGCTGGTCACCGACCAGGGCTACGCCGTGGCCAGACTGGAGGACTACCTCTGAGGCGACGGGGCGACGGGGCGACGGGGTGACGAGACGGGGCGGCGGGGCGGCGGGACGGGAAGGCGCATGGTCACAGAGGCCCGCCGGAGGTCCCGTACGGGCGGCGCGTTGGCACTCCGCTTGACCGAGTGCTAATCGCGGTCATAGTCTCGACCCTGGCACTCTCCACTGGCGAGTGCCAGCAGCGACAGGCAGGTCCGGCACCCGCGACGACGGATCGACCTGGCCGCCCCAGATCAAATTGACCCCATGAGATCTCCGAAGGGGGAGGTCGGATCGTGACGACCACCAGCTCCAAGGTTGCCATCAAGCCGCTTGAGGACCGCATCGTGGTCCAGCCGCTCGACGCCGAGCAGACCACGGCCTCCGGCCTGGTCATTCCGGACACCGCCAAGGAGAAGCCCCAGGAGGGCGTCGTCCTGGCCGTGGGCCCGGGCCGTGTCGAGGACGGCAAGCGCGTCGAGCCCGACGTCGCCGTCGGCGACATCGTCCTCTACAGCAAGTACGGCGGCACCGAGGTGAAGTACAACGGCGAGGAGTACCTCGTCCTCTCGGCCCGCGACGTGCTCGCGATCATCGAGAAGTAGTTCACCCGAGCCAAGACGCGTCTTGTGCTTGTGAATCGTGCCCCTGGCCGCCCGCGACGCTGAGCCGGGCGCCGGGGGCGCGATTCGTTTCACCGCTTCCAGTACTCCGAGAGGGCTGAACCGCTCCCATGGCGAAGATCCTGAAGTTCGACGAGGACGCCCGTCGCGCCCTTGAGCGCGGCGTCAACAAGCTTGCCGACACGGTCAAGGTGACGATCGGCCCCCGTGGCCGCAACGTCGTCATCGACAAGAAGTTCGGCGCCCCGACCATCACCAACGACGGCGTCACCATCGCCCGTGAGGTCGAGGTCGAGGACCCCTACGAGAACCTCGGCGCGCAGCTGGTCAAGGAGGTGGCCACCAAGACCAACGACGTCGCGGGTGACGGCACCACCACCGCCACCGTGCTGGCCCAGGCCCTCGTCAAGGAAGGTCTGCGCAACGTCGCCGCCGGTGCTTCCCCGGCCGCCCTGAAGAAGGGCATCGACGCCGCCGTCAAGGCCGTCTCCGACGAGCTGCTCGCCACCGCGCGCCCGATCGACGAGAAGTCCGACATCGCGGCCGTCGCCGGTCTCTCCGCCCAGGACTCGCAGGTCGGCGAGCTGATCGCGGAGGCCATGGACAAGGTCGGCAAGGACGGTGTCATCACCGTCGAGGAGTCGAACGCGTTCGGCCTGGAGCTGGAGTTCACCGAGGGCATGGCCTTCGACAAGGGCTACCTCTCCCCGTACTTCGTGACCGACCAGGAGCGGATGGAGGCCGTCCTGGAGGACCCGTACATCCTCATCCACCAGGGCAAGATCTCCTCCATCCAGGACCTGCTGCCGCTGCTGGAGAAGGTCATCCAGGCGGGTGGCTCCAAGCCGCTGCTGATCATCGCCGAGGACGTCGAGGGCGAGGCCCTGTCCACGCTGGTCGTCAACAAGATCCGTGGCACCTTCAACGCCGTCGCGGTGAAGGCCCCCGGCTTCGGCGACCGCCGCAAGGCGATGCTCGGCGACATGGCCACGCTCACCGGCGCCCAGGTCATCGCCGAGGAGGTCGGCCTCAAGCTCGACCAGGTCGGTCTGGACGTGCTCGGCACCGCCCGCCGCGTCACCGTCTCCAAGGACGACACCACCATCGTCGACGGTGGCGGCAGCTCCGACGAGGTCGCCGGCCGCGTCGCGCAGATCAAGGCCGAGATCGAGAACACCGACTCCGACTGGGACCGCGAGAAGCTCCAGGAGCGCCTCGCCAAGCTCGCCGGCGGCGTCTGCGTGATCAAGGTCGGCGCCGCGACCGAGGTCGAGCTCAAGGAGAAGAAGCACCGTCTGGAGGACGCCATCTCCGCGACCCGCGCCGCGGTCGAGGAGGGCATCGTCTCCGGTGGCGGCTCCGCGCTCGTCCACGCCGCCAAGGTGCTGGAGGGCAACCTCGGCAAGGAGGGCGACGAGGCCACCGGTGTCGCCGTCGTCCGCCGCGCCGCCGTCGAGCCGCTGCGCTGGATCGCCGAGAACGCGGGCCTGGAGGGCTACGTCATCGTCTCCAAGGTCGCCGACCTGGAGGCCGGACACGGCTACAACGCGGCCACCGAGGAGTACGTCGACCTGGTCAAGGCCGGTGTCATCGACCCCGTCAAGGTGACCCGCTCCGCGCTGGAGAACGCCGCCTCCATCGCCTCGCTGCTGCTCACGACCGAGACCCTGGTCGTCGAGAAGCCCGCCGAGGACGAGGCCGAGGCCGGTCACGGCCACGGTCACTCGCACTAGTCGACCGCGGAGCGGCCGACGCCTGGTCACCAGGCGCCGGCCGCCGGTCGCGGCGGCTCCCGCCGGCCGCGCACCACGTCGAACGGGCCCCGGCCCGGCCCCCGTCGAGGGGGCCGGGCCGGGGCCCGCGCGCGTACCGGAAGCCCCGGGCTTCCGGCTACCGGGGCCCGTACTTGCGGCCGGTCGAGGCGGTGAACCCGCCGAGCAGCTGCCGGGGGGCGAGCTTGGCGAGCCCCATCAGCGCCTTGTACCGGGGGTCGGGGACGGAGACGACCCGGCCGCGCGCCAGATCGGCCAGCCCGGCGGCGACCACCTTGTCCGCGTCCAGCCACATCCATCCGGGGATGGAGTCGGTGCCCATCCCGGCCCGCTCGTGGAACTCGGTGCGGACGAAACCGGGGCACAGCGCCGTCATCCGCACCCCGGTCCCGGCGAGGTCGCGCGCCGCGCCCTGGGTGAACTGCACCACCCACGCCTTGGACGCCCCGTACGTCCCGCGCGGGATGAAGGCCGCCACGGACGCCACGTTCAGGACCGCCCCCCGGCCCCGCTCCCGCATCGCCTCCGTCGCCGCCGACGTCAGCCGCAGCACCGCCTCGCAGTGCACCTTCAGCATCCGCAGCTCGTCGGCGACCGGGACCTCCAGATAGCGGCCCTTGTTGGCGAACCCGGCGTTGTTGACCAGCAGGTCCACCGTCCGCCGGGGGTTGCCGAGCCGGGCCGCCACCGCCTCGATGCCCTCGTCGGTGGCGAGGTCGGCCCGCAGCACCTCGGCCTCCACCCCGTGCCGGTCGTGGAGGTCGGCGGCCTGGGCGCGCAACCGCTCGGCGTCCCGCGCCACCAGCACCAGGTCATGGCCGTCCGAGGCGAGGCGCCGGGCGAACGCCGCCCCGATGCCCGCGGTCGAACCCGTGATCAGAGCCGTAGTCATGGGCCCACAGTAGTGATCCGCCCCCGCCCGCCGACACCACCCGGACGCACCGGTTCCGCTCACACCGGGCCCGGTCGGCGTCCCCCCCTTGCGTTCCGGCGCCCCGCCCGCTCCGGCCCGTCCGGCCCGCTCCGGCCCAATGGCCCCGCCGCCACCGGACGGACCGACCGCCGGGCCCCGTCCGCTCCCCGGCACCACTGCCCGCCACTGCCCGCCGCCGCCCGGCACCGACCGTCCGCCACGGACCGACCGCCGGTCCGCCACGGACCGACCGCCCGGTACCGTCCGCTCCCCGGTCCCGTCCGCCCGGCTCAGGAGCCGTAGCGCTCCACGTACGTCAGCGCCCGTTCGCGGGTCTCCGGGTGCAGCGCGTCCCCGGCGGCGAGCACCCGGGGCAGCAGCTCCCGGTGGGTGGTCAGGGCCCGGAACTCCATCGCCACGGTGACCTCGTGCTCCGGCCGCGTCACCACCTCCACCCGGTCGCCCGCCCGCACCTCCCCGGGGGTGATCACCCGCAGATACGTGCCGGGGGCGGCCCGCGCGGTGAACCGGCGGACCCAGCCGCGCTCCCCGAGGAACTCGGCGAAGACCCGGCACGGGACGCGCGACGAGCTGACCTCCAGCAGCAGCTCGGGACCGACCCGCCAGCGCTCGCCGATCAGCGCGCCGTTGACGTCCACGCCCTCGGTGGTGAGGTTCTCCCCGAAACAGCCGGACGGCAGGTCCCGCCCCAGCTCGCGCGCCCAGTCGTCGAGGTCCTCCCGGGCGAACGCGTACACCGCCTGGTCCGTACCGCCGTGGTGGCGGCGGTGACAGACGGCGTCCCCCGCCAGCCCGCTGCCCCCGACCCCCTTCGGCCCCGGCTCGCTCACCCGCACCGGGCCCGGCACCGGGCGCTTGTCGATCCCCGTCAGCCCCTCGGGCTGCTCCGTGTACGGGACGTTCCGGGCCCGTCCCACGTTCAGTGACAGAACCTTCATGGCCTTCATGCGGCGCACGCTAATCCCCCGGAGTCAAAGTGTCGAAGGGTTAAACCGCTGGACATCCAAGGAACTCTTATGCCGCGTTAGGATGGGGAACGTGATCGAGGCCCGTCATCTCCGTGTCCTGCGCGCGGTCGCCACCACCGGTTCCTTCTCCGCGGCGGCCCGTGAGCTGGGCTGCACCCAGCCCGCCGTCAGCCAGCAGATGAAGGCCCTGGAGACCTCCGCCGGCACCCCGCTGATCGTCCGCGCCGGACGGGAGATGCGGCTGACCCAGGCGGGCGAGGCCCTGGTCCGGCACGCCACGGGCATCCTCGCCGGGCTGACCGCCGCCGAGGAGGAGGTCGCCGCCATCGCGGGGCTGCGGGCGGGCCGGGTCCGGCTGGTGTCCTTCCCCAGCGGCAGTTCCACGCTGGTCCCCGCCGCCCTCGCCGCGCTGCGCGCCGCCCACCCCGGCACCCGGGTCTCCCTGGTGGAGGCCGAACCGCCGCGCTCGGTGGAGATGCTCCGCGAGGGTGACTGCGACGTGGCGCTCGCCTTCCACTACGCCGACCGGGCCGCCCCCGGGGAGCCCGGGGACGTCGCGCTGCCGGAGGAGTGGGCCGATCTGACGGTGCGGCCGCTGTTCGCGGACCGGCTGGTCGGTCTGGTCCCGGAGGGGCATCCGCTCGCCGACGCGGGCACGGTCCGGATCGAGGAACTCGCCGACGACCCGTGGATCGCGGGCTGCCCGCGCTGCCGCCGTCAGCTGGTGGACGTGTGCGAGGGCGCCGGGTTCACCCCCCGGATCGACTTCGCCACCGACGACTACCCGGCCGTGACCGGACTGGTCGGGGCGGGGCTCGGGGTGGCGGTGCTGCCCGCGCTGGCGCTGGAGTCGGTCCGGCCCAAGGGGGTGCGGACCGTGGCGGTGGAGCCCGTGGTGCGACGGCGGATCGTCGCGCTCACCCTGCCGGACCTGGCCCGGGTCCCGGCGGTCGCGGCCACCCTCGACCAGCTGGAGCGGGTCGCGCCCCGCTGACGGGCGCCCGGTCGGCGAGCGTCCTGCTGACGGGCGTCCCGCGACGGGCAAGGCGTCGGGTCCGGCCGGTCCGGGTCCCCGGGAACGCCCCGCAGCCGTGAAGAAACGTTCCACCAAACGGGGGCGGACCCGGCGGGCTCAGTGCCCGTCCGGGGTGTCGCGCCCCTCCCGGCCGGCGGCGGCGCTCGCCGGGACCAGCCGGTTGCGGGCCCGTCCCATCAGCTCCTCGCGCTCGTCCTCGGTGAGTCCGCCCCACACCCCGTAGGGCTCGCGGACCTGGAGCGCGTGGGCGGCGCACTCGGCCCGCACCGGGCACCGCATGCAGACCTCCTTGGCCGAGTTCTCGCGCGCGCTGCGCGCCGCGCCGCGCTCGCCCTCCGGGTGGAAGAAGAGCGAGCTGTCCACCCCGCGGCAGGCCGCGAGGAGCTGCCAGTCCCACAGATCGGCGTTCGGTCCGGGAAGGCGGGAGAAATCTGCCATTGCGTGTCCCCTTACGGCGTGCGGAGCTGATGGGGCCGTGCCGACGCGGGATCGTGCCCACGACGCAGAACTACTGTCGAAGAAGATGAAAATATGACTCTTTGCGAATCTAGCCTCAGACACCGGTGAAAGTGAAGAAAAGCCGCTAAATGGGGCATGGGTCTTGACGGAAGCTTTCAGGAGTCCTCCGCGGGCCGCCCCGCCCGCCGGGGCCCGGGCGCCCGCCGCGCCCCGCCGAGCCCCGCCGCGCCCGGCCCGGGTCCCGGAGGCGCCCGTCCCGTCCCGCCCGGCTCCGCCGGGTCCGCGCGTCACGCGCGGTGGCGAAGGCGTGTCGACCCCCTCACATAGAGTGCCGAAGCGGGTCGAGCGACCCGTAACTCTTTCGGGTGACCGTCGTTGAGTGGTCCGGAGGCGGTTGAGGAAACGGCGCTCGGGCACACGTCCGGGGGCGTCAACCGCACAGGTGACGATCCGTACCAGCCTGGAGGCCCAAGGTGACGCCCATCAGCTGCGGAGGACGGTCATGACTTCCGTCCTCGTCTGCGACGACTCCCCGCTTGCCCGAGAAGCGCTCCGCCGCGCGGTGGCCACCGTGCCCGGTGTCGAGCGGGTCACGACGGCGGCCAACGGCGAGGAAGTCCTCCGCCGCTGGGGCGCCGACCGCTCCGACCTCATCCTGATGGACGTGCGCATGCCCGGCCTCGGCGGTGTGGAGACCGTGCGGCGGCTGCTCTCCGCCGACCCCGGCGCCCGGATCATCATGCTCACGGTCGCCGAGGACCTCGACGGGGTCGCGCTCGCCGTCGCCGCCGGAGCCCGCGGCTATCTGCACAAGGACGCCTCCCGCGCCGAACTGCGCGCCACGGTCACCCAGGCGCTCGCCGACCCCACCTGGCGGCTCGCCCCCCGCCGCCTCAGGTCGGCCGAGATGGGCGCCGCGCCCACCCTCACCGCCCGGGAGATCCAGGTGCTGGAGGGCATGAGCCACGGCCGCTCCAACGCCGAGATCGGCCGGGAGCTGTTCCTCTCCGAGGACACGGTCAAGACCCACGCCCGGCGGCTCTTCAAGAAGCTCGGCGCCTCGGACCGCGCGCACGCCGTGGCGCTCGGCTTCCGGTGGGGACTCGTCCGCTAGGTCGTTTCTTGCGGATCCGGCCGGACCGGGGAGCGGGGTCCGGCGCGTGCGGTCGCGAGGCGGAGTACGGAGCCCACGCGGTGGGGGTACCTCCCGGGCCCCCCGGGCCCGGGGGACGCCGACGGCCGACGACAGCGCGGCGGGCCCGCGTGCCAGGGCCCGCGAGCCCGGCGGGATCCGCAAGAGACGGCCTGGGCGCTCTCCCTCCGGCCCCGGCCGGGGCCGGGGGACCCGGCAGCCGCGCCCGCCGCGCGGCGGGGCCGTCGGGCGCCGGGGCCACCGACCCGGCGAGGTCCGGAAGGAAGGGCCCGAGAGCGCGTCCGACGCCACGGGAACACGCCCCCCGCCCGCCCGGAGCGGGCGGGGCGGGCCCCCGCCCGGGGGCCCCGGCCGCCCCGGCCACCTCCGCCGGAGCCCACCGGAAAGCCGTCGCCAACAGCCCCCGTCAGCCCGCCGGAACGGCCCGTTCGCGCGGTGCGTACGGTGTGCGGCCCCCGTTTCCCCGCCGATGCCGCATCCTTGAGGTGTGGAGTTCCTCGGGGACGGACCGGCCGAGCGGAAGGGGAGGAACCGCGAGATGAGCACCGACGCACCCGCTCATAACGCTTCGGTGCACAACGACGGACGCGGTGCCACGGACGAACGGACGGCAGGGCACCATGGACCGATGCGCGAAGACGAGCCCACGGTGATCGGTGCGCTCGTGCACCGTGCCGTCGACGGTGACGCGCAGGCCACGCACGACCTGCTCGCCCGCGTCCATCCCCTCGCCCTGCGCTACTGCCGCACCCGGCTGTCCCGGTTGCCCGGTGACGCGCGCCACTTCGTCGAGGACCTCGCCCAGGAGGTCTGCGTCGCCGTGCTGCTCGCGCTGCCCCGCTACAAGGACACCGGACGGCCGTTCGAGGCGTTCGTCTTCGCGATCGCCGCGCACAAGGTCGCCGACCTCCAGCGGGCCGCCATGCGGCACCCCGGATCGACCGCCGTGCCCTCCGACGAGATGCCCGAGCGGCCGGACGACTCCCTGGGCCCCGAGGAACGGGCCCTGCTCAGCAGCGACGCCGCCTGGGCGAAGAAGCTGCTGGCCAACCTCCCCGAGAACCAGCGCGAACTGCTGCTGCTGCGGATCGCGGTGGGACTCACCGCCGAGGAGACCGGACAGATGCTGGGGATGTCCCCCGGCGCGGTCCGGGTCGCCCAGCACCGCGCCCTCAGCAGGCTCCGCGCCCTCGCCGAGCAGTAGCCCGGCCGGTCCGGCGGGTCGGCTGGTCGGTGCCCCGGCTGGTCGGTGACCCGGCCGGTCGGCGATCCGGCCGAGCGGCGATCCGGCCGAGCGGCGATCCGGCCGAGCGGCGGGCCAGGCCGGGCAAGGGTCCGGTCGGGCGGCGTCCGGCCCGGGGCGCGGGGGTCCGGCCGGTCACCCTCCGTCGGACGGCCGTCGCACAGGATCGAACGGGGAATGGGAGCGGTTCACTTCCCGTTAGCATGGACACCCCGCACGGACAAGGCCATCTGGAAGGTGTCATGACTGCCAACGTCGACGGAGTACCCGGGAAATTCGCCACGCTCGGGCTGACCTACGACGATGTGCTGCTGCTGCCCGGCGCCTCGGACATGGCCCCCGACCAGATCGACACCTCCTCGCGCATCTCCAAGAACGTGCGGGTGAACATCCCGCTGCTCTCGGCCGCGATGGACAAGGTCACCGAGTCCCGGATGGCCATCGCCATGGCCCGCCAGGGCGGCGTGGGCGTGCTGCACCGCAACCTGTCGATCGCCGACCAGGCGAACCAGGTGGACCTGGTCAAGCGCTCCGAGTCGGGCATGGTCACCGACCCGATCACGGTGCACCCCGACGCGACCCTCGCCGAGGCCGACGCGATCTGCGCCAAGTTCCGGATCAGCGGCGTGCCCGTCACCGACGGCAACGGCAAGCTCCTCGGCATCGTCACCAACCGTGACATGGCCTTCGAGACGGACCGCGCCCGTCAGGTCCGCGAGGTCATGACGCCGATGCCGCTGGTCACCGGCAAGGTCGGCATCTCCGGCACCGACGCCATGGAGCTGCTGCGCCGCCACAAGATCGAGAAGCTGCCGCTGGTCGACGACTCCGGCGTCCTCAAGGGCCTCATCACCGTCAAGGACTTCGTCAAGGCCGAGAAGTACCCCAACGCCGCCAAGGACGCCGAGGGCCGCCTCATCGTCGGCGCGGCCGTCGGGGTCGCCGGGGACGCCTTCGAGCGGGCCCAGGCCCTGATCGAGGCGGGCGTGGACTTCATCGTGGTGGACACCGCCCACGGCCACTCCCGGCTGGTCGGCGACATGATCGCCAAGATCAAGTCCAACTCGTCCGGAGTGGACGTCATCGGCGGCAACGTCGCCACCCGGGACGGCGCGCAGGCGCTCGTCGACGCCGGTGCCGACGGCGTCAAGGTCGGCGTGGGACCGGGCTCGATCTGTACCACCCGGGTGGTCGCCGGCATCGGCGTCCCGCAGGTCACCGCCATCTACGAGGCGTCGCTGGCCGCCCAGGCCGCCGGGGTCCCGGTGATCGGGGACGGCGGCCTCCAGTACTCCGGCGACATCGCCAAGGCCCTGGTCGCCGGTGCCGACACCGTGATGCTGGGCTCGCTGCTCGCCGGGTGCGAGGAGTCCCCGGGCGAGCTGCTCTTCATCAACGGCAAGCAGTTCAAGTCGTACCGGGGGATGGGCTCGCTCGGCGCGATGCAGTCCCGCGGCGACCGCAAGTCCTTCTCCAAGGACCGCTACTTCCAGGAGGGCGTCGCCTCCGACGAGAAGCTGGTGCCCGAGGGCATCGAGGGCCAGGTGCCCTACCGGGGCCCGCTCGCGGCCGTCGTCCACCAGCTCGTCGGCGGGCTGCGCCAGTCCATGTTCTACGTGGGCGGCCAGACCGTGCCGGAGCTCCAGGACCGGGGCCGCTTCGTGCGGATCACCTCCGCCGGTCTCAAGGAGAGCCACCCGCACGACATCCAGATGACCGTCGAGGCACCGAACTACAGCCGCAACAAGTAGCCCCGCGCGCGGACAGCGGCCACCGAGGGCGGCTCCGGGAGACTCCGGAGCCGCCCTCGGCGCGTCCGTCGGGGATACTGGAAGGCGCTGAAACGCAGAGGGAAAGGCCACACAGTGACTGAGATCGAGATCGGGCGCGGAAAGCGCGGGCGCCGGGCGTACGCCTTCGACGACATCGCCGTCGTGCCGAGCCGTCGCACGCGCGACCCGAAGGAGGTCTCGATCGCCTGGCAGATCGACGCCTACCGCTTCGAGCTGCCGTTCCTGGCGGCCCCCATGGACTCGGTCGTCTCGCCGCGGACCGCGATCCGCATCGGCGAGCTGGGCGGCCTGGGCGTGCTGAACCTCGAAGGGCTCTGGACCCGGTACGAGGACCCCCAGCCGCTGCTGGACGAGATCGCCGAGCTGGACACGGCGACCGCCACCCGGCGGCTCCAGGAGATCTACGCGGCGCCGATCAAGGAGGAGCTGATCGGCCTCCGCATCAAGGAGGTGCGCGACGCCGGTGTGGTCACCGCCGCCGCGCTCTCCCCGCAGCGGACCGCCCAGTTCTCCAAGGCCGTGGTGGACGCCGGGGTCGACATCTTCGTGATCCGGGGCACCACCGTCTCCGCCGAGCACGTCTCGGGCGCCTCGGAGCCGCTGAACCTGAAGCAGTTCATCTACGAGCTGGACGTCCCGGTGATCGTCGGCGGCTGCGCCACCTACACCGCGGCCCTCCACCTGATGCGCACCGGCGCGGCGGGCGTCCTCGTCGGCTTCGGCGGCGGCGCCGCGCACACCACCCGCAACGTGCTGGGCATCCAGGTCCCGATGGCGACGGCCGTCGCGGACGTGGCCGCGGCCCGCCGGGACTACATGGACGAGTCCGGCGGCCGGTACGTGCACGTGATCGCGGACGGCGGCGTGGGCTGGTCCGGCGACCTGCCCAAGGCGATCGCCTGCGGCGCCGACGCGGTGATGGTCGGCTCCCCGCTGGCCCGCGCCACCGACGCGCCCGGCCAGGGGCGGCACTGGGGCATGGAGGCCGTCCACGAGGACGTGCCGCGCGGCAAGCTGGTGGACCTCGGCGCCGTCGGCACCACCGAGGAGATCCTCGCCGGTCCCTCGCACATCCCGGACGGCTCCATGAACTTCTTCGGCGCCCTGCGCCGGGCCATGGCCACCACCGGGTACAGCGAGCTCAAGGAGTTCCAGCGGGTCGAGGTCACGGTCGCGGACGCCCAGCACAAGCGCTGACGGCACCCGCCCGGCGCGACACGGCGCGAGGGGTACTTCCGGCCCGATGAACGGGGTCGGGAGTACCCCTTCGTCCGTATGGGCTTTCGTGCGGGTGTTCGATGACGGTCCGCCGGGGCCGTCCGGACGGCGCACGGGTCAGAGGCGGTGCGCGGTGCCGGTGGGGGTGGCGCCGGTGGTGTCCAGGAGGAGCTGGGCCTTGACCGCCAGCCCCTGGAGGTCGTAGGTGCGGTGGTGCCGGAGGAGCAGGGTGAGATCGGCGGCGGCGGCGGATTCGTAGAGCGAGTCGGCGCGCGGCACCGGGCGGTCCAGCACGTTCCACGCGGGGACGTACGGGTCGTGGTAGCTCACCGAGGCGCCCAGTTCCATCAGGCGGACGGCGACCTCCCGGGCGGGGGAGCCCTGCTGGTCGGGGACGTCGGGCTTGTAGGTGACCCCCAGCAGGAGCACCCGGGCGCCCCGCGCCGACTTGCCGTGTTCGTTGAGGAGGGTGGCCGCCCGCTGGATGACGTAGCGGGGCATCCGGCCGTTCACCTCCTGGGCCAGCTCCACCATCCGCAGCGGCCGGGCCGCGTGCCGGGGGCCGGAGAGGTCCTGGGGGACCCCGTGGCCGCCGACCCCGGGCCCGGGGCGGAACGCCTGGAACCCGAACGGCTTGGTCTCGGCGCAGCGGATGACGTCCCACAGGTCGACGCCGAGGTCGTGGCAGAGCACGGCCATCTCGTTGACCAGGGCGATGTTGACGTGCCGGAAGTTGGTCTCCAGCAGCTGGACGGTCTCGGCCTCGCGGGTGCCCCGGGCGCGGACGACCTTCTCGGTGAGGCGCCCGTAGAACGCCGCCGCGGACTCCGTGCAGGCGGGGGTGAGGCCGCCGATGACCTTGGGGACCGCGGCCCAGGGGTGGCTGCGGTTGCCCGGGTCCACCCGGCTGGGGGAGTAGGCGAGGTGGAAGTCCCGGCCCGCGCGCAGCCCGGAGCCCTCTTCGAGGAGGGGACGCAGGAACTCCTCGGTGGTGCCCGGGGGGACGGGGGACTCCAGGACGACGGTGGTGTGCGGGCGCAGCCGGGCGGCCAGGACCCGGGCGGCGTCACCCACCCGGGTGAGGTCGGGGGAGCCGTCGGCGCCGCGCGGGGCGGGGACGCAGATCACGGCGGTGCGGACCCGGCCGAGGCCCTTGGGGTCGGTGGTGGGGGTGAAGCCGCCCGCGAGCATCCGGCGGACCTCCGCGGTGCTGAGGGCGCCGCCGTCGAGGGCCGGTGCGGCCGTCCGCCGTCCGTCCGGCGCGGGGGCCGGCTCATGGCCGAGGGTGGCGATCCCGGCGTTCACGGCGGCCTGGGCCAGGGGCAGTCCGAGCGGGCCGAGGCCGATGACGGCGAGGTCTGCGGGCATGGCGGGGGCGTCCTTCCCAGTAACAGGAGCGGGAGGGTCGCGCAAGCCCTGTGGACAAGGTGGACCAGCGCACTGTCAGACTAGGAGTAAATATGACCGTTGTGCGGTATTGGGTGGCGTGACGCACCGTGTGTCGCCCCCGGTGGACGACGGGTGGCGACCGGCGGCCCCCGCGCGGCGGGAACCGGCGTACGGGGTGACGATGGACCGCGGAGGGCAGGTGTGGGGGGAGGGGACACGGGCACCCGCCAGGGAGGACCGGCCCCGGACGTGACGGGAGGCAGTGGTGAGGACAGCGACACTGGGCCCGGCCGAGCGTGCCGAGGCACTCGCGGACCTGGCCGAACGGGAACTGGACGTCCTGGTGGTGGGCGCCGGGGTGGTCGGCGCGGGCACCGCCCTGGACGCCGTGACCCGGGGCCTGTCCACCGGGCTCGTGGAGGCCCGGGACTGGGCGTCGGGCACCTCCAGCCGCTCCAGCAAGCTCATCCACGGCGGACTGCGCTATCTGGAGATGCTGGACTTCGCCCTGGTCCGGGAGGCCCTCAAGGAACGCGGACTCCTGCTGGAACGGCTCGCGCCGCACCTGGTGAAGCCGGTGCCGTTCCTCTACCCCCTCCAGCACCAGGGCTGGGAGCGGCTCTACGCCGGATCCGGCGTCGCCCTCTACGACGCCATGTCGATGGCCCGGGGCCACGGCCGGGGCCTGCCGCTGCACCGCCATCTGAGCCGCCGTCACGCCCTGCGGGTGGCCCCCTGTCTGCGCAAGGACGCCCTGACCGGCGCCCTCCAGTACTACGACGCCCAGATGGACGACGCCCGCTACGTCGCCACCCTGGTCCGCACCGCCGCCGCCTACGGGGCGCGGGTCGCCAACCGCGCCCGGGTCACCGGCTTCCTGCGCGAGGGCGAACGGGTCGTCGGCGCCCGCGTCCAGGACGTCGAGGGCGGCGGCGAGTACGAGGTCCGCGCCCGGCAGATCGTCAACGCCACCGGGGTGTGGACGGACGACACCCAGGCGATGGTCGGCGAACGCGGCCAGTTCCACGTCCGCGCCTCCAAGGGCATCCACCTCGTCGTCCCCAAGGACCGCATCAACGCCGCCACCGGCCTCATCCTGCGCACCGAGAAGAGCGTCCTGTTCGTCATCCCCTGGGGACGGCACTGGATCATCGGCACCACCGACACCGACTGGGACCTCGACAAGGCCCACCCCGCCGCCTCCAGCGCCGACATCGACTACCTGCTGGAACACGTCAACTCGGTGCTCGCCGTGCCCCTCACCCGGGACGACGTCCAGGGCGTGTACGCCGGGCTGCGGCCGCTGCTCGCCGGGGAGTCCGACGCCACCAGCAAGCTCTCCCGCGAACACACCGTCGCCCACCCGGTCCCCGGGCTGGTCGTCGTCGCGGGCGGCAAGTACACCACCTACCGGGTGATGGCCAAGGACGCCGTGGACGAGGCGGTGCACGGACTCGACCAACGGGTCGCCGAATGCGTCACCGAGGACGTCCCGCTGGTCGGGGCCGAGGGCTACCGCGCGCTGTGGAACGCCCGCGCCCGCACCGCCGCCCGCACCGGACTCCACGTGGTCCGCGTCGAGCACCTCCTCAACCGGTACGGCTCGCTCAGCGAGGAGTTGCTCGACCTGATCGCCGCCGACCCCGGCCTCGGCCAGCCCCTCACCGGCGCCGACGACTACCTGCGCGCCGAGGTCGTCTACGCGGCCTCCCACGAGGGCGCCCGGCACCTGGACGACGTCCTCACCCGCCGCACCCGCATCTCCATCGAGACCTTCGACCGGGGCACCCGCTGCGCCCGGGAGGCCGCCGAGTTGATGGCCCCGGTGCTCGGCTGGGACGCCGACCAGACCGCCCGCGAGGTGGAGCACTACGAGAAGCGGGTGGAGGCCGAACGGGAGTCCCAGCGCCAGCCCGACGACCTGACGGCGGACGCGGCCCGGCTCGGCGCCCCGGACATCGTCCCGCTGGGCTGACGCGGGGCCGGGAGCCCGGTCCCGGTCCCGCGCCCCGGCCCCTCCGTTCCCTCAACCGTCCGCGCGTTCACCGCTCGCCGCCCGGCCGTTCCGCCCCGTCGCCCCGGCCGCTCCTTTCCGGCCGTCCGTTCCCGTCGCCGTCCGGCCGTCCCGCCCTCCGGGGCGGGGCGGCCGAACTCGCCCCGCCCCGGGGGGAACCGGCCCGTTCCCGCGACCGCCGCACCGGCTGAGGGGCTTGCCCCGGACACCCGGACGGGGGGAGGCTTCCCGGCGGGGGCGGCGTTCGCGCCGCCGCCACCTCCCCGGGGGAGGCGCCCGACGGCGGCCTCCCGCGATCCGGTCGTCAGCGGCCCGGAGCGACCCGGGGCGCCGGGGGTTCACCCGGTGGGGGACAATGAAGGCCCTGTCAGGGCGGGTTGCAGAGGGGACGCATGTCGGACGCGGAGCAGAGGGGCGGGGCCCGTCGGCACGACACCACCGCCCTGACCGGGGAGCGGAACGACGAGAAGCCCGGTGAGCGGTCGGGTGCGTCCCCGGCCGACGGCACCCGCGCGGGGGCGGAGCTTTCCGGCCAACCGGCGGACCGGCCCGGCCCGGAGCCCGGCTCCGCCCGGGGCGGCGGAGCGGACGCCTCCGGAGGCGGTCAGGCCCCGGTGCCGAGGCCACGGGGTGCGGCCCGGGGCGACGGCTACGGATCCGGCGGCCCCCGGGACGACGGGAACGGGACGGGCGCCCGCGCCTCCTCCGGGACGGCCGGGGAACGGCTCCTCGCGGGCCGCTACCGGCTCGGTGACGTCCTCGGGCGCGGCGGGATGGGCACGGTCTGGCGGGCCGAGGACGAGACCCTCGGCCGGACCGTCGCCGTCAAGGAACTCCGCTTCCCCACCAGCATCGACGAGGACGAGAAGCGACGGCTGATCACCCGCACCCTGCGGGAGGCCAAGGCCATCGCCCGCATCCGCAACAACAGCGCGGTGACCGTCTTCGACGTGGTCGACGAGGACGACCGGCCCTGGATCGTCATGGAACTCGTCGAGGGCAAGTCCCTGGCGGAGGTGATCCGGGAGGACGGACTCCTCACCCCGCGCCGCGCCGCCGAGGTCGGCCTCGCCGTGCTCGACGTGCTGCGCGCCGCCCACCACGAGGGCATCCTGCACCGTGACGTGAAGCCGTCGAACGTGCTCATCGCCGACGACGGCCGGGTCGTGCTCACGGACTTCGGCATCGCCCAGGTCGAGGGCGACCCGTCCATCACCTCCACCGGCATGCTGGTCGGCGCCCCCTCGTACATCTCGCCCGAGCGGGCCCGGGGCCACCGGCCCGGACCCGCCGCCGACCTCTGGTCGCTCGGCGGACTGCTGTACGCGTCGGTGGAGGGCGTCCCCCCGTACGACAAGGGCTCCGCCATCGCGACCCTCACCGCCGTGATGACCGAACCCCTGGACCCGCCGCAGAACGCGGGCCCGCTGGAGGAGGTCATCTACGGGCTGCTGGCGAAGGACCCCGCACAGCGGCTGGACGACGCCGGGGCCCGCGCCCTGCTGGACGCCGTGCTGAGCGGCCCCGACACCCCGGTCCCGCCCGCCGCCGACCCCACGGTGGTCATCGCGCTGCCGGTGGTGCCGGAGGACGCGTCCGCCCGTCACGACCGGTCCCCCTCCCCGGCCGGACGCGAGGACGCCCGCAGGAACGGACGGAAGGACGGGCGGAAGAAGTGGTCCGCCCGGAAGTCCGCCGCCACGGCCACGGGAGCCGCCGCGGCCGGTGCCGCCGCCGCGGGCCCGGCCCGCGCCGCCGTGCCGCCGCCGCCCGGCCCGCCCGGCAGGGCCCCCGCCGCTCCCTCCGGACCTTCCGTGCCTTCCGCGACGACTCCGGCCGCCCGGCCGGGCGGCCTCGGCGGGCCGAACGCGCCGGGGTCCGCGCCGGGCGCGTTCGGTCCGCTGCCCGGTGCGGTCGGCGCGACCGCCCCGGCCGCCGGATCACCCGGGGCCCCGGGGGGCTTCGGGGGTGCGCACGACATCACCGCCGCCCCGGGGCGGCGGGGCTCCCGGGGGGCGCCCGGCGGCTCCCTCGGCGATGTGATGCCCCGTCGCACCCTGGTCGTCATCGCCGTGCTGGTGGCGCTCGCGGTGGTCGCGGGCATCGTCGCCCTCTCCCTGCGGGACACCTCCACCGGCGGCGACGACCGGGGCAGCGACAAGGTCGCCGCCAGCGGGGGTGCCGAGGGCGGCGAGGAGACCGCCGCCCAGGACACCGGAGGCAAGGGCGGCACCGCCCCGGACCCCACCGGGGACGGCGACGCCCCCGAGGACACCGGGTCCAGCGGCGGCACCGACGAGAAGCCCGGCACCGGCACCGGTGAGGGCGAGGACCCCGCCGAGGACGACGACGCCGGGGACCCCGCCAAGGGCGAGGGCAAGACCGGGGGCGCCGAAGGCGAGGGCACCGACGGCGAGGGCAAGGGAGAAGGCGAGGGCAAGGGAGAAGGCGAGGGCAAGGGCGAGGGCGGGTCCGGGAAGGACGGCGGGGAAGGCCAGGGCTCCGGCACCGGGGCCGCCACCACCCACCGGCACGGCCAGGGCTTCGCCGTCGGCCTCCCCGAGGGCTGGTCGTACGCCTCCGACGGCCTCGGCGGCGCCCGGTTCACCGGCCCGAACGGCCAGCGGCTGCTCGTCGGCTGGACCACCACCCCCAAGGACGACGCCGTCGCCGACTGGAAGAACCAGGAACGCTCCATGCGGCGCGCGCAGTACGAGCGCGTCCGCATCGCGGGTGTCGACTACCGCGGCTGGGAGGCCGCGGACTGGGAGTTCACCTATGTCGAGGGCGGCACCAAGTACCGGGTGAACAACCGCGGCTTCGTGGTGAACTCCCGTCAGGGGTACGCCCTCATGTACACCGCGAAGGCCGCCGACTGGGACGGCGCCGAGCGCAAGAAGACCTGGCAGACCTTCACCAGGACCTTCCAGCCCAAGTCCTGATCCGGGGCGGGCCCACGGGCCCGCCCCTCCCGCGCGCCGGCGGCTCACGCCGGGGCCGCGCGCCCACGGCCCCGGG
This sequence comes from Streptomyces sp. JNUCC 64, assembly GCF_054484115.1. NCBI lineage: Bacteria > Bacillati > Actinomycetota > Actinomycetes > Kitasatosporales > Streptomycetaceae > Streptomyces > Streptomyces sp. JNUCC 64. Next base: position 5,129,833 of record NZ_CM137015.1, read on the forward strand.
GCCACGGCGGAAGCCGTCACCCCGGGGCCGCGTCCGTCACCCCCCAGTCCGGGGCGTTCCCCGGCGTCCGTCGCGCGCCCGTTCCGGCGCGGGTCCGGCGGACGGCGCCGCTCCCGGACCGGCCTCCGCCACCTGCCCCCGGTCCGTTCCCGGCCCGCCGCCGGACCGTTCCGGACGGGTTCCCGGACCGCCTCCGGCCCCGTCCCGTCCGTCCGGAGCGCCGTATCCGTCCGGTCCGGGGAGGGTTTCGTCCGGTTGCCCCGGGGGCCGTTCGCCGGAATCCTCTGCTCCGTGGCACCGCCGTGCCCGAACGCCCTATGAGATCCGGCATCCCCACTCGACGCCACGCCCAGGGCACGTATCGTGAAGGGTCGCGGACCGTGCGCGGCGGAACGCGGCACGCGACGAACGCAACCGACCGACCGTACGGACTACACCCGGACCACCGGACAGGGGGAGCGCCGTGGACGACTACGCGGGGCGGGTACTCGCCGACCGCTATCGCCTGCCGCTCGCGCCGCCGGACGAGTACGAGGCGGCCTATCTGCGGGCGTTCGACACCTACAGCGGACAGGAAGTCCTGGTCCGGCAGGTGCCGTTGCCGGAGATCGTCGAGGCCGAGGTGCTCGACGCGGACGGACTGCCCGAGGGCTTCGCGCTGAGCGAGTCCGGCCGGGCGGCCGTGGCCCGCGCCACCGATCCGGCCGTCCGCCGCGCCATCGAGGCGGCCCAGGCCGCCGCGCAGATACCCGATCACCCCCGGCTCGACCAGGTCTTCGACGTCTTCGCCGAGGGCGGCGCGCTCTGGATCGTCAGCGAACTCGTCGCCGGACGGCCGCTCTCCACGTATCTGGACGAGGAGCCGCTGAACCCGTACCGCGCGGCCGAGGTCGCCGCCGACATCCTCACCGGACTGCGCGCGCTGCACGCCCACGGCTGGGTCCACCGCAACATCACCGCCCGTACGGTGATCGTCCTCGACGACGGACGGGTCATGCTGACCGGGCTGGCGGCGGGCGCCGCCGAAGAGGCCCTGTGCGGCTACGATCCGCGCCCCGACACCGATCCGGGCGCCGGACCGCAGCCCGGCACCCCGCGCGGACACGTCGGTGACGGCGGCGGCTTCGGCAGCTCCCCGGGCAGCGGGCGCGCGACCGTCGCCGGACCCTGGAACGGCTACGGTCCGGACGGCGCGTCCGGTTCCGGCGGGGCGCCGTCCGGCGCGGTGGGGGCGACCGGTTCCGGCGGCGTACCGTCCGGTGCCGCGTTCGGGTCCGGCGGTCAGCGGCCCGGCTCCGAGGGCGCGTTCGGGCCCGGCGGCGCGCCGTCCGGTCCGGTGGGCGCGTCCGGTTCCGGCGGGGCGCCGTCCGGTCCGGGGAGCGGCTTCGGGCCCGGCGGTGCGTCGGGTCCCGGTGGCGCGTTCGCCTCCGGTGAGCGGGTCGCCGCGTCCGGCCCCGGCCGGACCTGGGCGGAGGCGACCGGCGCGGCGGCCCGCCCCCCGGCGGACCCGCTGTCCCCGGGCCCCGGTTCCCCGGCGGACCCGCTGGCGTCCCCCGAGGGCCCCGCCGCCCCCACGTACGCCCAGCACTCCCCGTACTCCCCCTACTCCCAGGGCGGACCCGCGCATCCCAACGGTCCCGTTCCGCAGACCGGTTCGGTACCGCCGGGGGGCCTCGTACCGCCGGGCGGCTCCGTACCGCCGGGTGGTCCCGTACCGCCGGGTGGTCCCGGTGTCGCCCCCGCCCTGCCCGGCGCCCCGTCAGGCCCCGGACCCGGGACCGGTGTCGGCGGCACGCCCGCGAGCGGTCCCCGGCTGCCCGCCGACGGCACCGACGCCCGGGCCGCCCGCGCCGGGGCCATCGCCGCGTACCGGGCCGGGACCCGTGCCGCCGCCCGGGTCACCGAGGAGCGCCGGAGCGCCCTCCCGCCCGCCGGACCGGGCGGCCCCGGGACGGGTGCCGCCGCCCCGGACACCCCGCACGGGCGGATCACCGACCCGTACGGCGTCCACCGCGCCGCCCCCGCGCAGGCCCCCGTCCCCGGTTGGCACGGGGCGCTGCCCCGGGACGGCGCGGACGCCGGGCCGCCCGCCGCCCCGGAGCCCGCCGCCGCCCCGGACGGCTGGGAGGAGCGGCCCCCGACCCCGCGCCGGGGTCCGGCCACCGCCATCGCCGCCGAGCGCGCGCGCCAGGCCCGGATGGCCCTCGTCGGGCCGGTCACCGAGCGCTGGGCGCCCGAACAGGCGGGTCCGGTCCACGAGAACTGGCAGCTCGCCGCGCCGATCGGACCGTCCACCGACCTCTGGGCGCTGGGCGCGCTGCTCTTCCGGGCCGTTCAGGGGCACGCCCCCTACCCCGAGGACAGCACCGCCGAACTCGTCCAGCTGGTGTGCGCGGAGCCGCCCGCCTTCGCCGAGGAGTGCGGACCGCTGCGGCCGGTCGTGGAGTCGCTGCTGCGGCAGGACCCCACCGAGCGACCGGACTTCGAGGAACTGCGCGGCTGGCTGCGCTCCCTGGTCCGGTCGGCGCCCGAGCCGGACGCGGGCACCTTCGTCATCGCGACCCCGCCGCCCGACCCCCGGCGGCTGCCGATCGTGCGCCGCCGGGGCGAGCTGCTGCGACGGCGCAAGCGGCGCTCCGAGCGGAGCGGCGCCTCCTCGCGACGGCACCGCAAGCACGCCGCCGGGCCCGCGGCGGCCCCGCCCGAGGGGTTCGCCGGGGAGGACGCCGGGTTCACCGGGGCGGAGGCCCTCTTCGCCGGGCCTGACGACGGCTTCGCCGGGCCGGACGAGGGCTTCGCGGAGGCGGACGTCCGCTTCGAGGAGACGGTTCCGCTCGCCGGGCCCGACCCCGAGCGCGTCCGTCCCGCCGGACGGTCCGCCAAACGCCCGCCGCGCGGCGGACGGACGGCCCGGGACGAGCGCCGGGGCAAGGGGGCACCGGCGAAGCTGGGCCGCACCCTGCTGGTGCTGGTCCTGGCCGGACTCACCGGGGTGGTCACCTACGCGCTGGTGTTCCTGCCCGAGTCCGGCACCGAGGCGGGCGGTCAGCGGACCAGCTCGGTCGGCGGCGAGGCCGGACGGGACACCGACGCGGGGGCCCCGGCCCCCGACGGCGGATCGGACGACGACACGAACGGCACCGACGAGGGCGACAAGGGCGGCGAGGGTTCCGACAAGTCCAAGCCGACGTCCAAGCCCAAGCCGAAGCCGAAGCCGAAGCCCAGTGCCGACGAGGGGCCCGCCGTCCCGGCCGTGCCGGACGGCTTCACCGTCCGCAAGGACGCCGAGGGCTTCCGGGTCGCCGTTCCCAACGGCTGGGAGCGGCAGGCGCGCAACGCCAGTGGTCAGATCGTCTACACCGACGGGACGTACCAGCTGCTGCTGGTGCCCGGCCGGGACGCGGTCGCCGACTTCGGCCCGGACCCGCTCGTCTACATGCGCGAGCACCAGCGCGAACTCGATCCGTTCCGGGACTCCACCTGGTCCACGTCCAGCGGGATGCGCACCATCGAGGTCGGCGGTCAGACCAGCGGCGAGGGCCAGTTCACCTGGACCGACTCCGGCGGCGGCGAACTCTTCGTCCGCAACCGGGCGATCATCGTCAACGGTCGTTACCACGTCCTCCAGTTGCGCGGGCCTGAGGCCGAACGGGACAAGGTGACACGGTTGTACGACCAGGCCGCCGCCACGTACCAGGCCAAGGGCTGACCCCACCTGTTCCCCGGGGCGCCCGGCCTCCTTACCCTGGGTGCCTGTCACCACACCACGGGGGAACGATAATCAGATGAACGGTGTGCTGCTCGCCGGGCGCTACCGGCTCCAGGAGTGCATAGGCCGCGGCGGCATGGGCCGGGTGTGGAAGGCCCGCGACGAGGTCCTCCACCGGTCCGTGGCCGTCAAGGAGTTGACGGCCTCCCTGTACGCCTCCGAGCGCGACCGGCCGGTCCTGATGGACCGCACCCGCTCCGAGGCCCGGGCCGCCGCGCGGATCTCGCACCCCGCCGTCGTCACCGTCCACGACGTCCTCGAACACGACGAACGTCCGTGGATCGTCATGGAGTTGATCGAGGGCGGCTCCTTCGCCGACGAGATCCAGGACCGGGGGAAGGTGCCCCCCAGGGACGCCGCCCGCACCGGACTGTGGGTGGTGCGGGCCCTGCGCGCCGCGCATGACGCCGGGGTGCTGCACCGGGACGTCAAGCCCGCGAACGTGCTCCTCGCCAGCGACGGCCGGGTGCTGCTGACGGACTTCGGCATCGCCCAGGTCGACGGGGACAGCGGGATGACCAGAACCGGCGAGATCGTCGGTTCCGTGGACTACCTCGCCCCCGAACGGGTGCGCGGCGGGGAGCCCGGTCCGGCCTCCGACCTGTGGGCGCTGGGCGCCACCCTCTACACGGCGGTCGAGGGCGTCTCCCCGTTCCGCCGCCCCTCCGCGCTCGGCACCTTCCAGGCCGTGGTGGACGACGAGCCCGCGCCGCCCGCGCACGCCGGACCGCTCGCCCCGGTGATCGAGGCCCTGCTCCGCAAGGACCCGGAGGCCCGGCCCGGCGCCGAGGAGGTGGAACGGATGCTCGGCGAGGCGGCCGAGGGCCGCCAGCCGGTGGAGACCGGCCCCGCCGCCGGGTACACCCCGACCCGGGTGGTGCCCCCGGAGACGGCCGCCGCGCTCGCCGCGCCGCCCCCGCCCGCCGGACCCCCGGCCGTCCCGCCGTCCGTCGAACCCCCGGCCGCCCCGCCGTCCGCCGCGCTGTCCGCCGCGCCCACCACCTCCGTCCCGGTCACGCCCCCCACCGGGACGCCCCTGACCGGGACGCCCCCCATGGGGACCCCCGCCCCGCCCGGGGCCCCGCCCGGCGGCTTCACCCCGTCCGGTCCCGTTCCGCTGCCGCATGTGGTGGGCCAGGAGCCCGGGCGGCCGTCGTCGTCCCGCCCCCGCTGGTACGGGGCGCTCGCCGGGGCCGTCGCGGTGGTGCTGCTCAGCGTGGGCGGCGCGCTGGCGCTGCGGTACGTGGACGACGGCCGGGGGACCGAGTCCCAGGACCCGCCCGTCACGGTGAAGCCGACCGGCGACCCGAAGCCGAAGCCCAAGCCCGAGCCGAAGCCCGAGCAGTCCTCCGGCACGCCCTCGCCCGGTCCGGACACCCTCAGCAAGGGCCCCGACTCCGGCGGCCCGGACGGCGGGAACACCGCGCCGGACACCGACACCGACACCGGACCCGATACGGACCCGGACACCGACTCCGGGTCCGGCGGGAGCGGCGCCGAGGACGGGAACGGGGACGGAGCCGACGAGGGCTCGGTGCCCGCGGGCTGGAAGCGGGTGGAGGACCCTGGGGGGTTCAGCCTCGCCGTCCCGCTGGGCTGGGAGCGGACCGTGACGAACGGTCAGATCGACTACTCGCCCGACGGCGGCGAACACCTGCTGCGGATCGGGATCGACCCCGCCCCCGACTACGACAGCCCCCACGCCCATCTGCTGGACCTGGAGAAGCAGCTCGCCCGGCTGAAGGACTACTCCCGGCAGAAACTGGTCGCCAACACCTTCCGGGACCGTCCGGGCGCCCACTGGGAGTTCCGCTGGGTCTCCCGGGGCGTGGACACCACGGCGGGTCCGCGCCGGGCGATCGAGCAGGCGTACTTCAGCCGGGACGGCGTCGAGTACGCGATCTACCTGGCCGGTCCCGAGGCGGGCTGGGCCACCACACGCGCACAGTTCGAGACGATGCTGAAGAGCTGGCGGGAGAACCCGGACGGATCCTGACCGCACCCCCGGTGGTGTGCGGCATGATGGGCGCATGGGGACCAAAGGTGACCGGGGTGAGGTCGCGGGGGGCGCCAAGTCCCGCCTGATAGGCGGGCGTTATCTGCTCCGCACCCGACTGGGGCGCGGCGGCATGGGGACCGTGTGGGGTGCCGAGGACCAGTTGCTGGGCCGGTTCGTCGCGGTCAAACGACTCGACTCCGACCCCGCGCTGCGCGGCGCCGAGGCGCGCCGGGTGCGGGCCCGCACCCTGCGGGAGGCCCGGGCGGTCGCGGCGCTGCGCCATCCGAACGTCGTGGTCGTCCACGACGTGGTGGAGCACGGGGACGACGCCTACATCGTCATGGAGCTGGTGACGGGCGGCTCGCTCGCGGACCGGGTGGGCGCCGACGGCCCGTTCCCGGTGGGGGAGACGGCCCGGGTCGGACTCGCCCTGCTCGGGGCGCTGTCCGCCGCCCACACGGCCGGCGTGCTGCACCGGGACCTCAAACCGGACAACGTGCTGCTGGAGGAGGACACCGGACGGGTCGTCCTCACCGACTTCGGGGTGGCACGGGTCCCCGGCTCCCGGACCCTCAGCGAGGAGGGCGTGTTCGTCGGTTCGCCCGAGTACAGCGCCCCCGAGCGGATGACCGGCGCGACGGGCGGCCCGGAGTCCGACCTGTGGTCCCTGGGCGCGCTGCTGTGCGCGGTGCTCACGGGGCACTCGCCGTTCCGCCGCGACTCGATCAGCGGCACCCTGCACGCCGTGGTGGCCGAGGAGTTCCGTCCGCCCGCGCAGGCCGGTCCGCTGACCCCGCTGGTGCGCGGGCTGCTGGAGCGGGACCCGGCGCGACGGCTCGGCACGGTGGACGCGGAGCGGCTGCTGCGGGCCGTCCTGGCGGGGGGCCGGTACGGCGCCCCCGCCCACCCGGCCACCACCGACGGCACCCGGCTCCCCGCCCCGCCCGGTGCCTTCCCCGCCCCGTCCGGGGCCCTGCCCGGTGCCTTCCCCGCCCCGCCCGGGGCCCTGCCCGTTCCGTCCGCCGTGCCGCTGGCCGACGTCCTTCCGTTCCCGGCCGTTCCGCCCGCGCCTTCGCCGGTCCCCGCGCCGGGGGTTGTGACGCCGCCCCCCTCGCCGTTCCCCGCGCCGACCGTCGCGTCCGGGGTTCCGCCGACGCTCGGGGCTCCACCGGCCGTCACTCCGGGCGACCCATCGTCCGCCCTCCCCGGCGCGGTCCCCGGCGTCGTTCCCGGTGCCGTCCCCGGAGTCCTTCCGCCCGCCCGGCCGTCCGCCGTTCCGTCCGGTGCGCGGGCCTCGGCGCCCGGTCCGGCGGGGGGCCTTCCGTCCGGGCCGGGCAGCCCGCCACCCGGGCAGGACGCCCCGGCATCCGTGCCGGGCACTCCGGCGTCTGTGCCGGGTACTCCGCCACCCGGGCCGGGTACTTCGGCATCCGGCCTGGGCACTCCGGCGTCCGGGCCGGGCCCCCTTCCGCCCCTGTCGAAGACCCCTTCGCCCGGTTCCATGGCCCCTGCTTCCGGCTCGGAGGCCCGCCCCGAGGACGCCCCCGGGGCCGCCCCGACGGCGGTCGCCCCGGTGTCCGTCCCGCACCCGGTGCCGTCCGGCGGGGCGGGCCCCGGGGACCGCGACCCCGCGATCTCCGCGCTGACCGTCGTCCAGGCCCGGCTGCCGCGCGGCACGGTCCTGGCGGCGGTGCTGGTCGCCGCCGTGGCGGGGGCCGTGGTGGCGGGCGGGGTGCTCCTGCTGGACCAGGGGCGGTACCGCGACGACAGCCCGGTGATCGCCGGGCCCACCGTCACCGAGACCGCCGCCGCCGCGCCCGCGCCCCTGGGCACCGGCCCCACCAGCGGCCCCCGGGCCATCCCCACCGACGACGACCCCCGCCCCCGGGCCACCGAACGGTCGCTGCGACCGCCCCGGGCCAGCCGGAGCCCCGGCGGTCGCCCCGGGGCCTCCGGCGCGGCCAGCGCCCCGGCCGCCCTCGCCCCCGCCAGCACCCCCAGCGCCGCGCCCACCCGGGACGCGGACCGGGGGGTGCCCGCCGGGTACCGGACGGTCCGGGACCCCGAGGGGTTCACCCTGGCCGTCCCCGCCGGGTTCGTCCGCTCGCGCCAGGGCGACTGGGCCGTCTACGCCTCCCCGGACGGCACGGAACGCCTCGCGGTCCGGGTCGACGCCCCGCACGCCGGGGGTCCCGTCCCCGCGCTGAGCGAGGAGCACGCCCGGGGCAAGGAGCGCCGCTCCCCGGTCACCCGGGCCACCCACCGGGGACTCCCGGCGGCCCGCTGGGAGCTGACCGAACCGGGCCGGCCGAAGAAGGGCGGCGGCCGGTACACCGCCGATCTGGCGTGGCAGGACGAGACCCGGCTGACCCTGGTCCGGGCGTCCTCCCCCGCCGACGGGGCGGGCCGGGCCCGGGCCTGGCTGGCCGTCGCGGCGGGCACCCTCCGGTACTGATCCCGGGGGGCCGGGCGGGCGGGGCGGGAGCGCTCCCCTTCCGTCCGGCGGGCCGCTGCCGCGCACCCACGGGCCTCCGGACGGTCCGGAGGCCCGCGCAACCGGTGGCCCCCCGCGCAACCGGCGCCCCGGCCGGCCGCCGGGATCCGGGTCCGGGCGGTTCCCCGGGGCGGTGGGCGCCGGCCTCCCGGGGCCCGGTGGTCGGCTTCCCGTCCGGGTCGGTCGTTCGCGCAGTTCCCCGCGCCCCTTTCGGGGCTGCCACCTGGGGTGCGTTGTTTCCCCGCGGGTTGTCGGGGGTTGGCCGCGCCGTTCCCCGCGCCCCTTTCGGGGCGCGTCCTGCGGGTGGGGTGTGGCTTCTGCGGGCCCCGTCAGGGGCGCGGGGAACGGCGCGAGCAGCCACGACGCACCCGCACCGGTACCGCCCGCCCCGGGACCACCAGCCCCGGGACCACCGTCCTCGGTACCGCCCGCCTCGGGACCACCCACCCCCGGTACCGCCCACCCCCGGGACCGCGCCCGTCCCGGTACCGCGCCCCCCCGGAGCCCGCCCCCGGGAACGCTTTCGTCCGGTTACCGTCGGGTATCCAAAACGGGCACGGCCGCCTACGCTCAGCTCATATGACGGATTCGCAGGCCACCGCGCCCCTCCCGAGCACCCCCGGACCCTCCGGACGGTCCGGAGGGCCGCGCAACCCGACGGCCCCCGTCCCCCGGGGCGTCCGCACCGCCGAGGACGTGGTCACCCCTGAACTGGTGGCCCAGCTCACCAAGGGCGTCCCCGGCACCGGACGCACCGCCCACCGCACCCCGCTCACCGGCGCCCGCCTCGCCGAGCTGCCCGAGTCCGCCCCCGGGGACGTGGCGACCGCCTTCGAGCGGGCCCGCGCGGCCCAGCGCGTCTGGGCGGCGGAGCCGGTGCGACGGCGCGCGGCGGTGGTGCTGCGCTTCCACGACCTGCTGTTGGCCCGGCAGGCCGAGGTCCTCGACCTGATCCAGGTGGAGACCGGCAAGGCCCGGCTGCACGCCCACGAGGAGGTCCAGGCGGTGGCGGTGGCCGCCCGCCACTACGGGCACCGGGCCGCCGCCTATCTGCGGCCCCGCCGCCACACCGGGGCGCTGCCGGTGTTCACCAAGGTCACCGAGGCGCGCCAGCCGCGCGGGGTGGTGGGCCAGATCGCGCCCTGGAACTACCCGCTGGAGCTGTCCGTGGGCGACGCCCTGCCCGCGTTCCTGGCGGGCAACGCCGTGGTGATGAAGCCGGACACCCAGACCGCGCTGACCGCCCTGTGGGCGCGGGACCTGCTGATCGAGGCGGGGCTGCCGGCCGAGGCGTTCCAGGTGGTGCTGGGGGAGGGCCCGGTGCTCGGACCGGAGCTGGTGGAGCACGCCGACTACGTCTCCTTCACCGGCTCCACCCGCACCGGCCGGGAGGTCGCCCGGGGCGCCGCCGAGCGGCTGATCGGCGCCTCGCTGGAACTCGGCGGCAAGAACGCGATGCTGGTGCTGGCCGACGCCGACGTGGAGCGGGCGGCGGCCGGTGCGGTGCGCGCCTGCTTCTCGTCCGCCGGTCAGCTCTGCGTCTCGGTGGAGCGGCTGTACGTCCACGACTCGGTGGCGGACGCCTTCCTGGAACGGTTCGCGGCCCGCACCCGGGCGATGCGGCTCGGCACCGCCCTGGCGTACGGGGCGGACATGGGCTCGCTGGCCTCCCGGCGCCAGCTGGACGCCGTCATCCGGCACGTGGACGGGGCGGTGGCGGCGGGCGCCCGGGTCGTCACGGGCGGGACGGCCCGTCCCGACGTCGGCCCCTACTTCTACGAGCCGACCGTCCTGGACGGAGTGGATCCCGGGATGGCCGTCCACGCGGAGGAGACGTTCGGTCCGGTGGTGTCGGTGTACCGGTTCACCGAGGAACGGGACGCCGTGGCCCGCGCCAACGACACCCCCTACGGGCTCAACGCCTCGGTGTGGACCCGGGACGCGCGCCGGGGCCGGGCCCTCGCCGCCCGGCTGCGCACCGGCACCGTGAACGTCAACGAGGGGTACGCGGCGGCCTACGGCAGCGCGCGGTCCCCGATGGGCGGGATGAAGGACTCCGGGCTCGGCCGTCGCCACGGCTCCGAGGGCATCCTCAAGTACACCGAGGCGCAGACCGTCGCGGAGCAGCGGGTGCTGCCGATGGCGCCCGCGTTCGGGATGACGGACGCCCAGTACGCCGCGTTCATGAACCGGGGGCTGCGCGCGATGCGGGCCCTGCGGTTGCGCTGACGACGTCGCCCCGGCACCGGAGGAAACGATCCCGCGCAAAGGGGTGGAGGACCCGCACCCCCCTCCGAGCGCGGGTCCTCCACGTGTGTGGGGCGGTGGTTACGCCCGGTCGCCCGCCTTGCGCTTGCGGACGTAGAAGACGGCGCCCGCGCCCGCGACCACGGCGAGCCCGCCGACCAGGCCGACGACCGGCAGCACCGAGGAGGAGCCCGTCTCGGCGAGGTTGCCGGTGACCGGCTGGGGGTCGACCGCGCCCTGCGGGGCGGTTCCCGCGCCGGTCCCGGTGCCGCCGCCCGGGCCGGGCTTGGGCTTGCCGTTGCCGGTGCCGGGCTCGGCCTCGCCGGGGCTCTCGTTGGAGCTGCCGGGCTTCAGCACGGAGAAGTACAGATCGGTGCCGTAGCTCTCGGCGACGCACTTCCGGCCGTTGACGGTGTCGACGTAGCCGCCGGAGCCGAACGCGTACCCGTCGCCGACGGGGGCGTTCTCCCGGATCGCCAGCCGCAGCTTGCTGGTGAGGTAGTCGCGGGGCTTCATGGTGTCGACCCCGGCGAAGTAGTCGCCCGCCCACTCCACGACGACGCCGTCGCCGAGGTCGTGGGTGTCGCGGATCTCCTTCCAGCGGTCGCGCTCCTCGTCGAAGAACTGGAGCGAGACGTACGGCGCGAGGAACTTGTCGACGTCCTCGATCTCGAAGTTCTCGACCTCGGCGTAGAACGCGACCTCGTTGAGGGTCGCCGCCGAGGTGTTCGTGGTGGTCATCGTGAACTCGTGCCAGCCGGACCCGGCCACGATCCGCCCCGGCAGCCCGGTCAGCCGGGTCCGCAGGGCGGTCTCCTCGTAGTCCTCGTCGGTCTGCGCGCAGAGCGGGAGCCCGCCCGGCTCGCCCGGGTCGGCGGAGTCGCTGGGCGAGGGGGACGACGGGGTGGACGCGGAGACGGAGGCGCTGGGGGAGTCCGAGGCCCCGGCGGAGTCGCTGGGCGCCGGGGAGCCCGACGCGGAGCCGGAGGGTTCGCCGCTGGGCGTGCCGGACCCGCCGGGCGACGCGGATTCCGAGGGCGACGCGGACTCGGAGGCGGACGCGCTGGTGGAGGGGTCGGGGGAGGCGCTCGTGGAGGCGGACTCCGAGGGCGTGCCGTCGGGGGTCTCCGAGGCGCTCGCGGAGACGCTGGCCGAGGCGCTGGGCTCGGTGGTGTCGGTGGCGTGGGCGGCCGGTGCGGACAGCAGTGCCACCGGGCCGATGACGGTGGCGGCCGCGGCGATGGCCGCGGCGCGGCGGAGCTTCATACCAGACCTCGTCTGTCTCGGCGCGGCGACCGGCCGCGGCAACGGGGCCGCCTCCGCGTCCATGACGCGGATGGGGCCGTTGTGTCGGATGGTGTGACCCGTGGTGTCAGCCGATGGTTGTCCTTCACCTCACAGGTTTCTTATGTGGGGTGGGTCACTTCATTCGTTCCGGGGACAGGAGGCCCGGTCTTGTTGACGCTTCCCGTTGACGCCGGGGCCGATGGCCCGATCGGTGCGCCGGGGTGCCCTCCGCCGTCCCCGGGCACGGCGAAGGCCCCGCGGTGCGGGGCCGCGGGGCCTTCGGGGCGGCGTGACGTCAGGGCAGCGTCAGCGCCGCTCGGGGCGGCGCCGGGAGGGGGGAGGGCGGCGCCGCCGGGAGGGGGGTACGGGGTGGGGCCCCGGTGGGGGCCTTCGGGACCGGAACCGGTCCGGGTCCGGAGACGGCCGGCCCCGGGCGTCCCCGGGGTCGACCGTTCACTGGGGTGACCGGGCTGCTGTCCCCTGCCGTCCGGTCACGGACACCGGAGCGAGGTCCCACGACGTACGGCACGATCCGTACGTCTCATCGCTCCGGCCGGGGCCACGCGTGGTGCTCGCCCGCCCCTGGCTGGCACGGACACCGGGACCAACGACGCCCGCCGCGCACCGGTCACGCTCCGTACGGGTGAGAGCGGGTCGAACTCAGATGCGGCCACGGCACAGTTCGAGCAACGTCATCGCCAGCGAGGTGCCCGGCCTGCCGAGCGCCCCGCGGAAGTGTTCGAGGACCTCCATCTCCCGGGAGAGGTTCACCCGGCGCCCGCCGGAGGCGATCCGGGTCTGCTGGATCACGGCGGACACCGCGACCCGCTCCTGCATCAGACCGATGATCCGGTCGTCGATCGCGTCGATGCGGTCCCGGGCCGCCGCGATCGTCGCGGCGGCCTCCTCGGTACGGGCGCCGGTCCGCTCGGCGGGGGTCAGCGGGGTCGGCGCGCAGGCCCGGGCGGGGGCGGCGGCCGTCGTCGCGGGGGTGACGGTGGCGTCGGCGTCGGCGCGGGTGGCGGTGGCGGCGGGGGAGGGGATCTGCGGCATCGGTGGCTCCTGGGGCGCGAGGTGGTGGAGGGGCGGCGCCCCGGGCGGTACGGCCCGGACACGAACGAGGCGCCCCGGGCCTTGTCGGCCCGGGGCGCCTCGGAAGTGCTCGTCTAAGTGATCAAGCAGCACGACCATGGCATCCGGCGGGCCGGGTGCCATAGGTAAAGACGGAGGTCAGGTGCTGGGTCACGCGGCCAGTATGCCCGCACCCGGCCCGGCCCGGTCAATCCGGGACGGCGGTCCGCCCGGATGCTGAGACGCGGGGGTCCGTTCCGGCCCCGTTAGAATCGGAGGCAGGAGCCGTGTCGCCGACGGCGGCGCGTGCTCCGGCCCGGCCCGCCCGACGGGCCCGTGGCGGCCCCCACCGGGCCCCGCGTCCCCGCAGACCCGCTCCACAGCCGGAAGGCTCCCCGTGCCCCCAGCGACTCCCGCGACCGCCGCACCCGAGACCGTCCTGGTCGTCGACTTCGGCGCGCAGTACGCCCAGCTCATCGCCCGCCGAGTCCGCGAGGCGCGGGTCTACAGCGAGATCGTGCCGAGCACCATGCCGGTCGCGGAGATGCTCGCCAAGAACCCGGCGGCGATCATCCTCTCCGGCGGCCCCTCCTCGGTCTACGCCGAGAACGCCCCCCGGATCGACCGCGCCCTGTTCGAGGCCGGGGTCCCGGTCTTCGGCATGTGCTACGGCTTCCAGCTCATGGCCACCACCCTCGGCGGCACCGTGGACAACACGGGCGCCCGCGAGTACGGGCGCACCCCGCTGCACGTCGGCCGCGCCGGGTCCACCCTCTTCGAGGGCACCCCCGCCGAGCAGTCCGTGTGGATGTCCCACGGCGACGCCTGCTCCGCCGCCCCCGAGGGCTTCACGGTCACCGCCGCCACCGACGTGGTGCCCGTCGCCGCCTTCGAGAACGACGAGAAGAAGCTGTACGGGGTCCAGTACCACCCCGAGGTCATGCACTCCACCCACGGCCAGCAGGTGCTGGAGCACTTCCTGTACCGCGCCGCGGGCATCGAGCCGACCTGGACCACCGGCAACGTCATCGAGGAGCAGGTCGCCGCGATCCGCGAGCGGGTCGGCACCAAGCGGGCGATCTGCGGGCTCTCCGGCGGCGTGGACTCCGCGGTCGCCGCGGCCCTCGTCCAGCGGGCCATCGGCGACCAGCTGACCTGCGTCTACGTCGACCACGGCCTGATGCGCAAGGGCGAGACCGAGCAGGTCGAGAAGGACTTCGTCGCCGCGACCGGGGTCACCCTCAAGGTCGTCGACGCCTCCGAGCGCTTCCTGAACGCGCTCGCCGGGGTCACCGACCCCGAGGAGAAGCGGAAGATCATCGGCCGGGAGTTCATCCGCGTCTTCGAGCAGGCCCAGGCCGAGATCGTCGCCGGGGCCCCGAACGACCAGCCCGTCGAGTTCCTGGTGCAGGGCACCCTCTATCCCGACGTGGTGGAGTCCGGCGGCGGCACCGGCACCGCCAACATCAAGTCCCACCACAACGTGGGCGGGCTCCCCGAGGACCTGGAGTTCCAGCTCGTCGAGCCGCTGCGCCAGCTGTTCAAGGACGAGGTCCGGATGGTCGGCGCCGAACTGGGGCTGCCCGACGAGATCGTCCAGCGCCAGCCCTTCCCCGGCCCGGGCCTCGGCATCCGGATCGTCGGCGAGGTCACCCGCGACCGTCTCGACCTGCTGCGCGAGGCCGACGCCATCGCCCGCGAGGAGCTGACGGCCGCCGGACTCGACCGCGAGATCTGGCAGTGCCCGGTGGTCCTCCTCGCGGACGTCCGCAGCGTCGGCGTCCAGGGCGACGGCCGCACCTACGGCCACCCGATCGTGCTGCGTCCCGTCTCCTCCGAGGACGCGATGACCGCCGACTGGACGCGGATGCCGTACGAGGTCCTCGCCCGGATCTCCACCCGCATCACCAACGAGGTGGCGGACGTCAACCGCGTCGTCCTCGACGTCACGAGCAAGCCCCCGGGCACCATCGAGTGGGAGTGACCCCACCGGGCCCCTGACCGGGCCCGCGCTCCCCACGGAAGCGACGCGACGCCCTCCGTCCGGCCACTCGGCCGGGCGGGGGGCGTTCGCCGTTCCCGGGCCCGCCGGTGCCGGCCCCGCTTCCGTCAGACCCCGGTCCCACCCCCGTCAGACCCGGGGCGCACCCCGGGGGCCCGGCGGTGCGCCCCGGGTCGCGGCGGTTCCGGGACGGACGTGTCCGGAACGCCCGAGATAGGAGGAACGGGTGCGACCGTGGTCGTCGGGGCACGGCGTACCGGACAGCGCGTGGCCGGAACGCGCTCCTGCCGGGGGGTGACGCGCGGGCGGCCCGGTGTCCGACCGGCGGGTGACCCTAGGCGCCCCCGGGGAGTGATGTGACGGCCCGGGACCGGGCGACATGCTCGGGAACTCCACCACTTCGCATCCCGCCGTCCACGTCGCGGCGCGCGCTTCCGCGTGCTCCGACGCGTTCCGGCGGTCCGACAGGAGTCACCGGACATGAGACTGAAGAACCTGGCCCCCGTACTGGCGGTGGGGGTCCTCACGGGGCTGTCCCCCGCCCTCACCACGGCCTCCGCCGCCGCGGCGGAGCCGACCCGTGCCCCGTCACCGGGACGGGCCCTCGACTGGCGGGCGTGCGACATCCCCCCGGACCCCGACAACCCCACCCCGGCCGGAGTCCGGTGCACCACGGTCACCGTGCCGCTGGACTACCGCGAGCCGGACGGGAAGAAGATCGGCATCGCGGTGGCCCGGGTCCCGGCCGCCGACCCGGCCAAGCGCCTCGGCTCCCTCTTCTTCAACACGGGCGGCCCCGGCGGCGCCGCGGTGGAGGCGGTCCCCGCGATGGACGCGGCCTTCCCCGCCGAAGTGAAGGACCGTTACGACCGGATCGCCTTCGACCCCCGGGGCGTGGCCCGCAGCGCCTCGCTCGCCTGCGGGCTGGACCTGGAGCAGCGGGAGGGCACGTACCCGGGAGGGAAGAGCGCCTTCGAGCGGGGCGTGACGCTGAACCGGGACTTCGCCGCCAAGTGCCGGGCGAAGTACGGGGACGACCTGCTCCACTTCAGCACCCGCAACACCGCCCGGGACATGGACGCGGTCCGCGCGGCCCTCGGCGAGGAGAAGACCCACTACTACGGTCCGTCCTACGGCACCTACCTGGGCGCGGTCTACACCCAGATGTTCCCCCGGCGCGCCGGGCGGATCGTGCTCGACAGCGCCGTGGACCCCAAGGACGTCTGGCGCGGCGAGTGGCAGGCGTGGGGCTCGGAGTCGCACCGGCAGTTCGACCGCTGGACGCGCTGGGCGGCCCGGCACCCGGACCGCCACCGGCTCGGGGACACCCCGGCGGAGGTCCGCGCGTCCTTCTGGAAGCTGATCGCCGCCGCGGACCGGGAGCCCGTCCGGCTGTCGACGGGCTCCCTCGACGGGGACGGGCTGCGGAACGCGCTGTGGCCCTTCTTCGCGCAGGTGCGGGACGCCACGAAGGTCGTCGACAACGTGCGACAGGTGATCGCGGGCCGCCCGGCCGGGGAGTTCCCGCCCGGGGCCCTGCCGGAGCGGGAGCCGTGGGCCGATCACGAGGCGTCGGCCACCTGGTCCATCACCTGCGCCGACGCCGCCTGGCCGAAGGACCTCAAGACCTACCGCGCGGACGTCCAGCGCGACCGGGCCCGCTACCCGCTCTACGGCGACTACGCCTCCGGCACCACGCCCTGCGCCTTCTGGAAGGACCCGGTCGAGCCGCCGACCGTGGTGAACAACGGCGTGGGCGCGCTGATCCTGCAGAACGAGTGGGACGCCCAGACACCGCTGCCGCAGGCCCGGGGGCTGCGCGAGGACCTGAAGGGCTCCCGGCTGGTGGTGGTGCGCGACGGCGAGGGCCACGGCGTCTACGGCCGGGGAAGCAGCGCCTGCGCGGACGACCTCACCACCCGCTACCTCGTCACCGGGAAACTCCCGGCCAAGGACGTCACCTGTGCGCGGAACCCGGTCCCGGACGGCGCCTCCGCCCCGTCCGCCCTGCCCGCCCCGCGTCCGGCGGACCCCCTCTTCCGGGGCGCCCGCTGACGACGGAGTCCGCTGACGACCCCCCACGGAAGGCCCACCCCGCTCGGCGCGTCCCGCCGGCGGGGTGGGCCGTCGGCGGACGTACGACACCGACGCCCCCGCCACGCGCCGGGACGTGACCGGTGACGCGCTGGCGGCGGTGGCGGCGGTGGCGGCGGTGGCCTCCGGGCTTCCCTCCCGCGCTCGCGGACAGCCCCTCCCGGACCGGTCTTTATGCGAGTACGCGCATAGTCGCGTTCCCTATGGAACTGGGACACGCCCTCGTTCCGTCGGAACGGCGGAGATTCCCGAGAACGCGCCGAGGGAGGATGCTGCGCCATGAGTGAGCACAAGGAACGCCCGCTGCTGTTCCTGGACGTCGACGGGCCTCTCCTGCCGTTCGGCGACGGTCCGCAGCGCGAACCGTCGAACACCACGGCGGATTCGCATCTGACACGGTTGGACCCGCGCATCGGTCCTCGCCTCGCGGCGCTGCCGTGCGAGCTGGTGTGGGCCACCACCTGGGAGGGGGAGGCGAACACCCACCTGGCATCGCTGCTCGGCCTGCCACCCCTGCCGGTAGTGACGTGGCCTGAGACCTCCGATGCGCATCAACGCGAGGACAAGTGGTTCGGGCTCCACTGGAAGACCCGGACCCTGGTGGCATGGGCGGACGGACGCCCGTTCGTCTGGGTCGACGACGAGATCACCGACGCCGATCGAGAGTGGGTGTCCACCCACCACCCCGCCCCGGTCCTCCTCCACCACGTCGCGTCGTTCCGTGGCCTCACCAGCGAGGACTTCGCTGTGCTCGATCGGTGGCTTCGGGCCGTTTGAGGCTTCCCTGGTGATCCACGGGAATCGCCGGGGTGGGAGGAGGGACGGCTTCTACGGCTTCGACGGCGAGGAGCCGCCCAACGGGGTCATGCTCCAGTGGCCGTCCGACCAGACCAGGACCTCGCTCACCCGGACCGGCTTCCGCCCGTCGTCGGCGGTGCCTCTGATGCGGACCTGGTAGACCCCTTCGAACTCACTGCGATGGCTCCAGGTCACCCGCCAGTCCTGACCGCCGTACTCCGCGAGCCGGGCGCGGGCGTCCGTGGTGCCGTGGGGCTCTCCGAGGAGTTCGGCGAGTCCGTCGGAGTCCCGGGTGTTCAGCTCGTTCACGTAGGCGCGGAGGAACTCGTCGAGCGCGTCGGGATCGGGCTTGTCAGGGCCGTCGGCGGAAAGGCATCCGGTGGCCGATACCGCCACTCCCCAGGCGAGTGCCAAGGCGGTCAATCCGCGGGACATCTGGCGGGAGGAGAACGGCCGAAGCGTGGTCACATCACGTCCTGTGGGCGTAGTACTTGGCGTTGGGGTAAGCCCTCAGGATGCTGCCCAGCGAACGGCGCTTCGTATCGGTGCTGTGGTAGGTCAGATACGGTTGCCCGTTAAATGGCCGGTACGTGACCATCATGGTGTGGTCCTTGCCGTTCCGTCGGTCGAAGTCCACTTGGAGGACGTCACCATTCGAGAGGTTCCTGGGGTTGCTGAGAAGCGAGGTTCGGCCGCTCTTTTTGGCGAAGGTTGCCCAGTGGTCAACGCCGGTCCAGGAAAACGTTTGATTGTAGGAGTTGTACCACCAGTACTTGCTGTTTCGATAAAATCCACGCTTGTTCTTCCATCCGCCCGCCCGCAATGCTTGGCTGACGAAGTTGGTGCAGTCGCCGCCCCTCTCGTTGAACTTTCGATAGGCGGGGTTGTAGTTCTTCCAGTGCTTCTCCGCGTACCGCGTCATCGCGCCGTAGTCGTACCTGGCCGCAGCAGCCTTGACTTTGTTGCCCTTCACGGTGGGCTGTGAGCCGGATGCTGGTGTTGGGCCGGCGATGTCCACCACCTTTTCGCCGGTGTCAGGAGGGGTCTCGGGCAGGTCGTTCGGGTCCTCTGTGCCGTCCTCGACGGTCGGCTCGTCGGGAGGTACGGGAATGTCCAGATCGGCTGGGTCCACAACTACCTGGTTGATCGGCGAGGGTCCGCTTCCGGCTATCGGCTCGGAAGTGGTGAGAGCCCAGGTGCCGTCGGAGCCAAGTGCGTAAGTGAACCGGTGCTCGCTTGCGAATTCGGTGTTGGGGGGTTCACTACCGGTTATCTGCTTATATGTCAGCATGGTGCTTTCGGTCACCGTGGCCGTGGCGGTATTGCCCGTGACGGAAACGCTGTCGACGGCGGTAGTGGTCTGAGCTGCGGTGTAAGCCTCCGGCACTTCGGCCAGATCCTGCTTCACGTAAGAGAGTTCGTTGACGATCGCGTTCTCCGCGCGTGCGGTGGCAGCACTGAGGTGAACCGGCCCCTTGGTGCGTGTGGCTAGTGGCGAGTTAAGGGCCGCGGGTGCTGGCGCGTCCAGGAGGGCAGCGGTCCGCCGTTCGATGACGGCCTGCGCCAAGTCCCCGAAGAGCTTCTTGGTGGCGTCGGACACTGCGGGCGGGGCGGTGCCGCTCCCGGAGGGCTGCGCAGCCGTGATGCCCGCGTTGGCTACTGAGGCCAGGGTGATTCCGGCCGCGACGAAAGTGGATAACGTGCGCGATTGGGTCACTGAGTATTCCCCCGTGATGTTCGAGATATGCATGTCCTGTGGCCAGGCTAGGCGGAGGGGGAAGGTGAGAGGAGGGGGGTTCGAGTCATCTTCGGGCCATATGTAGATGGTCTTGGTTGTGTAGCGAAGTCGCTCGCCCTTCATGTCGAACGTGCGAGAACGGATGCTGGACCCGGCTCAAGACGGCCGTCATGGCCGAGGTGGCCCGCGCGCGGTAGCACCCGCCCCAGGCTCCCCCGCCCCGGGCGCCGCCACTCGCGGGCCGGGGGCGGTCAGGGCTCGTCGACGCCGATCCAGTTGATGTGGAACCGGTACTGGGTCGCGTGCGCCGGGGTGAGGACGCTGCCGTCCTTCCACTGGAGGTACACGCGGAATCCGTTCTGGGTGGGGGAGTAGACGGACGACGCGCCCACCGTCCCCCAGTGCGTTCCGTCCCCTCCCAGGGAGGTGACGTAGGTCGGACTTCCGGTGAAGCGCGCCGACGTGGTGTCGACGTCGAGGTAGATGCCCGCGTTGTTGTAGTTCTGCCAGCCCTGGCCCGGCACCGAGTGCCCCGATGCGATCCTCTGAGTGGACAAGACGAGTCCTTCCCGGTCGCGTTTCGCGGTGTCGGCTTCGCTGCCGACCCGGTTGAAGGTATCGACATGTCGTTAATTCGCCACAGAGTGATTCCTGGGGTTACTCATATCGGATGCTTCCGGGGATTCTTCGTTTTCCGTCCGGTGATCGGTTCCGGACGTTCCGGCGTTTCCGGGTTTGCTTCCGGGTCACGTCTTCCGTGGAACGGCTTCCTCCGTACGGCACTCGGCCGCGCGGAGGGGACTCCTCGTTTCTCAGGGGGTGCGCTAGGGACGGGAGACGGCTTCGGGTACGTCCCGGTGTGGGTGGGGGTGCGCGTCGCCGAGTGGATCCGGTACGCGTCCGGACCCGTCGGCCGTCCGTCCGTCGCCGTCGGGGAACCGTCCCGCCGGAGGCGGTGGACGGCTGCGGCGCGGGCGGTGCCGTACCGGACGAACCCGTACGGAACGCGATCACGGCGGAAAACGCGCGCTTTGGTCAAGCCGGACACCCGCCCGCCGTCCGTCCGGGTGGTCCACCCCGGGTCCGGCTCCGGCTCGTGCCCCGGCTCGTTCCCCCCGTCCGGCCCCGGTCCGTCCTCCGGGGTGACCGATCCGTCGGACTCCGTCCGAGTAGGGCACAATTCCCTCTCATCACACAGAACTTGCGTCCGCTCCGGGTCGACTCCCGTGCGCTGGGGCGTGAGCGCGGGACACACGAGGGCACGGAGTGGGAGCGGTGGCACTAGCGGAGGCGGCGGGCCGGGGTACGCACGAGGGCGGCTGCGCCTGCGGGGACTGCCCGCACGGGGCGCGGGAGGGGCACCGGCGGGCGGTCCGCGCCTTCCTCGACCAGCGCGACGCGCTGGCCGCCGGACGGGGGCTGCCCGCCGCCGTCGCCCGGTCCGCCGGGGCCACCCGGCAGTGGGTGTCCGATGAACTCACCCAGTCCGCAGGGGAGGTGGCCGCCCGGGGCCGGGCCGCCAGCGTGTTCTGGCGGGCGGCCCTGTGGCCGCGCACCCTCTTCGTGGTGTGGGGCGCCGTCGTGGCGGTCCTCGTCGTGCAGACGGTCACCGCGCTCGGCACCGGCTGGAACACCGCCCGCACCGCGGGGCTGGTCGCCACCGTCCTGGTCGCCGCGCTGCTCACCGCCGCCGCCCGGATACACCGCGAGCGCGGCGGGGTCCTCGCCCCGCTGATCGGCGAGGACAACCGGCTGTCCACCTCCCGCGCGGTCGCCGGGGCGTGGGTGCTGTTCGCCGGGTACGCGGTGCTGGTGCTGTCCGGACAGCTCGCCGGGGCCTCCGGGCACACCGAACGGGACGCCCTGATCGACGGGTTGGGGCTGGCCCGGGGCGCCGGGACGCTCACCGTGGTCGCGGTGCTGTGCGCGGTCGCCGTCCTGGTCCGCCGGGTGGTCGCCGTCCGGGTGCTGGGGCAGCGGCTCCAGAAGGTACGGGCGCTGCGGCCGCGCGGTGCGGACCTCCTCACCGACGACTCCGGCCGGGGCAGCTTCACCGACGTCCAGTACGTCCTGGTGACGACCGTGGCGCTGGTCTTCACGGCGGTGCGCCTCGGCCGCCGCCCGGAACGCTTCCCCGACCTGCCCTGGGGGCTGGCCGTCCTCGTCCTCGTCTCCGCGCTGACCTATCTGGCCGGGAAGTACGCGGAGGGCGGCCGTCCCGTCATCCACTCCGTGGTCCGGGCCCGGGAGGCGGGCGACCTCGACGCGCCGATCCGTCCGGGCGACGACATCGAGGTGCGGGGCGCGGGCTTCGTCCCGCCCGGCGGGCACGACGCGCAGGCGCTGACCCGGCTGGTCGTGCGGATCGGCGCGGTCAACGTCCACGTACCGCTGGTCCCGGTGCCCGGCGGGTTCACCAACCCGTCCGACGGCGTCCTCACCGTCCCGGTGCCTGCCGAGGTCGAACCCGGCACGGTGGAGGTGCAGGTCATCACGGCGGCGGGGATAGAGACCAACCGGACGACCATCGAGGTCGCGGCGGACTAGTCCGCAGGAGACGGCTTGGGGGCTTCCGGATTCCCAGGGCTTCTGGGGTTCTCGGGTTCTCGGGGGCCTCGGGGGTCTCGGGACTCCAAGGGCTCCTGAGGCTTCTGGGTTGCTGGGTCCCTGAGGTTTCTGGGCTCCTGGGGTTTCCAGGGTGCAAGGGGCGTGCGAGGCGTGCGGGGCGTGCGGCCTGGATGGGCGGTGGCGGGTGGCCGGTCCGGTCGTCCGCCTGCCCCGGCCCACTCCGGCCCCCGGCCCACTCCGGCCCCGGGCCCGGCCCCCGAACCGTCGTCCCGGTGCGACCCCGGTGCGACCCCGGAGAGGCTTCGGAGAGACTCCGGTCCGAAGCCGTGGGGCTCAACTGCCCTTCTTTACTTGGCACATGTGCGCCCGGTGTTACCGTGCGGCGGTGTCCACTCATCTGACGTCCGCGTCGCTGCTGTCCGCCCTGAGGCCCCAGAACCAGGACCGTCTCTACGACTTCTACCGGGACCTCCGCCAGAGCGACGAACTCTTCTGGGACCGTCGGGTGGGCGCCTGGGTCGCGACCGGGCACGCCGTGGTCAGCGGCGCGGCGGGCGATCCGCGCTTCTCCTCGGTGCGCTACCCGGACATCGAGGCGGTCTCCGTCGAACTCCAGCCGCTGGCCCGGGTCCTGAGCCGTCAGATGCTCTACAGCGACGCCCCCGACCACACCCGGCTGCGGGCCCTGCTCAGCAGGGCGTTCACACCCCGGGCGGTCGCGAAGCTCCGTGAGCGGATATCCCTCGCCGTCGACGAGGTCATCACCCGCGCGGCCCCGGCAGGACGGCTGGACATCGTCGCGGACCTCGCCCGCCCGCTGCCCCTGGCGGTCATCTGCGACCTCCTGGGGGTCCCCGAGGAGGACCGGGCGGCGGTCTCCGCCTGGTCCGACCCGGTCGCCGTGGCCATCGGCAACTCCCGGATCGACGCCGACGAGAGCCGGGCCGCCTCCCGGAGCATGGCGGAGATGCTCGACTACCTCCGGGGGATCCTCACCCGCGACGACGGTCCGCCCGCGCCCCACACCCTGCGCGCGCTGCTGGCCACCGGGATCGACGACCCGGACCAGGACTTCGAGGAACTCCTCGCCAACAGCGCCCTGCTGCTGATCGCGGGCCACGAGACCACCACCCACTTCATCGGCAACGCCGCCCTCGCCCTCCTGAACCACCCGGAGGCCGCCGACCGGCTGCGCGAGCGGCCCGAACTGCTCCCGGCGGCCGTCGAGGAACTGCTGCGGTACGACAGCCCCGTCCAGTTGATGCTGCGCAGGGCCCGGCACGACCTGGAGCTGGCGGGGCGTTCCATCGCCGCCGGGCAGGCGGTGCTGCTGGTGTGCGGCGCCGCCAACCGGGACCCGGCGACCTTCCCCGACCCCGACGCGCTCGACTTCGAGCGGACCGGCGGGCGGCACGTCGCCTTCGGATACGGACCGCACTTCTGTCTGGGCGCGGCGCTGGCCCGGCTGGAGGGCGTGATCGTCCTGGAGGCGCTGCTCACCCGGCTGCCCGACTGGCGGCTCGACGGCGCCCCGCCGAGCTGGCAGCGGAGCCTCAACTTCCGTGGGCTGACCAGCCTGGAGGTCGCCTTCACCCCGTCGCGGGACGGTCGTCCGGAGCCCGTCGGCGCCGGGTCCGGCTGAGCGGGGCCGCGCGGGCGCGGGCCGGGGCGTTCGGGGCGGGTGACTCCGGGGTTCCGACTCCGTGCCGACCGCCGTCCGCCCAGGCGCGGCCGGGAGGGAAATCCTCCGCCGGGACGGCGGAGCGGCTGGGACGATGCCCTGGTGACCGACTCCGATTCCTCGTACTTCCGTTTCCGTGCCGTTCCCGGCTGGGAGGACCCCCCGGAGCCCGTGCGGGTCGGGCCCGGCGAGTGGCCGGAGACGGAGGCCGCGCTCGCCGTGGTCAACCGCGATCTGGCGGCGGCCCTCCCGGGCCAGGACGCGCTGGTCCTGATGTCCACCCCGGGCTGGGAGCCGACGGCCGGGAGCGAAGCGCCCGGAGACCAGCTCTACGTGGCGCTGCCGGACGGCCGCTGGCAGGGTGGCGCCGTCAACTCGTGGAGTCCGGGGGAGGACGGCGCGCGGGAGCCCGACGATCCGGCGATGGTCCTGGCCCTGGTCGCGGAGGCGGCGCAGGAGACCGTCATGGAACTGCTCCGCCGGGTCTGGCCGGTCTGCCCGGCGCACGGGATCGGAACCCATCCCCGGCCGCCGGGCACCACCAAGGACTGGTACCAGGGCGAACCGGCCCCGGTGGGCCCGCCGGTGTGGTGGTGCCGGGGCGGCCGGGGCGATCCGTGCCACGACGTCTCGCCGGTGGGCGAGCTGGCCGCCGTTCTGACGGGCGGACGGCGCCGGGCCCGGCGCGAGGGCGGGCGCGGGCGCGGCGGCCGTCGGTGACGAGGGCGGGTGCCGTCCTTGGCCGTCGCCGGAACGCACCGGCCCGCCGCCGGGACGCACCGGCCCGCCGCCCGGACGCACCGGCACCACCACACCGGCGGAACGCACCCGCCCGCCCCGGTCAGGACCGGCCGTCGCCGCCGTGGGGGCCGTCACTCCGCCAGGGCGCGGCGCAGTGCCCCCGTGAGTTCGGCGAGCTGACGGCGTGACACATCGGCGGACAGCACCGCCAGCGATCCGTGGAAGGTGCCCGGCCACTGGTGCAGTTCGACGGAGACGCCCGCCCGCAGCAGCCGGAGCGCGTACTCGACGCCCTCGTCGCGCAGCGGGTCGAACTCGGCGGTGGCGATGTGGGCCGGGGGCAGCCCGGACAGGTCCCCGGCCCGGGCGGGGGCGGCGTACGGGGTGACCGCCCCGGAGCCCAGGTAGTGCCGCCACATCCGGGTGAGGCTGTGGAGGTCGTGCGCGGGGACGTCGACGAGGTTCCGCCGGGACCAGGTGTCGTGGCGGTCGTCCAGGATCGGCTGGTTCAGCAACTGGAAACGGATGGCGGGCCCCCGCTCGTCCCGGGCCCGCAGCGCCGTCGCCGCCGCCAGTCCGGCCCCCGCGCTGTGTCCGCCGACGGCGATCCGGGCGGGGTCGAGGCCCAGTCCGGCGGCGTGCGCGGCGGTCCAGGACAGAACGGCGTAGGCGTCGTCCAGGGCGGCGGGGAAACGGTGTTCGGGGGAGCGGCGGTAGTCCACCGAGATCACCGCCGCTCCCGAGGCGGACGCGATCCGGGCCGCGAAGGGATGGTCGGTGTCCAGGTCGCCCATGATCCAGCCGCCGCCGTGCAGCCAGACCACGGCGCCCCGTGCCCCGTGCGGGCGGTACACCCGCACCGGGACCTCCCGCCCCTCCCCGGCGGGCACGGTCCGGTTCTCCATTTCCAGCCCCGAGGTGTCCGGGGCGGGCAGCGCGGTGGCGCGGGCGGCGTAGTTCTCGCGGTCCGCGACGGGGTCGGTGAACTGCGGCTTGGGCACCAGGGGGACGAACGCTTCGAGTTCGGGATCCATGACGGTCATCCTGCGCGTCGGCACCCCGGCCGGTCAGCCGCCGGGCGTCGCGTTTCCGGGCTGTCCCACGCACCGCGCGGCGGGCGCCCCCATCCCTATCCTTGTCCGGTATGGAGGCCCTCGCGGAACGGCTGTCGCACCTGGACTCGCACGCCCACGGCGCCATCCGCGTCGTCACGTTCTACGACACCCTGATGCGCCGCCGACTGGACCTCCCGGCGCTCGCCCGGGCCTCGGCGGGCCTCGCCGGGTGCGTGGTGGGGATCGGACTGCACGGCACGGGGCGGGTGGTCCGCCGCACGCCCGAGGGCACCACCGCCACCGGGCCCCCCGGCGCCGCCCCGTCCACGACGGCGGTCGTCGTCCTCGACGAGGAGGAGATCGGCACGGTCTGGCTGGAGCGGGCCGGACCGTCGAACGCGCTCGACGAGGTGCTGCTGGACCGGCTGGCGCTCGCCGTCGCCTCGGCCGTCGAACGGTACGGACCGGCCCGCACCACCATGGCCGACCCGGCGCTCGTCGAACTGGCCGTCGGCCCGGACACCGAGGACGCGGCCCGCGCCCGGGCCCTGCGGCTGCTGGGCTTCGGCGACACCGCCCCGGTGCGGGCCGTCGCCGTCCGCGCGCCGCTGCCGCTCGACCGGGTCGGGGCGCTGCTCTGTCCGGGCGGTCCGGTGAAGGCCGCGTCCGTCGGGGGCGTCGGCGTGCTGCTGGCGTCCGCCGTGGACGTCAGGGGCCTTCCGGCCGACGCCCGCGCGGGGGTCGGCGCCGCCGGGAGCCCGGAGGTCTCCTGGCGGCAGGCCCGCACCGCGCTGCGCTTCGCCACCGGGCGCCGCCCGGCCGTCCACTACGCCGACCTCGGCGCGCTGGCCCTGCTCGCGGAGGTCCCGCCGGATGTGGCGCGGGCCCATCCCGACGTGGTCGCGCTCGCCCGGGTCGCCGGGAGCCCGCACGACCTGGACACCCTCGACGCGTACTGCGCCACCGGCTCCCTGCGGCGGGCCGCGGACCTCCTCCATCTGCACCACAGCAGCGTCGCCCGCCGCCTCGAACAGATCGGCACGGCCCTGGGGTTCGACCTCACCTGCCCCACCGGCCTCGTCCGCGCCTCCGTGGCGCTCACGCTCTGGCGGGTGGGGGAGGAGTAGGGGTGAGACCTCCAGCGGGGCGCCCTCCCCGGACGGGAGACCTCCCCGGGCGGGAGCCACCAGGTGGAAACCCCGCTCACCGCAGGGAGATCCCCTTCGGGGACACCAGCCCCTTCCCGGGGTGGACGCGGAAGGCGGCGGTCCAGGCGGTGGGCGGGCAACCGGCGCCGTTGGGCTGGTGCCTGGCCAGCCGGGGGCGGGCCGTGTCACGGACGAGGACCCGGCCGTCCCGCACCGAGGTGACGGTCAGCCGGACTGTCACGGTGACGGCGCCCACGTCCTGCTCCAGCGGTATCTGCGCCATGGCCATCGGCTCCGAGGGGCGGCCGGACGAACGGTCCTCGCAGACCTTCCCCACGCACAGCCGGACGGTCGCCGCGTCCGCTTCCCCGAAGTCGGCGGGCCGCCAGGTGAGGGTGATCCCCGAGTCCGCGCCCATCTGCGTGCAGTTCGGGCCGCCGCCCAGGGGCGTCGCACAGCCGGTCAGGGCGGCCGCCACCGCCATCGCCGGAACGGTTCTCCACAGTCGGGCGCGGTTCATGCGATCCCCCCTCGGGTCCGTCACTACGACGCACCGTACGGGGTCCCCGTTCGCCGGGGACGGCACTTTTCCCACCGGTCCGGGGAAAGGCCCGTCCGCCCGGTTTCCTTCCGGGCGGAGGACCCTCCCGGTCACGGTTCGCGGCCCGCCGCGATCCGCGCGTCGAGGGAGAACACGGCGGCGCCCGCCAGCAGCAGCGGGGTCCAGGCGACCAGGTAGACGAGGTCGTTGCCGTAGTAGTACGGGGTGGTGGACCAGCTGACGGTCAGCCAGAGGCTCAGCGAGATCAGGGCGCCGCCCAGCGCGGCGATCCGCGCCAGCAGTCCCACCAGGGTGCCGACCCCCACCGCGATCTCCCCGAACGCGAGGGCGTAGCCGAAGGACACCGGGTCGAAGAGCGCGAAGTCCACCAGGGACGGCAGCGCGGCGCTGTCCCGGACGTTGCTCATGACCTCCCCGATCGAGCCGACGCCGCTCTCCTGGAGGAAGGCGCCGTCGGTCAGCTTGTCCACGCCCGCGTAGACGAAGGTCGCGCCGAGGAACAGCCGCAGCGGCAGCAGCGCGTAGCGCCGGGCGGCCTTCCGCCAGCCGTCGCCGTCCGGCCGGGGAGCGCGTCCCCCGGCACCGTCGTGGTCCCCGCCCGAGGGGCCCGTGGAACCGGTCCCCGCCCTCGTCGCGTGCGTCATGGTCCGCCGCCTTTCGCGCTTCCTGTCCGGGAGACGTGCGCGAGGGCCGTACGGGCCCCTCGCACAGGACCATACGTACGGGAGCGTGACGTGACTCACACGCCGGGCGGGCGATTCCGTACCGGACGTCGACATCGACACCGACACCCACGCCGACCCTCCGCCGGGTCCGGTCGCGGGACGGTGGTCACCGGGCGGGTGTCAGTCGGAACCGGGCGGGTGTCAGTCGGCGGCGGCCCCGGAACCAGCCCCGGCCCCGGTGGCCCCGGATCCGGTGGACCCGGTCCCCGCCGCCCCCTCCTTCGCCCGCTCCCGGCGGCGGCTCCGTCTCAGCATGGTGACGATGCCCGCCACCGCCGCGAGGGCGAGGCCGCCGACGACCAGCGGGGGCATCGCCCACCAGGGGAGGTCGGCCTCCCCGGAGGCGTCCGCGAGGAACAGCGCGCCGCCCGTCACCAGGACCGCTCCGGCGATCAGCCGGCCCGGCTGGAACTCATGGCGTGACACGGGCGACCTCCGCCTGTCCGAGACCCACGTCGAGGGTCAGTCTGAGGGTGCCCGGTTCCTCGCCGGGGGCGGGCTTCCGCACCGGTTCCAGGGTCACCGTGCGCTGCCGGTCGGGCGAGATGTCCACGTCCTTGGCCTTGTCGCCGGGCAGGTCCAGATCGCCGAGGCCCACCGAGATCCGCAGGGAGACCCGGGCGTCGTCCGGGACGACGACCTTCAGCCGTCCCGCGCCGACCGAGACGTCCGAGGCCACGGACTCGCCCGGCGCCGGGGTCGCCCGCCGCAGGTCCAGGGTGCCGACGCCGGTGCCCAGCAGGTACTCGGACTCCACCTGGGCGGCGTTCGCCGGGGTCCAGGTGGTGCGCAGCCAGGTGGTGGTGATCGACTCGGGCAGCGCGCTCGACGCGGTGAGCAGCCCGGCCGTGACCACCGCGAGGACCAGGGTGCCCGGCCCGGTGCGGCCGACGACGGAACTCACCGCGATGCCCAGGCCGAAGACGACGAGCGCGGCGCCCAGCCCGGTCTGGAGCGTCACCGCCACCGGCTCGGCCCCCCACTGGCCGGAGGTCACCGCGACGGCGGTGATCAGCGCGGCGAGCGTCACCCAGCCGCCGAGCGCCCGGCCGTCCCGCCGCCCGTCCGCGCGGTCGCCGTCGGCGCCGTCCCGGCCGCCGCTCCGGCCCCGTCCCGGACGGCCCTTGCCCCGGGTCGTCCCGTACACCAGGTCCTCGGGCGCCCACAGGTACCCCGTACCGCTGCCCGGCGAACCGTCCTTGACCAGCGGGTCCCGCCACCAGGAGCCCGACTCGGGGGCGGGCGGGGCGGTGGTCTCCGGCGGGGCGTCGGCGACGGCCTGGGCGGCCAGCGGGTCCGGGTCCTCGGCGTCCCCCCGGTGCCGCGACCAGTACCCGGCGCCGGCCAGCAGCAGGGCGAGGGTGGCGCCGGAGGTCAGCAGACTGACGTTGCGCAGCATCGACAGGAACACCCCGCAGCCGACCAGCGCGAAGACGATCCCCGCGAGCGCCGGGCCGTCCACCCGGCCCGTCAGCATCCGGCGCGCCTCGTTCTCGTCGTCCCCGTCGAAGGGCACGAACAGCCAGACGAAGCCGTAGAAGACCAGCCCCAGCCCGCCCGCGACGCTCAGCACCGCCAGCACGATCCGGAAGATCAGCGGGTCCATGTCGCAGTGCCGCCCGAGTCCCGCGCAGACCCCGCCGAGCACCTTGTGCGTCCGGTCGCGCCGGAAGCGGGCGGGCGGGCCGGACGGAGCGGTGTCCGTTCCGTCCGCGCCGTGGGGGGTCCCCGGGGTGCCCGGCCCGTCCGGCGGGTGCGGTGCGTCGACCGCCGGACCCCGGCCGGGGGCGCGGGGGGCGTCCTGCTGCTCGGTCATGGGTCCATGGTGACGGGCGCGGACGCGCGACGGGACCGGTGGCGACCCTGGTCGGACCCTGAGATCCACCGGTCGGGGCCTCCGGGACGGCGGGCGCCGGTCCCGGCGGGGAACTCCGTGGCGGGGCGGCGGCGCGGTCAGGGGCGTCTTAGGGTCCGACCCTGATGCCCGTCCCCCGGCGGACGTGTGACGATCGGGGCATGCCCGAAGCCGTGACGGTGACCGTCGACGAACCCCGCCCGCCGCGCAAGCTGTACCGCAGCGGCGACGGCCGCTGGCTCGGCGGCGTGGCCCGGGGGCTCGCCGGACACCTCGGGCTGCCCGTGGTCTGGGTCCGCCTGGTCTTCGTGGGGCTGGTGACCGCCGACGGCCTCGGAACGCTGCTCTACGCCGCGTTCTGGTTCTTCGTCCCGCTCGGGGTCGGCGGCATCGACGCCGAGCGGCCCCCGCCGCTGATCGCCGAGGTCTCCGCCGACGGACGGCGGCGGCTGGTCGCCCGCAAGCCGGACCGGGGACAGCTCCTGGCGCTGCTGGTCCTGGTGCTGGTGGCGGTCATGTTCGCCAGCAGCATCGACCTCAGCACCACCGCCCAGGCGTACCTGTGGCCCACCCTGCTGGTCGGCGCGGGCGTGGCCCTGGTCTGGCGGCAGGCCGACAACGCCCAGCGGGCCCGCTGGGCGGAGGCGTCCCGCCGCGGCCGCAACATCGCGCTCGCCCGGTCCGCCGCCGGGGTCCTCCTCGTCGGCACCGGGGTCACCGGCATCTTCGTCCTCCAGGGGTCCGCCGCCCACCTCGGGTCGATCCTCCAGGCGTCGCTGGCCGTCCTGGTCGGCATCGCCCTGCTCGCCGGGCCCTACCTGGTCCGCATGACGCAGGACCTGTCCGAGGAGCGCACCATGCGCATCCGGGCCCAGGAACGCGCCGAGGTCGCCGCGCACGTCCACGACTCGGTGCTGCACACCCTGACCCTGATCCAGCGCAACGCCGAGAACGCCGGGGAGGTCCGCAGGCTCGCCCGCGCCCAGGAACGGGAGCTGCGGGCCTGGCTCTACAAGCCGGAGGGCACCGGGCGGGACGCGGAGGAGGACGAGGGACCGGGCAGCCTCGCCGACGCGGTCCGCCGCCACGCCGCCGAGGTCGAGGACAAGCACGGCGTCCCCATCGAGGTCGTGGTCGTCGGCGACTGCCCGCTCGACGACCGGCTCACCGCGCAGACCCAGGCCGCGAGGGAGGCGATGGTGAACGCCGCCAAGTACGGTGGCGAGGGCGGGGCGGTCCAGGTGTACGCGGAAGTCGAGGCGGACAGCGTCTTCGTGTCGGTCCGCGACCGCGGACCGGGCTTCGACCTCGACGCGGTACCCGGCGACCGGATGGGCGTACGAGAATCGATCATCGGCCGGATGGACCGCCACGGCGGCACCGCGCGGCTGCGCGCCGTGCCCGGCGGGGGCACGGAGGTCGAACTGACGATGGAGAGGGCGGAGAGGACGTCATGAGCGAGGCGACCGGAGCGAACGAGCGGGCGGCGGCGGGGTCCGCGGACGGCCGGTACCGCCCGTCCGGCACCGACGGCACCGACGGCACTGGGGGCTCCGGCGCCTCCGGCGACGGCCCCGGGCGCCGGGTCCGGGTGGTGCTCGTGGACGACCACCGGATGTTCCGCACCGGGGTGCAGGCCGAGATCGGCCGGACCGAGACGACCGGCGTCGAGGTCGTCGGGGAGGCCGCCGACGTGGACCAGGCGGTCACCGTGATCACGGCGACCCGCCCCGAGGTGGTCCTGCTCGACGTCCATCTGCCCGGCGGCGGCGGGGTCGAGGTGCTGCGCCGCTGTGCCCCGCTGATGGCCGACCCCGAGGCCCCGGTGCGGTTCCTCGCGCTGTCGGTGTCGGACGCGGCGGACGACGTCATCGGCGTCATCCGGGGCGGCGCCCGGGGCTACGTCACCAAGACGATCACCGGTACCGACCTCATCGACTCGGTGTTCCGGGTCCAGGAGGGCGACGCGGTGTTCTCCCCCCGGCTCGCCGGGTTCGTGCTCGACGCCTTCGCCTCCACCGACGCGCCCCCGGTCGACGAGGACCTCGACCGGCTGACCCAGCGGGAGCGGGAGGTGCTGCGGCTGATCGCC
The DNA here is from genome assembly GCF_054484115.1 of Streptomyces sp. JNUCC 64. Taxonomy (NCBI): domain Bacteria; kingdom Bacillati; phylum Actinomycetota; class Actinomycetes; order Kitasatosporales; family Streptomycetaceae; genus Streptomyces; species Streptomyces sp. JNUCC 64. Next base: position 5,161,759 of record NZ_CM137015.1, read on the forward strand.
CGTGGCTACGCCTACAAGGAGATCGCCAAGCAGCTGTTCATCTCCGTCAAGACGGTCGAGTCCCACGTCTCGGCGGTGCTGCGCAAGCTCCAGCTCTCCAACCGCCACGAACTGACCCGCTGGGCCACCGCCCGACGGCTGGTCTGACCGGCCGCCCCGGCGACGGCACCGGGCCCGGAACCGGCGGCGGTGCGGTGGCGTCCGTCCGGTCCGGCCGGGCCCGGCCCCCGGACGCGGCGGCCGACCGGTCCCCGTTCCCGGTCGTCCCCGGCCCGTCTTGTCAGAGGGTGCCACTACGGTGCCGCCATGACGCACGGACCCTCCGCCCCCGCCGACACCCCGCCGTCCCCGGACGGCGACTGGGACCGACGGCTCGCCGACGCCTTCGCCGTCCTGCTCGGCCGCCCGCTGAGCGCGTACGACCCGGACGCGGTGTACGCCGCCTCCGCCCACGGCAACCTGATGCACGAGAGCGAGTTCGAACGGGACCCCGCCTGGGTGCGTCCCGCCGCCCTGAGCGGTGCCGAGCCGGTCGTCTGGAACTGCTCCCTGTTCGACGACTCCGTCCGGACGCCGGTCTTCGACGCGAGTGGTTCGGTCTTCGAGTTCCCCGCCGGGGACGCGGGATCGGCCCTCCCGGCGGACTTCTCCGCCGCCGTCGCCGCCGCCCGCCTCACCGGGGAGCTGGTCCTGGGCGCCGACCTCGCCCCGCTGGTGGAGCGGTACGGCGTCGACCTCGCCGACCCCGCCTTCCGGGGCGCCTGGACGGTCTTCTTCCCCCGTCTGGTCTCCGACGGAACCCTCCTCGGCGCGTTGAAGGCCGCCCTCGACACCGGTCACCGGCCCGAGGACCTGATGGAGTCCTCGGCCGATCCCGACGAGGAGTGGGAGGAGCGGCTGGCCGCGATGGACCACCCGGGGATCCGTGACCACCTCAAGCACTTCTGCACCGACGGGGACACGGGGCTGATGCCCCTGACCGAGGCGGAGCTGTGGGCGTCGGGCCTGGAGGAGGCGGGCTGCGAGACCCTCGCCGCCTGGGAGGACGGCCACGGCCAGATAGACATCGAGGTCGTCCGGCTCGGACCCCTGCTCGCGGGCCCGGCCGCCGGGGTGCGCGTGCGGTGACCGACCGGCCTCAGGGCGCGGGCCGTTGGCGGTGACCCCCGTGGCCGGGTGACCTCACCCCCCGACGTACGGGCCGCCGAGCGCCGCCCGGGCGAAGGCGAGCGCCGCGCGGAGGCTCGGTGTTCCGGGTCCAGGAGGGCGACGCGGTGTTCTCACGCCCCTGGCTCGCCCGCGCGAGCTCCAGCTCTCCAACCGCCCACGGACTGACCCGCTGGGCCACCGCCCGACGGCCGGTCTGACCGGCCGCCCCGGCGACGGGCCCGGACCCCGAGGCGGCGGACGGCCGGTCCGGCCGGTCCCCGGACCCGGATGCGGCGGGCGCCGAAAACCCCGGGCGTCCGGTACCCGGCGCGGCGTAGGCTCCGCCGCTGTGGAGCCACGGACCCATCTCTTCGACGACCGGCCCGATCTGCGTGAGCGGGCGGAGGAGGTCTTCCGCGAGGGCTGGCCCGGGTTCGTCCTCCACGACCCCGTCGCCGACCGGTGGACGGACCGGGTCCGGCGGTGGTTCGGGGAGCTGAACCTCCTCCTGGTCGACGACGAGGACGGGATCGTCGCCGGAGGGTGGGGCGTCCCCGTGCGCTGGGACGGCTCACTCGCCGATCTGCCCGACGGCTACCACGGCTCGCTGGCCCGGGCGGTGGAACTCCACGAGGCGGGCGGCCGGGCCGACACCCTGGTCATCGCGGCGGCCCAGGTCCGTGGCGACCTGCGGGGCCGGGGGCTCGCGCCCGAAGTGCTCGGACGGCTCGTCGAGGCCGGGGAACGGGCGGGGCTGGAACGGGTGATCGCCCCGGTGCGGCCGACGACGAAGAGCCGCTACCCGCTGACCCCGATGACCGAGTTCATGCGCTGGACCCGGGCCGACGGCACCCCGCTGGACCCGTGGCTGAGGACGCACCACCGGATGGGCGCCCGGACGCTGTGCGCGGCCGAGCGCTCGATGACGATGACCGGCTCGGTCGCCGACTGGGAGGAGTGGGCCGGGTTCGCCCTCCCGGCCTCCGGGAGCTACGTGGTTCCCGGGGCCCTCGCCCCGCTCGTCGTCGACCGTCCGGCCGACCGGGGCGAACTGGTGGAGCCGAACGTGTGGGTCCGGCACCGGTAGCCCGCCCGGCGTCCGGCAGCCCTTCCGGCACCCGGCCGTCAGGGAGGACCCGGTCCGTTCGGGAACCCCGGTCCGTTCGGACCCGGTCCGTTCGGGAACCCCGGCCCCGCCCGGTGCGGTCCCGTCCGTCCGGGGACCTCAGACGATCCGGGTCGCCCCCGCGAAGGGCATCTCGTCCAGGGGGGCCACCCGGACCGTGGAGCCCGGCCGGGGCGCGTGGATCATCCGGCCGTCCCCGACGTACATCCCCACATGGGTGACGCCGGGGTAGAAGAACACCAGGTCCCCGGGGCGCAGTTCCTCGCGGCCCACCCGGCGTCCGGCGTCGATCTGCGCGTACGTGGTGCGCGGCAGCGAGACGCCCGCCGCCCGGTACGCGGCCTGGGTGAGGCCCGAGCAGTCGAAGGCGCGGGGCCCGGTGGCCCCCCAGACGTACGGGCTGCCGAGCGCCGCCCGGGCGAAGGCGAGCGCCGCGCGGACCCGGGGGGAGGCGGTGCCGTCGGGGACCGGAACCGGGGCGGGCGCCGCCGGGGCGGCGGAGGCCGCCGCCGCGAGCCGTGCCCGGTCCGCCGTGGTGAGCCGGGACAGCACCCGCTCGGCCGCGCCCAGCTTCTCCGTCACCTCCCGCTTGTGACGGCGCAGTTCGGCCCGTCGTCGCAGCAGCCGGTCCTGGGCGTGCCGGGCGTGCCCGCGCAGCCGCGCCAGTTCGGCCGCGTCCCGTCGCACCGCCTCCACCGCCTGGGCCTGGCGCCGTCCCGCCCGGTCCGCGACGGCGCTGTCCGCCAGGTAGTCGTCCGGGTCGGCGGAGAGCGCGAGCCGGACGCCCGGGTCGATCCCGCCCGCGCGGTACTGGGCGGTGGCGAACGCGCCGAGCGCCCGGCGGGCCGCGTTCAGCCGGTCCGTACGGCGCGCGGCCTCGTCCTGGAGACGGGCGAACGCGTCCCCCGCCGACCGGGCCCGTTCTCGCGCCCCGTTGTACCGCTCGGTGGCCGCCTCGGCCTCCCGGTAGAGCCGGTCCACCCGGGCCCGCGCGCTCCCGGCGGCCGGGTCGCTCGCACCCGCCCCGGCGGTCGCGTCGGCCCCGGCGTTCCTGGCGGCCCCGCCGGTCCTGTTGCTCCCGGTGCTCCCGGTGCTCCCGGTGCTCCCGGTGTTCCCGGTGGCCCTGCTGGCCCCGTTGGCCTCGGCGTTCCCGTTGGCCTCGGCGTTTCCGATGGTCCCGCCCGTGGGCCCGTCGCCGTCGCGGCCCCCGCCGCCGTCCCCGTCCGGGACTCCGCCCGTGGCCCCGTTCCCGTCGGCGGCCCAAGGTCCGTCCCCGTCCCCGTCCCGCGCCCCAGTGGCGGCCCCCGCGTCCCCGGCACCCTCCGGGCGTCCCTCGGCGGACCGGGCGCCGGGTCCGGGGGCGGCGGGGTCGGCACGGGCGGTGCCGCCGAGCGTCCCGGCGGCGGTGGCGGCGCCCGCCGCCGCGGCCCCGGCGAGCGCGAGGGTCACGGCCCGGCGCAGCGCGCCGCCGTACGACGGGCGACGGCTCCTCGGCTTCCTGCGGTGCGGTGCCACGGGGCGCGCTCCTCTCCTCGGCCCCGGCCCTCGGCACCGGCCGAGGGGGCGCCGGTCGGTCCGGCGGGGGCTGGGAAAGGACGGTAAGGGCGGAGACGGTGTGGAGTGACGGTGACGTCACTGATTGTCCGTAGGTGTCCGGGGGTGCCGCGACGGCCGACCGGACATGACCGTTCGAGGCGGTGACCAGCTGGTTTCGGCGCGGGTGTGACCGATGGGGCGGAAGGGGTCGGCGGTGACCGGGACACGTGGTAGGCGTGCGGCCACCGTCCGTGTCCGGAACGGGATCGCGTCCGCTCCCGCAGGGGATCCGTCCGGATCGGAGGGAACGGCGGAATGAGGGGGCCCGCCCGGGAAAACCGCAGGTCCGCTAAGGGTCACCTGGCCTCGGGCGGGCCCGGCGGCATGGTTAGAGTCCGCCCCATGGACGTACTCATCCATCTGATCGTCGGCCTCCACATCATCGGCATCGCCTCCCTGCTGGGCGGGTTCCTCACCCAGATGACGGCGATGGGCGAAGGCCGCGCCCGCTACACCACCGCGATGCTCCACGGCGCGCTCACCATGCTCGTCACCGGCGTCGCCCTCGTCGGCCTCAACCAGGCCGACGGCAACACCGTGAACAACATCAAGATCGGCGTGAAGCTGGCGCTGCTCGTGGTGATTCTCGGCCTCGTGTACGTGAAGCGCGACGAGGAGAGCGTCGACAAGGGACTGTTCGCCCTGGTCGGCGGGCTCACCATGACGAACGTCTTCATCGCCGTCCTGTGGACCTGAGCCCCTCCCGGCGGGGCAGGCCGGCCCCGCCGCCGGGACGGGCTCCCCGGACCGGTCCGGGACTGTCGGTGGGTCCGCCTAGACTCGGGAGGCGATGAGCAGCAGCCTTTTCGACGACAGCTTCCTGGCGGGATTCCAGCACCCGCGTCCCGCGCCGGACGAGCAGCCCCCGCCGCCCGAGGACCAGGGCCCGGAGGAGATCCCGGACGACCTGTTCGGCGGCCGGTTCGACGGGCCGCCGCCGAGGGACGCGCACTACCGCGACGGTGCCGCGCGTCCCGTGATCGACCCGGCCTCCCTCCTGGAGGGGCTGAACGACCAGCAGGCCGCCGCCGTCACGCACGCCGGGTCCCCGCTGCTCATCGTCGCGGGGGCGGGCTCCGGCAAGACCCGGGTGCTCACCCACCGCATCGCGCACCTCCTCGCCGCGCGCGGCGCCCACCCCGGTGAGATCCTCGCGATCACCTTCACCAACAAGGCCGCGGGCGAGATGAAGGAGCGCGTCGAGCGCCTGGTGGGCCCCCGGGCCGCCGCGATGTGGGTCATGACCTTCCACAGCGCGTGCGTGCGCATCCTGCGCCGGGAGTCCAAGCGGCTCGGCTTCACCTCCTCGTTCTCCATCTACGACGCCGCCGACTCCAAGCGGCTGATGGCCCTGGTCTGCCGGGACCTGGATCTGGACCCCAAGCGGTACCCGCCGAAGTCGTTCAGCGCCAAGGTCTCCCAGCTCAAGAACGAGCTGATCGACGAGGAGGACTTCGCCGCCCAGACCGGGGCGGACTCCGGGGGCGGCTTCGAACGGACCCTGGCCCAGGCGTACGCGATGTACCAGGCCCGGCTGCGCGAGGCCAACGCCCTGGACTTCGACGACCTGATCATGACGACGGTCAATCTGCTGCGCGCCTTCCCGGACGTCGCCGAGCACTACCGCCGCCGCTTCCGGCACGTCCTCGTCGACGAGTACCAGGACACCAACCACGCCCAGTACGCGCTCGTCCGCGAGCTGGTCGGCCCGGCCGGGGGCGCCCGCGCCGAGGACGAGCCGCCGCGCGCGGACGACCTGCCGCCCGCCGAGCTGTGCGTGGTCGGCGACGCCGACCAGTCGATCTACGCCTTCCGGGGCGCCACCATCCGCAACATCCTCCAGTTCGAGGAGGACTACCCGGACGCGACGACCATCCTGCTGGAGCAGAACTACCGCTCCACCCAGACCATCCTCAGCGCCGCCAACGCCGTCATCGAGCGCAACGAGAGCCGCCGTCCCAAGAACCTCTGGACCAACGCGGGCGCGGGCGCGCAGATCACCGGCTACGTCGCCGACACCGAGCACGACGAGGCGCAGTTCGTCGCGGACGAGATCGACCGGCTCACCGACGCGGGCGACGCGAAGGCGGGCGACGTCGCCGTCTTCTACCGCACCAACGCCCAGTCCCGGGTCTTCGAAGAGGTCTTCATCCGGGTCGGCCTCCCGTACAAGGTGGTCGGCGGCGTCCGCTTCTACGAGCGCAAGGAGGTCCGGGACGTCCTCGCGTATCTGCGGGTGCTCGCCAACCCGGAGGACTCCGTCCCACTGCGCCGCATCCTCAACGTCCCCAAGCGGGGCATCGGGGACCGGGCCGAGGCGATGATCGACGCGCTCGCGCAGCGCGAACGGATCGGCTTCGCCCAGGCCCTGCGCCGGGTGGACGAGGCGTACGGCATGGCCGCCCGCTCCACCAACGCCGTCAAGCGGTTCAACGTGCTGATGGAGGAGCTGCGAACGGTGGTGGAGTCCGGCGCGGGCCCCGCCACGGTGCTGGAGGCCGTCCTGGAGCGCACCGGCTACCTCGCCGAACTCCAGTCCTCGACCGACCCCCAGGACGAGACCCGCATCGAGAACCTCCAGGAACTCGCGGCGGTCGCCCTGGAGTTCGAACAGGAGCGGGGTGCGGCGGACACCGGCACCGGTGCGCCGGACGCGGGTTCCGCCGCCGCCGGGACGGCGGACGGTGCCGCCGATGCCGATGCCGATGCCGACGCGGTCGGGGAGACCGGGGGCGAGACCGCTCCAGGCGGCACTCTGGCGGAGTTCCTGGAGCGGGTCGCCCTCGTCGCGGACTCCGACCAGATCCCCGACGAGGAGGACGGCTCCGGCGTCATCACCCTGATGACCCTGCACACCGCCAAGGGCCTGGAGTTCCCGGTGGTGTTCCTCACCGGCATGGAGGACGGCGTCTTCCCGCACATGCGCGCCCTCGGCCAGACCAAGGAGCTGGAGGAGGAACGGCGGCTCGCGTACGTGGGCATCACCCGTGCGCGGGAGCGGCTCTATCTGACCCGCTCCACCCTGCGCAGCGCCTGGGGCCAGCCCTCCTACAACCCGCCCTCGCGGTTCCTGGAGGAGATCCCGGAGACCCATCTGCGCTGGAAGCGGACGGGCGCGCCCACGCCCTCCGCCTCCTCCCCGCTCGCCGCGACGAGGGGCACCGGCGGATCGCTGTCGTCCACCCGCTCGCGGACCGCCGCGTCCGGCGCCTCCGGGTTCGCGACCCGCCGGGCCGGGGAGAAGCCGGTGGTCGCGCTGGCCCCCGGGGACCGGGTCACCCACGACCAGTTCGGTCTGGGCACCGTCGTCGGGGTGAAGGGTTCCGGCGCCAACGCCGAGGCCACGATCGACTTCGGCGACACCAAGCCGAAGCGGTTGCTGCTGCGCTACGCCCCCGTCGAGAAGCTCTGACGTGCTGACGTCATGCGTGCTGACGTCAGGACGCATGACGTGCTGACGTCGGGACGCGTGACGTCGTGACGTGCTGACGGGGGACGGCTTCCGACGCGTACCCGGCGTGGTGCGCCGCTGAGGGCGGGCCCGGCCGACGGGCCGGGGCCGCGTGTCAGCGCGGGGGAGGAACGACCGGGGGGACGGCCCCGGACCACGGGACCGTCCCCCCGACCACGTGGTGGGGCGCCGGGATCAGGTCGGGTCCAGACCGTGACTGCGGAACCAGGACAGCGGGTCCACCGGGGAGCCGCCGCCGGGACGGACCTCGAAGTGCAGGTGCGGTCCGGTCGAGTTGCCGGAGTCGCCGGAGTAGGCGATGACGTCGCCCGCCTTCACCGGACCGCTCATGACGGTGTACCGCGACAGATGGCAGTACCAGGTCTCGGTGCCGTCCTTGGCGGTCACGATGACCATGTTCCCGTACGCGGAGTTGATCTGCGTCCGCACGGTCCCGTCGGTCGCGGCCATCACCGGGGTGCCGTAGCCGACCGGGAAGTCGATGCCGGTGTGCAGGGACATCCAGTTGATGCCCGCCTGGCCGTAGTAGGCGCTGAGCCCGTTGCGCTTCACCGGCAGCGCGAACTTGGGCCGCAGCCGCTCCTTGCGCTCGGCCGCGGCGGCGGCCCGCTTGCGGTCGGCCTCCTGCCGGGCCTTCAGGTCGATGCGCTCCTGGGTCCGGCTGGCCCGGTCCGCGAAGTCGCCCGCGTCGGCGGAGAGCCCCGCGATCTGGGTGTCGAGCTTGCTGTTCGCGACGGACGGCTTGACCGGGGTGACCTCCGGCGCGGCGGTCGTCTTGGTCTCGTCCTTGCCGTCGGCGTCGCCGGTCATGGTCACGGCTCCGGCGGCGATCCCGGCCACGCCCATCACACAGGCCGAGGGCACCGCGACGGTCAGCAGCGCGGAACGCTTGGCGGGGGTGCGGCGGCGGGCGCGGCCACGGCCACCGGGGGCGGGCGCGCGGCGCGACAGCACCACGGGCTCGATGTCCAGCCGGACGCCGTCCGCCCCGTTCGCGGGGGGCGGTCCACCCGGGCCACCGGGGGCCGACGGGTCTCCCGCCGGTTCCACCGATCCCGTCGGATCCGTCAGTTCCGGTAGTTCCGGCAGGACGGTCGTCGCGTCCGCCTCGGCGAGGAGCGCGTAGGTGTCGATCCCCGCGCAGATGGTCTCCTGCTGGTCGAAGGTGACCGGCGCGGACCGCTCGACGGGTTCCTCGTAGGGGGACGGCTCCCCGTAGGGCGCGTCGTACGGGGCGGAGGCGCCGTCGGTGTTCCAGGCGGTGGCGTCGAACGCGCCGGTGTCGGCGTCGGAGACGGGACCGACGGCGAAGTCCTGGGGGTCGAAGGTCCGGGTGTCGTAGGTGTCGCCCGCGAACTGCTGGGTCTCCCACTGCCCGGTGTCCCCGGCGTCGGGGAGCGGCGTGCCGGGATACGCCGGAACGTCCCAGGTGCCGGTGGTGGTGTACGAGCCGGTGTCTCCGGAGCCGTAGGGCTGCTGCGCGGCGTACGCGGCGTAGTCCAGGGACGTGTGGGTCCCGGTGTCGCCGTCGCCGCCGGTCGGGGCCCAGGTCGTCGTCGATCCGTTCCACTGGCCCGTGTCGTAGGACCCGGTGTCGTAACCGCCGGTGTCGTAGGACCCCGTGGTCCCGGTGCCGTAGGCCCCGGTGGCCCCGGCGGCTCCGATGTCGTAGGACCCGGTGTCGTAGGAGCCCGTGTCGTAGCCCGTGCTTCCGGTGGACGCGGTCAGGTCCCCGAAGAGGGGGTCCGTCGCGTAGTCGGTGGTGGTGGCGTAGGAGCCGGTGCCGTAACCGTCGTACCCCCCGTAACCGTCGTGCTGCGCGCCCTGGTCGTACGCCCCGAATGCCGGAGCCGCTTCCTGGGGTACTGCCGGGGGAGTCGCGGTCCCCGCCGGGTGACGGTCGTTCACCAACTTCTCTTTCGCTCGGAAACAGGAGCTGAGCTGGGCTGGGACCTGGCGGCGGAACCGCTGACGGAAGGGGGCCCAGTGAGGGGCGGAACAGTGCGGCGACTGTACCCGGCGGTATGCGGCCCCGACAATCTTCGCCGGGTTTCCCGTTGTCGTGAAACGGGCATTCAGCCGCCTTTTGACGACGCCTCGAAAAAGCCTTGGTCTTGCGTTCGAAAGGCGTTCGATTTACTGGAAAAGGGGTGCCCACGGGGAGCCGCCGCGCTTCCGGGGAGGGGAACAGGGGGGCGTGTGGATGCGCGACACGGGGGCGGGAGGTGCGTGAGGGGCGCTTGGGGTGTGGCGGGGGGTGGTGCGGTGGCTGGTCGGGAGGGGTGTCGACGGCCTTGGAGGGGGAGCGGGTGCCGGTTCGGGATCGCACCCGCGCGGAGGCGTCCGGACGGCCCGGGGTGACTCCGGGCGGGCTCCGGGGCGCGCGGGGCGGTGGGTGGGTCAGGCGGCGGCGGGGCCGTCGGTGCCACGGTTGCGAGGATCGGATGTGACGTCGGTAACACTTCCGGGGGTGCTCGGTCGTGTCGTCCCGGTGCGGGCGCCCGTGCGGATGCCCGTCCGGGCGCTCCTCAGAGGGATCGCCCGGCCGTCCGCCCGGCCGTCCGCCCGGCCGTCCGCCCGGCCGTCCGTCTGACCGTCCGCCCGGTCGTCCGTCGGGTCATTCACCCGGTTGGCCGTCCGGGTGCCGGCCTCCGGGGCGGGGCGCCGTTCCGGGCGTTCGTCCGGGCGCCCCTCCGGGGGCTCGCCGGACCGGGGATCCGGTCGGTCGGCGGCCAGGGCGTTCCGGACGCCCGCCGTCACCAACGGGTGCACCGGTAGGGCGAGATGGCCGATCCCGGTGACCCGCACCTCGCGGGCGAGGAGGTCGGGATGGTCCACGCGGGCCGTCTCCAACGGGTCCATCACCTGGTCCAGATCGCTCCAGAAGCTCACGAACCGGGTGCGGCAGCCGGGCGCCGGAAGGGCCAGCTCCGCGATCACGGGCGAGTCCGGCCGCATCTGCCGCACCACCGGGTGCACGTCCATCAGCGGTACGGCCCGGGTGCCCGAGTGCGGTGTCCCCAGGGTCACCAGGACCCGGACCCGGACGTCCCCGCCGAGCCGCTGGACGTAGTAGCGGGCGATCAGCCCGCCGAGGCTGTGCCCGACCAGGTCGACCTCGTCCCGTCCGGTCCGCGCGCACAGGTCCTCGACGGCCCGGCCCAGGTCCTCGGCGGCGGTCCGGATGTCCCGGGTCAGCGGGGAGTGGTTGAGCGCCTCGACCCGCCGACCGCCCTGGCCGAGCACCCGGCGCAGCAGGACGAACACGGAACGGTTGTCCACGAAGCCGTGCAGCAGGAGCACGGGCGGACCGGGATCGGACGGGCCGCCGGGGCCGGGGTCGTGGTGCTCGCGGACGATGCCCGAGGGGTAGAGCAGCAGATGTCCGCCGAGGACGGCGGCCTCCAGCGCGGTGGCCTTGACCAGCGCCGCCGGGCCCGGGCCGGGCGCGTCACCCGGGGAGGGCGCGGGGAACGGCAGCCGCAGCAGGGACAGCGACACGGGGAGGAACGGCAGCCGCAGCAGGGACAGCGACACGGGGAGGAACGGCAGCTTCCGCGCCAGCGGCGGCAGGGGGGACAGGGGGGACAGGGAAGGCAGGAACGAGAGGAACGACAGGGGTGCCAGGGGCGTCAGGGGTGGCAGGGATGCCGGGAGTCCGAACCGGGTGACCTTCATCGGCCGACCTCCCGTCGGCGGTCCGGGAACGGCTCCGGTCCCGGGCGCGCCCTCGGGGAACCCGGCTTCCGTACCGTCCGCCGCCGTCCGGTCCGCGATCCGCGCGGAACGTCCGGCCGCGCCGGTCGCCGTCCACGGCCCGGCCCCGGCGCCCGACGGGCCCGTACGGCTCGCGGCGGCGAGGCGGGACCGGCGGGACGGCGGTGCGCCGTGGCTCCCGCGCGCCCGTCGCCCCGGCGGGCCCGGACGGGCGCCACGACGGCGGACGCGGTGAACGTGTCCCACCGTGTGATTTCCCCCTCGGTCGACGTCACGAAACTGACGGCCGTACCGGGCACCGGGATAACGTTCGTTCACTGACCGGGTCCGTGGGGTCGTGGGACCGGGGGACACCGGCCGTCTCCGGCGGACACCCCGGCACACCGGGACACGGCGGGCGCACGGCGGGTGACCGTGGGTACATGCCCCTCGGGCGGGTTCGTTCTCGTACGTACTGGGAGGCAGTGATGGGTGTGACAGCCGGTCCGATCCGCGTGGTCGTCGCCAAGCCGGGGCTCGACGGCCATGACCGGGGGGCGAAGGTCATCGCACGGGCGCTGCGGGACGCCGGTATGGAGGTCATCTACACCGGGCTGCACCAGACCCCGGAACAGATCGTGGACACGGCGATCCAGGAGGACGCGGACGCGATCGGGATGTCCATCCTCTCGGGCGCCCACAACACCCTCTTCGCCCGGGTCATCGAGTTGTTGAGGGAACGCGACGCGGAGGACATCAAGGTCTTCGGCGGCGGCATCATCCCCGAGGCCGACATCCCGCCGCTGCGGGAACTCGGCGTCGCCGCGATCTTCACCCCCGGTGCCACCACCACGTCCATCGTGGACTGGGTACGGGCCAACGTCCGCGAGTCCAGCGGGGCGTGACGGCGGGCCCGGGGCCACGCCCGTCGGGTGGCGTCGCCGTCCCGTCCCCGGCCCGGACGCTCCGGGGGCGTTCCGCCGGGACGGGCGGACGGGCGGACGGTTCACGGGGCCGGTGGGCGGGGCGGGCGGACCGGGGGGCGGGGCGCGGTGGCCGGCGGTCCGGGGGCCAGTTCGGACAGCATCACCGCGCGCAGCCGCAGCGTTCCGGCGAGCCGTTGGAAGGACTCCGCCCAGTAGCCCCCCGCGCCGGGCGCCGCGTCCTCCGGTTCGTCGGGGGTCGCCGTCAGTCCCGTCAGCTCCGCGAGGCGTTCCCCCTCGTCCGGGTCGAGACAGCGTTCCGCGAGGCCCATCACCCCGCTGAAGCTCCACGGGTAACCGCCCGCGTCCCGGGCGATGTTCAGCGCGTCCACCACCGCCCGGCCCAGCGGGCGCGACCAGGGCACCGCGCAGCCGCCGAGGAGCTGGAACGCCTCCGACAGTCCGTGCGCCGCGATGAACCCGGCCACCCAGTCGGCCCGTTCGCCGTCGGGCAGGACGGCCAGCAGCTTCGCCCGCTCCGCCAGCGACACCGCCCCGGGCCCGCCCGCGCCCGGGGCGGCGGGCGCGCCGAGCAGGGCCCGGGCCCACTCCCCGTCCCGTTGGCGCACCGCCGCCCGGCACCACGCGGCGTGCAGATCCTCCCGCCAGTCGTCGGCCACCGGCAGCGCGAGCACCGCCCGGGCGTCCGGGACGCCCAGCCGCCCGGGCCAGACGGCGAGCGGGGCCGCCGCCACCAACTGGCCCAGCCACCAGGACCGCTCGCCCCGCCCGGCCGGAGGCCGGGCGAGGACCCCGTCCCGTTCCATCGCCGGGTCGCACGCGTACGGGGGCTCCACCACGACGGTGCCGGAGCCGTTCAGCCGGTCCGGCGCCACACAGGACACCGCCCGCTCCGCCATCCGGGCGGCGAGCGCCGAACCGGGCAGCGCCGCCAGAAGGTCGGCGGCCGTCGCCCGGACGGAGCGGCCCGGGTCGCCGAGCGCCCGCTCCAGGAACGGCTCGTCGGCCGGGCCCAGTCCGGTGCGGAGCGCGTCGAGGAACATCAGCCGGTCCTCCGCGCGCTCCGCCGACCAGGTGCCGTCGAGCAGGACGCGGGCGGCGTCCGGGTCCCGCGCCCGGAGCGAGTCGAGCAGGGCGGTCCGTTCGGCGAACAGCCCCTCCCGCCAGAGCCGGGCCGTCCGAGCCGGGTCCGTGGGGGCGGGCGACGGCGCCCCCCGGCCCGGCGCCGCTCGCAGGGCGAACCGCCAGTCGGGGTTGAGCCGGGCCAGCCAACGGGCGCGCGACCCGGCGTAGACGAGGGCGGCGGGGCGCAGATCGGTACGGGAGCGGGCCGCGTCCAGCAGATCGGGCAGCAGCTGCGGCGGGGGCGCGTAGCCGTGGGCGTTGGCGGCGGCCAGCCACTGGGGCAGCAGCTCCGTCAGGTCCGGCGCGCCCGCCCGGCGGCCCGGGGTGCCCGCGCGGGGGGCGTCGGCGAGCAGTTCCGCCAGCCGGTGCGCCGCCGGGGGTGGGGTCGGCGGGCGGGGGTCCCGGGGGGCCGCCGGGGGCGGTGGCTCCGCCCGGGCGGGGGTGAGGCCCGCCCGCCGCCGCAGGACGTGCGCGGCGGCGGCGTCCAGGACCTCGGACGGCTCCCGTCCCGCGTCGGCGCGCCGCGCGGTACCGAGCAGCGCGGTCACCACCAGGGCGTCCCACTCCTCACGTTCGTCCTCCCCGCGCCGCCGTTCCCGGTCGGCCCGTTCTCCTCGGTCGCCCACGCGGTCCACCTCCCGTGTCCCCCGCTCCGTAGGTCGGTTGTCCCAGTCGCCAGTCGCCAGTCGCCAGTCGCCAGTCGCCAGTCGCCAGTCGCCAGTCGCCAGTCGCCAGTCGCCAGTCGCCAGTCGCCAGTCGCCAGTCGCCAGTCGCCAGTCGGCTGGCCGGTTGGTCGGTTGGTCGGGCCGGTGGTCAGGTCAGGGGCACCACCGGGCCGTCCGGCAGCCAGGCGGCGAGCGGGCGGAACCCCCGGTGCCCCACTTCCCCGAACACGGTCACGGCGGTGCCGCCCGCGAGGGAGACCAGCCGCCACAGGCCCCCGCCCCGCCGGAACCCCGGGGTGAGCGGCAGTGCCTGACGGGTCGCCGGATCGACCAGCCGCCCGTCCCCCGCCGCCCCCGCCGCCAGGACCGGCACCACCTCCGCGACGGTCACCGCCACCTCCTCCGCCCAGGGGTCGGCCGCCACCGCCGCCCCGTACGCCGCGAGGGCGTCCGGCACCCGGCCGCCCGTCGGACGGCGTCCCCCCGGCGCCGTCCCGCCCGGGGGCGGGGGGACGGTGTCCGTCGTGTCCAGCTCCAGCCGGGGCAGGGCCGTCCCCGGACGCGGCACCGCCGTCGCCGTCAGCACCCCGCCCACCGGCGGCGCGGGGGCGGGCGTCCGCCCCGGCGCCGTGTACGACAGCACCACGCCCGTCCGTCCGGACGCCGCGCCGTGCACCCAGACGTGCCGGGTCGTCAGCCGGTCGTCCCGGTGGTCGTGGTGCGCCAGCACCAGCCAGCGGTCCGGTACCGGCTCCCCCTCCGGTACGGACGGCAGTCCGACCCGGGCGCGCACGGTGGCCGCCAGGGCCTCGGGGAGCGCGTCCCGGCGGAGCCAGCCGAGGGCCAGCAGCCGCAGCAGCGCGCACTCCTCCAGCATCCTGGCCTGCCACCCGGGACCCGAGCCGGGCAGCGCCGCCAACTCCCGGGCCCGCGCCGCGAGCCCGGGCGCCTGCGCGTCCACCATCCGCGCGGCCGTCTCCTCCCAGACCGCGCGGCCCTCCGGCCCGGCCGTGGCCAGCCCGCCGCGCAGCACGTCCTCGATCCGCCGCTCCAACTCCCCGGCCCCGGCCGTGATCCGGGCGGCCCGCCGCTCGGCCCGGCGCCGCGCCGCCACCGGATCGACGGGTCCGGGACCGCCCCGGTCCGCCCCCTCGGCCGGACCGGACGCGGGCGGCCCCTCCGCACCCGTCACCGTGCCCGCCGCCGTGGCCGTCCCCGCTCTCGTCCCCGCTCCCGTCCCCCGTGGTCCGCGCATCCCCCGCACCTCCGCCCCGGTCGTCGCACCGAATGCCCCGAAGGTAGGGGACACCACTGACAATCCGCCCTGACCTGCGGTTCCTTCGGTTCCGGGCGGGCAGCCGGACGGCGTTGTCAGTGGCGTGGTGCACCGTGGAGGACGGATCGGAACCGCCGGTCCGGAGGGGGACCCGTCGTATGTCCGTGCCCGCACCCACACCGTCACCCGCCGCTCCGGGCACGTCCGCCGACGGTCCCGGAGGACCCCCCGACGGACCCGGAGCCGAACCCGGAACCGGAACGGGAGCCGACGGGCGGGGAGCCGACGGATCCGGAACCGGAGATCCGGACGCGTCGGTGCTCCGCCCGCACGCCGAGGACGCCTTCGCGGCCGAACTCGCCGCGCTGGCCGTCCACGACGACCGCCCCCGTCCCGGGAGCTGGCGGCTCTCCCCGTGGGCCGTCGCCACCTATCTGCTCGGCGGCACCCTCCCCGACGGCACCGTCGTCACCCCGAAGTACGTCGGGCCGCGCCGGATCGTCGAGGTCGCCGTCACCACCCTCGCCACCGATCGCGCGCTGCTGCTCCTCGGACCGCCGGGCACCGCCAAGACCTGGGTGTCGGAGCACCTGGCGGCGGCCGTCAGCGGGGACTCGACGCTCCTGGTGCAGGGCACCGCGGGCACCCCGGAGGAGGCCGTCCGCTACGGCTGGGACTACGCGCGGCTGCTGGCCCACGGCCCCGGCCGGGAGGCCCTGGTGCCCTCGCCGGTGCTGCGCGCCATGACCGGGGGCCGGATCGTCCGGATCGAGGAGCTGACCCGGGTCCCCACCGACGTGCAGGACTCGCTCATCACGATCCTGTCCGAGAAGACCCTGCCCGTCCCGGAACTCGGCGAGGAGGTGCGGGCGGTGCGCGGGTTCAACCTCATCGCCACCGCCAACGACCGGGACCGGGGGGTGAACGAGCTGTCGAGCGCGCTGCGCCGCCGGTTCAACACCGTGGTGCTGCCGCTGCCGGAGAGCGCCGAGGCCGAGGTGGGGATCGTCGCCCGCCGGGTCGAGCAGCTCGGCCGGGCGCTCGGGCTGCCGACCCCGCCCGACGGCTTCCACGAGATCCGGCGCGTGGTCACCGTCTTCCGCGAACTGCGCGACGGGGTCACCGTCGACGGCCGCACCAGGGTGAAGTCCCCGACCGCCACGCTCTCCACCGCCGAGGCGATCTCCGTGGTCACCCAGGGCCTCGCCCTCGCCGCCCACTTCGGGGACGGCGTCCTGCGCCCCGCCGACCTCGCCGCCGGGGTCCTCGGGGCCGTCGTCCGGGATCCGGCGGCCGACCGGGTGGTCTGGCGGGAGTACGTGGAGACGGTGGTCCGGGAACGGGTGGGCTGGGACGACTTCTACCGCGCCTGCCGCGAGGCGGACGGATGACCGGCCCGGACGCCCCCACGGCGGCCGCCCCGCCGCCGGAGCGGGCCGGGCCGCTGCTGCTCGGCGTCCGCCACCACGGCCCCGGCTCGGCCCGGGCCGTGCTGGCGGCGCTGGACGCGGCGGCCCCGTCCGCCGTCCTCATCGAGGGCCCGCCGGAGGCCGACCCGCTGGTGGGGCTGGCCGCCGACCCCGCGATGCGGCCCCCGGTGGCGCTGCTCGCGTACGTGCCGGACACCCCGGGGACCGTCGCCGCGGCCGTCGCGGGGGCCACCGCGTTCTGGCCGCTGGCCGACTTCTCCCCCGAGTGGGTCGCACTGCGCTGGGCCCTGCGGCACGGGGTGCCGGTGCGGTTCATCGACGTCCCCGCCGCCCATGCGCTGGCCCGGGTCCCCGTCCCCGACCCGGACGCCCCCGATGCCCCGGCCGGTTCGTCCGGGGCGACCGATCCGTCCGGGGCGGCCGGGGTGTCCGGGGCCTCAGGGTCGGCGGGGGCGTCCGGTTCCGTCGACGCGTCCGTCGTCCCCGGGCCGGTGGGCGCCGCGCACCTGCCGGTGGAGGCCGTCCCCGGGCCGGTGGAGGCCGTACCCGGAGCGGTGGACGCCGTTCCCGGGACGGGATCCGTGGCCCCCGTCCGCTCCGACGTCCGCTCCGACCCGCTCGCCGCCCTGGCCGCCGCGGCGGGGCACGACGACCCCGAGCGGTGGTGGGAGGACGTCGTCGAGCACCGGGGCGCGACCGGTCCGGTCAGTGACGGCTCCGGGGACGGAAGGGCCCAGGCCGACGACCCCTTCGCCCCGTTCGAGGCGCTGGCCGAGGCGATGACCGCCCTGCGGGAGACGGGCCCCGACGCGATCGGCCCCACCGGGGAGACCGGCGGCGCCGGGAGCTGGGAAGCGGTCCGGGAGGCCCACATGCGGCTGCGGCTGCGGGCCGCCCGGCGCGAGTTCGGGGACGGCGTGGCCGTGGTGTGCGGTGCCTGGCACGTGCCCGCGCTGCGCGCCCGCGTCCCCGTCGCCGCCGACCGGGCCCGGACGCGCGGACTGCCCCGGACCAGGGTCGAGCTGACCTGGGTCCCCTGGAGCCACCGCAGACTCGCCCTGGACGCGGGCTACGGCGCGGGCGTCGAGTCCCCCGGCTGGTACGGGCACCTGTTCCGCAGCCCCGACCGGCCCGTGGAGCGCTGGCTGACCCGGGTCGCCGGGCTGCTCCGCGAGGAGGGCCGTCCCGTCTCGTCCGCGCACGTCATCGAGGCGGTCCGGCTCGCCGGGGCGCTCGCCGCGCTGCGCGGCCGTCCGCTGCCCGGGCTGCCCGAGACCCGGGACGCCGTCCGCGCGGTGATGTGCGACGGCTCGGACGTCCCGCTGGCCCTCGTCGAGGACCGGCTCGTCGTCGGGGACGCCCTCGGCGAGGTGCCCGACGGGGCGCCCGCCGTGCCGCTGCGCCGCGACCTCACCCGGCTCCAGCGACGGCTGCGGCTCCCGGCCGAGCCCGGGGAACGCGTCCGGGACCTCGATCTGCGCGGCGGGACCGACGCCGCCCGCAGCGTGCTGCTGCACCGGCTGCGGCTGCTCGGCGTCCCCTGGGGCGAACCGTCCGCCGCCCCCACGGGCACCGGCACCTTCCGGGAGACCTGGCGGCTGCGCTGGGAGCCCGAGCTGGACGTACGGGTGGCCGAGGCGGGCGTCTGGGGGAACACCGTCCGGGACGCGGCCACCGCGCGGGCCCGGGCGGACGCCCTGGTGGCCCGGGACCTCACCGAGGTCACCGCCCTGGCGGAACGCTGTCTGCTGGCCCGGCTGGGGGAGGCGCTGCCGGTGGTGACGCGGATCCTGACCGACCGCGCCGCCCTGGACACCGACGTCGGCCGCCTCGCCGACGCGCTGCCCGCGCTGGCCCGCTCGGTGCGGTACGGCGACGTCCGGGGCACCGGTACCGAGCCGCTCCGGAAGGTCGCGGAGGGGATCGCCGCGCGGGTGTTCGTGGGGCTGCCGCCCGGGTGCGTCTCCCTGGACGACGAGGCCGCCGTCCGGGCCCGGAACCGGCTGGACGCGGTGCACGGCGCCGTCGGACTGCTCACGGGTGCCCCGGCTGGCCCTGCCGGTGCCGTCGACCCCGCCGGTCCCGTCGACCGCGCGGGTCCGGCTGCCTCCGCCGTTCCGGTCAGTCCGGCCGTCCCCACCGGCGCGGGCGCCTCCGTCGGTCCGGCCGCCCCTATCGGTCCGGCCGACCCCGCTGGTCAGGTCGGCTCCGCCCGCCCGGCCGCTCCCGCCGGTCCGGCCGTCCCCGCCAGTGGGGGTGCCTCCGCCGGTGCCACCCGTTCGGCTGGCCCCGTCCGAGAGGTCCGGGCCGGTGGTCCCGGAGAGGTCACTGGCCCGGACGGCCCGGCCGATCAGGACGGTCCACGGGCCCGTTGGTACGCCGTGCTGCACGTGCTCGCCGCCCGGGAGGCGGTGCACGGCGTCGTCCGGGGCCGGGCCGTACGCCTGCTGCTGGACGACGGGGAACTGGACGACCCGGCCGCCGCCCGGTTGATGGGGCTCGCCCTGTCGCCGGGCACCCCGCCCCGGCGGGCCGCCGCCTGGCTGGACGGGTTCCTCGGCGGGGAGTCCGGCGGGCTGCTCCTCGTCCACGACGTCCGGCTCCGCGGACTGGTCGACACCTGGCTCCGTGGGGTCTCCGCCGAGGCGTTCACGGACGTGCTGCCGTTGCTGCGCCGCACCTTCTCCGGGTACGGGACGGGTGTCCGCCGGACCCTGGGGGAGCTGGCCCGGGGCCGTCCCGCCGCCGCCCGGCGAGACCCCGCCGGTTTCGGACCGGACCCTGATCCGGCCCGCGCCGACGCGGTCGCCCCGGTCCTGGCCCTGCTCCTCGGCACCCCGCCGTCCGGCACCTCGCCGTCCGGTGCCGCACCGTCCGGGGGCGCGACGCCCGGCACCTCTGCGCCCGCTGTCCCTCAGTCCGGTGCTGTGCAGACCGATGCCACGCCCTCCACCATCTCGTCCGCCGCGCCCCCGGCGCCGTCCGTTCCCGCAGTGCCGCCAGCACCGTCCGTGCCGCCGTCCGAGGAGGCTCCCGCATGACCGCCGAGACCGCCGAGACCGCCGAGACCACCGGGCCCGCTGGGACTGCTGGGGCCACCGGGACCGCCAAGAAGACCGCTGGAAGCGCCGAGGCCGCCCAGAGGACCGAGGCCGCTGGTACCGCCGAGGCCGCCGGGCGCTCCGTCCCGGACCCGGCACCGCGCCCCGGCCAGGGCGACGCCGACACCGCCCCGGCCCCGCCCGGCGACCGGACGGCGGCTGGTGAACAGCCCGGCGGAGCCATCGCCTGGGGCACCGAATCGGCCGCCGCCCAGTTCCCCGCTCCGGAAGCAGCCCCGGAAGCCCCGGAGGCAGCCCCGGAGGCCACCGATCCGGAGACCGGCCCGGTTGCCGCCTACTCCTCCGCTGCGGAAGCCACTGTCCCGGAGCCCGGCCCGGTTGCCGTCCACTCCTCCGCCCCGGAAGCCGCCCTGGAGACCGCCCCCGAGACCACTCCAGAACCCCCCGAAGGGGCCTACGCGGAGCCCGACGAGGGTCCTCCCCACGCGGAAGCCCATGAGGAGGCCCACGCTGAGGCCCAAGAGGGGAACGACGAGGGCGCCCGGCGCTGGCGGCTGGTCCTCGGGGCGGCGGCCGACCCGGACGGACCCCCGCTGGACGGCCGGGACGCCACCATGGACCGCGCCCTCGCCGCCCTCTACGACCATCCGGCCGCCCCCGGCGGCGACGGCCGGGGCGGCGGTGACGGCGACCGCACCGGCGGGCTCGGCGCCTCCGCGCCCTCCGTGGCCCGCTGGCTGGGCGACGTCCGGGCCTGCTTCCCCGCCCCGGTGGTGAGGGTGATGCAGCGGGACGCGCTCGACCGCCTCGGGCTGTCCGCGCTGCTGCTGGAGCCGGAGCTGCTGGAAGCGGTGGAGGCCGACGTCCACCTGGCGGGCACCCTGCTGTCGCTCGCCCGGGCGATGCCCGAGCGGACCAGGGAGACCGCCCGCGAGGTCGTCCGCCGGGTCGTCGCGGACCTGGAGGCCCGGCTCGCCGCGCCCACCCGGGCCGCCGTCCGGGGCGCGCTCGACCGGGGCGCCCGGACCCGGCGCCCGCGCCCCCGGGACATCGACTGGAACCGCACGATCGCCGCCAACCTCGCGCACTACCTCCCCGAACGGCGCACCCTCGTCCCCGAACGGCTGATCGGCCGTGCCCGGGCCTCCGCCGCCACCGGCAAGGAGGTGATCCTCTGCGTCGACCAGTCGGGGTCGATGGCGCCGTCGGTGGTGTACGCGTCGGTGTTCGGTGCGGTACTGGCGTCGGTCCGTTCGCTCGACACCCGGCTGATCGCCTTCGACACCTCCGTGGTGGACCTCACCGACGCGCTGGCCGACCCGGTGGACGTCCTCTTCGGCACCCGGCTCGGCGGCGGCACCGACATCGGCCGGGCGCTCGCCCACTGCCAGCGGCACGTCACCCGCCCGGCGGACACCGTCCTCGTACTGATCTCCGACCTCTACGACGGGGGCGTCCGCGAGGAGACCCTGAGACGCGCCGCCGCGATCACCGCGTCCGGGACCCGGCTGGTGGTGCTGCTGGCGCTGTCCGACGAGGGCGCCCCCGCCTACGACCACGAGAACGCGGCGGCCTTCGCCGCGCTCGGCGCGCCCGCCTTCGCCTGCACCCCCGATCTGTTCCCCGAGGTCATGGCCGCCGCGCTGGAGGGCCGACCGCTCCCCGTCCCCGGAACGGAGGACCGGCCGCCCACGGGTTGAGGA
The DNA here is from genome assembly GCF_054484115.1 of Streptomyces sp. JNUCC 64. Lineage (NCBI taxonomy): Bacteria > Bacillati > Actinomycetota > Actinomycetes > Kitasatosporales > Streptomycetaceae > Streptomyces > Streptomyces sp. JNUCC 64. The sequence goes on from NZ_CM137015.1 coordinate 5,183,003, forward strand.
ACTCCGCCGGGGCCGTCACCGGCCCGCCGCGCACCCCGCCACCGGCCCTCACCGGGGCCCCGGAACCCCTCGTTCCGGGCGGGTCGGGGGAGGCGGCCGAGGCTCCCCGGCCGGAACCCCACGGCCGGGGAGCGCCATCCTGTGACTGTTATCACCGGCTTCGGATCACGTGCGGCGGGAAGTCCCCCACCGGACGGGGATAACCTGCGAGACGGACATGCCGCGTGCCCGGCCGACCGTGTGCGCATCCCAAGTGACCGCGGAGTCACGTTGCCCATCGCGGCACGCCCACGCAGACAACGAACCGCGAGATCACGATAGGGACGGACGCGCGTGGACCTGTTCGAGTACCAGGCGAGGGACCTCTTCGCCAAGCACGGTGTACCGGTGCTGGCCGGTGAAGTCATCGACACGCCTGAGGCGGCGCGCGAGGCGACCGAGCGACTGGGCGGCAAGTCTGTCGTCAAGGCGCAGGTGAAGGTCGGCGGCCGTGGCAAGGCGGGCGGCGTCAAGCTGGCCGCCACCCCGGACGAGGCCGTCGCCCGCGCGACGGACATCCTCGGCCTCGACATCAAGGGCCACACGGTCCACAAGGTGATGATCGCCGAGACCGCGCCCGAGATCGTCGAGGAGTACTACGTCTCCTACCTCCTCGACCGCACCAACCGGACCTTCCTCGCCATGGCGTCGGTCCAGGGCGGCATGGACATCGAGGAGGTCGCGGAGAAGACCCCCGAGGCCCTCGCCAAGGTCCCCGTCGACGCCAACAAGGGCGTCACCATCGAGGCCGCCCGCGCGATCGTCGCCCAGGCGAAGTTCCCGGCCGAGGTCGCGGAGCAGGTCGCGGAGATCCTCGTCACCCTGTGGGACACCTTCAAGGCCGAGGACGCGCTCCTGGTCGAGGTCAACCCGCTGGCCAAGGTCGCCGACGGCCGGGTCATCGCCCTCGACGGCAAGGTCTCCCTGGACGCGAACGCCGAGTTCCGCCAGCCGGGGCACGCCGCCCTGGAGGACAAGGACGCGGCCGACCCGCTGGAGGCGGCGGCCAAGGCCAAGAACCTCAACTACGTCAAGCTCAACGGCGAGGTCGGCATCATCGGCAACGGCGCGGGTCTCGTCATGAGCACCCTCGACGTGGTCGCCTACGCCGGTGAGAACCACGGCGGCGTGAAGCCCGCCAACTTCCTCGACATCGGCGGCGGCGCCTCCGCGCAGGTCATGGCCGACGGTCTGGAGATCATCCTCGGCGACCCGGACGTCAAGTCCGTGTTCGTCAACGTCTTCGGCGGCATCACCGCCTGTGACGAGGTCGCCAACGGCATCGTCCAGGCCCTCCAGCTGCTCAAGGACAAGGGCGAAGAGGTCTCCAAGCCGCTCGTCGTGCGCCTCGACGGCAACAACGCGGAGCTGGGTCGCAAGATCCTGTCGGACGCCAACCACCCGCTCGTGCAGCGCGTGGACACCATGGACGGCGCGGCCGACAAGGCCGCCGAGCTCGCGGCTGCGAAGTAAGGGACGAGGTTCACAGCCATGGCTATCTTCCTCACCAAGGACAGCAAGGTCATCGTCCAGGGCATGACCGGGGCGACGGGCCTGAAGCACACCCGCCTCATGCTCGGTGACGGCACCAACATCGTCGGCGGGGTGAACCCCCGCAAGGCGGGCACCTCGGTCGACTTCGACGGCACCGAGATCCCCGTCTTCGGCTCCGTCCAGGACGCCATCGACAAGACCGGCGCCGACGTCACCGTCATCTTCGTCCCGGAGAAGTTCACCAAGGACGCGGTCGTCGAGGCGATCGACGCCGAGATCCCGCTCGCCGTGGTCATCACCGAGGGCATCGCCGTGCACGACTCGGCCGCCTTCTGGGCGTACGCGGTCGAGAAGGGCAACAAGACCCGGATCATCGGCCCGAACTGCCCCGGCATCATCACCCCGGGCCAGTCGAACGTCGGCATCATCCCCGGCGACATCACCAAGCCCGGCCGCATCGGCCTGGTGTCGAAGTCCGGCACGCTGACGTACCAGATGATGTACGAGCTGCGGGACATCGGCTTCACCACCGCGGTGGGCATCGGTGGCGACCCGATCATCGGCACCACGCACATCGACGCGCTCGCCGCGTTCCAGGAGGACCCCGAGACCGAGCTGATCGTGATGATCGGTGAGATCGGCGGGGACGCCGAGGAGCGCGCGGCCGACTTCATCAAGGCCAACGTCACCAAGCCGGTCGTCGGCTACGTGGCGGGCTTCACCGCGCCCGAGGGCAAGACGATGGGCCACGCCGGCGCCATCGTCTCCGGCTCCTCCGGCACGGCCCAGGCCAAGAAGGAGGCCCTGGAGGCCGCGGGCGTCAAGGTCGGCAAGACCCCGACCGAGACGGCCGCCCTGGCGCGCGAGCTGCTCAAGTAGTTCCCCGCTCCACCGCCGGTGGGCCCGCACCCTCTCCGGGGTGCGGGCCCACCGGCGTTTCGGCACATCCGGGCCCGGGCGCCGGGCGCGGCTCAGCGCAGCTCGGGGAGCACCCGGTACGGGCCCCGCCCCGGGGCCTCGCGCAGCAGCGCGCGCAGGGCGGCCCGGTCCTCGGTGAGGGGCCCCGGACCCATCCTCGGCGGCACCCCCCGCACGGTCTCCGGCGGCGCCTCGGGCGGCTCGTAGGCGGTGGGCGCGGTGCGCAGGGTCAGCGCGGTGGCGCCCAGGATCAGCACGGTGAACGCGATGGCGGTCCGGGTCCAGAACCGGGTGTCGCGTTCGCAGTCGTCCCGGACGGTGGCCACCCGGGGCGGTTGCAGGGGCTCGCCGCGCGCCAGGTTCTCCAGCCCCCGGCGCAGCGCGTCCGGATCGGTGAGCGCGGGCAGCCGCCGGGCCACGCTGTCCCGCGCCCGGGTCAGCCGGCTCGCCGTGGCCGGGGTGCTGGCCTCGGTCTCGGCGGCGGTCTCCGGCAGGTCCAGCCCCACCCCGTCGTACAGCAGCAGGGTCCGCCGGTAGGACGGCGGCAGCTCCAGCAGCGCGTCCAGCAGCGCGCGGTCGTCGGGGTGCGCCGGGGGCGGCTCCGGCTGGCGGTGCGCGCGCCGGAACCGGTGCCAGGGGGACACCGCGTACTCGTACGCCGCCGCCCGCACCCAGCCCGCCGGGTCCCGGTCCACCGCGACCTCCGGCCACCGCCGCCACGCCTGGTGGAACGCCTGCTCCACCGACTCCCGCGCCAGCGCGCGCCGCCCGGTGAGCAGATACGTCTGCCGCACCAGCGCGGGGGCGCTGCACCCGTACAGCCGGTCGAACGCCTCGGCGGGGGTGAGCCCGGTGGGGTGCGTCACGGTCACGACGGAGCCGTCCGCCGCGTGACGGCGGCCGAACACGAGGGGCAGGGGGGTGGCGGTGGCGTTCACGGTCGACTGCCCTCCGGGCGGTGCGTGACGGTGGCGGACCTGGCCCCCGGACGGGGGACCGGTGGGATGCCGGTGCGCCCGGCCGGGACGGGGCCCGTGACCGCCGGGCGGCCGGGACGGGACGTGCGGCGCCCCGGCCCGGGCGCCGGGACCCGGCCCGGCTCCCGTTCCCGCCGCCCCCGAACCGCCGGCTCCGCCGGAACCGCTGTCCGCGCCGGGAGCCCCGGGCACGGAGCCTTCGGGGACGCCTCCGGAAGCGGGAACGGCGGCCATGGCGGCCACGGAAGGCGCGGAGGGAACGAGGGGCGCGAGGGGAGCGGAAGGAGCGAGGGGGGTGGGCGCGGGCGGAGAAGCGGGGGCGGAGGCGGGTGGGGAAACGGAGGCGGGGACGGAGGCGGGGGCGGGGGCGGGCGCGGAGCTGGAGGCGGCCGGGTCGGCGGGTGGGACGGAAGAGGCGCCGGGGACGGTCGCGCCGGGCGGAGTGGGGGAAACGGGGGGCACCGGAGGGACGTGGGCAGCGAAGGGATCCAGGGGATCAGGAGGCCCAGGAGGCCCAGGAGGCCCAGGAGGCCCAGGAGGCCCAGGGGGAACGGTGGGGACAGGGGGAACCAGAGGAGCCAGGGGAACCGGGGGCGCGGGAGGAACGGAGGGCGCGGCGTCGGGCAGGGCCGCGAGTTCGACGAGGAGCGCCGCGTACGCCTCCCGTTTGCGGCCGCGCGGATCGGTGCGGCCGGTCTCCCAGGACCGTACGGTCTCCCGGGTGACGCCCACCCGGGCGGCCACCTGTTCCTGGGTGAGGGCCTTCGCCTCGCGCAGCCGTCGGCGTTCCTTCGGGGACGGCAGCGGGGCGGGGGAGCGTTTCACCACGGGCTCCCGCCCCCCGGGCGGTCCGCCCCCGTGGACGCCGGGGCCGGACAGGAGCCGTACTGCCGAGCGGAAAAGAACATAAAAGTATTTTGGGCGACACATCCGGTAATCGCCCGTTACGCGAAGAAAGCGCGTGTCGTTGGGAGCATGGCGCGCGTGACCCGGATGCCCCCCACCCCGCCCGGCGCGACCACCCCCGCCTCTCCGACCCCACCCGCCGACCCGGCCACCTCCAGCTCCGCCCCCGCCTCGTCCGCCCCCGTCCCCGCCGCCTCCGCTTCCGTCCCCGCCTCCGCTTCTCCGCCAGCCTCCGCACCTGCGTCCGCGCCCGCACCTGCGTCCGCGCCCGCACCTGCGTCCGCGCCCGCACCTGCGTCCGCGCCCGCACCTGCCTCCGCGCCCGCACCTGCGTCCGCCTCCACCCCCGCTTCCCGGCCACCGGCCGCGCCCACACCCACCACCGCCGGGCACGGCTTCCACGGCGGCCGCGAGAGCAAGGGCGCCAAAGGCGACAGCGGCCAGGGCGCCAGCCGGGACAACAACGGCGGCAAGGGCGGCGGCAAGAGCGGCAAGGGCGACCGACGGACCGTCCGGCTCGGCACCCGGCGTCCCGCCGCCCGAACCGGGGAACCCCACCCTGCCCCCCGGACCGGGGAACCCCACCCCGCCACCCCGCCCGGCGATTCCCGCCCCGCCCGGCCTGCCGATTCCCTCCCCGCCCGGACCGGTGACCCCCGTCCCGCCCCGCCAGGGGAACCCCGTCCCGACCCGCCCCACGGGCCCCGCCCCGGCCGCCTCACCGGACCCCGCCCCACCGGGCCGGACGCCGCCCCCCTCCCCTCGCCGCCCTACGCACCCCTGCGGGAGGGCGCCCCCGCCTTCGGCGCGTGTCTGGCCGCCGGGGCGATGGCCGCCGTCCTCGGCCTCAGCGCCTTCACCCTGCTCTCCCTCGGGGCGTGGATCATCTCCCCGTACCCGGACGACGGGCCGGACGGCGCCCTGCACACGGCCGCCGCCCTGTGGCTGCTCGCCCACGGCGCCGACCTGGTCCGCACCGACACCCTCACCGGGGCGGCCACCCCGGTCGGCGTCACCCCGCTGCTGCTGACCGTCCTGCCCGTGTGGCTGGTGCACCGCGCCGCCCGGGACGCGGCCCGGCCCGGTGCCGTCCCGGTGGTCTGGGCGGGGCTGGTCGGCGGCTATCTGACGATCGCCCTGCTCGCGGCCTGCTACGCGCACGGCGGCGAACTGCGCCCCGACTGGCTCAGCGCGGGCGTCTGGGTCCCCGTCCTGGCGGGGCTCGCGGCGGCGGCGGGCATCCGCTCCGGGTACGGGCGCCCCCGCCGCGTCTGGCCCCCGCCCCACCCGGCCTGGGCCGTCCGGGTCCCGCTGCTGCGCGGCGACCCCCGGGGCGCCGCGCTCCGCGCCCGCGTCCGCGCCGGGGCGCTCCACGGAACGGTCGGCGCGCTGGTGCTGACCGGCGGCGGCGCGGCGCTCACCGGGGCCTCGCTGCTGTGGCACGGGGACGAGGCCCGCGCCGCGTTCCCGGCGCTCACCCAGGCCGGTTCGGGCCAGCTCACCGTGGCGCTGCTGGCCGTGACCCTGGTGCCGAACGCGGCGGTGTGGGCCGCCGGGTACGCGCTGGGCACCGGCTTCGCGTTCGGCTCGCCGTGGCCGGTCGCCCCCTTCACGGCCGGGGCGGACGGACCGCTGCCGCCGTTCCCGCTGCTCGCGGCGGTGCCCGCGCCGGGGGACGCCGCCGGATGGGCGCGCTGGACGGTGCTCGTGGTGCCGCTGGCGGCGGGGGCGGCCGTGGCGTGGTCCGCGACCCGGACCGGCGGCGGGCGCCGTCGCGGCGCGCTGCGGGCGCTGGAGGGCGCGGTGTGGTGCGGGGCGGTGCTCGGGGTGCTCGCCGTGCTGGCGGGCGGGGCGCTCGGCACGGGGGCCCTCGCCCGGGTGGGGCCCCTCTGGTGGCAGCTGGCCCCGGCCGCCGTGGTGTGGACCGCTCCGACGGCCGCCGTCCTGGCCCTGCTCCGGTTCCGGCGACGACCGGCCCCCGCGCCGGGTGGATGACCCCGGACAACCCTGGGGAAACGGGAACGGCGGTGGCGCGGTCTCCCGACCGCGCCACCGCCGTGTTCCGTTCCGCCGGGTCTCCCGGCGGCCGTTCAGTCCTTCGTGCTGAGCAGCGGCCGCAGGCTCTCCGGCAGCAGCTTCTCGCAGGACTCCTTCTGCGGAACGGTCAGCGCGTCCCGGACGCACACGAAGTAGTCCCGGTACACCAGCTGGGCGGTGAACGTCGCCGCGACCATCGCCAGCGCCAGGCCGCCGGTGACCAGTCCGCTGATCGCCGCGGTGCTGAGCGACCGCACGGTGACCCCGCCGGACCCGGCCCCGCCGGACCCCGCCCGGGCACCCGTCCCGCCCGAGGACCCCCCGGAGCCCGATCCCGAGCCGGAGCCCGCGCCGGAACCCGAGGCCGCGCCGGACCCGTCCCGGCCGCGCGACGGCCCGCCGCGCACCGCGCTGACGCCCCAGTACACGGCCAGCGCGCCGAGCATCAGCGCCACGTACGGCCAGCTGAACAGGGCGAAGAAGAACGCCCACATACCGGTGAGCAGCGAGTACCGAGCCCGCCGCTGGGCGGGGTCGGTGGGGTCCCAGCGCATTCCGGCCGGGGGGCCGCCGCCGTCCCCGCCCTGCTGCTGACCCGGGCGGTCCCCGAAGCGTCCGCCGGAGCGGCCGGGCTGCCGGTCGCTCCACTGGCCGCCCCACGGGCTCCGCCGGTCGCCGTCGTCGTCCCCGCCTCCGTCCTTGCCCTCCTGCGGACGGGGCCGCCAGGGCTGGTCGGGGGTGCCCTCGGGCGGCGGTGCGAAGGGGTTGTCCCGGTCGCCGCCGGAGCCCCGCGCGTCGGGGGTCCCGGAGGTGCCCTGGGAACCGTCGGAGCCCCGGGAGCCGCCGGATTCCGTCCCGTCGTGCGGGGCGGAGGCGCCCTGGGGCCCGGTCTGGCCGCGGTCGCGCAGCAGGACGACGCCGTGGGTGGACCCGGGCGCGGGCCAGGGGTGCTGCGGCAGGAGTCGGAGGCTCGGATCCGGCATCAGGTGTGCGACTTCCCCTCGGTGGAACGCGGTGGATCTCGCGCGGTCCGCGCCGATCCGGCTGGACGGCCCGGCCGGGATCGGCGTGACCGCTGTGGACCCCAGTGATGGTACGGGCCCCGTGGGAGCGCGCGACCGTACGGCCCCCGATCCGGAGCGCGCCGCCGCGCCGCCCGGGCCCGGTCCCCGCTCAACGAACGGCCCGTCCCCCGTGTTCCTGCCGCAGCCCCCCGTCCCCCGGGTCACACCGCCCTTGCCGGTATCGTTGCTGCCGGTCGGCCGCTTCGTAGGGTTCCCCGTATCCGAGGACGCCGCGCCTTCGTACGAACGTCCAGGACGCCGTGCGCGGGGCGGGACGGACGACGGCGGACCGTCCGGCTCGTACGCGCCGGACCATCGAAGCCGGACCATCGAAGAAGCCCCCGCGAGAAAGGGCCCCCACCCGTGGCCGCCAAGCGCCTCGTCGTGCTGGTCTCCGGATCAGGAACGAACCTCCAGGCCCTCCTCGACGCCATCGCCGCCGAGGGCCCCGGGCGCTACGGCGCCGAGGTCGTCGCCGTCGGCGCCGACCGCCCCGGCGTCGCCGGGCTGGAACGCGCCGAACGCGCCGGGATCCCCACCTTCGTGCGGCAGGTCCGCGACTACCCCACCCGTGAGGCGTGGGACCGGGCGCTCGCCGAGGCCACCGCCGAACACGCGCCGGACCTCGTGGTCTCGGCCGGGTTCATGAAGATCGTGGGCAAGGAGTTCCTCGCCCGGTTCGGCGGCCGGTTCGTCAACACGCACCCCGCCCTGCTGCCCAGTTTCCCCGGGGCCCACGGCGTGCGCGACGCCCTCGCGTACGGCGCCAAGGTCACCGGGTGCACCGTCCACTTCGTCGACGACGGCGTCGACACCGGCCCGGTCATCGCCCAGGGCGTGGTCGAGATCCGGGACGAGGACGACGAGACCGCGCTCCACGAGCGCATCAAGGAAGTCGAACGCAAGCTGCTCGTCGAGGTCGTCGGGCGGCTGGCCCGCGACGGTTACTCGATCGAGGGACGAAAGGTAGTTATCCCGTGACCGCCGAAGGTACCCAGAGCCCCGAGGGGGCGCAGGTGGCGATCCGCCGGGCGCTGATCAGCGTCTACGACAAGACCGGACTGGAGGACCTCGCGCGCGGGCTGCACGAGGGGGGCGTCGAGCTGGTCTCCACCGGCTCCACCGCCGCGCGGATCGCCGCCGCCGGGGTCCCGGTCACCAAGGTCGAGGACCTGACCGGCTTCCCCGAGTGCCTGGACGGCCGGGTCAAGACCCTGCACCCCCGGGTGCACGCCGGGATCCTCGCCGACCTCCGCCTCGACGCCCACCGCGCGCAGCTCGCGGAGCTGGGCGTCGAGCCGTTCCAGCTGGTCGTCGTCAACCTCTACCCGTTCCGGGAGACCGTGGCGTCCGGCGCCTCGCCCGACGAGTGCGTGGAGCAGATCGACATCGGCGGGCCGTCCATGGTCCGCGCCGCCGCCAAGAACCACCCCTCCGTCGCGGTGGTCACCAGCCCCGACCGGTACGCCGACGTGCTCGCCGCGGTGCGCGGCGGCGGCTTCGACCTGACCGCCCGCAAGCGGCTGGCCGCCGAGGCGTTCCAGCACACCGCCGCCTACGACGTGGCCGTCGCCTCCTGGTTCGCCTCCTCCTACGCGCCCGTCGACGACTCGGAGTTCCCCGACTTCCTGGGCGCCACCTTCGAGCGCCGCAGCAGCCTGCGCTACGGCGAGAACCCGCACCAGCCCGCCGCGCTCTACGCCGACGGCACCGGCGGCCTCGCGGACGCCGAGCAGCTGCACGGCAAGGAGATGTCGTACAACAACTACGCCGACACCGACGCCGCGCGCCGGGCCGCGTACGACCACGACGAGCCGTGCGTGGCGATCATCAAGCACGCCAACCCGTGCGGCATCGCGATCGGCGCCAACGTCGCCGAGGCGCACCGCAAGGCGCACGCCTGCGACCCGCTCTCCGCGTTCGGCGGGGTCATCGCCGTCAACCGGCCGGTGACGGAGGAGATGGCGAAGCAGGTCGCCGAGGTCTTCACCGAGGTCATCGTCGCCCCCGAGTACGAGGACGGCGCCCTGGAGGTGCTGACCCGCAAGAAGAACATCCGGGTGCTCCGTGCCCACCAGGGCCCGGCCGCGCCCGTCGAGGTCCGGCAGATCGACGGCGGCCGTCTCCTCCAGGTCGCCGACCGGCTCCAGGCCGACGGCGACCACCCGTCCTCCTGGACCCTCGCCACCGGCGACCCGCTGTCCCCGGGCGAGCTGGACGAGCTGGCGTTCGCCTGGCGGGCCTGCCGGGCCGTCAAGTCCAACGCGATCCTGCTCGCCAAGGACGGGGCCTCCGTCGGCGTGGGCATGGGCCAGGTCAACCGGGTGGACTCCGCGAAGCTCGCGGTGGAGCGCGCGGGCGCCGAGCGGGCCCGGGGCGCGTTCGCGGCCTCGGACGCGTTCTTCCCCTTCCCGGACGGGCTGGAGATCCTGCTGGACGCCGGGATCCGGGCCGTGGTCCAGCCCGGCGGCTCGGTCCGCGACGAGCAGGTCGTCGAGGCCGCGAAGAAGGCGGGCGTGACGATGTACCTCACGGGCACCCGGCACTTCTTCCACTGACGCGCGCCGCGGCGGACGCCCGACGGGCGTCCGCACGGTGACGGCCGACGGGCGCTGGACGTCCGACGGCCGCACCGCGCCGGACGGCCTGCGGCTCACGGCCGACGCGCGCCGGACCGGCGACGGCGGAGGGCCGGTCACCCCACGGGGTGACCGGCCCTCCGCCGTCGTGCCGTCAGCCGCTCAGTAGCGCGGCCGGTTGAACCAGGCGGACGCCTGGCTGTTCACCATGGCGGCCAGGATGATGCCCGCCATCACCAGCGAGATGACGCCGCCGAAGGTGGCGGCGCCGCCCCCGCCGTTCACGATGTTGCCGAGGCTGCCGAGGATCATCAGCGCCGCGTACACGATGGTCGTGATGCGTATGCCGGAGCCGCCCTTGGAGAACTTGACGCCCAGGAAGATGGAGAGGGCGCCCAGGGCGAGGATCAGCGCGGCGAACACGTAGCCCAGCCCGGCCAGTCCGTCGGTCTCGTCGCCGGTGCCGACGCCGTTGGAGAGGTCCTGCGCGGCGCCCACCGCGACGCCGACCAGGAGACCGATCAGGATCTGGAGCGCGGAGAGGATGAACAGGAGCACCCGTGCCGTCGTCATCAGACCGGGCATCGTCATCGGCATCCCGGCGCCACCCGGGTACACCGGCGGGGCGGCCGGGTAGCCGTAGCCGGGCTGACCGGGCTGGGGCTGGCCGTAGGCGGGCTGTGCCGGCTGCTGCGGGTAGGCGGGCTGCTGCCCGGACTGCTGCGGGTAGCCGTAGCCGGGCTGGCCCTGCGGGGGCTGCGGCGGCTGTCCGTAGCCGGGCTGGCCCTGGGGCTGCTGGGGCTGCTGCCCGTAGGGGTTGTTCGGGTCGCCGAAACTCATGGCGGGTCTTCCTCCGTACGTAGTGCTGGGGACGACGCGGATCGGCCCGGAGGAAGGAACTCTTCACAGATGCGGCCGTACCCCCCGACACTGCCCGCGGCACTGTGGGCCCCATGCTTGTTTAGCCGCTCCTTATTTGTCCAGTCCGGACCGGACGACTGTTGTGCAAGCGCAACACCGGTCACTGTTCGGTGACATTCGACCGCCGGGCGATCGGACACCGTCCCAGCACCGAACGAGTACCCATCGAGCACTGATCGCGCGCCGGTCACCCGCCCCACCGCGTCCCCACCGCGCGCCGGTCGCGCGTCCCGGCCGCGTGCCGACCACCCGTCGGCCACCCGCCGCCCATCCGCCGTCCTCGCGCCGGTCCGCCGCCGACCGGAACCGGCCCGCCGACGCCCCCCCGGCGGCCGGAACGGGACGGACCGGGCGGGACGGGCCCGGCGGGACGGCCGGGGTCCACCGGACCGGATTGGAACCGGGCGCGTGCCATCCGCGAAGATGGGCCCATGACCGCCCAGATTCTCGATGGCAAGGCCACCGCAGCAGCGATCAAGTCCGAACTGGCCGTCCGCGTGGCGGCCCTCAAGGAGCGGGGCGTGACGCCCGGGCTCGGCACCGTCCTGGTCGGCGACGACCCGGGCAGCCAGAAGTACGTGGCGGGCAAGCACCGCGACTGCGCCCAGGTCGGCATCGCCTCCATCCAGCGCGAACTGCCCGCCACCGCCACCCAGGAGGAGGTCGAGGCGGTCGTCCGCGAGCTGAACGAGGACCCGGCGTGCACCGGTTACATCGTCCAGCTCCCGCTGCCCCGGGGCATCGACGAGAACCGCGTCCTGGAGCTGATGGACCCGGCGAAGGACGCCGACGGACTCCACCCGACGAACCTGGGGCGGCTGGTCCTCAACGAGCCGGGCCCGCTGCCCTGCACCCCGTACGGCATCGTCCGGCTGCTGCGCCAGCACGGGGTCGAGATCAACGGCGCCGAGGTCGTGGTGGTGGGCCGGGGCGTCACCATCGGGCGCCCGATGCCGCTGCTGCTGACCCGCCGCTCCGAGAACGCCACCGTGACCCAGTGCCACACCGGCACCCGCGACCTCTCCGCCCATCTGCGCCGCGCCGACATCGTGGTGGCCGCGGCGGGCGTACCGCACCTGATCAAGCCGGAGGACGTGAAGCCGGGCGCCGCCGTCCTGGACGTCGGGGTCTCCCGGGACGAGAACGGCAAGATCGTGGGCGATGTGCACCCCGGAGTGGCCGAGGTCGCGGGGTGGCTCTCCCCGAACCCGGGCGGCGTCGGCCCGATGACCCGCGCCCAGCTGCTCGTCAACGTCGTCGAGGCGGCCGAACGGAACGCGAACGGTGTCGGCTGACGCCCCCCGCGCCACCGGGAACCCGGCGGGCGACGGTCCCGCCGGGCCCACCGGCCCCGTCCGCCCCGCCGGGACCCCCGGCGACGCCCCCGTGACGGAGCCCTCCGCAGGCCAGGGCCAGGGCCAGAGCCAGGGCCAGAGCCAAGGCGATGGCCAGGACCGGGACCGGAGCCAAGGCGAGGGCCAGGACGACGTTCGGGACCAGAAGCGGGTACAGGCGCAGGCGCAGGCCCAGGGCCCGGACCCGCTGCCCGGCCGCACCGTGACCAAGGTCCGCAACCGCCGCTTCTCCTTCACCCGGGACACCGCCCGCCCCGAGGGCGGCGGCCGGGCGGCCTCCGGCGGCGCCCCCGCCCCGGCCCGTCAGTGGCCGGTGCTGGTCGTGCTCGGCACGGCGGGCGTCGGACTGCTGCTCACCGGTCTCGACGTGGTCCGGGCCGGGACGCTCCTGGTCGGGTGCGCGCTGCTCGGTGCCGCGCTGCTGCGCTGGGCGCTGCCCTCGGTGGGGATGCTGGCGGTCCGCTCCCGCTTCACGGACCTGATCACCTACGGGGTGCTCGGCGGGGCCATCGTCCTGCTGTCGCTGATGATCCAGCCCAGGCCGCGGCTGGTGGTCCCGTTCCTCGACGACGTGCTCCACTACACCGTCAGTCCGTAGCGGGGCCGTCCCGCGCCTGTTCGCGTCCGTTCGCGTCTGTTCGTATCCGACCGCATCCGTTCGTACGGGGTGCGGTCGAGGTCTGTACCGCCGTCCACCCCTCGACTATCTTGACGACGAGATACTTAGCGACTGAACGGTGCGCTCGTGCGCCGCCGCGCGCCCTCGCGCGGCCGTGCCCGCTCCGGCCGGTCGAAGCGCGAGAGGGGTGTTCCGCCTCATGGCCAAGATCAAGGTAGCCAATCCCGTCGTCGAGCTCGACGGGGACGAGATGACCCGGGTCATCTGGCGGCTCATCAAGGACAAGCTGATCCTTCCGTACCTGGACGTCGAGCTGAAGTACTTCGACCTGGGCGTCCGGCACCGCGACGCCACGGACGACCGGGTGACGGTCGAGGCCGCCCACGCGATCCGGGAGCACGGGGTCGGCGTCAAGTGCGCCACGATCAACCCCGACCAGGAACGGGTCGAGGAGTTCGGGCTGAAGCGGACGTACCGCTCGCCCAACGGCACCATCCGCAACATCCTCGGCGGGGTCGTCTTCCGCGAGCCGATCATCCTGGACAACGTGCCCCGGCCGGTCCCGGGCTGGACCAAGCCGATCGTCGTCGGCCGCCACGCCTTCGGCGACCAGTACCGCGCGACGGACTTCACGGTGCCCGGCCCCGGCACGCTGACGGTCACCTTCCGGCCCGACGACGGCTCCGAGCCGATCGAGCACGAGGTGCACCACTACCCCGGCCCCGGCGTCGCGCTCGCCATGTACAACCAGGACGACGCCGTCCGCGACTTCGCCCGCGCGTCCTTCCGCTACGGCCTGGCCCGGGACTACCCGGTCTACATGTCCACGAAGAACACGATCCTCAAGGCGTACGACGGCCGCTTCAAGGACCTCTTCCAGGAGGTCTTCGACGCCGAGTTCAGCGAGGACTTCGAGAAGGCCGGGCTCACCTACGAGCACCGGTTGATCGACGACATGGTCGCCTCCGCCCTGAAGTGGGAGGGCGGCTACGTCTGGGCGTGCAAGAACTACGACGGCGACGTGCAGTCCGACCTCGTCGCCCAGGGCTTCGGCTCGCTCGGGCTGATGACCTCGGTGCTGATGTCCTCCGACGGCCGGACCGTGGAGACCGAGGCCGCGCACGGCACGGTGACCCGCCACTACCGCCGCCACCAGCGGGGCGAGCCGACCTCCACCAACCCGATCGCCTCGGTCTTCGCCTGGACCCGTGGCCTCGTCCACCGGGGCGGGCTGGACGGCACCCCCGAGGTCGTCGCCTTCGCCCGCACCCTGGAGCGGGTCTGCGTCGAGACCGTCGAGAGCGGCCGGATGACCAAGGACCTCGCGCTGCTCATCGGCCCGGACGCCCCGTGGCTGACCACGGAGGAGTTCCTGGACGCCCTCGACACCGGACTCCGCGCGGCGATGACGTCGTCCGGGTCCCCGTCCGGGCTGTCCGAGCCGTCGTCCGAGCCCTCGTCCGGGGCGTCGTCCGACTGAGGAAGCCCGGGCCGGACCGGCCGCCGGGCGCCCCCCGCCCGGTGGCCCGCCGTCCCGGCCGGGGCCCACGGGCGGGGCGCGGCACGGTAGCGTGACGGACGAAACCGAACACGAGGTTCCGTATCGCCGACCCCCCCGACGGTGGGAGACTGGCGCGCGAGCAGTGGACTTCCGGCGCGCAACGGCGTGAACCGGAAAGTCCGGACGCTTCCGTGCGCCCCCGGCTGGGGAACTGACACCCTTGCCCAAGGCATCCCTGTCGGTAACCGGCCCGGGATGGGGCACGGGCTCGCGGGCTCACGCGCACCAGTAGTGATGCGGACGGCGTACCACGTACGTTCGGGGGATAGGGGGGACACGATGCCTCGTTGGAAGGATCTGCCGGAAGAGCTCGACCCGCAGGTCAAGGAGTTCACGGGGCAGCTCCGAGGGCTGGTCGACCGCAGTGGGCTCGGCATCGCCGCCCTCGCGGACCGCACGGGCTACAGCAAGACGTCCTGGGAGCGCTATCTGAACGGACGGCTGCTCGCCCCCAAGGGCGCCATCGTGGCGCTCGCGGAGGTCACCGGCACCAACCCCGTCCATCTGACCACGCTGTGGGAACTGGCCGAGCGCGCGTGGAGCCGCTCCGAGATGCGCCACGACATGACGATGGAGGCCATCCGGATCTCCCAGGCGCGCGCCGCCCTCGGCGAGACCGACGGCCCCACGGGCCGGGCCGCCGCCCGCAAGGCCGCGGGCGGCCAGGGCCCGGGCCGTCCCACGGTGCCCGGTCCCCGGGGCGGCGCCCACGCGGCCCGGGGCACTCGCCCCCCGGCCCCCGGCGAGCCCGCCGCCCCGGGCGCCGACGTCACCTTCCAGAGCGTCCGCTACCAGGGCCCCCTCGGCGGGGCCGTGCCCAACGGGCCCGCCGCCCGGCACCGCGCGGGCGGTCCCGTCCCGCCGTCCGGCCCCCCGGGCAACGGCGTCCCGCAGCACCCCGCCGGACGCCCCGGCGGCCGTGCGGCGGCCCGCCGCCGCACCACGATGTTCCTCGCCGGGGCCGTCGGCGCGGTCGTCCTCCTCGCCGGTGCCTTCTACCTCACCGGCGGCTTCGGCGGCGACGACGAGGCGTCCGCCGCCCCGTCCCCCTCCCCGTCGGAGAGCCGCAAGCCGCTCCCGGCCGGGGTCGAGTGCAGCGGCAAGGCGTGCACCGGCAAGGACCCGGAGCGCATGGGCTGCGGCGGCGAGTACGCCCGCACCGCGACCACGATCCGGGTCGGCGCGTCCACCGTCGAGGTCCGCTACAGCAAGACCTGCGAGGCGGCCTGGGCCCGGATCACCCAGGCCGCGGGCGGCGACAGCATCGAGATATCGGCGCCCGGCGCCAAGAAGCAGAGCAGCCTGGTGGGCGCCTCGCCGGACACCGACGCGTACACCGCGATGGTGGCGGTCAAGGGCGCGACCGACGCCAAGGCGTGCGCCCTCGTCCGGACCACGAAGGGCTGCACCGACTGACGGTGAAGGGCCGCGCCGACTGACGGTCCGGGCGGCCCGGACCGTCCGCACGGCACCGTTTCCACCGCCTCGCCGCCGCCTCTCCGCCGCTCCGGCCCGCCCTCCCGCCGCCCGGCCGTCACCCCGGCCCGCCCCCCGCCGTTCCGCTGCCGCTTCGTGCCGTCGGGCTGCGGACCGGGGGCCGCGCGTTCCCGTCTCCCCGGCCCCGCGTCCGCCACCGCCGCCCACGTGCCGTCGGGGCGCCGCCCCCGCGTCGCCCACGTGCCGTCGGGGTGCCGCCCCCGCGTCGCCCACGTGCCGTCGGGGTGCCGTCAGTGACGCCGTCGGGGGTGCCGTCCACGCGCCGACACCCCCTCACGACAAGGAACCGGCCACCCCCGCCACGGCTGTGGGCCGGGCCACACGGCCCGGCCCATCCGGGACGCCCGGGGCGCGATAGCCTGACCGCTGGATCTCTCTTGACGCCAAGAGATCGATCATCTGGACGACTGATCGATCACGCGGGCGCTCGCGCGGGGTCCCGCATCCGGGGCAGGGACGCCCCACCGCCAGCTGTCATACGGAGAACGCCATGACCCGCACTCCCGTGAACGTCACCGTCACCGGCGCGGCCGGCCAGATCGGTTACGCCCTGCTCTTCCGTATCGCCTCCGGCCAGCTCCTCGGCGCGGACGTGCCGGTCCGGCTGCGACTCCTGGAGATCACCCCGGCGCTCAAGGCCGCCGAGGGCACCGCGATGGAGCTCGACGACTGCGCCTTCCCGCTGCTCCAGGGCATCGACATCAGCGACGACCCCAACGTCGCCTTCGACGGCGCCAACGTCGCGCTGCTGGTCGGCGCCCGCCCCCGCACCAAGGGCATGGAGCGCGGTGACCTGCTGGAGGCCAACGGCGGCATCTTCAAGCCGCAGGGCAAGGCCATCAACGACCATGCGGCCGACGACATCAAGGTCCTCGTCGTGGGCAACCCGGCCAACACCAACGCCCTGATCGCCCAGGCCGCCGCCCCGGACGTACCGGCCGAGCGCTTCACCGCGATGACCCGCCTCGACCACAACCGCGCGCTGACCCAGCTCGCCAAGAAGACCGGTTCCACGGTCGCGGACATCAAGCGGCTGACCATCTGGGGCAACCACTCGGCGACCCAGTACCCGGACATCTTCCACGCCACCGTCGACGGCAAGAACGCCGCCGAGGTCGTGGGCGACGAGCAGTGGCTGGCCGACACCTTCATCCCGACCGTCGCCAAGCGCGGCGCCGCGATCATCGAGGCCCGTGGCGCCTCGTCCGCCGCCTCCGCCGCGAACGCCGCCATCGACCACGTCCACACCTGGGTCAACGGCACCGCCGACGGCGACTGGACCTCCATGGGCATCCCGTCGGACGGCTCCTACGGCGTCCCCGAGGGCCTCATCTCCTCCTTCCCGGTCACCGCGAAGGACGGCGTCTACGAGATCGTCCAGGGCCTGGAGATCAACGAGTTCTCCCGCGCCCGCATCGACGCCTCGGTCAAGGAGCTGGCCGAGGAGCGCGAGGCGGTCCGCGCCCTGGGCCTCATCTGAGCCCCGGCCCCGTCTGACGCCCACCCCGGCGCACCACCCCGCCGCCCCCGGACCCTCCGTCCGGGGGCGGCGGCGTTCGTCCTCCCGGCGCGCCCGCTCAGCCCAGGGCGTCCAGCTCCGCCCGGATCAGCCGCCGCGCGTCATCGCCGTAGACGGCCGACCGCTGGAGCCACGCGAACGCCTTCTCGTAGACGGCGATTTCAGCGGGGTCGGTGATGTCCAGCTCCGAGGCGACGGTCTCCACCGAGACACGCGTTCCGTCGTAGACGTGGAAACTGTGCTCGGGAAGCGAGGCCAGCTCGGCACGCGCGGGGATGACTCCCAGCCGGAGTCCGTCCCAAGCGGTGGCGTCCAGGAGATGAGTCAACTGCCCTCGCATCACCTCCACGCCTCCGAACCGTCGGCGGAGAGCCTGCTCGCCGAGGAGGGTGTGATAGGTCCGCCCGTCCCGCCCGATGAGCGCGGCTCGTGCGGTGCGCGCCGCCACTCCGGACTCGACGTCGTCGGGAACCTCAAGGAACTCCACGACCCGCCGCAACACGGCACGGGCGTAGTCGGGTGTCTGGAGGTCTCCCCAGACCATTTCGGCGCAGTAGTGCCGGGAGTCCCTGGTACGTCGCACCAGTTGGAGGACATCGTCTTGCACGGGGCCGGTTCCGTCTCGCAGAACCGTGGACCAAGGCGTCTGGGCGGGAGTCGCGGAGGCTGTCATGGGAAGAGCCTGCCCCGGAGACATCGGTCCGCGAACCCCGGGCGTTCGACGGGTGCGCTGGGGGCCGCCCGTTCGATGACCCGTTCTGGAAGCGGGCCGTTCCCCCGACGAGCCGTCGCCGTCCACGGGCAGGGCGCGGCCCGGAACGAGCAAGCGCACCGCGCAACCGCGTCCGCGTCCGCAATCACGCGCAATCGAGCGGACCCGGTGGGGGATCTGCCGCACTCTGGTCTCCGGTCACTGAGAGAGGAAGCGCGATGACACTCAGGTTCCTTGGCACGACCTCGGACGACGGCGATTGCCCCACGCTGTACGAAGTGGTGGAGACGGGGGAGATCGTCGTCCAAGGGGATGCCCTGCGGAACGCCGAGCACCTCGCCCAGTTGCGGGACGTCAAGGAGTCCGAGACCTTGGTCATCGTCCCGAGGGATCTGCTGGTCAAGTTCGGCCCGAAGGAATGACGTGGGGAGAGCTGGTTCCCTTCGCCTCGGTTTCCCACCTCTTCGAGGAGTTCGAACACTCCGCGTGGAGGCTGGAAACGCGCAAGGGCTACGCCTCCGACCGTGCCGGTTCCCGATGGCGCCGCTGGCGGGACGGTGAGGACATCACGAACGACCCGGACAATCCGTGGCGTCGCAACGTCCGGACCCGGGTGAGCGAGGGCAAACGCGTCGAACGGGTCCGGCTCGTGGACGATCCACCGACCGACGGGCAGAGGTTCCTGCTGGTCAGCGGCCTCAGCAACGTGCGAGCTGGGGAGGACATCCGGAACATGCGCCGAGGGGAGGCCGTCAGACTCGGGCTCCCCGAGTCGGACTTCTGGCTGTTCGACTCGCGTGTCCTGGCGCGGTTCCACTTCGACGACGAGGACACCACCCTCGGCGTCCAGGTCACCGAGGACCCACAGCGGGTGCTCCGCGCATGCCAGATCCGGGAGGCGGCCTGGCACCACGCGATCCGCACCGAGGAGTTCTCCCGCCGGATACCTTCCGGTGCGTGAGCACTGATTATCAGAGAGCGAGGACCGTTCTCGGTGCGCGGCTCCGGGAGCTGCGCACCGAGGCGGGGTTCGACGGCAAGGGAGTGGCCGAGCGGCTCGGCTGGCAACGCTCGAAGGTCAGCAGACTGGAGAACGGCAAACAGACGCCGTCCCCCGCCGACCTCACCGCGTGGGCCCGGGCCGTCGGCCGCCCCGAAGTCGCGGACGAGCTGACGGCGCAGCTCAAGGGCCTGGAGACGCGTTACCGTTCGTGGCGGCGGCAACTGGGCGGCGGGCACCGCCCCCGTCAGGAGCTGGGGCTCCTGGAGACCGAGGCCACCCGGACCCTCCGTGCCATGGAGGTGGTCCGCGTTCCCGGGCTGCTCCAGACCGCTGACTACGCGCACAACGTCTTCAGCGTGGCCGCGGAGTTCAGGGAAACGCCCAGGGACACCGAGGACGCCGTCCGCGCCAGGCTCCGTCGGCAGCAGGCCCTCTACGAGCCGGGCCGGACGTTCCACTTCCTTCTGTGGGAAGGAGCGCTCTACTCGCGCATCTGCCCGCCCGAAGTGATGGCCGGTCAGCTGGACAGGCTGGTCAGCGTGATCGGGCTCGACACCGTGACGCTCGGGATCATCCCGATGGCCGCCACCTTGAGACGCGCGCCCTCCCACGGCTTCTGGATCTACGACCGGAGGGTGGTCGTGGTGGAGACGATCGCCGCCGAACTCTGGCTGGACGACGCCGAGACCATCCGCGTGTACGAGAAGGCGTGGGACTGGCTCGTGGAGGCAGCGGTGCACGGACCGCAGGCCCAGCGCCTGATCGCACGGGCGAGGGGGCCGCTGGGGCCCGGGTGAGCAATCGGCCTCACGCCCCGAACGGTCCGGGCAATCGCGCTCAATCCGTCGGCGAGGTCCCGGCCGCGCTCCCTAGGGTCCGAATCGTCCCCGCGCCCGGCCGACGCACCCGCCAAGGAACTCCGGCCGGACACGGGGTCGCACCCGCAAGGCGGCGCGGGGAACCGCCCCGCGTCGCGTACGCGCGCTGGAGGTCACCATGCGGCAGACGCCCGTCCCGGTCAAGGCCGTCCCGGTCAAGGCCGATCCGGAGGACGACGACGGCAAGGGCGGCAACGACGGCGGTGGTTGCGGCGACGGTGACGGCTGCGGTCGTCGCTGACCGATCCGCAGGGCCGGGGAGGCGCGGGTGACACCCCCGTCTCCCCGGGCACCCCGACGAGAGACGAGACCTCGCGTGGACCGACACCCCCGCCGTCCTCACCACCACGGCTACACCTGGCTGGGCAGCGGCTTCGAACTCCATCGGGACGGCCTCCGCAGGGACGTCCACCCCGGCTTCCGGGACAGTCCGCTGCCGCCCCTGGAGGTGGCCCACTGGCTGCTGAAGCCCGCCTCCTGGGTCAGCGGGACCTGGGACGAGGCCCGTCCCGCGCTGGAGTGGTACGCCGGTCAACTCGCCGCGCACCTGGAGGAGTTCGCCTCCGAGTGGGAACGGGTGGCGGCCCCGGCCCGGCTGGGCGCCGCCCGGGAGCGGCTGGCCGCCGGGGACGACGTGGTCGGGGGCTGGTGGCTCAGCGGCCGGCGGTTCCTGTCGGTGAGCCTGGTCGCCTGCTCGCCGCACCGCACCCGCCCGGAGTTCCGCTGCCCGGTGCCCGCCGTCGGACGGTCCCCGGAACGGCCCCTGCCCACCGTCGGACGGTCTCCGGAGCCCGGGCCACCGGAACGGCCCCGGCCCGGCGACCGGCCGTCCCCGGAGCCCGGGCCGTCCGGATCAGGCTGATCCGCGTTCCGCCGCGCTCCGCTCCACGCAGAACTCGTTGCCCTCCGGGTCGGCGAGGGTGACCCAGCCCGTGCCGTCCGGGCGGCGCAGATCGCCGACCAGGGTGGCGCCGAGGGCGACCAGCCGGTCGACCTCCGCGTCGCGTCCGCGGTCCTGGGGCTGGAGGTCGAGGTGGACGCGGTTCTTGACCGTCTTGCCGTCGGGAACGCGGATGAACAGCAGCCCCACGCTCGCGGAGTGCACTTGGGCCTCGGGGTCGCCGGGGTTGTCGTCGTCCGCGAGCCGTCCGTCCAGCACCTGGGCCCAGAAGGAGGCCAGGGCGTACGGGTCGGCGCAGTCGAGGGTCACGTGTCGTACCAGAGAAGTCATGCGGGCACCCTAGGTCCGCACCCGGGCTCCGCCCCACGGGTTTTCCCGGCGCCGGGCGCCCGGCGCCCGCCGCCCGGCGCCCGCGTGCCCGGCACCCGTCCCCCGCCTGCCGTCCGCCCGCCCGGGCGCCGTCGGCCAGGCCGTCCGTCCGGGCGTCCGCCCGTGTGCCCGCCCGGCCGCCGCCCGCCCGGTCCGCTCAGTCGACGATGCCCTCGGCGATCCGGTTGGCCCGCAGCTCGCGGATGGCCGCGCGGCGGGCCAGCCGGTGGGTGCGGCGGATCTGGGCCTCCTGGTAGCGGCGGCGGTCCCGCTCGGTCTCCGGTGCGACGGGCGGGACGATCCGGGGCTTGCCGTCGCCGTCGACCGCCGTGAACACCAGATACGCGGAGCCGACCTGGGTGGCGGGCGTCGACTCGTTCCAGCGCTCGGCCAGCACCCGGACGCCGACCTCCATGGAGGTCCGGCCGGTCCAGTTGACCTGGGCCTTCACATGGACGAGGTCCCCGACCCTGACCGGCTCCAGGAACACCATCTCGTCCATGGAGGCCGTCACCGCGGGCCCGCCGGAGTGGCGTCCGGCGACCGCTCCCGCCGCGTCGTCGACCAGTTTCATGATCACACCGCCGTGCACCGTCCCCAGGAGGTTGGTGTCGTTGTGGGTCATGATGTGGCTGAGCGTCGTCCGGGAGGCCGAAGTGGGCTTGCCCGGGATGCCCGGGATGCCCGGGGCGCCGGGGGTGTCAGGGGCGCCGGGGACTTCGGTGCGGGCACCGGAAGCACCGGGGTTGCCGGGGTCACCGGGGTTGTCCGAAGCGCCGGGGGTACCGGAAGCGGCTTGAGTGCCGGGAGCGCCGGGAGCGCCGGGAGTGCCGGGGTCGCCGGGCTCCGTGGCGGGGGGTCGTGCGGTCATGTTCTCCACTGTATGGCGTGCGCCGGGCGCTCGTATTCGGTGTGCGCGCCCCCTCGAAAGGGCGCGCGCGGCCTGGGGAAGCGCGCACAGCGCGCCAGTGGACCGGGGGAGGCGTCCGTGACCTCCACCACCCGCCGGACGTCCATGAGCGCCGCCGAATGACCACGAACAGTGCGGAATGCATCAGCTCTGCAACAGGGCCGCCCCGAGTTTTCGTCCGCCCTGTCAGAGCCCCGCTGTGAGCCTGCACACTTGAGTCCATGAACGACTGGCCCGAGGGGCGGAGCGGCCGGAGCCGCGACGGTGAAGGATACGGCCGCGGCAGCGCGAACGAGCGGCCCGAGAGCGCCCGAGTGATGCGGCACGTCCAGCGCGGTCAGGGCGGCCAGGGCGGCCCCCCGCGTCCGTCCGCACCGCCCCGGGGCGTGCCCCAGCAGCACGGCTACGGTCACGACGGCCAGGGCGGCGGCCAGGGCGGCCCCGGTGGTCCCGGCGGTCCGCAGGGCTACGACAGCGGCTACAACACCGGCCAGGTCTACGGCGCCGCCCAGGGCGGCGGGGGCCGGGGCGGCCGGGGCGGCGGCGGCCAGCACCCCGGCGGCGGTCCCCGTCCCGCCCCCGACTGGAAGCGGCGGATCAAGCTCGGCGCGCTCACCCTGGCCGTCGTCCTGCTCGTGGTCTCCGTCGGCACCTACTTCTGGGCCGACTCCAAGCTCAACCGCGAGGTCGACCTCTCCAAGGTCATCGAGCGGCCCCGGGACGGCGACGGCACCAACTACCTGATCGTCGGCTCCGACAGCCGCGAGGGCATGTCCGACCAGGAGAAGAAGGACCTCCACACCGGCTCCGCCAAGGGCAAGCGCACCGACTCCATGATGATCCTGCACGTCGGCGACAGCGGGAACGCGATGATCTCGCTGCCCCGCGACTCCGACGTCGAGATCCCCACCTTCGTCGGCTCCGACTCCGGCAAGCGGTACGAGGGGACCGGCCGCCGGGTCAAGCTGAACGCCGCCTACGCGGAGGACGGCCCCGAACTGCTCGTCCGCACCGTCGAGCACAACACCGGGCTGCGCATCGACCACTACGCGGAGATCGGCTTCGGCGGCTTCGCCAAGATCGTGGACGCGGTCGGCGGCGTGGAGATGACCCTGGACAAGGGCTTCAAGGACAAGCGCTCCGGCGCCGACTTCCAGGCGGGCAAGCAGACCCTGGACGGCCAGGAGGCCCTCGCCTTCGTCCGCACCCGCTACGCCTTCGGCCGCAGCGACCTCGACCGGACCAAGAACCAGCAGAAGTTCCTCTCCGCGCTGGCCAGCCAGACGGCGACGCCCTCCACGGTCCTCAACCCCTTCAAGCTCTACCCGACGATGGGCGCGGGCCTCGACACCCTCATCGTGGACGAGGACATGGGCCTGTTCGACCTCGGCGAGATGTTCTGGGGCATGAAGGGCGTCACCAGCGGCGACGGCGTCTCCATGAACATCCCGCTCGCCGGGAACCGGGGGAGCAACCTGGTCTGGGACCAGGCCAAGATCAAGACCCTGGTGGAGCAGATGAACAACGGCGACGCGATCACCGTCAAGGGCGACTGACCCACCCGGCCGACGGCCACGCGCAGGTCCTGGGCGTCCCCGGCGCACCGCCGCGGCCGAGGCCAGCCCCCCTCGCACGCCACCGGGGACGGCCGCGCGCACGGCCGTCCGCACGACGCATCCGCACGGGACGGACGGAACGAGGGCGGACACCCACGACGGGTGTCCGCCCTCGCGGCGTCCCGGCACCGTCCCCGACGCCGACGCCGACGCCGACGCCGACGCCGACGCCCGGCACCGTCCCCGACGCCGACGCTGACGCCCGGCACCGTCCCCGCCGACGCCCGCCCCGTGCCCGTCCCCGATGGCCGCCCCACGCCCGACGGCCGACGGCCGTCCACCCCATGTCCGAAGCCCGCTCCACGCGCCCCCGCTCCCGCCTCTCCTCCTTCGGCCGCGAGCCGGTGGTGGGCCGGTCGCGCAGTTCCCCGCGCCCCTGCGGGGGCACACCCCGGCGGAGTACGTCGTCCCGACCGGGGAACAGGTCTCGCAACGGGCCCCGTAAGGGGCGCGGGGAACTGCGCGAGCGACCTCCCCCGGCGGAAAGCCGACCGCCGGACCTCCGGGAGGCCCCACCCAGCGCCCCCGCAACGACGCGGCGAACCGCGCGACCAGCCGAACCGAACCCGCCCGTACCCCGCCGCCCGTCCCGTCCGCCTCCGGCCCGGATCGGCCGCTCACCCCGCCCCGTGCGCCCCCGGCCCGGACCGGCCGCGCACCCCGTCCCGTCCGGGTCCCGCCCGGATCGGCCGCTCACCCCGCCCCGGAGGGAAGAGCGTTCAGCCGCCGCAGGTCACCTCGTCGCCGGACAGCGCGCCGAACTCCCCGGCGTCCGCCGGGTCCACGGCCCGCACCCGGGTCACCCCCCGGTAGTCGCCGCCGACCACCACCCGCATCACCGGTCCGCGCCCCGGCTCGGCCCGCAGCAGGGCCCCCGGCAGCGCCGTCGCCAGCGACCGCGCGGATCGGTCCCAGCGCGGATCGTGGTGGATCACCGTGCGCGCGACGGAGCGGTCCGCCGCGTCCACCGCGAGGCCCGTGGTGCGGAAGCCGGTGCCGCGCAGCGCCGCGTCCGCCTCGGTGCCGAGCCCCGCCCGGGCGGTGCCGTTCTCGACCTGGACGCGGATCAGCTCCGGGGCCACCTCCACCCGCTTCGCCTTCCGCTTCTTCTTGCGCACCGCGAGCGGTCGGTCCTCGCGCAGCGCCTCGAACAGCCGCTCCGCCTTGGCCCCGTCCCACTTCACCGTGGAACCGATGCCCTTCACCGGGTACGAGACGTCCCCGATCGGCACCGTGGTGAACTCCGACGACGAGGGGGAGAAGCCCCGCATGGCCCGCCCCAGCGTCAGCATCTCGTCGGTGCCGAAGTGCTCCGACGCGCGCAGCGACCCCAGCGAGGCCCGCGCCAGGTCCCGGAACCGCACCGGGTTCAGCAGCACCCCCGAGGAGGTCGCCTTGGCGATCAGCGCGGCCACGAACGTCTGCTGACGCCGCATCCGCCCCAGGTCGGCGGCGCCGTCGATGTGCCGGGAGCGGACGTACTGGAGGGCCTGGCCGCCGTTCAGCTCGTGCGGACCGGCCGCCAGGTCCAGCCCGGTCCCGGAGTCCTTCAGCGGCTTGGCGGCGCAGATCCGGACCCCGCCGACCACGTCCACCGTCCGCATGAAGCTGATGAAGTCGACCTCCAGATAGTGGTCGATCTTCACGCCCGTGATGTGCTCGACCGTGCGCACGGTCAGCTGCGGACCGCCCTCCGCGTACGCGGCGTTCAGCCGGACCGGGTGCGCCGCGTGCCGCTTCCCGCTGGTCC
This sequence comes from Streptomyces sp. JNUCC 64, assembly GCF_054484115.1. NCBI lineage: Bacteria > Bacillati > Actinomycetota > Actinomycetes > Kitasatosporales > Streptomycetaceae > Streptomyces > Streptomyces sp. JNUCC 64. The sequence continues at coordinate 5,208,628 of NZ_CM137015.1, forward strand.
GGTCGGTGTGCTCGGGCATCTCCGCGTACGAGTCACGGGGCAGGCTCACCACGCTCGCCCGGTCCAGGTCCGCCGACAGGTGCACGATCATGATGGTGTCCGTGCAGTGGCAGGGGGCGCCGCCCAGCCGGTACTTCTCCTTCTCCGCCGGGGTGATCCGGTCCCGGCCGTCGGTGCCGACCAGCAGGAAGTTGGTGCCGTGCCCGGCGCGTGGCCGGTTCTTCATGTCCTTGAACGCGTCCACCCGCTGGATCTCCGAGTCGATCCCCGTCATCAGCGCGTGCCCGACGCCCGCCGTCGCCAGCAGCGTCAACGACAGCGCGGTGACCGTCCGGCGCGCCCAGCGGCGCCGCCGCCGGACCCCGGGCGCGGCCCCGGCGGTGGGCCCCCGGCCCCTGGGCGCGGGGCGGACGGGACGGCGGGGTGGCTGCGGCACGGGGACGACACCTCTGCGGTACGGGCGCGGTTCGGTGGACGTGACCGTCGGGCCGGGGCCGTGCGGCCAAGGCGACGGTACGTCCATAGGAAATGCTGCCCAGCCACCGGGCCGTACGGCGCGCGACGGTGTCCCCCGTTCGCGGTAATCCGGAGGACGGGGAACACCGCGCCCGCCCCGGAACGCCCTTCCCGGCGGCCGCGCCGGGCGCCCGTCCCGACGCGGAACGACGGTCCGGGCGACGCCCCGTGGGTCCCGGACACCGCGCCCGTGATCCTGCCCGCGCGCCCGCTCCCGGGCGCCGCCCTCGCATCAGCCCTCGCATCAGTCCTCGCATCCGTCCCCGGACGCCGCCCCCGCGCACCCCGCCTAGGGGCTGTTTGGAGTTCGGATCTTTTCAAGGCTTGGTGGTGTGCCGGGTGGGGCTGGTAGAACTCGCGTGTGGCGCGTTTTGATGTGACGGATGCCGAGTGGGCGTTGATCGAGGGGCATCTGCCGGTAGCGGCGACCGGTCCGTTGCCCCGGCGGGTGCGGGATCAGTTCAACGGGGTGCTGTGGCGGTTCCGCGCCGGTACTGGCTGGCGTGATGTGCCGGAGCGGTACGGGCCCTGGTCGACTGTGTATTCGCGGTTCAGTGCCTGGGCGAAAGCCGGGGTGTTCCAGGCGCTGATGGAGGCTCTGATCGCCGAGGCGGCGGCACGTGGACGGGTCGGGCTGGAACTGGTCAGTGTGGACTCCACCATCGTGCGGGCCCATCACGAATCGGCCGGGCTGGCGGTCGCCGGGGAGACCCTGGACGCTCTCGAACAGGCCCTGACCGAGGAAAAGGGGGTCCCGCTGCCGGAGCAGGGACCGGTCCTGCGGGTCATCCATCGCAGGCCGCACCGGGTGCGGGCAGGGAGGACGGGACGCAGCAGGACCGTGCTGTGGCACGGCACCGCTCCAGGGTCCGGGCGAAGGCAGCCCGGGTCGGCCGGTCCAGAGGCGGGCTGAGCAGCAAGATCCATATCGCGGTCGACGCTTGTGGGCTGCCGCTTGCCTTCGTCCTGACCCCGGGCCAGGCCGCGGACAGCCCGCAGTTCTCGGCGGTGCTCGGCGCGATCCGGGTCGCCAGCCCGGTCGGCCGCCCGCGGACCCGGCCCGGCGCGGTGGCCGCCGACAAGGCGTACTCCTCCAAGGCCAACCGCGCCTACCTGCGAGGACGCAGTATCACAGCGGTCATTCCGGAGAGGAACGACCAAGCCGCCAACCGGAAGAGGAAGGGCTCCGCTGGTGGTCGGCCCGTCGCTTTCGACCCGGACCGGTATCGCCAGCGCAACACCGTTGAACGCTGCTTCCAGAAGATCAAAACCTGGCGCGGACTCGCCACCCGCTACGACAAATCCCCGGAAAGCTACGAAGCGGGACTCCACCTCAGAGGATCGATCATGTGGCTCAAACACCTCACCCCAACCACATGATCCGAACCTCAAACAGCTCCTAGGGCCTGTCTGGCAAATGATCACCTGGCTGGTTCGCGGAGCCAGAGGATTAGCCCCCGGCCCACCACGTCATCACGGACCTGCACGTGCTCCAGCGGCCTGGCCCACGTGCCGTCCGCCTCCCAGCGGGCGAACCGCCCATAGACGGTCTGCCACGGCCCATACCGCTCCGGCAGGTCACGCCACGGCGCCCCGGTCCGCAAACGCCACAACACACCATTGGCCACCTGCCGGTGATCCCGCCACGGCCGACCACGCCCGTCCAGCCGCGGCAACAAGGGCTCCATCCGCTCCCGCGCCGCGTCCGTCAACTCACCTCGACCTGCCACGAAGGCGATTATCCGACTGACTATAGGGTCCTCTCCTGTGGCGAATCATCAGGACGAGACCAGGACGGCCTACGACGGAGTCGTCGAGCTGTACGCATCACTGTTCGCAGACCGGCTGGAGACACAGCCGTTCACCCGGGCCATGATCGGCACCTTCGCCGAACTGGTGAGCGCGACGGGCAACCCGCGGGTAGCGGACGTCGGGTGCGGGCCAGGACACCTGACGGCCATGCTGCACGAACTGGGCCTTGACGCCTTCGGACTCGATCTCTCCCCCGGTATGGTCGACCACGCCCGGCGGGCTCATCCGGCACTGCGTTTCCAAGAGGCGCGGATGGAGGCCTTGCCGATCGAGGACGGCACGCTCGGCGGCGTACTGGCCCACTACTCGGTGATCCACACCCCTCCCGGAGAACTGCCGGAGCTGCTCGCCGAGCAGGTACGCGTCCTCGCCCCGGGCGGCCTGCTCCTGGTCTCCTTCTTCGGGACCGACGCACCGGAGCCTGTCCAGTTCGACCACAAGGTGGCACCTGCCTACAGCTGGCCGACCGACCACCTCGCCAAGCTGCTGGCCGATGCCGGGCTCGTCCCCTTCGCTCGGCTGCTCCACGATCCGGGCTCCGAACGGGGATTCCTCGACGCCCACTTGCTGGCCCGCCGTGCGTAGGTCCTGCCCGGCAATGCCCGCCGGACGCTCGGAGCACCTCCGGACCGCCAGCTCGGCGGGCGCTCGCCAAGCCGACGGGAATCGTCAGACAGGCCTTAGTAGGTGAAGGCGGGGTTCACCTCCATGCAGGTGCTCTCGTCCGCCCCGTTCAGCAGGTTCGCGGAATCCGGCGCGGAGTCGTCGTCATCGCCCCCGGGGTAGGCGGTGCCCTCCCGCCAGTCCGCTCCGACGACCAGCGTCACCCCGGTCACGTCGGTGGACCGCTCCACCGACGACAGCGGGACGCCCAGCTTCTTCGCCACCCGCTGCGCGTCGCCCTCCAGTTCCGCGCTGGGGAACAGGATCGTCGTCTTCGCCTCGGTCTCCGCCCGCTGGGTGTCCGCCGCCGACCGGACGAACCCCTCCTCCGCCAGCAGCGCCGCCACCGTGGAGGCCCGGCCCGGCGCGGGCGCGAGGGACTCGGTCCGGGTGCCGTTGACGACCTGGACGGCGATCTCCGCGTCGGCCGCGGGCGGATCGTCCGACAGCCGGGCCTTCTTGCGCTTCTTGCCCTTGCCGTCCAGCGCGACGTCCTCCCGGACAAGCCGGAACAGCTTCTCCGCGTCGCCGGGCTTGGGCACCACCCGGGGGCCGAGGTAGTCGAAGGGCATCGTCGTCATGGTGATCCGGTCCGGCGGGACCTTCCGCAGCTCGTCGCCGAGCCCGTACAGCTTCATCACCGTGTCCAGCCCCTCGTCGACGGTGAGCGCCCGGGTGGCGGTCTCGGCGAGCGCGCGCAGCTTGCCGGGGTTGCTGAGCGTCGCGTTCTCCCGCAGCTCCCGGACCATCGAGCTCATGTACATGTGCTGGGCCTTGGCCCGGCCGATGTCGCTGCCGTCGCCGAAGCCGTAGCGGGTGCGCAGCCACTGGAGGGCCTGCTCGCCCTTGACGGAGTGGGTGCCCTTGGGGAGCTTCAGGCCGGAGCCCTTGTTCTCCGAGGTGTGGGAGTAGATGTTCTTGTCGACGCAGACGGGCACCCCGCCGACCGCGTCGGCCATGGAGACCACCCCCGCGAAGTCCACCTGGACGAAGTGGTCGATGTGGATGTCGGTGAGCTTCTCCCAGGTGGCGACGGTGCAGCCCGCGCCGCCCCGCCCCAGGGACTGGTTGGTCATCACCCGCCCCTGGCTGGCCGGGTGGACCTCGCCGTCGGGGTCGGTGCACTCGGGTATCTCGACGAGGGTGTCCCGGGGCATGCTGATCACGGACATGTTGGAGCGGTCCGCGGAGAGGTGCACGAGCATCTGCACGTCTGCCAGCGGCGCCGCGCCGACACTGTCCCGGGAGCCGCCGAGCCGCAGGTTCTCCTTGCTGTTGCGGCTGTCGGAGCCGATCAGCAGGATGTTCAGCGGGGTCTGCCCGGCCGCGTTCGGGGTGGGCTTGGGGGCCTTGTCCTCGTGCGCCCCGATGTTCAGCTTCTCCTTGCGGATGTTGCCGTTCAGATGGCGGTAGTAGAGGTATCCGGCACCGGAGGTGCCGAGTATGACGACCGCGAGCAGCATCGCCGACCAGCGCAGCACGCGCCGTCTGCGACGGCCCGCGCGGACCGCCGGGGAGCCGTCGCCGCTCCCGCCGCTCCCGTCGCCGCCCGACCGGCGGCCGTCGGTCCGGGGCCGGGAGCCCGCGCCGCCGGAGGGCCGCCGGTCCGCCGCCGAACGGCGTCCGCGCGGCACGCGTTCGCCGCCCTTGCCCTTGCCCGTGCGCTTGCTTCCGCCCTTGCCCGCGCTTCCGCTCGTTCCGGCGCCCGTGTCCTTGCCCGGGCGGGGGGCGTCGTCGGCCCCGGCGTCGGTCGGGGTGCCGGTGCCGTCGGGTGCGAGCGCCGCGACGCTCTCGCCCGTGGCGCCCCCGTCCCCGTCCCCGGCGGTTCCACCGCCCCGCGCGTCCGGCGCGCCACCGCCCGCCTGTGCGACGCCGTCCGTCGTGCCGTCGGCCTGGTCCGCGCCGGTACCGGTACCGGCGGCCGGGTCCGTCTCGGCGAGGTCCGTCCCCCCGCGGGCGGGTGTGCCGGTCCGGCGGACGCGTGGACGGGATTCCTCCCCACGCATTCCACTTCGCCCCATTCGCAACCCCTCCCAGCACGCCACCGAAGTACCCCGGCATCCCGTTAGACGCCCGAGACCCCCAAAGGGTTACTTCGCGCAGACCGCCTTGTCCGCCTCGACCTTCTGGACGCCCTCCGGCACCTTCTTCGGAGAGCTGATCGGTACTCCCGCGCCCTTGAAGTCCGGGCCGAGCGTCAGCACGATCGCGGGGAGTCCCTGGGAGTTCGTCTCGCTCTCGCCGGGTTTCATCGCCGAGCCGGTCAGACCCATGATGGCGGCCAGGGCACGGGCCTGGTCCGCCTGGTCGGGGGCGTAGGCGATCTGGGTCCGGGGAACGTCCGCGGGCGCGTTGCCGAGCTGGCTGGACTTGAGCACGCCCTCAGTGTTCTGCAAGTACGTGAGAGTTTCCTGAGCGGAGCCCGCCCGGGCGCCCCCGTTGTAGATGCTGACCCGGATGTCGGCCGGGTCGGCCTTGGAGCCCTTCAGCAGCTCGGCCCGCTCGGCCTTCTCCTTCTTGGCCTTCGCCTTCTTGTCCTTCTCGACCTCGGTCAGCGACACGTCGTCGCGGATCATCGAGAGCAGCGGGTCCGCCTTGGCGGTGTCCACCACGACGGTCGCCTTGACGCGTTCGGCGGGGTTGTCGAGGACCGGCAGGGTGGTGAAGGAGATGTTCTTCGGGTCGACCTTCGACAGCTCCAGGCCCAGGTCCTTGAGCTTGTTGATGCTGCCGATGCCGGTGTCCACCTCCAGCGCCTCGGTGGCCGCCTCGGCGAGGTCGATCATCCGGCTGGGGCTGGTCAGGGTGTCGTTCGACTTCAGCTTGCGCATCAGCGAGCCGAGGAACTGCTGCTGCACCTGGATGCGGTCGAGGTCGCCCCGGTTGCCGAAGCTGCCCCGGGTCCGGACGAAGGCGAGGGCCTGTTCCCCCTCGATGGTGTGCTCGCCCGCCGGGAGCTTGAGGTGCGACTTGGGGTCGTCGACGTCCTTGGCCAGGCAGACGTCCACCCCGCCCACCGCGGAGGTGAGCGTCTTCACCGCGTTGAAGTCCGCCAGCATGAAGTGGTGGGGCTGGATGCCGGTCAGCTCCTTGACCGTGCGCATGGCGCAGCCCGCGTCGCGGCCGCCCTGGCCGAGGCTGGTGTTGAAGCGGACGCCGGTCTCCCCGGGGACGATCCGCTCGCTGCCGTCCTTCTGCTTGGTCGGGCAGTCGGGGATGTCGGTGATGAGGTCGCGGGGGATGCTCAGCGCCGTCGCGTTGGTGCGGTCCTTGGAGACGTGCAGCAGCACCGTGGTGTCGGCGTGGCCCGCGCTGCCCGCGTCGCCGTAGCCCTTGTTGCCCGCGCCGGTGCGCTTGTCGGTGCCGATCAGCAGGATGTTGAACGCCTTGTCCTTGCTGAAGCCGCCCGCGCCCGCGTTGCCGATGTCGGTGGTGGTGATGTTGCCGTTCAGGTGTTCCAGGTAGAAGTACGCGCTGGTCCCGGCGGCCACGAGGACGACGGCGAGGGTGCCGCCCGTCCAGGCGAGTATGCGTTTGCCCCGGGACTTGCGGGGCTGCTCGGCGGCACGCCCCCGGCGGCGTCCGGCGGGCTCGGGGGGTGCTCCCCGCCGCCGTCGCTGACCGGGCACGTCACGGGAGCCGGGTTCGGCGCGGCGCGGCGCGGCGGGACGTTCGCCCCGGCGCGGGGCTCCGGCGCGTTCGCCACGGGAACGGGCGTCGGGCGCGCTCCGGTTGCCGGTGCGGTCCGTGCCCCGGTCGGTCGGCGGCCGACGCCGTGGCGGCGTGCCGTCCGGTTCGTCGACGGGGGTGCGGGGGCCCGGCGCGCGTCGGCCCCCGGGGCGCCGGGCGCCCCTCGGGGGAGGCACGGCGGACGGCCCGGAGGAGGCGTCCAAGCGGAGTTCGTACTCACCGGTCTGCGGATTCAGCACCCACTGGTCGGCGGGATCGACACCGTCCCCCGCCCCACGGCCTTGCGCGTCCACGCTGTCAACGTCCTCCGTCAGGCCCCACGCGGCGCCACCCCCCTCGAAGGCGCGCGGCAGCTCGGTCACTCAGTGCTCGGTGCGTGACGACCGCAGGCACCGGGATCGCTCACACTATCCGTCCAATTGGTCGCGGAGCGACGGCGGTGACACATTCCACGCGCTTATAACCGGGCAAAGCTGGGTAAAGGGCTGGGCTTGCCCGGGGTCGCACGGGAACGGGCGCGCGTCACCGGGTGCCACCCGGTCCCGTATGGACCCGTCAGTCCCGTCCTCCGGCCCGCCGGATGACGGGCCCCCGGGGCGCCCGGGGGGACGCTCCGGGGCGGGCACTCTGGGATGGCGCTCCCGGGACGACGCCCGGGCGGCGCCCCGAGTGGTTCCGGGGGCGGCGCTCCGGGGAGGAGCTTCGGGCGGCTCCGGTGCGGCGCTCCGGATGGTGTTCGGCGCGCGGAGCCCGGGGACGGCCCTCTCCGACGGCCCTCCGGGCGTCGCCCGGGCGTCGACGGGGCGTCATCCCGGGGTGCCCTCCGGGTGGCTCCCTCGACGGTGCCGGGCGAGCCGGCGTGCCCCGGGCCTGCGGCCTGGCCCTGCCCGGGCGCGCGGGTACGCGGCGGGCGCGGGCGTGGACGGGGCCGGGGGCGGAGGGAACGGAGGCGGGTCCGGCCCGGTGCGGTGCGCGCCGCCCGTGCGGTGCGCACCGGACGGGCGGTCAGCGGGCCGTGGCGGTGACCCGCTCCACCTCCACGCGCCGGGCCAGCTCCTCCTCGCCGAGGGCGTCCGCGTTGCGGCAGAGCACCACCGACCCCCCGGCGGCGAGCGGCCCGTACAGTCCGGCCGCCAGCCCGTCCCAGCTGTCGTAGCCGCGCAGCGACAGCACCCGGGCGTCCGGCCCGGAGATCCCCAGCCGTCCGGCGTCGGCCACCGCACGCTCCACGACCTCCGCGCCCGTGTACCCGGCACCCGCCACGACCAGTGCGGGCGCCTCGGGGTCCACGGGGGAGAACGGTACGAACCGGTCCCCCTGCGAGGGCACCTCCACCGCGTAGTCGGAGAACCCCGGCGGCGGCGTCGGGAAGCGCCCGCCGAGCGGTCGCAGCGCCAGCGCCACCCGCTCCCCGCCGCAGGCCCGGGCGGCCTCCAGCGCGTCCGGCCCGGCCACCACCACATCGGCGCGCCCGGCCTCCCCGCCGACGTCCGCGACGACGCCCACCGAGGAACAGGCCAGCAGCCAGACGGCGGTCTGCCAGTGCGCGGGCAGCAGCAGCGCCACCCGGTCGCCCGGCTCGATGGCCAGTTCGCCCTGGAGGAGGTTGGCGGTCTTGGCCACCCAATTGGCGAAGGTCGCCACGGACAATTCGACCCGTTCCCCGGTCGCGTCGTCGTAGAACGTCACCAGCGGGCGGGACGGATCCGCGGCAAGCGCGGATCGCAGCAGGTCGGCGGGGGTGCGATCGGAGGCGTTCACGCGCGCAAGGGTACGCGCCCCGGTTCCCGGGCGGGGGTGGCCGGGGGAGGGGCCCGGGGCCGGCCGGGTGAACGGGTCCGGGTCCACCTGGGTGAACGGGTCCGCGCGCCCGGGTGAGGTCCATCCCGGTCGATCGGACGGTCCGTCAATTCCCGGATGGACATAGTCGTATATTCATGTTCACTATCGGGCGTATGCGTGGATTCCTTGCTTCCTCCATCGGCGTCACCTGCGCGGTCGCACTGACCTTCCCGCTCACCCTCCCCGCCGGGGCCCAGGCCGCCCCGCGCGGTACGGACGCCCCACCACCCGGCCCCCGGACCCTGCCCGCCGCCCAACGGCCCGCCGACCCCTCCGCGGTGCCCGGCGCCACCCAGTCCCTCCCGCTCGCGCCCCCCGCCACCGACCGGAGCCGCACCCCGGACACCGGCGACACCGGCGAACGGGTCCTCACCCGCCGCACCGTCCGCCCGTTCTCACTCCTCGGCGTGATCTGGGACGACGTCGGCACCGAACTCGAAGGCGACGCCCAGGTCCGCACCCGGAGCACCGGCACCGGCACCTGGACCGGCTGGCGGTCCCTCGACACCCACGGCCACGACCACGCCGCCGACCCCGACACCGCCGAGGCCCGCTCCGGCCGGGTCCGCGGCGCCACCGCCCCGCTGTGGGTCGGCGACTCCGACGGCGTCGAGGTCCGCGTCACCGGCCGCCCGCGCGCCAAGGCCCCGCAGGGCACGACCGCCCCCGCGCCGCTCCCCGCCGGACTGCGCCTCGAACTCGTCGACCCCGGCCCCGAACCCGCGCCCGCCCCCGACGACCGGGACGACGACCGGAATGGCGACGACCTCCCCGGCCCGTCCGGCGCCTCGTACGGACTCCCCGTCACGCCCGGGCTCCCCGGCCCCGACGGCCTCGACGACCTGCCCGGGTCGTCCGGCGCGTCCGGCACGGGCACGGGCACCGGCACCACGGGCGTTCCCGGACTCACGGGCGGGGTCCCCGGACTGACCGGCGTCCCCCCGTACGGGACGTTCGCCCCGCTCGCCGCCCTCACCGGCGAACCGGCCCGGGCCAGCGCCGCCGGGTACACCGCGCCCCGCCCCGCGATCGTCACCCGGCGCAACTGGGGCGCCGACGAGAGCCTGCGGGAGTCCGGCTTCGTGTACACCGGGTCCGTCAAAGCGGCGTTCGTGCACCACAGCGCCACCGGCAACACGTACACCTGCGCTCAGGCACCGTCCGTCATCCGTGGTATCTACCGCTACCACGTCCAGAGCAGCGGCTGGCGCGACATCGGCTACAACTTCCTGGTCGACAAGTGCGGCTCGATCTACGAGGGCCGCGCCGGGGGAGTCGGCAAGGCCGTACTCGGCGCCCACACCCTGGGGTTCAACAGCAACACCATGGGCATCGCCGTGCTCGGCTCCTACGGCACCACCACCCCGTCGTCCGCCGCGGTCAAGGCGGTCGCCAAGATCACGGCCTGGAAACTGGGTCTGTACGGGGCCAATCCCCGGGGCAAGACATATCTGACCTCGGGCGGTGGCAATCTGTACCGAAAGGGAAAGAAGGTTCGGCTCCATGTGATCTCCGGGCACCGCGACGGCTTCGCCACGGAGTGCCCGGGAGCCCGCCTGTACGGCAAGTTGGGCACCGCCCGCAGCACCGCGGCCCGTCTGCAAGGACGCTGATCACGCAACCACCGTCACCCTGATCGCGTCTGCCGGGCGGAGCCGGTCCACACACCGGCCGACCGGCGACGCGACCGGTCGGCCCCTGGCAGAAGGCAGAGACGACAGGTGACAGAAGCGATCCTCCTGGTGGGCGGCAAGGGCACCAGACTGCGTCCGCTCACGGTCAACACCCCCAAGCCGATGGTCCCGGCGGCCGGGGTGCCCTTCCTGACCCACCAGCTGGCGAGGGCCCGCGCCGCGGGCATCGACCACATCGTGCTCGCCACCTCCTACCTCGCGGAGGTCTTCGAACCGTACTTCGGCGACGGCTCCGCCCTCGGGCTCCACCTGGAGTACGTCACCGAACGGGAACCCCTCGGCACCGGCGGGGCCATCCGCAACGCCGCCGAACGGCTGCGGGCCGCGCCCGGCGACCCGGTCGCCGTCTTCAACGGGGACATCCTCACCGGCCTCGACATCCGCGCCCTGCTCGCCACCCACGCCACCAGCGGCGCCGACGTCTCCCTCCACCTCACGAAGGTCCCCGACCCCCGCGCGTACGGGCTGGTGCCGACCGACGGGACGGGCCGGGTCACCGCCTTCCTGGAGAAGCCGCAGACCCCCGAGGAGATCGTCACCGACCAGATCAACGCGGGCGCCTACGTGTTCCGCCGCGCGGTCATCGACACCATCCCCGCCGGACGGCCCGTCTCCGTCGAACGGGAGACCTTCCCCGGGCTGCTGGACTCCGGCGCCCACCTCCAGGGCATGGTCGACTCCACCTACTGGCTGGACCTCGGCACCCCCCGCGCCTTCGTGCGCGGCTCCGCGGACCTGGTCCTGGGCCGCGCCCCCTCCCCGGCGGTCCCGGGGCGCTGCGGCGACCGGCTGGTGCTGCCCACCGCCCGGGTCGCGGCGGACGCCAAGCTCACCGGCGGCACCGTCATCGGCCACGGCGCCCGGGTCGGCGCGGGCGCCCGGATCAGCGGGAGCACCGTCCTGTCGGGCGCGGTCATCGCCCCCGGGACGGTCATCACCGACTCGCTCGTCGGCGCCCGCGCCCGGATCGGCGCCCGCACCACCCTGCGGGACACCGTCGTCGGCGACGACGCGACCATCGGCCCCGACAACGAACTGCGCGACGGGGCCCGGGTGTGGTGCGGCGCGGCCCTGCCCGCCGGGGCGGTGCGCTTCTCCTCCGACCAGTGAGCGGGCGGGGCGGGGGAGAGGGCGCCCGCCCCGACCGGGGCGCCCGCCCCGACCCCCACCGCCCGGCGCCGGACTGCCCCGCGCCGACCCGCACTGCCCCACGCCGCTGTAACCGCCGCCGCTGTAACCGCCAGCGCTGGAACACCAGCGCTGGAACACCAGCGCTGGAACACCAGCGCTGGAACCGCCGGTGCCGGAACCCCCAGCGTGGGAACCGCCAGCGTGGGAGACCCCGGCGCCGAAGGCTCCGGCGTCGGAACTACCAGCGTCCGATGTCGGTGCGGGGCATCCGGGGCCGGCGCCGGGCGGGCACCCGCCCCGACAGCAGCACCAGCCGCACCGCCCGGTGCCGCTGCCCCGCGTACGGCTCCAGCAGCCGCAGCATCGCCGCGTCGTCCGCGTCCCGGTCCCCGGCCAGCGCGTGCCCCACGATCCCGGGCAGGTGCAGATCCCCGACGGTCACGCAGTCGGCGGCCCCGTGGCTGCGCTGCACCACCTCCGAGGAGGTCCACGGCCCCACTCCGGCGACCGTCTCCAACCGCCGCCGGGCGGCCTCCGGCTCCATCCCGGCCGCCTGCTCCAGCCGCGCGGCGACCCGGACCGCCCGCAGGATCGTGGCCGCGCGCTTGTCGTCCACCCCGGCCCGGTGCCACTCCCAGGACGGCACCCGCGACCAGACCTCCGCCGGGGGTGTCACCCACAGCCGGGGCACCCCGGCCCCGTCCCCGGCGGGGCCGGGCGCGGGCTCGCCGAAGCGGCTCACCAGCAGCCGCCACGCCCGGTACGCCTCGTCCGCCGTCACCTTCTGTTCCAGCACGGACGGGATCAGCGACTCCATGACCAGCCCGGTGCGGACCAGCCGCAGCCCGGGCCGCCGTCGCCGGACGTCCGCCACCAGCCGGTGCCGGGGCACGAACTCCCCGGGGCGGTCGGCGGCGCCCAGCCACTCGGGCAGCCGGTCCAGCAGCCAGTCGGCGCCCGGGCCCCACGTCGTGCCCTCGAACCCCGCCGCGACAGCCGCCACCCGCAGGGTGCCGGGCCCGGCGGGCGTACGGCAGGCCCGCCACACCGAGCCGTCCGGCAGCGCACGGAACGTCGGGTCACCGGGCCCGCGCCGCAGCGGGCCGAGCACCAGCCCCAGGTCCACCGGCCCGTCCGGGACCCACACCCGGTTCCGCCCGGCGGGGCCCGTCCCGCCCCGGCCGGTGGGGACGGCGACCTCGCCGCCCCGCACGGTGACCCGGGTGGGCCGCTGCTCGAAACGTCCTGCCATCGCCGGTGCCTCGCGCTCCCGTTCCCGTGTCCTGTACGGCCCTGTGCCCCGTACGTTCCTGTGCTCCCCGTCCACGCCTACGTCCTGTACGACCGGGTGCGCCCCGCGTTCCGCGCACCCGCCCGCCACTGGCCGCCGCCGCGCGCCCGGAGCGACACCCGACGGCCGCGCCACCGCCTTCCATAGTGCCTCGCCCGCCTCGACGACCCGCCCGCCTCGACGACCCGCCCGCCTCGACGACCCGCCCGCCTCGACGACCCGCCCGCCTCGACGACCCGCCCGCCCGGACGACCCGGCCGCCCGGGCCGATCCGATGACCGACGGTCCGCCCCGGCCGACCCGACGCCCGGCCCACCGGACGATGGGGGGACCGCCGGACCGCCGGACCGCCGGACCGCCGGACCGCCGGACCGCCGGACCGACCGCCGACCCGCCGGTCCGACAGGTGGACTGCCGACCCGACAGACGGACCGCCGTACCGCCGGAGCGCTGGACCACCAGACCGCCGGACCCGTCCGGACTCAGCGCACCGCGATGAACGCCTCCGCCGAGCGAGGCGCCCGCTCCGCCGGTGCCGTCGCCGGGTGCCCCACGGCGACCGCGCCCATCGGGTCCCAGTCGGCGGGCAGCTCCAGCACCTCGCGCACCACGTCACGGCAGAACATCGTGGACGACACCCAGGCCGAGCCCAGCCGCTCCCCGGCCAGCGCCACCAGGAGGTTCTGCACCCCCGCGCCCGTCGCGACCACGAACATCTCCCGCTCGGCGGTGTCCCGCCGGACGTCCCCGTAGTGGTGGGCGCCCTCGCTGACCAGGCACGGAACCACCAGATAGGGCGCGCCGCGCAGCACGTCCCCGCGCCGCACCCGCCGGGCGACGGACTCCTCCGACCTGCCGTCCCGCCGCAGGTCCGCGATCCAGGCGTCCCGCATGGCGTCCAGCAGCCGCAGCCGGGTCGCGGGGTCCTCCAGCAGGACGAACCGCCAGGGCGTGGTGTGGTGCGGCGCGGGCGCGGTGACGGCGGCGGCGACCGCCCTGCGCACCGCCCCCGGATCGACGGGCTCGTCGGTGAACGCCCGTACGGTGCGCCGCCCGGTGACGGCCTCGCGGACCGCCTCCGAGGTGCCGAGCCGGAACATGTCGTCCCGGGCCTCGCGCACCAGCGCCCGTGCCCCCCGGTCCACGGCCGGGTCCGGGCCGTCGTCGTCCGGGTGGACGACGCGCGCGAGCCCCCGCACCACGGCGACCGGCAGTCCGGCGGTCTTCCCCTTGACCAGGTCGCCCGCCGCGGCGAGTTCGTCCGCCGTGGCCACGACGGTGACGGCGAGCGGATTGCCGTGGGTGTCGACCCCGCCGCGCAGATCGTCGAGGACGCGGACGCCCGCCGCGCCGATGGCGATGTCGGTGAGGCCGGAGCGCCAGGGGCGGCCCGAGGTGTCGGTGACGACGACGCCCACCCGCACCCCGAGGGCGTCGTACAGCCCGTCGCGCAGGGCCCGCGCCGAGGCGTCGGGGTCCTCGGGCAGCAGCAGCACCGTGCCGCCCGGGGTGTTGGAGGCGTCGACCCCGGCGGCGGCCATCACCAGCCCCAGCCGGTTCTCCACGATCCGCAGCGCGCCGCGCCGCGCGACCACGCGGACGGTCTCGGCGTCGATGGCGGCCTCGCGGTCGGCGGCGGCGACGATCCGGCCCTCCGCCTTGGAGACGATCTTCGAGGTGACCAGGACGACGTCCCCGTCGGCCAGCCCCGGTTCGGCGGCGGCGATCAGCTTCGCCAGGTCGTCCCCGGGGGCCACCTCGCCGATGCCGGGCACCGCCCACACGTGGAACCCGGGGGCCGCGTCGCGCTCCGCGCTCATCCGCGCGCCTCCTCGGCGAGGTCCAGCGCGGCGGCGGCCATCCGGGCGGTGGCGTCGAGGTCCGTCATCAGCAGCGGCACCGCGCGGCAGCGGATGCCCGCGGCCTCCACGCGCGCGACGGCGTCCGCGTCGGAGGTGTGCACCAGCCAGCCGTCCAGCAGCCCGGAGCCGTAGTGCTCGGCGACCGCCGCCGGGGAGGACTCCACCCCGACCGCCGCGAGGACCTTGTCGGCCATCCCGCGCACCGGGGCGTTCCCGATGAGGGGGGAGAGCCCCACCACCGGGACCCCGGCGTCCGCGACGGCCTCCCGGATCCCGGGCACCGCGAGGATCGTGCCGATGCTGACCACCGGGTTCGACGGGGGGAAGAGCACCACGTCGGCGGCGGCGACCGCCTCCAGCACACCGGGCGCGGGCTTGGCCTCCTCGGCGCCCACCGGAACCACCGCGTGCGCCTCGACGGAGGCCCGCAGCCGCACCCAGTACTCCTGGAAGTGCACCGCCTTGCGCTGACCGGCCTCCGGTTCGCCCTCCGGGACGGTGATCGCCACATGGGTCTCGACGCGGTCGTCCGACATCGGCAGCAGCCGCACGCCCGGCCGCCAGCGGTCGCACAGCGCCTCGGTGACGGCGCTCAGCGGGTATCCGGCGGCCAGCATCCGGGTCCGCACGATGTGCGTCGCGAAGTCCCGATCGCCGAGCCCGAACCACTCGGGCCCCACCCCGTACGCGGCGAGCTCCTCCTTGACCCGGAAGCTCTCGTCCTCGCGCCCCCAGCCCCGCTCCTCGTCGATGCCGCCGCCCAGGGTGTACATCACCGTGTCGAGGTCCGGACAGACCTTCAGACCGAAGAGGTGGATGTCGTCCCCGGTGTTGCCGATGACGGTGATGTCGGTGACCCCGCGGTCCTCCGCGATCTCCTTGAGACCCCGGAGGAACCGGGCGCCGCCGATGCCGCCTGCCAGTACCACGATGCGCATGCGGGCCAGTCTGTCAGGCGGGTCCGACACTCCCGTCGGCCTCCCACCGGGCCGGGCGCGCACCGTGGCGCGATCCCGTTCCCCCGGCCCGTCTCCCGTCCCCGTCCCGCCCTTGACCCGAGGCGTTCGCCGTCGCCCCGCGCGCCCACCGGGGTCAGGCGGTCGCCGGGGCGCTCGCTCCGGCGCACCGGGCCGCGCGCATCGGCATCTCGGTCAGGCCGGGGTAGTAGACGTGCAGACTGACCGCGGGCTCCAGCGCGTCGTTGGCGACCTCGTGGACGTAGCCGGGGGCGAAGACCCGCTGCGCGCCCGGCCGCAGGGTCCGCGAGGTCCGTCCGGTGTGCTCGGTGAGGGCGCCCTCCAGCACGGTGAGCACCCCGCTGGACGCGCCGTGGTCGTGGAGTCCGCTGCCCTGGCCGGGCACCCAGGACAGCAGCCACACCTCGTAGCCGGGTCCGGTGCGCAGCCGGTGGTACCAGCGGCTGGTGGCGTCGTAGCGCACCAGGTGTTCCCACTGGGCGCGGTCGGCGGCGATGGAGCGGGCGAGTCCGGCGAACTCCGCCACGGTGACGGGGTGTTCACGCGCGGGCTGCAGGAGGTGCGGCACCTCAAGGATGTCGCCCGCGATCTGGAGGTCGCTGTCGCTGTTCATGGGCTGCGGTGTGTCCTCGGCGGCGGTGAGGGGGCGGGGGGTGGGTACGGGGGTCCGTGCGCGGTGACGGTTTCCCGTGGGGCTCCGTCCGGCCGTGGTCCGCCCGGGTCACGGACGGTGGGGGAACGTTCCGCGCGCCGGGGCGCCCGGGATGCGGGCGGTACGGGCGGGGCGGGACGCGGCGGTGGAGCGGCTGGAGCGCGGTGGGCTCAACAGCAGGGGAGACAACAGCTACAGCGCGAGCGGGCAGCACCGAGGGACCCGGGGCGGGTCACGGAAAGCGCCAAGTTCGCGAGCATGCCCACCAGGCAACCGGTTCACACCTGCGATGTCAACCGTGCCGCCGGTCGAGTGGCCGGGATTCACCGGTTCCAGTGGTGCCCGTTGCCGAAAGGTTTGCGTGCGCGTTGACCGGACGGCGCGTGCAACGCGTCGCACGACCCCCGGGGTTGCGGTACCGCGCCCCCCGTGTGATCCGTTTCGCTTCCGCGCCGTGGCGGCAACGGGACCCCGTTCGGGCCCGTCTCTCCTAGTGAGACGGCCCGAGCGGCAGTGGACGTCGAGTGCTGTCACGATTTATGCGGATTTGAACACTTACCGTATACCCTTGGTTCCGCAGAGTGAATAAGGGGCCCAATAGCAGATCCCGGCTTGACTGGCTCGGATCGGCACACTTGTAATTTCACTCGTGTCGTTCGGCTGGGAACGGTCGGCGGCCGCATCACAGGGGACGCAAAAACAGACGAGGGGCGCTACATGACCGAGCTGTTCCAGCACCTGCTGATCGAATCAGTGGAGACCGTCGAGGGCATGGACGAAGAGGAACTCGGCTGGCAGGAGCGCGCGCTGTGCGCCCAGACCGACCCCGAGTCCTTCTTCCCCGAGAAGGGCGGCTCCACCCGCGAGGCCAAGAAGGTCTGCCTGGCCTGCGAGGTCCGGTCCGAATGTCTTGAATACGCCCTCGCCAACGACGAACGCTTCGGCATCTGGGGCGGGCTGTCCGAACGCGAGCGCCGCCGCCTCAAGAAGGCGGCGGTCTGACACCCGGACCACCACGGTCCCGTGGCCCCGGCTGCTCCGGGTGCCTCCCTCCCCGGCTCCGGCCGCCTCCGTCCGCTCCGCCGGTATCCGGCCGCCTCCAGCCGTCTCCGGTGGCTCCGGCGGATCCGCCCCTCCGGCTGACGTGGCCCGCTGAGCCGGAGGACCCGCAGGGCCGGGCGGCCTCGTGGCGCCGGGCGAACCCGGTGAGCCGGACGGACCCTCCGGGCCGGGCGAACCCTCCGGGCCGGGCGAACCCTCCGGGCCGGGCGAACCCTCCGGGCCGGACGGACCCGGTGAGCCGGACGAGCCGGATGGCTCCGATGAGCCGGACAAGCCAGAGAAGCCCGATGAGCCCGATGAGCCGATGGGGCAGAAGAGCCGATGGGGCAGATGAGCCGCGAGTCCGGTGCGGTACGCGGACCGGCAGGCTCGCCAGCCCCGGCGGTGCGGGTTCGCCGGTCCTGACGGTTCTGCCGGCCCCGGCGGCTTCGGCGGCCGGGTTGCCACCGGTGACCTAGGCAGTCCGACTGTCACGGGCAGCCCCCGACTGCCGACTGCCGATTGCCGGGCGCCGACTGCCGACTGCCGACTGCCGGGCGCCGACCGCCGGGTGGCCGGGCAGGTCCGGCACCCCGGGGTTGACCCGCGCCCGGCCCGGCGCCCTCCTCCCCGCCGCCCGTCCGTGGTGCCGAGCCCCCCGCTCACCCATCCACTCCCATCCCACCACCGCGCACTCGCACCCCCACCCGCTACACCACCCACCCCCACCGGCCGGGCCTTCCGTGCTCCCGAGCCCCCCGCTCCCGGGCGTCCCCACAACGCCGGGACGCCCCGCCCCCCGACCGTCCCGGGCCCCCACCACCTCTTTCCCCGTCACCCACGGCCACGGTATGGGGGACACGGACGGGGTTCCCGGTTATCCACAGGCGGTTGTCCACAGGCGGCGACCGGTCCGGCGCCCAGCCGTTAATGTGGTCGCTCGTCCGAGACCCTCGACCTCCCGTGACCCACGGCCACCGGAGTCTCGTGCGCGTCGACCACAGTCCAGCGAACCGGGGCCCGCACCTCGATGTCCCTGCACAGCCGGCCGACAGGCCACCCCGCCGTCACGGCCAGCTTCCCCGCGTCCCCGCGACCGGCCCTGGCCGACCCGACCAGTCCGCCCGAGCACCCCCGGCACGTCGTGACCGCCGTCGTCGTCGCGCACGACGGCGCCCGGTGGCTGCCCGACGCCCTCAGCGGACTCCTCGGCCAGTCCCGCCCCGTGCAGAACGCGTTCGCCGCCGACACCGGCAGCGCCGACGACTCCGCGCGGCTCGTCACCGAGGCCCTCGGCCCCGACCGCGTCCTCCACCTCGCCCGCCGCACCGGCTTCGGCCAGGCCGTCGACGAGGTCGCGCGCACCGCCCCCGTCCTCACCCCCGACGACCTGCCCTACCTCAAGCGCCCCAGCGGCTGGGACCCCGTCACCCGCAGCTGGCACGACGACGCCTACGACCTGCCCGCCCTGCCCCACGGCGAACCCGAGCAGTGGCTGTGGCTCCTCCACGACGACTGCGCCCCCGAACCGGACGCCCTCGCCCACCTCCTGCGCGCCGTCGAGAACGAACGCGAACTCGGCCACGAGGTCGCCGTCGTCGGCCCCAAGCTCCGGGGCTGGTACGACCGCCGCCAGCTCCTGGAGGTCGGCGTCACCATCGCCCCCAGCGGCCGCCGCTGGACGGGACTCGACCGCCGCGAACAGGACCAGGGCCAGCACGACCACGTCCACCCCGCCCTCGCCGTCTCCACCGCGGGCATGCTCATCCGCCGCGACGTCTTCGACGCGCTCGGCGGCTTCGACCGCAACCTGCCCCTGATGCGCGACGACGTCGACCTGTGCTGGCGCGCCCACCACGCGGGCCACCGCGTCCTGGTCGCCCCCGAGGCCGTCGTCCGGCACGCCGAGGCCGCCTCCCGCGAACGTCGCGGCATCGACTGCGCGGGCCGTGGCACCAGCTCCCCCCACCGCACCGACAAGGCGGGCGCCTCCTACGCCCTCCTCGTCAACACCCCCGCCGGATCGCTGCCCTGGGTCCTCGTCAGACTCGTCCTCGGCACCGTCCTGCGCGCCCTCGCCTACCTCGTCGGCAAGGTGCCCGGACGCGCCCTCAACGAGGTCACCGGACTCGCCGCCACCCTGCTGCGCCCCGGCCGCGTCCTCGCCGCCCGCCGCGCCCGGGGCCGCTCCCGCGCCGACAAGGGCGAGCTGAGACCGCTGTTCCCGCCGCCCGGCGCCACCCTGCGCGCCGCCGTCGAACAGCTCACCGGCAACCTCGTCCGGGGCTCCGAACCCGACTCCGGAGGCCGCCACGGCGCCGTCGAGTCCGGACCCGGCGGCGACGACGCCGACTTCCTCGAAGTCGAACAGTTCGCCCGCCTCAAGCGCGTCGGCCGCAAACCCGGTCCCGTGCTCTTCGCGGTCCTGCTGATCCTCACCCTGATCGCCTGCCGGTCCCTGCTCGGCGGCAGCCTCGCCGGGGGAGCGCTGCTGCCCGCGCCCGCCGACGCCGCCGACCTCTGGGCCCGCTACACCGACGCCTGGCACCCCGTCGGCACCGGCGGCACCCAGCCCGCGCCGCCCTACCTGGCGCTCGTCGCCCTGCTCGGAAGCGTCCTGTTCGGTTCCCCCGGACTCGCCGTCACCGTCCTGCTCGTCGGAGCCGTACCGCTCGCGGGCGCCAGCGCGTACCTCGCCTCCCGGCCCCTGGTCATGTCCCGGCTGCTGCGCGCCTGGGCGGCCGTCGCCTACGCGCTGCTGCCCGCCGTCACCGGCGCGGTCGCGGGCGGCCGGATCGGCACCGCCGTGCTCGCCGTACTGCTGCCGCCGCTCGCCCGCACCGCCGTCACCGCCTCCGGCCTCGCCCTGCCGCACGGCTCCACCACCCGCGCCCCCTGGCGCGCCACCTGGACCTTCGCCCTGCTGCTGACCGTCGCCACCGCCTTCACCCCCGTGGTGTGGCCCCTCGCGCTGGTCCTCGGAGCCGCCCTGCTCGCCGTGCGCCGCCGCGACGCCCTCGCGTACGGCGCCCGCGTCCTCGCCGCCCTCGCCACCCCCCTGCTGGTCCTCGCGCCCTGGTCGCTGACCCTGCCGCCCACCGGCTTCCTCCAGGAAGCCGGGCTGGAGTACGACGGCGCCCCCGCCAACCCGCTCGACCTGCTCGGCGCCTCCCCGGGCGGCCCCGGCACCGTCGGCGGCCTGCTGCTCACCGGCATCCTCCTGGCGGCCCTCGCCGCCCTCCTGCGCACCGAACGCCGCACCGGCGTCCTCACCGCCTGGACCACCGCGCTGGCCGGTCTCGTCCTCGCGGTCCTCGCGGGCGGCACCGTGTGGACCGGCCCCGCGACCCTCGTCTACGGCCTCGCCCTGCTCGGCGCCGCGGTCCTCGGCGCCGACGGCGCCCGCCACCGCGTCGCCGAACAGAGCTTCGGCTGGCGCCAGCCGGTCGCCGCGCTCATCGCCTTCGCCACCGCCGGGGGCACCCTCCTCGCCGCCGCGGGCTGGCTGATCGGCGGCGCGCACGGCCCCCTCGAACGCCGCGACCCCGTCCAGGTGCCCGCGTTCGTCGCCGAGGAGAGCCGCACCCAGGACCAGGCCCGCACCCTCGTCATCGACGGCGACGGCACCTCCCGCGTCGCCCACACCCTCGTCCGGGGCTCCGGCGCCCGCCTCGGCGACGCCGAACTCGCCGCCTCGGCCCCCGAGGACCCCCGCCTCGACGACGTCGTCGCCCACCTCGTCGCGGGCTCCGGCGCCGACCAGGCCGACCAGCTCGGCGAATACGCCGTCCGCTACGTCCTCGTCCGCGACGGCGCCCCCCGCGCCATGAGCCGGGTCCTCGACACCACCCCCGGCCTGTCCCGGCTCAGCCAGCAGGACGGCAACGCCCTGTGGCGCGTCGACCGCCAGGTCTCCCGCGTCGCCGTGGTCCCGGAGTCCGGCGACCCGCTGCCGGTCGCCGCCGGTCCGGTCGAGGTCCACACCGACCTCCCGCCCGGCCCCGAAGGCCGGGTGCTGCGCCTCGCGGACCGGGCCGCCCCCGGCTGGCGCGCCACCCTCGACGGGAAGCCGCTGACCCGGGTCACCGTCGACGGCTGGGCCCAGGGCTTCGCCCTGCCCACCTCCGGCGGACGCCTCGACGTCACCCACGTCCCGCCCGCCACCCACACCGCCTGGCGGTGGGCCCAGGGCGCGCTCGCCGTCGTCCTCGTCGTCCTCGCCCTGCCCGGCCGCCGCCGCGACGTGGACGACGACCTCCCCGACGGGGAACCGTCCGCCGCCGCGCCCGCAGCCGAGGGCCGCCACGCCCGACGGCTGGGCGACCAGCCCCCCGCGCCCGACGGCCCGCGCTCCCCGGCGCCCGCCCCGGCCGCCGCCGGACAGCCCGCCGTCCCCGCCCCGAGACCCGCCCGGGAGACCCCGGAACGGCACGCCTCCGCACCCCCGCTGGCGGCCCCCGGAACGAATCCACCCCGGCGCCCCGCCCCCGGTGACCCCTACCGGGACGGCTACGACCGGGAGGCCCACGACGGGGGTGACCACGGCCGGGGCACCGCCGACCGGGACGCCCCCGACCAAGAGGTCCCCGGCCGGGGCGCCTTTGACCGAGGCGCCTACGGCCCGGACGCCCGCGACCCGTACCCGTCGCCCCCCGCCCCGAACACCCCGTACGGATTGGACGGATTGGACGGACCGGAGGGACCGGACCACCGGAACCCCGCCCGCTCACCGGGGTACGGGTCGTACGCCCCGGAGCCCGGACACGGCACCGGCACCGCCCACCGTCACGAAGGCCCGGACGGCCCCGCCCCCGGGTACGGGCGCCCCGGCGCCGGGGCGCCGCCGCTCCCGTACCGCACCGACCGCGAGCGCCCCGACGGGAGCCAGCAGTGAAGCGCACCACCCTGTCCCTGTTCGCCGTCACCGCCGCGCTGGCCGCCGTCACCGGGCTCGCCACCGCGACCCTGCCCGAGGAGACCGGCGCCGGGGCGGCCCCGGTCGCCGAGCGGCTCCCCGTGGAGCGCTCCGGAGCGCTCTGCCCCGCCCCCGGCGACTCCGGCCCCGCCAGGACCGCCCACACCTCGTACACCCCGGGGACCGAGGGGGCACCCGACGGCGGCCGGGCCCGGCTGAGCCCCGCCGACCCGAAGTCCGGCGGCCCGGGGAAGCCCGGCGACCGCCCCGCGCCGGTGCTCGCCCCGAAGGCCCCCGGCACCCCGGTCACCGCCGTGACGTCGGACGCCGACGCCCCCGCCCTGATCGGCGCCGCCGAGGGACGGCTGGCCCCCGGCTGGACCGTCCAGCAGACCACCGTCGTCCCCGGCGGCGAGGGCCGCGGCCTCCTCGGCCTCACCTGCGCCGCCCCCGACACCGAGTTCTGGCTGCCGGGCGCCAGCACCGCCAAGGACCGCACCGACTACGTCCACCTGACCAACCCGGACGACGCGGCGGCCGTCGTGGACATCGAGCTGTACGGACGGGGCGGCGCCCTGGTGTCCGCCCTGGGCGAGGGCATCCAGGTCCGGCCGCGCGCCAGCGTGCCCGTCCTGCTGTCCACCCTCACCGACGAGCCGCAGGGCGATCTGACGGTCCACGTCACCGTGCGCAGCGGCCGGGTCGCCGCCGCCGTACGGGCCACCCACGCCCGGCACGGCGCCGACTGGCTTCCCCCGTCCGCCGACCCCGCCCCCGCCGTGGTGGTGCCCGGCGTCCCCGACGACGTCACGGCCGCCCGGCTCGTCGTCTTCGCGCCCGGCGACCAGGACGCCGAACTCTCCGTCCGCATCGCCTCCCCGAACGGCCCGATCACCCCCGCCGGAAACGAGAGCCTGCACGTCAAGGCAGGGATGACCGCCGCCGTCGACCTGGGGGACCTCACCAGGGGAGAGGCGGGCTCCCTGCTCCTCACCCCCAAGGACCGCACCAGCGCCCCGGTCGTCGCCGCCCTGCGGGTGGTGCGCGGCGAGGGCGCCCGCGCGGAGACCGCCTTCATCCCGGCGAGCACCGCGGTCGGGCGACGGGCCACGGCCGCCGACAACCGCGCCAAGGGCACCTCGCTGGCCCTGACCGCCCCCGGCGAGGACGCCAGGGTCCGGGTCACCGCCTCGGCGGGCAGCAGGGGCGGCACCCCCGTCACCAAGACGTTCACGGTGCGCGGGGGTACCACCCTGGCGACGGGGCCACTGGTCCCCGAGGGGCTGAAGGGGACGTACGCGCTGACCGTCGAGACCCTCTCCGGCGGACCCGTGCACGCCGCGCGCACCCTGGAGGTCCCCGGGGGCGGCGTCCCGATGTTCACCGTCCAGACGCTCTCCGACGACCGGAGCACCGTCCTCGTCCCGGAGGCGGAGGAGGACCTCTCCATCCTCCAGAGGTGACCGCCCGTCCGGCCGTCCGGAGGTGACCGCGCCTCAGGAGGGGCGACGGGTCACCTCCACGGCGGCGGTCCCGTCCCGGCGGACCGTCCAGCCGGACCGGTGGATCGGCTCTCCGGACCGGCGCAACGGTGGGGTCGGCTCTCCGGACCGGCCCCCGCGAACGACCGCTTCACCAGACCGGGACCGACCGTTCCCCGGGCTCGGGGGCCGGCCGCTCAGTCCTCGTCGTAATGGGGGTCGACGGTCTCCGGGGTGAGCCCCAGCAACTCGGCGACCTGCTCCACCACGACCTCGTGCACCAGCGCGGCCCGCTCGTCGCGCCCCTTGGTGCGGATCTCCACCGGCCGCCGGTAGACCACCACCCGGGCCCGCCGCCCCTCGCGCGCCGGGACGATCCCGCCCAGCGGCACCGGGTCGTCGCCCCAGTCGCCCTCCGGGGGGTCCAGCCGGGGCACCTCCAGGACCATGAAGTCGAAGTCCGCGAGCTGCGGCCAGCGCCGCTCCAGCCGTTCGACGGAGTCCTGCACCAGATCCGTGAACAGCTCGGCCCGGCTGGCGGCGAGCGGCACCTGCGGCGGGGCCACGGGGCCGCGCATCCCCCGGCCGTGCCGGTCACGGCGACGGGGACCACGGTTCGCGGCGTCGGGGGGCACGGGGTTGTCCATCACCGACGAAGCGTAGTCCTCCGGGGCCCCGCGTGGCCGCCGCCCGCCCGGCCCGTGTCACCGGGACCGGCCGCCGACCGGGAAGCGGTCCTCCGGCACGCCCGGCGGCCCGATGTAGGCCATGTCACTTGTTGACCATTCCAGCCAAGATCATGATCAGTAATGATCATTTATTCCGCCCGGCGATCAGGTGCCCGGCGAGGGAAATGCCCCTACTGCTGACGACTCGTCACCCGCTCCGACCTTCTGACCTGAGGTCATACGGGAAGTCCGGGGGCGGGTATCGGAAACCGTGAGGGTCGTGTTCACGCCACGACACGGTGGGGTGGCGTGCGGAGGAGTCGTCGCGGCCCGCTCAAGAGTGCGGTACCGTCCATCATCGTGAGCCCTGTACGTCGCTGTTCGCGCACCGCGTGCGGCCGTCCCGCCGTCGCGACGCTGACGTACGTCTACGCCGACTCGACCGCGGTCCTCGGCCCCCTCGCCACCTACGCCGAGCCCCACTGCTACGACCTGTGCGCCGAGCACTCCGAGCGCCTCACCGCGCCCCGTGGCTGGGAGGTCGTCCGGCTCGCCGAGGCCAGCGGCCCGGCCCGGCCCACCGGTGACGACCTCGAAGCCCTCGCCAACGCCGTCCGCGAGGCGGCCCGCCCGCACGAACGCTCCGCCGAGGCGGGCGGCCGGTCCGGCGCCGACCCCGTCGAGGTCGGCCGCCGGGGCCACCTCCGCGTCCTGCGCTCCCCGGACTCCTGACCCGGACCCAGCCCCGGACCGGCCCTCCGAACCGGACCCCCGCTCCGAGCCCCTGACCCGGACCTCCGGCCCGTACACCGGCCCGAGCCCCTGACGGCCCGGACCCCGAGCCAGATCTCCTGAACCAGACTCCCGACCCAGGACTCCCGACCCGGGCTCGCGACCGGAACCCACCCGCCGCCGGACCTGGCGACTGGGCCTCACCCGCCGCCGGACCTGGTGACCGGGTCCACCCGCCCACCGGACCCGGTGACCGGACCCCACCCGCAACCGGCCCCGGTGGCTGGGCCCCGGTGGCCGGGCCCGCCCTCCCACCGGACCTCCGGCACCAAGAGGCCACCCCGGGCACCAAGAGGCCACCTCCGGCGGCACCCGGCCGCCCGGCCCGCGCCGGAGCCCCACCGCACCCCCGCCGGACCACCGTCCCGCCCCCGACCAGCGGCGACACCGTTCCGGCCGAAACCGGTCCCACCTCCCACCACCCCCCGCGCCGCCTGCCGCCGCCCACCCCCCTACGGGTAGTTTGGGGAACCTCAGAGACCTCCAGAAGGGTTTGCCGTGGCTGTTGACCTGTCGCACATCGTGAAGGCGTACGACGTCCGCGGAGTGGTTCCGGACCAGTGGGACGAACCGCTCGCCGAACTGTTCGGCGCGGCCTTCGCCCAGGTGACGGGCGCTCACGCGATCGTGGTCGGACACGACATGCGGCCCTCGTCCCCGGGACTGTCCCACGCCTTCGCACGGGGCGCCGCCGCCCTCGGCGTGGACGTCACCGAGATCGGGCTCTGCTCCACCGACCAGCTCTACTACGCGTCCGGCGCCCTCGACCTGCCCGGCGCGATGTTCACGGCCTCCCACAATCCGGCCAAGTACAACGGCATCAAGATGTGCCGCGCCGGAGCCGCCCCCGTCGGCCAGGACACCGGACTCACCGAGATCCGCGTCCTCGTCGAGGGCTGGGCCGAGAGCGGCGAGACCCCCGCGCCGGCCGCCGCCCCCGGCACCCTCACCCGCCGCGACACCCTGAAGGACTACGCGGCCCATCTGCGCTCCCTCGTCGAACTCGACGGCATCCGCCCGCTCAAGGTCGTCGTCGACGCGGGCAACGGCATGGGCGGACACACCGTCCCCACCGTCTTCGAGGGCCTCCCCCTGGACCTCGTCCCCCTCTACTTCGAGCTCGACGGCACCTTCCCCAACCACGAGGCCAACCCCCTCGACCCCGCGAACATCGTCGACCTCCAGGCCCGGGTCCGCGCCGAGGGCGCCGACCTCGGCATCGCCTTCGACGGCGACGCCGACCGCTGCTTCGTCGTCGACGAGAACGGCGACCCCGTCTCCCCGTCCGCGATCACCGCGCTGGTCGCCTCCCGCGAACTCGCCAAGAACGGCGGCGAGGGCATCGTCATCCACAACCTCATCACCTCCTGGTCCGTCCCCGAGGTCGTCCGCGAACAGGGCGGCACCCCCGTGCGCACCCGCGTCGGCCACTCCTTCATCAAGCAGGAGATGGCGAACACCGGGGCGATCTTCGGCGGCGAGCACTCCGCCCACTACTACTTCCGCGACTTCTGGAACGCCGACACCGGCATGCTCGCCGCCCTCCACGTCCTCGCCGCCCTCGGCGAACAGGACGGCCCGCTCTCCGGACTGGTCGCCCAGTACGACCGCTACACCGGCTCCGGCGAGATCAACTCCACCGTCGACGACCAAGCCGCCCGGCTCGCCGCGATCCGTGCCGCCTACCAGGACCGCGACGACGTCACCCTCGACGAACTCGACGGACTCACCGTCACCGCCGCCGACTGGTGGTTCAACGTCCGGCCCTCCAACACCGAACCGCTGCTCCGCCTCAACGCCGAGGGCCGCGACGAGGCCGCCATGACCAAGATCCGCGACGAGGTCCTGACCCTCATCCGCGCCTGACCCCGCCCACCACGGGTACCGGACGACAACCGTCCGGTACCCGCCCCACACCGGACAACGCACCCCAACCGGGACGCACCCGAAAGGGGCGCGGGGAACGGCGCGAGCAACCCCAACCCACCCGCACCGAACAACGCACCCGAAGGGGGCGCGGGGAACGGCGCGAGCAACCCCAACCCACCCGCACCGAACAACGCACCCGAAGGGGGCGCGGGGAACGGCGCGAGCAACCACGGCGCACCCGCACCGGACAACGCACCCCGGCCAGGGCGCACCCAATAGGGGCGCGGGGAACTGCGCGAACAACCCCAACGCACCCGCACAGAACAACGCACCCGAACCGGAGCGCACCCGAAGGGGCGCGGGGAACGGCGCGGGGCACCCGAAGCGCACCCGCACCCCACCCGGACGGGCCAGAACAGCCCGCCCCGGACGGGCACCCCGCCGACCCGGCGGCGCCCGGGCCACGGCGGTACGCTGACCAGCGGGCGGGGACCCGCCCCCGCCCGCCCATGCCGGAAGGAACCACCCTCATGCCGCTCGAAGCCGGACTCCTGGAGATCCTGGCCTGCCCGGCCTGCCACGCCCCCCTCACCGAGGCGGAGGCCGAGCTGATCTGCACCGGCGAGGACTGCGGCCTCGCCTACCCCGTCCGGGACGACATCCCCGTCCTCCTCGTGGACGAGGCCCGCCGCCCCGAGTAGGCCGCCGCCCGGAGGCCCGCCACCGCGCCTCCGGCGCACCCCGCGGACCCGCCGCCCAGGAGGGCCACCACAGCCTCCCGCGCCCGGCCACCGCCCTCCGGGCCCGGCCACCGCCGTCCCGCGCCGGGCCGCCCCGCACCCGACGGCCCCGGTACCCCGCCCCGGCACGCCCGCCGGACCGCCCGCAGCCCGCACCACCGCACAGCGCATCGGAGGTCGCCCCCCATGCTCGACGAATCGCTGCTGGACGAACCCGAGGCACTCGCCAGGGCCGACCGGCGCCGCCTGCTGCGGGGCGCGGCCGAAGCGGGCGCCCGGGTCCGCACCGCCGTCCGGCACGCCACCGAGGCGGGCGTCGACGACCTCCGCCCCGACGGCCGCCCCCGCGCCGTCCTGATGGCGGGCCCCGGCGCCGCCGCCCACGCCGCCGCCGACGTCCTCGGCACCCTCGCCGGAGGCGGCTGCCCCGTCGTCCGCCTCGACGCCACCGGCGTCGCCGCCGCCCCCGGCGCCCTGCGCTGGACCCTCCCCGGCTGGGCCGGACCCGTCGACCTCCTCCTCATCGCCACCCCCGACGGCACCGAACCCGGCCTCGCGCTCCTCGCCGAACAGGCGTACCGCCGAGGCTGCACCGTCGTCGCCGTCGCCCCCGACCGCACCCCCCTCGGCGAGACCGTCGACGGCGTCCACGGCCTCACCCTCCCCATGGCGACCGCCCCCTACGAGGAGGACGAACCCGCCGCGGCCGCCTCCCCCGGCGCCCTGTGGGCCCTGCTCACCCCGCTGCTGATGCTCCTCGACCGCACCGGACTCGTCACCGCCCCCACCGAGGCCCTGGAACGCGTCGCCGACCGCCTCGACCGCACCGCCGAACGCTGCGGCCCCGCCACCGCCACCTACGCCAACCCCGCCAAGACCCTCGCCGCCGAACTCGCCGAGGCCCTCCCCCTGATCTGGACCGAAGGCCCCTCGGCCGGACCCGCCGGGCGCCGCTTCGCCGCCGCCATCGGCGAACTCGCCGGCCGCCCCGCCCTCGCCGCCCAGCTCCCCGAGGCCCTCCCCGCCCACGGCGCGTTCCTCACCGGCGACCTCGCCGCGGGCGCCGACCCCGACGACTTCTTCCGGGACCGCGTCGAAGAGGCCCAGGCCCTGCGCGCCCGCGTCGTCCTGCTGCGCGACCGCCCCACCGGCGTCCTCAGCGCCGCCCCCGCCGCCCGCGAACTCGCCCTCGGCCACGACACCGCCGTCAGCGAACTCGAATCCGGCGCCGCCGACCGCGCGGACGGCCCCGAAGACCCCGCGCCCACCGGCCCGGACACCGACGGCACCACCCCCGACGGCCCCCCGCCCGGCGACCGCGCCCGCCCCGGGGACGAACTCGAAGCCCTCGCGGAACTGATCGCCGTCACGGATTTCGCCGCCGTTTACCTGGCGCTCGCCTCAGGGGCCTGACCTTGACCCGGGGCCCCGCCCCGGCCGCCCCTCCCACGCCCGCCACCCGGCGGACCCCGGCGGCTCCGACGCCGAATCCGCACCCCGAAGGAACCGCATGGACCGCCTCGCCAACCCCGTCCGCCCCTACGCCTGGGGCTCGCCCACCGCCATCCCCGCCCTCCTCGGGACGGAACCCACCGGCGAACCCCAGGCCGAGATGTGGATGGGGACCCACCCCGGGGCCCCCTCGCTCACCCCGCGCGGCACCCTCGCCGACCTGATCGACGCCGACCCGCACGGCACCCTCGGCACCCCCGCCGTCACCCGCTTCGGCCCCCATCTGCCGTTCCTCCTCAAGATCCTCGCGGCGGGCGCCCCCCTCTCCCTCCAGGTCCACCCCGACCTCGCCCAGGCCCGCGAGGGCCACGCCCGCGAGGAGCGCCAGGGCATCCCCCTCACCGCCGCCCACCGCAACTACAAGGACACCAACCACAAACCCGAGCTGATCTGCGCCCTCACCCCCTTCGAGGGCCTCTGCGGCTTCCGCGCCCCGCACGCCACCGCCGACCTCCTGGAAGCCCTGGCGGTCGACTCCCTCAAGCCCTACGTGGACCTGCTGCGCGCCACCCCCGAGGACGCCGCCCTGCGCGAGGTCCTCACCGCGATCCTCACCGCCGACCGCGACGGGATCGCCACCACCGTCACCGAGACCGCCGAAGCGTGCGCCCGGTTGGCCCGCGCCCTCACCCCCGGCACCCCGGCCGCCACCACCCCGGTGGCCCCCGGCACCCCGGTCGCCACCACCCCGGTGGCGGCGGACCCCGACACGGCCCGCGCCGCCGCCTACGCCGCCTACGCGGACCTCGCCCACCACTTCCCCGGCGACCCCGGCGTCCTCGCCGCGACCCTCCTCCACCACGTCCGGCTCCAGCCCGGCGAGGCCCTGTTCCTCGGCGCCGGAGTCCCGCACGCCTACCTCCACGGCCTCGGCGTCGAGATCATGTCCACCTCCGACAACGTCCTGCGCTGCGGCCTCACCCCCAAACACGTCGACGTCCCCGAACTGCTCCGGATCGTCCGCTTCGAAGCCGCCGACCCCGCCGTACTGCGCCCCGAGGCCGCCCCCGGTGAGGAAGAGGTCTACGACACCCCCATCGACGAGTTCCGCCTCTCCCGCCTCACCCGCACCGAAGCCGCCCCGCCCGGCGACCTCACCACCCACACCCCCCAGATCCTGCTCTGCACCACCGGCACGGTCACCCTGCGCGGCGCCACCACCGAGACCCTCACCCCCGGCACCTCCGTCTTCGTCCCCGCCGACGAACCCGTCGAGGCCACCGGAACCGGCACCCTCTTCCGCGCCACCGTCCTCGTCTGACCCCGACCCCCGGCCCCGCCTCCGTCCCCCGTACGGCGAACGGTTCTCCCGTACGGGCGACACATGTGCCCAACCCGCTGCGCGGGCCCCCTCCGCCCCGTACGATCCCGCATCGGCGTCCCGCCCCGGCCCGCACCAAAGAACACGGCACCGCACCACCACAGCCGTCACACCAGGCGCGGGAACACCACCAGACACCGGCGCCACCGCACGGGCGCCGACCGGGCGAAGGGACACCACCACCAGATGAGCGCCTCCGGCGGAACCAAGGCCATCGTCGCGGCACTCGCCGCCAACCTCTCCATCGCCGTCGCCAAGTTCGTCGCCTTCGTCTTCAGCGGCTCCTCGTCCATGCTCGCCGAGAGCGTCCACTCCCTCGCCGACTCCGGCAACCAGGGCCTGCTCCTCCTCGGCGGACGGCGCGCCCGGCGCGAAGCCACCCCCCAGCACCCCTTCGGCTACGGCCGCGAGCGCTACATCTACGCCTTCCTCGTCTCCATCGTCCTCTTCTCAGTCGGCGGCATGTTCGCCATCTACGAGGGCTACGAGAAGATCAAGCACCCCCACCCCATCGAGCACTGGTACTGGCCCGTCGGCGTCCTCGTCTTCGCGATCGTCGCCGAGGTCTTCTCCTTCCGCACCGCCATCAAGGAGTCCAACCAGGTCCGCGGCACCCTCTCCTGGAAGGAGTTCGTCCGCCGCTCCAAGGCCCCCGAACTCCCCGTCGTCCTCCTCGAAGACCTCGGCGCGCTCGTCGGCCTGGTCCTCGCCCTCCTCGGCGTCGGCCTCTCCCTCGCCACCGACGACGGCCTCTGGGACGGCATCGGCACCCTCTGCATCGGCGTCCTGCTCATCCTCATCGCCCTCGTCCTCGCCGTGGAGACCAAATCCCTCCTCCTCGGCGAGTCCGCCGGCCCCGACGACCTCAAGGCCATCGGGACCGCCCTGGTCGACGGCACCACCGTCACCCGCGTCATCCACATGCGCACCCTCCACCTCGGCCCCGAGGAACTCCTCGTCGCCGCCAAGATCGCCGTCCCCCGGGACAGCACCGCCGAACGCGTCGCCACCGCCATCGACGCCGCCGAGTCCCGCGTCCGCGCCGCCTGCCCCATCGCCCGCGTCATCTACCTCGAACCCGACCTCTACAGCGAGACCGACGCCGCCAAGGGCCCCGACCCCGACGCCACCCCCGGCGGCCCCGCGACCCCCGCGCACTGACCCCGCGCCACCCCTCAAGATCCGGCCGAACCCGCTCGCACCCTGGGGCCCGGGGCCCCACGGTGTTAGATTCGTGACCAGAGCCAGACGTCGCTGCTGATGGCGGTCGGGCGGCCCGCACGCCGGGCCGACCGAGGGAGAGAGGGCCTCCGACGGACTGCGCTGCGCCCCGCGCGCCGGGTGAAACGTCCGGCCGCCGTGCGCAGACCAGCCGTACCCACCTCGACCCGAGACCCGATCACGAGGAGCAGCTCTCCATGACCACTGTCGACAACCGACAGGACTTCAAGGTCGCCGACCTCTCCCTCGCCGCCTACGGCCGCAAGGAGATCACCCTCGCCGAGCACGAGATGCCCGGTCTGATGGCCATCCGCCGCGAGCACGCCGAGACCCGCCCGCTGACCGGCGCCCGTGTCACCGGCTCCCTGCACATGACCGTGCAGACCGCCGTCCTCATCGAGACCCTGGTCGCCCTCGGCGCCGAGGTCCGCTGGGCCTCCTGCAACATCTTCTCCACCCAGGACCACGCGGCCGCCGCCATCGCCGTCGGCCCCGACGGCACCCCGGAGGACCCCAAGGGCGTCCCCGTCTTCGCCTGGAAGGGCGAGACGCTGGAGGAGTACTGGTGGTGCACGGAGCAGGCCCTGACCTGGCCCGACAGCCCCACCGGCGGCCCCAACATGATCCTCGACGACGGCGGTGACGCCACCCTCCTCGTCCACAAGGGCGTCGAGTACGAGAAGGACGGCAAGGTCCCCTCCGTCGACACCGCCGAGTCCGACGAGCACCGCGTCATCCTCGAACTCCTCACCCGTACCCTCGGCGAGAGCCCCCAGAAGTGGACGGAGCTCGCCTCCGAGATCCGCGGCGTCACCGAGGAGACCACCACCGGTGTCCACCGTCTCTACGAGATGCACCGCGACGGCACCCTCCTCTTCCCGGCGATCAACGTCAACGACGCCGTCACCAAGTCGAAGTTCGACAACAAGTACGGCTGCCGCCACTCCCTGATCGACGGCATCAACCGCGCCACCGACGTCCTCATCGGCGGCAAGACCGCCGTGGTCTGCGGCTACGGCGACGTCGGCAAGGGCTGCGCCGAGTCCCTGCGAGGCCAGGGCGCCCGGGTCATCGTCACTGAGATCGACCCGATCTGCGCCCTCCAGGCCGCCATGGACGGCTACCAGGTCACCACCCTGGACGAGGTCGTCGACAAGGCCGACATCTTCGTCACCACGACCGGCAACAAGGACATCATCATGGCCGCGGACATGGCCAAGATGAAGCACCAGGCCATCGTCGGCAACATCGGCCACTTCGACAACGAGATCGACATGGCCGGCCTCGCCAAGATCCCCGGCATCGTCAAGGACGAGGTCAAGCCCCAGGTCCACACCTGGACCTTCCCCGACGGCAAGGTCCTCATCGTGCTGTCCGAAGGCCGCCTCCTCAACCTCGGCAACGCCACCGGGCACCCGTCGTTCGTGATGTCCAACTCGTTCGCGGACCAGACCCTGGCCCAGATCGAGCTGTTCACCAAGCCCGACGCCTACCCGACCGACGTCTACACGCTGCCCAAGCACCTGGACGAGAAGGTCGCCCGGCTCCACCTCGACGCGCTCGGCGTGAAGCTCACGACCCTCCGCCCCGAGCAGGCCTCGTACATCGGCGTCGAGGTCGAGGGCCCGTACAAGTCGGACCACTACCGGTACTGACCCGCCCCGGTCCGCCCGCGACGGCGGACCACCGGCGAGCGACGCACAGGCAGGCCCCCGCACCCCCGTGTCGGGGGCCTGCCCCGTACCGCGCCGGACCGGATCACCGGCCCACGGCGACGACCGGTGAACGCCCACCGGCCCGCCGGGACTCAACGCACCGAGAACCAGGACCCCGTATGCCCCGAGGCCGTTATTCGCTCCACGACACGCACGATCACACCCCCCTCGGCGAAGAACACTTCCACTGCGCCCCCGGCCCCTCCGGCTGGCGCTACGTCGCCCAACGCGTCACCGCCTCCGGCGCCCACTCCGGCTCCGTCGACCTCACGCTGGACGCCCTCGGACGCCCGCTGCGTCTCGAACTCAACGCCGGGGGCTGGCAGGTCCGCGGCGGCGCGCTCGACGGCGTCACCTGGGTCCGCACCGACCCCACCGGCGCCCACGCCACCGAGGGCAACGCCCCCGCGCACGCGTTCGCCGGAACCTCCCCGGCCTTCCTCGTCGCCACCGCCCGCCTCCTCCGGCTCACCACCGCGTCCCCCGTCACCAGGGTCCGTCTCGTGACCCTCACCGATCCGGTACTGGCACCCCGCACCGTCGACCAGTCCTGGGCCCTGGTGAACAGCGAAACACACCCCACTGACAACGCCCCCCTGACCGTGGACGAGTACCAGGTCACCGCCCTGGACACCGGCGAGCGGCACACCGTCCACCTCGCGGGCGACGTCGTCCTGTCCGCCCCGGGCATCGAGCTGGAACACCTGGAAACGCCCCCGTCGACGTTCCCCTGACCCGCGCCCGGACACACGGACTCAGGAGGGCGGAGCGAACCCCGTCCCGGAACCGGAGCCGGAACCGCCCGACGCCGACCCCCCGCCCCCCGGCGCCGCCTCCACCGGGGGAACCCCCGGCACCACGGGCGGAGCGACCGGCGCCCCGAACGAGGACGCCGGGACCGCCGGGGAAGCGGGGGGACCAGGGAAAGCGGGGGAAGCGGGAGGCACCGAGAACCCCGACCCCCCCGAGCCCCCCGCGAGTCCCGAAGCCCCCGTAACCCCCGCGAACCCCGAGCCCCCCGCGAACCCCGCAGAGCCCGGACCCCCCGCCCCGAACCCCTCCACGCCGCCCCCGGCGATCCGCGCCGCGTCCCGCGACTGCCGCTCGTACACGACGGCCGCCAGGAAGGCGGCGGGCGGCACCCCCGGCGGCACCGCCGCACCGGTCCGCGCCACCAGCTCGTCGGCCAGCCGCCGCCCCATGTCCCAGGCCACCCGCTCGTCGAACTGCGACATCCGCGTCAGGTACTGCCGCACCGCCAGCCACAACCCGTCCGGCACCCCCGACAGATCGAGCGAGGCGAACCGCCCCGTCAACCACGGCGGGGGAGGCGGAACGTATCCGCCCCGCGCCCCGGGCACCCGCTCCCGCACCACCAGCGTCCCCGCGAGCACATCGCCCACCCGGCGCCCCCGCTCGGACACCAGCGAGGCGATCGCCGCCACCGTCCCGAACGTCACGATGATCTCGATCACCCCGACCGCGCCCCGCACCAGTGCGTGCCGGAACCGGATCGGCCCCCCGTCGTCCCGCACCACCCGCAACCCGAACGCCAACTTCCCCAGCGACCGCCCGTGACTCAGCGTCTCCACGGCTATCGGCAGCCCCACCAACAGCAGCACGAACCCCGCCACCGACACGGCCGCCCGCGCCGCCGCGTCCAGCGAGGCGGTCGCCGCGAGCAGCCCCACCATCCCCCCGACGTACACCGTGAGCGCGACGACCAGGTCGATCAGCACCGCCAGGGCACGACTCGGCAACTTGGCGGGCCGCAGCTCCAGAGCCACCGCCTCGCCCGTCACGAGATCACTCATCTCTCCCACCTTCCACTGCCCTGACCCGCTCCGGGAACGGCCAGTCTGCCAAGCTGAAGCGCGTCGCCGCAGTACGAGAAGGTGAGGAGCAGCTGATCCGATGGACCTCGACGTCTTCGTCTCCGCCCACCGGGCCGAGTGGGACCGGCTGGACGCCCTGCTGCGTCGCCGCCGCAAGTTGACCGGGGCGGAGGCCGACGAACTCGTCGCCCTCTACCAACGCGCCGCCACCCATCTCTCCCTGATCCGGTCCAGCACGCCCGACCCCCAGCTCGTCGGCCGTCTGACCCAGCTGGTCGCCCGCGCGCGCACCACCGTCACCGGCACCCGACGCGCCTCCTGGCGGGACGTGACCCGGTTCCTCTCGCACGGCTTCCCCGCCGCGCTCTACCGCACCCGCCGCTGGTGGGTGCCCACCGCTATTCTCTCCACGCTCGTCGCGGTGCTCATCGGCTGGTGGATAGCGGCCCACCCCGAGGTCCAGGCGAGCATCGGCGCCCCCGCCGACCTCCGCGAGATGACACGCCCGGGCGGCGAGTACGAGACGTACTACTCCAGCGACCCGGCGACGTCCTTCGCGGCACAGGTCTGGACGAACAACGCCCAGGCCGCCGCGCTCTGCCTGGTCCTGGGCGCCTTCCTCTGCGTACCGGTGCTGTGGATCCTGCTGCTGAACATGGCGAACGTCGGCGTGGGCATCGGCCTCATGGCCTCGGCCGGACGGCTCGACGTCTTCCTGGGCCTGATCCTCCCGCACGGCCTGCTGGAGCTGACGGCGGTGTTCGTCGCCGCGGGCACGGGCCTGCGCCTGGGCTGGACGGTCATCGACCCGGGCCCCCGCCCGCGCCGGACCGCGCTGGCGGAGGAGGGCCGCGCCGCGCTGGGCATGGCGATCGGCCTGGCACTGGTGCTCTTCGTCTCGGGCGCCATCGAAGGCTTCGTCACCCCCTCCGGCCTGCCGACCTGGGCCCGCGTGGGCATCGGCGTCGTCGCCGAGCTCCTCTTCCTCGCCTACGTCTACATCCTGGGCCGCCGCGCGGTCCGCGAAGGAGCGACGGGCGACCTGGACGACCAGGAGCGCAGCGCCTCCGTCCCCCTCGCCGCCTGATGTGCGGAGCCCCCCGTTCACCTGCTAGTGTCCTCCTCGCCCCAGGGAAAACCGTTGACACGGAGACGCTGGGGAGGTAGATTCGAACAGTTGCCTAGAAACAGGTTCAGTCCTGTAAGGTGGCCGGAAGATCTACCAAGCTTCCCCGAAGAGTCCTGAGTGGCGAATATCGGGAAAGCATTCTGACTCCATCAGAATCCGGTGGTACGAACCGCCGGAAAACCTCTGATAAAGTCGGAGCCGCCGGAAAGGAAAGCGCGGAAGCGCTGGACTGGAAAGCACCGAGGAAATCGGATCGGAAAGATCTGATAGAGTCGGAAACACCGAAGGGAAGCGCCCGGAGGAAAGCTTCAGCCGAGAGGCTGGGGTGAGTACAAAGGAAGCGTCCGTTCCTTGAGAACTCAACAGCGTGCCAAAAGTCAACGCCAGATATGTTGATACCCCGTCACCTAGACCACTCGGTCTGGTGATGAGGTTCCTTTGAAGAAATACACAGCGAGGACGCTGTGAACAGTCGGGGATATTCCTCCCCGGTTTGTTCCGCTCTCGTGGTGTTCACCCGATTACGGGTACACATTCACGGAGAGTTTGATCCTGGCTCAGGACGAACGCTGGCGGCGTGCTTAACACATGCAAGTCGAACGATGAACCGGTTTCGGCCGGGGATTAGTGGCGAACGGGTGAGTAACACGTGGGTAATCTGCCCTGCACTCTGGGACAAGCCCTGGAAACGGGGTCTAATACCGGATATGACCTGCCCCTGCATGGGGGCGGGTGGAAAGCTCCGGCGGTGCAGGATGAACCCGCGGCCTATCAGCTAGTTGGTGAGGTAACGGCTCACCAAGGCGACGACGGGTAGCCGGCCTGAGAGGGCGACCGGCCACACTGGGACTGAGACACGGCCCAGACTCCTACGGGAGGCAGCAGTGGGGAATATTGCACAATGGGCGAAAGCCTGATGCAGCGACGCCGCGTGAGGGATGACGGCCTTCGGGTTGTAAACCTCTTTCAGCAGGGAAGAAGCGAAAGTGACGGTACCTGCAGAAGAAGCGCCGGCTAACTACGTGCCAGCAGCCGCGGTAATACGTAGGGCGCGAGCGTTGTCCGGAATTATTGGGCGTAAAGAGCTCGTAGGCGGCTTGTCGCGTCGGTTGTGAAAGCCCGGGGCTTAACCCCGGGTCTGCAGTCGATACGGGCAGGCTAGAGTTCGGTAGGGGAGATCGGAATTCCTGGTGTAGCGGTGAAATGCGCAGATATCAGGAGGAACACCGGTGGCGAAGGCGGATCTCTGGGCCGATACTGACGCTGAGGAGCGAAAGCGTGGGGAGCGAACAGGATTAGATACCCTGGTAGTCCACGCCGTAAACGGTGGGCACTAGGTGTGGGCAACATTCCACGTTGTCCGTGCCGCAGCTAACGCATTAAGTGCCCCGCCTGGGGAGTACGGCCGCAAGGCTAAAACTCAAAGGAATTGACGGGGGCCCGCACAAGCGGCGGAGCATGTGGCTTAATTCGACGCAACGCGAAGAACCTTACCAAGGCTTGACATACACCGGAAAGCATCAGAGATGGTGCCCCCCTTGTGGTCGGTGTACAGGTGGTGCATGGCTGTCGTCAGCTCGTGTCGTGAGATGTTGGGTTAAGTCCCGCAACGAGCGCAACCCTTGTCCCGTGTTGCCAGCAACGGTTTCGGCCGGTTGGGGACTCACGGGAGACCGCCGGGGTCAACTCGGAGGAAGGTGGGGACGACGTCAAGTCATCATGCCCCTTATGTCTTGGGCTGCACACGTGCTACAATGGCCGGTACAATGAGCTGCGATACCGTGAGGTGGAGCGAATCTCAAAAAGCCGGTCTCAGTTCGGATTGGGGTCTGCAACTCGACCCCATGAAGTCGGAGTCGCTAGTAATCGCAGATCAGCATTGCTGCGGTGAATACGTTCCCGGGCCTTGTACACACCGCCCGTCACGTCACGAAAGTCGGTAACACCCGAAGCCGGTGGCCCAACCCCTTGTGGGAGGGAGCTGTCGAAGGTGGGACTGGCGATTGGGACGAAGTCGTAACAAGGTAGCCGTACCGGAAGGTGCGGCTGGATCACCTCCTTTCTAAGGAGCACTTCTTACCGTGGTCGTCTTCGGATGATCCCGGTCAGAGGCCAGTACACCGGCGAATGTCCGGTGCTGGTTGCTCATGGGTGGAACGTTGACTATTCGGCCTGTTATTCGGGCCGGAGGCCGCTAGTACTGCTCTTCGGAGTGTGGAACGCGTGATCTTCGGACGGGTACGGGCCGGGCATGCTGTTGGGTGTCTGAGGGCACGGCCGTGATGGCTGGGTCTTCGGTTGCCGACCCCGGTAAAGGTCTGTTTCGGCGGGCTGTGACGGGTGGTTGGTCGTTGTTTGAGAACTGCACAGTGGACGCGAGCATCTGTGGCCAAGTTTTTAAGGGCGCACGGTGGATGCCTTGGCACCAGGAACCGATGAAGGACGTGGGAGGCCACGATAGTCCCCGGGGAGTCGTCAACCAGGCTTTGATCCGGGGGTTTCCGAATGGGGAAACCCGGCAGTCGTCATGGGCTGTCACCCTTGCCTGAACACATAGGGCATGTGGAGGGAACGCGGGGAAGTGAAACATCTCAGTACCCGCAGGAAGAGAAAACAACCGTGATTCCGGGAGTAGTGGCGAGCGAAACCGGATGAGGCTAAACCTTGTATGTGTGAGACCCGGCAGGGGTTGCATGCAGGGGGTTGTGGGATCTCTCTTTTACAGTCTGCCGGCTGTGAGGTGAGTCAGAAACCGTTGATGTAGGCGAAGGACATGCGAAAGGTCCGGCGTAGAGGGTAAGACCCCCGTAGCTGAAACATTGACGGCTTGCTTGAGAGACACCCAAGTAGCACGGGGCCCGAGAAATCCCGTGTGAATCTGGCGGGACCACCCGCTAAGCCTAAATATTCCCTGGTGACCGATAGCGGATAGTACCGTGAGGGAATGGTGAAAAGTACCCCGGGAGGGGAGTGAAATAGTACCTGAAACCGTGTGCCTACAAGCCGTGGGAGCGTCGCACAGGGAAGCTTGCTTTCTTGTGTCGTGACTGCGTGCCTTTTGAAGAATGAGCCTGCGAGTTTGCGGTGTGTTGCGAGGTTAACCCGTGTGGGGAAGCCGTAGCGAAAGCGAGTCCGAATAGGGCGTTTGAGTAGCATGCCCAAGACCCGAAGCGGAGTGATCTAGCCATGGGCAGGTTGAAGCGGCTGTAAGAGGTCGTGGAGGACCGAACCCACCAGGGTTGAAAACCTGGGGGATGACCTGTGGTTAGGGGTGAAAGGCCAATCAAACTCCGTGATAGCTGGTTCTCCCCGAAATGCATTTAGGTGCAGCGTCGTGTGTTTCTTGCCGGAGGTAGAGCACTGGATAGGCGATGGGCCCTACCGGGTTACTGACCTTAGCCAAACTCCGAATGCCGGTAAGTGAGAGCGCGGCAGTGAGACTGTGGGGGATAAGCTCCATGGTCGAGAGGGAAACAGCCCAGAGCATCGACTAAGGCCCCTAAGCGTACGCTAAGTGGGAAAGGATGTGGAGTCGCAGAGACAACCAGGAGGTTGGCTTAGAAGCAGCCACCCTTGAAAGAGTGCGTAATAGCTCACTGGTCTAGTGATTCCGCGCCGACAATGTAGCGGGGCTCAAGCGTACCGCCGAAGTCGTGTCAATCCAGCATATAGGGCCAACGCCCGCTGGGTTGGGTAGGGGAGCGTCGTGTGCCGGGTGAAGCCGCGCCGGAAGGCAGTGGTGGACGGTTCACGAGTGAGAATGCAGGCATGAGTAGCGATACACACGTGGGAAACGTGTGCGCCGATTGACTAAGGGTTCCTGGGTCAAGCTGATCTGCCCAGGGTAAGTCGGGACCTAAGGCGAGGCCGACAGGCGTAGTCGATGGATAACCGGTTGATATTCCGGTACCCGCTGTAGAGCGTCAAACATTGAATCCTCTGATGCTAAGCCCGTGAAGCCGCCTGCCTCCAGTTTTGCTGTGGGTGGGAGTGGTGGAGCCGGTGACCCGAGGTGGTAGTAGGTGAGTGATGGGGTGACGCAGGAAGGTAGTCCAGCCCGGGCGGTGGTTGTCCCGGGGTAAGGGTGTAGGCCGAGTGGTAGGTAAATCCGCTACTCAATAGGCTGAGACCTGATGCCGAGCCGATTGTGGTGAAGTGGATGATCCTATGCTGTCGAGAAAAGCCTCTAGCGAGTTTTATGGCGGCCCGTACCCTAAACCGACTCAGGTGGTCAGGTAGAGAATACCGAGGCGTTCGGGTGAACTATGGTTAAGGAACTCGGCAAAATGCCCCCGTAACTTCGGGAGAAGGGGGGCCATTTCTGGTGATGGGCTTCGCGCCTTGAGCTGGGGGTGGCCGCAGAGACCAGCGAGAAGCGACTGTTTACTAAAAACACAGGTCCGTGCGAAGCCGTAAGGCGATGTATACGGACTGACGCCTGCCCGGTGCTGGAACGTTAAGGGGACCGGTTAGCTGCATTTCGGTGTGGCGAAGCTGAGAACTTAAGCGCCAGTAAACGGCGGTGGTAACTATAACCATCCTAAGGTAGCGAAATTCCTTGTCGGGTAAGTTCCGACCTGCACGAATGGCGTAACGACTTCTCGACTGTCTCAACCATAGGCCCGGTGAAATTGCACTACGAGTAAAGATGCTCGTTTCGCGCAGCAGGACGGAAAGACCCCGGGACCTTTACTACAGTTTGATATTGGTGTTCGGTTCGGCTTGTGTAGGATAGGTGGGAGACTTTGAAGCGGCCACGCCAGTGGTTGTGGAGTCGTTGTTGAAATACCACTCTGGTCGTGCTGGATGTCTAACCTGGGTCCGTGATCCGGATCAGGGACAGTGTCTGATGGGTAGTTTAACTGGGGCGGTTGCCTCCTAAAGAGTAACGGAGGCGCCCAAAGGTTCCCTCAGCCTGGTTGGTAATCAGGTGTTGAGTGTAAGTGCACAAGGGAGCTTGACTGTGAGACCGACGGGTCGAGCAGGGACGAAAGTCGGGACTAGTGATCCGGCGGTGGCTTGTGGAAGCGCCGTCGCTCAACGGATAAAAGGTACCCCGGGGATAACAGGCTGATCTTCCCCAAGAGTCCATATCGACGGGATGGTTTGGCACCTCGATGTCGGCTCGTCGCATCCTGGGGCTGGAGTCGGTCCCAAGGGTTGGGCTGTTCGCCCATTAAAGCGGTACGCGAGCTGGGTTTAGAACGTCGTGAGACAGTTCGGTCCCTATCCGCTGCGCGCGTAGGAGTCTTGAGAAGGGCTGTCCCTAGTACGAGAGGACCGGGACGGACGAACCTCTGGTGTGCCAGTTGTCCTGCCAAGGGCATGGCTGGTTGGCTACGTTCGGGAGGGATAACCGCTGAAAGCATCTAAGCGGGAAGCCTGCTTCGAGATGAGGGCTCCCACCCACTTGATGGGGTAAGGCTCCCAGTAGACGACTGGGTTGATAGGCCAGATATGGAAGCCGGGTGACCGGTGGAGTTGACTGGTACTAATAGGCCGAGGGCTTGTCCTCAGTTGCTCGCGTCCACTGTGTTGGTTCTGAAACCACGAACAACCAGCATCCCTTCCCACAGATGGGGTGTGCTTGGTGTGTGTTTCGTAGTGTTTCGGTGGTTATAGCGTTAGGGAAACGCCCGGTTACATTCCGAACCCGGAAGCTAAGCCTTTCAGCGCCGATGGTACTGCAGGGGGGACCCTGTGGGAGAGTAGGACGCCGCCGAACTAAAATTGCATGAAGCCGTGTGTCCCGGAGAGAAGTTTTTCTCTTCGGGAAACACGGCTTTTTCGCGTTTCCCTGGGGGTTCTCCTCTTGCTTCTCTGTTCTGTGGGGTCCGAGTCAGGCCGTCCTGCCCCGGACCCCCGGAGAAAAGGGTGGGTCAGAGGCGGCCTGCTGCTTTCAGGGCCAGGTAGGCGTCCGCGAGCGCGGGGGGCAGGGCCTCGGGGGAGGCGTCGACGACGGTGACCCCATGGCGGCGGAGGCGGTCGGCGGTCTGCCGGCGTTCCGTCTGGGTGCGGGCGGCGGCGGCCGCTTCGTACACCGCGTCCACCGTGCCGCGGCCGGTGGCCATGGTGGCGATGTGCGGGTCCGCGACGGAGGCCACCACGACGGTGTGGCGTCGGGTGAGCCGGGGGAGGAGCGGCAGGAGTCCGTCCTCGACGGGGGCCGTGTCCAGGCCGGTCAGCAGCACGATCAGCGAGCGGCGGGGGGCGGCGCGCAGTGCGGCGGCCGTCATCCCCCGGGCGTCCGTTTCGATGAGTTCAGGCTCCAGGGGGGCCATGGCGTTCACCAGGGCCGGGAGGAGCTGGCCCGCTGCCTTGCCCTGGACCAGGGCGCGGACGCGGCGGTCGTAGGCGAGGAGGTCGACGCGGTCGCCCGCGCGGGAGGCCAGGGCGGCGAGGAGCAGTGCCGCGTCCAGGGCGGCGTCCAGGCGGGGGGCGTCGCCGACGCGGCCCGCGGAGGTGCGTCCCGTGTCGAGGACCAGCAGGATGTGCCGGTCCCGTTCGGGGCGCCAGGTGCGGACGGCGACCGAGGAGTGGCGGGCGGTCGCGCGCCAGTCGATCGAGCGGGTGTCGTCGCCGGGGACGTACTCGCGGAGGCTGTCGAACTCGGTGCCCTCGCCACGGGTCAGCACGCTGGTGCGGCCGTCCATCTCGCGCAGCCGGGCCAGTTTGGACGGCAGGTGCTTGCGGCTGTGGAACGGG
This sequence comes from Streptomyces sp. JNUCC 64, assembly GCF_054484115.1. NCBI lineage: Bacteria > Bacillati > Actinomycetota > Actinomycetes > Kitasatosporales > Streptomycetaceae > Streptomyces > Streptomyces sp. JNUCC 64. The sequence goes on from NZ_CM137015.1 coordinate 5,251,702, forward strand.
GGCAGTACGCGGACCGTCCAGGGGACCTGGTGGGAGCCCTGGCGGGTGAAGAGGCCCAGGGGGCCGTAGGAGCGGATGGTGACGCGGTCGGCGTGGCGGTCGCCCCGGCGGGTGGGGAGCAGCCGGGTGGTGATCCGGCGGCGTTCGCCGGGCGGGACCGTGAGGCGGTGCCGGGACGCGGTGGACTCGGTGCCGGGGCGCCAGGCGCTCGGTGGCCAGGCGTCGCGGAGGCGGGCGCGCAGGAGGCGTCCGCCGGGGTTGGTGATGGTCAGGGTGACGTCCGCGGGGTCGCCGAGGCGTACGGAGGTGTCGCCCGAGCGGGTGAGGCCGAGGCGGCGGACCGGCGCGGCCAGGGCGTAGTCGCAGGCGCAGGCGAGTGCCAGGGGCGCGTTGACGGCGAGGACGCCGGTCCAGCTCGGCTCCCAGAGGCCGACGGGCAGGGTGCCGAGGGCCGCGAGGAGGGCGGCGCGTCCGGTGGGGGCCACGGGTGCCGTCCCGTTCAGCGGGGGACGGGGACGTGGGCGAGGATCGCGCTGATGACGGAGTCCGCGGTGACGCCCTCCATCTCCGCCTCGGGGCGCAGTTGCACGCGGTGCCGCAGGGTCGGCAGGGCCAGGGCCTTCACGTCGTCGGGGATGACGTAGTCGCGGCCGGTGAGCCAGGCCCAGGCGCGGGCCGTCGACAGGAGGGCCGTGGCGCCGCGCGGGGAGACGCCGAGGGTGAGGGACGGCGAGTCGCGGGTGGCGCGGCAGATGTCGACGACGTAGCCCGCGATCTCGGGCGAGACGGTCGTCTTGGCGACGGCGGTGCGGGCGGTCTCCAGGGCGGCGGCGCCGGCCACCGGGCGGATGCCCGCGGCGCGCAGGTCGCGCGGGTCGAAGCCGTCGGCGTGGCGGCGCAGGACGTCGATCTCGTCCTGGCGGTCGGGCAGGGGGACCGTCAGCTTGAGGAGGAAGCGGTCGAGTTGGGCTTCCGGCAGGGGGTAGGTGCCCTCGTACTCGACGGGGTTCTGGGTCGCGGCGACGAGGAACGGGTCGGGCAGCGGGCGGGGGGTTCCGTCCACCGTGACCTGGCGTTCCTCCATGGCCTCCAGCAGCGCCGACTGGGTCTTGGGCGGGGTGCGGTTGATCTCGTCGGCGAGGAGGAGGTGGGTGAAGACAGGGCCGGGCTGGAACGAGAACTCGGCGGTGCGGGCGTCGTAGACCAGGGAGCCGGTGATGTCGCCGGGCATCAGGTCGGGGGTGAACTGGACGCGCTTGGTGTCGAGGTCGAGGGCGGCGGCGAGGGCGCGGACCAGCAGGGTCTTCGCGACGCCGGGGACGCCTTCGAGGAGGACGTGGCCACGGCACAGCAGGGCCACGACCAGGCCGGTGACGGCGGGGTCCTGACCGACCACGGCCTTGGCGATCTCGGCGCGCAGGGCCTCCAGGGAGGCGCGGGCGTCCTGCGGACCGTCGGTGGTACCGGCGTTGTCAGTGGTCGGGTCCATCATGAAGCGCGTACCTCTCTTTCAAGGGCGTCGAGTTGGTCGGTGAGGGTGAGCAGGGCCGCGTCGTCGTCGGGCGGCGGGCCGAAGAGGAGGGCGTGCGGGTCGGCCGGGGTGCTGCCGGGCGGTTGGGCGCGCGCGGTGCGGGCGGCCAGTGCGGGCAGCAGGGATTCGGGGGTGTGCGCCCGGGAGGGCGGGACACCGAGGAGGGGGGCGAGACGGGTGCGGGTGGCGGCCCGCAGGGTGGCCGCGGCGCGGTCGCGGGCACCGGCCCGGCGGTAGAGGCGGGCGCGGCCCTCGGTGGTCTCCGAGGCGCGGATGACGACGGGGAGGCGTTCGGGGACCAGCGGTCCGAAGCGGCGCCCCCGCCACAGGGCCACCACGACCATGGCGACGACGAGTTGGAGGGTGCCCCACAGCCAGCCGGACGGGATGAGTTCGGCGAAGGAGCGGTCGTCCCGGTCGGGGGAGGCGTCGGTGAGGGAGGGGAGGTACCAGACCAGATGCGGGCGGGAACCGAGGAGGCCCAACGCGAGGGAGGCGTTGCCGTGTTCGTCGAGCCGGTCATTGTAGAGGAGGTCCGGGGCGCCGACGACGACCGTGTCGGCGGGGGGAGTTCCGGCGGTCGCGCCGTCCTGGCGTGGTTCCGGGACCTGGACCAGGGTGGGCAGGCCGTCGTCCGGATAGCAGGTCAGGGCCCCGGGGGCGGTGACGCGGTAGCGGAAGAGGCCGGTGTCGGCATCGCCCGCGCGTTCGGCGGCGGGCAGCCGGCATTGGGGGGTGAGGGTCTTGTCGAGGGCGCGGTCGGGGTCGGAGGTGACACCGGGGGCGAGGATGCCGATGGTCGCCCCCGGGGCGACCAGGACGGTGCGTCCGCCGGCGTCCTCGGTGGCGGCGCGCAGCCGTCGCTGCTGGGCGTGGTCGAGGTAGTCGGGGCGGGCGACGAGCAGGGTCGTGTCGGGGCCGGTGGCGGCGACGGCCTCGTCGAGGGTGGTGATCACCCGGGTGGTGACGCCGCGTTCGGCGAGGAGCGCGCTGACGGCGCGGCTGCCGGTGGGCTCGGCGGAGCGGGGGTCGAGCCGTCCGCGTGCGGTGCCGGAGCCCAGCAGACCGACGACGATCACGGTGACGAGGACGGCCACCAGCGCGATCAGCGGGCCCTTGACGCGTCGCCACCGCTGACGGGCGGTCGGGGCGAGGGAGGTGGTGGCGGGGGCCGGGGAGGGCGCCGGTGGGGCGGTGGCCTGGGTCATGCGGCGCTCCCGGGGAATCCGCCGGGGCCGGGCGCCGGGGCGGGCCCCGTGAGCTGCGGCCGGGCACGGGCGAGATCGGTGTCCAGCTCCGCCGTCCGCTCGTACGCGGCGCGGTCGGCGGAGCGGCCGCCGTACGTCACGTCGTCGAAGGAGCGGGCCGCCGCGCGGAGCCGGTCGGCGTGGCCGGGCAGGGCGCGGCCCGCGTCCGCGGCGGCCTCGTCGGCGGTGCGTCCGGGATGGGCGTCGAGGAGCGCGCGCTCCTCCAGGGAGCGCACGATGGCGCGGGTGCGCTCCTGGAGGGCCTGGTTCCAGTGCCCCCGGGCGGCGTGCGCCTCGGCGGCGGAACGGTGTTCGGCGGCGGTGCGCGGCCGGTCCTCGAAGAGCGCGGACGGGGAGACGGGCGGGCGGACGGGCGTGCCCAGCCGCCACCACAGGGCCGCCACCAGCGCGGTCACCGCCAGCAGCACCACCACCAGACCGGCGGTCCCGCCGGGCGTGGCGCCGGACGCCGCCGCGAACAGGTCGCCGATCCAGTCGAGGAACGCGTCCAGCGCGCGCTGCACCAGGCTCGGCTCGTGCTCCCGGTACATCTCCTTCGACAGCTCGTCCTCGGCGGCCTCCCGCGCCGGGTCGCGCGGGACCGTCAGCGGCGGCCCGTCGTCGCCGGTCGCGGTCGTGGCCGTGACCGGCGCCATGAGGACGGACGTTCCCCCCGTCGCGCCCACCCGGTCAGCTCCCCGGGGGCCGGTGGTGGGGGGCGCCGGGCGCCTCGTGGCCGGGGACGCCCGCCGCGCGCGCCAGCTCCAGGTCGAGGCCCTCGCGGCGGATGCGCCGGTCGATGTAGAGCAGCACGGTGACGCCCGCCGTGACGGGGAACGTCAGCGTCGACGCGATGACCGAACCCACCCCGCTGATGATCAGGAACGTCCAGCCCTCGCCGGAGGCCGCGAGGAGCCCGGACGAGGCTCCGCCCTCGGCGACGGTCGCCAGGACCGTGAAGGGGATGGCGATGATCGACGCGAGGACGTTCGCGATGACCGCGGCGAGCAGGGTGATCCCGAAGATCCGCCACCAGGAACCCCGCACCAGCTTCAGGGAACGGCCCATGGCCTTGCCCACGCCCTGCTTCTCCAGCATCAGGGCGGGCGAGGCCAGCGAGAGCCGGATCAGCAGCCACACGGAGACCACCAGCGCGGCCAGCCCGCCGAGGACGGTGAGCGCCGCCCCGTCCCCGCCGGTGACGGCGACCAGCACGCCCGGCAGCAGCCCGACGCAGACGATCGCCGTGGGGATCAGCAGCATCAGCAGCGTCAGCCCCAGCAGGCGCGGCAGCTGCGGACGGGCGTCCGCCCACGCCTCGGCCGTCGACACCGGGCGGCCGAGGACCGCGCGGCTCGTCACCGTGGTGAGCAGCGCCGTGGCGACGATCGTCCCCAGCAGGGTGATCACCAGGAGCACGCCGATGCCGAGCAGGGCCCCGGTCAGGGCCTCTCCGACCTCGGACAGCGAGGCGTTCGGGTCGTCCAGCGCGCCCGTGTCCACATCGTCCAGGAATGTGCCCTGGACGAGGACGGCCACGACCTGGGTGACCACGGCGACCGTGAGGGAGATCCCCAGGACCGTGCGCCAGTAGGTGCGCATCGTGGAGACCGCGCCGTCCAGCAGCTCGCCGACGCCCAGCGGACGCAGCGGGATCACCCCGGGCTTCGCCGACCGGGGAGCGCCCTGCCAGCCGCCCCAGCCCGGGCCGCCGGGGCCCGCGGGCGGCGGGGCGCCCCAGCCGGGCTGTCCGCCGGACTGCGGGGGCGGGGTGCGCGCCGGGTCGTGGCCGCCCCCGGGGGCGGACCAGTCACCGGCCGGGGGCTGCTCCTTCGACCACTTCGAGGCCGGACCGGTGGCGTCCGCCGGGCGGTCCGTGGGCTCGCCGGGGCGCGGAGTGCCCTGGTCGTCGCCGCCGGGGGCGGCTCCGGGCGAGGCCCAGCCCGGAGTGTCGTTCATCGTCGCTCCTCGTTCGTGCGGTTCGCCGTGCTCCGCGGACGCGGAGGCCGGTCGGCAGCCATCGTGCCACGGCCCACCCCCGGGCGGACCGGGCGGACCGGGCTCACCGGGTGGACCGGACGGCCCGTGACCGGTAGACCTTCACCTGTCGATCGGGATACGTGGACACGCGGACACGGAGCGTAGGCGCGGTGCGGAAAGGAGCGGGAAGGAAAGGGGACGGGCGCCGTGTCGCCCACCGTCACAGCCCCGGCACGCGCCGGGCTGTGTGTCAGGTCACGCCAGGTAACGATGAGCTAATGGGATGATGTCGTTTATGAAGGGACGAGTCCTTGTCGTCGACGACGACACAGCACTGGCCGAGATGCTCGGCATCGTGCTGCGTGGTGAAGGTTTCGAGCCGTCGTTCGTAGCGGACGGTGACAAGGCGCTGGCCGCCTTCCGGGAGGCCAAGCCGGATCTGGTCCTCCTCGATCTGATGCTCCCCGGCCGCGACGGCATCGAGGTGTGCCGTCTGATCAGGGCGGAATCCGGGGTACCGATCGTCATGCTCACCGCCAAGAGCGACACGGTCGACGTCGTCGTCGGACTGGAATCCGGTGCCGACGACTACATCATCAAACCCTTCAAACCGAAGGAACTGGTCGCCCGGATCAGGGCCCGGCTGCGCCGCTCCGAGGAGCCCGCGCCGGAACAGCTCGCCATCGGCGACCTCGTCATCGACGTCGCCGGGCACTCGGTGAAGCGGGACGGCCAGTCCATCGCGCTGACCCCGCTGGAGTTCGACCTGCTGGTCGCGCTCGCCCGCAAGCCGTGGCAGGTGTTCACCCGCGAGGTCCTGCTGGAGCAGGTCTGGGGGTACCGCCACGCCGCGGACACCCGGCTCGTCAACGTCCATGTGCAGCGGCTGCGCTCCAAGGTCGAGAAGGACCCGGAGCGCCCGGAGATCGTGGTGACCGTACGCGGCGTCGGCTACAAGGCCGGGCCGAGCTGACATGCCCGGCCGCGACAGCGCCGTCCCGTCCCCCGCGCCCGGCACCCCGGGCCCGGGGGCGCGGCGGCCTGTCGGCCGCGGGCCCGTCCGGGCCCGGCTCCGGCGCCTCCTCGACAGCGCGCTGCTCCAGGGCGGCGTCAAGGGCAGCCCGGTCCTGCGGCTCCTCACCCGCTGGGTCCGCCGTCCGCTGCTGCCCGCGCTGCGGCTGTGGCGGCGCAACATCCAGCTCAAGGTCGTCGTCACCACCCTGCTGATGTCCCTCGGCGTGGTGCTGCTGCTCGGCTTCGTCGTCATCGGCCAGGTCCGCAACGGGCTCCTCGACGCCAAGGCCAACGCCTCCCAGAGCCAGGCCACCGGCGGGTTCCAGGACGCCGAGACCCGCGCCCGGTCCGTCCTCGAAGCAGCCCCCGACGGCACCGGCGGCGAGGGCCCGTCCGGGCAGAACGCCGCGATCTGGCTCAACGACCTCGTCCAGCAGCTGTCCGCCAGCGGCCAGGGCGCCTTCCACGTCGTCACCCTCTCCCCGTTTGAGGAGGGCGGCACCGGCACGGGCGCCGGCAGCGCCCGCGCGCCCCGGGGGTCGGGCAACGTGGACGCCTCCGCCAGCGTCCCGCAGAGCCTGCGCGACCGGGTCGACGCCCACACCGGCGCCTCCCGCAGCTACACCAGCATCCGCTACAGCGACGGCCGCCCCGCCCAGCCCGGCCTCGCCATCGGCATACAGCTCACCAGCCCCCAGACCGACCGCTACGAGCTGTACTACCTCTTCCCCCTGACCCAGGAGGAGAAGTCGCTCAGCCTGGTCAAGACCACCCTGGCCACCGCCGGGCTGTTCGTCGTCGTGCTGCTCGGCGCCATCGCCTGGCTCGTCGTCCGCCAGGTCGTCACCCCCGTCCGGATGGCCGCGGGCATCGCCGAACGGCTCTCCGCCGGACGCCTCCAGGAACGGATGAAGGTCACCGGCGAGGACGACATCGCCCGGCTCGGCGAGGCGTTCAACAAGATGGCGCAGAGCCTCCAGCTCAAGATCCAGCAGCTGGAGGAGCTCTCCCGGATGCAGCGCCGGTTCGTGTCGGACGTCTCCCACGAACTGCGCACCCCGCTGACCACGGTGCGGATGGCCGCCGACGTCATCCACGAGGCACGCCAGGACTTCGACCCCGTCACCGCGCGCTCGGCGGAACTCCTCGCCGACCAGCTCGACCGGTTCGAGTCGCTGCTGGCCGATCTGCTGGAGATCAGCCGGTTCGACGCGGGCGCCGCCGCCCTGGAGGCCGAGCCGATAGACCTCCGCGAGGTCGTCCGGCGGGTCGTCGGCGGCGCGGAACCCCTCGCGGAACGCAAGGGCACCCGGGTCCAGGTCGTCGGCGACCAGCAGCCCGTCGTCGCCGAGGCCGACGCCCGCCGCGTCGAACGGGTGCTGCGCAACCTCGTCGTCAACGCCGTCGAGCACGGTGAGGGCCGGGACGTCGTGGTCCGGCTCGCCGCCGCGGGCGGCGCGGTCGCTGTCGCCGTCCGGGACTACGGCGTCGGCCTCAAGCCCGGCGAGGCCACCCGGGTCTTCAGCCGCTTCTGGCGCGCCGACCCGGCCCGGGCCCGCACCACCGGGGGCACCGGCCTCGGGCTGTCCATCGCCCTGGAGGACGCGCGGCTGCACGGCGGCTGGCTCCAGGCGTGGGGCGAGCCGGGCGGCGGCTCCCAGTTCCGGCTCACCCTGCCGCGCACCGCCGACGAGGCGCTGCGCGGGTCGCCCATACCCCTGGAGCCGGAGGACTCGCGGCGCAACCGGGACGCCGCGGCCTCGGGCGGGGGCGGGGGCGTCCCGGGTCCGGCGGACGGCTTTGGTGAGGACCGCGGTTTCGGTGGTTTCGGTGAGGATCATGGTGTCGGTGGGTTGAGTGGTGCGGTGGGGGGTGCCCTGAGCGCGGGTGGGGTTGACGGGGGTGCCGGTTCCGGTTCCGGAGCTGCTCCTCGGGGGGCGGCCGGTGTCGGCGCGGGGGGCCTGGTGGGCGGAGGTACGCCGTCCGCCGGGGGCATGCTCACGTCCGTTCCGGCGCAGCCGGTCGCCGGTGCCGGGGGCGCGGGAGCCGGTGGGGGCGGCCGGGGACGCGGTGCCGGGGGCCCGGGTGGAACGAGCGGTGCCGTCGCGATCGGCGGGATCGGTGGCGGGGGCGAGCGTCCCGTCCTGCCGGGGATACCGGGCCTCTCCGTTCCGCCGTCCACACCACCCCGGTGCGGTCCCTCGGTGGACCCCGCGGCGCTCCCCGGTGGCGGGGCGCGTGTCGTCCCCCGCACAGGTGAAGCGATACATGAAGAGTTGACGGGTGGCGCCGGGGGCGCGCGCGAGACCGGGGCGGGACGGCCCGGGCGCGACCGGACGGGAGCCGGAGGGCCGGGCACGGTGAGCACGACGGGTGCGGTGGGCGCGGTGGCGGACCGCGCGGAGAGCGGACGGGAGGGGTCCCGTGGATGAGTCCGGACGGCGACGGGCGGCGGGGAGGACCCGGCGGCGCGGTGCGCCGAGCGCGGGGCCCCGGCGGCGTGGCGTGGTGTTCGCGGGGCTCGCGGGACCCTGGCGGCGTGGTGCGGTGCTCGTGTGCTGCGGAGCCCTGCTGGCGGGGTGCGCCTCCATGCCGGACAGCGGCGACCTCCGGGGCGTCGACGCCTCCCAACTGCCCGAGTCGCAGGTCAGGGTGTTCGCCATGCCGCCCCGCGAGAACGCCCGGCCCTCGGAGATCGTCCAAGGCTTCCTGGAGTCCCTGACCAGCGACGACCCGCAGTTCGAGATGGCCCGCAAGTACCTCACCAAGGAGGCGTCCGGGGAGTGGCGCCCCGAAGTGTCGACCTCCGTGCTCGCGGACGGCCCCAACACCTCCGCCGAGCCGTCCGACGACGAAGGGGCCCGGGTCTTCACCCTCACCGGCACCCGGGTCGCCACCGTCGACGTCCAGCACGCCTACAAGACCGCCAGCGGCACCTACAGCCAGCCCGTCCACCTCGTCAGGGACCGGGCGTCGGGCAACCAGTGGCGCATCGACCGGCCGCCCCGGGGCATCGTCCTCGGCGAGTCCGACTTCCTGCGCATCTACCGGCCCGTCAACAAGTACTACTTCGCCGTCGACACCACCCCCGGCCAGCGACAGGAACGCCTCGTCGCCGACCCAGTCTACGTGCGCCAGCGGGTCGATCCCGTCACCCAGACGGTACGGCTGCTGATGGAGGGCCCGACCCAGTGGCTCTCCCCGGTCGTCCAGTCCGCGTTCCCCGGCCGGATGCGGCTCAAGACCGGCACCGAGTCGCTGGCCCCCGACAGCCACAACATCCTCAAGGTGCCCCTGGAGCCCGCGGCCAACGGCATCGGGCAGCCCCGCTGCACCAAGATGGCCGCGCAGCTCATCTTCACCCTCCAGGGCTGGGCCGCGAACGGCATCGAGGAAGTCGAGATCCAGCGCGCCGACGGATCCCCGCTCTGCCGCCTCACCGCGGACCGCGCCGAGACCATCGCACCGCACCGCACCGCCGGGCGTCCCGACTACCAGTACTTCATCGACGCCAAGAAGCGGCTCGTCCGGCTCCCCGGCGTCAGCACCGGCGCCGACCCCGAGCCGGTACCGGGCCCCCTCGGCACCCAGGAACAGCCGCTCGGCACGGCCGCCGTGGCACGGGACGAGGACGAGGCGGCCGGGGTCTCGCTCGATGGCCGCAACCTCTACGTCGGCCCGCTCGCCGCCGGGGCCACCCTCGGCGAGCCCGTCCTGCGCAGCAAGGCCAAGGCGGAGAAGGACCGCCTCACCACACCCAGCTGGGACGGTCGCGGCGATCTGTGGATCGCCGACAAGAACCCGGACGACCCCCGTCTCTACGTCCTGCCCAAGGGCGAGGGGACGCCGGTCCCGGTGCAGATCGCGGCGCTGGAGGGCAAGCGGATCGAAGCGGTCCGGATCGCTGCGGACGGGGTGCGCATCGCGCTCCTCGTGGAGGGCGACGACGGCAAGCGGACGCTGCGCATCGGCCGGGTCCAGCGCGAGTCGTACGGCGGGGACCCCGCCGGTCGGTCCGACGGGCCCCGTGGCGGTGCCGAGGCCCTCGTCTCCGTCGTGGACCCCCGCTCGGTGGCGCCCCAACTGGAGGAGGTCACCGCCATGTCGTGGGCGGGCGGCAGCCGTCTGGTCGTGGTCGGCCGGGAGAGCGGCGGGGTGCAGCAGATCCGGTACGTCCACACGGACGGCTCCACCCCCGCCAGCGGGACGCTGCCCGGCCTCACCGGGGTCAAGGAGATCGCGGCGAGCGACGACGACCGGCTCCCGCTGGTCGCCCACTCCGACGACGGGATCGTCCGGCTGCCCCCGGGGGAGCCCTGGCGGACGGTGCTGAAGACCGGGAGCTCGCCGGTTTACCCGGGGTGAGTCGTCCGGGGCGTACGGCTGGACTTGGACTTGGACTTGGCTTGACTTGGCTTGGGCTCGGGGGCGGGCTGGTTGTCTGCTGGGTGTCGGGGGTGTCGGGGGTGTCGGGGCGGTCTCGTTGTCCGGGGTGCCCCGGGGCGGCTGGGGGCGGTCTGGTTGGTCGGGGCTTCCGGGGTGCCCGTGTCCGGGGTGGCCTGGACGGTCCGGCTCCCCGCTCGGCCCGGATGCCGTCGGCCCCTGCCGGACCCGGACGGCCCACTCGGACGGGCGGGAGGTCCGGCGGCCGGAAGGCGGGCCCGGGGCGTGGTCCCGCCGGGGGTGGGCGCCCATCGCGCACTCAGGGTGATCCGGATGGGGACGATAGACGACCCATCTGGCGTATTCGCAGGTCAGAGCAGTAGACCTGAGTTATCCACAAGGCGTTGTCCACAGGGGTGGCCGACTTCCCGGACGCTTGGCACAGTGGAGTCATGCGGCGCTGGTGGCAGGACTTCACCGACTTGGTACTGCCGACAGGATGCGGTGGTTGCGGTACCCCTCGTACGGCTCTGTGCGCACGGTGCCGTACCGGGTTGTGCGGCGGAGTACCACAACGGGTACGGCCGCGGCCGGAGCCGCCCGGACTGCCGTCGGTACGCGCGGCGGCGCCTTACCTGGGCGCGGTGCGCCAACTGGTGCTCGCGCACAAGGAGCGCGGCGCGCTGGGCCTGGCGAGACCGCTGGGCGAGGCGCTGGCGGGGGCGGTGGGGGGAGGGGAGGGGGTGGGGGGAGCCCCCCGGAACCCCGCCCACGTCCGTCTCCAGCTCCCTCCTCGATCCCACCCCCAACCCCAAGCCCCGTCCCCCCTCCCGCTCCCGCCTTCCCCCCGGCCCTCCCCTTCCGTCTCCCCCCTCCCGTCCCGTCCCGGTCGTGACCTGCTCCTGGTCCCCGTGCCGTCCTCCCGTGCGGCGACGCGGGCCCGGGGGCACGATCCGATGTCGCGGATCGCGCGGGCCGCCGCCGGGGAGCTGCGGCGGGCGGGGTGGGCGGCGCGGGTGGTGCCGGTCCTGCGGCAGCGGCCGGGTGTGGTGGACCAGGTGGGGCTCGGTCCACGGGAGCGGCTGGCGAATCTGCGGGGCGCTCTGTACGTGGTCGCGGGAGGTGACGCTTTGTTCGTGGAAGGCGGACGGGTGGTGATCGTGGACGATGTGATGACGACCGGATCTTCATTGGCGGAAGCCGCTCGCGCATTATCCGCCGTGAAGGGGGTAAAGGATCTGACTGCCGCCGTGGTGGCCGCCCCTCCGGATTGTTTTGAAATGATCCGGAACTGATGGGGAACGCGCTTCGTTGCAGGTAGTGAGAGGTTCGGAGCGGAGAACGGAGGGAAAGCGGCAGAGAGGGTGACGCCATCCGTCCGGGCGGGATATGTTCGATGGAGAGGGAAAGGCGGTTGCCGGACCCCGTATATCGGAATGCCGTGTCCTGCTCGTGAGTTCCCGGGTCCGGGATTTCCGGAATCCCGTGGAGGGAACGGGTGGAGATCTTGTCCTCGGGGGAGGAGTCCCCCGGAGGAGGAGGTGAAGGTCACCTAGTCCGTGGCCTCGGGAGTCGCCGGGGCCTGGTGCAAGTGGGAGACGCTCCGCCGAGCGGGCGGAGCCATCCGGGAACGGAGTTCTGCGTGGACATCGTCGTCAAGGGCCGCAAGACCGAGGTGCCCGAGCGGTTCCGGAAGCACGTGGCCGAGAAGCTGAAGCTGGACAAGATCCAGAAGCTCGACGGCAAGGTGATGAGCCTCGACGTCGAGGTGTCCAAGGAGCCCAACCCCCGACAGGCCGACCGGTCGGACCGGGTGGAGATCACGCTCCGGACCCGAGGCCCGGTGATCCGGGCGGAGGCGGCGGCCAGCGACCCGTACGCGGCACTCGACCTGGCGACGGACAAGCTCGAGGCGAGGCTGCGCAAGGAGCACGACAAGCGGCGCACCCGCCGGGGCAACGGCCGTCTCTCCGCCGCCGAGGTCGCCGACCGGGTTCCCGACGCCGCGCACCTCAACGGGGACGGCACCATCGCCCGGGACGACGAGCCCGACGGCGGGGTGCCCACCAAGAAGATCGGTTCGCTGGAGGTCCAGGGCGACGGCCCCCTCGTCGTCCGGGAGAAGACCCATGTGGCGGCCCCGATGAGCCTCGACCAGGCGCTCTACGAGATGGAGCTGGTGGGGCACGACTTCTACCTCTTCGTCGACTCCGAGACGAAGGAGCCCAGTGTCGTCTACCGGCGGCACGCCTATGACTACGGCGTCATCCACCTGACGACGGACACGATGGTCACCCGGATCGAGTCGGCGGGCGCGGGCGGCGCGCTGGGCGGCTGATCCGGCCCCGACCCAGAGGAAGGTGTGCCCCCGGGGAGCCGTGTGCGCCCCCGGGGGCACCTGTGTGCTACGAGTCGGTGAACGCCACTGTCACCGCGGGGCCGTCCGGGCATGAAATCATGTCCGATACGTCAATCGGGTTGCTGCCGCCCCGGGTTGGCGGCGCAGCCGGGCGGCACCCAGACGGGCCACGGCCTTCAGGGGGAGGAACGATGGCGGACAGCTTCGGACCGATGCGTGGCGCGGACGCCCACGGCGCCGTCGGCATGGTCCCGGCCGGGGAATCCCCCCGGGAACCCATCCGGGTGCTGGTGGTCGACGATCACGCGCTGTTCCGCCGGGGGCTGGAGATCGTGCTCCACGCCGAGGAGGACATCCAGGTCGTCGGGGAGGCGGGGGACGGGGCGGAGGCCGTGGACAAGGCGGCGGACCTGCTGCCCGACATCGTGCTGATGGACGTCCGGATGCCCAAACGCGGCGGTATCGAGGCGTGCACCTCCATCAAGGAGGTGGCCCCCAGCGCGAAGATCATCATGCTGACGATCAGCGATGAGGAGGCCGACCTCTACGACGCGATCAAGGCGGGGGCCACGGGGTACCTGCTCAAGGAGATCTCCACGGACGAGGTCGCGACCGCGATCCGCGCGGTGGCGGACGGGCAGTCGCAGATCAGCCCCTCGATGGCGTCGAAGCTCCTCACCGAGTTCAAGTCGATGATCCAGCGCACCGACGAGCGTCGGCTGGTGCCCGCGCCCCGGCTCACCGACCGTGAGCTGGAGGTGCTCAAGCTGGTGGCCACGGGGATGAACAACCGGGACATCGCCAAGGAGTTGTTCATCAGTGAGAACACCGTGAAGAACCATGTGCGGAACATCCTGGAGAAGCTCCAGCTCCACTCCCGGATGGAGGCCGTGGTCTACGCGATGCGCGAGAAGATCCTGGAGATCCGCTGACTCCACGGCCTCGCCGTACCACCGGGCCCGTCCGCGTCACCGGGCCCGCCCGTCTCATCCGCCTCGCTCACCGCACCGGTCGCGGCCTCCACGGCGGCTGCCGGTCGGTCGGCCGCGCGGCGGGGCGTCAGTCGCGAGGCGGGGCGGCGAGCCAGCGGTCGTCCTGGAAAACGGCGGGAACCTCGTCCTCCGACGGATCGATCCCACGGCGTTCGAGTTCGTCGTGCCACCGGTCCCGCTGCGACTCGGGGAGCCGCTGTCCGCACCAGGGGCAGAAGGCGACGGTGACGCTCGACGTGCCGCCGTCGTGGACGATCAGCCCGTACTCCTGGAACGTGGCGTTGAAGTCGATCAGCGCGTCCGGGCAGGCGAAGGGATCGTCGTGCTGGTCGCAGCGTACGTCGACCTGATGGCTCATCGCCTCGCAGCAGTGGTGGGTCACGGCCCCGGATCCCCGTTCCTCGGCATGGTGTACGCCCGGAAGTAGATCACGGTCAGCGCTGGTCGCCGGATGGCGTGTGGAGGTCCGGCGGATGCGCAACGGGCCCGGCTGGAACCGGTGTTGTCCAAGGGGCCCGGGAGGCCGGGCCGTCCGGCGGAACGGGCCGGGCGGCGGCCGACCGGTCGGCTCCGCCGTGTGCCGGGCCCGCCTCCGGTGGCCGCCCCGAGTCTCCCGCCCCCGGGGCCGCGTGGTCTCAGCGCAGCGCGGCGGTCAGCGCGGCGGCCCACTCCGGGCGGTCCACCCGTTCCACCCGGACGTCGTCGCAGCCCACCCACTCCGCGGCCTCCCGCAGGGCCAGCGCCATGGGGGCGACGGCCTTCGCGGACTCCAGGGACACCTGCTTGGCGACGAGCACCCGGCCGTCGCGGGCCGGGTCGACGCGGCCGAGGAGCCGTCCGCCGGAGAGCAGCGGCATCGCGAAGTAGCCGTGCACCCGCTTGGGCTTGGGAACGTACGCCTCCAGCCGGTGGGTGAAGCCGAAGACGCGTTCCGTCCGGGCGCGTTCCCATATCAGCGAGTCGAACGGGGACAGCAGCGTGGTGCGGTGCCGCCCGCGCGGGGCGGTCTCCAGCGCGGCGGGGTCGGCCCAGGCGGGGCGGTCCCAGCCGGCGACCGTCACCGGTACCAGCCCGGAGTCGGCGATCACCGAGTCGACCTGTTCGCCCTTGAGGCGGTGGTAGTCGGCGATGTCGGAGCGGGTGCCCACGCCCAGGGCCTCACCGGCGAGCCGGACCAGCCGCAGCAGACAGGCGCGGTCGTCCAGCCCGTCGTGGAACAGGGCGTCCGGGATCGCGCGTTCCGCGAGGTCGTAGACCCGCTTCCAGCCGCGCCGCTCCACGCACACCACCTCGCCGTGCATCAGGGCGCGCTCCACGGCGACCTTGGAGGCCGACCAGTCCCACCACTCGCCGCCGTTCTTGGCGCCGCCGAGCTCCGTCGCGGTGAGGGGTCCCTCGGCCTGGAGCTGTTTGACCACCTGCTCGTAGGCGCCGTCCGGGAGGTCGTGGCCCCAGTGCGGACGGTCGCGGTAGGCGCGGCGGCGGAACGCGAAGTGAGGCCACTCCTCGATGGGGAGGACGCACGCGGCGTGCGACCAGTACTCGAAGGCGCGGGGGGCGCCCTGGGCGTCGGGCGTCCAGTAGGCGCGGTCCACGGCGGCGCGGCCGACGGCTCCCAGACGCGCGTACGGGACCAGTTCGTGGGAGCGGGCCAGGACGGAGATCGTGTCGAGCTGGACGGCGCCCAGGTGACGCAGCACCCCCTGGACACCCGCCCGGCGGTCGGGGGCGCCCAGGAGGCCCTGCGCGCGCAGGGCGATCCGGCGGGCCTCGTCGGCGGAGAGCTCGGTGGCGGGACGGGGCAGGGCGGTCATGGGTCGAACGATAGACGGCGGCACTGACACCGCGCCGACAGCGGCGCTGACGGCGGGACGGGGTGCGCCGCGCCCCGTCCGGCGGCGTCGGGGCGACCCTGGGGCGGCTGGGATACCCCTGGGGTGGCTGGGGTGCCCGGGGCGGCGCTCCCTCTCCGGCGGCGCCCCTCCGGGACTCCGGGACTGCGGACCTCCGCACCTCGGCGGCGGCTTCCGGGGCTCTCCGGCACCTCGGCGGCACCTTCCCGGGCCTCGGCGTCCCGGCGGCGCGTCCGGAACCCTCCGCCCGCCGTCCCGGCGTTGCGTCCGAGGCCCTCCGCCCGGGCCCTTCCCACCCAGGGCCCCTTTCCAGCTCCGTACTAGACCCCTTCGGGGCCGCCCCCCGAGGTGCCCGCGGCGGCCGTCTCCGGGGTGCTTCCGGCGGGCAGGTAGGGGAGGGCCCCGGAGAGCCCGAGGTCGTGGGGGAGGAGGGCGCCGGTCCAGCAGTCCCGCAGGACACCCCGGCTGGTGAGGCCCGCGCGCTGGGTGCCCTCCAGGGTGAACCCGACGCGTTCCGCGACGGCCCGTGACGCGGTGTTGCCGACCTCGGCGCGCCATTCCAGCCGGGTGCAGCCGAGGGCCTCGAAGCTCCAGCGGGCGACGGCCAGCACGCCCTCCACGGTGTAGCCGCGGCGGCGGTGCCCGGCGGCGGTCCAGTAGCCGATCTCCCGGGTGCTCTCGCGCGGGTGGTGCACGCCCATGACGGCGACCAGGGGACCCTCGCCCCGGCCGTCGGAGGCGCGCGTCCGGACCGCGAACGCGTACTCGGTGCCGTCGCGCCACGCCTGCGGGGCGATCCGCTGGACGAAGGTGACGGCGTCCTCGGGCGCGTAGGGCACCGGAACGGCGGTCCACCGCTGGATCTCCGGGTCCTGGCAGGCGGCGAAGACCTCGTCGGTGTCGGAGGGGGCGAGCGGACGCAGCGAGAGGCGTTCGGTGGTGAGGGTGACGTGCTCCATCACCGGATCATGCCCGGGCGGACGGGGCGGCGGCCAGATGATTTACCGGGGTGGATGTGAGCAACTGATCACAATTGGCGCGGAGGCGCGGCACCTTCCGGGCCGCCGGTCCGTTGTCCTGGTGGCCGTCGTGGCCACGGACCTCCCGGTGCGACGCGGTCCTCGCATACGATGGCCGTTGCCCAACGGAAATCCGACCGTGCCAGGCCCGACCGGCAAGGAGATCTACCCCCGTGTCCGTCCTCCAGAAGCTCATGCGTGCAGGCGAAGGCAAGATCCTGCGCAAGCTGCACCGCATCGCGGACCAGGTCAACTCCATCGAAGAGGACTTCGTCTCCCTCTCCGACGCCGAGCTGCGCGCCCTCACCGACGAGTACAAGCAGCGGTACCAGGACGGCGAGTCCCTGGACGACCTGCTCCCCGAGGCGTTCGCGACGGTGCGGGAGGCGGCCAAGCGCGTCCTGGGCCAGCGCCACTACGACGTGCAGCTCATGGGCGGCGCGGCGCTCCACCTCGGGTACGTCGCCGAGATGAAGACCGGTGAGGGCAAGACGCTGGTGGGCACCCTGCCCACGTATCTGAACGCGCTCTCCGGCAAGGGCGTGCACCTGATCACGGTGAACGACTACCTGGCCGAGCGCGACTCGGAGCTGATGGGCCGCGTCCACAAGTTCCTGGGGCTCTCCGTCGGCTGCATCCTGGCGAACATGACGCCGTCGCAGCGCCGCGAGCAGTACGAGTGCGACATCACGTACGGCACCAACAACGAGTTCGGCTTCGACTACCTGCGCGACAACATGGCGTGGTCGCAGGACGAGCTGGTGCAGCGCGGCCACAACTTCGCGGTGGTCGACGAGGTCGACTCGATCCTGGTGGACGAGGCCCGTACGCCGCTGATCATCTCCGGTCCGGCGGACCAGGCCACCAAGTGGTACAGCGACTTCGCCAAGCTGGTGAAGCGCCTCAAGCGCGGCGAGGCGGGCAACACCCTCAAGGGCATCGAGGAGACCGGCGACTACGAGGTCGACGAGAAGAAGCGCACGGTCGCGATCCACGAGTCCGGTGTCGCCAAGGTCGAGGACTGGCTCGGCATCGACAACCTCTACGAGTCGGTGAACACCCCGCTCGTCGGTTATCTGAACAACGCCATCAAGGCGAAGGAACTGTTCAAGAACGACAAGGACTACGTCGTCATCGACGGCGAGGTCATGATCGTCGACGAGCACACGGGCCGTATCCTCGCGGGCCGCCGCTACAACGAGGGCATGCACCAGGCGATCGAGGCGAAGGAGGGGGTGGACATCAAGGACGAGAACCAGACCCTCGCCACGATCACCCTCCAGAACTTCTTCCGCCTCTACGACAAGCTGTCCGGGATGACCGGTACGGCGATGACCGAGGCCGCCGAGTTCCACCAGATCTACAAGCTGGGCGTCGTCCCGATCCCCACCAACCGCCCGATGGTCCGCAAGGACCAGTCGGACCTGATCTACCGCACGGAGGTCGCGAAGTTCGCGGCCGTGGTGGACGACATCGCGGAGAAGCACGAGAAGGGCCAGCCGATCCTCGTCGGCACCACCTCGGTCGAGAAGTCCGAGTACCTCTCGCAGCAGCTCTCCAAGCGGGGCGTGCAGCACGAGGTGCTGAACGCGAAGCAGCACGACCGGGAGGCGACGATCGTCGCCCAGGCGGGCCGCAGGGGCGCCGTCACGGTCGCCACGAACATGGCCGGTCGCGGTACGGACATCAAGCTCGGCGGCAACCCGGACGACCTCGCCGAGGCGGAGCTGCGCCAGCGGGGTCTGGACCCGGTCGAGCACGTCGAGGAGTGGGCCGCCGCGCTGCCCGCCGCCCTAGAGCGCGCCGAGGAGGCCGTGAAGGCGGAGTTCGAGGAGGTCAAGGAGCTCGGCGGGCTGTACGTGCTGGGCACCGAGCGCCACGAGTCGCGGCGGATCGACAACCAGCTGCGCGGTCGAAGCGGCCGTCAGGGCGACCCGGGCGAGTCCCGTTTCTACCTCTCGCTCGGTGACGACCTGATGCGGCTGTTCAAGGCGCAGATGGTCGAGCGGGTGATGGCCATGGCGAACGTGCCGGACGACGTCCCGATCGAGAACAAGATGGTGACGCGCGCGATCGCGTCCGCCCAGTCGCAGGTCGAGACGCAGAACTTCGAGACCCGCAAGAACGTCCTCAAGTACGACGAGGTCCTCAACCGGCAGCGCGAGGTCATCTACGGCGAGCGCCGCCGCGTCCTGGAGGGCGAGGACCTGCACGAGCAGATCCAGCACTTCATGGACGACACCATCGACGCGTACGTCGCGGCGGAGACCGCCGAGGGCTTCGCGGAGGACTGGGACCTCGACCGGCTGTGGGGCGCCTTCAAGCAGCTGTACCCGGTGAAGGTCACGGTGGAGGAGCTGGAGGACACGGCGGGCGACCGGGCCGGTCTGACCGCCGAGTTCATCTCCGACTCCATCAAGGACGACGTCCTCGCCCAGTACCAGGCCCGTGAGGAGCAGCTGGGTTCGGAGATCATGCGGGAGTTGGAGCGGCGGGTCGTGCTGTCGGTCCTCGACCGCAAGTGGCGTGAGCACCTCTACGAGATGGACTACCTCCAGGAGGGCATCGGTCTGCGCGCGATGGCGCAGAAGGACCCCCTGGTCGAGTACCAGCGCGAGGGCTTCGACATGTTCACCGCCATGATGGACGGCATCAAGGAGGAGTCCGTCGGCTATCTGTTCAACCTGGAGGTCCAGGTGGAGCAGCAGGTCGAGGAGGTGCCGGTGCAGGACGCGGCGCCCTCCCTGGAGAAGGGCGCCGCCGAGGACCGGGTTCCCGCGGCCGCGCGTCCCGAGATCCGCGCCAAGGGCCTCGACGCCCCGCAGCGCCCGGACCGCCTGCACTTCTCGGCGCCCACCGTCGACGGTGAGGGCGGTGTCGTGGAGGGCGACTTCGAGACGGGTGACGACGAGCCGGTCCGTTCGGAGGCCGACGGTCTGACCCGTGCGGAGCGCCGCAAGCAGCAGCGTGGCGGGCGCCGCCGCAAGAAGTAACGCGTGCCCCGCGCGCCGGACGGCGCGCGGACGACGACGGGCCGGTTCCCTGACGGGGACCGGCCCGTCGCGCGTTCCCGCCGGAGCCCGGACGCGTTCGAGCCCGTCGGACCCGTCGGACCCGTCGGACCCGTCGGACCCGTCGGACCCGTCGGACCCGTCGGACCCGTCGGACCCGTCGAGCCCGTCGGAGTCCCGGATGTGTTCGGACCCGTCGGAGTCCGGCCGGGTGGCCTTCCGTACCCGGTGGCTTCCCGGCCCGGTGGCTTCCGGCGTTCCCTGCCACCCGCCACCCTCCGTCTGCCACCCTCCGTCTGCCGTCTGCCGTCTGCCGTCTGCCGTCTGCCGTCTGCCGTCTGCCGCCTCTGGCCCTCGCGGGGCGTCGGCGCCCGTGCGGCCTCCCGTCGTCGGGACCGCCCGCCTCCAAGGCTTCCCGCCCCGCCTCCCGCTGTCGCCGTCCCCCGTCCCGCTCAGTTCTCCCGTCGCGGGGACCCGGGGGACGGGCGGGGGCCCAGGTCGACGGCGGTGCAGCGCCAGCGGCGGTCCCCGGACCGTTCCAGCCGGAACGCCATCGCGCTGAGCCGGTCGCCGGTGGCGATCCGGGCGAACACCTCGACGGCTCCGGGGCGCGGTACGCAGTAGCCGACGTCGCGGACCACGGGGGCGGGGCCCGGGCCGCGCAGCGGACCGCGTTCGGCGAGCCGGGCCAGTTCGTCGTAGGCGCCGCCCGCCGTGTGCCGCAGCATCGAGTGGACCGGGCGGCGGCCGGTGAGGACGGCCAGCAGCCGGTCCGCGAACAGATCGGTGGGCCGGGGCGGGGAGGCGTCGCCGCCGGTGGCGGCGCGGACGGCCGCCGTGGCCTGGGGGCGGCGCGGATCGTGACGGCCCGGCGGCCGGGAGCGGGCGGCCCGGGGGACGGGGCGCGGTCCGGTGCGGGCGGCCGGACGGGCGACGGCGGGTCCTTGGCCGTCACCCCGGGCCGGTCCTCGGCCGCCGCTCCGGGCGGGTTCCCGGTCGTCACCCCGGGCGGGGCCTCGGTCGCCGCGCCCGGAGGGCCCGTGGCCGTCACCCCCGAAGGGGTCCCGGCCGCCGCCCCCGGCGGTTCCCTGACCACCGCCCTCGGAGGGCCGGCCGCCGCTCCCGGCGGTTCCCCGGCCCTCGCCCCCGGTGGCCCGGCCGCCGCCCCCGGTGGGTCCCCGGCCGCCCTGGGCGGGCACGGTGAAGGCCGGGAGGGGCGCGGCGGACTGCTGCCCCTCGGCGGCCCGGTTCATGACCTTGTGCATGGTGGAACCCCCGATCGCCGGTCCCCGACGGGGCTACCCGGCGGTAGCTTCTGGTGCGGATCTTGTACGCGGCGGGGAAACGGGGGCGCAACGCCCGGGGCCCGCCGGAGGCGACCGCCCCGGATTCACCTATCAGGGGGACGCCCGGACGCGGCGGCGCAGGTGGGCGGGGCCGGACGGGCGGCGCACCGGCGCGCGGGCCGACCCCGGGGCCGGGCGGGCGCGGGCGCCGCCCGGTCCGATCGGGGACGCCCGCACGTATCCTGGGTCAACCGGTCCCCGTGGATCAGCCTTCCGGGAGCCCCGCACGAGGGAGCCCCGTCCCAGAAAGCGGCCAGCCATGCGTGTGTACGTTCCCCTGACCCTCCCCGGACTCGCCGAGGCGCACAGGACGGGGGAGCTGGGGCCCGGCCCGCTCACGGCGTACGCCGTCACCCCCGCGCTGCGCGAGTGGTACGTCTCGGACGACCTGGAGGAGCTGGAGTACGCGGCGCTCAACCGGGCCGCCGCCGCCTCCCTGCGCCTGCTCGCGGTCGACCCGGGCTGCCCCCGGCGGCGGGTCGTCGTCGCGGTGGACGTGCCGGACGGCACCGCCCTGCCCGATCCGGACCGGGGGCTCGATCCGGGGGCGCTGGGGGAGGTCCGCATCGAGCGGGCCGTGCCGCTGGCGAAGGCCGCCGCCGTGCACGTGGACTCCGACGAGGCCGAGGCGGACGTCGTCGCGGCGGCCGGGGCGCTCGGCGCCGCGGACCTCGGTGACGACGACGCCCGGTTCGTGGTGGACGGGGCCGAGGACCACGAGCTGCTCTGGTACGCGACGCAGGAGATCCCCGGCCTCCTCGACCGGTGA
This sequence comes from Streptomyces sp. JNUCC 64, assembly GCF_054484115.1. NCBI lineage: Bacteria > Bacillati > Actinomycetota > Actinomycetes > Kitasatosporales > Streptomycetaceae > Streptomyces > Streptomyces sp. JNUCC 64. Next base: position 5,273,206 of record NZ_CM137015.1, read on the forward strand.
CCGTGGGTGACCGGACCGCTCGCTGTCAGTGGCGGGAGGTACGTTGGCGGGTATGGGGAACCGGTCAGCACACATCGTCTGGGACTGGAACGGCACGCTGTTCCACGACGTCGACGCCGTCGTCGCGGCGAGCAACGCCGCGTTCGCGGAGATCGGGCTGCCGCCGATCACCGTGGAGCGCTACCGGGAGCTGTACTGCGTACCGGTGCCCCGGTTCTACGAGCGGCTGATGGGGCGGATACCCACCCAGGACGAGTGGCTGACCATGGACGACGCCTTCCACCGCCACTACACCGACCGGCTCGCCGGGTGCGCGCTGACCGAGGGGGCCGCCGGGCTCCTCGCGGGCTGGCGGGACGCCGGACGCAGCCAGTCGCTGCTGAGCATGTACGGGCACGAGGAACTGGTGCCGCTGGTGCGGGGGTTCGGCATCGAGCCGTGGTTCGCCCGGGTGGACGGCCGGACGGGCCCCTCCGGCGGGACCAAGGCCGCGGCGATGACCCGCCACCTCGACGCGCTGGGGGACGTGACGGCGTCCCGGGTGGTGGTGATCGGGGACGCGGCGGACGACGCGGCGGCGGCCCGTGCCGTGGGGGCCGGGGCCGTGCTGTACACCGGGGGTTCCCACCGCAGGGAGAGCCTGGAGGGGATGGGGGTGCCCGTGGTGGACACCCTGGCGGAGGCCGTCGCCGAGGCGGAACGCATCCTCGCGTAGTCGGTTCCCCTGGGGGTGCGTAGTCGGTTCCCCTGGGGGTGCGTGCGCGGGGCTCACGCGGGTTCGGCGGGCGTGCGCGCGGGGCGGATCGACGTGGGTACGGGCGTGTGCCGTGGACGACGTGCGCTGTTCCCCGTACCCGAAGCTCGGGTCCCACCGGTGGGTGACGGGTCGCGCACCACTTGCCCGTGCCCCCGCGGGTACGTCGTGGCCGCTCGCGCCGTTCCCCGCGCCCCTTCGGTCCGCTCTGTGCGGGGCTCGTGGTTGTCCGCGGATGCGTCGTGGTTGTTCGCGCAGTTCCCCGCGCCCCTTCGGGTGCGCTCCGGTTGGGGTGCGTTGTCCGGTGCGGGTGCGTCGTGGCTGCTCGCGCAGTTCCCCGCGCCCCTGACGGGGCCCGCAGAAGCCACGCCCCACCCGCAGGACGCGCCCGAAGGACGCGCCCCGAAGGGGCGCGGGGAACTGCGCGGCCAACCCCCGACAACCCGCGGGGAAACAACGCACCCCAGGTGGCAGCCTCGAAAGGGGCGCGGGGAACTGCGCGAGCGACCCAGACCGGCGGGAAGCCGGAGAACCCGAACGGGCGCCCCCGCACCGCGAGGTGCGCGGACGCCCGAAGCCCCGGGCCCGGCGAGGGCTACTCCGTGGTGTTCCTGAGCACCTTCAGGAACTCCCGCATCCACGCCGGGTGGTCCGGCCAGGCCCGGGAGGACACCAGGGTGCCGTCCACGACGGCCTCCGCGTCCTGGAACTCCGCCCCGTTCACCGCCATGTCCGGCTCCAGGGCCGGGTACGCGGTGACCCGGCGTCCCCGCAGCGAACCGATCGCCGCCGTGAGCAGCGGGCCGTGGCAGATCTGGGCCACCGGCTTGTCGGCGTCGAAGAACGCCTTGAGGATCTTGCGGAGCTCCCCGTTGCCGCGCAGGTACTCGGGGGCCCGGCCGCCGGGGATCACCAGTGCCGCGTACTCACCGGGGTCCACCTCGGAGAACGCCAGGTCGGCGGGCCAGGTGTAGCCGGGCTTCTCGGTGTACGTGTCGAACCCGGGCTCGAAGTCGTGCACCACGAACCGCAGCTTCTTGCGCTCGGGGGCGGCGATGTGGACCTCGTACCCCTCCTCCAGGAGCCGCTGGTACGGGTACAGCACCTCCAGTGACTCCGCTGCGTCGCCCGTCACGATCAGGATCTTCGCTGGCATCGGGGTCCTCACTCCGTCCTGTTGTCCACTCGTCGTTCTTGTCGCTGTCGCTGTCGCTGTCGCTGTCGCTGTCGCTGTCGCGCGTCCGGGGCCGTGCCGGTGTGTTTCCGCTCACGCTGCCGCTCCCGGGGAGCCCCGCCAAGGGGTCACCAGGGGAACGCCGGGGGCGCGCGGGGGACACGCGGGGGCGGACACCGGGCGGACGACGGGCGGCTGACCACGGCCGGAGCGCGCCCCCCTGCCCGTGTCGGGCCGGTGCCGGGGCCGTCACGGAAGGAGGTGTGCGGAGTGTCAAAGTTCGGGCCCCGGTTTTGTACACATACGGCTCATGACGGCTCCCCCGTCCGGGGCGATAGCCTGGACCCGTGATCAGCGCGATATCCCGCGGGGGCGTCGTAGCCCCTGCCCTGCGCCCGGTGCACGCGGAGGACATCCGTGCCCGGGCCGTCGCTGGTCCTCGCGCACGGGACGGGCGCCCGGCCACCACGAGCGTGGCCGATCCGGCTGCTGTTCCCGCCCCTCGGATCGCGCGGCGCGGCACGACGTCACCCCCGACCGGGCACCCCGGTCCGTGGCGCCGGGCCGCTTCACCTTTTTCTACGTCACGCAACGGCGCGCGACAGGAGCCAGAGGACAATGCAGACCAAGCTGGACGAAGCCAAGGCCGAGCTGCTCACACGGGCCGCCCGGGTAGCTGAGAACAGTCCGGTCGGGGGCACGCTGCCGACCGGGACGGCGGGGGAGGGGGCTCCGGACCGGGAGACCCTGCTCGCCTTCCTCCAGCGCTACTACCTGCACACCGCTCCCGAGGACCTCGCCGACCGCGACCCGGTCGACGTCTTCGGGGCCGCCTACTCGCACCACCGGCTCGCCGAGAACCGTCCGCAGGGCACGGCGAACGTCCGGGTGCACACCCCCACCGTCGAGGAGAACGGCTGGACGAGCAGCCACTCCGTGGTGGAGGTCGTCACCGACGACATGCCGTTCCTGGTGGACTCCGTCACCAACGAACTGTCCCGGCAGGGACGCGGCATCCATGTGGTGATTCACCCGCAGGTGGTGGTCCGCCGCGACGTCACCGGACGGCTGCTGGAGATCCTGCCCGGCGCCCGGGGCGGCGGTTCGCGCGCCGGACTGCCGCACGACGCGCTGGTCGAGTCGTGGATCCACGTGGAGATCGACCGGGAGACCGACCGCGCCGACCTCAAGCAGATCACCACCGATCTGCTGCGCGTCCTGTCCGACGTCCGGGAGGCCGTCGAGGACTGGGAGAAGATGCGCGAGGCGGCGCTGCGCATCGCCGACGAGCTGCCGACCGAGCCCACCGCGGACGACCTGCGCGACCAGGAGGTCGACGAGGCCCGCGAGCTGCTGCGCTGGCTGGCCGCCGACCACTTCACCTTCCTCGGCTACCGCGAGTACGACCTGCGGGACGACGACTCGCTGGCGCCCGTCGCGGGCACCGGGCTCGGCATCCTCCGCGCCGACCCCCGGCACGGCGCCGAGGACCACCACCCGGTCAGCCCCTCGTTCAGCAGGCTGCCCGCCGACGCCCGGGCCAAGGCCCGCGAGCACCGGCTGCTGGTGCTGACCAAGGCCAACAGCCGGGCGACCGTGCACCGGCCGTCGTACCTGGACTACGTGGGCGTGAAGCGGTTCGACGCCGAGGGCAACGTCATCGGGGAGCGCCGCTTCCTGGGGCTGTTCTCGTCCGCCGCGTACACGGAGTCGGTGCGCCGGGTGCCGGTGGTGCGGCGCAAGGTGGAGGAGGTCCTCCAGGGCGCGGGCTTCTCGCCCAACAGCCACGACGGCCGCGACCTGCTCCAGATCCTGGAGACCTACCCGCGCGACGAGCTGTTCCAGACGCCCCCCGACGAGCTGCGGGCCATCGCCACCAGCGTGCTGTACCTCCAGGAGCGCCGCAGGCTGCGGCTGTACCTGCGCAAGGACGAGTACGGGCGCTACTACTCGGCGCTGGTGTACCTGCCCCGCGACCGGTACACCACCGGGGTGCGGCTGCGGATCATCGACATCCTCAAGGAGGAGCTGTCGGGGGCCAGCGTCGACTTCACCGCGTGGAACACCGAGTCGATCCTGTCCCGGCTGCACTTCGTGGTGCGGGTCGCCCCCGGCACCGAGCTGCCGGTGCTCAGCGACGCGGACCGGGAGCGCGTGGAGGCGCGGCTGGTGGAGGCCGCCCGGTCCTGGGCCGACGGCTTCGCGGAGGCGCTGAACGCCGAGTGCGGCGAGGAGCGCGCGGCGGAGCTGCTGCGCGTCTACGGCAACGCCTTCCCCGAGGGGTACAAGGCCGACCACTCGCCGCGCGCCGCGGTCGCCGACCTCGGGCACGTCGACGCCCTGAAGCGGTCCGCGAACGACTTCTCGCTCAGCCTGTACGAGCCGGTGGGCAGCGCCCCCGAGGAGCGCCGCTTCAAGATCTACCGCACCGGTGAGCCGGTCTCGCTGTCGGCGGTGCTGCCGGTGCTCAACCGGCTCGGCGTGGAGGTCATCGACGAGCGCCCCTACGAGCTGCGGTGCGCCGACCGGACCACCGCGTGGATCTACGACTTCGGGCTGCGGCTGCCGAGGTCGGTGAGCGGCGGCAACGGCGACTACCTCGGCGAGGACGGCCGGGAGCGGTTCCAGGAGGCGTTCGCCGCGACCTGGACGGGCGCCGCCGAGAACGACGGCTTCAACGCGCTGGTCCTGAGCGCCGGGCTGACCTGGCGCGAGGCGACGGTGCTGCGCGCCTACGCCAAGTACCTGCGGCAGGCGGGCTCCACCTTCAGCCAGGACTACATGGAGGACACCCTCCGCAACAACGTCCACACCACCCGGCTGCTGGTGTCGCTGTTCGAGGCGCGGATGTCGCCGGAGCGGCAGCGCGCCGGGACGGAGCTGACGGACGGTCTGCTGGAGGAGCTGGACGGCGCCCTGGACCAGGTCGCCTCGCTGGACGAGGACCGCATCCTGCGCTCGTTCCTCACCGTCATCAAGGCGACCCTGCGCACCAACTTCTTCCAGCGCGGCGAGGACGGCGGCCACCACGCCTACGTGTCGATGAAGTTCGACCCGCAGGCGATCCCCGACCTCCCGGCGCCCCGGCCCGCCTACGAGATCTGGGTGTACTCGCCCCGGGTGGAGGGCGTGCACCTGCGCTACGGCAAGGTCGCGCGCGGCGGACTGCGCTGGTCGGACCGGCGCGAGGACTTCCGCACCGAGATCCTCGGCCTGGTCAAGGCGCAGATGGTGAAGAACACGGTGATCGTGCCGGTGGGCGCGAAGGGCGGGTTCGTCGCCAAGCAGCTGCCCGATCCGGCGGTCGACCGGGACGCCTGGCTCGCGGAGGGCGTGGCCTCGTACAAGACGTTCATCTCGGCGCTGCTCGACATCACCGACAACCTGGTCGGCGGGGAGGTCGTGCCGCCGAGCGGGGTGGTCCGGCACGACGAGGACGACACCTATCTGGTGGTCGCGGCCGACAAGGGCACCGCGACGTTCTCCGACATCGCCAACGGGGTCGCCGGGGAGTACGGGTTCTGGCTCGGGGACGCCTTCGCCTCCGGCGGCAGCGCGGGCTACGACCACAAGGGCATGGGCATCACCGCGCGCGGCGCCTGGGAGTCCGTGAAGCGGCACTTCCGGGAGCTGGGCCACGACACCCAGACCGAGGACTTCACCGCCGTCGGCGTCGGGGACATGTCGGGTGACGTGTTCGGCAACGGCATGCTCCTGTCGGAGCACATCCGGCTGGTGGCCGCCTTCGACCACCGGCACATCTTCATCGACCCGGACCCGGACGCGGCCGTCTCCTTCGCGGAGCGCCGCAGGCTGTTCGAGCTGCCCCGCTCCTCCTGGGCCGACTACGACCAGGAGCTGCTGTCGCCGGGCGGCGGGGTCTTCCCGCGCACGGCCAAGGCCATCCCGCTCAACCAGCACATCCGCCAGGCCCTCGGCATCGACCCGGGCGTCGCCAAGATGACCCCCGCCGATCTGATGCGGGCGGTCCTGACGGCCCCGGTGGACCTGCTGTGGAACGGCGGCATCGGCACCTACGTCAAGGCGACCGCCGAGACCCACGCCGAGGTCGGCGACAAGGCCAACGACGCGATCCGCGTCAACGGCGCCGAGCTGCGGGCCAAGGTCGTCGGCGAGGGCGGCAACCTGGGGCTGACCCAGCTGGGCCGGATCGAGTTCGCGGAGAACGGCGGCCGGGTCAACACCGACGCCATCGACAACAGCGCGGGCGTCGACACCTCCGACCACGAGGTCAACATCAAGATCCTGCTGAACGCGGTGCTCGCGGACGGCGACCTCACCCTGAAGCAGCGCAACAAGCTGCTCGCGGAGATGACCGACGAGGTCGGCCGTCTGGTGCTGCGCAACAACTACGCGCAGAACGTGGCGCTCGCCAACGGGCAGGCCCAGTCGGCCTCGCTGCTCCAGGCGCACCAGCGGTTCATGCGCCGTCTCACCAGGGACGGCGAGCTGGACCGGGGCCTGGAGTTCCTGCCCAGCGACCGGCAGATCCGGGAGCGGCTGAACCAGGGCCGCGGGCTGACCCAGCCGGAGCTGGCGGTCCTCCTCGCCTACACGAAGATCACCGCGGCGGAGGAGCTGATCCGTGGCGGCCTCCCGGACGACCCGTACCTCCAGCGGCTGCTGCACGCCTACTTCCCGGCGGCGCTGCGCGAGCGGTTCGGGGACCGGATCGCCAGCCACGCGCTGCGCCGGGAGATCGTCACCACGCTGCTGGTCAACGACACGGTGAACACCGGCGGGTCGACCTTCCTGCACCGGCTGCGGGAGGAGACCGGGGCGTCCCTGGAGGAGATCGTCCGGGCGCAGCTCTCGGCCCGGGAGATCTTCGGGCTGAGCGCGGTGTGGGACGCGGTCGAGGCGCTGGACAACCGGGTCCCGGCGGACGTCCTCACCCGGATCCGGCTGCACTCGCGGCGGCTGGTCGAGCGCGGTACGCGCTGGCTGCTGAACAACCGGCACCAGCCGCTGGAACTGGCCGGGACCATCGAGTTCTTCGGCGACCGGGTCGCCCGGGTGTGGGAGCAGCTGCCGACGCTGCTGCGCGGCGCGGACCTGGAGTGGTACGAGGGCATCCGCGAGGAGCTGGTCGGGGCGGGCGTGCCGGAGGAACTGGCGGCCCGGGTCGCCGGGTTCTCCTCCGCCTTCCCGACGCTGGACATCGTCGCGGTCGCGGACCGGGTGGACAAGGACCCGCTGGCGGTCGCCGAGGTGTACTACGACCTCGCGGACCGGCTGCGGATCACCCAGCTGATGGACCGGATCATCGAGCTGCCCCGGGCCGACCGCTGGCAGTCGATGGCCCGGGCCGCGATCCGCGAGGACCTGTACGCGGCGCACGCGGCGCTGACCTCCGAGGTGCTGTCGGCGGGGAACGGGACCTCCTCGCCGGAGGAGCGGTTCAAGGCGTGGGAGGAGACCAACGCGGCGATCCTCGGGCGGGCCCGGGCGACGCTGGAGGAGATCCAGGGGTCGGAGGACTTCGACCTGGCGAACCTTTCGGTGGCGATGCGGACGATGCGGACGTTGCTGCGCACGCACAGCTGACCGGGGCGGGGCCGCCCCGGTGGTCCCGCCTCGCCCCGGGCGGTTCCGGGGTCGTCCCTGGGGTTCGGTCCCCGGGGTCGGGCGCCCTCGCACCTTTCGGTGCGGTGGGCGCCCGTTGGCGTTTTTGGGGTCCTGGGGGTCCGCCCCTGCCCGGTGCGGGTGGGTGGTGGGTTGCTCGCGCAGTTCCCCGCGCCCCTGAGGGGGTGCCGCTTGGGGTGCGTTGTTTCCTGCGGGTCGTCGGGGGTTGGCCGCGCCGTTCCCCGCGCCCCTGGCGGGGCTGGTGTCTGGGGTGCGTTGTTCGCTGCGGGCTGTCGGGGGTTGCTCGCGCCGTTCCCCGCGCCCCTTTGGGGCGCCCTGGTGGGGGTGGGTGGGAACCTTACGGGCCCCGTCAGGGGCGCGGGGAACTGCGCGGGCGACCCACCACCGGGCTGAGGAAGGCGGTGGGCCCCGGCCGGAACGGCGCGAGTGGGGCGGTGAACCCCGCGCGGGACCGCGTTCGGCGGGGCCGGGGTGGGCAAATAGGTGCAATCACTGGGATTTGTGACTTATGGGTCTATGGTGGAGCTGATTGTCAGACCGAGGGGTGCGTTCGTGACCGTCCATGTTTCCGGCAGCCCGCCCGGCCCCCATCGCCCGGCTCCCGCCCGTCCCCCCGCCGCCCGGTCCGCCCCGGGACGCCCCGGGGCCCGGCCCGGCGGACCCGGGCGGCTGCGCCGACTCACCGTGGAGGTCGCGAAGTTCGGGATCGTCGGGGGAACCGGCGTCGCGGTGAACCTCGTGGTCTTCAACCTGCTGCTGCACGCGCTCGGCACCGGGCCGATGACCGCCACCGTCCTGGCCAGCTGCGCCGCGATGTGCGGCAACTACCTGGGCTTCCGGTTCTTCGCCTACCGGGACCGGGCCGCCCGCACCCCCCGCCAGGTGACCCTCTTCTTCGTCTTCAGCGGACTCGGCGTGTTCCTGGAGAGCGTGCTGTTCTCCGCCGCCTACCACGGCGCCGGGATGACCGGCCCGCTCGCCTCCAACGCGGCCAAGGCGCTCTCCATCGGCCTCGCCTCCGCCTTCCGCTTCCTGGTCTACCGGACCTGGGTGTTCCCGCGCCGCCGCCCCCGTCCGACCGGGACCCGCCGCCCCGCGACCCCCGGCCCCGACACCCTCCCCGGCAGCCGCCGCCCCGCCGAGCGCGCCGCCCGCGCCGGACGATGACCCTGCTCCGGGAGCGCGCGACGGCCTCCGGCCCGGCGGCCCGGGGCCCGCGCGCGGCGGACGTCGCCGCCGCGGCCCGGCGGCTGGCCTGGGGGAGCGCCGCCGTGCTCGTGGTGCTGCTGGTCGTGGTGGGCGCGCGGCTGCCGTGGATCGGCGACCTCGGGATGCACGCCGCGACCCTCGAACGCCTCCGCCACGACCTTCCGCACCCCGGCAACCCGCTGGTCGCGGCGGACACCCCGAGCCCCTACTACTCGCCGTGGACCGTGCTCCTCGCGGTGGGCGCCGAACTCGCCGGGGTGTCCACCTTCGGGGCGCTGCGGGTGGCGGCGCTGATCGGGCTCGGGACGCTGCTCAGCGGGGTGTGGCGGTTCGTCCGCACCCTCACCGACCGCACGGCGGCCGTTCCGGTGGCCGTGCTGTGCCTGACCCTGCTGTGGGGGACCGGGGTCTTCGCGTGGAGCGGGTTCACCGGGCTCGGCTCGCTGGCGCTGACCGTCTCCTACCCGAGCACCCTCGCCCTCGGACTCGCCTTCCACCTGTGGGCGTGGCTGCGGCGGGCGCTCGCCGCCGGTGCGTCCGGGCCCGGGCTCCTGTGGCTGGGGCCGCTGTGGGGGACGGTGGCGCTGGTGCACCAGTTCACCGGGGTGGTCGCCGCGCTGGGGGCGCTGGCGCTGGTGGCCGGGGCCCGTCCCGCGCCCGGCCGGGCGGGGTGGCTCCGGCTCGCCGGGAGCGCCGCCCTGGGGGTGGCGCTGGTCGTGCTGTGGCCGTACTACGACGTGCTGGAACTGCTCGGTTCGGACGGGCTCGACCCGATCCACCGGTCGCTGTACCGGGACACCGCCGTCCGGTTCGGGCTGGCCGGGCTCGGGGTGCCGGCGCTGGCCGCCCGGTGGTCGCGCGACCGCCGCGATCCGCTGGCGCTGTTCTTCGCCCTGGGGCTGGCGGTCGTCGTCCTCGGCGGGGCGAGCGGCCACTTCGCCTGGGGACGGGCGCTGCCCGCGGTGCTGGTCCCCGCGCAACTCGCGGCGGCGCTGGAGCCGTTCGCCCACGGTCCGCGCCGCTGGCGGGCGGGGTACGCGGCGGCGCTGGCGGCGGCGCTGACGGCCGGGGCCTGGGCGCAGTCCGGGACGCTCGGCTACGCGGTGCCCCGCGACCTGCTGCCCCCGGCGATCGCCCAGAAGGCCCGGGAGCCGTGGCACGGCTACCGCTGGATCACCCCCTGGACGCGCTACGGGGACGTGGTGATGGCGTCGCGCTGGCCCGCCCGGCAGATCCCCGCGCACGGCCCGTACACCGTCGCCCCCGGCTATCCGGACGTCCTGCTGTCCGACGAGGACCGGCGGACCGCCGACACCGAGCGGTACTACGCCCCCGGCACCGACGGCCGGGAGCGGGCCCGGATCCTGGCCGGGTACCGGGTGCGCTGGGTGCTGGGCGGCCCCCGGTGGCCCGGGGACGGACTCCACCGGGTCGCGGTCGGCCCGGGCGGCGAGCCGCTGTACCGGGTGGGACCGTGAGCCGGGCGACGGGCGCGGCGGAGACTCCCGGTCCTCGGGGACCCCGGGACCCCGGGACCCCGGGCCGGGGCAGCGCGGAGCAGGCTTGGGGGCGGGCCGGGGACACCCGGACCCGGGGAGGACGGGCCGGGAACACCGGACCCGGGGAGGACAGGCCGGGGACACCGGGTCCCGGACACCAGGTCCCGGACACCGGGTCCTGGCCCCGGCGCCCCGGTCCGAAGGGGACGAGGTCCGGGAAGAAGAGGTCCGGACGACGAGGAGGCACGTGGTGACGGATAACGGCAACGGTCCGGTGCGGGGCGCGGCGGACGCGCCGCCCCGGCTGAGCGTGGTGGTGTACGGCAGGAACACCCAGGGGCACCTGGAGGACGCCCTCGCGGGGCTGGCGGACGGCCCGGACGCGCCCGTCGAGGTGATCGTGGCGACCACCGACGCCGCCGCCCACCGGCTGGCGGAACGGTTCGCCGCGCGGGACCCCAGGATCGTCCCGCTGCCGCTGCCCGACGGCACCCCGGACGCCGCCGCCCGGGCCGCCGGGGCGGACCGGGCCACCGCGCCCTGGCTGCACGCGGTCCCCGCCAAGGACCGGCTCCCGGCGGGCGCGCCCCGGGCGGTGGCCGAACTCGCCGCCGCCCAGCCCTCCGACGTGGACGTCCTCCTCCTCGACCACGTCCACTCCACCTGGCGCGGGGTGGGCCACCCGTCCCCCGACGGCACCCTCCTGGCCCGCGCCGGAAGCGCCCCGCTGCCCCTCGCCGACTGCCCGGACCTGCTGGAGGCCACCCCCCTGCTCGGCACCCGCGTGGCGCGCACCGCGCTGTGGCGGGCCCACCCGGAGTGGGCCGGGGCCGACCCGGAGTTCCTGGCGTACGCGCTCCTCGTCCGGGCCCGCCGGATCGCCGCCCTCGACCTGGTCGCCGTCGAGGACCGGCGGCTGCGCCCCGCGAGCCTGCCGCCGCCCACCCCCGACGGGCGGTACGCGGTCGTGGAGCGGTACGAGGAACTGCTGCGGCTGCTGGACCGCGACGGCGCGCCGTCCGCCGTCCGGGACGCGCTGTACGGGGTGATGGTGCGCGAGCTGCTGCGGACCGTCGCGCGCGGCGAGGGGCCCGAGCCGGTGGCCCGGGAGTTCTTCCGCCGCGCCGCCCTGGCCACCGTCCGCCACCGGCCGCCCGGCCACCGTCCGCCCGACGGCCTCGACGGGGTCCGCTACCGGCTGCTGGCCCGGGACGCCTACCAGGAGTACCGGGTGGTGCGGGGCGTCAACCACAAGCGCCGCGAGGTCCACGGCGAACTGCGGCGGCGCGGTCGCCGGGCCGCCGCCCGGCTGCGCGACCACCGCTACCGGCGGGACCTCGACCGGCCGGTGGAGCGGGACCTGGCGGTGTTCTCCGCCTACTGGGACCGGGGCGTCGCCTGCAACCCGGCGGCCGTCGCCGCGCAGCTGGCCGAACTGGCGCCCGACGTCCGCCGGGTGTGGGTGGTGGCCCGGGGCCGGGTGCCGCTGCTGCCGCCGGGCACCGCGTACGTGGTGCCCGGCACCCCCCGCTACTGGGAGGTCATGGCCCGCGCCGGGTACCTCGTCAACAACGTCAACTTCCCCGGCGCGGTGGTCAAACGGCCGGACGCCGTCCACCTCCAGACCCATCACGGCACCCCGCTGAAGCGGATGGGCCTGGACCAGCTGGAGTACCCGGCCGCCGCCAAGGGCCTCAACTTCCGGGCGCTGCTGGCCCGGGTCGACAAATGGGACTACAGCGTCTCCGCCAACCCCCACTCCACCGAGACCTGGGAGCGCGCCTACCCCTCCCGGTACGAGTCCCTGGACCACGGCTACCCCCGCAACGACGCCCTGTACCGCGCCACCCCCGCCCGGATCCGGGAGATCCGCGAACGGCTCGGCATCCCGCGCGGCCGGACCGCGTTCCTCTACGCGCCCACCCACCGCGACTACGAGGCGGTCTGGACGCCCCGGCTCGACCTCGCGGCGCTCGCCGACGACCTCGGCCCGGACACCGTGCTGCTGGTGCGCGGCCACTACTTCTACGGCGGCGCCGGGGCCCCCGCGCAACTCGCCGGACTGCGCCGGGACGGCCGGGTCGTCGACGTCTCCGCGTACGAACCGGTGGAGGACCTCCAGCTCGCCGCCGACGGTCTGATCACCGACTACTCGTCCCTGATGTTCGACTACGCCAACCTCGACCGGCCGGTGGTGATCTACGCCGACGACTGGGAGACCTACGCGCGGACCCGGGGCGTCTACTTCGATCTGACCGCCCAGGCGCCCGGCCCGGTCGTCCGCACCCAGGACGAGCTGACCGAGGTCATCCGCTCCGGCGCCTGGCGGGACGCGGCCTCCGCGAAGACCCGGGCCGCCTTCCGCCGCCGGTTCTGCGCCTACGACGACGGCCGGGCCGCCGAACGCGTGGTGCGCCGGGTCTTCCTCGGCGAGGCCGGGGCGGAGCTGCCGCCCGTGGTCCCGGTCGACGAGCGGCCCCCCGTCCCCACCCCCCAGGAGGCCGACGCCACATGACCCCGCCGGACGCCACCGGACCCGACACCCCGCCGCCCCCGGACGCCCCCTCGCCCCCCGGCGGCCCGGACACCCCCTCGTCCGCCGTCGGCCCGACCCCCGACGCGAGCCCGGACACCGCCCCCGGCACCGGCGTCACCCCCGACGCCGCCCCCGGTACCGGCAACGGCCCGGACACCGCCCCCGACGCGAGCCCGGGCACCGCCCCCGCCCCCGCCCCCGGCGCCGTCACCGACGCCGCCGGTCCCGCGCCGCGCTCCCCGTACGCCGTGCGCACCGCCACCGCGCCCGCCGCGCCGGACGTCACCGTCACCGTCATCGTCCACGACGACGCGGCCCGGCTGCCGCGCGCCGTGGAGTCGGTGCGCCGCCAGACCCACCGGAACGTCGAGATCGTCATCAGCGACGACCACTCCACCGACGACACCCCGCGCGTCGCCCGGGAACTGGCCGCCGCCGACGACCGGATCACCGTGCTGCGGCTGCCCGCGAACAGCGGCGGGTGCAGCGCCCCCCGCAACCGGGCCCTGGACATCGCCCGCGCCCCGTTCCTGATGTTCCTCGACAGCGACGACGAACTGCCGCCGGACGCCGTCGCCACCCTGCTCGCCGCGCACCGGGAGCGCCCGGTGGACTTCGTGATGGGCGCGGTGGAGCGGGTGCGCACCGACACCGGACGGGTGTCCACCTGGATGCCGCACCTGGTGGCCGAACGGCGCACCGTCCCGGGCATCGCCGCCGAACCCCGGCTGCTCTTCGAGCACCTGGCGACCAGCAAGATGTACCGGGCGGACTTCCTCGACCGGCACCGGCTGCGCTTCCCGGAGGGCATCCACTACGAGGACCAGCTGTTCTCCGCCCAGGCGTACGGGCTGGCCCGCGAGTTCACCGTGCTGACCGACCCCGTCTACCGCTGGTACGTCACCCCGCACGCCGCCGCCGGTGCCGCCTCCATCTCCAACCAGCGGCATCTGCTCGGCAACGTCCGCGACCGGGTCCGCGTCCAGCGGCTCATCGACGCGTTCCTCACCGAGGCGGGCCACGGCGGGCTGCGCCCCGAGAAGGACTACAAGTTCCTCAAGCACGACTTCCGGATGTACGCGGGCGACCTCCCGTACCGCGACGACGCCTGGCTGGCCGCCTTCGCCGACCTGGTCAACCCCTATCTGGCGACCCTCGCCCCCGCCGCGTACGCCCGGCTGCCCCGCGCCGAGCGGGTGGTGCTCCAACTGGTGCGGGACGGACGGCTCGCCGAGGCGCGGGTGGCGGCCCGGGGGCTCGGCCAGGGCGTGGCGCCCCGCACCGTGACGGCGGGCCCCGGCGGCCGGGTCTACTGGGGCGACCGGGTGCCCGCGTCCTCGACGGGCCGCCGCGAACTGGACCTCGCCGACCAGCGGGTGGACACCAGCCCGTTCCCCAGCGCCCTGTTCCGGCACGAGATCCTCTCGCTGCGCCGGGCCCCGGGCGCCGCCGTGGACCTGGTGGTCCGCACCTACGACCCGGGGCTGCGGCTGCCGGTCGGGCCGCAGGCCGCGACGCTCGCGGTGGCGCCCGGCGGGGGACGGCTGGAGGTGCCGTTCCGGATCGACCCGGTGCGGCCGGGGGTGTTCGAGGGCCGGGTGCGGCTGGACCTCGCGGCGGCCCCCGTCCCGCTGCGTGGCTTCCCCGGGGTGCGGCACCCGGTGCTCGTCCTCGCCCAGCGGGGGCTGCGCAACACGGGACTGCTGCTCGCGCCGCTTGGTTTCGCCCCGCTGCGGGCCCGGATCGACTACCGGCACGGGCTGGCCCCGCACCTGGTGACCGTCGAACCCGAGCCCCGGGGCGCGGGCCGCCTCCAGATCGGCTGGACTCCGACCGGCGTCACCGCCCGGGTGACCCGCCCGGTCGCCGGCCGGGTGGCACCGCTGCTGCGCTGAGCCCGTGAGCCCGTGAGCCCGTGAGCCCGTGCGGACCTGTGGACGTGAGCCCGCGCGCCCGCGCGCCCGCGCGGACGGACGGTCAGACGGCCGTCCGGTCCACGGGTCCGCGCAGCACCTCGGTGAGCGCGGAGACGCTCTGGTCCGCGTACCCCGCCTCGGCGGCCCGGCGCACCAGGTCGTTCATCGGGGCCAGCCAGGCGGTCTCCACGCCCAGTTCCCGGCCCAGTTCCTCGTCGTGGGCGGCTCCGGCGAGGAACAGCCCGACGGTGGACTGGGGGTCGGAGTAGTCGCGGGCGTCGATCTCCCGGGCGTAACCGGGCAGCAGGTCCTTGATCATGTCGAGCCACTTGCCCGCGAAGCGGACCATCGAGGCGACGGGCAGTCCACGTGCCTGGACGGCGGCGGCGCCCTGGAAGAACCCGGTCAGGGCGGGCAGCAGGATCGCCCCCACCGCCATCTCGTAGAGCGCGGCGAGGTCGGGCTCCGCGCCGAGGAACACGGTGTCGCCGCCGAGCGCCTCCAGCACCGGCCGGTGCGCGTCGAACACCGCCCCGTCCCCGCTGTAGTAGAGCAGCGTCCCGGCGGCGCCCACGGCCGGGGGCACGTCCTTGACGGCCCCGGCGAGGAACCGGGCGCCGTGCCCGGCGGCCCATCCGGCGGTGGCGCGGGCCCCGGCGGGGGAGCCGCTGTTGAGGGTGACGAGGTCCCGGCCGCGCAGCGCCCCGGCGGCCGGGGCGAGGGCGGCACGGGTGTCCTCGAAGGTGGTCAGACAGGTGACGACCAGGGGGCTCGCGGCGACCGCTTCGGTCACCGACGGGGCGTGCCGCGCGCCCTTCGCCACCAGGGGCGCGGCCTTGTCGGGGGTGCGGTTCCACACCACGGTCGGATGACCGGCGGCGAGGAAGGCGGCGGCGAGCGCCCGGCCCATCAGGCCGAGCCCGACGACGGTGACCGACTGTTTCGCGGGCATGCTTCACTCCACTGCGCTGGGGGCCGGGCCCGCGGAAGCGCGCCCGGGCGTCCGTCCGGCGCGGTGCGCGGCCTGGACGGCGTCCCACCAGGCTCGTCGCCGCCCGCCGTCCCCACAAGTACCGACTATCCGGTGGGATACGCACCCTGAGGTCAGTGCCCGTCAGTGCCCGTCAGTGCCCGTCGGCTTCAGCCGGTGGCCCGTCAGCGCTGGCGGGCCCCGTGCGCGGTCCGCGCGCCGCCCCGGGCCGGGCCGTGTCCCGCCAGTTCGCGGTCGCGCCGCCGGTCGGCCTCGGGGTGGTCCCGCAGCCAGCCCGCCCAGGCCGAGGTGACGATGTCGTCCAGGGTGCGCCGGGGGCGCCAGCCGAGGACCTGGGCGGCCCGGTCGATCCCCGCGACCAGCCGCGCGGGGTCACCGGCCCGGCGGGGCAGCACCTCCGGGGTGAGGTCGCGGCCGGAGGCGGCGGTGAGCGCGGCGATCGTCTCCCGCACCGAGACGCCCTCGCCCCGGCCGATGTTGAGGGTCAGTCCGGCCCCGGTGCCGTGGGAGCCGCTGAGCCGTCGCGCGGCGGCCACATGGGCCTCGGCCAGGTCCGCCACATGGACGTGGTCCCGGACGCAGGTGCCGTCGTGGGTGGGGCGGTCGGCGCCGAAGACCTGCGGCGGCAGCCCCTCGGAGAGCCGGGCCATCACCCGGGGGACGAGTCCGGTGCCGGTGGAGTCGGCGAGTTCGGGGACGGCCGCGCCCGCCACGTCGAAGTGGCGCAGCGAGGCGGTGGCGATGCCGTGGGCGCGTCCGGCGGCCCGCACCATCCACTCCCCGGCGAGCTTGGTCTCCCCGTAGGGGCTCACCGGCTGACAGGGGGTGTCCTCGGTGATGAGGTCGGCGGTGGGCGCCCCGTACACGGCGGCGGAGGAGGCGAAGACGAACGAGGACACGCCCGCCGTGACCACGGCGTCCAGCAGCACCCGCAGCCCCTCCACGTTCTCGTGGTAGTAGCGCAGCGGCCGCTCGGCGGACTCCGGCACCCGCTTGCGGGCGGCGAGGTGGACGACCCCGGTGATCCGGTGGCCGCTGAGCGCCCGGGCGACCAGCTTGGGGTCCAGCGTCGAGCCCACGACCAGCGGCACTCCGTCGGGTACGCGCTGGGCGTTCCCGGCGGACAGGTCGTCGTAGACGACGGTCCGCTCGCCCGCCGCGCGCATCGCGCGGACGACATGCGCCCCGATGTAGCCGGCACCGCCGGTGATCAGCCAGGTCATGGTCTGCTCGGTCACCCTGTCCTGTGGTCGTGCGCGCAGCGGAGTGGGCGCGGAGGTGTGCGGGGGAGGGAAAGGATCGCACGGACGCGCGAAGGGCGTTCACGCGTCCGGGGCGCAGTCTGTCAGAGCGCGCCGCCGCCGCGCTGTGCCGTGGGACAACGCGTCACCGGATTCCCCATATTCTGACTTCGCGTCAATAGGCCGCGCAAGAGCCCTCTTTGGGGCACCCATGGCTGATGTGGCGGTGGTGCGGTGGTGAACAGCGGTGCTCAGGAGGCTGGTTGGGCCCGTTCGGTCCGGTTCCGGAGGAGCGCGCGGAGTCCCGGCAGCCGGGCCGCCCGGCGGCGCAGCACCCCTAGCGCGCCGCCCGGTCCGCGCGCGATCCGCACCGCCAGCGCCCCCGCGTGGGTGGCGTACGGCTGGACGAGCAGCACCCCGTGCCGGACGTTCGGCAGCACCCGGCGGCGCGGCGGACCGGGGTCGCGCACCGCGTGGGCGGTCACCTCCCGCCCGGAGCCGTCCGGGAACCGCAGCCGCACCCGGAGGTCCCAGGTCCCGTCGGCCAGCCCCCGCAGCGGCACCGGCGCCTCGGCCGTCCAGGCGGTGCCGTCCGGCTCGGGGGCGAACACCGGGACGCACCGGGCGCCCACCCGTCCGGTCAGCCGGTCCCGGAACTCGGCCTCCGCGTCCGGGGGCCCGGCCGCCGCCACCCGCCCGTACAGCTCGTGCAGCCGCAGCCGGAGCACCGTCCCCCGGGCCCGGGGGAGCAGCACGGCGTCCACCGCGAGCGGCAGCGTCCGCAGCGGACGGACCAGCACCCGGCCCAGCGGGGCGGGCGTCGCCGCCGACCAGACGGGGGTGCCGTCGGCGGCGCGTACGTAGGGCGGCAGCAACCGGGCCGGACGGGCGGCGAGTTCCCGCACCCGCTCCAGGTCCCGGGGCTCCGGCGCGGTGAGCACCACCCGGGCGAGGATCCGCCCGGGGCCGTCCACGGGCTCCAGGTCGGCCGGGTCGAACGTCTCCAGGTAGGCGCGGGTGCCCTCCCACCAGCGCGCCCGGTACTCCGGGGTGCGGCGGTCGAGTTCCCGGGCGTACAGCCGCAGCGACAGATCGAGGAACGCGGCCCGGCTGGCCCGCGCCAGGGCGGGCTGCCCCGCCGCCCGCAGCACCTCCACCGACTCCCGGTGCGCCCGGACGCGGGCCTCCCAGTTGCCGACGCCCGCCCGGTCCAGCGAGATCGACGGCCGGGCCGCCGCGCGCCGCACGTGCCAGACGTACACCGCGTCGGGGACCAGCGCGATCCGGGGCCCGGCGGCGAGCACCCGGGCGCCGAACACGAAGTCCTCGTAGGGGTAGCGCCCGTCGGGGAAGCGGACGCCGTGGGCGCGCAGGAAGTCGGCGCGGTACAGCTTGTTGACGCAGAGCGTGTCGCGGACCAGCTCCGGGCGCTCGGCGGGGTGGGCGAGGACGGCGGGCGCGGCGGGCGGCGCGTACAGCCTGGGCCGCCAGGGGCGGTCCGGGCCGTGCGGCAGCTCCCGGCGCACGCAGAGCCCCGCCGCCACCTCGGCGCCGTGTTCCCGGGCGGCGGCGAGGAGCCGTCCGGCGGCCCGGGGCGGCAGCACGTCGTCGCTGTCCAGGAACATCACGTACGGGGCGGTGACGACGGCGAGGCCGTCGTTGCGGGGGGTGCCGCAGCCGCCGCTGTTGACGGCGCGGCGCAGCACCCGCAGCCGGGGTTCCCGGGCGGCCAGCGCCTCCAGCAGCCCGGGGGAGCCGTCGGTGGAGGCGTCGTCGACGGCGACGACCTCCCGGACGGCGGGCCCCTGGTCGAGCGCGGAGCGCACCGCGTCGCCGAGGTGCCGGGCGTCGTCGTGGCCGATGACCACCACGCTCACCTGGGCGTGGTCCACACGGCTCCCCTCGGGTCCCCGGTCGCGGCCCCGGTCCCGGTCGTGGCTCCGGCGGCCGGGCCGGTACGGGAACCACCGGCTCCGGGTCCGGCGGCCGTACTCGCGCGGGCTTCGGCGCGGGGGCCCGTTCCGGCTTTGGGGCCCGTCGCCGTTCCCGTCCCGGCTCCGGCACCGGCGACCGTCCCGGCTCCGGGGCCCGTTCCCGCACCCGTACCGGCTCCGGCACCGGCGCCCGTACCGGTCGTGGCTCCGGCGGGCGGGGCCGGGACGGAGACGGCGGTCCCCGGACGGACCGTGCCGTCGTCCGCCGGACGGACCGTGCCGTCGTGTGCGGGGCGGTCCGCGTGACCGTCGGGCCCCGGGGTGCCCGGCCGGGGGCCGGTGGTGGCCCGCCACAGCCGTCGCAGTGCCAGGACGGCCGCCGCGACCAGCAGCCCGTTGCGCAGCAGCATCAGCAGACAGCCCGGCCAGGTCGAGCCGATCACCTCCCCGTACGCCATCGGGTAGACGACCGTGCTCACCGCGGTGGCCGCCACCACCAGCGCCGCCACCGGCCGCTGGGTGGTGTGGCGCGAGGTGAGGCACACCGCCGCCAGCCCCAGCAGCCACACCATGTACTGGGGGCTGATCACCCGGCTGGTCACGGTGAACAGCAGCACCGCGCAGAGCGCCGCGTCGAACGCGGTCGCCTCCGTCCAGCGCCGGGCCCGCAGCCGCCACGCCACCAGCAGCAGCGCCGCGACGGCGGTCAGCGCCAGCGAGACCACGGCGACCAAGGTCACGTACGGCCCGGTGAACTCCATCGCCCCGTAGCGGTAGTGGACGGTGCCCCGCCAGCCCGCGTGCCGCGCGAAGCCCAGCACGGTGCCGCCCAGCGACTCGATCTGCACCCCCCGCGCGCCCTGTTCCCGCAGGAACCCCAGCGGCTCGCGGAAGGTGACGGCCAGCAGGGTCAGCAGCAGTCCGCCGGTCACGGCGGCGGCCGCCCAGGTCCGGCGGGTGACCCGGCCGGGCGGGGTGCCCAGCAGCACCAGCCCCGGCCACATCTTCACCGCCGCGCCCACCGCCGCGCAGGCCCCCGCCAGCCGGGGCGTCCGGGCCAGCGACAACAGGCCCACCACGGCGAACGCGGTGACCTGGACGTCGTAGCGGGCCAGCGGCAGATGCAGCATCAGCGGCAGTCCGAACAGCCACAGCCGGGCGCCGCCGATGCCGCGCCCCGGACGGGTGCCCGCGCGCAGCAGGGCCGCCAGCACCAGCGCGTCCGCGAGCAGGGTGAGCCCCACGAACGCCTCGAAGTAGCTGACCCCCGGCACCAGCGCGGGCGCCAGCAGCACCGGTCCGGCGCCCGGCGGGTACTGCCACATCGGATCGCCCACCGGGAAGCTGCCCTCGGCCAGTCGTCCCGCCCAGTGCGCGTACAGTCCGTACACCTCGCGGGGGACCCCGCCGGAGCCCAGCAGCCCCGCCCCGCTGTGGACCAGGACGAGGACCATCGCCGCCCGGGTGACGAGCCAGCCGACGGCGTACGCCAGGGGGAGGTGACGGCCGGGCGCGGCCGTCGGGAGGACCGGGGAGCCGTCGGAGCCGCCGGTGCCGTCCGGCGCGGTCGTCTGAGTGGTCATCAACGGGAGCGTATTTCCCGTAACGGGTGATAACCCGGCAATTCCCTGGTGCGTCGCGCGGCCGTCCCCCGTACGCGGGGAGCCGGGCGTTCCCCGGTACGCGGGGGAGTCGGCCGTCCCGTGTGCGCGGAGGGCCGGGGGCTACTTCACCGCCCCGGCCGTCACCCCCGTCACGAACTGCCGCTGGAAGGCGAAGAACACGGCCAGCGGGATCACCATGGACAGGAACGCCCCGGGCGCCAGCACGTCGATGTTGTTCCCGAACTGCCGCACCTGGGACTGGAGGGCCACGGTGACGGGTTGGTTGGACGCGTCCGTGAAGATCAGCGCGACCAGCATGTCGTTCCACACCCACAGGAACTGGAAGATGCCGAGGCTGGCGAGGGCGGGCCCGCCGAGCGGCAGCACCACCCGGGCGAACAGCCGCAGCTCACCGGCGCCGTCCAGGCGCGCGGCCTCCAGCAGCTCCCGGGGGAGTTCCGCGAAGAAGTTCCGCAGCAGGAACACCGCGAACGGCAGCCCGAACCCCACGTGGAACAGCACCACCCCGGTCACCGACCCGAACAGTCCGATGTCCCCGTAGAGCCGGGCGATCGGCAGCAGCGCCACCTGCACCGGCACCACCAGCAGGGCGACCACCCCGAGGAACCACCAGTCGCGGCCGGGGAACTCCAGCCAGGCGAAGGCGTACCCGGCGAGCGCCCCGATCACCACCACCAGCACCGTGGCGGGCACGGCGATCAGCACGGTGTTCAGCAGCGCCTCGGTGATCGTGGAGTCGTCGAGCAGCCGGGTGTAGTTGTCGACGGTCAGCCGGGCGGGTTCGGTGAGGACGGTCCACCAGCCGCCGCCCTCCGCCAGGTCCTCCGTCCCGCGCAGCGAGGACAGCAGCAGCCCGACCGTCGGCACCAGCCAGAACACCGCCGTCACCAGCAGGAACACCCGCACCAGCCCACCGCTCACAGCCCGCGCCAGCCGCGCCGCGACCGGAGTCCGCCGGGCCTTCGCCGCGACCCCGACCCGCCGGTCCCGCGCCGCGTCCGGGGCCGGGCCGGGGGAGTCCGCCACACCGGACGGCCCCGCGACGACCGCCCCGGCTGCCCCAGCCCCGGACTCCCCCGAGACGTCCGTCCCGGAGGCGGGCTCCCCCGAGGCGCCGGTCCCGGAGGCGTCGTCGGTTCCGTCCGCTCTCATCGTCCGCCCTCCCGTCGCAGCCGTCGGATGTTGAAGACCATCACCGGGATCACCAGCAACAGCAGCACCACCGAGATCGCACTGGCCACCCCGGGTCTGCCGTCGCTGAACGCCGACCGGTACAGCTGGAGCGCCAGCACGTTGGCGTCGTCCTGCGAGGAGCCGGGGGCGATGACGTAGACGAGGTCGAAGACCTTCAGGACGTTGATCATCAGCGTCACCAGGACCACCGCGAGCACCGGGGCGAGCAACGGCACCGTGATCCGGCGGAACACCTGCCACTCCGTGGCGCCGTCCACCCGGGCCGCCTCCAGCAGCTCCCGGGGCACGCTCGCCAGCCCCGCCGCGATCAGCACCATCGCGAAGCCCGCCCACATCCACACGTACGAGACGATGACCGCCGGGGTCACCAGCGCCGGGCCCAGCCAGTCGACCCCCCGGTAGGGCTCCCGGAAGTTGTCGGCGGGCAGCCGCAGCAGCGCCCCGTCCGCCTCCTTCGGCAGGGTGAACGTCCCGTCCGCCGCCGCCTCGGTCCGGGCCACCACCGTGCCGTCCCGCACCGCCTCGATCCGCATCCCGGGATAGCCCGACTCCCCGCCGTCCACCCCGTTCAGGGTGCCCACGCCCTCGCCCCGGGTGAAGTCCTGCCAGGTCGTCCCGGTCACCTTCGCCGGGTCCGCGGGGGCCGCCCGCGCCGCCTTCGCCCCGTCCGGCATCAGATCCGGGGCCACCCCCACCAGCGGCAGTGCCACCGGCTCGCCCGCCCGCACCGGCTCCCGGGTGACGAACGCCCCGCCGCCCGCCTCGCGCAGCGGCGACTCACGGCCCGGGTGCGCCTTCGGGAACGCCGACGACGCGGCGAACGTGTCGTGGACGCCCACCCACACCGCGTTGGCCACGCCCCGGTCCGGGTCCTGGTCGTACACCAGCCGGAAGATGATGCCCGCCGCCAGCATCGAGATCGCCATCGGCATGAACACCACGAGCTTGAACGCGGTGCCCCAGCGGATCCGTTCGGTCAGCACCGCGAAGACCAGCCCGAGGGCGGTGGCGACCGCCGGGGCGCACACGATCCAGAACACGTTGTTGCGGAACGCCGTCCGGACGCCGTCGTCCGTGAACAGCTCCCGGTAGTTGTCCAGCCCGGCGAAACCGCCGCCGGAGTCCCCGACGAAGCTGCGGACCAGCGAGTACCCGACCGGGTAGACCACGAGCGCGCCCAGTAGCACCACGGCGGGCAGCAGGAACAGCGCCGCCACCGCCTTGCGGGTGCCGAGCGCCCCGCCGCGCCGTGGGGGCCGGACGGGCACCGGGCCGGAGCCGGAACCGGTGCCGTCCGTCGTCGCCGACGTCATCGCCGGATCAGTCCTCGTACGCCCGGTCCGCCGCGGCCTCCAGTCTCCGCTGCGTCCCCGCCACGTCGTCCGGGTCCTTCAGGAAGTCCTGGAGCTCCTTCCACATCCCCTTGCCCGGGGTGCCGCCGAACGCCTGCGGGGTCTGGTCCGACAGGTCGAACCGGAAGTCGTCGCCCGCCCCGATCAGCGCCTTCGCGATGTCCCGCTGCACGTC
The DNA here is from genome assembly GCF_054484115.1 of Streptomyces sp. JNUCC 64. Classification (NCBI taxonomy): domain Bacteria; kingdom Bacillati; phylum Actinomycetota; class Actinomycetes; order Kitasatosporales; family Streptomycetaceae; genus Streptomyces; species Streptomyces sp. JNUCC 64. The sequence goes on from NZ_CM137015.1 coordinate 5,296,413, forward strand.
GTTGGGGTACGCGGCCGGGTCCAGGTTCTTGTTCGGGGAGAGGAAACCCCCCTCCTCCGCCCACACCCGCGCCGCGTCCGGGGAGGCCAGGAACGTCAGCAGGGCCTGGCCCGCCTCCGACTCCTTCAGCAGGACCGCCGCGTCACCGCCGCTGACCACCGGCGCCTCGTCGCCGACCGCCGGGAACGGGAACACCTTGGCGTCCGTGCCGACCTCGGCCTTCGCCTGGGCGATGTTGACGCCGACGAAGTCCCCCTCGAAGACCATGCCCGCCTTCGGCTGGTCGCCACCGGTGAAGGTCTGCTCCACCGAGCGCGGGAACTCCGTCTGCAACGCCCCGTCCGCGCCGCCCGCCAGGTAGTCCTCCTCGCCGAACAGTTCGGCCAGGGTGGTCAGGGCCCGCTTGACCGAGGGGTCCGTCCACGGGATCTCGTGCCGGGCCAGCCGGTCGTACTCCTCGGGGCCCGACTGCGACAGGTACACGTTCTCGAACCAGTCGGTGAGCACCCAGCCGTCCGCCCCGCCGACCGACACCGGGGTCACCCCGGAGTCGTACACCGTCCGCGCGGTCGCCAGGAACTCGTCCCAGGTGGCGGGCTCCTCGGCGCCCGCGTTCTCGAAGACCGCGGTGTTGTACCAGACCAGCGACTTGTTGGCGGCCTTGAAGTACACCCCGTACTGCTCGCCGTCGACCGCCCCGAGGTCCTGCCAGCCCTGGGCGAAGTTCTTCGCGAGCTGCCGCTTGGCGTCCTCGCCCACCGGCTTGGCCCACTTCCGCTCCACGGCCTGCCGCACCGCGCCGACCTGCGGGAGCAGCGCCACGTCCGGCGGGTCACCGCCCGCGATCTTCGAGCCCAGGAAGTTGAGGACGGGGTCCTGCGCGGGGACGAACGTCACCTCGGCGCCCGTCCGCTCCTCGAACTCCGCCAGCACCTTCTTGAAGTTCTCCTGCTCCGGCCCCGTCCAGACCGCCGCGACGTCGAGCTTCTTCCCGTCCAGGTCCGGCAGCCGCAGACCGGACGCGTTCCGGTCCCCGCCCCCGTCCTTCCCGCCCGAGCCCTCCCCGTCGCCGCCGCAGGCGGCCGTCACCAGTGTCAGCGCCCCGGCCACGGCGACGGCGGCGAGCCGTCCCGTACGGCTGGCGGGCCGGAGCCGACGGTCACGGCGGCTCCCGGTCGTCCTGTCCGTGCTGCGCATCACTGCCCCGTCCTCCTGACGCGCCGTGGCGCGTGCTCGCGAACGCTCCCGTGGGCTCTGTGTACGCCGGGGCGGTTCGCCCGACAAGGGACCCAACGCCCCGAACTCACCGATCGTGACGCCCTCGTGACGTACCGCCGACACGCGCCGCCCCCGCTGACCCGTCGCCCGGCAGGCCCCCGACGCCCCCCGTACCCACCCGCCCAGGGGGCGCCCCGAAGGGGCGCGCGGAACGGCGCGAGCAACCCACCACCACGGAAAGCCGGACGAAGAACCGGCGGAAGCGAACGCCCGGTTCCCGAGCCGGACCACGCACCCCACCCGGAACGCACCCGAAGACGCGCGGGGAACGGCGGCCGTCGCGTCGCACAACTCTTCGCCCGTCCCGTGAGTCACACCCCCGGACGCGGTGGACGCCTTCCGCCCCGCGTCCTCTTCTCCGACCAAGGGAGTTACCCGTGCGCGTACGCACCCTCGCCGCCACCGCCGCCGTGGCGGCGCTCACCGCCACCGGTCTGACCCTGCCGCTCGCCGGGAGCGCCTCGGCCGCCGCCGGGCCCGCCGTGGCCCCGAGGTTCGACTTCAACGGGGACGGATACGCGGACATCGCGGTCGGCGTGCCCAACGGCACGGTGGACGGCAAGGCCAAGGCCGGGTTCATCAGCGTGATCTTCGGCGGCCGGGAGAGCCCCAGCTCGTCCACCGGCGTCATCAGCCAGAACGAGCCGGGCGTCCCCGGCACGGCCGAGGCGGGCGACCGCTTCGGCTCCTCCGTGGCCCCCGTCGACGTGGACGGCGACGGCGTCCACGAACTCGTCGTCGGCGCCAGCGGCGAGTCCCTCACCTCCGACCAGGACAAGAACGAGGGCACCGTCACCGTCGTCCGCTACGGGTGGAACGTCCAGGGCACCGTCGTGGCCAAGGGCACCTCCTGGTACAGCGCCGTCGGCCACACCCTCGCCACCGGCGACTACGACGGCGACGGCGACACCGACCTCGTGTACGGGGAGAAGGGCGAGGAGAGCGGCACGCTCCGGTTCCGTCCCGGCCCGCTCACCGCAGCCCCGGTGACCACCACCTCCCTGCGCGGCTACCCCCTGGGCGGCGCCACCCGCGCCCTGGCCACCGGCGACTTCGACGGCGACGGGCGCGACGACCTCGCCACCACCTGGCGGGCCATGGAGGACTCCGGCACCTTCATCACCCGCTGGGACGACCGGGCGAAGCCCGCCCAGTGGTGGACCGACTCCGACCGGGGCGAGGCGCTCGCCGCCGCCGACTTCGACCGGGACGGCACCGACGACCTCGCGGTCGGCCTCGTCCAGCCCCACCCCGAGGTGGGCACCACGCGCTGTGCCGACCGGTCCGGCGGCGCGGTGCTGCTGCTCAAGGGCTCGAAGAGCGCGCCGTTCGGCACCGCGCACGACTGCTTCACCCAGTCCAGCCCGGGGGTCGGCGGCGCCGCCGAGGCGGGCGACGACTTCGGCGCGGCGCTCGCCGCCGGTGACCTCAACGCCGACGACCGTCCGGAACTGGTGGTCGGCGTGCCCGGCGAGGACGTGGGCAGCCTGAAGGACGCGGGCGGATACGTCGTCATGAACGGCACCGCCCAGGGCCCCCGGGGCGGCCAGGCCCGCAGCCAGAGCACCCCGAACGTGCCCGGCGCGGCCGAGGCGGGCGACCGCTTCGGCGCCCAGGTGACCGTCGGCGACCACAACCTCGACGGGCTGTGGGACACGGCGGTGAGCGCGCCCGGGGAGAACGCGGGCGAGCGGTACCCGGGCGGCGTCTGGTTCGCCCCGAGCAGCGCCACGGAGCAGAACCCGAAGGGCAAGTCGCTGACCCCGTTCGGCTTCGCCCTGCGACCCCACACCGCCACCGGGTACGGGGAGGTGCTGGGGGGCTGACCGCGTAGGCCGCGCGCCGGTGCCGCGCGGGGCCACGGCCCCCGCGCACCGGCCCACCGGCTTGACCGGCCCACCGGCTTGACCGGCCCACCGGCTTGACCGGCCCACCGGCTTGACCGGCCCACCGGCTTGACCGGCCCACCGGCTTGACCGGCCCACCGGCTTGACCGGCCCACCGGCTTGACCGGCCCACCGGGCGGCCCCGGGCTCTGGCCGTCCCGGTGCCCGGGTGCCGGGGACCGCCGTCCGGCCGAAGCGGCCGGTCGGCTCGCGCCCCCGGTACGAACCGGCCAGCGCCCCCGGTGAATCCGCCGTGCCGTCCGGCTCCGTTCCCGGCCGCGAGACAGGGGTCCACGCGAGCGGGGCCCTACAGCAGCGAGGGAACCGCCTCCGCCGAGACGGAGCGGGCGGCCCGTTCCACCGCGCTGGCCAGCAGGGCCAGGTCGGTGGGCCCGTTGCCCAGCTCCCGTACCGACCGCTGGGCGGGCGGGTCGCCCATCCGTTCCCACTCCACGACCACCACGGTGGGCCGCAACGTCGCCGTCCGGGGTATCCGTCCGGTGACCCGGCCCCCCTGGAACGCCACCACCCGGCCGTCCGGCGTGCGCAGCGACCCCCGCCCGGGACCGGGCTCCTCGGGGCCGACCCGCACCGCGTCCAGGACGACCCGCGCCCCGGCGCGCCGCGCGGCCTCGCTCGCCTCGACCCGGGCGCCGCCCGTCGTCCCCGCGACCAGGTGCACGCCCAGCCGCTCGCCGTCCCGGGCGACCGCCTCCAGCGCCCGCACCACGGACCCGGCCGAGGGCCGCCCGGTGGAGCCGAGGGCGGGCGAGAGCAGCGCGTCGAAGTCGTCCACCACGACCACCAGCCGGGGCAGCGCGGGTCCGGGCGCGGCGGCGCGCTGCCGCGCGGGCCGCAGCCGCAGGGTGGAGCTGGGCGGCGGGTCGAGGTCGCCCGCCCCGGACTCCTGGACGGGCGACAGCGGACCGCGCTGGGCGACGACCCGGCCGCCCGGCCGCTCCCCTTGGTGCCACTGGGCGAAGTCCAGCAGTCCGACCAGTTCGGCGCGGCGCTTCAGCTCCGCGCTCAGCGCCTGGGCGAACTCCCGCATGCGGACCGGGTCGTGGGCCTCCAGATGGGTGGTGACGTGCGGGAGTTCCCCGCAGACGGCGAGTCCGGCGCCGGGCGGCGGCGCGGTGGGCCCCCCGGTGGTGTCCCGGCCGTCGACCAGGATCAGGGAGAGCCGGTCGGGGCGTTCGGCCGCCGCCAGCGAGGCGGCGACGGACCGCAGCAGCTCGGTGCGCCCGCTGCCCGCCGGGCCCTCCACCAGCAGATGGACGCCCTCCCCGACGAGGTCGATCCCGACCGGCCCCCGGGTCCCGGCGCCGAGGACGGCCCGGGCCCGTCCGCCCGCGGCCTCCGGGTCGTCGGCGGCGTCGGCCCAGCGGGCCAGCAGGGAGGCGGGGGTGGCGCGGGCCAGCCCCAGTTCGTCCAGCAGCCGTGCCGACGGGGGCAGCGGCGCCGCGCTGCGCGGACCGCCGACGCCCTCCGCGCGCAGCGGGGCCAGCGCCCGGGCGAACCGTTCGGCCCAGGCGTCCGACACGGCGTCCACCGAGGCCGTGGTGCCCTCGCCCGCGACCCGTCCGGCGGCGGTCCGCACCAGCCGGACCTCGGTGGCCACGTCCCCGCTGAGCAGGGCGACGGCCCCGCACCCGGCGACCGCGGGCTGTGCCGCGACGGCCGCCGCGTACCCCTCGTGGAGACCGGGCGCCGGGGTCCCGGCGGGTCCGGTGGCGGTGGACGCGGGCAGCGCGGCCGTCTCGGCCAGGCACACCACGTGCACCCCGGCCGCCGGGCCGTGCGCGGTCAGCCGGGCCACCGCCTCCCGGGTCGCGGGGGTGCCCGGGTCCCCGTCCACCACGAGCACGGTGAGCACCGCGTCCGCCGGGTCGTCCCCGGTGCCGTCCGGGGCGTCGAGGAGCCGGGTCAGCTCGGCGGCGCGGGCGGCGGCCTGGTCGGCGTCGTAGGCGAGCAGCAGCCGGCAGTCCTGGCCCCGGCCGGGACGGGTGTGCGGCAGCCAGCCGAGCCAGGCCCACTCGGCGATCCGCTCGGCCACCGGCCGGGAACGGTCCGCGCCGAGCAGCACGATCTCCAGGGTCTCCGGCGCGTGCAGCGCGGCGAGCTGGGCGAGGACCGCCCGCGCCGCCCCGGTCAGCCGGGGCCGGGGCCCGGCGAGGCCCAGCGCCCCGACCTCGCGCAGCGCGACCGTCACCGGGACGCCCGCGAGGACGCCCGTACCGCCCGGGGCGGGCCGGTCGGTGGTGCCGAGCCGGACGGTCAGGGCCTCGGGGTGCTCGCGGTCGCGTTCCCACAGCCGTGGGCCGGGACCGAGCGCGGTGAGCAGCAGGGCCGCCGGGTCCGGCCACAGTTCGGGGGTGGCGGCCGGGTCGACGGTGAAGGTCCCCTCGCCGTACCCGGTGACCTCGTCCGGTCCGGCCGTGACCCCGTCGGGCCGGACGGCGCCCGGGAGGTCGTCGTCGGCGTACGGGTCGGTGCCGTGGTCCGCGCCGCGCCCGCCGCGCAGTCGCCGCGCCCACGCGGACAGCCCGCCCCGGCGGCGTCCCTCCGCCCGTCCGGAGCCCGGGTCGTACCCGGGGCCGGTACCGAAACCGGTGCTGAAATCGGTGCCGGTGCCGGTGCCGTGCTCCGGGACGCCGGGGCCGAGTCCGGGCCCGGTTCCGACGTCGGCGGGGTGCCCGTCGGGGGAGGGCGCGTGCGGGGACGGCGGCGGCCACGCGGTGGTGCCGTGGCCGGGTCCGGCGGCCGGTCCGGGGGCGGCCGGTCCACCGCTCCGGGCCCTCGGGACGGCGGCGGCCGGAACGCCGTCCGCCGGTTCCTCGCCGCCCACCTTGACGAAGCCCTCGCCGTCCGGCGCGGTGGGCAGCGGGGCGGGGGACTCGCGGGGGTCGGCGAGCCGCAGCGTGGACTCCCCGAGCCGCAGCGGCGCCCCCGGTTCCAGGGGGACGGGCCGCTGGCCGAGCGCGGCGCCGTAGAGCCGGGTGCCGTTGGTGGAGCCGAGGTCCGCGACGGTCACCCGGCCGTCCTCGGTGAGGGTGACCGCGCAGTGCAGCCGGGAGACGTCCGGGTCGTCGAGGGGGATCTCCGCGTCGGCGGAGCGGCCGATCCGGACCGGTCCGCCGTGCAGCAGGTGCACCCCGCCCGCGTCGGGTCCGCCGACCACCCGCAGCTGGGCGACGGCGCCGGTGGCGTCCGCGCCGGGGTCGGGGGGAGCGGCGGCGGGGGCGCCGAGCGACAGCACCGCCCCGTCGATCAGCGGCGGCTCCCCGATGACGGCCCGCTGCGGATCGAGCCGCCGGGTGCCCGCGTAGAGGCCCACCGGGCCGTCGCCGCCCGCGACGGCGGAGACGAGACCCGAGGCCACGGCGGCCAGCGGGGTGCCCCCGGGCGCGGTGACCAGGACGTCCCGCGCGGTGGCGCGCCCCGTGCTTTCGGGGCGTGTCCCGAGGACGGTCAACCGGATCTGCATCGCCGTCAGCGGTCCCTTCTGCGGACGGCCCGGCACGGATCGAACGGATCGACCGGGGGCCGTGCTGTGATTCCCCCCACCGCGCGGCGGGCACGTAGACCAGTACGGGGGCATCCTCGCACCTGCCACCGACAACACGCCCGGCCGCCACCGGTTCGTGATCTTGATTGGCTGGCTCTGCTCGGAAAACTTCCTGTTCAGTGCCCCTACCGCATCGTCACGTGCCCGTTGCCGCCCGGTTCGCGCCCGATCGTGTTCGATTGACGTTCCTCCGGACTGTTTTCCGGTCTCCGTCCGTTCTCCGCGCCCTCCGTTCTCCGCGCCGTCCAACCGCCGCGCCGTCCGTCCGCTGTGCCCAGGTCAACGGCGGCCGGTGGCCGTCCGTCCGCCGTGCGCGGGTGGCTGTCCGTACGTCCGCGCCCGCGCGGACGCGGAGAAGCGCCGGAGCGTGCCGCCCGGGAACCGGCGGACCGGGAGCAACCATCCGGACCCGGACGCACGTCTCACCACAGGGCCGCCCCCGGGCCGCCCCCGGCCGGTGAACGGGACGCGGACGCCTGCCGCCCGGTGCGGTCCGGGCCCCCGGATACCCCGGAAACCGGGCGGGAAGGACGGTCGGCACTACAGTGGTGCGGAGCGCCCGGCGCCCCCGGGCCCCCGGCCGGGCCCGCGCGGCACCGGAGACGGGGGCGCGGCGGACCGGGTCCTCGGTACCCCGTGGAGCCGGACGGAGCGGTCCGGATGACGCGGGGCGGACCCGGGTAGTCCGAAGGGGGCCGGGGCCGCCGAACGGTTCCGCCCGACCGGTTCCGACCGGTCACGGCACGGGCCGGACCGGTACACCACCCATAACGTCCGACCCGGAGCACCCGCCCCCGACCACCCGCCCCGCAGGACACCCGACCACCCCCACCACTCAGACACCCCAGACACCCCAGACACCCCAGACCGACGGTCCGACCGGACCGGGAGGCCGACACCCGACCGACCAGCTCGGCCGGACCGAACCAGAGCCGGGCCTCCAGGGCCCCGAGCGGAGCAAGGAGCGCATGACGTGCGGCCGGTAGGAAGCAAGTACCTCCTTGAGGAGCCGCTCGGACGGGGTGCCACCGGCACCGTCTGGCGGGCGCGTCAGCGCGAGACGGCGGGCGCCGAGGCGGCCGTCCCCGGCCAGCCCGGCGAGACCGTGGCCATCAAGGTCCTCAAGGAGGAGCTGGCCAACGACTCCGACATCGTGATGCGCTTCCTGCGCGAGCGCTCCGTCCTGCTCCGGCTCACCCACCCCAACATCGTCCGGGTCCGCGACCTGGTGGTCGAGGGCGATCTGCTGGCGCTCGTCATGGACCTGGTCGAGGGCCCGGACCTGCACCGCTACCTGCGCGACAACGGCCCCTTCTCCCCGGTCGCGGGCTCCCTGCTGACCGCGCAGATCGCCGACGCGCTCGCCGCCAGCCACGCCGACGGGGTGGTGCACCGCGACCTCAAGCCCGCCAACGTCCTGCTGCGGCAGGAGCACGGCGAGATGCACCCGCTGCTCACCGACTTCGGCATCGCCCGGCTCGCCGACTCCCCGGGGCTCACCCGCACCCACGAGTTCGTGGGCACCCCCGCCTACGTCGCCCCCGAGTCGGCGGAGGGCCGTCCGCAGACCAGCGCCGTGGACATCTACGGCGCCGGGATCCTGCTGTACGAGCTGGTCACCGGGCGGCCCCCGTTCTCCGGCGGCTCCGCCCTCGAAGTGCTGCACCAGCACCTCAGCGCCGAGCCGCGCCGCCCGTCCAGCGTCCCCGAGCCGCTGTGGACGGTGATAGAGCGCTGCCTGCGCAAGAACCCCGACGAGCGGCCCAGCGCCGAGGGCCTCGCCCGGGCCCTGCGCACCGTCGCCGCGGGCGTCGGCGTGCACGCCACCTCCGCGCAGATCGCCGCCGCCGAGGGCGTGGGCGCGCTGCTCGCCCCGGACCCGGCGCCCACCGCCGTCCCCGAGGTGCCGGGCGCCGCCGACCCGACGGCCGTGCTGCCGCACACCGGGGCCCCCGCCCCGTTCGACGGCGTCCACGACCCCCAGGCGGCCACCAGCTTCCTCCCGTACGCCCCGGGCGGCGTCCCCGGCGCGGCCGACCCGACGGCGGTGCTGCCGAACACCGGCCCGCGCGGCGCCGCCGACCCCACCGCGGTGCTGCCGCCGGTCCCCGACCGCGCCCCCGGCGGACCCGACGACCCGCACCCCTGGCAGAACCAGCTGCGGGCCGCCCGCGACCGCAACGAGCAGACGCAGGTCCAGTACCTCGACCCGGACGAGGACCCGCTGCGCCGCCGCCCCCAGCGCCAGGTCGCCCCGCGCCCCCAGCAGCCCCCGCGGCAGCAGCCCCAGCAGGGGTACGCGCCCCAGCACCAGGCGCCTCCGCAGCACCAGGCACCCCAGCGTCAGGCCCCGCAGCACCAGGCCCCGCCGCCCCAGCAGTACGCGCCGCCGCCCCCGCCGCAGCCCCAGCGGTACGCCCCCGCCCCCGTGCCGGAGCGGCAGCCGCAGCACTACGCCCCGCCCAGGGAGCCCGCGCCCCGCGAGCCGCGCCCGCCGCGCGAGCCGAGGCGCAGCGCCAGCCCGATGCGGATTCCCGGCCTCGGCTGCCTCAAGGGCTGCCTGTTCACGGTCCTCATCCTGTTCGTGGCGGGCTGGCTGGTCTGGGAGCTCAGCCCGCTCCAGGACTGGATCGGCACCGGCAAGGGCTACTGGGAACAGCTCAGCGACTGGTTCGGCACGGTCACCGGCTGGTTCGCCGAACTGGGCGGCGACAGCGGCGGTGGGACCGGCGGCTCCGGCTCCGGCTCGGGCGGCGGCACCGGGAACTGACGGGAGCCGAGCGGTCCGTTACGACGGCCGGGTGCTGGAGACTTGTCGACATCCAGGGGGTGATTCCGCCCCGTGGTGTGCCGGTCACCGATCCGGCCGCGTAGTTTTGTCGCCAACACGCGTCCGTAGGAGCAGCCTTGGCACGGAAGATCGGCAGCCGGTACACCGCGAACCAGATCCTGGGCCGCGGCAGCGCCGGCACGGTGTGGCTGGGCGAGGGGCCCGAGGGTCCCGTCGCCGTCAAACTCCTGCGCGAGGACCTCGCGGCCGACCAGGAACTGGTGGGCCGCTTCGTCCAGGAGCGCACCGCCCTGCTGGGGCTCCACCACCCCAACGTGGTCGCCGTCCGCGACCTCGTCGTCGACGGCGACGACCTCGCCCTCGTCATGGACCTGGTCCGGGGCACCGATCTGCGCTCCCGCCTCGACCGGGACCGCAGACTCGCCCCCGAGGCCGCCGTGGCCATCGTCGCGGACGTGGCCGACGGGCTGGCCGCCGCGCACGCCGCCGGGATCGTCCACCGCGACGTCAAGCCCGAGAACGTCCTCCTCGACATGCGGGGCCCCCTCGGCCCCGGCGGCAGCCACCGCGCCCTGCTCACCGACTTCGGCGTGGCCAAGCTCATCGACGCGCCCCGCCTGGTCCGCGCCACGAAGATCATCGGAACCCCGGACTACCTCGCCCCCGAGATCGTCGAGGGCCTGCCGCCGCGCGCCGCCGTCGACATCTACGCCCTCGCCACCGTGCTCTACGAGCTGCTCGCCGGGTTCACCCCGTTCGGCGGGGGCCACCCCGGCGCGGTGCTGCGCCGCCACGTCACCGAGCGGGTCGCCCCGCTGCCCGGCATCCCCGACGAGCTGTGGCAGCTGATCGTCCAGTGCCTGGCGAAGGCCCCCGCCTCCCGGCTGCGCGCCTCGGAACTCTGCGCCCGGCTGCGGGAGCAGCTGCCCTCGCTGGCCGGGATGCCCCCGCTGGACGTGGACGAGCCCGAGACGGCGGAGGCGGACGGGTCCGCCCCGCCCGAGGAGGAGCCCGGGACGGACGGGGACGGCGGACCGCCGCCGGTGCGGCGCGGGGCCGTCCCGCTGGTCTCCGGGCCCGCGCCCGACTCCAACCGGGACACCCACACCAGCATGCGGGTGCCCGAGCCGGACGAGCTGGACGGCGGGGCGCACGGCACCGCGCGGGTGCCCCGGACCCCGGGGGCGCCCCGGCCCGGTTCGGCCCGCAACCGGGCGGCCGTCACCCGGCGCCGCCGGGTGGTGCTCGGGGCCGCCGCCGCGGTGCTCGCCGCCGCGGCCGGACTGACCGCCTGGGCGGTCACCGACGACACCCCCGCCCGCCCACCGGGCACCTCCACCACCCCGTAGCCCCGGCCGCGCCCCGCCCCGGGCCCCCGGCGGGCCCCGCTCCCGCCCGGGGCGGGCCCCGCTCCCGGCCCGGGCGCCCGACGGGCCCGGCGGGGGACCCGAGCGGTTACGCTGGAGCCGTGGCAGTCGTCGATGTATCCGAAGAGCTCAAGTCCCTCTCCTCGACCATGGAGTCGATCGAGGCCGTCCTGGACCTCGACAAGCTGAGGGCGGACATCGCCGTGCTGGAGGACCAGGCCGCGGCCCCCTCCCTCTGGGACGACCCGGACGCGGCACAGAAGATCACCAGCAAGCTCTCCCACCTCCAGGCGGAGGTCCGCAAGGCGGAGACGCTGCGCGGCCGGATCGACGACCTGTCCGTCCTGTTCGAGCTGGCCGAGGCCGAGGACGACGCGGACACCCGCGCCGAGGCCGAGGGCGAGCTGACGGCCGTCCGCAAGGCGCTGGACGAGATGGAGGTCCGCACCCTCCTGTCCGGCGAGTACGACGCCCGGGAGGCCCTGGTCAACATCCGGGCCGAGGCGGGCGGCGTCGACGCCGCCGACTTCGCCGAGCAGCTCCAGCGGATGTACCTGCGCTGGGCCGAGCGCCACGGCTACAAGGCCGAGGTGTACGAGACCTCGTACGCGGAGGAGGCGGGCATCAAGTCCACCACCTTCGCCGTCCAGGCCCCGTACGCGTACGGCACCCTCTCCGTGGAGCAGGGCACCCACCGGCTGGTGCGGATCTCGCCCTTCGACAACCAGGGGCGCCGCCAGACCTCGTTCGCGGGCGTCGAGGTGCTGCCCGTGGTCGAGCAGTCCGACCACGTCGAGATCGACGAGTCGGAGCTGCGGATCGACGTGTACCGCTCCTCGGGCCCCGGCGGCCAGGGCGTCAACACCACCGACTCCGCGGTGCGCATCACGCACCTGCCGACCGGGATCGTCGTCTCCTGCCAGAACGAGCGCTCGCAGATCCAGAACAAGGCGACCGCGATGAACGTCCTCCAGGCGAAGCTGCTCGAACGCCGCCGCCAGGAGGAGCAGGCCAAGATGGACGCGCTCAAGGGCGACGGCGGCAACTCCTGGGGCAACCAGATGCGCTCCTACGTCCTGCACCCGTACCAGATGGTCAAGGACCTCCGCACGGAACACGAGGTCGGCAATCCGCAGGCGGTGCTCGACGGCGAGATCGACGGTTTCCTGGAAGCCGGAATTCGCTGGCGCAAGCAGCGGGAGAAGTGACGCGCCCGTTCACGGGATTGCGTATTTGTCGACAAGGTAACCGCCCCTGACGGAGCCCTCCCTTCCTCTTCCGGATGAATTCCGGGAACCTTCTCCGGAGGCCGGGGGGCGCGCCCGGCCCGGGAATCCGGGCCTGACTGCCGCCTTCGGGGCGGCAGTTGTCGTATCCGCCGGTGTTCTGCGTCACTGTCATATAAAGGTGCCGCCCCCAACTGCCCTTATTTCGGGCATCGTGCGCGCAATGGCCTTGACGGCTTTCCGGAAAGTGGGAAGGGTGAACGCGGCATGCGTGTCTTCGGGGCGTGTGTGAGAACGGGGGCGATGGTGCGCGGCGCGTGAGGAAACGCCGCCGCGCGGTACTTCCCCCTGGCGTCCACCGCCCCGGCGCTGCTCCATCGACGATGAGCTACTGGGGGTAGCAACCAGATGACCAAGAAGACCCGGGTCCGTGTGGCACGGATCGCGGCGGGCGCGCTGATCGCGGCGGGGGCCTCCCTCACCGCCGCGGGCGCCGCCCAGGCACTCAACAGCACCGGCGTCAGCGCCAGTGCCCAGGACGACGACACCACCACCGGCGGCTCCGGCACCACGGGCGGCACCGGTGGCGAGGCCACCATCGGCGGCGGCGACGGCGGGACCACCATCGGCGGTGGTGACGGCGGGACGACCACCACCGGCGGAAGCACCGGCGAGACCACCATCGGCGGCGGTGAGAACGGGGTCACCACCACGGGTGGCGGTTCGTCGACCGGCGGCGACGCGGGTTCCTCCGGCACCTCCGGGACCAGCGGCACCTCCGGTACCAGCGGGACGACCGGTGGCGACGCCAGTTCCACCGGCACTTCCGGTACGAGTGGCACCTCCGGCACCAGCGGAACCTCCGGGACCAGTGGCACCTCGGGTACCTCTGGCGCCAGCGGCACTTCTGGTACTTCCGGCACCAGTGGCACCTCCGGCACCAGCGGTTCCACCGGCACTTCCGGGACCAGCGGCACCTCCGGTACGAGTGGTACTTCCGGGACCAGTGGCACCTCGGGTACCTCTGGCACCAGCGGAACTTCCGGTACTTCCGGCACCAGTGGTTCCACCGGCACCAGCGGCTCGACCGGCGGCGACTCCGGCTCCACCGGAACCAGCGGCACCACCGGTGGCGACGACGGTGGTGACGACGGCGAGGGCGTCAGCGGCGGCACCGGCGGTACCGGTGGCGGCGACGGCACCAGCCCCGACAGCGGCTCCGGCCCGATCCCGCAGGGTCAGGGCAAGACCAGCCTGACCGACACCGGCTCCGAGGCGGTCGGACAGGCCGGCGGCGGGCAGGGCAAGGCCGGACAGGGCGCGCCCAAGGACGAGCTGGCCGAGACCGGCGCCATGGAGACCACGTTCCTGCTGATCGGCGCCGCGACGATGATCGCGGGCGGTATCGGCTTCCGGCTGCTGCCCCGGCTCGCCTCGGGCACCCGCGCCGCCTGATCCCCGTCCAGGGGACGACCGTCCTGGCGCCCGGCGGGGTCAGGACGGACGGTCACCCGACGTGACGGACCGTACGCGCACACCGGCCGGGTGTGACGCGGGGGACGCACGGCACGGGTGAGGAACACCAGCACCATGGACAGGGCCCGGAGCGGATGCTCCGGGCCCTGTTTCCGTTCACGGCGGCCGCCGCTCCGGCCCACCGGCCGTCAGCGGCTCACGCCGAGCTCACACCGGGCTCACATCGACTGGCGGGCCAGCAGGGCCAGCGCCGTGACCAGGACGGCCAGCAGCGCGATCAGGGCCGCGGGGTGCACACCGGACCAGAGGCCGCCCTGCTGGAGGCGCTCCCTGCTGGCACGGCAGACCGGGCAGCGGCCCTCGCTGACCGGGGCCGCGCAGTTCGCGCACACCAATCGGTCGTAGGTCATGCCCTTCCTCCTCCCGCGCGGCGGAGCCTGCCGCAACGACGTTCTCTCCGCGCAACGCTCAGGGAAACGCGAGCGTTCCCCTTACCACTGTGCCAGCTTCCGGGGATTTCGGCGCGACCCGGCGTATCCCCCGGTCTCCGGGGGCACGCACCCGGCTCCCGGCGGACCGTCCGCGCCCCGGCGCACCCCCACCGCCCTCTTCTCCGCCCCCCTCTGAGGCCGGTCACCACGCGGAACCGGTCAGGGACGGTCCGGAACCGTACGGAACCGGCCGCGCCCCGGCCGATCGCCGTCCCCCGGGTCATCCCGTTCACCGACAAACCCGCGCAAGGACCTAGGGAACGGACGCCGTCGCCTGCGGCGGTCCCCCCGCGTCGCGTATGGTCACGACACCTACCCCCGGCGACCCGTGGTGCATCCGTGATCCGATTCGACAACGTCTCCAAGAGCTACCCCAAGCAGAACCGCCCCGCCCTCAGGGATGTGACCCTGGAGGTCGAACGCGGCGAGTTCGTCTTCCTCGTGGGGTCATCCGGCTCCGGCAAGTCCACCTTCCTGCGGCTCATCCTCCGCGAGGAGCGGGCCAGTCACGGCCAGGTGCACGTCCTCGGCAAGGACCTCGCCCGGCTGTCCAACTGGAAGGTGCCGCACATGCGCCGCCAGCTGGGGACGGTCTTCCAGGACTTCCGGCTGCTGCCCAACAAGACCGTCGGCGAGAACGTGGCCTTCGCCCAGGAGGTCATCGGCCGCTCCCGCGGCGAGATCCGCAAGTCGGTGCCCCAGGTGCTGGACCTCGTCGGCCTCGGCGAGAAGCAGGACCGGATGCCCGGTGAACTCTCCGGCGGTGAGCAGCAGCGCGTCGCCATCGCCCGGGCGTTCGTCAACCGCCCCAAGCTGCTGATCGCGGACGAGCCCACCGGCAACCTCGACCCGCAGACCTCCGTCGGCATCATGAAGCTGCTCGACCGGATCAACCGCACCGGCACCACCGTCGTGATGGCCACCCACGACCAGAACATCGTCGACCAGATGCGCAAGCGCGTCATCGAGCTGGAGAAGGGCCGTCTCGTCCGCGACCAGGCGCGCGGCGTCTACGGCTACCAGCACTGACCCTACGTACGCGACGTACGCGACACACATCACGTACCGAAAGGCAGAAAGCACGCGATGCGCGCCCAGTTCGTCCTGTCGGAGATCGGCGTCGGTCTCCGCCGCAATCTGACGATGACCTTCGCGGTCGTCGTCTCGGTGGCCCTCTCGCTCGCCCTGTTCGGCGGCTCCCTGCTGATGCAGGACCAGGTCAGCTCGATGAAGGGCTACTGGTACGACAAGGTCAACGTCTCGATCTACCTGTGCAACAAGACCGACGCCGAGACCGAGGAGACGGCCTGCTCCAAGGGCGCGGTGACGAGCGCGCAGAAGGAGGCCATCAAGGCCGACCTGGAGAAGATGCCGGTCGTCGACCAGGTCCTCTACGAGTCGGCCGACGAGGCGTACAAGCACTACAAGGAGCAGTTCGGGGACTCGCCGCTGGCCGCCACGCTGACCCCGGACCAGATGCAGGAGTCGTACCGGGTCAAGCTCAAGGACCCGCAGAAGTACCAGGTCGTGGCCACCGCGTTCGCCGGACGGGACGGGGTCCACTCGGTCGAGGACCAGAAGGAGACGCTGGACAGCCTCTTCGAACTCCTCGACGGGATGCGCAAGGCGGCGCTCGCGGTGATGGCGCTGATGCTGGTGGTGGCGCTGATGCTGATCGTCAACACCGTGCGGGTCTCGGCGTTCAGCAGGCGCCGGGAGACCGGGATCATGCGGCTGGTCGGCGCGTCCGGCTTCTACATCCAGGCGCCGTTCATCATGGAGGCCGCCGTGGCCGGGCTCATCGGCGGTGGTGTGGCCTGCGGATTCCTGCTGCTGGGCCGCTACTTCATGATCGACAACGGGCTGGCGCTGGCCGACAAGCTCACCCTGATCAACTTCATCGGCTGGGACGCCGTCCTGAAGACGCTCCCGCTGATCCTCGCGATCAGCGTGCTGATGCCCGCGCTCGCCGCGTTCGTCGCGCTCCGCAAATACCTCAAGGTCTGACCGCCCGGCGGCGTCTCCGGTCACCGCCGACCGCGTCCCCCGTCACCACCCACCGCGCCCCCCGTCGCCGCCGACGGGGGGCGCGGCCGTCGTCCCGGGCGCGGTGCGCGCGCCACGGCGGGGACCCCGGGCGCGGGCTCGTGTCCAGGGGCGGGGGGAGTCCCGCGGTGTGACATTCACCCCGGGCGCCGTCCCGTCAACCCGCCGTGCGATACCCGGCGTTGTCCTAGACTCACCGGCATGTCGGGCCCCGACCTGTTCAGCGATCCCCGCCGCGTCCGCCGTGGCGCGGCTCTGACCTTGGTGTTCACCAGCGTGCTCGTGACCGGCGCCGCAGCCGGTTCCTGGACCGGCACCGACCCGGCCGAGGAGGTCCGCCCGGTCGCCGCGGGCCCGGCGGCCCCCGCCGACCCCGACCGGATCGTGGACGCGGCCGTCACCGCCCTCGCCGACGGCAAGTCGCCCTCCGAGGTGCTGGAGGCCGCCGAGCGCGCCGTCAGCCGCAGCGGCGACCGCTGGGGCGCGGTCTACTCCGAGGGCGAGTACGCCGAGTACGCCCGCGCCCTCGACGGCGAGTACACCGGGGTGGGCCTCTGGGCCCGGCGCGCCGACGGCGGACTGATCGAGGTCACCCGGGTCCGCCCCGGCGGCCCCGCCGGACGGGCCGGGGTGCGCCGGGGGGACCTGATCCGCGCCATCGGCTCCACGCGCGTCGACGGACGTCCCGTCACCGAGGTCGTCGCCCTGCTGCGCGGGGACGACGCCGCCCGGGGCGGCACCCCGGCGGCGGCCGGGACGGAGGTCCGGCTGCGGCTCCAGCGCGACGGACGGCGGTGGACACGGACCCTGCGCCGGACGGTCCTCACCACCGAGACGGTGACGGTGGAACGGCTGGGCACCGCCGCCGACCCCCGCGTCATGATCAAGGTCGCCGCGTTCACCCAGGGCTCCGGCGCCGAGGTCCGCTCCGCGGTGCGCGCCGCCCCGCCCGGCGCGGGCATCCTGCTCGATCTGCGCGGCAACTCCGGCGGGCTGGTCAGCGAGGCGGCCGAGGCGGCCTCGGCCTTCCTGGACGGCGGACTGGTCGCCACCTACGACGTCCGGGGCGAGGAGCGCGCCGTCCACGCCCGGCCCGGCGGCGACACCGACCGCCCGGTGGTCGCCCTGGTGGACGGCGGCACGATGAGCGCCGCCGAACTGCTGACCGGGGCGCTCCAGGACCGGGGCCGCGCGGTGGTCGTCGGCTCGCGGACCTTCGGCAAGGGGGCGGTGCAGCTCCCCAGCGCGCTGCCGGACGGCTCGGTCGCCGAGCTGACCGTGGGCCACTACCGCACCCCCTCGGGGCGCGGCGTCGACGGCGAGGGCATCACCCCCGACCTGGAGGCGGCCGACGACGGCCCCGGCCCGGACGGCGCCCCGGACCCCGGCTCCGGCCCGGCGGACGGTCCGCCGGGCGGTGCGGCGGACGATCCGGTCGCCCGGCGGGGCGAGACGGTGCTGAGCGGACTGGGCGACGGCGGCTCCTGAGCCCCTCGCGGCCCCCGCGACCCACCCTTCCCGTTCCGCTCCGTGAATTCGCTGGCCGCGACCCCCCTGGGTGGTGCGAAAATGTCCGCACTATGGCTAAGGAAAAAGGGCGCAAGCTGATCGCGCAGAACAAGAAGGCGCGGCACGACTACCTCGTGCTCGACACCTACGAGGCCGGTCTCGTCCTCACGGGCACCGAGGTGAAGTCGCTGCGCCAGGGGCGGGCCTCCCTCGTCGACGGCTTCGTGCAGCTCGACGACAACGAGGCGTGGCTGCACAACGTGCACGTGCCGGAGTACAGCCAGGGCACCTGGACGAACCACTCGGCGCGGCGCAAGCGCAAGCTGCTGCTGCACCGCGACGAGATCGACAAGCTGTTCGCCAAGTCCCAGGAGACGGGCCACACGATCGTGCCGCTCGCCCTGTACTTCAAGGACGGCCGGGCGAAGGTCGAGATCGCGCTGGCGAAGGGCAAGAAGGAGTACGACAAGCGGCAGACCCTGCGGGAGAAGCAGGACCGCCGCGAGACGGACCGGGCGATCTCGGCGGCCCGCCGCCGTCAGCGCGCCTGATCCCGGCGACCGGCTCCTGGAAGCCCGGTCCCGGGGCCCGACCTCGCGGGTCAGTCCCGCGATCAGGCACCCGTGGTCCGGCCCGCCGTTAATGCGCTGGCACCGCGCGGCGCTGTTCCCGTACGATGGTGATCGCACCCCACCGCGAGGGCGACGGGGTGTGGACCTTGAAAAAAACACATGGGGATGATCGGTTTCGACAGCGGCTGTCGAAGCAGGGGAAGCGTGTCGAGGAAGCGGCAATGATCTCGTAAACCATATGTCGCAACCAATAATCGCCGAAACCAAGCGCGATTCCTTCGCCCTCGCTGCCTAAGTAGCGACTTGCGAAGTGTCAGCCCGGGGGTGTTCCCGACCCGGATCCTGGCATCAGCTAGGGAACTAAACTCCTAGGCCCGGTCACGGGGTCGAGGAGGAAATCTCACAGTGACTGAGCCCGTCGGAGACTTGTCCGCGTGATCTCCGGGGCCGAGAAAAGCGCAGCGGACTGCACACGGAGAAGCCCTGATTCCGCACCGTTGGACGCGGGTTCGATTCCCGCCATCTCCACATCCCTGAAAGGGCCCCCGTACCGCGCGAGCGGTGCGGGGGCCCTTTCGCGTTCTCCGGCCCCGGTGGACGCCTCCCCCGGACGGCGGGCGGTGCCCTCGGTGAACCGGCGGGTGCCTCCGCACCCCCTCCCACGAGCACCGATGTCCTCCGGGACGCCCACCCGGGCCCGGCGCGACCGGCCCTCCGGCGTCCCGTGCCGTCCCGCTTCCGTGACGGTCCGGTGCCGTCCCCCCGCCCCGGACCGGCCGTCCGGCCCGGTTTCCCCCGTGCCCGGAGGGACACGGGGGGCGGTTTCCGGACAGGGGGCGAGGCGGGGTGTGTGTCCACGTTCTGGCTTGTATCCTCCACCTTCGCTCACGTGCGCTACATTCGTCGCCTGAGCACATCGGTGGTTGTGGGGGCGCTCGGACCGGGTGGGGGCCTGGTGACAGCGGCGTGTGCTCAGCGCCGTCGGCGCGCTCATGGAGTTCGTGGGGGGATGCGCGCACGCATGGAAAGTTGGCGAGAAGACGCCCAACCTGGGCAGACGCATGATCCAAATGAGGTCACCGTCCAGATGGACGGCCTCGGCAGACAGCTCGGCGAGCTGAAGGCCGCGGCGGCCTCGCCGGGGGAGGCGTCACCCGACGGTCCGGTGTTCGTGGACGAGACCGGACGCCGCAGCAGGCTGTACCGGCGGATAGGCATGGCCGTCGTCACCGGCTGCGCGGTCTACGCGTGCGTCATCGTGGCGACGGTCGTCTCCGGAAACTCCAGCGCGCCCTGGCTGCCCGTCCCCGAGACGCAGGCCGAGCCCGCCGGGAAGGTCAAGCCCTCCCCGCGTCCCGAGGAGTCCGCCTCCGCCCGCCCCTCGGCCTCCACCAGCGCCGATCCGTCCCCCTCGGACACCGCCGTCACCGAGTCCGCGCCCGCCCGGGACACGACCCCGGTCACCGGCGGCTCCCGGGCCCCGGTCACCGGCGGGGGCGCCGGAACCGCCACCGCGGAGGAGTCCGCCGAGGCCCCCGGGCCCGGGGAGCCCTCGCGCACCGCCAGCGCGCCCGGCCGCTCCACCGCCCCCGCGCTGCCCACCCGGATCCCGCCCAGCGGCGGGCCCGACGCGGACCCCGGTGCCACCGAAGGCCCCGCCTCCACCCCGCCCACCACGCCCGGGAGCCCCTCGGCGCCCCCGACCGACGCGTCACCGCCCCCGGCCGGTGACGACGGCCAGCCCCTCGCGGCACCGGAGGACGCTCCGTAATGGGTTCCCGCAACCGCGGCCGTCGGGCCAGACCCCGGCGCCGCCGTCTTCCCCTGCGCTATCTGCTGCCCGTCCTGGTGCTGGCCGCGCTGATGGCCATGCTGATGCTGCGCGGCTACGTCCACAGCGAGATCCTCGCCGACCACCGCATCGCCCCGTCGACCGCCAACGAGCGGGTGCCCGACGCGATCCGGAAAGGCAAGCCCGTCATCGACGTGCGGGGCGGCAAGCTCAGCACCCACGGCGTCCCCGACGACAAGGTCGTCCTCACCTTCGACGACGGCCCCGACCCCGAGTGGACCCCGAAGGTCCTCGACGTGCTGAAGAAGCACGACGCGCGCGGCGTCTTCTTCGTCACCGGCACCATGACCTCCCGCCACCCCGAGCTGGTCCAGCGGATGGTGGACGAGGGCCACGAGATCGGGCTGCACACCTTCAACCACCCCGACCTGTCGCTCCAGTCCACCCGGCGCATCGACTGGGAGCTGTCCCAGAACCAGCTCGCCCTCGCGGGCGCCGCCGACATCCGCACCTCGCTGTTCCGGCCCCCGTACTCGTCGTTCGCGCACGCCTTCGACAACCGCAACTGGCCGGTCACCCAGTACATCGGCGGCCACGGCTACCTCACCGTCGTCAACGACACCGACAGCCAGGACTGGAAGCGCCCCGGCGTCGACGCGATCATCCGCAAGTCCCTGCCGAAGCCGGGCAAGGGCGCCATCGTCCTGATGCACGACTCCGGCGGCGACCGCTCGCAGACCGTCGCCGCGCTCGACCGGATGATCCCGGACCTCAAGGACGACGGGTACGAGTTCACCAACCTGACCCAGGCCCTCGGCATGCCCAGCGCCCACACCCCGGTCAGCGGTCTGGACCTGTGGAAGGGCAAGGCGTGGATCCTGCTGGTGCAGGCCGCCGAGCACCTCACCACGGTCCTCGCCGCCGGTCTCGCGGTGATCGGGTTCCTCGTCATCGTCCGCTTCGGACTGATGCTCCTGCTGTCGTTCCTGCACGCCCGCAAGGTCCGGGCCCGGAACTTCCGCTGGGGACCGGCGATCACCGAACCCGTCTCGGTGCTGGTGCCCGCGTACAACGAGGCCAAGTGCATCGAGAACACCGTCCGGTCGCTGGTCGACAGCGACCATCCGATCGAGATCCTGGTCATCGACGACGGCTCCTCCGACGGCACCGCCCGCATCGTCGAGGACATGCGGATCCCCAACGTCCGGGTGGTGCGCCAGCTCAACGCGGGCAAGCCCGCCGCCCTCAACCGGGGCATCGCCAACGCCAGCCACGACCTCATCGTGATGATGGACGGCGACACCGTCTTCGAGCCGTCCACCGTCCGCGAACTGGTCCAGCCCTTCGGCGACCCCCGGGTCGGCGCCGTCGCGGGCAACGCCAAGGTCGGCAACCGGGACTCCCTCATCGGGGCCTGGCAGCACATCGAGTACGTGATGGGCTTCAACCTCGACCGCCGGATGTACGACGTGCTGCGCTGCATGCCGACGATCCCCGGCGCGGTCGGCGCCTTCCGCCGCACCGCCCTCCAGCGGGTCGGCGGGATGAGCGAGGACACCCTCGCCGAGGACACCGACATCACCATGGCCATGCACCGCGACGGCTGGCACGTCGTCTACGCGGAGAGGGCCCGCGCCTGGACCGAGGCCCCCGAGTCCGTGCAGCAGCTGTGGTCCCAGCGCTACCGCTGGTCCTACGGCACCATGCAGGCCATCTGGAAGCACCGCCGCGCCCTGGTGGAACGGGGACCCTCCGGCCGCTTCGGCCGGGTCGGACTGCCGCTGGTCTCGCTGTTCATGGTGCTCGGCCCGCTGCTCGCCCCGCTGATCGACGTGTTCCTGCTGTACGGGCTGGTCTTCGGGCCCACCGGCAAGACCGTCACCGCCTGGCTCGGCGTCCTCGCCATCCAGGCCGCCTGCGCCGCCTACGCCTTCCGGCTCGACCGCGAGAAGATGGTCCACCTCGTCTCGCTGCCGCTCCAGCAGATCCTCTACCGGCAGCTCATGTACGTGGTGCTGCTCCAGTCCTGGATCACCGCGCTGACCGGCGGACGGCTGCGCTGGCAGAAGCTGCGCCGCACCGGGGTCGTCGGCTCGGCCCCCGGCGGCGCCCCGCGCCCCGCCGAACCCGTCCCCGGCGGCGACCGGAGGCCGGTGGCATGACGTACCCCCCGCAGGGTCCCGGACCGGGCCCCGCCACCGGCGCGCCCGACTGGGTCACCCGGGGCTGGGACACCCACCAGGCGGCACCCGTTCCCCAGCGCCCGCCCGCCCCGGTCACCGACCCGGAGCCCACCGCCGAGGCGGCGGCCCCGGCCACCGGGCGGGCCGCGGGCCGGGACCGCTATCTGGATCTGCTGCGCACCCTCGCCCTGGTCCGGGTGGTCGTCTACCACGTCTACGGCTGGGCCTGGCTGACCATCGTCTTCCCGTCCATGGGCGTGATGTTCGCGCTCGCGGGCGCCCTGATGGCCCGTTCCCTCAAGCGCCCCGCGTGGGGCGTGATCAAGGGCCGGATCCGACGGCTGCTGCCGCCGCTGTGGCTCTTCGGCGCGTTCCTGGTGCCGTTGATGTTCCTCGCGGGCTGGGACCCGGGCAGCGACCCGAACCAGACCGGCAACTGGGGCTGGATCAAACTCCTCAACTACCTGCTGCCCGTGGGCTCGCCCGTCTATCCGCTGAGCCTCGGCGAGGACGGCGGACTGCTGGACGCCACCTGGGCCATGCAGGCGGCGGCCCCCCTGTGGTACCTGCGCACCTACCTCTGGCTGGTGGTGGCCTCGCCGCTGCTGCTGTGGGCGTTCCGCCGACTGCCCTGGGGCACCGTGGCGGCCTCGCTGGGGCTGGCCTTCGTGTTCGGCTCCGGGTTCGTCGAGATCCCGGGCTCCACCGGGTACGCGATCCAGGGCTTCTCCGTCTACGCGGGCTGCTGGCTGCTGGGCTTCGCCCACGAGGAGGGCGTCCTCCAGCGGCTGCCGCGCTACGTCACCGTCTCGGTCGCCGCGTTCGTCATGGCCTTCGGACTGTGGTGGGCCTCCGGCCACCAGACCGAGTTCGGCATGGACCTCAACGAGATCCCGCTCGCCCAGGCCACCTGGTCGTTCGGCGCGGTCGCGATCCTCCTGGTGTACGCGCCCTCCTGGCGGCACCTGCCCGGACGGCTGGCCCGCTGGGACAAGCTCGTCACCCTGTTCAACAACCGGGCCGTGACGATCTACCTGTGGCACAACACCCTGATCCTCGCCACCATCCCGATGATCTCCAAGCTGTACGACCTCCCGTTCATGACGGAGGGGTCGATGCGGGTGCTCACGGCCACCTTCCAACTGTGGATGGTGGTCCTGGTCTGGCCGCTGATCGCGCTGGCGATCCTCGCGGTGGGCTGGCTGGAGGACGTGGCCGCCCGCCGCCGCCCCCGGCTCTGGCCCACCACCCCGGCCCCCCGCCGGACCCGCCGCCACTGACGCCCGCCCGTCCGTCCGTTCCCGTCCGTCCCGTCCCCGTACCTCCCGGTTCCCGTCCGCCGTCCCGGTGGGCGGGAACCGGCGTCGGGCTGGCCTGATTTCGATCAACCGACCAGCCGTCCGCTCCGTCCCGGGCGGCGCGATGGCCGGAAACACCCGCCCCGCCAACGGGTGTCCGCCCCACCCGGCCCTCCGGCGACAGGCCCCGCCATAGCCGGACATACTCCGTCCCCGATCTCACCCAGGGTGACCCGGACGCTACAAGTCCCGTACGGAGAGCCCCACTTGGTCCCCGTTCTGAACGGGCTCCTGTCCCCGCCCGTATCCCCGGGTGCACACGAGCGGCCGGACCCTGTCCGGGCGAATCGGGGACAGCGGAGGTAGGCGTGCGCAAGGATTCAGCCGTGGCCGATGACCGCCCGCCGAGGGCCCGACATCGAATGATCCAGCCCCCGTCCGAGCCGGACGAGGAGCTGATGCGCGCGCTGTACCGGGAACACGCGGGCCCCCTGCTCGCCTATGTGCTGCGGCTGGTCGCGGGGGACCGGCAGCGGGCCGAGGACGTCGTCCAGGAGACCCTCATCCGGGCCTGGAAGAACGCCGGTCAACTGGGGAACGCGACGGGTTCGGTACGCCCCTGGCTGGTGACCGTGGCCCGGCGTATCGTGATCGACGGCCACCGCAGCCGACAGGCCCGGCCGCAGGAGGTCGAGCCGTCCCCCCTGGAGGTCATCCCCGCGGAGGACGAGATCGACAAGGCGTTGTGGCTGATGACACTCTCGGACGCGCTCGACGACCTGACACCGGCCCACCGGGAGGTCCTCGTCGAGACCTACTTCAAGGGGCGCACGGTCAACGAGGCGGCCCAGACCCTCGGCATACCCAGCGGGACCGTGCGGTCACGGGTGTTCTACGCCCTCCGCTCGATGAAGCTGGCACTGGAGGAGCGGGGGGTGACGGCATGACACCGGACGAGGGCCACGACATCCACGAGACGGTGGGCGCCTACGCGCTCGGCGTCCTGGACGCGCGCGAGGCCGCCGCCTTCGAGGGCCACCTCGCGGTCTGCGCCTGGTGCGCCGGACAACTGGACGAACTCGCGGGCCTGGAACCGGTGCTCGCGGCCCTCGCCGACCTGCCCGGCGCCCCCGGCACCCGGCGCGGCACCCCGGACACCGGCGGCGCGCTCGGCGCGCGGCCGACCCCGCGCCTCGCGGAACGGCTCGTCGGCGAGGTCACCGTCCGCCGGGTCCGCGCCAAGCGCCGGGGGCTGTACCTGGCGGCCGCGGCGGCGGTGCTGATCGTCGGCGGACCGCTCGCCGCCGTGACCGTCACGGGCGGACGGGACGACCGTCCGCCCGCCGCCCTGGACCCGCACCCGACGAGCCCCGCCGAGGACGCCTTCTTCCACCACATGGAGGAGAAGATCGCGGCGACCGGCCCGGCGTCCCGGGTCACCGCCACGATCGGCCTGGAACGCAAGGCGTGGGGCACCCACACCGTCCTGGAGCTGAAGAACGTCAAGGGCCCCCGCAAGTGCAGTCTGATCGCCGTCGGCAAGGACGGCGCCCGCGAGACCGTCACCACCTGGTCCGTGCCCACCCGGGGCTACGGGATCGCGGACGCCCCCCGGAAGGAGGCCCGCCACCCGCTGTACGTGCACGGGGGCGCGGCCATGGCCCGGGACGACATCAGCCACTTCGAGGTCCGCACCCTGGACGGAAAGGAACTGGTGAAGGTCCGGGTCTAGCCCCGGCACCCCCTCCAGCGGCCCGGGCTCCCTCACCCGGCCGCCCTTGAGCCCCCGGCTCCGTGCCCTGGTCCCGGCCCCGAGTCCCTCCGCCCCGCCCACCGGCGACCGGGCCCCGTCACACCCCGTACACCCGCCACTCCGTACGCCCGGAACCTCCGCAACCCGTTACGCGGGGCGGTCTCCGGGCTTTCTCGCTGTCCGGGCCCGCCGTCCGGAGTCCCCGCCACCGGAGCCCCGCGCGGGTCCGTCGTGGCCGTTCGCGCAGTTCCCCGCGCCCCTGACGGGGCCCGCCTGACGCAGGGCGTGCCCTGGCTGGGGTGCGTTGGCCGGTGCGGGTGCGCTTCGGGTGCTCGCGCAGTTCCCCGCGCCCCTTCGGGTGCGCTCCGGTTCGGGTGCGTTGTCCGGTGCGGGTCCGTCGTGGCTGCTCGCGCCGTTCCCCGCGCCCCTGACGGGGCCCGGCAGAAGCCACGCCCCACCCGCAGGACGCGCCCCGAAAGGGGCGCGGGGAACGGCGCGGCCAACCCCCGACAACCCGCGGGGAAACAACGCACCCCAGGTGGCAGCCCCGTCAGGGGCGCGGGGAACTGCGCGAACGACCACGGCGCACCCGCAGACGACCACGAGCCCCGGACAGAGCGGACCGAAGGGGCGCGGGGAACTGCGCGAGCGACCGACCCGGACGGGAAGCCGACCGCCGGGCCCCGGGAGGCCGGCGCCCACCGCCCCGGGGAGCCACCCGGACCCGGATCCCGGCGGCCGGCCGGGGGGACCCGCGCCCCCGGCGGGACGACGCGTGGCGCGCCCGCACTTCGGTGGCGTACGGTGGACGGCTGCCATGCACGTCAGAAGGGGGCCCGGTGGCCGCTCAGCACGCCGCTCTCGACTCGGTCCGTGAACGCGAGATCGGTGTCGAACAGGACCATCTCGACCAGGTCTACCGACGCCTTGAGGAGAAGATCCAGGACGCCGAGTTCCTGATGCGGGACGCGGCCCGGCTCAGCCAGGTCGGCACCCCCGGCGCGCTCGCCGAACGCGACGCGCAGGTCTTCCGCGCCGGAGTCCACCTCAACCGCCTCAACAGCGAGTTCGAGGACTTCCTGTTCGGCCGGATCGACCTGTTGGAGGGCAAGGACGGCGAGAAGGGCCCGGACGGCGCCTACACCTCCGTCGAACCCGCCGAGGGCGCCGTCAGCCCTGACCCCGCCGACCCCGCCCGGCAGCTCGCCGACATCGCGGAGACCCTGCACATCGGGCGGATCGGGGTCCTCGACGCGGACTACACCCCGCTCGTCATCGACTGGCGGGCGCCCGCCGCCGCGCCCTTCTACCGCTCCACGCCCGTCGAACCGGGCCGGGTGGTCCGCCGCCGGGTGATCCGCTCCAAGGGCCGCCGGGTGCTCGGCGTCGAGGACGACCTGATGCGCCCCGAGCTGACCGCCCGCCTGGACGGCCGGGAACTCCCGGTGATCGGGGACGGCGCGCTGATGGCCGCGCTCGGCCAGGCCCGCGGCCACACCATGCGGGACATCGTCGCCTCCATCCAGGCCGAGCAGGACCTGGTCATCCGGGCCCCCGCCGCCTCCGTCACCCTGGTCGAGGGCGGCCCCGGCACCGGCAAGACCGCCGTCGCCCTGCACCGGGCCGCCTACCTGCTCTACCAGGACCGGCGCCGCTACTCCGGCGGCATCCTGATCATCTCCCCGACCCCGCTGCTCGTCGCCTACACCGAGGGCGTGCTGCCCTCGCTCGGCGAGGAGGGCCAGGTCGCCATCCGGGCGCTGGGCTCCCTGGTGGACGGGGCCGAGGCCACCGTCTACGACACCCCGGCCACCGCCCGGGTCAAGGGCTCGTCCCGGATGGTCCGGGTGCTGCGCAAGGCCGCGCGCGGGGCGCTGGAGTCCCGGGCCGAGGGCACCGACCGGCTGCGGGTGGTCGTCCACGGCCGCCGTCTGGAACTCGACGCCGACCGGCTGGCCCGGGTCCGGGAGGCCGCGCTCGGCGGCACCGCCCCGGTGAACCTGCTGCGCCCGCGCGCACGGCGGCTGCTGCTGGACGCGCTGTGGTCCCAGTCGGGTTCGGCGTCCCGGCACACCGACCCGGAGCTGGCGGCGGAACTGCGCTCCTCCTTCGACGAGGACGTCACCTCCGAGGACTCGTTCCTCTCCTTCCTGGACGCCTGGTGGCCCGAGCTGACGCCCCGCCGGGTGCTGGCGGCGATGGGCGACGAGAAGCGGCTGGCCCGCTGGTCCCGCCGGATCCTCAACCCGGGGGAGACCCGCCGGGTGGCCCGCTCCCTCCAGCGCGAGGAGCTCTCCGTCCACGACGTGGCGCTCCTCGACGAACTCCACGCGGTGCTCGGCGCCCCGGCCCGCCCCCGCCAGCGCCGCGAGGCCGACCCCCTGGACCAGCTCACCGGGCTGGAGGAGCTGATGCCGGTCCGCGAGGAGAGCCGCCGCGAGCGCGCCGAGCGGCTGGCCGCCGAACGCGTCGAGTACGCGCACGTGATCGTGGACGAGGCCCAGGACCTCACCCCCATGCAGTGGCGCATGGTGGGCCGCCGGGGACGGCACGCCACCTGGACGGTGGTGGGCGACCCCGCGCAGTCCTCCTGGTCGGACGTGGACGAGGCGGCCGAGGCCCGGGACGAGGCGCTCGGCCACCGCCCCCGCCGCCGCTTCGCGCTCACCGTGAACTACCGCAACCCGGCCGAGATCGCCGAGGTGGCCTCCCGGGTGCTCGCCCTGGCCATGCCCGGCGCGGTCTCCCCGTCCGCCGTGCGCTCCACCGGCCTCGCGCCCCGGTTCGCGGCCCTCGGGGACGCCCGGTGGGGGACGGCGGTGCGGGCCGAGGCCGAACGGCTGCTCGGGGAGGTGGAGGGCACGGTCGGCGTGGTCGTCGCCATGAACCGCCGCGCCGAGGCCGCCCGCTGGCTCGCCGGACTCGGCGACCGGGTGGTCGCCCTCGGCAGCCTGGAGGCCAAGGGCCTGGAGTACGACGCCACGGTCGTGGTCTCCCCGGCGGAGATCGCCGACGAGTCGCCCGCCGGGCTGCGGGTGCTGTACGTGGCGCTCACCCGGGCCACCCGGCGGCTCACCGTGGTCTCCGGCCCCCGGGACGAACCCGACGCCGAGGGCGTCCCCGACCTGCTGCGGGACTGACCTCCCCCCGGGTGGTCCCCGGCCCCCGTTCGGCCCCACCGGGGACCGACCTGGGCGACGGGAATTGCCTTGCGGGGATCGTTTGTTACCGTGGACGTGACACCGGCCCGATCCAAGCCCCCGGGCCCAACCTTCGTCGCTACGAGCGACCACTTGCCGCGAGGCGAGCATGGCGGGCCGGTGTCGTCCAGACCACGCGAGAGGCCCGTGCCCCGGAAACACCAGGGGCACGGGCCTCTCCGCCGTTCCGGGCCCCGTCCGCCGGGCGGGGGCCTGCCGCCGGGCGGGCTGTGCCGCCGGGCGGGCTGTGACGGGGACCTCTCCGCGTTCCACCGGTTTTCCGTATTCTGGAACAAACCTTCCGTAAACAATGGTCCGGCTCCGTGAACAAAAGCTCCGCAATACGGGGCGGCTAGCACGTACCCGACAGTAGGTGCGACCATCGGAAGGCGCCGCCCGGCCCCGCCGGGTGGCGTGCACGTGACACGACGACGTGCACGCGGAACAGAGGGAAGTAGAGGAAGTCGGCATGGCAACGGCGCCCAGCGTCTCCTACTCGATGACGGTCCGACTGGAGGTGCCGGCCAGCGGAACCGCGGTGTCGCAGCTCACGACCGCCGTCGAGTCCTCCGGTGGCTCGGTGACCGGCCTCGACGTCACGGCCTCGGGCCACGAGAAGCTGCGCATCGACGTCACCATCGCCGCGACCTCCACCGCCCACGCCGAGGAGATCGTCGGCAAGCTCCGGACCATCGAGGGCGTCGTCCTCGGCAAGGTCTCGGACCGGACGTTCCTGATGCACCTCGGCGGCAAGATCGAGATGCAGTCCAAGCACCCCATCCGCAACCGCGACGACCTCTCCATGGTCTACACGCCGGGCGTGGCGCGGGTCTGCATGGCCATCGCGGAGAACCCCGAGGACGCCCGCCGGCTCACCATCAAGCGCAACTCCGTCGCCGTGGTCACCGACGGCTCCGCCGTCCTCGGCCTCGGCAACATCGGCCCCAAGGCCGCGCTGCCCGTGATGGAGGGCAAGGCCGCCCTCTTCAAGCGCTTCGCCGGGATCGACGCCTGGCCGCTCTGCCTGGACACCCAGGACACCGACGCGATCGTCGAGATCGTCAAGGCGATCGCCCCCGGCTTCGCGGGCATCAACCTGGAGGACATCTCCGCGCCCCGCTGCTTCGAGATCGAGGCGCGGCTGCGGGAGGCCCTGGACATCCCCGTCTTCCACGACGACCAGCACGGCACCGCCATCGTGGTCCTCGCCGCCCTCACCAACGCCCTGCGGGTGGTCGGCAAGGCGATCGGCGACGTGCGCGTGGTGATGTCCGGCGCGGGCGCCGCCGGTACCGCCATCCTCAAGCTGCTGCTGGCCGCCGGGGTCAAGAAGGCCGTCGTCGCCGACATCCACGGAGTGGTGCACGGCGGCCGTGAGGACCTCGTCGCCGCCGACGCCGAGTCCCCGCTGCGCTGGATCGCCGACAACACCAACCCCGAGGGCCTCACCGGCACCCTGAAGGAGGCCGTGCGCGGCGCGGACGTCTTCATCGGCGTCTCCGCCCCCAACGTCCTCGACGGGGACGACGTGGCCGCCATGGCCGACGGGGCGATCGTCTTCGCCCTGGCCAACCCGGACCCCGAGGTGGAGCCCTCCATCGCCCGGCAGACCGCCGCGGTGGTCGCCACCGGCCGCTCCGACTTCCCCAACCAGATCAACAACGTGCTGGTCTTCCCGGGCGTCTTCCGCGGTCTGCTCGACGCGCAGTCCCACACCGTCAACACGGACATGATGCTGGCCGCGGCGAGCGCCCTCGCGGACGTCGTCACCGAGGACGAGCTGAACCCGAACTACATCATCCCCAGCGTCTTCAACGACAAGGTCGCCGGGGCCGTGGCGGGCGCGGTGCGCCACGCCGCGAAGGCGGTCACCACCGCCGGTCGCTGAACGGAACACCGATGAGGGGCGTCCCGCGCGGGGCGCCCCTCGCGGCGTGCCCGCACCCGCGCACGCGCCGTCCGGCGAACCCCCAAGAGCGCTCAAGAGCGGTCAGGAGCCCCCGGAAGCTCCCGGGAACCCCCACCCCCGGACACCGGCGCGTCGCGCTCCACGACCGGCGCCGTCCGCCCTAGGCTGAACGCCCAGCGGGGGCGTGACCAGCGTGACGAGGTCGGCGCCAGCCAGGACGATCACTCCGCGCACCCCCCTGCGCTCCGCTTCCGGGACCGAACGGAGCGTCACCGTTTCGTACCGGTGGCGCTTTTCGTGTGACTCCCAGGGGTGCCGGATTGGCGTTCCCGCCGCAGGTGGGGGCAGGATGCCTCTCTGGGCGCGAGGGTCTGGCGACGGACCCGGGTCAGGGGCCCGACCGAGGACCCTGGCAGCATCGGCTTCGATCTCACGCCTCAACGGCAAGATGAACACGGGAGTACAAACATGAACCGCAGTGAGCTGGTGGCCGCGCTGGCCGACCGCGCCGAGGTGACCCGCAAGGACGCCGACGCCGTGCTGGCCGCGTTCGCCGAGACGGTCGGCGAGATCGTCGCCAAGGGCGACGAGAAGGTCACCATCCCCGGCTTCCTGACCTTCGAGCGCACCCACCGTGCCGCTCGCACCGCCCGCAACCCGCAGACCGGTGAGCCGATCGACATCCCCGCCGGGTTCAGCGTGAAGGTCTCCGCCGGGTCCAAGCTGAAGGAAGCCGCCAAGGGCAAGTAAGGCGGCCCGCTCCCGCGCCGGAGACGGCGCGGGGCACACAGGCGCAAGGGGCGGCACCCGGGCCAGGGTGCCGCCCCCTCGCGTTCCCGGCCTCCGCCCGCTGTCGGTTCCCGCGTCGTTTCCCCTGCCGTTTCCGGCAGGTACGGACATCGACGGGCATGAGTGAGCGCGGACGGACACAGGCGGACGCGGACGGACAGTGGCGGACGCGGTCGGACACAGATGGACGCGGACGGTCATGGACGGACACGGGACGGGCCCCGGCGGCCCCGGAGCGCCCCGGACACCACCGGGACCGTCCAGGGCCACCAGGGCCCGTCACACGGCCTTGCACGTCGTCCACGGCCCCGCCCGCCGGCCGCCGCAGCTCCCCCGGAGCACCGGGGGAGCGCACGGGCCGCTGGCGTCGCCGCCGGAACCGGCCGGGTCAGCCGCCGAGCGGCGCCTTCCCCGGCAGCTCCACCTTGGCCCCGAGGTCCCGGAGCTTGTCCATGAAGTTCTCGTAGCCCCGGTTGATCAGCTCGATGCCGTGCACCCGGGACGTGCCCTGCGCGGCCAGCGCCGCGATCAGATACGAGAAGCCGCCCCGCAGATCGGGGATGACCAGATCGGCGCCCTGGAGGCGGGTCGGCCCGGACACCACCGCGGAGTGCAGGAAGTTGCGCTGCCCGAACCGGCAGTCCGAACCGCCCAGGCACTCCCGGTAGAGCTGGATGTGCGCGCCCATCTGGTTCAGCGCCGAGGTGAACCCGAGCCGCGACTCGTACACCGTCTCGTGGATGATCGACAGCCCGGTCGCCTGGGTCAGCGCCACCACCAGCGGCTGCTGCCAGTCGGTCTGGAAACCGGGGGCCACGTCGGTCTCCAGCGCGATGGCGTTGAGCGTGCCGCCCGGGTGCCAGAAGCGGATGCCCTCGTCGTCGATCTCGAAGGCGCCGCCGACCTTGCGGTAGGTGTTCAGGAACGTCATCATCGAGCGCTGCTGCGCCCCGCGGACGTAGATGTTGCCCTCGGTCGCCAGCGCGGCGGACGCCCAGGACGCCGCCTCCAGCCGGTCCGGGAGGGCCGCGTGGGTGTAGCCGCCGAGCTTCTCCACACCGGTGATCCGGATGGTGCGGTCCGTGTCGATGGCGATGATCGCGCCCATCTTCTGGAGCACGCAGATCAGGTCCTCGATCTCCGGCTCCACGGCGGCGTTCGACAGCTCGGTGACGCCCTCCGCGAGCACCGCCGTCAGCAGCACCTGCTCGGTGGTGCCGACCGACGGGTACGGCAGCCGGATCTTGGTGCCGCGCAGTCGCTGCGGCGCCTCCAGGTACTGGCCGTCGTCGCGCTTCTCGATGCGCGCGCCGAACTGGCGCAGCACGTCGAAGTGGAAGTCGATGGGACGGCCGCCGATGTCGCAGCCGCCGAGGCCCGGGATGAACGCGTGGCCCAGCCGGTGCAGCAGCGGGCCGCAGAACAGGATCGGGATCCGGGAGGAACCCGCGTGGGCGTCGATGTCCGCGACGTTGGCGCTCTCCACGTGGGTCGGGTCGAGCACCAGCTCGCCGGGTTCCTCGCCGGGGCGGACCGTCACGCCGTGGAGCTGGAGCAGGCCGCGCACGACCCGGACGTCGCGGATGTCCGGAACGTTGCGGAGTCTGCTCGGACCGCTGCCGAGCAGCGCGGCGACCATGGCCTTGGGCACGAGGTTCTTCGCGCCGCGGACACGGATCTCGCCCTCCAGCGGGGTTCCGCCGTGGACAAGGAGGACATCGTCGTTGACGGTCATGTATCTCGCGTTCCGAGTGAGAAGGGCAGGGGCCGAGCAGCAAGCGTAATGGCCGTAACCCCCCCTTCCGTAAGCCCGTCGGGGCCTCGGGCTGGTCAGGACTCGGCCACAACACGCACCGGGGTCGGACGTGCGCGGGGGGTGACCGTTCCGGGGGCGCGTCCCGGGGGCGCGCGGCCCGCGCGCTGGGGCCCTCGCGGGTCCCGGGCCCGCCCGCCGCCGGGGCGGGTCCCGGCCGGGTACGGGAGTCGGCCCCCGCCCGGGAGCGGGATGCGGGATCATGTCGTGCATGACCGAGGTGTCCTCGCTCACAGGGCGGCTCCTCGTGGCAACGCCCGCCCTGGCCGACCCCAACTTCGACCGCGCGGTGGTGCTGCTCCTCGACCACGACGAGGAGGGCTCCCTCGGCGTGGTCCTCAACCGGCCCACGCCCGTGGACGTCGGCGACGTCCTCGCGGACTGGGGGGCGCTCGCGGGCGAACCCGGCGTCGTCTTCCAGGGCGGGCCCGTCTCGCTGGACTCCGCGCTCGCCCTCGCGGTCGTCCCCGGCGGCTCGGGGGAGACGGCCCCGCTGGGCTGGCGCCCGGTGCACGGCGCGATCGGCCTGGTCGACCTGGAGACCCCGCCGGAGCTGCTGGCCGCCGCGCTGGGTTCGCTGCGGATCTTCGCGGGGTACGCGGGCTGGGGGCCGGGCCAGCTGGAGGCCGAACTCCGCGAGGGCGCCTGGTACCTGGTGGAGTCGGAGCCCGGGGACGTGTCCTCGCCCACCCCCGAACGGCTGTGGCGCGCGGTGCTGCGGCGCCAGCGCGGCGAGCTGGCGATGATCGCGACCTACCCGGACGACCCCTCGCTCAACTGAGCCGCGGGGTCCCGTCCGGGCCGGTCCGCGCCCGGATCCCGTGGGACCGGAAAGCCCCGGGTTTCAGTACCCTTGGCAGCTATGAGCACTCTTGAGCCCGAGCCCGAGCGCGGGACTGGTACGGGGACCCTCGTCGAGCCGACGCCGCAGACTTCGCACGGTGACGGCGATCACGAGCGCTACGCCCACTACGTCCAGAAGGACAAGATCATGGCGAGCGCGCTCGACGGCACCCCCGTCGTCGCGCTCTGCGGCAAGGTCTGGGTGCCGGGCCGCGACCCCAAGAAGTACCCGGTGTGCCCCATGTGCAAGGAGATCTACGAGTCCATGGGCGCCGGCGGCAACGACAAGAACGGCAAGGACGGCAAGGGCAAGAAGTAGTCCGCCCGGTCCGACCCGTTCCCGTCACCGGCCCCGCGCGAGGCCGTGACGGTCCGCCGCTCCCTCGCGCGACCGCGTCCCCGGAGGGCGGGGCCGTCCTCACCGACGGCCCCGCCCTCCGGCGTGTGCGCGGGTCCGGATGACGCCGCAGTGATCCGTCCCCCGCCAGGCCGCGCCCCCGCGCCCCGCCCCCGCGCCGGGAGGTCCGCCCCCGGCTCCGGGTCGGGCGCTCCGCACCCCCCGACACCCTCGCGCCGGGGAGACCTGTCCCCAATGGTCCAGACCTGTCGGCCGGAAAATGCCGCAAATCACCCCACTCCGTTGCGTCCCTTGCTTCCGCCGGTCACGGACTGGTTGAGACCGTCCGTCGAACCCTTGATGAACCCCGGGAACCGCCCTAGCCTCCGTTGTGTTGTGCACCGCGAAACACTCGTTGCACATATTGCAACGTGAACTCGGAGGACCGCTCGATGAAGCTCCCGCAGAAGTTCGTGAACCGGGCGACGCCCGCCCAGCGCCGACGGTCCGCCGCCCTCGCCGCCCTGACCGTCGCCGCCCTCACCGCCACGGCCTGCGCCCCGCAGTCCTCGGGCGGCGGCTCCGGCAAGGACGAGAAGACCGGCACGCTGCGGGTCTGGCTCTTCCAGGAGGTCAACAACGGGCCCAAGGAGAAGGTCGTCAACGACGCGGTCGCCGCGTTCAAGAAGGCCAACGACGGTGCCGACGTCAAGATCGAGTACATCCCCGTCGAGACCCGCGCCGAGAAGATCAAGGCCGCGTTCAACGACCCGAAGAGCGCCCCGGACGTCATCGAGTACGGCAACACCGACACCGCCGGTTACGTGAAGGACGGCGGCCTCGCCGACATCACCAAGGAGTTCGGCGCCTGGGACGACGGCAAGGACACCGCCCCCGCCGCCCGCGAGTCGGTCACCGTCGACGGCAAGGTGTACGGCGCCCCCTACTTCGTCGGCGTCCGCGCCCTGTACTACCGCACGGACGTCCTCAAGGAGCTGAAGCTCGACGTCCCCAAGACGCAGGCCGAGCTGATCAGCACCGCCAAGAAGATCCGCAAGGCCAAGCCGGAGCTGTACGGCCTCGCGGTCGGCGGCGCCTACACCTACGGCGCCATGCCGTTCCTGTGGTCCAACGGCGGCGAGATCGCCACCAAGAGCGGCGACAAGTACACCTCCGCCCTCAACAGCGCCGAGGCCCAGAAGGGCATCAAGGCGTACACCTCCCTCTTCGGCGACGACAACTGTCCGGCCGCCAAGTGCGCGGGCATGGGCGGCAACGACACCGTCACCGCCTTCGCGTCCGGGAAGGCCGGCATGGCGATCGGCGGCGACTTCAGCCACGCGGCCGTCGAGGCGGGCAAGGTCAAGGGCAAGTACGCGGTCGTCCCGCTGCCCGGCGTCAAGGAGGGCGAGATCGCCCCGGCCTTCGCGGGCGGGAACAACCTCGGCGTCCTCAAGAGCACCGAGCGCCGCAGCCTGGCCGTGGACCTCGTCAAGGAACTGGCGGGCAAGAAGACCCAGGCGAGCCTGTTCGACGCGATGGGCTTCCTGCCGACCTTCACCGACGTCCGCCAGGACGCGGCCTCCAAGAAGCCGTTCATCAAGCCCTTCATCGACACCCTCGCCGCGGGCGCCAAGTTCGTCCCCGCCTCGCCCGCCTGGGGGCAGATCGACGCCTCCCTGGTGCTGCCGACGATGTTCCAGGAGGTCGTCAGCGGCCGCAAGGACGTCGACGCGGCCTCCAAGGACGCGGCGAAGAAGATGGACGACGCCTTCACCTCCGTAGGCTGAACCGAGAGTCCTGACCCATGACGCACGACACCACCGTGGACGAGCCCTCCGTGGCGGCCCGCGGGCGCGGGCGCCGACCTGACCGGTCCGGCGCCCGCGGGTCGGCCCTGCGCCCCGGCCGCTCCGGCTGGACCCCGTGGCTGTACCTCGCGCCCGCCCTGGTCATCCTGGCCGCGCTGCTCGCCTACCCCATCTACCAGCTCGGGCTGATATCCCTGCTGGAGTACACCCAGTCGCAGGTCAGCGGTGGCGAACCGGCCACCTTCAAGGGCCTGGACAACTACGTCACCCTGTTCCGCGACGAACAGTTCTGGCAGGTGCTCCTCGCCACCGTGCTGTTCGCCACGGCCTGCGTGGTGTCCACCCTCGCCGTCGGCTGCGCGCTGGCCGTGCTGCTCACCCGGATCCGGGCGGTGCCCCGGTTCGTCCTGATGATGGCGGCGCTCGGTGCCTGGGCGACCCCCGCGGTCACCGGCTCCACGGTGTGGATGTTCCTCTTCGACCCCGACTTCGGTCCGGTCAACAAGCTCTTCGGACTCGGCGACTTCTCCTGGACCTACGGACGGTTCAGCGCCTTCGCGCTGGTGCTGTTCGAGGTCGTCTGGTGCTCGTTCCCGTTCGTGATGGTCACCGTCTACGCGGGCATCCGCGCGGTGCCCACCGAGGTGCTGGAGGCGGCCTCCCTGGACGGCGCCTCACAGTGGCGGATCTGGCGGTCGGTGCTCGCGCCGATGCTGCGCCCGATCCTGGTGATCGTCACCATCCAGTCCATCATCTGGGACTTCAAGGTCTTCACCCAGATCTACGTGATGACCAACGGCGGCGGCATCGCCGGCCAGAACATGGTCCTCAACGTGTACGCGTACCAAAAGGCGTTCGCGTCCTCCCAGTACAGCCTCGGCTCCGCCATCGGCGTGGTCATGCTGCTGATCCTGCTGGTGGTCACGCTCGTCTATCTGCGGCTGCTGCGGCGCCAGGGGGAGGAACTGTGAGCGGCACCGCCGTGGGTGGCGGAGGCCACCCGGACGCCCCGCGCGAGGACGCCCCCGCGCCCACCGCCGCGGACCGCGCGGCCGGTTCCCCGGCCGCCGGGACCACGGCGAAGGCCGTGGCCGCCGGGACCACCGTGAAGGACGCGGCCACCGCGACCGTCACGAAGGACGCGGCCCCGGCCGCCGTGGTCACCGGCAAGGACGCGGCGGCCGGGCGACCGCGCCGGCTGCCCGGTGCCGGGCTGATCCGCCGCCCCTGGCGGCTGGCCGCCGAGCTGACGGCGCTGGTCGTCGCCGTGGTGGTCGCGTTCCCCCTGTACTGGATGGTCCTGTCGGCGTTCAAGCCCGCCGGGGAGATCGAGTCGACGGAGCCCCGGCCCTGGACGCTCAACCCCTCGCTGGACTCCTTCCAGCGGCTCTTCGGGCAGCAGGAGTTCGGCCGCTACTTCCTCAACAGCCTGATCGTGGCGGTCACCGTCGTCCTGGTCTCCGCCGTGATCGCGTTCCTCGCGGCGACCGCCGTGACGCGCTTCCGCTTCAAGTTCCGCACCACCCTGCTGATCATGTTCCTGGTCGCGCAGATGGTGCCGGTCGAGGGCCTGGCGATCCCGCTGTTCTTCCTGATGCGGGACCTCAACCAGCTCAACACCCTGGGCGCGCTGATCCTGCCGCACATCGCCTTCTCGCTGCCCTTCGCGATCTGGATGCTGCGGGGCTTCGTCAAGGCCGTCCCGGAGGCCCTGGAGGAGGCCGCCGCCCTCGACGGGGCGAGCCGCAGCCGGTTCCTCTGGCAGATCCTCTTCCCGCTGGTCTTCCCGGGCCTGGTGGCGACGAGCGTCTTCTCGTTCATCTCCGCCTGGAACGACTTCCTCTTCGCCAAGTCCTTCATCATCAGCGACACCTCGCAGTCCACCCTGCCCATGGCGCTGCTCGTCTTCTTCAAGCCGGACGAGAACGACTGGGGCGGCATCATGGCGGCGTCTACAGTGATGACGATTCCGGTCCTGGTCTTCTTCGTCCTGGTCCAGCGCCGACTGGTGTCCGGACTGGGGGGAGCCGTCAAGGACTGACACCTGTCCACACCGCCCCGCGCCGGGGCGGACGGAACCGTTCCACGCGCCCCCGGCGAGCCCCCGCGGCCCGCCGGGCCGTGGAGCGTCCGGGACCGTGACGGCCCTCGCGAGGGCCAAACGCCCCGTGACGGGCGGCCGGACCACGGACGGCGGCCGACCGGCGGCCGACGACCGGCGGCCACGATTGACAACCAACGACAGACGACAGACGAACACGAGCGGACCCACCACCGACTCGGGAACGGGTGACGTGATGACGGACGACCAGGCGACCGACGGGACCCCCAAGGACGCCCCCACGGCGGACGGGGCCCTGATCCCCGCCCCGCTGCGGCGGGAGCGCGCCGAGGGGGAGCCCCTCGCGCTGCACACCGGGACCCTGCTGGAGACCGGGCCGGGCACGGAGACCACCGCCCGCTGGCTGCGCACCCACCTGGGCCCGGCGACCGGGCTCCCGCTGGGCGAGGCGTACCCGGGCGCGGAGGGCGGCGGTGACGGCCGGATCGACCGCGTGGTCCTGGCCCTCGACCCCGCGCTGCCGGAGGAGGGCTACCGGCTGACCGTCGCCGCGCCCGTCACCCGGATCGAGGGCGGCGGCCCGGCCGGGGTGTTCTGGGGCGCCCAGACCCTGCGCCAGCTCCTCGGCGCCGACGCCCACCGCCGCGCCCCGCTCGACCCGGAGCGCGTCTGGACGCTGCCCCCGGTCACCGTCGAGGACGCGCCCCGGTTCGGCTGGCGGGGCATGATGCTGGACGTGTCGCGCCACTTCACGCCCAAGGAGGGCGTGCTGCGCTACCTGGACCTGATGGCCGCGCACAAGCTGAACGTCTTCCACTTCCACCTCACCGACGACCAGGGCTGGCGCGTCGAGATCAAGCGCTACCCCAAGCTCACCGAGGCGGGCGCCTGGCGCTCGCGCACCAAGTGGGGCCACCGCGCCTCCCCGCTCTGGGACGACAAGCCGCACGGCGGCTTCTACACCCAGGACGACATCCGCGAGATCGTCGCCTACGCCGCCGCCCGGCACATCCGGGTGATCCCCGAGATCGATATCCCGGGCCACTCGCAGGCCGCCATCACGGCCTACCCGGAGCTGGGCAACACCGACGTCGTCGACACCGCCGCCCTCACCGTGTGGGACAACTGGGGCGTCAGCCCCAACGTCCTCGCCCCCACCGAGCACACCCTCCGCTTCTTCGAGGGCGTCCTGGAGGAGGTGCTCGACCTCTTCCCGGCCGAGACCGCGCCCTTCCTCCACATCGGCGGCGACGAGTGCCCCAAGGACCAGTGGCGCGAGTCCCCGGCCGCCCAGGCCCGGATGAAGGAACTGGGGCTGAAGGACGAGGACGAGCTGCAGTCCTGGTTCATCCGCCACTTCGACACCTGGGTCGCCGCCCGGGGACGCCGTCTCATCGGCTGGGACGAGATCCTCGAAGGCGGTCTGGCGCCCGGCGCGGCGGTCTCCTCCTGGCGCGGCTACGGCGGCGGCATCACCGCCGCCCGCGCCGGACACGACGTCGTCATGTGCCCGGAGCAGCAGGTCTACCTGGACCACCGCCAGCACGGGGCCCCCGAGGAGCCGGTGCCGATCGGTTTCGTCCGCACCCTGGAGGACGTCTACCGCTTCGAGCCGGTGCCGCCGGAGCTGACCCCCGAGGAGGCCCGGCACGTCCTCGGCACCCAGGCCAACGTGTGGACCGAGGTGATGGAGAGCGCCTCCCGGATCGACTACCAGGTCTTCCCCCGGCTGGCCGCGTTCGCCGAGGTCGCCTGGAGCGAGCTGCCCGCCTCCGCCGACCGGGACTTCGCCGGTTTCGAGGCCCGGATGACGGAGCACTACCGGCGGCTGGACGCGCTCGGCGTCCAGTACCGGCCGCCCGGCGGTCCGCTGCCGTGGCAGCGCCGGCCCGGTCTGATCGGCCGTCCGATCGAGGGCCCGCCGCCGAACGTGTGAGTTTCCCGCCCGGGGCGGTCACCTCAGGGTGACCGCCCCGCGGTGTTTCGGGGGCGTGTCCGGGGCGTGTCCGGAGCGCGACGGGAGGCGCCGCCCGTACGGGCCGCCGCCGTCGCGCCGCCGCCCCCGGACCGGTGGCCGTCCGGTGCCGGACCGCGCCCGGAACGGCCTCCGGCCCGCCTCCGACCGGCCCCGGCGCGGTCGTTCCGGGCGGACGGCGTCCTTCCGCCGCGCTCCACCAGGCTCCACCGCGACGGCGGAGGTCTCCCGCCAAAAGAGTGGCAACGCGAGCATGTCGCCAACAAGCCCAGAAACTGGACCATTCCCCCGGAGTTCGGAGGAAAACCTCCTAGCGGACCCCCGCGTCGGGCTCCGGTGAAGATGTGCCAGAGTTGCCACGTCCGGTCGGTGAGCACGTACCGTACGGCCCACAGGACGACCGGGCGGGACAGCGGGAAGGGACAGCCGGTTTGACCACGCACGCACCGCGGGCGGCGCGCTCCGTGACGCTGCCGGGCACACTCGACGAAGCGGTCGCGGTACTCGCCGGGACGCCCGCCGCCGTACCCGTCGCGGGCGGCACGGACCTGATGGCCGCGGTCAACTCCGGCCAGCTGCGCCCCGCCGCGCTCGTCGGCCTCGGCCGCATCAGCGAGATCCGTGGCTGGCAGTACCAGGACGGGCACGCCCTCCTCGGCGCCGGACTCACCCACGCCCGCATGGGCCGCCCCGACTTCGCCGCGCTGATCCCCGCCCTGGCCGCCGCCGCGCGCGCCGCCGGACCGCCCCAGATCCGCAACGCGGGCACCCTCGGCGGCAACATCGCCACCGGCGCCCCGACCGGCGACGCGCTGCCCGTGCTCGCCGCCCTCGAAGCCACCGTGGTCGCCGCCGGACCCGGCGGCGCCCGCCGGGAGATCCCCGTCTCGCACCTCCTCGCGGGCATGGACGGGCTCGGCGGCGGCGAACTCATCGGCTACGTACGGGTCCCGCTGCTGCACGCCCCGCAGGTCTTCCTCAAGGCCACCGGCCGCACCGGCCCCGGCCGCGCCACCGCCTCCGTCGCCCTGGTCCTGGACCCGGCCCGGCGCGGGGTGCGCTGCGCGGTGGGCGCCGTCGCGCCGATGCCGCTGCGCCCCCTCGACGCCGAGCGCTGGGTGGCCTCCCTGATCGACTGGGACGGCAGCCGCACCCTGGCCCCCGAGGCCCTCGAAGCGTTCGGCGAGTACGTGGCCGCGGCCTGCGTCCCCGACGCGGCGCCCGACGCGGACGGCGTCTCGCCGCCGCTGCCGCCCGCCGTACTCCACCTGCGGCGCACCGTCGCGGTGCTGGCCCGACGAGCACTGGGGAGGGCACTGTCGTGACCGAAGGACAGCGCGGCGCGGGCGGCTGGGAGCCGATCCCGCGCGGCGACCACGACCCCGAGGCGGGCGCCGACGCCACCGCCTTCGTCCAGCTCCCCGAGGGCTTCCTCGACCTGCCGGGCGGCTCCCCGCTGGCCGCGCCCGGCCACGGGTACGTCCCGCCGCCGATCGCCACCGCCCCGGAGGCCGGGCCCCGCGCCGCCGACTGGGTCCCGCACGGCTCCGCCGAGTGGCCCGCCGCACCGGGCCACGACACCGGGTACGACACCGGCCGCTTCCCCGTCCAGGGCGAGGACACCGGCCACTTCCCCGCACCCGGCGACGACCCCGCGCACGACCACGGGACGCCGTCCGGGCACGACCCCGCGCCGGGCCACCCCGCGTCCGGCACCGGCGGCTACGACCCCGGACAGACCGCCCACTGGTCGTTCCCGGACGAGGTGCGCGCCCCGCAGCCCACCCAGGGCGCCACCGGACAGTGGTCCATCCCGCTGGCCGAGAGCGATCTGCCGGACGAGT
The DNA here is from genome assembly GCF_054484115.1 of Streptomyces sp. JNUCC 64. NCBI lineage: Bacteria > Bacillati > Actinomycetota > Actinomycetes > Kitasatosporales > Streptomycetaceae > Streptomyces > Streptomyces sp. JNUCC 64. Next base: position 5,338,232 of record NZ_CM137015.1, read on the forward strand.
CCGGCGAGTTCACCACCTCCACGCTGGCCTCCCAGTGGGGCGCCCCGCCCGCCACCCTGCCCGGCGGCGCCCCCGCGCCCTGGGCCACCGGCCCGGACCCCGCCTGGCCCCAGCCGGACCCGGCCCCGGAGTACGGCACCCCGGCGCACGGCACGGAGCCCGCCCCCGGGAACCACGGGTCCCCCGACGGCGTCACCGGCGCCCCCGGCCACGGCCCGGACGCGGCGCCCCAGGCCGCCGGTCATCCGGACCCCGCGCCCTCCGTCCCCGACGCCTACCCGGCGCCCGACGGCCCGTTCCCCGTCCAGGGCGGCGAGGAGGCCCCCCGGGAGGCGTTCGACGCCCCGGAGGCCCACCACCCCGCCGAACCGGCCACGGGCCCGGGAACGCCTCCCCAGAGCCCCGTGGACCACGCGGACTCCGTGGCCCCCGACGCCACGGCCGGACCGGCCGACGACGCCCCGGAGACGGCCCCGGAGCCGGAGCCCGCACCGGACCCGTCGGAAGCCGTCGCCTCCGACCTGGCCGAAGACGCGGACGGCGACGCCCAGCACCCCGGCGACATCCAGCACCCTGGTGACGCCCAGCACCCCGGCGACGCCGACCCGCACGGCCACGATCACGACCACGATCACGACGGCGGGTCCGGGGCCGGTGCCCCGGAGCCCGTGTCCGGGGAGGGCGACGGCACCGACCCGGAGCCGACGCCCCCCGGAGCCGACGCCCCCCCGGCGGACCCGCTGCCCGTCATCCACCACGACGAACACCCCGTGATCTCCTACGCCCTGCGCGTCAACGGCGTGGAGCGGCCCGTCACCGAGGCGTGGATCGGCGAATCGCTGCTCTACGTGCTGCGGGAACGGCTCGGCCTCGCGGGCGCCAAGGACGGCTGCTCCCAGGGCGAGTGCGGGGCCTGCAACGTCCAGGTCGACGGGCGTCTCGTCGCCTCCTGCCTGGTGCCCGCCGCCACCACCGCGGGCAGCGAGATCCGCACCGTGGAGGGCCTCGCCGCCGACGGCCACCCCTCCGACGTCCAACGGGCCCTGGCCCGCTGCGGCGCCGTGCAGTGCGGTTTCTGCGTGCCCGGCATGGCGATGACCGTGCACGACCTGCTGGAGGGCAACCCCGACCCCTCCGACCGGGAGGCCCGCCAGGCGCTCTGCGGCAACCTCTGCCGCTGCTCCGGCTACCGGGGCGTCCTGGAGGCCGTCCGCGAGGTCGTCGCCGAACGCGAGGCCCGCGCCGCCGAACCGGAACCCGGATCCGCCGCGCCCCCCGGGGAGCCCGGCGACGGGTTCCCCGGCGCCCCGTCCGTCCCCGGCGCCGCCGGGGAACCCCGCATCCCGCACCAGGCGGGCCCCGGCGCGGGCGGCGTCAACCCCGCGGCCCACGAGCCCTACGGGCCGTACGGCCAGGACGGAGCCCCGGCGTGAGCAACGAAGCGGCGTCCATGGTCACCACCTCCGCCAGTCCCGCGCCCGCCCCCGACGGCCCGCCGCACGGCATCGGTTCCTCCCTGCCGTCGCCCCACGCGCGCGCCAAGACCGAGGGCACCTTCCCCTACGCGGCCGACCTGTGGGCCGAGGGACTGCTGTGGGCGGCGGTGCTGCGCTCCCCGCACCCGCACGCCCGCATCGTCTCGATCGACACGTCCCACGCGCGCGTGATGCCCGGCGTCCGCGCCGTCGTCACCCACCAGGACGTCCCCGGCCGGACCGTCCACGGACGCCGCGTCCAGGACCGTCCCGTGTTCGCCTCCGAGATCGTGCGCCACCACGGCGAGCCCATCGCCGCCGTCGCCGCCGACCACCCCGACACCGCGCGGATGGCCGCCGCCGCCGTCCTCGTCGAGTACGAGATCCTCGACCCCGTCACCGACCCCGAGCAGGCGTTCTCCGCCGAACCCCTGCACCCCGACGGCAACCTCATCCGCCACATCCCGCTGAGCCACGGCGACCCCGGGGCGACCGGCGCCGTCGTCGTCGAGGGCGTCTACCGGGTCGGCCGCCAGGACCCCGCCCCCATCGGCGCCGAGGCCGGACTGGCCGTGCCGCGCCCCGACGGCGGCGTCGAACTGTACGTGGCCTCCACCGACCCGCACGGGGACCGCGACCTCGCCGCCGCCTGCTACGGACTCGACCCCGAACGCGTCAAGGTCGTCGTCACCGGAGTGCCCGGCGCCACCGCCGACCGCGACGACCCCGGCTTCCAGCTCCCCCTCGGACTGCTCGCCCTGAAGACGGGCTGCCCGGTCAAGCTGACCGCCACCCGCGAGGAGTCCTTCCTCGGCCACGCCCACCGCCACCCCACCCTGCTGCGCTACCGCCACCACGCCGACGAGGAGGGCCGCCTGGTCAAGGTCGAGGCACAGGTGCTCCTCGACGCGGGCGCCTACGCCGACACCTCCGCCGAGGCGCTGGCCGCCGCCGTCTCCTTCGCGTGCGGCCCCTACGTGGTGCCCAACGCGTTCGTCGAGGGCTGGGCGGTGCGCACCAACAACCCGCCCTCCGGGCACGTGCGCGGCGAGGGCGCCCTCCAGGTGTGCGCCGCCTACGAGGCCCAGATGGACAAGCTGGCCCGCAAGCTCGGCGCCGACCCGGCCGAGGTACGGATGCGCAACGTCCTCGCCACCGGGGACGTCCTGCCCACCGGGCAGACCGTCACCTGCCCGGCCCCCGTCGCCGAACTCCTCACCGCCGTCCGCGAGGCCCCGCTGCCGCCGCTGCCCATGGACACCCCCGAGGACGAGTGGCTGCTGCCCGGCGGCCCGGAGGGCGCCGGGGACCCCTCCGCGGTCCGCCGGGGCGTCGGCTACGGCCTCGGCATGGTCCACATGCTCGGCGCCGAGGGCACCGACGAGGTCTCCACCGCCACCGTCAAGGTCCAGGACGGCGCCGCCACCGTCATCTGCGCCGCCGTCGAGACCGGCCAGGGCTTCAGCACCCTCGCCCGGCAGATCGTCCAGGAGGTCCTGGGCGTCGACGAGGTGCACATCGCCCCCGTCGACACCGACCAGCCGCCCGCCGGAGCGGCCTGCCGGGGACGGCACACCTGGGTCTCCGGCGGCGCCGTGGAACGGGCCGCCAAGATGGTCCGCACCCAGCTCCTCCAGCCGCTGGCCCACAAGTTCGGGATGTCCACCGAACTCCTCCAGATCGCCGACGGGAAGATCACCTCCTATGACGGGGTGCTGTCCACCACCGTCACCGAGGCCCTCGACGGCAAGGAGCTGTGGGCCACCGCCCAGTGCCGCCCGCACCCCACCGAACCCCTCGACGAGCACGGCCAGGGCGACGCCTTCGTGGGCCTCGCGTTCTGCGCGATCCGCGCCGTCGTCGACGTGGACGTCGAACTCGGCTCCATCCGGGTCGTGGAACTCGCGGTCGCCCAGGACGTGGGCCGCGTCCTCAACCCGGCGCAGCTCAGGGCCCGCATCGAGGCCGGGGTCACCCAGGGCCTCGGCGCCGCCCTCACCGAGAACCTGCGCACCCCCCGGGGCCTGGTCCGCCACCCCGACCTCACCGGGTACGTCCTGCCCACCGCCCTCGACGCCCCGGACATCCGGATCGTCAGCCTGATCGAGGAACGGGACGTCGTCGCCCCGTTCGGCGCGAAGGCCGTCAGCGCGGTGCCGGTGGTCACCAGCCCCGCCGCCATCGCCTCCGCCGTCCGCGCGGCGACCGGCCGCCCGGTGGCCCGGCTACCGATCCGCCCCCAGGCCGCGGTGGTCACCAGCCCGACGGGCTGACGGACCCTCACCGTCCGCTGGGACGGGGGGCCGCCGTCCCCGCCACCGTCCTCGTCGGGGGTGGCTGTCAGTGGTGGCGCGTACCGTCGAAGGCGATGGGTCACGGCCGGGCGACCGCCGCCGTGGGCCCGGCCGTTCGTCGACACGCCACGGGGGGTTCCATGGCCACGACCGAGACGCTCAGGTTCACCGGGACGGAGCTGCCGCCCTCCCTCACCCACCGGGCCACCCGGCGCCACCTCCTCCGGGACGGACTGCCCCGGGGGCGGGGGCACTTGTTCACCTTCGGCCCGCCGCGCGCCGTCCCCGCGTGGCCCGGGCCGCCACCCGACGCGACGGCCGGGGCCGTCCCGGCGGCCGGGGGAGCCCCGGCGGAAGCGGGGCACCCGCGCGGGGAACGGGTGGCGCCGTGGCACCCGGCGGGGGAGGAGGGGCGTCCGCCGGGAGCCGGGGACGCACCGCTCGTCGTCATCGGTGAACTCCGCGAGCACGGACCGGGGTTCCTCGTCGTCCTGGACGGTGCCACCGGCGTTCCGTACCTGGCTCCGCGCCCCGTCCGCCCTGATCCGTTCCGTTCGGGGACCGTCCGGTACGGCGTCCGGGACCCGGCCCCCGCCGAGCCGCTCGCCCCCGACCTCCCCACCCTGCTCCGCTTCGAACGGGCGGTGCGCGAGGCGGCGGAGCCCCCGGACCCGTACGGGACGCCCGGCGGCCGGGAGGGCGCCCGCTACGGACCGTCCGCCGCGGCCGAGAGCCGGGACGGCCTCCTCGCCCTGTTCCGCGAGGGCCTGGACGGCGCCCCGGTCCCGGTGTTCTGGCGGATCGCGGCCCTGATACGCCCGCTGGCCCGGGTCCCCGCGCCCGGTCTGCACCTCCGGCTGGACCTGCCGGGACGGCTGCTGGCCGACGAGTTCGGCGCCGGGGCGGTCGCCCGCTGCGAGGACGCGGACCTGCCCGCCGCGCTCACCCACGAGCCCACCCGCCGCTTCCTCGGGGACATCGGACTCCCCGAGCGGGAGGGCCCCTACGTCTCGGCCCGGCAGCCGCTGCGCACCCTCGCCGACCACCACGGCCGGGTCCATCCGGTCACCGGCGACCCGGACGGCCTGCCCCCGGGCGCGGCCCGTCTCGTCCCGATCGGCCACCTCACGCCGGACACGGACGTGGTGGTGGACGGTCCGACCGGCGAGGTCCTCTCCTGGCACTGGCACGACCCCGGACCGCTGCCCCTCAGCGCGGACGTCTCGACCCTGGCGTTCACCACCTGGCTGTGCCACCGGGCCCGGTACCTGGACGAGGCGGAGGACCGCCGTCTCACCACGCCCGCCCGGAGCCTGCTCTCCGACGCGGTCCGCGCCGTCCTGAAGGCCACCGACCCGGTGTCCGCCCGTTCCCCGGTCACCGTCTGGACGGATCCGTCCCGGCGCCGGACGCCGTACCGGACGGGCCGGGGCGCGGCCCTCCACCGGTCGTCCGGGCCCCGGACCCCGGTCGGGGCATGGGGGTAGCCGGGCCGGACGCCCACTGCCGCCGGGGGCGCTCCGCCCGGCACGGAGCCGGGCCGGACGCCGTCGTCCGCCCCGCTCCACTCCGCCGCGTGCCGTCGCCGGACACGTACCGCCGTCGGGCCGCGCTCCGGGGCCGGGCCGGGCCGGACCCGCCGGCGCCGGGGCGCGGTCCACTGATGCCGGGCCGTGGGTCTCGGCGGGCCGGACGGTGGGTCTCGGCGGGCCGGGCGGCGGTGCGGGGCCGCGTACCTGGTCCGGTGCCGGTCATGGGTGCCACCGGGCCGGTGCCGGCCGTGGGCGCCGGGGCTGGGCGTCTGGCTGGCCACCGACCACGGGCGTTCCGCCACCGGCCCCGCGCGGGGGAGCGTGCCGGGGGCCGTCACGGCGGGGCCGTCACGGCCGGGGCGGCCGGTCCCGGGTTCCGGACCAGCCGGTGGCGGCCACGACCTCCCTCGCGATGTCGGCGACGGTCCTCCCGTCCGTCGCCACCCGTACCGTGTCCGGATCGGAACCCCCTTCCAGGAGACGTGCCTTGCGGGCGCTGTTCGCGAGTTCCCGTTCCAGCTCCGAGCCGATCTCCCGGCGCGTCAGCCGTTCGTGGACGGTGGCGTCGGAGGCGGTGAGGAGGACCCGGACGATCCGCGTCCCCGGGCCCAGGGCCCGCCGGAACATGCCGGTGGACCCGGGCAGCACGCTGACGGTGTTGGTGTACACCAGCCGGTGGTAGCCGCGCCGGGCGAAGTTGGCCCACACGGCGGTCAGATTGGCCTCGGCGAGTTCCGAACGGCGCGGGTCGCCCTCCGGGGCCGGGTGCGCCTGCGCCATGAAGTCCCCGTCGACGACGACGTGGGCGACGGCCGCGCTGCGCAACAGCGCCGACACCTCCCACCCCACGGTCGTCTTGCCGACCCCGGCCCGTCCTCCGATGAGCAGCGCCTCGGCGCGGTCACTGTGGTCCATGGCGGCAGCGTGCCAGCGCGTCCGGGCGCCGGGCGATCGGTTTTCGACCCGGTCCGACGGGCGGCGCGCGACGCCCGTCCCCGTCCGGCCGACCGGGACGGGACCGGGAACGGGCGGCACCCGCACGGGAACGCGATGCCGGTGGCTACGGGTGGGAACGCGAAGCGGGTACGGGAACGGCGACGGCACGGACCCGGGTAGGTGGGTCCGTGCCGTCGTGCCGCCCGCTCGGGCGGATGGAGGCCGTGGCGGGAATCGAACCCACGTAACTCGCTTTGCAGGCGAGTCCCTAAACCACTCGGGCACACGGCCGTGTGCTGTTGACTCCCTCACCGTACGAGGCGGGGCGGGCCCCGCTCAAGATGTGATCGCGTCACGCCACGGGACCGCAATGCCCCGTTCACAAAGGCCCCTTGGACACCACGGGAACGAGGGGTGTCCGCCCCCGCCCCGGTGACCGTGGGTGTGAGACGGTCCGTCGGTGACCGGGACGACGCGTGGTGTGCCGAGGCGGGCCCTGACCGGGGCCGCGTCCCCTTCGTGGGCGCTGAGGGCCCGTGCCGGACGGGCCCTCGCCCCCTTCGCCGGGGTGCCCACGGCGGACGGGGCGCTGGCGGGGCTGCTGCTGGACGCCGGTGACACGGCGGTGATCCGCCGCACGGCGGAGGCGCTGGCCCGGGTGGGGACGGCGGCCGCCGTCGGACTCCTGGCCCGGGCGGTCGCCGGGGCCGACGACGAGGACGCCGAATGGCTGCGGACCGGGATCCACGACGCGTTCGCCGGAGGGGACGGTGCGCCGGACCCCGCCCCGGACTCCGGCCCGGACCACCCCGCCCGGGACTCCGGCCCGGACCACCCCGCCCGGGACTCCGGCCCGGAGCCCGTCCCGTCCGCCGTCCCCTGCCCCGCCCGGTACCTCGCGGCGGTCCGCGAGCGGCTCACGGACCCCGAGGACGCCGTGCGCCGGGGCGCGGGGGAGCTGCTGGAGTGGCTGGAAGACGACGGTGGTTGAGGGGAGAGGGGAGAGGGGAGGGGCAGGCGGCCCAACTCCCGACGGGGAGACGGGGAGACGGGGAGACGGGGGAGACGGAGGAGTGGGGCCGCGTGGTCGTCTGAGGCCGGTCGGAGGGGCCCGTGGGGAGGGAGAGGGGCGCCGGAAGGCCGTCGGTAGCGGGTCGGAAGACGTAGGGGGCGAACACCTTTGGCCACAGGGACGTTTCGGGGTGGGGGCGATACTTCAGGGTGACCGTCCATCGGGCTGGGGTGGGAGTCGTCTCGGGGTCGATCCGCTACCGCAGGGTGATGGCGGGCTCCGGCCGCCGCCCCTACCGTGGCCCCATGATCCGAATGAGCCGGGCGGCCACCGCCGCCGCCCTCGCGATGTCCCTCGCCGCGCCCCTGGGCCTGGCGGGCACGGCCGTCGCCCAGGAGTCGTCGAAGCCCCGCGCGGCGGCCCCCGCGGCCCCCGCCAGCGCTCTTCAACTCCCCAAGCCCACCGGTAAGTACGGGGTGGGGAGCACGGTCCTGCACCTCGTCGACCGTGCGCGCACCGACCCCTGGGTGCCCACCGCCGACGGGCGGGAGCTGATGGTCACGATGCACTATCCGGCGTCCCGCAAGGCCAAGGGCGCCCCCGCGCGGTACTCCACGCTGAAGGAAGCCCGGCTGATGCTGAAGGGCTTCGGGATGTCGGACGGCACCGACGACACCCCGGCGAAGCAGATGAGCCGGATGCGGACCCACAGCAAGGTCGACGTCCCGGTGGCGAAGGGGAAGCACCCGCTGGTCGTGCTGTCGCCGGGCTTCGGCGCCTCCCGCTTCACCCAGACCAACCTCGCGGAGGACCTGGCGAGCCGGGGCTACGTGGTGGCCTCCGTGGACCACGCCTATGAGTCGTACGGCGTCTCCATGCCCGACGGGCGCACCCTGACCTGCGCCTCCTGCACGGCCGTCGACGAGAACGGCGTCCCGATCGCCCTGGTCACCCAGACCCGGGCGAAGGACGTGTCCTTCCTCCTCGACCGCCTCACGGCCGCCAAGCCGGTCTGGAAGCAGGCCAAGTCGATCGACAAGAAGCGGATCGGCATGGCGGGCCACTCCATAGGCGGCGCGGCGGCCGCCTCCGCGATGGTGGGCGACAAGCGGGTCCGCGCGGGGCTCAACATGGACGGCGCCTTCTGGGAGGACCTGCCCGCCCGGGGGCTGAACGGCAGGCCGTTCGTGATGCTCGGCGCCGACGACGAGTACCACCGGCCCGGCGGCCTCGACCGCAGCTGGGACGAGACCTGGCCGAAGCTGGGCGGCTGGAAGCGCTGGATCACCGTCGTCGGTGCCAACCACGGCAGCTTCTCGGACACCCCGGTCCTCTCCGAGCACTACGGGCTGCCCGACCGCGAGCCCTTCGGCGCCGACCGGATGCTCAAGATCACCCGTACCTATGTGGCCGCCTACTTCGACCGGCACCTGCGCGGCGCCGACCGTCCCGTCCTCGACGGGCCCAGCCCCCGCAACCCGGAGGTGAAGTTCTACAACCCCTGACGCCATCGCCCCGAGCTCAGCCGCCCCCCGCACCCCGGCGCCGACCGCGCCGGGGTGCGGGGGGCGTGCGGGAACGGTCCGGGGCGCGCCGTAGTGATCCGGGGCGTGCCGGAGCGATCCGAGGCGGGGCCCCGCGTCGCGCGGGGCCCCGTCCGCTTTCCGCAGATCAGGACGGGCGGTGCTCCCAGCCCCGTGCCGTCCGGGTCAGCTCGTGGAAGCCCCCGGCCGCGAGCAGCGCCAGGTCCTCCGTCTCGTCCGGCGCGGCGTAGGCGAGGACCCGGTCGATCCCGCAGAGGGTCAGCCAGGCGCGGGCCCGGCCGAGGAGCCAGGGGAAGAGGTCCGGGTGCGCGTCGTCCGGCAGGGCGAAGTCGGCGAGGTCGGCGGTGCCGCCGGGCCGGGCGTGCCGTTCGGGCCGGTCGAGCGAGGTGTCCAGTTCCACGTACGCCACGTCCGTCCCGTCGATCCGGGCGGTCAGCCGGGTGCCGAGCGGTCCGAGGACCCGGTGCGAGGTGAGTCCGGGGAGCGGCGCGGGCCGGTCGGGGTCCGGCAGACCGGCGACGGTGGCCAGCAGCAGGACCTCGGTGTCCCCGGTGTGGACGAAGCCCGCGCGCTCCAGCGTCGCGCGGACGTGCGGCCAGGGCGCGGGCACCCCGTAGACCCCGGGGGAGGGCAGCTGCCCGTCGGCGTACCGGGCCCGGACCCGCCAGCGGGCGAGCTGGGCGAGGCACGCGGACATCAGGGTGTCGGCCACCGGGTCGCCGTGCGGCCCGGCGGCGGCCCCCTCGGCACCGGACTCCTCGCCGCCGGACCGGTCGGAGGGGGCGTCAGGGTCAGCGGGGAGGTGGATGAACCACTGGAGGTGGCCGGTGCCCCGGTAGTCCTCGCCGACCTCCCGGTCGTCGCGGTAGCGCAGCAGGTGCGCGGCGCCGACGACGCGGTGCCGGTGTTCGGCGACGAGGGTCACCCGCTCGGCGACCCAGGGGTCGAGCACGAACTCGCCGGGCTGGCGTTCGAGGCTGCTGAGGACGGTGTTGACCGAGACCCCGGCTCCGGGGACGACGGCGGCGACATGGGCGTTGACCAGATCGGTGAGCTGATCGCGGTCCTCGCGGTGGAAGGTACGCACAACGGGATGAACGGGCACGACGATGCCTCCGTGAAGGAACGAACGGGGAGGCCGCCATGAGGTGCGGTACATCAGCACTGTAACAGCGCGCACGGTCCGGACGTCCCCTGAGCACCTGCCACGGCTCGGACCCGCGGCCCGCGTCATGGTCCGGAAGCCCTCGGAGCCCTGGGGTGTGGTCCGGACGCCGAGCCGGGGCTGTGGCTCGGGACGCCGGGTCCGTGCCACGGCCCGGACGGCCGGGGTCGGGGGTGCCCGACCCGGGGCGAGGGACGTCCGGGGCGGAGGCGTCCGGGCGGAGGGACGTCCCGGCGGGGTCGTACGACCAAGGACCGAGGCGATCCCTGTCCCCCGGCAATGGCCACCACCCCGGTTCACCTCTTACGTTGGCTGTCATGAGTCCCTTCGACCCCAGTGATCACACGACAGCGCCCGACGGCTCCGGCACCGATGTGGTGAGCCCCCGGTCCGGGACCGCCGCCCCGTCCGGGACGGCCGCCGTGCCGGGAACGGCCACCGTCCCGGACGGGAGCGCCGGTCCTGGGGTCGGCCCCGGCGTCGGTCCCGGGGCCGGGAAGGGGGACGCGGTCCGGGACGGGGACGGGGTGCTCGGGCGGTCGTACCGGGCGTTGAGCGTCGGCATCGTCTCGGTGGTGCTGCTGATCGCCTTCGAGGCGACGGCGGTGGGCACGGCCATGCCGGTGGCGGCCCGGGAACTGGACGGCGTCTCGCTCTACGCGTTCGCCTTCTCCGGCTACTTCACCACCAGCCTGTTCGGCATGGTGCTGTCCGGCCAGTGGGCGGACCGGCGGGGCCCGCTCGGCCCGCTGACCTCCGGGATCCTCGCCTTCGGGGCGGGGCTGGCGCTCTCGGGGACGGCCCAGTCGATGTGGCCGTTCATCCTCGGCCGGGCCGTGCAGGGGTTCGGCGGCGGACTGGTGATCGTCGCCCTGTACGTGGTGGTGAGCCGGGCGTATCCGGAACGGCTCCGTCCGGCGATCATGGCGGCGTTCGCGGCGAGCTGGGTGATCCCCTCCGTGGTGGGGCCGCTGGCGGCCGGGACGGTCACCGAGCAGCTGGGCTGGCGCTGGGTGTTCCTGGGCATCCCGGTACTGGTCCTGATACCGCTGGCGCTCGCGCTGCCGCGGATACGCGAGCGGGCGTCGGGCCCGCCGCCCGCCGACGACCGGGACGGCGACCGGTCCGCCGAGGTCCGGTCCGACGAGGTCCGGGGTGAGGACGGCCAGGTCGAGGACAGGCAGGTCGGCGACAGTCAGGTCGGGGACGGCCGGGGCGAGGGCGGTCGGGGTTCCGGGGCCGGGGAGCCCAAGGGGCGGCGGATCCGGCTGGCGTTCATGATCTCGGCCGGGGCCGGTCTGCTCCAGTACGCGGCCCAGGACCTGCGCTGGCTCTCGCTGCTCCCGGCCGCGCTCGGCTTCGCCCTGCTCGTCCCGGCGGTGCTGGGCCTGCTGCCGCGCGGCACGTACCGGGCCGCGCGGGGACTGCCCTCGGTGGTGCTGCTGCGCGGGGTGGCGGCGGGGTCGTTCATCGCGGCGGAGTCCTTCGTCCCGCTGATGCTGGTGACCCAGCGCGGACTGTCGCCGACCATGGCGGGGCTGTCCCTGGCGGTGGGCGGGGCGACCTGGGCGCTCGGCAGCTTCGTGCAGTCGCGGGGCCGGTCGGCCTCCCACCGCCAGCGGCTGATGGCCTTCGGGATGGTGCTGGTGGCGGCGGCCATCGCGACCGCGCCGACGGTGCTGGTCCCGGCGGTGCCGGTGTGGATCATCGCGGTCGCCTGGGCGTTCGGGTGCTTCGGGATGGGACTGGTGATCTCGTCCACCAGCGTGCTGCTGCTGGAGCTGTCGGCGCCCCGGGAGACCGGGAGCAACTCGGCGGCGCTCCAGATCTCGGACGGGCTGTCGAACGTGATGCTGCTCGCGCTGGGCGGGGCGGCGTTCGCCGCGCTGGGCGGCGGCGCGGTGGGCGCCGGGCACGGGGCGTCCGCCGCGGCGGGCCAGGGCGCGGCGCAGACCGGGGCCTTCGTGGTGGTGTTCGTACCGATGGCGGTGGTGGCCCTGGTGGGGGTGTGGGTGGCCACCCGGGTACGGCCCGTGGAACCCCGCTGACGCTTCCGGACCGGCTCTCCCGTCGCTTTCCGGACGACCGGCCGTCCGGAGCCGGACGGGGTCGCGCGCGGGCCCCGCGCGAGGCTGGGCGCGGGGCCGCGCACGGGCTGGACGGGCGTCGGGTCCGGGCCGTGCGCAGGCCGTGCACGGGCCGTGTCAGGGGTGGTTCCGGCGCGTGATGTGAAGCGGGTCTCACCCCCGTGGGGGTGACCCCGTCCCGCCCGGACCGGGCGTCGGCCCCCGGTAGGGTGGCCCGGTTGTCATACCCGTGCGGGCGGGTCAGCAGGCCCGCCGCCACCCGGACCACCGTCGAACCGGAGACCGTGACTACCACCGCCGCCCACTCCCATCACCTGTCGCCCGCGTTCCCCAACCGTGCCCCCTGGGGAACCGCCAGCAAGCTGCGAGCCTGGCAGCAAGGGGCGATGGAGAAGTACGTCCAGGAACAGCCGCGGGACTTCCTCGCGGTCGCGACCCCCGGCGCGGGGAAGACCACCTTCGCGCTCACCCTCGCCTCCTGGCTGCTCCACCACCACGTGGTCCAGCAGATCACCGTGGTCGCGCCCACCGAGCACCTGAAGAAGCAGTGGGCGGAGGCCGCCGCCCGGATCGGGATCAAGCTCGACCCCGAGTACAGCGCCGGTCCGCTCAGCCGCGAGTACCACGGCGTGGCCGTGACCTACGCGGGCGTCGGCGTCCGGCCGATGCTGCACCGCAACCGCGTCGAGCAGCGCAAGACGCTGGTCATCCTGGACGAGATCCACCACGCGGGCGACTCCAAGTCCTGGGGCGAGGCGTGCCTGGAGGCGTTCGAGCCCGCGACCCGTCGCCTCGCGCTCACCGGGACGCCGTTCCGCTCGGACACCAACCCCATCCCGTTCGTCACCTACGAGGAGGGCAACGACGGCATCCGCCGCTCCTCCGCCGACTACACGTACGGATACGGCAGCGCGCTCGGGGACGGCGTCGTGCGGCCGGTCATCTTCCTCTCCTACAGCGGCAACATGCGCTGGCGCACCAAGGCCGGGGACGAGATCGCCGCCCGGCTCGGCGAGCCGATGACCAAGGACGCGGTCTCGCAGGCGTGGCGCACCGCGCTCGATCCGCGCGGCGACTGGATGCCGAACGTGCTGCGGGCCGCCGACCGCCGGCTGAACGAGGTCCGCAAGGGCATCCCCGACGCGGGCGGTCTGGTGATCGCCTCCGACCAGGACTCGGCCCGCGCCTACGCCAAGCTGATCCGGGAGATCACCGGCGACAAGGCCACCCTGGTCCTCTCGGACGACTCGGGCGCCTCGGACCGGATCGACGAGTTCAGCCACAACGACGACCGCTGGATGGTCGCGGTGCGGATGGTGTCGGAGGGCGTGGACGTCCCCCGGCTGGCCGTCGGCGTCTACGCGACGACGATCTCCACCCCGCTGTTCTTCGCCCAGGCCGTCGGCCGCTTCGTGCGCTCCCGGCGCCGGGGCGAGACCGCGTCGGTGTTCCTGCCGACCGTCCCGGACCTGCTCGGTTTCGCCAACGAGATGGAGGTGGAACGGGACCACGTCCTCGACAAGCCGAAGAAGGAGGGCGAGGAGGACCCGTACGCCGAGTCCGAGAAGGAGATGGAGGAGGCGAACCGGGAGCAGGACGAGGACACCGGGGAACAGGACAGCCTGCCGTTCGAGGCGCTGGAGTCCGACGCCGTCTTCGACCGGGTCCTCTACGACGGCGCCGAGTTCGGGATGCAGGCGCATCCCGGCAGTGAGGAGGAGCAGGACTACCTGGGCATCCCGGGCCTGCTGGAGCCCGACCAGGTGCAGATGCTCCTCCAGAAGCGCCAGGCGCGGCAGATCGCGCACTCCCGCAAGAAGCCCGACACCGAGGCCGATCTGCTGGAACTGCCCGCCGAGCGGCGGCCGGTGGTCTCCCACAAGGAGCTGCTGGAGCTGCGCCGCCAGCTCAACACCCTGGTCGGCGCGTACTCGCACCAGAGCGGCAAGCCGCACGGGGTGATCCACACCGAGCTGCGGCGGGTCTGCGGCGGGCCGCCCAGCGCGGAGGCCACGGCGGGCCAGCTCCGCCAGCGCGTCGACAAGGTGCGGGAGTGGGCCACCCGGATGCGGTGACGCCCGCCCGCGTCCGTCCCGCGTCCCACCCGCGCGTTCCGCCCGCGTTCCGCGTTCCGTAGCGTCCCGGGAACCCCGGGGGCCCACCCGCCCCCGGGGTTCCGTGCTTCCCCGGGGTTCCGCACGCCCCTGGGGTTCCCGCCCCTGGGGTTCTTCCGTGCATCCCTGGGGTTCCGCTCGCCCCCAGGGTTCCGCTCGCCCCCAGGGTTCCGCTCGCCCCCAGGGTTCCGCTCGCCCCCAGGGTTCCGCTCGCCCCCAGGGGCCCGCTCGCCCCCAGGGGCCCGCTCGCCCCCAGGGTTCCGTGCGTCCCTGGAGTTCCACGCGTCCCGTGGGCCGGTGCGCCGTCACTCCCGAGTACACAGCCACTCCCGACCAGATGATCTCCCTGGTCACTCAGGCCAGCCGCACCCCATCAGCACCGCTGGCACCAGGGGACATCCGTCGTGCCCGCCCCCGCCGGACCGGCCGCCCCCGCCGTCCCACGACGGCCGGAATCGCGTCGGAGCGGTATCGAACCACCGGGCGAACCGGTAACAACCGGACGCTACCCGCCAGTCGGGGACCGGATTCTGGACGGAGCCTTCCGCTCAGCGGACCGGGTCGCTAGTGTCCCCGCAACGCACACGCCCCGTGGCAGCGCCGCCGCGGAGCGCAGCCGGTGTGCCGCTGGGCTTCGCCCGGGCCCCGGGTCGCCATGGCTGCCGGCAACCTCCACCACGCATCGCCCCGGGACGGGCGGCGCTCGTCGACGGAGGACGCCGCGACCCCTCATCACCGAAGGAGTGGGCGTCGTGACCGCGGAGACTTCTCAGACGCTCGACCGGGGACTACGCGTCCTCAAACTGCTCGCCGACACCGATCACGGGCTGACCGTGACGGAGCTGTCCACCAAGCTCGGGGTGAACCGCACGGTCGTGTACCGGCTGCTCGCCACCCTGGAACAGCACGCCCTGGTCCGACGTGACCTCGGCGGCCGGGCCCGGGTGGGCCTCGGCGTACTGCGCCTGGGCCGCCAGGTGCACCCCCTCGTCAGGGAGGCGGCGCTGCCCGCGCTGCGCGCCCTCGCCGAGGACATAGGGGCCACCGCCCACCTCACCCTGGTCGACGGCGCCGAGGCCCTCGCCGTGGCGGTGGTCGAACCGACCTGGACGGACTACCACGTCGCCTACCGCACCGGGTTCCGGCACCCGCTGGACCGGGGGGCCGCGGGCAAGGCCATCCTCACGGCCCGCCAGGGGCCGCTGGACCACCCCGGCTACACCCTCACCCACGGCGAGCTGGAGGCCGGGGCGAGCGGGGCGGCGGCTCCGCTGCTGGGGGTGACCGGGGTCGAGGGCAGCGTCGGCGTCGTCATGCTGTCCGACTCCGTGCCGGAGCGGGTCGGCCCGAGGGTGGTGGACGCCGCCCGGGAGGTGGCCGACGCCCTGCGCTGACGGCGCCGGGACGCCGGGGGAGCACCCCGTGCCCGTAAGGTTGCAGGGTGCTCTCACGCCTCACACGTCTTCAGGCCACCGCCGTCTGCGCGGTCCCGGTCGTCGCCCTGGTGGCCACCGCGCTCTTCGCCCCGCTGCCGTTCGTCATCGCCCAGCCCGGTCTCACGGCGGACGTCCTCGGCAAGAACGACGGCACGCCCGTCATCAGCATCGAGGGCGCTCCGGTCCGGGCGACCGAGGGCCAGCTGCGGATGACGACGATCGAGGCGACGGGCCCGGGCACCGAGGTGCGCTTCGGCACGGTCTGGGACAGCTGGTTCCGCGAGGACCGGGCCGTGATGCCGCGCGACGCGGTGTACCCGGACGGGGAGTCGACCCGGGAGATCGAACGGCACAACACCCAGGAGATGGAGAAGTCCCAGACCACGGCGGTACGGGCGGCGCTGAACTATCTGGGGGAGAGCGCGAAGGACGTCGAGGTCACCCTGCGGCTGGAGGACGTGGGCGGACCGAGCGCGGGCCTCTTCTTCTCGCTCGGCGTGATCGACAAGCTGGACGGTGACGGGAGCGGCGGCGATCTCACGGGCGGCCGGACCGTCGCGGGCACCGGCACGATCACCCCGGACGGCGAGGTCGGGCCCGTCGGCGGGGTCTCGCTGAAGACCCAGGCCGCCCGGCGCGACGGCGCGACGGTCTTCCTCGTCCCGAAGGCCGAGTGCGGGGACGCCCGGACCGACCTCCCCAAGGGGCTGCGACTGATCCCGGTCACCGACCTCAAGGGCGCGGTGAACTCCCTGAAGGCGCTGGAGAAGGGCGGCGAGGTCCCCAGCTGCTGAGGCCCCGTTTCGCCGAGGGGTCCCGGCCGTTCGGACCCAGGTCGCCAGGTCGCCAGGTCGCCAGGTCGCCAGGTCGCCAGGTCGCCAGGTCGTGGGCCGCTGAGCCACCAGCCACTGCCGGGCGCCGGGCCCGGCGCCGGGTCACATGCTGTGCCCCAGTCGCCGGGGCGCGGTGGCGAGCCGCAGTCCCACCTCGACCAGGGCCCAGCCCAGCCGGGTCCGCAGGTCCGGCCCCCGGGGCGCGGACGCCCGTCGGGGAGCGGCCTCCCGCCACAGTTCGGCGGCGCGCTGGTGATGCATCATCAGATGGATGTCGGCGTGCATGACGGTCTCCTCCCGGAGCTCGCGGTTCGGGTTCGGGGTTCGGTGTTCGGGCTGCCGGATCGCGGCGCCCGGGATCAGCTCTCCCGCTGGGGGAAGGCGTGGAGGTGTATCCGGAAGCGCGCGGTCGGGGCGCCGTCGACCGTGGTGTCCTCGTCCGCCAACCCTTGGTAGCTGCCCACGAGTTCGTGCATCCGCCGGGACAGCTCCCGGCTCAGCTCGGGCGTCAGCCGTAGCGTGAAGTCGCTCATGTCGGTGGCGCCCGCCCACTCCGCCTGCCACTCCTCCCGGGTGGCGACCCAGGTGGACAGTTCACGGGCGTGGGTGTTGGCCAGCTCGTGCAGGAAGACGTCCACCGCGCCCTTGGTCTCCGGGTCGGCGTCGAACATCAGCTCGTGTCCGAAGTCGATGCCCTCGTCCACCGCCTGCCACCAGCGTTCGCGTCCCTTGCCCCGGTCCGGCGCGTCCGCCACGAAGCCGTACGCGGCGAGCTGGCGCAGGTGGTAGCTGGTGGCCCCGCTCGACTCGCCCAGCCGGGCGGCCAGTTGGGAGGCCGTCGCGGGACCGCCCCGGCGCAGCGCGCTCAGCATCTCCATGCGCAGCGGATGCGCGAGACCGCGCAGCGTCCGGGCGTCGAGCCGGCGCAGCCCGCGTTCGACGGCGGTCTCGTCGGTGGCGACCTCGTCGGGGATGCGCTCCCGGGGCGTCTTCTCGTCCATGCGTCCAAAGATAGCCTTGCAAAGAGTTCGATGCAAAGCTTTTGTGCAAAGAATTCTTTGCGTGCGTCTCCGGTCCCTCCCGGGTCCGGTGCGGTCACTCCTGGGACGCCTGCTCCACCAGGGGGATGATCCGCAGCGGTACCGGGTTCTCCATCACGATCGCCGTGGCGGCCCGGTCGATCCCGTCGATGCCCACCACCCGGTCGATGACCCGCTGGAGGTCCGCGTTCGAGCGGGCCACCAGTCGGCACAGCATGTCCCCGCTGCCGGTGGTGGTGTGCAGTTCCAGGACCTCCGGGACGGTCGCCAGGTGCGCCCGGACGTCCGCCCCCTGCCCCTGCCGGATCTGGAGGGTCGCGAACGCGGTCACCGGGTAGCCGAGCGCCGCCGGGTCGACCTGGGGGCCGAACCCCCGGATGACGCCCTTCGCCTGGAGCCGGTCCAGCCGGGCCTGCACCGTGCCCCGGGCCACCCCGAGGCGGCGGGACATCTCCAGCACCCCGATCCGGGGTTCACGGGCCAGCAGCACGATCAGCCGACCGTCCAGATGATCGATCGCCATGAGACCTCCCACATGGTCATCTTGTACAGAAAGGCCGGTCTGACTGGCTTCTGCCTAAGCAGAATGCCCACTAAAAACGCAAACTATTGCGCACCTTGTGGAACGGCGGGAGCCTGCGGACATGGCAGCTACTTCTGCGCACCTGAACCCCGCCCCCACCACCGCGCGGGGCGCCGACCCCTTCCCCGTGAAGGGCATGGACGCGGTCGTCTTCGCCGTGGGCAACGCCAAACAGGCCGCCCACTACTACTCGACCGCGTTCGGGATGAAACTCGTGGCCTACTCGGGCCCGGAGAACGGCAGCCGGGAGACCGCCTCCTACGTCCTGGAGAACGGCTCGGCCCGGTTCGTGTTCACCTCGGTGATCAAGGCGTCCTCCGACCGGGGCCGCTTCCTCGCCGAGCACGTCGCCGAGCACGGTGACGGGGTCGTGGACCTCGCCATCGAGGTGCCCGACGTCCGGGCGGCCTACGCGTACGCCGTCGAGCACGGCGCCCGGGGCCTGACCGAGCCGCACGAGGTCTCCGACGAGCACGGGAGCGTCGTCCTCGCGGCGATCGCCACCTACGGACGCACCCGCCACACCCTCGTGGAGCGGCGCGGCTACGAGGGGCCCTACCTGCCCGGTTACACGGCCGCCGCGCCCATCGTCGCCCCGCCCGCGAAGCGGACCTTCCAGGCCATCGACCACTGCGTCGGCAACGTGGAACTCGGCCGGATGAACGAGTGGGTCGCGTTCTACAACAAGGTCATGGGCTTCACCAACATGAAGGAGTTCGTGGGCGACGACATCGCCACCGAGTACTCCGCCCTGATGTCCAAGGTCGTCGCCGACGGCACGCTCAAGGTCAAGTTCCCGATCAACGAGCCCGCCGTCGCGAAGAAGAAGTCCCAGATCGACGAGTACCTGGAGTTCTACGGCGGCGCCGGGGTCCAGCACATCGCCCTCGCCTCCAACGACATCGTCGAGACGGTCCGCACCATGCGGGCGGCGGGCGTCCAGTTCCTCGACACCCCCGACTCGTACTACGACACGCTGGGGGAGTGGGTCGGCGACACCCGGGTGCCGGTCGAGACCCTCCGCGAACTGAAGATCCTCGCGGACCGGGACGAGGACGGCTATCTGCTCCAGATCTTCACCAAGCCGGTGCAGGACCGGCCGACGGTGTTCTTCGAGATCATCGAGCGCCACGGCTCGATGGGCTTCGGCAAGGGCAACTTCAAGGCGCTGTTCGAGGCCATCGAGCGCGAACAGGAGAAGCGGGGCAACCTCTGACCCCGGCCGTCCCCCGCCACCACCCCGGACGCCCCCGTCCCCCTCACCACCCCCACCCCCACCGGTACTTCCACCCCTACCCTCACCTCCGCCCCCACTGACCCCCCACCCCCGCACCCCCCCCACGGGTACCCCCACGGCTCCCGTCGTTCCCCGGACTCCCGTCGAGGAGCCCGGGGCGGCGGGAGCGCCCCCGTCCGGCCCCACCGCGCACCGTTCGGCCAGCCCCACCGTCCGCCCGGCCAGCCCCGCCCTCGCCCCCGCCTGTGAGCCGCCCGGACGCGCCCCCTCAGCCACCCGCGGCCCCTCAGCCACCCGCCCACGGCCCGTCAGCCACCCGCCCACGACCCCGTCAGCCGCCCGTCCCCGGACCTGCCAGCCACCGGCCTCCCGCCCCGTCAGCCACCGGCCTCCCGCCCCGTCAGCCACCGGCCTCCGGTGTCGTCAGCTACCGGCCTCCGACGGCGAAGACGACGGCGACGGCGAGGTCAACGGCTGCGCGGGGCCGTGCGTTTCGAGGGGCCCGCCCGGCGCCGGAGCCCCCAGCCCGGCCAGCGCCGTCCGCGCCCGGGGCGCGAACAGCGGCGAGAAGCCGGGGTTCCAGCGCAGCGCGTCCCCGAGGTGCCGCCGCGCCGCCGCGTCCCGCCCCAACTCCCGTTCGACCTCCCCCCGGTGGTACGAGACGAGCGCCACCCGGGGCCCCTTCTCCTGCGCCTCCCGCACCCGCGCCAGCGCCCCCTCCGCGTCGCCGTCCCGGAACAGCGTCCACCCCAGCGCGTCCAGCAGGGCGGGCCGCACCGCCCGGCGCGACTCCGCCTCCAGCTCCGCGACGACCGCCTCCCGACCCGCCGCGTCCCCGTGGTCCGCCTCCAGCCGGGCCCGCGTCAGCTCGGCGCGCACCCCGTGCCCGGCCCGGTCGCGGAGCCGCTGCCGGGCGACCCGGTACTGCTCCCGCGCCGCGTCCCGTTCGCCCCGCGCCTCGTGCAACTCCCCCAGCTCCAGCGCGTACTCCGGCACCGGCCGCCGCGCCGACGCCTCCCGCAGCGCGGCCACGGCCGCCCCGCCCCGGCCCAGCGCCGCCAGCGCCCGGCCCCGCCCGGCCAGCGCCTCGTACCGCCCGGGATCGGCCCGCAGCGCCGCGTCGAAGTGCCGCAGCGCGCCCTCCGCCTCGCCCCGGTCCCCGGCGACCTCGCCGAGCGCCTGCCGCGCCCACGCCTCCTCGGCGGGCGTCCGGGCCGCCACCGCCGCGTCGGTCAGCCGCGCGGTCGCGTCCTCCCGCCACCCCCGCTCCTGGTACAGCCGTCCCGTCACCAGCCACACCGCCGCCTCGGGCGCCCGCAGCTCCCGCAGCGCGTCCAGGGCCGTCCCGGCGGCGGCGAAGTCGCCCAGCCCCCGGTGCGCGTCGATCAGCGGCGGATAGCCGGACCACCGCTTCGGCGCCAGCCGCACCGCCCGCCCGCCCCACGCGCGGGCCGCCGGGAAGTCGCCGCGCGCGACCGCCAGTTCCGCCAGCCCGGTCAGCGCCGGGGCGTTGCCCTTCGGCCGGGCCCGCAGCGCCGCGTCCAGGGCCCGCCGGGCGCGGGGGAAGTCCGCCGAGTCGCCCGTCCGCCGCCCCCGCTCGGTGAGGGCGGCGGCCAGCACCGTCCACGAGGCGTCGTCACCGGGGTGCGCCTTCAGATGCCGTTCCCGCTCCGCGACCAGCGCGGTCAACTCGGCGGTCGTGGCGGTGCCCCCGCCCTCCACCGCGCTCAGCGCCCGCGCCCCGGGGCCCGGCGCGGGCGGCGGCCCCGCCGCCCGCTGCTGCGGCCACAGCACCAGCGCCGCCGCGCCCGCCACGGCCAGCCCCGCGACGAGCGCCGCCCGCAGCGCCCGGCGGACCCGCCGCCAGCGGGAGGGCGGCGGCGGGGGCGCGGCCCCCGGGTCCTCCAGGGCCTTGATCGCGCTCCATCCGGTCCCGGTGGCGGCGCTCGCTGTGCTGGCTGTACCGGCCTTCATGCGGCTCACTGTGGCCCGCGCCCGTGACACCGCCCCGGCGGGCGACCGGGAGCGCGCCCGGGTTCACACCGATGGCCCCGGGTGCGAGGCTGGGATCATGAGCAGCGCACTGGTCTCCCGACTGCTGGAGGGACTGCCCGCGAACGCGGTCCTCACCGACCCGGACGTCACCGCCTCCTACGCCCGCGACACGGCGGGCTTCTGCCCGGCGGGCAGCCCCGCCGCCGTGGTGCTGCCGCGCACCGTGGAACAGGTCCAGCACGTCCTGCGCACCGCGACCGACCTGCGGGTCCCGGTCGTCCCGCAGGGCGCCCGCACCGGACTCTCCGGCGGCGCCAACGCCGTGGACGGCTGCCTGGTGGTGTCCCTGGTCCGGATGGACCGCGTCCTGGAGATCAGCCCCGTCGACCGGATCGCCGTGGTGGAACCCGGCGTCGTCACCGCCGACCTCGACCGCGCGGCCGCCGCCCACGGCCTCGCCTACCCGCCCGACCCGTCCAGCTGGGAGAGCTGCACCATCGGCGGCAACATCGGCACCGGGGCGGGCGGCCTGTGCTGTGTGAAGTACGGCGTCACCAGCGAGTACGTCCTCGGCCTCGACGTGGTCCTCGCCGACGGACGGCTGCTGCGCACCGGACGCCGCACCGCCAAGGGCGTCGCCGGGTACGACCTCACCCGGCTGTTCGTGGGCTCCGAGGGCACCCTCGGCATCGTCGTCGGCGCGGTCCTGGCACTGGTGCCCCGGCCGCCCGAACGGCTGGTGGCCGCCGCCGAGTTCCCGACCGCCGCCGCCGCGTGCGACGCGGTCTGCCGGATCATGGCCGCCGGTCACACGCCCTCGCTGCTGGAACTCATGGACCGCACCACGGTCCGCGCCGTCAACTCCCTCGCCCGGATGGGACTGCCCGAGGAGACCGGGGCCCTGCTGCTGGCCGCCTTCGACACCGCCGACCCGGCCGCCGACCTCGCCGCCGTGGGCGCGCTGTGCGAGGCGGCGGGCGCCACCGAGGTGGTCCCGGCCGCCGACCGCGCCGAGTCCGAGGCGCTGCTCCAGGCCCGGCGGCTGGCCCTGCACGGCCTGGAGGCCGTCAAGGGCGGCACGATGATCGACGACGTGTGCGTACCGCGCGGTCGCCTCGCCGCGCTGTTCGCCGGGGTCGACCGGATCGCCGAACGGCACGCGGTGACCATCGGGGTGTGCGCCCACGCGGGCGACGGCAACACCCACCCCGTCATCTGCTTCGACCCCGCCGACCCGGACGAGGCCCGGCGGGCGCGCGCCTCCTTCGACGAGATCATGGCGCTCGGACTGGAACTGGGCGGCACCATCACCGGCGAACACGGGGTCGGCGTCCTCAAGAAGGAGTGGCTGGCCCGGGAACTCGGCCCGGTCGGGCTGGAGACGCAGCGCGCGGTCAAGCACGCCTTCGACCCGCTGGGCATCCTCAACCCGGGCAAGCTGTTCTGACGGCACCCGGGCCGACCCTTTCCCCGGACCCGGGCGGTCCGTCGCGACGGAACCCGGACGGGTCGTGGCGACGGAACCCGGGCGGGCCGCAGTGACGGAACCCGGGCGGTCCGTGGCGACCGGGCCGGGGGCGGGGCGTGGTGACGGGGCAGGGGCGGACGCCGACGGACGGCTCCCGGCCCGCCGCTCCGACGGCCACCACCGCCAGCGCTCCCGCCCGGCCGTGGTCGCGACGCCCCCGGCCGTGGTCACGGTGGTCCCGGTCGTGGTCACGGCGGTCCCGCCCCCGGGACGACGGCGGCCGGTCACTCGGTCTCCGGGCACTCGTCCGAACCGGCGGCGGAGTCGCGCGGCCACAGCTCGTCCGTCCCCCGCCCCGGGGTGGGCGCGAGCAGCGCGACGAGTTCCTCGTCCAGGCCGAGGCGCCCGGTCTCGCTGCCCGGCGGGACGATCCGCAGGGTCCGTTCCAGCCACGCCGACACCGGCGCGGCGGGCGCCTCCAGCAGGGCGTCCCCGTCCGGGGAGCTGAGCGCCACCAGGACGACCGAGCGCCCGCCCACCTTCGTCGGCCACACCCGCACGTCCCCCTGCCCGCACGGCCGGAACACCCCCTCGATCAGCAGCTCCCGGGCGAACGTCCAGTTCACGGGGTGCTCGCTGCCGATGTGGAAGGCGATGTGCACGGCGAACGGATCGTCGGGCCGGTAGGTCAGCCGGGCCGGTACGGGGATGCTGCGCTCGGGCGACAGGACCAGTCGCAGTTCCAGTTCGCGTTCCACCACGGTGTGCATGTCTCGTCCTCTCTCACGCGGACCCGGAGCGGGTCCGTCACGAGGGAGAGCGCGCCCGCCCGGGAGCATTACGCGACTTCCGGAAAGTTTTTTCGCGGCTTTCCCGGACCCTCCCTTCCGGCCCTCCCGACGCGCTGCCGGACCCGACCCGGCGCCCTGCCCGTCCGGTGCGGTGCTGACCGGTGCCGGTGCCGGTGCCGGTGCCGTGTCCGGTGCCGTGGGGGACGCGTACCCGCGCCGCCCGGCGTCACCCGTCCGGATGCGTCCGTCGACGCGTCAGGGGGCCGCCGCGCCGGACGGGTTGCCCGGAAAGGGGTGTGTCACGCCGGACCCGGGCGGGCGCGGGCACGGGTCTGATAGATGTGGGACCTCACCACCACCACCGAGAGATACGGGACGACGGACATGAGCGCCCCAACCCCGGCACCCGGCGAAGAGACGCCCCGCGAGGGCTACTATCCGGACCCCTCCATCCCGGGCTACGTCCGGTACTGGAACGGGGCCGCCTGGGTGCCCGGCACCAGCCGTCCCGCACCCGTCGGCGGCGCCGCCCCGGCCGTCGCCACCGGCCCGGCCGCCCCGGCGGCCGGACCGCCGCCCCTCTCCGCCCCGCCCGTGGAGGAGACCGGACCGGTCTTCTTCGACGAGGAGCCGTCCGCCCCGGCCGCCGCCCACCCGGAACCCGCGCCCTCCTGGGGACCGGGCCCCGCCCACCGGGGTCCCGCCCACCAGGGCCCCGGCTACGGCGACCAGGAGCGCAAGGTGTCCTGGGGGGCGCCGGACCCGTCCGTGCCCGACCCCCGCACCGCCCCGCCCGCCCCCGCGACGCCGACCGCGCCGACGGTTCCCGCCGCGTCCGCCTTCCCCGCCGCGCCGGGCCAGGGCGTCGGGGACCCGGCCGCCCCCGCTCCGGCGGACCGGGGCACCGTCACCTTCCCGCGCGCGCCGCGCACGGGCACCGCCCCGGCGCCCGTCCCGCACCAGCAGACGACGCCCCCGGCCGCGCCCGCCGCCCCGGCCCCGAGGACGTCCCCCGAGGCGGCGCCCTTCCCGTCGGCGGGGGCCCCGCCCCACCCGGCGGCCCCCCGGCCCCCGGCCCTCCCGGCCGCCACCACCGCCCCGGCCCCCGGACCCCGCGCCCCCGAACCCGGGGCCCCCGGGCACCGGCCCCCGAACCCCGGGGCTCCCGGGCCCCGGACCCCCGAGCCGCCCGCCCGGGCCGCCGTCCCGGCGCCCGCCGCCCCCGCCCCCCTGCCCGAACAGCCCTCCTGGGCCCAGCAGGTGCACCGGCTCGCCCAGCCCCCCGCCGCGTCCGCGCCGCAGCCCGCCGCCACCGGCCCGGGCGGCCCCGGCGGTCCGGGGGCCCCGGGTGAGGGGGGCCCGGTCATCCCGTGGAAGCCCCCGGTCACCGACCCGTTCCTGGCCGCCGCCCAGGCCCAGGCCGCGTCCCGGCCCGCCGGGCTCGGCCGACGGCTGGTGGCCCGGCTGCTGGACACGGCGGTCATCGCGCTGGTCACCGGCGCCGCCGCCGTGCCGCTCGGCATCCGGGCCGTCGACCACCTCGACGACAAGATCGAGGCGGCGCGGCTGTCCGGCCGGACGGTCACCGTGTGGCTCCTGGACGGGACGACGGGCGTGTACCTCGGAGTCGTCCTCGCGGTGCTGCTGCTGGCCGGGATCGTGTACGAGGTGCTGCCCACCGCCAAGTGGGGCCGCACCCTGGGGAAGCGGCTGTGCGGAGTGCGGGTCGAGGACATCGAGGGCCACGAACCGCCCTCCTTCGGGGCGGCGTTGCGGCGGTTCCTGGTGTTCACCATGCCGGGGCTGCTGCTGATCGGAGCGGTCGGCGCGCTGTGGGCCGTCTTCGACCGCCCGTGGCGCCAGGGCTGGCACGACAAGGCGGCCCGGACGTTCGTCGCCCGCTGATCCTGCCCTCCCCGGCGCACGTCCCGGTACGGCGTCCGTCCCCGTCCCGGGTGGAGGGGGGCGGACCCCGGGTGGTGACGGGCGGACCCCGGTGGTGACGGGCGGGGCCGGACGCCCGGACGGTGCGTGGACGTCCGGACGGTGCGCGGACGGCCGACCCGACGGCGAACGGACGGCGGCCGGGACGGTGAACGGTCAGCCGTCCCCACGACGAACGGGCAACCGTCCCGACGACGAACGGGCCAGCCGTCCCCACGGCGAACGGGCCAGACGTCCCGACGGCGAACGGACTGCGAACGGACGGGCGCCCCGACGGCGAACGGACGGCCGTCCCGACCCCCGGACGGTCGCCCGGACGGATGCGTGCCGGATGCGGGTGCGCGGGGTTCGCGGTCCACTCGGGCCATGAGCAGCGAACCGCCGCGGCCCGGGCCCGGACAGCCGGAAGACGACCCGTTCAGCAAGCAGCCCCCGTCACGGGGCGACACCCCCCGGGGCGGTTCCCCCTACGACCCCCCCTCGGGCGACGCCCCCCGCCCCGGTGAACCCCCGCCCGGAGCACCGCCCCCGGGAACCCCGGGCGCACCGGGCGGCCCACCGGGCCCGGGCGGTCCCGGCGCTTCCGGCGATCCCTACGGCCCGGGCGCCCCCGGCGGTCCCCAGAGCCCGTACGGCGCACCACCGCCCCCGGCGGGCGGCGGCTCCCCGTACGGCGGCGACCCCTACGGAGCCGGAGGCGGGACCGGCGGCTACGGCGGCCCCGCGGACCCCCTCGCCGGAATGCCCCCGCTCGCCGACAGCGGCAAGCGCGTCGTGGCCCGGCTGATCGACATGGTCCTCGTCGGGATCGTGGTCGGCCTGCTGTCCTGGGCGTTCGGCGTCGGGGACTACTCGGTGGACCCGGACAGCGTCGAGTACGGGGAGTCCTTCGGGCGTTCCCTGCTCGCGGCCGTCCTCTACATCGGCTACGACACGGTGATGATCTCCCGTACCGGGCAGACGGTCGGCAAGCGGCTGATGAAGATGCGGGTCGCCAACCTCTCCGACGGCGCGACCCCGTCCCTGCAGACCTCGCTGGTCCGCGCGGCCGTGCTGTGGCTGCCGTTCGCGTTCTGCTGCGCCTGTGTGTGGACCGCGATCGCCGGTGGCTGGAGCTTCTTCGACAAGCCGTACAAACAGGGCCTGCACGACAAGGCGGCGAAGACGGTCGAGGTCGGCACCGACTGACCGGCCGACTGGCTGACCGGCCGACCGGCTGACCGGCCGACCGACTGGCTGACCGGCACCGGCCCCGCCGAAGGGCTCGCCCACCGGCCCCACCGGAGGGCCCGCCCCTCAGGAGGGCCCGGTCGTCCGCTCCGGCGGGCTGGCGGCGGCCGTGGCGGTGACGTCCCGGCGTACGGCCCCGGCCCGCGCGGAAGGCGCCGAGGACGCCGAGGACACCGTCACCGCGTCGGTCCCGGTGTCACCGGGAGCGGTGGGCGCGGCGGGCGGCGTCGTCCGTCCGGCGGACCGTCCGGGAACGCGGGACCGGTCGGTGGGGTCCGCGGCCCGGGCGAGGACGGGAGCGGCCCCCGTCCGGGACGCCGACAGCGGGAGGGTGACGGCCACCAGCAGGCCGAGCCCCAGCGCGGCGATGGCGATCACCGTCACCGCGATGCCCGAGGTCGTCCGGGAGAGCAGCAGCATGGCGAGCGTCGAGCAGACGACGGTGGCCGTTCCGTAGGCGATCTGTGCGGCGGTCGGACGAGGCATCCGTATCAGTCCTCGGGACGATCGGGTACGGGGTCGGATCGGGCGGGTCACGGTCGGTCCCGGACGCGGTGGCAGCGTACGGGGGACCGGCACGGGCGGCTCCACCGCCTCCATGCCCCCCGGGTCCGAACGGTAAGCGTGACGTTGCCCACGGCACCCGGTGCACGAGGGGGCGCACGGGGTCATCCATCCGTCAACTGGGCTTTCCCGCCAAGGGGTTCGGGTAGTGCGGGGTGGCCGGACGGCGTACGGGGTGTTCGGATAACGGACTCGTCGCCCTGCATAGTGCTTTGAAGTGTTCAAGTCAAGATCTGTCTTTTCTTCTGTAACTCCGATCCAATGACCGCACTTGTGACGCGCACACCGCGCACGGCCCTCCCTGCCCTGGGACCCCCCGACGGCCGCGCACGCGGGGCGCAGGGGAGGACACCGTCACGTGACCAGAAGAAGCAGGACGTTCCGGGCCGCCGCCGTGGCCGTGGCGTTCGCCGCGGCCGCGGCCGCGTACACCGGCCCGGCCCTGGCCGCTCCGGACCAGGGGGCCCCCGCCCCCGCCCCGGCCGCCGACCGGCACGACCCGGCCCCGGCGAAGGGGCACGTCGACCACGACCTCGAAGGCCCCTACAGCGAGGCCCAGGCCGAGCAGCGCGAGGCCGCGCTGGAGCAGGTCCTCGCGGGCGAGGCGACCGTCCAGAAGCGCGGCGCCTCGAAGGTCGTCAAGCTCGACGACAAGAAGTACGTGGAGCTGGGCCGCGAGAAGACCGACAAGATCTTCACGATCCTGCTGGAGTTCGGCGACAAGGTCGACGACACCACCCAGTACGACCCGGACGGCCCGGAGGGCCCCAAGCCCCCCGTCAAGAAGTACGGCGGCACGCCCGGCCCGGCGCACAACAAGATCGCCCAGCCCGACCGGGCGAAGGACAACTCGACGGCGTGGAAGGCGGACTACAACCGCGCGCACTTCGAGGACCTCTACTTCGGCTCCGGCCGGGACGCCCAGGGACGCCAGAAGGAGTCCCTGAAGACGTACTACGAGAAGGCGTCCTCCGGTCGCTACTCCGTCGAGGGCACCGTCTCCGACTGGGTCAAGGTCGACTACAACGAGGCCCGCTACGGCTCCAACTACTGCGGCTCGTCCAACTGCGTCAACGTCTGGGACGCGGTCCGCGACGGCGTCAACGCCTGGGTCCGCGACCAGAAGGCCGCCGGGCGCACCGACGCGCAGATCAAGGAGCAGCTCGCCGCCTACGACGCCTGGGACCGGTACGACTTCGACCAGGACGGCAACTTCAACGAGCCCGACGGGTACATCGACCACTTCCAGCTGGTCCACGCGGGCGAGGACGAGTCCGCGGGCGGCGGCGCCGAGGGCCCCAACGCCATCTGGGCGCACCGCTGGTACGCGTACGGCAGCGACGCGGGCCGCACCGGCCCGGCCGACAACCGCTCGGGCGGCGCCCAGATCGGCGACACCGGCGTCTGGGTCGGCGACTACACGGTCCAGCCGGAGAACGGCGGCCTCGGCGTCTTCGCCCACGAGTACGGCCACGACCTCGGTCTGCCGGACCTGTACGACACCTCCGGCGGCGGCGAGAACTCCACCGGCTACTGGTCGCTGATGTCCAGCGGCTCCTGGCTCGGCCGCGGCGAGCAGTCCATCGGCGACCTGCCCGGCGACATGACCGCCTGGGACAAGCTGAAGCTCGGCTGGCTCGACTACGACCTGGCCCGCGCGGCGACCAAGTCGACGCACCGCCTCGGCGTCGCGGCGTACAACACCAAGAACCCGCAGGCGCTCGTCGTCCAGCTGCCGAAGAAGACCCGGACCACCACCGTCACCAAGCCCGCCGAGGGCACCCGGCAGTGGTGGAGCGGCCAGGGCGACGACCTCCAGAACACCCTGACCCGCTCGCTGGACCTCACCGGCCGCACCACCGCCGAACTCTCCCTCCAGGGCTGGTGGGACATCGAGGCGAACTACGACTACCTGTACGCCGAGGTGTCCACCGACGGCGGCGCCAACTGGAACGCGCTGGACGGCACCGCCGACGGCGGCCCGCTCTCCCGGGACGGCGCCGACCGCCCCGCGCTCAGCGGCGTCTCCGGCGGCTACAAGCCGCTCGTCTACTCGCTGAACGCCTACGCGGGCAAGAAGGTCGACCTGCGGCTGCGCTACGCCACCGACGGCGGCACCGGCGGCCTCGGCTTCACCGGTGACGCGCTGAAGGTCACCGCGGACGGCGCGACCGTCTTCTCCGACGGCGCCGAGACCGACGCGGGCGGCTGGACCACCAAGGGCTTCTCCCGCATCGGCGAGTCCTTCACCAACGAGTACGAGCAGTACTACATAGCGGAGAACCGCCAGTACGTCTCGTACGACCGCACCCTGGCCACCGGCCCGTACAACTTCGGCTTCGCGCCGGAGCGTCCGGACTGGGTGGAGCACTACCGCTACCAGCGCGGTCTGCTGATCTGGCTCTGGGACACCTCCCAGAAGGACAACAACACCAGCCAGCACGCGGGCGAGGGCCTGATCCTCCCGGTGGACGCCAGCCCGGCGCCGCTGAAGTGGGCCGACGGCACGGTGATGCGCAACCGCATCCAGTCGTTCGACTCGACCTTCACCCACCGCCGCTCGGACGCCCTCACGCTCCACAAGGCGGGCGTCCCGACGAAGATCCCGTCGCACCGGGGCGTCCCGGTCTTCGACGACCGCAAGGGCGTCTACTGGGACGCGGCCACCCCGGGCGCCGGCGTCAAGGTGCCCGACACCAACACCCGGATCAAGATCGTGAAGCAGCCGCGCGACGGCTCGACGATCACCGTCCAGGTGGACCGCTCCACCCGGTAGTAACGCCTCCGGTACCGCTCCGGGGCGCGTGCCCGGCGCCGTTTCCGCAGGTCAAACCATGATCGGCCGTCACCCCTAGCGGGGTGGCGGCCGCTCGTGTTTAGGTGCGTCCATACGGTTCTTGTTGACGCGACGTCTCACAAGGGGAGTCGCGGTGTCCTACGGAGCGTGACCGGATGAGCGCGGGAGGTTTCTGCAGACTGCCCGACGGGAACGTGGTCGTGGCCCTGAACCTGCCCAGTCCGGTCGCCCCCGGGGCGCCGCCCTCCGACCCCGACGGCGGGGACCGGGTCCGGGTCCTGGTCGTCGCCCGCAACCGGGCCCGCGCCCTCACCCGGCTGCGCAACCTGGGTCTGCGCTCCGTCTATCTGCGCGGCAACGCCGAGCCCCCCACCCCCGACGAGGTCACCGCCGTGCTGCACCACCCCGACGGCCTGGTCTGGCGCACCGCCCCCGACGACGCGGCCGAGCTGTGGCACCCCATCCGCAGCCTGCTGCGCACCGCCCGGGGCGGGCCCCCGCCCGCGTACCCGAGGAGCGCCTGAGGGCCCGTCCCGGGGCGGATGACGGCGACGGGTCCGGTGGCGGGCCCCGGGTCCGGTGACGGGTCCGGGCGTGGCGGGTCCGGTGGCGGGGCCGGTGCCCCGGTCCTACGGTGAACCGGGGGCACGGCACAGCACGGCACCAGCACCGCACCGAAAGGCCCACGTCATGGCTGACACGCCCGCGATCGTCCTCGTGCACGGCTTCTGGGGCGGAGCCGCCCACTGGAGCAAGGTCATCCTCGAACTCAAGCGACGCGGCCACACCGCGCTGCACGCCGTCGAGAACCCCCTGACCTCCCTCGCCGAGGACGCCGAGCGCACCCGCAAGATGGTCAGGCAGATCGACGGCCCGGTGCTGCTGGTCGGCCACTCCTACGGCGGGGCGGTCCTCACCGAGGCGGGCGACCTGCCCAACGTCACCGGCCTGGTCTACGTCGCCGCCTTCGCCCCCGACGCGGGCGAGAGCCCCGGCCAGATCAGCCAGGAGATCCCGCCCGCCGCCTTCCCGAACATCGAGCCCGACTCCGACGGCTACCTCTGGGTCAAGCCGGAGAAGTACCACGAGAGCTTCTGCCAGGACCTCACCGAGGACGAGGCGTTCGTCCTCGCGGTCACCCAGAAGGCCCCCCTCGGCAGCACCTTCGGCGACGCGATCACCGCCCCCGCCTGGCGCAACAAGCCGACCTGGTACCAGATCTCCACCCAGGACCGCATGATCAACCCGGAGAACCAGCACAAGATGTCCCAGCGGATGAACCCCCGCGAGATCATCGAACTCGACGCCAGCCACGCGTCCCTGGCCTCCCGCCCCGTCGAGATCACCGACTTCATCCTCAAGGCGGCCGGCGAATCCTGAACCCGTCCCCTCACGGACGCGCGTTGGCGAAGGAGCGCGTCCGTGAGGGCCGGAGCCGTTTGGCCACTGGGGTTCAGCCTGTACGTACTGGCCTGGTCATCGCGGCGAACACCGGTGAATCAGCGAACGGCTGCTGCTCGCCTACCTTCGCGTACCCCCACGCCTCGTACACCGCCTGGACGGAGCCGTCCCCCGCCGCCGGGTTGACCAGCAGTGTCACCCGCTCCTCGGTACGCCGCTCCAGCCACGCCCGGTGAATCGACTGGGCGACCCCCTGCCCTCGCCACTCCTTCCGTACGACGATCTCGTTCAGGGCGACGGTGCGGGAGCCGGTCTCGTCGGTGTATCCGGGGGGCAGGGGAGTGGTCATCGACCTCCACCACTGGGTGTCCGGTCCGAGCGGCATACCGAACGCGAATCCGACGGGTGCTCCGTCCTCGTATCCCACGACGGCGCTCCAACCCGGGCGGGACGCGTAGGCCACCAGCCGCTCGTCATACCGCTCCACGGTGTAGAAGGGCCCGGTGAGACCGAAGTCTCGATGCCGCACCTCGATGTGGATGTCGAGGATGGTCTGTCGGATTTCGGGCAGGGTGGCGGCCGTGTGATGCCTGAGGTCGATCATCGGGAGTTCCTTTCATCCGTTTGGTGTTCCCGCCATGTGGTGGTTGCCCGAGCGTCCGGCGCGATGAGGGTCAGCCCCCGCTCGAAGGCGGCCAGAAGTTTCCGCTGGCGTCCGGTTGACGGGGCTCCCGACCTGTCGGAGAACGCGGCGGACGCCGTCGCGCACGCCAGCTCGACGTCTCCCTGCCGTAGCTGGCACAGCGCGAGTTGCGCGGTGTAGTACTTCCGATTGCGTTCGTAGCCTGGACGGAGCTGGGCCAGTGTGCGGTGGAAGTGTGCCTCCGCCTCGTCATGACACCCGAGGCGCGCCATCGAGAGGCCGGAGAGGCCCTCCAGCTCGGCTCGGTCGAAGAAGGCGATCCAGGGTGCCCGAGGGGCTTCTGGTTCTGCCCGGTCGAATGCCTTGACGGCCGCTTCCACACTGCGACGGGCCAGTGTGCGTTCACCCATGTGTGCTTGGGTACCGGCGATGCGAGCGGTGATCAAGGAGCGGTACAAGGGGTCGCGACGGCACAGTGGTGATGCTTTGGCGGCCTGCTCGGCGGCTGAGGCGTCGTGCGGGTTTCCCAGTTGAGAGAAAAGAAAGGCCGCATGGCCCCAGAGTCGGAGCTGGATGTCTTCGGCCCCTGACATTCCGGCCAGCCGGATCGCACGGTCGAGGTGGTTCCGAGCCCGTTCGGTCGCTTGATCCTCGATCGCGGCCCATAGGGCACTTCCGGTGAAGGCCGCCGCGAAGTAGTACAGGCGCTGGCGTACCCGCTGGCTGGCGACGCCGTTCTCCTGCATGCCGATGGCGATTTTCGCGAAATCGATCGCTCTGGATTCCAGTTGGGCGCCCCCGCCGCGTGCGTCGTCATCGGTGATGACCTGAGTGAAGGCTTCTTCGAGCCGGTTGACGTCGGTCATGCCGATGCGTGGCGTCGACGAGGTGGTCGTGCGGGGCAGCGCTGTGGTGGCCGCCAGGGCTCCTGCCGAGGCGGTGAACTGACGACGCTTCACGGTGTCCTCCACGGAGGCTTGGCTGGGTGCCGCCTTCCTGGGAGGAGACGGGTAGAAACCCAGTTCGGCGACCGTACAGCCGAATTCCTCTTCGAGGGCGCGCCGGTATCTCGCCTGCGGCCAGGTCGTCTTTCCTGTCACCCAGTTCCGGATGTGCCGGTCCAGGAGCTTTCCGTACCGCCCCGTGTGCGAGGCGACGCGGCGGTTGAGGGCTTCGGCGATCTGTTGCTGTGTCCGGCCGTCTTCCCTGAGTCGGGCGGCCAGAAGGACGTTCCGCGCCATGCGCCCAACGTAGCCGCATGAGGCCGTTCGCGTGACGGAGTGGGGTGCGGGAATTACCGGTCGGTGGCCCCGGAAGCCGGTTCCCGATTGCCTGCCGGGCCCGTCGGACGGCTCGTTTCATTGAGCGCACCCCACTCCCCGGGCCGCTCGCGTCGGCCCCTGTCAGGAAGGGCGGTCCATGGGCCGTACGCACCACCTGCCCGCCGACCTCGCGGTGACCGGCGAATGGTCGATGACCTGTCCGCTGACCCCCCGGGCCGTCGGCCTGGTCCGGCGGCGGTCGGGCCGGGCCCTGGACCTGCTCGGCTGGCCGGGCGACCGGGACGCCGCCGTCCTCGTGGTCTCCGAACTGGCCACGAACGCCGTGGTCCACGCAGCCGCCCCGGCCCGTTCACTGGGGCTGCGGCTCGCGGTGCTCGCCGACGGCGCCCTGCTGGTGGACGTCAGCGACCCGGTGCCCGGTCCGCCGGACGCCCCGGACACGGCGGTGGGGCCGGACGCTGAGGGTGGCCGGGGGCTGGCGCTCGTCCGGGCCCTCGCCGCGCTCTCGTGGCTCCCCGGGGAGAACGGCAAGACGGCCCGCGCGCTCCTGGTGCCCGCGTGACCCGCCGTGAGGGCTCCACGGGACGCGCCACCGACGGGAGCGCACGCCGCTGTGCCTACTGCGCGCACCCCCTGCGCTGGTGGCACCGCCGCGCCCGGCGGCGGTACGACGTCCTGGCCTCCCGGCCGGACGGCGGCGGCCCGTCGGCCCTGCACCGCCGGTGCGCGCGGGCCTGGACGATCGTCTGCGCCGGGTGCGTGACGGCCCGTGTCCTGGGCCGGGCGCTCCACGGCTGCCACGACGCCCGCGTACCCCGTCGGCGCGGCGGATGTGCCTGCTCGTGCCGTGCCCGCCGGGTCCGTCCCGTTCGCCGCCCGTGGCGCTCAGGCCCGTGAACGTCCCCGGGCCTCGTCCCGTCGGCGGCCGGGGGAGGGGGGATTCACGGCCACCGGGCAGGATTCCCACAACTCCGTTCCGGCCGTGAGCAGTTCCCGCACCGCGCGCCGCTCGTCCGGGGTCCACCTCGCGCACTCGCCGTCGAACAGTTTCCGGTAGGCGCTGTTGTGCGCCGGGCCCTGCCGAGGCAGGTCGGCGCCCCCGACCCCCCGGTCCAGGTCCTCGAAGAAGTTCCACGCGTCCAGGACGTCCCGCTGGGGCAGCCGTCGGCGCGCCGGGTCCGCCAGCCAGCGCTGGACGGGGGCGAGGTCGAGGACGTCGGCCCCGGGGACGACGGACTCGCGGCCCCGCCGCTCCGCGTACCGCCGCGCCTGCCGGGCCGTCACGAAGACGGGGACCCGGCGCCGTCCGGCGCCGGGCAGCGTCAGCACCCGGTCGGGGTCCTCACCCGTGCCGCCGACCCACAGCACCAGCGCGCTCCGCCCCCGCCCGCGTATCCGGTACGTGTGCAGTGGCCCCGGCCCGCCCTCGAACACGTCCGCCGTCCTCGTCCCGGTCTCCGTCATGTCCCCACCCTGGCACGGTCGGTGAGGACCGCCGGGGGAATTTCCGGGCGGCGGGTCCACGCGGCGCGCCCGGCGGCGGCGCGCGCTCCGTGCCCGCCCCCGACCCGGTGATGTGACAGGGAATTCGGCCGTTCCCTGTCACATCGGCCGATCGACGTAGAGGTGAGCCCCACAGAAGAAGCCCGAAGCCCGCCTCCCGAAGGAGCCCGCCGTGAACACCACCGCCACCCGCCTCCCGCGTACCGCGGCCACCACCGGCCGGGCCTCCGCCGCCCACCGGCGCGGCGCGGTCGGTACCCGCGAACTGCTCGCCTGCGTCGCCGTCGCCGGTCCGCTGTGGGTGGGCGTGTCCATCGCCCAGGTGCTCACCCGTGAGGGCTTCGAGCCGACCCGGCACCCGCTCAGCCAGTTGGCCACCGGCTCGCTCGGCTGGCTGCAGATCGTGAACTTCGTGATCGCCGGAGTCCTGGCCACCGCCGGCGCGGCCGGACTGCGCCGGGTCATGCGGGGGACGGCGGGCGGCCGTGCGGTCCCACGGCTGGTCCGGACGATCGGCATCGGCATGGTCGCCGCCGGGCTGCTGACGATGGACCCGGCGGACGGCTTCCCCGTGGGCACGCCGGAGGGCATCCCGGAGACGATGAGCTGGCACGCGTACGGGCACATGCTCGCCGGGTCGGTCACCTTCGTCTCGATGATCGTGGCCGGTTATCTGCTCGGCCGGCACTTCTCCCGGCTCGGGAACCGGAAGCTGGCCATCGCCTCCCGGGTCGCCGCCACCGTGAAGCTGACCGGCGACGCCTGGGCGATGAGCGGCGGCCAGGCGGGCCCGGTGACCATAGCCACCGGCACGACCGTGATGTTCGCGCTGCTCGCGTACGTGGCCCTGCACTACCGCCGCACCGTCTGACGACACCGCCGTCCGCCGTCCGCCCGGGGCCCCACGGGCCCGGGCAGGCGCCCCGTCCCGGCCCGCGCGCGTTCGCCGGGCGGGCGGAAGAGACCACCGGGACCGCCGGGCCCTCAACGAACGCGACGAACGCGACGGGCGCGGCGGACCCGGCTGAGCAGTAATCAACAACTAATCAACTGAGCAAGGAAGAGAGACGGTTCGATGCGTATCGTGCTGGGTGAGTTCGTCAGTCTGGACGGAGTCATGCAGGGCCCGGGCGGCCCGGACGAGGACACCGACGGAGGGTTCGTCCACGGAGGCTGGACCCACCCGTTCTTCGACCCGCAGGTGATGGGCGGCGCCCTCGCCGAGTGGGCCGCCGACACCGAGGCCCTGCTCTTCGGGCGCCGCACCTGGGAGGTCATGGCCGCGGCGTGGCCCGGGCGGGCCGGTGACCCCTTCGCCGATCACATGAACTCGGTCCCCAAGCACGTCGTCTCCGGCACGCTGGGCGAATCCGACCTGACCTGGAACAACACCACCCTCATCCCGGGGGACCAGGCGCTGGAGGGGATCCGGAGGCTGCGCGCCACCGAGGGCCGGGACCTGGTGGTGATGGGCAGCCTCTCGCTCGCCCGCACCCTCCTGGCCGAGGGACTGGTCGACGAACTGCGGCTCATGATCATGCCGGTGCTCCTCGGCGGCGGAAAGACGATCTACCCCACCGACGGAGCGCTGCGCGCGTTCGAACTCGTCTCGACCGTGGTCAGCGGCACGGGTGTGCACGTGTGCGTCTACCGGCCGACGACGGCCGCCAGGCCGTAGGGACGGCCTAGGCGACGACGGGCGTCCCGCTCAGGGTGACGCCCGCGTCGCGCAGGTCGCTGAGGGCCCGTTCCGTCGTCGCGGCGGAGACCCCGGCCGTGAGGTCCAGCAGGACGTTCGTCCGGAAGCCCTCGCGGGCCGCGTCCAGCGCGGTGGCCCGGACGCAGTGGTCGGTGGCGACCCCGACCACGTCCACCTCGGTCACCTGCCGGTCGCGCAGCCAGTCGGCCAGGGTGACGCCGTTCTCGTCGGCACCCTCGAAGCCGCTGTACGCGGCGGAGTACGCGCCCTTGTCGAACACGGCCTCCACCGCGCCGGAGGCCACCGCCGGGGCGAAGTTGGGGTGGAAGCCGACGCCCTCGGTCCCGGCGAGGCAGTGCACCGGCCAGGAGTCCACGTAGTCGGGATGGTCCGAGAAGTGGGCTCCGGGGTCGATGTGGTGGTCACGGGTGGCGACCACGTGCCGGTAGCCCGCGGGCGCCTGCCCGATCAGCTCGGTGATGGCGGCGGCCACGTCGGCGCCACCGGTGACGGCGAGACTGCCGCCCTCGCAGAAGTCGTTCTGCACGTCCACGACGATCAGGGCGCGGCGCATGTCGGTTGTCCTTGTCGGTTCGGTCCGGCGGGTCCGGCCGGTGGGGCCGGTCCGGCCGGTCTGCTCGATCGGTCCGGTTGGTCCGGTTGGTCCGGCCGGGGGCCGGGGCGGTCGGTTCCGGTCGGGTGGGGGAGGGGGCGCCGAAGCGTCCGCCTCCCCCGTCCGCGTTCCCCGGAGCCGTGGTCAGGGCGTCCCGCGCGTCACGGGGGCGTCCTGTAGTCGCAGGTACCCCGGGGGCGCCGGTCGAA
The DNA here is from genome assembly GCF_054484115.1 of Streptomyces sp. JNUCC 64. Classification (NCBI taxonomy): domain Bacteria; kingdom Bacillati; phylum Actinomycetota; class Actinomycetes; order Kitasatosporales; family Streptomycetaceae; genus Streptomyces; species Streptomyces sp. JNUCC 64. The sequence continues at coordinate 5,375,660 of NZ_CM137015.1, forward strand.
TCACGCCACGCCGCTCAGACGTACTCCGTCGGGATGACGGCGTCCCCCCGGGAGAGCTGGGTGGCCGACAGCGGCAGCGCCGCGCGGGCCGCCGCGTGCCGGTCGCGGACGGTGTCCAGGGGTTCCCGGTGGAGCACCGTGCCGCCCTTGATCAGCTCGACCAGGAGCTGACGGTCCGCGAGGTCGGCGGGGACCGGCCCGGTGCCGATGACCTCGGCCTCCGCGACGCCCAGCGCGTCCCGCCGCCGGGCGGCCCACTTGCGTCCCCCGATCGAGGTCTTCCCGCCGCTGGAGCGCTTGGCGACGGGCACCAGCGGGGCCTTCGGGTCGGCGGAGGCGGCGCGGGCGACCAGCTTGTAGACCATCGAACAGGTCGGGTGACCGGAGCCGGTGACCAGTTGGGTGCCCACCCCGTAGGCGTCGACGGGGGCGGCGGCGAGCGAGGCGATGGCGTACTCGTCCAGGTCGGAGGTGACCACGATCCTGGTCCGGTCGGCGCCCAGCTCGTCCAGCTGCTGACGGACCCGGTGCGCCACGAGGAGCAGGTCCCCGGAGTCGACGCGGACCGCGCCCAGCTCCGGTCCGGCGATCTCCACGGCGGCGCGGACCGCCTCGGCCACGTCGTAGGTGTCCACCAGCAGGGTGGTGCCCGCGCCGAGCGAGTCCACCTGGGCGCGGAAGGCGTCCCGTTCGCTGTCGTGCAGCAGGGTGAAGGCGTGCGCGGAGGTGCCGACGGTGGGGATGCCGTAGCGGAAGCCCGCGGCGAGGTCGGAGGTGGTGGCGAAGCCGCCGATGTACGCGGCGCGGGAGGAGGCGACCGCGGCCAGCTCGTGGGTGCGGCGGGCGCCCATCTCGATCAGCGGCCGGTCACCGGCGGCGGAGGCCATCCGGGAGGCGGCGGCGGCGATCGCCGAGTCGTGGTTGAGGATCGACAGGACGACCGTCTCCAGGAGCACGCACTCCGCGAACGAGCCCTCGACCCGCAGCACGGGCGAGCCCGGGAAGTAGACCTCGCCCTCCGGGTAGCCCCAGACGTCTCCGGAGAAACGATACTCCGCAAGCCATTCCAGGGTCCGTTCGTCCACGATGCCGCGTTCGCGCAGGAAGCCGAGGACGGGCTCGTCGAACCGGAAGTTCTCCACGGCGTCCAGCACCCGTCCGGTGCCCGCGACGACTCCGTAGCGGCGCCCCTCCGGCAGCCGTCGGGTGAAGACCTCGAAGACGGAGCGCCGCTCGGCGGTGCCCGCCGCGAGTGCGGCCTGGAGCATGGTCAGCTCGTAGTGGTCCGTGAAGAGCGCGGTCGACGGCACGTCCACCGGCAGCCCGAGATCCGCAGTGTTCATGACGGCGATGCTACCCCCATTTCGTCAGTTTGACGATTTCGGGAACGGGTGGTCTCCGGCGGCTCCCCGGGGGGCGTTCGTGCGGACGTCCGCGCGAGGTGGCAGCATGGGCGGTGTGACGGCTCCAGCTCCCCTAGAGATCGATAAACCCGAATCGGCGGAAGAGGTGTTCGCCGAACCGGAGCCGGACGTCCCGTGGATCACGCTCGTCCACAACGACCCGGTCAATCTGATGAGCTACGTGACCTACGTCTTCCAGGCGTACTTCGGGTACTCCAAGGACAAGGCCACGAAACTGATGCTGGACGTCCACCACAAGGGCCGCGCCGTCGTCTCCAGCGGAACCCGCGAGGAGATGGAACGCGATGTGCAGGCCCTGCACGGGTACGGGCTGTGGGCCACCCTCCAGCAGGACCGGAAGTAGCGACTGACTCCATGCCAGGACACTTCGAACCGACCCCGGGCGGCGGCGCGGCCGTCGCGCTCGACGAGGTCGAGATCTCCATCATCCGTTCGCTCGCCGTCCAGTTGCTGGAACTGGTCGGCCCCGGCCCGGGCGGCGACGCCCCCGCCGACCCGCTCGCGGAACTCTTCGTGGACGGCCCCACCGAGCCGCCCGCCGACCCGGTGCTGCGACGGCTCTTCCCGGACGCCTACGGCGGCCCCGGCGTCGCCCCCACCCGCCCGGAGGAGGCCGCCGAACTCGTCGAGCGCTCCTCCGAGTTCCGCCGCTTCACCGAGAACGACCTGCGGGCCCGCAAGCGCGAGGACGCCCTCGCGGTGGTCCGCTGCCTGGACGGACTCGACCCGGCCGGGGACGGCGGCGCGGTGCTGCGGCTCACCGCCGAGGACAGCAGACGCTGGCTCGGCGCTCTCAACGACCTCCGCCTCGCGATCGGCGCCCGGCTGGAGATCTCCGACGAGGACGACGCCGACCTGCTCTACCGGCTGCCCGACGAGGACCCCCGCAAGCCGATGGTGATGGCGTACCTGTGGCTCGGCGGACTCCAGGAGACCCTGGTCACCACCCTGATGCCGTGACACGGCGGCGTCGGTGACGCGGTGACGCCCGGCCCCCGCGCCTGCGCCCTGATGCCGTAGGAGCCGCCCCCGCGCCACTGTTCCGCGCCGCGCCCCCGCGCCACCGTGCCGCTGCCCGCTGCCCGCTGCCCGCTGCCCGCTGCCCGCTGCCCGCTGCCCGCTGCCCGCGTCCTCGTGGCCGTCGCGGCTTGTGGGCGCCCCGGCCGTCATCCGCGGTCCGTCACACGGGTCCGGCGGCGATCCAGGGCGCGGGGACCGATGGGACGGGGGAACGGCCGGGACGGGAACGGCCGGAGCGAGGGGTGGTCGAGGCGGGGAACGGCCGGAGCGGCGGCCCGGGAACCGGCGGGGAACGTCGCCACCCGCCCGCCCGCACCCCTCCGCACCCCTCCGTACCCTTCCGCGCCCCGCCGTCCGGGGGTGCCGTGCGGGCCGGGTGTTCGCTCAGCGGGTGCTCAAATCCGCATAACGATCCCGTCACCACCCTCGCGGCGTTTGCCGGGAGAGGGGCCCTTCCTCCGGTTTTCCCTGTGGCGCGGCTCACACGCGCCTCGGTCGATCCCTCCCGGCCGCGTGATAGATCTGCCGGACCCGACGGGCCCCCACTCACCCGGCGAAAGGTGTTCACCACCATGACCTCGACGCAGGTCGGCAAGGACGGCGACGGCGTTCCGCGTCCCCCCACCGGCTCCCCCTCCGTGGCGGACGGCCACGGCGAGGGCTATCAGCGCGGGCTCGGTGCCCGGCAGATCCAGATGATCGCCATCGGCGGAGCGATCGGCACCGGGCTCTTCCTCGGCGCGGGCAAGGCCATCTCCAAGGCCGGACCCAGCCTCATCCTGGCGTACGCCCTCGCGGGCCTCGTCATCTTCTTCATCATGCGGGCGCTCGGCGAACTCCTGATGTACCGACCGGTGTCGGGCTCCTTCTCGGAGTACGCGCGCGAGTTCGTCGGTCCGTTCGCCGGGTTCGTGACCGGCTGGACGTACTGGCTGTTCTGGGTCGTCACCGGCATCACCGAGGTGACCGCGGCGGCGACCTACATGACGTACTGGTGGGACATCCCCCAGTGGCTGTCCGCGCTGGTCTTCACGTTCGTCCTCTACGGGGCGAACCTGATCTCCGTGAAGCTCTTCGGAGAGCTGGAGTTCTGGTTCTCGATGATCAAGGTCACCGCGATCATCGGCATGATCCTCATCTGTGCCGGCATCCTGACCGTCGGCTTCTCGGACGCGGGCGACACCGCGACCGTCGCCCACCTCTGGAACCAGGGCGGCTTCTTCCCCGAGGGCGTCGGCGGCACCCTGATGACCCTTCAGATCGTGATGTTCGCCTTCCTCGCCGTGGAGCTGGTCGGCGTCACCGCGGGGGAGTCCAAGGACCCCGAGAAGAACCTGCCCAAGGCGATCAACACCGTCCCGTGGCGGATCGCCGTCTTCTACGTCGGCGCGCTGATCATGATCCTGTCGGTGGTGCCCTGGACCGAGTTCCAGCCCGGGGTCAGCCCCTTCGTCGCCGCCTTCGAGAAGATGGGCTTCGCGCTCGGCGCCGCCGTCGTGAACTTCGTCGTGCTGACCGCCGCGCTCTCGTCCTGCAACTCCGGGATGTACTCCACCGGCCGCATGCTGCGCGACCTGGCCCTCAACGGCCAGGGCCCGAAGCTGTTCACCCGGCTGACGTCCAACGGCATCCCGCTGGCTGGGACGACGTTCTCCGCCGCGCTGATGATGGTCGGGGTCTGGATCAACTACCGCTGGCCGGGCGAGGCGTTCCACTACGTGGTGTCGTTCGCGACGATCTCCGGCATGTGGGCCTGGATCATGATCCTGGTCAGCCAGATCCGCTACCGGGCCCGCGCCGACCGGGGCGAGCTGCCGCGCTCCTCCTTCCGGGCCCCCGGCGCCCCCTACACCAGCTGGTTCGCGCTGCTCTTCATCGGGCTGGTGATCACGATGATGGCGGTCGACGAGGACGCCCGGATCTCGCTCTACTGCGCCCCGGTCTGGGCGCTGCTGCTCGGCGTCTCCTATCTGGTGCTCAAGCGGCGCACCCCGGACGCGGCGGCGTTCCACCGGGACGGCCGGGGGGCGGGAGCGACCCGCGACTGACCCGAGGCGCGCCCGCGGGGGAGCGGGCTCACCAGACGGCGGCGGGTAGGTGGACGGACCGGCGGCTGGACGCCACAACCCGGTCCCCGCAAGGGTTCTGTCCAACATCCGGTCCCTCCCGTACCGCACTCCGGTACGGGAGGGGCCGCTGCTTATCCTGGGCGCATGCTGACCATCACCCAGGAGCTGCGGGACCGGATCGTGGCCCACGCCCGCGAGGACCACCCCGACGAGGCGTGCGGGGTCGTCGCCGGACCCGTCGGCTCGGGACGGCCCGAACGGTTCATCCCGATGCTCAACGCCGCCCGCTCGCCCACCTTCTACGAGTTCGACTCGGGCGACCTGCTCAAGCTGTACCGCGAGATGGACGACCGCGACGAGGAGCCCGTGATCGTCTACCACTCGCACACCGCCACCGAGGCGTACCCCTCGCGCACCGACATCACGTACGCCAACGAGCCGGGCGCGCACTACGTCCTGGTCTCCACCGCCGACGCGGACGACGCGGGGCCCTTCCAGTTCCGTTCGTTCCGGATCGTGGACGGTGTGGTCACGGAGGAGGAGGTCAGGGTCGTCGAGGCGTACTGACCGGGCGCCCCGCTCCGGGAGTATGTCCGTATCGCGGGCGAAAAACGTCCACGATACGAAACACTCTTCCGGGAGCCGTACCGGGAATCGATACGATGACCGCATGGTTCCCCCTGACGTGAGCGAGAAGACGCCGGGCACGCCGCTGCTCGTGGCGCGGCTGCACGTCGACCTGTGCCGGTCCGACAGCGCGATCTGTCCGTGCTGACCCCCACCGCCGTCCGGCCCTGAGCCCCGGCGGGCGCCCCCGTGGCCGCTGACCGGCGGCTGAGCCCCGGACCGCCCGCCACCACGGCGCCCCGTCCCACCGCCCCACCGCCGAGGTCCGCTCGGTCCGCCGGTCACCCGCTCGCCCTTCGCATCCCGACAGGAGCCCACGCCATGGCCATCGAGGTCCGCATCCCGACCATCCTCCGCACCTACACCAACGGGGAGAAGGCCGTCGAGGGCACCGGTGACACGCTCGCCGCCCTCCTCGCCGACCTGGAGACCCGCCACGCCGGCATCCTGGCCCGGGTGGTGGACGGCGACCAGCTCCGCCGCTTCGTGAACGTCTACCTGAACGACGAGGACGTCCGCTTCCTCGACGGCATCAACACCAAGCTCGCCGACGGCGACAACATCACGATCCTGCCCGCGGTGGCCGGCGGGATGGCCTGACCGGCATGCGCTACGACTCCCCGCTCGCCGCGGTCGGCAACACTCCGCTCGTCCGCCTGCCGCGGCTGTCGCCCTCCGAGGACGTGCGGATCTGGGCCAAGCTGGAGGACCGCAACCCGACCGGCTCGATCAAGGACCGCCCCGCGCTCCACATGATCGAACAGGCGGAGAAGGAGGGGAGGCTCACCGAGGGCTGCACCATCCTCGAACCGACCTCCGGCAACACCGGCATCTCCCTCGCGATGGCGGCCCGGCTTAAGGGCTACCGGATCGTGTGCGTGATGCCGGAGAACACCTCGCGGGAGCGGCGGGAACTGCTCGCCATGTGGGGGGCGGAGATCATCCCGTCCCCCGCGGCGGGCGGCTCCAACACGGCGGTGCGGGTGGCCAAGGAACTGGCGGCCACCCACCCCGACTGGGTCATGCTCTACCAGTACGGCAACCCCGGGAACGCGGGCGCGCACTACGCCACCACCGGGCCGGAGATCCTCGCCGACCTGCCGTCCGTCACCCACTTCGTCGCGGGCCTCGGCACCACCGGCACCCTGATGGGCGTCGGCCGCTATCTGCGCGAGCACAAGCCGGACGTCAAGATCGTCGCCGCCGAGCCCCGGTACGACGACCTGGTCTACGGTCTGCGCAACCTCGACGAGGGGTTCGTGCCCGAGCTGTACGACGCCTCCGTCCTCACCACCCGGTTCTCGGTCGGCTCCGCCGACGCGGTGGCCCGGACCCGGGAACTGCTCCAGCGGGAGGGCATCTTCGCGGGCGTCTCCACCGGCGCCGCGCTGCACGCGGCCATCGGCGTCGGCCGCAAGGCCCTCAAGGCGGGCGAGAGCGCGGACATCGTCTTCGTCGTCGCGGACGGCGGCTGGAAGTACCTCTCCACCGGCGTCTACACGGCCGCCACCACCGAGGAGGCCATCGAGCGGCTGCACGGCCAGCTCTGGGCCTGACCACCCCGCCCCGGGACATCCCCCGGGGCCCCGCTCCACCCCACGGCCCGGCAGGGCGCCCGCTCAGGGCCCCGGCCGGGCCGCGGCCGTTCCCGCGCGGCCTCCCCCGACCAGGCGCCCGCAGCGGGGCACACCGGAACGGGGAAGCGCGAGAGGGGACGGGTACCGCTGCCGTGACTGGTTTTCCCGGTGGTTGTTGAGAACGTCCGGTCGGCCCCGGATGATGTCCACGGGCGTCGGCGGTCCGGCGCCCGGTACCGGTGGCGGCGGAGCGGGGGCGTGGAGTGCTGCGGCGTTTACGGCGCACTGCGGGTGCGTCATGAGGAACCGTGCGCAACTCCTGGTCCAGGTCCTGCTGGTGCTCGTCGCGAGCCTGCTGGGGATCGTCACCAACTACGCCACCAACGCCGACGACGTGCCGTGGCTCCTGCACCTGCTCCAGCGGGTCGCGGTTCCGGCCATCGGGCTGCTGATCGTCACCATGGTGGTGGCGCAGATCGCCGTCCACCGGCTGGAGAACCCCGCGCCCCCGTCGGCGGACTGGCCCCGCGACCGGGTCCCGTACCCCGGGCTGGACGCGTTCGTGGAGGACGAGGCCGCCGTCTTCTTCGGCAGGCAGGCCCAGTCCGAGGACCTGACGCGTCGGCTGCACGAAACGCGGGACCGGCCCGCCGACCGGTTCCTCGTCCTCGTGGGCGCCTCGGGGAGCGGGAAGTCGTCGCTGGTGCGGGCGGGGGTGATGCCACGGGTGCGCGGTCGGCGCTGGGCGGTCCTCCCCGTCTTCTCCCCGGGCCCCAACCCGCTGGCGGCCGTGGCCGCCGCGATCGCCGAGGCGGACGGGCGGCACGAGCCGGTGGGCGCGGTGCTGCGGCGCCTGAGGCAGGACCCCGCCGCACTGCTCGGGGAGCTGTCCCGGCTGCGCGGCGGCGGGTTCCGCCGGATGCTCGTCGTGGTCGACCAGCTGGAAGAGCTGATCACCCTCGCCGGGGAACGGGAACGGAACCAGTTCCTCGAAGCCCTGCGCCTCTGTGTGACCCGGGACGCGAGGATCCGTGTCCTGGCCACCCTGCGCGTGGACTTCCTGGGGCCGCTGCTCGCCACGGGGCACGCCGACCTCTTCCAGCACCCGGTCGCCATCGGCGCGCTCGGCAGGAGTCAGCTCGCCCAGGCGGTCGAGCGGCCGGGCGCCCTCGTCGGCCTCTCCTTCGAGCCCGGCGTGGTGGAGGCCGTCCTCGACGACGCGGGCACCGACGACGCCCTGCCGCTGCTCGCCTATCTGCTGCAGGAGCTGTACTTCGCCTCCGGCCCCGGCCAGACGGTCACCGAGGAGCTGTACCGCGACCACGGCGGTGTGGTCGGGGCCCTCGCCCGGCAGGCCGACCACGTGGTGGCGGACCTCGGGTCCACGGGCGAGGGCGTCGAGTCCGTGCTGCGGGTGCTGCTGAGGTTCGTCACCGTCCGGGGCCAGGAGGTGGCCCGGCGCCGGGTGCCGCTGGCCGAGCTGACGGCGGGGGAACGACGTGTCGTGGACGCCTTCGTCGAGGCCCGTCTGCTGATGTCCGACGTCCGTGCCGGGCAGGAGCCCTACGCCCAGGTCACCCATGAGGCGCTGTTCCGCCAGTGGGCACCCCTGAGGCAGGAGGTCGAGGCCCGTGCGGAACAACTGCGGCGCCGGGCGGAGCTCGAACGGTGGGCGGAGGACTGGGAGCGCTCCGGGCGCGGCGCCGACTACCTGCTCACCGGCGAGCGGCTCGCCCTGGCCCAGCGGTGGCTGCTCGCGCTGCGGGAGACCGGACGGGCGTCGGAGGCGGCGCGGTCACTCGTCGAGTCCTCGCAACGGCGCGACCTCGCGTTCCTGCGCCGGGTTTCGGACGGCATCGGTCAGCACGTCCTCGGCGCCGTGGAGCAGCGGCCCGAACAGTCCCTGCTGCTGAGCCTGGCCGCGCTGGGCGAATGCGCGCCGACCCCGTCCGCCCGGCGCGGCCTGATGACCGCCCTGGCCTCCAGCCATCTGCGCGTCCAGCTCGACGGTCACACCGACACCGTCCGGCACATCGCCTGGTCCCCGGACGGGGCGCTGTTGGCCACCGCCTCCAGGGACGGCACCGCCCGGATCTTCGACGCCGGGTCGGGCCGCTCCGTTCGGGTCCTGCCGTCCGAGGGCGTGATGGTCGAGGGCGTGGCCTGGTCTCCCGACTCCTCCCGGCTCGCCACCACGGGCCGGGACCGCGTCGTACGGGTCTGGGACGTCGCGTCCGGTGCGCCCGCGCGCCCGCTCACCGGTGCCTCCGACATCGGGCGGCAGGTCGCCTGGTCCCCCGACGGCCGGTGGATCGCCGGCAGCTCGCGCGACCGGACGGTACACGTGTGGGACGCCGCGACGGGAGACCTCCGCCACGAGCTGCGCGGACACCGCGACGACGTCTGGGGCCTTGCCTGGTCCCCGGACGGTACACGGCTGGCCTCGGCATCCCACGATCAGACGGCCCTCGTGTGGGACCTGGCCACCGGCACGGCGGTGACGACGCTGTCCGGCCACACCGACTTCGTGGAAGGCGTCGCCTGGTCCCCGGACGGGCGTCTCGTCGCCACCGGCTCCGGTGACCACACCGTGCGCGTCTTCGACGCCGGAAGCGGCGCCCAGCGGCTCCTGGTCCGTGGCCACACGGACTACGTGTGGAACATCGCCTGGTCGCCCGACGGGCGGATGCTCGCCTCGGCCTCCTCCGACCAGAGCGTACGGATCGTCGACGCCCATGACGCGAAGGTCATCGCCGTCCTGCGCGGACACTCCGACACGGTGTGGGGCGTGACCTGGTCGCCCGGCGGCGACCGGCTCGCCACCAGCTCCACCGACGGCACGGGCCGCGTCTGGGACCTGCGCCCCAGCGGCGCCGAGCACCTCCTCCTCCACGGGCACCTCGGTCCCGTGAACCAGGCGGCCTGGTCGTACGACGACACCCGCGTCGCCACCGCCTCGGACGACGGGACGGTCCGGGTCTGGGACGCCGTCACCGGAGCCCCGGCCGCCCCCGTCATCGAACAGACCGACCGGGTGTGGAGCGCCGTCTGGTCGCCGCTCGACGACCGCCTGGCCATCAGTACCCACGACGGGGCGTTCCGTCTCCTCCTGGCAGACCGGGCCAGCGGATTCGACCACCGGGGACCCGTGGTCGAGTCGGTGGCGTGGTCCCCCGACGGCGCCCGCGTCGCCACCGGGGACCACGACGGCGCGGTCCGGGTCTGGTCGGCCCGCACCGGAGTCGAGCTGGTCCGTCTGGAGGGGCACCAGGACTGGGTCGGCGGGGTCGCCTGGTCCGCCAGCGGCCGTCTCCTGGCCAGCGCCTCGGACGACCGCACGTGCCGCCTCTGGGACGTCGCCGAATGCCGACAGCTCACCGTGCTGCGCGGGCACGACAACTACGTCGAGGACATCGCTTGGTCCCCGGGCGAGGACCGGGTCGCCACCGCCTCGGGGGACTGGACGGCCGCCGTGTGGGACACCACCACGGGCCGTCGCGTCGAGGTCCTCAAGGGACACGAGGGCCGCGTCCGAGCGATCGCCTGGTCCCCGGACGGACGGCTCCTCGCCACCGGATCCGACGACCGCACGGTGCGCCTCTGGTCGTCCGCCACGTTCGAGGAGGTCGCGATCGTCGGTGTGCACCAGGACCGGGTGGCCTCGGTCGCCTGGTCCCGGGACGGCACCCGCCTGCTCACCGGCTCCTTCGACGGCACCGCCCGGGTGTGGCCCGCCGAGCCCGACTACGACCGTCTCGAAGCGGAGGCCCGAGGCCGGGTCTTCCGGGTCCTCGACGACGACGAGCGCCGCCACCACATGCTGCCGCCGAACCCGTGATCACCCCTGCGGGTCGACCGTCTCCACCGTGCGGTCATCGGTGCGCACCAGGTACTCGTCCGGGTCGAGGCCCATCGCCTCCCGCTCCGGCGAGGCCCAGTAGAGGGCGTTCCGTTCGGCGAACGTCTCCGGGCCCTCGTACGAGATGAGCCAGAGGAACCGGTTGCGCTCCCGGTCGATCCAGGCACCGCCGATGGCGAAGCCCAACTCCAGGCGCAGCGGCACGATTTCCGTACGCCACCGCTCCACCCATTCGTCGAGCATGCCGTCCCGGACGGTGTAGGTGCGCAGCTGGGTGGTCCTGGGCATACGAGTACCTCCCGAGGTGAGTTCCCGGGTCGCAGCGTACGCGCGGCGAAGCGGCCGGAGCGGTGCCCGCGCCGTGGAACCGGGGTCCGGGGAAGCGTCCGACGGCCCGCCCGGACCCGCCACTGGACCGGGCCGCCCACCTCGGACCGTACGGCGGAGGCGAGGGGGGAGGGCGGCCGCCGTGGGGTTCCCGTCCGAAACGGCGGGGCGGATCCCGACGGGTTCACGCCTCCCGGCCGGACGGACGACCGCCCGGTAACCCGGATGGCAGCGTCTCTCAGGTGAGTTCGCCCACAACGGTCTGTGACGGGGGAGCGCCCGACCCTTTCGCGCCTTACGCTCGACAGACCGCACCAACCCGTTCCCCACCCCGGGGACCCACCCCTCCGCCCGCCGGAGGGGCCGCACCCGTCCCTCCAGTCCTGTCAGCGCGGAGGTTCCAGCTCCTATGAAGCTCACCGTCGTCGGCTGCTCGGGGTCGTTTCCGTCCACGGACTCGGCCTGTTCGAGCTACCTCGTCGAGGCCGACGGCTTCCGGCTGCTCCTCGACATGGGCAACGGCGCCCTGGGCGAGCTGCAGCGCCACTGCGGTCTCTACGACCTCGACGCGATCTTCCTCAGCCATCTCCACGCCGACCACTGCATCGACATGTGCGGGTACTTCGTCGCCCGCTACTACCGGCACGACGGCGGACGGTGCGGCCCCATGCCCGTGTACGGCCCGGAGGGCACCGAGCACCGGCTGACCACCGCGTACGCCGACACCCCCTCGGCCTCCTCGATGAGCGAGGTCTTCGACTTCCACACGGTCAAGCCCGGCGCCTTCGAGATCGGCCCCTTCACCGTCCGCGTCGAACGCGTCGCCCACCCCGTCGAGGCGTACGGGATCCGCGTCGAGCACGACGGCCGGGCCCTGACCTACTCGGGGGACACCGGGGTCTGCGAGGCGCTGGACGAACTCGCCTCCGACACCGATCTGTTCCTGTGCGAGGCCGCGTTCACGGCGGGCAAGGAGAACATCCCCGACCTGCACCTCAACGGCCGCGAGGCCGGGGAGACCGCCCACCGGGCGCGGGCCGGGCGGCTGCTGCTCACCCACATCCCCCCGTGGACCGACGCCCAGGTCAACCTGCTGGACGCCCGCGAGGTCTTCGCCGGACCCGTGGACCTCGCCGCCCCCGGCGTCACCTACAGCGTCTGACGCCCGGGGCCGGGACCGGACGGAGCCGGACCCGGCCCGGGAGGGACGGCGGGGGAAGAGCGGGGGAGCGGGGCTACTTCACGTTCTCGCGGTCCTCCGCCTCCGACTCCTCCTCGGGTTCCCGGCCGGGGGTCTTGAGGTCGAACTTGATGATCGCGAACCGGAAGACCACGTAGTAGACGACGGCGAAGCCGAGGCCGATCGGGATGATCAGCCACGGTTTGGTCGCCAGACTCCAGTTGATCACGTAGTCGATCAGACCGGCCGAGAAGCTGAACCCGTCCTTCACCCCGAGCGCCCAGGTCACCGCCATCGACACCCCGGTGAGCACCGCGTGGATCGCGTACAGCAGCGGGGCGATGAACAGGAACGAGTACTCGATCGGCTCGGTGATGCCGGTGACGAACGAGGTCAGCGCCACCGACAGCATCAGCCCGCCGACGATCTTGCGGCGCTCGGGACGGGCGCAGTGGGTGATCGCCAGGGCCGCCGCGGGCAGCGCGAACATCATGATCGGGAAGAAGCCGGTGGTGAACTGTCCGGCCGTCGGGTCGCCCGCCAGGAACCGGTTGATGTCCCCGTGCACGATCGTGCCGTCCGGCTTGGTGTAGTCGCCGAACTGGAACCAGACGAACGTGTTCAGGAACTGGTGCAGCCCCACCGTGAGCAGCGCCCGGTTGGCCACCCCGAAGATGCCCGAACCCCAGGCGCCGAGGTCCGACAGCCACTGCGAGAAGCTGGTGAGCGCGTCACCGATGGGCGGCCACACCCAGACGCACAGCCCGGCGAAGACCAGCCCGATGAACGCCATGAGGATCGGGACGAGCCGCCGCCCGTTGAAGAAGCCCAGCCAGTCCACCAGCTTGGTGCGGTGGAACCGCTGCCACACGTAGGCCGAGAGCAGGCCCATGACGATGCCGCCGAAGACCCCCGGGTTCTGGTAGCCCGCCTGGGCGGAGGTGCCGTCCTCCGCCACGCACAGCCCGCTCCAGATGCCCGCCCCGGAGAAGTCCGCGCCCGGCGGACAGGTGTCCGGGAAGGCCCGCAGCACCGCGTAGTAGACGAGGAAACCGGCCACCGCGGCGAGCGCCGTGGAGCCGTCCGACTTCTTCGCCATGCCGATGGCGACCCCCACGCAGAACAGCAGCGGCAGACCCAGCGAGGAGTCCAGCAGCGCGCCGCCCGCCGCCGCGAACACCTTCGCGACGTCCGTCCAGCCGAGTCCGTCGTCGCCGAAGACGTCCGGCTGGCCGAGCCGGTTCAGGATGCCTGCGGCGGGCAGCACGGCGATGGGCAGCTGAAGACTGCGGCCCATCTTCTGCAGCCCCTGGAACAGGGCGTTCCACCGCGTCCGGCCGGTTGCTGCTGCCGCGCTCTGCGCGCTCATGGGCGACCTCCTGGGATGACGGACACCACCCGGTCGGGTGGCGCGTCGTGATCGTCATCATTCGGTACGGAGCCGATCACCGCTCGCGAAGTTGGGCCAACAGTGGGTTAACGTGACAAAGCAGTCAGTGAGGCGTCAGGAGGCAACATGGCCAGCAAGGCTGAGAAGATCGTCGCGGGGCTCGGCGGGATCGAGAACATCGAAGAGGTCGAGGGCTGTATCACCCGTCTCCGGACCGAGGTCGTCGATCCCTCGAAGGTCGACGACGCGGCGCTGAAGGCCGCGGGCGCCCACGGCGTCGTCAAGATGGGCACCGCCGTCCAGGTCGTCATCGGCACCGACGCCGACCCCATCGCCGGGGAGATCGAGGACATGATGTGACCCTCCCGCCGCCCTCCGGGAGCCCCGGGGTCCACCGGATGGTCCCCCTCCCGCGCGGGCGGCGCCGTCCGTCCGTCCGGAGGGGTTCCCGGCCCGTCGGCGGCGCCCGCCGCCCGGGCCCGGGCGGCGCCCACCGCCCGCTTCCGCCCGGGACGCGGGCGATAGGCTCGGGCCCATGTCACGTATCGACGGCCGCACCCCCGACCAGCTCCGTCCCGTCACCCTGGAACGGGGCTGGAGCAAGCACGCCGAGGGCTCCGTCCTCGTCTCCTTCGGCGACACCAAGGTCTTCTGCACGGCCTCCGTCACCGAGGGCGTGCCCCGCTGGCGCAAGGGCAGCGGGGAGGGCTGGGTCACCGCCGAGTACTCGATGCTGCCGCGCGCCACGAACACCCGGGGCGACCGCGAGGCCGTCCGGGGCCGGATCGGCGGCCGCACCCATGAGATCTCCCGGCTGATCGGCCGCTCCCTGCGCGCCGTCGTGGACTTCAAGGCCCTCGGCGAGAACACCGTCGTCCTGGACTGCGACGTCCTCCAGGCCGACGGCGGCACCCGCACCGCCGCGATCACCGGCGCCTACGTCGCCCTGGCCGACGCCATCGGCTGGGCCCGGGAGCGCAAGCTGGTCCGCGCCGGGCGTCAGCCGCTCACCGGGACCGTCGCGGCGGTCTCCGTCGGCATCGTGGGCGGGGTCCCGCTGCTCGACCTCCGCTACGAGGAGGACGTCAAGGCCGACACCGACATGAACGTCGTCTGCACCGGCGACGGCCGGTTCGTCGAGGTGCAGGGCACCGCCGAGGCCGAGCCCTTCGCCCGCGACGAACTCAACACCCTGCTCGACCTGGCCGTCGGCGGCTGCGACGAGCTGGCCCGGCTCCAGCGCGAGGCCCTGGGCGGGCTGTGACCCGTTGAGCCGGTGATCCGGCGGGCCGGTGGTGGCAACCAAACCGGCCCGCCAGGCGTGTTCCCCAGTACGGGCGGCGGGCCCGACGCCCGCCCGCCCGTCCACGACTCTCGGGAGGGAACGCCCACATGGCCGCGCGCCGCCGCACCATCACCGCTCTCGCCATCGCCGGGGTGACGCTCATCGCCCCGGTCACCGTCGGCTGCAGCGCCCTCGACAAGGCGCTGGACTGCGTGAAGACCGCCGACCGGATAGCCGACAGCGTCAACGACCTCCAGCAGGCCATGGAGAACGTCGCCACCGACCCCACCCGGGCCGAGGAGTCGCTGCGCGAGATCGAGAAGAGCCTGGACGAGATCGGGGACACCGCCGACAACGCGGACGTCGGCAACGCCGTGGACGACCTCGCCAAGGCCGTCGACAACGTCGGCACCGCCATCGAGAAGGGCGACGAGACCCCCGACATCACCCCGGTCGCCGACGCGGCGGGCGAGCTGACCGAGGTCTGCACCTCCTAGCCTTCCGGGCCGCACGGGGCTCCCGGCCGGTCCGCCACCGTACGCGTGGCGGACCACGCCCCCCGCGCCCGGTACCCGCGCCCCGCGCTCCACGCGGTGCCGCCCCGCTCCGGGCCACCCCGCCCCACCAGGCATAATCCCGTCATGACCCGCCTGATCCTCGCCACCCGAAACCCCGGCAAGCTCACCGAACTGCGGGAGATCCTCGCCGGAGCCGCGCTCGACCTGGAACTGGTCGGCGCCGACGCCTATCCGGAGATCCCCGACGTCAAGGAGACCGGCGTCACCTTCGCCGAGAACGCCCTGCTGAAGGCGCACGCCCTGGCCTCCGCGACCGGACTGCCCGCCGTCGCCGACGACTCCGGGCTCTGCGTCGACGTCCTCGGCGGCGCCCCCGGCATCTTCTCCGCCCGCTGGTCCGGGCGGCACGGCGACGACCGGGCCAACCTCGACCTGCTGCTCGCCCAGCTCTCCGACATCGACGCCCCGCACCGCGCCGCCCACTTCACCTGCGCCGCCGCGCTCGCCCTGCCCGACGGCACCGAGCGGGTGGTCGAGGGACGGCTGACGGGCGTACTGCGGCACTCCCCGGCGGGCACCGGCGGCTTCGGCTACGACCCGGTCTTCCAGCCCGACGGCGACACCCGCACCACCGCCGAGCTGACCGCCGCCGAGAAGAACGCCATCAGCCACCGGGGCAAGGCGTTCCGCGCGCTGGTCCCCGTGCTGCGCGAACTGCTCCCCTGAGTCCGGAGCCGTACGGACCCTGACCGCGCGCGGGTCCCCGGGACACGCGAGAGGGCCCGCCCCGGCATCGTTCGCCGGGACGGGCCCTCGTCGTGCGGCCGGAGGGACTCGAACCCTCACGGGTGTTACCCCACTGGGACCTAAACCCAGCGTGACTGCCAGTTCCACCACGGCCGCTCGTCCGCGCCCATCGTAGTGGGCGGGGCCGCGGCGGCGGGCGGCGGCGGTCGTTACAGCCCCAGGTCCTTGATGATTTTCGCCACGTGCCCGGTCGCCTTCACGTTGTACAGGGCCCGCTCGACCTTGCCCTCCTCGTCCACGATCACCGTGGACCGGATGACGCCCGTCACCGTCTTGCCGTACAGCTTCTTCTCGCCGTACGCGCCGTACGCCGCCAGGACCTCCTTGGAGGGGTCGCCCACCAGGGTGACCCGCAGCTCCTCCGCCTCCCGGAACTTCGCCAGCTTCTCCGGCTTGTCGGGGGAGACCCCGATCACGTCGTAGCCGTGCCCGGCGAGGAAGTCCAGGTTGTCGGTGAAGTCGCAGGCCTGCTTGGTGCAGCCGGGAGTGAGGGCGGCCGGGTAGAAGTACACGATGACCTTGCGGCCCAGGTGGTCCGCCAGCGACACCTCCCGGCCGTCGGCGTCGGGCAGCGTGAAGGCGGGGGCCGGGTCGCCGGGCTGCAGTCGCTCGCTCATGTCGGGGCTCTCCTCGCGGTTCGGTGCGATGTACGGAAACGAGCGTAATGGGGGTGCCGTGGGGTGGGTCGCGCGGGAAGCTGACAGACTGTTGACCGTACGTACCCCTACGGAGACGTCCCAGGGCCTTCCGGCTCCCGCCGGACCGGACGTCCCCGCCCACGCCGGACACGACGAGCACGGAGGCAGCGCGGTGTCGGAGACATCGGATACGAGGACCCCGGCGCAGATCGAGGCGGACATCGAACGCCGCCGACAGCGCCTCGCCGAGACCCTGGACGAGATCGGCGTCCGCGTCCACCCCCGGACGATCGCCGGGGACGCCAAGGCCAAGGCCGCCGCCGCCGTCGACCGCACCCTGGGCCGCGCCTACGCGGGCGCCCACCGGACGGTCTCCCGGGTGACGGGCAAGTTCACCACCGACGACGGCGGCCCCCGGCTGGAGCGGATCGTGCCGGTCGCGATCGTCGTCGTCGGGGTCGTCGGACTGCTGACCCTCGGCGGCTCCCGCAAGCGCGGGGACTGACCGTCCGGACGTGCCCCGGGAGCCGGGAGCGGACGGGGGCGGACCCGCCACCCCACCGGCGTACCCGGGGCCCGGACAGGTAGGTTCGGGGGGTGAGCGTCAACAAGGACTTGAACCCCCCGCACGACAAGCTGCCCATCCGGATGCTGCACGACCGGGTGCTCGTGCGCCAGGACACCGCCGAGGGCGAGCGGCGCTCCGGCGGCGGCATCCTGATCCCCGCGACGGCGGCGGTCGGACGGCGCCTCGCGTGGGCCGAGGTCGTCGCGGTGGGCCAGAACGTGCGCACCGTGGAGCCCGGTGACCGGGTGCTGTACGACCCCGAGGACCCGGCCGAGGTCGAGGTGCGCGGGGTCGCCTACGTACTGATGCGCGAGCGGGACCTGCACGCCGTCGCCGCCGACCGCTTCGAGGGCTCGGAGGACTCCACCGGGCTCTATCTGTAGCCCGCGCCCGGTCTTCCGGCTTTCCTGGCCGGTGACCCGGGTCACCAGCCCCTCCGCCGTTCTTTGCTACGGTGGGACCACCCCGACGAGACGCGCCGTACCGGGCCACGCAAAGACGACGCACCCCTGTTGATCCGTCATGGAAACCACGGAGGTGCCGTCATGGCATGGGTCCTGCTCGCGATCGCCGGTCTGCTGGAAGTGGGCTGGGCGATCGGGATGAAGTACACCGAGGGGTTCACCCGGCTCTGGCCCAGTGTGTTCACGGGCGCCGGGATCGTCGCCAGCATGTTCCTGCTCTCGTACGCGGCGAAGACCCTCCCGATCGGCACCGCCTACGGCGTGTGGGTCGGCATCGGCGCGGGCGGCGCCGCGATCCTCGGCATGGTGATGCTCGGTGAGCCCGCGACCGCCGCGCGGATCTTCTTCATCGCCCTGCTGCTGGTCGCCGTCATCGGACTGAAGGCCACCTCCGGGCACTGAGCCCCGCACCGCGCGCCGGACACGGCACACGGCATGACACGACACGACCCCCGGGTACCCGTACCCGGGGGTCGTGTCGTGTCCGTTCGCGCGGGGCGTGCCGGGCGCCGGGGGCGTGGTCACCGACCGGTCAACGGCCGGTGACCACGCTCGTCCGGTGCTCGTCCGGTGCTCAGCGGGCGGTCACTGGGTGGTTCCGCCGGTGGTGGCGCCCAGCGTGTCGCCGCCGGTGGTGGTGCCCCCGTCGGTCGTGCCGCCGCCGGTGACGGGTCCGCCGGTGGTGCCGCCCCCGGTGGTGGGCCCACCGGTGGTGGTGCCCGTCGAGGTGCCGCCGCCGGTGGTGGGCCCACCGGTCGTGGGACCGCCGGTGGTGCCGCCCCCGGTGGTGGGACCGCCGGTCGTGGTGCCCCCGTCGGTGGTGCCGCCGCCGGTGGTGGTGCCCCCGTCGGTCGTGCCTCCCCCGGTGGTGGAGCCGCCGGTGGTGGTCCCGCCGCCGGTGGTGCCGGTCGTCCCGCCGCCGCCCGTGGTGCCGGGGTCCGCCGACTGGCCCGGGTCCGGGGTGTTCCCCCGGGTGGACTCGCCGCCGCCGGGCCGCTCCTCGCCCGGGCCCTCGGTCTCGTCCCCGCCCTGGTCGGGGCTGCCGCTCGGGTCGGCGCTGCCGGAGGCGCCGGGCAGGTCCAGACGCTTGTCGGAACCGTCCTGCATCCGCAGCTCGAAGTCCTCCGGCTCGCTGCCCTTGAGCGCGCTCTTGGTGTACTGCGCCCAGATCTGCGCCGGGGGACCGCCACCGCTGATCCGGGTCTCGCCCAGCGCCCCGTACAGCGGGGTCTGCTTGGCGGTCACCGGGTCCTGGCCCATCACCGCGATCACGGTCGCGAGGTCCGGGGTGAAGCCCGCGAACCAGGCCGCCTTGTCGTTCTCGGCGGTACCCGTCTTGCCCGCCGCCGGGCGCTCGGCCGCCAGCGCGGCCGTACCCGAACCGCTGTCGACGACGCTGCGCAGCAGCGAGGTGGTGGTGTCCGCCGCCTGCCGGCTGACGACCTGCTTGGCCGTCCGCTTCGGCAGGGCGATCGGCTTACCGTCCTTGGTCATCTTGGCGACCAGGGTGTAGTCGCGGTGCTTGCCGTGGCTCGCCAGGGTGGCGTAGGCGCCCGTCATGTCCAGGACGCTGGCCCGTGCCGCGCCCAGCGCGATCGACGGGTACGGGTGCATGTCCGGGGTCTTCTTCGGCACGCCCAGCGCGACCGCGGTCCGCTCCACCTTCGCGGGGCCGACGTCCACGGCCATCTGCGCGTACACCGAGTTCACCGACTTGTCGGTGGCCTCCCGCACGGTGATCGGGCCGTAGTTGACGTAGTCCTGGTTGCCCGGCGCGTACCGGCCGCCGCTCCAGCCCTCCACGGGACGCTTGCTGGTGCCGTCGTACATGGTGCTCGGGGTGATCGGACGGCCGTCCTGGGTCACCGAGTCGTTCTCCACGCCCGCGGTGAACACGAACGGCTTGAACGTCGAGCCGACCTGGAAGTCCCGGCGGGTCGCGTTGTTCACGAACTGCTTGGTGTAGTCGATGCCGCCGTACATCGCGACGACCTGGCCGGTCGCCGGGTCGATGGAGACGCCGCCCGCGCGCACGTTCTTGTCGATCTTGCGGGCCTTCTTGTCCACCCGGGACATCAGCTGGTCGTCCACGGCCTTGACCAGGGCGTCCTGCTTCTTCTTCTGGAGCGTGGTGGTGATCCGGTGGCCGCCCGCGTTCAGGACGTCCTCGCTGATGATGTCGTTCTCGAACAGGTAGTCCTTGACGGCCTGGACGAGGTAGCCGCGCTGGCCGGACATCCCGATGGAGCCCTTCGCCTCGCGGGGCATCGGGAACTTCATCGCGTCCCGCTTCTCGTCGGTCAGCCAGCCCTCCTTGACCATGCCGTCGAGGACGTACCGCCAGCGGGCCTCCACCTGCGGCTTGTTCTGCGGGTGGGCGATCACGTCGTACGCGCTCGGGGCGTTCAGCAGCGACGCGAGGTACGCGCCCTGCTCCACGGTGAGCTTCTCGACGTCGACGCCGTAGTACGCCTGGGCGGCGGACTGGATGCCGTACGCGTTGCGGCCGAAGAAGCTGGTGTTGAGGTAGCCCTCCAGGATCTCGTCCTTGGACTGCTCGCGGTCCAGCTTGATCGCGATGAAGAACTCCTTCGCCTTGCGGGAGAGCGTCTGCTCCTGCGCCAGGTAGTAGTTCTTCACGTACTGCTGGGTGATCGTCGAACCGGACTGCTTGCCCTTGCCGGTCATGGTGTTCCACCCGGCGCGGACCATGGCCTTCGGGTCCACCGCCGACTGGCTGTGGAAGTCGCGGTCCTCGGCGGCGAGCACGGTGCGCTGGACGTCCAGCGGGATCTGCGCGAGCTGCACGTTCTCCCGGTTGACCTCGCCGTCCCGGGCGAGCTGGGAGCCGTCCGCGTACAGATAGACGTTGCTCTGCTTGGTGGCCGCCGCGTTGGCCGCGGGGATCTCCACGATCATGTATCCGGCGATGAACGCGCCCATGCCCAGCAGCAGCACGGTGAACGCCGCGGCCAGCGTGAACCGCCAGGTCGGCACCAGACGGCGCCAGCCCTTGCGCTTGGGCCGCTTGCGCTTCTGCTTCTTGCCGCCCGTTCCGCCGCCGGGGCCTCCCGGGCCGCCGGGACCACCGGGGCCGGTTCCGGCGGGGCCACCGGGGCCGCCCGCCGCGGCGAAGGCGGTGGTGCGGTCGGTGGCGCCGGGGGCGGCGGCCGGCTTCTGCGCGCGGAGCTGGGTGGTGCGTTCGGCCGGTGACTCGTCGGGGGAGGCGCCGCCGGGCCTGCCCGGGCCGTTGGGGCCGCCGGGGCCGTTGGGCTTCTTGAGGCTGTTCGGCTTGCCGGCGCCACTGGGGCTGCCGGTGCTGCCGGTGCTGCCAGTGGCGCTGGTGCCGCCGGGCTTGCCGGGCTTTCCGGGGCGGACGGTGCCGAGCTGGGTGGTGCGTTCCGCCGGGGACTCCTCGGCGCCGGGGCGCTTCGGGCCGCCGGGGCGCTTCGGGGCGCCGCCGGTGTCACCCGGGCGCTTCGGGGTGCCGGAGGCGGGTCCGCCGGTACGGGAGGCTTCCGCCGCTCCTGCCGCCGCCGCTCCGGAGGCTCCCGCACCGGCCACACCGGGGCCCGTGGCCTTGCCGGGGCGGCGCAGGGTGGCGCCCGGCTCGCGCGAGGAGAGCGAACCAGGACCGGACTTGCCGGTTCCGGTTCCTGTTCCGGGTCCGGCGCCGGTCGCCTTGGCGGTGCCGCTGGTCGTGCCCGTGCCGGGGTCCGTGCTCGTACCGGGGGCCTTGCCGGTGCCGCCGACCGGGCCGTCCTGCTTCGCGGGGCCGCTCTTGGAAGTCGGGGCGGCCGGGGCCGTCGCGCCGGGGGCGCCCGTCCCGTTGCGCCGGGTCTCGCCGTCCCGCTGCTTCGGGGCGCCCGGGCGGTCGCCGTCCTGGCCCCGCCCCTTCTGGTTCTGCTGGCCCTGGTCCGGCCGTCCCGCCTTGGCGGACGCGCCGGAGGCGCCGGTCGTGGGGCCACCGGCGTCACGGGAACCGCTGGCGCCCGCGCCGCCGGTAGCGCCCTGGGTGCCGGGCTTCCGGGTGTCCGGGCCGCTCTTCGGGCCGTCGTCCTGGCCGCCGCTCCGGGCGCCGGGGGCGTTCCGGCGCGGCTGCGGGCCGTCCTCGCGCGCGGCGGGGGCGTCCTTCCGGGGGCCGCCGCCTTCGGCGCCGACCTTCCGCGCGTCGCCCGCGCCCGGGCCGGTGCCGTCCTTCCGCGCGCCCCCGGCACCCGGGGCCGCGCCCTGGGAGGGCCGGCTCGCGGACGCGGGGCGTCGGGCGAAGGCGTCGAAGGGGGTCTTGCCGTCGGGGGCGGACGGGCCGGTGGCGCCGGGCCTCGCGGCCGGGGCGGGCCGCTCCGGGCCGCCGGGCCGACCGGACCGTCCGGCGGGGCCGGAGGGCGTGCCCCCGGTGCCGGACGCGCCGCCCGAGGGCTTCGCGGCGGCGCCGGACGGGCCGCCGGAGCTCCGCCCACCCGCGCCGGACGGCGGTGCCGCGGGGCGTTCGGGCTGCGGGCCCGAAGTCCCCTCATCGTGCTGCTGCGGCTCGTCGCTCATGGTTCGCGGAACTCCCGATTCACTTTGTGCGCCGGATACTTCTGGTACTGCGGATGCTGCTGGTGTCGCCGTTACTGCTACTGCCGCCGTCGTCGCCGCCACGGTGGTGACCGCCGCCGTCGCCGCGCCCGCCACCGCGGTCGTGGCACCGGACGTGCCGGACGTGCTGGACCGGCTGACCGGTGGGCCGACCGACCGGTGGAGTGCTCACGGGGAACATGTGACCCGTACGCCTCATACGACTCATAAGCCCCGTAAAGGTTCGTACAGGGTTGCCCGCCCCGTAAACCTCCGCGCCCCTTCGGTCCACAACTTTCGCACTTCTGATCGGATGCCGGTGACCCGGCACGCACCGGACCGGAAACCCGGTGGTGACGTGTGACGCAGGACACTAAGGTCGTGGACTTCGGCCCGTAACAGGAGACGACGCAGAGACGGAAGGGGTTGTACGTGCACACCGGGCGGTTGTACGCGGGAGTCTGCGCCGGTGGATTCCGCCGCTACGCGACCTACCGCACGGCCACGGCCGCGGGGGTGTTCACGAACACCGTCTTCGGCTTCATTCTCGCCTATACGTTCGTCGCTTTGTGGGACGAACGTCCGGGACTCGGAGGTTACGACGTCTCGGACGCCCTGACCTTCGTCTGGATCAGCCAGGGACTGCTCGCCGTGATGGCCACGATGGGCGGCGGTTTCGAGAACGAGCTGATCGAGCGGATCCGTACCGGTGACATCGCCATCGACCTCTACCGGCCCGTGGACCTCCAGTCCTGGTGGCTCGCGGGAGACCTGGGACGGGCCGCGTTCCAGCTGGTCGGACGGGGTGTCGTCCCGATGGTGGCCGGAGCGCTCGCCTTCCCGCTGGTGCTGCCCGGGGACCCGCGCCGCTGGCTGGCGTTCCTGCTCGCCGTCCTCCTCGGGGCGGTCGTCAGCTTCGCGATCCGCTACCTGGTCGCGCTGACCGCGTTCTGGCTGCTCGACGGCGCGGGTGTGGCGCAGATCGCTTTCCTCGCCGGGATCTTCTTCTCCGGGATGCTGCTGCCGCTCAACGTCTTCCCGGGCGCCCTCGGGGAGGTCGCCCGCGCGCTGCCCTGGTCGGCGCTGATCCAGGTGCCCGCCGATGTGCTCCTGGGCCGCTACCCCGGTGCCGAACTCCTCGGCGCCTACGCGTTCCAGGCAGGGTGGGCGGTGGCGCTGCTCCTGCTGGGACGGCTGCTCCAGTCGGTCGCGACCCGGCGGGTGGTGGTCCAGGGTGGCTGAGGCGGCCGATCCCCGGGGCGCCCGTCCGCCGGGCGCCGCACCCCTGGACGCCGGGTCCTTGGACGCCGGGCCCCTGGGTGCCGGACCCCTGGACGCGGGATCTCTGGACACGGGACCCCTGGACACGGGATCTCCGGGCGCCGGAGCCCCGGGCGCCCGACTTCCGGACGCCGCACCCCGGGGCCCCGGGACGGCGGTCCCGCCGCGCGGACCCGTCCCTCCCGGCGACGCGGACGGCGCCGGGACGGCGCGCCCCGGCACCCTCCCGGCCCGAGGCGGCCGGGACCGGCTACGGGACGGACTGCGCGCCTACCGGCTGATCACCGTGATGTGGATCCGTTCGACGATGGCCTACCGGGTGTCGTTCGCGCTGACCCTGCTCGGCAACTTCGCCGCCACGGTCCTCGACTTCGTCGCGATCCTGCTGATGTTCACCCAGGTCGACGCGTTGGGCGGCTACTCGCTCGCCGAGATCGCCCTGCTGTACGGGGCGGCCTCGACCTCGTTCGGCCTCGTCGACCTCGCGCTCGGCACGGTGGACCGGCTCGGGCGGCGGGTGCGGGACGGCACTCTGGACGCGCTGCTCGTCCGGCCCGCGCCGGTGCTCGCCCAGGTCGCCGCCGACCGCTTCGCCCTGCGCCGGATCGGCCGGGTCACCCAGGGCCTGCTGGTCCTCGGGTACGGGCTCGGCGCGGTGGACGTCGACTGGGACCCGCTCGCGGTGCTGATGGTCCCGCTGATGGTGCTGAGCGGGGCGGCGATCTTCGGCGCGGTGTTCGTCGCCGGGGCGGCCTTCCAGTTCGTCGCCAAGGACGCGGCCGAGGTGCAGAGCGCGTTCACCTACGGCGGGGTCACCCTGCTCCAGTACCCGCCGACCGTCTTCGCCCAGGAGCTGGTGCGCGGGGTGACGTTCGTCTTCCCGCTCGCCTTCGTCAACTGGCTGCCCGCGCTGTACCTGCTCGACCGCCCGTACCCGCTGGACCTCCCGCGCTGGCTGGCCTTCGCCCCGCCACTGGTCGCCGTGGCGTGCTGCGCCCTCGCCGGGCTGGCCTGGCGGGCGGGACTGCGCACGTACCGCAGCACCGGCAGCTAGGGGGTGGGGGAGGAGGAGCCGTTACCTGGCCCGTCGTCCACCGTCCGCCGTCCACCACCCCCGTCCGGACAAAACGGGGCAAAGCAAGGCAAGACAAGTCAAGGCATGACAAGGCAAGCCCGAACGAGGAACAAGGCAGAGCGACCGATGAGAAAGGGCAGGACGGGAAGACCATGGCACAGAGCACCGGAAGCGTCCCCGGGCAGCCCGGCCCCGTGACGGGCGGACCCCCCGGACCCCCGGCGCCGGACGGAGAGCCCCTGATCGCCGTGGACGGGGTCGCGAAGGTCTTCGACGTCCGCCGCCGCACCGGCTTCCTGCGCCGGGAGCGCACCGAGGTGCGGGCGGTGGACGGACTGTCGTTCACCGTGCCGCGCGGCGAGGTCGTCGGGTACATCGGGCCCAACGGCGCGGGGAAGTCCACCACGATCAAGATGCTGACGGGCATCCTCACCCCCAGCTCCGGGCGCATCCGGGTGGCGGGCGTCGACCCGTCCCGGGAGCGGACCCGGCTGGCCCGCCGGATCGGCGTGGTCTTCGGGCAGCGCACCACCCTGTGGTGGGACCTGCCGCTGATCGACTCCTACCGGCTGGCGCACCGCATGTACCGGGTGCCGGACGCCCGTTACCGCGAGAACCTCGACCGCTGCGTGGAACTCCTCCAGCTCGGGGACCTGCTGGAGGTGCCCGTCCGTCAGCTGTCGCTGGGACAGCGGATGCGCGGGGACATCGCCGCCGCCCTGCTGCACGACCCCGAGGTGCTGTACCTCGACGAACCCACCATCGGGCTGGACGTCGTCTCCAAGACGCGGGTCCGGGAGTTCCTCCGGGACCTCAACGCGGACCTCGGCACCACCGTCCTGCTCACCACCCACGACCTCACCGACATCGAGCGGCTGTGCCACCGGGTCATGGTCATCGACCACGGCCGTCTGATGTACGACGGCTCCCTGGCCGGGCTCCACGCGGCGGGCGGGAGCGAACGGACCCTGGTGGTCGACCTGGAGCGGGAACTCCCGCCGATCGACCTCGGCCCCGCCGCCCGGGTCGTCCGGGTCGAGGGCCCCCGCCAGTGGCTCGCCTTCCCCTCGGACGACTCGGCGGCCCCCCTGGTCGCCAGGATCGCCGCCGAGTACCCCCTGGCCGACCTGTCGGTACGGGAACCGGACATCGAGGCGGTGATCGCCCGGATGTACGCGGCGGGGCCCGGCGTCTCGTGACGGCGGCCCCGGAGGACGCTCCCCGGCGTGCGTTCTGCCGTACCCTGAGCCCCATGGACCAGCAGTCCCCGGCGAGCGGCCGGCAGTCGTACTGGAACCCGTACCGGCAGTTGGACGGTGACGTCGCGCGCATGGCGTGCCCTCGTCAGTGTGGTCGATACATGACGGGAACCAAGGACGGGCAGCTCGTCAAGTGGGAATGCGGGTGCGGCTACCACATCCACAGCTAGGGAGGCTGGAGATGGAATGTCCGCAATGTGGTCAACAGATGCAGCCACTGCCCAACGGCAACGGCACCTTGTGGATCTGTCCGGCCGGACACACCCGGGACTCATGACCCGGACGCCGGGCCGACGGGGTCGGTGACCGGGCGGCGGACGGTACCGGTCCGGTGCGCTCGGGGAAAGCCCCCGCGCCCCGTTCTCCGGGTCAGTTCAGGGTCGTCCGTCGTCGTGCGCGGGGGCCCGGGCTCGTAGGCTGAGGGCATGACGGACGCCGATCCCGCACGGGAACCCGTGAACGCCCCCGTTCCGCGCGACGAGCCGCCCGGCCCCGCCCGGCTGCGGGCGTCGGACGCGGACCGGGAACGGATCGTGGAACGACTGCGGGACGCCGTCGCGGAGGGGCGCCTCGACCTGGACGAGTTCGGGGAGCGGCTGGAGGCCACCTACGCCGCCCGCACCTACGGCGAACTCGAACCGCTCGTCCGGGACCTCCCCGACACCGGGACGACGCCCGCGTCCAGGGTGTCGATGGTCAAGTCGCCCGCCCCCGGAGCCGTCGACTGGCCCGCGCGGATCGGCGGCGAACCCACCTCCTCGCTGGGCGTCGCGGTGATGAGCGGCTTCGAGCGCAAGGGCCGCTGGACCGCGCCCCGCAGGTTCAACGCCCTGGTGCTGATGGGCGGGGCCGAGATCGACCTGCGGGACGCGGACTTCCAGGACACCGAGATCGTCGTCAACTGCGTCGCCGTGATGGGCGGCGTCGACGTGATCGTGCCGCCCGGCGTCGAGGTCGTGGTGCGCGGCATCGGGATCATGGGCGGCTTCGACCACCCCGACCCGGAGGACCTCCCCGCCCCCGGCGCGCCCCGCGTCATCGTCACGGGGCTCGCCTTCTGGGGCGGGGTCGGCGTCCGCCGCAAGGTCACCCGCGCCGAGAAGGAACGGCTGAAGGCCGAGCGGCGGCGCGAGAAGCTGGAGCGCCGCGCCGCCCGCCGCCGCGGCGAACTGACCGACGGGGACTGACCGGGACCGACCCGTCGCGCCCGGTGGGGGAGGTCCGGTCGGGACCGGCAGGGGGAGGGCGGGTCGGGACCGGCTGGCGGGGCTGCCCTGGACCGGTCCATGGGGCTGCTTGACGGGGGACCGCCCGGTGGAGACCGCCCCCCGATGGGCTGGCCGTTCGCCCGGGGAGCGTCTGACGGGGCCGGTCGCCGGAGGCCGAGCCGCCAGGGCCGGGCCGCCCGGCCAGCTCGGCCTCCGTCGACCGGCCGTCCTGCCGGGCCGTCGGCCTCGAACGGGAGGCCGCCGGGGTTTCAGGCCGCCCCGGGGGACGGGCACGGGGGAGGGGGCAGACCGTTAGAGACGGGCTACGGCCACAGTCCGTGCGACAGGGTGTAGATCAGCAGCCCGGCCAGGGAGCCGACCACCGTGCCGTTGATCCGGATGAACTGCAGGTCCCGGCCGATGTGCGCCTCGATCTTGCGCGAGGTGTGCTCGGCGTCCCAGCCCGCCACCGTGTCCGTGATCAGCGAGGTGATCTCGTCCCGGTAGGTGCTGACCACGTACACCGCCGCGCCCTCGATCCAGCCGTCCACCTTGCCCTGGAGGGCGGAGTCGCCGGACAGCCGCGCCCCCAGCGACAGCAGGGCGGTGCGCACCCGCAGCCGCAGCTCGCTGCGCTCGTCCTCGGCCGCGGCGACGATCATCGCCCGGACCGACGACCACGCGGAGGCGATCAGGTCCTGCACCTCGTCACGGGCGAGGACCTCCCGCTTCAGCCGCTCCACCCGGGCCCGGGTGTCGGTGTCCGACTGGAGGTCGGCGGCGAAGTCGGTGAGGAACCGGTCCACGGCGCCCCGCGCCGGATGGTCCGGCATGTCCCGCATCTCGGTGATGAACCGCAGCAGCTCCTTGTAGACCCGCTCCCCGACCTTGCGGTCCACGAACCGGGGCGTCCAGCCGGGCGCCCCGCCCTGCACCGCGTGCATCACCGAGTCGCCGTGCTCCACCAGCCAGTCGTGGGCGCGGACGCACACCAGGTCCACCAGCCGCCGGTGGCCGCCGTCCGCGACGATCCGCTCCAGGGTCTTGCCGATGCCCGGCGCGATCTCCTGGGCGTCGGCCCGCCGGGTGATGGCCTCCCCGACGACGGCCTGCACATCGGAGTCCCGCAGCACGGTGAGCGCCCCGCGCAGGGCCGTGGCCAGCTCGGCTGTCACCCGGTCGGCGTGCTCCGGACGGGCCAGCCAGCTTCCGAGCCGACCGCCGATCCCGACCGCCCGCAGCCGGGAGCGGACGACCTCCCGGGACAGGAAGTTCTCGCCCACGAACTCCCCGAGGGACGCTCCGAGCTGGTCCTTCTTGGTCGGGATGATCGCCGTGTGGGGGATGCGCAGCCCGAGCGGGTGCCGGAACAGCGCGGTCACCGCGAACCAGTCCGCGAGCGCGCCGACCATCCCCGCCTCGGCCGCGGCGGCGACATAGCCCGTCCAGGCGCCCGCGCCGCTGCTCTGCGCCCACTTGGCGAGGACGTAGACCACCGCGACGAAGACCAGCAGCCCGGTCGCGGTGAGCTTCATCCGCCGCACCCCGCGCTGCCGCTCGGCGTCGGCCGCGCCGAACGCGAAGCCGCCCCGCCCGGTGCCGGTGTCCCCGCCCGCCAGGCGGGTCCGTTCCGGACCGCCGGGCTCCTGCGCCCCCTCGGGTCGTTCCATGCGCTCCATCCGCTCCCGTTTCCGTTCCCGTTCTCGTTCCGTTCCGGTCCCGCGTCTTTCCCGTTCCGGTCCCGCGTCCGTTCCGGCGTCGTGCTCCTGGTCCGTCCGGCCCCGTGCTCCCGGTCCGTCCGGGTCGGGCCGGTCCGTCCGACCCGACGGGCCGGTCCGGACCGACCGGCGCCGTGCTCCCGGGGCCGGAACGGTCCGGTCCGTCAGACGTCGTGCTCCCGGGACCCATGGCCCGGTCCGGTCCGTTCCGTCCGTCCGGCGGCAGCCGCCCGTGATCCCTGCTGGTCATTGTCCCCGCAGGGGGAGCCGCCGCCGGGTGGTCCGTCCGCCCTTCCGTCCGCCCGGCGGTCCGTCCGCCGGGTGGTGCGGCGCCCGGGCCGGGGTGGGCCCGTCCGCCGGGTGGGCGCCCGTCGCCCGGTCCCCGCTCCCGGCCGTCCGCCGGTTCCTCCTCCCTGAGGTACTCCCGGGAGGTCCCATGAGTTCCCGGAGGCGCCGTCCCGGAGCGCGCGGACGGCGACGGACGGGGCGCCCGGGGCGCCGGAGGACGGGCCCGCCCACCGGAAGCGGGGTTTCACCGGGCTCCCCGCACGCGCGTCCGTCCCGTGACGCATGATGAGGTGATCACACCGGAGCCACGGGGGCTCCCCGTCCGAGGAGCGAGCGCCGTATGACCGAGCGTCCCGACAGGGCACCGGAGGCGCGCCGGACCCGCCGAGGCGTCCTGCTGACCACGGTGGGCGGCGGAGTCGCGCTGCTGGCGTCCGGCGGGGTGTGGACCGGGGCGGGCCCGGCCGGGGACGACGCCCGCCCCCGTACGCCCACCGCGTCCCGTCCCCGCGCCCGCACCGGTCAGGACCCCGCGGCGGACTCCGCCTCGGCCGGGCGCTGGGTCGCCACCTGGGCCACCGCGCCGGTCGGTCCCGAGCCCCACCCGTCCGACCTCGCGTCCGGCGATCTCTCCGACCACTCGGTCCGCAACGTCGTGCACACCAGCGTCGGCGGCACCGGCGCCCGGGTCACCCTCTCCAACCTGTACGGGACGGCCCCGCTGCGCCTCACCCACGCGACGCTCGCCCTGGCGGCGGGACCCGGCTCGGCGGCGGCCGTCGAGGGCACCGTGCGACGGCTGACCTTCGGGGGCCGCCCGACGGTGGCCGTCCCGCCGGGCGCCCACGTGCTCTCCGACCCGGTGCCGCTGGCGGTGCCCGCCGACGCGGACGTGCTGATCACCACCTACGCCCCGGTCGTCGAGGGCCCCGCGACCTGCCACCCCAGGTCCCGCCAGACCTCGTACCTCGCCCGGGGCGACCACGCGGCGGCGGTCGACGGCGAGGCGTACGCCGAGCGGACGTCGGTGTGGCGGTACGCGGTCGCGCTGGACGTCCGCGGCGGCGACGCGCAGGGCACGCTGGTCGCGTTCGGCGACTCGCTCACCGACGGGGTCACCGCCACCGCAGACGCCGCCGCCCGCTGGCCCGACCTCCTCGCCGACCGGCTGCGCGCCCACCCGCACGCTCCCCGCTACGCGGTGGCGAACCTCGGGATCAGCGGCAACCGGGTGCTGACCGACGGGCCCGGCGACCCGGCCGCCAACCCGAGCGGTGCCCACCGCTTCCAGCGGGACGTCCTGGACCGCAGCGGGGTCAGCGCGGTGGTGATCGCCCTCGGCATCAACGACATCCTGCGCCCCCCACGGGTCACCGACCCCACCCGCATCACCAGCGGGCTGCGGGAGCTGACCGTCCGGGCCCGCGCCCACGGTCTGCGCGCGGTGGGCGCCACCCTGATGCCCTTCCACGGCCACCGGGGCCACCGTCCCGAACGGGAGGAGGTCCGACGGGCGGTGAACGCCGAGATCCGCGCGGGCGGCGTCTTCGACGCGGTCGCCGACTTCGACCGCGCGGTCCGCGACCCGTACCACCCGACCGCCCTCCACCCGCACTACGACTCGGGCGACCACCTGCACCTCAGCGACGCGGGCTTCCAACGGCTGGCCGAGTCCCTCGACATCGACACGCTGCGGGGGCGGGCGCCGGCGGAGCTGTGAGGGGTGGGGCGGTGGAGCCCGTTCCCCGCCGCTCGGGACCCGGCCCGGAGCCGGGCCCATGGAAGCACCGCTTCCGGAGCGTCGTCGCGTGTGGCGTGTGGTGCGCGCGGTATGCCGCACACTGTGAAGTCGGCGTTTGTCAGTGGCGTCTGTCACCCTCGGTGACGGTGGCGCTGTAGGGCGTCAGCGGGATCGCGGTAAAGGAGAGGACGCATGGCGGGCGCTGAGGAGCGGGTTCCGGAGGATTCCCCGGGCACCCTGAGGGGATTTTTCACCTCCATCGAGATCTGCGCCGGCGCGGGGGGCCAGGCGATCGGTCTGCACGAGGCCCGATTCCGGCACCTCGCGTTGGTGGAGATCGACCGGTGGGCCGGACAGACACTCGTCCGCAACGTGGCGAAGCGTAAGGGCTGGGAGTGGGAGAAAGAGCATTGCGACGTCCTGGTGCGGGACGTCAAGGACTTCCGGCCGGAACGGGATCTGGAACGCGGCCGGGCGGCGCTGGCGGGACGGGAGCTCGACCTGCTGGCCGGGGGGGTGCCGTGCCCCCCGTTCTCACACGCGGGCAAGCAACTCGGTGACGAGGACGAGCGGGACCTGTTCCCAGAGATGCTGAGGCTGGTCCGGGACCTCCGGCCGCGGGCGGTCCTCATCGAGAACGTCCGGGGGATCATGGACGCCAAGTTCGACGGATACCGGGAGTGGATCAGGGAGGGGCTGGAGCGGGGTGGCCTCGCCCGCGAAGGCGACGAGGACACCCCGGGCGAGCCGTACACGGTCGTGCCGTGGAAGGTGCTGGAGGCCAGCGACTTCGGCGTCCCTCAGCTGCGCCCCCGCGCGCTCCTGGTGGCCTTCCGGAACGACGTCATCCGAGACCTCAAGTTCGAGTGGCCCACCGCGACCCACGAGGACCCGGTTCCCGTGGTGGACGCCCTCGCGGACACGATGCGCGACCGGTACGCCGCGTACTTCGGAGGACCGTACGGGGAACGGGCCCGCGCGGCGTACGACCAGTGGCGGGACAAGGCGGCGCGGCGGCACGCGGAACTCCAGGACAAGAGCGGCGGCATCGCGCCCACCCTGGTCGGCGGTTCGAAGAAGCACGGTGGCGCCGATCTGGGGCCGAGCCGGGCCAAGACGGCCTGGCTGGAGCTGGGTGTCAGCGGTCTGGGCGTGGCCAACGACCCCGATATCTGCGCAGAGAAGAAGAGCGAGGACCGTGACCTCTTCCGCCCTCAGGGCCCGATGCTGACGGTGCAGCAGGCCGCGATCATCCAGGGCTTCCCCGCGGACTGGAAGTTCGAGGGCGGGAAGACCGCCCGCTACCGGCAGGTCGGCAACGCCTTTCCGCCGCCCGTGGCCGCGGCCGTGGGGAGGGCCATCGCGGAGGTGCTCGAAGCGGCGGACGAGCGGGACGCCTCCGAGGGCGGTGGGCCGGACCGGGGCTGAGTCAACCCGCCCCCGCCCGGGCCGGGGCGGGCGCTCAGACCGGGCGGGCACGCCGCCGCTCGACCTCCGCGGCGATCCGCACCGCGCACTCCTCGGGCGGCTCGTGTTCCCAGAACCTGAGGACGAGCCATCCGGCCTCCTGGAGCCGCGCGTCGGTGTCCCGGTCCCGCGCTACGTTCACGGCCACCTTGTCGGACCAGTAGCCGGTGTTCGTCTTCGGCCGCACGTAGTGCTCCGGGCAGCCGTGCCAGTAGCAGCCGTCGACGAACACGGCGACCTTCGACGGACGGAACACCAGGTCGGCGGTTCTGCGCAGGTCCGGAAGCGGTCTGGCCGAGACCCGGTAACGCAGTCCACGGGCGTGTACCAGCGCGCGGACGAGGCGCTCCGGCGTGGTGTCCCGGCCACGGATCGCCTGCATGTTGCGCCGTCTCGCCGCGGACGACGCCCACGAGCCCTCGGGCGGTTGCCACTCCTCCGCGCCGGTCGCCGCGGGGCTCCCGGGGGTGTGCGGCGGACGGGGGGACGGCGGGCCTCCGTCCGTTCCGGAGGAGCCGGGTCCCCTCTGTCCGCCTGGGGAGGCGCTCGGGGCCGGGGCGGGCGGCATCGGTGTCTGGACCTCCGGGGTCGTCGGGACGGTCCGGCGGGCGGGCCGTCGGCGTCCCGTTCGGTCCGGGACGGTGGCCCCGGAGCCTACGCCTTTCCGCCCCGCACGGTGTTCCCGCGCCAGTGCCGGAGGGACGGCGAACGGCGCCGGACGCCGGCTAGCGGCCCATCGAGTCCGTCCCCGCCCCACTCCGCCCCGCGAGCCGGCAGCCGAGGCAGTTCGGGTGGCCCTCGCGGGCGGCGGGGTCCCGGGCCGTCAGCCGGCGGCGCCCGGTGGGGCGCGGGCCGGGCGGTTTGCCCCAGCCCGCGAGGTGCAGGGCCCAGGTCAGCGCGGCGGTCGCGGCCAGGACGGCCAGTCCCAGCCAGATCCCCGGACGCCATCCCACGACACCCGTGCCGATCACCAGGCTCCCGACCGTGGTGCCGGTGAACCCGGCCCATCCCGCGACGGTGTGCCCGCCGTCGTGCTGTCCGCTCACGCGTCCGCCCCCTCGCTGTCGGGACCGTAAGATCTCTTAGCGAGTGAGGAATCTATCTTAGCTACTAAGGGAATTCAATGCAGCAGGGCACCCCGCGTCCCGCCGCCAGCGCCGCGGACGTGATCGGCGCGCTGGACGACCTCGTCGCCACCAACCTCATCGGCCGCCAGGAGTTCGCCCGCAACCTGGGGATCAGCGTCAAGGACCTGGTCTGCTTCGCCCACGTCCTGGAGGCCGGTGGCGCCCCGGTCACCGCCGGGGACCTGGCCAGGAGGGCCCGGGTGACGACCGGCGCGGTGACCGGCATCCTCAACCGGCTGGAGAGCGGCGGCTTCGTGGTCCGCGAACCCGACCCCGCCGACCGGCGCCGGGTGCTCGTCACCGCGGTCCCGGACGCCGCGGAACGGGTGCGGGCCGTCCACGACCCCTACGCCGCGCTGCTCACCGCGCTCTGCGCCGACTACTCGTCGGGGGAACTGGCCGTGATCGGCGACTGGCTCCGGCGCGCCGGGGCGCTGGCCGACGCGTACCTGGAGGATTCCTGTTAGGAAAACCCGTGCGAGGGGCGCGGGAGCTGTGCGGGGCGTCCGGGCCGGTGTCTCGCGGGAGTTCCGGAGGGGCCTGGTGCCCCGGTGACAGTTCCGTGGACCGCCCCCCCGCAGGGCCCCTCACACCGTCCCGTGGCACTCCCCGTACCCCCGCCCCGAACCGCACCAGCAGGGGTCCGTGGCGTTCGGGGGCCAGGTGCGGGCGCGGCCCCGGGAGGCCAGCGTGGTGGCGTACTGGGGGAGGAGGGCGGTGTCGGCGGGGGTGGTGCCCTCGGAGGCGGCGAACGCCTCGTACGAGGGGACCGTGGCCGTGACGATGCCCAGGTTCTGGGTGCCCGAGGCGGCGAGTTCCCGCAGCGCGGCCTCCACCGTCGCCAGGTGCTCCTCGTGGGACGGGTACTCCCGGGCCAGCGACGGGTACGCCCCGAGCAGTTCGGCCAGCTCGTCGGCGGGCCAGTGCAGCACCGCCACCGGGAACGGGCGCGACAACCGCTCTCGGTAGCCGCCCAGTTCGGCGCGGAGCCGGGAGATCTCCGCCCTCAGCTCCGCCGGGTTGTCCGACCCCAGCGACCACACCCGCTTGGGGTCGTGCAGCTCGTCCAGCGGCACCGGCCCCCCGTGCAGTTCGTCCGCCCGCGCGTCCCACGCGTCGTGCGGCAGCCCCAGCATCCGCCGCACCCGGTGCCGTCCCGACAGCACCGGCAGCACCCCCGCCGGGGCCTGGCCGCCCTCCCCGCCCACCAGGACGGTCGCCGCCCGGGTGAACGTCTCGTGCGCGTCCCGCAGTTCGTCGTGGGCCTCCAGCGCCTCCGCCACGATCACCCACGGCTCCACGGTGCGCGGGGCCGCCGCCCGGACGCCGTCGATGATGGCCCGCGCCTCCGCCTCGTGGCCGTACTCCCACAGGTTGGCCGCCTTCAGCGCCCGCACCAGCGCCGGGTTCTCCAGCGGGGTCCCCGGCCCGTCGGACGCCAGCAGCCGGTCGTACAGCGCGCTGGCCCGGGCGCGTTCGCCCGCCAGTTCCAGATGGGCGGCGGCCTGCGACAGCAGGTGCTCGGCGTCCTCCGGGTACCGCTCCGCGGTGCGCTCCAGACGGTCCGCCTCCGCCACGTGGTCGGCGGCGTCGAGGGCGGCGGCGGGATCGGCGTCGGCGGCGGCGTGGGCAGCGGGGGAACCAGCGTGCTCGGCAGGCGTGTCGGGGCGCATGCCCCACACCGTACTGCGGCCCGCGCGCCGGGCGGGCGAGCTGTCCAACACGGCACATACCCGTACCCGTGCCCGGGGTCCCTTGCCCGGGTGCCCCCGTGCCCGTGCCGTACCCGCGCTCGGGGCCGTGCCGCGCCGCGCGCCTGTCCCCGTCCGTCCCGGCCGGAGCACGGCCCGTCCCCGTCCGTCCGGGACGGTCCGGTGGGCGCCCCTCCCCGGTACCCGGCTCCGTCCCGTACGGTGGTCCGGACGGCCGGTGGGCTGTATAACGGCTCCTACGGGCCGCGCCGCGACGGCGGGTCCGTCGGGACGACGGGGGAGGAACGGGACGTGCGGACGGGCGACTTCGCGGTACGGGGCCGGCGGTGGACGCCGGGCGCGTCGTGGTCGCTCGCCCTGGTGCCGCTGCTCGCCCTCTTCGAACTGCTGCTCCTCCACCTCGCGGACACCGGCGGCCTCTCCGCCGCCGTCGCCCTCGCGGCGACCGCCGCCGCCGTCACGGCCTTCGCGGCCGGATCGCTGCTGGCCGCCCGGCTGGTGCCCGTCGTGCCCCGCACCCGGGTGCGCACCGCCCTGCGCGAGCGGGAACGCCGTACCGCCTTCCTTCCGCAACGCGACCCCGACGCGGCGGGCCGTCCCCGCCCCCGGGCCCCCGGCCGCTCCCTCCTGACGGCCGTCTGAGCCGGGGTCGTCCCCCGGACCCGGGTCCTCCACCCGGGCGCGGAACCGCGCGTCGCCCCTTCCGGGAGCCGCCGCGCCCCCGCACACCCTGACGGACCGTCGCGACGGCGTGCCCGCGTCCGTGCCGTGCGCTCTCCCGGCGTCAGCCCGTGGAGTCCGCCGACCGGTGCCGCGCCGCCGTCGCCCCGCCGGGGCCGACGCGGCCGGTAGCGCCGCGCCGTCGCCCCGCCTCCATCACCCCGTCACTCCGTTCCGTCCGGTCCGCGCGCGTCCGCGACCGCGCCCGGCACGGCCCGTACCGGCCACCACGCCGCACCCGTCCACTCGCGTACCCCGTGTGCCCCGAGCGCCAGGGTG
The DNA here is from genome assembly GCF_054484115.1 of Streptomyces sp. JNUCC 64. Taxonomy (NCBI): domain Bacteria; kingdom Bacillati; phylum Actinomycetota; class Actinomycetes; order Kitasatosporales; family Streptomycetaceae; genus Streptomyces; species Streptomyces sp. JNUCC 64. The sequence goes on from NZ_CM137015.1 coordinate 5,411,848, forward strand.
CCCGTGCGGACCGGCGTGCCCGTACGCGCGCTCGTGCCGTGTGCCGCCGTGTGCCGTGCTGTGTGCCCGTGGTCGCCAGCGCGCCCGGACGGTTCCGTCAGGAAGGCCCAGCACCGTGTCCGTACCCGCCCTGTTCTCCGATCTCGTCGTCCGGCTCGCCGAGTTGCTCGGTCCGTTGTCCGGGGACTCCGCCACCGCCGCCGCGATCGTCCTGTTCACCGCGATCGTCCGGCTGCTCGTCCATCCGCTGTCCCGGGCCGCGGCCCGTGGCCAGCGGGCCCGCGCGGCGCTCGCGCCCCGCGTCGCGGAGCTGCGTACGCGGTACCGCCGCGACCCGGAGCGGCTCCAGCGCGCCGTCCTCGACCTGCACGCCAAGGAGCGGGTGTCCCCGCTGTCGGGATGCCTGCCGAGTCTGCTCCAGGTGCCCGCGTTCTTCCTGCTCTACCACCTGTTCTCCAGTTCCCGGATCGACGGGGAGCCCAACGCCCTGCTCGACCACTCGCTGGGCGGGGCCCCGCTCGGGGGCCGCTGGACGGACGCCCTCGCCGACGGCGGGCTCCTCGGCGCCGCCGGGACCGTCTACCTCGTGCTGTTCCTGGTGGTCGCGGTCGTCGCGACGCTCGGCTACCGGCTGACGAAGGCCCAGCTCGCGGCGGCCCCTGCGGTCGCCGCGCCGGACGCCGGGGCGCTGCCCGGAATGGCCGCGGTGCACCGCTTCCTGCCGCTGGTGTCGTTCCTGACGCTGGTGACGGCCGCCGTGGTGCCGTTGGCCGCCGCGCTGTACGTGGTCACCAGCGCGGCGTGGACGGTGGCCGAACGGGCCTACCTGTACCGGACCCCGGCGCCCACCGACTCCCCGGCCCCCGCCAAGTCCGTGGCCCCCACCGACTCCTCGGCGCCCGCCAAGTCCGTGGCCCCCGCCAAGCCCATGTCGTCCACCAAGTCCACGTCGTCCACCAAGCCTGCCAAGCCTGCCAAGCCTGCCAAGCCTGCCAAGTCCGCCCAGGTCGCCAAGTCCGTAGGGTCCGTGCCGGACGCGTCGGACGCGACAGCCGCGACGGCCGAGCGGTCCACATCCGCCGAGCCGTCCCCGTCCTCGCAGCCCTCGCAGCCCTCGCAGTCCTCCCCGTCCTCCGGGTCGGCCGACCAGGCTCAGGGGTCTCAGGTGTCCCAGCCGTCCCGGCAAGCCCAGCGGTCCAAGCGAGTCCAGCCGTCGAATCCGTCCAAGCGGTCGAAGAGGTCGAATAGGTCGAAGAGGTCCGGCTCGCGCGGCCGTTAGACCCGGGCCCGGCCGGTCGCCCGACGGCCACCGCTCACCCGACGGCCACCGGTCCGCCGAGTTCGGCGGACCGGCGGGCGGCCTCCAGGACGTCCAGGGCGTCGGCGGCCTCGTAGGCGCTGACCGGGTTGGCCGCCCCGCCGCGCACCGCCGCCCCGACCGCCGCGTAGAAGGCGGGGTAGTCCCCGGGTTCGCTGGGCTCGGGGCGGCCCCCGCCGGTCAGCGGTGACTCGCCGGACCCGACCCGTCCCCACATCGCCTCCGGCTCCACGCCCCACGGCTGGCCCGGCACCGGCCGCGCGCCCTCCCGGAGCGCGGCCTCCTGCGGGTCGAGGCCGTACTTCACGTATCCGGCGCTGGAGCCGAGCACCCGGAACCGGGGGCCGAGCTGGGCGGTCGTCGCGGAGACGGTCAGGTGCGAGCGGACGCCGCCGCGGTGGGTGAGGGCGAGGAACGTGTCGTCGTCGGCCTCGGCGCCCGGACGGCGGACGTCGGTCTCCGCGTAGACGGTGGTCACCGGGCCGAACAGGACGAGTGCCTGGTCCACCACATGGCTGCCCAGGTCGTACAGCAGCCCGCCCAGTTCGACGGGGTTCCCGGACTCGCGCCAGCCGCCCTTCAGCTGGGGGCGCCAGCGCTCGAAGCGGGACTCGAACCGCCAGACCTCGCCCAGTTCGCCGCCCGCCAGCAGCCGTCGCAGGGTGAGGAAGTCGGCGTCCCAGCGGCGGTTCTGGAACACGGAGAGCACCAGCCCCCGGGCCTCGGCGAGCGCGGCCAGCGTCCGGGCCTGCGCCGCCGTGGAGGCGACCGGCTTGTCCACCACGACCGCCAGCCCGGCGTTCAGCGCGGTGGTGGCGTACGGGACGTGGGTCCGGTTGGGCGAGGCGACGACCACCAGGTCCAGCGCGTCCGCCCGCGCCCACAGCGCGTCCACCGCGTCGACCGTGCGGGCCTGCGGGTACCGGGCCCGGACGTGCTCCTGGCGTTCCGGGTTCGCGGTGACGACGGTGTCGAGGACGAGCCCCGGGTCGGCGGCGATCAGCGGGGCGTGGAAGAACGAGCCCGCGACCCCGTAGCCGATGAGCCCGACACGGAGGGGGGAACGGCTGGCGGCTGTCGTCATGTGGATCACTCAACCAACGCCGGTGCCCGGCCGCAAGGGCGACCGGCGCGACGGGACCGGGACGCCTCCGGCACCGGCCGACGGGACGGGGAGGGACGCCTTCCGACGCGGCGGGAACGGAAAGGGCCCGGGGCCACCGGAGAGGGTGGTCCCGGGCCCGGGTGCCGCGCCGCCGACCGGCGGTCCGGCACCCGTCCGGGTGGGCGCCGCGCGGCGCCGGACGGTCAGGAGTCCCGTACCGAGCCCGTGTGGGCCGTGCCCGGCAGCGTCTCGCCCTCCGGATCGTGGGTGAACACCCGCAGCCGGACGGACTCCTCGGACTCCGCGACGGTGTCCCTGACCGTCGGCACGGACACCTCCGTGCTTGCCTCCCCGCGCGGCACCGTCACCCAGATCCGGGGCTCGTACGGGACGCCCGACAGCGGCAGGACCGGGGTCGGTTCGACGCCGAAGTGCTCCATCAGCCAGGCGGCGGGGACGTCCCGGGTGGACAGCTCGGTGCCCCGGGTGACCCGCTGCGCCATCAGACTGACGAAGGAGTGCTCCAGGTCCGTGGGCTCCGACAGGGTGATCCGCCAGGTCAGCGGACGGCCCTCGACGACCCGGTCGGCGACCGGTGTCACGGTGACCCGGGGCAGCGGGTCGTCGTCCTCGACCAGCAGCGATCCGGAGGTGGAGCCGATCACCGCGCCGCGCACCGCCTTGGCGTGCGCGACCCACTCCCCGTCCAGCCCGAACCGGGTGTTGCCGTTCACCTCGACGGGGATGTCGAGGCCCGTGGTCCCCGGCCGCACGGTCGCCGTCCAGGACGTCGGCTCACCGGTGAGGGTGCTCCGCAGGAAGACCCTGACCCGCCCCTCGCCCTGCCCGGAGACCTTCACCGGCACCCGTACGGTCCGGGTGCCCGTGTCGCCCTCCTTCACGGTGAGGTGACCGAGGTCGATCCGGGGGAGGGGGGTGGGGCGGACGGTGGGGGTGCCGGGGCGCCAGCCCCAGGCGTCCATCAGCCAGAGGCGTCCTTTGGTGGTGCGGGGGATGAGTTCGAGGTTCTTGAGGCGGGTGAGGTCGAGTCCGGCGCGGAGTGCGGGCTTCAGGGTGACCCGGGTCTCGCGGGCCCAGCCGGACGTGGTGCGCGAGGTGCCCGGCACTCCGTCGACGGTGGCCCGGCCGAGGTGGGCGCGGCGTCCGTTCGTGTCGGTGACGCGGACGTCGAAGGCGGTGCCGGTGGAGTTGGGCGGGACGATGACGCGCAGGGCGAGCGCGTCGGAGCCCTTGACGGAGAAGGGGCGGTCGGGGGTGACCTTGACGGGTGCCCCGGCACGGCTCCAGCGGGCCGCGACCGCGTACCGGCCCGGCTCCGACATCATCGCCCACCAGGCGAAGTGCGGGGAGGAGAAGCCGCTCCCCCCGGACAGGCACGCCCGGGAGGCGTTCTCGTCCACCTGGTGGCAGACCCGTCCGCCGGTGACGCGGGTGGTGTCGGTGGGGAGGACGGCGGGTCGGCGGTGGGCGCCGGTGGCGTGGGTGAGGGCGTGGGCGGGTCCGGCGGAGGGGGCGCGGCGGTGGGTGCCGTCGAGGAGGGGGCGGACCTTGTCGTCGCCGGCGACGAAGAGGCGTGCGGCGGCGGCGATGTAGGTGGAGCCCGCCTTCTGCTGCTGCCGCGCCGTCAGCCGGGTGGCCGTCCCGGGGGAGCAGACGCGGTCACGGTCGCCGCCCCCGGTCCAGAAGTCGTCCTGGGCGGGCGCCTGGGCCTGGCCGGGCGTCCACTCGGTGTTGAAGTAGTTGTGGTTGGCGCCGACGAGGTACACCGAACTGTGCAGGGCGGTGCCCCGGCCCACCTGACGGGTCCCGTCCACGTAGATCTGGCCCTGGAGGTCGGAGACGTCTCCGTCGCAGCCGGGCAGGATCGTCATCGAGGGCACGTCGGGGACCGGGTTCTGGGCGAAGATCGTGGGGCCGATGAGGACGGTGCCCTTGATCTTCCAGCGGACGGGTCCCCGGTAGCCGTCGACGGCGGCGGGCGCGGGGTGGAGGGTGTCCATGGCGGCGCGGTTGACGCCCTCGCCGCCCCGGGAGTGCCCCACCAGCAGCACCTTGTCCAGGTTCCGCTTCGGCAGCCGCTTCACGGCGGCGGGGGCCGTGGACGGACGCGCCGCCCAGCCCGCCCACCGCGCCAGGTGCTGCCGCACCAACGACGACCGCGCCTGGGCCCCGTAGTCGCTCTGGGAGTTGTCCTGGCCGTTGATCCCGTTGGCGGAGACGGAGACGGTGACGTACCCCTGGGAGGCCAGCAGCTTCTGGTCGTGCAGGTATCCCCGGTAGCTGGGGACCTGCCGGTAGCCCCGGGAACACGGCCAGTCGATGGTTTCGTCGCGGCCCTTGTAACAGGTGGCGTGGCGGCCGTGGAGGAAGAGGACGACGGGCCGGGCGCCGGTGGCTCCGACGGGGCCGACCACGGTCGCCTTCATCTCGACCTTCTCCGGCAGCCCCGGCAGCTTCACCGACGGCAGGGCGTACTCCCCGCTGGTGGTGCGGTAGCGGCCCTTCACCCCCGGGTCGACGGGGTTCGCGGGCGGCCGGGCGGCCTGTGCCGCCCAGGGCCCGGCCTCGGCCCCGGTGCCGTACCCGGACCCGGATTCGGCCCCGGTACCGGAACCGTCCGTCGCGCGGCCCGCCCGGTCGAGTCGGCGGCCGCTGGCGACGGCCTTCAGCTCGGCGCCGGGATCGAGGGAGACCGTGTCCAGGTCGAGGCGGAAGACGCTCTGCCGGCTGTCGGACCGGGGGACGCCGAGCAGCCGGTCACCGGCGTGGAACTCGACGCGGGAGTCACCGATCGGGACGGGTTCGTCCGGGGTCCACACCAACTGCCGCCCGGTCCCCGTCCCGGATATTCGCCAGCCCTCCGGCAGCCGTTCCCCGGCGTACGGGACATCGCCCGCGACCGGAGCGGCCGGTGCCGTCACCGGTGCCGTACCGGGCGCGGCGGACGCGAGTCCCGGCACCCCCGCCGTCAGCGCGAGGGCCGCCACGGTGGCGGCTCCGGCGCGCGAGACACGGATCACGTGATCCCCCCTTGGTCCACGATCCTGGGTCCGTGCGCACGGACCCCCCACCGGAGGACGGCCGGGACGGCGGGACGGTTGCGTTCCCCGGGGCGGTGACCGGCGGCGGAACCGTTCCGCGAGGGGGCGGCCGGGCCGCCCGGGCGGCGGTCCGCCGGCGCACGGGTGCGCCGGCGCACCGGCCCACCGGCCTGGCCGGAACTGCCGGGGGCGGGACGGTCGCGGTGCCCGGCCCCATCGGCCCACCAGCCACACCAGTCCCACCAGCCCCACCGGCCCGGCGGAACAACCGGGGCGGGCAGCCTTGTCCCCGGCCCATCGGCCCGGTGGCCGGAACGCCCGGTGCGGGACGGCCGTGTCGCCCGGTCCACCGGCCCGGCGGCGGAGACGCCCCGCGCCGGGGGCGGTCACCTCCCCGCCCCCGGCCCGGTGGTCGGAACCCCGGGCCGGGATGGTCGCGTCGCCCGGTGCGGCGGTGCGGCGGTGCGGCGGTGCGGCGGTGCGGCGGTGCGGCGGTGCGGCGGTGCGGTGGCGGAACCACCCGAACACCGGTCGCGGGCCCGGTGTTCAGGGGACGGCCCGACGCTGAACGGGTGGGGATGCGGGAACCGCCGTTCGCCCCGGGCGCCCCGCTGGAAACCTTCCGACGCCACGACCCGGAGGCCGCGCCATGACCCCGTCACCGCACCCGTCCCACCCGCCTTACCGGTCCTACCCGTCCCGCTCGTCCAGCCCGTCCTGTCCGTTCCGTCCGCTCCGCCCCCGTGACCTCCACGGGCCCTGTGGCCTCCGCAGCCCCCTCCGTACGGCCCTCCTCGCGCTCGTCCTCGCCCTGGCCCCTGTCCTCACCCCCGCCCCGGGCGCGCCCCCGGCGGTCGCCGCGACCCTCCCGTCCACGTCCACCGACGGGTCCCCGCCCCGGAGCGGGGACGGAACCGTGCCCACCGCCCCGGGACCCGCCGGGAGCCTCCCGCTGCCCGGGGACGGCGCCCGCCCCGACGCGTTCCCGCTGACCGTCCGGACCGAGGGCGCCCCCGCCGCGTACCGGTCCGGGGCGCCGCCCGCCGAATGGTCGCTCACCGTCGTCAACCGCACGGCCACCGCGTTCCGTCCGGTGTACCCGGTCGTCGTCCTGGCGGACGCCCGGCGGGCCCTGCGGCCCGGGGACGTCCGGCTGGAGCTGCACGACGGCTCCCGCTGGCGGCCCGCCCGGATCGCGCGCACCGACCGCGACGAGCACGTGGCCGTGCCCGACGACGGCTTCGCCGGGTACGCGGTCGGCCCGCGCGGCACCCTCACCGTCCGGCTGCGGCTGGCGTTCGCCCCCGGCGCGGCACCTGACGAGGTGACCGCCGACACCGTGGTGGTCCACCGCCGGGGCGACGACGGCGACTGGGTGGGCGCGGCGCCCCGGCACGCCTTCCGGGTGACCGCCCCGGCGGACCCTCCGGCGGACCCCCCGTCGTCCGGACCGTCCCCCGGCGCCGCCGCGACCGCCCCCGACGGGTTCCCGACCGGCCCGTACGGCACCGCGAGCCCCGTGCCCGCCCCGCACGAGCTGGCGATGACCGGGCAGCGCGCCTCCGCCCTGGTCGCCGGGGCGGCGGCGCTGCTCCTGGCCGGGACCGCCCTCTATCTGACGATGCGACGCCGCCACCCGCCCGGCCCCGGCCGCTGAGCCCCTACCCCGGCTGCCGCCCCCGCCCGGTCCCGTCCGTCAGTAGCCCTCACCCGGGCCCGTCCGTCCGCAGCCACTGCCCCGGCCCGTACGCCGCGCCTTGCCCGTACGCCGAGCCCTGCTTGTCCGTCGGCCTTGCTCGTACGCCGCGCCCGGCTCGTCCGTCGGCCTTGCCCGTCTGCCGCCCGGCTCCCCATCCGTCCTTCCCCCCTTGCCTGTCCGTCGGGACCGCCCCCGCCGAACTGCTCACACCGTCCGTCGGGCCGTCTCCCCTTCCTCCTCGGCGGCCCCGGACTCCGCTGGGCCCCCGACGGATCCGTCCGGTCCGTCCGGCCCGTCCAGCGCCTCCGCCCCACCCGCCCCACCCGATCCGTCTGATCCGTCTGATCTGTCTGATCCGGCCGATCGGGTCGGCCCGTTCGGGGAGTCCGGCCGGTTCGGTCCGGCCGGGGTGTCCGTTCCGCCCGGCCGGGTGACCGGGACGCTCCGCAGTCGTCGTCCCGCCCATCCGGCGGTGAGCAGGACGACGACGCCGGCCGTCGCCGCCGTCACGTCCAGTCCGACCGTCAGCGCCTCGCGGGAGGCGGTCAGCAGCGGGCCGGCGAGGTCGCCCGGCAGCTCCGCCGCCACCGCCCTGGCCCCGCCCAGGGTCTCCCGCACCGCTTCCGAGGCCCCGGCGGGCAGCCCCGGCGGCAGCCGGTCCCCGACCGCCGCCCGGTACACGGCGGTGCCGAGGCTGCCGAGCAGGGCGACGCCGAGCGCCACCCCCAGCTCCCCGCTGCTCTCCGACAGCGCCGACGCGGCCCCGGCCCGCCGGGACGGCGCGGTGCCGATCACCAGGTCCGTGCAGACCGTGATCATCGGACTGAGCCCCAGCGCCACCAGCAGGTACCCCGTCACCAGCACCGCCAGGGAGTCCGTCCCGGCCGTGGCCAGCACCGCGAACCCGACCGCCGCCAGGGCCAGTCCCGCCGCGACGACCACCGCCGGACGCCACCGCCGCACCAGCAGCGGGGCGAGCAGCGAGCCCACGACCGTCCCCAGGGAGGCCGGGACCATCCACACCCCCGCCAGCAGCGGCGAGAGCCCCAGCACCTCCTGGAGGTAGAGGGCGATGAACACCTGGACGCCGCCCATCGCGAACAGCCCCAGCAGATAGGTGCCGAGGGAGGTGTTGATGACCCGGTTCCGCAGCAGGGAGAGGTCCAGCAGCGGCTCGGCGAGGGTGAGCTGCCGCCGGACGAACCAGGTGCCGAGCGCCAGCCCGGCCGCCCCGGCGACCAGCGCGGTCGTCCCCGGGCCGTGCGCGGCGGTCTCCTTGACGGCGTAGACCACGCCGATCATCGAGGCCACCGACAGCAGCGCGCTCAGCGGGTCGACCCGTCCGCTGTCGGGGTCGCGGTACTCGGGCAGCAGCACCGGGCCGATGATCAGCAGCAGCACCATCACCGGGACCCCCAGCAGGAACACCGACCCCCACCAGAAGTACTCCAGCAGCAGCCCGCCCAGCAGCGGGCCGATGGTCGTGCCGAGCGAGAAGCTCGTCATGACCACGGCGACCGCGATCCCGCGCTGCGCCGGATCGGCGAACATCACCCGGACGAGCGAGAGCGTGGACGGCATCAGGGTCGCGCCCGCGAGCCCGAGCAGGGCCCGGGCCGCGATCAGGGTCTGCGGGGTGTCCGCGTACGCGGCGAGCACGGAGGCCGCACCGAACACCGCCGCGCCCGCCAGCAGCAGTCGGCGCCGCCCGTAGCGGTCGCCCGCCGCGCCCATCGGCACCAGGGCGCCCGCGATGAGGAAGCCGTACACGTCCATGATCCAGAGCAGTTCGGTGGACGAGGGGCCGAGATCGGCGCTGAGCTGCGGGACCGCCAGGTACAGGACGGTCACGTCCATCGAGATCAGCAGGGTGGGCAGGGCGAGGACGGCGAGTCCGGCCCACTGCCGCCGCCCCGCCGGTACGGGTGGCTGGCTGCTCGTCACGGGTCTTCCTCCGTCGGGTCGGTGCCGGGTGCGCGCGGACGCGCGGGTGCGGGCGGCGCCGGGGCCGCCGGGGCGGGTCCGGTCCCGGGAGGGGGCACGGGCCAGGGCACTTGTACCGTCCCGGGACGGGGACCCGGCCGGTCCCGCACGACGGTTTCCAGCCGTTTTGACCGGCTCGTACCGGCTCGTACCGACTGGGGCGGCGCGTGCCGACGGTGGTTCTTCACCATCTGGACACGGTTCCGTCCCCGGAGGTGAGCGAGGGCCCGTCACGGGGCAGGCGCGGGACGAGGACACGGGTACGGATACGGTCCTTCCACCGGCCCGGAGCGGGGTCGCCCCCCCGGTCGGTGGAATCGACGGGACGTGGCCGGTGTTGAGCGGACAGGAAGCGGAGAGGAACGAAGATGGCCGGACTGTTGAACAAGATCATGCTGTTCGTGCGGAGCCCGCAGGGCCAGCGCGCGGTGGCCGAGGTGCGCCGCGCCGCGGCCGACCCCCAGCGCCGGGCCCAGGCCCAGCGACTGCTCGGCAAGTTGCGGGGCCGCCGCTGACCGCGCGCGTGAGCGGACGCGTACGCGACCGGGCCCGCGACGCGCGCGAGCGGACCCGGGACGCACGGGCGGCGGATCCACGACCGGGACGGACGTGGATCCGCCGGTGACCGGGGGGATCGGGATTCGGCCATGGTGACTACCCTGGGCGGCGTCGGCACAGTGTCGTTCCGGCGGCCCCAACCAGCACCGCAGTCACGCCAATCCCAGGAGACCGGCACATGGCAGAGCGCAAGCCCATCGAATCGTGGCTCACCGACATGGACGGGGTCCTGATCCATGAGGGCGTGCCGATTCCCGGCGCGGACGCGTTCATCAGGAAGCTGAGGGACACCGACCGGCCCTTCCTGGTGCTGACCAACAACTCCATCTACACCGCCCGCGATCTGCACGCGCGGCTCGCCCGGATGGGCCTCGACGTGCCCGTCCGCAACATCTGGACCTCGGCGCTGGCCACCGCCCAGTTCCTGGAGGACCAGCGGCCCGGCGGCACCGCGTACGTCATCGGCGAGGCCGGTCTGACCACCGCGCTGCACGACATCGGCTACGTCCTCACCGACCACGACCCCGACTACGTGGTGCTCGGCGAGACCCGTACCTACTCCTTCGAGGCGATGACCAAGGCCGTCCGGCTGATCAACGCCGGGGCCCGCTTCATCTGCACCAACCCCGACGAGACCGGTCCCTCCACCGAGGGTCCGCTGCCCGCGACCGGGTCCGTCGCCGCGCTCATCACCAAGGCCACCGGCAAGGAGCCGTACTTCGCTGGGAAGCCGAACCCGCTGATGATGCGGACCGGGCTGAACGCGATCGGCGCGCACTCCGAGACCAGCGCGATGATCGGGGACCGGATGGACACGGACGTCCTCGCCGGACTGGAGGCGGGGATGCAGACGTTCCTGGTGCTGACCGGGCTCACCACCCGGGACCAGATCGAGAAGTTCCCGTTCCGGCCTTCGTCGGTGGTCGACTCCATCGCGGACCTCGTCGAACGGATCTGACGGATTCGGATCCGTCGGGGGCGGGGCGCCGGGGCGGGGCGCTCCCGGCGGTTCCCGGCCTCCGGTCGTGGAGGGTCACCCGCGCAGTTCCCCGCGCCCCTTCGGGTGCGCTTCCGCCTGTCCGTTGTCGGCCGCGGGCCGGTGGTGGGTCACCCGCGCAGTTCCCCGCGCCCCTTCGGTGCGCCCCGTCAGGGGCGCGGGGAACTGCGCGAGCAACCCCGACGGACCCGCACCCGGCGACAAAGGGCGCACCCCCACCGGGTGGCCGCACCCCGGACGCACCGCCCCGGAACCCCGTCCGGCACGGTGGACGCACCCAGCACCGGCATGGCACCCGCACCCGGCACCGGCATGGCACCGGCACCGGAACTGCACGGGCACCGGTCGGAACGGGCACCCGGCGTCGGTACGGAACGCGCACCGGCCCCGCCCCGCGTCCCGGTGACACCGGGACGCGACCCGGCGGGGAACCCGGGCCGCCGGGCGGAATGTGTCGCCTGAACGGAGGAGCGGGGGCGGGGTCACGAGGCGGGGGAGGGGTCGGGGCGTGAACCTGGAGGCACCAGGAGGTTCACGATGCGCACTCGACCGCTCGCACAGCGTTCCGCCGGGGTGCTCGTCACCCTCACGACCCTGGCCCTGACCGCCACCGCCACCGCCACCGCCGCCCTCGCGGCCACCGGAACCGGTACCGGAACCGGCACCGCAAGCGCGGCCACCGGCCCCGGCACCGTCGCCACCGGCCTCGGCCCCGGCACCGTCGCCACCGCGCCGGAACCGGCGACCTCCGTCGCCGTCCACCCCGCCACCGCCCTCCCCGGCACCGAGGTGACCCTGACCGTCACCGGCTGCCCGGCCGCCACCGCGCGCGCGGTGTCCCCCGCGTTCGTCGCCCCGGCGGACCTCGCCCCCGCCCCCCGGGGCGGCGGCCTGTTCGCGGAGGCCCGGCTCCGCTCGGGCGCCCCGCCGGGACCGTACGACGTCACCGTCAGCTGCGCCGGACGCGAGCGTCCGGCGCCCGGCGCGGTCCGCGTCGCGGGCCCCGGCGACCTCCCGGCGGCCACCCCCACCGCCCCGGTCGGCGCGGGCGGCGGCGGGGCGCCCGGCCCCGAGGCCGGGAACCCGGAGGACACCGGGCCGGGACTGCGCCAAGCCCTCGTCGGACTGGGCCTGGTGTGCGCCGCCGGACTGGTCGTCGCGCTGCGCGGGACGCGCGCCCGGCACCCGGACGGCGACCGGGAACCCTCGTGACCACCGCCACCGGCCGTCTCGCCACCGTGACGGCCTGGGCCGTCCTGCTCTCCGGGGCCTGGCTGTGGGGACGGGAGATCACCTCCGTGCCGACCACCGGCCCGGCGGGACCGGTGCGCGGTGACGTGGCCGCCGTGGGACGCCCGCTGGGCGGCGGACTCCCCGCCCCGCACCGCCCGCTCGCCCCGGCCCGTCCCGAACGGGTGGACGTACCGCTGGCGGGGGTCCGGGCCCCGGTGGTCGCCCGGGGCCTGGACCGGACGGGCGCCGTCGAGGCCCCGCCGCTGGACCAGCCGGGCACCGTCGCCTGGTACGGCACCGGACCGGCGCCGGGCTCGGCCGGGGCGGCGCTGCTGGTGGGGCACGCCGACGGCCGCAGCGCCCCGGCCGTCTTCCACCGGCTGCGGACCCTGGTGCCCGGCGACGAGGTCCGGGTGTACCGCGCGGACGGCACGGCGGCCGGGTTCACCGTCGAGGACGTGCGGATGGTGGAACGCGACCGCTTCGACGCGGCCCGGGTGTACGGCCCCGACCGGCCGGGCCGGGCCGAACTGCGGCTGATCACCTGCGGCGGCACCTTCGACCGGGCGAGCGGCACCTACAGCGCCAACGTCGTGGTGTCCGCGTACCTGACGGACGCGCGGCGCGGCTGACGCGCGGGCCGCCGCACGGACCGGCGGGCCGACGGCCGGGACGACACGCCGCCGGGCCGACGCGACGACGGGACGACGCGACGACGGGCCGGGCGACGGACCGACGGCCGGGCGGACGGCAGGGACGACGGGTTGCCGGGCTGCCGGGCCGACGCGACGACGCGACGACGGAAACGACGGGCCGGACGACGGGTTGACGGACCGACGGCCGGTCCCCCACGCGGGGCTGCCGGACCGACGGCCGACCGTCGGACGGACCCACGCGCGGGGCTGCCGGGCCCGGTCGGCGGGCGACCGGGAACCGGAACGGCCCCCGGCCCGTTGCCGGGACGGGTGGCCCGGGAGTCGTCGGGTCGCGTATGTCAGGATTGGGCGCGGAACGGCGCACCGAGGGGGAGCGGATGTACGGCAGGGTGAGGGCGTCGGTCGCCGTCGCGGCGGCGGCGCTGCTGCTGACGGGGTGCTTCTCGTCCGGGAGCGGTTCCGAGGAGGGCACGTCCCGGCCGGTCGGCCAGCAGCCGAAGGGCAAGGACCCGTACTGGGTCAACCCCGAGGGCAAGGCCGCCGACCAACTCGCCGCCTACGAGCGGGAGGGCAAGGACGACGAGGCGGAGCTGATCCGGGAGATCGCGTCCCAGCCCACCGCCGACTGGATAGGCCCCGAGGACCCGGAGGCCGAGGTGCGGTCCATCACCCGGGCCGCCGAGAAGGCCGACCGGGACGCCCTGATCGTGCTCTACAACATCCCGCACCGCGACTGCGGCCAGTACTCCGGCGGCGGCGCGGCCGACGCCGACGCCTACCGCGCCTGGATCGACGGCGTGGTCCGGGGCATCGGAGACCGCCCCACCACGGTGGTGCTGGAACCCGACGCGGTCCTGCACCTGGTGGACGGCTGCACCCCCCAGGAGTTCCACGAGGAGCGCTACCACCTGCTGTGGGGCGCGGTCGAGAAGCTCAAGGCGTCCGGCACCACCAAGGTGTACGTGGACGCGGGCAACGCGGGCTGGGGCAAGCCCGACCAGATCTTCGAACCGCTGAAGCGGGCGGGCGTGCAGAACGCGGACGGCTTCGCGGTGAACGTCTCCAACTTCTACTCCACCGCCGACAGCGTCCGCTACGGCAAGGAGCTGTCCGCGAAGGTCGGCGGCAAGCCGTTCGTGATCGACACCAGCCGCAACGGCAACGGCCCCTACGCCGAAGGCGATCCGTCGGAGCGCTGGTGCAACCCGCCGGGCCGCGCGCTCGGCGAGGTGCCGACCGTCAGGACGGGGGACCCGCTGGTCCACGCCTTCCTGTGGATCAAGCGCCCCGGCGAGTCCGACGGCGAGTGCAAGGGCGGCCCCAAGGCGGGCGACTGGTGGCCCGACTACGCGCTGGGCCTCGCCCGCTCCGCCGCGAAGTGACGGCCGGGGCCGCCGTCCCGCCCACCTCGCCGCCGCGAAGTGACGGACGGGACACCCCGCCTCCGTCGCACTTCCCGCCCGGCCGCCCCTCCCTCCCCGGCTTTCACCCTCCCTCCCCTCCCCACCCCCAAGTGCCCCTCGGCGCACCTCGGTTCCCCCACTTCCCCGGAAGTCGTTGCCCCGGGAGGAGCGTCCGGTCCACAGTGATGCCCGTCGTCGTTTCCGGTGCCGTCCGGAGGGACGGCGTGGTGGGGACCGATCGACGCGCCGTGCGGACGGCGCCGCTGGAGGGGCGATGGGCGTCATGCCGGACACGGAAGCGACACGGCTGTACCGGGAGGAACTGACCGTCGATCCAAGGGACTTCGCCCTCGTCCGGCGCACCGTCACCGCGCGGATACGGTCCTGGGGCTGGCACGGCCTCAGCGGTCCGGTCGCCGGCTGCGTCACGGAACTGCTGACGAACGTCCGGCACCACGCGGGGTCCCCCCGGTGCGTGCTGACGATCCGGGCCACCGCCGCCGAGCTGCGGATCACCGTCAGCGACCGCAGCCCCGAGCTGCCCGTGGTCCGTCAGCCGGACTGGGACAGCGAGCGGGGGCGCGGTCTGTGGCTGCTGGTCGCCACCGTGGACGACTGGGGCGCCGTCCCCACCGCCGACGGCAAGGACGTGTGGGTGTCCTTCACCCGCCCGGACGGAGGCGACGGGTGAAGGAGGAGAGCCGGTGAACGGCTCGGTCCGTAAGAGAGGGCCTAGGGGGTGTCTGATAATTCCCCGTGGAGTGAGGAGCGGTGTCCGGTGCGTGCGATCGCAAGGCGCCGGAGAGTCCTCGTAGCGGAGCTACTAGGGCTTTTCGGCAACGCGGCTGGGGGTCCCCCCGGGCGAAGCCTGGGGGAGGGCGTGCCGGGCGCCGTGACGCCGCGGGGGAATTGTCAGACAGCCCCTAAGGCACCCGCACCCACTGGGCCTTGCTCGGAGTGCCCCGCTCGTCGGTGACGAACAGCATGTACCAGCCGGACGGGACGAGGTTGCGGTTCTTCGGGACCGTCACCGTGACCTCGCCCTCGCCCTTCTCCAGCTCCAGGGCGATCGACTTCTGGTCGATGTCCGTGACGTGGGTGGAGGCGCTCGGCCGCATCAGCCGGGCGGCCTTCAGCGAGGAGCTGTCCCGGGTGTCGAAGGTCGCCGACGCGCCCCGCTTCACGGTCTCGGGGCCGCCGCTGAGGGAGGGCCGCTCGTCGCGGAAGAGGTAGGGCGGGGTGTAGATCTCGACGCGCTGCTCGAAGGTGCCGGGCTTGGTGTTGGCCTTGTCGTCGTAGAGCGGGTCCGAGCCGAAGAACATCAGCCGTCCGTCGGGCAGCAGCACCGAACCGGAGTGGTAGTTGCGGCCGACCAGCGGGTCGGCGACCCGCTTCATGGTGTCGTCCTTGGCGTCGTAGAGCCGGGCCTGGAGGACGTCCGAGTCGCCGCGCCCCCGGTAGTCCGAGGAGCCGCCCGAGACCAGGACGGTGTCGTCGGGCAGGATCGACGCCTGCGGGTAGCGGGTGCCCTCCGACAGCTCGGGGCCGTCCTCGAAGCGGGGCTCGTCCGCCAGCAGGTCCACGATCCGGGTCTTCCGGCTGGCGTCCCGGGACTCCCCGACGCCACCGCCGCCGACCACCATGAACCGCTCGTCCTGCGCGGGCGGCAGCTGCACCGTCTGCGAGGTCTCCATCATGTCCGGGTCGCCCAGCCCGGGCACCTTGGTGAACTTGTTGGACTCCAGGTCCCACACCCCGGGGTCCCGGCCCTTGTCGGCGGGCCCGTAACCGGAGTTGGAGCCGGAGTAGAAGAGCTTGCCGTTCTGCATCAGCGAGACGGCCGGGTAGGTGGGGAACTGCCGTACGCCCTTGGTGTACGTCCAGTCCTTCTTCTCCGGGTCGTAGACCTCGTTCTTGCCGGGGACGAGCTGACCGATCTCGTCCAGCCCGGAGAGGCTGAGCACCTTGCCGTCGCTGAGGGTGGTGAGCGTCGGGTACCAGCGGGCCTCGTTCATCGGGTCGACCGGGACGTACTTCTCCGCCACCGGGTCGAACTCGAAGGCGTCCTTGATCCCCTGGAAGTCCTTCTTGTCCAGGGCGAGCTTCTCCGCCAGGCCGTAGGTGTTGCGGGCGTCGGCGCCCTTCAGCCCCTGGATCCGGTAGTTGTCCTGGGAGCCCGTCTCGTACTTGGCCCCGCTCTTGGCGGCCTCCACGTAGATCCGGCCCAGTCCGGGCTGGTTGCGCAGGTACCGTCCGGTCTCCTTGTCGAAGACCTTCTCGGCCCGCTCCACGACCACCGGGTCCTTGGAGATGAACGTCTTGCCGTTGTCCTTGCCCACGAAGCGGGTGCCCGCCGGGACGGTGATGGGCTTGTCCGGGTTCTCGTTGTGGACGACCATCAGCCCGCCCGCCTTGGTGACGTCGCCCTCCAGCGTCTCGTACCGCTTGGTGCCGCCCGCGATCAGCAGGTTGCCGTTGCCGAGCTGTGTGTGACCGGCGCAGAACAGGTCGGTCGGGGTGTCGATCTTCTTGATCTCGTTGGTCTCGGGGTCCCACAGCCGGGTGTCGAACCGCTGGTCGTCGAAGTTCTCCTGGTTGTTCCCGGAGCCCGCGACCATCAGCACCTTGCCGGTGTGCAGCAGCGCCGCGTGGACGGTGTTCTGGCGGTACTCCTCGGGGAACTCGACGATCTTCCAGTGCCCGTTGGCGGCCTTGTACTCCGGCTGGTTGATCTTGTACTCGTGGTACGTCTCGGTTCCGAACCGGTAGAGCGCCGGACCGTTCATGGCGGTCAGGGCGACCACCACCGCCGCGCCTATCGCGATGCGGCGGGCGCGGCGGCGGCTGGAACGGTCTTTCACGGCTTACCCCGATGTGACTGGTAGGTGGTGTGCGGGAGGTGGCGGAGGACGTGCGGAGGACGGCGGCCGGGGCGCGGTACGGGACGGCGCCCCGGGGAACGTGCGGCGCCGGTCAGTTGGCCGGTGGCAGGGGGAACCCGGAGCCGGGCCCCGGGCCGCCGCCCGGCAGGGGAGGCGGGGGCGCGTACGGGGTTCCGTGCGTGCCGGGCGCCCCGGGCGTCCCGTACGGGTCGTGGACCTCGTAGGCCCCGGACACCCCGTACTCACCGGACACCCCGTGCGTCCCGTACCCACCGGGCACCCCGTACCCGTCGGACACCCCGCGCGCGCCGTACCCGTCGGACGGGCCGTGCGCGCCGCGCGTCCGGTACACCTCGTCCGCCCCGTACGAGCCGGGCAGGATGTGGGTGTCGGAGAGCGGCTGGGTGACGGTCGGATCGGCGCGGGGCGCGTCCCGGACGTCCTCGGGGTCCCGGGGGCCGGGCACGGCCGGAGCGTCGTGGACGTCCCGGGCCTCCGGGGTCCACCGGGGCTCCTCCCGGGGGAGGGGGCGCGCGACCGGGATGCGCATCGTCTGGTCGTCACCCGCGGCCCAGGTGGGCCGCTGCTGGGGGACGTGCGGACCGGTGCCCGCCGCGTGCCGTCCGCGCGGGGCGCCCGCACCGGCCGGGGGCTCCCCGCCGGTCCGGCCGTCGTCCCGGCCCTCGCCGCCGTCCGCACCTGCGGGGGAGTCCGGGGCCCCGGCCGCCGGGGCGGCGGGACCGGCGGCGGCCTTCTTGCGGTCCTGGCGCATCGTCCACTGCCAGGCGAAGATCGGCGCGGCGGTGATCAGCAGGGCGAACGAGGCCCAGATGATCATGGCGGGATGGGCATGGCCCAGGAAGAACGAGGCGATCATCGAGGCGCCGAAGACCGCGATGAAGAACAGATGGATGCGGAAGGTCCCGAACAGGGTGTCGGGGCTGGCCGAGTCGCCCTTGGGCGTCACCACGAACTTGCTCTTGCGCCGCAGTACCGCGTCCATCAGCGACCGGGCGTAGATCGGCGCCGACAGCGCCGACATCACCATGCCCGCGACGCCGCCGGAACCCTCCGGCTCGTGCGGGGAGACGTTGTGGCGGCGGTTCCAGACGTAGAGGCCGATCTGGAGCGCGGAGGCGTTGCCGTAGAGCATCAGCCAGATCGTCGGGTCGATGTTCACGCCCGAGGCGCCGAGACCGAGGAACAGGGCGCAGCTGAGGGCCGCGAGGATCCAGTTCAGCGCGGACATCGGATAGAAGATGATCATCATCGTGTAGTTGAAGAGCTTGCCCGGGGGCAGCGAGGTGAAGCCCTTCCAGTACTGCGTGAGGATCGTCTCGTAGGTGCCGCGCGACCAGCGGAGCTGCTGGGTGAAGAAGTCGGTCCAGGCGTTGGGGCCCTCACCGACGGCGAGCACGTCCGGGGTGTAGACGGAACGCCACTTGTTGCCCGTGACCGGGTTCTTGTGGCGGTGGATCTCGAACCCGGTGGCCATGTCCTCGGTGATCGAGTCGTACAGCCCGCCGATCTGCTGGAGGGCCTTGATCCGCACCGCGTTGGAGGTGCCGACGAACATCGGCGCCCCGTACGCGTTCCCGGCGCGCTGGATCAGCGCGTGGAAGAGGAACTGCTGGGACTCGGCGGCCTTGGTGACGAAGCTGTCGTAGTTGCCGTACACCTGCGGGCCGATGACGAAGCCGACGTCCGGGTCCCGGAAGAAGCCGAGCATCCGCTCCAGGTAGTTGGGGAGCGGGATGTGGTCGGTGTCGACCGACGCGAAGTAGTCGTAGTCGTCGCCGTGCGCGTCGAGCCAGGCGTTGTAGTTGCCGTGCTTGGTCTTGGCGCGGTGCGGGCCCTTGACGGTGTTCCACTTGGCGACGCCCTTGCGGGAGAAGTGGCGCACCCCGAGCCGCTCGCAGACCGCCTTGACCGCGTCGTCGTCGCCCTCGTCGAGCAGCCAGACGTGCATCACGCCGCGGTGGCGGATCTTGACCGCCGCCTCCAGCGTCTTCGTCACCATCTCCAGCGGCTCCTTGCCGGGGACGAAGGAGGTGAGGAAGGCGACCCGGGTGCCGGTCTCGGGGACCACGGGTATGGGGTCCCGGGCGACGATCGTGGCGTGCGCGTTGGAGAGGACGTTCATGCAGCGGAAGAACTCGATCAGACCGATCGAGACCAGCATGACGACGTCCAGCGTGGGGAGGAAGTCGTAGGCGGGGTGGTCGCGCTCGGTCCAGTGCTCGGGCTGGAGCAGCCAGAACAGCAGGACCAGCGAGACCACCGGGGCGGCGCCCAGCATCAGCGCGGCGCGCACCCGGTGCGGCTCCTGGGAGAGCAGGGAGCGGTAGCGCACCTTGTACGGCTGGTGGGGATCGGGTTGGGTGAGGGGACCCGCGAGCCTGCTGTAGTGCTCGTAGTCGTAGCGCGGCAGGGACTTCTTGATGCGGCGCAGCCCGCCGGTGCGGGCCACGCGCAGCTGTGTCGTCTCGGACGGGTCGAAGTCCTGCCCCGCGCCTGACGGCGGCGACGTCATGAGTCATCCCCCCAAACACGCGCCCCGGGCGCGTGTTGCCTCGTTCTCCTCCGCCCGGTCCGGTTCCCCTACCGGTGCCGGGCGCGCCAGTGGCGGCCGCTCTCACCTTAGACAGTGACGAGGGCCTTCCGGTTGCATGATGCCCCCCTTGGTCCGCCCGGGTACACCGGGGTCCCCCCACCCCGCCCGGCTCCGGGGCGCCGGGTGGTCGCGCGCTCACCAGGAGTGGTTGCGGGGCCCGGGGCGGACGGGGCGCGGGGACGGCCGAGGGGCGGGGTGCGCGGGGGTCGGGTCAGCCGTTGGCGAGGGAGGCGTTGAGACGGTCACGGATGTGCCCGAAGTGGTCCTGTACGGCCTGTTCCGCGCGCAGGACGTCACCGGAGCGGACGGCGTCGAGGATCTCCCGGTGCTGGCGACAGGTGGTCCGGGCGTCGCGGGGGACCTTGACCAGATCGGTGCGGACCCGGTGGAAGGCTTCCCAGAAGGCTTCGAGCACCTCTCCGAGCAGCGGATTCCCGAGTCCCCGGTACAGCGTGGCGTGGAAGGCGCGGTCGGTCTCGAAGAGGGACTCCCCGGCCTCGGCGAGGACCTCCATCCGGGCGGTCAGCTCCTCCAGCTCGGCGAGGTCCCCGGCGGGCAGCCGCCCGGCGAGCCGGGAGACCAGACCGGTCTCCAGGGCCGCGCGCAGCTCCAGCAGCTGGAGCAGGCTCTCCTCGCCCCGGTAGTGCCCGGCGACGGTGCGGAAGACGAGCCCTTCCATCATCGGGGCCATCGACATCGGTCCGACATAGGTGCCGAAACCATGCCGGATCTCCACGATTCCCATGGCCTGGAGACCCTTGAGCGCCTCGCGCAGTGAGTTGCGGCTGACGCCGAGTAACTCCATCAGCTCGGGCTCGGGCGGCAGCACCGCGCCGGAGCGCAGCCGTCGGTCGATGATGAACCTCTTGATCCGCTCCGGTATGTCGCGCGCCATGGGGCTCACCGTAGCGGCCGGGCGCCGGGTGCCCGGAACGGCACGAAGCCCTCCGGCCATGCCGGAGGGCTTCGTGGTGTCTGTGCGCCGCCAGGGACTCGAACCCCGGACCCGCTGATTAAGAGTCAGCTGCTCTAACCAACTGAGCTAGCGGCGCCTGCTGACCTGGAGAACTCTACCCGATGCCCGGCGGTGGTCCGGACCACCGTTCGGGGCGGCCCGGTCCGGCGGCCCCACGGGCCCTCCGGCGGCCTCCGGGGGTGGTGTCCGGCCTGGTGGGTGGCGTGGATCACGCCCGGCGGGGGCGACCCCGGGGCGGGGGAGCCCCGGGGTCGTGATCGCCGGGGCCGCGCCGTCCGGACGGGGGGCGTCCGGTTCCCGGGGGGCGGGTGGCGGGCCCGGCTCCGGACGGGGGGTGTCCGGTGTCGGGGTGGCGCGGCGCGGGCGCGTCCCTGGTTCCGGGGGGCGGGCCGGAGCCCGTCGGGGACCCGGGGGGAAGTCCAGGAATGATCGGTGCGTACGCCGCTTCCGTTATCACTTGATCACACTTGCCCCTTCTGGATCAACCCTGCCCGCAAGTGACCTTTGACCCTTGTGTTGTGGCTTGCCCACGGGTCGAGCTAAGCGGAATCTGACGTACCCTCATGGTGTTGAAATATTGTATGTCTGACGGCGCATCATTTGGCGGTCAACATGCGATATGTCCGGACAGTTGAGAAGCTGACGCCCTGTGCGGATGCGCGCGGAGGTCAATCCGGTGTGTGAGGGGAATCGAATGGACGCTCCCGTCTTCGAAGAGGTGGCGCCCGCGAGCGACTGCCACTGTCCGGGCTGCGCCGACCGGCGGCGGGCCGCGGCGCGCGGAGTGCCGGTCCGGCTCGGCGGCGACCCGGCGGCGCACGGGGCGCGGCGTCAGGCGCTGGTCCTCGCGGCGGCGGCGGGAACGGTCCTCAGCGGTTCGCAGCTGACCGCGGTGGCGGCCGAGTACCGCCCGCTGGACCGGGGGACCGGCCCGGCCGGGGAGGCCACCGCGTTCCTCGGCGGCGCCGGAGCGGCCGCGCTGGCCCCCGCCCCGCCGGAGGACCCCGCCGTCCCGTACATCCCGCGCGTCACGGCGGCCTCCCCGACGGTTCCGACGGCCCCGGCCCCCGCCCCGGGGGTCCCCGCCCCCGGCGCGACGGACGCGGACGGCGGGCACGGCACGGACGGCACCGGTGACGGGGTCGACCCGGGCGACCCGAACGGCGTGCCGGACGGGCCGGCCGCCCCGAACGGCGTCGACGCCCCGGACGGCGTCGGTGGGGTGGACGCCCCCGACGCGGCGGCCGACGTGGAGGGGGCGGTGGGCGGCCCGGCTCCGCAGGGTGCCGTCAGCCCGCTCTTCGGCCCCCTGGCCACCACCCCGGAACCGTCCGCCACGCCCGTCGCGACGGGCTACCCCGCCGTCACCCGGGCCGAGATCATCAGACGGGCCAAGACCTGGGTCGACGCCCGGGTCCCGTACAGCATGACCAAGTACTGGCCCGACGGTTACCGCCAGGACTGCTCGGGGTTCGTCTCGATGGTCTGGGGCCTCAAGAGCAACGAGTGGACGGGCAGTCTGGCGCGGTTCGCCGACCGGATCACCAAGGACCAGCTGAAGCCCGGCGACATGCTGCTGTTCCACGACCCGGCCAACCCCAACCGGGGATCACACGTCACGATCTTCGGCGGCTGGACCGATTACACGCGTCAGCACTACATCGCCTACGAACAGACCCCGCCGAGGACCGTCAAGCGGTCCACCCCCTACCCCTACTGGAACAACAAGGACCGCTACGTCCCCTACCGCTACCGGGGGGTGAAGCCGGACGGCGGCGGGGCGTCGGGTCCGACGGCCACCACCCCGCCGGGCGGGACGGCGTTCCCCGGCGCGGCCAGCTTCGGCCCCGGCGCCCGCAACCGCCATGTCACCGAGCTGGGCCGGATGCTGGTGGAGCGCGGCGGCGCCCGCTTCTACCGCAGCGGTCCGGGTCCGGACTGGGGCGACGCGGACCGCGGGGCCACCCGGGCGTTCCAGCGCGCCCAGGGCTGGACCGGCCCGGCCGCGGACGGCATCCCCGGCCCCGCCACCTGGGACTATCTGAAGCGCGGCAAGGGCCGGGACATCCCCCGGGCCGCTGGGACCGCTCCCACGGGCGGTGGCGGCGGCTCCCGTCCGGGCGCCTCGGCGCGGCCCGGCACGGACGACCGGGCGTTCCCCGGCCGGGGGCACTTCCGCCCCGGGCAGAGCAACGCGCACGTCACCCGGCTGGGGAAGCAGCTCCAGCGGAAGGGGTTCGGCGCGCACTACTCGCGGGGTCCGGGACCGCGCTGGGGCGAGAGCGACCGGCGCAACGTCGAGGCGTTCCAGCGCGCCCAGGGCTGGCGCGGCCGGGACGCCGACGGCTACCCCGGGCCGGAGACCTGGCGGCGGCTCTTCTCATGACGGAGGCACGGATGAGTCCAGCGACCCCCCAGCCCCCCGCGCCCGCCCCGGCCTCCGGGCCGACGGCGCCCGCACCGTCCTCCCGGTCGGCGGCGCCCGCTCCGGCCTCCCAGCCGCCCGCGTCGCCGGAGCCGGTCCGGGCGGCAGGGGCAGGTACGTCACGCCCCGCGCGTCCCTCGCGCCCGGTCCGCCCGGAGGAGGCGGGACCCCGTCCGGCGCGGCTGATCCACAACGAGTCGACCACCGAGATCCCCGTCCATCTGCTGTTCCGCGAGGACGTCACCGGAACGCCCGTCCCGGCGGCCCCCGCCGTGGTGGGCCGCCGCCGGGGCACCGGCGAGCAGCCCCGCACCCCGGCGGGCGCCGCCCCGGCCGACCGCGACCGCGAGCGGCCCGGCGCGGACCGGGACGGCGGACGTGCCGACGGTCCCGCGGACCGCGCCCCCGCCGCCCGCGCCGGGCGGCCGACCGGGTCCCGTGGCCGGGCGGCCCGGGCGGAGGACGCCTGGGGGGACGGCGGACGGCCGGTACCGGCACCCGATCCCACGCTGGTGGACCGGCCGGGCCGGGCGCTGCCCGGTGTGCTCGGCGTGCTCGGCGGAGCCGTCGGGGCGGTCGGGCTCGTCCTCGGGCTGTGGTGGGCGGGCGCGCTGCCGTCCGGGGCGGTCGACCTGTTCGGGCTGCCCGGCTACGGGACCGGGGCCGGTCCGCTGGGCCGGGCGCTGGACGCCGTCTCCTCCCGTTCCGGCACCGACGCCGCCGGGGCCCCCGCCGTGCTGGGCCCCGGGCACTGGGCGCTGATCGCGCTGCCCGGGGCGCTCGCGCTGTTCGGCTTCGGCGGGCTGGCGCGCGGCCGGGTCGGCCAGGCGTGGGTGCTCACCCTCTTCGGGCGGTACCGGGGGTCGGTCCGGCGCACCGGGCTGGTGTGGGTGAACCCGCTGCTGCTGCGCCGCCGGGTGGACGTCCGGCTGCGGCACTGGCGCAGCGAGCCGATGCCGGTGGTGGACGCCCACGGGGTGGCGCTGCGGGTGGTGGTGCTGGTGGTGTGGCGCATCCGGGACACCGCGCGGGCCGCGCTGGCCGTGGAGGACCACCGGGAGTACCTGCGGGAGTGCGTCGAGGCGGCGATGGCCCGGGTGCTGTCCCAGCTGCCGGCCGACGCCTTCCACGAGGACGCGCCGACGCTGCGCGACGCGGAGGCGGTGGGGGACGCCCTGACCCGGCGGATCGCGGCGGACGCCCTGCCGGTGGGCATCGAGGTGTTCTCGGCGCAGCCCACCCGGATCGAGTACGCCCCGGAGGTCGCCGCGGCGATGCAGCGGCGGCGGATCGCGGCGCTCGACGCGCAGCACCGGGACTCGGTGCTGACCTCGGTGGTGGACTCCGTCGAGGACACGGTCACCCGGCTCACCGTGCGGGGGCTGGTCGAGCTGGACGACTACGAGCGCAAGGCGCTGGTGAAGGACCTGACGGTGGCCTTCTACACCGGCCGGGGCGCGGTCGACCCCCAGTAGCGGCGGGGCCGTGGGGGGTTCCGGGGCGTTCCGGGACTCTCCCACGGCCGTGACCACGGGTGACCGGATTGACGCCATCCTTGGTATGGACATGTTCAACTAACGCTCATAACCTGGGACTTGGTCTAGACCGCAAAACCACAGCAACAGTGCGTACGCCTCACGGAACCCCCACGTTCTTCAGGAGCGGCAGCATGCGAAAAAAGATCTACGCGGCCATGCTCGGCCTCGCCACCGTCGGCGCGATGTCCTTCGCCACCGGTAGTGCGAGCAGCCATGGATACACCGACCAGCCGCTGAGCCGTCAGAAGGCCTGCGGCAACGGCGGCATCGTCAAGGGCTGCGGCTCGATCCAGTACGAGCCGCAGAGCGTCGAGGGGCTCAAGGGCTTCCCCGCGCGCGGACCGCAGGACGGGAAGATCTGCTCCGCGGGCATCGGCGGCTTCAGCGCCCTCGACCACCCCAAGCAGCCCAACGGCAACGCCTGGCCCACCACCAAGCTGACCGGCGGCCAGAGCTACAACTTCCGCTGGCAGTTCACCGCCGCGCACGCCACGACCGACTTCAAGTACTACATCACCAAGGACGGCTGGAACGAGAACGCCCCGCTGACCCGGGCGGCCCTCGAATCCACCCCGTTCCTGACGGTGCCGTACAACGGTCAGCGTCCGCCGTGGACCCTCTCCCACTCGGGTCAGGTGCCCTCCGGCAAGTCCGGCCACCACGTGATCCTCGCGGTGTGGACGGTGAACGACACCCCGAACGCGTTCTACGCCTGCTCGGACGTCACGTTCTGACGCTCTGACACCGGTACGTGATCCGTACCTTCCCCGGGTCCCCCCGTGACCCCCCACGCCTAGGCTGGTCCCGTACGTCACCCGTGGCCGCGTGACGTACACGAGAAACCAGCACGGGGGGACCCTCATGGAACTGTTCTTCTACATCATTCCGTTCTTCATCGCGGGCGTGGCCGTCTTCATCGCGGCGACGGTCGTCCAGCGGGCCCGCGCCCGCAGCCGGGCCTGGGACGGGCTGGTCGCCGAGGCGAGATGCCTGCGCGTCCACACGAGCGTCCGCGGGGGCGAGCGGACGAGCACCCTCCACCACTACCTCCTGGAGTTCACCACCGCCGACGGCCGCACCGTGCGGTTCGAGGAGGTCGGAGCCTCCCGGCTGATCGTCGAGGGCGACATCGTCCCCGTCCACTACGACCCCGAGGACCCGGAGAAGGCCACGGCCGACCGGCCGTCCCCCGTCGCCAACACCCTCGGCGCGGTGGCGCTGCTGGCGTTCTGCGGGCTGATCGTCGCGTTCGGCGGGGTGTTCATCTGGGTCGCCAGCTCCGTGGCGGGCTGACGGGACGGCCGTCGGTCCCGTCCGGTCACCGGCAGACGAGGATTCCGCCCAGACACGTGACACGGAACCGGCCCTCCCGCCGGATGGCGGCGGTGACCAGTTCGCGGGCCCGGTCGACGGTCTCACCGAACGGCACGCCCACCTGCCCGGCCCAGGCCGCGTACGAGCCCAGATGTGCCACGACCGGCTCCGCGTCGGTGACCTCGATCACCCCGGGCAGTTCCCGGACCCGGACGTCGTCGAAGGCCGCGCCGAGGATCCGGGGGGCGTCTTCCAGGGTGAAGCGTGCGCTGAGCGAGACCCGGGCGGGGCCGTCCGGAACGCCGAGCACGTCTCCCGCCGCCCGCCGCCACAGCGCGTCCAGCTCCGGTTTGTCGTGGCCGCTGTTGGTCGAGGCGATCAGGACGCCGCCCGGCTCCAGGACCCGGGCCAGCTCGGTGACCGTGCCGCGCACGTCCCGCGCGTGGTAAAGCATGTGCATCGCCAGGACGCCCCGGACGGCGTCGTCGGGGAACGGGAGCGCCGCGGCGTCAGCGACGACCACCGGCCCCGGTATTCCGGCCAGGATGCCCGGGGCGAGATCGAGCCCCACCACCGGTGCCCCGGGCCGCTCCCGGCGCAGTCGCTCGACGTACCGTCCGTTGCCGCATCCCACGTCCAGCACCGGGCCGTCGACGCCCGTCAGTTCCCGGACGACGATGCCCGGCAGGTCGTGGCGCGGCCGCTGCCATCGGTAGAGGGACTGCCGTGCGGCCAGATGCCGCTGATCGCCGTAGGCGGCGCGGGTCAGCACCCCGTGATCGGTCACGTCGGGATTCCATGGTTCCGCTGAGGTCACTGAACGCTCTCCGGGTGGTCCGTGGGGAGGGAACGGCGAGCCGCCGCTTCGACGCTGTCGCGAAGGCTGCGGGCAGCCGTCGAGCCTGTGTGGGCGGGTCCGTCCAGGAGGGCGCCGAAAGCGCGCAGCCGGCGGGAGATGCTCGCCGTGCGCCGTTCCGGCCGGGCGTCCAGCACCACGGCCAGTTCGTCACCCGCCGCGTCGAGGTCACCATGGGCGAGGTGAGCGGTGGCGAGGTCGAGGCGGGCCGCGAGCAAGTCGCCCGACGAACGGTCCTCTTCCGGAGCGGTGCGGTAGGCGACGATCGCCCGCGTCGACGCCTCCAC
The DNA here is from genome assembly GCF_054484115.1 of Streptomyces sp. JNUCC 64. NCBI lineage: Bacteria > Bacillati > Actinomycetota > Actinomycetes > Kitasatosporales > Streptomycetaceae > Streptomyces > Streptomyces sp. JNUCC 64. The sequence continues at coordinate 5,438,754 of NZ_CM137015.1, forward strand.
CGCGTCTCGCGTCCGGCGTCGGCCGCCGACCGTCAGCAAGGTGGTTCCGGCGTAGGTCCACTGCTTGGCCTCGGGGAAGGCGAAGACCCCGGGTAGCTCGGGCGGATCGGTGTGCCCCTGCCGTGCGTCCTTGGCCGCCTCGATCGCCCACAGGGCTTCCGGCCGGTGGCCACGGGCGGCGTCGGCCCGCGCGGACAGGCTCAGCAGCCGGGCTCTGACCGTACCGGCCCGCGCGTGCTGGAGGCCGGACCACGCGAAGTCGGCGGCCCGATCGTGGTCCTGCTGCCAGTAGGCCAGCAGGGACTGGACGGAACGCACCCAGGACCGCAACGCGTTGTCGTCGGCGGACTCGGCGCATTGCCAAGCCGTACGGGTGTGCGTGGTGGCGACGGCGAACTGACCCAGATCGAGAGCGACATGTGCTGCCAGTCCACACAGCCGCCCGGCGGCCAGGTAAAGACGACGCGTCTCGCCGGGCCGCTGACGCCCTTGGAGGAGCGTGAACACCGTGTGGCGCAACGTCGAGATCTCCGGGAAGAGCGTGGTGACCGGCTGGCTGACGAGACGCCTGGCCAGCCGCGCGATGTCAGCGTCGATCTGTTCCAGAGCGAGGGGGTCCACATTGGTCAGGCTGGCGAAGCGTATGAACGACGCGGAGTCGGCGGCGTCCGTCCGCACGGCCTCGAACAGCCCCGCGCCCACCGGAGCGGGTGCCGTGGATCTTGACGGTGCGTCAGCGAGTTCCGGGTGTTCCGCGTGGGCTGAGTCGACTCGACCGCTCGGACGGGTGTCCGTGGGGAGCAATGCCGCCAACTCGTCGAGGTCGACCTTGAGGACCCGGGCGAGTCCGGGCCTCAGCCACGGTTGAGGAGCGACCCGCCCGCTCTCCCATCGCCCGACCGTCGTGCGGTCGACCCCGAGGGCCTCGGCCAGTGACTCCTGGGTGTGGCCAACGGCTTTCCTTCGCTGGATGAACCGAGTCCGTCTACCCGGCACCGGTGCCCGCCCCCTCTGCGCCGTTGGGTCTGCCACCCGTGTTCCCCCAGCTCACGCCGGGGTGTGCGGCACGCATGCGGCACCGACTCCACGATTCTGCTCTGTTCCCGGTCGTCAGGAGGCGGTTTCGTGGAGCACGTCCTCCTTTCGCGGTGGAGGAACCACAGGAGGATCCCTGTCCCGCATGCCCCGGACTTCTACCGGTGAGCGTGCTCCCGGCCTTGTGGGAGGAATCGTATGACTGGTGTCACCGAACGCGACCTGGAAAAGGTCGAGCTGGGAAGGTTCTTCAGGATCGCCGGTCGGCGCTTCGACGCCGGGCTCACCGCGCCTGAGATGTTCTCCGGTGCGATCGACGCCGTATGGCACCTACTCGCTGGGGACGCTCCGGAGCACCGGGAGTTCACCCGTGAGCACGCGGGACGGGAGCTCTTCCACCAAGAGCGGTCCGGTCAGGGCCCGGTCACCTGGGTGCGGGAGTACGAGGAGGAGTACGGACCGCTTCCCGAGCTCTGGTTCACGGACGTGGACGGCACGTTGGACACCGGGGCCCTGGCACGGTACTGGAGGGACGGCACCGTGGTCGCCGTGTGGGACTGCGCGCCCCACCCGGGCCCCGGCGACGGGGACGACACGGCACCGGAGCGGAACGACGGGTGAACACCGCGCCTGAGGGCGGAGTGTCCCGGCCCACGGCCGGGGCGCTCCGCCTCGTGGAGTCCGGGTCGGAGGCACCACGGAGCGTCGACGTGCGGGACTACGTCGAGGCGATGGCCCGGCACTGTCCGTTCCTCGGTCCTTCCCGCGCCGGGGGTATGACCGTCTGGGCCGTCTACGAGATCGTCCCTGGAGCATCCGCGTACGCGGTCGAGGCGGAGTTGTTCCACGGCGGAGTGCGGGCGGCGGAGCGGCTGCGTTCTCTGACGGGCCGGTCCGGTGGGGCCCTCGCCTGTGAGAACGTGGTCATCATGGGGGAGAACGCCGGATTCCCTCCCTCCGCGTTGATGGCGTGGCCGCACTGGGCCCTCAAAAACCTCTACGGTCCTGTTGGCGTGATGTTCGGCAAGTTCGCCGAGGGAGGCCAGGAGAGGGACCGGCGGGGACGGAGCGTTCCGCCTTCTCCGTTCTCCTTCCTCTCGGTGCGGGCGGCGGTGCGCGGCCGCGATCCGTGGTTCCTGAAGGACACACCGGTCCTCGCCGAGGCCCTGGCCACCGCGGAGGACGACGGACGGGACGTGTTCGCCGACGTCCCCTGTGACTGGAAGGCGGTACGGGCATGGGCGAGATCGCTTCCTGCCCCCAGGACGCGGTGAGGGCTGCCGAAGCCGTCTGTGGACCGGTGGAGCTGAGGGAGGTCACCCGTCGGCGTGGTGCCACCGTGTGGAAGGCCACCGGGGAGAAGGAGGCTGTCGTCATCAAGGCCGGGACGGGGGAGGCCATCGAGGCGACGGCACGTGAGGCGTCCGTCCTGGATCAGCTGCCGGGGTACACCGTGATGACGGGGCAGGCGGATGGCGCCGTTTGGTTCGTCTCCCCGTGGTTCACCGGACCGTCGACATGGGAGCTGTTCCGAAGCGTCCGGGCGGGAAACGAGGGAAGCCCCCTCGCCTTGACCGGTGCGGTCGACTTGTGCGGCGCGGTCGCTGGTCTCCACGCCTTGGGGTGGGTCCACGGAGATGTGCAGCCCACGCACGGACTCCACGGTGTGGCGGGCGTGAGGCTCATCGACTTCGCCTGGTCGCACCGGGAGGGGACCCGCCCCTGGACGGCCTTCTCCGGGACCATGGTCCATCTGATGGCACCGGAGCTTGCCGCCTGGATCTCCACCGGGCCGCAGCCGGTCACCACGTCCCGTTCCGCCGAGGTGTACGCCCTGGCGGGAGTGTTGTGGACTTGCGCGACCGGGGACTGGCCGCTTGATTACCGGGCGTTCGGAGTCGACAGGAGGGCGGCCGGACCCGATGGTCTGCGTGATGCCATCGCGACGGGGAGGCTGCCCCTCACGAAGGCGTCACCGTGGCCCGGGTTCCAGGAGGTCCTCCGTTCCGTGCTGATGTCGGGTGCGGCCGATCGGCCCACCGCGGCCGAACTCGGTGCCGCGTTGGACGGGGTGACCAGATGATCCGGTTGCGGGAACTGAGACGGGGCGACGAAGGGGCTGTCCAACGGATCTACGTCCCCGAGACGGTCAGGTACCTCGGCAGGGGGCCGATGGGCGCGGACGAGGCGCGGTCCTTCGTGGAGAGCGCGGTCACAGCGGTGGGTCAGTCTCCCCGTACCCGGTTCGCCCTCGGTGTCGAGACGGCTGTCGGTCTGGTGGGGGTGGTCAAACTGCGCGTCGTCCGCGACGAGGGGTCGCTGGGCTACCTCCTCAGACCGGATGCCTGGGGCAAGGGGTACGCCACCCGGGCGGTGTCCGGCCTCCTGGCGCTCGTCCAGGACGTCCGCCCCCTCACGGTGGTGAGGGCCAAACACCACCAGGACAATCCCGCGTCCGGACGGGTACTCCTCAAAGCCGGGTTCTCACACATCAGGACGGAGAGGGGCTCCGCCCTGTACGAGATCCGACCGGCGGTATGCCGTCGCCCTGGATATTCGCTGGTCACACCCACCGAAGCGGGCTAATCTCCCCGATCGTGACTGATTGGTACGAGATATGCGCACAGGACTGCGCGCTGCCCGCCGGGGGTGATCCGGACGCGCTCGTCGCGGAGCTGGCGGAGTGTCTGGGGGACCCTGATCCGGAGGTCCGCGACGGGTATCCGTACGTCGTGCTGGAGACCTGGATCGAGCGCGGCGTCATCGACGGCGACCGTCTGATCCGGCTGGGCGACACCATGGCGGCCCGTCTCACCGACGCGCGGACCGAGGCCCGTGCCTTCGCGCCGCTGGTCCTGGACATGATCGTCAGCCGGGGGGCCGTCCGCCGGGAGTGGCTGGACGCGTTCGCCCGCTGGTACCCGGCGGAGAGCGATCCGCGCGGGTACGACGCCCGGCTGGGGTGGCTGCACGCCGTGGCGCACGGCGCCGATCTGCTGGGTGCCCTCGGCCGCCATCCCGGGATCGATCCGGTCGGGGTGCTGGACATCGCGGCCGCGCGGCTCACGGTGCCCACCGACCACCTGTACGCCGAGCGGGAGGACGAGCGGCTCGCCCGGGGCATCGCGCTGACCCTCACCCACCCCGGACTCGGCGAGGACGCTTCCGTCGGCTGGCTCGACGGGGTCGCCGCCGCGCTGCGGTCCGTGCCGAGGGGCCCCACCCCGGCGTACGTCTCCAACGCGCTGCGCACCCTGCGGGCGCTCTACGTCCTGGTCGACCTCGGGGTCCCGCCGTGTCCGGAGCGGCCCGCGCTCCCGGTCCCGCACCGCGAGCGCGTCAAGCGGGGGATCGTCGAGGCGCTGGCGAGCGATGTGAAGTACCTCGGCTGACGTCGTACCACCGCTGGTGGGCGCGGGGCTTTCGCGGGGACGTACCCCCGCTCACCAGCGGAAACGCTAGGGAAACGGCCGGGGAAACCAACTGGGCGCCCTTCCCGAAGGAAGGACGCCCAGGTCATGTGCGCCGCCAGGGACTCGAACCCCGGACCCGCTGATTAAGAGTCAGCTGCTCTAACCAACTGAGCTAGCGGCGCCTGCTGACGGGAAAATCATACCCGGTCCCCGGGGGTGCTCCCGCCCGCCGGTGGACGGGGCCGACGGGGTCAGAGGGTGAGCGCCAGCAGTACCGAGGCGGCCGCCGTGTTGAGGGCGTCCGCCGCCGGTCGCAGCAGATGGGTGCGCTCGACGGGCAGCGAGAGGGCCAGGCAGCCCACGGCGGCGCCCGCCGTCAGGGGGACGGCCGCGCACACCGTGCCGACCGCGTACTCCTGGAGGTCGAGGACGGGGACCGTGGCGGGCTGGGAGGTCAGCCGGGTCACCAGGACGCGTTCGTCGGTGACGGTCCGGGAGGTGAGCCGGGGCAGCCGGTGCCGGGCGAGGTGGTCGCGGCGGGCCTCGGCGTCGAGCTGGCCCAGCAGGCACTTGCCGACGGCGCTGGCGTGCCCGGAGGACCGGAAGTCCACCCATTCGTTGGCGCCGGGGGTGTCCGGGCCGTCGGCGCGGTGCGGGACCCGGATCTCCCCGTCCTGGTAGCGGCCGACGTACACGGCCGCGCCGACGGTGGTCCGCAGCCGGTCGAGGGTGTCCTGGAGGGGGACCCGGCCGTCGCCGGGCCCGCCGCCGAGACGGCCGAGGGCCGCACCGGGGACGTACGCCCCGTCGGCGGTCTGCAGGACGTACCCCTCGCGGCGGAGCATCCGCAGCAGTCCGGTGAGCGGGGGACCTCCGGACGCGGTCGCCCGGGACAGCTCCGCCTCGGTGACCCCGCCGGGCCGCCGGGAGAGCAGATCGAGTATCCGCAGGGCCCGTTGCACCGAGCGGTACGGGGCGGTCGGCTCGTGCTGAAGCGCCACTGCGTCCCCCTGGACGGGTCCCGGTCATGCTGCTGGGCACGGTCCACGATAGCCGCCGGGGCAGTGCCGAAGGGGGGTCTCGGGGAGATCGGGGAGCGGAGTTGACGCCGTCCGAACGCTCCGATCAGCGGCGATGGTCCATCGGCACGGGACGGTGGCATGGTCCGCGCCCCTCGTCGGAGTGACCCGGAGTGACCCGGGGCGGTCCGGTGCGATCCGGTCCGGGTCCGGGTCCGGTCAGGTGTGGTCCGGTGCCGTCCGGAGCCCCGGTGCGACCGGGCGCGAGCCCGTGGCGGTGCCCGTGGCACGGGGCCTGGGGGAGGCGCCGAGACGTCCGGCTCAGAGCACCGCCCGCAGGAACTCCCTGGTCCGCTCGTGTTCCGGGGCGGTGAAGATCCGCTCCGGGGGTCCGGACTCGATGATCCGCCCCCGGTCGAACATCATCACGCGGTCGGAGACGTCCCGGGCGAACGCCATCTCGTGCGTCACGCACAGCAGGGTGACGTCGGTGGAGCGCGCCACGTCCCGCAGCACGTCCAGCACCCCGGCGACCAGCTCCGGGTCGAGCGCCGAGGTCACCTCGTCCAGCAGCAGCACCCGGGGGCGCGTCGCCAGGGCCCGGGCGATGGCGACCCGCTGCTGCTGGCCGCCCGAGAGCTGGCCCGGGTAGGCGTCGCAGCGGTCCGCGAGGCCGACCAGGTCCAGGAGTTCCCGGCCCCGCCGCTCGGCCTCGTCCCGGGAGAGCCCGAGGACGGTCACCGGGGCCTCGGTGAGGTTGCGCAGCACCTTCATGTGCGGGAACAGGTTGAACTGCTGGAAGACCATGCCGATGTCCTTGCGGACCTCCCTCTGGTGCTTCTCCCGGGCCGGGACGAGCCGCCCGCCGCGCTCCTCGTGGGTCAGCCACCTCCCGCCCACCCGGATCCGGCCCTCGTCCGGGGCGAGCAGGGTCATCAGCAGCCGCAGGATCGTCGTCTTGCCGGAGCCGGACGGCCCGATCAGGGTGACGTGCTCGCCCCGGCCGACCGTGAGGTCGAGACGGTCGAGGACGGTCGTGTCCCCGAACCGCTTGGTGACCCCCTCGAACCGGACCAGCCCTTCGCCGTCCGGCCCGTCGGCGGCGGGACCCCCGGTGGACGCGGCGGACGCGGTGGAAGCGGTGGAGTCATCAGTGGACAAGGCGGCGCTCCAGGGTGCGGATCAGCAGGGAGGACGGATAGGAGATGAGGACGAACGCGATCCCGACGACGGTCAGCGCCTCGGTGTACTGGAAGGTGTCGGCCGCCTCCAGCCGGGCCCGCTGGAGCAGTTCCAGCACCCCGATCCCGGCGAGCAGCGGGGTGTCCTTCAGCATCGAGACGACGTAGTTGCCGAGGGCCGGGACGACCCGGCGCACGGCCTGCGGCAGGATCACCGCCGTCCACGTCCTGCGGCGCGACAGGCTCAGCGCGCGGGCCGCCTCCCACTGCCCGGCGGGCACGCCGTCGATGCCCGCGCGGTACACCTGCGCGGTGTACGTGGAGTAGTGCAGTCCGATCGCGAGGACGCCGGTGGTCAGCGCCGGGAACTGGACGCCCCACTCCGGCAGCACGAAGAACAGGAAGAACAGCTGCACCAGCAGCGGGGTGTTCCGGACGAACCCGGTCAGCGCCCCGACCGGCCAGCGGACCCAGCGGGTCGGCGCGCGCAGCGCCAGCGCCCACACCAGTCCCAGGGCGAACGAGATCAGCGAGCCGAGCGCCAGCACCTGGAGGGTGGTGAGGACCCCGTCCCGGAAGTGCGGCAGGAAGTCCGCCACGGCGGACCAGTCCCAGGCGTCCGGCCGGGCCATCGGCTCGGTCGGCTCGGTCGGCTCGGTCGGCGTGGCCAGCGCGGTCGGCGCGGTCGGTTCGGGGGAGCCCGTCGGCCCGGTGGACGTGGCGGGACCGGTGGGCACGGCGGACGTGACGGGCGCGGTCATCGGGGGGAGCCCCCGTCCGTGGCGGCCGGTACGGGGGTCCGGCCGGTGGTCGCCCGGACCCGGCGCTCCAGGGCCGTCATGCCCCGGGCCAGGACGAACGCGATCACGAAGTAGACCACCAGGGTGATCCCGTACACCCGGGCGCTGTCCTGGGTCGCCAGCCGGACCAGGTACGCGGCGAACGACACGTCGCCGATGCCGAGCAGCGACACCAGGGCGGTTCCCTTCAGCAGTTCGATCAGCAGGTTGGAGAACGGCGGGAGCATCTCGGGCAGCGCCTGCGGCAGCAGGACCAGCCGCAGCCGCTGCCAGGGGGTGAAGCCGAGCGCCAGCCCCGCCTCGGCCTGCGCGGACGGCACCGCGTTCAGCGCGCCCCGCACCACCTCGGCCCCGTACGCCCCGTAGCAGAGGCCGAGCGCGAGGACGGCGGCCCACATCGGCACCAGCGACCAGCCGGTCAGCTGGGGCAGCACGAAGAACAGCCAGAACATCAGGATCAGCGCGGAGGCGCCCCGGAACACCTCGATGAAGAACCCGGCGAGGAACCGCACGGTCCGCAGCCGGTGGACGCGGGCGGCGCCCGCCCCGAAGGCGACGACGACGGCCAGGGCGGCGCTGTACGCCGTGAGCTGGAGGGTGGTCCAGATGCCGGGGAGCATCCAGTTCTGCCAGAGTCCGCCGGTCATGAGCACAGCTCCGCGGCGGTGAGGTCGGTCATCTCTGCCTTGGTGAAGCCGAACGGCCGCAGCACCCGGAAGACCTCGCCGCTCCCGCGCATCGCGTGGATCTCCCGGTTGAAGGCGTCCCGCAGGGCGGTGTCGGCGGGGCGGAAGGTGAAGCCGCCGCCGTCGACCCGCCGCTTCCCGTCCACCAGCGGGGCGAACGCCCCGGTGGCCTCGGCGCGGCGGCTGCGCCGGGTGACCTGCCGGGCGGTCAGGGCGGTGGCGCCGAACGCGTCGATCCGGCCCGACTCCACGGCGTTCAACCCGGCCACCTGGTCCTGGAAGACGACGACGTCCCGCTCCGGGTACCCGGCGGCGACCGCGTTGCCGCCCTGCGCGTATCCGGCGCCGGTCCCGAACCGCGCCCGGCGGCGGACCACGTCCGGGTAGTCGCGCAGCCCCAGCGGATTGCCCCGGCGGACGATGAACGCGTCCAGCATCTGGTACTCGGGGTCGGCGAAGATCACCTGTTGGCAGCGCTCCCGGTTGATGTACATCCCGGCCGAGACCACGTCGAACTGCTGGGCCTTCAGCCCGGGGATCAGCGAGCCGAAGTCGGTGGGCACCGGGCGGACCGAGGGCACCCCCAGCCGCCGGAAGATGATCCTGGCGAGTTCCACCGCCTCCCCGGTGAACTCGCCCTCCTCGTCGACGTACCCGTACGGCACCTCGCCCGCGATCCCGAGGCGGGCCGAGCCCTGGGAGCGCAGCCGGGCCAGGGTGTCGCCGGTGGGCACCCGGGAGCAGCCCGCCGCGCCCAGCGCCCCGGCCGCGCCGAGCCCGGCGGCCCCGGCGAGCAGGGCCCGGCGACGCGGTCGGGGCCCGGGTATCCCGGGCCCCGGTTCCGGTTCCGCCGCCGGGGCCCGGGCCGAGGAGGCGCGCCGGGCGGGGCCGGTACGGGAGCCGGGGGCGGCGCCCGGCCCGGGGTCGGTGCCGGTGGGGGAACCGGAACCGGTACCGGGCGGGCGTCCGTGCGCCGGGGTGTCTCGTTGCGGTGGGGCCATGGGCGCGCGGCTACCCGGTTCCGCCCGTCCCATGCGGACGGGATCACGCCCCGGTCCGCCGTCCGGCCCGTCCCCGGGCCGTTCCAGGGGCCGTTCCCGGTCCGGCGCCGGGACCCGTTACCCCGGCCTGTCGCCCGGCCCGGCCCTGGGACCGTGGCCGGTTACCCGGTCTGCCGTCCGGTCCGTCCCCGGTCCGTCCCCAGGCCGGGTCCCCGATCCGTCGCCCGGTCCGGCGGCGGTCCGTTCCAGGACCGTTCCCCGGTCTGCCGCCCGGCCCGCCCCTGGGACCGTGGCCCGCTCCCCGGCCTGTCGCCCGGCCCGCCCTCGTCCGGTCCCCGGGTCCGTCGTCCGTTCCGTCCCTGTGCGGCCCGGCCCGTCCCCCGGGCCGTTCAGCCCGTGGCGTGGTCGGCGCCGGTCCGGGTGCCGTCGCCGTCGTGGCGGGCCGGAGCGCCGTGCGGGGCGGTGCCGTCACCGAGGGCCGGACCGTCGTGGAGGGCGGGGGCGTCCACGGAACCGGGTCCGGAGGGTGCGGGGACCCCGGCGACGCCCGCCGCGAACAGGGCGTGCGCCAGCCGCAGCACGGTCCGGTCCGCGTGCCGGGCGGCGACGATCTGCAGGCCGACCGGCAGCCCGTCCGCGTCCAGCCCCACCGGGACGCTCGCGGCGGGCTGGGTGGTCATGTTGAACGGGTAGGTGAACGGGGTCCACCCCGTCCAGCGCCGCAGCCCGCTGCCCGGCGGCACCTCGACGCCCGCCGCGAACGCGGTCAGCGGCAGGGTGGGCGTGACCAGCACGTCGTACCGCTGGTGGAACAGTCCCATCCGGCGTCCCAGGTCCGCCCGGACGTCCCGGGCGGCCAGATACGCCGCCGCCGACACCCGCGCCCCGGCGGCCCGCACCGCCCGCAGCCCCGGGTCCAGCAGCTCCACCTGCGCGGCGCCGAGCCCCCGGGTCACATGGGCGGCGCCGCTGAACCACAGGGTGTGGAAGGCGTCCACGGGGTCGGCCAGGTCAGGGTCTGCCTCCGACACGTACGCGCCGAGGCCCGCGAGGCGCTCCACCGCCCGCCGCACCGCCGCGGCCACCCCCGGCCGCACCGCGACCTGTCCGCCGAGCGTCGGCGAGAACGCGACCCGCAGCCCGCGCACCCCCGCCACCGGGTCCGGGTCGCCCACCGGGCGGAACGGCTCCCGGGCGGGCGCGGACCGGTCCCAGGCGCGGGGGTCCGCGCCGCTCAGCACGTCCAGCAGCAGCGCCGCGTCGGCCGCGTCCCGGGCCATCGGACCCACATGGGAGAGGGTGCCGAACGCGCTCGCCGGATACGCCGGAACCACCCCGTACGTGGGCTTCACCCCGACGACCCCGCACAGCGCGGCCGGGATGCGGACGCTGCCGCCTCCGTCGGTGCCCACCGACAGCGGCCCCGCGCCCGCCGCCAGGGCCGCCGCGCTGCCGCCGCTGGAACCGCCCGGGGTGCGGTCCACGGCGTACGGGTTGCGGGTGATTCCGGTCAGCGGGGAGTCGGTGACGCCCTTCCAGCCGAACTCCGGGGTGGTCGTCCGGCCGGTGAGCACGGCTCCGTGCTCCCGCAGCCGGGCCACCGCCGGGGCGTCGTCGTCGGCGAGCCGGGCCGCCGGGTCGACCGTGCGCGAGCCCCGCAGGGTGGGCACCCCGTACTGGGGCAGGATGTCCTTGACGCTCACCGGCACCCCGTCCAGCAGCCCGGCGGGCTCCCCGCGCAGCCAGCGGCCGGCCGAGGCCCGGGCCGCGTCGAGCGCCCGTTCCGCGTCCAGCCGGACGTACGCGTTGACGGCGGGCTGGATCTCCTCGGCCCTCCGCAGCACCGCCTCCGTCACCTCGACGGGGCTGAACTCACCCGTCCGGTACCCCTCCAGCATCCGTACCGCCGACAGCCGCGCGAGCTGACGCATGACACCCCTCCCGGTCACCACGCCCCCCGGTCCCGCGACAGGCATACCCAGCCCCGGACGCTTCGATCCACCCCGTCCGGGACGCCCCGGCGGACGTCCCGGACGGACCCGTTCAGCGGCGCAGGGCCCACCGCTGGAACGCCTCCAGCGGACCGGTGGAGAAGCGCCGCAGCCACAGCGACGAACCGACCATCAGCACCGCGCACACGAACGCCCACAGCCCCAGCGGGTACCACGGCCACGCGTCGTCCCCGAGCCGGTGCGTGAGGCCCAGCCCGATCCCGTACGCCACCAGCACGCACAACACGTTCTGCAGGACGTATCCGGACAGGGCGGTGCGGCCGACGTTGGTCAGCCCCCGCAGCAGCGGACCGTCGCGGCCGGCGCGGGTCGCCCGCTCGGTGAGCACGCCGATGAGTCCGAGGTAGCCGAGCGCGGTCAGCGGTCCGGCCACGTACCGGTCCAGCAGGATGAACTCGGAGCCCGCCAGCGGCAGCGCCACCGACAGCGGCATGCCGACGCCGAGCCCCCAGCGCAGCAGCCGTCCCCGGATGCGGCGCCCGGTCTCGTCGGCGGCGAAGGCGCCCGCCCGCATCAGCCGCACGCCCAGCAGGAACAGGAAGACCAGCAGCGCGCAGGAGAGCACCGGCTCCAGCCGCAGTTCGAGGACGTTCTCCATCCGGTAGGCGATCTGGTCGAGGTAGCCGCCATGCGCGTACAGGTCGATGACGTCCTGCTCGGCGCGGGTGTCCCGCTTCTCGTCCTCGATCAGGAACAGCCCGACGGTGAGGACCGTCATCGCCGTCAGGTGCAGGCCGAAGGCCCACCACATCACCCGGTCGCGGGCCTTCTGGGAGCGGGTCAGCAGCCAGGCCACGAACAGCGCGGTGACCGCGTACCCCATGAGCACGTCCCACGCGAAGACCAGCGCGAAGTGCACCGTCCCCTCGGCGAACAGGAACAGCGCCCGCCACTTGTACCGGCCCGGCCAGGGCTGGCCGCGCCGGGCGGCCGAGGCGTACTGGATGGCGAGCCCCACCCCGAACAGCACGGTCAGCAGGGACAGGAACTTGCCGTTGGCCAGCAGCCGCACCACGCTCTCGACGATCTCCGGGAAGGAGTCCGGCGAGGAGCCGTCGGTGTCCGCCATGACCCCGCCCTCCGCTCCCGGGGAGGCGAAGATCCACACGTTGGTGGCGAGGGTGCCGAGGATCGCCACCCCCCGCAGGACGTCCAGCAGCGGATTGCGCGCCCGCGCGGTCGGGGCGGCTTTCGGAGCGGACGGGTCGGCCGTGCCGGTGGTGGCCGGGGTGCCGGAAGCGGTGGACGCGTCGGGAGTGCCGGAGGCGTCTGAGGCGTCTGAGGTGCCGGGGGAACCCGGGGGGCCGGAGGTGCCGGGGGCCGCTTCCGGCGGGGCGGACGCGCTCCGGTCCGACGGACGGGAGGGCAGTGTCTCGGTCATGTGACCATCGTTTCGGCCCCGGTGCGCGAGGACGTCGTGATCAGCGACGAACCGGCCGTACACCAAAGGATGTACCCGACACCTGGGTGTCAGCCCCAAGTGGTGCCCGGGCGGTGCGCGGGCGGCGCCTGGGTGGTGCGCGGGTGTGCGCGGGCGGCGCGCCACCCCGGTGGCCGTCGCGCCGGGCCCGCCCCCGGGGCATCCTGGGAGGAGGGCGCACCCCCGCCCGGCCGCGAAGGAGGCACGACGTGACCTCACTGGGATTCCTGTACCCGGGCGGGACCGCGGCGGACGACTACGTCCGCGCGGAACAGCTCCTCGGCGGGGTCAGGCTCCACGCCGTCCGGGCCGACGGCGCCCCCACCGGACCCATCACCTCCACCGGGCCCGCTGCCCCCACGGGACCCACCGCCCTCACCGCCCCCGTCAGCCCGGACGGCCCCGGTCTCACCACGGACGCCGTCCCGGTGCCGCCGGACGGCGACCGGCTCGCCGCGCTCGCCGAGGAACTGCGGCTGTCCGGCGCCGAGGCCGTCGTCTGGGCGGGCCCCGGCTTCGCGCTCGGCGCGGAGGGCGCCCACGCCCAGGTCCGCGCGCTGGCCCTGGCCGCCGGACTGCCCGCCTCCAGCACCTCCTTCGGCTTCGTCCACGCCCTGGCGGAACTCGCGCCGCGCCGGGTGGCGGTCGCCTCCGTGTACGGGCCGGGGCCGACCGCGCGGTTCACCGAGTTCCTGGTGGCGGAGTCGGGCCTGGCGGTGGTGTCCGTGACGGAGGACGGACGGGGCACGCGGGACGCACAGGACGCCCGGGACGGACAGAGCGCCCGGGACGGACGGGGAGCACCGGACGGGCGGGACGCGCCAAGCGCACCGGACGCACCAGACGTGCTGGACGCACCAGACGCACCAGACGCACCAGACGCACCGGACGTGCCGGACGCACCCGGCGCGTCGGACGCCCCCGACGCCGGGCGGCGGCTCGCCGCCCTGGTCCGCGCCGCCGACCACCCCGACGCGGGCGCCGTCCTCGTCCCCGGCACCGCGCTGGCCACCGTCTCCCACGTCGTCGCCCTGGAGCGGCTCATCGGCAAGCCGGTGCTCACCGCGAACCAGGTCACCGTCTGGGAGGCGCTGCGGTTGGCGGACCGCCGGGTGAACGCCCCCGGCCTCGGCGCGCTCTTCACCCGCGAACCCCTGGTGCAGGTCCCGGTGGACTGAACCCGGCGTACCGGACCCGGCGTACCGGACCTGGCGTACCAGACCCGGCGTACTGAACCCCGGCGTACCGAGCCCGGCGCCCCGGACCCCGGTGGACTGACCCGGCCGTCCGGGGCGGGCCGCCCACCCCTCAAGGTGACGCGTGTCACCTCCCTGTCTCCCGCCCGGACTCCCCGACGCCCGCGCCTCCCCGTTGACCTGCGCCTCCTCGGGACGCGACGGCTTCCGGGGGCCGGACGGCGGGCGGCGCCCGGTCGGCGCGGTGCGCGAGGATGGCGGACGCCGACCGTGCGAGGAGACACCAGATGGCCGCCGACACCCGCCCCCGAATACCCCGGGCCGTACCGCCGTCCCCGCTCCGGCCGCGTGACTCCCTCCCCGTCCCCGGCCCCGCCGCCCCGGACGACGGCGGTCCGGCCCCCGCCGGCGCCACCGGCGCCACCGCCCCGGTGTGGCGCGACCCCCGCACCGCGCGGACCGTCCTCGCGGTGTACGCCGTGGCCACCGCCGCCCATCTGACCGCCCTGTTCGCGATGACCACCGCCCGTGGCACCGGCTCCGCCGTCCGGGAGCGGCTGCTGTCCTGGGACGGCAGGCTCTACGCGGAGATCGCCGCCGCCGGTTACCCGGACGGGATCAGCCACGGCCCCGACGGCGAACCCCTCGGCAACAACCTCGCGTTCTTCCCCCTCTATCCGCTGCTGGTCCGCGTCCTGCACCGGAGCACCGGGCTCGACGTGGACTCCTCGGCGCTGCTGGTCACGCATCTCGCCTTCCTCGGGGCGCTGTTCGCGGTGCACGGACTGGTCTCCTCGCTCCACGGACGGCGCGCGGCGGACGTCACCCTGGTGCTGGTGGCGATGGCCCAGCCGATGGCGGTGGCGCTCGTCATGGCGTACAGCGAGGCGCTGTTCCTGGCGCTGGCCGCCGGGGCGCTGCTCGCCGCCCGGCGGGGCTCCTGGCTGACGGCCGGGTCCCTCGGACTGCTCGCCGGACTGACCCGCCCGGCCGCCGCCGCCCTGGCCCTCGCCCTCGCGGTGGCGGTGGTGGCGGAACTCCGGCGCACCCGCCGCCCCGGCTGGCGGCCGCTGGCGGGACTGGCGCTGGCCTGCGCGGGCACCCCCGCGTACCTGCTGTGGGTGGCCCACCGCACCGGCCGCTTCGACGGGTACTTCGTCGTCCAGGAGGCGGGCTGGGGCACCCGGTGGGACAACGGCGCCGCGACCGTCGGCTTCCTGGTGGACACCCTGCTGGGCGGGGACGGCTGGGTGCCGCTCAGCATCGCGTTCCTGCTCCTCGCGGCCTGCGCGCTGACCGCGCTGGCCTGGTGGCGGGGCGGCTGGCCGCCGCTGCTGGTGTACGGGACGGCGATGCTGGTGCTGACGCTGGGCCAGTCGAACTTCTACCACTCCAAACCCCGGCTGCTGGTCCCCGCGCTGCTGCTCCTGGTGCCGCTGGCGCTCGCCCTGAGCCGGTTGCCGCGCCGGAGACTGGTCCCGGTGCTGACGGCCGGGGGCCTCTTCGGCGCCTGGTACGGGGCGCACATGCTGGTGATTTGGAAGTACGCGATCTGATCCGGCGGGGTCCGGGGCGACGGGGAGGAGCGGGGCCGACGGACCGGCGGACGGTGACGAGCGGCGACGGAACCGGCGGGTGGCGACGGACCGGCGGACGGACGCGGAACCGGGGAACAACCGGAGTCACCCTCCTGTTGTGCCCTGTCGAGGACGGGACCAGGACCAGGCCCCGGACGCAGGACGACGACGGGGCCGCCCGGTGCGCGGCTCCCCGGGAGGGCACAGGTGACAGGGGCAGTGGCGGCGAACGGCGACGGCGAAGGACATCCGCACGGCACGCACGGCACGCGGGGCGCGCCGGACGACCGCCCCGGCGGCCCGGACGGCATCCGTGGCCCCCGGAGGCCGGAGACCCCCGGCGGTCCCCGAACCCCGGAAAGCCCCGGAAGCCCCGGTGGCCCCGGAAGCCCCAGTGGTCCTGGTGGTCCCGGTGGTCCCTGGACGGAGGGAACGGTCCCCGCCAGCCCCGCCGACCTCCTCACCCCCGCCGAGGCCGAGGGCATCGTGGGCGTCCGGTACGGCACCGCCCCCGTCCCGCTGTCGGTGCTGGACCTGGTGACCGTCGGCGCCGGACACACCGCCACCGACGCGCTGCGCACCAGCGTGGACCTGGTGCGCGCCACCGAGCGGCGCGGCTTCCACCGCTACTGGGTGGCCGAGCACCACTCCATGCCCGGGGTGGCGTCCTCGTCCCCCGCCGTGATCCTGTCCCACCTCGCCGCGCACAGCCGCCGCATCCGCCTCGGCTCGGGCGGCGTCATGCTGCCCAACCACGCCCCGCTGGTGATCGCCGAGCAGTTCGGCACCCTGGAGGCGCTGGCCCCCGGCCGGATCGACCTCGGCCTGGGTCGCGCGCCGGGCACCGACGGCGCCACCGCCGCCGCGCTGCGCCGCACCGACCTGCCGGGCGAGGGCGCCGACGACTTCCCCCGGCAGGCCGCCGAACTGATCCGGTTCCTGGACGACGACTTCCCGCCCGGCCACCCCTACGCCCGGATCCACGCCGTCCCCGGCCCGGTGCAGGCCACCGCGCCCGGCGGAACCCAGTCCCCGCACCGGCCACCGGTCTGGCTGCTCGGCTCCTCCGGCTTCAGCGCCCGTCTCGCCGGTTCGCTCGGGCTGCCGTTCGCCTTCGCCCACCACTTCTCGGCCCGCAACACCATCCCCGCGCTCGACCTCTACCGCGAGGCGTTCCGGCCCTCCGCGACGCTCTCCGAGCCCTACGCCCTGATCGGGGTCTCCGCCCTCGCCGCCGACGACGCCCGCGAGGCCCGTCGCCAGGTGATGACGGCCGCCCTCAGCATGCTCCGGCTGCGCTCCGGCCGCCCGGGCCTGGTGCCCACCCCGGAGGAGGCGGAGCACCATCCGTACACCCCCATGGAGCGCGAGTTCGTCGAGACCTGGAACGCGGACGTGGTGCACGGCACGGCCGACGAGGTTCGGGCGGGACTGGACGGACTCCAGAAGCGCACCGGCGCCGACGAGTTGATGCTGGTCTCCAACGCCCACGGCGGCGCGGCCCGGCTCCGCTCCTACGAACTCATCGCCGACGCCTACGGGTTGCCGCGCGGCTGACGGCTGACGGCTGACGGCTGACCGCTCCGGACCGGCCGGAGCGGGAGCGGACCGGTGCACCGGTGGGCCGCCCCGTGCGACCTGACGGAACGTCCACCGGTTGGAGTATCGTGCGGACGCCAGTCCCGGCCCCGGAGCGTCACTCGCTCCGGGGCGTGGGTGATCCCGCCCGTGGGGGAGTCCGGCCCTCGCGCGGCCGACGCCGGAGGAGCCCGAACCCCCGTGGCCCACGCCCGCGCCCGCTCGGCTCCACCGCTCCCCGGCCGTGAGCGGGGGTGGTCGCCGGGATGGCGGGTCGCGAACTGAAGCCCTCCGACCACTCCAAGAAGGACGTGCGCCGGATCCTGGAGAAGTGGGTGGGCCGGGGGTGGACGCTCCAACGGGGAGGCCACTGGGGCAAACTCTCCTGTCCGTGCGGCGCCGGATGCACCGTCATCCCGGTCGCGGGCTCCCCCCGGAGCGAGGGGCACCACGCCCGCAAGATCGACCGCCTGGCGTCACGCTGCCCCTCCCCTCCTCCCGAACCGCCCCGCCGGGGCCCCGCCCGGCAACGGCGGGACCGGTCGCGGTGATTTCCTTCCCATCGCCCCGATTCCACCGTTGACGGATGTCAACAGGTCTGGGAACGTGGCGACGACCTAGGGGGCCGACCGACCATGGACTACGACTTCACCTTCGTCGTCTCCGGTGTGGACGTGGACGACCGGGCCGCCGTCGACGCCCTGCTGGAGCGCTGCGACGCGCTGCTGGCCCGGGCCGGTGGCGTCGACCTGCTGAGCGTCACCGGCTCCGGCGACTCCGCCCTGCGGGCGGCCCTGGACGCGGTGGCCGCCGCCCGCGCCGTCGTGCCGCACCTGCGGGCGCTCCGACTGGACCGCGATCTGGTGGGCGTCCACGAGATCGCCGAGCGGACGGGGCGCACCCGGCAGAACGTCAGCCAGTGGATCGCCGGTGACCGCAAGGCGAAGGGCGAGCCCTTCCCGACCGCCGAGGGCACGGTGGGCAGGTCACGGGCCTGGCTGTGGAGCGAGGTCAACCAGTGGCTCGCGACGCACGGCCTCGACGACGGGGCCGCGTACCCCACCAGGGCCGAGACGGCGGAGATCGACGTGGCGCTCGCCAACGCCGTCACCCTCCACTTCACCGCCGCCGACACCCCGGGCTTCCAGGCGGGCCGGGACAAGGTGATCGAGGACCTCCACCGCCACATCCCGGGGTTCATGAACTTCCTGGCGGGCCTCGACCACACCAAGGACCAGGACGGGTCCCACGTCCTGGTCGTCGCGGACCCGGCCGAGCCCGCCCGTGGCGTGATGGAACGCGTCTCGACCATCGGCCACGACGTCGTCCTCATCACCGCGGCCGACCAGTTCCTGGCCAGCGTGCTGTCCACCTACGCCCGCCCGAGACCGGCGAGGATCGTCACCGTGCCCGGCGACGCCACGGTCGGCGACTGGCTCGACCTGGTGCAGAAGAACCCGCAGGCCGCCTTCGCCCTGGAGCGCGCGACGGCGACCGAGGGGGAAGTCCCCTCCATCCAGCGGCGGTTGGCGATCGCCGCGTAGGCGTTCCGGGACCGGGAGCCCGGCACGGGACCGGGTGCCTCCCCGTCCGGGAACAGGGCCGGACCACCCCCGACGACCGACGCGTGAACCGTTTCCGGCCCAACGGGCAACAAGGGGCGTGCACACCGACACGCATCCGCATCCCGGAGACCAAGTGAACGGACCGCCCCCGGACGAGGGCGACGCGGACGTCGTCCGCCGGTCCCTGGAACACCCCGAGACCTTCACGCTCCTCTACGACCGGTACGCGCCCGACATCCACCGCTACGTCGCCCGGCGGCTCGGCGACGGGAGCGCCGACGACCTCACCGCCGAGACCTTCCTGATCGCCTTCCGCTCCCGCGCCCGCTACGACCTGACACGCGGGAACGCCCGGCCCTGGCTGTACGGCATCGCCGCCCGGCTCATCGGCAAGCAACGCCGTTCCGAGGTGAGGGCGTTGCGGGCACTGTCCCGGACCGGCACCGACCCGGTGGCCGAGTCCTGGGTGGAGCGGGCCGACAGCCGGGTCGTCGCCGAGGCGACCCGGGGCCCCCTCGCGGGAGCGCTCGCCGCGCTCTCCGCCGGTGACCGGCACGTGCTGCTGCTGGTGGCCTGGGCCGACCTCGGCTACGCCGAGGTCGCGGAGGCACTCGGCATCCCGCTCGGCACGGTCCGCTCCCGCCTCAACCGGGCCCGCCGCAAGGTCCGTTCGGCGCTGGGCGCCGACCCCGCATTCGCATACGACGCCACGGAGGCGATCAGCCATGGATGAGATGACGACGGTGCGCGCCTTCCGCGCGGACGCCCCGACCCCGGCCCGCGCCGACCTCGTGGCCGGTCGCGACCGGCTGCTCGACGAGACCACCGGCACCGCCCGGCGCGGGCGGCGACTCGGCGGCTGGGCCGCCGTCACCGCCTCCACCGCCGCCGTGGTGGCCGTGGCGCTCACCCTGACCCAGCTCACCGGGAACCCGTCGGGCGACGGGAACCCGCCCGGCGGCGGGGAACTCCGGCTGGACAACGCGGCGGCGGTCCTGGAGGCCGCCGCCACCGCCATCGAGGGCACCCGGCGTCCGGAGCCCCGGCCGGACCAGTGGGTCTACACGAAGGACTCCCACGGAGCGGGCCACCTCACCATCGGCTCAAGCATCGCCAGCACCAAGTGGATTCGCTACGACGGCGCCAAGGTGGCCTTCGTCTCGCCCTTCAAGGGCGAGATGACGATCAGGAAGATGAAGCTGAAGGACGACGAGCGCACCCCGCAGGAGTGGTACGCGCTCCTCGACTCGCTCCCGCAGGACCCGGAGGCCCTGCTGCGCACCCTGCGGGCGAAGAGCATCATCCACCCGAAGGGGAAGACCCAGGCGGAGCGGGACTTCACCGAGATCCGGGTGCTGCTCGGCAACTCCGCCGCGATGCCGGTGGACGTGCACGCGGCCCTGTACCGGGCGCTCGCCCGGATCCCGGGGGTGCGGACCGCCGATCGCCTGGTCAAGGACGCGCTCGGCCGCAAGGCGATCGCCGTGACCTTCATCCGCCCCAAGACAGGTGACCTCAACGATCGCAAGCGGCACGAAGTGTTGCTCGACCCGAAGTCGTACGAGCCGTTGGGAAGCCGGATCGTCGCCGCCGAGTCGTTCACCTGGAACGGCCTGGTCAAGAACGTCAAGAAGGGCGACCTGATCAGCGCCGTCGCGAACGTCTCCAGGATCGTCGACAAGCCCGGTCAGACCTCCTGAGCGCGCCCGCCGAGCCGTCGTGGAGCCGGTGGGTCCCGCGCGGCTGAGACCCCCGGCCGGTGGACGACCCGACTGCGTCACGGGGCCGGGTCCGCTTTCCCCGGTCGGGGGGCCGGGGAAAGCGGACCCCTCCGCCGCGGAGGCCGCCCTGGCGGGTGCGCGTCCGCCAAGGCGGCCTCAAGCCGTGCTGCCGGGCCTTCACGCACCAGCACCGTTCGTCGTACCGGATCAGGGCGGTCCCTGGACCCGGGTGACGGAAACGATGCGGACGGTGGTCGAGACGTAGTAGGAGACGACGCAGCCCCCCACCAACGCCTGGCGGTAGTCCTGCTCCTTGATGGCTCTTGACCCGGCGCCGTACGGATCCGTCGCGAGTTTGCGGACCTCCGTGTCGAAGGACCGGCGGACCCCCGAGGGGAGGGCCGCCACGGATGCGCGTGCCACGTCCGAGTACTGCACCCGGTAGGGGCCCGCGCTCAACTGATTGCCTCCATCGATCCGTCCAGGCCGGTGAAACCGCCGAAGTCGCCGCTCTTGAGCCGCTGGAGCATGGCCTCCTCCTCGTCCCGGGCTTCCGGGGGCAGCGACCAGCGGGCCGCGATGAGGGGGACATCGGTGATCGGCGCGGCCCCGATCTCCCGGTCGAACGCCTCCCGCTGGTCCTCGGGCAGAGCGGCCCGGATGCTGTCGAGGCTGGCGGGCAGGTCCACCGTCCGCCCGCCGATGTGTGTGCGCAACACGGGCTCGTCGCCCATGGGAGTACCCCTCTCGGTCTTCGATGACAGCGGCGCGGTCAGTCTTCCGCAGGCGCCCGGGGCGTGCGCGAAGCGGAATCCCCGCGCACGGGAGTGCGCCGCCGCGCACCACATCGCGCGCGCCCTACCGGGGCGGCCCCACCCGGGTTCCCAGCAGGGCCGGGATGCGGTCCGGGGCCAGCGGGCGGGAGTACAGCCAGCCCTGGCCGGTGTCGCAGCCGATGCGGCGCAGCCGGGACGCCTGGCTCGCGGTCTCCACGCATTCGGCGGTCACCGTGAGACCCAGCCGGTGGGCGAGGTGCACCAGGGCCTCGACGATCACCTCGTCGGCCGGGTTGGGGTGGGCCCCCTCCTCGTAGCGGAAGCCGCGTACGAAGGAGCCGTCCAGCTTGAGCGCCGACACCGGGAGACGGCTGAGGTAGGCGAGGTTGGAGTAGCCGGTGCCGAAGTCGTCGATGGCGATCCGCACGCCCATGTCGCTGAGCGCCTGCAACGCCTGGAGCGGGCGCCCCGCCGAGCCCATCACCGCCGACTCGGTCAGCTCCAGTTGCAGCAGCCCCGGGGCCAGTCCGGTCTCGGTGAGGATCGCCTCCACGTCCGCGACCAGGTCCGAGTCCCACACCTGGCGCACCGCCACGTTCACACTGACGAAGACCGGCGCGCTGCGCGGGTGGTCGAGCTGCCAGCGCCGGGCCTGGCGGCACGCCGTGCGCAGCACCCAGCGGCCTAGCGGCACGATCGCCCCGTCCTCCTCGGCCAGCCCGATGAACCGATTCGGCGTGAGGGTGCCGAACTGCGGGTGCTCCCAGCGCACCAGCGCCTCGACCCCGCGCAGGGCGCCGTCCCCGAGTCCGACCAGCGGCTGGTACTCCAGGGTGAACTCGCCGCGTTCCACCGCCGGGCGCAGGGTGGAGGCGAGTGCCTGCCGGGTCATCCGGTGGGCGTTGCGCTCCGGGTCGAACAGCGTCCAGCGGGCCTTGCCGTCGGCCTTGGCCCAGTACAGCGTGGTGTCGGCGGCCTGCATCAGCCCGGTCGCGGTGGTCCCGGCGGCCCGTCGCTCCACCACCCCGATGGAGGCGGATACCGACAGCCGCTGCCCGGCCAGGTCGAACGGTTCCTGGAGGGCGCGCAGCACGGTCCGCGCGAGGTCCGCGAGCTGCTCGGTGCCGGTGGAGTCCTCCACCAGCAGCGCGAACTCGTCGCCGCCCAGCCGGGCGGCCAGCGGGGTGGTGGCACGTGTGAGACCGGCTTCGTCGGCGCACCGGGTCAGCCGTTCGGCGACCGCCGCCAGCAGCCGGTCACCGATCCGGTGCCCGAGGGTGTCGTTGACGGCCTTGAACCCGTCGAGGTCCAGGTAGCAGAGCCCGATCCGGCCGGTGCCGGTGTCGTCGTACGCGCCGCTCTCCAGGGCTCCGGTGAGCCGCTCGAAGAACAGGGTCCGGTTGGGCAGCCGGGTCACCGGGTCGTGCATCTGGAGGTGGCGCAGCCGGGCCTGGAGCTCCCGGCGGGCGCTGATGTCGGAGACCGAGAGCAGCGCGGTGGCGGGGCCCGCCGGGCCGGGCAGCGGGGAGACGGTGATCCGGGCCCACATGGCGTGGCCGTCGGGGTGCTTGAGCCGTCTGCTGCACCGCAGCCGGGCCCGTCGTCCGCCCAG
The DNA here is from genome assembly GCF_054484115.1 of Streptomyces sp. JNUCC 64. NCBI lineage: Bacteria > Bacillati > Actinomycetota > Actinomycetes > Kitasatosporales > Streptomycetaceae > Streptomyces > Streptomyces sp. JNUCC 64. The sequence continues at coordinate 5,461,346 of NZ_CM137015.1, forward strand.
CACCTCCTGGTAGGCGTGCCAGATACGGGCGTCGGCGGCGAGGTCCACCAGTTCGGCGGCGGGCCGTCCGACCGGGTCGCCCTGGACGGTGGGCCGGGCGAACAGCGCGTGGAACGCGTCGTTCGCGGTCACCACCGTGCCGTCCGGGCCGACCGTGGCCATCGCCAGCGGCGCGCAGCCGAACGCGGCCCGGTACGGCTCGCCGGGCGACGGCACCGGACGCCGGGCGGGGGCCGCCGCCCGGTCGGGAGCCGCGTCGGGAGCCGTGGCGGGCGTCGCGGCGAGTGATGCGGTGGGGGGCGTGGTCGGTTCCGGGCCGCCGGGCGCGGGCTCCGGCGGGACGGTGGCACCGGGGACGGGAGCGGAAACGGGAACGGCGACCGGATCGGGGGCGGCGACCGGACGGGGGAGGGGGTCCCGGGCGGGGTCGGTCGCCGGGGGGCTGTGCGGGGCGCCGGACGGCGGGGTGCCGTCGGACGGCGACGGGGCGCTGTCGTGATGACGACTGTCCGTGACGGCCGGGGGGACACGGTCCGCCGTGTGCGCCGGACCTTCGGACGTTCCGCTCACCGCTCACTCCCGCAGTGTGTCGTTGCAGTCGTGCCTGGTCGTGCTCCGGACAACTCCCGGCCGGTGATGGATCGAACGCCTGGGCGAGGTCACTGGGGCCGGAATCACGCGGGAAAACAGGAAGATCATAGAGGCTGCTCCGGCGCGCGAGCCAGTCACACTCCGGAGCGCTCCGTCGTACGCCGGTGTGCTGAATCGTTCCTCCGCCCGAGCGGCGGCCGTCCCGCCAGGCCCGGCCGCCCATGACGCTCGGTGACCGCCCGAATGGCCCACGGCGGTCGGCGGCCCTCGTTCGCGACGGTCGGCCTTCCCCGGCCACGACCGGTCGGCTTTCCCCGGCCAGGGTGGACGGCGCCCCGCCCACGGTGGCCGGGGTCTCCATCCACGGCGGCCGGGGTGCCCGTCCATGGAGGCGAGGTCCGGAGGCCACGGCGGTTCCGTTGCCTCCGTCCACGGCGGTCCCGTGGTCTGTGCCCGCAGCGGTCGGCCGTCCCGCCCCCGGTGGGCGGCGGCCCCGTCCCCTCACCCGCCCGGGTCACTCCAACAGGGCACGGCACGGCGTTCCGGACCAGGGTGGATCCGGTGTCCCGCTGCCGTCCCCGGAGGTCGCCGTGCCCCCTCAGCTCCGTACCGGTCCCGCCGGTTCCCCGGGGGCGGGGCACGGGCGTTCCTGGGCGCGCGGCACCGCCGTCGTCACCTCGCTGGCCGCGCTGGTGGCCACCTCCCTGGTCGCGGGTCCGGCGGTGGCCGAGCCGCTCGCCGGTCCGTGCGCCCTGGAGCGCACCGACGCCCACCACTCGGAGGGCCTGGACACCTGGAACGGCTCCTATCCGCGTCCGGCGCGCGAGCTGACCGCGCTGATGGTCTTCCTGGCCTTCCCGGACGCCCGTCCGCTGACCTCCCCCGAGGAACTGGCCGCCGACTACTTCCCGGCCACCGACCGCTTCTACGCGCGGGCCTCGTACGGGAGGTTCACCCTGCGGCCGGAGCCGCGCGCCGACTGGATCACCATGCCGAAGCCGTCCACCGCGTACGCGATAGAGCGGGACTGGGACGCCCGGCACCGCACGGCCTATCTGCGGGACGCGGTGGCGGCGGCCGATCCCCGGGTGGACTTCGCCGACCACGACATCGTGTACTTCGTGGCCGACCCGGACGCGCCGGGCGTCGACTCGGACGCCACCAAGGTCGTCAACTTCGACCGTCCGCTCCGGGTGGACGGCGCCGAGCTGCGGCGGATCGTCACCGTCTTCGAACGCCATCCGCCGGACCGCAACGTCCTCGCCCATGAGACGGGCCACGTCTTCGACCTGCCGGACCTGTACCACCGGCCCTCCGACGGCGAGGGGGACTGGGACACCCATGTGGGGGACTGGGACGTCATGGGGAGCCAGTTCGGGCTGGCCCCGGACCCGCTCGCCTGGCACAAGTGGAAGCTGGGCTGGCTGGACCCGGACCAGGTGGTGTGCGTGGACGGCCGGGGCGAGGGGCCGGTGACGCTGGAGCCGGTCTCGGTGGGACCGGGCTCCGGGACGGAGTCGGGCGGCGCTCCGGCCGGGGCGGCGGCGGTGGCGGGGCCGGTGGCCCGGTCGGTCCTGCCGGAGGCCGGGACCGGACCGGCGGCGCGGCGGGCCGGGCCGGGGTACGGGACCAAGCTGGCGGTGGTCCGCACCGGCCGGACCACCGCGATCGCGGTGGAGGCCCGGGCAGCCGTCGGCAACGACCGTTCGACCTGCGCGGAGGGCGTACTGGTCTACCGGGTGCGCAGCGAGGCGGCGTCCGGGGACGGCCCGGTGCGGGTGGTCGACGGCCATCCGGGGACGGACGCCTGCCCGGACCGGTCGGTGTACCCGCCGCTCGCGGACGCCCCGCTTGGCGCGGGGGAGTCCCTGACGGTCACCGGGGAGCGGGTGCCGGTACGGGTGGAGGTGGGGGAGCGGACCCCGGAGGGGGAGTGGCCGGTGCGGATCTCCACCGACTGACGCCCGTCACCGGGACCGGGAAGGACGGGTCGGACCGGATCTGGGCCCGGGTTCGGGCCCAGGTCGGACCGGCCCGGGCGACGCGAAAGGCCCCCCGCTTCCGCGAGGGGCCTTCCACCGTCTGTGCGCCGCCAGGGACTCGAACCCCGGACCCGCTGATTAAGAGTCAGCTGCTCTAACCAACTGAGCTAGCGGCGCCTGCTGACGTCGTAGACATTAGCACCCAGGTCCGGCCGTGGCGAAATCGATGCGGTGGAGCCCTTCCGGGCGGTGGCGCGGGCGGCCCGGACGCAGGCCCAGAGCAGCACCTCGGGCCCCGGCAGCCAGGGGCGCCGGGTGTCCGGCGCCACCACCCAGCGGGAGCCGCCCGGCGTCTGGCCGGGGGCGGCGCGGCGGCCTGGGGCGGCCGGGCTGCTCGCCCCGGGCGCGACGGCGGTGGTGGTGGCGGTGGGGACGGGCGGCGCGGTCGGGGCCGGGGTCAGCGGGGGGACGGTCACCGCGTCGCCGGTGCCGTGGCAGAGCAGCGGCGGGACCTCGTCCAGTCCGGCGCCCCACTCCTCCCAGCGCAGCAGCGCGGGCAGCCGGTGGGCGGTGCCGGGCGCGGCGAACAGCAGGGTGCGGCCCCGGTGGGTGGCGACCGGCCCGGAGCCGGGTCCCTCGCCCCACAGCCGGTCGAGCAGCGCCCGTCCGAACAGCGCGGTGGTGTTCACCACGTCGAACGCGGTGCCGCAGGGCAGCACGAGCGGGGCCGCCGGACGGTCGGCCCAGCGGGCGAGGGTGTCCAGCGGATACGTTCCTGCGGAGGCGAGCCAGGCGGCGCCCGCCGAGGTGACGGCATCGGCGTCGTGGGGAGCGGTCCGGGCCGGGTGTCCGGGGGTGTGAGGGTGGCAGCTCATGGCCGTCATATCTACCCGGGGTGAGGAAGCAGTCTCCCTGAGTTGCCGGAACCGGGGACAGACGGGTTCGGGGTGGAGTATCTTGCCCGCCCGGCATATGACGAGAAGCCTTGCCGGGTGACGATGGCCCGGCGTCGGCTCCTCCGCGGGGCGCCCGGCCCGTGCGGCCGCTCTCGACGGGGCGCGTCAGGCGGGCTCGACGGGGCGCGTCGGGCGGGCGGGTCAGCCCTCGTCGGGGTGCGCGGCGCGCAGCAGATCGCGGCCGTAGTCGACCATCTTCCGCGCGTACTCCTCGCTCCACTGGGCGCGCTCGGCGATCGCCGCCGGGGTCAGCCGGTCGAACCGGCGCGGGTCCGCGAGCCGGGCGGCGGCGATCGCCTGGAACTCCATCGACCGGTCGGTGGCCGCGCGGAACGCGTGCGTCAGCTCCGTCGCCCGGGCCAGCAGCTGGCAGGGGTCCTCGATGGACTCCAGGTCGAAGAAGTGCTCGGGGTCCCCGGCCGCCGCCGTCGGCTCGAAGAGCAGCGGGGCGGGCCGCATCCGTCGCTCGGCGCGGACGGGTTCGGACTCCGACATCTGCTGCCTCCTCGGCGTTCTGCGCGCGCGGTGCGCCTGGACCGCCTCCCATTGTCCCCCGCCCCGCAAGACCGCCGCCCGGGGAGGCGTTCCGGCCGTTCAGGAGGCCGGTGTCCAGGGGACGCGGTGGTGGGAGAGGTGGTCCCAGGTCGTCATCATGGCGTCCCAGCCGTCCGGGAACTTCAGGGTGACGCCGAGCTGCACCGGCTCGGTCGAGGGGTGGTCGTCCAGCAGCCGGGTGACCCCGCCCCGGCAGACCACCACACAGGCGTGCCGGTGCCGGGAGGCCAGCACGCACAGCCGCCCCGTCTCCAGATGGAACGCGGTCGCGTCGGGGCGCCCCGACAGCGGGTGCAGCACCACCGTGACGTCGTACTCCCGGCCCTGGAGGCGGTTGGCGGTGTCCACGGTCACCCCGCTCACCCCCAGCCCGGCGAGCGCCGCCCGGACCGCCGCCGCCTGGTCGCGGTGCGCGGTGCCCACCGCGATCCGCCCGGCCGTCAGCGGCACCGGGTCCGGCCCCCGCTCCGAGACGGTCACCCCGCCCCGGTCCAGCAGTCTGCGCACCACCAGCGCCACCGCGTGCACGGCCTCCGGGTCGGTGCGCGGGGTGTGCCGTGGCGGCAGCTCCAGCAGCCCCCACCCGGACGCGGCGGCCTCGTCGATGACCCGGTCCGGCCCCGAACCGTCCGACGCCACCCCGAAGCCGAGGACGCGGTCCCCGGGCCCGGTACCGCTGCGGAACGGGGTGTACGGGTAGAACGCCGACGACACCAGCGGCGCCGCCGAGGCGGGCAGCCGCCAGGACACCGGCAGCCGGTGCTGCGGCAGCTCCGGGTTGTGCGCCAGCAGGGTGGACACCGCGCTCGCCGACGGGTCGTACGACAGCCCCGCCCACTGCTCGGCGCCCACGATCGAGAACGGGTCGAGCTGCCCCGGGTCCCCCACGAACAGCGCCCGCTCGAAGAGGTTCGCCACCGCCAGCAGCCCGTCCGAGCGCATCTGGTACGCCTCGTCGACGATCGCGTGCTCCCACGGCTCCACGTCCTTGACGTGCGCCCACTTGGCGGCCGTGGAGATCACCACGTCATGGGCCGCGAGGTCGGCGGCCTTCGTCGAGGTCCGCACCCCGGGCAGCGCGTCCAGGGCCTTGTCGTAGGCGTCCGGGTCGCTGCTGTGCAGCCGTCCCACCGGGACGTCCGGCGCCTTCTCGGCGAGCCGCAGCACCAGATCGTCCACCTGGGCGTTGGTCTGCGCCACCACCATCAACCGGCGGCCCGCCGCGACGAGTTCCAGCGCGGCGCGCACCACCAGCGTGGACTTCCCGGCACCGGGCGGGGAGTCCACCACGACGCCCCGGTGCGCCCCGCGCAGGGTGTCGCCGAGGATGGCCTCGGTGGCGCGGGCCGCCGCCGCGCCGGGGTCGTCCACCGTCTCGGGGGCGGCGGGGTGACGGACGCCGCTCTTGAGGGTCACAGGATGTCCTCTCCGGTCACCGGGTCCGGCGCCTCGGTGACGGCCTCGCCGGGCGGGCCGCCGTGGGTCCAGGGGGTGTGCTCCGGCTCGGGCAGCCGGGGGCCGCCGCGCTGGTCGTGCTCGAAGAGCGTCCAGCACAGCCGGTCGCCCTTCTCCGGGACGGAACCGGGCTCCGGCTCCCGGCCCCGGCCCATCCGGTCGGTGATCCGCAGGACGAGGGTCACCGTCCCGTCGTCCACGGCGCCGCCGTGCCCGCCGCCGTCGTGCTCGTGCCCGCTCGCCCCGGCCCGGCCGTCGGACGGCCCGGCCCCGGTTCCGCCGTCGGTGCCGTCCGGGGCCGCAGGGGCGCCGGGGGCGCCGGAGACGCTGGAGACGCCCGGGCCGCGGGGGCCGTCCGGGTCGCCCGGGTCGCCGGTGCCGTCCGGGCCGCCCGGGGGGCTGGAGGCGTCGTCCCGGGTCCCCGGGCCGTCCGGGGCGTCCGGTTCGGCGTACCCGACGAACTGCGCGGTCTGGGGCTTCCCGTTCAGCGAGCGGAACGCCTTCGCGCCCTCCGCCAGGTGCGGCCGGTCGGCGGTGCGCAGGTAGACCAGCGGGCGCGGGCTGACCCGCTTGCCCTCGCTGTACGCCATCACCGTCTCGGTCACCTCCCCCGCGAACGCCTCCCCGGCGAGTCGGCGGCCCGCCATCACCAGCGGGTCGTCCAGTGCCTCCTGGGCGTCCAGCCGGGCCTGCTCCCGCTCCCGGGCGGCCAGCTTGTGGGCGGCGGTGACCGCGTCGTCGCGGCGCGGCTGCGGGGGCTCGCCCGCCAGCACCCGGTCCCGGTGACTGGTGAACGACCAGCGGTCCCGGGTCCAGCGCTCCTCCACCCGGGCGCCCTCGGGCAGGGTGCACAGCAGGTCGAGGCCCCGCCACACCGCGTCCCAGGTGGGCCGGGTCCGGCTCACCACCAGGGCCCGCAGGGCGTGTTCGGCCTCCGTCAGGGCGCCGAGCCGGGCGTCGGCCGTCACCCCGTCCTCGGCCGCCGCGAGCGCCGTCCGGGCCCGGTCGTACCGTTCGATGGCGGGGGCGAGCAGCTTGTTGTCGAACGCCGGGTCGGTCGCCGGACCGGCCGGGGGATGCGTCAACTGCCCCTCGGCGTCCCGTTCCAGCTCCGCCCGCAGCGCCGCCTCGGCGCCCGGCACCCCCTCCGGCGGCTCCAGCCAGGCCAGCAGCGCCCCCAGGTGCTGGTCCTCCACCGAGGACTGCCCGGTCGCCCAGTGCCGCGCCAGCAGGTCCGTCATCGACAGCAGCAGCGAGGAGCCCGGCACCCGCGCCCGCTCCCCGAAGTGCGTCAGCCAGCGGCCCAGCAGCGGCACCCGGGGCGGCGCCGGATAGGGCGCCTCCGGGTCCTGCTCCACGGTCCGCCGGAACCGCATCGACCGGCCCAGCAGCCGGACGAAGTCCACACCGCCCCGGCTCGGCACGATGATCTGCGGGGCGTCCGCGCACAGTTCGGCCTCGACCTTGACCCGCTTGCCGGTCTCCGGGTCGGTCTCGTTCCGCTCCACCGTCTCCACCGTGCCGGCGAAGTCCTCGACGTACGGCAGGACCGCGTCGGCGAGGGCGGCGAGGAACGCGGAGCGCAGCTCCCGGTCCCGGGGCTGCGGCACGAACAGCACGCGCGGCGCGGTGCGTTCCGTCCCCACCAGGGCGGCGAGCGGGGCGCCCGCCTCACCGGCGGTGGTCAACGGGACGAGGACCAGGGGCCGTTCGGACACCTTGCGGTGCCGCACGGTCGCCAGGGGCTGCGCCCGCCCGCTGCGGACCGCCTCCAGCCGGGCGAGCTGACCGATCAGCGCCATGCGCGGCCTCCCCGGACCGGACGGACCGCACGGCGGACACCCGGCCGGACGGCACCGGGTGCCGTGCCGGGCGGACGGGCGGCGACGGGCGGGGTACCCGGTGGACGGACGACGGCGACCGGGGCCGCGCCGACGGAGGGTGCGCCCGCCGGAGGGACGGCCGTGGGTTGCGTACCGGGCAGGCGGACGGTCGTGGGCGTCGTACCGGACGGACGGACGGCGACGGGTGCCGTGCCGGGCGGGCGCACGGTACCGGGTGCCGTACCCGGCGGACGGACCGTCACGGGGGTCGTGACGTCCGGCACCGGACGGGCGCGGTGGGGCGCGTCGGGAGGGACGGGGCGGGCGCGACGGGTCCCGTCCGGCGCGGGGCTGACGCGGTGGGCGGCGGCCGGTACGGGACGGACGCGGTGGGTGGCGGCCGGTACCGGACGGGTGCGGTGGGCGGCGCCAGGTACGGGACGGACGCGGTGGGCGGTGCTCAGCACGGGGCGGCCCCCGTGCCGGCCAGCGCCTCGTCCCGCAGGGCCGCCGCGCGGCGCAGCGCCGCGACGGCCGGGTCCGCCGGGTCCCCGCACCGGCCCTCGGCGGCGGCGAGGACGTCCTCGACGGTGGTCAGTCCGCCCAGCTCGCCCCGGAGCGAGCGGCCGAGCGCGGTGACGGCGCCCGCCTCCCGGGCCCGGGACCGGCAGTGGAAGGCCAGCTCGCACGCCGACAGGCACTCCGGCGCGTACGCCGAGGGCACCGCCGCGACGGCCACGGCCAGACTCTCGCCCGGCTGCTCCACGTCGAAGGTGGTGCCCTCGGGCAGCGCCCGGGCGATGTCCTCGACCCGGGTGAGCCGGGCCAGCTGACGACGGGTCACCGACAGCTGCTTGCGGATGTCCACGGCCGCCGCGGCGGGCAGGTTGGAGAAGTCCTTGGGGCACACCAGCAGCGCCAGGTGCCCGACCTCGGGGGCGGCCGGGAGCCGGGCGGCGACCCGCTCCAGGGCCAGCGCGTAGACGGCGGCCTGCCGGGCCGCGGCGCCGACCTTCGCGGGCTCGGCGGACCCGTCGACCATCGGGAAGGACTTGATCTCCACGACGGACCAGCGCCCGTCGGGGTGCACCACGACCGCGTCGGGCTCCAGGAACACCGGGGTGCCCGCCACGTCCAGCGCCAGCATCGGATGGTCGAGCAGGGTCCAGACGCCCCGCGCCCCGGCCGCCTCGCGCAGTGCCAGCGCGGTCCGCGCCACCCGGGCCCCGGGCCCGCCCTCGGTGGAGAGCGGGGGCACCCGCACCGCGTCCCCCGCCGGGGCGGGGGCGGCCGGGTCCAGCCGTTCGTGGGCCAGCCGCAGCAGTCCGGCGCCGCCGTCGCCCTTCACCCGGGCCTCGAAGGCGTGCCCCCGGACGATGGCGAACTGGGACTGGCCGGAGACGGCGGGCGCCCCCAGCCGGGCGGCGACCCGTCCCTTGTCGACGCCCGCCCCGTCGAGGAGGGCGCGGCGGTCGCAGCCCGGGTTCACCGCGAGGGCGGCCAGGGACCGGGCGTCCATGGCCCTCGCGGGTGCCGGGCCGCGCAGCTCAGCGAGCCGGTGCCGGAGTGCCGTCCCTGGAGTCCGAGGGCCGGGCGTCCCGCTCGGCGGACTGCTGGCGCTGTCGGGGAATTCGCTCACCCGCCGCAGTCTGGCACTCGCCGCTGACAATCGGGGAACTTCCGGCCGTCCGGACGGCGTTCCGCGCCGCCCCGGCGGCCGTCACGGGCTCCGGAGCGGAGGGCGTGACGGGGTCCGGGGCGGGTGCGACGCCGGGCGTGGTGACGGGGTCCGGGGCGGGCGCGGTGGCGGGTGCCGCACCGGGCTCCGGGACGGGCGCCGTGGCGGATGCCCCGGCCGGTTCGGCTGCCGGTCCGCCGGCCGGGGCGTCCGCCGGTGCGCCGACCGGCCGTCCGACGGCGGACCGGAAGCGGGCTTCGAGCAGCGGCCGGGCCCGGTCCACCAGCCGCAGCGCGGGCCGGGTCAGCAGCAGTCCGGCGCCCATGACGGCGGCCCCGGCGACCGCGTCGAAGAAGTAGTGGTTGGCGGTGCCCATCACCACGATCGTCGTGATCAGCGGATACGCCACCGCCGCCGTGCGGATCAGCGGCCCCCGTCCGTACCGCCACATGATCACCCCGCACCACAGGGCCCAGCCCACGTGCAGGGACGGCATCGCCGCGTACTGGTTGGTCATCCCGCCCATGCCGCGCGGGGCGCTGGCCTCGGCGCCCCACCATCCGTAGACGCTGTACTGCGCCATGGTGTCGACGAAGCCGTGGCTCGCGTCGAGGAGGCGCGGGGGACAGGTGGGGACCAGGGTGTAGACGACGAGCCCGAGGAAGGTGGAGACCAGCAGCCAGCTGCGGGCCGCCCGGTAGCGGGCGCGGTCGGAGCGGAACAGCCAGACCAAGAGCACCGGGGTCACGGTGTAGTGCAGGGACGCGTACCAGAAGTCGGCCGGCACCCCGATCCAGGCGTGCTCCGTGAAGAGCCGGTTCAGCGGGTGTTCGGCGTTCAGCCAGAGTGCCTTCTCGGCCCGGAGTATCGCGAGCCCGTGGTCGACGGCGGTCGTCACGTCACCCCGGGCGAGCAGCCGTCCCGCGGTGTAGGCCAGGTAGAGCAGCACCACCAGTGGGATCTCGGTCCACCAGCGGCGCGGGCCGGTGGCACCGGGTGCCGTTCGGGTCCCCGTCCGGACGTCGGACGGTTCGCGCTTCGGCATCCAAGGTCTCCTCACTCCGTGCTCGCTCCCCGGCCGCCCGCCCACCCTACGGTGTACGGGGACTGGGCGAGGGCGGACGGTCCCGCTCGCCCAAGACGCCGTGACCGTCGGCGTGGTTGCGCCCCCGCGCGGCCCCCGGCCCCCCACCCGCCGTCCGGCGGAAGGCACCCCGGACGCTCCGCCGGACCTGCCGGACGGCAGACCGGGCGTTTCCGGGACACCCTGCCCGACATCCCCGGACGGGCCCGCCGGACGACTCCCGAGGGGCCCCGCCGGACACCTCCCGGACGCCTCCGGACCACCGCCCCCGGTGCCGTCCAGCACCGGCCGTCCGGTACCGACCGCTCGGCACCGACCGTCCGGCACCGGGTGGCCCCGGCCGGGTACGGGCCGCCGCTCCCCGGCGGTCCGTACCCGGCGGCCCGGTGAGGTCGGGCGCCGTATCCCGGTGCGGAACGCGGGACCGGGTGGCCCGGCGGGGCCGGGCGGCTCAGGCCGGGCGGGGCATCGCTGCGTACCGTTCCAGGAACCGGCCGATCCCCGCCGACCGGCGGTGCGGCAGCAGCACCCGGGCGGTCGCGGCCAGCATCGACTGGATCCGCGAGGACTGCACCTCGTCCAGCAGGGTCACCACCCGTTCCCCGGCCGCCGCTGCCTCGTCGGGGCGTCCCGCGCGGGCCAGGTCGTCCGCCAGCTCGGCGGTGTACAGCGCGGTGTTCCGGACGAAGTGCGGTTCCTGGAGCCGCACTGCGCGCTCCGCGTACCGGGCGGCGCGGGACCACTCCCCGAGCGCCGACCAGCACTGGGCCTCCAGCCCCGCCAGCTCCGCCTCCCCGTAGAACGACATCCACTCGGGATCCTCGCCCGAGCGCCCCCGTCCGAACAGGGCCTGCGCCCGGGCCAGCGCCCGGGCGCAGGCGGCGCGGTCGCCCAGCCCGGCCCAGCCGCCCGCCTCGCGCAGCGCCAGCAGCGACAGCAGCCGCGCCGACCCGATCCCCCGGGCGGCCCGCTGCGCGGCCTGCGCGGCCCGTACCGCCTCCCGGGGGCGGCCCGCGTCCCGGGCGAGGAAGGCGGTGTTGCAGAAGGCGTGCGCCTCGACGCCCGGGTCCCCGCAGACCCGGGCGGTCGCCAGGGCCTCCGCGTAGTGCGAGCGGGCGTCGTCGAACCGGCCGGAGTCATGGGCCAGCCAGCCCACCGAGAGGGCGAGTTCACCCGCGCCCGCGTGCAGCCGGTCGGCGGTGGAACGGCGGGTGGTGGTGGCGTCGAGGAGCTCGAACGCGGTCCGCAGCGGGACGGCGGCCCGCCGGTACAGGCCGTCCGCGCCGTGCCGGTCGTCCAGCACCCGGATGCGCCGCACGGCCTCCTCGACGGCCTCGGCCTCCGCGACCCCGGCCCGGGTGGAGCCCCGGTCCGGGCTCCGGCCCAGGGCGGACAGCGGTCCGAGCGGTCCGGTGGCGGCCGAGGCCGCTCCGGACGGTCCCAGGGACGCGGCCACGGTGACCGTTCCGCCGGTCATGAACGCGCGACGCCGCACGTCGCTCTCCTCGGGGTCCCGGCTCGCGGGGGCCGCGAGCCTGCTGGTGGATGGGCCGGTTCGACCGGCGGGGCGGGGCGGACGGGGTGCGTGGGGCGGTCGGGGGGGAGGCGGACGGTGGGGGGCGTCGGCCCGTCGACGCTGACCGGGTCCGTCGCTTCGGCCGACCGGTTCGGCCAGGTCGGCCAGGTCGGCCAGGTCGGCCAGGTCGGCCCGGTCGGAGCGGCCAGGGTGGTCGGAGCGGTCGGAGCGGCCAGGGTGGTCGGAGCGGTCCGAGCGGTCCGAGAGGCCCGGGCGGGCCGGGAGATCGGCGCGGTCCGGGCGGGCCGGGCGGTCAGCGGGGCCGTCCCGGTCGGGCCGGGCCGGATGCTCCGGAGGGTCGGGCGTCCGGGCCGACCGGCCGCGTACCGTCGCGCGGGGGGCGAAGCCCAGGTCGGTGAGCGCGCGGCCGGGGAACATGTGCAGGAAGACGCGCTCGTAGGCGTAGTTGGGGCAGCGGATCTCCCCGGCCTCCACCCGTCCGATGTAGCGGGCGTCGCAGCTGACCCGTTCCCCGATCTCCCGGGCCGCCCGTCGCACCGCCGCCGCGAACTCCCCGGGCGAGCGGGCCCCGCGCAGCTCCCGGAAGACGGTGTTCGCCCGGGGCGCTTGGCCCCCCGGGGGGAGCGCCGCCGGTGCGGGGACGGTCCGCCCGCCGCCCACCGGCGCCGCCCGCGCGGCGGGGGACGGCGGCGGCTGGGCGGTGCGGTGCGGTGCGGTCGGCGATGTGGGGGACTGCCTCGGTGACGACACCATGGCCGGAACCTCTCGTGCGGTCGTGCCGGAGTCCGCCGGGGCGCCGGTCCGGAACCGCTGGTCCCGTACCGTGCGACCCACCCGTCCGGCGGAGCACGAACGTACCCGCTGTGATCGAGTCACCACACAGCGTTTACGTACAAAACGGATATCCCACCCGTGATCTGCCATGAACCGCCATGCAATGCGGCGGCGTGGCGCCGTAGCCGTTGACGCGATCCGCCCGTTGAACCGGCCGGACGGGGAGCCAGCCGTCAGCGAACCGCTCGACCGAGGAGGGGTTTTCCGTGTGGGAGGCCGGGGTGGAACCCAGCGCGCCCGTCGCGCCGGAGGGGGCGGCGGACCAGCCGGGCGGGGAGCCGTCCCGTCCCCCGGGGGCGGGTGGCGAGCGGGTGGCGCACCCGCCGGAACGGTCCGCCGTCGACGGGTGCGACCTGGTGACGGTGCCCGTCCGGCAGGGGCTGGAGGCGGTGGACATCCTGCGCCGGGGCGCCGTCGGCGCGGTCGGCCCGGTCCTCCACGACGACAGCCGCCACACCCTCTGCTTCCTGGTGCCGCCGGGCACCGCGGACGGCTGGGACCTCCCCGGCAGCGCCTGCGTCCGCACCGACGGCCGGGGCGTCCCCGTCACCGCCCTCCCGGCCGCCGGGGGTGACGGGGACGCCCCCGCCCTCCCGGCCGCCGGGAACGACCTCGACGGCGCCTCCGCTCCCGGCACCGGATGGCTGCTGCCGCCCGTCACCGCCGGACGGGTCACCGACCCCGTGGTGCTGAGGGAGGCGCTCGGTCAGGCCGCCCGGCTGATCGAGGCCGCCGACGACTGCCGCTGAGCGTTCCCCCGAGGGCGATCGTCGCTGAGCGTCCCCTCCTCGGGGCGAGGCCGACGGGCACCCCGGGGGTCGGCGGTGGGCACCCCTCCTCCCGGCGCGTCCGTCCGTCCGTCCCTCCGTCAGCCTCCCCGGCGCGTCCACCAGTCCCTCCGTCAGCCCCGGCTCGTCCGTCAGCACCCCTGGCCATCCGCCCGTCGCCCCCTGCCCGTCGCCCCCCCCGGGCCATCCGCCCGTCCGCCTTCCGGCCCCCCACCGGTCCGCCCCCGGTCATCCGCCCCGTCCGGCCCGCCGCGCCGGGTGCCGGACGCCCCGGCGATAATGGCCGCATGGCGCGCGCACGGGCGAAGGAGAAGGAGCGGGGCCGCCGGGAGCGGCGGGAACCGCGGGGCGCGGACGTCGACGGCGGCCGGGCCGAACTGCTGCCCGACCCCGACCGGCCCCGGGCCTGGACCCTGCTCATCGACGGCGCCCCGCAGTCGTACGTGGACCTGGACGACCCCGCCCGCCTCGCCTTCGAGTACCAGCGCAGACTCGGTCACGTCATCGACCTGGCCGCCCCGCCCGGCCGCCCCCTGAAGGTGCTGCACCTCGGCGGCGGAGCCTTCACCCTCGCCCGCTACACGGCCACCACCCGGCCCCGCTCCACCCAGCAGGTCGTGGAACGGGACGCCGCCCTCGTCGCGTTCGTCCGCGCGGAACTCCCCCTCGACCAGGGCGCGCGGATCCGGGTCCGGACGGCGGACGCGCGCGAGGCCCTCGGCAGGCTGCCCGACGGCTGGGCCGACCTGGTCATCGCGGACGTCTTCAGCGGCGCCCGCACCCCCGCCCACCTCACCAGCCTCGAATTCGTGGGGGAGGTGCGACGGGTGCTGGCCCCCGACGGGCGCTACGCGGCGAACGTCGCCGACGGCGGTCCGCTCGCCCATCTGCGGGGCCAGGTCGCCACGGTGGGCGCCGTCCTCCCCGAACTCGCCCTGCTCGCGGAGGCGCCGGTGCTGCGCGGCCGACGGTTCGGCAACGCGGTCCTCGTCGCCTCCGCCGTCCCGCTGCCGGTCCCGGAACTCACCCGTCGCGCGGCCACCGACCCCCACCCGGCCCGGGTGGAACACGGGCGCGCGCTCGGGGACTTCGCCGCGGGCGCCGTCCCGGCCCGGGACGCCAACGCCACCCCGTCCCCGGCACCGCCGCCCGGCGCCTTCCGTTGAGGGAGCGCTCCCGCGGCGCTACTCGTAGTTGTTGATCTCCACATTGGGTGCCCCGTTGTGCCAGAGGCACGACACCGAGATGACCCGCCCGGACTCGGTGGCGGTGAAGTCGACCCGGATCCACTTCATTCCAGGCTCCTTCCACGCCTGCATCGACCAGCCGGGGGCGGGCTTCGCGGAGACCAGCTTCGCGGAGACCACCCCGAGGTCGAACACCACCCGGCCGCCCTCGGTGGGATAGCTCTTGATGTTGCTCGGGGCGGATTCCGCCGAACCCATCGGTTTGGAGTCGCCCGTGGAGGACTCCTTGGAAGGCTTGCCCTGGCCCGACGGGGAGCCCTTGGCGGGCTCGGTGGCCGGAGGGCGGTCCCGGTCCGGGGTGCCGCCCTTCCCGGTGGTGGCGGGCGGCGTGCCGCCGCTCTTCGACCGAGGGGCCTGCGGGGGCGGCGTGGGGCGCTCGCCCGCGGCGACCCGAGGCCGCTCTTCCTCGTCGTCGTCCTCGTCGTCGTCCAGGTCCGGGAGCGGCAGTGACAACGGAGGCCCGTTGACAGTGCTGGACATAACGGTGTGGACGCCCCACCACGACAGCGAGACCGCTGCGCCCGTAGCGAGCGTCCAGGCTGAGAAGTGAAGGATTCCCCTGCGCATCGTCCGGCCATCCTGCCGTAACCCACCCCCCTCTGTCGCCCCCTCGGAGGCATCGTCCCGACCGGACGGTGGGTCACCCACATGGCGTACGGTGCCGCCCATGGCACGTGTGCTCGTGGTCGAGGACGATCAGTTCGTCCGCTCGGCCCTCATCCGGCATCTCACCGAGGCGTCCCACACGGTACGCAGCGTAGGAACGGCTCTGGAGGCACTGCGCGAAGTAGCCCATTTCCCGTTCGACCTGGTCATCCTGGACCTGGGGTTGCCCGATCTCGACGGCTCCGAGGCGCTCAAGATGCTCCGCGGGCTCACCGACGTCCCCGTGATCGTGGCGACCGCGCGCGACGACGAGAACGAGATCGTCCGCCTCCTCAACGACGGCGCGGACGACTACCTGACGAAACCGTTCTCCGTCGAGCACCTCTCCGCCCGGATGGCGGCGGTCCTCCGCCGGTCGCGGGGCACCGCCACGGAGGCCCCGCCCAGCAGGGTCATCCAGGTCGGCGGCCTCTCCATCGACCCGCTGCGCCGTCAGGCGGAACTCGACGGCGCCCCACTGGACCTGACGAGAAGGGAGTTCGACCTCTTGGCGTTCCTCGCCGGACGACCCGGAGTCGTCGTCGCCCGCCGGGAGCTGCTCGCCGAGGTGTGGCAGCAGTCCTACGGCGACGACCAGACCATCGACGTCCATCTGTCCTGGCTGCGGAGGAAACTGGGGGAGACGGCGGCCAGCCCGCGCTACCTCCACACCCTGCGCGGGGTCGGCGTGAAGCTGGAGCCGCCGCGATGAGATGGGCGCTCGTCAAGGTCTGCCTCGCGGTCACCACGATGGTGGTCGTCGCCTTCGCCGTTCCCCTCGGCCTGGTCATCAAGGAGATGGCGCGGGACCGGGTCATGTCGGACGCGGAGCTCCAGTCGTCCGCGTTCGGGCCGCTGCTCACCATCACCACCGAGAAGGAGCGGGTGGAGGGCGCGCTGGCCTCCAACGACGCCGAGACCAGGATCGCCGTCCACATCCCCGCCCAGAACGGCAAAGCGGCCTTCGTGGTGGGTCACCAGCGGGTCGCCAGCCAGGTGGTGGACGCGGTCCGCCAGGACGGCGAGAGGACCGACGTCAAGGTGGACGACGGTGTGGTGCTGCTGCGCCCCCAGGCACTCCCCAACCTTGAGGTCGTCGTGGTGGAGATGTTCGTCCCGGACGACGACATGACCCAGGGCGTGACCATGGCGTGGCTGGTGCTGGCCGGGGTCGGCGTCGGACTCGTCATCGGCTCCGTCGCGGTCGCCGACCGGCTCGGCGGCCGGATGGTGCAACCCGCCCAGCGGCTCGTGCGGGCCGCCGGCGACCTGGGGGACGGACAACTCGGCGCACGGGTCCCGGAGGAGGGGCCGAAGGAACTGCGGCTGGCCGCCGTCGCCTTCAACTCCATGGCCGACCAGGTCGTCCAGCTCCTCGCCAACGAACGCGAACTCGCCGCCGACCTCTCGCACCGGCTGCGCACCCCGCTCACCGTGCTCCGGCTGAACGCCGCGAGCCTCGGCGACGGACCCGCCGCCGACCAGACCCGGGCCGCCGTCCACCAGCTCGAACGCGAGGTGGACACCATCATCCGCACCGCCCGGGAGGCCAAGCCGCAGACCGCCGCCGCGGGCCCCGGCGCCGGGTGCGACGCGTCCGAGGTCATCCGCGAGCGGATGGACTTCTGGTCGGCGCTCGCCGAGGACGAGGGACGCAAGGTCCGGGTGGCCGGAGTGGAGCGGGCGGTCCGCATCCCGGTGGCGCGGACCGACCTCGTCGCCGCGCTCGACGCGCTGCTGGGCAACGTCTTCCGGCACACCCCGGAGGGAACCGCCTTCGCGGTGGACGTCCACAACGGTGAGGACGCGGTGATCGTGCTGGTCTCCGACGCGGGACCCGGCATCGATGACCCGACGGCGGCCATGGCGCGGGGCTCCGGCTCCGGCAAGGAGGGCTCCACCGGCCTCGGGCTCGACATCGTCCGACGGATGGCCGAGGCCACCGGGGGCGACGTCCGGATCGGCCGTTCGGTGCTCGGCGGCACCGAGATCCGGGTCTGGATCCAGGTGGGGGAGACCCGCGTCGAGGGACGCGGACACCGGGGCAAGCTCCGCAAGCGCCGCTTCGCCCTGCGCCGCGCCTGATCCCCCCGGCGCGGGCGCCGGTTGCCTGACGCGGTACCCGTCCCCGTGGGGTGGGTACCCGTTCCCCGGCGCGGGCGCCGGTTCGCTGACGCGGCACCCGTCCCATGGGGTGGCGCCCGTTCCCTGGCACGGCGGTCCGCCCCGTGGGGTGACGCCCCTCCCGTGGGGCGGGCACCCGGTCCCCGATGCCGCGCCCGTTCCGTGGGGCGGGTCTCGTTCCGTGGGGTGGCGCCCGCCCCCGAGCCTGACGTCCGCCCCGAGGCTGACACCCGCGCCTGAGCCTGACGCACGCGCCTGAGCCTGACGTCCGCCCCGAGCCGGTGGCGTGGCGTCGCCCCCTCTGGCGTGCCCCGTCCCCGCAGGGGCGGCACCGCCCCCGCGCCGCTCCGGAGAGCGCCCCGCACGGACCGGGGCGTGGCGCCCCGAAAGCCCGGTGAGCCCACGACGCCGGACGGACCGCCGGGTAGTGCCACCCGGCGGTCCGTCCCCTCTCCACGGAGCCCAGGGCGGCACTCACGGCACCCCCACAACCCTCCGCGTTCCGCACGCGTCCCGTGCGTTCCGCGTTCCCCGGGAGCGCGTCTCCCTCGCGCGTCCGGACGGCCTCCCGGCCGTCACCAGGGCCACCGCCCGGAGACGGCCGGGATTCCCTTTTCGCTCTCCCATGTGTTCCTTAAGGGCGGCATAAGAAGAGCCTCGGAGGGGCTCAGGGGGGCGAATTGCCGGACTCGGAGTCGCTAGCGTGCTGATCGCGCCCCTCCCCCAAGGGACGCCAACCCCGTACCCCCGAGACAGGAATCCCGATGACCACGTCACCGCGACCCCGGACCGGTCACCGCCCCCCAGCGGCCGCCGTCCCCGTCGCCGTGTCCGTCCTCATCGCTCAGGGACTCCGTCGCACCACGGGTACGGACCGGGCCGCGTCGCCCGTCATCGCGCACACCACACCCAGCACGGGTCCGGGCGGTTACCCCGGTCGGTACGCGACGGCGAGCGGGCCGGACAACACCCTGACGGACCGGACCCCCACGTCCGACCTGTCGTCGGGCACCGGGTTCGACTCCTCGTGGGACGTGACCCTCACGATCGGCGGACAGCGTTCCGCCGTGAGGGCCGCCTCCTGTGTCCGGGAGCCGGACCCCGACCGGACCGTCACCACCGGGTCCACCGCCTCGCGCGGCACCGACCCGGCGGACCGGCCGCTCAACCCCGCCACGCGTTCCGTCCCGGACGGTGACCCCCCACCGCCGTCCGGGCGGAACGCGGGCACCCACGCGAGTGCCACCCCCCACCGCTCGCGGCCCCCCACACCCGGTTCCGTCCCCCACAGACGGAACCACCACGGTGATCGCCCCGTTCGCGGATCAGTTCCCCCACCCCGCGCACGACCTCGTGGAACCGGCCATCCGTACCGGTCCGGAGGACCTCGGCCCCGCCCGCACCAAGGCGGTCGCCGTCCGATCCACCACGGCCGGGATCCACGTTCCTGACGGAACCCCCACTGGATTCCCCCCACCCGGCCACTCAGACCGGGCCGGTCCGGGCCCCCTTCCTCCACGCCCGGCCGGCCCGCCCACCTCACGGGCCCCCACGCCCACGCCACCCCCACACCCCCCCACGGAAACACCGCGAGGAACCCCCACGCTTCCGCGCCCCCCCCACACCCCCACGCGCGCATGAGGAGATCCCGGGGAGGACCCCCACCGGAACACCACCGCATCCTCCTTCGGAGCCCCACCGGAAGACCCCCACGGAACCCCGCGGGACACCCCCACCGAAGAACCCCCCACGCACCACCCCCACCTGCGCCCCGGTCGACGCTTCCCCCACGCGGCCGGGGCGCACCGGGCTCAGTCTCCGGGCCCGGACCCGGCCCCGGACCCGGGCCCGGTTTCCGTTCGTCCGCCACCGACCGAACCGTCGTGGGGCGCACGGCCGGAAGGCTGTTACATTCCTGCCCAGATCCGGGGCGGGACCCGCCGAACGGCGGTCCGACGGTTCCGGTCGGCCGCGCTCAGGGGGCGCCGCGGACCCCGTCGGAGACGGCCTGCACACCGTGTCCGGCGCTTCGCGGACCGGCCGGGTGTCCGGCGCGGAGCTACGACGAGAGGCTGCGGGCGATGACGGTTCAGGGGACACGCCGACGGGGCTCCGGCCGCCCCACGCTGGAGGAGGTGGCCGCCCGCGCGGGGGTCGGCCGGGGCACGGTCTCCCGGGTGATCAACGGCTCGCCCCGGGTCAGCGACACCACCCGGGCCGCCGTCGAGGCCGCCATCGAGGAACTCGGGTACGTGCCGAACACGGCGGCCCGGGCGCTGGCCGCGAACCGCACCGACGCCGTGGCCCTCGTGGTCCCCGAACCCGAGGCGCGGTTCTTCGCCGAGCCGTACTTCTCCGACATCCTGCGCGGGGTCGGTGCCGGACTCGCGGAGACGGAACTCCAGTTGCTGATGGTCTTCGCGGGCAGCGACCGCGAACGCCAGCGCCTCGCCCAGTACTTGGCGGCCCACCGGGTCGACGGGGTGCTCCTGGTCTCCGTGCACGCCGACGACACCCTCCCCGACCTGCTCTCCCAACTCCACATCCCCACCGTGATCAGCGGCCGCCGCTCCGAGTGCGAGACCCTCCCCGCCGTCGACTCCGACAACTTCACGGGCGCCCACGCCGCCGTCGACCACCTCATGGCGGGCGGACGGCGCCGGATCGCCACCATCACCGGCCGCCCCGACGTCTACGGGTCGGTGCGCCGCCTCGACGGCTACCGGGAGGCCCTGCGGGTGGCGGACCGCGAGGTGGACGACGCCCTGATCGTCTCCGGCGACTTCACCGAACGGGGCGGTCTGCGGGCGATGTGCGAACTGCTGGACCGCAGGCCCGACGTGGACGCGGTGTTCGCCGCCTCGGACGTGATGGCGGCCGGGGCCCGCCAGGCGCTGCGCGCCCGGGGCCGCCGCATCCCCGACGACGTGGCCCTGGTCGGCTTCGACGACTCCGCCATCGCCCGCCACATGGACCCGCCGCTGACGAGCGTGCGGCAGCCCATCGAGGACATGGGCCGCAGGATGATCGACATCCTCCTGGAAGAGATCGCGAAGGACCCCCGGGTGCGCCGCAGGGGCCCGGGCCGCCAGGTGGTCCTGCCCACCCAACTGGTCGCCAGGTCTTCCTCCTGACGAACCGTCACCAAGGGGCGGGTGATGGTCGGCCGCCCCAGCCGACCACCGCCCGCTTCCCCGGCGCCACCGTGATCAGGAACCGGCCGGGCCCCGGGGCACCGTCCTCGCGCCACCGGCCCACCCGCTCCTCGACGCGTTCCCAGAGCGCCTCCGGCCCGCCCTCCCGGACGGCCCAGCGCCCGTCACCGGTCTCCCGCAGCGCGGCCCAGGAACCGGTCCGCACGTCCAGCAGCACCCGGAGCGGCTCCCCGTCGACCGCCAGGCCGAACCGCTGCGCCCCCGGAACCGCGAGCTGGGCGACGAACCGGGCGGTCCAGTCGTCCAGCGCGTCCCACCCCACCCGGGCCGGGCGTTCGGTCCCCGCGCCCAGATCGGGCAGGACACCGAGGGGCGGTGGCGTCTGGGGGCGCGCCAGCATGAAGGAGACCCGCCCGCCGAGCAGCCGTCCGGTGGCGGTGCCGTCCTCGCGCACGGTGAGCCGGGCCAGTTCGGAGGAGTGCAGCCAGCCACCCACCGTCGCCAGGACCAGCCCACCGGGCCGGACCTGCGCCAGCCACTCCCCGGGGACGTCCAGCACACCGCAGGTGGCGATCAGCCGGTCGTACGGGGCGGCCCCGGGGTGCCCCCGGAGCCCGTCGCCGACGACCAGACGGGGGTGGTGGCCGAGGGAGCCGAGCGAGGTCCGCGCCCGGGCGGCGACGTCCTCGTCCACCTCGACGGAGGTGACCAGGCGGTCACCGAGCCGATGGCACAGCAGCGCGGTGGAGTAGCCGGTGCCGGTCCCGATCTCCAGCACCTTCAGCCCGTCCCGCACATCCAGTTCCTCCAGCATCCGGACCACCAGCCCGGGGAGCGTGCTGGAACTGGTGGGCAGCCGGTAGATCCGCCCGTCGAGGTCCGCCGGGACCACGGTTCCGGCGATCTGGGTCACCAGGGACTCGTCGCGGTAGCAGGCCGGGAGCCACTCGTCCGCGTCCGGCGTCACCGGTTCCCACCCGGTACGGCCGCCGTCGTCGTCGTGGCGCCGGAAGAACCCGCCCCGCAGGAACGCGTGGCGCGGGGTGTCCAGCACGGCCTGACGCCACCGGGGCGATCGCAGGTCACCGCTGGCGGCGAGGGCATCGGCCAGGGCGGCGCGCAGTTCGTCCGTCATCGGGGGGAACGCTCCAGGAGGTCGGCCATGGCCGCGACCATGGGCAGTCCGGTGGGCGGCTCCAGCCAGGCCCACTGTCCGGACGGGTTGCATTCGAGGAACCACCAGGCGCCGTTCCGGTCGACGGCGAAGTCGAAGGCGCCGAAGACCAGTCCGAAGGCGGCGAGATAGCGCATGAGCGCGACTTCGACGGTGTCCGGCGGCGCGACGACACGATAGGAGAGGCGCTCGTAGTCGGTGCGCCAGTCCAGCAGTCCGGAGTCGATCCTGACGGGGAAGACCCGGTCGCCGATCACGGTCACCCGCACGTCCGCCACCTTGTCCACGATCCGCTGGAACAGATGGGCGGTGCCCGCCACCCGCTCGTCCAGCCCGTCGGCCGTCACCTCGGCGACCTCGACCGTGCAGGACACCCCGTCGATCCGGTACGACGGGGTGGACAACGGCTTGTACAGGACGGGCCCGTTCCCCCTCGCGAACCTCCGGGCCGCCCCGGGATCGGAGGTGATCAGCGTCTCCGGAACCCGGAGGCCGCACCGGGCGGCGACGGCGAGCCCGGACGGTTTGAACTCGGCGTCCCCGACGCGATGGGGATGGTTGACGTAGAGACAGCCGGGAAGCGACGCGATGACGCCCCCGAGGCCGTACCGGGCCTGGGTGAGGGCGAAACGGGCGTCACGCTCGTCGAGGTGGGGGAAGGCGAAGCCGCTCGGCCGCCGGTAGTACAGGGACCGGACACGGGAGAGGTCCGCGGCGCGGGTCGGGGTGGTCAGGGTCCCGCCGAGGCCGTCTCCGGTGATCGTCGCCTCGACCGACAGGGTGGCCGGGAAGTCCCCGGAGTCGAGCCGGACGACCGGGACGTCCCGTTCGTACAGTTCCCGGATCACCAGGTCGGCCGTCGGGTCGTCGATCATGGTGACGACCAGCACCGGGTCGGTGGGCCTCACTGGTCGCTGTCGTTCCCCGTGTCCTGGTCCCCGCCACCGGCGCCACCGGGTCCCGAACCGTCGGACGGGTTACCGGTGTTGGTGGCCGGGTTCGTTCCGGTACTGGTGCCGTGCCCGGGCATCTCCATGAGCCGTCCACCGTCGTCGTGGTAACGGGCGGTCTGGGTGACCGGGTCGAGCTCGACCCGGCCGTACCCGGGCGCCGTCGCCGGATACGGCGCCATCCGCTGGACACCCCAGGGGACGGGGGTGACGTGCCCCTGGGGGAGCGGCGAACCGGTCGGGAGCCGGTCGGAGTGCTGGAACACGGGGTCCTCCATGGTCGGTTTCGTGGAATTCATCGGTTTCAACGGTTCGTCGGGACCTGAACCGAACGATGAGCCGCGCGCCTTGGCGGCCACCCGGCCCCGGGGCGCACGGCCGGACGGCCCCGAGTACCCGCCCACAGGGAACGACGGCGAGCCCTGCCGGGCCCATTCGTCCCGTAGTCATGTACCTCTCGCTCATCGTTGGCGGTTCTTGCTCCAACAGTGCTGCCGAGCGGAGGGTGGAACGCTCACGGTTCTGTGAGCGTGGACATCAGACGCCGACCCACCGGGCCAGGTGTCCGAGACTGTCCGGGGTCCGGCGGCTGAGATGGACCAGCCTGGAGATCGTCTCCCGAGTGTCCGGGTGATTCCGGATCTGTTCCGGTGCCGCTCGCCTGGCCTCGGCCACGTGTTTCAACGATGCCTCCGTGTGCCCTGTCTCCAGTTCCACTCGGGCTCGGTCGATCAGGAATCGGGCTCGGCGACTGGTCGAGGTGGATTGAGGAAGCCTGATGAGCCGTGCCTGAGAGAGAGCATCGTCGTACTGCTCCATCGCCACAGCCGCCCCAAAGGCGTGTAGGTCGGCGTTGCGGTTCCCGAAGGAAAGCCAATGAATGTCCGGGGCTTCGCCACCAACACGGTCGGCGAAGCTCCGCGCGGCGTGTAGATGCGCGACCACCATGCGTTCTTCTCCCGCCCGAGCGGCCAGCGCGGATGCCCCGAGGTGGAGTTGCCCTGCCACGGCCCATGCCTCCCTGCTCTTCTCCCCCTCCAGCAGCCGGTGGCCTTCGGCGATGAGCCGGAGCCCCGTGGAGTGGCCGCCTGTCTTGTAGAGGAGGGCACGCTTGTACTGGCGGATGGCTGCGAGGCACGGGTCCGACGCGCGCTCCGCAGCCCAGTACATGCGATCCAGGGCCACGCGGGACAAGTCCGCGTGGCCTAGTTTCAACGCGATGTCGTGAGCTGTCCGGTAGGAGGAAGCCAGAGCTTTCCACACCAAGGTGTTCGGTGTGGTCCACACCAGACCGGTCAGCTCGCTGATGACCTGGGGAAGGGCCTTCGCCGCGTTTCGCAGGTGGGCCGATCTGACGAGCTGGCAGATGCGGTCGGCTTCGTAGGCGAGGACCTCAATGGGGCGGTGAGCCAGTCCGGGTAGGGGTTCGAGGTCATAGCTGTCGAGCACTTCGCGAATCGGACCGATGACGGCGGAACCGCGATCCTGTCGTGAACCGCGGTCGTACGTGTCGGTGAGAAGGGACTCTTCGATGCCCAGTACGTCGGCTACGGCTGAGACGAAGTCGTCGGTGGCCCGCCTGGCACCACATTCCACCTGGTTGAGAAGGCTGTACGAATACGGCAGCCGCTCCGCGAGCTGTCGCTGGCTGAGACGCGCGAGCCTGCGCTGCGCTTTGACGCGTGCTCCGATGTGGTTGTCACCGAGGGCGGACATAAGGGGTCCTCCTTTGCTCACTCGTCGTTTGGGACGGGTACCGCCACGATGGCGACAAGGGTTCGCGGCCCGCAACGCGTGACAGGAGCGGGAGCCCGTGAACGTGTGGTCGGATGGGTCCATGCCGAGAACCCTGTACCTGTTCGGGAGCGCGGCCCCACCCGTGCTGGAGATCGACCGTGCCGTCGGAGACCTGCGGGCACGCGGGTGGGACGTGTGCCTGGGGCTGACGCCCGCCGCGGCCGACTGGCTGGGCGACGACCGTACCGGGGAACTGGCGGCGCTGACCGGGCACCCGGTGCGCTCGGCGTACAAGCGGCCGGGCGCGCCGGACGTCTGGCCGCGCGCCGACGCGATCCTCTTTGCCCCGGTGACCTTCCACTCGGTGAACGCGTGGGCCCTCGGCCTCACCGACCGGTTCGTGGTCGGGGTGGTCGCGGAGGCCGTCGGCAAGGGGATCCCCACCGTGGCGATGCCCTGTGTGAACGCCGCCTACGCACGGCACCCACGCCTCGGCCGCAGTGTCGCGGAGCTGCGGGAGATGGGGATCACCGTTCTCTACGGAGAGGGCGGCTTCGTCCCCAACGAGCCGGGCACGCGGCGGCCGTTCCCCTGGCCGCTCTGCTACGACGCGCTGGAGGACGTCGTTCCGGAGTGAAGCCCGGTGCCTGGGCGGATCGGCGAGGGCGAGGACTGACCGATGATCCCGCGCGCCCGCCTCGACCACGGCCTCACCGATACCCCGTTCATGGAGTGAGCCCGACGTGAACGGGCGGAACAAGGAGAACCACATGAGCGACGACGAGACCGGCGATCTGACCCGGGTGGCGCACTTCCTCTTCGAGGCGGGCACCCTCAAGAACGCACGCCGTACCGGCTGGTGGATGGCCGGGGTGCGGGACCCCGAGAGCGTTGCCGAGCACTCCTGGCGGACCTCGCTGATCGCCTCGGTCATCGCCCCGCTGGAGGGTGCGGACCCGGCCCGTACCGCGCTGCTCGCCGTCTGGCACGACACCCAGGAGACCCGTACCGGTGATGTGAACCACCTGGGCAAGCGGTACGCGCGGCCCGGCGACCCGGTGGCCGTCACCGTCGACCAGACCGCCGGGATGCCCGACGCCGTGGCCGGTCCGGTGCGCGAGTGGGTCGACGAGTACGAGGCGGGCCGGACACCGGAGGCGCGCTGCGCCAAGGACGCCGACAAGCTGGAGTGCCTCCTCCAGGGGATCGAGTACCGGGCGTCCGGCCACGCCGACGCCCAGCGCTGGATCGACAACAGCCGCGCCCGACTCACCACCCCCACGGCCCGTCGCCTCGCGGACGCGCTCCTGGCCCAGGGCACCCTCGACTGGCTCCGCACCGCCATGGGGCAGGAGACGTCCGGCTGACCGTCAGGTGCTGTCGCGCGTGTCCCGCACCGGACCACGGTGGTGAACTGACTCACGGGAAGGGGACGGCCGGGCGGAGTGGCCCGACGCGCTGTGGGCGGACCGCGTCCGCGAACTCTCAGGTGACGGTGGACATGACGGACCCCACCCCGCCCGTCCGCCCTACGATGCCCCGATGACCAGCACACGCCCCACCAGTCCCCTGACGGGCCCCCTGGCCCCCGAGTTCCTCGACGTTCGCCGCATCCGTCTGACGGAGGTCGCGCCGCCCCCGCTGCCGCCGGAGGTGGTGGCGGCGCGGGACCGGGCGTGGGAGGCGGCGGTGCGGGGGAACCCGGAGCTGTTCGACGGGCCCGTCGCGCTGTGCGTGGGGCTGGCGCCGGACGGGCCGGACGGGCTGGTGGTGTCCTGGGCGCGGGCGACGTTCCGGCACCGGATGCTGCGGGAGCTGCCGGGGGCCGTGGGGTGGGCGCCGTCGTTGTTCGTGAGCGTGGTGCAGCCGGCGGGCGACGGACGGGTGCTGGTGGGACGGATGGCGCCGTGGACGGTGGCGCCGGGGCGGTGGCAGTTGCCGGGCGGTTCCGTGGAGCCGCCGGGGCCGTCGGAGGCGCTGGACGCGGCCGGGCTGGCCCGGGAGGCGGCCCGGGAGCTGGTGGAGGAGGTCGGGGTGGCGGTGGCGCCGGGGGAGCCCACGGTGCTGGGCGTGACGCGGGGCGGCCGGGGCGCGGTGGGCGTGGCCCATCTGGCGCCGCCGCTTCCCGAGGCGGTGCTGCGGGAGCGCTACGGGGCGCTGGTGGCGGCCGAGCGGGCGGCGGGCCGGGTGCCGGAGCTGGACCGGATCGCCCTGGTGCGCCCGGGGGACCGTCCGGGAGCGGGGGAGGCGCCGCGCGCCGACTACCTGGAGCCGCTCTTCCGGCACCTCGCCGATACGGCCCGGTAGCCGATGCGGTCCGGTAGCAGGGAGGGTCCGGCAGCCGGGACGGTCCGGTAAGCGGGACGGCTCGGTAGGCGGGAGGGCCGGTTACCGGGGCGGCTCGGTGACCGGGACGGTCCGGTGGCGCGGCGGGCCCAGCGAGTCGGGGCGGTCCGGTTGTCGGGGAGGGCCGGGGGAGAAGGGCGGGGAAACGCGGCGGGGGCCGATCCGCCATGCGGATCGGCCCCCGACCATCAGGGTGAGTGACGGGACTTGAACCCGCGACATCCTGGACCACAACCAGGTGCTCTGCCAGCTGAGCTACACCCACCACGAGCGGCGGTTTCCCTTGCGGTTCACCGACCGGCCGAGAAAAAGTGTACAGGGTCCTGGAGGGTGCTCGCGCACGTGTTTCTAGGAGGTGGAAGCGGTGGGCACCACATGGCGCGCGGCGATGCCACGGGCGGTCTCCGAGTCGGGTCCGGGCTGCGGGACGAAGATCGCCTCGCGGTAGTAGCGCAGCTCGGCGATCGACTCGCGGATGTCCGCGAGCGCCCGGTGGTTGCCGTTCTTGTCGGGACTGTTGAAGTAGGCCCTCGGGTACCACCGCCGGGCCAGCTCCTTGACGGAGGAGACGTCCACGATCCGGTAGTGCAGGAAGGACTCCAGTCCGGGCATGTCCCGGGAGAGGAAGCCGCGGTCGGTGCCGACCGAGTTCCCGCAGAGGGGGGCCTTGCCGGGTTCCTTGATGTGCTCGCGGAGGTACCCGAGGACCCGTTCCTCGGCGTCGGCGAGGGTGGTGCCGTCCGCCAGCTCGGCCAGGAGGCCCGAGGCGGTGTGCATCTGCCGCACCACCTCGGGCATGGTCTCCAGGGCCTCGTCCGGCGGGCGGACCACGATGTCCACCCCGTCGCCGAGGATGTTCAGCTCGGAGTCGGTGACCAGTGCGGCCACCTCGATGAGCGCGTCGTTCGCCAGCGAGAGACCTGTCATCTCGCAGTCGATCCACACCATGCGATCGTTCATGCGTCTTACCCTAAGGCGCGCTCCGCTGGCCGGGCAGGCTCGGGCGGCCCATCAGCCCTGACGCGTACACATCTATACCGGGCCCGTGGCGCCCCGGGTCGGGCGACAGCGAGCCGTGCTGACCCAGCGCTCCGGCCGTCGCGGGCCGTCGCGCCTGCACCGGGACCGGGGCGTCCGGCCCGGGCAGCGGCCCGGGGTCCAGCAGCTTCTCGCCCTGTGGACGGCGCGCCCGGTAGGCGGCCCGGTACGCGGCGGGCGAGGAGCCGAGCTGCCGCCGGAAGTGGCCGCGCAGCGCGACGGGGGAGCGGAAGCCGCAGCGGCCCGCCACCTCGTCCACCGAGTAGTCGGACGTCTCCAGGAGCCGTTGCGCCTGGAGGACCCGCTGGGTGATCAGCCACTGGAGCGGCGCGCTGCCGGTGAGCGAACGGAACCGGCGGTCGAACGTCCGTCGGCTCATGTACGCGCGGGCGGCGAGCGTCTCCACGTCGAACTGCTCGTGCAGGTGCTCCAGTGCCCAGGCGACGACCTCCGCGAGCGGGTCGGCGCCGATCTCCTCTGGTAAAGACCTGTCGAGGTAGCGCTCCTGGCCGCCGCTGCGCCGGGGTGGCACGACCAGCCTGCGGGCGAGGGCGCCCGCCGCCTCGTTGCCGTGGTCGGTGCGCACGATGTGCAGGCACAGGTCGATGCCCGCGGCCGTGCCCGCGCTGGTGAGGACGTCGCCGTCGTCGACGAACAGCTCCCGGGGGTCCACATGGACCGACGGGTACCGTTTGGCGAGGGTCGGCGCGTACATCCAGTGGGTGGTGGCCGGACGTCCGTCGAGGAGACCGGCGGCGGCGAGCACGAACGCGCCCGTGCACAGGCCGACGATCCGGGCGCCCTCCTCATGGGCGCGGCGCAGCGCGTCGAGCGCCTCCTCGGGCGGCGGCGCGGTGATCGACCGCCACGCGGGCACGACGACCGTGCCCGCCCGGGCGATGGCCTCCAGCCCGTGCGGCGCGGTGAGTTCGAGTCCACCGGTGGTGCGCAGCGGTCCCTCCTCACCGGCGCTCACCAGCAGGCGGTAGCGCGGCACCCCGGCGTCCTGGCGGTCGATGCCGAACACCGAGAGCGGGATCGAGCTCTCGAAGATGGGGCCGCCGCTGAACAGCAGCACCGCGACGACTTCCCTGCGGCGCCGCCCGGAGAGTTTCCGCACGGCGACGTCGGCTGTGGCTGTGGAGTCGTGGCTCATGAGGCTAAGCCCCCCTCGGTGGTCGCGGCGTCCCTAACGTGTCGGGCTTGTCGCTCCAGCACATTTCCCCTCGGTCCTGCACGAGTCCCCCGCCGTAAGACAGTCATGATCGAATCTACTGTGTCGCGTGGTGCCCGCGTGACCACTTCCGCACCCCGGCACATTGTCGACATGGCAACTTGGCGTAAAGCATTCGATCACGAAGCGTGGCACTCCGGGAGCGCGCAGGGAAGTGCGCGTCCGGCTCGTGGCCGGTCCGCGTAGGGTGCGAATCCGGCCTCCGCTCCTTTCTTGCCTGGTGAGAGCGGGGGTGGAAGGGGTCTGGACCAAAGAAAGCTACCCCTGGCCAAGTTGGCTGAAAACATATGGAGGCGTGCGCCGGAATCGGTCAGCCCTCCGGGGTGCGCCCCCGGAGCGGGGGCCCGGCCCCGTGAGCGCCCCCGGGGTCCGTCGCCCGGCCGCCCCGGGGGACGGCTCCCGTCGACGGCTCCCGGGGGCCGGGCCGCCCCGGCCCCTCCCGGCCGCCCCCGCCGCCGTACCGGTTGCTCCTGCGAGGCGCCGGGATCCGGCCCGGAGCCGTCGGGTCCGCCGGGGGAGGGGCGCGCGGACGGATCTCCCAGCGCACGGCCGCCGTCCGGGTGCCGGGGGTGGTGTGCGGAGGGGTGTGCGCCCCTCCGTTTGCACCCCGTCCACCCGGGGTTCGCGATGCCCAACGCTCCGACGATCTTGGGGTCACTCCGCACGGTGCGGTTCGCGCCCCCGAGTGCGCTGGGCGTACGCTGTATCCCCAGGTTCGCGCTCCCCGCCCGGGTGGGGCTTCGAGCGCGGTGCGGGCCGTCCGCGCGCCTCCGTCCGGCGACTCCGTAACGCGCATAACGCCTGTAACGGTCGGCGTCAGATCGTCTGGGATTGAACCAACCGGTGTCCGAGACCGCACCCCCTCCGGACGGGAAGCGGCTGTACCCGGCAGTCACCATTGCCAGCGGGGCGGCGGCTCGTGCATGCTCCGGGATACGCCGCCGAACTGCGCCGTGTGACGGGACCGCTACCGGACCGCCCCTCGGAGCGGGTCGGTGCGCACCCCCGCCGTGGGGGCCGTACGGCTCGCTGGGCAGGAGGGGAGTGTCGCCGTACCCTTGGGGGTATGGGCTTGGGAAGATGATTCCCGGACACGGCTCCGGGTATCGGACCGTACGTTCCCGACCCGGTGGTTCCCCCGGTCCCACCGGCCCGCCCGGACCGGCCAACCGGCTCTCCTGGCACCATGACCCTCCTTGACAGCCGCATCCCCCGAGAAGACAGCGAACCCCGCAAGCAGCCGCCCCTCCTCAGAGGATCTTCTTCGCCGAGACATCCATGGCCGGTCACGAATCCTTCGAACCCGCGGACCGCAAGCGTCAGGTCGTCGATCCGACGGCCGACCCGCTGGCGGCGGAAGAGTCACGTCACCCCTGCGACCCCGCCTTCAAACACGGAGTCGTCGTCGGCTTCGACGGGTCCAACTCCAGCGAACGCGCCCTCGCCTACGCCATCGGCATGGCCCACCGCTCCGGTTCGGGCCTGATCATCGTCCATGTGGCCAACCGGCTGCCGACCACGGTGTGGGCGGGCTGTGAACCCCCCGTCTTCGTGGACGTCCCCGATCACCGCACCGAGGTCCTCGGGCTCGAACTCGCCTGTGCCGACTACCTGTCCGAGGTGCCCTGGATCCTCGTGGAACGCGGCGGCGACATCTGTCACGAACTGGAGGAGGTCGGCCGGGAGTACGAGGCCGACGCCATCGTGGTCGGGTCCACCCAGGGCATCGTCGGCCGGATCTTCGGCTCCGTCGCCGGACGGCTCGCCCGCCGCGCCCAGCGCCCGGTCGTCGTCATTCCCTAGGGGGCGGCTCCCCCTCCGTCGCCCGGTTCTCCCCGTTCCCCCGTCCGGTCCCCGGCGTGTGGCGGGGGTCGCGCGCCCGGCGTGCGCGGGTGCGGAAGGTCGACAAATCTACTCGCGCGTAGGGGTGGAACGCGTCCCCGCGGCGGGTACAAAGCGCTCACGGGTCGTCACCAGCGGCCAACACCACGCAGCACGACTGCATTTGAAGGGAGCCCGCCGTGAGCAACGACGTCTCAGCGGGAAGCGGTACCTCCACCCTCGGCCACCTCGCGCTCGGCCTCACCCTGCTGGCCTTCGGCATCGGCAACACCGGTGTCGTCGACGGGGTGACGGCGGCCGACGCCATCGCCCTCGCCACCTATGTGGGCGGGGTCGCGCTGTTCCTCGCCGGTCTGCTCGCCCTACGCGACCACGACACCTTCACCGGCACGTCCTTCGCCGCCTTCGGCGCGCTCTGGTTCACCTGGGGCACCGCCGCCGACGGACTGGTCTCGCAGAACGCGGCCGGTCTCTTCCTGCTGCTCTTCGCGCTGGTCGCGCTGAGCCTGACCGCCGGGGCGCCCGCCGACGCGCTCCTGGTCAGGGTGGCCTACGGGCTCACCGCCGTCGCCCTGCTGCTGCTCGCCGTCGGACGGTTCGCGGAGTCCGGCGCGCTCGGTGAGACCGGTGGCTGGTTCGCCGCCGTCGGTGGCCTCGTCTCCTGGTACGCGGCCACCGCCGCGCTCGCGAACTGGCCCACCGCCCTGCCCCGACGCGCTGCCGGCCGGGGGGTGACGGCCGCCGGCTGAGGCAGCGAGACGGCCGGGGGCGGGGCGCCCCCGGCCGGTCCGCGGTGGTCCCCGCGCGCCCTTGGCGGCCCGCGCGGGGACCACTCGTACGTCCGGTGCCCGGTGCGGGCGGGTGCGGTCCGCTCGGCTACCTGCCTACCCGGCTACTCGACCGTCACGGACTTGGCGAGGTTGCGGGGCTTGTCGATGTCCCGGCCGAGCGCCAACGCGGTGTGGTAGGCGAGCAGTTGGAGCGGGATGCCCATGAGGATCGGGTCCAGCTCGTCCTCGTTCTTGGGGACGACGATCGTCCGGTCGGCCTTCTCCTGCTCCTGGTGGGCCACCGCGAGGATGCGTCCGCTGCGCGCCTTGATCTCCTCCAGGGCCGCGCGGTTCTTCTCCAGCAGGTCGTCGTCCGGGACGATCGCGACCGTCGGCAGGGCGGGCTCGATCAGCGCCAGCGGACCGTGCTTCAGCTCGGAGGCCGGATACGCCTCGGCGTGGATGTACGAGACCTCCTTGAGCTTCAGGGACGCCTCGCGGGCCACCGGATAGCCGCGCACCCGGCCGATGAACATCATCGAGCGGGCCTCGGCGAAGTCCTTCGCCAGCCGCTTGATGTCGTCCTCCTGCTTGAGGATCTCCGCGATCTGGCCGGGCAGCCTGCGCAGCCCCTCGATCATGCGGCGGCCGTCCGCCACCGACAGGTCCCGGGTGCGGCCCAGGTGCAGGGCGAGCAGGGCGAAGGCGACGGTGGTGTTGGTGAAGCACTTGGTGGACACCACGCACACCTCGGGGCCCGCGTGGACGTACACCCCGCCGTCGGCCTCCCGGGCGATGGCGGAGCCGACGACGTTGACCACGCCGAGGACCCGGGCGCCCTTGCGCTTCAGCTCCTGGACGGCGGCCAGCACGTCGTAGGTCTCCCCGGACTGGGAGACCGCGATGTACAGGGTGTCCGGGTCCACGACCGGGTTGCGGTAGCGGAACTCGGAGGCGGGCTCGGCGTCGGCGGGGATCCGGGCCAGCTCCTCGATCATCTGGGCGCCGATCATGCCCGCGTGGTACGAGGTGCCGCAGCCCAGGATCTTCACCCGGCGCACCGCGCGGGCCTCCCGGGCGTCCAGGTTGAGCCCGCCGAGGTGCACGGTGGAGAACCGGTCGTCGATCCGGCCGCGCAGCACCCGGTCCACGGCCTCCGCCTGCTCGTGGATCTCCTTGTGCATGTACGTGTCGTGGCCGCCCATGTCGTACGACTCGGCCTCCCACTCCACGGTGGTCGGCGAGGCGGTGGTGCGGGTGCCCTCGGTGGTGTACGTGCGGAAGTCGTCCGCCTTCAGGGTCGCCATCTCGCCGTCGTCGAGGGTGACGACCTGGCGGGTGTGGGCGACCAGCGCGGCGACGTCGGAGGCGACGAACATCTCCTTCTCGCCGATGCCGAGGACGACCGGGGAGCCGTTGCGGGCGACGACGATCCGGTCCGCGAAGTCGGCGTGCAGCACCGCGATCCCGTAGGTGCCCTCGACCAGGCGCAGGGCCGCGCGGACCTTCTCCTCCAGGGTCGGGGCCTCGTTGCGGGCGATCAGATGGGTGAGGACCTCGGTGTCGGTCTCGGAGAGGAACTCCACGCCCTCGGCGGTGAGCTTGGCCCGCAGGTCGGAGGCGTTGTCGATGATGCCGTTGTGGACGACGGCGACCCGGCCGGAGGCGTCCAGGTGCGGATGCGCGTTCTCGTCGGAGGGCGCGCCGTGGGTGGCCCAGCGGGTGTGGGCGATCCCGGTGGTCCCCTGGAACCGCTTGGGGACCCGGGCCTCCAGGTCCCGGACCCGGCCCTTGGCCTTGACCATCTTCAGCCCGGTGGCCTTCGGTCCGGTGATCACTACCCCGGCCGAGTCGTAGCCCCGGTACTCCAGCCGCTGGAGCCCTTCGAGGAGCAGCGGGGCCACATCACGACGGCCGATGTATCCGACGATTCCGCACATATGAGAGTTCTTCCCCTGTCCCTGTTCTTCTGTCGATCGGTCGATCCGTCCATCCGTCGACCGGGGTGGCTGGTCGCGGAGCCCGGAGTCCCGGGGCGGGGTCGTCGTTCCTCCCCGGCCGGGTCGCCCCGGGTCCGCCGTCAGCCGTAGACGACGCGGCGCAGCTGCCTCAGCGAGAGGGTCGGCGGCGCGACCGCGCGGTACTTCAGGTCCGCCGCGATCCGTTCGAAGATCTCCGCGTTCACCAGGCCCTGACCCTGGAGTTCGCGGTGGCGGCGGCGGACGTACGCCTCCGTCGTCTCGTCGAAGTAGGCGAGGACGTCCTGGACCACCCGCAGCGCCTCGCCGCGGTTCAGCGGCGTACTGCGCGTCAGATGATCTACCAAGTCGTCGTGCACCCGATGATCCTGGGCGAAGGTGGGGAGTTTCGCAAGAATCCTGCCCGAAATCGGGCAGGAAGCCGCTCCAATGCCCGGTCCGGTCACTCCAACGCGCCTACCGGAGCCGGGCGGGTGGGGCGGATGCGTCGGCCGGGACATACGGGATCGGCACGCGCCGGTCCGGGTACGCGGGGCCGGACGTGCCGGAGCCCCCGGCGCGCGTCGTGCGCCGGGGGCTCCAAGAGGGCCGGGCCGGTGGGGGCCGGGGGCTCCGGGAGGGCCGGGCCGGTGGGAGGGGTGCCGGGCCGTGCGGGCGGGTTCCCGTTGCCGGGGCGGGCGGGGCCGTCCCGGCACGGTCGGGGGAGGCGTGCGGACGGGCTCCCGTTTCCGGGCGGGGCCGTCCCGGCGCGGTCACATCCGGCGGAGCACCGCCTGCTTCGCCGAGGAGAACTCCTCCTCCGTCAGCACCCCCGCCTGCCGCAGCTCGCCCAGCTCCCGCAGCCGTCGCAGCAGCGCGTCGTGGTCGTCCTCGGCGGGACCGGCCGCCGGGGCCGGGGCGACGGGCGCGGGCAGCGCGTCCCGGGGCGCCTCCGGACGCGACGCCTCCGCCGGGTGCGGCAGCCGGGCCTGGACGGCGGCGGCGATCAACGCCATCAGCGGGTCCTTGCGGAACCCCCACAGCACCACCGCGTGCGGGTCGTACTTCGGCGGGGCCTTGGTCACGGGGACGTTCTTCAGGACGAAGCGGATGAAGCCGTTCTCCAACCCGGCCGACGGCATCCACTCGACCGCCTGGATGGTGTCCACCGCCATCGACCGGGTACCGGCGGCGGCCTTCGCCTCCTCCGTCTTCCAGTTCCACTCCAGCCGCACGTGCTCCCCGTCGAAGCTCGCCGTGCCGTCGCCCGCCTGCACCGAGAGCGGCACCGACGGGCCCGGCAGCAGATACCGCCCGGCGGGCCCGGACGGCACCTCGTCCAGCAGCAGCGCGTTGCGCACCTCGTCCACGAAGTACTCCGCGACCCCGCCCCGGTCCGTCTCCACGACCAGCTGGTACGGGTCCGTGCCGTCCGTCAGCTGACCGCCCGCGGCCTGGAGCAGCGGGTCCGCGCCCTCCCGCAGGCGCAGCCGCAGCCGCCCCGCCTTGCGGCCCGCCTCGAACGAGACGCCCGCCACCGCCTCCAGCGGGACGGCCAGCTCACCCAGGGTGCGGCGCAGCAGGCTCACGCCCTTGTCCCGGCCCGGCACGAGTCGCACCGTGCTCCCGTCGAAGGTCCATGTCCCGTCGCGCTGGATGATCTCCGCCATACGGGGATTCTCCCATCCGTCCCCCGGGGTAGAAGCTGGTTCGTGCCGTGACGGCTCCCGGGACCGGCCCGGGCCGGGACGGCGCCCGCCCGCGAACGCGTCCGCCCCCTGCCCCGTACCCGCCCGTGCCCGTACCCGTCTCCCTCCTTTCCGTCTGTACCTCCCGTACCTCCCGTGCTGCTCGCACCTCCCGCCCCCCGTACCGTCCGGCCGCCTCGGGCTGATCCCGGGACGGACCACCCCCGAAGGGACCCTTGGTGAACCTCCGTCACGGAAAGCCCTCCCTGCTCGTCGGCTCGCTGCTGCTGATAGCCGCCACCGGCGTCGCCTGCGTCGCCGAACCCGGCGACGAGGAGGGCGGCGGCAAACCCGCCCGCGCCGTCCCCGCGCTCGGCCGGGTCATCCCCGCGCCCGCCTCCGTCGAACCGGGCGGCTCCCCCTACCGGATCACCGAGGACACCCGTCTCCGCGTCCCCGGCGGCTCGGCCGCCGCCAAGGACGTCGCGGAGTACCTCGCCGGGGTGCTGCGCCCCTCCACCGGCTACCGGCTGCCCGTCGACGAGGACCCGGGCGCCGACGGCATCCGGCTGGTGCTCACCGACGGCGAACCCGGCCTCGGCGCCGAGGGGTACCTGCTGGAGAGCGGTGCCGACGCCGTCACCATCACCGCGCGACGGCCCGCCGGGCTCTTCCACGGGGTGCAGACCCTGCGCCAGTTGCTGCCCGCCGCCGTGGAGGAGCGGACCGAACGGAACGGGTCCTGGACGGTCCCGGGCGGCACCGTCCGGGACGTGCCGCGCTTCGCCTACCGGGGCGCCATGCTCGACGTGGCCCGGCACTTCTTCACCGTGGACCAGGTGAAGCGGTACATCGACCAGCTCGCCCTCTACAAGATCAACACCCTGCATCTGCACCTCACCGACGACCAGGGCTGGCGGATCGCCGTCGACTCCTGGCCCGATCTGACGGCCAAGGGCGGCGCCACCGAGGTCGACGGCGGCGAGGGCGGCTTCTACACCAAGGACCAGTACCGGGAGATCGTCGCGTACGCGGCCTCCCGTCACCTGGACGTCATCCCCGAGATCGACGTGCCCGGCCACACCCACGCCGCCCTCGCCGCCTACCCCGAGCTGAACTGCGACGGGAAGGCGCCCGAGCCGTACACCGGCGTCAAGGTCGGGTTCAGCTCGCTGTGCGTGCCCAAGGAGGTGACGTACGACTTCCTGGACGACGTGATCCGCGAGGTGGCCGCGCTGACGCCCGGCGAACTCGTCCACATCGGCGGGGACGAGGCCGACGCCACGCCCCAGGACGAGTACAACGCGTTCATGGACCGGGCCCAGGAGATCGTCCTCCGGCACGGCAAGAAGGTCATGGCCTGGCACCAGCTCGCCGGAGGACGTCCGGTGGACGGGGCGGTGATCCAGTACTGGGGGTACGACGAGACCTCCGACGCCGAGCGCCGGGAGGTGGTGGACGCCGCGCGCGCCGGGGCCAAGGTGGTGCTCTCCCCGGCCGACCGCTCCTACCTCGACATGAAGTACACCGAGGACAGCCCGCTGGGGCTGGAGTGGGCGGGCCGGGTGGAGGTCGAACGCTCCTACGACTGGGACCCGGCCGACCACCTCGACGGGTTGCCCGAGGAGTCCCTCCTGGGCGTCGAGGCGCCGCTGTGGACGGAGACCCTGGCCACCTCGGCGGACCTGGAGGTGATGGCCTTCCCCCGGCTGCCCGGGATCGCGGAACTGGGCTGGTCGCCGCGGGACGGCCGGGACTGGGACGGCTACCGGCAGCGGCTCGCCGCGCAGGCGCCCCGCTGGGACGCGCTGGGCATCCGCTACCACCGCTCGCCGCAGGTGCCCTGGCCGAAGGGGAAGTGAGGGCCCCGGCGCCCGGGCGGGGGCCCGGGGCCGGGGACGCGGGGCCCGGGGCCGGGGACGCGGGGCCCGGCCGGGGCGTGGGGTCCGGGGCGGGCGGGCGTGCGGGGGCGGTGCGGGAGCCGGAGGGTCCGGGAGGCCCGGGGGTCACTCCGCGCCCGCTCCCTCCGCCCGCATCCGGTCCTCGGTCATTCCGCGCCGCCAGTAGCCGGTGAACATCACGGCCCGGCGGTCCAGTCCGCGTTCGCCGACCAGGTGTCTGCGCAGTTCCTTCACGGTGCCCGCCTCCCCGGCGATCCACACGTACGGGGAGCGGGCCTCGGGGAAGGCCGCGGCCCGGATCGCCGTCAGCCCGGACGGGGCGCCCTCGGCGGCCACCAGCCAGGTCACCTCCGCGTCGGTGGCCAGTGCCTGGCGGTCGTCCGGGTGGCGCACCTCCAGCCAGGCGCGGCCCCGCACCCCCGGCGGCAGGGACTCCAGGATCGCGCCCGCCGCGGGCAGCGCCGTCTCGTCCGCCCACACCACCACCAGGTCGGTGCCGTTCGGAGGACGGAACTTCACGGCCCGGTTGTCCTCGACCGCCGGTCCGTACAGCAGCACCCGGTCACCCGGCACCGCCCGCGCCGCCCACCGGGCACCCGGGCCCGCTCCGGCGCCCGACCCCTCCCCGGCGCCGTGCAGCGCCAGGTCGATGTCGATCTCCGGGGTGCCGTCCGGGGTCCCGCGCTGCGCCCTGATCGTGTACGAACGCATCACCGCCCGTACGTCCTCCGGCAGTTCGCGCCACGCCTGCCACCAGTCCTCGCCCGCCTCCACCGGGACCACCGGCTCCGGCTGGCCCGGGTGCGGCAGGAACAGCGAGACGCTCTGGTCCCGTCCGCCGGAGCGGATGCCCGTCAGACCGGGACCGCCGAAGGTCACCCGTACCAGGGAGGGTCCGAGGGGGGTCACCCGGGTGACGGTCATGGGGAAGAAGCGGAACGCGGCGGCCACGGCGGTGGGCACGGGGATCGACACTCCGATCGCTGCTGCTCGGCGGTTGGTTAGCCCACCCTAACCTCCGCGGGGCCCGGGCCCGGGCCCGGGGCCGGGCGGGGGCGAGGGGTGGGTGGCCGTCCCGTCCGGAGCGCCACCCACGTCCCACGCGTCCGACCGTCCGGTGTCCGCCTCGTGGCCCTTGGCCGGGTTGCTGCCGTGGCCCCGTGCGGGTGCGTCGTGGGTTGCCCGCGCAGTTCCCCGCGCCCCTGCCGGGGCCCGTCCGGGCGGGCGCCCCCCGCCGCTCCCGCGTCTCCGGCTTCCGTGTGCGGGTCCGCCGGGGTCTCGCGCCGTTCCCCGCGCCCCTTTCGGGGCGTGCCTGGGGCTGTGTGGTGGGTGTGCTCCCGCGTCTCTGTCTTCCGGGTGCGGCTGGTGGGCGGCCGTTCGCGCAGTTCCCCGCGCCCCTATGGGGAGCCCTTGGCGGGGTGCGTTGTCCCGCCAGGGCTCCACGAGCGGAACAACGCACCCCGCCGGAGCACCCCGAAAGGGCGCGGGACCTCCCACGGCAGTGAGCCGAGGACCGGGCGGTGGGCCCCGTCAGGGGGCGCGGGGAACTGCGCGGGCAACCCTCCACGGTGGTGGGCCGAGGACTGGGTGGTGGGCCCCGTCAGGGGCGCGGGGAACGGCGCGGGCAACCTCCCACGGTGGTGGGCCGAGCACCGGGCGGTGGGCCCCGTCAGGGGCGCGGGGAACGGCGCGGGCAACCTCCCACGGTGGTGGGCCGAGCACCGGGCGGTGGGCCCCGTCAGGGGCGCGGGGAACGGCGCGGGCAACCTCCCACGGTGGTGGGCCGAGCACCGGGCGGTGGGCCCCGTCAGGGGCGCGGGGAACGGCGCGGGCAACCCTCCACGGCCAGTGAGCCGAACGCCGGGCGGAGGGCCTCGGAAGGGGCGCGGGGAACTGCGCGGTCCCCGTGCCCTTCGGGGGCGCCCCTCCGGCTCGGGGCCGGGTGCGGCTCCGGCGGCCGGTGGGCCACGCCGGTTCGCCGCCCGCGGGCCGGTCCTGGCCGCTCGCGGGCGGCGACCCCGCGCCCGGCCGTCTCGGCTCAGCCCGTGAGCCCCAGCTCACGGGCGATCAGCATGCGCTGCACCTCGCTGGTGCCCTCGCCGATCTCCAGGATCTTGGAATCCCGCCACATCCGGGCCACCGGGTACTCGTT
Organism: Streptomyces sp. JNUCC 64; assembly: GCF_054484115.1. Taxonomy (NCBI): domain Bacteria; kingdom Bacillati; phylum Actinomycetota; class Actinomycetes; order Kitasatosporales; family Streptomycetaceae; genus Streptomyces; species Streptomyces sp. JNUCC 64. The sequence continues at coordinate 5,500,590 of NZ_CM137015.1, forward strand.
CATGAACCCGTACCCGCCGTGGATCTGGGTGGCCTCCCGGGCGTTGTCCACCGCGACCGTGGACGAGTACAGCTTCGCCAGTGCCGCCTCCTTCTTGAAGGGGTCCCCGGCCACCAGCCGACTCGCCGCGTCCCGCCAGGCCAGCCGTGCGGTGTGCGCCTTCATCTCCATGTCCGCGATCTTGAACTGGATCGCCTGGTACGCCCCGATGTTCCGCCCGAACGCCCGCCGCTCCCGCGCGTAGCGCACCGACTCGTCCACGCACCCCTGGGCGAGCCCCGTCGCCAGCGCGGCGATCGCCACCCGGCCCTCGTCGAGGATCCGCAGGAACTGGGCGTACCCCCGGCCCTCTTCGCCCAACAGGTTCGCCAGCGGCACCCGTACGTCCGCGAACGACAGCTCCCGGGTGTCGGAGGCGTTCCAGCCGACCTTGGAGTACGGGGCGCCGACCGTGAAGCCGGGCGTCCCGGACGGCACGACGATCGAGGAGATCAACGCGCTTCCGTCCGCCGCCCGCCCGGTGACCGCGGTGACCGTGACCAGGTCGGTGATGTCCGTACCGGAGTTGGTGATGAAGCATTTGGTGCCGTTGATCACCCACTCGCCGGTCGTCTCGTCCCGGCGGGCCGTGGTCCGGGTGGCGCCCGCGTCGGAGCCCCCGTCCGGCTCGGTGAGTCCGAACGCGCCCAGCCCCTCGCCCGCGCACAGCCGGGGCAGCCAGGTCCGCTTCTGCTCCTCCGTCCCGAACCGGTACAGCGGCATCGCGCCCAGCGACACCCCCGCCTCCAGGGTGATCGCCACCGACGAGTCCACCCGCGCCAGTTCCTCCAGCACGATGCCCAGTGCCAGGTAGTCGCCGCCCATGCCGCCGTACTCCTCCGGGAACGGCAGCCCGAACAGCCCCATCCGGCCCATCTCCCGCACGATCGCGTACGGGAACGCGTGCCGCTCGTAGTGGTCGCCGATCTCCGGCGCGACCACGTCGTGCGCGAACTCCTCGACGGTGCGCCGCAGTTCCTCGTGCTCCGGGGAGAGCCGGTGGTCGAGCGTCATGGCTGCTGCTCCTTGGGGGACGGGTCCGCGGCGGTCCCGGTCAGGGCGCGGACGGTGCGGGAGGGGCTGGGGCGGCCCAGCCGGTCGGCCAGCCACGCGCTCGTGGCGACGAGGCGGCCGAGGTCGATCCCGGTCTCGACGCCGAGACCGTCCAGCATCCACACGAGGTCCTCGGTGGCGAGGTTGCCGGTGGCGGACTTCGCGTACGGGCAGCCGCCGAGCCCGCCCGCCGAGGCGTCGACGGTGGTCACCCCGTGCTGGAGGGCGGCGAGGGTGTTCGCGAGGGCCTGTCCGTAGGTGTCGTGGAAGTGCACCCCGATCCGTCCGGTGGGCACGCCCGCCGCGTTCAGTTCCGCGAGCAGGGCGAGGACCTGCCCCGGGGTGGCGACCCCGATGGTGTCCCCGAGGCTCAGTTCGTCACAGCCCAGGTCCAGCAGCGCCCGGCACACCCGCACCACCCGGCCCGTCGGCACCGGCCCCTCCCAGGGGTCGCCGAAGCACATCGACACATAGCCCCGGACGTGCACCGGGCCGTCGCCCTCGGTGTCGCTCTTCGCCCGGGCCACCACGGGCGCGAACATCGCCAGGGACTCGTCCACCGTCCGGTTGAGGTTGGCCCGGGCGAACGACTCGGTGGCGCTGGCGAAGACGGCGATCCGGCGGGCGCCCAGCGCGAGGGCCCGGTCCAGCCCGCGCGCGTTGGGCACCAGCACGGGGAGCGCCACGCCCCGTGTCCTGCCCAGCTCCCGCACCCGTGGGTACAGCTCCTCCGCGTCGGCCAGCTGCGGCACCCACTCCGGGCGGACGAAGCTGGTGACCTCGACGGTGGTGAGGCCCGCGTCCACCAGTCGGCGCACGAACGCGGCCTTCACCTCGGTGGGGACGGCCGTCCGCTCGTTCTGGAGGCCGTCGCGCGGACCCACCTCGTGGACGCGGACCCGGGCGGGCAGCCCGGGCAGCGGAGTCCGGACGGGTAGGCCCCGGATGCCGGGGGCGTCGGGTTCGCCGGGCGCGCCGGGGGCGACACCTGGGGCGTCAGACGTGCCGGGGGCGCCGTGGGCACGGGACGGCGTGTCGTCGGGGGCGGTCATGGCCTTCCCTCCCCGTGGCCGGGCGCGGGTTCCGGGCTGGTGGCCATCCCGGTGTCCGTTTCCGCCCCGCCAGACCCGCCAGACCCGCCAGACCCGCCAGACCCGCCGGATGCGTCCGCTCCGCTGGATGCGTCCGACCCGCCGGGTGCCTCGGGGGCGTCGGACGGGAAGGGTTCGACGACCGCGAGGACCTGGTCCATCGCCACCGTGGTGCCGGGGCGGACGTCCAGTTCGGTGACCGTCCCGGCGTGCGGGGCGGACACCGTGTGCTCCATCTTCATCGCCTCCACCACCAACAGCCCCTGCCCGGCGGCCACCCGGTCCCCGACCGCCACCTTCACCACGGTGACCGTGCCGGGCATCGGCGCGGTCAGCGATCCGGCGCCCGTCCGCGTCCCGCCGGTGAGCGCGGCGGCCACCGGGTCGTGGTCGGCCACCCGCCAGGAGTCGCCGTCCCGGCCCAGCCAGTCGGCTGCCCGGGCGAAGACGTGCCGGACGCCGTCCAGGGTGACCTCGACCCGGTCCGCGCCGACGGTGGCCGTGCCGCGCGGGCGGTGGGTGACGGGCTCCCGCCCGGCGATCCGCAACGGGAAGGCGGGCACCAGGGGTTCACCGCCGAGCCGCCAGCCGCTCGGGGCGTCGAACGGGTCGCTCCAGCCGTCGGCGCGCGGTGGTGGCGTCAGCTCCGCCAGCCGGACCGCGGCGGCTGCCTCGTACACCTCCTCCGGGACCCCGTCCGGCACCAGCGTCCGGATCTCCCGCTCCACCAGACCGGTGTCCAGCTCACCCGCGACCACCGCCGGGAGCGCCAACAGCCGCCGCAGGAAACCGGCGTTGGTGGGGACGCCCAGCACCACCGTGTCCGCCAGCGCGGCCCGCAGCCGTCGCAGCGCGGTCGCCCGGTCCGGTCCGTGGGCGATGACCTTCGACAGCATCGGGTCGTAACGGCTGCCGACCTCGGTGCCCGGGGACAGGCCCGAGTCGGTGCGGACCCCGTCGCCGTCCGGTTCGCGCAGTGCGAGGACCGTGCCGCCGGAGGGCAGGAAGCCGGGGGAGCCCTCCCGGACCGACACCGTCTCGGCGCAGATCCGGGCCTCCACCGCGTGCCCGGTCAGGGTGACGTCCGCCTGGCCGAACGGCAGCGGCTCCCCGGCGGCCACCCTCAGCTGCCACTCCACGAGGTCGATGCCGCGCACCCCGCCGACCGTGGTGACCAGCTCCGTCACCGGGTGTTCGACCTGGAGCCGGGTGTTCATCTCCATGAACGAGAACCGCGAGGGGTCGGCGCCGGAGACGATGAACTCGACCGTGCCCGCGCCCAGGTAGCCGCAGGACCGGGCGGCCCGTACCGCCGCCTCGCCCATCGCGGCGCGGGTCGCCCCGTCCAGCAGGACGCTCGGCGCCTCCTCGATCAGCTTCTGGTGGCGGCGCTGGAGGGAGCACTCCCGCTCCCCGAGGTGGACGACGTTGCCGTGGGCGTCGGCGAGCACCTGGATCTCGATGTGCCGGGGGCGTTCGATCCACCGCTCCACCAGCAGGGTGTCGTCCCCGAAGGAGGCCCGGGCCTCGCGTCGGGCGGCGGCGATCTCCTCGGGCAGCGCGGCCAGCTCCCGGACCAGCCGCATGCCCTTGCCGCCGCCGCCCGCCGAGGGCTTCAGCAGCACCGGGGCCCCGATCGCGCGGGCCGCCTCGGTCAGTTCGGCGTCGCTCAGGTCCGCTCCCGAGGAGCCGGGCACCACCGGGACCCCGGCCGCGGACACCGTGTCCTTGGCCCGGATCTTGTCGCCCATCAGCGCGATGGCTCCGGCGGACGGTCCGACGAAGACGAGTCCGGCGTCCTCGCAGGCCCGGGCGAACCCGGCGTTCTCGGCGAGGAACCCGTACCCCGGGTGGACCGCTTGGGCGCCGGTGCGCAGCGCCGCCCCGACGATCCGCTCCGCCGACAGATAGCTCTCGGCGGCCGGGGCGGGGCCGATCCGGACGGCGGTGTCGGCCTCCCGGACGTGGCGGGCGTCCGCGTCGGCGTCGCTGTACACCGCGACCGAGCGGATGCCGAGGGCGCGCAGGGTGCGGAACACCCGGACCGCGATCTCCCCCCGGTTGGCGACCAGGACGGTGTCGAACAGGGCCGCCTCGGTGGCCGTCCGGGGGCCGGGGGCCGCGCCGGTGGCCACGTGGTCGGCCGTCCCGGCGGTGGTGTCCGTCGTGGCGCGGGCCGTGGCGGTGGAGGGTGTCGCCTCCGCTGCCGGGGAAGCGGCCTGGGGGGCCGTGGTTCCGGTGATGGCCGTGGGAGCCGTGGTGCCGGTCGGTTTCGGTGCCGTGCTGCCGGTCGTCATCTCACCCTCACATCCGGAAGACGCCGAAGCCGTCGCCCCGGGGCGGCAGCGGCGCGTTGGCGCAGGCGGTCAGGGCCAGGCCGAGGACCTGACGGGTCTCCAGCGGGTCGATGATCCCGTCGTCCCAGAGCCGCGCCGTCGCGTAGTAGGCGCTGCCCTGGGCCTCGTAGCGTTCCCGGATCGGCTCCTTGAACGCCTCCTCGTCGTCGGCGGACCACTCCTCGCCGCGCGCCGAGAGCTGGTCGCGCTTGACGGTGGCGAGCACCGAGGCGGCCTGCTCACCGCCCATGACGGAGATCTTGGCGCCGGGCCACATCCACAGGAAGCGCGGCGAGTAGGCCCGGCCGCACATGGAGTAGTTGCCCGCGCCGTACGAACCGCCGATGACGACCGTCAGCTTCGGCACCCGGGTGCAGGCCACCGCCGTCACCATCTTCGCCCCGTGCTTGGCGATGCCGCCCGCCTCGTAGGCCCGGCCGACCATGAAGCCGGAGATGTTCTGGAGGAACACCAAGGGGATGCCGCGCTGGTCGCACAGCTCCACGAAGTGGGCGCCCTTCTGCGCCGACTCGGAGAACAGGATGCCGTTGTTGGCGACGATGCCGACCGGGTGGCCGTGGATCCGGGCGAAGCCCGTCACCAGGGTCTGTCCGAACTCGGCCTTGAACTCCGCGAACCGCGAGCCGTCCACCAGCCGGGCCACCACCTCCCGCACGTCGTAGGGGGTGCGCGGGTCCACCGGGACCACCCCGTAGAGCTGGGCGGGGTCGGCCTCCGGCTCCGTCACGGGCGCCACCGTCCACGGGGGTGCCCCGCGCGCGGGGAGCGTCGAGACGATGGTGCGGACGATCCGCAGGGCGTGCGCGTCGTCCTCGGCGAGGTGGTCGGTGACCCCCGAGACCCGGCTGTGCGTCTCCCCGCCGCCCAGCTCCTCGGCGGTCACCACCTCGCCCGTCGCCGCCTTCACCAGCGGCGGTCCGCCGAGGAAGATCGTTCCCTGGCCCCGGACGATCACCGCCTCGTCGCTCATCGCCGGGACGTAGGCGCCGCCCGCCGTGCAGGAGCCGAGGACCGCCGCGATCTGCGGGATCCCCGCGCCGGACATCCGGGCCTGGTGGTAGAAGATCCGCCCGAAGTGGTCCCGGTCGGGGAAGACCTCGTCCTGCATCGGCAGGAACGCGCCCCCCGAGTCGACCAGGTAGAGGCACGGCAGCCGGTTCTCCAGCGCGACCTCCTGGGCGCGCAGGTGCTTCTTCACCGTCATCGGGTAGTAGGTGCCGCCCTTGACCGTGGCGTCGTTGGCGACGATCACGCACTCCCGGCCCGAGACCCGGCCGATCCCGGCGATCACGCCCGCCGCCGGGGCGTCCCCGTCGTAGAGGCCCTCGGCCGCCAGCGGGGCCAGCTCCAGGAACGGGGAGCCCGGGTCCAGCAGGCCGTCCACCCGGTCCCGGGGCAGCAGCTTGCCGCGCGCGGTGTGCCGGGCGCGGGCCCGCTCGCCGCCGCCGAGCCGGGCGCGGGCCAGCCGGGTACGCAGCTCCCCGCCCAGCGCCAGGTGCGCGGCCTCGTTCGCCCGGAACGCCGCGGCCGCGGGATCGGCTGCGGTCGTCAGTACCGGTGCCTGCTGCATCGTGTCGAGCCCCCTTGCCCGTGCCACTCGGTTAATGACCGTTAACCTTCCCGCTCTCAGGTTAACGACCGCTAACGTCTCTGTCTAGAATTGCTTCCATGGCCACCAGAACCGACGCCCCCACCCGCCGCGAGCAGATCCTCAAGGAGGCCGCCAGGCTCTTCGCCGAGCGAGGGTTCCACGGGGTGGGCGTGGACGAGATAGGGGCCGCGGTGGGGATCAGCGGCCCCGGGCTGTACCGGCACTTCCCCGGCAAGGACGCGATGCTCGCCGAGCTGCTGGTGGGGATCAGCGGCCAGCTGCTCACCGGGGGGCGGCGGCGGGTGGAGGAGTGCGGGGACGATCCGGACGCCCTGCTCGGCTCCCTCATCGAGGGCCACATCGACTTCGCCCTGGACGACCGTCCGCTGATCGTCCTCCACGACCGCGAGCTGGACCGGCTGCGCGACAGCGACCGCAAGCTGGTCCGGCAGTTCCAGCGGCAGTACGTCGAGCTGTGGGTGGACGCGGTGCGGGCCCGGTATCCGGGGCTCCCGGAGCCCGAGGCGCGGGCCGCCGTCCACGCCGTCTTCGGCCTCCTCAACTCCACTCCGCACCTCAACCGCCCGGACTCGCTGCCGTCCCGCGCCGGTGCCGCGGACCTCCTCCACCGACTGGCCCGGGGGGCGTTCGCGGCGGTGGGGGACGGGGGCGAGGGCTGAACCAGCGCCGGTCGGCCGGGACGTGGGCGGCGGCTTGCGCTATGCAATTCGAGGTATATACCGTTGATTGCATGGCGGAGCAGTGGGGGATTGAGATTGAACCCGAGGTGCGGGACTGGCTGGAGTTGCTTCCGTTCCGTCTTTACCGGCACGTGGAGGACAAGGTGGACCGTCTCCTGGGTGAGCCGACCACTCTTGGCGAGCCGTATTCACGTCACCTCGGCGGCAAGCTGCGTGAACTGCGGTTCGAGCTGGACGGCGAGGCCGTGCGCATTCCGTACTGGCTTGCTCCGGGGCGGCGGATTGTCCTGTTGACAGTGTTCCGGAAGACGAGGATGCGTGAGGTGGTGGAAGTCGAGCGCGCACATCAAGCCCAGAAGGTCTGCGAGGCTGAGCACAGCCGTGCCGAGCATACGTACGATCGCCGCAAGGAGAGCCGATGAATCACAGCACGTGGAGAACGCGCCGGGCCCGGCAGCTCGCGGGTGAGGTGGTTGAGTACGACCAGGAATACGTCGACGCGAGGCTGGCCGGCGATCTCGGGCAGGCGGTCTACGACCGGCGGGTCGAGCTCGGGCTGTCCCAGACCGAACTCGCCGAGCGGGCGGGAATGACGCAGCCTCAGGTATCACGGATGGAGGGCGGTGACACCGTACCCACCCTTCCGCTGTTGCGGCGCCTGGCCAAGGCGCTGGACGGCACCTTGAACCTCGCCATCGACGAGGGTGACTCCCGCGTCACCTTCACGCCGCGCGCCGCCTGAGGGCGGTTCCCGGCCGGTTCGTTCGGGTGGTGCGGCTCACGCCGTCTCGGTCGGCCTCGGCGCGTGTTCCTCGTGCCAGTCGTCGATGGCGGCGACGCGGTCCAGCGCCGCCCGTTCCTCGGCGTCGGTCACGGCGCCGTGCTCCGCTTCGAGTCGCTCGGCCAGCTCGCGCAGCCGGTCCATGGCGTCCTGGTGGGCGGTGGCGGCGGTAGCGATGCGGTCGGACGCGCCGCTGGTGTCGACGTGCTCCCTGATGTGTTCCACCAGTTCCTCCGGCGTGGTGATGGCGGTCTTCCGGGTCCCGTGCTTCGAGTGTGGCGGGCCTCTGGTGCGGCGGGTGGAGTCCGGGGCGCCCGGCGCTACCTTGACGGGGGTGAGCGTTCAGTCAGGAAGCGACCAGTGGGATCCAGGCGATCGGCCTCGGAGGGTCGTGGATTCCGTCCAGGGTGGCCAGTCGTCCGCCGTCAGCCGCGATGAGGGCCCGGCCGGTCGGGCCGTTCCGTCGAGGGCCCGGAGATTCGTCCCCCGTCAGGAGTTCGCCGCGCTGTCCAGGGGTGCACCCGATGTGGACGTCGACGTGTTCCGTGCCGATCAGGACGCGGCGGTTGACGTGTGGCCGGGTGGTCCCGGTGTGGCCGTCGCCCGGTTCTCCGTCGGGCCGCGTGAGTCCGGAGGGCGGTCGGACGCGCGGCGGCGCCCGTAGGCCCGCCGGGCCCTGGGTCGCGGAGGTCGCCCGGCCGGGGCTGGACGGGCATGTGACCGGCGGGTAGCGTGAGGGCTGAGCAAGCGCTTAGTCCGTGGTCCGCGTGCCCGTTCCCGGGCCCGGCCGGAGTCCGAGGAGACGCCGTGCGCCGCACCATCTACGACGAGGACCACGAGGCGTTCCGCGCGACGCTCCGCGACTTCATCGAAGCCGAGGTCGTCCCCGTCTACGACGAGTGGTTCGCCGCCGGGCAGGTCCCCCGGGAGTTCTACGGCAAGCTCGGTGAGCTGGGCGTCTTCGGGATCGAGGTGCCCGAGGAGTACGGCGGCGCGGGGCTGTCCACGTTCAAGTTCGAGGCGGTCGTCACCGAGGAGTGCGCCCGCGCGGGGGTCTCCTTCGGCGGCAGCGGCGTGCACGTCATGCTCTGCCTGCCCTACCTCAAGGCGTACGCCACCGAGGAGCAGAAGCGGCGCTGGCTCCCCGACTTCGCCACCGGGCGCGCCATGTACGCCATCGCCATGACCGAACCCGGCACCGGCTCCGACCTCGCCGGCATGCGCACCACCGCGAAGCTCTCCGAGGACGGCACCCACTACCTCCTCAACGGCTCCAAGACCTTCATCACCGGCGGCGTCCACGCCGACCGCGTCATCGTCTGCGCCCGCACCGCCCCCGCCACCCCCGACGACCGCCGTCACGGCATCTCCCTGTTCGTCGTGGACGCCCGCTCCGAGGGGTACGCGGTCGGCCGCAAGCTCGACAAGCTGGGCCTGCGGGTCTCCGACACCGCCGAACTGTCCTTCACCGACGTCAAGGTGCCCGTCGGGGACCTGCTGGGGGAGGAGCACCAGGGCTTCTCCTACCTCGGCCAGAACCTCCCCAAGGAACGCCTCGGCATCGCGGTCGGCGCCTACGCCCAGGCCAAGGCCGCCGTCCGGTTCGCCCTGCGGTACGTACGGGAGCGGAACGTCTTCGGGCAGCCCGTCGCCTCGTTCCAGAACACCAAGTTCGAACTGGCCGCCTGCAAGGCCGAGGTGGACGCCGCCGAGGCGGTGGTGGACCGCGCGATCGAGGCGTTCGACGCCGGGGAGCTGACCGCCGCCGAGGCCGCCTCCGCCAAGCTGTTCTGCACCGAGGTCGCCCACCGGGTCGTCGACCGCTGCCTCCAGCTCCACGGCGGCTACGGCTACATGAACGAGTACCCGATCGCCCGGCTGTACGCGGACAACCGGGTCAACCGGATCTACGGCGGCACCAGCGAGGTCATGAAAATGATCATCGCCAAGGACATGGGGCTCTGAGCGGCCCGCCATGTCCGAGGCACTCCAGTCGCTCGTCGACCTGCTGGACCTGGAACGGATCGAGGAGGACATCTTCCGGGGGCGCTCGCACGCCTCCGTGGTGCCCCGGGTCTTCGGCGGGCAGGTCGCCGCGCAGTCGCTGGTCGCGGCCGGGCGCACCGTCCCCGCCGACCGTCCCGCGCACTCCCTGCACGCCTACTTCCTGCGCCCCGGCGACCCCGGCGCCCCCATCGTCTACACCGTCGACCGCATCCGCGACGGCCGCTCCTTCACCACCCGCCGGGTCGTCGCCGTCCAGCACGGACAGCCCGTCTTCCATCTGTCCGCCTCGTTCCAGGTCCACGAGGAGGGCCTCGAACACCAGGCGCCCATGCCGCCGTCCCCCGACCCGGAGACGCTCCCCACCGCCGCCGAGACCTTCGAACGGTACGCGGACGCGTTGCTGCCCGGCGTCCCCGAACGGATGGCGGAGGCCCGCCGCGCCATCGACCTGCGCTACGCCGGGGAACCGCCCTTCGGCTCCCCGGGCGAACCCCGTGAGCCCCGGTCCCAGGTGTGGTTCCGGGCCAACGGCAAGCTCGCCGACGATCCGCTGCTCCACGTCTGCCTCGCCACCTACGTCTCCGACATGACGCTGCTCGACTCGGTGCTGCTCGCGCACGGCCGGGGCGGTTGGGCCGTCGGTGACGTGGTCGGCGCCTCGCTCGACCACGCCATGTGGTTCCACCGCCCGTTCCGCGCCGACGAGTGGCTCCTGTACGACCAGGAGTCCCCGTCCTCCTCCGGCGGCCGGGGGCTCGGCCAGGCCCGCATCCACACCCGGGACGGACGGCTCGTGGCCACCGTCATCCAGGAGGGCGTCATCCGGGTGCCGCGTCATGAGACGGGTCCGGTCGGCGACGGGTAGGTCGTTGTCGTCGCTCCGCTGACCCTGCCGGTCGGTCCGTCGCTCCGTCGGCCCTGCCGGTCGGTCCGCTGGTCCTGCCGGTCGGTCCGTCGGTCGTCGGCCGCCTTCAGTCCTCCGCCGGGGGGTCCGCCGTGGGCGTGGGCGCGGGGGGCCGGTCGGCGGGGTCCTCGGTGGACCCGGTGTACGTCCACCGGCCGATCTCCCGGTACACGGAGTCGTACACCGTCTCCCCGGTGCCCGGGGCCGGCGGGTAGTGGTGGAGATTGCCGCCCCAGTACCGCAGGACGCGGGAGAGTTCGCGGACGGTCTCGTCGGGTCCGCCGTCGGGGACGTTCACTTCGAGGACGAACTTCAGGGCCACGGCCGGTTCCTCCCGGAGGGTTCGGATGCGTTCGGGGCCCACTTCGTGAGGACTCCGTGGGCTCCTTCCATCGTGTCATTGGACGGCCCTTGGGGACTTGGGGCGACGAGTCGGCGTCACCGTACGGGCGCGGGGCGCGTCAACCCTCAAAGGGGGGTCAGGGGGCCGGGGCGGCGGGCCCCGTCCGGCCGGTGGATCCTTCCGCGTCCGACGGGTTCCCGGCGGCACAATGGACGGCATGCCGATACCCGGGACACCCAGCCGTGCCGACCTCGTCGACCATCTGATCCGTACGCGCATCACGGGTGACGTGGCCACGCCGCGCGAGAACAACCTGGAGCACTACCGCCGGCTCGCCAACGGGAACCGGCACTACTGGTTCGGCCTGGAACTCGGGGACCGGTGGACGGACGAGCAGGACGTGCTCGCCGTGATGGCCGAGCGGTGCGGGGTGAGCGACGACCCCCAGCACCGCCAGGGCCAGGACACCATCGACCCGGAGCTGACCGTCGACGGACTGGACCGGCTGGCCTCCCGGCTGCGCAAGGCCGCCGCCGGACGGGAACGCGTCCTGTTCGCGACCGGGCACCCGGGCGGGCTGCTCGACGTGCACCGGTCCACCGCCGCCGCCCTGCGCGCCGCGGGCTGCGACATCGTCGTCGTCCCGGACGGGCTGTTCGCCGACGAGGGCGCCGTCTTCCAGTTCGCGGACGTGGCGATGCTGGCGGCCGGGGCGACGCTCTGGCACACCCACTCGCCCGAGCCGATGAACGCCGTCCTCGACGGGCTGGAGCGGACCGGTCAGGCCCCGCCGGACCTCGTCGTCGCCGACCACGGCTGGGCGGGCCGCGCCGGACAGCGCGGGCTCGACTCCGTCGGGTACGCCGACTGCAACGACCCCGCCCTGTTCATCGCGGAGGCGGAGGGCACCGTCCAGGTCACCGTCCCCCTCGACGACCACGTCCGCAGCCCCCGCTACTACGACCCCATGGTCGCCTACCTGCTGGCCGCGGCGGGGCTCACGGCCGCCGGCTGACGCCTCGTCGGTCGGCGCTTGCCAGTCGATGCCTCGTCGGTCGACGCCTCGTCAGTCGGCGGGGCGTCAGTCGACGGGCGTCAGTCGACGGGGCGGGCGGGCCCCGGCGTCGGGTCCAGGTACACCCGGGTGACCACCGGGAACCTCTCCCTCAGCCGTCGCTCGGCCTCCTCGCACGCCCGCTCCACCTGCGCGGCCGTGGACACGTCCCGGAAGTCCACCTTCGCCGCGACCAGGGCGTCCCCCGGCCCCCGCAGCAGGGTCGTCAGCTCCAGGACGGCGTCCACGTGCGGGTCCGCGAGCAGCAGCGCGCGGACCTCCCGCCGCACCGGCGCGGGCAGCGGCCGTCCGATCAGCAGCGCGGCGTTGGAGCGGCCCAGCTCCCACGCCACCCCCAGCAGCAGCACCCCGATGCACAGCGAGGCCACCCCGTCCCAGGTCCCCGAGCCGGTGAGCTGGCCGCCGAGGAGGCCGCCCGCCGCCAGCAGCAGCCCGGCGAGGGCCGCCACGTCCTCCAGGACGACCGCCTTCACCGCGGTGTCGGGGGTGTGCCGCAGATAGCGGCGCAGCGGGACGCCGTATCCGCGCGCCTCCCCGCGCGCCTGGCGCACGCCCGTCCGCAGCGAATAGCCCTCCAGGACGAACGCGACGCCGAGGACGAGGTACGACAGCAGCGGGTCGCCCGGTTCCTCGCCGTGGGTGAGGGTGTGGACGCCGTCGTACACGGCGAAGACGGCACCCCCGACGAAGGTCGCGACCGCCGCGAGCAGCGCCCAGAGGTAGCGTTCGGCGCCGTGGCCGACCGGGTGGTCCTCGTCGGCGGGCTTCCGCCCGCGCTTCAGGGCGGTGAGCAGCAGGAGTTCGGTGACGGTGTCGGCGAGGGAGTGCGCCGCCTCGGAGAGCATCGCGCTGGAGCCGCCGGTCAGACCCGCGACGGCCTTCGCCACCGCGATGCCCAGGTTGGCCGCCGCCGCCACGAGTACGGTCGCGACGCTTTCTCCGGCTCCGGCTCCGGCTCCGGCTCCGGTTTCGGTTTCGGTTTCGGCTTGGGTTCCGGTTCTGGCTTGGGCTTCGGCATCGGCCATGGCTTCCGCTTCGGCTCCCGCTCCTTCCCCCGCTCGGGATCCGTGCCCGTTCCGGTCCCGGTGACCGGCGCGGTCCGGGGCGTCCCCGCCACCCGCGCCCGCGTCGCCCCCGTCGCCCTCGCGTTCGCCCGTACCGCCCGTGTCCGGGTTCGTGTCCTCGTGCCCGGAGTCGGGCCGGGCGGCGGGGTTTTCGTCCATGAACGCGCAGTATGCACCAGCGGTGTCGGGTGGGGACGGGGCGACGCGGGGCGTCGGTTCACCCGAACCGTACGGGCAGCTCCACCAACCCCCTGAGCGTCAGGGCCGGGCGCCAGCGCACCGACTCCGGCGGGACGGCCAGCCGCAGCGCGGGCCGGTGCGCCAGCAGTTCGGTCAGGGCGGTGACCGCCTCGATCCGGGCGAGCGGCGCGCCCGGGCAGTGGTGCGCCCCGTGGCCGAACCCCAGATGGCCGGACCTGCCGCGCCGGGGGTCGAACACCTCGGGCGCCGGACAGCCCGCCGGGTCCCGGCCCGCCGCCGCGAGCGACACCAGGACCGTCTCCCCCTTCGCCACTGCCGTGCCGCCCACCCGGGTGTCCTCGGCTGCGTACCGGAAGATCGCCGCACTGGCCGGGGAGTGGAAGCGCAGGGTCTCCTCGACGACCCCGTCCAGCAGTCCGGGGTCCCGGCGCGCGGCGTCTAGCAGCTCCGGACGGCACAGCAGCGCGTACACCGCGCTGGAGATCAGGTGCACCGTGGTCTCGTGCCCGGCGACCAGCAGCAGGAAGGCCATGCCGAGCAGGTCCAGGGGGGCCAGCGGCTCCCCGGCGTCCGGCGCCGCGAGCGTGCTGAGCAGGTCGTCCGCCGGACGGTCCCGCTTCTCGGCGAGGAGTCGGCCCAGGTGTTCGGCGAGCGCGCCGGTCGCGACGGCCCTGGCCTCCTCCGTCTCCGGGGTGAGGAGGTCGCGCGTCCAGGACCGCACGGCGTCCCGGTCCCCCTCGGGCACCCCGAGCAGCTCGCAGATGACCGTCACCGGCAGCGGCGCGGCGAAGGCGGACACCAGGTCCGCCTCGCCGGACCGGGGGAGCGCGGCGACCAGGTCCGCCGCGATCCGCCGCACCCGGGGCCGCAGGGCCTCGACCCGGCCGGGGGTGAAGTGCCGGGCCACCCGGGCCCGTAGCGCGGTGTGCTCGGGAGGGTCGGACTGGAGCATGTTCCGGCCCAGCGCGCCGATGTCCCCGGCGGGACGGTTCGCCGCGTGCCGCACGTCGTTGCGGAGCGCCGGGTCGGTCAGCGCGGCCCGGGCGGCGTCCCGGCCGACGACCAGCCAGACGTCACCGGCCTCGGGCACGCGCACCCGGTGGACGGGTCCGAGGCGGCGCAGCGCGTCGTGCAGGGGGGAGGGGTCGAGGTAGGGGTCGGTGCCGACGGGGGCGAGGTCCGCCAGGGTCGGCGCGGCGGCCATCGGGCAGGACGGGGAAGGGAGCGAGGGCGGGGGAGGCGGCGCGGGTGCCGGGGGCGGCTGAGGCGGCTGGGGCGCTGGGGATCGGCGGGGCGGCGGGTATCGCCGGGGTGGCGGGGACGACGGGGGCATGGCTCCTCCGGGTGGGTGTGGGCGCCGTGGGCTGATGAGGGCCTCGTCGGCGGAGACGTGTCGGCGAGGCCGTGGCGAAGACGGCGGCGAAGGACGGGACGAGGGTGAGGGGAGGGGTGAGGGTGAAGGGAGGGCAGGGGGCGGAGGGCGAAGGTCGAGGGCGGAGGGTGGAGGGCAGAGGGGGAAGAGCGAAGGGGTGAAGGGTGAAGAGGTGAGGGGGAGGTGAGGTGGAAGCGGGGGAGTGGAGGTGGTGAAGGCGCCAGCCGAGGTGTGCCGAGGTGTGCCGAGGCGGGCCTGACAGGAAATGGGGAGTGCTCCCCGTTTTTGGATGCTAGCCGTCCCCGTGTCCGCGTCGCCAGGGCGGGCGGTGCGGGTGGCGTCATCCAGCCGTTCCGGCGGGCCCGCGCGCCCCGGTTCCGACGGCGCCGACCGCGCGACCGGACGGGTACCCAACGTCATCGGCGCAGGTCCAGGGCGTTCGGCCCGGCCCCGTGGCCACGATCGTGTCCGGTGTGCGCCACACTGGACCATTGGCCGGGTCTCGCGCCCCGGCGCCGCCCGGCGCCCGGACCACCCGGCCCGCACCACCCGCACCACCCCGCCACGAGCGTCCGGCGGCCGTCACGGCCCGGGAAACCCCCGGCCACCAGCGGTCCCGCACCGCACCACACCCGTAGGAGGAGTCCGACGATGAGCACCACCCAGAACCCGGCCGAGGGCACCCCCGCCGCCGTCCCCACCGGACCCGTCGGCCCCGTCGGCCCCGTCGACTCCTCCCGGATCCCCCGTTACGCGGGCCCCGCCACCTTCGCCCGGCTGCCCCGCCTCGACCAGGTCGGCGCCGCCGACGTCGCCGTCGTCGGCGTCCCCTTCGACACCGGCGTCTCCTACCGGCCCGGCGCCCGCTTCGGCGGCAACGCCATCCGCGAGGCGTCCCGGCTGCTGCGCCCCTACAACCCCGCGCAGGACGCCTCCCCGTTCGCCCTGGCCCAGGTCGCCGACGCGGGCGACATCGCCGCGAACCCCTTCGACATCCACGAGGCCGTCGACACCATCGAGGCCGCCGCCGACGACCTCCTCGGCACCGGCGCCCGGCTGATGACCCTCGGCGGCGACCACACCATCGCCCTGCCGCTGCTGCGCTCCGTCGCCAAGAAGCACGGCCCCGTCGCGCTGCTCCACTTCGACGCCCACCTCGACACCTGGGACACCTACTTCGGCGCCGAGTACACCCACGGCACCCCGTTCCGGCGCGCCGTCGAGGAGGGCATCCTCGACACCTCCGCCCTCTCCCACGTCGGCACCCGCGGCCCGCTCTACGGCAAGCAGGACCTCACCGACGACGAGAAGATGGGCTTCGGCATCGTCACCTCCTCCGACGTCTACCGCCGGGGCGCCGACGAGGTCGCCGACCAGCTCCGCCAGCGCATCGGCGACCGTCCGCTCTACATCTCCATCGACATCGACTGCCTCGACCCCGCCCACGCCCCCGGCACCGGCACCCCCGAGGCGGGCGGCATGACCTCCCGCGAACTGCTGGAGATCCTGCGCGGACTCGCCTCCTGCAACCTGGTCTCCGCCGACGTCGTCGAGGTCGCGCCCGCCTACGACCACGCCGAGATCACGGCCGTCGCCGCCTCGCACACCGCGTACGAGCTGACCACGATCATGGCCCGGCAGATCGCGGCGTCCCGCACCGAGGGCTGACCCGCCCGGCCGGTGTCCGGACCTCCGCCAGGACGTCCGGACACCGGCCGCGGCACCGACCGACGGATCCCGCCCCGCCCGGGCGGCACCACCACGGGGAGCGTGGCCGACCATGACGCACGACCACCACGGGCCGGAACTGCTGCCGACGCCCGCCCAGACCGAGGCCGCGCTGAACCCGCCGCCCGGCCGCACCGGCGGCGACCTCGTCCTGGAGACCCTCGCCGGGCTCGGCGCCACCACCGTCTTCGGACTGCCCGGCCAGCACGCCCTCGGCCTCTACGACGCGCTGCGCCGGAGCACCCTGCGGTACGTGGGGCTGCGGGTCGAGAACAACGCCGCCTTCGCCGCCGACGCGTACGGCCGGCTCACCGGCGAGGCGGCCCCGCTGCTGCTGTCCACCGGTCCCGGCGCGCTGACCTCGCTCGCCGCGCTCCAGGAGGCCGCCGCCGCGTCCGCGCCCGTCCTCGCGGTCTCCAGCCAGGTCCCCGTCGCGGGCCTCGGCGGCGGACGCCACGGCTATCTGCACGAACTCCGCGACCAGCGGGCCTCGTTCCGGGACGTCGTCAAGTCCGTGCACACGGTCCGCACCGCGTCCCAGATCCCCTCCGCCGTCGCCGCCGCCTGGCGGTCCGCGCTCACCGCGCCGCACGGGCCGGTCTGGGTGGAGATCCCCCAGGACGTACTCACCGCCCCGACCGCGATCCCGCAGGTCACCGGGGTGGACGCCACCCCCGACGAGGTGGTGCCCCGGCCCGAGCTGACCGCCGTCGCCGCCGAACTGCTCTCCCGGGCCGAACGCCCCGCGATCGTCGCGGGCGGCGGAGTGGTCCGCTCCGACGCCTCCGGCAAGCTGCGGGCCCTCGCGGAGAAGCTGGGCGCCCCCGTCGTCACCACCTTCGGCGGCAAGGGCGCCTTCCCCTGGGACCACGAGCTGTCCCTCCAGTCCTGGCTGGAGGACCGGCACGTCACCGAGTTCCTGGAGGACGCGGACGTCCTCCTCGTCGTCGGCTCCGGCCTCGGCGAACTCTCCTCGAACTACCACACCTTCCGCCCCCGGGGCCGGATCGTGCAGATCGAGGCCGACCCCGGAAAGCTGGAGGCCAACCACCCCGCGCTCGGTGTCCACGCCGACGCCCGGATCGCCCTCGGCGCGCTGCTGGAGACCGTGCGGCCCCGGCCCGCCGGTACCGCGCCCGCCCGCGTCCGCGCCGTCCTCGACGCGGTCCGGGCCCGTCTCGACGGCCAGGGCCTCACCCGGGAACGGGACCTGCTGACGGCGATCCGGACCGCCCTGCCCGACGCGGCCCCCTCCTTCTGGGACATGACCGTCCTCGGCTACTGGGCCTGGTCCGGGTTCGACGCCCGCCGCCCCAACACCATGCACTCGGCCCAGGGCGCCGGGGGCCTCGGCTACGCCTTCCCGGCCGCGCTGGGCGCCGCCGTCGCCGACCCCTCGTACCCGGTCCTCGCCGTCTCCGGCGACGGCGGCGCCCTGTACTCGGTCGCGGAACTCGCCACCGCCCGCCAGTACGACCTCGACGTCACCTGGCTCATCGTCGACGACGGCGGCTACGGCATCCTGCGCTCGTACATGACGGACGCCTACGGAGGCCCCGCCGAGGCCGCCCCGATGGACCTGCCGGGCCCCGACTTCGCCGCCCTCGCGGAGTCCTTCGGCGTCCCCGCCACCCGCACCGCCCCGGACACCCTGGCCGCCGACCTGTCCCGGGCGCTCGCCGCCCCCGGGCCCTCGGTGGTGGTGCTGACGGTGCCGCCCGGCGGACTGAGGATGTTCGCGCCGACCCACACGTAGGCCCGGCCGGGGCGGCGCGGCCGGGCGGGGTCAGCCCGCCGCAGCCCGCCGCCAGTCCCGGGCCAGCAGCCCCAGCAGCACCTCGTCCAGGAACTCGCCCAGCACCCAGGCCGAGGAGCGCAGCACGCCCTCGCGGACGAAGCCGTTGCGCTCGGCGGCGCCCAGCATCGCGGCGTTGTCGGCCAGCGTCTCGATCTGGAGCCGGTGCAGACCGCGCACGGCGAAGCCGTAGTGGCACATCACCGCCACCACGTCGGTGCCGTACCCCTTGCCGCGCGCGGAGGGCAGCAGGCCCAGCCCGATGTGCGCGCCCCGGTTGTGGGTGTCGATGCCCCACAGCGTGGCCTCGCCGACCAGGGTGCCGCCGTCCAGCTCCACGACCGAGAACTGGACCACCTTCTCCGCCGTCTCGTCCACCATCAGCCGGGGGTCCTTCGACCCGGGGGCCAGTGGCCGCCACGGCCCGCCCTCGGCCCGCGAGCCGGTGACGGCGTCGTTGTACAACTCGTCCCGCAGCGACGGGACGTCGTCCTCGTAACGGGCCCTCAGCCCGACCTTCTCGCCTTTGAGCATGGGGACCGTCCTATCCGGAGGGGACGGACGGCGGCAAACGGTTAAACGCTTCCGCACGGGCCGGGCGGCGGCGGCCGGGGTGACGGGGGCGGCCGGCCGGACGTTGACTCCGCCCGTCGCCCGTCGCCCGTCGCCCGTCGCCCGTCGCCCGTCGCCCGTCGGCCCGGGCGCCGGTCCCGCCCCGTCGTCCGTCCCGTCAGGGCCCCGTCCCCGTCAGCGCAGGATGCCCTCGACTCCGGACGCGGGGATCACGGCGAGTCCCTCGGTGGTGACCCCCGTGGCGGTGCCGGGGAGCCGCAGGGAGCCCTTCCGGCCGGTCGCGTGGAGGTCCGCGTGGCCGTCGAGGTCGGTGTCCGCCAGCCGGACCGTGGCGCCCAGCGCGTCACCCCGGGCGACCGCGCCGGGCACCCCGGGTGAGGAGCGGTTCAGATACCGGGCGTTCCGGCCGGAGAGCCCGCCCGGCACCCCCGGACCGCCGCGCAGGACGTGCACCGCCCCGGCCCGTGCCTCGCCGCCGAGCGCCTCGCCGGGCGCGCCGACCGCCAGGTCCGGGTAGCCGTCGCCGTCGACGTCACCCGCCGACAGGGACGCGCCGAAATGGTCGCCGGGCTCCGGCAGACCGGCCACCCCGGGCGTGCCCTGGGTGATCCACCGGTAGGTGCCCGTCACGTCCTCGGCCCCGCCGTGCCACACCGTGATCCACCCCTTCCCGTCGGCGGCGCGGGGGGTGCCGATGACGACCTCCCCGTCGCCGTCCCCGTCGAAGTCGGCGACGAGGCCCTCGCCCATCTCGTCCTCGACGGTGTCCAGGGCGATGCTCCGGCCCTGGACGAGTCCGGTGCCGCCGCCCCGGAAGAAGCGGGCCCGTCCGACGAGGCCGCTGTCCCGGGGGACCGCCCCGAGGACCACCAGGTCGGTGGCCCGGTCGCGGGTGACCCGCCCCGCGATCAGCTGGGACGCGTAGAAGCGGCCCCGGTCGACGAGGACCGGCTCCACCTCGACGGCGCCGGGCGCGTACCGGCCCTGGAAGACGAACGCGTCGGAGGACTCGACGGCGGCCAGCTCCACGTCCCCGTCGCCGTCGAAGTCGCCGGTGGCGAGGTCGCTGCCGAACATGTTCCACGCCTGGCGCCCGGCGGACGGTACGGAGGTGCCGCCCGACAGCCCCTTCGGCGAGCCCCACAGGATGACCACCGCGCCCCGCCGGTCCCGGCCGCCGATCGCCTCGCCGATCGCGGAGACGGCCAGGTCCCCGTATCCGTCGCCGTTGAAGTCGGCGGCCCGGCGCACCCCGCCGAAGAGGTCGCCCGCCTCGTCGGCGCCCGGGACGCCGGGGCTGTCCTGGTCGATGAGCCGGACGGTTCCGCCCGGCCCGCGCGGGGTGCCGTGGACGACGCGGACGGCGCCGCCGGGGCTGCTGGTGGCCGCCGACGCGTAGTCCCGGTACCCGTCGCCGTTGAAGTCGTCGGGGAGGGGGGCGCGGGAAGTGGTTCCGTGTCCTGCGGCTCCTGCGGCTCCTGCGGCTCCTGCGGCTCCTGCGGTGCCGGTGGCTCCTGCGGCTCCTGCGGCTCCTGCGGTGCCGGTGGCTCCGGTGGCTCCGGTGGCCTGGACGGCTGCGGCCTGGGCGGGCGGGGCCGGGAGCGCGGCGGTGAGCGCGGCGGCCGTGACGGTGGCGAGGACCGCCAGGACGGGACGGGCGGAACGCCGTCCGGGACGTCCCTGGGGTTCGGGGCGGGCGGGGCGGAGCGGTCTGCGCATGGTCGGCTCCCGGTGACGGAGGAGGAGCGCCGCGTCCGGCGGGCGGGGAAGGGCGGCGGGGCGCGCTGGCACTCAGGAGGACGGCCCGGGCGGAGGGACGGTTGTACCGCCTTCCCGACGCCTTCCCGGGCCGGGGGAAGCGCGGGGAGGCGCGCGAGGCGCGTACGGGGGCGCGTCGGCCGTGACGGGTGGCCCCGGCCCGGCGGAGCCGAACGGGTCCAACCGGGGCGAACGGATTTTGGTTAACCGTGCAACCGTTCGGGCCGGACGGTGGTCCAACACACGCGAACCACCGGAAACGGGGGACTTCGCCCTCGGGCGGACCGCCCGGCGTCGCCCGCTCGCGGGACGCGCCGGCATGGGGGGACGTCGAGGCATCGGACGTCGAAATATCAGGACATCGTAACGGTTGGGGGATGGTCATGGGGGTTCGGGGGACGCGCGGCTTCGTCGCGGGCACGGTCGTCGTCGCGGTGGTCGGGGGAGCGGGGGTGGTGGGCGGCACCGGGACGGCCGTCGCCGCCCCGGTCCCGGCGGCACACTGCACATCGGGCGTGGCGGGCCTCGCCGGCAAGCTGGAGAAGGGCATCGACGCGGCGGTCAAGGGCCGCACGGGCACCATCGCGGTCGGGCTCCACGACCGCCGGACGAAGACCAGTTGCGAGCTGCGCGGCGGCACCTCGTTCGACTCCGCGAGCGTCGTCAAGGTCACCGTCCTGGCCGCGCTGCTGTGGGAGTACAAGAAGACCAACCGCTACCTCACCACCCGTGAGGCCAACCTCGCCCACGCGATGATCGCCAAGTCCGACAACGCGGCCACCAGCACCTTCTGGAAGCAGCTCGGCCCCACCAGGATCAAGGGCTTCCTGCGGGCCGCCGGGATGACCAAGACCGTCCCCGGACCCGGTCAGTACTGGGGACTCACACGTGTCAACGTCAAGGACGAGCAGCGGCTGCTCGCCCTGATCACCGCCAAGAACACCGTGCTCAGCGACGGCTCCCGCGCCCACATCATGAAGCTGCTGAAGCAGGTCGTCCCCTCCCAGCGCTGGGGCACCCCGGCGGGCGCGCCCTCCGGCACCGGGATCCACGTCAAGAACGGCTGGCTCCCCCGGCAGGACTCCCACCACTGGCGGGTGCACAGCCTCGGCGCGTTCCAGGGCGGCGGACGGGACTACCAGCTGACCGTCCTCACCCACGGGAACCGGACGATGCAGTACGGGGTCGACAGCATCCAGCGGGTGGCGAAGGCCGTCCACAAGAACCTCACTCCCAGCACCCCGGCGGCCCTGCGGTACGAGCCCACCACGACGCCCCGCGAGGTCATCCCCGCCGTGCCCCGGGGGTGAGCGGCCCGCCCGCGCCGCGTCGGCAGGCGGGCCGGGGCCGGGGTGACCTGGACCCGAGGGGGGGCGGGGCTGGGGTGGCCGGGGCCTGGCCGTCCCGGGACCGGAGGCGGCCCGGGACGGCTGGGGCCTGAGGGAGGCCCGGGACCGAGGCGGCCGGGGCCTGGGCGGGCCGGGGTCGGAGGTGGTCCGGGCCCGTGAAGCCGCCGAGGTCCGGGGCGACTGGGGCCTGGGGCCCGGGACCGAGACGGCCAGGGTCTGGGGTCAGCCGGGGCCGGAGGTGGCCTGGGCCCATGAGACCGCCGAGGTCCCGGGCGCCCCCGGATCCGGGGGCGCCCGCGGTCGAGGGGAGCCGGACCGGGGTCGAGGGAGTCGGGCCGGGAGGGGCGGATCCGGTTCGTGCGTCCCGATCCGGCGGGTGCGCCCCGCGCGCCCCGCGCGCCCCGCGCGCTCCGTAGGGGACCGGGCGCCCCGGGCGTGGGGCGCGTCCAGCCCGCGTGCGGGACCACCTCCCGCACCCTCGCGCACACGCTCCGTGTTCATCGCGCGCCCCCGTGCCTCCGCGCATTGTTGCGGAGGGATGAAATCCGGATCATCCGACGTTCACATGTCCCGTGGACCGGTGTGCCGCCGCACCGGTCGGAACGGGAGGAACGGGTGTCGGATCACCAGGGGGAGCGGGGCCTGCCCAGCGGAAACCCCGGAGAGCGCCGGGTCGGGGAGTCCTGTCCGGACACCGACGGAACATCGCGGAGGGAGCCCGGCCCGGTGGCGGAAGAACCCCTTCCGGAACCGGCGGCGACCTCCCCGGAGAACGCCCATGACGCCCGGGCCCTCACGGAGGGTGAGCGGGTGGAGGGAGCACCCGAAGGGGCCGCCCCCGTCCGGAACGGTGCCACCGCCCACCGGGCCGGCACCACCCCGACGGCCACCGCCCCGGCCGCCCCCGCCCCCGGGGTCCCCACCCCGACGGCCACCGGGAGCGCAAGCACCGGCACCACCGGCACCGGCACCACGGGCACCGGCACCGCCCCGCCGTCCTGGTCCCGCCGTCTCACCGGCTACGCCTGGCGCCACCGCAAGGACGTCGTCCTCGCCCTCGGCTCCTCGCTCGCCGGAATGGCCGTCATGGCCCTCGTTCCGCTGATCACCAAGGTCGTCATCGACGACGTGGTCGGCGACCGCACCCGCTCCATGGCCCTGTGGGCCGGACTGCTGATCGCCGCCGCCCTCGCCGTCTACGCCCTCACCTACGTCCGCCGCTACTACGGCGGACGCCTCGCCCTGGACGTCCAGCACGATCTGCGTACCGACATGTACGACACGATCACCCGCCTCGACGGACGGCGCCAGGACGAACTCTCCACCGGACAGGTCATCGGCCGCGCCACCAGCGACCTCCAGCTCATCCAGGGCCTGCTGTTCATGCTGCCCATGACCATCGGGAACGTCCTGCTGTTCCTGATGTCCCTCGCCATCATGGCCTGGCTCTCCCCCCTCCTCACCCTCGTCGCCCTCGCCGTCGGCCCCGCCCTCTGGTACATCGCCACCCGCAGCCGCGCCCGGCTCCACCCCGCCACCTGGTACGCCCAGGCCCAGGCCGCCGCCGTCGCCTCCGTCGTGGACGGCTCCGTCACCGGGGTCCGCGTCGTCAAGGGCTTCGGACAGGAGGAACAGGAGACCGGAAAACTCCGCGCCGTCAGCCACCGCCTCTTCGCCGGACGACTGCGCACCGTCCGCCTCAACGCCCGCTACACCCCCGCCCTCCAGGCCGTCCCCGCCCTCGGCCAGGTCGCCATGCTCGCCCTCGGCGGCTGGCTCGCCGTCCGGGGCCAGATCACCCTCGGCACCTTCGTCGCCTTCTCCGCCTACCTCGCCCAGCTCATCGGCCCCGTCCGGATGCTCGCCGTCGTCCTCACCGTCGGCCAGCAGGCCCGCGCCGGAGCCGAACGCGTCCTCGAACTCATCGACACCGAACCCACCCTCACCGACGGCCCCCGCGTCCTGCCCGCCGACGCCCCCGCCACCGTCGAGTTCGACGCCGTCACCTTCGGCTACGACCCCGGCCACCCCGTCCTCGACGGCCTCACCCTCGACATCCGCGCCGGGGAGACCCTCGCCGTCGTCGGCGCCTCCGGCTCCGGCAAGTCCACCGTCGCCCAGCTCCTGCCCCGCTTCTACGACGTCGACCGGGGCGCCGTCCTCATCGGCGGCCACGACGTCCGCACCCTCACCCTCGACTCCCTGCGCGCCGCCATCGGCCTCGTCCCCGAGGACAGCTTCCTGTTCTCCGACACCGTCCGCGCCAACATCGCCTACGGACGGCCCGACGCCACCGACGAACAGATCGAGACCGCCGCCCGCGCCGCCCACGCCCACCGCTTCATCGACGAACTCCCCGACGGCTACGCCACCAAGGTCGGCGAACAGGGCCTCACCCTCTCCGGCGGCCAGCGCCAGCGCCTCGCCCTCGCCCGCGCCCTCCTCACCGACCCCCGGCTGCTCGTCCTCGACGACGCCACCTCCGCCGTCGACGCCCGCGTCGAACACGAGATCCACGAAGCGCTGCGCCAGGTCATGGCCGGCCGCACCACCCTCCTCATCGCCCACCGCCGCTCCACCCTGAACCTCGCCGACCGCATCGCCGTCCTGGACCGGGGCCGCCTCACCGACCTCGGCACCCACGACGAACTCACCGCCCGCTCCGCCCTCTACCGACGGCTCCTCACCGACCCCGACGAACTCGGCGCGGTCTCCCCCGGCCACCTCCCCGTCGGGGCCCCCGGCCCGGACGGCCCCGAAGGCCCCGACGGGGCCGCGCTGCGCGCCGAACTCGACGCCCAGTACGACGCCGAACGCGGCATCACCCCCCATCTGTGGACCGGCGACCGCGTTCCCAAGGGCGACGACGGCCTCGCCGGAACCCCCGCCACCCCCGAACTCCTCGCCCAGGTCGAGGCACTGCCCCCGGCCACCGACGAACCCGGCGTCGACGAGGCCCGGGCCGTGCTGCCCGAGGACTCCTACGGACTGAAACGGCTGCTGCGCGGCTTCTGGGCCCCGCTCGCCCTCGCCCTCGGCCTGGTCGCCGTCGACGCCGGAGCCGGACTGATGATCCCCGTCCTCATCCGGCACGGCATCGACTCCGGCGTCACCGAGGCCGCCCTCGGCGCGGTGTGGGCCGCGTCCCTCCTCGGCCTCGTCGCCGTCCTCGCCCAGTGGGCCGCCCAGCACGCCGGGATCCGGATGACCGGCCGCACCGGCGAACGCATCCTCTACACCCTGCGACTGAAGATCTTCGCCCAGCTCCAGCGGCTCGGCCTCGACTACTACGAACGCGAACTGACCGGGCGGATCATGACCCGGATGACCACCGACGTCGACGCCCTGTCCACGTTCCTCCAGACCGGGCTGGTCACCGCCTTCGTCTCCGTCGTCACCTTCTTCGGCATCATGGTCGCCCTCGTCGTCCTCGACCTCCAGCTCGCCCTGGTCGTCTTCGCCTCCCTCCCGCTCCTCGCCGTCGCCACCTACTACTTCCGCAAGCGGAGCGTGCTCGCCTACGAACTCGCCCGGGAACGGGTGTCGGTGGTCAACTCCGAACTCCAGGAGAGCGTCGCCGGACTGCGGATCGTCCAGGCGTTCCGCCGCGAGGACGACGGACGGAAGCGGTTCGCCGCCCGCAGTGCCGACTACCGGGCCGCCCGCGTCCGGGGCCAGTGGCTGATCTCCGTGTACTTCCCGTTCGTGCAGCTCCTGGCGTCCGTCGCGGTCGTCGCCGTCCTCGTCGTCGGCGCCGAACGGGTCGCCGCCGCCACGCTCACCACCGGCGCCCTGGTCGCCTACCTGCTCTACATCGACCTGTTCTTCGCCCCCGTCCAGCAGCTCTCCCAGGTCTTCGACGGCTACCAGCAGGCCACCGTCTCCCTCGGCCGCATCCAGGAACTCCTGCGCGAACCCACCTCCACCCGCCCCGCCGCCCGGCCCCTCCCGGTGGGGTCCCTGCACGGGGACATCGCCTTCGAGGACGTCCGGTTCGCGTACGGGGCGGAGGCCGACCCGCACGGGCCGGACGGGACCGGGCCGGACGGAGCCGGGACGACCGGGCCCGCGCCGGACGGACGGTCCGCGGCCGGGACGACCCCGCCCGGACCGTCCGGGAGCGCCCCGTCAGGAGCGGCGGCTACCGGGAACGCCCCGGACGCGCCCGCCCCCAAGGAGGCCGCGCTCAGCGAGGTGGACCTGCGGATCCCCGCCGGACAGACCGTCGCCTTCGTCGGCGAGACCGGCGCCGGGAAGTCCACCCTCGTCAAACTGGTCGCCCGGTTCTACGACCCCACCGCCGGACGCGTCACCGTCGACGGCACCGACCTGCGCTCCCTCGACCTCACCGCCTACCGGCACCGCCTCGGCGTCGTCCCCCAGGAGGCGTACCTCTTCCCCGGCACCGTCCGGGACGCCATCGCCTACGGACGGCCCGACGCCACCGACGCCCAGGTCGAGGCCGCCGCACGGGCGGTCGGCGCCCACGAGATGATCGCCACCCTCGACGGCGGCTACCTCCACGAGGTCGCCGAACGAGGCCGCAACCTCTCCGCCGGACAGCGCCAGCTCATCGCCCTCGCCCGCGCCGAACTCGTCGACCCGGACATCCTCCTGCTCGACGAGGCCACCGCCGCCCTGGACCTCGCCACCGAAGCCCAGGTCAACCAGGCCACCGACCGGGTCGCCGGACGCCGCACCACCCTCGTCGTCGCCCACCGGCTCACCACCGCCGCCCGCGCCGACCGCGTCGTCGTCATGGACCACGGACGGGTCGCCGAGGACGGCACCCACGCCGAACTCCTCGCCCGCGACGGCCGCTACGCCCGGCTGTGGCGCACCTTCGTGGGCGCCGACGAACCCGGCGACGGACCCGCCGACGGACCCCGCGACGGCGACCCCGGCCACGGCCCCGGACGGGGAGAGCCCGGCGGCGGGGAGGACGGGAACCCGAGCACCGCCCTCGGCGTCGGCACCGGCTGACCACCGGGGCCCGCCCACCAGGGACGGGCCCCGGACACCCGCCCGCCGAACGGGGGACACCCGCAACCGGACGGGCACCACGGGCGTCCCTAAGCAGGACGCGGACGTCGGTCCGGTACGGGCACGGGGGAGGAACGGTGTGAGCGACGGCGGCAACCCTGGACGCGCCCGGCCACGAGGGGCGGGAACGCGGTACGGAGCGCTGACCGCCGTCGTCGTGACGGTCGCCGCCCTGCTCACCTTCGCCGGACCCGCCGTCACCCCCGCCGAGGCCGCCCCGCCCTGCCCCGGACAGGTGGTGCGCACCGTCACCCTGCCGGGCGGGAAGGTCGTCGTCCACAAGAACTCCCGCTGGGTGTGCGCCTTCACCGTCGCCCACCGCTCCGGCCCCCTCCGCACCATGAGCGTCGGCCTCCAGGCGCGTGGCGCCCGGGAAGTCGTCAAACAGGGCCGCCACCGGAGCCGGACCCTCCCCGTCACCGTCTACGCGGGACAGCGCTGCGTCCGCGCGGCGGGCTCCATCGGAGGCCACCACCGGCGCAGCGGATGGCTGTTCTGCTGACCCGGTCCGCCCCTCTTCCCGGCCTGACCCCGTCCCCGCCCCCGGGGTGCCGGGGGTGTCGGCGGGACCCCGTCCGCCGGGCGTGAACCGTCCCGCCGGGGGAGACCAGCCCACCGGAGGGGGACAGCCCTTGGCGAAGGCGAAGCCTCCCTGACGCTCCGCCAACCCGCTCAAAAGGCGGTTCTTTCGTGTCTTTCCCCCTCAGGACCGGCCACGTTCGCACGCGGAACCCTAGTGCGGCGGGCCATGCTCCGCTAGGTTCGCGCAGGCACCAGCAGACCCAGGGGAGAACGCATGACCAAGGCGCTCAGATGGCTGCTGTCGCTCGTGGTGCTCATAGGCACCCTGAGTACAGCAGGCGCGGCCACCGCCGCCACCCGGACGGAACCGGCCGACATCAAGGACCGGCTTCTCGCGATTCCGGGCATGAGCCTCATCCAGGAACGACAGGTCACCGGCTACCGGTACTTCGTCCTCAACTACACCCAGCCGGTCGATCACCGGCGCCCCTCCAAGGGGACCTTCCAGCAGCGCCTCACCGTGCTGCACAAGGACACCGCCCGCCCCACGGTCTTCCACACCAGTGGCTACCACGTGTCCACCAACGCGGGCCGCAGCGAACCCACCCGCATCATCGACGGCAACCAGGTCTCCATGGAGTACCGGTTCTTCACACCGTCCCGCCCCGCCCCCGCCGACTGGTCCAAGCTGACCATCTGGCAGGCCGCCACCGACCAGCACCGGATCTTCCAGGCCCTCAAGCCGATCTACTCGAAGAACTGGATCGCCACCGGTGGCTCCAAGGGCGGCATGACCGCCACGTACTACGAGCGCTTCTACCCCCGTGACATGGACGGCGTCGTCGCGTACGTCGCCCCCAACGACGTCAACAACCGGGAGGACTCGCGCTACGACCGGTTCCTCGCCAACGTCGGCACCCCCGAGTGCCGCGCCAAGCTCGGCGCCGTCCAGCGGGAAGCCCTGGTCCGGCGCGAGGCGCTGACCGAGAAGTACGCCGCGCTCGCCGCCTCCGGGAACCGCACCTTCACCACCACCGGCGACATCGACAAGGCGTTCGAGGGCGTCGTCCTCGACCTGGTGTGGGGCTTCTGGCAGTACCAGGACGAGGCCGACTGCGCCAACGTCCCCGACGCCGCCACCGTCACCGACCAGGCGCTCTTCGACTACGTCGACGCCATCGTCGGCTGGGCCTCCTACACGGACCAGGGCCTGGAGCCCTACACCCCGTACTACTACCAGGCCGGCACCGAACTGGGCGGTCCCACCGTCCGCCAGCCCTGGCTCGGCGACCTGTCCCGCTACGGCTACCAGCCGCCGCGGAACTTCGTCCCCCGCTCCATCCCGATGGAGTTCGAGGACGACGCCATGCGCGACGTCGACCGCTGGGTCCGCCACAACGCCACCCGGATGCTCTACGTCAACGGCGAGAACGACCCGTGGGCGGCCGAGCCCTTCCGCCTCGGCAAGGGCGCCCGTGACTCGTACGTCTTCACCGCGCCCGGCGCCAACCACGGCGCCAACGTGGCCGGACTCGTCGAACACGAGCGGGCCAAGGCCACCGAGCGCATCCTGAGCTGGGCCGGGCTCACCTCCGCGGCCACCGCCGCGGCGAACGCCCCCGACCGCGAGGTCGCCCCGCTCGCCCCGTACCACCGCGGGCTCGACCGCCAGGGCGCCACGCTCCAGCAGCCCACCCTGCGGCCGTAACACCCTCGCTCTACCCCGGGCCCCGGCCCCGTCCGCACGGTCTTCCGTCCGGCACGGGGCCGGGGTTCCGGCTTTCCGGTCGGGTGCCGCCCGCTGCCCCGTACCGCCGCCGCACGTACCGCCCGCCGCCGGGTACCGTCCATGGCCGCGCGCCGCTCACCGCCGGGTACTGTCCACGGCCGTGTGCCGCTCACGGCTACGCACCGCCTACGGACCCCTGCCGCCGACGGCCCTGTACCGTTCACCGGCTTGTATCCGCCCATGGCCGAGTGGCCGTCGGTCGTCGGCCGTGGGGCTGTGGAGCCGTGTGCCGTGGGGGCGTGTGCTGTGGAGCCGTGGGGTCGTGGGGAGTCCGGTCACGCCGGTCGGGTGGCCCGTCCGGGGCGTCCGGTCCCTCCGGGCGATCAGCGGTAGGTCAGCCCGTGACCCCGGGGGAACAGCACCCGGCGCGGGTCACCCGCCACGGTGACCGGAACCGGAAGCCGTCCCCGGGGGCGGGCCCGTCCCGCCACCACCCGTGCCGCGGCCCGCAGTTCCGCCTCGCCCCAGGAGTACACGGCGAGCACCGCGTCTGCCTCCGGCAGCCACGCCACGTCGTACGGATCGCGCAGCGCGACCACCACCACCGGCACCCCCGTCGCCGCCAACTCCCGCACCAGCGCCCGCTGCGCCGCACCGGTCGCCACGTTGTACGTGGTCACCAGCACCGCGTCCCTGCCGCGCGCCGCCGCCACCGCCGAGGCGATCCGCTCCGGCGAGGGCGCCCCGCCGGTCGACAGGGCGGTCGCGGCGAAGCCCAGCTCCCCGAGCGCCGCCGCCAGTACCGAGGTCGGCGGATCCGTGGTGCCCGAGGACGACACCGGGTCCGCCCCGACGACCAGCAGGTTCCCGAAGTTCCGGCGCGGCAGCGGAAGCAGCCGCGCCGCGTCGGCCAGCAGCGTCGTCGACCGCTCCGCGATCCGGTCCGCCGCCGCCCGGTGCGCCGCCGCGCCGACCACCCGCCCCACCTCCCGCTCCGGGACACAGGGCCGGTGGAACAGCCCCCGCCGCCACTTGAGCCGCAGCACCCGCAGCACCGAGGCGTCCAGCCGCTCCCCGTCGATCTCCCCGTCGCGTACCGCGGCCAGCACCGAGGTGAACGCGGTCGCGAGGCTCGGCGGGTTCAGCAACTGGTCGGCCCCCGCCAGCAGGGCCAGCACCGGCACCCGGTCGTCCCCGTACGTCTCCCGCACCCCCTGCATCGCCAGCGAGTCCGTGACGATCACTCCCTGGAAGCCCAGCTCCTCGCGGAGGATGCCGGTCAGGATCGGACGGGACAGGGTCGCGGGGACCCCGGACGGGTCCAGCGCCGGGAACCTGATGTGCGCCGTCATCACCGAGTCCACCCCCGCCCTGATCGCCGCCCGGAACGGGGGCGCGTCGAGCCGCTCCCACTCCGCCCGCGAGTGGTCGATCTCCGGCAGCCCGGTGTGGCTGTCGACCCGGGTGTCCCCGTGCCCGGGGAAGTGCTTCGCGGTGGCGACCACCCCCGACCCCTGGTACCCGCGCACCTCGGCCGCCACCAGCGCGGCCACCGCCTCCGGGTCGGCCCCGAAGGACCGCACCCCGATCACGGGGTTCGCGGGATCGATGTTCACATCGGCGACGGGGGAGTAGTTCTGACGGATGCCCAGTGCCGCCAGCTCCGCCCCCGCGATCCGGCCCAGCTCCCGGGCGCCGGTGACCGAACCGCCCGCTCCCAGCGTCATCGCCCCGACCGCCATCGCCCCGGGGAACAGCGTCGCCGGGCGCCCCACCCGGCACACCACCCCGTGCTCCTGGTCGGTGGAGATCAGCACCGGCACCGGGGCTCCCCCGCTGAGGGCGGCCCGCTGGACGCCGTTCGAGAGCGCGGCGATCTGTCGTGGCTCACGGGTGTTGCCCGCCCAGGTGAAGTAGATGATCCCCCCGACGTGGTACTTCGCCACCAATTCGGCCGCCGTCCGTACCCCCAGCTCCCGCAGGTTGGCCGCAGCGTCCGACGGATCGGGCGCCGTCGCCGAGTGCCCGTACACCCGGCTGACGAAGAGCTGGCCGACCTTCTCCTCCGGCGTCATCCGGTCGAGCAGACCGCGTAGGCGCTCTTCGTGGGGTGGGGGGAGCGCGCCGGGTGACGAGGCGGTGCCGGCCGTCGCCGAGGCCGGTGCGACACGCCCAGCCGGTGCGGGTGCCGGTGCGGGACGCTGCGCGGAGGCCGGCGGCCGGGCGGTCCGTGTTTGGGCGGCTCGCGCGGGGGCGAGACCGCCACCCGCGACGGTGAATGCCGCCGCCGCACCGGCCACGGCAGCCGAGGCGGCGAGGACCGTGCGACGGGGGAGAGGGCGGGGGTGTGAGGAGGGCTGGGGCTCGCTCCGGGGCTGGTGGTGCCGCGTCTGGGAGCGGGACCGCTCCCGGGGGGCGGGTGCCGGACCGTGGGCCGGGTGCGACGCGCCCGGGTGCGACGTGCCCGGGTGGGCCGTGCCCGGGTGGGCCGTGCCCGGGTGGGCCGGGTCCGGGTGGGGCAGGTCCCGCCGGGCCGGGTCCGGGTGGGGGTGGGACACACGGGCTCCTTCCGTAGCGGTGCGACGGGGAGCCCACGGAGCGCGTCACATGAGCGACGCCGATGCCGACTCCACGCCTCACCGCCTCCGATGGGCGAGTGGAGTAATCGCCCGAAACTTATGGAAATCGGATGTTCAGACGGTAGCCCTTGAACCCGGCTTCGCGGGGGAGGCGGGACGTGTCGGGGAGGGGCGGAGGGGCGGGGAGTGGGTAGCGGGGAGGAAAGGGGGGCTGGAATTGGGCCGGGCCGGGCCGGGGTCGGGACTGCGACGAAGGCGGGCGAAAGATGTGGAGACGTAACAGCCGGGGGGCCTCCCCCCCCGCCCCCTCCCCCCGGCCCCCTCCCTTCCCTTCCCCTCCTCTCCCTCCCTCACCTCCCGCTGTGGTGAGCGCCCTCCGCCGCGCGTGGCCAGTGGGCGTGCAGGCTCCTGACCGTTTCGGCGATGGCGGGCCGCCGGGCCGCGCCGGTGCGCCACAAGGCGTACAGATGCCGCACGGGGACGGGGTCCAGCAGGACGGACACCACTCCCTCGGGGAGCGGGCCCCTCCCGAGCCGGGGGATGAGCGCGATGCCCAGCCCGGCCTCGACCAGCGCGATCAGGGTCGGATTCTCGTCGGCGTAGTGCGCGACGTCCGGTTCGATGCCAGCGGTCCGCAGCGTCCGCATCAACCAGTCGTGGCACACCCGCCCGGGCGGCTGGCACACCCACCGCTCCCCGCCGAACTCCTCCCTGCGCACGGCTTTCCGTCCCGCGAACCGGTGCCCTCGGGGGACCAGTAGATCGCACAGGTCGTCCCCGATCCTGACCTGCTCCACGCCGGGCGGCGAGGGAAGCGGGGAGATGTCCCAGCCATGGGCTATCGCCATGTCCACCACTCCCTTCGTGACGAGGTCCACCGATATGTGCGGGTCCACTTCCGACAGCCGGGTGTCCAGCTCCGGATGGCGTGCCGCCAGGTCCGCGAGGACCCCCGGCATCAGTCCGCGCGCGGCCGAGGCGAACGCGGCGATCGAGAGGGGGCCCGTCGGTATGCCCTTGCGCTCCTCCAGGTCGGTCTCGACGCGTTCCACGATCGTCAGCAGTTCCCGTGCCGCTTCCACCAGCTGGTGCGCGTCATCGGTGAGCCGCACTCCTCTGCCGTGCCGCTCCAGCAGGACGGTGCGTGTCTCCCGCTCCAGTTTGGTGATCTGCTGGGAGACGGCCGACGCCGTGAAGCCGAGTGAGGTCGCCGCCGCCTGCACCGATCCGTGCACGGACACCGCGTACAGGGCACGCATTCTCTGAAGATCCAGCATTCGACTCCGGCCCTTGCCTTTCTCCCCGATGCCGCGATGTCCCGACGCCCCATGCCCCATGCCCCGGACTCGGCCAGGTTCCGTCCTGTCCGGATCCCTGATCGCATTGGATTAAGTACTGCTTAATCCAAGCATGCAGTAATCATCGCTAGTGCTTCACTGTCGTCACCGGTGATGCTCGTCGCATGCGACTCGCGCACATCGGTCTCGCGGTCCTGGTGGCCGCCATCTGGGGCGGCAATTTCGTCGTCATCGACTTCGGCCTCTCACAGTTCCCTCCGCTGCTGTTCGCCGCGCTCCGCTTCCTCGTGGCCGCCGTACCCGCGGTCTTCCTGGTGGGGCGGCCCAAGGTCGCCTGGAA
Source organism: Streptomyces sp. JNUCC 64 (assembly GCF_054484115.1). Classification (NCBI taxonomy): domain Bacteria; kingdom Bacillati; phylum Actinomycetota; class Actinomycetes; order Kitasatosporales; family Streptomycetaceae; genus Streptomyces; species Streptomyces sp. JNUCC 64. Next base: position 5,533,883 of record NZ_CM137015.1, read on the forward strand.
GTGGATCATCGCGGTGGGCATGGCCCTGGGCGTGATGAAGTTCGGTCTGGTCTTCGTCGGCATGCACCAGGGCATGCCCGCCGGGCTGACCTCACTGGTCCTCCAGGTGCAGGCCGTCTTCACGGCGGTCTTCGCCGCCGTCGTGCTGCGCGAGCGTCCCGGACCGCTGCGCACGGCGGGCATGGTGGTGGCGCTCGCCGGTGTCGGTCTCGCCGCCGTCGACGAAGGCGGATCGGGACCGCTGCTCGGCTTCACCCTGGTGGTCGCCGCCGCCGCGGGCTGGGGCGTCTCGAACGTCCTCACCCGCAAGGCCGCGCCGCCGGACGCCTTCAACTTCATCGTCTGGGTCAGCCTCGTCCCGGTGCTGCCCCTGTATCTGCTCTCCCTCCTCTTCGAGGGTCCGTCAGCCGGGTTCGAGGCGCTGCGCTCGCTGGACTGGACGGGCGTCTGCGCCCTCCTCTTCATCGCCTGGGTCAGCACGAACTTCGGCTTCGGTGCCTGGGGCTGGCTGCTGCGCCGCTACCCCGCGTCCACCGTGGCGCCCTTCACCCTTCTCGTCCCCGTCTTCGGGATGTCCTCGGCCGCCCTCTTCCTGGGCGAGTCGGTCAGCGCCCTGCGCTGGTGCGCCGCCGTGCTCCTGGTGGCCGGAGTCGCCGCCACCTCGTTCGCCCCCAGCCGGGCGGCGACCGGGACGCCGGGCCCGGAGTCCGTGTCCGCAGCCCCTCCACCCGCTCGTTCCTCCCCTGGCGCGCGGGGCTCCTCCTCCGGGCCCCTCCCGGACGAGGCCCCGGACGGATCGGCTATCCGGCCGCCCCGTCCAGCAGCCCCCGCAGGTACCTCCGGCCCGCCGCCAACCGGTCCGGCAGCGGCGCCGCCCGCTCGTACCACCGCTTCTCGTACTCCCAGCACACCCACCCGTCCCATCCCTCCCGGGTGAGCGCCTCCAGGCACCCGGCCAACGGCAGGGTTCCCGCACCGAGCCCGACCGGGGTCGTGTCCTCGGCGGACCGTACGTCCTTCACTTGGACGTAGCCGAGGTACGGGCCGACCGCCGCACGGGTCGCGGCCGGTTCCTCCCCAGCCAGCCACGGATGGAGGACGTCCCACAGCACCCCCGCGGCGGGGTGCCCGACCCGTTCCACCACCCGGGAGGCCGCCGCACCCGTGCGGTGTGAGTCATGGGTCTCCAACAGCACCCGGACTCCGAGGTCGGCCGCCCACGTGGCGGCCGTCTCCAGCCGCCGGACGGCGGCCGTCTCCGCCGCCTCGGCGGCGGCCGGTCCCAGCCCGGAACCCGCTCCGGGGAAGACCCTGACGTAGGGCGCGCCCAGGTCTGCGGCGAGGGACAGCAGCCCCCGCACCTCCTCCAGCACGGGACCGTCGTCGCCGGGTGCCGCCATCCGCGCGTATCCGGCGACGCCCAGGACCGTCACGCCCCCGTCCGCGAAACCGGCGGCGACCGTGGACCGTTCACCCGCCGTCAGCCCCGGATGCACGGGTTCCTCGGGGTGGGCCCGGAGTTCGACACCGTCGTAGCCGTGCGCGGTGGCGAGTCCGATGACTTCGGGGATCGGCAGGCCCGGCACCCCGAGCGTGGAGAAGGCCAGTCGCATGGCCGCGACCCTACTCCCGGCCCCCGATGGGACCCGGGGTCCGGGGCGGCACCCCGCCAGCGGCCACCGCCCCGGCCTCCGAGGCTCCCGGTATCAGTCCCGTGTCCGCGCCCCCGCCGGTTCCCGTGCTGGTGCCGGTGGGACCGCTGAGCGCCGGGACCACCCGTATCGCCCCTCGCCCCAGGCCGTACTCATGCCCACGTCCCTGTCCGTACCCGTACCCGTACTCGTGCCCGTGTCCGGAGGCGTGCGTACGGACGCCGTCATGGCGGGACGGGCGGGACGGGCAGGACGGACGGAACAGGCAGGGGGGACGGAGTGAGGTGGTGGTCGGCATGACCGGCTCCCGGATCTCTCGACTGGGATCAAGTCTGCCGAGTCCGGGGGGTGATGCAACCCCTGTGGACAACGGCCTGTGGATAACTCCGGCAAGGCGGATACGCCTTTCACTCACACGAGTGGAAGGCAGGAGGGGAAGGCCGGAGTGGAGAACGGGGGAGGAGGGGGAGGAGGGGGAGGCGCGAGTGACCGGAGAAGGGAAAGGAGCCAAGGGGAGGGAGGCGGCTCACCCCAGGGGCGGCGGCGCGCCCGTCGACCCCCGCACCATCAACTCCCCCCGGACCTTGGCGATCCCGCCCGGGGGCGGGTCCTCCCGGCCCATCGCTATGCGCCCCGCCCGCGCCCCCGCCTCGAACAGCGGGAGCCGTACCGTCGTCAGGGCGGGCACGGCGTCCACGCTGAAAGGGAGGTCGTCGAAGCCCGCCACCGAGACGTCCCGAGGAATCCGCAGTCCCTGGTCCCGCAGCGCGGCGCAGGCGCCGAGCGCGACGGTGTCGTTGGCCGCGACGAGGGCCGTCAGTCCGGGGTCCCGCCGCAGCAGCTCGACCGCGCCGTCGTACCCGGACTGCCGGTCGTACATCCCGTGCACCACCAACGGATCGGATCCCGCGCCCGCGCCCTCGCCCGACGCTCCACCCGCTCCCGCTCCCGCTCCTCCGCCCGGCGCTCCGCGCCCGCTCCCGCCCGAAGCCCCGCCCGTCCCCGCGAGCACCACTCCGGCCACTCTGGCCACTCCGGTCACTCCGGCCGCCCCGGCCGCCCTGGCCATCCCCGTCAGTCCCGGCGTCCCCGCCTCCGCCTCCGCGCGTTCCGCCCCCGCCAGTCCCGCCCGGTGCCCCGCCAGCCGCTCGGCCGTCGTGGTGCGGCCCGGGGGCCCCGCGATGTACCCGATCCGCCGATGGCCCAGCGCCACCAGATGCTCCGTCAGCAACCGTCCGCCCCCGGCGTTGTCGAAGGTCAGGGCGATCGCGTCGGTGCCGGGCACCGGGGGCCGTCCGCACAGCACCACCCGGGTGCCCGCCTCCGCGAGCCGTCGCAGCTTGGCGCTCATCGCCTCGGTGTGTCCGGGGTCGTCCACCGTGCCGCCGAGGAGGACCACGGCGGCGGCCCGCTGGCGCTGGAGCAGCGTCAGATAGGTGAGTTCGCGTTCGGGCGACCCTCCGGTGTTGCACACCACGGCCAGCCGTTCGCCCCCGGCGCGGCCTCCCGGACCGGTGATCTCGGACTGCACGGCCCCGGCCATGATCCCGAAGAACGGGTCGGCGATGTCGTTGACGAGGACGCCGACGAGGTCGGAGGTGGCGGCGGCGAGGGCGCTCGCCGGACCGTTGAGGACGTAGTCCAGCTCCTCCACGGCCCGCAGGACCCGCTGTCTGGTGCCCGCCGCGACGGGGTAGTTGCCGTTCAGCACCCGGGAGACGGTGGCGGGGGAGACCTTCGCCCGGGCCGCCACGTCAGCCAGTGTCGCCGTCATCCGCTCGTCCTCCGGTCCGTCGGCGGTCCGTCCCGTGCTCCCGGGGCGGCTTCCCATAGGTGCGTCCGAGTCCGGACCCTAGCCGGGTCGGGGCCCGCCCGCCGGGTGGCCGGGGAACCCTGTGGGGCGGGTGTGCGGAACCCCTCACCGGAGGCCGCCCCGGCCGACCGGAGGGAGCGGGATCGCGCCGTGGGCCGGTGACGCGTGGAGGGAAAGCGCTTACCGTTCGAGGTGACCGACCGTGAGCGGCCCGTGACGGGCGAGGGAGGAAGTCGATGACGGCCAGGACGGTACGCATCGCGATGAACGGCGTGACCGGACGGATGGGGCGCCGACAGCACCTGGTCCGCTCGATCCTGGCGATCCGCGCGCGGGGCGGGGTGCCCCTCGGGGACGGCACGGCGCTGTGGCCGGAGCCGGTGCTCGTCGGCCGCGGTGCCCCTGCGCTGCGCGCCCTGGCCGAGGAGCACGGACTCGACCCGGACGCCGTCTCCACCGACCTGGACGCGGTCCTCGCGGACGACTCCGTGAGCGTCTACTTCGACGCGCAGATCACCTCCGCGCGGGTGCCCGCGCTGAAGCGCGCCATCGCCGCCGGGAAGCACGTCTACGTGGAGAAGCCCACCGCGCCCACCCTGCGCGAGGCGCTGGAACTGGCCCGCCTCGCGCGCGTGGCGGGCGTCAAGCACGGGGTGGTGCAGGACAAGCTCTTTCTGCCCGGGTTGCGGAAACTCGCGCGCCTCGTGGAGGAGGGTTTCTTCGGCCGGATCCTTTCGGTGCGGGGAGAGTTCGGCTACTGGGTCTCCGAAGGCGACCGGGAACCCGCCCAGCGCCCCTCCTGGAACTACCGGGCCGAGGACGGCGGCGGCATCGTCCTCGACATGTTCCCGCACTGGGAGTACGTGCTCCATGGACTGTTCGGCCGGGTGCGTTCCGTCCAGGTGCTGACCGCGACGCACGTACCGCGCCGCTGGGACGAGCGGGGCGAGCCCTACGGGGCGACCGCCGAGGACGCCGCGTACGGGATCTTCGAACTCGACGGCGGCGCCGTCGCCCAGATCAACTCCTCCTGGGCGGTCCGGGTCCACCGGGACGAACTGGTCGAGTTCCAGGTGGACGGCACCGAGGGCTCGGCGGTGGCCGGACTGCGCGGCTGCCGGGCACAGCACCGCACGCGCACGCCCCGGCCCGTGTGGGACCCGGACCTGCCCGTCACGCACGCGTTCCGGGACGGCTGGCGGGAGGTGCCCGACGAGGAGGAGTACGGCAACGGCTTCGCGGCGCAGTGGGAACTGTTCCTGCGGCACGTCGCCCTGGACACCCCCTACGCCTGGGACCTCGTGGCGGGCGCGCGCGGAGTGCAACTCGCCGAACTGGGCTTGCTGTCGGCCGCCGAGGGCCGACGCGTCGAGGTCCCGGAGCTGACGCCGTGACCCTGTGGCTGCCCGCCGCCGACGGGACCCTCCGCCCGCACGAGCCGGGTGCCCTGTCCACGCCGGGCGTCCCGTCCACGCTGGGCGTCCCGTACCCGTACGGGCCGGGTGCCCCGCGCGCGTGCCCGTCGTCCGGCGGGGCGGGAACGCCGTCCGGGCCCTCCCCCGAACCCTTCGTCTCACGGGTGGTGTTCGCGGCGGCGCACGTGGTCGCCGACCCCCTGGCGGCCGGGTGCGGGGACGGCCCGGCCGCCGTCGACTGGGACGCGACCCTCGCCTTCCGCCGTCATCTGTGGGCCCACGGTCTGGGCGTCGCGGAAGCCATGGACACCGCGCAGCGCGGCGCGGGCCTCGACTGGACGGCCGCGGCCGGGCTGATCCGCCGCTCGGCGGCCGAGGCGCGGGCGGTGGGCGGCCGGATCGTCTGCGGGGCGGGCACCGACCAGCTCACCGCACCGGCCACGCTCGCCGCGGTCCGCGCCGCCTACGAAGAGCAGTTGGCGGTGGTCGAGGAGACGGGCGCGGGCGCCGTGCTCCTGGCCTCCCGCGCGCTGGCCGCCGTCGCGTCCGGCCCGGACGACTACCGGGCCCTCTACGGGGAGTTGCTGCGCCAGACGGCCCGGCCGGTGGTGCTGCACTGGCTGGGGGCCGTGTTCGATCCGGCACTGGCGGGCTACTGGGGGTCCGACGACCCGGACGCGGCGACGGACGTCCTCCTCGACGTGATCGCGGCGCACCCCGGGAAGGTCGACGGGGTGAAGGTCTCCCTGCTGGACGCGGACCGCGAGGTGGAGCTGCGCCGCCGTCTGCCCGAAGGGGTGCGCTGCTACACGGGCGACGACTTCCACTACCCGGAACTCGTCGCGGGCGACGGGCGGCACGCCAGTGACGCGCTGCTGGGCGTCCTCGACCCGCTCGCCCCGATCGCCGCCCGGGCCCTGCGCCTTCTGGACGCCGACACGGCGGGCCCCGCAGGTCCTGCCGACCCCCAGGCTCCCGCCCGCCCCCTGGCCCCCGCCCGAGCGGGAGCCCCCACCGGCGCGGGAAGCCCCGCAGCCACCGGAAGCCCGGTCGCCGCCCCGGACGGCCCGGCCGCCCCGGACGGCACCGCCGCCTTCCGGGCGGTCCTGGACCCGACCGTGCCGCTGGCCCGGCACCTGTTCGGCGCGCCGACCCGCCACTACAAGACCGGTGTGGTGTTCCTGGCCTGGCTCGCCGGACACCAGACGCACTTCACCATGGTCGGCGGCCTCCAGTCGGCCCGCCCCCTGCCGCACCTGGCCCGCGCCTACGAACTCGCGGACGGGCTCGGCCTCTTCCCCGATCCGGGCCGCGCCGCCCACCGGATGCGGTCCCTGCTGGCCCTCCACGGGGTGGACCGGTGACCCCGGCCGCCGCCGGGGCCCCGGAGCCCGGGCACGACCCCCGGGGCCCGCGTACGGCCGCCCAGAGCCCCGAGCCGCACGCGCCCGCGCCGCCCGAGCCGCACGCGCCCGCGCCGGAAACGCCCGCACCACACGCACCCGCCGCGCACCGGGCGGCCGCGGACCGCCCCCCGGCCCGGCTGAGCGTCAACCAGATGACCGTCAGGGGGCTGACGCTGCCCGAACTGGCCGACGCCTGCGCCGCGTCCGGCGTGGGCGCGGTCGGCCTGTGGCGGGAGCCGGTGCGCGCCCACGGCGTGGCGTCCGCCGCCCGGCTGGTGCGTGCCGCCGGGCTCACCGTCAGCACGCTGTGCCGGGGCGGCTTCCTCACGGCGACCGGCGGCCCCGAACGGTCCGCCGCACTGGACGACAACCGGGCCGCCGTCCGCGAGGCCGCCGCGCTGGGCACCGACACCCTCGTCCTGGTCTGCGGCGGACTGCCGCCCGGGGAACGGGACCTGACGGCCGCCCGGGGCCGGGTGGCCGACGCGCTGACCGTCCTCGCGCCCTACGCCGCCGACCACGGGGTGCGGCTCGCCGTCGAACCGCTGCACCCGGTGTTCGCGTCGGACCGGTGCGTGGTCTCCACCCTGGAACAGGCGCTCGACCTCGTGGAGCCGTTCCCCGCCGACCGGGTCGGCGTCTGCGTGGACACGTACCACGTGTGGTGGGACGACCGGGCGCCCGCGCTGGTCGACCGCGCGGGGGCGGCGGGCCGGATCCACGCCTTCCAGCTCGCGGACTGGGTCACCCCGCTGCCCGAGGGGGTCCTCACCGGACGCGGTCAGCTGGGCGACGGGGTCGTGGACCTGCGCGGGTGGCACGCGCGCGTGGACGCCGCCGGGTACACCGGCCCCGTGGAGGTCGAGCTGTTCAGCGACGCCCTGTGGGCGCGGGACGGACGCGAGGTCCTGGCGGAGACGGTGGACCGCTACCTCACGCACGCCGCCCCCCGGCCGTAGGACCGGTGCCCTGCCGCCCGTCCGCCCCCGCGCCCGTACACGGCGACCGGAGGAACCGAGCGGAGCACAGGACGAGAGGGGGAGAGGGGGAGGACGGTCGCGCGGGGCTGTCAGACCGCGCGTGTAGCGTCGGGGCATGGTGAATCCCGCGGAGGTCGAGGGGGTCCTCGAACGGATCACGTACGCCAACGAGGAGAACGGCTACACCGTCGCCCGGGTGGACACCGGCCGGGGGAGCGGTGACCTGCTGACGGTGGTGGGCGCGCTGCTGGGCGCCCAGGTGGGGGAGTCCCTGCGGATGCGGGGCCGCTGGGGGTCCCACGCGCAGTACGGCAAGCAGTTCCACGTCGACGACTACACGACCGTGCTGCCGGCCACCGTGCAGGGCATCCGCCGCTATCTGGGCTCCGGGCTGGTCAAGGGCATCGGCCCGGTCTTCGCCGACCGCATCACCCGGCACTTCGGGGTGGACACCCTGAGGATCATCGAGGAGGAGCCCGAGCGGCTGGTGGAGGTGCCCGGGCTGGGCCCCAAGCGCACCAGGAAGATCGCCGCGGCCTGGGAGGAACAGAAGGCCATCAAAGAGGTGATGCTGTTCCTCCAGAGCGTCGAGGTGTCCACGTCCATCGCGGTGCGCATCTACAAGAAGTACGGCGACGACTCGATCGCCGTGGTGAAGGAGGAGCCCTACCGGCTCGCCGCCGACGTGTGGGGCATCGGGTTCCTCACCGCCGACCGGATCGCCCAGTCCGTCGGCATCCCGCACGACAGCCCCGAACGGGTGAAGGCGGGCCTCCAGTACGCGCTGTCGCAGTCCACCGACCAGGGCCACTGCTTCCTCCCCGAGGAACGGCTCATCGCGGACGCGGTGAAGCTCCTCCAGGTCGACACCGGACTCGTCATCGACTGCCTGGGCCAACTGGCCGCCGAGGACGAGGGCGTGGTGCGCGAGCGGGTGCCCGGCCCCGAGGGCGACGAGGTGACCGCCGTCTACCTGGTGCCGTTCCACCGCGCCGAGCTGTCCCTCTCCGGGCAGCTGCTGCGCCTGCTGCGCGCGCCGGACGACCGGATGCCGGCCTTCCGGGACGTGGCCTGGGACAAGGCGCTCGCGTGGCTCGCGGACCGGACGGGCGCCGATCTCGCCCCGGAGCAGGAGCAGGCCGTCCGGCTGGCGCTGACCAGCAAGGTGGCCGTGCTGACCGGCGGGCCGGGCTGCGGCAAGTCCTTCACCGTCCGGTCCATCGTGGAGCTGGCCCGCGCCAAGCGGGCGAAGGTCGTGCTGGCCGCCCCCACGGGACGCGCCGCCAAACGGCTGGCCGAGCTGACCGGGGCCGAGGCGTCGACGGTGCACCGGCTGCTGGAGCTGAAGCCCGGCGGGGACGCCTCCTACGACCGGGACCGCCCCCTGGACGCCGATCTGGTGGTGGTCGACGAGGCGTCGATGCTGGACCTGCTGCTGGCGAACAAACTGGCCAAGGCGGTGGCGCCGGGCGCGCACCTGCTGTTCGTCGGGGACGTCGACCAGTTGCCCAGCGTCGGGGCGGGCGAGGTGCTGCGGGATCTGCTGGCCGACGGCGTGCCGGTCCCCTCGGTACGGCTGACCAGGATCTTCCGTCAGGCGCAGGAGTCCGGGGTGGTCACCAACGCGCACCGGATCAACTCCGGTCTGCCGCCCGTCACCCAGGGCCTCACGGACTTCTTCCTCTTCGCCGAGGAGGACACCGAGGAGGCCGGCCGGCTCACCGTCGACGTCGCCGCGCGGCGGATTCCGGCCAAATTCGGTTTGGACGCCCGGCGTGACGTCCAGGTCCTCGCGCCGATGCACCGGGGCCCGGCGGGGGCGGGCAACCTGAACGCGCTCCTCCAGCAGTCGATCACCCCGGGCCGTCCCGACCTGCCGGAAAAGAGGTTCGGCGGCCGGGTCTTCCGGGTCGGTGACAAGGTCACGCAGATCCGCAACAACTACGAGAAGGGCACGGGCGGCGTCTTCAACGGCACCGTCGGCGTGGTGACCTCGCTCGACCTCGACGAACAGCGTCTGACGGTGCTGACGGACGAGGACGAGGAGGTGCCGTACGACTTCGACGAACTGGACGAACTGGCCCACGCCTACGCCGTGACGATCCACCGTTCGCAGGGGAGCGAGTATCCAGCCGTAGTGATCCCCGTCACCACGGGGGCGTGGATGATGCTGCAACGCAATCTGCTCTACACGGCGGTGACGCGCGCCAAGAAGCTCGTCGTCCTCGTGGGCTCCCGCAAGGCCCTGGGCCAGGCGGTGCGCACGATCTCGGCGGGGCGCCGCTGCACCGCCCTGGACTTCCGGCTGTCCGGGGGGACCGGCGGGCCCGCCGCCCCCACCGGACGTGGTTCCGAGGACCGACCCGACCGACCCGCGCGGTCCGGCGCGACCGACCCGACCGATCCGACACCCATCGGGCGGTTTGATCGATCAAACGAGTCGGAAAGGTCACACGAGGCTTTCGGAACCGGGGCGAAGGGGGCAGGATAGGCAGGCTGGCGGCACTGAGTGCCGCCAACTAGCCCAATGCTCGACCCCCAGTGCACTCTCCTGCGCCAAATGGGGGATGGTAGAGACAGTCAGGGCACCTCGAAGATGAGGCACTACGTCGGTGAGGGAAGACGTGAGCGACAAACGCGACAACTCGGTAGTAGTACGGTACGGCGACGACGAGTACACCTATCCGGTGATCGACAGCACCGTGGGTGACACGGGCGTCGACATCGGGAAGCTCCGCGCCCAGACGGGGCTGGTGACACTCGACAGCGGCTACGGCAACACGGCCGCCTACAAGTCGTCGATCACCTATCTCGACGGCGAAGAGGGCATCCTGCGGTACCGGGGCTACCCGATCGAGCAGCTCGCCGAGCACTCCAGCTTCCTGGAGGTGGCGTACCTGCTGATCAACGGTGAGCTCCCCACGGTCGACGAGCTCTCCGTCTTCCGCAACGAGGTCACGCAGCACACCCTGCTGCACGAGGACGTCAAGCGGTTCTTCGACGGCTTCCCCCGGGACGCGCACCCGATGGCGATGCTGTCGTCCGTCGTCAGCGCGCTGTCCACGTTCTACCAGGACAGCCACAACCCGTTCGACGAGCAGCAGCGGCACCTGTCCACGATCCGGCTGCTGGCCAAGCTGCCGACGATCGCGGCGTACGCCTACAAGAAGTCGATCGGCCACCCGTTCGTCTACCCGCGCAACGACCTCGGGTACGTCGAGAACTTCCTGCGCATGACCTTCTCGGTCCCCGCGCAGGAGTACGTGCCGGACCCGGTCGTCGTCTCGGCGCTCGACAAGCTGCTCATCCTGCACGCGGACCACGAGCAGAACTGTTCGACGTCCACGGTCCGTCTGGTGGGCTCCTCGCAGGCGAACATGTTCGCCTCGATCTCCGCCGGCATCTCCGCGCTGTGGGGCCCGCTGCACGGCGGCGCCAACCAGAGCGTGCTGGAGATGCTGGAGGGCATCCAGGCGAGCGGCGGTGACGTCGATTCCTTCATCCGCAAGGTGAAGAACAAGGAAGACGGCGTGAAGCTCATGGGCTTCGGGCACCGCGTCTACAAGAACTTCGACCCCCGGGCGAAGATCATCAAGGCGGCGGCGCACGACGTCCTCTCGGCGCTCGGCAAGTCCGACGAGCTGCTGGACATCGCGCTGAAGCTGGAAGAGCACGCGCTGGCCGACGACTACTTCGTCTCGCGCAAGCTCTACCCGAACGTGGACTTCTACACCGGTCTGATCTACCGGGCCATGGGCTTCCCGACCGAGATGTTCACCGTGCTGTTCGCGCTCGGCCGCCTCCCCGGCTGGATCGCCCAGTGGCACGAGATGATCAAGGAACCGGGTTCCCGCATCGGCCGCCCGCGCCAGATCTACACCGGAGTCGTCGAGCGCGACTTCGTGCCGGTCGAGGGCCGCTGACCGGCTGACCGGCAGCACCGCCGTCTCTCCGGCCGGAGCGGGAAGGCTCCGCCGGGCGGGCGGCACCGGGCGCACCGGAGGATTCCGGCCGGTGCGCGTCGTGGGTACGGGAACGCCGCCCGGTCCGGGGGGCGGTGTTCCGCGGCCCGTCGTCGCCGGCGGCGGGGTCCGTCCGCATCCGGGTGGCACGGTCGGCAGGGCGTCGTACGGACCGTGCTGTCCGTCCGCGTCCGGCGGCACGCGCCACCGCACCACCCCGTACGCACCTCCATCCGCACCACCACTTCATCGGGCATCGCACGCGGCGGTGCCCGATTTCGTGTGCCCGGGGGCGGTTCGGGGGCGGGCGGCAGCAGGCCGGGAGAGCGCCGGTTCCCGGCCCGGCCCGGGGCGTGCCGGGGCGGGAAGGCCCTGGAGCCCGTGTCCGCGCGGAAGGGCGCCGAGGGCGGGAGAGGGGCGGGGAGGGTGTCCGGAGCCGTCTCCGGGCCCTGGAGGCGGCTCCGGAAGCCCTGGAAGGGTCGCCTGGGGAGTCCCGCCGGACGGCGGGGCGGGGAGAGCCCCGCGCGCGCGGGGCGGCACGGGTACGGGTGAGAGGCGCGCGAGGGGGGTACGGGAGGGGGAACGGAGCGGCGCGCCGCCGAAGACCGGGCGGCCGGACGGCGTGGGACGGTCCGGGAGACCAGGGGCGGCCGGGGACGGCCGGGGACGGTCCCGGAAGGCGCGGGAGAGGGCAGGGAAGGCGCGGGGCAGGGAAGGGCGGCAACGGGCGGAAGGTGCCGGGAACGCGGCAGGGAGGCGGACGCGGACGAAGGCCCGGAGCAGACGAAGGCCCGGAACGGGCGGAAGGTGCCTGGAGTGGGCGGAAAAGGTCCGGAACAGGCGGAAGGCGCCCCACCGCCGGTCCCCCCACGGGCCGACTAAGCGGGACGCCCTCCTTTGTCCCGGTGCGGATTCCCCCCACGGGATCCGGCCGGGCGCTCAATGGGCAGCGCCTGCTGCTGGGGGTTGTACCGCTGCGATCTGCCGGGACCCGTACGCACGGGAGGGCCGCTCAAAGCTCCCCGGTGAACGTGCCCCGGCAACGCACTTTCGGAGATGTCCCCCAAGACACCTCCGATGCCAGACAACGCCCCCCAAGACGTTTTCTGACATCGCCTTCTTAGACTCACCAGCATCCACGATGGTTACGTCGGGAACGCTGTGATCTATCTCTCCTGCATATGTCCATCTACCTGCGCAAGAGCCCGATATGGCGATCGGGGTTCAAGCGTAAGGATGTTGCGTGGGGTCTGTGAAGGCCCCCGGGGATAGTTACCGGAATGTCCTGAGTCGCAAGCCGTTCGTGACCGTGGAAACCCGGTGGAACCGATCCCCGTGCCGTCGTGACCCCGGTGACGCCAGCGGCACCGGCGGCGCCGACGGCACCCGGGCGCCCCCGCCACCGGGGACCGGTCGGACCGGCCCGTGCGGGGCGCCGCGGGCTACGTTAGCGCCGAACGCTCGGAAAAGGTTCTCTTTGGCGAGGGAAAGCGTCTTTCCGGAAGGCCGATTGGCGCTTCGGCGCCGGTGGCCCGCCCGGGTGGCCCGCTGTCGCCCCTCATGTCCGCATCCGGGCAGGCCGGGGCCGTTGTCCGGGCTGGCCCCTCATGTCCGTGTCCGGGGCCGGGCCGCGCGCCGGAAGCGCCCCGGGCGGCACCGTGGGGCCCGGCCTCCGGGTCGCGGACGCGTTCCGGGGCGCGGGGCCGGTGGCGGCCGGGGCGCTCGTGGTGGACCCGATGGCGGGGTCCGGTGGCGGGAGGGGGTGCGGGCGGCGCGGCGCGGTCAGGCGCGGCCGGTCAGCTCGTAGCCCGCCTCGTCGACGGCGGCGCGGACGGCCTCCTCGTCGAGCGGGGCCCCCGACACCACGGTGACCTGTCCGGTGGCGGCGACCGCCTTCACCGAGCTGACTCCGGGGAGCGCGGAGATCTCGGTGGAGACGGCGCCCTCGCAGTGGCCGCAGGTCATCCCGGTCACCTGGTAGACGGCGGTCACGGAGTCCTGGGTCTGGGCGCTCATGTCGTTCTCCTGGGATGTCGCTGGTCGGTCGCGGGGCGGCTGCGCCCGCGCGGGTCGGGGAGGGGGCGGTGTCGTGCGTCCGTCCCTCTCCGGCGTTGACCACACTATACCCCCTGGGGGTATGAAGCCAAGGGGTTCGGGGGTCGGGCGGGGCAGGGCGGGGCCTCGCTCCGGATGGTCTCAGCTTCCGCGACGGCTGCGCGGCCGGGCGGCCGCCCAGGCGCGGACGGTGTCCGCGTACCAGTGCGGGGTGCCGTTCGCGATCAGGTCCGGCGGGGGCATCAGCCCCTGCTTGCGGTAGGAGCGGACGGTGTCGCGCCGCACTTGGATGTGGGCGGCGATGTGCTGGTAGGTCCAGAGGGTCGTATCGGTCATGGCGTGCCTCTCGCGTGTGCGCGCCGCGGGGGTGGCGGAACGGCCACCGGAGGGGGGCCGGGCGCGATCGCCCCCACCCTGTGCCCAGGGCGCGACGGAGCGTGAGGGGTGCGGGGGTTTGTGGGGAAGATGTGACGCGAGCGGTGTGAATCCATGACATGTGTCACAAGAAGCGGATGTCCGACTGTTCGCCCCGGGGCGGAACGGGCGGGGGAGCGGCGGGGAGGGGGGGCACGGCGCGATCCGAAGCGGAAGGCGCGGGCGGTGGGCGCGGGGGCGGGACGGGGCGTACGCCCGCCGGGGGCGGACGGGGGCCCTCACGCCCCGCAGGAGCGCAGGAACGCCCGGGTGCGCCGGGCGATCGGCAGCGGAGCGTCCGGCGCGCAGGGGTACATGTCCTGTTCGACGATCGCGAACAGTTCCACCCCGAGCCGCTGGGCGGCGGTCAGCACCGGGCCGAGCGCGGGCACTCCGGAGGGCGGCTCGCACATGACACCCCGTGCCACCGCCGGGCCGAACGGCAGGTCCTCGGCGCGCACCCCGGCGAGGACCTCCGGGTCCACCTGCTTGAGGTGCAGATAGCCGACGCGCTCCCCGTAGGTCTCGATCAGCTTGACGCTGTCGCCGCCGCAGTAGGCGTAGTGCCCGGTGTCCAGGCACAGGGACACCAGGTCCGGGTCGGTGCCGTCCAGGAGGCGGGCGACGTTCTCCTCGGTGTCCACATGGGTGTCGGCGTGCGGATGGACCACGAGACGCAGCCCGAACCGCTCGCGCACCTCCCGCCCCAGCCGTTCGGTCTGCGAGGTCAGCGCCCGCCACTGCGCGGCGGTCAGCACCCGGTCCTCCAGGACCTCGCCGGTCTTGTCGTCCCGCCAGAACGACGGGATGGCGACGAGGTGACCGGCGCCCGTCGCCCGGGCGAGGGCGGCGACCTCGGCGACGTGCGCCCAGGTGCGGTCCCAGACGGCGGTGCCGTGGTGCAGCCCGGTGAAGACGGTTCCGGCGGAGACCCGCAGGCCCCGGCGGGCGGTCTCCCCGGCGAGCACGGCGGGGTCGGTGGGCAGATAGCCGTACGGGCCGAGTTCGATCCACTCGTAGCCCGCCGCCGCGACCTCGTCGAGGAAGCGCCGCCAGGGCACCTGCCGGGGGTCCTCGGCGAACCAGACGCCCCACGAGTCCGGCGCCGAACCGACACGGATGCGGGAGAGCGGGGCGGGCGGGTTCCCGGCCGGTGGGGTCATGCGGTTCAGCCTCCCGGCCGCCGCGGAAGGGTGTCAAGGACTGTCCGAATGTCCGGACAACATGTTGACAGCGCTCGCTGACCGGGACTAGACCTGACACCCTGGCAGCAGACGGGGCACCCGCCCCCCGGGCGCGGGCGCGGCACGGGGTGACACCGGCCCGGACCGGAGAAGGGGCGACGCGGACGTGCAGGCGACGGACCCACGGGACGACGGGCCCCGGGGTGACGCCCCGTCGGGCGCCCCGGGGGACGGCGCCACCGGTGGTACGCCGGGGGATGCGCCGAGCGGTGCGCTGGACGGCCCGGCGGGCACCCGGACGGAGGCCCCCACGGAAGGCCCTGCGGAGACCCGGGCGCAAGGTCCTGCGGAGGTCCTCACGGAGACCCGGGCGGAAGGCCCCGTGGAGGTCCTCACGGAGACCCCTGCGGAGAGCCTCGCGGAGAACCCCACGGCCAGTGGAGCGGACGCGGGCGGGGCCGGGGCGCCCTTCGAGGTGGTCACCCTGGGCCGGATCGGGGTGGACCTCTATCCGCTCCAGACGGGCGTGCCCCTCGCGGACGTGACGGCCTTCGGGAAGTTCCTCGGCGGCTCCGCCGCCAACGTCGCCGTCGCGGCGGCCCGGCTCGGCCGCCGCACGGCGCTCGTCTCCCGCACCGGACCGGACGCCTTCGGCCGCTATCTGCGCGGGGCGCTGCGGGAGTTCGGGGTGGACGACCGCTGGGTCACCCCCGTCGACGGCCTCCAGACGCCCGTCACCTTCTGCGAGGTGTTCCCGCCGGACGACTTCCCGCTGTACTTCTACCGCCGTCCCAAGGCGCCCGACCTGGAGATCCGCACCGGGGAACTGGACCTCCCGGCCCTCTCCGCCGCCCGGGTCCTCTGGGTCACCGGCACCGGGCTCAGCGAGGAGCCGAGCCGCGCCGCGAACCTGGCCGCCCTCGCCCACCGCGCGGCCGACGCCGGGCCCGGCGCGCTCACCGTCCTCGACCTCGACTGGCGGCCCGCCTTCTGGACCGACCCGGCCGCCGCCCGCCCGCACTACGCGCGGGCGCTGCGGTACGCCACCGTCGCCGTCGGCAACCTGGACGAGGTGGAGGTCGCCACCGGGGAACGGGACCCCCGGGCGGCGGCCGAGGCGCTGCTCGCGACGGGGGTGCGGCTCGCCGTCGTCAAACGCGGGCCCGAGGGGGTGCTGGCCCTCTCCGCCGACGGGGAACGCGCCGAGGTGCCCCCGCTGCCCGTCACCGTGCTCAACGGGCTCGGCGCGGGCGACGCGTTCGGCGGGGCGCTCTGCCACGGCCTGCTGTCCGGCTGGGACCTGGAGCGCGTCACGCGGTACGCCAACGCGGCGGGCGCGATCGTCGCCTCCCGGCTGGAGTGCTCCTCGGCGATGCCCGTCCCCGGGGAGATCGAGGCGGCGCTGACGGCGGGTGAGGTGCGGTGACGACGGAGCCGGACGGGTCCGGTGACCTCGACGGGTCCGACCTGCCCGGCGGGTCCGGTGCGTTCGGTGCGTCCAACGGGTCCGGTGGGCTTGGCGGGTCCGGTGGGTCCAACAGGTCCGGTGGGTTTGGCGGGTCTGACAGGTCCAACGGGTCCAGCGAGCCCAGGGAGGTCCGTGGGCTCGGCGACTCCGCTGCGGCCCGGGGGCCCGCCACGACCGAGGGGCCCGCTGGGGCCGGTGGTGCCGGAGGGGCGGGGGAAGTCGTCGGGTCGGGTGGGGTCGAGGTCGACCCCGGGGCGCTCGCCCGGCTGCGGGCCCGGCATCCGGAGGCCGTCGCGGAGGCCGCCGCCCGCCGGGTGCGCAGACCCCTGCTCGGCACCTCCGGACGGCTGCTGATCGTCGCCGCCGACCACCCCGCGCGCGGCGCCCTCGCCGTCGGCGGCCGGGCCCTCGCCATGGCCAACCGCGCCGGACTGCTGCGACGGCTGTGCCTCGCGCTCTCCCGGCCCGGGGTGGACGGGGTCCTCGCCACCGCCGACGTCCTGGACGACCTGCTGCTGCTCGGCGCCCTCGACGGCAAGGTCGTCATGGGCTCCCTCAACCGGGGCGGACTCGCCGGGTCCGCCTTCGAACTCGACGACCGCTTCACCGGGCACCGCCCCCGCGATCTGCACCGGCTCGGCTTCGACGCGGGCAAGCTGCTGCTGCGCCTCGACTACGGCGACCCCGGTTCGCTGCGGACCCTGCACACCGCCGCCCGTGCCGTGGACGCGATGGCGCGACGACGGCTCCCGGTCTTCGTCGAACCCTTCCTCTGCCGCCGGGTGGACGGCGTCCTGCGCGCCGATCTGAGCCCCGGGGCCGTCACCACCTCGCTCGCCGTCGCCTCCGGGCTCGGCGGCAGCTCCGCGTACACCTGGCTGAAGGTGCCCGTCACCGCCGACCCCGCCGACATGGCCCGGGTCATGGAGACCAGCACCCTCCCGGCCGTCCTCCTCGGCGGGGACGTCGGCGACGACCCGGACGCCGCCTACGCGCGGTGGCACGCCGCGCTGCGGCTGCCGACGGTGCGCGGGCTCGTGGTGGGCCGCGCGCTGCTGTACCCGGCGGACGGGGACGTCGCCGGGGCCGTCGACCGGGCGGTCGCGCTGCTGTGAGCGGCGGGCCCGGGGGCGCGGGCGGACGGGGGACACCGGGCGGGAACGGCGGACGGGGAGGCGGGGCGTGGGCACGGGTGGGAGCGGCGGGTCCGGGGCGGGTAGGGGCAACCCCATGAGCGACAGCGGCCTCCACCTCCCCCGTGGCACCACCCGTCACGGTCCGTACGACCTCGACGTCTCCCCGCGAAGCGCCGAATGGACCCACACCAGCCTCCGGGTGCTGCGGCTGGAGGCGGGCGGACGGCACTCCCTCGCCACCGGCGACAGCGAATGGATCGTGCTTCCTCTCGAAGGCGGCTGCACGATCCTGGCCGATGGCCGCATCATCGAACTCGTGGGCAGGGAGAGCGTGTTCGACGGAGTCAGTGACTTCGCCTACCTCCCCCGCGACGCCCACGCCCAGATCGCCTCCGGCGCGGGAGGCCGCTTCGCCCTGGCAGGAGCGAAGTGCGAGCGTCGACTCCCCGCCCGCTACGGCCCCGCGCCGGAGGTTCCCGTCGAGGCCCGTGGCGAGGGCCTCACCGCCCGTCAGGTGCGGGGCTTCGCCGCCGCCGACGCCTTCCCCTGCGACCGGCTGATCGCCGTCGAGGTCGTCACCCCCGGCGGCCACTGGTCCTCCTACCCGCCGCACAAGCACGACGAGCACCTCCCCGGGCGGGAGAGCGAGCTGGAGGAGGTCTACTACTACGAGTGCGCGCCGTCCGCCGGGGGCCGACCCGGCTTCGGGTACCAGCGGGTGTCCCCGTCCCGGGCGGGCGGCGCCGAGGTGCTGGCGGAGGTGCGCAGCGGGGACGCGGTGCTGGTGCCCGACGGCTGGCACGGTCCGTCGATCGCGGCGCCCGGCCACGACCTGTACTACCTGAACGCGATGGCGGGGCCCGGCACCGAACGGGAGTGGCGGATCACCTTCCACCCCGACCACCCGGACGGCTACCGGTGAGCACCGAGCCCCGTACCGTCCCGGTGCTCCGTCCCGTCCGTGCCCGCTTCCCCGGCTCCGCCCCCTGCCCCGTCCGGCCGCCCCGACCCGTACGTCCCGTCAACCCCGTACGTCCCGTCGACCCCGGCCGTTCCGTGCACCGTGGCCGTTCCGTCGACCCCGTACGTCCCGTCCGCCGTGGCCGTCCCGTCCGCCGTGGCCGTCCCGTTCGCCTCCGCCGTCCCGTCCGTCCGGCCGTCCCGGCCCGTTCCGTGAGGTACCGATGACCGCCGTCACGACCCGGCTGACCGTCGCCCAGGCGCTGGTCCGCTTCCTCACCGTCCAGTACGCCGAACGCGACGGGCACCGCCACCGGCTGGTGGCGGCCACCTGGGGGATCTTCGGGCACGGCAACGTCGCCGGGATCGGCCAGGCGCTCCTGGAGTACGGCGACGCGATGCCGTTCCACCAGGGCCGCAACGAACAGGCGATGGCGCATGCGGCGATCGGCCACGCCCGGCAGCGCGGACGGCTCTCCGCGCACGCGGTCACCACCTCCATCGGCCCCGGCGCCACCAACCTCGTCACCGCCGCCGCCCTCGCCACCGTCAACCACCTGCCGGTGCTGCTGCTGCCCGGCGACACCTTCGCGACCCGGCCCGCCGACCCCGTCCTCCAGCAGCTGGAGGTGCCCTGGGCGGGGGACGTCTCCGTCAACGACTGCCTGCGGCCGGTGTCGCGGTACTTCGACCGGGTCACCCGGCCCGAGGTGCTGGTCCCGGCGGCCCTCCAGGCGATGCGGACGCTGGCCGACCCGGCCGCCACCGGGGCCGTCACCCTCGCCCTGCCGCAGGACGTGCAGGCCGAGGCGTACGACTGGCCCGTGGAGTTCTTCCGGGAGCGGGTGTGGACGGTGCGCAGGCCCGCGCCCGACCCGGCCGAACTGGCCGCGGCGGTGGCGGCGGTGCGCGCCGCCCGGCGGCCCCTCGTCGTCGCGGGCGGCGGGGTGCGGCACAGCGCCGCCGAGGACGCGCTGCGGGCCTTCGCCGAGGCGACCGGGGCGCCCGTCGCCTCCACCCAGGCGGGCAAGGGGGCGCTGGCCTGGGACCACCCGGCCGACGTGGGCGGCGTCGGGCACACCGGGACGGCCACCGCCGACGCCCTGGCCCGCACCGCCGACCTGGTGATCGGCGTCGGCACCCGCTGGACCGACTTCACCACCGCCTCCGGCACCCTCTTCCCGCCCGGCGCGCGCTTCCTCAACCTGAACATCACGTCCTACGACGGCCACAAGATGGCGGGGCTGCCGCTGGTGGCGGACGCCCGCGCGGGGCTGGAGGCGCTCACCCGGGCGCTCACCGGGGCCCACGGCACGGACGGCGGCGGCACGGCGTCCGGTACGGGCGGGGCGTCTTCTGGCACCGGTACGGATTCCGGTACCGGCGTGCCCTCCGGTACCGCTACGGATTCCAGTACGGGCGTGCCCTCCGGTACCGGCGCCACCGGTACGGCCTCCGGCGACCGCGCGGGCCGGGGGACCCCGTACGCCCCCGGCGCCCCCTACGCCCCGGACCCCGCGTACGCGGCCGAGTACGCCGGGGCGAAGGCCGCGTGGGAGGCGCGCGTGGACGCCGCCTACGCCGCCCCCGACCCCGGCGCGCGCCCCACCCAGACGCAGGTCCTCGGCGCCCTGGACGCGCTGGTCACCGACGAGGACATCGTCATCAACGCGGCCGGTTCGCTCCCCGGCGACCTGCACAAGCTCTGGCGGACCCGCTCCCGCGACCAGTACCACCTGGAGTACGGCTACTCCTGCATGGGCTACGAGATCCCGGCCGCCATCGGGGTCTCGCTCGCCGCCCCCGGACGGCCCGTCTGGGCACTCGTCGGCGACGGCACCTATCTGATGATGCCCACCGAACTCGTCACCGCCGTCCAGGAGGGCGTCCCCGTCAAGGTGGTGATCCTCCAGAACCACGGCTACGCCTCCATCGGCGGACTGTCCACCGCCGTCGGCGCCGAGGGCCACGGCACCGCCTACCGCCACCGCGCCCCCGACGGCACCTTCACCGGCGACCCGCTCCCCGTGGACCTCGCCGCCAACGCCGCCAGCCTCGGGATGCGGGTGCTGCGCGCCACCACCGTCGCCGGGCTGCGGACCGCGCTCGCCGAGGCCCGCGCCGCGACCGTCCCCACATGTGTCTACACGGAGACCCGAACGCCCGACACAGTGTCGGGCCCGCCCGGGGCGCAGGCGTGGTGGGATGTGCCCGTGGCCGAGACGGCGACCCGCGCGCCCGCCCTCCGGGCCCGCGCGGAGTACGAACGGCGGGCGGCGGACCGCCACCGTCCGCTGTGACCGGTCCCTCCGGACCGTCCGCCGCGACCGGTCCGTCCGGCCGCCACGCACGTCCGCGCGGCCACCGCCGCGCGGAACACGACACCACGGCCACGCCACACGGGGAGCGCCACCGCCCGGCGCGCCGGACGCGAGAGTTGGGGAACCTGTCATGACGAAGACCGTCCAGCACTGGATCGGCGGGAAGGCCGTCGAGGGGGCGTCCGGCGTCACCGGCCCGGTCACCGACCCCGCCACCGGCCGGACCACCCGGCGGGTCGCGTTCGCCTCCGTCGACGAGGTCGACACGGCGGTCGCCACCGCCCGGGAGGCGTTCGCCACCTGGGGCACCTCCTCGCTGGCCCGCCGCACCGAGGTCCTCTTCCGGTTCCGGGCGCTGCTCGACGCCCACCGCGACGAGATCGCCGCGCTGATCACCGCCGAGCACGGCAAGGTCCACTCGGACGCGCTCGGCGAGGTGGCCCGCGGGCTGGAGATCGTGGACCTCGCCTGCGGGATCACCACCCAGCTCAAGGGCGAGCTGTCCACCCAGGTCGCCAGCCGGGTGGACGTGGCGGCGATCCGCCAGCCGCTCGGGGTCGTCGTGGGCATCACCCCGTTCAACTTCCCGGCGATGGTCCCGCTGTGGATGTTCCCGGTCGCCATCGCCTGCGGGAACGCCTTCGTCCTCAAGCCCTCCGAGAAGGACCCCTCGCCCGCGGTGCGCCTCGGCGAGCTGCTCGCCGAGGCCGGGCTGCCCGACGGGGTGTTCAACGTCGTCCACGGCGACAAGACCGCCGTGGACCGGCTGCTGGAGCACCCGGACGTGGCCGCCGTCTCGTTCGTCGGCTCCACCCCCGTCGCCCGGTACGTGCACACCACGGCCACCGCCCACGGCAAGCGGGTGCAGGCCCTCGGCGGCGCCAAGAACCACATGCTGGTGCTGCCGGACGCCGACCTCGACGCCGCCGCCGACGCGGCCGTCTCCGCCGCCTACGGCTCCGCCGGGGAGCGCTGCATGGCGGTCTCCGCGGTGGTCGCCGTCGGCTCCGTCGGGGACGAACTCGTCGCGAAGATCAAGGAGCGCGCCGAGCGGATCGTCATCGGCCCCGGCGACGACCCCGCCTCCGAGATGGGCCCGCTGATCACCGCCGCCCACCGGGACCGGGTCGCCTCCTACGTCACCGGCGCGGCGGCCCAGGGCGCCGAGGTCGTCCTGGACGGCACCGGCCACACGGTCGAGGGGTACGAGGACGGCCACTGGATCGGGATCTCCCTGCTGGACCGGGTCCCCGTCGACGCGGACGCCTACCGGGACGAGATCTTCGGCCCGGTGCTGTGCGTGCTGCGGGTCGACTCCTACGACGAGGGCCTCGCGCTCATCAACGCCTCCCCGTACGGCAACGGCACCGCCGTCTTCACCCGGGACGGGGGCGCCGCGCGCCGCTTCCAGCTGGAGGTCGAGGCGGGCATGGTCGGCGTCAACGTGCCGATCCCGGTGCCCGTCGGCTACCACTCCTTCGGCGGCTGGAAGGACTCCCTCTTCGGGGACCTCCACGTCTACGGCAACGACGGCACCCGCTTCTACACCCGGGGCAAGGTCGTCACCACCCGCTGGCCCGACCCCGCCGACGGCCCGACCGGCGTCGACCTCGGGTTCCCCCGCAACCACTGAGCCCCGACGCCCCTTTCATCCCCTTGGTAGCGCTTGTGGTGAATATCTGCCCCTGCCCGGCTCGCGCGCCGGGCGGGGACGGACAGGCGCGAAGGGGGTGGAGGGGCGGGGCGGACGGGGCGATGTCGCGGCGGGCGGGCGTACCGCGTCCGCCGTGCGCGCCGGGGCCGGGTACTCCCCGGGGAGGCGGAACGGTTCACCCCCCGGGCCGTACGGGCTGTCACCCCCGCCGCTTACCGTGGAGCGCATGGACTTCCGAACGCCCTGGCCATCCCGGCTCCGCCGCCCCCGGCGCGCGCTCGCCGCCGTGGCCGGTGTCGCGCTGCTCGCCGCCGCGGGCACCTGGACGGCCGCCGCCTCGGACGACCCGCCCCCGGTGCACCGGGCGGACCGGGTCCTGGACACCGGCGGGGTCCGCGTGGACACCTCGTACTTCACCTCCGGCGGGGACGGACGGCGCCCCGCCGTGCTGCTCGGCCACGGCTTCGGCGGTGACAAGGACGACGTCCGCGAACGGGCCGAGGACCTGGCCCGCTCCGGGTACGCGGTCCTCACCTGGTCCGCGCGGGGCTTCGGCAAGTCGGGCGGCCGGATCGGGCTCAACGACCCGAAGGGCGAGGTCGCCGACGTCTCCCGGCTGATCGACTGGCTCGCCGACCGCCCCGAGGTGCGCCTCGACGCCGAGGGCGACCCGCGCGTCGGCATGGCGGGCGCCTCCTACGGCGGCGCGGTCGCCCTGCTCGCCGCCGGACACGACCGCCGGGTCGACGCGCTGGTGCCCGAGATCACCTACGGGAACCTCGCCGACGCGCTGTTCCCCGGCGGCGTCTTCAAGAAGACCTGGGCCGGGCTCTTCGTCAACGCGGGCGGCGGCTGCGACCGCTTCGAACCCGCGCTGTGCCGGATGTACCAGCGCGTCGCGGAGCGCGGCGCGCCCGACGCCGGGGCCCGCGCGCTGCTGGAGGCCCGTTCCCCCCTGGCCGTCGCCGACCGGATCGAGGCGCCCACGCTCCTCGTCCAGGGCCAGACCGACTCCCTGTTCACCCTCGACCAGTCCGACGCCCTGGCCCGCGCGATCCGCGCCAACGGCGCGCCCGTCGCCGTCGACTGGATCAGCGGCGGCCACGACGGCGGCGACCGGGAGGGCGACCGGATCGAGGCCCGCGCCCGCGCCTGGTTCGACCGCCACCTCAAGGGCGACGAGGACGCCGACACGGGCCCCGCGTTCCGGGTCACCCGCACCGGCGGCGTCGACTCCACCAACGGCGCCGCCCAGCTCCGGGGCGCCAGCGCGGACGCCTACCCCGGACTCACCGGCGCGCCCCGCTCCTTCGCCCTCGACGACCGGCCGCGGAGCTTCGAGAACCCGGCGGGCGCCAGCCCGCCCGCCGTCTCCGGACTGCCCGGCCTCGGCGCGGCGGGGGCCGGTGCCGGACTCTCCCAGCTCTCCGCGCTCGGCCTCGGCCTCTCCCTCGACTTCCCCGGACAGTTCGCCCGCTTCGACTCCGCGCCCCTCACCGGGGACCTGCGGATCACCGGCACCCCGCGGGTCCGCGTCCGGGTCTCCTCCACCGCCCGGGAGGCGGTGCTCTTCGCCAAGCTGTACGACGTCGGACCGGACGGGGAGCGCCAGGTGCTGCCCGCCCAGCTCGTCGCCCCGGTCCGGGTCGACGGCCTCGGCGGCGACCGGAGCCGGGAGGTCACCCTCACCCTGCCCGCGATCGACCACGAGGTGCGGCGCGGACACACCCTGCGGCTCGCGGTCTCCTCCACCGACCTGGGGTACGCCTCGCCCACCGCCCCCGCCCGGCACACCGTCACGGTCCTCGGCGACCTCACGGTGCCGACCGCCCCGGGGGTCACCACCGCCGCCGCCCCGCTGCCCTCCTGGGTGTGGGGGCTGCCGCTGGCCGCCGCGGCCGTCGCCGCCGTGCTTCTCCTCACCGGCCGCCGCCGTCGGGCCGCCGCCGCGCCCGACCCGGAGCTGGCCGGGGTCCCGCTCCAGATCACCGGTCTGAGCAAGCGGTACCGGGGCGCCACCGACCGGTACGCGGTGAAGGAGCTGTCGTTCCGCGTGGAGAAGGGCCAGGTCCTCGGACTGCTCGGCCCCAACGGCGCCGGGAAGACCACCACCCTGCGGATGCTCATGGGACTGATCCGCCCCGACGACGGGGAGATCCGGGTCTTCGGCCACGCCATCCGTCCCGGCGCCCCCGTGCTCTCCCGGGTCGGGGCGTTCGTCGAGGGTGCCGGGTTCCTGCCGCACCTCAGCGGCCGGGAGAACCTGGACCTCTACTGGCGGGCCACCGGCCGCCCCGCCGCCGACGCCCATCTGGCCGAGGCCCTGGAGATCGCCGGACTCGGCGACGCCCTCCAGCGCGCGGTGCGCACCTACTCCCAGGGCATGCGGCAGCGCCTCGCGCTCGCCCAGGCCATGCTGGGCCTGCCCGATCTGCTGATCCTCGACGAACCCACCAACGGTCTGGACCCGCCGCAGATCCGCGAGATGCGCGAGGTGATGATCCGCTACGCGGCGGGCGGCCGCACGGTGATCGTCTCCAGCCATCTGCTGTCCGAGGTCGAGCAGTCCTGCACCCACCTCGTGGTGATGGACCGGGGACGGCTGGTCCAGGCCGGTCCCGTCGCGGAGATCACGGGCGCCGGGGACGCGCTGCACGTGGGGCTCGCGGACGAGGTGTCCGACCCCCTGCTCGACAAGGTCGCGGCGCTGCCCGGCGTGGCCTCGGCGGACCGCGCCGAGGGCGGACTGCTGGTCCGGCTCGCCGAGGCGGGACCCGAGGGCTCCCGCGCGCTCCTCGCCGACCTGGTGCGGCTGGAGGTGCCCGTCACCTCGATGGGCCCGCACCGCCGACTGGAGGACGCGTTCCTCACCCTGATCGGAGGCCCCCGGTGACCACCACCGACAACCGTCCGGCGGCGGCCCCGGAGGCCGCCGCGCCGCCCGCGCCCGCCGGGGAGACCGCCCCCGGGTACCGGGCCCGTGCCACCCTGCCGGTCCGGGTGGAGCTGGTCCGCCAGCTCACCCGGCGGCGGACCATGGTGATGGGAGCGGTCCTCGGACTGCTGCCGTTCGTGCTGGCCGTGGCGTTCGCCATCGGCGGCAGCCCCGGCGACCGCGAGGACGCGGGCGAGCGGATCTCCCTGATGGACACCGCCACCGCGTCGGGCGCCAACTTCGCCGCGACCTGCCTGTTCGTCTCGGCGGGCTTCCTGCTGGTGATCCCGGTGGCGCTGTTCTGCGGCGACACCGTCGCCTCCGAGGCCAACTGGTCGTCGCTGCGGTACCTGCTGGCCGCCCCGGTGCCCCGGGCCCGGCTGCTGTGGTCCAAGCTGACGGTCGCCCTCGGGATGAGCCTCGCGGCGATCGTGCTGCTGCCGGTGGTGGGCCTCGCGGTGGGCACCGTCCTCTACGGCTGGGGCCCGTTGCACATCCCCACCGGGGGCACCCTCGACGCGGTCACGGCCGCCCAGCGGCTGACCGTGGTCATCGGGTACGTGTTCGTCTCCCAACTGGTCACGGCGGGGCTCGCGTTCTGGCTCTCCACCCGCACGGACGCGCCGTTGGGCGCGGTCGGCGGCGCGGTCGGGCTGACGATCCTCGGCAATGTCCTGGACGCGGTCACCGCGCTCGGCGACTGGCGCCACTTCCTGCCCGCGCACTGGCAGTTCGCCTGGGCGGACGCGGTGCAGCCCAACCCGGAGTGGGGCGGGATGATCCAGGGCTCGGCGGTCTCGGTCGCCTACGCGCTGGTCCTGTTCGCCCTGGCCTTCCGGGGCTTCGGCCGCAAGGACATCGTGTCCTGAGCCGACGGACCGGTCACCGTCCCACGGCCCGGTCGGCACCCGTCTCCGGACGGGTGCCGACCGGGCCGTCGCTCATCCGGCGCAGACGTGGCGCAGCCCCCGGAGCAGGTTCACGGCGTGGGTCCGGTCCAGCTCCCGCTCGTACGCCTGACCGGCGGCGGAGACGGTGACGGCGACCCGGCAGGAGGCCGCCGCGCGCTCCCGCCCGGAGGACTTCAAGGCGTCCAGCAGCTCGGTGGTGATCCGGTCGAGCACCGGACGGACCTCGCGCACCAGGTCCGGACGCTCGGTGGGACGCTCCCCGGGCCGGGCGTCCCAGCGGGCGAACAGCGCCCGCTGGACGTTCTTCCCCGCCTCGATCTGGTCGCGGAAGACGGCGACGGTGTTCACCGGGTCCAGCCCCAGCGCGGCGGCCCGCCGGGCCACGTCGTCGAGGATCTGCCGCTCCCGCGCCGGGTCCTCGATGGGCAGCGCGGTCCCGTACTTGGCGGCGGCCACCTTGTCGGCGACGAGCAGCCGTTCGGCGAGCAGCGAGGTCACCCGGTCCAGCGGCCGGACGGCCCCCGCGCGGTCGGCCGCCACGGGGACGGACACCGCCGCCGGGACGGGCGCGGCGGGGGCGTGGTCCGCCGCGACGGCGGGCACGGGGACGAGCGCGACCAGGGCCACGGCCCCCACGACGGCGGCGACCGTCAGGGACCGGGCCCGGCGGGCACGGGCGGGCTGGGTACGGGTGGGACGGGTGGTCTTCGTGGTCATTCCCCCGGTGTACCAAGGGATCCGCCGGGGGAACGAAGGGGCGGCGTAGGGGCGTTTATCGGGGTGAAGGGGGTGTATCAACCAAAGGGTGGATCATCTTCCGCCGCCGAACCGCCTGCGCTTGGACGCCTTGCTCCATCCCCGTTGCGGCGGGGGCCCGGAGGGACCTTCCGGTGAACGAGGATCACGGTCGTCGGCGGGTGTCCAGGACCCGCTACCGCCCCGGCGGCCTCCGGGCGGCCGTCGCCGGATCAGGGTCAGCCCTTCGTGGTCCACCGGCTCCCAGGCGTGCTCGTGGGTCTCGAAGGTGAACCCCTGCTCGGTGTCCGTCTGATAGGCGAGCAGCGCCCGGCCCTGATCCGCGTAGGTGCGGACCTCGTCCCAGAGCACCTGCCGCACCCGTGCAGAGGGGGAGCCGAGGAACACTCCGGGGGAGATCTCCAGCAGCCAACGGGTGAGGAGGCCCCGGAGTCCGGCCGGGCACTTGGCGAGGACGATGACGGTCACCACATCTCCAGTCCGTCGTGGTTGCGACCGCTCTCCACCTGGACGCCCCGGTCGGACTGGAGCGTCATCCGGTCCACCACGGAGGTGTCCCCGTCCCCGGCGTCCGGCTCCCGGCCCAGCAGGGTCTGGATGTCGCGGACGCAACGGTCAAGCAAACCGGTCCTGTTGACGCGGTCCCGGATCGCCCGCCGGGTCCGTCCGGCCAGGTCCTCCGGCCCTTCGGCCGCCGCGTCGAACGCGGCGGGGATCGCCACGTCCGTCTTGTAGAAGTCGGCCACGTCCATGACGAACGACAGTTCGTGTCCGGAGTGCACGAACCCCAGGGACGGGGAGCAGCCCAGGGCCGCGATCACGGCGTGTGCCACGCCGTACATGCACTTGGCCGCGGCGGTCACCGCCTGGTTCGGCGGATCACCCGCCGCGAAGTCGTCGCGGTCGTACTCGCGGCGCTTCCAGGCGACGCCCGTCCGCTCGGCCTCACGGCGGTAGCACTCCCGCAGCCGACGCCCCTCCAGGCCCAGCAACTGCTTGCGCGTGGCCGAGGAGGGATCCTCGTCGGGGAACCGCAGCCGGTACATCGCCCGGGCCACGGCCAGCCGCTGCTGCTGGTTCGCCCATGCGGTGGCCTGGGCCTCCGCCAGGGCGGACGAACGGGTCAAGGCCCGCCCGCTCGCGTAGTAGCGCACCCCGCGCTCCCCGACCCACACCACACCGGCACCGGACTCCCCGAGGAGCACCATCGCCTGGTGGGTCACCTCGGTGCCGGGGCCGAGCAGGAGGGTGCCGATCGTCGCGGACGGGACGTGGGTCACCCCGTCCGCGTCCGTCGCCGTGATCGCGTTGTCGTCCCGGCTGACCTTGCAGCGCTCCAGATACAGGAACGAGGTCCGGTCGCCGACCCTGGTCAGTTCGCGTGGTGAGGACGCCCCGCGTCGGCCGGCCGTGCTCATTCCGTCGCCCCCGCCACCGGGGCGAGCGTCATCAGCCCGCAGCCGTACGCCTTCGCCTTGCCGAGCCCCTGGGTCAGGGTGCGCCGCAGCAGGTCGGCGTCGGTGACCCGGAGCCGTCCGTCGTAGGTGACCCGGGTGAACTGGACGTCCTTCCCCGGGGCCGACGGCCGCCGGAACTGGAGTGGCATCCGGTCGCGGACCAGCACCTCGTATCCCTCGCCCTCGCCGGGCAGCCGCCGTTCCACCGGTTTCTGGAGCACTGCGAAACCGTTGGCCTTCTGCCGTC
The DNA here is from genome assembly GCF_054484115.1 of Streptomyces sp. JNUCC 64. Taxonomy (NCBI): domain Bacteria; kingdom Bacillati; phylum Actinomycetota; class Actinomycetes; order Kitasatosporales; family Streptomycetaceae; genus Streptomyces; species Streptomyces sp. JNUCC 64. Next base: position 5,562,609 of record NZ_CM137015.1, read on the forward strand.
GCAACAGCCACTCCAACTGGTACCGGGGCGTGACGTGAGCCACGCGTTTGGTCGGCAGACTCCGGTCCTCCGAGAACCGGACCGAGTGGACGGGGTTCGCCGTCAGCCGGAAGCCCCACGAGTCCCCTTGGACGAGGGCGCCCAGGAAGTCGTCGTAGGGGAAGGTGTCCCAGCCCGGCCCGTCCAGGGTGGGCCAGCCCGCCTGCTCCACCAGATGCGTCAGATCGGGCCGGGACGGGCTGGTGAGGTAGAGGAGGGCCCGGCCCGAGGGCTCGTGGTCCACCCGCCACAGCACCCGGGGCCCGGGCGTGCCCCGGGGCGGGAGGTCGGGGAACGCCGCGTTCACGGCGCCGTGCAGGAGGTGGGGCGACGAGAGCAACCGTCGTGCGTCACGACGCTGGGTGTTGATGCGGAAGCGCGTCAGGTACATCGGCCGTCCTCAGGGTTCCTTCCTCGGCTCGCGGTCCCGGGGCGTGCCCGGGCCGGTCCGCCGCGCCGAGGTCACGGCGGCGACCGGGTCGTGCTCAGGGGGCCCGGCTCCCCGCCGCCCGGGCGGGCGGGGGACCTGCTCGGTGCTGACGCCCCGCAGTCCGTAGCGGCGGTGCCGGGGGTCGAAGCTCAGGGGCATGTCACGCACCTCGTGATCGGGGTGCGCGCCGGGCGGGCTGTCGAAGCTGAGCGCCAATGACTCCGGAGGGCCACCGCCACCCCTCCGCGCTCCGCGCCCCAGCCGCTCCTGGTGCCATGCGGACGCCTGCCAGGGCGCGTCTCGCAGCGCGTCCCGGAGGCCCGTGTCCCGCAGGGGCGGCCCCATGTCCAGGGGGCGTGAGGGCGGACAGGACCGGCGCCCGAGGAAGGGCAGGAAACGGGGTGTCAGCACCGCCTCGTACAGCTCCCCGAGGAACCGGTGGTTCCCGCTCTCCAGCCCCACGACGAACACGGCGTCCGCCAGGTAGTAGCGCTCCGACACGGGCATCGCCTTCTCCGTGTCCAGGTGCCGTGCCGTCTGGAAGTCCCGCAGCCGGGTGCCCGGCTGGTCGACGCGCACACCGAAGCCCAGGGCCGCGAGGTCCGACGGGTCCGCCTGTCGGCCGCGCCCGAGTGAGGCGGCCAGCAGACCCACCACCCCGCTCTTCGTCGGCGCGTTCTCCGTGGAGCGGCGGGCGAACCGGGAAGCCGAGCCCCACGACTGGAGTGGCCCGGCGAGCCGCAGCAGCAGTACGCTCACGCGCCCGCCCCGATCCGTTGGGCGACCGCCTGCCCGACCTCGTCCAGCAGCGTCCGGAACGTCACCTCGGAGCCGAGCGCGGAGAGCGCCTCCGTGGCTTCCCCGACGCGGAACACCCAGGTCCGGTCACCGTCCTGGACACCGTACTGCTCTTCGAGGGAGGGGACGTGCGCGGCCAGCCGCTCGCAGCTCCCGCGCAGATAGCCGCCCTCCCGCGTCAGCGGGATGGGCCGCTCGAAGGCGTCGGCGAAGCTGACCGGGCGGCGGGCGCGGAGCTTCACGACCACGGCGGAGGGGAGCGTGTGGTTGCCGAAGGTGTTGACCTTGCCGGTGGGCAGGGAGTGGACGAAGGCTTCGAGGAACGCCGTCACGGCCCGCTCGGCCGGAGTGCCCGGGCTCTCGTCACCGGCCTCACGCTTCCCGGCGTCTTTGTACCCCACACCGAGGTTGCGGTGCAGTTCGTCCACGTCCACGGCGGCGTAGCGGTACAGCGTGGCGGAGTTGAAGTCGACCGAGCCGATCATCCCCGCGCCGGATTCGCCGTCGCGTGCGTTCCGGTCGTCCACGGCCGTGTAGTAGTCGGACTCGATCTCCACCCGGTGGACCCCGATCGCGTGCGCCACCTGGGTGGCCGCGTCCACGTTCAGGTCCGCCGAGTCCGCGACCATCCGGCCGAACAGCGCGATGTCCACCGAGTGCCGGGTGTCGGCTGCGGTCCGGGCTGCCGCCTTGTTGTCCTTGTCCTTCAGGTATTCCTTGAGGGCGGTGAGATCACCGCCCGCGCTGCCCTTGATCGCCAAAGTGGCCAGTGCGTCCAGCTGACGGCGGCTGAGGAACATCAGGTACAGCGACTCGGGGGCGACGTCCTCACCCGTCTCCCCGCCGGTCTTGGCCTTGCGCTTGGGCACCTCCACCTTGGACCCGGTGGCGACCCGGATCACCTCGGCGGCCAGCTCGAACGCGGCGGCGGGTTCCTTGAGGTTGTCGTCCAACGCGACGATCCGCTCGGCGAGCTCCTCGGCCACCTTCTTCGTCCGCACCCCCAGCTCGGACGGGGGGAGCAGTTCCTCGAACGCCTTGCGGGTGGCGCGCTTCCACGCCTGACTGGACACCCTCGCCCGCCGGACCCCGCCGTACAGGGCGGTCTTCGGGGCGCCGGTGTCGTCCCTGTTCAGATTGCTGGGCGGGACGTTCTGGAGGATGTGGATGTCGAGGATGGTTCGGGCCATCGAAGAGGTCCATTCACTGATCGTGGATATGGCGGATGGGTGCAGGAGCCGGGGAACGGAGGTCAGTCGGCGGAGTCGTCCACCCCGGCGGTGTCGCCGGGGCCCCGGGCGGACGCCCCGCCGTCCGGCGGAGTCCGGCCGTTCGGCAGTGGGCCCATGGCCATGTGGAAGTCCCGTCCCCAGGTCCGGCGGACGTCCGCCCGCAGTTCCTCGTTCTGCCAGCTGCGGAGCTGGTCCGCGAGACGGCTGTAGTCGAGGGGGATCCGCGCGCCGCGCAGCAGCGTCACCACCTCCCGCAGCCGGACACCGAGCATGTCGAAGGACGAGGAGGTGCCGATGCGGACGAAACGCTTGCGCAGTGTTTCGTCCACGTCCAGCGTGGAGGCGGCGTCCGGGGCGGTGTCCGGAGCCTCCACCGGGCCGCCCCGGGACTGCCGCGCCAACCGCCGGACGGCGTACCCGAGGCTCCAGCCGGGGGTGTGCATCCGGGCGTCGTGCACGGACTGTTGGTGCAGGGACCACAGAGACACGGCAAGGTGCGCGGCCTCGTCCTCGGCCTCGACGACCTCGGCTCCTCCCCGAGAGGTGTGGTGCGTGACCCATGCGGGCAGGCCCTCCGGCCCGTTGCCAGCAGTGGCGAGTGCCTCCTCCCGCAGCTGGGTCAGTTCCTCCAGAAGGCCCAGGCCCCATGTGCCGGGGCGGTCGTAGGCGGCTCCTCCGAGGCCCCGGCGCAGCTGGGCCAGGGCGGCGACGGCCGACGGGTGGTCCCGCAGATACATGTTCTGAAGCCTGCTGACGCACCGTTCGGTGGCCACCGCCACGGGAGTGACCGGGCGGTACCGGTCCCTCCGGCGGGCCGTGCCGGTGGCCGTGGTGGCCTCGGAGGTGTCCGGAGTGTTCATGTCGCGGAGTCCTCCCGCGTGTCGTCGTTCGCGTCGGCCGCGTCCGGGCCGGAGGGCAGGATCTTCTTCAGCTGGCGTCGGAACAGCAGGTCGGCCCGCGCGTCGTTGAGCCAGCGGCGGCCCACGGCCGGCACGTCCACGACCCGGCCTTCCGAGGCGGTGTCGCCCGCCGCGTCGACCAGCTCCCGGCCGAGCCTGGACACCAGGCGGCGAACCTCCGCCCGCCAGACGTCGTGCGCGGCTTCCGGCGTCGGGGAACCGGCGAGCCGGGTCAGCCAAGCCCGGTACGGTCCGTCGAGGGTGCCGAACCCCAGGTCGCGGGCGGTGTCCGTCGCGGACTCGGGGGCGGAACCGACCGCGCGGGCGAGGTTCCCGGCGAGATGGCCGAGGGCCCGGACAGCGAGTTCCGCGTCTTTGACGGCGTCCACGGCGACCCGCGCGTACGGCGAACCCTGTGCGTGGAGCATGATCACGGGCAGTACCACGGAGTCGTCCACGACTTCGTCGATGACGGACTGCTGGGTCCCGTACACGGCCCCGGTCAGCCGTAGCCGGATCAGCCCGTTCAGCTCCAGGCCGCCCTCGGTGGCCAGCACCGCGTTCCAGCGGACGATCCCCGACGGCAGGGCTTTGGGAGCCTCCCCGCCGCTTCCTTCCGGCTCTCCCCGGGCGGGCAGCAGACTCGCGAGCCCCCGCCAGGCGGCCTTGCTCGGATCGTGGACCTGCGGCATGTAGTACAGCGGCCGTCCGCGCTTCTTCTCCTGGACGGGGCTGCGCCGCCAGGGCGTCATCGGCTCCAGTTTCCAGGGCGAACCCGGGTCGAGGGGATCGCCGTATCCGAGGACGACACCGGTGACCCCCTCGCCGTCGTCGTGGAGGCGCACCCGCCGGGACTGCCAGGTGTACAGGTCGCGTGGGCCGTGCGGCCGGGGCGCCGTGGCGCCGCCCCGGGGAGGCGGCCAGGCGCCGCCGGTCCAGCCGTCCCGGCGCCAGGCTGGGAGATCCGACCCCTCGGGCACGTCGTCGTCGGTGTCGAGGATGCCTTCCCGCAGCGGGATCAGGTTCAGGAGCAGAGTCTCGTGCAGAGTGGCCCCCTCCGCGTGGAGCCCACCCAGCCCGCCGACCGATCCGACGCCGAGGGGGTACACCTTCCCGGCCTTGGCCCTGCTGTCGTCGGTCATGCCCGACTTGATTCCGGACGGGTCGTAGGCATGGGCGTGCACCAGCCAGCGGGCCGCCTCCGCGTATGAAAGCCGTTCCACCCCCGGCCTGCGCATCGCGAAGAACGGGTCGCCGTTGGGGACGTCGGCGACGATCCGGTTCAGCGAGGCTACCTCGTCCTTGGCGGTACGTAGCCCCGCCACCTGGAAGAAGGGTGTTCGGGGATGCAACAGGTCGAAGCGGTCCCGGTGCTCCTCCAGATAACGGAGGACCGGGGCGAACGGATCATCCGCCTGCCACAGCTCCTCCCAGTCCTCCAGGGTGTCGGGTCCGTCCAACGCGTCGTAGAGGACCGCCAGCAGCAGCCTCAACAGCGCGAACTCCTGGGTGGAGAGGTCACCGACGAGCCGACGCAGCGTCCGGGCCCGCGCGAACAGCTCACGCAACGAGACTTCGGACGTCGTGCCGTCGTCGTGCCGGACCGGCAGCCATGGACGGTCGACCAGGTCGAACGTCGGCACCGTGCTCACCACGTCCGGAGGGACGGAGTGGGACGCCGTTTCCTCGCGAACGGTCTCACCGACGGCGTTCCCGTCATCGGGAGCCTGTTCCTGAGGGCTGTCGTCGGTGACATCCGCACTCGTTTCCTCCACGTGCCCGGCGGCCGGACGCGGGGGCGCGTCGGCGGTCGTCACACGCAGTCCGTCGAACTGGTCGTAGACGAGGGTGAAGTCTGCCAGCCGGGTCTGACATTCCTCGTCGAGGACGAGCACCAACTCACCGGCCAGCAGCGGACATTCCTTGACCTGCCAGGCAGGGACGAGGAACCTTTCGAGTTCGGCGATGGTGCGGTCGATCATCCAGGGCTTGGCGAAGTGCGCGGGCAGCGTCAGGGCGCACGCGGCGACCGCACGGGCCGACGGGCCGTCCGGCGGGAAGTCCACGGGCAGCTCACGGCCGCCCCGGCCGCCGTCGAGCCAGGGCAGCGTGCTCAGTCGTCCGTCCGCCGTCCGGCGGATGACGAGGACCTGGAGCGAGTCCTCCGCGTCCCGCACCTGCGCCCGACCACCGGGCGAGTCGTCGGCGTCCCCGGCGTGCGCCTGGAGCCATCCGTACAGGGGGCGGCCGTCCCGCTGGGCCCGGTCGAGGAGGAACCCCCGGGCCCTGTCCCGCTGCCCGGAGACGTACGTGTCGTGCTCGTCCTCCGCCCGCCGCATCTCCTCCGACCACGCGGTGGGCCCGATCGAGTCCGGTCCGTACGCGGCCTGGACCAGCGGGCTGATGTCCTCGGGAAGCCGTACCGGCGTGCCGTCCAGATGGGGATCCAGAGCGGCGAGCGCCCGCAGCAAGGGGTGTTCCTTGTAGACGAACCGCGACCCTTCGACAGGGAGCGGGGGAGCGGACTTCCAATCCTCGACCCCGGTCACCAGGCAGCGGGCTCCGGCCAGCCGCCCCGGCCGGGGGCGGGCGTGCCGGTGCAGCCGCCCCATGCGCTGCAGCATCAGGTCGACGGGTGCCAGGTCGGTGACCAGCAGGTCGAAGTCGACGTCCAGGGACTGTTCGACCACCTGGCTCGCCACGACGATGTGCAGTCCTGGACGGCGTGTCCCGTCCGGACCGAACCGGTCCCGGAGGTCCGCGTCCTTCGCGGCGCGGTCGGCGTCCACGAACCGGGAGTGCGCGACGGTGACTGCGTCCCTCCCGAACCGCTCGCGCAACGCCTCGGCGGCCTCCTGCACCCGTTTGACCGTGTTCCGGACGACGAGCGCGCACCCGCCGTCCGCCAGTTCCTCCGCCAGCCGCCGCACGAGCCCGGGGAGGTCGTCGTCGAGACGTTCGAGCGCTACGGCGGCGTCCCGTCCCGGGGCGGGGGTGGGCGTGGCGGTGCCTATAGGCGCCCCTGGGGCCACCGCTGTGATCAGAGGATAGGCGGTCCCGTCCGCCGGTCCGGAGTCACTGACCACTTCCGTTCCCCCATAGGCCGAGGCGAGCGCCCGCCTGCGGTCGGCGGGCAGCGTGGCGGACAGCAGCACCACCGGCACGCGGTACGCGGCCAGCCATTCGAGGACCCGGTCCAGATACCGGTTCATATACGCGTCGTAGGCGTGGACCTCGTCGATGACGACGACCTTGCCCGCCACCGCCAGGTGCCGCAGCGCCAGGTGGCGGCTCTTCAGCCCGGCGAACAGCAACTGGTCGACGGTTCCGACCGCGAACGAGGCGAGGAGTTGCTTCTTGCGGCCGCGCAACCACTGGTGGGCGTGGAGTCCCGCCGGGGCGCGCCGTTCGTGCCAGTTCGGCTCGATAGAAGCGTTCACGTCGGCTTCCACCGCGCTGATCGCCCGGTTGCCCTCGCTCAGGAGGCCGGACCAGTCGTCGTTGAGCGCCGCCTTGGCATGAGCCAGGACGACGGACCGGGGGCCGTCCTGGGGCAGCCGCTCCAGCCAGGTCAGCAGCCGGGGGAACATGGCGTCACCGGTGGCGCGGGTGGGCAGCGCGATCAGACAGCCACCCGCGCCGCCACGTGCCGCGAGTACCTCGGCCGCCGCCAGGGCCGCCTCGGTCTTGCCCTCGCCCATCGGGGCTTCGATCATCAGCAGCCCGGGGGTCGGCATCTCCCGGGCCATCCGCACGGCCTCCGTCTGCACCTCTCTGATCCGGGCGCCGTCTGGCAGGTCGAACCGGCGGAAGAACAACTCCTCAGCGGGCGTTCCGGGGTCCTCGGCCACCCATGGTCCGGGAAGGTCGAGCCCTTCCCACGCGGCCGTGAGCCGCCGCCGTTCGGACGCCGCGCCAGCGGGCAGCCAGGACGCCGGGGCGTACGGGAAGAGCTCGGGCGCGCTGGCGATCCAGTCGGCGAGGATGACGACGGCGGTGAGCGTCACCTGCACGGTCTGCGGCAGCCGGACGGCCTTCCACTCCGTGAACCGGTCGTGCACCCCCGCCAGTTCCGCGCACTGGTCCAGGAACTCGAACTGCACGTCCCGCCAGAGGGGTTCGCTCTCCCCCTGATGCCGGACGAACTGCGGGCGCAGGCTCAGGTCGTGGATCTGCAGATGGTCGGGGGGAACGCCGTGGTGGCCGCCCGCGATGACCGCGAATTGTCCGGCCGTCCGCCCCTTGATCCCGTACCGCTCGGCCAGCCACTCCTGGATCAGTTGCTGGCCGACCAGTCCGTGCGGTGCCATCCGGCGGTCGGGGCCGTACTGCTTGGCCGTCCGCATCTCCAGCCCGGCGGCGCGCATGCGGTCCGCCAGTCCCTCGACTTGGCAGGCGAAGGCCGGGGAACACTTCCCGGTGTCATGGCTGGCCGCCGCGAAGACCGCGAGCCGCCGGGCGTCCGCCTCCCCTCCGGGCAGGACTTCCGCGACGAGCGCCTTGACGTTCCGGGGCAACCACCGGTCCCACAACTCCCCTGCCACGGCGCCGCTGTCGGCCATGTGGCGCCACAGGGGCAGCCATTCGTCGGTGGCGTGCTGGTGCTTGGCCCAGACGGTCCGCGCGGCGGGGGACAGCCGGGAGAAGGGCGCCGGTTGGCCGGGCACCTCCGGGTCGTGCTCTGAGCGCATGCGCACAGTTGACATGAGTGATGCCTGTTTCGGGAGGTGATAGCCGAAAGCGATGAGACGGGCAGGGAAGGCGTGATACCAGGAGCCCAGGACGGGCCTGCCGAGGGGGGACCGGTCCCGCTGTTTGGCGGGGCCGGGTTCTCACCCCTGGGGCCCGGAGTGGGCCAGGCTTGGTAGGTGTCTTTGGAGGCCGGCGGCTCTATGGCCGCTTCGGGGCGGCTCGGTGGCGATGGTTCATGTCGGTGAGCCCACTGCTGGGCTGAGATGCCAGCGGTCGGTACAATGGCTGGACTCCTTTGCGAACCTTCAGACGGGTGGATCAAAGGACGCGACCCCGGCTCGCGTGCGCGAAGTCTCCTGTTGACGCAGGAGGCGCACGTAGGCCGGGGTTCTTGGTCCCCGGCCTCGGGAGGCGTGGAGTCACTGTACACGGCGCCAAGTCCCTTGAAAAATGCTTGTGTTGTGCACAAGAGCGGCAGAAGGAAACCCTTGGCTCGCGCCAAGGGTACCGCTGGAACCCAGTTCAGACTCTGGTCCGTTGGGCGTGGAGCCACGGTGAGCGGTAACCCCGCACGTGCGGGGAGCAAGTGAACTACGCGCCAAGGGCCCGCTGGTACCCATGGACCACCCCCGCGTGCACGGGGAAGTCCTCTTGTCTACCATCTGACATGTCAGGTGGCCCTCTCCCTCACATGTGAAGTGGTTGTCTGGGTGCTCTCGCGGCTTGTGTCCAGGGGTGTGGGTCCGGTGGCCGCTCCGGTACCCGGCTTCCGGAGTCGGGAAGCACGGCTCCGGCTTCCCCTACCGCAGGTACGTTCGCTGCCACTCCGCCGAGGACATCGTCCGGGCCGCCTCCGCGAGGGTGATCGCGGAGTCCGTCTTCAGTTTGGCGCGGGTGCTGTCCACCCACTCGCGCGCGTTGCTGTAGCCCTGTTCCAGGTACTCCAGCCCCTGGATCACGCACTCCAGCTTGTCGGCGTCATGGGCGACGAGGACCTCCAGGGAGTCGCCGTTCTCGTACTCGTCGACCACCGCCTGGATCCCGGCCGCCACCGCCGGGTACGCGTCGGCCACCTGGTCGCGGGTGACGTCCTCGTTCCGCGCCGCCGTCAGATAGCGCCGTCCGATCCACGGAATGTCCCCGACCCGGGTCTCCTGGGTGTCGTGGAAGGTGCACAGCAGCGCCACCCGGGCCGGGTCGGCGCCCTCCATCATGGCGAGCACCGCGCCGATCACCGCCACCCGGAACGAGTGCTCCGCGATCGTCTCCGGGTCCTTCACCCCGGCGATCCACCACCCCGACCGTCTGCCCCGCTTGAGCGCGCCTATCTCCATCAGGTATCCGACGGTGCCCTTGGCGTGTTCGTCAGACATGTGAACGTCCCTCCCTGGTCAGGTGTTCAGCTTCAGTCCGTACTGCAGGGCGTCGAGCTCGCGCCGGGACCGGGGGGAGACCGTTCCGGCGTCCAGCAGCCGGGCCACCCGCTCCGCCAGACCGCGACGGAGCACGGGGTCGGACGCCAGCAGCCCGGGGCGGGCGGCCAGCAGGGCCCACACCGAGTGGACGTTGAGGTCGACGCAGCCCAGATCAGGGTCCAGCCGTTCGGTCAGCCTGCGCAACAGCGCGCCCCCGTCCCACGCCGCCCGGGAGCCCATGAACGAATCGTCGCCGCGCGGCAGCCGGTCCAGTCCCAGCCAGTACGCCCAGTAGTTGAGGTTGGCCTGTTCGCCCGCCTCGTCCGACAGTTCGCGTTCGATGAACGCCCACAGCGCCTCCCGGTCGTCGTACCGGGTCAGTGAGGTCGCCAGGGAGCGCGCCTCCGCCCAGCCGGGGGCGCCGCGGCCCCGGTCCCGGCTCCGGCGCGCCCGTAGGTCGGCGATCCACGCGTGGGTGTCCGGCGCGGTGTCGTAGCCGCACAGGTAGAGGGCCTGCCGCCGGAGCAACGCCCCCCGCTCGCCCGCGTGGTGGGCGATCTCCGCGTAGCGGCGCAGCCGGTCGAAGAACGCCCGCCGCTCCGGCTCGCCGAGCAGCGGTCCCTCCGGGGTGGGCCCCCTGCGCTGCGGGGTGTCCGAGGTCGGCGCGGGCAGGGCCGCGGGCGGGACCCCGGTCAGTGCCCAGGCGATCATGTGCGTGGACGTCCGGGTGAACACCAGGGTGGCCAGCGGGTGCGTGGCGTAGTCCGCCGGGCCCGTGCTGTGCAGGGTCCGGCCGAGCACCGCGTCCGCGTCCATCGCCACGTCGAAGAGGGCCAGCAGGGCCGGGTCCGCGCCGTACCGCAGCAGGGCGCGCTGCACGGAACGGAAGTTAGCGGTGGAGACCGAGGAGAGCGGACGGCGCCCCGACTCCCAGCCCTGGACGGTGGTGTGGTCGACGCCGAGCGCCTCCGCGAGGCCCTGCTGGGTCAGCCCCGCGCGCTCCCTGGTGATCTTGAAGAGATGGCCCGTGACGCTGCCCTCTCGGGCCCTCGTGGGGGAACGCTGACCGCCGATCAGAGTTCCCGGCGGCCGCCATGTGTCCGGAGTCATGCGTTCGGCTCCCGTTTCTGCCGGTACCACTGAACTCGTACTGAGTGTCAGTGTTTCCGCGCGTCGGTTGTCCGTAGGTTCTTCACCGAGCCGCCCGGTGCTCAGGGAAGCAGACCCTAGGCGCTGACGGGCTCACGGCGCAGAGGAGTGCCCACCCGGGCCGCTTACGAGTGACAACCACGAGGGGATCCCGCATGAGTCACCGAACAGGGTCGTACGTGGTCGCCGGGCGCGCGGTCGCCCCCGGCGGGGGGAGCGACCCGCGGGGGCCGCGCACGCCACCGGGCCCTCCCGGGGGCGGCGCCGGGCCGGAGGGACCGCTCGGCGCCGCCCGCCCCGCCACGCCCGGCGGGCGCCCCGGCGCGACACCCGGCGCCCGGACCCGTACCGCGCGGTACGCCGTCCGCGAGTGACCACCCTCAAGCGCCGCATCATGACGACGTGCGGCATCGCCGGTCCCGCGCTGGTGCTCGCGATCGGCTTCGGGTTCGGCTGGATCGCCTGTCTCTGCGCGGCCGGACTCCTGTGACCCCCGGTCCCGTCGGCGAGGCTCTGACTTCCCCCGTATTCAGGGCCCCGGCGGGAACGGGTCGCTCCGCCTCCGGCGCCGGGCACGCAAGGAGGGAGCGCGCCGGAGGCGGAGCACACCCGCTTGCGCGGCCGACGGCTCCCGGTCCTTCGGCGGCGCGGACCCGGGGGCGCGCGCCGGGCGCGGACGGTTCGTGGCCGGGGACGGCTCGCAACGCGGGCGGTTCGTGGCGCGGACCTCCGTGGGACGGACGGTTCGTGGCACGTACGTCCGTGACGGGGACGGCTTGTGACGGGGACGGCTCGTGGTGCGAACCGTTCGCGTGGGGGTGGCCCGTGGTGCGAACCGTTCGCGGTGCGGGCGGTCCGTGGTGGGGGCGGCCCGTGGTGCGGGTCGTTCGCGGTGGGGACGGCTCGTGGTGGGGGCGGTCCGTGGTGGTGGGCGGTCTGTGATGCGAACCGTTCGTGGTGGGTGCGGGGCGCGTGGCGCGGGACGGGCCGTCCGTCGTGTCCCTGGCTAGGATGAAACGTTCCGCGCCCCACCGCCCCCGAGGCGCGGGGCCGCCGCCGGGGAAGGGAGCGCGCATGCCGGACGGACCGCGACGGGACGGGACCGGGCCGCGCTCCCGGCGCCGTGCCCAGGGGGAACTGGAGGCGCTGGTCCTCGCCGCCCTCCGCTCCGCTCCGGGCCCGGTGAACGCCGGATGGGTGCGCGACCGGCTGGAACAGGACCTCGCCTACACCACCGTCATCACCATCCTCACCCGGCTGCACACCAAGGGCGCCGCCTCCCGTGAGCGGGCGGGCCGTTCCTTCGTCTGGACGTCCGGGGCCGACGAGGCGGACCTCGCCGCCCTGCGGATGCGCCGGGTCCTCGACGCGGAGGCGGACCGGGGCGCCGTCCTCGCCCGCTTCGTCACCTCCCTGGAGGAGGACGACGAGCAGACGCTGCGCGCCCTGCTCGCCCAGGAGGAGGACTGAACCGGTGGGCGTCTTCGTCTTCCTGCCGCTGGTGCTGCCGCTCAGCGCCTGGCCGGTCGCCCGGCTCGCCGAACAGCATCTGCACCCCCGGACCGCCACCCGGCTGCTGACCGCGCTCGCCGGGGTGTCCGCCCTGTGCAGCACCCTGTGCCTGGGGCTCCTGGTGGTGGTCGGCACCGCCCAGCTCCCCGGCAATCCGCTGCCCGACGGCTGGTCCGACCCCGAGGTGCGGGCGGCCGTGCCGTACGACGAGGTCGCCGGGAAGACCGCGATCCCCGTGCTGCTGCTGGTGCTGACGGCCTGTCTGCGGGCGCTGTGGCGCGACCGCCGCACCCGCCGGGACGCCGCCCGCGCCCTCGCCGGACTCCGTCCCACCTCCGTCGTCGTCCTGACGGACCCCGTCCCGTACGCCTACGCCCTGCCCGACGGCCCACCGCTTCCGGCGGGCGCCCGGCGCGGGCGCCGCGATGGGCGACGGGGTGGCGTCCGGGACGGGGGCCCGGGCCCGGCACCGGCACCGGCACCGGCCCCGGAGCGGGCCGGTGGGCGCGCGGGGTGCCGGGCCGGGCGCCGCACCAGGGCCGGGACCGGCGCTTGGGCCGGGGTCGGGGCCGGAGGGCGGATCGTGGTGACCACCGGAGTGCTGGACGGGCTCACCGGTCCCGAGCGGCGGGCCCTGTTCGCCCATGAGCGGGCCCACCTCGTCCGGCGCCACCACCGTCATCTGCTGGTGGTCCGTCTCGCCGCGCTGGCCAACCCCGCGCTGCGCCCGCTGCGTTCGGCCGTGCTCTACACCTCGGAGCGGTGGGCGGACGAGGAGGCGGCGACGGCGGTCGGCAGCCGCCGGGTGGTCGCCCGGGCCATCGGCAAGGCGGCGCTGGCCGCGCGCGGCGCTCCGGCGCCGGTGTTCCCCGGGGCGCCCGGGTTCTCCGGAGCGCCGGGGTTCGCCGGGCCGGGACCGGTGCCGCGCAGGGTCGCCGCGCTGCTCGGTCCCACCCCGGTGGCCCGGAGCTGGCCACCGCTGTCCACCACGGTGGGGCTGGCGGTGTGGGGCGCGGCGGCCGGGACGACGGTCTCCGCGCTGTCCTCGGCGAACTCCGCCGTCACGCTCTTCCTCATCCTCCAGGCGGCCACCCCGCTGTGAGCCTCCGGCGCCCGGCCGGACGGTTCCCCCTGCCCCTTCCCCCTCTTCTTCTTCCCGTCGGCCGGGACGGTGTGCGTCCCGGTCCCGTCCGTCTGACGGCTCGCTGGACGTGCTGTGCGGCCCGCGCGCGGGGGCCGGGCGTCAGCCCTCCTCGTCCCCGCCCTCGTCCTCCTCCTCGAAGAAGTCGCCCACCTCGTCGACGACCTCCGCCGCGACCAGCCCGGCCGCCACGCCGACCGCCACCCCCACCGCGCCCGCCGCCACGGCGGTTCCGGCACCGGGTCCGGAGCCGTGGTGCCCCTCGTGGCCGTGGGTGCCCGGGAAGCCCACCGCGCCGTGTGCGGTACGGCTCTCGGCCAGCTGGTCGATCCATCCCTCCACCACCGTGGTCCAGTCGGGGCGGGACGCCTCCTCGTGGGTCACGGAGAACCGGGCCAGCGTGTCGTCGGGGCCGCCGTGGCCCGCCGGTCCGTCGGCCTCCAGGACCACGTCCGTCCCGTGCGGTCCGGCGAGGAACGTCACCTCGATCCCGCCCAGGGCGTGGGCGTACCGGGGCGCCGGGCTGATCTCGATCTCCTGGTAGAAGGGGAGGAGTTGACGGGTGCCGCCGATGTGCCCGTACTCCAGGTCGGCCGAGACGAACCCGAACCCGAGCTGTCCGAGCGCCTCCAGCACGGCTTCCTGGACCGGCAGCGGGCGGACCGTCAGCGGGTCGAGGTCGCCCTTGTCCCGGGCGCCCGCCACCACCAGTCCGGTGCGCACCCCGAGCACGATGCCCAGGGGCTGTCCGTACAGCTCGGTGACCGGGGTCTCCCAGGGCAGTTCGAGGGAGAACGGGAGGGTGCGCCGCTCACCCGCCGGGAGCCGGAACCCCTCGCTCACGACGAGACGTCCGAAGGCCGCGTCCCCGCGCACCTCGCCCCCCTCCGTCTCGGCCTCCACCCGGGCGAGCAGTTCCAGTTCGACGCGCTCGATCCCGAAGTCCGCCTGCCCGCCCTCCAGATGGACCTCGCCGGTGAGGGTGCCGCCGGGCAGGACCGCGCCGGGGGTGAGCACGGTGTCCACGGTGGGACCGCCGAGACCGATCGAGCCGAGCAACCTCTTGAACACCATGGGGGCTCACTCCTTGTCCGTCGTCTTCGTACGTCGTGTTGGTAAGTCGTCTTGGTACGTCGAACTTCTACAGTCTTGTAGAAGCATAGGGTGCGTGGACGCGGCGCGTGGGTGAACAGGAGGCGGCATCGCACGAACGGGTGATCGGGGAGTGCCCGTCCGTCAACGGGGGGAAGGGTGACGACGTCAACGTGGGAGGCGAACGCCCTTGCCGGGCCCGGGGATTCCGTCAACCGGCCGCCCCGGGCCGCCCTCCTGGTTGACGCTCTTCGCCGTGGCGAAAGGCGTGATGATGCTTGGGCCCGGGCCTCACAGGCTCCACTGGTCGAGCAGCGCGTCCGTGAGGTCGGGGCCGTGCGGCGGGGCGACCGGGCCGTGCGGCGACTGCTCGGTCCAGATCACCTTGCCTTCGGGGGTGTAACGGGTGCCCCAGCGGTCCGCGAGCTGGGCCACCAGGAACAGTCCGCGTCCGCCCTCGTCGGTGAGGGAGGCCCGCCGCAGATGGGGCGAGGTGCTGGAGCCGTCGAAGACCTCGCAGATCAGCGAGGCGCCGTGGATCAGCCGGACGGTGATCGGCTGGGCCGCGTACCGGACCGCGTTGGTGATCAGCTCGCTGAGGATCAGCTCCGTGGTGAAGACGATCTCCTCCAGCCCCCACTCCCGCAGCCGTTCGGCGCAGGCGGCGCGCACCGGGGCGACGGCCGCCGTGTCCGAGGGCACCCGCCACTCGGCGATCCGCTCCTGCCCCAGCAGCCGGGTGCGCGCCACCAGCAGGGCGATGTCGTCCCGCTGCTGCCGGGGTCCCGTCAACGCCGCCAGCACCGCCCCGCAGGTCTCCTCCGGGCTCAGCCCGGGGCGCCCGGCGACCGCGTCCCGCAGCCGGGCGAGACCGGCGTCGATGTCGTGGTCCCGGCTCTCCACCAGCCCGTCGGTGTAGAGGATCAGCCGCGACCCCGCGGGCAGCCGGAGCACCGCGGTCTCGAACGGCAGTCCGCTGCCGATGCCGAGCGGCGGCGAGACGGGCACCTCGGGGAACTCGACCCGCCCGTCCGGCAGGACCAGCCCCGGCGGCGGATGGCCCGCCCGGGCGACCGCGCACTCCCCGGTGACCGGGTCGTAGATCGCGTACAGACAGGTGGCCCCGGTGACGTCCAGCCCGTCGCCGCCCGTCCCGCGCTCCTGGTCCATCCGTCCGACCAGCTCGTCCAGATGGCCGAGGATGTCGTCCGGCGGGAGGTCCAGCGCGGAGAAGTTGTGGACGGCGGTCCGCAGCCGTCCCATGGTCGCCGCCGCGTGCAGCCCGTGCCCGACCACGTCCCCCACGACCAGCGCCACCCGTCCGCCGGGCAGCGGGATCACGTCGAACCAGTCGCCGCCCACCCCCGCCTCGGCGGGCAGATAGCGGTAGGCGACCTCGACGGCCTCCTGGACCGGCAGGTAGCGCGGCATCAGACTGCGCTGGAGGGTGACCGCCATGGTGTGCTCACGGGTGTAGCGGCGGGCGTTGTCCAGCGAGACCGCCGCCCGGGCCGCGACCTCCTCGGCCAGCGCCCGGTCGTCCGCGTCGAAGGGCTCCGGCCGCTCGGAACGCCAGAAGCCCGCGATGCCCAGCAGCACGCCCCGGGCGCTCAGCGGCGCGGTGATCAGCGAGTGGATGCCGTCCGCCACGATCCGCCGGGCCCGCTCCGGGTCCTGCGCCCGCCAGCCCGGGGCGTCCGACAGCCGGGGCTCCAGGACGGCCCGCCCGGTCGTCAGCCCCCGCGCCTGCGGGGTGGAGGGCGCCAGCCGGATCAGCTTCCCCTCCGGGTACAGCGGCGGATCGTCCCGGACCCCGGCGACGCAGACCCGCCGCACCTCCTGTTCCGTCCCGTGCACCTCCTCGCCGCGCAGCACCGCCTCGACCAGGTCGACGGTGACGAAGTCCGCGAACCGGGGCACGGTCGTCTCCGCCAGCTCCCGGGCGGTCCGCGCCACCTCCAGGGTGGTGCCGATCCGGACCCCGGCGTCGTGCAGCACCTCCAGCCGCCGCTGGGCCGCCTCGGCCCGGTGCGAGGCGGCGAGCAGCTCGGTGGTGTTCCGCACGGTGGCGACCCGGCTCACCGGCCCGGGGGCGCCCTGGGTGGGGCGCTGACTGATCGCGAGGGTGCGCCCCGCGACCAGGTGCAGCTCGTCGGTGGCCTCCCGGCCGGAGGTCAGCAGCTCCTCGATCTCCTCCGGCAGCTCCAGCCCGTCCACGGCCCGGCCCTCGGCGTCGGCGGGGAGGTCCAGCAGCCGCCGGGCCTCGTCGTTCACCAGCGACAGCCGCCCGTCGGGGCCGGTGATCAACACGCCCTCCCGGACCGAGTGGAGCACCGCGTCGTGGTGTTCGTACATCCGGGTGATCTCGGTGGGGCCGAGTCCGTGCGTCTGGCGCATCAGCCGTCGGCTGAGCAGCGCCGCGCCCCCGAGGGTGAGCAGGACGGCGGCCCCGGTGGCGGTGAGCACCAGGGGCAGCCGTTCGGCGGCGGCCGAGTTGGTCCGGGCGATCGTCACCCCGGCGCCGACCGCCCCCACCACCGTTCCGTCGGCCCGGCGGACCGGTACGTAGGCGCGGACCTGGGGGCCCAGCGATCCCACCCGTTCCTCCATCACCGTCCGTCCCGCGAGCAGCGGGGCCAGCCGGGTGGAACTGGGCTTGCCGATGCGGTCGGGGAGCGGATGGGTGAGCCGGATGCCGCGCCGGTCCAGCACCACGACGAAGTCCACGTCCGCGCCCTTGCGGGCCTTCTCGGCCCGGGGCTGGAGCACCGCGGTGGGGTGCTCGGACTCGATGGCGGCGGCGGTGCCCGGGGCGTCCGCGAACCCCTCGGCCAGCGACAGGGAACGGCCGCCCGCGTCCTGGACGCTCTCCTCGCGGGCCATCAGCAGCAGGAGGACGACGGCCCCGGCGGCGAGCAGCAGCACGACCACGAGCTGCAGGACGAACATCTGCCCCACCACGCTGCGCCCCCACAGGGAGCGCGGCCCCGTCCGCCGGGGCGGCGGTCCCTGCCCGTCCGCCGGGGACCGCCCGGCGGAACGCCTGATTCCTCCCATACGGTATTTCTACCGCTAGGTAGGGAGAAGTTCTTTCGCGACGGGGCGTGTCGAAGCGGGTGCCGGGGCGCCTCCGCCGCCCCGGAACGGTCGCCCGGCGGCCTTCGGCCCGGGGCCCGCCGCCCCTCCGGTCCGGCCCCGCCGTCCTCCGGGGCAGGGGCCTGCCGTCCCTCGGTCCGGCCGTCCACCGGCCTTCGGTCCGGGCCTGTCGTTCCTTGGTCTAGGGCCCGTCGTCCTTCGGGGCGGCCGTCCGTCGTGCTTCGGTCCGGTCGTTCGGCCGCCGCTTTTCGGGCTGAGGGCCGTGACCTCTCAGCCCGGGTGCTCGTCCCCCTCGCTCCGGACGCCCGGCTCCTGACCGCCGGTGACTCCGTACGGCGCCTGGTCCCACGGAGCCCACGGGTCCCATGGGCCAGCGAGCCCGTCGGCCTCGGCGAATCCGTTGGTCTCGGCGAACCCGTCGGTCCCACTGGCCCCGGCGACCCCGTCGAGGCCGGTGACCCCACCGAGTCCGGCGCGGACGTCAGATGAGTCCGGACCGTCGAGGTCGCCGGGGACCCTGAGAGCGCGGGGTGCGCCGAGGACGCCGGGTGCGCTGGGGACGCCGTGGGTGCCGAGGCCGCCGGGGATGTCGAGGCCGCCGGGGACGCCCAGGACGCCGGGGGCTTCGAGGGCGGCGGGGCCGGGTGCGCCGCCCCCGCCGCGACCACCCCGGCCGATGCCGCCGGGGTGGTCGCCCGCGTCCCCGTCCCCGCCGTCGGGCCACCCGTCCCCGTCGCGCGCCGTCGTCGGCCGTTCCCCGGTGGCGCCCTCCGGGGCCGGCACCCCGGCCGTGGTCGCCGGAGCCGGGGCCCCGGAGCCGTCCTCCGGGGTGAGGGCCCCGACGGGCGCCGCCGGAGCGGAGGCCCCGGCGGCGCCCTCCGATCCGAAGACCCCGGCGACGGGCCCCTCCCAGGGCCCCGGGTCGACGGCCCGGTACCGGGTGGCCTCGGCCGGGAGCATCACCAGCGCGGTCGTCCCGCCGGAGGCGGAGGGACGCAGCTGGACGCGCACCTCGTGCCGACGGGACAGCAGGCAGGCCACGAACAGCCCCACCCGGCGGGAGGCGTAACGATCCGGCTCGGGCGGCCCGGCGAGGCGCTCGTTGACCTCGGCCAGGTCCTCCGGGGACATCCCGACGCCGTCGTCGTGGACCTCCAGCAGCACCCGCCCGTCGGGCAGCGCGTGTCCGGTGACCTCCACCCGGGTCTGCGGGGAGGAGAACGAGGTGGCGTTCTCCATCAGTTCCGCGAGTAGATGGACGAGGTCGTTGACGACCCGGCCGGCGACCTCGGTGCCGGGCACCGCGACCAGTTCGATCCGCTGGTACTGCTCCACCTCCGCGGCGGCGGCCCGCAGCACGTCCACCAGCGGCACCGGCCGGGCCCAGGGCGCGCCCGGCGTCTCGCCCGCCAGGACCAGCAGGTTCTCGCTGTCGCGCCGCAGCCGGGTCGCCAGGTGGTCCAGCTTGAAGAGCGAGGAGAGCTGGTCGGGATCGGTCTCCCGGGACTCCAGCTTGGAGAGGAGCGAGAGCTGACGGCGGACCAGCCGCAGACTGCGGTGGGCGAGGTTGGCGAACATCGCGTTGACGTTCCGCCGCAGCCGCGCCTGCCCGACGGCGAGTTCCACGGACGCGCGGTGCGTCGAGTCCAGGGCCCGGGCGGTCCGCCCGATGTCGTCCCGGCCGTGGACGCCGACGGACGGCACCGTGGTGTCCACGTCGTGGGGGTCCGCCCGGGAGAGCTGTTCCGCCAGTTCGGGCAGCCGGTGCCGGGCCATGTCCTGGGCGGCCTCGCGCAACTGGCGCAGGGCGGCGGACCGCCGGAGCACCGGGGGACGGACCCGGACGGCCTTCGACTCGGCCTCCCGCAGCAGCTCCTCCGCCCGGGCCCGGGCCTCCTCCAGCCGGGCCGCGGCCTGTCCGGCGGCGGCCACCCGGACCAGTTCGGCCTCCTGCTCGACGCGCTCCAGGTCCTTCAACCGGCTCTCGGCCACCCCGGCCGCCGTGGCGAGCCGCCGCCGCTCCTCGCGCGCCCGCCGCTCCAGGCTGCTGCGCTCGGTCTCCTCCTGGGCCACGGCGAGTTCGGCCTCCAGCTCCTGGCAGCGGGTGCGGGCGACGTTCCGCTCCCGCTCCGCCTCCCCGAGCGCCTTCGCCAGTCGGCTGACCTCGTCGCGGAGCCGGTCCCGCTCCTCCGCCAGCCCGTCCTTGCGGGTCCGGTGGCGCTCCAGTTGCGCCCGGGTCAGGCCGGGGGCGGCGGGGGCCTCCGCGGCCTCCAGTTCGCGCAGCTGCGCCCCGAGCGCCCGCAGCCGCTGCCGCTGGTTCTGCACGGTCGTCCGCAGTTCGAGCAGTTCCAGCTCGCGGTCCTCGACCTCCAGGACGGCGTCCTCCAGCCGGTCGCTGGCCATCTGCTCCCGGTAGCGGGCCGGGTCCTCGGCCAGCAGCGCGTCCCGGTGCAGCTGGTAGAGCCTGCCCTGGACCTCGGGGGTGACCTCCTCCCCATGGGCCTTGCAGGCGGACTTCATCAGTTTGTCGAGGAAATACTTGTCCGGAATGCGTTCGCCACTCAAATAGCGGGAGACGGTCGAGGGCCCGATGTGGTGATAGGCCGCGAACTGGCGCTGCGACTTTCCCGAACTCTTCATCAAACGCCTTAACGCGAGCGCGAGTTCGCGCACCTCCGGACGCAATCCCGGTGACAGCGGCTTGAATCCCTCCACGTCGTCGAAGAGCGATTCCTCGTGATCACCCGCTTCCGTCATCGCCGACCCCTTCTCCCTTCCGGCGCGTTCCGGGGAACCCGGCGCGCCTGTGACACCCGGTGGCACCGGCACGCGCTCGCCGGGCCTCCGGCGACCCTCCGGCCCCTGTCCGGAGCCCTCCCGTCCGGAACCGTCCGGTCCGGAGCCGTCCCGTCCTGGCCGACGCGCCGCGCCGACCCGACCCGCGCGCCGCGCACGGCAACCGCACGGCCGGGAAGGTCCGTTGGTATGCGACGGCCTCCCGGACGGTCGGCCTCGGACGGTCCGCCCCGGACGCCGGTCCTGGACGCCGGTCTCCCGGACGCCGGTCCCGGACGTCGGCCCCGGCCCGCCGCGTCCGGCCGCTTCCCGCCGCGCGCCTATTCGACGATGCTGTTGAAGAACGCCACGGAGGCCGCGAAAGCGGTCGCTCCCACGATGACCGCGCGGGCGGGACCGGCGCCGTCGGAATGCGCGGTCAGTATTCCCGCTCCCAGGCCCACGAGGACGCCGGACAGCAGAACGAGTGCCGAGCGCGCGGTCAACAGGGTGCGATTCATCCGGTCCCTCCTGAGGGGTCGTGATCAGCACGGCGGCGCACCGGGCCGGGGGCGCCGGTGCCGTCGTCCGCCGTGGACACCGCTCAGTCTGCCGAGACGGGAGGCCGTTCCCGTCCGGGAACGGGTGTTCCCGGACAGGTGGGAACACATATCGACGTTCCGCGCATCGCCCCCGCGCCGCACACCCCTCCGGACGGCGTCCCGCCGACCGGGCCGCCCTCCCGTGGACCGGGCGGTGTCAGACCCTTCCCGTAGCGTGTCGTCCATGGCCGGTAACGGGGAGAGCCACACCCGACCGGGCGGACCGGCGGCGGGCCGGACCGCTCCGGGCGTCCAGCCCTACTACGCGCGCAACGCCGCCCTTCTCGGGAGGCGTTACGGCGGAGTCTCCTTCGAGGAGGCGCACGGCGGGGTGCTCGACCTGCTGCCGCCCGCCCCGGCGCGGGCGCTGGACGTCGGCGCGGGCACCGGACGGGACGCGGCGGCGCTGGCGCGGCGCGGCTACCGGGTGGTGGCGGCGGAGCCGGTGCGCGAACTGCGGGAGGTCGCGCGGGGCCTGTACCCGGCGGCGGACGTCCGGTGGACGGCGTCGGCGCTGCCGGAACTGCCCGGGCTGGAGGGGCCCTTCGAACTGGTGCTGCTGTCGGCGGTGTGGATGCATCTGCCGCCCGTGGAGCGGGGGCCCGCCATGCGGCGGCTGGCCGCGCTGCTGGCGCCGTCGGGACTGCTGGTCGTCTCGCTGCGGCGCGGGACGCCCCCGGCGGACCGGGTGATGTTCGAGGTCCCCGCCGAGGAGGTCGTCCACGACGGGGAACGGGCCGGGCTGCGGCCGGAGCGGCTCGTCGAGGACGGCGCGGACCGGCTCGGCCGCGCCGGGGTGTGGTGGCAGACGGTCGCCCTGCGCGGCCCGGGGGAGGCACGGTGAACGGACGGGACTTCTACGCGGGGGACGCCTCGGCGCGCGCGTCATGGCGGCTGGCCGTGCTGATGGGGGCGAACACGCGCACCTACAAGTTCGCCCTGGGGCGGGCGCTGCTGGAGTTCGGGGGCGCCGGACGGCAGGACGTCCCCCTCGACGAGTTCGCCGCCGCGTACGGCCTCGGCCTGGTGACCCGTCCGGCCGGGAACCCGCAGGTGTCGCGGAGCACCAGACTCGGCGAGCAGGACTTCCTGACCGTCGCGGAGCGGGAGTCCGCCGCCACCCTGGCGGCCGGGCGCCCCACCGAGCGCCTGGTGGCGGCGGCCGTGCGCTCCATGCCGGGGATGGTGATGGAGAAGTTCCACCACCTGCGCGGCGACGGCCGGGTCGGCCACACCTTCTACGAGCTGACGGGGACGGGACGGCACCGCGTGGTGCGGCTGACCCCGGAGCTGCTCCGGCTGGCGGGCTCGGAACAGGCGGCGGGCCTCGCGGCCGAACTGGACGCGCGCTGGAGCATCGTGGAGCACTCCTTCGCCGCCGGGGTCGGGCGCGGTCTGATCGAGGAGGGCGTCGCGGTCGACCTGGACACGCTGAGGATCACCGACAAGCTCCGCCGCCGCCCGGTCACCGGGGTCGTCGAGGCCACGGTCGGTTTCCAGCACGGCCGCTGTCTGATCTGCGACGAGGTGCTGGCCCCGGGGGAGGCCGTCGCCGTCGACCACGTCTTCCCGTTCTCCCTGATGCGCAGGTTCGGGGGAGTCGGCTCCTGGCACGGCCCCGACCTGGACGCCCTGTGGAACCTCGCCCCCGCGCACGCCGGCTGCAACGGGACCAAGAGCGACCGGATGCCCACCCCGGCCGAACTCGCCCGCCTCGCCGCCCGCAACGAGACGATCGGGTGCTCCCCGCACCCCCTGCGCCGCACCCTGGAACTCACTCTCCGGGGCGCCGCCCCGCGCGGTCGGCGCCCGGCCACCTGGCCGGAGTTCCTGGAAGCGGTGCGGACGGTGGTCTGAACGGGAGCGCCGCGAGGGACGGCCGGGACCCGTCCGGGAACCCGCCGGGGCCGTACGGGCGTCGGTACCCGGGGCGCCGCACCACGGGCGTCGGGCGGGCGGATGACAGACGGACGGCGGCCACGGCCCCGGTCGGTCACCGTGGAATCGCCGGTCGTCCGCCGACGACCGGCGGGAGCGAAGGGGGCGGTGTGCGACTGTCGCAGGAGGTCACCGGGTGGGCGTTCCTCGCGGAGCTGGGCGGGGTCCGGCACCCCGCACTGGCGGTCGGGCTGGACAGCGTCAGCCCGTTCACCCGGGCCGGGGGCCACGGCAGCCTGTTCACCCGCGCGCTCGGGTGGGGTTTGCCGCAGATCCGCTCGCTGGAGGAGATCCCCTGGAACGACGGCCCCGTCGACCGGCGTTGGCGCGTCGTACGGCACGACGACGGAACGTTCTCGGTCCTCGCCCCCGACGGCACGCGGCTGGTCCACGACCTCGGCTGTGAGGAGCCCCCGGGCTGGCGGGAGGCGGCGGAGACCTCGGGCACGGTCATGCTCGTCGTCTCCCATGTGCTGCCCCTCGGCGAGGACCCGGTGGCCGCGCTGGCCCGGGAGACCCGGGAGGGGCTGGTGTGCGTCGGCCGGGTGGCCTTCGGCGGGCCCGTCCACCTCCCCGGGCCGCCGACGGCCAGGTTCCTCCTCGACCCGGTGGGCACGCTCCAGGAACTGGCGTTCCTGGTGTACGAGCGGCTCCTGTCGATGGACGAGGCGAAGCGGCGGGCCCGCCACGTCGAGGAGACCCGGAGGCTCTTCACCGGGGAGGAGGGCCGGAAGCTCTTCGACGAGCCTCCCACGCTCTCCGCCGGGGAGATGCTGGAACTGCTCCTGACGCGGGAGGACTTCCTCGACCACCGGGGCCTGACCGACTACGCGTACGCCTACCGGCGGCTGGTCGCCGAGGTCGCCGACGCCTGCGGCGACGCGACGGCCTGGCGGACCGCGGCGCTCCACACCGTCGACGCGGCCGTCGACCTGGTGGCGGAACGGTGCGACCGCGCGGTGTTCGAGGACGCCGACGCGCTGCTGGCCCGGATGACCGACGGGCTCGACGCCCCCGGCGCCACCGACGACCCGGTCCAACGGGAGGCCATGCTGCTGGCGTCCGCCCGGTTGCGGATGGCCACCCGGGGGCCGCTGGAACGGGCCGCCGACCACTACGCCCGGGACGGGACGACCGACTGGGCCGCCCGGATGACCGCCGACCTGTACCGGACGTGGTTCACCGGGGAGGAGCCGTTGCAGAAGGAGTCCCACCGGCTGACGGTGGAGGCGGGGCACCTGGTGGTGCGGGCCCTGGAGCTGACCGGGGGGACCCGGCGGGTCCGGCTGCTGGCGTCGTTGGCGCAGATCATCGCGGACGCGGACGGCGTCCACCAGGGGGCGGCCCGTGCCGCGCTGTCGGCCTGGCTCGACTCGCCCACCGCCGACGACCCGGACGTCGCCGTGTTCCTCCTGCGGACGGTGCGCGACCTCCCCCCGGAAACGTTCCACGAGGTGCTCGTCACGGTGTTCGGGACGTCCCTGTCCGAGTTCGTCGCCGTCCACGGCCGTGCCGTCACCGCGAAGGTGGTCGGTCAGACCGTCAACCTGGCCCGGGAGCGGGGCGACCGGTCGCTGCTGCGTTCCGTGCTGGACTGGTCGGAACCGCTCGTCTTCCACCGGGACCCGGCCCACTACAGACAGCTGCTCGAAGCCCGGCCGCACGCGCTCCCCGACGACCCCCTGGACTGCGCCGCCGCCGAGCGCGCGCTCACCTCGGATGGTACGGACCCACCGGACCCGACGGCCGCCCCGGCCGCCCCGGACGCCCCCGGTCTTCCGGAGCTGCCGGACTCCTGGACGCCCGGGCAACGGCGTTCGGCGCTGCTGCACCTGGCCGCGCACGCCCGGGACCTGCGGCGCCCGGCGACGGGGCTCGCCCTGCTGAAGGAGGTGCGGGACGACGGTCCGGAGTTCCGGCTGCTGATCGCGGACCTCCACCACCAGTGCGCCGAGACGGGCCGACCGGCCGCCCGTCCCCTGCCGTTCCCCTGGGGCTACCACACCTACGCGGCGCTCACCTACGCCTCGCTCGGCCTCGAACAACTGGCGCTGGCCTGCCTGGTGCCGTTCGCCCAGCACCTGGACGGGCTCCGGGGCGAGGAACTCCAGGGCGCGCTGGCCGCGATCATCGTGGACGCGCCGAACTTCGACACCAGCGGCGCGCCCGGACTCGCCGGGACGCTGCGCGACCTGGTGCACTCGGCGGTGTGGCGGCTGACGGCGGAGATCGAGACGCTGCCGATGTCGCTGATGCTCGGACTGCACCAGGCGGGCAAGGGCGCTGAACTGGGCGCCTGGTGGCGGATCGAGGGCCCGCTGACGCTGCCCGCCCCCGTCCAGCACCACCTGCGCATGCTGCGGGACCTGGAGTCGCCCACCACCTCCGGCGACGGGTCGCCGAACCTGCTGAACGTGCTCGACGGCGACCACCGCCCCGGCGGCGGGGACGACACCCAGCTCGCCCGCAACCTGCGGTGGCGGGTCTCGTCGTTGGTCGACCACGAACTCAGGCGCCGCTCCCCGGCGCTCCTGAACGACGGCCGCCTCTGGGGAAGGGTCCACGAGCTGCTGGACGACCGCACCGTGCTGCTGACCTGGTTCCTGCCCTCGGCGGTGAACGGCGCGGCCGTGCTGCTCGCGGTCACCCGGCAGGGCGGGGAGATCGTCGTGCACCTCGGTGACGGCCCGGACGGCGACGCCGACCGGCACCCGGTGGCGGACCGGGTCGAGGCGGCCCGGACGGAGATCGAACGCGACCCGCTGTTCGACGAGGTGACCCCGGAGGGCCGCCGGCTGCTGACCACGGCCGAGATGCCGGTCGGGGGCGATCGCTGGGACATCTGGCGCGCCCTGGGCAAGGACCGCGCCCTGCTCTGGCCGCACGGCGCCCTGCACTACCTGCCGGTGGCGCTGTGCCGGGCGGGCGACCGGCTGATCGCCGACGACTGGACGGTCACCACGATCGCGGGCCTGGAGGCCCTGCTGCCCGCCGGGGCCCCCACCCGACCGGCGCGCACCGCCGTCCTGGCCTCCGCCACCGGGGGCGTGCCCTACGGGCTGCACGCCGAACCCGCCCTGGAGGAGCACGCGCGGCGGGTCGCCGGGGCGGTCGGCGCGGACGCCGTCACCGGTCCCGCCGCCACCCGGGCCCGGCTGCTCGCCGAACTGGCCACGGCGGACGTCGTCCACATCGCCGCGCACGGGACGCTGGACCGGGACGCGCCGTGGCTGCACTGCCTCTACCTCGCCCCCGACGAGGACGACGACGGACGGGTGTCCGCCCACGACTTCCTCGAACTCGATCTGCGGGGACTGCGCCTGGTCACGCTCGCCGCGTGCGAGTCGGCGCTCGGCCGGTTCGACCGGGGGGACAACGTCCGTGGCATCCCGGCGGCGCTGATCACCGCCGGTGCGGGGGCCGTCGTCGGCTGTCTGTGGCCGGTGCGCCCGGAACCCGCCACCCACTTCCACCACGAGATGCACCGTCGGATCGCCCAAGGCACGGACCCCGAGCGGGCGTTCCGCGCGGCCCAGCTCGCCACCCGGGCCGCGTACCCCCATTACCGTGACTGGGGATCGTTCACCTATCTGCACGGCCGGAGCGAGGGAGCCCACCCATGACCGACACCGACATCACGGCGTACGAGGTCGAACTCCTCCCGGAGCGCACGCTGGGCGGCCCGGGGGACGACGGCCCGTTGCGCGGACGGCTCACCTTCGGCTGGGACCTGCTGCCCGCCGACCACCCCAACGCCCCGGCGGAGTGGCTGTCCTACGTGGGCGCCGCGTCCGGCCGGGAGTTCCGCCAGCTGCTGATGGTGTGTTCGTTCCGTCCCGAGGGCCCGGAGAGCCCGGGGACCTTCCGGCACGCGTCCCTGGGCGTCGCGCTGTCCGCGTCCGGGCCCGGGGAGCCGCCGTCCGGTGAGCGGCCGGTCGCCCGGCTGATCGAACCCGGTGAGCGCACCCGGCCGTTCGCCGCCTCCGGTACGGGGGTGACCTTCAGCGTCTCCACGGGGGTGCTGGGCATGGGCGTGGAGCGTCCGGCGGGCGCCGGACCGGCGACGGAGGAGTGGATCGTCCGGGGCCACGGCGCCTCCCAGCCCAACCCCCAGTGGGAGTTCCGCCAGGTCAAGCGGTTCCCCCTGGTCGGTGACCATCCGGTCGCCGCGCTGGTGGAACTGGTGCCCGGCCGGACGAACACGGCGGAGGTACTGGTCGCGGCGGAGCTGGAGCACCGCGACTGGGGCATCCGCCGCTACCGGGCCCGCCTCGCCCCGTCACCGCACACCATCGTCCTGGCCGGGTGACCCTCCCGGCCCGGAACGGCCTGTTCCGGCGCCGGGCCCGGTTCCGCCCACCGGTACCGCCCCCGGCCCGGCCCGACCCGCCCCCGGCCCGGCCCGACCCCGGCCCGGTCGGGACCCGGACCGGACCAGGCCGCGTCGGGCCGGGCCAAGGACCCGGGTCCTTAGCCCGGCCGCTCCTCACCCGTCGGCCGCCACGGCGAGACGCAGATGCGGCCGGGCCCGCTCGTCCAGTCCCAGACGCTCCAGCGTGCGCCCGTACAGCAGGCGCAGATAGAAGTCGTCCGGCCGCTCCGCCACGAGCGGTTCCAGCACCGACCGCGCGCGGTCGAGCTGGGCGGACCCGAAGTAGGCCCGGGCCGCGAGGACGCGGACGCCGGGGTCCTCGGCGAAACCGGCCAGCAGCGGCCGCAGCAGGGTGAGCGCGCCGAGCGGGTCCCGCTCCTCCAGCAGCGACTCCGCCCAGCGCAGTCGGCTCACCTCGGCCGGCACCCCGGGCCGTGGCCGGACACCGGCCAGGAAGTCCCGGATCGTCCCGGCCGACTGGGCGCCCGCGAGCGCCTGGTCGCCCACGACGAAGGAGGGCGACGTCCGCACCTTGCGCGCCTTGCCCTCCAGCAGCAGCTCGCGGACGAGCAGCTCACCGGCGTCGCCCGCCAGCAGGTCCGCCCCCTCGGGGAAGCCCGCCGCCCGGGCGACGGCGTTCAGCACCGCCCGGTCGCCGATGTCCCGCCCCTCGACGAAGTAGGCGTGCATCAGGCCCTCGGCCACCGCGTCCTGCGTCCCGGGAGCGGCGCGCTCATGGGCCAGCGCGAGGAGCCGGTGGGCGTCGTGGCTGCTGACGCGCCAGCTCGCCCCCCGCCAGGGGCCGAGCCCTTCCGAGGCCGCGACCTCCGAGATCCGCACCCGGTTCTCGTCCGGGCTGAGGCCGGGCGCGCAGGCGCGCAGCGCCTCGTCCATCAGCGGGTCGCGCATCGCCTCGTCCATCGGGAGGGCGGTGGCGGGGGCGCTCGGGTCGATGCGGAACGGCCGCCAGACCACCTCCACGTCGTCGCGGCCCGCGACGGCCCGCTCCAGACGGCGCTTGCCGATGTACGCCCACGCGCAGACGACGTCTGCCCAGATCTCGATTCGCATGCCCTCAGAG
This sequence comes from Streptomyces sp. JNUCC 64, assembly GCF_054484115.1. Classification (NCBI taxonomy): domain Bacteria; kingdom Bacillati; phylum Actinomycetota; class Actinomycetes; order Kitasatosporales; family Streptomycetaceae; genus Streptomyces; species Streptomyces sp. JNUCC 64. Next base: position 5,590,872 of record NZ_CM137015.1, read on the forward strand.
TAGGCAACGGCAGTCGCTTAAGCAACAGCTGTCGATTAGTGGCCGCATGGTGCGGTCCGGCGGGGCGGCGTCCTGTCGTGCTGCCGTGCGAACCGGCGGAGGGTGACGTCACGGCCGTGAGGGCGGGGATCGCCGAGGTGCGGGACCGTCGGCCAGTACGCGACTGCCGTCGCTTATTCGTCGCATGTCGCGCACCCGTTATCCTGGCTCCATGCCGAACCAGCCGACAGCGACCGCCGGACGCGTGGACCCCCGGGTCCTGCGCACCCGCGCGCTGCTGCGTTCCGCGGCGCTGGAACTCGCCGCGGAACGCGACGTGGAATCGCTCACCATCGCCGACATCGCCGAACGGGCCACGGTGAACCGCGCGACGGTCTATCTGCACTACCGCGACCGCGACGCCCTCCTCCTCGACGCGATGGAGGAGGAGGTCGGCCGACTCGCGCGCGCGGCCGCGCGGTGCCCGCTGACCAGACCGGCGGGCCGGGTCCCGGAGGAACTGGTGGACCTGTTCCGGCACGTCGAGGCGAACGGCACCCTGTACCGGCGGATGCTGGGCCCCGGCGGCGCCGCCCGCTTCATCAACCGGCTCCGCGAACTGCTGGCGCGTGAGGTGGCCGCGCAGTCGGGCGGGCCGGACGCCGGTGACCCGGCGGACGGCCCGCCGCCCGGACTGCGCGCGCACTACCTGGCGGGGGCCTTCGTCGGGGTGTTCACCCGCTGGGTGACGATGCCCGACCGGCCGTCGGCCGCTCGGGCCGCCGAGGAGGTCTGGGCGCTGCTGCGCGGCGTCCCGGGCGCGTAGCGGTCGCCGTCACGCCCTCGCCCGGCCGCTGCTGACGGAGCCTCGGCCGGGACCAGGCCGGTCGAGGCCCGGCGGGCCCGGCCGTCCCGCCGGACCAGGTAGCCCGGGCGGGCCCGGCGGCCCGGAGGTGCGATGGCGCGATGGCGGACCAGGAGAGCGGGGCGTCGACCGCGCCGCACGCTCCCCGCGCCGCGCCGCCCGGCCCCCGCCTGCCGTGAGCCCTAAGCCGTCAGCCGACGTCCGTGAGCGTGACCACGGACACGAAGACGTCCCGGCCGCTCTGGTGCCCGACGACCCGTACCCGGGCCCGCCCGATGAGGTCGTCGGGGAGCCGGTCCGCCTGGAGCAGGCAGGGCGCGTCGAGTTCCGCGTAGCGGTGGAAGACCGTGTCCATCGCGGCGACCACGGTCTGCCGGGGGTGGGTCAGGGTGTGGGCCGCCTGGCGGACCGCTTCGAGCAGCAGCATGCCCGGGGCGTGGTCGACCGGGTGGTCGAAGAGGACGGGGTGGGCGGTGTCGACGCGGAGCTGCCAACGGTCGGCGCTGTCGGCGCTGGAGAGGACCACGTCGTCGGGCTCGTCCCGTCCGGCGGGCCCGGCGGGCGCGGGGGAGGGCGGCGGCAGTACGCGGGCGTTGACCGCGGCGACATCGGCGTACGGGCCGCGCAACCGCTCGTAGACGGCCCGGCTCTGGACGCCGAAACGGGTGCGGGCGCTGCCCAGCGGGGCACCGGCGCGCAGCGCCTCCACGCGCAGGGTCACGTCCGCCGCGCGGGCGCCCCGGTAGACGACGTCGGAGCAGGACAGCCGCAGTTCGATCTCCATCGGCGCGTCACCCGTGGTCAGGGCCTCGGTGGAGACGGCCCAGTGGAAGTCCCGCCACAGCAGCTGATGTCCGAGCGGTACGTCGTAGGCGGCGTGCGAGATCAGCGGCAGCGTCTGACGAATCGTTTCGCCGAGCAGTAGCGGGTCGTGTAACCCGTGGCGGGTGCGGTAGAAGCCGTGCGCTTCGGGCCAGCGGGCGGTGACGGTGAAGGAGTCCGGTCCGGTCCGCCACCAGCGGTCGCAGAGGACCTCGCCGGGGTCCCTCTTGTGCGTCCAGGCCCGGGGCACCACCGAGGGAACGCCCTGATCGACATGTGCGGCCATGGCTGGCCCCTCCCCTGTTCGCCACGGCGAAACGCCGTGTTCTGGTCCATGAGGCCGACGAGGAACGCGGTGGTGCCCGGTGGGGCCGGTGACGGCCGGCCGGGCGAGGCCAGCTATTAAGATAGAGGTTGTTCTTTTTGTTTGTCGAGGGATCAGCGGGTGGCGCGGGAGGCGGTCCGATGGCGCGGCGCATGCAGGAACGGGCCCAGCGGACAAGGGAGTTGCTGCTCCGTGGCGCGGCGGAAGCCTTCGACGAACTGGGCTACGCGGGCACCAGCATCACCAGGATCCTCCAACGCGCGGGGGTCACGGCGGGGGCGATGTACTTCCACTTCGACTCCAAGGAGGCGCTGGCCCGCGCGGTGATCCTGGAACAGGCCGCCGACGTACGGTTCCCGGAAGAGGGGGACGGTCTGCAGCGCCTCGTGAACATGACCCGGCACCTGGCCGTCGAGATGCAGCACAACACCCTGCTCCGGGCCGGAGTGCGGCTCGCCGTGGAGCAGGGGGAGGCCGGATTCCAGGACTACGCCGTCTACGAGTGGTGGACCGAGCAGTTCCGGCAGCGTCTGCTGCGCGCCCGGGAGCTGGGCGAACTGCTGCCCGGCGTCGACGAGGCGGAATGCGCCCAGTACCTGGTGGCGGGCTACACCGGCACCCAGCTCATGTCGCGGATCTCCTCGGACCGCGCCGACCTCCCGGAGCGGATCGCCGTCCTGTGGCGCTATCTGCTCCCCGCCGTCGCCCCGCCCGACGTGATCCGGCGGATCGACCTCTCGACCGGTCCACCGCCGACCGGGACCGCGAGGTGACGTCGACGACCTCTCCGTCGGCGCGCGCCCGGCTTCCCGGGCCGCCAGGGTCCTGACCGGCGGGAGCCGAAGCCCCGTCAGGGCGGCGCGGTCGCGGCGGAACCGGCCCGACGGGATCGTCAGCCGTTCCTCGTGGAGCGGGTCAGATACAGCGTGAGGCCCGACAGCAGCATGACCGTGGCCGCGGCGATCTCCACGGCCGTCCGGGCCGGGTCCTCCAGCAGGTCGTTGAGGAGGGCGGCGGCCAGCGAGAGGGAGAGCAGGAACCAGAGCGCGGGCTTCATCGGGATTGGGGGACCTTCAGTTCGGCGGGCGATGCGCGGGGACGCGGGACACGGGACGAGCCGGTACGCGCCGCGTCATGTCATGTCATGTCATGACGCGGCGCGGGGTGGGGCCCGCCCCGGTGACACCACGATGCCTCCCCGCCCCGCTCCGGCGCGACCCGGCCCGCCCCCCGCCCCGTGGTGGAGCCTGCTCCACCATCCGCTCCGGCCCCGGACCCCGGCCGACCCGTCGTCTACGCTGGCCGATGTGGAGGAGACGGTGGGCCGGGCGTTCCGGGCGACGATCCGGCTGGGCCGTACCGCCCTGACGGGGTACGCCACGATCTTCTACGGCGTCCTGCTGTTCTTCACGGCCGTCGCCACCGTCCTGGTGGTCGGCGCGGCGGCACTGCCCGAGACGGTCCTCCTCCAGCGGCGCCTCGCCGGTCACAAGAGGAAGCTGATCGCCCGGTCGACGGGGAAGCCGGTCGCGGAGGCGTACCTCCCCGTCACCGGCCCGCTCGGGGAGCGGCTGCGGACCGTCCTCAAGGACCCGGGCACCTACCGCGACCTGAGGTGGCTCCTGGTCCACGCCGTCTTCGGCTGGTCGCTGCTCCTCGTCCTGATCGTGGTCTGGTACTTCGGGCTGATGATCGACGGCTTCTGGAGCGGCGCCCTCGGCCGCCGGGCCAGGGTCCTCCCGCTCCTGGAACGCCTCGCCGACCTCGACGACTCCTGGTCGCGCGCCCTGCTCGAACCGACCCCCGGGGCCGAGCGCGACGCCCGGCTCGCGCGGCGCGTGGCGCAGCTGACCGAGACCCGCGCCGGTGTGGTCGCCGCGCACGGCGCCGAGCTGCGCCGCATCGAACGCGATCTGCACGACGGCGCCCAGGCCCGGCTGGTCGCGCTGTCGATGCGGGTCGGCATGGCCCGCCGGGCGTACGGGAGCGACCCCGAACTGGCCCGCAGGCTCCTCGACGACGCCCAGGACCAGGCCGAGGAGGCCCTGGCCGAACTGCGGCACGTGGTCCGGGGCATCCATCCGCCGATCCTGACCGACCGGGGGCTGGCGGGGGCGGTCCACGCCCTGGCCTCGGGCAGCGGGCTCGCGGTGACGGTCACCGTCGACGGTCTCGACGCCCGTGACGGAGCCGGGTCCCGGGCCCCCGCCGCCATCGAGGCCGCCGCGTACTTCGTGGTGGCCGAGGCCCTCACCAACGCCGCCAAGCACAGCGGATCGCCGTCCGCCGCCGTCGGCCTCGCCCGGACCCCGCGCGGCATCGCCGTCTCGGTGCGCGACGAGGGCTCCGGCGGCGCCGACGAGTCGGGCGGCAGCGGACTGACCGGGATCCGCCGCCGGGTCGCCGCGCTGGACGGCTCCGTGGACCTGACCAGCCCCGCCGGGGGCCCGACCGTGATCGAAGTGGAGTTGCCGTGCGTGTGGTGATAGCCGAGGACAACGCGCTGCTGAGGGAGGGCCTCGTCCTGCTGCTGACGTCCGCCGGGCACGAGGTCGCCGCCGTGGTGTCGACCGGCCCCGAGGTGCTCCCCGCGCTGCTCGGCCACCGTCCCGACGCGGCGGTGCTCGACGTCCGGATGCCGCCGGGCTTCCGCGACGAGGGCCTGCGCGCCGCGCTCGCCGCCCGGCGCGAGGTTCCCGGTCTGCCGGTGCTGGTGCTGTCGCAGTACGTGGAGGAGACGTACGCCGCCGAACTCCTCGGTGACGGCGCGGCGGGCGTCGGCTATCTCCTCAAGGACCGGATCGGCCGGGTCGACGAGTTCCTGGACGCGCTCGAACGGGTCGCGGCCGGGGGCATGGCGCTCGACCCCGAGGTGGTGGCGGAACTGGTGAACCGCCGCCGTGACGACCCCCTCGACGCGCTGACCCCGCGCGAGCGGGAGGTGCTCCAACTGATGGCGGAGGGCCGGGACAACGCGGCCATCGCCACCCTGCTGACGGTCACCGAGCGCGCGGTGAGCAAGCACATCGGCAACGTCTTCCTGAAGCTGGGACTCTCCCCGCAGAACGACAGCGGGCACCGCCGGGTGAGGGCGGTGCTGACCTATCTGAACTCGCCTTCGACGACCCGGCCCTGAACCGGTGGGAAAGGGGGCGGGGCCGCTGTCGCGGGCGCCCCGCCCCCCTTTCCCTTCCCGGCCCGGCTCAGTCCCGTGCGCCGATCGCCGCCACCGGATCCGCCCGCAGCGCCGACCGGGTCGGCAGACTGGTGGAGAACCAGCCCAGCAGGGCGACGCCCCCGGCCACCGCGAGCCACACCACCGGCTCCAGGTGCGGGAGGGGACGGCCCGTCAGCGCCAGCGCGCTGCCGACCATCGGGGGCAGGGCGATCAGCGTGCCCAGCGCCAGTGCCGTGAGGACGACCACCCAGGACTCCAGGAACATCATCCGCCGGGTCTGACGGGCGGTGGTGCCGATGAGGCGGAGCATCGCGAACTCCCTGCTCCGTGCGGTGACCGTCATGACCAGCGTGTTCACCACCGCGATCAGGACGTAGAGCAGCAGGGCCCCGTTGGCGATCAGACCCGTCCAGGACTGGTCCGCGTGCGCGCCCTCCTGGGCCGCGGCGTACGCCCGGGGGGTCACCACCGCCAGTGTCGGCGTCCGCTCCGCCAGTTCGCCGAGGGACGTCCGTGCCGGGCCGTCGGCCCGCTCCTCGGCGGTGACCAGCAGGGCGCTGTCCAGACCGTCGGTGGTGTGCCGGACCAGCATCCGGTGGGGGAGGGTGACCTCGCCGAAGCCCAGCCCGTTCCCGTAGACCGCGATCACCCTCAGCTCCTTCCGCACGCCGTCGCCGAGGTGGAGGTCGGCGGTGTCCCCCACGCCGAGACCGGCGGTGCCCGCGGCCGTCCGGCTCAGGGCGACCGTGTCCCCGGTGAGGCCGGCCAGGTCGCCCTCCCGGACGTCGAGGTCGAGGGCCCGTCCGAGCCCGGCCGGGTCGACGCCCTGCGCGCTGAACGCCTCGGCGCGGGGCACCCCGGCCTCGTCGTGGTTGAGCAGCACCTGGGAGCGGGCGACGGGCGCCACCGAGGCGATCCCGGGCAGGGCCCGTACGGTCTTGGCCAGCCCGGGCGACAGACCCGTGCCCGTGCCGCCGCCGGTGAGGACCCAGTCCGCCGTGACCCCTTCCGCCGTCTGCCGTCTCGTTTCCTCCTGACCCGTGGTCAGCAGGGAGATCTGGAGCAGCGCCATCGCGGCCCCGAGCGCCAGGGGCACCACGGCACCGCTCAGCCGACGGGAGTGGGCCGCGCTGTTCGCGGTGGCGAGGTAGCCGCTGACCCGGGAGCGGGAGAGCAGCGGACCGAGCAGCCGGGCCACCGCCCTCACCAGCACCGGCCCGAGCAGCGCCGCGCCGACCATCAGCACCAGCAGCGAGCCGCCCGCCCCGGCGAGCGCGGCCCGCCCGGGGATCGCCAGGGGCAGCACGACGGCGGTGACCAGTCCCAGCCCGATCAGCGCCAGACCGGCGAGCCGTCGGCCACGGCCCAGCTCCGCCGGTTCGACCAGCGATTCGCCCAGCGCGTCCACCGGCCTGGTCCGGGCCACCCGGCGGGCCGCGAGGTATCCGGCGAGCCGCCCGCCCAGGACGCACAGCGCGACGGAGGCGACGGCCGCGAGGGCGGCCAGCGGGCCGCGGTCCAGGGCGAAGTCCGGCGGCAGCGAGCCCGCCCGGGCGAAGGCGGCCCGCAGCCAGTCCGCGACGAGGAAGCCCAGGGCGGCGCCGAGCACCGAGCCGACCACCGACACCAGCGTCGTCTCGGCACCCACCAGCCGGTGGATCTGACGGGGCGTGGCGGCGATCGCGCGCAGCATCGCCAGTTCGCGGCGGCGCTGCTGGATGCCCAGCCCCAGGGTGGAGGAGACCACGAAGACGACGACGCCCAGCGCGGTGCCGCCGAAGGCGGCGGAGAGCCCGACGAGGAACCCGCGCGACTGTCCGACGTCGAGGAACTCGACGTCGCCGATCTCCCGCCCGGTGTGGACGTCCGTGCCGGGCACGGCCTTCGCGATCCGGTCGGCGAGCGCCGCCGGGTCCGTACCGGGCCGGGCGAGCACGCCGACGGCGGTCAGCCGGTCCGGGCGGGGCGAGAGCTCCGCGGCCCGCGCGTCCGTGAAGAAGACGGACACCTGGCGGCCGACGGGGTCGACGATGCCGCTGATCTCGTACGACGCCGCGCTCGTCCCCACGGCGAGGCGTACGCGGTCCCCGACGTCCAGCCCCGCCGCACGGGCCAGCCGGGCGTCGACGACGGCTTCCCGGCCGGTGCGCGGCGGTTCGCCCGCCGTCAGTTGGAAGGGGGCGAGGACGGCGGACGACCAGCCGTGCCCGTACAGCGGATCGCCGAGGCCGACCGGGGTTCCCCGCCGGTCGGCGGCGCTGAGCGCGACCGTGCGCTCCCCGACCGCGCTCCGCACGCCCGGGACCTCCGCGATCCGGTCGGTCACCGTCGCGGGCAGCCCCGCGCGCTCCGGATGGACGGGGTCGAAGTCCTCGGGGACGTCCTTGGACTGCTCGCCGCCGACCACCACGTCCGCCCCGGCGTAACGCTGCGGTTCCACGCCCGAGGCGAGCCCGGACACCAGCAGGATCCCGCAGGCGGTGATGACGGCGGATCCGAGGAACAGGGCGACGAAGGCGGCCACGAAACCGCCCTTGCGGTGCCGGATCGTGCTCCAGGCGATGTCGAACACGGCGCGTCTCACCGGTCCCCGAGGCGGGTCATCCGGTCGGCGACCCGCTCGGCGGTCGGCCGGAAGAGGCTGCCCGCGGGCCTGCCGTCGGCGAGGAAGACCACGGAGTCGGCGTACGAGGCTGCCACCGGGTCGTGGGTGACCATCAGGACCGTCTGCCCGGTCTCGTCCACGATCTGCCGGAACAGTCTCAGCACCTCCGCGCCGGTACGGGAGTCGAGGGCGCCGGTCGGTTCGTCGGCGAGGACCGCGTCGGGACGGGTGACCAGGGCCCGGGCGATCGCGACCCGCTGCTGCTGACCGCCGGAGAGCTGGGCGGGGCGGCGGTCCGCGTACCGGTCCATGCCGACCCGCCGGAGCACCTCGGCCAGCCAGGCCCCGTCGACAGGGGTGCCCGCGAGCCGGGGGACCAGGGTGACGTTCTGCCGGACGGTCAGGGCCGCCATCAGGTTGTAGGACTGGAAGACGTAGCCGACGCGTTCCCGGCGGACCGTGGTGAGGGCGGCCTCCTTGAGCCCGGAGAGTTCGGTGTCACCGAGGTACACCCGGCCGCTGGTGGGACGGTCGAGCCCGGCGAGGCAGTGGAGGAAGGTGCTCTTCCCGGAGCCGGAGGGGCCCATGACGGCGGTGAAGGTGCCGCGCGGGACGGCCACGGAGACGTCGTCCAACGCCGTGACCGCGTGCGCGCCGGTGCCGTAGGTCTTGGTGACCGACTCCAGCCGGAGCGCGGCGGGGACGCCGCCCGGCCGCACGTCCCCGTACCAGCCGGAGTCCTCCTCCGCACCCGGACGCGCCTCGCGCGCATGCCGTGCGGGATGCCAAGCCGATGTCATCTGTCCTGCCCTCTCGTGTCCGTCCGAGAGAGCAGTCAACCGACCGGCGGGGGGCCGCCACGAGCCGTCCCACCGGTGTCTTCGTGGTGGAGCCCGCTCCACCACGGCGCCCGGGTGACGCCCTCCGGGGCGTCCCCGGCCGAGCCCGCGTGCCGCTCCGGAACGCCGTGGCCGGCCTCCCCGCCCGGCCACGGTCACGGGGGCGGAACGGGGAGCGGGCGAGGCGCTTGGTACGTGAGCGACGTGCGTCCGGACAGGAAAGCCCCTCACGTGTTTCCGCCGGTGAGAGGCGGCTGGTGCTCCGGCAGGACTCGAACCCGCGACCAAGTGCTGGGAAATGGAACGATGCCGCTCCCCTGCGGTCGTGGAGGGAAACACGTCGCTGGGCTCGTTTCCGCAGCGGCATGCGGCATGCGGCATGCGGCATGCGGCATGCGGCACGTCCACGCTTCGCGGCAGAGTCAGGCCAGGGAATCTCGTACCGCGTTGGCCAACGCCGTTGCGCGCACATCGCCGGGGCCCCCGATGATGTGGTTCATGACGTAGCCGAAGGCGATGCCGTGCTGCGGGTCGGCGAAGCCGAGTGAGCCTCCACGGCCTGTGTGACCGAAGGCGTTCGGGCCGGTCATGGGGATGTCCGTGGTGGGCAGCATGTACCCGGTACTGAACCGGCTGGGTACCACCATCACCTGGTCCTGTCCGCTGGCCCACTCTTCGATCGCCGAGGCCAGGGTCTCCGGGGTGAGCAGGCGGACCCCGTCCACCTCGCCGATCAGCGCGGCGTACATGCGCGCCAGCGCGTGCGCGGTGCCGATGCCGTTGGACGAGGGAAGTTCCGCGGCCTGGACCTCGGGGGAGTCGAAGTCGATGTTCGCAGGGTCGGTGACCGCGAACGCCCTGTTGCTGAGCGAGTTCGGGTCGAGCCAGGCGGCGACGAGGTCGCGCAGGTCCTCGGGGACCGATTCCTCGGGCACGGTGGTGAGGTCGACGTCCGGCTTTCGGTACACCATGCGGCTGACCCGGTCGCGCTCACCGGGCGGCAGCCCGATGAAGAAGTCCAGCCCCAGCGGCCCGGCGATCTCCTCGGCGAAGAAGCGGCCCGGCGTGCGGCCGGACACCCGGCGGATCACCTCGCCGACCAGCCAGCCCCAGGTCCGGCCGTGGTACCCGTGTGCCGTTCCCGGTGTCCACTGGGGGCGCTGGGCGGCCAGGGCCGCCGTCATGGGGTGCCAGGCCAGGGCTTCCGCCATCGGCACCGGCCGGTCGAGGGCGACCAGACCGGCCCGGTGGGACAGCAGCCAGCGCACCGAGATCTCCGCCTTGCCGTTCGCGGCGAACTCCGGCCAGTACTCGGCCACCGGGGCGTCCAGGTCCAGCGCGCCGCGCTGGGCCAGCAGATGCGCCGCCGTGGCAGTCGCGCCCTTGGTCGCCGAGTAGACGAGTTGAAGGGTGTCCCGCTCCCACGGGCGGCCGGTGTCCGGATCGGCGACGCCGGCCCACAGGTCCACCACGGGGCGGCCGCCCTGGTACACGCAGACTGCGGCGCCGATGTCCTCGCGCCCGGCGAAGTTCGCCGCGAACGCCTCCCGTACCGGCTCGAACCCCGCCGCGACCTCACCGTTGATCACCGTCATGCCGCCCATCCTGGCACTCACCAAAGCCCGCTCCGAGGGGAACGTTCCTGAGCGGCGGCGATCAGACAGCCACGGGCACCGCCTGGAGACGCTCGCGGAATTCCCGGACAGCAGTGACGGCCCTATGGGGTTCGAGCTGCGAGGAGAACTCCTTCAACCGGTCCAGTGCCCGCACGGAGCTCACCTCGTCCTCCAGAAGCGCGACGCCGTGGTTCGCGGCGTCCAGTGCTCCGTCCAAGTCCCCACCGGCCAGACGGGCCTCGGCCAGTCGGCTGGAACGGACGGCCTTGTCCCGAGGTGCCGCCCTCTCGACAGAGACCTCCAGGGAACGCGTCGCTCGCTCCACCTGCCCCGCGCGGAGTAGTACCTTGCCCTCGGTCGACTTCACCTGCGCCTCGCCGAACCAGTCCAGCCAGTCCGGGGCGTCGCCCGGCGCCTGGCGCTCCCAGAGGGCAGCGGCACGGTTGAGGGCCGTGCCGGCCCTCTGATGATCGCCGTCGCGCGACAGCGCCTCGGCCTTGTGCAGGTGGAGGAAGCACTGGGCGGAGGGTGACAGTGCGCGGGGAGCGTTGTCGATGCCGGTCGAGATCAGGTCGACCCGCTCGGCCGTGCGCCCGGCTTCGGAGACGTGGACGCCCATCTCCGCCAGGACGAAGGCGCCGAAGGCGTCGTCCCCTCCGGTACGGGCGCTGCGCAGCGCCCCGACGTAGTACCGCTGGCCCGCGGACCGCAGCCCCGCGTCGTACGCCATCCAGCCGGTCAGGTGCGAGGTCCGGGCGGCCAGCGCGTACAGCCGGACGCGGATGCCGTCCGTGTACCGGCCGCCGCTGAGCAGGCCCGTGACCAGGGAAAGGTCGCCTCGGGCCTGTTCCAGGAGCCGGGCCCCTCCCAACTGATCATCGAGGGTGCGAAGGGTGCTGACGCGCTGCTCGATCGTCGAGACCATCACATCGGTGACGCGATCGCCATTGATCGCCGAGGCGAATGCGGAGGGTGCCTCGACCCAACTCGACGCGAGCCCCGTCAAGGTGGCGCCGGTGATGGTGAGAAAGCCCCGTCGATCCAACCGTCCACTCCCCACGAGATCGGCCAGCGCCTCGACGGTGCCGGCCTCGGTCCACGGCGCGGTGAGCCCCGTCACCTCCCAGACCGGAAGCCACCGAGGCCAGCCCTCCGCTCGCGCCCGTTCGTACGGAACGGACAGCAGGTCGCTGAGCACGCGCTGAGCGTCCGCATCCGGTTCCTGACCCTGCTCCCACTTCCAGACCGTCGTGCGATTCGTCGCCAAGGGGATTCCGAGCAGCTTGCCACGCGCCTGCATGAGGCGGGCGAACTCGGCCTTTCCCCATCCGCGCGACTGACGGACGCAGGTCAAGGGGTGGACGGCTAAGGACTGACCGGGCACGTCATCACTCCTGCCGTACTTCAACAGGGCGGCTGGGGGCTGTGTTCCACCCTCTGCGTACGAGGGTGGCCTCCCCTGGAGGAACCCCCCAGAAACGTTCCGCACCCGAGGGGCCAAGCCGTTGACTGGACCGAGGAATCCAAGAGGAAGGAGAACAACGAGGTGGCAGAGAAGACGACACCGTCGTCGGCCCGGAACGGCCTCTTGGTCGCGGTCGAGGAGCTGACGTCCGTTCACGACCGGTACGACAGCCTCCGGTCGGACAACGCCGGCAGCTCCGGCGACTCGCCGTGGCCCGGAGGCGACGGCAACCTGCACGACAGCGAGTAGCGGACGGCGGTGGGGTCCGTGGTTCTGTCCGGACCCCACCGCTCCCTGTCAGCCGATCTCATGAGGAGGAAACGATGGAACACCGGTTGATCGGCGCCATCGAGTCGGCGCTCGGATGGAACGGCGCGGGCGAACTCGGCGGGGACTTCGCGCGCGGAAGCATCGACGACCCGGGCCTGATCTCGCGCGTACTCACCCCGAACCGCCTGCTCGACATCGTCATGCGCCGGAGCATGAACCGACCGCAGTTCCGGGTCTTCCAGGAGAGCGAGGAAGTGCACCCGGCCGTCTACTTCACCGACAGCGTCAGCCCTCGGGGCCAGAGCATTCCCATGGTGAACACGCACAGCCTCGGTCGGCTGCTGGGGGAGGGGGCGACGGTGATCCTCGACCAGGCCAACGTCTTCGACCCGACGATGGAGGTTGCCTGCCGGGCCCTCCAGTGGTGGTCGCGCGAGCGCGTCCAGGTCAACGCGTATCTGACGACGAACGAGGCGTCGGGCTTCCCGCTGCACTGGGATGACCACGACGTGGTGATCGTCCAGCTGGCGGGCGAGAAGGGCTGGGAGGTCAGGGGCACGTCCCGGTCCGTGCCCCTGTACCGGGACGTCGACCCCAACGACACGCCGAGTGAAGAGATCGTCTGGTCCGGGGTGATGGAAGCCGGTGACGTGATGCACATCCCCCGTGGACACTGGCACCAGGCGACCCGCAACGGTCACGGGTCGGGGAAGAGCCTTCACGTCACCTTCGGGATCACCAAGCGCACCGGGGCGAGTTGGCTGGCGTGGCTGGGCGACTGGTGCCGGGAGAGGGAGATCTTCCGGCACGACCTGGACCGTCGTGGCGGAGCGGCGTTCCACGCCCTGACGGAGGCCGTCACCCAGCTGGCAACCGAGCGCTCGCCGGCCGACTTCCTGGCCGCCTACGAGCAGGCGATGCCGCCGTCCCGCCAGGTCCCCTTCCTGAACGTCTTCGGTTCACTCGACGCCGTGGTCTGCACCACTCACTTCCCGCCGCGCATCGAGGAGAACGGCGGGACCGTCGACATCCTCGCCTCGGGAAAGAAGCTGACCCTCCTGGCCAAGGCGCTGCCCTCGCTGCGGCTGCTGCTGAGCGGGAGGCCCGTGCCGCTGGACCGGGCGGTCTCCGTCGTCGGGCCCGAAGTAGTGGAGGTCGCCGAGACCCTGGTGAAGGAGGAGCTGTGCGCGGTACTCACCCCCGAGTTGTCCTCGGGCTACACCGGTCTCGTCACGAACGCCGCCTCCTGACCGGTGCGCTGGATCTCGGCGTCACCTCGATCGACACGAGCACCAACTACCTCGGCTTCCGCTCGCATACCGTCCTCGCGCGGATGGCCGGTGATCTCTTGCCCAGGTTCACGGTCTCCACGAAGGTGGGTTATTTCCCTGGGTGGGAAAGGGCGGAGCATTCTCTGGATCCCGTGAGGCTGTACGAGACCGTGGAACAAGCCGCCCAGGATCTCGGACGGGAGCCTGACCTGGTGTTCCTGCACAACCCGGAACACTCCCTCCATGGCCCCGTCGACCACGGCCGGGACTCGCTGGCCCAAGCGTGCGCCGCGCTGGACGGCGCCACATCGAAGGGGCTGTGCGGTGCCTGGGGCGTCTCCTCATGGGACCCGTCACCGCTGGTCGGCCTGGTCGGTCCGGCCACGCCGAAACCGTCGGTCCTCATGGCACGAGCCGGGCTGCTGGTCGGGATCAGAACGCTCGACGCCGTGGAAGCCCTCACGGTGGCCTGGGACCTCGACCGCCGTCGAACGTGGGGTATGAGCCCCTTCGGCGGTGGCACCGGGGACCCGCTATGGGATCGGATCGACCCCCGGGTCTTCCTACGAGGCGGTGAAGGATTCTCCCGTGTCCAGGCTGCCTTCCGGGCCTCGTACTGCCTCCCCGATGTCGGGACCATGGCCGTGGGCACGGACGATCCGGCTCATCTGGGTCAACTGCTCGACGCCTTGGACGCCGAGCCCGATGAGCGCACGATCCACGAGTACCGCGCCCTCCTCCGGGAATGGCTGACCGGTTAGCCCGCCTGAAGCTCCGCGATGATCTGCCGTGCCCTGTGCCGGGCGGGTTCGATCCGAGGGTCCTGCGGGTGCGCGTCCGGTCCGAGGATCTTGGCGCACACGAAGAGCGTCATCAGCTTGCCGTCCCGGCTCTCGAAGTCGTGCCGCCGCTCGCGTCGTACGCGGTCGGCCAGAGCGGGGACGGCGAGCGAGGCGGCCCAGAGCGTTGCCGTGTCGAGACCCCGGGGGGCGTTCCCCCAGTCCTCCCAGTCGAAGAGGGAGAACACCGGCGCGCTCATGTTGGCCCAGTTCAGGTCGGCGTGGGCTGCACCCCATCGGTCGACGGTCGTGTCGATCGCCTCGGGGAACACGCCCCGGATCGACTCGGTGACCAGCTCCTGGGTGATCGTGACGGTGTCCGGAGTGGCCACGCGCCCGGTCGTGTTCCGCGCGAGCGCGTCCAGGGAATCCCCGAAGGCCCGCCACCACTCCTCCGACAGCGTCGGCTCCGCTGCCAGGACGGCGCTCCCGACCGGTGTACCGGGAAGAAGGCCGGTCTCGTCGGCCCGCCACATCACCGGCTCGTCCGCGTCCCGCCAGACCACACACCCCCGCCACGCGGGCTGGGCGACGCCCTCAAGGCGGGCGGCGCTCTCCGTACCGTTCCACCCCTGGTCGGTGATCCTGTCGAGCGGGCGCCGCTCCACCCGTGCCCAGGTGCCCCGGTCCGTGCGGGCCCCCACCGACCGGCGCTTGCGCACTACCGTGCCCGGGTCCAGCCGGGTCTGCAGTGACCGCTCGACGCGGTCGAGAACCTTGTCGACCGGCTCGACCCGGAGGTCGACGGCGCGGACGGCGGAGACCGAGTGCGTCATGCGGGGACCGTAGCAGCGGGCCACGGTGCCACAGAGGCATCTGGGCCAAGGGGGACGAGCGGCCGCCTGGCGTCTACGACGTGATCCGGGTACGGCGACGGCCTCCTTCGGGTGCGGTGAAGGAGGCCGTCGTCTTCGGCCACCTGCCCGCCGAGCGCGACGGACGGACTCCTCCCCGGTGACCTCCTCTTGCCGGGGAGAAGGGCGGACTCCTCAGCCGGGCCCGTCTTCCGCTGAGCTCGGACAAGGCCCGCCGGGCCGTGCCGCCGCCCCACCTGTACGACTCGCTGACCGGGAAGCGCGTCTACGACCCGCGTCACACCTGTCTGGCCACCTGGAAGCCTTCGGGAGGAACAGCCATCGGAAGCCGTTTCCGGCCACCCTCAAGCCGGAGTCCCGCCCGGCCCGCCAGGGGATGCCAGGAGCCCCGCAGGCCCCTCCCACGGCCCCCGCCGAACGTCCCTGAACAGCAAAAACACCCTCCCGAAGGGGAGGGTGAGAGAGTGCGCCCCCGGCAGGACTCGAACCTGCGGCCAAGCGCTTAGAAGGCGCCTGCTCTATCCACTGAGCTACGGGGGCCGGGTGGTGGCCGGGTGGCCTGGTCGCCCGGGATGGGGTGGTCCGGGGACCGTGTCGGGGACAAGGATAGGGCTCCCGGTTCCCCGTACCCGGCGCTTCGCCTCCGTGCCTCGATGTGGAGGTTCGGTGAAGCGGTCCTGATAATCGCAGGCAGGTGCGAATCGTGCATCGCTTTTGACGCCTCCCGCCCCGGGTGTTGTGCACTCGTTATGCCTGCGCCCCGCCTGTCCCCTTCGTTCCGTGCCCGATCGGCCGTTTCCCCGGTGGCGATCGGCGCGCAGGGTGCCCATATGCTTTAGAAAGTTGTCAAAATTGGGCATTCTTCGCATGTGGCGACCTTGCACGTACGGCCTCAACTGCTCGACGCCCTCTCCGCCCTGCGGGAGCGCGTCGCCGCCGCACGCTTTCCGCTCCCCCTGCCGGGGGCGCCGCGCGCGCGTGCCAACCGTGACGAGCTGCTCGCCCAGCTCGACGACTACCTGGTCCCCCGTCTCAAGGCCCCCGACGCGCCCCTCCTGGCCGTCATCGGCGGCTCCACCGGCGCGGGAAAGTCCACCCTGGTCAACTCCCTGGTGGGCCGCCAGGTCAGCGAGGCGGGGGTGCTGCGCCCCACCACCCGTGTCCCCGTCCTGGTCTGCCATCCGGAGGACCACCACTGGTTCAGCGGAGCCCGGGTCCTGCCCGCCCTCTCCCGGGTCTGGGTGCCCCCGCAGGACGACCCCTTCGGCGCCCCCCTGTACGGCGACGCCTTCCCGCGCGGTGGGCGCCGGGGCACCGACCGGCAGCTGAGGGTCGAGACCGCCGGGGCCCTGCCGCGGGGCCTCGCCCTCCTCGACGCCCCCGACATCGACTCGCTCGTCGCGGAGAACCGGCTCCTCGCCGCCCAGCTGATCTGCGCCGCCGACATCTGGATCATGGTCACCACCCCCGCGCGCTACGCCGACGCCGTGCCCTGGCACCTGCTGCGCACCGCCAAGGAGTACGACGCGACGCTGGTCAGCGTCCTCGACCGGGTCCCCCACCAGGTCATCACCGAGGTGTCCCAGCAGTACGCCGCCCTGCTCACCAAGGCCGGGCTGGGCGAGGTCCCCCGGTTCACGGTCCCCGAACTGCCCGAGTCGGCCGGTGGCGGCGGTCTCCTGCCGTCCACCGCCGTGGCCCCGCTGCGCGCCTGGCTCACCCAGCGCGCCCAGGAGCCCGTCACCCGCGCCCAGACCCTCATCCGCACCGCCGGCGGCGCCCTGGCCTCGCTCCGCGCCCGGATGCCGGAACTGGCCGGTGCCGTCGCCGCCCAGCACGCCGCGGCGGTCCGGCTCACCTCCGTCGTCGAGGAGGCGTACGAGAGCGAGCACGCACGGGTCCGGGGGCGTCTCCGGAGCGGCGCGGTGCTCTCCGGCGACGCGCTCAAGCGCTGGCGCAGCTACCCCCTGGACTGCGGACCCGGAGAGCTCCTGGACGCCCTGGTGGAGAGCCTGACGGCCCTGCTGCTGTGCTGCGTCACCGCCGCCGACGAGCGCACCGACGAACGCTGGCGCCATGAACCCGCCGCGACCGCGCCCGTCCTGACGGTGCGGGACCCCGCGCAGGAGAGCGCCGAGCACCGGGTGGGCATGGCGGTCCGGCGCTGGCGGCGGGAGCTGGAGGAGCACTGCGAGGAGGAGGTGCGCGAGCTGGACAAGGCGGTGGCCCCCGACCCGGAGGCCGTCGCCGCCGTGCTCGCGGTGGCGCTCCTAGGCGGTCGCCGGGGCCGGGTGGCGGGGGAGAGCCTCGCCGAGCGGATCGGGGCGCAGAGCGCGCTCCGGCTGCGGGACCGGGGCGGCCGACTCGTCACGGACTACGTGGAGAAGGTCCTCTACGGCGAACGCGAGCGCCGCCTCGCGCCCCTGGACGCACTGGACGTCCACCCCGAACCGCAGGCCGAACTGATCGCCGCGCTCTCCGTCCTGCAACGGGAACAGCGCGGACCGGTCGAGCCCCGTGAACCCTCCGTGCCCCCGAACGCGCGGAAGGGCGCGGGGGGACGGGCCGACGGCGATCCGGTCCGACCGGACGGTCCTGACCGGTCGGATCGGCCGGACCGAACGGACCGACCAGACCGACCGGGTGAACGGGGCGTGCGGGACGAGTCCGGGGAGCAGAGGGACAGGTGACGACCGAGGTGACCGCCGTGACCGACCACACCGATCGCCCGCCGAACGCGGGCCGCCCGGTCCCCGCCACCGACACCCGACCGGAACCCGTCTCGGAACCGGAACCCGCCCAGGGCCCGGGGCACGTACGCGACCCCGACCGCGACCCGGCTCCGTCGCCCCCGGACGCCTCCCGTGCCTCCCGCGCCTCCGACGCCGAGGGCCGTCGGCACGGGGAGGGGGCATGGCGCACCTCGTGGGACCACGACACCGACCCGGACGGGACGTACGACACCGATGAGAGCACCGGAGCCGGTGGGGCCAGTGGAGTGGTCGAGGTGGACGCGATGGACGCGGTGGGCGAGGTGAACAGGGCGGATGGGGCGGACGGGACGGGCACGGTGGATGCGATGGACGAGACGGGTGAGCCGAACATGAGGGGTGGGGTTTCCCGGGTGGCCGGGACTTCCAGGGCGGCTGAGACCCACAGGGCCGACGGGGTCGACAGGACGGCAGCGACTGACGGGACGGCTGGGACAAGCAGAGCCGACAGCGCAGACAGGGCCGAGAGAGCCGAGAGAGCCGACGGATCGGGCAGAGCCGCCGCCGGGGCCGACGGAGGGCACCCCGGAAAGGGGAAGCGCGCTCCCGTCCGCTCCGCCGCTTCCCGCACCCCCACCTCCGCCCCCACCCCCACCTCCGCCCCCGCCCCCGTCCCCGCCTGGGACGACGGCCTGATCGCCCGGCGTACCCCCACCGGCACCGACGAACTCGCCGCCGTGGTCCGCCGGGACCCCGAACCTGCGGTGGGCCCCGCCCCCCGGGACGCCGAACCCCCGGTCTACGACATCGACCTCCGTGGGCGGCTCGACGCCCTCCGGGAGCTGATCGGGCTCTCCCGGGCCCGGCTGGAACGGCCCGCCCTGGCCGAGGCGGGCCGGGTGCTGGACGAGGCGGCGGCCCGTCGCAGGCTCTCCGACCGGCACACCGTGGTCGCCCTGGCCGGTGCCACGGGCAGCGGCAAGTCCACGCTCTTCAACGCGCTCGCCGGAGTGACGATCTCCGACACCGGGGTGCGCCGCCCCACCACCTCGTCCCCGGTGGCCTGCACCTGGACGGACGGCGCGGCCGGGCTCCTCGACCGCCTCGGCGTCCAGGGACGGCTGCGGCGCAGACCACTGGCGAACCCGGGCACGGAGACCCCCCTGGAGGGGCTCGTCCTGCTCGACCTCCCCGACCACGACTCGGCGTCCGTCGTCCACCGCGAGCAGGTGGACCGGGTCCTGGCGCTGGTGGACGCCGTCATCTGGGTCGTCGACCCGGAGAAGTACGCGGACGCGATCCTGCACGAGCGCTATCTGCGGCCGATGGCCGGGCACGCCGAGGTGATGTTCGTCGTCCTCAACCAGGTCGACCGGCTTCCCCAGGACGCCGCCGACCAGGTGCTGGACGATCTGCGGCGCCTGCTGGACGAGGACGGCATCGCCCTCGGCGAGCACGACGAGCCGGGCGCGACGGTGCTGGCGCTGTCCGCCCTCACCGGCGAGGGCATGGACCAACTGCGCGAGACGCTCGACCAGTTCCTGCGCGAGCGGGCCGCGCCGGGCCGCCGGATCGCGGCGGACGTGGACCGGGCCGCGGCCCGGCTGCGGCCCGTCTACGCGGCGGCCGGACGTCCGGGGCTCACCGAACGGGCCCGGGACGAGTTCTCCGACCGGCTGGCCGAGGCCGTCGGCGCGAGCGCGGCGGGCGAGGCCGCCGAACGCGCCTGGCGCCGCAACGCGCACACCGCGTGCGGAACCCCCTGGCTGAGGCTGTGGCGCTGGTACGAGGAGCGCCGCGCGCCCCTGTCGCTGTTCCCGGCGCCCCCGGCCCCCGTCGACGGGGAGGCCACCGCCCGCCAGCGGGTGGAACAGGCCGTGCGGACGGTCGCCGAACGCGCGGCGACGGGCCTCCCGGCCCCCTGGGCGCAGGCGGTGCGGGAGGCGGCGGTGCGGGGCGCCGCCGAACTGCCGGAGGCGCTCGACCGGCTCACCGCCGAGCCGGACGCCCCCCGGCGTCCGCCGAGGCCCGGCTGGTGGCCCGCCGCCGTGTTCGCCCAGGCGTGCATGACGGTGCTCCAACTCGTGGGCGCGCTCTGGCTGGTGGCGCAGATCGCCGGGGTCATGGCGCCGAACCTGGGGGTTCCGGCGCTGCTGATGGCCATCGGCATCGTGGGCGGCCCGGGCGTGGAGTGGCTGTGCAAGCTGGCGGCCCGGGGGCCTGCGCGCCGGTACGGGGCGGAGGAGGAACGGCGGCTGAGGGAGGCCGCGGCCGGGTGCGGACGGGCCCGGGTACTCGATCCGGTGGCGGCGGAACTGCTCCGGTACCGGGAGGTCCGGGAACAGTACCTGCGGGTGACGGGCCTGGTCGGCGGCCCGGCGAGGGGTGCGGACGGGGCGCCTCCGGTGGCGCTGGCCGACTGAGCCGGAGGGACGGGACGAGCCCCGCGCCCCTCCCACGTTCACCCTTTTGAGCGAGCGAGTTATCCACAAGCGCTGTGCTGCCCACAGGCGCCAGCGGGACGCTCCGGAACGGGGGACTCTGGGGACCTCGACCGGAACGGCGGGACGGCGCGGTACGCGTCGCACCGGGTCCGGCCGGGGCCGCCGATCCGTGGGGAGAGGCCGCGCGGACGGGTGACGGACACACAGGGGGTCAGCATGAACGAGACGCTGGTGACGGTGGTGGGGAACGTGGCGACCGCTCCGGTGGTGAGGGAGTTCGCGACGGGCCGGGTCGTCCGGTTCCGGCTCGCGGCGACGGCCCGGTACCGGGACCGGACGGGCGGCGCCTGGACGGACGGACACACCAACTTCTTCACGGTGTGCGCCTGGCGGGCGCTCGCGGAGAACGCGATGGCGTCGCTGTCCGTGGGGGAGCCGGTCATCGTGCGGGGACGGCTGAAGGTCCGGCAGGAGGACCGGGGCGACGGCAAGCAGTGGTTCGCGGCGGACATCGAGGCGAGCGCCATCGGCCACGACCTGTCACGGGGAACGGCGGCCTTCCACCGGACACCCTTCATGGACCGGACGGACCGGACGGACCGGGCGTCCTTCACCGACCGGACGGCCCCGGTGGACCGTGGGGGCGCGGCGGCCACCGCTCCCGCCCCGTTCGACCAGGACCCCTGGGCCGTTCCCGCGCCGTCCGACGACGCCCGCCCGACGCCCGGCGAAGCGGACGGAACCCACGGAACCCACGGAGCGCGCGGAACGAACGGGGTGCGCCGAGCGGAGGGGACGGGCGCGACGGGACGTCTGGGGGACCTGGACAGCGGGGAGTTGGACCCCGTCGACGCCTGAGCCCTGACGGCCGACCCGGTCGGGCGAATGCATGGATTTGTCGATAAGCCCAGGCCGGAAACACGAAGGGCGATAACGATTCCGATTCGGAACGGTTATCCGACCGTATGGGCGGGCCTGTCGGTCCATGGGTTTCTTAGGATGCCGGGACAGGTCGAGGAGTGTCCGATTCCGCTGGTGAGGACCACTTGCCAAGTCAACGGGCCTCCTCCGAAAGGGATTCCGTGTTCGCAGTCATCTCCCCCGTGAAGAGGGGCGTCGTCCGTCTCGCCGTCGGCGTCACCGTCTCCGGCCTGGTCACCGTGGGCATGGTGACCGGTGCCCCGGTGGCCGTCGCGGAGGAAGACCCCCGGGACCAGGGCGGTGCCGTGGCGACGCTCACCGGCCTCAAGCTGGCGGGCGAGGCGGTCGTCAGGGTGGGCGACGAGGAACGGCGCGTCCAGGCGGGCCTGTTCGAGATGGCCGTGGACGGCGGGGGAACCCTGCGCACCTACGGGGTGGACCTGGACATGGCGACGCAGTGGGACGCCCGCTACCAGGAGAGCGCCTGGGCGGACACCTCGCTGGGCGCCAACGCCTCGGCGGGCGAGATCCGCTGGATCCTCCAGAACTCGTACCCCCAGGTGAACGACCTCGCGACGCTCGCCCGCCGGGCGGGAGCCAAGGGGCTCACGGAGCAGGACGCCGCCGTCGGCACCCAGGTGGCGATCTGGCGCCACTCCGACGGGTCCCGCGCCCGGGTCGCCCGGGACGAGGCGGACGGACGGCGGGGCTCCGACCGGGACGTGCCCCGGGTGACCGCCACGGACCCGCAGGCCGAGCGGCTCGCGGACTACCTGGAACGGAAGGCGCGCGCCGTACCCGAGCCCGGGGCGTCCCTCCGCCTCGACCGGCCGGAGCACTCCACCCTCCTCCCGGAACCCGGGAGCGGGGCGGACGCGCACGCCGAGCGGGGCGGGACGGCCGGGAAGACGGAGAAGGCGCGGGGCGAGGGCGGCAAGAGGGAAGAGGAAGGGAAGAGGAAAGAGGAGGAAGGAAGAGGAAAGGGAAAGCGAGCGGAGGAAGCGGGGGAGAAGGACGGGCCGCGCGAGGACCGGGCCGGGACGGGCGCTGACGCGAAGCCCGGTGGGAAGGCCGGCGACACCGAGGTCGACACCGAGGCGGACGCGAAGCCCGGCGGGAAGGCCGGCGATGCGAAGGCCGATACCAAGGCGGACGCAAAGCCCGGGGGCGAGACCGGCGGCGCGAAGGCCGGAGGGAAGCCGGGGGCGGCACGGGACGGGGGCGTCCGGGTCGGTCCGGTCACGGTCCGGTCGGGCGGTGAGCGGGTGACGGTGGCCCCGGACCCGGCGGCGCTCACCCACGGGGTGCGGATCGTCGACGGCGCGGGGGACCCGGTCACCACGGCCGGGGACGGCGACCGGCTCTACTTCGCCCTCCCCGAGGGAGTGCCCGCCGGATCGGCGGGGCTGACCGCGCAGACCTCCACCACGGTCCCGGTCGGCCGGGCCTTCGTCTCCGGCAGCCGCAGCCAGACGCAGGTCCTCGCGGGGTCCAGCGAGTCGACGGTGTCCGCGACGGCCACCGTGAACTGGGCCGACAGCGGTCCGGTGCCCGCCGTCTCGGTCCGCAAGGTCTGCGCGGAACGTCGTCTGGACGTCACGGTGCGCAACGCGGGCGACGAGGAGTTCACCGTCGAGCTGATGGGGACGAGCGCCGTGATCGGGGCGGGACGCACCGAGACGGTGCCGGTCTCCCTGGTGGAGGACCAGAGCTACGACTTCACCGTCACCGGTCCGCACGACTACGAGAAGCGGATCAGCGGGATACTCGACTGCCGCACCCGGAGCGGCGAGGCGACCGGAACCCGGACGATGACGGCGCCCAGCTCCGCCTCGAAGGTCGGCGGGCCGCGCGGTACCGGCGCCCCGCGCGCCTCGGACCTGGCCGCCACCGGCGGCTCGGCGGCCACCCCCCTGATAGCCGGGACGGCGGTGGGCCTCGTGGTGATCGGCGGGGCGGTCATCCTCGTCCTCCGGTCCAGGAACCGGCGCCGCGAGGGCTGACGGTCCGGCTCCCGGCCCCGCCCGGCCCCACCGGCGTTCCGGGCGCGGGCCACGGCCGGGATTTCGGTTGGCGCGGGCGGGTACGGCAAGATGGGTACGTCTGCCCTCATGCGGCGGAGTCGCATGCCGAGTCACATCGAGTCACATGCCGACACTTCTCAGGTATCAAGCTGCCGGACGGTTTCTCTTGGCTGAGTACATTTACACCATGCGCAAGGCGCGCAAGGCGCACGGCGACAAGGTGATCCTCGACGACGTCACGCTGAGCTTCCTCCCCGGCGCGAAGATCGGTGTCGTCGGCCCGAACGGCGCCGGCAAGTCGACCGTACTGAAGATCATGGCGGGCCTGGAGCAGCCGTCGAACGGCGACGCGTTCCTCTCCCCGGGCTACACCGTCGGCATCCTGCTCCAGGAGCCGCCGCTGGACGAGTCCAAGACGGTCCTGGAGAACGTGCAGGACGGCGTCGCGGTGATCAAGGGGAAGCTCGACCGCTTCAACGAGATCGCCGAGCAGATGGCGACGGACTACTCCGACGCGCTGCTGGAGGAGATGGGCAAGCTCCAGGAGGAGCTGGACCACGCCAACGCCTGGGACCTCGACGCCCAGCTGGAGCAGGCGATGGACGCCCTGGGCTGCCCGCCCGGCGACTCGCCCGTCACCAAGCTCTCCGGTGGCGAGAAGCGCCGCGTCGCCCTCTGCAAGCTGCTGCTCGAAGCCCCCGACCTGCTGCTCCTCGACGAGCCCACCAACCACCTCGACGCCGAGTCGGTGAACTGGCTGGAGCAGCACCTCGCCAAGTACGCGGGCACCGTCGTGGCGATCACCCACGACCGGTACTTCCTGGACAACGTGGCCGAGTGGATCCTGGAGCTGGACCGGGGCCGCGCCTTCCCGTACGAGGGCAACTACTCCACCTACCTGGAGGCCAAGCAGAGCCGCCTCAAGGTCGAGGGCCAGAAGGACGCCAAGCGCGCCAAGCGGCTCAAGGAGGAGCTGGAGTGGGTCCGCTCCAACGCCAAGGGCCGCCAGGCCAAGTCGAAGGCGCGACTGGCCCGGTACGAGGAGATGGCCGCCGAGGCCGACAAGATGCGGAAGCTGGACTTCGAGGAGATCCAGATCCCGCCGGGCCCCCGGCTCGGCAGCATCGTGGTCGAGGTCAACAACCTCAGCAAGGCGTTCGGTGAGAAGGTGCTGATCGACGACCTGTCGTTCACCCTGCCGCGCAACGGCATCGTCGGCGTCATCGGTCCGAACGGCGCGGGCAAGACCACGCTGTTCAAGATGATCCAGGGCTTCGAGACCCCCGACTCCGGCTCCATCAAGGTCGGCGAGACCGTGAAGATCTCGTACGTCGACCAGAGCCGCGAGAACATCGACCCCAAGAAGACGCTGTGGGCCGTCGTCTCCGACGAGCTGGACTACATCAACGTCGGCCAGGTCGAGATGCCCTCGCGCGCGTACGTCAGCGCCTTCGGCTTCAAGGGCCCGGACCAGCAGAAGCCCGCCGGGGTGCTCTCCGGCGGTGAGCGCAACCGCCTCAACCTGGCGCTCACCCTCAAGCAGGGCGGCAACCTGCTGCTCCTCGACGAGCCGACCAACGACCTCGACGTGGAGACGCTGTCCTCGCTGGAGAACGCGCTGCTCGACTTCCCGGGCTGCGCGGTGGTCGTCTCCCACGACCGCTGGTTCCTCGACCGGGTCGCCACCCACATCCTCGCGTACGAGGGCGAGTCCAAGTGGTTCTGGTTCGAGGGCAACTTCGAGTCGTACGAGAAGAACAAGATCGAGCGGCTGGGCGCGGACGCGGCGCGTCCGCACCGGGCCACGTACAAGAAGCTCACCCGGGGCTGAGCGGCCGTGGCCCGTCACATCTACCACTGCCCGCTGCGCTGGTCGGACATGGACGCCTTCGGGCACGTCAACAACGTGGTCTTCCTCCGGTACCTGGAGGAGGCCCGGATCGACTTCATGTTCCGGCTGGCGCCCGGTGACGGGTCCCCGTCGTTCTCCGGCGGGTCCGTCGTGGCCCGGCACGAGATCGACTACGTCCGCCCGCTGGTCCACCGGCACGAGCCGGTCGTCATCGAGTCGTGGGTGACCGGGATACGCAACGCGTCGCTGACCATCGCGTACGAGGTCAAGGACCACGAGGGCGCGGAGGAGGTCTACGTCCGGGCGTCGACGGTCGTCGTGCCGTTCAACCTGGACACCCAGCGGCCCCGGCGGCTCACCACCGAGGAGCGGGAGTACCTCCGGGCGTACCTGCTGCCCGGCGGCGACGAGCGGGAGGCCGTGGCGGTATGAGCCCGACGGTGGACTTCGCCGACGGCGGGGAGGCGGCCGACCTGGCCGCCTTCCTGGTCCGGCTGCTCCACTACGACCGCGCGGCGGCGGTCCGCGTCCAGGCCGCGGGCACCGCGCTCGCGGTCTTCGGACGGCCGCCGTCGTTCGAGGTGCTGGCGATCCGTACCGCCCGGCTCGCCAAGCCCTACCAGCACGGCATCGAGGACTCCCTCGACACCACGGTGTCGGCGGGCGACCTGCTGGAGGCGATCGACGAGCGGGCGGGCACGGCCGGGGTCCCGGACGCGGTCACCGGACCGCCCTGGGCCGGGGTGCTGCCGCCGCGCGGCGGCTGGCGTCCCGAGCCCGGGCTGCCGTCCGGGGCGGCGGTGCGGACGATGGTCGCCCAGGCGGTGGCCGAGTTCCGGTCCCGTACCGAGCGGCTGGACCCGGGTGAGCGGAGCCGGGCGGTGCTCGACCGGATAGGCCGCGAGGTGTGGTCCCGGCCGCTGGGCGACAGCGACCTCCCGGTCCGGGCCGCCCACGCCGCGCAGTCCCTCGGCTTCCTGCCGCCCGCTCCCGGGCGGTCCGGCGCGGACCCCGGCGACCGGGGCCCCACCGCCGGAGTCCCGCTCGCGCTGCTCGCCAGCGGGGCCTGGCTGCGGCTGAGGACCCCGTTCGGCTCGGTCGCCGTCCGCCGGGCCGGAACCGGAAGCCTCACGGTCACCCCGGCGTAAGCCGCGCCCCGTACGCCGGGCGCGGCCCGCGTCCCGCACGGCACCGCACCGGAGCCGTCCGAGACCTTCCCGTCCACACCCGGCGCGGGTCACCCCTGGTGGCCCGCGCCGTGAGGTGTCCGGACGCCCTCCCCGGCACCGACGGACGGCCCCCCTCCCCGACGGACGGCCCCTCGACGGCGGCCGACGGCCCCGACCGGGGTGTGCGCCCTGGGCAGCGCCGGAAACGACGCGCCCGGCCGGGGGCCGGGGGCCGCGCACCCGACCGGGGGCTACGCGTCCGGCCAGACCCCGATGTGGTCCTCCTCGCGCTTCAGCAGCACCCGGTCCCGCATGCCGAGGCCCTCGGTGTACTCGGCGGGGAGCTGGAGCCGTCCGGCGCGGTCGAGCATCGCGTACTCCCGGGCCACCAGCGACTCCTCGCCGGTCGCCGCGTCCACCTCGGTGCGGCGCAGCACCTCGGTGGAGGTCCGGCCGTCCCGGATGGCGACCGTGCGGCGCACCTCGCCCGCGACGGCCTGGTCATGGGTGACGATCACCACCGTGGTGCCCAACTGCTCGTTGGCGGTGCGGAACGCGGCGAAGATCTGCTCGGCGGTGTGCGAGTCGAGTTCACCGGTCGGCTCGTCGGCGAGCAGCACCGACGGGTTGTTGGCCAGGGCCACCGCGATGGCGGCGCGCTGCTGCTGGCCGCCGGACATCTGCTGCGGACGCCGGTCGGCGCAGTCCGCGACCTCCAGCATCCCGAGGAGCTCGGCGGCGTGCCGCGCCCGGTCCCGACGGCCGCGGGGCCCGGTCCGTCCACCGCGCAACTGCATGGGCAACGCCACGTTCTGCGCGGCCGTCAGATACGGCAGCAGATTGCGGGAGGTCTGCTGCCAGACGAAGCCGACCACCTCCCGGCGGTAGGCGAGGCGTTCCTTGGCGCCCATGGCGAGCAGGTCCCGGCCCGCGACGCTGGCCGCGCCCGCCGTGGGCTCGTCGAGTCCCGCGAGGATGTTCATCAGGGTCGACTTGCCGCTGCCCGACGCCCCGACCAGGGCCATCAGCTCGCCCTCGCGGACCAGCAGGTCGAGGCCCTGGAGCGCCTGCACCTCCACGCCGTCGGTGGAGAAGATCCGCACCAGCCGGTCACAGCTGATCAGGGCGTCGTGCCCGTACGCGGGACGGCCCTGGCGGTCGGCGGCCCGTCGCTCCAGTTCGGCGAGCGAGGTGCCGCGGGGGGTGTCGGCTCCGGTGGCCGGGGTGGTGGTCATGGGGTGCGCTCCCGGGGGGCGGCGGAGGGGTACGGGTCACGGGGTGCGGCGGAGGCGGCACGGGTCACGGGGCGGGCGGGCGGCGTCATCGCTCGTCACCCACCCGCAGCTCCCGGACCGCGTCGCGTCGGCCGGTCCACCACGCCTGGAGGGCGGCGACGCCCACGGTCAGCGCGACGACGGCGAGCGCGGGCAGCAGCAGGGAGACCGGGTCGGGACGGAGTCCGCCCGCTCCGCTGGGCAGTTCGCCGGTACCGCTGGTCGCGGCGAGGGCCACGGCCGTCAGATCGGTGCCCGGGGCGAGCAGCCGGACGGCCGCCCAGCCCGCGGCGATCCCGCCGACCGCGGCGAGCAGCGCCTGCGGCAGCGACTCCAGGACCAGCAGCCGCCGTCCGTCCCGCCGGGTCAGGCCCATGGTGCGCAGCCGGGCCAGCAGCGCGGCGCGTTCCGGGGCGGCGCGGGCCAGCGCCAGCAGCAGCGCCAGGGCGGCGAACCCGGCGCCTGCGGCGACGGCGGCCGTGTAGACGCGTTCGGCGCCGGTCTGGAGCGGGGAATCGGCGTACCGGGCCCGTTCCTCCTGCCGCAGATGGACGACGGCCCCGGCGCCCCCGGCCTTCCGCAGGACGTCCCGGTCCAGGTCCGACCCGGTGAGGAGCAGGCTGTCGGGGCGCAGCGGACGGTCCAGGGCCCGGGCGTCGACCACCAGGAAGTCGTCGGTGCGCACGGCCGGGGTGGCGGCGCGGACGGCGACGATCCGGACGGTGACCCGCTCGCCCTCGGAGCGCACGACGACCGGGCCGCGGCCGAGGCGGGCGGCGGTGGCGGGGGAGGCGAGCGCGGGCACCGCCCGGGCGCCCTTCGCCGGTTCGGTGAGGGCCTCGGCTGGGAACGCTCCCACGTCGATCCGCGCGGCCAGCCGGGCGTAGGCCCGCGCCTCCACCACGGTGAGCGGGATGCGGGTCTCCGTCTCCTCGTCCAGGCCGGTGTGGGTGGCGTCGGACTCGGTGCCGTCGGTCCGTTCGGAGGCGGGCCGGACGCCCACGCCGATGGCCACCGCGTCGTAGTCGACGGCGGCGGCGGTCACCGAGTCCACCCCGGGGGCCTTCCGCAGCCGCTCGGGCACGCGGTCGGGGAAGGCGTAGCGGGCGTCGACCCGGGCGTCCGCCCCGGTGGCCAGCAGCGCCGCCCGCTCCCGGGTCTCGGAGATCCCGGTGAGCACCGATCCGCCGAACGCGGCCGTGGTCAGCGCGGTCAGCAGGGCCAGCAGCGGCAGCACCGGCGAGGCCGGGCCCCGGGCGGTGCGGGCCAGCGCGAGGGGGCCCAG
The DNA here is from genome assembly GCF_054484115.1 of Streptomyces sp. JNUCC 64. NCBI lineage: Bacteria > Bacillati > Actinomycetota > Actinomycetes > Kitasatosporales > Streptomycetaceae > Streptomyces > Streptomyces sp. JNUCC 64. Next base: position 5,619,441 of record NZ_CM137015.1, read on the forward strand.
CAGTCCGCGCAGCCGGGCGACGGGCCCGGTGAGCAGCCGCAGCGCCAGCGGGTACAGCCGGACCAGCAGCAGGGCGGTGATCACGCCGACCAGCACGGGGGCGAGCGCCACCAGCGCGCCGCCGTCGCCCGTGCCGCGCTGGCGCAGCGCCACGACGGCGCCCACCGCGAACAGCAACAGGGTCGCCTCGCCGACCGTCCGGCGCCGCGAGGGCCGGATCCGGGTGACGTCCTCGCGTTCCGCCCCCAGCCGGACGGTCCGGTGCGCGGCCAGCGCCCGCAGCGGCAGCGCCGCGCACGCCACGAGGGTCACCGTGGCGGCGGCGAGCGCGGCGAGCGGCCACCGTCCGCCGGGTAGCGCCAGCAGGGCGAGCCCCAGACCCAGCGCCCCGGCGGGCACGGCGACCACGGCGGTCTCGGCGCACAGCCGTCCGGCGAGGCCGCGCAGGGAGGCGCCCCGGGCCCGCAGCACGGTGAGTTCGGCCCGGCGGCGGCCCGCCGCGAGGCCCCCGGTCATCAGCAGCACCACCAGTGCCACGGTGCCGGTGCCCGAGGCGGCGACCGCGATCATCGGCATCACCCCGTCGCGGAGCCTGCCGTATCCGGTGAGGACGTCGTCCAGACCGGTGTCCGCGACGGTGGTGACGTCGATGGCGCGCCGCACCTTCAGCAGCGCCGCGCCGTCCACGGTGGAGGCCAGGGCGGACTGGACCCGGTCCAGTTCGCCGCCCTTGAGCGCGTCGGCGCGGGGCGCGATGTTCCAGTACCGCTCGGGTTCGCCCTCGGTGCCGAGCAGGACCGGCGCCGCGTCCGGGTGGAGCAGCAGCGCGCCGAGCCAGTACTTGGCCGGGTCGGGGTCGGACGTCGGGATCGGGACGAGGGCGGGGGTGTGCAGCACCTCCAGGGTGGACCAGTACGGGCTGTCCGGGGCCTTGGGGACGACGATGCCGGTGATCCGGATCGCGACCGGGTCCCGGACCTGACCGGGCACCCGGATCACCGAGCCCGTCTCGATGCCGAGCCGTTCGGCGATCGCGGCGGCCACCACGGCCTCCACCTCGGGGGTCTTGGCGGTGACGGTCCCCTTCACCCGGGGCAGCCGTCCTTCCGTCACCTCCGCCTGGTCGGCGAGGCCCTGCTGGGCGGTGAGCGTGAAGCGCGGGTACAGTCCGCGCGGCCGGGGCAGCCACTCCTCCTGGCCCTCGGGGGGCTCGGCGGTGCGCACCCCGTACGAGGAGCGCCCGACGTCGGCGGCGAGGGGGGCCTGGAGCGCCCCGCGCACCCGCTCGTAGCCGGTGCGCAGCGCGGCGCCGCGCAGGGCCTCCTCCTGTTCGGCGCGCGACAGGCTGAGGCTGGGCTGGGGGGCGCTGAAGCGGATCGCGGTGTGCGCGGGCGCGGTGTCGGTGACGGCGTGCCGCAGTCCCCCGTCGCGGAGGGTGTCCACGGCGAGCGGGAACCCGGCGGCGAGGGCGGCGGTGAACGCGACGAGCAGCGCGAGGGCCAGGGCGGAGCCCCGGGCGGCGCGCAGCCGGGTACGGACCCAGGGGGCGGGCGTGGCCACGGCGCGCGTGTCCACGCGCGGACGCGGCCCGTCCGCCGTCCCGGTCGGCCGCGCCGGGTCGGTCTCCGCCGCCGGGCCGGGGGTCCGGCCGGGGCCGGTTGCCTCCGGCGGGGTGGCCTGACCGGGGGTGGGGCGGTCGGGTGTCGGGTCGTTCGTCGTTCGCTCGTTCACGGTCCGCCTGTTCGCCGCCCGCCGCTGCGTCGGCCGGTCGTCCGTTCCGGGCGGGGGCCCGTCACCGGTCCCGCCCCTTCCGTCTGTCGTCTCTGCGCCGTCCGTCCGGCGCGGCCCGTCCGTCTCGCGCGGGGCGGTGGCCTCGGGCGCCCCGGGCGCGTCGTCCGTCCGGTGCCCCTCATGGGTCCCGTGCGGCGCGTCGGCGCGCTGGTCCGCACCGCCCGTCCCGCGCGGTGAGCCCGTCCCGCCGGGGCTACCGGGGCCGTCCGTCTCACGGGGGCTTCCGGGGCCGGAGGGTTCCCGGGACCCGTCGGATCCCGTGCCGTCGTACGGCCTTCCGGTGCCGTTCACCGTTCCACCGCCGTCGCGAGCGTGCTGGCCAGCCGGGCCGGGCGGCGCAGGGTCAGCGCCGCCGTGATCACCAGGGGGCCCGCCGCGACCAGCGCGAGCAGCAGGGCCACCCGGCCGACGGGCAGTTCGACCAGGACCGGGGGGACGGGCCGGGTGGCGTCGGGTGTCAGCAGGATCAGCGGGACCACCGCCCGGGTGAGCACCGTGCCCAGGGCGGTGCCCACCAGCAGCGCCAGCCCCACGAGCACGCCCTGTTCGGTGGCGACCAGCCGGGCCAGCCGCCGCCGGGGCGTACCGAGCGCCCGCAGCACGGCGAACTCGGCGGAGCGTTCCCGCAGCGCGCCCGCGGTGCTCACCCCGAAGCCGACCGCGGCCAGCGCCGCGGCGGCGAGGGCCACGGCGGTCAGCGCGGTCCCGGGACCGGCGCCCAGCGGATCGTCGCGCAGCCCGTCCGCGATCTCGTCCCTGACCAGCACGGTCGCCGGATCGATGTCGGACCGTCCGCGCAGCGCGGACGCCGCCTCGGCGGCCCGGCCCGGCTCGGTGCTCAGCCACCACTCGGTGGGCGACACCCCGATCCCGTTCCGCTGGGTCAGCACGCGGTTGACGGCGGGCAGGTCCAGCAGCAGCGCCCCGCCGTCCCGGGCGGCGGCACCGGTCGGGGAGGCCCCCGCGTTCCCGCCGCCCGCGCCGTCGCCGTCCGCCGCCGGGGCCCGGTCGTCCGGGGCGGTGGTGGGCAGCGCCCGTACGCTCCGGTCGACGCGCACCGGGACGTTGGTGCCGCCGATCGGCACCTCCACCCGGTCCCCGACCCGGGCGCCCAGGGTCTTCAGGTACCGGTCGGTGACGATCGCGGGGATCTCGTCGGGCACGGGCCGGTCGGCCGCGATCCGCACCGAGACGGTGTCGTCCCCGGCGGACCACGGCTCGTCGGGGGTGTGACCGGTGCCGTACCCGACGGTGAGCGGGGAGCCCGGGGCGCCGGGGGCGGTGATCCTCGGCCGGGTCGGCCGGGCCGCCGGGCCCGCCAGCTCGGCGTCGCCGGTGGCCTTGGCCTCCCCGGTCCAGCGGGTGCCGAGCGCCACCGGACGGGTGGCGTCCCCGTCCCCGGCCCGCAGCGTCCGCACGGTCAGCTCGTGCCGCTGGGAGCGCGCCACGGGCTGCGGGACCTCCAGCTCCAGCCCGGTGAACGCCAGCGGGTGGGCGGGCCGTCCCGCGCCCGCGTCGGCCGCGCGGGTGAGGTCGAGGGCGAGCGTCCGGAGACGGCCGTCGGCGGACAGCGTCCCGGCGGGCAGCCGGTACGACAGTCCGTAGCGGTCCTCCAGCAGCACCGTGACCCGGGGCGGCTCGGGCGCGGCGCCCTTCCGGGCGGGCTTCCCGGCGCCGGACGTGACGGCCAGCCGCAGATCCAGTTCCAGCCGGGCGGCGCCCTCCGGCAGCGGGGTGCCGGTGCGGTCCGCGTCGGCGCCGGGCTTCCGGCCGGTGCCGGACTTCCCGTCGGCGTCCGTCTTCCCGCCGACGGGGGTGAGGTCGCCCAGGTCGGCGCGGGTCAGCAGGTGCGACGCGGCGCGCTCGGTGTCCAGGGCGAGGACGGTGGCCTCCCGGCCGCCCGACAGCGGGGTGGTGACCCGCAGCGCGGGGAACGCCTCCCGCACCCCCGGCAGCTCGGCGTACCGTCCGGCCTGGCCGAGCGCGGCCACCCCGGCGGTCTGCACCCGCAGCGGGGCGCCCGCCCGGAAGTCGGCCTGGTCGTCCTGCGAACGGTCCCAGGACGAGCCCTGGCCGATCGCCAGCATGCCCATCGCCACCGCGAGCACCAGCAGCAGCACGGGCCCCGCGCCGCGCAGCGGACGGCGGCTGAGCTGCCAGCCCGCGAGCGCCGCGGTCAGTCCCCGGCCGCTCGCCGCGCGCCGCTCCGCGAGCCGGGCCGCCGGGGGCAGCAGCCGCAGGGTCAGCACCGTTCCGGCCAGCAGCGCCAGCGCGGGCGCGGCCACCAGCAGCGGGTCGACGCCGTCCCCGGGCCGTCCGGTGCGCTGGTCGAGCTGCCAGTAGGCGACGCCCGCGACCAGCAGCAGCGCCAGGTCGGCGCCCGCCCGCAGCGGTCCGGGCAGCGCCCGGGCCCGGCCGCGCGCGGCGCGGTCCGAGGTGAGGGCGGGCACCGTCACCGCGAGGGCGCAGCCCAGCGCCACCGCGCCCGCTGTCAGCCACACCCCGGCGGACGCCACCCCGTCCACCCGCAGTCCGATGCGGGCCAGCGGGCCCTGTCCGGCGAGCAGTCCGGTGAGCGGACCGGCGAGCAGCGGGGCGAGCAGCGCGGCGGGCGCGGCGAGCGCCAGCGCCTCCAGGGCGGCGAGCGTCCCGATCCGGCGGCGGGAGGCGCCCCGGGCCCTCAGCAGCCCGGTCTCCCCGGCGCGTTCGACGCTCAGCAGCCGGGCCACCAGCAGCAGGGTGTACCCGGCGAGCAGACAGAGCTGGAGCGCCACGATGAGGAGGGTGGAACGGGAGACCAGGGTGGCCCGTTCCACGCGGTCCAGCACTCCGGGCAGCCCGGTGGAGACCTCGGTGCTCCCGCCGAGGGCGGCCGAGCCGCTGAGTTCCCGGGTGCCCGCCCGGGCGGCGTCGCGCAGGGCGTCGATCCGGTCGGTGGTCAGGGTGGAGAAGTCGGCGACGGCGAGCCAGGAGGTCTCGCCGGTGCTGACCCGTCCCTCGGTGGCGAGCACCTTGGGATCGGTGAGCAGCGGGCCGTAGGTGGTGAACGACACCTTCTGGACGCCGCGTCCGCGCAGCGCGTCCAGCCGCCAGTAGGGGGCGTCGGCGGCGACGGGGCGGTAGACGCCGACCACCCGGACCCGGACCGGGGGACCGTCCAGCCGGTCGGTCAGCGTCAGGGCGGTGGTGCGGGAACCGGGGCGCACCCCCAGTTCGGCGGCGGCCGCCTCGGGCAGCGCCACCTCGATCTCGCCCCGCCGGGAGGCGTCGGGGGCGCGCCCGCCGATGATCCTGACCTGGGTGGCGTCGAGCGCGCCGAAGTGGGTGAGGTACGGGTTGCCGTCGCGGGCGGTGGGCGGCTGGAGGGACCGGGGGAGCGCGTAGGGACCGGAGCTGGCGAGGACGCGGGTGGTGAACGGCAGTCCGTCGAAGGCGGTGGCGGCGGCGTCCCGGACGGCCTTCCCGGCGGCCTCGGTGGCCCGGCGGTCGGAGGGCGCGAGCGGCGCCTTGGCGGTCAGCGCGGTCGCGGCGGTGTCCCGGGTGCGCAGGGTGTGCCGCAACGCGGCGTCCCCGATGCCGCCGGAGAAGGCGGCGAGGGTGGCGAGGACCGTGGTGGTCAGCACCACGGCGGTCAGCGCGGCGGCGAGCAGTGGGCGGTGCGCTCGGACGCGCGCCAGTACGAACCCTGTCACTGCTTGTCCCGCCCCCGCGTTCCGCTGTTCGCCCGGTCTCGTCCCCCGCCCCCGCGGGGGAGTGTCCCGTGTGCCGCGCGCCGCACGGGGCGGCGCACGGGGCGCACGGGAGTCCCTGGATGTTTTCAGAGTGCGCGGGGGAGCGGAAGGGGCGGCGGGGGCGTGAGCCGTGGAACACGGCGACAAACCCGTTTATCCAGGCATTTCGCTCACTGAATCCGGAGGATCACCCTCCGGTTCTCGCGCTGGGTTCCGGCCCTGTTCCGGGCCTGGCTCCGGTCCTGGTCCGGGCGCCGTCCCGGACCGGTGCGCCGGGGCCGGGGCCGGGGCCGGGGCCGTGCGGGTCCTGTTCGTGCGGGCTTCGGCTTCGCTGGTTCCGGCCTCGCGGGGACGGGTCCGGGGCGGCCCCTTCCCCGAGGTCCGCCCGCCGGGGCGGGACGGGCCCGTCAGCCGGGGCTGTTGATCATCGAGGCCGCGGCGTACGTCATGTACCGCCACAGCTCGGCCTCGTGCTCCTCGGACAGCTCCAGCTCGTCCACCGCGTCCCGCATGTGCCGCAGCCAGGCGTCGTGCGCGGCCCGGTCCACCGTGAACGGGGCGTGCCGCATCCGCAGCCGGGGGTGGCCGCGCTCCTCGCTGTAGGTGCGGGGACCGCCCCAGTACTGCATCAGGAACAGCGCGAACCGCTCCTCGGCCGGGCCGAGGTCCTCCTCCGGGTACATCGGACGCAGCAGGGGGTCCTCGGCGACGCCCTGGTAGAACCGGCGGACCAGCCGGCGGAAGGTCTCCTCGCCGCCGACCCGCTCGTAGAAGGTCTGCTCCTGAAGGGTGCCGTGCGGAATCTCGTTCACACCGTCCATGGTCTCAGACGGGGTGGCCGAGGACCCGGGCCCTAGGTCCCGGGCGGACCCGGGCGGACCGGGCGAACCAGGACGTCCGGGGCCCCGCCCGTGCCCGGTCCCCCGGTCCCCCGGGCCCGTGTCCCGGGGCACCGGGCACCCCGTGTCCCGGTGCCGTCACCGGTGACCGCGGCCGGTGACCGGTGTCCCCCTCGCGCCCGTCCGCCCCGCGCAGGACAGTGGAGGCATGGGCCCGCACACCTCCGGGGGCGTCCCGGACGGCGGCCCCGGCGCCCCGGACGGTCCCGACCCGTACGGGGAGCTGACGGAGGTCGCCGCCGAGGCGCGCGCCGGGCTGCTGCGGACCATCGGGGCGAGCGGGGCGTGGGACGACGACCCGGCCTGGCGGACCGCCTTCGCCGAGGTCCCGCGCCACCTCTTCGTCCCCGTGTACTGGATCGGCGCGGGCGGCGGCCACGAACGGCTGTGGGCCGGTGACCCGGACCCGGCCCGCCGGGTCCGCTGGATGCGCGGGGCCTACGCGGACGCCCCGCTGGCCACCCGGCTGCGCGACGGTGAGTTGCTCTCCTCGTCCAGCCAGCCCTCGCTGATGGCCCGGATGCTCACCGGGCTGCGGGTCCGCGCCGACGACCGGGTCCTGGAGATCGGGGCGGGCACCGGCTACAACGCGGCGCTCCTCGCCCACCGGGTCGGCGATGGCCGGGTCACCACCGTGGACCTGGACCCGGAGATCACCGAGTCGGCGCGGGCCCATCTGCGGACGGCCGGGTACGCCCCCACCGTGGTCACCGGGGACGGGGCGCGGGGCGTACCGGCGCGCGCCCCCTTCGACCGGGTCATCGCCACCTGCACCCTGCCGTCGGTGCCGCGCGCCTGGCTCGACCAGTGCGCGCCCGGGGCGCTGGTGCTCGCGCCGCTGGCGACCGGGCTGATCCGGCTCGCGGTCCGGGGCCCGGGGGAGGCGGAGGGCCGGTTCCTGCGCACCTCCGCGTACTTCGTCCCGCTGCGGGGCGCCGCCCGGCGGGCCCCGGCGCCGTACCCGGGCGGGTTGCCGCGCCGGGCGGCGAGCGGCGAGCTGTTCCAGTTCCTGCTGGCGCTGACCGCCGGGGCGCTGGACCCCCGGGAGGCGTTCGCCCTCTGGCAGCGCGAGGGCCGCCCGGGCCGCGAACGGTACGGGGTCACCGTCCGGGGTCCGCACGTCTGGAGCTGGCTCGACGACCCCGACGGCCCGTACGCCTGGCCGCTGCCCGACGTCTGAGACCCGCGCGGGGCCCGTCGTGTGCCGCCGCCCGGCGGCACACGACGGAAGGCGCGGTGGGAGCGCCCGGCTCAGCCCCGGTGGATCGTGATCGTCGTCCAGGCGCCCACGTGCACCCGGTCCCCGTCCTGGAGGGGCACCGGGACGAACGGCTGGATCGGCTCGTCGGAGCCGTTGACCGTGGTGCCGTTGGTGGAGTTCTGGTCGACGATCGCCCAGGCCCCGCCCGGCTGCTGCACCAGCACCGCGTGCTGGTGGGAGACGCCCGGGTCCTCCGGCGGCACCGACAGGTCGATGTCCGGGACCTCGCCGGTGGAGTGTCTGCGACGGCCGATGGTGATCTGGTTGCCGATGAGCGGACGCCGCTGCTGGGGCGAGTACGCCGGGAGGTTGAGCCCGGCGGCCTCGGGGCCGGAGCGCTGCATCATCGCCAGGAAGTACTCCCGGTCCGGTGCGATCGTCGCCGACCAGTCGTCCGAGGGCGTGAAGCCGCCCGGACCGGCGTGGGTGCGCGGGAGGTCGCCGCCCGGCCCGCCGTGGCCGGTCGGTCCGCCGTGGCTTCCCGGTCCGCCGGGTCCGCCGTGGCTCGCGCCGCCGGAGGAGGGCGGCGGAATGACCCAGTCGTCGTCACCGCCGAAGCCCTGACCGCCACCGGGCGGGGGCGGCGGGACCTGCCGTCCGGCGTCCGGGAACGCCGGGGCGCCGGGGCCGGGGTAGGCGGGCGGCGCGGGCGGTCCGCCCGGCCGGAAGGCGGCGGGGCCGCCCGGCCCGCCGGGTCCCTGACCCGGGGGCGGGGGCGGCGGTCCGGAGGGGTCGCCGCCGAAGCCGGAGGGGTCGCCGAAGGACGGGATCGGCTCGGCGGGCCGGTTCACCTGGGACGGCCGGGACCCCTGGTACTCGAACGGGTCCGCGTCCGGACCGTGCGGGCCGCCGGGCGGACCCGGCTGCCGGGGCGGACCGGACGGATAGTGCCCACCGGGGGGACCCACCGGGTCCCCGGGGCGCCCGGGACCACCGGGACCGCCCAGCCCACCGGGGCCGCCCAGCCCACCGGGGCCGCCAGGGCCACCGGGGCCCGTGGGGCCGCCGGGTGCTCCCGGACCGCCGGGGCCCCCCGGGCCGCCGAAGCCGCCGGGACCGCCGAAGCTCCCCGGACCACCCGTGCCACCCGGGCCGCTGGGGCCGCCCAGGCCACTGGGACCACCGGGACCGCCGGGGCCACCCGGACCGCCGGGCCCCCCAGGGCCACCCGGGCCCGGGAAGCGGCCGGGGGCCGGGGAGGAGCCGGGGCCGCCCGCCAGCCGGGGGGCCAGCGGGGTGTACGAGGTCGCCTTGTGGGTGATGAAGTTCCAGCGGCACTCCTCGCAGAACGGCTCCCCGCCCTCACGGGGCGTCTGGCACTGCGGGCAGTACTCGGGCTGCGCCCCGCCGGGTCCGGCGTGCGGCGCGCCGCCGGGCGCCCCCGGCGCGGGCGGCGGGAAGCCGTAGCCGCCGGGCGGCGGTGGGGGCGGTGGTACGGCACCGGCCATGCGGTGACCGCAGACCTCGCACCAGTCGTCGGAACCCGACTGGTGTCCGTTCGGGCAGGTCGGCATGTCGGCGCCTCCCCCTCTCCTCTTCCGGCACCCGGGCCGGATCTCGTCCGCCGCGGCCGGGAACCGGGGCGGGTGAACGGCGGTGAGGCCGTTACCGTGCGCTGACTCTGACGTCGTCGTCCGACGTCACTTCTTGACGCGGACGGTCTTGGTGGACCGGGTTTCGAGAGTCATCTCGTCGGCCTCCGCGACCTTCGCCTTCAGTCGCACAGTACCCGCAGCGGCGTCGACCACGTCCACCACCTTCGCCAGCAGCTTGGCGGTGTCCTCGTTCCCGGAGGCGCTGGCGAGCTGGACGGCGCGGCCGAGTTTGGCGGTCGCCCCGTCCGTATCGCCCGACTTTCGGGCGTCCAGACCCTGTTGGATGACCTGGGCCAGTTCCGCCTGTCCGGTGTAGTGCGCCACCTGCGGATTGAGCGAGGTGGACGCCGACATGTCGTCCGTCCACACCGCGCGCACCAGCCCCTGGGCGAGGTTCTCCGCGCCGCCGTCGGGCCGGGGCACCACCAGCGAGACCCGGGCCGCCAGCATCTCCTGGCCGATCCCGGCGGACGGCACCCGCACGCACACGTGGTAGTCCCGGGACTCGTCGCCCCAGGATCCGGTGGGGTAGTCGCCCGCCCGGGGGCCCGCCTCGGTCCGGCGGGCGGTCAGGTCCTCGACGTTCGGCGCGACCTGCTTCACGAACGCCACCTCGGCGCCCATCGGGGTCCACAGCCGCAGCGCCACGTCCGCGACCCCCTTGCCCATCGCGGTCTCCATCAGCCCGGTGAAGTCGGCGGTCAGCCCCGCCGGGTCCGCGACGATGTCGGCGGAGCCCAGCAACGCCGAGGCGATGCCTGTGACTTCTTTCACTTCCCAGTCGGTGCCGACGCCGCGCGCGTCACAGGTGAAGCGTCCCGCGCACTCCTCCAGCGCCCGCCGCAGGGACTCCGGGGACTCGTGCTCGTTGCGCCCGTCGGTGAGCAGGATGCCGTGCCGGATGGGGACGTCGGCCGTGGCGAGCAGGGTGTCCGCGAGCCGCAGCCAGGTGCCGATGGCGGTGCCCCCGCCCGCCGTCAGGCCCCGCAGCGCCTCCTTGGCCTCCCGCCGGGTGCGTTCGTCGGCGACGGCGAGCACGCCCTGCCTCGGGTACACCTCCCGGGCCACGTGCGTTCCGGCGACCACCGCGAACCGGACCCCGTCCCGCAGCGCGTCGACGGCCGCCGCCGTCGCCTCCCGGGCGCCGCGCATCTTGGTCGCCGGGTAGTCCATCGACCCCGAGCAGTCGACCATGACCACCACGGCGGCCCCGGGCCCGTGCCCGGTTCCGTACGCGTGCGGCGCGGAGACCGCCGGGCCGACCGTGCCGCCGCCGGTGGACGTGACGGTGACGATCGCGTTGACCTCGCGTCCGCCGTCCGGCAGGAACTCGTTCTGGTACACGTCCACCGAGAACCGCGGTACGGACGGCTTCGAGAAGTTGGCCATGGTTCGCTCCCCCTCGCTCCCACGGCACGTGGGTGCGCGCGTGTCGGTCGGGGGTGCCCGCTGGCGGCCCCCGCGCGGCCGGTCCGTGCCCCGGACCGGCCGTCTGTGCTGCGTGTGCTGCGCCGCGCGGGTCCCGCCCCCGGCCCCGCGCGGCCCGTCTCAGCCCGTCGCCTCCCCCGGTCCGGGGGCCGGGAACGGCACCAGCGCGACGGTGATGTTGTCGTGGCCGCCGCCTTCGAGGGCGTGCGCGACCAGGGCCCGGGCCGCCGCCAGCGGACGCCGGTGGGCGTCGGGCGCCAGCACGGCGGTCATGTCGTGCGTGGACTCGGCGTAGTTCCACAGCCCGTCGGTGCACACCACGACCACCCCGGGCCGGTCCGGCTTGAACGAGACGGTGTGCGGCTCCAGTTCGTAGGCGTCCGCGCCGAGCCAGCCCGTGATGGCGTGGGCGCGCTCGTCTGCGTACGCCTCGGCCTCGCTCATCAGCCCCGCCGCGACCATCTGGGCCGCCCAGGAGTCGTCCTCGGTGAGCCGGGCCGCCGGGGCCGAGCGGTCCACCGGCACCCAGTAGGCCCGGCTGTCGCCGACCCAGCCGACCACCAGCAGGTCACCCGCCACGATCGCCCCGACCAGGGTGCACGCGGGCGCGTTCTGGTGCCCGGCGCCGCCCTCGCCACCGGCCGTGCCGTCCGGCTCCACCAGCGCGTTGACCGCCTCCGACGCGGCCACGATCGCCTGGTGCATCGCCTGCTGCGGATGGACCCCGCGCGGCAGCAGCTCCAGCGCGCACTCGCTCGCCGCCCGGGACGCCGCGAGGGACGCCTCGTCGGGACGGCTCGCGGACGACACCCCGTCGCAGACCATCGCGACGACGGCGGGCGAACCGTCCGGCAGCCCGGCCGCCGCCACCGCGTACGCGTCCTCGTTGCGGTGGTGCCGCAGTCCCCGGTCGCTGACCGCCGCGACCGTGTCCAGTGCCGTTTCCATGTGGTCGCGCTCCCGGGGTTGTGCCTTGCCGCAGTGTTCGCAATACGTGTCCGGGGAGATCCGGCCCACCCCGCAGAACACGCACCGCCTGGGGTCGCCCCCGGTGGGCGGGACGCCCGTGCGCGGATCGGCGGCCGGTGCCGGGGCCGGTTCCTGTCCTGGTGGCCGTCCGGGTGCCGACGGGGTGACGGACCCCGCCGCGCCCGGCGCCGGGGCGGGCAGCGGGTAGTCGCCCGCGCCGCCGGTACCGCCGCCCGTGCCCCTCGTGCCCCTCGTGCCGCCCGCGCCGTTCACGCCGCTCGCGCCGGGCGGTGCCGAGGGAGCCGTCCCGGGGTGCTCGTGGGCGTGGTCGGTGCGGAACTCCGGTCCGCCCGTGGCGCCCTGGTGCCCCCGCGCGTGGAGTTCGCCGCCGCCCGAGGTGCGGCCCGAGATGTCGCTCGCCAGATGGACGGGCGCGGGCGTCCCTCCGCTGGGCTCCGACGCCTGGGGCCACCACGCCCCGGACGGACCGTCGGCGGCCGGGACCGGGACCGGGACCGGGGCGACCGGGCTCTGGAGGGCGACGGTCGGATGGTCCCCGCCGCCCTCCGCGCCGATCACCGACGACACGTCATGGCCGCAGACGCCGCAGAACCGGTCGCCCGGCTCCAGAGGCTCCGCGCACCTGGGGCACCGTGGTCCGGCGGCCGGCCGGGGTCGCTGTGACGCCATCAATCACACCCATGTCCGGGGGCGGAAACGGTTTGCGCGTTCCACCAGTTCGATCCTCTCGTCGCCGCCCCGCGCGAGCCGCGCCAGCGTGCGGTACGAGCGTTCCAGGCCGAACCGCAGCCCGCGCTCGTCCAGTTCACTGCCGAGCAGCGCCGTCCGGCCGCCGGGGCCGTCCGGTGCGGCGGAACCCCGGCTACCGGAGAGTACCCAGTCCAGCGCCGTACCCAGCACCTCGGTCGCCAGCCGTTCCCGGCGCACCGCGTCCAGTCCGAACGCGTCGAGCGCCTCCAGCTGGCCCGCCGCCGCCCGCAGATCGTCCAGCAGGGGCTCCGCGCCGCCCGCGCCGACCCGGCCGCGCAGCCGGGCCCGCACCGCCGCCACCCGGGCCGCCGTGTAGTGGATCGAGGACTCCGGCACCGACTCCAGGGTCCGCACCGCGCCCGGCCGGTCCCCCGCCGCGAGCCGCACCCGGGCCAGCCCGAACGCCGCCGAGACGTAGCTCGGATCGGTCGTCCACACCAGCCGGTAGTACTCGCCCGCGTTGTCCAGTTGGCCCAGCACCTCCGCGCACACCCCGAGCGCCAGCTTCGGCGCGGGTTCGCCGGGGAAGGCGTCGTACACCGCCTCGAACGACAGCGCCGCCGTCTCGTGGTCGCCGGTGGCGAGGGAGCCCACGCCCTGGTGCCAGATGACCCGCCAGTCCTCGCCGTGGTCGCGGACCAGATCGGCCAGCACCCGTCCGGCCGCCTCCGGTTCGTCGGTCGCCAGCCGGGCCCGCAGCTCCCGCAGCCGCAGCTCCAGGGAGTCGGCGGGCGCCGAGGCCAGGGCGGCCACCAGCTCGGCGGGGGCCGAGGAGGCCATCAGCCCGGCGAGGAAACCGGCGTTGGGGTCGTCCGGGTCCACGTGCGGCACCGGCAGTGCCAGCGCCGTCGCGGCGGCGTCCAGCTCCCGCACCAGTCCGCCCGGGGAGGCGGGGGCGGGCGTGGTCGGCGGATGCGCCCAGGTGCCGCCGGGCACGGGCCCGGTGTGCCCGGCGGGTCCCGGGCGGGCCGGGTGTCCTGGGGGTCTCGTGGGGACGGCGGCCCCGTTGGTTCCCGTGGTTCCCGTGTTTCCCGGAGGCAGGGCGGGGGTGCCGTTCCCGGACGCCCTCCGTCCGAGGACGGACCTCGGGCGCGCGGTGCCGTTCCGGCCGCCGCGCACCGGACGGGCGCCGAGCCGGGACCCCCCGTCCTCGGCCGCGTCGAACAACTCGGTGTCGGTGACCCGCATCTCCGGGCCGAACAGCGTCGACAGCGCGGGCTTCGGCTCGCCGGTCTGGAGCGCCACGACCTCCCGCAGCACCCCCGTCAGCTGCTCCGCCATCTCCCGCGCCGAGGCGAACCGGCGGGCCGGGTCGGGGTCGGTGGCCCGTACCAGCAGCCGGTAGAACGACTCGTAGGTCCGGAAGACCTCGATGTGCTCGGGATCGGGCAACGAGTCCACGAACACATTGGTGTAGCCCTGGAAGTCGAAGGTGAGCACCGCGAGCGTCCGGGCCACCGTGTACAGGTCCGAGGCCACCGACGGACCGGTCTCCGCGACCTCCGGGGCCTGGTAGCCGATGGTGCCGAAGATCGCCGACTCGTCGTCGTCGGCGCGGCGCACCGCGCCCATGTCGATCAGCTTCAGCTCGTCCTCGGTCTGGATCGCGTTGTCGACCTTGAAGTCGCAGTACAGCAGGTTGCGGCTGTGCAGATGGCCGAGCGCCTCCAGGGCCTCGATCCCGTACGCGCACGCCTGTTCCACCGGCAGCGGGTCCCGTCGTCCGGCCGGGGTGCGCCGCTCGTTGGCGATCTCCTTCAGCGACTTGCCGCCGACGTACTCCATCACTATGTAGCCGTCGAGGGAGCCGGTGCGCTGGTCGAGGTGCTCCACGAAGTTGTAGATCCGCACGATGTTCGCGTGCTCGATCTCGGCGAGGAACCGGCGCTCCGAGATCGCCGCCGCCATCGCGTCCTGGTCGCCGGTGTCCAGCAGGCCCTTGAGCACCACCCAGCGGTCGGCCACCGCCCGGTCGATCGCCAGGTAGATCCAGCCCAGCCCGCCGTGCGCCAGACAGCCCATCACCTCGTACTGGCCGTGCACCACGTCACCGCGCCCCAGCTTGGGCACGAACGAGTAGGGGTGTCCGCACTTGGTGCAGAAGCCCTCGGTGCGGCCGGTCCGCTCACCGCGCGAACGGCCCACCGGGGCACCGCAGTCGGAGCGCGAGCAGAACCGCTTGCGCTCGGGGACCTCCGGGTCCTCCAGCACCATCGCGACCGGGTCGGGACGCGGCACCCCCGGCACCTCGACCAGACCCGCCCCGAGCCGTCCCCGGGTGGGGCCCCCGCCGGTGCGGCCCGACGTCCGCACCGACACCGAACGCTCGGTGGGCAGCCCGGACACCGAACGGGCCCGGGAGAGCCGCCCGGACACCGAGCGGTGCGAGGCGGCCGAGCGCGCCGAACGGGAGGACCGCGCGGAGCGCGCCGAACGCGCGCTGGTGGACCCGGCGGCGCCCGCCGCGCCCGTTCCGGTGGCCGGGGGGCCGGTGGCGACCACCGGGGCCAGCCCGCAGGTGTCGCAGTACAGCTCCCCGCCGCCCATGTCCTCGTAGGCGCCCTCGCAGTCCGGCCGCTGGCACGTCGCCCCGGTCATCGGTCACTTCTCCCGTCCACCGGGCCACCCTGGCCGGGCACCTTCGGCAGCAGCGCCTCGGCCGCCGCCCGCTGGTAGCGCAGCACCGCCGACTCGGCGGCCCGCAGATCGCAGGGCGCGCTCCACAGCATGCGGCGCGCGATGTCGTACCGCTCGATCAGCACCGGGTCCTCCGCCATGCCGTGCCGGGCCACCTTCGCCTTGTACGCGTCGAGACGGCCGCGCAGTTCCGCGCGGACCGCGAGCGGCGCCGTGACCGCCGTCAGCGACTCCCGGGCCCGCAGCAACTCGTCCTCGGCACGGGCCTCCAGGGCCTCCAGCAGCGGGGACAGCCGGTGCCACTGGCCCTGGCGGCGGTACTCGGAGGCCGCCACCAACTGGTCCTGGAGCGCGGTGGGCGGCCCGGAGACCGACGGCACCTCGAAGGAGGCGATCTTCGCCAGCACCTCGCCGCGCGCGGAACGGGCCTCGGCGAGGGTGCGGTCCGCGCGGGACAGCACGTCGCGCAGCCGCAGCAGCCGGGCCTCGGCGTCCTGGCGGACCGTCAGCACCGCGTCGATCTCCCGGCGGACCTCCTCCAGGGCGCGCGCCTGCCGGTCGTAGGGCGCGGTGTCCGGGCGTCCGCCGCCGGGCGCCGAACTGCCCCGGGCGGGGGTCCAGTAGGCGAGCGGGTCGGACACCACCCGTTCGCGCAGGGTGGTCAGGGCCCGGGTGATGCGTTCCAGGTCGTCGCCCGCCGGGTGTTCCCCGGGCCGCACCCCCACCGAGTGGGCGAGGCCGCGGGTGCGCTGGAGTTCCGCCGCCAGCAGGTCGATCCGCGCGGGCAGCGCCGACCAGACCGCGTCGGCCGCCACCACCACGTCCAGGGCCCCGGCGTACAGCCCGTTCATGACGGTGACGAGCTCCTCCAGCGTGAACCGCCGGCTGAGCCGGGCCGGTCCGGTGAGCGCGCCGCCCTCGCCGGGGACGTCCGGCACCGTCACGGACGCTCCCCGCAGCAGTTCGGTGAGGTGGGCCAGGTCCTCCTGGCTGGACCAGCGGCGGCGGGCGCGCCGTTCCCGCGCCGAGCGCAGCGCCTCGGCGTAGTGGTCGAAGTACCGCCACAGCAGGGAGACCGAGGCGTCCGTCTCCGTCCACCGCTCACGGGTGGTGCCGGTCAGTTCGGCGCCTTCGAGCAGTCTGCGGCCCGCGTGGTCCTGGAGCGCGAGCAGCGAGGTCTCGATCGCCTCGTGCTCCGCGCCCAGCCGCGCCAGCGCACGGTCCACCTCGTCCCGGTCCATCACCGGCCCGGTGGATCCCGTGCCGCCCATCGATCACCTCACTGCTCTCGGTCGTCGTCCCGGCGGACCGGATCGCCCCGCCGTTCGCCCCCGTTGTCGCTGCGTTGCCGTCGTCGCTGTCGCTGTCGCTGTCGTGTGTCCCGGTGTCCTCGTCGTCGGCGTCCCGGTCGTCGTCCTCCGTCGCCCTTGCCGCCGTCGTCCGTCGCCGTCCGGGTGGGCCGCGCTCCCGGTCAGTCGCGGTACCGGGGGTCCGGGGGCCGGACGCCCGGGCCCAGGTCGTCGGCGAGCCAGGTGTCGTACGACTTCTGCCAGCCGTCGCGGCGGTAGTCCACCAGGACCTGGTTGACCCGGCGCACCAGGTCGTCCGAACCCTTCTTCATCGCGATGCCGTAGTACTCCGTGGTGAACGGCTCGCCCTTCAGCTCGACCGTCGGGTCCTGGGCGGCCTGCCCGGCGGCGAGCGCGCTGTCGGTGACCACCGCGTCCACCTCGCCGAGCTGGAGCCGCACCAGACAGTCGAGCTGGTTGGGCACCGTCACCGAGACGTCGGCCCCGTAGTCGCGGGCCTTCAGCGCGGTCTCGGCGGTGGAGCCCGCCGCCGAGCACACCCGCTTGCCCCGCAGCGAGGTGTCGTAGCCGGTGATCGGGGAGTCCCGGGGGGCGAGGACCTGCTGGCCGGTGGTGAAGTAGGCGGTGGAGAAGTCGACCTCCGCCAGTCGCTCGCAGTTGATCGTCATGGTCCGCACGACCATGTCCACCTGCCCCTTCTTCAGGGCGGGTATGCGCTGGTTGGTGGGGATCGCGCGGAACTGGACGGTGCCGCCGGGCAGGATCGCCCGGGCGATGGCCTTCGCCAGGTCGATGTCGAAGCCCTCCAGCCGTCCGTCCTCGCGGTTGGGGTCGCGGTAGCCCCAGCGGTAGCTGTTCTGGTCCACGCCGATCACCAGCCGTCCCCGTTCGCGGATCGCGGAGACCGAGGGACCGTTCTCGGCGGCGGACGGCCGCAGGCTGGACGCCTGGGGGACGCACTCCTCCTCCGCCCGGACGGGCGCGCCCGCGCTGACCTCGGAGGCGCCCGCCGGGGCGGCCTTCCCGCCGCCGTGGGCCACCGGCAGCAGCACGAAGAGGGCGGTGAGGACACAGGCGACCGCCATGGCGGCGACTCCGCCCCAGCCCCGCAGGTGTACGCGTCGCGCTCGCATCGTCGCGTCCCCTCTCGACGGTCTCACCGGTACTCCGAAAGTCTGCGGCCGATGCCGAGCAGGGCGAGTGCCGCGCCGAGCACCGCGAGCACCGCCGCGCCGACGGCCAGGAGGTTCATGCCGCCCGGCGCGTCGCCGACCGCCGTGCGGAACTCGTCCTGTTCATGGGCGAGGGCCTTCTCCAGCGCCGCGTCGACCGTGTCGAAGCACTCGCCGGTGGGCTCGTCGCCCTTCGCGGTGCCGATGACCTTGTCGACGGCGCCCCGGTAGTCGCCCGCGTTGTCCCGCTCACGGGCGACCCCGTGCCGTTCCTGCCAGACCTTCATCGCCCGGGTGGCCCGGGCGACGGGGTCCCGGCCCGCGTCGTCGTCGGCCAGCTCGGCGGCCCGGGCGAGCAGGCCCGGCCGGTCGTCGGTGCCCGCGAGCAGGGCCATCTGCTCGTTGAAGGCGGCGTCGTACTTGTCGACGGGGGCGTCGTCCACGGTGATGGTCTCGGCGCCCCGGCTGACCAGGGTGAGGTTCTCGTTGCCCCGGGCCTTGAGGGAGGCGAGCCGGGCGTCGTGGAGGACGTTCAGGGAGCGCACCCCGTGCTCGTAGGAGTCGTCGAGGCCGGAGCGGGCGACGGTGTGGCCGACGGCCAGCCACAGCACCACGGCCGTCGAGGCGGCCGTGGCCGCGAGGAGTCCGTGGTTGAACACCCGGTGGGTGCGCAGGTAGTTGCGTCGCTGGGCCCAGCCGAGGGCGCCGAGGGCGACCGCGCCCAGCCCGAGGGCGGCCCAGGGGTAGGGGGTGGCGGCGTCGTAGTCGGCGCGCAGCCGGGCGTTCTCGTTCTTGTAGAGCTTCTCCGCCGCCGGAAGCATCTCCGTCTGCATGGTGTCGTTGGCGTACCGCAGATAGGCGCCGCCCAGCGGCAGGCCCTGGCGGTTGTTGGCGCGGGCCCGCTCCACCAGGCCGGTGTAGCGGGGCAGCAGCTTGTTCAGCTCGGCGATGGCGGTGGCGGAGGCGGAGCCCGGTTCGGCCCCGGCGGAGGCCCGGGCCAGCTTCTCGGAGGCGGTGGCGATGTCGTCGCGGTACCGCTTGATGACCTCGGCCGGTTCCTGACCGCCCGCCAGGAAGCCGCTGGACGCGGCGGTGTTGGCGTCGGCGAGGGAGCGGTACACGGCCGCCGCGTCGGAGGCGAGCGGCTGGCTGCGGTGCAGCACGTGGTCGGCGGCGGCGGCGCGGTCCGTCATCTGCCAGGTGGTGGCCGCGCCGAAGCCGACCACGAGCAGCGCGAGGACGGCGCCGATGACGCGCAGCCGTCCCGGCTCGGTGGTCGCGGCGGCGCGCAGCCGGTCCACGCCCTCGGCCCAGGCGGTGCGGCGGGGCGGGGGCGGGGGCGCGGCGAGGGGCCCGGGGACGCCCTGGGGCCGTCGGGTCTGCGCGGGGACGCCCGCTCCGGTCGTGGGCGTCCCGCCGGTGGGGACGGCGGAGGTGACGGGCAGTCCGCCGGTCGGCGGCGGCGTGGCGGGGACGGCGTTGCCGGTCCGGCGCGTGGCCTGGTTCGGCGGCTGCGTCATGCGGCCTCCCCCGTGGTCATCCGTCTCGTCCCCCCGCGCTGCCCGTTCGGTGCGGCCAGTATCACCGCAGGCACCCCCTCGCGCACCGGCATTGCCCGGATCTTGTGCCCCCTACGGTGAATACGCCCCTCACGGGTGTTCGGTTCCCGCTCGCACGGCCCGTACGCACGATCGAGTGAGCTTCGGGGCTCCCAGGTAACGGGGGAACGCGCTGGCCCCGGTCCCGTGCGCGGAGGTCCCCGGTCCCGTGCGCGACGGGACCGGGGACCGGAGGGCGGGGGCGTCAGGGCGCCGGGGTGCGGCTACGCGTACCGCTTCCGTAGCCGCTCCAGGGCGTCCGGCTCCGCGCCGACGTGGTCGAGCCCCAGCAGCGCCGCGCCCAGCACCGGGCGGGCCGTCACCACCTGGGGCACGGCCTTGGGGGCGAGTTCCGCGAGACGGGCGCGCACCCCCTCGTCCAGGCGCGGGTGCCGGGCCGCGAGGATGCCCCCGCCGAGCACCACGGGCGTCTCCTCGTCGAGGAGGTCCAGCCGCCGCAGCGCCACCACGGCCATGGCGACGACCTCGTCCGCGAGCCGGTCCACCAGGGAGCGGGCGACCGGGTCGCCGTCCTCGGCGGTGGCGAACAGCACCGGTGTCAGCTCATGGCGGCGGAGCAGCGGAAACTCCCCGAGGTGCAGGGCCTCGATCAGCGCGGGCATGGAGTCCAGCCCGAAGTGCGCGGGCAGGGTCCGGGCCAGTTCGGTGTCCGGGCCCCGGCCGTCGTCGGCGCGGGCCGCGTGCCACAGGGCCTCCTCCGCCATGCCCAGCCCGCCGCCCCAGTCCCCGGAGATCTTCCCGATCGCCGGGAACCGGGCGGTGCGCCCGTCGGGCCGCATCCCCACGCAGTTGATGCCCGCCCCGCAGACCACGGCCACCCCGCGCGGCTCGGAGACCCCGGCCCGCAGCAGGGCGAAGGTGTCGTTGCGCACGGTGACGTCGCCGGTCGCGCTCCAGCCACGCCGCCGCAGGGCCTCGGTGAGCCGGGCCTCCTCCACCGGGAGGTCGGCGTTGGCCAGGCACGCCGAGACGTGCACGACCTTGGCGACGCCCGCTTCGGCGAGGGCGGCGCGCACCGCGTCGGCCAGCGCGTCCACCGCCGTCTCGACGCCCACGACCGGCGGTTGGAACCCGCCGCCGCGGCCGGTCCCGACGACCCGGCCGTCGGCCAGGACCACCGCCACGTCGGTCTTGCTGTTGCCCGCGTCGACGGCGAGGACCGCGGCCCGGGCCGCCGCTCCGGGCCGTCCGCCGGGGGCGGAGTGGTTCACGCCCACGCGAGGTGCTCCCGGTTGTGCGCGATCAGTTCGTCGGTGAGCTTGTCGGCGTACGCGACCTGTCCGATCAGCGGGTGGGACAGCAGCGCGGTGAACACCCGGTCCCGGCCGCCGCGCAGCGCCGCGTCCAGGGCGAGGTCCTCGTACGCGGTGACGTTGGCGATCAGCCCCGCGTACAGCGGGTCCACGGCGGGCACGGCGAGCGGGCGCGGACCCTCGGGGCCGACCGCGGCCTGCACCTCGATCACCGCGTCGTCCGGAAGGAACGGCAGGGTGCCCCCGTTGCGGGTGTTGACCACCTGGTGGGGGCTGCCGCCCCCGCCGAGCAGCGCGGACGCCAGGTCCACGGCCGCCTCGGAGTAGAAGGCGCCGCCGCGCTTGGCGAGCAGCTCCGGCTTCTCGTCCAGGGTCGGGTCCCCGTACATCTCCAGCAGTTCCCGTTCCATCGCGGCGACCTCGGCGGCCCGCGACGGCTTGGTCCGCAGTTCCTCGACGACCTCGTCGTGGGCGTAGAAGTAGCGCAGGTAGTACGAGGGCACCACGCCGAGCCGGTCGAGCAGGGAGCGCGGCAGGCTGAGCGAGGAGGCGATGGTGTCGCCGTGCTCCGCGAGCAGCTTGGGCAGCACGTCCTCGCCGTCGGGGCCGCCGATCCGGACCGCGGTCTCCCAGGTGAGGTGGTTGAGCCCCACGTGGTCCAGATGGATCCGGGACGGGTCGACGCCCAGGTGCCCGGCGAACCGCCGCTGGAAGCCGATGGCCACGTTGCAGAGGCCGACGGCCTTGTGCCCGGCGTTCAGCAGGGCGCGGGTGACGATGCCGACCGGGTTGGTGAAGTCGATGATCCAGGCGTCCGGGTTGGCGCGCCGGACGCGTTCGGCGATGTCGAGGACCACCGGCACGGTGCGCAGCGCCTTGGCGAGGCCGCCCGCGCCGGTGGTCTCCTGACCGACGCAGCCGCAGCTCAGCGGCCAGGTCTCGTCGTTGTTGCGGGCGGCCTGGCCGCCCACGCGCAGTTGCAGCAGGACCGCGTCGGCACCGGCGACGGCCGCGTCCAGGTCCCCGGTGGTGGTGATGGTGCCCGGGTGGCCCTGCTTGGCGAAGATGCGCCGGGCCAGTCCGCCGACCAGTTCCAGACGGTCGGCGGCCGGGTCGACGAGGACGAGTTCCGTGATCGGGAGGGTGTCCCGCAGGCGCGCGAATCCGTCGATCAGTTCGGGGGTGTAGGTCGAACCTCCGCCGACCACGGTCAGTTTCATCAGTAGTACTAGCCCTTCACTCCAGTGAGCGTGACACCCTCGACGAACGCCTTCTGGGCGAAGAAGAAGACGAGGATGACCGGTGCCATGACCAGCACGGTGGCGGCCATGGTCAGATTCCAATTGGTGTGGTGTGCGCCCTTGAACGACTCCAGTCCGTAACTGAGCGTCCAGGCCGCGGGGTTGTCGGACGCGTAGATCTGCGGTCCGAAGTAGTCGTTCCAGGCGTAGAAGAACTGGAACAGGGCCACCGCCGCGATGCCCGGCCTGGCCATCGGCAGCACGACCCTCAGCAGGGTGCGGACCTCGCCGCAGCCGTCCACCCGCGCCGCGTCCAGGTACTCGTCCGGGATGGTCAGCAGGAACTGCCGCAGCAGGAAGATCGAGAACGCGTCGCCGAAGGCCATCGGGATGATCAGCGGCCAGAGCGTCCCCGAGAGGTCCATCTGCTGCGCCCAGAACAGGTACATCGGGATGATCACGACCTGGGGCGGCAGCATCATCATCGAGATGACCAGCATCAGGGACAGCTTGCGGCCCCGGAAGCGGAACTTGGCGAGCGCGTACGCCACCGGGATCGAGGAGACCACCGACAGCACGGTCCCGAGCCCCGCGTAGAGCAGGGTGTTGCGCCACCAGGTGAGGAACCCGGGGGTGTCCCACACGGTGAGGTAGTTGCCGAACTCCCAGTCCCTCGGCCACAGGTCGCGGGTGAGCGCCTGCTGGTCGCTCATCAGCGAGGTCAGCACCACGAAGACGAACGGCAGCAGGAAGAACAGGGCGGCGGCCACGCCCAGCGAGTGCACGGCGATCCAGTGCAGGACCGCCCGTCGTCGAGCGGTGCGCCGGGCGGCGGGGTCGGGTCCGCCCGTTGCGGGGCGCGCGGCGGGGGCCGGTCGCGCCGGGGCGCTCTTCTCGGTCAGTCGGTTCACGGGTCAGTCACCCACCCCGATCAGGCCGCCTCGGCGTCGCATCAGCAGCGCGGTGCACGCCATGGCGAGGACGAACAGGACGAGCGCCCCGGCACAGGCGGTGCCGTAGTCGAAGCGCTGGAAGCCGACGTTGTAGACGAGCTGCGGCAGCGTGAGGGTGGAACCCTCGGGGTAGCCCGGCTCGAAGGGCTGGCCGGAGCCGCCCATCCGTCCGGAGGCGACCTTCGCGGCGACGATCGGCTGGGTGTAGTACTGCATGGCCGAGATGACCCCGGTCACCACCGCGAACAGGATGATCGGGGAGATGTTGGGCAGGGTGACGAACCGGAACCGCTGGAAGGCGGAGGCCCCGTCCAGCTCGGCGGCCTCGTACTGCTCCTTCGGGACGTCGAGCAGCGCGGCCATGAAGATGACCATGAGGTCGCCGACGCCCCACACGGCGAGGACGGTGAGCGCGGGCTTGGACCAGTCCGCGTCGTTGAACCAGCTCGGCGCGTCGACGCCGACCGTCTCCAGCAGCGAGTTGACGGGGCCGGTGCCCGGGTTGAGCAGGAACACGAAGGCCAGCGTCGCGGCGACCGGCGGTGCCAGGTAGGGCAGGTAGAACAGGGTCCGGAAGACCCCGGTGCCCGTCTTGATCTTGGTGATCAGCAGTCCCACGCCGAGCCCGAAGGCGACCCGGCAGGTCACCATCACCACGACCAGCCAGAGCGTGTTCTGCATCGCGGGCCAGAACTTCGGGAAGTCGTTGAAGAGGTACGACCAGTTCTCCAGCCCGTTCCAGGTGGGCGGTTCGAAGCCGTCGTACCGCATGAACGAGAAGTAGACCGTCGCCACGAGCGGGTACGCGAAGAAGACGCCGAACCCGATCAGCCAGGGCGAGAGGAAGGCCAGCGTACGAAGCGCCGACCGGCGGCGCCTCGTACGTGACGTGTTCGCGGTGGACATGCTTACCGCGCGGCCTTCGCGAGGTCCGTGTCGATCTGCCGGGCGGCCTCCTCCAGGCCGGCCTGGAGGTCCTTCACCTTGCCGGACTCGTAGCGGTAGCCGAGGTCCTGGAGGGTGTTCTGGTAGCCGATGCCGTCCACCGCGCCGGGCGAGGTGGAGGACTCGGGGTGCTTGGCGATGTCCAGGAAGGTCTTGAAGCGCGGGTCCAGCTTCAGGTCGGGGGAGTCCAGCGCGGCCAGCGTGGAGGGGACGTTCTTGATCCCGTTCGCGAACTGCACCACCGCGTCGGTGTCGGTGGTCATGTACTTCATCAGTTCCCAGGCCGCGTTCTTCTTCTGGCTGCGCGGGGCGATGCCCATGATCGTCCCGGAGAGGTAGCCCTTGCCGTACTCGTCGGCCTCGTCGTCCGCGACGGGCAGCGGCGCCACCCCGATCTCGAAGTCCACGTCGGCCGCCTCGGCCATCCCCAGCCGCCACTCGCCGTCCAGCTGCATGGAGACCTGGCCCAGGTGGAAGGGGTGCTCGGCGGCCCACTCGTCACCGAAGGTGGTGCGGTACTTCTCCAGCTTCTCGAAGCCGCCCAGTTCGTCGACCATCTTCTTCTGGAAGGCGTACATCTCCTTGAAACCGGGGTCCTTGGCGACGTTGGACTTGCCGTCCGCGTCGAAGTACTGGTGGTCCCACTGGGACATGTAGTGCGAGACGACCGTCTCGTAGCCGTGGTAGTTCGGCATGAAGCCCAGGGTCTCGTAGCCGCCGCCCTTGGTCTTCGTCAGCTTCTTGGCGACGTCGAGGAACTCGCTCCAGGTCTTCGGCGGCGCCTCGATCCCGTGCTTCTTGAACTCGTCCTTGTTGTAGTACAGCCCGTACGCGTCCGACAGCAGCGGCAGCGCGCAGCGCTCGCCCTCGAACTCGGTGTACTCCAGCAGCACCTTGGAGAACGTCTTCTCCAGGTCGATGCCGTCCTTCTCGATGAACGGTTCCAGGTTCTCGAAGGCCCCCGAGGAACAGAACTTGCCCACGTTCGCGGTGGTGAACGAGGAGACCACGTCCGGCCCCTTGGAACCGCCCGCCCGCAGCGCCTGGTTGAGCTTGTCGTCGTTGATCCCGCCGACCACCTTCACCTTGATGTTCGGGTGCGCCTTCTCGAAGCGGTCGATGTTGTCCTCGATCGCCTTCACTTCCGAGGGGGCGGTCCAGCCGTGCCAGAAGGTGATCGTCGTGTTCTTGGACGCGTCGTCGTCGGCACCGGTCGAGGACTGGCCGGTGCAGGCCGTGGCGAACAGGGCTATCGACGTGGCGGCGGCGACGGCGGTCGCCGTACCGCGACGGAATCCGGGCATGACGGTGTCTCCCTTGAGCGGGTCGGGGCAAACGAGTGGGGTGTTGCGCCGTACACGTGCTGTGCGGAAGTGCGGAGGTGCGGGGTGCTGGGGCCGTTCGTGTGCGGTGGTTCCCGTTCTGTCGGTTCTGCTCGTTCTCGTGGTGCCAGTGGTGCGAGTGGTGCTCTTGGTGCTGGTGGTGCGTGCGCCATCAGGGGTGCTGGTGGTGCGTGGGGTGGTGCGGGGTACCGCACGGCCCGGGACGCTTGTGGCGCCCGGGCCGTGCGGCGGGTCGGGGATCACCCGGGGTGGTGCGGTGGTACCCGGTGTTGTGGCCGGATCCCGTGGGGGTCTCAGGGGGCGCGCGAGGTGTCGAAGACCTCGTCGCGGGTGGCGGCGAGCGCGCTCTCCAGCGCGCCGCGCAGTACGGGGTGGCCGGACACCTCGCCGACGACCAGCTTCGGCCGGGGCGCGGCCAGGTCCTCCAGCTCGGACTGGACCAGCGAGCGCAGCGCCTCGCCGCCCGCGGTGAGTACCGAGCCGCTGAGCACGATCAGCTGGGGGTCCAGCACGGACACCAGGGAGGCCAGCCCGGTCGCCAGCCCGGTGGCGTAGGTCCGCAGCAGTTCCTGGTAGGGGCCGCCGCTCAGACCCTGGTGGCGGGAGGGCTCGGGGTCCGCGAGGTGCCCGGCCGCCCGGGCGACCAGCGCGGCGGCGACCTCCGGATGGGTGCCCCGGGGGATCGGGGTGATCCCGAGCGAGCGGGCCAGCCGCGCCACCACCTGGGCGCCCGCCAGCTCCTGGTAGCCGCCGCTGTTGTTCCGCGTCACCTGGCGGATCAGGGGCGCGCCCGGCACCGGGAGGAACCCGACCTCGCCCGCGCCGCCGGTCCGGCCGCGGTGCAGCCGTCCGCCGATCACCAGGGCGGCGCCGATGCCGTCCTCGTTCCACAGCAGGACGAAGTCCTCGTGGCCACGGGCCGCGCCGAGCCGCTGTTCCGCGAGGGCCACCAGGTTGACGTCGTTCTCGTACCCGATGGGCATCGACAGCGCGGCGGCGAGGTCGTCGAGGAGGGCGGGGGCGTGCCAGCCCGGCAGGTGGGAGGCGTAGCGCAGCCGACCGGTGGTGGGGTCGAACGCGCCCGGGGTGCCGATGACCAGCCGGTGGACGTCCGTCCGGGCGAGCCCGGCGTCGGCAGCCGCCCCGTCCAGGGCCTCGGTGACCAGGTCGACCACCGGCCGGGTGGTGCGGCGGCCGGGGGTGGGCAGGGCGTACTCGCCGACGGTGCGGCCGGTGATGTCGGCGACCGCGGCGCGGATGCCCTCGGGGCGGACGTCCAGCCCGGCGGCGTGCGCGGCGGTCGGGTTGACCGCGTAGAGCTGGGCGTTCGGACCGGGGCGGCCCTCGGTGGTGCCGGTGGCCCGGACCAGTCCGGCCGCCTCCAGCCGGGCCAGCAACTGGGACGCGGTGGGCTTGGAGAGCCCGGTGAGCGCGCCGATCCGGGTGCGGGACAGGGGCCCCTGGGCCAGCAGCAGGTCCAGCGCCGCCCGGTCGTTCATGGCGCGCAGGACCCGGGGGGTGCCGGGGGTGCCGCTCTGGCCCTGGGGGGTGGCGGGGCCGGTGGGGGCACCAGTGCCGCTGGGGCCGCCAGGGCTGCCGGGGCTGCTGGGACCGGTGCGGCTGCCAGGACCGCTGGGGCTGGCATGGCTGCCGGAGCCGGAGCCGGAGCCGGCGGTGGAGGCGGCGGGGGTGCCCGTGGCTTCGGAGGGGCCGTGGTGCCCGGTGGGGCCCGTCTCGCTCATCGTCCGATCACCCGCCCTCCCTCGGTGGCACTCTGCCCGTCGAGCACTGTTAGGAAACTTTCCTATCTGACCCGGGAAGGTAGGGGCAGCGCGGTGCCACCGTCAATGGATCGGACGTCCGGCGCTACCAAGTCGTTATCCGGGCGCCCCGTTCCGGGCCCGTTCCGAGCCCGTTCCCAACCGGTCTCCGCGTCCGTTCCGACCCCGTTCGGAACGGTCCCGCCGTCCGTCCCGTCGTCCGTTCCGCCGTCTCCCGGCCCGTCCCGTCCGGGGGGCCGCTTGACCCTCAGGCCGCTCGAAGGGCCAGGGTGAGCAGGGTGAACGACACGGACAGCGACATCCAAGGAACCCCCGCCCCCGACGGTCCCGGCGGAGCCGACGGCCTCGCGGCCCCCGACGGCCCCGGCGGAGCCCCCGCCCCCGGGGCGACGGCGCGGCCCGGCGACACCCTCATGGGCATCGGGGCGTTCGGGCGGCTGGTCGGCCTCGCCCCCAGCGCCCTCCGCTTCTACGACGACGGCGGCATCCTGCGCCCCGCCCGGGTGGACCCGGAGACCGGCTACCGCTCCTACGCCCCGGACCAGACCGACCGCGCCCTGCGGATCGTCCGGCTCCGCGCCGCCGGACTGCCCCTCGCCGACGTGCCCACCGTCCTCGACGGGCCGCCCGGCCAGGCCCGGATCCTCCTGGAGGACCACGCCCGCCGCACCGGGGCGGAGGCCGACGCGGCCCGCGCCGCCGTCCGGGACCTGCTGCGGGAGCTGCCCGCCCCCACCGCCGGGGCGCGCCTCGGGGGAGCGGAGCTGTCCCGGGCCCTGCGCCAGGTGGTGACCGCGACGGCGACCGGCGACGCCCGCGCCGCGCACCCCGTGCTCGGCCGGGTCCGGATCGAACTCGACCACGGGGAGGTCCGGGCGGTCGCCACCGACAGCTACCGGCTCGCCGCCCGCACCCTGCGGGCCGACGACGTCCGGGGCGGCCCGCGCGGCTTCCTGGTCGAGGCGGAGGAGGCCCGCGCGCTCGCCGGATGGGCGCTGCCGCTGGCGGAGGTCGTCGTCGAGGCCGACGAGGACGGGGCGCGGCTGCGCGGCCCCGACGGGGTCCGGGAGGTGCGTCGCGCCCCCGGGGAGTTCCCCGACTGGCGGGCGGTGCTCACCGGTCTCGGCCCGGTGCGGCACCGGGTGGTGGCGGACCGGACCGCGCTGGCCGCCGCGCTGACGGCGGTGGAGGGCGAGTGCACCGTCCTGACCACCGACGGCGGGGCGCTCGCGGTGGACGGACGGCCGGTGCCCCGGGTGCTGTGCCCGGGTGAGCCGGTGCGGATCGCCTTCGACCCGGGGCGGCTGCTGGCGTCGGTCGACGCGGCCGTCGGTCCGGACGTGCTGCTGGAGATCCGCTCCCCGGACACCCCGGTCGTGGTGCGCTCCGCCGACCAGGGCAGCTTCACCACCCTGGTGATGCCGGTCGCGGACGCCTCCGCCCCGGTCTGACGGCACTCCGGCCGACGACGGCCCCGGACTGACGGCGTCCCGGTCGACAACACCCGGGCCGACAACACCCGGGCCGACGGAGCCCGGGGCGGCGGAGCCCGGGGGCGGTCGGGAGCCGCCGGGCGGCCGGGAGGGGGGAAGGCTACTGCTTCGTGAGGTTCGGCCCGGGCGGTATCGGGGCGGTCGCCATCGACTGCGGCGAGGCGGCGTTGCCGTAGGCGGACGGCGCCGCCATGCCCGCCGTCGGGTCGGCCGCGGCGGCCTCCCCGTCCTGCTGGAGGGGGAGCCCGCCGACGAGCTGGATGCCCGCCGCGTCGAACGCCCGCTTGATCCGCCAGCGCAGCTCCCGCTCGACGCCGAGGGACTTGCCGGGCATCGTCTTCGCGGACATCCGGATCACCATCTGGTCCAGCAGCACGCTGTCCAGGCCCAGGATCTCGATGGGGCCCCACAGCGTCTCGTTCCAGGGCTCGTCCTTGGCCATCCGCTCGCCGACCTCGGTGAGCGTGGCGCGGACCCGGTCCAGGTCCTCGCTGGGCCGCACGGTGACGTCCACCCCGGCCGTCGACCAGCCCTGCGAGAGGTTGCCGACCCGCTTGACCTCGCCGTTGCGGACGTACCAGATCTCGCCGTTGTCGCCGCGCAGCTTGGTGACCCGCAGCCCCACCTCGATGACCTCGCCGGAGGCCACGCCCGCGTCGATGGAGTCACCGACGCCGTACTGGTCCTCCAGGATCATGAAGACGCCGGACAGGAAGTCCGTGACGAGGTTGCGCGCGCCGAAGCCGATCGCGACGCCCGCGACACCGGCCGAGGCCAGCAGCGGCGCCAGGTCGATCTGGAACGTCGACAGGATCATCAGTCCGGCGGTGCCCAGGATCAGGAACGACGCCACCGAGCGCAGCACCGAGCCGATCGCCTGCGACCGCTGGCGGCGGCGCTCGATGTTCACCAGCAGCCCGCCGAGGGCGGTGCCGTCGACGGCCTGCGCGGTCCGGTTCATCCGGTCTATCAGCTTGGTGATGGTCCGGCGGATCACCACCCGCAGCACCAGGGCGATGGTCAGGACCAGCAGCACCCGCAGACCGATGCTCAGCCAGGTCGACCAGTTCTGCTCGACCCAGCTCGCGGCGTTGGTCGCCGTCTCGTGGGCGCCCTCCAGGGTGACGGGACCCGGGTCGGTGCCGTTGGTCGACAGGACCGACGAGGCGGACAGGAACACGGGGGTACCTCCAGGCGTAGCGGCCTGCCCGGCTGGGGAGAGGCGGGCGGGGCGGCCCGCCGGAATCGGGCAGACACACCACACTAACGGGGCATCGCCGACCCGACAGTGGCCCACGCCACGCGCACCGGGGCACCCACCGGGCCCGCCGGGCGCCCCGGGAGGGGGCCGGGCCCGTCGGCCGGACGGTTCCCCGTCCGGGGCGCGCGGGGTCCCGGGAAGGGGATCGCCGCCGCTCCCCGGACGGGCCCGCGGCAGGTGCCCGGGGCGCCCGGCGGAACCGTGGCCTCCGCCGTCACCCCCGGTCCGGGCCCTGTCGCCGGGCCCCGCCGCCCCCGTTCCCCCGTCGCCGCGCCTCCCGTCCCCCGGCCCCGGTCCGCCGCCGGAGCCGCTCGCGCCCGTCCCGTACGCCCGCGCCGTCCCGGCCCCTACCGGACGGCCGGGGCGGGGGGAACGTGAGAAGAAACTCCCCCACCCCGTTACCGGGAGGTGGTGGCGCGCCGAGCGGACGAGAGGGGAGACTGAACGAGATCGTCCCGGCGCGAGCCACGCGCCGCCGACGCACAAGGAGGCAGTCCGTGCCGCACGTCCTGGTCCTCAACGCGTCGTACGAGCCCCTCGGCGTCGTACCGCTCCGACGCGCGCTCGTCCTCGTCCTGGAGAACAAGGCCGTCTGTCTCGAGGAGTCCGGCGCCTTCCTCCACAGCGCGACGGTCACCGTCCCGGCCCCCAGCGTGGTCCGGCTCAAGCGCTTCGTACGGGTCCCCTACCGGGGGCCCGTTCCCCTCACCCGGCGGGCCCTGTTCGCCCGGGACGGCGGACGGTGCATGTACTGCGGCAGCGTCGCGACCAGCGTGGACCACGTGATCCCGCGCAGCCGGGGCGGTCGGCACGCCTGGGACAACGTCGTCGCCTCCTGCCGCCGCTGCAACCACGTCAAGGCGGACCGCCATCTGGTGGAGATCGGCTGGCGGCTGCGGCACGAGCCCGCCCCGCCGACCGGGCTCGCCTGGCGGATCATCGGCACCGGTCACCGCGACCCGCGCTGGCTGCCCTACCTCCGGCCCTACGGCGCGGACGACGCGCTGGCCCGGATCGACGGGGTCTCCGCCTGACGCCCCCGGCCGCACGGCCCCCCGGTCTCACGGGGACCTCACCGGGTCTCACGGCCCCCGGTCTCACGGGGACCTCACCGGGTCTCACGGCCCCCGGTCTCACGGCCCCTGGTCTCATGGGCCTCACCGGTCTCATGGGCCTCACTGGGAACTACCGAGGGCCACCGGTGCCACCAGCCCCATCCGGAAGCCTGACGCCGCCAGCCCGCCAGCCCGCCAGCCCGCCAGCCCGCCAGCCCGCCAGCCCGCCAGCCCGCCAGCCCGCCAGCCCGCCAGCCCGCCAGCCCGCCAGCCCGCCAGCCCGCCAGCCCGCCAGCCCGCCAGCCCGCCAGCCCGCCAGCCCGCCAGCCCGCCAGCCCGCCAGCCCGCCAGCCCGCCAGCCCGCCAGCCCGCCAGCCCGCCAGCCCGCCAGCCCGCCAGCCCGCGTCGGCCCGCCAGCCCGTGTCGGCCGGAGACGGCCGAGTGCCGCCGACGCCCCCGGCCCGCCCAGGCCGACGGGGCCCAGCCGATGGCGTCCAAGGCCGGGGTGCACCGGCCTGGACGCCACCGGCCGGGTCCAGCGCCCGCCGCGCCCCGTCGCCGCTCAGCGTCCGGTGATCGCGTACGCCTCCACCGACCACAGCGAGTAGCCGAACCGGGTGGCCCGGCGGTCGCCCTGGACCCGGACGTGCCGGACGTCGAGGGCGTCCATCCGGACCGCCTCGCGGCCCCCGCGCCCGTCCGCGACGGTGGCCACCGTCCGCCAGTCGCGGCCGTCCGACGACACCTGGATCCGGTACCGGGCGGCGTGCGCCTCCCAGCGCAGCACCACCTGCCCCAGCCGCACCGGCCGGGGCAGCTCCACCGACCACCAGGAGTCGTCCTCGGCGGGCGAGGACCAGCGGGTGGCCGGGTCGCCGTCCACCGCCGACGCCGCCGGGAAGGCCGGGGTCTCGTCCGCCGAGGACCCGGCCCGCGCCCCGCGCGCCAGATCGGGGCCGCCGATCTCCGGGAAGGCCCGCACGGTCAGCACCCGCGTCACGCCGCCGAACGTCACCGCCACGTCGTAGGTGCCCGACGGAGTGCCCTTCGGCGCCTCCACCGTGAGCGGCACCTCCAGCGTGGTGCCGCGCGGCACCACGACCCGCTTCGGGAGCCGGACCTCCAGCCCCTTCGGCGCCCGCACCCGCACCTCGCCGCGCACCGCCACGGGCCGCCGGGCGGTGAGCCGGACCGTCACCTTCCGGGGGTCGCCGCCGACCGCCACGTCCGTCTCGGTGCGGGCCAGCGAGAAGGCGGCGGCCGGAGCGTCCGCGAACCAGGGGACCAGATGCCGCACCCGGGACGGCTCCGGCCCGCTCACCCGCACCCCCTCCACCACCAGGTCATTGGTGCTCAGCTCGGTCCAGCCGTCCGCCGCCAGTTCGCCCAGGCGCCGCCAGCCCCCGCCGGGCACCAGCGCCTCCACCGTCCCGGTGGTGCCGGGCTCGGTCAGCGCGGTCACCGCCAGCACCGGACGGGACCGGTCGAGGGCCACCGTCCGGCCGTCGCCGGAACCGGTCGGCTCCGGTTCGGTCGCCGCGCCCGACCAGGTGTCGAACGCGGTCCTGGCCCGCTTCAGGAAGGGGTCCAGGACCCCGTCGCCGACCGTGACCCGGGCCGCCCGCAGTTCCTTCGTCCGCCGGTCCAGATCGCGGGCCAGCCGCCACGCCGTCGGACCGTCGCCCCGGTCCTGGGCGGCCAGCAGGTCCAGGGCCGCCACGCCGGCCGTGCCGTACCGGGCGAGCTGGTCGGCCCACGGCCGGGTCTCCCCGTACAGTTCGGTGCCCGCCAGGTCCCGGGGCACCTCCGCGAGCTGCCGGAACGCGTCCCGCAGCCGCCGCTCGGCGGCCGTCCGCTCCTTGGTATCCGCGTCCTTCGCGCCCTTGGCGTCCCCCGGGGCTCCGGTGTTCCGCGTGGCCCGGAACTCCTTGACGAGGGGCCGCAGATACGCGGACTCCTCGGCGCCCAGCACCGAGGACGCGTCGTGCGCGGCGAGCGCGGTCACCGCCGCCCGGGTCCGCTCCGAGGTGCCCTCGGCGACCGCGTCGATCGCCGCCCGCCAGGACTCGCCGGGCCGGTAGGCGCGCGGGTTCCAGGCGAAGTCGGCGGCCGTGAACAGCGGGATGCGGGACGCCACCGGCTGCTGCATCGCGTTGCTCAGCACCGCCGCCGAACGTCCCGCGACGGCCGGGGCCCGCCCCATCGCGGGGCCCAGGAAGATCCGGTCCCGGGCGAAGTCGTTGACCGGGTAGTTGTCCATGGTGACCACCGGACGGCCGAACGCCGAACGGGCCCGGGTCAGTTCGGCGCCGGTGATGGTGCGCGGCACCACCCCGACCCCGGTCCACGCCACCTCGACCGGCGCCCCGGCGGTCGCCGAGGCGTCCAGGCCCGCCGCCAGTTCCCGGCGGTAGGGCGTCGGCCCGTCCTGGTAGTACTCGGTCGGCATCACCGACAGCGGCGCCGCGCCCGGATGGCGCTGGGCGAGGTGCCGGGCGACCGCGCTCGCCACCCGGGCGTGCGCCCGTGCGGCGGCCTCGGCGCCCGAACCGAACACCTCGGCGTCCCGGGGGCAGTGCCACTCGCTGTAGCTGACGTCCTGGAACTGGAGCTGGAACGCCCGGAAGCCCAGCGCCCACATGGCGTCCAGCTTCCGGTTCAGCGCGGCGACGTCCGCGTCCGAGGACATGCACATGGCCTGGCCCGGGGCGACCGCCCAGCCCAGGGTGACGTGTCCGCGCCGGGCCCGTTCGGCCAGCTCCCGGAAGTCGTCGCGGGCCGCCGCCGGATAGGGCTCCCGCCAGCGGGCCTGCCGGTAGAGGTCGTCGCCGGGCGCGTAGAGGTAGCGGTTCTGCTTGGTGCGGCTGAGGAAGTCCAGCTGCGCCAGCCGCTGCGGATGGCTCCACGGGGTGCCGTAGAAGCCCTCGGCCATGCCCCGCACGGCCGTTCCGGGCCAGTCCCGGACGACCGCCCCGGCGATCCGGCCCCCGTCGGCGAGCTGACGCAGCGTCTGCACGGCGTGGAACAGCCCGGCCTCCCCGGTGCCCGCGAGGGCGACCGTGTCCCGGCCCGCCGTCCGGCCCACCGCCAGCCGGTACCCCCCGGTGGGCATGTCGGCCTTGGCGGCCGCGCCGAGCGCCCGCAGCGCGGCGTCCAGCCGGGCGCCGTCCCGGGCCCGGGACGACGGGTCGCCGTCGCGGGACCCCGCCGCCGGACCGCCGGTGTCCCCGGCGTCGCCGGTGTCCGGCCCGGCGCGCACCACCAGCCGGTCGCCGCCGGGCAGCCGGTCGGTGCCGGAGAACCGGGTCACCCGCCGGGCGCCCGCCTCCCGCAGCAGCGCCTCCAGCGCCGTCAACGCCCGCTCGTCGGCGCCCTCGCCGACCGCCAGCAGCACCTCGTCGGTGACCCGGACCGGCTTGCCGTCGGTCCGCGCCTGCTGGGGGCGCGGCCACACGGCGGGCGACGGGCCCGGGTCCCGGCGCGCCTCGCCCGGATCGGGGGCGGAGGCGTCGGAGACCCCCGGTACGGGCGCCTTGGCGGCCATCCCGTCGGCACCCGGGACGGTGCCGGGCTGCCCCGGTACGGCGGAGCCCGGGGTGCCCGGACCGGTGGCCGCGCCGGGCGGCGGCGCCGTCTGCTCGGCGGCGCCCACGGCGGTGGGGCCGCCCGGGGCCGCCACCGGCCCCAGTGCGCTGGGGCCGCCGCCGAGCGCGCCCGCCATGAGGGCCGCGGCGACGGCTCCCGCCTTCGTCCTGCGCTTCGTCACGGCACTCGCCTCTTCCGCCCCGCCCCCGGACCGCCGTTGGCCCGAACGTGACGGGAGCCCACCACCCGGTGGGGGAACATGTCAACGTCTCTGGGCGTTGTGCCGGAATTGCCCGGACGGGTGAGCTTCCGAGGCACATTGACGCACCGTCCGTCACAGTGGCCCTGTGAGCATCCCGCGCCCCTCGTCGGCACCGTCACCGAGCCTTCCGGGCCGGGGCTCCCGGCCCGGACTCCCGGCCGGAGCCCCCGGACGTGACCCCGCCCACGTTCGTCGGCGGGAGCCCTTGCCCCCGCCGGGTCCGGGTAGGTGGCCGGTGGGCCTCCGGCCGTGGCGTCCGACGCGCGGTACCGGACGGGCCCGACTGTGCCGTCGTCGCCCGCCGAAGGAGCCCGCAGTGACCCCCTCCGCCCACCTCCTGCTCGACGCCCTCGCCCCCCGCCCCTCGGACGGACCCGCCCCCTTGGTCGCCCGGGAGTCCGGCGACCGCACCCCCGCCGCCCCCGAGGGCCGGGTGCCGCACCCGGCCTCCGCGCCGCTCACCAGCGAACCGCCGCTCGCCGTCGCCGCCCCGCTGACCAGCGAGTCCCCGTACCCCGGCGCCCTCCCGCTGACCAGCGAGCCCGCCGCCCAGGCCACCGGCCAGGACCCGTCGGTGGTCTGAGTGCCCCTCAACCGGCTCGCCGAGCTGTACGGGGTGGCGACCGCCTACTCCCCGGCGCCGGGCCGGGTGGTGCGGGTGCCGCCGGACGCCGTCCGCGCGGCGCTCGCCGCGCTGGGGGTGGACGCCGACCGCCCCGACCGGGTCGCGGCGGCCCTCGCCGCCCGGGAGACGGAACTCCGCGAACGGCTGCTGCCGCCCACCCTGGTGTGGTGGCCGGACCGGCCCCCGCCCCCCGAACTGGACGCCCTGCCACCCGGCACCCGGCTGCGCCTGGTCCCCGAGGACGGGCCCGGGGACGACCCCGCCGGGTACGGGACCGGGACGGCGGAGGGCGATCCCGCCGGGTACGGCGCCGGGGCTGTTGAGGGGGACACCGCCGGGGTCACTGACGGGACCGGGGACGGTGGGACCGGCGCGGCTGACGAACCCGCCCCGACGTCCTGGACGCCCTGGACGGCCCGGAGCGTACGGGCGGCCGGGGAACCCCGGCGGACCCGGACGGTCTGGACGACCCGGAAGACCGGTGCGGCCCGGACGGCGCGGAGCACCAGCGCCAGCGCCCAGCGGCACGCCCCCGACGGCCAGGTTCCCGACGGCCAGGTTCCCTGGTCGGGCCCCGCCCCCGGCCCGCTCCCCGGATCAGGCCCCGCCCCGGCCCGGGGGACCCCCGAGCCGGGCGCCGTTCCCGTGCTTCCCGGCGCCCTCCCGTACGGCGTCCACGCGCTCACCGTCACCGTGCCCGACGGCCGTACCGTCACCGCGCACCTCGTCGTCCCGCCCGCCCGCGCCCCCGCGCCCGGCGCCCGCGCGTACGGGTTCCTCGTCCAGCTGTACTCCCTCCTCTCGCACCGCTCCTGGGGCCTCGGCGACCTCGGTGACCTCACCGACCTCGTCACCTGGGCGGGCCGCACGCTCGGCGCGGGGTTCGTCCAGGTCAACCCGTTGCACGCGGCCGTCCCCGGCGCCCCCACCGACCCCTCGCCCTACCGGCCCTCCTCCCGCCGCTTCCCCGACCCCGTCCATCTGCGGATCGAGGACGTCGACGAGTACACCCGGCTGGACCCGGCCGCCCGGGCCCGCGTCGACGACCTCGCCGCCCGCGCCGCCGCCCTGCGCGCCGGGGTGCTGAGCGGGGCGGAACTCATCGACCGGGACGCCGTCCGCGCCCTCAAGCACCAAGCCCTGGAACTGCTCCACGCGGTGGAGCCGACCCCCGGACGGCGCGCCGCCCACGACGGGTTCGCCGCCCGCGAGGGCACCGCCCTGGAGGACCACGCCACCTGGTGCGCCCTCGCCGAACGTCACGGCCCCGACTGGCGGACCTGGCCGGACGGACTCGACGACCCCCGCTCGGCGGCCACCGCCCGGGCCCGGGAACGGCTGCGCGACCGGGTTGCCTTCCACCGCTGGCTGGTCTGGCTCACCGAACTCCAGCTCGGCGCCGCCCAGCGCGCGGCGCGGACGGCGGGCATGCCGGTCGGGGTGGTCCACGACCTCGCCGTCGGCGTCCATCCGCACGGTGCCGACACCTGGGCGGGACGGGACCACTTCGCCACCGGGGTGTCGGTCGGCGCGCCGCCGGACGGCTTCGACCCGCGCGGACAGGACTGGGGGCTGCCGCCCTGGCGCCCCGACCGCCTCGCCGCCAGCGGCTACGCGCCGTTCCGGCGGCTGCTGCGCGGGCTGTTCCGGCACGCGGGGGCGCTCCGCGTCGACCACGTGATGGGGCTCTTCCGGCTCTGGTGGGTGCCGGAGGGCCGTCCGCCCGCCGAGGGCACCTACGTCCACCACGACGCCGGGGCGATGCTCGCGGTGCTGGTCCTGGAGGCCCACCGGGCGGGCGCCCTGGTGATCGGGGAGGACCTCGGCACGGTGGCGCCGGGCGTCCGGGAGGCGCTGCGCGAACGGGGCGTCCTCGGCACCTCCGTCCTCTGGTTCGAGCGGGCCTGGGACGCCGACCCGGCCCGTCCGCTGCCGCCGGGGGAGTGGCGCGCCGACTGCCTCGCCACCGCCACCACCCACGATCTGCCGCCCACCGCAGCCCGGCTGACCGGCGCGGACGTCGACCTGCGGGACTCCCTGGGGCTGCTGAGCGGGCCCCCGGCCGAGGCGCGCGCGGCGGCCGACCGGGAACGGGCCGAGTGGCTGGCCCTCTTCGTCCGGCTGGGACTGCTCTCCCCGGAGGCCGCCCGGGACCCGGGCGCCGGGGCCGAGGAGGAACGGGTCCGGGCGGTCCACCGCTTCCTGTCGAGCACCCCCGCCCGGCTGGTCGGCGTCTGGCTGCCGGACGCGGTCGGCGACCGGCGGCCCCAGAACCTCCCCGGCACCTGGCGCGAGTACCCCAACTGGCGGCTGCCCGTGGCGGACGGCGCGGGCCGTCCGCTGACCCTGGAGGACCTGATGGCCACGGACCGGCTGCACGCCCTGATCGGCGTGCTGCGCGGCGCCGTCCCCGCACGCGTCCCGCCTGACGCCTGACGGCTGGCGCCCGACGGCTGACGGCTGACGGGTAGGGGTTACGGGTACGGGGCCGGTGAACGGGCCGGTCCGGTCCGGTACGGGACCCCGGGCGCGCGGCGCGGCCGGGCGTTCGCTACGTTGGCACCGTGAAGAAGAACGCCCTGCGCGCCGGCGCCCTGGCCACCGGCACGACGCTGATGATGCTGCTCATGTCGTCCCCCGCGCTCGCGCTGACCCGCGACGACGGTGACGACCCGGCTCCCAAGCTGAGCGTGGTCGAGACCGTGGGTCTCTTCGTGGTCGCCCCGATCCTGCTCTTCGTGGTCATCACGGGCCTGGTGATGATCGCGGACCGCTCCGGCAAGCAGCCGAAGCAGAGCTGACCTCACCCTAGATCCGCCACGAGGGCGGCGACCGCGCACACGCGGCCGCCGCCCTCGTGCTGCGTTCCAGAGGCGATCCGGCACCCGTCCGCCGCGCGGTCAGCCCGGGGTCGCCGCACGGGTCAGCCTGGACGCCCCGTAGGTCAGCCCACAGGGACGCCCCACGGATCAGCTGGCCCGGGGCCCTGTGGACCAGCTGGCCGGGGCCCGGCGCATCAGTCCCGGGGCGCCCCACGGGCCAGTCCGCAGGATGCCGCGCGGGCCGCTGGTCAGGGCCCCGGGTCAGCCCACAGGTCCGCCGCGCGGGCCAACCCGCGCGGACGCCGTGCGGATCAGCTGGCCGGGGGCCGTTCGGTCGGCCCCTCCGCCTCCGTCAGCAGCGGGCGCAGCAGCGCCGCCAGTTGCGCCACCCGCTCGTCGTCGAGCGGCGCCAGCGCGGCCGTCTGCACGGCGAGCCCGGAGACGACGGCCTCGTCCACTAGGGCGAGCCCTTCCCCCGTGAGGGTGACGCGCAGCCCCCGCCGGTCGTGCGGATCGGGTGACCGGCGCAGCAGCCCGGCCCGTTCCAGCTTGTCGAGCCGTCCCGTCATGCCCCCGCTGGTCAGCATCAGCGTCGCGGAGAGCTGACGCGGCGAGAGGGTGTACGGCTCGCCCGACCGGCGCAGGGTCGCCAGCACGTCGAACTCGCCGCGCCCGATGCCGTGGCGCGCGTACGCCTTCTCCACCCCGACGCTGAGCGCGCAGGCCAGCCGGTTGATCCGGCCGAACACCTCCATCGCCCGGGTGTCCAGCTCGGGCCGCACCCGGGCCCACTGCTCGACGATCGCGTCCACGGCGTCGGGGGCGTCCGGCGTGCCCGTTTCCGCACGCGTGCCCGTGTCCGTGCCCGCGTCTCT
The DNA here is from genome assembly GCF_054484115.1 of Streptomyces sp. JNUCC 64. Classification (NCBI taxonomy): domain Bacteria; kingdom Bacillati; phylum Actinomycetota; class Actinomycetes; order Kitasatosporales; family Streptomycetaceae; genus Streptomyces; species Streptomyces sp. JNUCC 64. The sequence goes on from NZ_CM137015.1 coordinate 5,658,118, forward strand.
GCCCGCGCCGGAGACGCCGGAGACGGCGGGACCGGTAGGGCCAGCGGGACCGGTGGGGTCGACGGGGGACGGGCGACGGTCGGGACCGGGGTCCGAGAGGGGTCGGTTCATAGGGGGATTATCCGCGCCCTTCATTTGCTTGTAAACGAGCCACTCCCAAGTAAGTCAGTTACAAGCAAGAGGCTTGACGAAAACAAGCTTAGAGCTAAGCTACTTACGTACGAGGAACTCCCCGGACCTCCGGGTGCGGCGCGCACGGCGCCACGCCCGGGTCCGGGGACCGGCACCGACCCAGACGACACCTCCGGGGGGACCACCGTGAACCGCGCCGCCACCATCGCCCTGACCGCCCTCGCCCCCGTCTCCTGGGGCTCCACCTACGCCGTGACCACGGAGTTCCTGCCACCCGACCGGCCCCTGTTCACCGGACTGATGAGGGCCCTGCCCGCCGGGCTCGTCCTGCTGGCGATCGCCCGGCGGCTGCCCACCGGCGCCTGGTGGTGGAAGTCGGCGGTCCTCGGCGCGCTGAACATCGGGGCGTTCTTCCCCCTGCTGTTCCTCTCCGCGTACCGGCTGCCCGGTGGGATGGCGGCGGTCGTCGGCTCGCTCGGACCGCTGTTCGTCGCGGGGCTCGCCGTCCTGCTGCTCTCCGAGCGGCCCACCGTACGGACCCTGCTCACCGGCGTCGTCGCGGCGTTCGGCGTCAGCCTCGTCGTCCTGAAGGCGACCGGCGCCTTCGACCTGATCGGGGTCGGGGCGGCGGCCGCGGCGAGCCTGTCGATGGCGGCGGGCACCGTCCTCACCAAGCGGTGGGGACGGCCCGACGGGGCCGGACCGCTCACGCTCACCGCGTGGCAGCTGACCGTGGGCGGACTGCTGATCGCCCCGATCGCCTTCGCCGTCGAGGGCGCGCCGCCCGCGCTGGACGCCACCGCCCTCGGCGGCTACCTGTACCTCGCCGTCGCCAACACCGCCCTCGCCTATCTGCTCTGGTTCCGGGGCATCGGGCTGCTCTCCGCCACCCAGGTCATGCTGCTCGGGCCGCTGTCGCCGCTGACCGCCGCCCTCATCGGCTGGGCCGCGCTGGGCGAGTCCCTCACCCCGCTCCAGGTGCTCGGCGTGGCCCTGGCCCTCACTGCCACCATCGCCGGTCAGCTCCTCCCCGCCCCGACCCGCCGCCCGGCATCCGAGGTCGAAGCCGAAGCCGACACGGCTCCCGCTCTCGCTCCCGCCCCGGTCCCGGCCGCCCGCTGAACCCGCCGGACGCACCGGACTGGCCGGACGCACCGGACCCGCCGCGCCCGGCCGCGAAGTCCGCCGCGCCGCCCATGGCGACGAGGACCCCGTCACTCCCTCCCCGGGAGCGCCGGGGTCCTCGTCGTCGCGCCCGGTGTCTTGACGCCTTGACGCCTTGAGGTCCCGTCCGGCTATTGTTCTAGTAGAGATAGAACTATGCAACATCTTCAGTGCCTTCCAAGGGGTGACGTGATGAGACCGGAGACCAGGAACCGTTCCGTGCGCTGGCGGCGCGTGGTGGTGGCGACCGTGCCCGGGGTGCTGGCGGGTGCCGTGTTCCTCGCGGTCTTCCTCGCCGTGCGGGACCGGCTCCCGGCCGATCTCGCGACCCATATGGCCCCGGACGGACGGGCCGACGACTTCCAGGGGCAGGGCACGTTCCTCGTGGTGGGACTGCTGTTCCCGGCCCTGCTCGCCGTGGCCTTCGGGCTGATGACCTGGTTCTCCCACGGCCAGGGGGCGGCTCCGCGCGGCCTCGCCGCCGTGGGCGCGGGCACGATCGCCCTCGTCGGGTACGTCCTGGCGATGACCGTCCTGACCAACGCGGACGCCACCGACCCCGAAGCGGTGCGGTTCCCGGCGTGGCACCTCGTCGCCGCCGTGGCGACCGGTGTCTGCGCCGCCGTCGCGGGCTGGTTCCTCGCGGGGGCGGACCCCGACGACGCCACCACGGCGGAGCAGGCGCCGCCCGCCGGAGCGGACCGTCTCGCGCTCGCCGCCCGGGAACAGGTCGCCTGGACCCGCACGGTCAACTCGCCCGGTCTGTGGGCGACGGGCGGCGCGACGATGGCGACCACCGCCCTGCTGGGCCTCCTGGTGGGCTGGTGGACGGCCGTCCCCGCGCTGGTCGTCGCACTGGTGACGACGGCGGGGGCCCGGGTGCGGGTGAGCGCCGACGCCCGGGGGCTCACGGTGGCCTCCACCCTCCTGCCCAAGCCCCGCGTCCGGGTGCCGCTGGACCGGATCGCCGCCGCCGACACCCGGTCCGTCAGCGCGCTGCGGGACTTCGGCGGCTGGGGCTACCGTGTACGGGCGGACGCGCGCGGCGTCATCCTGCGGTCCGGTGACGCCCTCGCCGTCCGCCAGGCGTCCGGCGCCGTCTTCTGCGTCACCGTGGACGACGCGGCCACCGCCGCGGCGACGCTCAACGCCCTCGCGGACCGGGCGCGCCGCGACCACCCGAACGGAACGTGACGTGCTCTTCCGCATCGACCCGAACTCACCGCTGTCGCTGAGCGACCAGGTCGCGGCCTCGGTCCGCCGGGCGGTCGCCGAGGGGGCCGTGCGGCCCGGCGAACGCCTCCCCGCCGCGCGCGAGCTGGCGGAGTCGCTCGGCATCAACCTCCACACCGTGCTGCGCGGCTACCAGAAGCTCCGGGACGAGGGCACGCTCGAACTCCGCCGGGGACGCGGCGCGACCGTCAGCGCGGGGGCCGAACCCGGACGGACCGGGCTCGTCCAGCGCGTCCACGAGGTCGTGGCCGAGGCCAGGACCGTCGGCCTCTCCGACGAGGAACTCCTCGACCTCGTCCGCCGCACCCTGACCCCGCCCCCGCCCTGACCCGCGCGGCCCCCGGACCCGGGCTTCCGGGCCGGGGGTTCCGGCCCGGGGGTTCCGGGATCAGCCCGCGTCGGCCGTCCCCCGCAGTTGCGCGGTGACGCCGAGCCGGTCGATCTGGATCCAGTACTCGACGATCAGCCCGTCTTCGACGCGGTAGACCGCGCTGGTCAGGGCCCTGACCGGGGCGCCGGTCGGCGGGTGTCCGTCGACCGGTCCGACGTGCCGCCCCTCCTGGGTCCAGCGGGCGTAGACCCGGTCGCCCTCGGCGATCAGCTCGTCCACGGTCAGGGTGAAGGCGCCGTACGCGTCCAGCATCTCCTGGACGTGCTCGGTGTACTGCGCGGGCGTCCGCTCCACCACCTGCGGCGCCTCGGAGACGACCTGGTGGGCCCGGACCCGCCCGGCCATGAACCGGTCGGCCCGGTCGGGGTGGAGCCCCGAACGCACCTGGAGGAGGAACTGGCGGACGATTTCCTTGGCGCCGTTGTCAGCGCCGGCGTGGGCATGAGCGTCGGACATGGCCGAATTCTGGCATTCCGCTTTCGCCACGGCGGGCCCGGGGCACGCGGATACCCTGCGAGGGGCCGGAACCCGCCCGACCGGACCCCGCCCGACCGGCGACCGGCCGGGCGGCCGTACCGGCGTGGCGAACGGCCGACGGCTGACAGCCGACAGTCGAACAGGAGGGAACGACGGATGGTGCGGGTCGAGTACGACGCCTCGGCGGACATGGCGTACGTCTATCTGGTCGACGGGATCGCGCCGGGCGAGGCGGTCCGCCAGGTCCCGACCGAGGACGGCGCGGCGGTCCTCGACTACGACGCGGACGGACGGCTGCTGGGCGTCGAGGTGTCCGAGGCGGGCCGCCGCCTCCACCCCGACCTGCTGACCCGCCCGACACCCGGCACGCCCTGACCTCCCGCGCGGCACGGGGACGGGGCGGCGCGGCACGGGCGGGGCCCGCACCGGGCCCGGAGCCGCGTGGACCCGGAGGCCGGACCCGATGTCAGTGGCCCCTGCCAGACTCGGACCAGACTCGGACCAGACGCGGACCGGGCCAGGGGACCGTACTCGGACCGCCCCGGCCAGGAAGGCAGCAGACGATGACCGAAGCGGCCACCCCCCAGCACTACGCGCCCCGATGGAACGACGACACCCGTCCTGCCCCGCCCTCCGTCGGCGGCGAGAGGGAGATCCTGGGCGGGGTACTGGACTGGCACCGGGCCACCTTCGAGCTGAAGTGCGCCGGTCTCTCCCCGGAGCGACTGTCCGAACGGGCGGTGCCGCCCTCCGCCCTCTCCCTGCACGGCATGGCGCGGCATCTGGCGGGCGTCGAACGCTGGTGGTTCCGCATCCAGTTCGCCCGGGAGGACGTCCCGTTGCTCTACTACTCCGACGACGACCCGGACCAGGACTTCGACCGCTTGGAAGGTGACGTCGAGGAGGCGTTCGCGGTCTGGCGGACGGAGTGCGAGCACTCCCGCCGGATCACGGCCGCCGCCGGGTCCCTGGACGAAACGGGCATCCGTAAGAGGACCGGCGAGCCGGTCTCCCTGCGGAGGATCCTGATCGACATGATCGCCGAATACGCACGGCACAACGGCCACGCCGACCTCCTGCGCGAACGCATCGACGGGTCCACCGGGATGTGACGGAAGGGGCCGCCCGCCGGGCGGCCCCTTCCGCCGGACCTCAGCAGGAGAGGTCGCCGCCGCCGACGTCCGTGCCGAGGACGGCGACGAACCGTTGGTACAGCTCGATGCGGGCGTCGCGCTGGGCCGGGTTCTTGCCGTCGCACTCAAGGGCGCCGTTGATGCTGCGGATGGTCTCGCCGAAGCCCTGGTCGTTGACGATGGCGTCGTGCCCGGTCATCCGTCCGGCGCCGGTCTGGGTGTTCCAGAACCAGAGGCCGGTCTTCCAGGCGGTGGCCGGGTTCCGTTCCACCTGCCAGGGATCGTTCAGCAGGTCGACGCCGAGCGCGTCGCCTGCCGCCTTGTAGTTGAAGTTCCAGCTCAGCTGGATCGGCCCCCGCCCGTAGTAGGCGGCCTGCCCGGCCGGACAGCCGTAGGGCTGCGACTGGTCGCAGTAGTGCGGGTAGTTGGCGGTGTTCTGCTCGACGACGTACCGCAGTCCGCCCGTCTCGTGGCTGACGTTGGCGAGGAAGGCCGCCGCCTCCCGCTTGCGGACGGCGTCGCTCCCGGACGCCGCGAACTGCGGGTAGGCGTCAAGGGATTCGGTCAGCCCCTGGTAGGTGTAGAAGGCGTTCCGGTCCGGGAACAGCTGGGCGAACTGCGCCTCGCTCACCACGAAGGAGGCGGCGGAGGCGGGCGTCGGCTGGACGACCATGGTGAGGGCACTGAGCAGGGCGGCCGAAGCCGCCGTCGAAAGGGTGCGGGAGAGCTTCACGGTTCCTCGCATCGGCGCTGGGCGGACGGGGTCCCGTCGCTCCGGGGGCGGAGCGGCGTGCCCCCATCCTGATCGCGTCGGCTCCCCAACGGTTCCACGAAGGCGGCGAATTCATCTGTTCAGGGCGTTCCGGTCAAACAGTCGATCGCGGCTCGGCCCTTTGCCCGTGACACGGCTGGCGCGTCGTGACGCACGCACGGGGGCGGACGGCCCGGGGCGTCGCCGCGTACGTCGACTCGCCCTGAAACGAAGCGAGATCAATCGCCAGCCGGGACGTCCGCCGTTCCCACGGCGGTTCGGTACCGGCCCGGCGGCACCCCCACCTCCCGCCGGAACGCCGCGCCGAACGCGAACTCGCTGCCGTATCCGACCGACGCGGCGACGCGGCTGACCGGGAGGTCGGGCTGTTCGCGCAGCGCCGTCTTCGCGAGTTCCATGCGCCACCCGGTGAGATGGGCGATCGGGCTCTCGCCCACCAGCTCCCGGAACAGCGACGCGAACGCCGTCCGGCTCATCCCCGCCACCCGGGCCAGCTCCGCGACGCTCCACGGATGCCCGGGCGCCCGGTACACCGCGTCGAGCGCCCGGCCCACGCGCTCGTCGTCGAGCGCGGCCCGCCAGGTACCGGCCGTGGCCGGGCGTTCCAGCTCGGCCCTGATCCCCTGGAGCAGCAGTATCTCGACCCACCGCGCGGCGAGCGGGGGCGAACCGGACCGGCCGCCCCGGACCTCCTCGCGGAGACCGTCGAGAATCCGGCGCAGCCCCGGCACGGGGTCGCCGTCCCCGTCCCCGTCCGGCCGGAGATGGATCACCGGCGGCAGGGCCCGCAGCAGAAGGCCGCGGGCCGCGCCGGTCAGGGCGAGTTCGGCGCACAGCACCACCGTGCGCGGCCCGTCGCCCCCGAAGCGGCGCCGCACCGACAGCTGCCCGCCTTCCGGCGACGGGCTCCGCCACGGCTCCCCGGCCGTGACCCGGGCGCCCGGGCGGTGCGCGAGCGAGTGCGGGACCCCGTGCGGCAGGATCACCAGGCTCCCCGGACCGATCCGGACCGTCCGCCCCTCGGCCTCCAACCACATCTCGCCTTCGAGCGGATGATGCAGGGTCACGGTGTCCCGGGGCCCCATCCGCGTCCCCCACGGCGCCCCGAGTTCGACGCGTCCGAACCGGCCGGTGGCGACCCGTATCCGGCCGAGCAGGGTGCCGAGCACGTCCGGCCGTGAACGATCACGCAAAACACCGGGGCTTCCGCGCATGTCCGCTCCTCCTGCCGATTCCTACGATCAAAAACGAACCCGGAACCGACCCGGAACGGGCCCTGGGCCGATCCGGAACCGATCCGGAACCGATCCGGAACCGATCCGGGGCCGACCCGGGGCCGGGAGAAACCGGTCCGGTCCGGCCCGGGCCCCGACGCCCCCCCCGACGAACGAACAGGGAGACCGCCATGGACGTCTTCATCACCGGCGCGAGCGGCTACATAGGCTCGGCGCTGACCCGTACCCTCGTCGCCCGTGGACACCGGGTGCGCGGGCTGGCGAGGAGCGACGCGGCCGAGGCCAGCGTACGGGCGAACGGCGGCGAACCGGTCCGGGGCGGCCTCGCCGACCTCGCCGTACTGGCGGACTCGGCGGCGGCCGGTGACGCGGTGGTCCACACAGCCGCCACCGACACGGCGGACCGGCCCGCCGTCGACGCGGCGGCGGTGACCGCCATGCTCGACGCGATGCGGGACGGCGTCTTCGTCACCACGACCGGCGCGCCGCGCGCCCGCTCGTCGCGGACGCCGGTCACCGAGGACGACACGGCGGAGCCCACCGGACCGCTCGCCTGGCTGGCCCCGGCCGAGGCCCGGGTGCTGGAGGCCCCGCGCGTGCGCGGCGTCGTCGTCCGCCCTCCGATCGTGTACGGCGACGGCGGCGGACCGCTCGCCCGGCTGGTCCACCAGGCCGCCGCCGACGGGGTGGCGCGCTACGCCGCCCCGGGCGACAACCGCTGGTCCACCGTGCAGGTGAACGACCTCGCGATGGGGTACGCCGTGCTGCTCGAAACCCCCGTCCACGGGGTGTTCCACATCGCCGAACCGGTCCCGGTCGACATGGCGTCGCTGACGGCCGCGATCGCCGACGCCGCCCGGGTGCCCGTGGCGTCGTGGACCCTGTCCGAGGCACTGGCGACCCACGGCCCACTGGCCGGATTCCTGGCGACGGACGCGGCACTCGACGCCAGCCGGATACGGTCCCTCGGCTGGTCACCGGCGGTCGGGGAGGCACTGGGCGGCATCTGCGGCGCCCTGCGCGATCCCGCGCAGGGGTACCTCGCCTCCTAGGAGCGCTCTCGGGCGACAACGCGGGGGTCCGGACGGCGGCCCGGCTCACCCCAGGGTGATGACGGGCATCTCCGGGTGCTTGAGGTGCTGTCCGAGCGCGTCCACGGTGAAGCGGAACGTCTCCGGGCCGGGGCGACCGGCCGCCGCGTGTGCGTCGAGGACGTGTGCGGCGCGGTCCCAGAGGCGGACGGGCCCGGCCTGCCGCACGAGTAGCCCGCCGTCCTCGGGGGCGAGGGCGGCCACGGAGCCGGTGGTGACGTCGACCAGATAGGTCGTGCCGTTGACTTCGGTGACCTGGCTGGTCGGCAGGGCCGACTGGATCAGGAAGCGGGTGAAGAACGCTTCGTCCGTCGCGGCGGTGAACCAGTCGAGGGTGTGAGGGGTGGGGGTGGGAACCGCTTCTGCCAGGAGCGAGTTCCAGTGGGAGGGGTTGCCGAAGCCGGGGGCTTGGTGGGGGCGGGCGAGCATGAAGGACACGGTGCCCGGCAGGAGCGGGCCGCTGGCGGTGCCGTCGTCGTGGACGGTGAGCAGGGTCCGGCCGAAGCCGGACTGCCAGCCTCCGAGCGTGGTGAGGATCTTCCCCCCTGGGCGGGTCTGGGCGATCCACGCGCGGGGCACGGTCCGCACGGAACAGGCGGCGACGATCCGGTCGAACGGCGCCGACGGCCAGTAGCCGTACAGACCGTCCGCGACGGCGAGGTCGGGGGAGTACCCGAGGCCGAACAGCGCGCCAGCCGCCTGCGCCAGCCGGTGGTTGTCGACCTCGACGCTGGTGACCGCGTCGGATCCGTAGCGTTCGCAGGCCAGCGCGGTGGAGTAGCCGGTGCCCGTCCCGACCTCCAGGATGTCCTGCCCCTCCGCCAGGTCCGCGTCGTCCCACATCCGCAGGACCAGGGACGGCAGCGTGGACGAGGACGTGGCGGAGCCGCCCTCCCGGGGCCCGGGGTCGTCCCAGTCGGGCTTGTCGCCGTCCATCTGGGTCACCAGGGTCTGGTCGGTGTAGACGGCGGTGAGCCACCGTTCCGGGTCCAAGGCGGCGGTGACCGGCTCCCACCACGTCAGCCCCTGGGACGAGGGCTTCTCGGCGGGCAGGTAGAACCCGGGCAGGAACCGGTGCCGGGGAACCTTCTCCACCGTCTGACGCCAGCCGTCGTCACTGCTCCCGGGCGTCACGGCGGCGGCCAGTTCGGTCCTGAGCCGTCGCGCGCGCTCGGTGTCGTCCGTGGCGCTGGTCATGGTCGGGGTCCTTCCGTCAGGAGGTGGGCGAAGGCTCCGGCGATGCCTCGCCGCACTGTCAGTCCGGGACCCGTCAGCGGCGGGGGCACACGCGGACGGCCGCTGAACCGGCATTCTTCCTAAGCGGTCAGACCAGGTTCGAAGTACCGCGGAGTGCGGAACAGGCCCGCGAAGGTGCCAGGGCCGTGTCGGTCGTCCAGCCATGCTCCGAGTGGCCCCGGGTCACCACTGATGATGGCTTCGATGATTCGTGTGTGGCATTCGTCCTCTTCGCCGGGGGAGAACTCCTCAAGGAAGTGCGCGTACCGGTGGTTGACGCCCTTCTCGTATTCGACCAGGTTCGCCGCGTACTGCGCCTGTTCCGGGCTGTCCAGTTCACGGATCGTCCTGCCGGTGTCTTCGCCCGTCAGTGTTCCCGTCGCGTCCCGGTAGGAGAGCGCGCCGAGAGTTTCTGACGGCTCCGGCAGGGCGAAGCGTTCCGCTACCTGACAGGTGATGGAACGTGCCTCTTTGTCGCACGCGCCTTCCATGACGATTCCGAGATTCCGTGTGTGGCGGGTTCCCCGTTGATCGGCGGACGAGTAGGGCTGTCCGGTCGTGCGGCGGTAGTTGATTCCGTACTGGGTGCGGACAGGTACACCTGCCACTTCCACGTACCGCCGACGTGATCCATAGTGAAGACAGTCGTGCGCGTACGCGCGAAGCAGGTCCAGAAGGGCGAGGGTAGGGCGTTCGGGGTTTCGGCCTTCCATGGGGCCGTACATGGTGATGACGGCCATCATCTGCAAGTGTCGGTATCCCTGGTCTGGATGATGGAATCCACCGAAGGCGCCGGTTCGTGAGGATTCATGGCCGACCCACACTCGATCGAGCGGCAGCATTTTCGCCAGTCCGTATCCGGCGTACCGGCGCTTGGCAGCGTCAAAACCCGCACGGAAGGGAGCGATGTCGATTCCGTCCGCAGCCCACCCGGTGAGTACCTCTGAGAGGGGGCGGAACACGTGAGTCGGGTGTCTTCCCGTGAGCGGCGACGCGTCGGCGCGCAAGGCTGTCAGCGCCGCGAGAGCTTTCGCACCGTTGACGGACTCGTTGGGAGCGAGGCCCGTCAGGTCGGCATGCCTGATCTGATGAGCTGGATGTGGGACTCTTGCATCCCCTCCGGGAGTGCTTCCGGGCTGAACCACTGTGCCTCCAGGATCTCGAAGCCGTCGATTTTGACGGTTCCGCCCACATGAAGCGCCTCGTAGGCGATTTCGACGCGGAGCTTGTAGCCGCTGGTCACCTGGACCAGTCTTCCTGGGACGACTTCAAGGCCGGTTTCTTCCCGTACCTCTCTCACGACGGTCTTCGGGAATTCCTCGCCCTTGACCGCATAGCCGGTGGGAAGGCCCCATGGCCGGTCGGCAGGCCACATCCGATGCTTCAGCAGCAAGACTTGACCTTGTTCGTTCCGTACTACGCCCGTGACGCCGACCATGAATTTGGCATGGGTGAACCACAGGATACGCCATTGCAGAGGGCCGCGAAGTAGTTTCCACGCCCGGGCGATGATCCGCTTCACGCGTGTCCTTTCGGTAGGGCAAGCGCGGGACGCCTGCGGTAGTCGGCTCAACCGGAGCTGAGGGGGGTGGGTCACGCTCTCGCCCGTCGACTCTGAGCCGGTGGCGCGCGTCGCCCCTTCGCGGCGTCCGGATGGTGGCAACGTTAGAGGTGGCGGGACCTCAACTCACAGCGGATTGCGCGCGATTGCGTGTGAATCAGGTGAGGGAGTCGCGGGCTTTGAGGAGCAGGGCACGTGCTCCGTCTCCGTAGACCGCGATGCCGGCCAGAGCGGCGAACGTGGCTGCGTACGCCCGCACCTCACTGGGTTGTGTGATGGTGAGGTAGCCGGACACGAGTTCTACGTTCACCTGGGCCTTGTCGAATATCCAGAACCCCTCTACGGGCATCCGTTCCCTGCCCAGGCGGGTGGGGACCACGCCCACGGTGACGTTGGGAAGCCCGCAGATCTCCAGCAGATGATCAAGCTGTTCTGCCTGGGTTCCAGGGTCACCGAGCCCATTGCCCAGAACGCTTTCTTCTACGAGGAAGGCGAAGCTTCGGTTCCCGTTGTAGAGCACTTGCTGACGCTCCATGCGGACGGTCACGGCGTCGGCCACGTCATCGATCGGGACCCGTCTGCGTTGAACGGCGCGCAGGACATCCGTGGTGTAGCCCGAGGTCTGGAGCAGGCCGGGGAACAGTCCTGGTGAGTAGGCCCGGAAGCGGCGCGTGCGCTCGTAGAGAGGCAGCCGGGCCTCCTGGGCCCGCCGCAAACCCGAGCGTTCCATTCTGGGCCAGGACACCCACATGTCTTCCACGGTCCGCAGAGAAGCGATCAGGTCTTCCGCCTGACCTTCGGCACCGCACGCTCGACACCATGCTCTGATGTCGTCCGCGCTGGGCTGGGTCTTGGCCGTCGAGATCCGGGAAACCTTGGAGGGATGCCAGCCGCACAGATCGGCGAGGTCTTTTCCCGCGAGCCCGGCGTCTTCGGTCAACTCCTTCAGACGGTTGGCGAGGGACTGCCGGGCCTGCTGAACGCTGGACGATGGTGATGGGTGCATGGGTGACTAGACCGGCTCGTACTCCTCGTGGGGCGTCGCCCGCTCCCACACCGATGCGAACGCGGACGCCACGAGTCGGACGACTTCCGGCTCCGTCCGCCACTCGCGGTCGACGACTTCCCCGAGGCCGGAGAAGTACGTGAACAGCACGGACTCGCCGTCGAACATCCAGAGGTCCGTGCCCGGCAGGGCGATGTCGGCGGCCCTGCGCCGGGGCAGCCAGCGGACCTGTTCACCCGCCGCCACGTTCGGGAACGTCACGTCGTACTCGTAGCGGATGTAGTCGGTGACGGGCTCCGACACGATGCGGGCCCGCCGCACCGCCACCCCGCGTGCCGTTGTTTCCGTGACGATGTCCAGAAACGGGCGCCACCACGTGGACCGGTCGGCGGTGGGATCGAGCCGCTTCCCGCTCTGCCACGCGATGAACTCGGGGTCATCCGGCTGGTAGGCGTCACGCATCTCCAGGTGCACGGCTGAACGGCGGGCCTTGGCCAGCCCGTGAAGTACGGGGTTCGTCATCGTCCCTGCTCGCTGTCTTGGGGCGGCAGATACTGTCGCATGACCCTGGGCAGACGGACGATCACCTCATGATCAGGAACCTCCGTGCTGTGTCCGGGGATCGAGCCGATCATCTGGCACGCCTTCACCTCTTCCTCGGTAGCCCGATAGGACTGGATCAACAGGTCCCCCGAGTGCTCATCAAGCCAGATCGTGGGCGAGTCCGTGTCGGGCGTGTTCGGGATGATTCCGAGAAACCGCAGCTTCATGCGTTGACCACTCCCTGTGTTGATCCGATTACGGCTGTGCGGGTTGAGCTTCGTCCGTCTGGTGACTCGCGGTCAAGGGGCTTGTGCGGAGAAGACGTTGAGCTGGGCGTGCGGCACTTCGGGCCCGCCGGACGCGTCCGAGAGTCTCCCGCCCCTCATGCCGGGACCCCGCCGTCCCGGGAGCGGGGCGGCGGGGTCATGAGGGTTGGGTGGCGGTGGAAGTCGCCGTGCGGGATCAGGCGGCGCCGAACTCCCCGGCCTTGACGCCCGTCACGAAGGAGGCGAAGGCGGTGGCGGGGAGACGGAGCACGGGGCCGACGGGGTCCTTGGAGTCACGGACGGGGACGACGCCGGTCGCGGACGCGTACGTGGGTGCCCACTCCACGCAGGAGCCGCCGTTGTGGGTGCTGTACGAGGACTTGACCCAGTGCAGGGGGGCGGTGGGCTTGGCCATCACAGGATGCCCTTTCGTAGCTCTTCGATCATGGCGACGGACTCGGCCTGGGATGCTGCCCCGAGTTGCAACTGATGGTAGTTCCTCACCACTGGCAGCACCGATGCCATTTCACGGTCGAGATACCCATGGGTCTGCGACTCCACGTAGGACACCAGGGACCGGTCGGGCATCGTCAGTAGATGGACCAACCGGCTGAACGGTGTCCACGCTCCCAAGGAGTAAGGAGCGATCTGGAAACCGGAGTTCGGCTGCGCGGCGAACTCCAGCAGTCGCGCCAACTGGGCGTCCATCACCTCGGGGCCGCCGATGGACCGCCGGATGGCGCTCTCGTCCAGGACGAGGAAGATGAGCGGGGACGGTGTCCGGACCAGTGCCGCCTGCCGTCGCATCACGGACTCGACGCGCTCCTCCACCTGTTCCGGGGTGATGTCCCCCCGCTGGGCGGCGCCGTCCGCCAGCGCGTGCGCGTACTCCCTGGTCTGGAGCGGTCCGGGAACGTAGCCCGTCTCGAAGAGGCGGATCTCCGCCGCGCGGCTCTCCCGGTCCAGGTACTCCGGGTACCCCTCCAGCAGCGCCGACTTCCGTACGGACCTGCTCTGGCGCTGGAACTGGTCGTCGGTGCCGAAGGTCCGGTCGGCCATGACCGCGAATCGCTCAGTTGGTGGCCGTCGACCAGTTTCCACCGCCGAGACGTGTGAGCCGGTGCAGCCCATGCGCTCTCCCAGGTCGTCCTGGGTCCAGCCCTGCGCGTCCCGCATCCTGCGCAGACGCTCGCCGAAAGCCGCCGTGGGCGACGATTCCGGGTCCAGATCCTTGCGGTTCACCATGTGCGTTACCTCCTGGTCAAGCGACTCGCGCAAGTTGAAGGGCGCTTCGCCTCTGGGCCAATCTGAAGCTCCCGGTAGCAGAGTCGCTACGGAGAGGAGCGGTCATGTCCGGTGAGACGGTAGCGCCGCGAAGGCCACCAGACGAACTCGTAGTCGGTTCACTCGCGTTCGACTCCCGCAGGGGTGCCGTCGGAGTGGTCATGGACACCACGTGGGGTCCCGTGTACCTCCGTCCGCCCGGTGGCGGGACCGAGTGGTGCGCGTGTCGCGATGACGTGCGTCCTGCGGAGGTGAGGGACCGACTCCGGCCCGTGCTGGCGGAGTTGAACCTACGCAGTGGTCGAGGAGGTGGACAGCTTTGAGTAGGTGCTTTCGTCACATCGAGTGGAGCTCGCGACAGTTGGGCTCGTGGGGGGCGCGGGCGTGCGCACATTTCGTTCCGGGGCCTCCCCGGTGGGGGGCGGTTCCGCCGTCGGGTGCGGAGTCCGGGGTGGCCACGTGATCGGGCGACTGCGCCTGAGGCCCCGTGACACCCCGGCGGTGCTGGCCGACCCCGTCCCGCTGTACGTCACCACCGGGACGGCCGCCGGGATCACCGCGCCCCGGACCGCCTACCGCGCGCTGGTGTTCGCGGAGGGTCCCGTCATCGGCACCGCGCGGCGCGGGCGGACCGTGCTCGGGTCGTTCACCAGCCCTTATCCCGGACGGGTCCTGCGCTGGCTGCGGAAACAGGCGCTGCGCATCGCCGACGGGCTGGACCCCGACCCCTCGGCGACGGCCTGCCCGGTGACCCTCCTCCACGTCGACCCGGACGCCCACCCCCACGACGTCCCGGCCACCCTCCGCGACTGGGCCCACCGCGACGGCACCCGCGCCGAGGCCCGTCGACGGCTCCTCGCCGGAGAACCCTTCGCCCTCCTCAGCTCCGACCACTCCGGCGCCTACGCCCTCACCGCCTGGCCCCTCAGCGTCACCACCACTCCCACCACCGGCAGGGAACCATGACCGACGACGAACCCGGGACCGACGACGGACGCGGTCCCGGCCCCGGACCGATGCGACTGGACGAACTCCGCAGCGCGCTCGACAACTTGGCGGAGTGGCCCGGTACCGCCCTCTGGCCCGATGTGCAGACGCTGGCGGGGCGGGTCGCCCTCCTGGTGTGGGAGGAGTTGAAGGCGCGGCGGCTGTGGGACCAGTTGCCGTCCGCCGAGCGCGCCGCGATGCACTGGACGCTCACCACCGGCCACACCGTCCGCACCGGATGGGCGCCGGACGTCACCGACTGGCGGCCGGTGATCGCCGGACTCCGCCGCGAGTGCGCGTTCTTCGCCTTTTACTGCGAACCGAGGCGCGCCGAACGCTGGCCCGAGGCGGACGGCCGTCTGAGGGAGGGGGAGCAGGCGGCGCAGGGCCTCGCCTGGTACCTGTCCTTCCGTCCCGCCTGGCGCGCCGAGGTCTTCCGCGTCCTGGAGGCCGCCGCCCATCGTTCCGGGGGCGACCCCGACAGCCCCGATGGTCCTGACGGCCCTGAGGGCGAACGCCCCTCCCTGTGGGAGGTGTTGGGCGCGGTCCAGCAGCGTTCCGGGAGGGGAGGGGAGCCGGGGGACGCGCCCCCGGGCGAGCGGGCGGAGAGCGTCGACACCGCCGCGCGGTTCGCGGCGCTGCCCGAGGGCTGGCAGGTGGAGACCCTGCGCCGGATCGCCCAGGGTCAGGGCCCCCGCCAGGCGGTGACCGGCGCGGTACGGGCGATCGCCGCGCTGCCCCACTTCGGCGTACCGCTCCATCCCGCGCCCCCGCCGTGAGCCGTTCCCCCGCGCCTGACTCGTGCCACCACCGCGCAGGGCCTCGTACGGGGCCCGTGCTCCCCACCGGGAACGGCCTGGTACGCGGCCCGTCCTCCCCACCGCGAACGGTCCCGTACGCGGCCCGGGCCCCCGCCGCGAGCCGTCCCCGCGCGGTCCGCGTCACCCCAAGGTCCCCGTCCCCCCCCCAGGGTCCGCGTCCCCACGGGCCGCGTTTCCCCATGGAGGGGCGCCCCGGCCTCTCCCCGCCCGGCTGTCCCGTCGCCGGGCGGGGGGAGCACCACCAGCGGACCGGCGCGGGCATCGACCACCGCCCGGGCCCGGACGGACCACCAACGGAACCACGGACGGGACCCCTCCCAAGGAACCCCCACCGGACGCGGACGGGACGCGGACGGACCACCGACGGGTCCCGCACGGGACCGCACGGGACGCGGACGGACCACCGATGGGGCCTGGGCAGGACCCGGGCGGACGGAACCGCACCGACCCGACACAGACGAAGGGACCGGCCCATGACCACATCGGCCATCGAACCGCCGACGCGGCGGCCGTTCGCGGGGATCGCCTCGCTGGAACTGGAGATCACCGGCGGCTGCCCCCGCTGGTGCGCGCACTGCCGGTCGGAACCGGACTCCGGGGCGGCGCGGGGCGCGATGACGGCCGCCGACTGGCGGCAGGTGATCACCGACGCCGCCGCGCTCGGCGTCCCGCACGTCCGGATGACCGGCGGCGAGCCGACCACCCACCCGCACTGGCGGGACTTCGTGGAACTCGCGTTGTCGCTGGGGCTGGAGGTGGAGGTGCACAGCGATCTGATCCGAATGCGGGAGGAGTGGTGGGAGCTGTTCGCCCGGCCCGGGGTCACCCTGGCGACCACCTACTACAGCGACTACCCGACCCAGCACGACCACCTCACCGGGTACCCCGGCAGCCACACCCTCACCCGGTACCACATCCGTCAGGCCCTGCGACGGGGCATCCGGCTCCGGGCCTGGATCGTGGACCTGTTCCCGGGGCAGCGGGTCCGCTGGGCGCACACGGACCTGAGGTCCCTGGGCGTCGAACGGATCACCGTGGACCGGGTCCGGCCGGTGGGACGCGGTCCGGGTCCGGGCGCGCCGTCGTCGTCGTGGACGGCACCGGGCCCGGACGAGACGCTCACCCGGTACGGCCGGGGCCGCGCCACCGTCCTCCCGAACGGGAACCTCGCGGGGTGCGTGCTCTCCCGCGACTTCCCGGCGGGCAACGTCCGGCGGACCCCGCTCGCCGTGCTCCTCGGCCGCCCTCCGGAGGGACGCGCCGCCCTCGCCGTGAACGTTCCGCCGCCGTGATCCGTGACGCGTTGATCGACGGTCCGCCCGCCGAGTCCGGCGCCCACTGCTGTGCCTGCGGGCGCTGGACGACCGCCCCGGTGGTCATCGGCTACGGCAGCCGCGACGGTACCGGCTTCGTCCCCCACCACGCCTGCCCCCGCCATGTCACCGACCCGCTCCGGGGCGCGGGTGGCGGCCGGGCCGAGGTGGCCCCGGCGGTCCGGCGGGACCCGGAAGGGAGGGCGGCCTGAGCCCGTACGTGCTCCTGGCGACGGCGCCCCCGCCGCCCCGTCCCTCCGCACCGCGTACCCCGCTGCGGGGTGCGCGGTGCTCCCGCTCCCGCCTCTCCGCTTCCGGCGCACGGCCCGTGGCGGGGCACCCGCGCAGTTCCCCGCGCCCCTGACGGGGCCTTCCGCCCGGCGCTCGGCTCACGGCCGTGGTGGGTTGTTCGCGCAGTTCCCCGCGCCCCTGGTGGGGCTTTTTGCCCGGTGTTCGGCTCATTGGCCCGTGGTGGGTTGCTCGCGCCGTTCCTCGCGCCCCTTTGGGGCGTTCTGGTCGGGGTGCGTGGGTCTGTGTGGGTGTCGTCGTCCTGTTGGCGGGCCCCGAAAGGGGCGCGGGGAACTGCGCGAGCGACCCCCGCCGGAGGGAAAGCCGCCGACGAACGATCCGTCCCACTCCGTGGGCGCACCCCCGTCCACCCGAGGCCGGACATCCACCCGGGCCGGGGCGCCCCGAAAGGGGCGCGGGGAACTGCGCGAAGAACCCCCGCCGGGGGGAAAGCCGCCGACGAACGATCCACCCCACCCGGTGGGCGCCCCGGGAAACCCGAAGGGGGTGCGGAGGCCGAAGCCCCGCACCCCCTCCGTGCGTACCGGCGGAACCGGCGGAACCGTCAGCCCGCCGAAGCCGCCGAAGCCGCCGAAGAGCCCGCGCCCGCGTCGGCGTCCTGGGCCCGCAGCGCCCGCTCCACCCCGGAGCGGGCCTCGGACACCAACCGCGCCAGCGCCGCCCCCGGCTTCGCCGAAGCCACCCACGCGTCGGTCGCGGCGACCGTCCCGGGGGAGACCTGGAGCGCCGGGTACAGCCCCACGGCGATCTGCTGGGCCATCTCGTGCGAACGGGACTCCCAGACCCCGGCCACCGCCGCGAAGTACTTCGCGGTGTAGGGCTCCAGCAGCTCCCGCTGGTCGGTCTGGACGAACCCGCCGATCACGGCCTCCTGCACCGCGTTGGGCAGCGCGTCGGACTCCACCACGGAGGCCCACGCCTCGGCCTTCGCCTCGGCGGTGGGCCGCGCCGCCCGCGCGGTCGCCGCGTGCCGCTCGCCCGCCGCCGTGCGGTCCCGCTCGTACTCCCCGGCGATCTCCGCCTCGTCGAAGCGGCCGACCGCCGCCAGCCGCTCCACCAGCGCCCAGCGCAGCTCGGTGTCCACGGCGAGGCCCTCGACGGTCTGCGTCCCGTCGAGCAGCCCTTCGAGCAGATCGAGCTGCTCGGGGGTGCGCGCCGTCGCGGCGAACGCCCGCGCCCACGCCAGCTGGTGGTCGCCGCCCGGCTCGGCGGCCCGCAGATGCGCCAGGGTCGCCTCGGTCCAGCGGGTGAGCCCGGCCTCCCGCCACGCCGGGGCCGCGTACAGGTCCAGCGCCAGCTTCGCCTGCCGCTGGAGCGACTGGACGACGCCGATGTCGGACTCCTTGGCGATGCCGGACAGCACCAGCTCCAGGTAGTCCCGGGTCGCCAGCTCCGCGTCCCGCGTCATGTCCCAGGCGGACGCCCAGCACAGGGCGCGCGGCAGCGACTCCGCGAAGTCGCCCAGGTGCCCGGTGACGTACGCCAGCGACTCCTCGTCCAGCCGGACCTTCGCGTACGACAGGTCGTCGTCGTTGAGCAGCACGACCGCCGGACGGGCGGTGCCCACCAGCTGCGGCACGGCGGTCAGCTCGCCGTCCACGTCCAGTTCGATCCGCTCGCCGCGCACCAGCTTGCCTTCGGCGTCGGGGGAGTAGAGGCCGATGGCGATGCGGTGCGGTCGCAGCGTCGGCTCGCCCTTCGCCCCGGCGGGCAGCGCGGGCGCCTCCTGGCGGACCGCGAAGGAGGTGATGACGCCGTCCGCGCCGGTCTCGATCTCGGGCCGCAGGATGTTGATCCCGGCGGTCTCCAGCCACCGCCGCGACCAGTCCCGCAGGTCCCGCCCGGAGGTCTCCTCCAGCGCGCCCAGCAGGTCGGACAGCCGGGTGTTGCCGAAGGCGTGCCGCTTGAAGTACCGCTGCACACCGGTGAAGAACTCGTCCCGGCCGACGTACGCCACCAGCTGCTTCAGGACGGACGCGCCCTTGGCGTAGGTGATGCCGTCGAAGTTGACGAGGACGTCGTCCAGGTCACGGATGTCGGCCATGATCGGGTGCGTCGAGGGCAGCTGGTCCTGCCGGTACGCCCAGGTCTTCATGGAGTTGGCGAACGTGGTCCACGAGTGCGGCCAGCGCGAACCCGGGGCGTCGGCCTGGCAGGCGATGGAGGTGTAGGTGGCGAACGACTCGTTCAGCCACAGGTCGTTCCACCACTCCATGGTGACCAGGTCGCCGAACCACATGTGGGCCAGCTCGTGGAGGATCGTCTCGGCGCGGACCTCGTACGCGGCGTCCGTCACCTTGGAGCGGAACACGTACTGGTCGCGGATGGTCACCGCGCCCGCGTTCTCCATCGCGCCCGCGTTGAACTCCGGCACGAACAGCTGGTCGTACTTGGCGAACGGGTAGGCGTAGTCGAACTTCTCCTGGAACCAGTCGAAGCCCTGCCGGGTGACCTCGAAGATCGCGTCCGCGTCCAGGAACTCGGCCAGCGACGGACGGCAGTAGACGCCCAGCGGCACGGACTGCCCGTCCTTCTCGTACACGCTGTGCACCGAGTGGTACGGGCCGACGATCAGGGCCGTGATGTAGGTGGAGATCCGGGGCGTCGGCTCGAAGACCCAGACGTCGTCCTTGGGCTCCGGCGTCGGCGAGTTGGAGATCACCGTCCACCCGGTGGGCGCCTTCACGGTGAACTGGAACGTCGCCTTGAGGTCGGGCTGCTCGAACGAGGCGAACACCCGCCGCGCGTCCGGGACCTCGAACTGCGTGTACAGGTACGCCTGGTCGTCCACCGGGTCGACGAACCGGTGCAGGCCCTCGCCGGTGTTGGTGTAGGCGCAGTCCGCGACCACCCGCAGCTCGTTGTGCCCGGCCAGCAGGCCCGGCAGCGCCACCCGCGAGTCGGCGAAGACCTCCGCCGGGTCCAGCGCGGCGCCGTTCAGCACCACCTCGTGGACCGTGGGGGCGACCAGGTCGATGAAGGACTCCGCACCCGCCTCGGCGCAGTCGAAGCGGACCGTGGTCACCGAGCGGTAGGTGCCGCCCTCCTGCGCGCCGCTGAGATCGAGGTCGATCCCGTAGGAGTCCACGGTCAGCAGGGAGGCGCGGCGCTGCGCCTCCTCGCGGGTCAGATTCGTGCCGGGCACGCGCTCATCTCCTAGATCACAAGACGATTCATGACGTTTCCCGCCATCTTTCCACGCGTCCGGGACCGGCCGCCCCGGGATATCCGGCCGGTCGCCCACCGGGCGCGCGCGGGTCGTGCGCGGGTCCCGCGCCGGTGGTCCACCCGTCCGGTACGAGGTCCGTATCCCGCCGGTACGGGCCCCCTGCCCACGGCAGGCTGAGGTCATGCCGACCACCTCACCGACGCCGACCACGTCACCCGTACCGCCCGCGTCACCCGCGCCGGGCACCGCGCGCCACCGTGCCCTCCCGATCCCGCCGGACGTCCTCGCCCGGCTCAGGACCACCGACGACGCGGGCCACCACCGCGAGCCGTACCCCGACCCCCGGGGCGGCGCCCCGCTGCGCTGCTGTCTGCGCGCCAGCCGCCAGGGCGAGACGATCGCGCTGGTCGGCTACGCGCCGCTGCGCCGCTGGGCCGCCGCGCGGGGCGCCGATCCCGGCGCCTACGACGAGTGCGGCCCGGTCTTCGTCCACGCCGGGGAGTGCGGGGGCCCGGCCCCCGACGGCCCCCGCTACCCCTTCGCCCGGCCCGGCGCGCTGCGCGTGCTGCGCCGGTACGACGGCCGGGGGCGGATCGCGGGCGGGCGGCTGTTCGTGATCCCCGAGGACCCGGACCCCGCCTTCGACGCGGCGCTGGACGAGGCGTTCGCCGACCCGGAGGTGACCCAGGTCCACGTCCGGGCGGTCGAGTACGGTTGCCTCCACTTCGTGGTGCACCGTCCGGTGGCCTGATCCGGACGGTCCCCTGGGGGGCTCCCCTCCCGCCCCGGTGGAGGACCCCCGGCCCACCCGTCCCCTCCGCCACGGGCGGGCCGGTGCCGTGGGTGGCGGAGCCCCGGCGCCCACGGGCACGACGCCGTTGTCCCGGGCGCCGCCCGTGCCGAGCCTGGGGGGATGACCACCGACCTGGGCCGTCTCTTACGGATCTTGCTGGGCTCACGGGCTCCGGCACGGCACTCCCCCCGGCTCCGCCCGGGGGGACCCCCGGCCGCGTTGCCGTCGGTCGCCGACGTCCCCCGGGCCCGGGGAGCCCGGGAGGCGCCCCCACCGCGTGGGCTCCGTCCGCCGCCTCGTGACCGCACGCACCGGACCCCGCTCCCCGATCCAGCCGGAGCCGGGAGGAACGACCGGGGCGGGCCGCCGCCCGCCGGGCGTCCGCTCACCCCGGCGCGGGCCCGGGCCGCCGTGCTCGCGACCGCCGCCGCCACCTTCACCGTCGTCACCACCGAGATGCTGCCCGTCGGACTGCTCAGCCCCGTCGGGGCGGGGCTCGGCGTCTCCGAGGGGACCGCCGGGCTCGCCGTCACCCTGCCGGGGCTCGCCGCCGCCGTCACCGCCCCCCTCTTCCCGGTCCTCGCGGGCCGCCTCGACCGGCGGGCGCTGCTCGGCGCGCTGCTGGCGCTGCTGGCCGTCGCCAACCTGGTCAGCGCGCTCGCCCCGGTCTTCTGGGTGCTGCTGGCCGCCCGGGTCGCCGTCGGGATCTGCCTCGGCGGGGTGTGGACCGTCGCCGCCGGACTCGCCCACCGGCTGGTGCCCGCGCCCGCCGTGGGCCGGGCCACCGCCGTGGTCTTCAGCGGGATCGCGGTCGCCTCCGTGGTCGGAGTCCCGGCGGGCACCCTGACCGGGCAGCTCGCCGGATGGCGCTGGGGCTTCGCGGTGGTCGGCGCGCTCGCCGCGCTGGTGGCCGTGGTGCTCACGGCACTGCTGCCGCCGCTGCCCGCCGGGGAACCGGTGCGGCCCCCGGAGATGGCCGCGCTGCTGCGGACCCGGGCGCTGCGCACCGGACTGCTGGTCGTCGGAGCGCTGGTCACCGGCCACTTCGCGGCCTACACCTACGCCCGCCCGGTCCTGGAGGGGGTGGACGGGATCACCGCCGGGGCGATCAGCGGGCTGCTGCTGGCCTACGGGGTCGCGGGGGTGGTCGGCAACTTCGCCGCCGGGGCCGTCGCCGCGCGCTCGCCCCGGCGCGCCCTGCGGGGGATCGCCACGGCCCTGGCCCTGGCGGTGCCCCCGCTGGCGGTGACGTCCGGCAGTGCCGCGCTCTCGGTGCTCCTGCTGCTGGTGTGGGGGCTCGCCTACGGCGGGGTCTCGGTCTCCGCGCAGCACTGGATGGTGGGCGCGGTGCCGGACGGGGCCCGGGCCAGGGAGGCGGCCTCGGGGCTGTTCGCGGGGGTCTTCAACACGGCGATCGCGCTGGGCGCGGGGGTGGGCGGGGCCTCGGCGGACGCCTTCGGCGCGTCCGGCGTCCCCCTCCTCACCGGGGCGCTGTCGGCTACGGCCCTGGTCCTGCTCCTCGCCCGGCCCGGGACGCGGTAGCCCGTCCGTCCGTTCCGCGCGGACCCGAACCCGGTGGGTTCGCCGATTCCCGCACGGGCCAACAGGGGAACCCGCAACCAGCGCCTGCGGGCCGAGCACTTCCGGACGACCGGCCGGCTCCGCCGAGGGGCGGTATGCGTGACCGCCGTCGCCGGGCCGCCGAAAGGCGGGCCCGGGGCGGCTGCGGTTCTCCACCGCGTGGCCCCGCGCGTCGGCGCGGGGCTGCTCCGCGCGGGGTGCGCCGGGTGTGGGCCGAGGCGGCGGGGACGGGGAGCGGGTCCTTGCTCTCACCACGGCCTGAACGGACTCGGCCATCGGCGATCACTTTCGGTCTTTCCCCTTGAACCGGCGGACCGGACTGATGAAATGATCACTGGCCGATCCGCCCCTGTCACCGTGGAGTCCTCATGAACTGGCTGGACGCCGTCCTGAAGATCGTCACCCCCCTCGAGCCGATCATCGTGCCCCTGATCACGAGCAACCGTGATGTGAAGCACGACATCAAGCCCCTCTCCTGACCCTGTTCCGAAGCCGGCAGCCGGCGGCTCCCGCTGCCGTCGCCGACGGGAGCCCGCCCATGCGTATCGCCGCCCTGTTCCGCGGGTTCGCCTCGACGTTCCTGCGGCCCCGGCCGCCGCGAACGGAGCGGGCCGAACCCCTCAGCCGTGCGCAGATCCTCGCCCTTCTGGACGAGTTGCCCGTCAGTGAGTGGCGCTACGACTGGGACCCCGACACCCTGCACATCGGGCCCATGGCCCAGGACTGGCGGGCCGCCTTCGGCTACGGCCGCCGCGAGACCACCATCGACGTCGTTGACGCCCAGGGCGTCCTGATCGCCGCCGTCCAGGAACTCTCCCGCCGCCTGCGCCACCTCGAAGAACAACACCCCCCACCGCACTGCCGCTGCGCACACACCACCGAACCCGAACCCGATCCGGGAACCCCGCGAACAAGGACCAGCCCGTGAACACCTTCCGCCGCGCCGCCGCGCTCTCCGCCGCGACCGCGTTCGCCCTGCTCGGCTCCGCGACCCTGCTGACCTTCGGGACCTCCGTACGCGAGATCTTCGGCCTCACCGTCGGTATCGGCGCCTGAACCGGCTCCCCCGCTGGCCGGGCATGGTCCCGGCGGTGGAACCGGCTGGACCTGTCGATCGGGGACGGCCGGTTCACCACCTGCGCGCCCGCACACAAACGACCGTCGGGCTCCGGGACGGTCGCGCCCCGAAGGGGGTGCAGTACCGGAGCAGGGGAGGACACATGATCAGCGTGAGAAGCCACTTCGGACGCATGACGGCGTCGGTACTGGGAGCGGTTCTGGCCGTGACCGGGCTGATGGCGGGTGGGGCCGGGACGGCGTCCGCGGTCGTCGGCGGGACCGACGCCCCGGCGGGCGCGTACCCCTACCAGGTGTCACTCCAGTCCCAGGGTCCCACCGGCTGGCACGCCTTCTGCGGCGGCTCGATCATCAGCGAACGGTGGGTCCTGACCGCCGCCCACTGCGTCGACGCCGCGCCCGCCGGCCGGATACGGGTCGCCGCCGGGTCGAACACCCTCGACCCGGCGGGCACCATCCACCACGTGCAGGAGACGATGCGCCACGAGAACTACAACGGCAACGCCGCGGGCAGCCCGAACGACATCGGCCTCCTCAAACTGAGCACCCCCCTCACCTACATCCCGCTCGTCCAGCCGATCGCCCTCCCGGACCCGCCCGCGTACCCCGCCGGTGGTGCGGCCCTCACCGGCTGGGGCCGACTCGGTAACGGCGAGAAGCCGAACACCCTCCAGCACGCCACCGTCACCCTCCTCACCCTGGCGGAATGCAGGTTGCGCTGGCTGGGCCAGAACATCAACGCCGGCCACCTCTGCACCCTCGACAGGACCCCTCCCGTATCGGCGTGCGAGGGCGACAGCGGCGGCCCGCTCGCCCAGAACGGCCGGGTGATCGGCATCATCAGCTGGGGCCACACCACGTGCAGCGGCGCGTACCCGTCCGTCTACACCAACGTCGCCGCCCACCGCACCTGGATCACCGGCAAGACCGGCATCTGACAGCTCTCACGCCGTCCCCGCTCCAAAGCGACGGCACCACGGTTCTCACCCACGCCTGCAACCCTCCGGGCTCCGGCGTGCGGAACGACAGCTTCACCTTCCAGCCCGCCTGACAAGGCCCACGCCCGGCTGGCGCGGACCGGACACGGCCCCGGACCACGCCAGCACGGGTGACACAGGCCGCCGCTTGCCCGCGCCCATGATGGCCAAGGAGGGTGAGCCCGGCGGTCGGGGACCCGCCCCCGGGTGGCGGTCCCGGTCTGACGCGCGGGTGTGGCAGGTGTTCTCCATGACCCGTTCTCATCGTCCACACATTCGACATGGAGGGCGGAGTGTGGGATTCCGGCAGGGCGGGGTCCGGGGCGGATCGAGAAGAATCCGGTCAGATGGTCACACCGGACACCGCCGCGGATGGATGGAGTCGTGTGCGTGTTCGGGGCGGTACCGACGTGGCGCCGGTGATCGGGTCAATCTGGTTTCGCGGTCTGTGAGCTGGGGGTTCGCCGCTGTCAGACTCGCCTCCGGACTGCGGGCAACGAGGTGCCGCGGCGCTCGGGGAGGGGACGGCTCATGGCGTTCATGCGGTACAAGGCGACGGGCTTCGCGTGGGCGATGGCCTACCCGGGAGAGGAGTGGAAGGTCCTGTTCCGCCGGGGGGAGGAAGCCGCTCTGGCCAACGGGCGGTCGCTGGTCTCCTCGGGGCCGCTGACCACGGTGGTGACCCACTTCCAGGGAGTGCCGGAGGCGTACCGGAAGTCGAGCGAGGCGGTGGTGATGACACCGCCGGACCGCGGGTCGTGGACGACGCTGTTCGTCCGCGGCGGCAGCATCCTGTTCTACAACTGGGACCGGGGGCAGCTCGGCGAGGGCCGGTGGGACGCCTTCTACAACTGGGGCACCGCGCTGCCCGAGTTCTTCCGTTCCCAGGTCGACGCCCTGCTCCAGGCGCCGAACGCGGCGGACGGAAACTGGCAGACGTACTTCTTCAAGGGCCCGCGGGTGCTGACCCTGCACTGGACCACCGGGGTG
Organism: Streptomyces sp. JNUCC 64; assembly: GCF_054484115.1. Taxonomy (NCBI): domain Bacteria; kingdom Bacillati; phylum Actinomycetota; class Actinomycetes; order Kitasatosporales; family Streptomycetaceae; genus Streptomyces; species Streptomyces sp. JNUCC 64. The sequence continues at coordinate 5,683,659 of NZ_CM137015.1, forward strand.
GTCCGCAACGCGCTGATCACCGAGGGGCCGGATGCGTCGGGCTGCGCGGGCTGGGCCCGGCTGCCGGAGGGCTTCCGCTCCGATCTCGACCAGGTGATCGCCTACAAGCCGGCCACCGACGGCACCCGGCAGAGCCTGCTGGTCAAGGGCGACCAGGGGCTCTTACTGAACTGGCGGACCGGCCCGGTCGGCGCCGCCGGAAAGCTGCACGAGCTCGGGATACCGGGCCTGACCGCGCTCCCCGAGCCGTACCGGACCCCCTACCGCACCGTGACGGGCACCTGGAAGAACGACACCGGCACCGGCCAGCGCGCTGAGCTGCGCGTGGACCTGGAGGGCAGCCGGGCCCTGTGCATGGTCAGCGGTGACATCTTCAACGCGGACGGCTCCTACTACAGCTCGTTCCGCAGCACCGACGCCCTGACCGTCGAACAGCACGGCGACCGGTACACCCTGGCCCAGACCGGCCTGGCCTGGTCCGGCAGCGTCGCCCAGACCACCCTCACCCTCACCGTCCCCCGGGTCCCCGCCACCGCCACGCCCACCGCCGCCTCCCTCTCCCTCACCAAGCCGGACGGCACCGGCCCGATCCAGTTCGCCTGCGCGCAGACCAGCACGGCGCTGCGGACGCTGGAGCTGGAGACCGACACGATCGAGGGGGTGGAGGTCTTCCAGAGCTACGACACCACCCTGGCGCCGGTGCCGCCCGGCTACCGCAACCGGGTGCTGAGCGTCACCTCCGCCTACGCCGAGGCCGGGATAGAGATCCGGGCCGCCGGTACCGCCAACACCATCGCCGACAGCTCCGGCACGGACCTGCGGTGGTCGGCGTCCGAGCTGTACGCGGCGATGAGGGCGAACTACAGCCTCCGCGGCACCGGCCCCCAGTGGAAACTGTGGGCGTTCATCGCCTCCTACAGCTCCACGGACGCCTTCGGGCTCATGTTCGACACGCAGTTCCGGGGCCGTAACGGCCTGGTCATCCTCCACAAGACCCTGCGCGACCACCAGGCGCTGGGCACCGCCTACGAACTCCTCACCTACGTCCACGAGATCGGCCACGCCTTCAACCTGTCCCACTCCTGGCGCAAGGACATCAACGATCCCCCGTCCCCCCTGGGCCCCAACCAGGGCTACGGCGAACTGTCCTGGATGAACTACCCCTGGGGATACGACGACGGAGCGGTCCGGCAAGGCGCCGAACACTTCTGGCAGGACTTCCCCTTCCACTTCTCCACCGACGAACTGCGCCACCTGCGGCACGGCCACTACCGGCACGTCGTGCCCGGAGGCTCCGCCTTCCAGACCAACGGCGCGCTCCTGCCCGACGAAGCCCTCACCACGGCACAGACACCACTGCCGGACGACGGCTCCGGGCTGGTGCTGACCATCGGCGGAAAGCAGGTCTTCGGCTACGGCGAGCCGGTCACCGCCGAGCTGAAACTCTCTCTCACCGGCACACGCGCCGAGGTGACCGCCGCCCGGAACATCGGGCCGGGCGGTGAACGGACCCTCGTCCTGGTCACCGACCCCCGGGGCCGCACCACCCCGTTCCGCCCCATGGTCCGCGCCTGCCACGGGCACGGCGCCGCCGAGCAGACCCTCACCCTCACCGCCACGCAGCCCGCGCTGTACGAGACGGTCTACCTCGGCTACGGCGCCGACGGCCTCACCTTCGCCGACCCCGGCCTCTACCGGGTCACCGCCGTCCACACCGCCCTCGACGGCACCCGCCTCGTCTCCCCCACCCGCACCCTCCGCGTCCGCCTCCCCCTCGACCACGCCGACCAGGAAGCCGGCGAACTCCTCCTCGGCGACGAACAGGGCGCCCTCCTCACCCTCCTCGGCTCCGACACCCCCACCCTCACCGCCGGCAACGACGCCCTCCGGGAACTCATCGAACGCCACGGCGACCACCCGCTCGCCGCCCACGCCCGGCTCGCCCACGGCGCCAACGCCGGACGCCACTTCCAGACCGTCACCGACGGCCGCCTCACCGTCCGCCAACCCGACACCGCCACCGCCGTCACCGAACTCACCGACGCCATCAACACCTCCCGCACCGACGAGGCGACCGGCCTGGACAACCTCACCCTCAACGCCGCCATGCGCCGCCTCGCGACCGTCCACGCCAAAGCCGGCGACCTCGACCGCGCCGAAGCCGTCCTGACCGACCTCACCACCCACTTCCACCACCAGGGCGTCCCCATCCACGTCCAGCAGCACATCCAGCGACAGGCCGACGAAACACGCGCCGCCATCGCCGAACCGACCGACGACCAGCCCTGACAACACCCACCGGCACCGGGCCGGGGAACCGCACGGGACCCCGGCCCCCACCCCACACGCACACCCGACCGACAAGCAGCCCAGCGCCAGCAGGAGAACCGACGGTGCGCGTGCAGCCCGAAGGCGCCTCCCACGCCCTCCTCACACACCACGGCGGCTCCCTGACCATCCCCGCCGAAACACTGGAAGGCGGCAACGACGGCACCGCCACCGTCAACGGCGTATCCCACGTCGTGTCCATGGAGCCCCTGCCGGACGGCACCAAGCGGCCCTCCGGGCCACGCATGCCGACGGCGCGCCGGTCTGCCGCTCCATCCGGCCGGTGCGGGTTTCACGCCGCAGCTCAGCCACCGGGCCATGCCTCCGCCGTTGGCCCGCGCCGCCTACGGGCTCTACGACGGCCTGGACCTGCAGCGGGCCCGGGTACGCCGGATCTCGCTGAGGGCCGAGGCGCGCGATGCCGCCGGGGAAGCGGCGCAGCTGACGTTCGACTGGGGCACCGGGCATGCGCGGCTGCTGGAGACGGTGGCGGACCGGGCCCGTGCCCGGTGGGGCTGGGGATCTGGTCGAGGCCGCCGAAGTCCTCCTCGAAGACACGGAACTCCAACCGGGGCCTTCACACGCCGGGCCTGGTCCGGTCACGCGCGGGACGGACACCGGACGCCGGACGCGCGCGTGACGACCGCCGGACACGCAGGGGACGGACGACGGACGCCGACCACGTACACGCCGGACGCCGACCAGGCGCGGGACGGACGGCGGACGCGCGCGGGACCGGTGCGAGGCCGTGGCCCCGTACCGGTCCCGTGCGGTCGGGTCGGGGTCGGGTCAGGCGCTCAGCTCGGCGGCGACCAGCTCCGCGATCTGGACGGCGTTCAGCGCGGCGCCCTTGCGGAGGTTGTCACCGGAGAGGAAGAGGGAGAGCCCGTTGTCCACGGTCTCGTCCACCCGGATCCGGCCCACGTGGGAGACGTCGCCACCGGCGGCCTGGAGCGGGGTGGGGATGTCCGAGAGGGCCACCCCGGGCGCCCCGGCGAGCAGCTCGCGGGCCCGCTCGACGCTGACGGGCCGCGCGAAGCGGGCGTTGACCTGGAGCGAGTGACCGGTGAACACCGGCACCCGGACACAGGTGCCGGACACCTTCAGCCCGGGGATCTCCAGGATCTTCCGCGACTCGTGGCGCAGCTTCTGCTCCTCGTCCGTCTCGTGGGAGCCGTCGTCCACGACGCTTCCGGCGAGGGGGATCACGTTGAAGGCGATGGGCCGCTGGTAGACGCCGGGCTCGGGGAAGTCGACCGCCCCGCCGTCGTGGGTGAGCGCGTCGGCCCCCGCGACGACCTTCTGCGTCTGGCCGTGCAGCTCCGCCACCCCGGCGAGCCCGGAACCGGACACCGCCTGGTAGGTGGAGACGACGAGCGCCTCCAGGCCCGCCTCCTCGTGCAGCGGACGCAGCACGGGCATCGCGGCCATGGTGGTGCAGTTCGGGTTGGCGATGATCCCCTTGGGCCGGTCGGCGACGGCGTGCGGGTTCACCTCGGAGACGACGAGGGGCACCTCGGGGTCGCGCCGCCAGGCGGAGGAGTTGTCGATCACGACGGCGCCCTGTGCGGCGACCTTCTCGGCGAGGGCCCGGGAGGTGGCGCCGCCCGCGGAGAACAGCACGATGTCCAGACCGCTGTAGTCGGCGGTGGAGGCGTCCTCGACGGTGACCGGCGTGCCCTTCCAGTCGACGCTGGAGCCCGCGGACCGCGCCGAGGCGAACAGCCGCAGCTCACTGACCGGGAAGTCCCGCTCGGCGAGCACCTTGCGCATGACGGTGCCCACCTGACCGGTGGCTCCGACGATTCCGACCCTCACGGTGACTCCTTCTGGGGTGCTGCCCGGACGTGGGGTGCCCGGGGTACTACGGCGTCCGTACCGCGCTGTACGGGGTTATGGAGTGATGTGTCCCTCGTGTCCGTGCTTCCCTGACACGGGGGACGGGTGCACGGTCCCATGATGCGTCCGTTCCCGTCCCGTGTGTCCAATCCAGCGACCACGTTCCGCGGAGTGGGACGTCCGTCACGCCCGGACCGGGGGAGGGCCCACCCGTCCGGGGAGCCTGCGGGAAAACGGTCCGAACGCTCCGCGCGGGACCGGCGTCATAGGGGGGAACACGGGCGGTCCCACCGGGGCCGCCGGTGCGAGGGGAGGGAATCGGTGTCCTTGCTGTGGCGACGGGGCCGGAACGGGGGCGGACACGGGGTCCGCGCCGTGGAGCGGGAGTCCGGCGTGCTCCGGGCCGCCGGAGGGACCCGGGGGACCGACCCCCGGGAGCGGGGCGGCGGGCCCCGGAGCGACGGGGGGCGCGCGGCCGTGACCGGGCGCCGCGCGACGGGACCCGCCGCCCCGCTCCCGGCGGACCCGTCCGCCACGGTGCCGTCACCGAGAGGCGTCCCGGACCAGGGCCCTCCGGCGACGGACCGGGCGGCCGACCGCGCTCCCGACCGGGCGACGGACCGGGCGACGGACCGTGCCGCCGACCCGGTCGCGGCCCCGGTCGCGACGCCCGACGCGGCCCGGCCCGTGGACCAGCCCGCGTCCCAGCCTGCGGCCCAGGCCGTGGACCGGGCCGTGGCCCTGTCTGTGGACCCGGCCGGGCCGCCGCCCGCCGATCCGCTGGACGCCCCGCTGGAACGCCGGGTGCGGGCGATCCTGGCGCTCGGCGGAGTACCGCGGTCGGACCTGCCGGACGGGGTGCAGCAGGTCCGGCTGCGGTTGCTCGAACGCGCGGCGAAGGGGCAGGAGGCCCCGCGCGACCCGGCGGCCTGGGCGGCCGTCGTCGCCTCCAACCTCGCCGTGGACTGGCACCGCTCCCGGCGCCGTCAGGAACGGGTCGGCGAGCGCCTGGCCTCGCTGCGGACCGAGGAGTCGGGCGGCGGTGAGGAGACCCGGGTGCTGTCGGTGGCCCTGGCCCAGGGGCTGGACGGGCTCCCCGACGCGCAGCGCCAGGTGGTGGTGCTGCGGTTCTACGCCGATCTGCCGGTACGGGAGATCGCCGACCGGCTGGGCGTGCCGGAGGGCACGGTCAAGAGCCGGTTGTACACGGCGGTACGGGCGCTGCGGGCGCTCCTGCACGAGGACGAGGTGGTGTGAGATGGCCGGACGACTGCCCCACGACGACGTACCCGGGACGCCGGACGCGCCGGACGCCCTGCTCGCCGCGCTCCTCGACGAGCCGCCGTCCCCGGAGGCCCTCGCCGACCCGGACCGGGCCGCCGAATACCGGTCCGCCCTCGACGACGTCGCCCTCCTCCGCGCGGAACTGCGCCTGCTGGGCGACGCGCTGGCCGGTGCCCCGGAGGCCCCTGACACCCCTGACACCACAGCGGCTCCCCCGGACAAGGGTGCCTCCCGCGCCCCCGCCGGACCGCCCGCCCCGGAGCCCCCGGGCCCGCCGACCCCCGTCCCGCCCCTGCGCGCGGACCGCCCCCGTTTCCGCCCGCGCGGCGGCACCGGCTCCCCGTCCGGGCGCCCGCCGGGCCGTCCACGCGGACGATTCGCGCGGGGACTGATGGTGGGGGTCTCGGTGGCCGCCTGCCTGGCGGCGGTGGTCACCGGAGCGCACTGGTGGCTGAACAGCCCCGGGACGGCCCACCAGCTGTCGGACGCGAAGAGCGTGGCGCCCACGCTGGAATCCGATGCCTCGCCCCTGCCCCAGCGGGGCGTGCCGAAGGGGTCGAGCGCCCTGTCCCCGGAGGGCTTCGTCGCCTGCTCCCGGCTGATCGTGGAGGGCCGGGTCGTCAGGGTCGTCGAGGGGGAGACCGAGGTCCGGGTCACGGTGGACGTCATGCGGGCCTACAAGCCCTCCGGGGCCCTGGGCCGGATGACGTTCCCCATGGACCTCGACGCGGATCCCCGGCTGAAGCCGGACCAGGAGGTCCTGCTGACCTTCCCCGAGGGCGGTGACGAGCACCCGGACAACTGGGCCACGGATCCGGTGGAACGCGGCGAACTGCGCGATGTGGTGGTCCAGTCGCTGCCCGCCTCCCGGAAGCTCTCCTGCGAGGACGGGACGGCCCCCCGCGCCTGACGGGCGGCGGAGACCCCGGCGGGGCGGCGCGCCCCCGATCCGCCGGGGAGAACGCCGACGGGGCCGGTACGCGTGATGCGTACCGGCCCCGCCTCCGCGTCACGGACGGGCGTTACGGGGTGACCTTGTCCACCCGCACGCCGCCGATGCCCACGACCGAGCCGCGCTCGTTCACGAGCTGCGCCTCGCCGCGGAGCTGACGGCCCGGGGCCGTCGGCTCCTTCGCGACGACCTCGGCCGGGACCTGCACGCTGTCACCGAGGCCGAGCGGGAAGGTCCGCGACTCGTCGACGGTCACCGAGCCCAGCGAGGGGGCCAGGAACAGGTCCAGGTAGTCGTACGTGATCCCGTCACCGGGGACCGAGTAGCCGTCGACCTCGACGCGGTACACGCCGGCGGCCGGGTTGCGCACCGAGACGGCCTCCTCCGAGTCCGCGTCCGCCTTCTGGGCGATGGGCGTGGTCTCGTCGCCCCGGTACAGGTACAGGTCGAGGTCGGCACGGGCGTCGGAGGGCTTGCCGATCGACGCGTCCAGCCGGGTGGTGCCCTCGGGCACGGTGACGTAGTACGCCTCGACGGCACCGTTCTTGATGGACTTGCGCTCGGCCAGCGCGGAGCTGAGCGAGCCGCCCTTCAGCTTGCCCTGGACCGCCGCGAACTCGTTGGTGACCTTCCAGGAGACCGGCGCCGGAACGCCCGCCTTGGCCTCGGCGATGGTCTGCGTCGCCGGGTCGAAGGAGGCGCCGAGCACCGTCACGTCCAGCTTGTACGGGTTGTCCAGCAGCGGCGAGGTGCGCCGCGACTCGACCTCGATCTCCCACACGCCCGGCGTCGGGTTGGCGTAGGAACGCTGGTCCGGACGGCACTGGTTCAGCGGGTGCTCGAAGTTCGGGTAGCAGAAGATCGTGCTGGAGTTCTCCATCTGCACGCCGTACGGGTGCAGCGAGATGAACCGGGTCTGGCTCTTGTCGGCCAGTCCGCTCAGCCGGACCTCCAGGCTCTTCGCGCCCTCGGGGACCGTCAGGAAGTAGGACTGGTGGGCGTTGCGGGTGGAGACGCCGGACGCCGAGAACGTCGAGGACGGCTTGGCGATCGGGGTGGAGACCACGACCGTCGACATGACCTGGTGGTCGGTGCCCTCGGTGCGCGGGTCGTCGACCTCCAGGATCGCGCTGTGCACGCCGACCGAGGAGGGACGCGCCTGCACCTTCACGGTGACCGGGGTGTTCAGCGGCAGCCGGACCTCGTCGTCGCCGACGATCCGGAACGTGCCCTCGTGGTTGTTCTCCAGGTCCAGCTCGTGGCGGACCGGACGGTCGGGGCCGGTGGTGCGGGTGACGACGACGTCGTACGTCTTGCGCTCACCCTTCTTCAGGCCGCCCTCGCGGTCGTAGACGCCGGTGCCGAAGCCCGGGGTCTTCAGGGCCTGGTCGATGTTGGTGTCGACCGGCGCCTTCACCGTGTACTCGTGGGCCGTGGCGCCGCGCCGGATGGACTTCCAGGCGTCGACGATGTCGATCAGGCCGGTGCCCTGGGCGTGCGCCTGCTCGCCGCGGATCTGCTTCGCGGTGGAGGTCAGCGCGGTGCGCAGGGTGGCCGGGGTCAGCTCGACGTTGCGCTGCTTGGCCGCCGAGAGCAGCAGCGCCGAGGCGCCCGCCGCCTGCGGGGAGGCCATCGAGGTGCCCTGCAGCATCGAGTAGCCGGGCGGCAGCTGGTAGCCCGCCTCGGCGACCGGACCGCCCGCGGTCCAGGTCTGGGTGGTGTTGATGGCCGCGCCGGGCGCCGAGATGATCGGCGCGAAGCCGCCGTCCTCGCGCGGACCGCGGGAGGAGAACGGGATCATCGCGTAGGACTTGCGCACGCCGGAGCCGTAGTTGGCGGCCCAGGTCTCCTTGGAGATGGTCGCGCCCACGGAGATGACCTTGTCGGCGAGGCCGGGGTCACCGATGGTGTTGACGCCGGGGCCGTCGTTGCCCGCGGCGATGACGAGCTGCACGCCGTAGGTGTCGATGAGCCGGGCGTACAGCTCCGCGCGGGCGTTGTTGCCGTCGTTCAGCGCGGGCAGACCGCCGATGGACATGTTGACGATGTCCACACCGCGGTTGGTGACGAGGTCGATCATGCCCTCGGTCAGCGCGATGTTGGTGCAGCCGCCGCCCCAGGAGCAGGCGCGGGAGGAGACCAGCTTGGCGCCGGGCGCCGCGCCGTTCATCTTGCCGCCGAAGAGGCTGTTGGCCGCCGCGATGCCCGCGACGTGGGTGCCGTGGTCGCCCTCGATGATGCCGATGTTGACGAAGTCGGCCTTCTTGCCGACCCAGTCGCCGCCGTACGGGTCGGTGGGGACGTCCTTGCGGATCTCGATGACGAACGGCACCCGCTCGGCGATCTCCGTCGCCGGGTCGTCCTTGCCGAAGTAGCCGATCTGGAAGCCGTCCTTGTACGGCTTCAGGGCCTCGTCGTTGGTGAAGTCCTGGTCGTTGTCCAGGTCCACGCGGACGGTTCCGGCGGCCGGGTCGTAGAGCAGGCCCCAGACGTCGGTGGTGTCGCCGTCGCGGTTGAGGTCGCCCGCCGCGTCGCCGGTCGCGGTGACGTTCTCCCGGAACAGGCTGACCTGGTAGGCGCCCGCGGGAGCCTTCCAGCTCGTGTTGGCGTAGGAGAAGGTCGGCCCGCTGACCGGGTTGGTCATCCGGCGCCAGGTGTTGTCGCCGTCCAGGATCGGGTCGGTGCCCGTCACCCAGTCGACGATCTTGCGCTCACCGGTGGTCGTCTTCTGGAGCGCCGGGTGGCCGAGGTCCACGCCGGAGTCGATGACGCCGATGGTGATCCCGCGTCCGTCGGCCTTCGGGTTCTGGCGGACGAAGTCCACCGCGCCGGTCTCGAAGGACGGGTTGTACGGGTTCTTGGCCGCGGTGTTCCGGTCCGGGGCCGGGTAGGCGCCGGGGGCCGGGTTCCGCTGCCCCTTGGCGGACTTGGCGCCGCCCGAGGGGGAGGGGTCGTCCAGCTGGATCTCGTGGCGCAGGTCGATGCCCTGCACCGACGGCAGCTTGGCCGCCGCCGCGATCGCCGCGTCGGCCTTCCCGGTCGGCACGGTGGCCCGGACGTAGCCGAGCTTGTCGTGCGTCCGCGCCACCGAGCCGCCCTTGACGGCGTCGAGCTGGTCACGGACCTGCTCGGTCGCGCCGGGCTTGGTCGCGATCATCATGGTGACGTTCTTGTCGCCGTCGGCCTTGGCCTCGGCGAGCAGGTCCACGTCGGCGGCACCGAGCTTGGCGTCGGCGGGCTTGACCGCCGCGTCCACCGGCGCGGGTCCGTCACCGGAGGCGGAGAAGGCCGAGGGCAGCGGTCCGGCGGCGCTGAGCGCGGCCACGAGGCCCGCGGCCACGGCTATGCGGGCCGCGCGTCTCGCGCCGGAGCCGGACGCGTTGGGGGTGGGGGTCATCTCATCCCTGTGTGTGTCGGAGCGGATGGGTGGTCCGTCCCCGGGGCACCGTGCGGCCCGCGCCGTCGGGCGACCGGGTGGCGCGGACCGGGCGGGCGCCCGGGAAAGATCTCTCTGTCGGTGTCCGGCCGCGTTCGGATCCTCAGATCGCTCGGATCGCACAGATCACTTGGATCGTTCGGATCGTTCGGACCGGAGGTGTTCCGGAATCCGAGGCCGGATGACCGCTCAGCCTTACGTACGGGGCGGTCGTTTGGGGAGGGCTGTCCGAACGGTGTCGTGCTCATGGCGCACTTCCGCCATACGCCATGGTGCGTATAGCGGGTGATAGCCGTATTCGTTCCGGCCGTTCGGCGGGCTTGCGCGGGCCCGTACCGTGTCTCCATGGGGAGAACGCGCGAGGTGCTGAGGGTCGCCGCGTACGCGGTGTGCGTCGAGGGGGAACGGGTGCTGCTGGCCCGCTGGGTGGCCCGGGACGGCACCCGCCGCTGGACCCTTCCCGGTGGCGGCATGGACCACGGGGAGGACCCCTACGACACGGTGGTCCGCGAGGTCGCCGAGGAGACCGGCTACGAGGTCGTCCCGAACGCCCTGCTCGGCGTCGACTCGCACCGGGTGCCCCGGGACCCCCGGCCGTTCGGCGGGCACGCCGACTTCCACGCGCTGCGCCTGATCTACGCCGCCGAGGTGACCGGGGGCGAACTCCGCCCCGAGACCGACGGCTCCACCGACCTCGCGGCCTGGTACCCGCTGACGGAGGTGGCCGCCCTGGAACGGCTGCCCCTGGTGGACCACGGGATCGGCCTGTGGCACCGCCGCCCGGCGGACGGCCGCTGAGCCCGGCACCGGGCCGTCGTTCGCCGTGGCCGTGGCCGTGGCCGTGGCCGTGGCCGTGGCCGTAGCCGTAGCCGTCGTCGCGACCGCGGTCGTTGCCGCCGCCGTGGGACGGACCGCTCCCGCCGGACCGGGGGCCGTGGGGCGCCCCCGGTCCCGATGGCCGGAAACGAGCGGGACGTGATCCGTCCCGGAACCGCGCGGGCGCCCGGAGGACTCCTTCCCGGGAGCCGGTCCCCGACCGGTACCGCGCTCACGAACGGGACCGTGACCGGGACCCGGCGAACCTTCTCCGGCCCGCGCCGGTTTACCGTGCATGAGCCACCCCCGTCCGGAGGACCCCGCCCCGGCCGCCGACCGCCTTCCGGCGTCCCGCCCGGCGGCCCTCCGGGAACCCCGTGACCCCGACCGCCCCGAGGAGCAGGCGTCCTTGACGACGACGACACCCCAGGCCCGCCGGACCCGGACGGCGCGCGGCCACCGGACGGCACTCGCGCCCGGACGGGCGACCAGTACCCGGTGGACGAGCGGCACCCCGTCGGGAACCGGCCTCCGACGGACGACCGGCCCCGGGTGGACGCGGGGCGCCGTCCGGACGGGACTCCTCGCGCTGGCCTCGGCGGCCCTCGCCGCCGCGCTCACCGTCCCCGCCGCCGCCCACCCGACGGGGGAGGGCGGGCACCCGACGGGGGACACCCTCTTCGGCCGGGACGGCGACCACGGCGGTCACCTCCCCACCACCCGGGCCATGACCGACCTGGTCGCGGCGGGCGTCCCCGGGGTGAGCGCCCAGGTCCGGGACCGCGCGGGCACCTGGCGGACCGCGACGGGCGTGGGCGACCTGCGCACCGGCCGTCCGCGCGGCGCCGACGACCGCTACCGCGTCGGCAGCGTCACCAAGACCTTCGTCGCCGCCTCCCTGCTCCTCCTGGAGGGCGACGGCCGCCTCGACCTCGACGACCCGGTCGAGCGCTGGCTGCCCGGACTCGTCCGGGGCGGCGGCTCCGACGGACGCCGGATCACCGTCCGCCAACTCCTCAACCACACCAGCGGGATTCCCGACTACATCCGTGACGAGGACTTCCGCCGGACCCGCTTCCACGATCCCGGATTCCGCTCCCACCGCTTCGTCAGCCTCTCCCCCCGCCGACTGGTCCGCACCGCCCTGGCGCACCCCGCCGCCTTCCGGCCCGGCACCTCCTGGGGCTACTCCAACACCAACTACGTGCTGGCCGGGCTGGTGATCGAGGCGGTCACCGGCCGCCCCTACGGCGAGACCGTCCGGGACCGGATCGTCCGCCCGCTCGGGCTGCGCGCCACCACCGTCCCCGGCACCGACCCCCGGCTGCCCGATCCGCACTCCCGCGCCTACGGCAGGCTCTCGCCCGATCCGCGCGCCGTCCGCGTCCACGACGTCACCCTCCTCGATCCCTCCATGGCCTACGCGGCGGGCGAGATGATCTCCTCCTCCGCCGATCTGACCCGCTTCCTCACCGCCCTGCTCCGTGGCGAGCTGCTGACCGGACGCCAACTCGCCGCGATGACCAGCACCGTCGAGACCGCCCCCGGTTCCGCCGTCCGCTACGGGCTCGGCGTGCTCTCCGTCCGGACCCGCTGCGGGGTCCGGCTGTGGGGCCACGGCGGCGACATCCCCGGCTCGGTCACCCAGCTGCTCGGCACCCGCGACGGCGGTCACGTCCTCGCGTACAACCTCAACGGCGACTGGGCGGGCACCGGCGCGATCGAACGCGCCGAGTTCTGCGGCGCCCCGGACGGCGACCCGGACAGTGCCCCGGGCGACGACCCGCGCGACCCCCACTGAGCCCACCGGACCGCGCCGACCGCCCGGCTCCGCCCCGCCCGGCCCCGCCCGGCCGGGCCGGGGCCGTCAGCGCGGCAGGACGACCAGCCGTGCGTCCGGCTCCCGCCCGGCGGCGGTCAGCAGCGCCGTGCGCACCACCGTGGCCTGCTGCTCGGCGCTCTCCCGCAACTTGCGCGGGGTGATGTGGACGACGGTCACGCCCAGCCCCTCCAACCGGTCCCGTTTGCGGGCGTACTCCGCCCACTCGGCCCGGGCCTCCGGGTCGTCGGCGCGCGTCCCCGGGCGCGGCGAGCGGGTGTCCAGCTCCACCGCGACGGCGTGCTCCGGCCAGTACGCGTCCACCGCGCCCAGCGGCGCGCCGTCACCGTCCGGCAGCCGCAGCTCGACGTTCCACACCGGCTCGGGCAGCCCGTGCGCGCTCACCATCCGGTAGAGCCGGTCCTCGGCCACCGCCCGGCCCTCCGCGAGCAGCGACTCGACCGCGTCCACCACATGCGGACGGCCCAGCAGCCGGGCCTGGTTCAACTCCCGCACCACGGCGGACGGTTCGCAGTGCCGCTCGCGCACGGCCTCGGTGAGCAGCACCCGTACCGAGGGGGTGTCCCCGAGCTGGGCCACCGCGTCGGCCAGCGCCCGGGGGACGGGCGCCACCGGCAGCCCCGTCACCCGCTGCGGCCGGGGCAGCACCGCGCCGCGCACCAACCGCACCTCGGGGGTGGAGCGCAGCCGCCGGGTGCGGGGGACCAGGACGTCGATCCGGTCCAGCGCGAGCAGCGAGGGCGCGGCGGCGAAGCCGTGCAGGGCGAGGGCCGCCATCCCGGTGATCATCGCGTCCCGGTACGGGGAGACCTCCTCGTCACCGGGCCAGCCCCCGTAGGGGTCCCCGGCACCGGTTCCGGGGGAGCCCCCGTACCCGCCGTACGCCCCGTAGCGGCCGGACTCCTGCCCGGGGGCGAGCGGTTGGACGGGGACGGTGCCCCGGGCGGCGGGCCGTCCCGCGAACAGCAGCGCGCCGTGCAGCCGTTCCTCGCTGGTGGGCGGTCCCTGGTGCAGCAGGTACACCCCGGGCAGGTACTGCTGCCAGGCCCCGCCCGGACGGCACCGCGCGCTGGTCTCGGCGGCGGACACGCCGTGCGCGCGGAGCTGGGGCAGACTCATGACGCGGGGCCGCGCGTCGCGGAGGTCGGGGAGGCGCTGCTCCGGACGGGCGGGGCCGGACCGACCGGAACGACCGAAGAGCGGGGCATTGTGGTTCATGTCCCGCAATCTGCCCACCTGGGGCGGGGTCGCTAACCTGTCATGCGGATTCATCGACATTCCAGGACAACTTCGCCCGAAAGAGTGGATGTTCACGGGGCGAAACCTCGATCCCCCGTGCGGTGGGCGGATGTTCAGCCCCGTACGTCCTGAGGGCGGGAGGCCCGGGAGGCCCGGGCGGCCGAAGTCCGGAAGCGCCGGAGGCGCGGGCGTCCGGCGCGTGCGGGTGTGCACGCGCCGGACGTCCCGCGCCTCCGAAGCCTTCACCGGCCGGGTTCACCAGCCGGGTTCACCGGCTGTTCTCAGCGGCGGGAGGCCGGTTCACCCGGCGGCGAGCCGGTCGCAGTCCTGGCCGCGCAGCGCCCGCGCGAGGTCGTCCCGGGCCTCGGCCACCAGCCGTCGCAGCGCGGGCGCCGCCTCCCGGTGCCCGTCGAGCCAGGCGTCCGCCGCGTCGAGGGTGGCCCGGTCGCCCTGGAGCGACGGGAACAGCCCCCGCACCACGTCCATCCCGATCTGGATGGACCGCTCGGCCCACAGCCGCTCGATGACGGCGAAGTACCGCTCCGCGTACGGCGCCAGCAGCTCCCGCTGGGAGGACTGGCCGAAGCCGGAGATCGTCGCCTCGACCAGCGCGTTGGAGAGCGCGTCCGACTCCACCACGTCCGCCCACGCGCGGGCCTTGACCTCGGCGAGCGGCCGGGCCGCCAGACAGCGCACCTGGTGGCGTCGGCCCGACGCGGTGTCGTCCCGGGCCAGTTCGGCCGCGATCACGTCCTCCCCGGCCACCCCGTGCGCGGCCAGCGGCTCCAGGAACGCCCAGCGCAGCTCTTGGTCCACCTCCAGCCCGTCGATCCGGGCGGTCCCGTCGAGCAGTCCGGTCAGCAGTCCCAGCTCGGTGTCGGCGGAGGCCGTCGCGGCGAGGAACCGCGCCCAGGTCAGCTGGTGCTGGCTGCCGGGCTCCGCGATCCGCAGCTCCCGCACGGCGCCCTCGGCGAGCAGCCGTCCGCCCTCCTCGCGCCACTCGGGCGCCGCGTAGTGGGTGAGCGCCGACAGGGTCCAGGCGTGCAGCATCTGGAGCACCCCGATGTCGGTCTCGCGCCCGGCGAACCGCAGCACCAGGTCCACGAAGTCGCGGGCGGGCACCAGCGCGTCCCGGGTGAGGTTCCACATCGCCGACCAGCACAGCGCCCGGGCCAGCGGATCGGTCAGCGAACCGAGCCGCTCCCGCAGGGTGACCAGCGAGTTCTCATCGAACCTGATCTTGCAGTAGGTGAGGTCGTCGTCGTTGACCAGCACCAGTTCCGGAGCGCGCTGACCGGCCAGCTCGCCCACCACCGTGCGCGGCCCGGCGACGTCCACCTCGGCGCGGGCGTAACGGACGAGGTCCCCACCGGCGTCCTCGCGCGCGTACAGGCCGACGGCGATCCGGTGGGGCCGCAGCGTCGGGTACTCCTCAGGGGCCTCCTGGAGGATCGCCAGCTCGGTGATCCGTCCGGCCGAGTCCAGCAGCACCTGCGGGGTCAGCGTGTTGACCCCGGCGGTCTGGAGCCACGCCCGCGACCAGGCGGTCATGTCCCGGCCGGAGGTCTCCTCCAGGACGGTCAGCAGGTCGCCCAGCTCGGTGTTGCCGTACGCGTGGCGCTTGAAGTACCGCCGGGCGCCCTCCAGGAAGGCGTCCTCCCCGGCGTAGGCGACGAGCTGCTTGAGGACGGAGGCGCCCTTGGCGTAGGTGATGCCGTCGAAGTTCAGCTTGGCGTCCTCCAGGTCACGGATGTCGGCCGTGACGGGGTGCGTGGAGGGCAGCTGGTCGGCGCGGTAGGCCCACGCCTTGCGGTTGTTGGCGAAGGTGATCCAGCCGTCGGTGAAACGGGTCGCCCCGACCATCGAGAAGGTGCCCATGAAGTCCGCGAAGGACTCCTTCAGCCACAGGTCGTCCCACCAGCGCATGGTGACCAGGTCGCCGAACCACATGTGCGCCATCTCGTGCAGGATGACGTTGGCCCGCCGCTCGTACGCGGCCCGGGTCACCCGGCCCCGGAAGATGTACTCCTCGCGGAACGTCACGCAGCCGGGGTTCTCCATCGCGCCGAGGTTGTACTCGGGGACGAACGCCTGGTCGTACTTGCCGAACGGGTACGGGTAGTCGAAGTGGTCGTGGAAGAAGTCCAGGCCCTGCTTGGTCACCAGGAAGACGTCGTCGGCGTCGAAGTGCGGGGCGAGGCCCTTGCGGCACATCGCGCCCAGCGGGATCTCCAGCTTGGTGCCGTCCGGCAGCACCCGGGTGTAGTGGTCGGTGACGTGGTGGTACGGCCCGGCCACGACCGCCGTGATGTAGGTGGAGATCGCCTTGGTCTCCGCGAACCGCCAGACCCCGTCGACCCGCTCCCCGACGCCGTTGCTCCACACCGTCCAGTCGTCCGGGGCGGTCACCTCGAAGCGGAAGGGCGCCTTCAGATCGGGCTGCTCGAAGTTGGCGAACACCCGGCGCGCGTCGGCGGGCTCGTACTGGGTGTACAGGTACACCTCGCCGTCCTCCGGGTCGACGAAGCGGTGCATGCCCTCGCCGGTGCGGCTGTACGCGCACTGGGCGTCGACCACCAGCTCGTTCTCGGCGGCCAGGTCCTCCAGCGTGATCCGGGAGCCGTCGAAGACCGCGCCCGGGTCGAGGTCCCGGCCGTTCAGCGAGACCGCGGTGACGCGCGGCGCCACCAGGTCGGCGAAGCTGGTGGCCCCCGGCTCGGCGCAGCGGAACCGGAGGGTGGTGACCGAGCGGAACGTCCGCGGACCGTCCCCGTCGGCGGCGCTGGCGTCCCCGGTCGCGGACCGCAGGTCGAGCGCGACCTCGTAGCCGTCGACGGACAGCAGCGCGGCCCGCTCGTGGGCCTCGTCGCGGGACAGGTTCTCACCGGGCACGGCGGCACTCCCTTGTGGCTGGCGGGACCCGGCGGCCCCGTGGCCCGGCGCCGGTCGCGGCGCGCGGGAGCGGTGGCCACGAGGTCCTTCGGTGTCGGATGTCGTGGTTTTTCGGGTGATCCGGTTAATCCGGGTAATTCAGCCTTCCGGATGTTCCGGAAACCGGTACACGGTATTCGGTACCCGGGAAGCGATCCTGTCATGGGCCCCCGTCCGCCCCGCGTCGGGCGCCCCGTCGGAGGCCGGGGGACGTGAGCGGGCCGCGGCCGGAGCCGACGCGCGGGAATGACCGCGCGGGCCTGTGACGTTCTTCACGGGGTGACGTCGCCGCCCTGGGCCGGGCGCCCCGGGCCGCCCGACAACTTACGGAGAGACATGTCTGTGACGCCGAAGACCCCCGTCGACTTCTGGTTCGATCCGGTGTGCCCGTGGGCGTGGATGACCTCCCGCTGGGTGCTGGAGGTCGAGAAGGTCAGGGACATCGAGGTCCGCTGGCACGTGATGAGCCTCGCCGTCCTCAACGAGGACAAGATGGACCAGGTGCCGGAGGAGTACCGGCAGGGGCTGCGCGACGCGTGGGGGCCGGTCCGGGTGGCCACCGCCGCCCGGCTGCTGCACGGGGAGGAGGTCCTCAGGGACCTCTACACCGCGCTGGGCACCCGCTTCCACAACCGGGGCGAGGGCGCCACCCGCGAGGCGCTCGCCGGGGCGGTCGCGGACGCGGGCCTGCCGGAGTCGCTGCTCCGGTACGCCGACTCCGACGAGTACGACGCCGAATTGCGGGCCTCCCACAAGGAGGGCATCGACAAGGTCGGCCAGGAGGTGGGCACCCCCGTCATCGCCGTCCCCGGCCCGGACGGCGAGCAGATAGCCTTCTTCGGCCCCGTGGTGACCCCGGCCCCCAAGGGCGAGGAGGCCGCCCGGCTGTGGGACGGCACCCTGCTGGTGGCGTCCATCCCGGGCTTCTACGAGATCAAGCGCACCCGCACCCGGGGGCCGGTCTTCGACTGACCGCGTAGCGACACCGGCGCCGGTCCCGCGTCCGGACACGGCGAAAGCCCCGCGAGTCCTGTCCTCGCGGGGCTTTCGCTTTGTGCTCCTGCCGGTGAGCGGTGAGAAGACGATCACGAGCAGGACCTTGGGAGTGCCCCCGGGTGCGGCCCTGACCCGGGTGCGGCACGACGGCCCGACGGCCGGGCGGGTCAGGGAGCGAGGATCAGGTTGTCCACGCGCTGCTTGGCGGCGGCGTAGCGCTTGGCCACGTCCTGCCAGTTGACGACCTGCCACATGGCCTCGATGAAGTCCACCTTCTGGTTCTTGTACTGCAGGTAGAAGGCGTGCTCCCAGGCGTCGAAGACCAGGATCGGCGTCGAGCCCTGACCCACGTTGCCCTGGTGGTCGTAGATCTGCTCGACGATCAGACGGCCGCTGACCGGCTCGTAGGCGAGGACGCCCCAGCCGGAGCCCTGGGTGGTCGCCGACGCCTTGGTCAGCTGGGCCTTGAAGTTGGCGTACGAGCCGAACGACTCGGCGATCGCGTCCGCCAGCTCGCCCACGCCGTCCTTGTCCAGCGGCTCGCCGCCGCCGTCACCGGTCATGTTGTGCCAGTAGATGGAGTGCAGGATGTGGCCGGACAGATGGAAGGCCAGGTTCTTCTGCAGCCCGTTGACCGAACCCCACTGGTCCTTGTCCCGCGCCTCCTCCAGCTGTTCCAGGGTGTCGTTGGCACCCTTCACATAGGCGGCGTGGTGCTTGTCGTGGTGCAGCTCGATGATCTCGGGGCTGATCACGGGTGCGAGTGCGGAGTAGTCGTACGGAAGTTCGGGAAGTGTGTAGACGGCCATCGCGGGTCCCCTCTGACCTCTTATTGCAAAGCACTTGCATCTGCACGCTACCAGCAGCTTCCCACCACCGCGTCGCGGCCCCCTCACGCCGCGCGGTGCCCACCGGCCGTCGACGACGGACCGTCAGGACGGGTCCGTCCGGGGGGTGGGCACGGGGGTGGGGACGGGGTGGGCGCGGGGTGGTGGAGCGGGCCGCCGGGCCGCGCGACGGCGCGAGCCCGGCCGGGTGACCCGGCCGGGCTCGTACGAAGGGGGGAGGGGGCGGCGGTCAGCCGTGCGCGGCGCTCCGGGCGCGGCGCCGCTGGCGGACGGCGCCCGCGCCGGCCAGCACCAGCACCAGGGCCCCGGTGGAGTACAACTGCGTCCGGGTCCCCGGCTCACGCGCCATCAGGACGAACATCCCGGCCATCATGGCGAGCGCGACCCAGGTCAGCACGGGGAAGGCCCACATCCGGACGGTGAGCCGCCGTCCGGGCTCCTCGCGTTCGGCGCGCCGCCGCAGGATCAGCTGGGACACCGCGATGAAGATCCACTCCACCAGGATCACCGCCCCGATCATGTTCAGCAGCCAGCCGAACACGTCGTCGGGGCGCCAGTAGCTCAGCAGCACGCAGCCGAAGCCGGACAGGGACGAGGCCAGTACGGCGGCCCGGGGCACCCCGTTCCGCGCCCGTCCCAGCGCCTTCGGCCCCTGCCCCCGCTCCACCAGGGAGTACGCGATCCGGGAGGCCCCGTAGACATTGGCGTTCATGGCCGACAGCAGGGCCACCAGCACCACCACGTTCATGATCTGACCGGCGCCCGGGATGCCCAGGGTGTCGAGGGTGGCCACATAGGGGCCACGGGCGACCACGTCCGGGTCGTTCCAGGGCACCAGGGTGACGATGACGGCCATCGACCCGACGTAGAAGAGCCCGATCCGCCACATCGCGGTCCGCACCGCCCGGCCGACCCCGCGCACCGGGTCCTCCGACTCGGCCGCCGCGATGGTCACGGTCTCCAGCCCCGCGTAGGCGAACACCGAGGCCAGCAGACCGACGATGAGCCCGTCGGCGCCGTTCGGCAGGAAGCCGCCTTCGCCGGTGAGATGGGCGGTGCCGGGGGCGTCGGTACCGGGCAGCAGCCCCGCGACGGCGAGCCCGCCGAGCACCAGGAACACCACGATCGCGCCGACCTTCAGCGCCGCGAACCAGAACTCGAACTCGCCGAAGTGACGCACCGCCGCCAGGTTGGAGAGGCAGAACGCCGTCATGAACAGCGCGACCCACATCCACTGGGGGGTGCCCGGCAGCCAGCCGGTGACGATCTTCGCCGCGCCGATCGCCTCCAGCCCCACGGCCGTGCACAGCAGCACCCAGAACGCCCAGCCGACGGTGAAGCCCGCCCAGGGCCCGATCGCGCGCTCCGCGTGCGCCGAGAACGACCCCGACGAGGGGTGCGCGGCCGACATCTCGCCCAGCATCCGCATCACGAGCATCACCAGCAGCCCGGAGACGGCGTAGGCGACGACCACGGAGGGGCCCGCGGCGGCGATGCCCGCGCCCGATCCCACGAAGAGTCCCGCGCCGATCACCCCGCCCAGGGCGATCATCGACAGATGGCGCTGCTTGAGTCCGTGGCCGAGCCCGTTCCCCGAGCTCTTCCCCGGGCCGGGGGCGGTGGCGGACTCCGGGTCCGCGCCGGTGGGCGCGGTGGCGTCTATGGGGGCCATGTGGGGGATTCCGTTACCTCGTGATGTGGGGGAAGCCATCAAGTGTGCCGTACAGGCATTTCCGGTCGTGCCGTACGGGCACCTTCTGCCCAAGAGGATCATGGACATGTCCATCAAGGTGTGGAGGTTCGGTGACCGGGTCGGAGGGGCCGGGGCTCGGTTTTGGTGAGACCCCACAGCGCTTTCGTGACCGGCATCACCTTGACCGGCTGATTCGCTCGACGGCTTTGTGTGGAACTCATCAAGACCGGGTGGTGCCCTTTGTCGGTCGCTGACCGTGAGCGGCCCGGGTCCGCTGGGATAGCGTCGCCGTGTCCCGAACCCTCCGCCCGCACCCCGGGGAGCCCCGTTGAGCACCGCAACCGTCACCGTCCGCCCCGGCGAGGTCCTCGCCGACCTCCTGCCCGCCTCCTCGGTGGTCCGCGCCCGCCTCCGGGACGTCGCCCTGGTCGTCGGCGGCGCCGCCCTCACCGGTGCCGCCGCGCAGCTGGTGGTGCCGGTGCCCGGTTCGCCCGTGCCCGTCACCGGTCAGACCTTCGCCGCCCTGCTCGTCGGCACCTCGCTCGGCGCGGGCCGCGGCTTCCTCTCGCTGGCGCTGTACGCCCTCGTCGGCATGGCGGGCGTGCCGTGGTTCGCGGGCGGCACCTCCGGAGCGGGCGGCGCGACCTTCGGCTACGTCCTCGGGATGCTCCTCGCCGCGACGGTCGTCGGCGCCCTCGCCCGGCGCGGCGGCGACCGCTCCGTGCTGCGCACCGCAGGCACCATGGTGATCGGCTCGGCCGTCATCTACGCCGTCGGCGTGCCCTACCTGGCCGCCAGCACCCCGCTGTCGCTGTCCGGCGCGGTGGCCGCGGGCATGACCCCGTTCCTCATCGGCGACGCCCTCAAGGCGGCCCTGGCGATGGGCGCGCTGCCCACCGCCTGGCGGCTCGTCAAGCGCTGACCCCGGCACCGCGCGGGACGCACCGTCCCGCGCACGCCGGTCCCCGTCCCGCACCCGGCACCGTCCCGGGCGCGCCGGACGGCGTCCCGCGCCGGGCGGGGCATCGCCCCGCGCCGACCCGCGTCGCGGACCGTCCCGGCCCCGCGCGTCCACCGGCCCCGGTTCCGTCCAGGAACCGGGGCCGGTGCCCGTCCCGTCCCCGTCCGGCCCCGCCCGTTCAGGTCCGTACCAATGCCCGGACCCATGGGCGTACGCCCCCTCCGGGGCATGCCACACTCGGACCCATGCGCGTGTACCTCGGCTCGGATCATGCCGGCTACGAACTCAAGAACCACCTCGTGGAGTGGCTCAAGGGCCACGGCCACGAGCCCGTCGACTGCGGGCCCCACATCTACGACGCCCAGGACGACTACCCGCCGTTCTGTCTGCGCGCCGCCGAGCGGACCGCCGCCGACCCGGGCTCCCTCGGCGTCGTCATCGGCGGCTCCGGCAACGGCGAGCAGATCGCCGCGAACAAGGTGAAGGGCGTCCGCGCCGCGCTGGCCTGGAGCGAGCAGACCGCCGCCCTGGGCCGCGAGCACAACGACGCCAACGTCGTCGCCGTCGGCGCCCGGATGCACACCACGGACGAGGCCGTGAAGTTCGTCGAGATCTTCCTGGCCACCCCGTTCTCCGGTGACGCGCGCCACCAGCGCCGCATCGACATGCTGTCGGCGTACGAGACCACCGGCGACCTCCCGCCGATCCCGGCGCACCACCCCCAGCAGCCGTAGCGGAGAGAGCCCCGAGCGCACCCCCGGCCGTACCGGTCGGGGGTGTCCCGTCGGCCCGTCGCCGTCCGTTCCGCCCGGATCGGAGCCGTAAGAGGCGCCCCAGCCGTCCCCACCCACCCCAGGAGTCACGCCCGTGCCGGAAGGGCACACGATCCACCGCCTCGCCCTCGACCACCGGGAGCGTTTCCTGGACCGCGAGGTCCGGGTCAGCAGCCCCCAGGGCCGGTTCGCGGCGAGCGCCGCCCTCCTGGACGGCCGTCCCCTGACCGCCGCCGAGGCCCACGGCAAGCACCTGTTCCTGGGCTTCGCGGGCGGCGACTGGGTCCACGTCCACCTGGGGCTCTTCGGTAAGCTCGACTTCACCGTGGCGCCCGTGCCGCCGCCCACCGACACCGTCCGGCTGCGGATCGCGACCCCCACCGACTGCGCCGACCTCCGGGGCCCCACCACCTGCGCCCTCATCACCGGGGACGAGAAGCGGGCCGTCCACGACCGGCTCGGCCCGGACCCGCTGCGCGCCGACGACCCCGCCCCGGCCTGGGCCCGCGTCTCGCGCAGCCGCAGCACCGTCGCCGCGCTGCTGATGGACCAGAAGGTCGTCGCGGGCGTCGGCAACGTCTACCGCGCCGAGGTCCTCTTCCGGCACGGCATCGACCCCTACCGCCCCGGCCGGGACCTCACCCGCGCCGAATGGGACGCGCTCTGGGCCGACCTCGTGGTGCTGATGCGGGCGGGCGTGCGCGCCAACCGCATCGACACCGTCCGCCCCGAGCACACCCCCGAGGCGATGGGCCGCCCGCCGCGCGTCGACGACCACGGCGGCGAGGTGTACGTGTACCGCAGGGACCGGCGGCCCTGTCTGATCTGCGGTGACGAGGTCCGCGCCGCCGGACTCGCCGCCCGCAACCTCTTCTGGTGCCCCACCTGCCAGCCGTCCACCACGGCGGCGACGGCGGCCGGAAGGGCCTGAACCCCGTCCACGGCGCTCCGAAGCCGCCCGACCGGCAGGGGGAGCCGTACGGACGGGCCCGAAGGCCGGAAGGTCAGAACCCGTGCGGCAGCCAGGGCGCCACATCGGACCCGAAGGCCGTGGCCGTCCCCGCCAGCGCCCCCGGCCGGGACTCCTCCACCAGCCCGGCCGCGCCCAGCGCCGCCAGGCTCACCCCGCCCAGATAGGCGGCCCCCAGCTCCCGCACCGACAGCCGCAGCTCGGCGGCGTCCCCGGTGCGCTCGCAGGACGCGCCCTTGTGGTCGCCCGACAGCCGCCAGCGCCCGGTGTTCCAGGGACAGAAGTCGTCCGTCACGTCGAACACCACGTCCACCGGCGCCCGGTAGGTCCGCGCCGCCAGCGCCGCGCCCACGTCCACCAGCCGCACGTGCAGCGCGTCCCGCGTGGTCGGCTGGCAGCGCCGGACGTCGGACACCAGGTACTGCCACGCGTCGTCCACCGGGGAGTTGCGGACGTGGAGCGTCGAGGTCAGGTCGATCTCGAACAGGAACCGCCACAACGCCGCGTAGGCCGCCGGTTCCACCGCCTCCAGGTCCCGCAGCGTCACCGTGCCGTCCGGCCCCTGAACGCTCCACTCCGGCTTGGTGTGGAAGCGCGCGTACCCGACCGGCTCGCCGTCCCGTTCGGCGACCACGCACTGCAACGGGGACCCGCCGCCCCGCTCCGACTCCGGGTCCAGCAGCGGCTTCCGCTCCCAGTGCGGACCCCGCGCCAGCATCCCCGGCCGCTCGGGCACCCGTCGCGCGTACAGCGCCTCGCAGGCGTCGGCGACCTCCGCCGGGTCCGCGAACCGCAGCACCGGGGCGTCGGGGCCCGGCGGGACCGTAAGCCGCACCCGGGCGGTGTCGATCGTCGCGGCCAACTGGTACGTCCCCACGCCGTACCCGAAGCGGCCGTAGATCGCGGGCTCGGACGCGGTCAGCACCGCGAGCGGTTCACCGAGGGCCCGGACGTCGTCCAACTGCCGTCGCATCAGTGAGGTCAGCACCCCGCGCCGCCGGTGCGTGGCGGCCACGCTGACCATGGTGACGCCCGCCGTGGGCACCGGGGAGCCGCCCGGCACGGTCATCCGGAAGCTGAACGCCCCCGCCGTCCCGACGCAGCGCTCGCCCTCCCACACCGCGAGGGAACGTTCCGTCTCGATGAGGTCCCGCCACAGCGCGAGCTCCTCGGGAGCCTGTGGCACGCCCCCGAACGCCCGCTCCAGTGTGGCGTACCACACATCCCAGTCGTCCGGTAGCAGCACCCGTGGCCCTGTCGTCATGTAGACATGACTATCAGGGCGAAGCAGGATGAGCGAACCGATTTCCGCTCGTCCCGCCGGGCCCGCGCGGAGGGCGGAACCGGCCGTGCGACGGCCTACTTGAACAGGGGGGTTCACTGTGTTCTCGCTGATCCCGACCGAGCGCCGGGAGGGGCCAGTCGTGCGCCCGCACCGGCGCGCTGGATAGGGTCCACCTGCGATGGCACGACGACGGACAGCGGCGGAGCGGTTCCCGGCCCGGATGAAGAAGCGGCTTCACCGGGTCCGTGTCGGCGTGCGCAAATCCGGTGTCGACTACTTCCGGGGCGACGGATCCGACTGGATGGCCCTGGTGGGCCTGCTGCTCACGGTGCCGCTGATCGCCGCGGGCACGCTCACCAACTCCCTCTGGTTCTCCCCGGCGGCCCTGGTGCTGCCGATCGTCGCGGGCGGACTGCTGCTGCGCCCGGCGAGCCTGCTCGCCCTGTACGCCGCCGCCGCGACCGCCCTCATCGTGGAGTCGGTGCGCCTCGGCCCCTACGGCGAGGGCCCGGCCCGGGTGACGCCCGGAGTGGTCCTCGTCGTCGCCGCCTGCGGCTTCACCGGGCTGCTCATCGCCCAGTTCCGCAGCCGGGTCGGCGTGCCCTGGCGACGCGGCGGCACCATGCTCTTCGACCTGCGCGAACGCATCCGGGTGCAGAGCAAGCTGCCGTCGCTGCCGCGCGGCTGGCACCGCGAGATGGCGCTGCGCCCCGCGGGCGGCCAGTCCTTCTCCGGCGACTTCGTGGTGGCCGCCCGCACCCAGGGGGGCCGCACCCTGGAGGTCGTCCTCACCGACGTGTCCGGCAAGGGCATGGACGCGGCCTCCCGCGCGCTGCTGCTCTCCGGGGCCTTCGGCGGCCTCCTCGGCTCGCTGCCGCCGCACGACTTCCTCACCGCCGCCAACGGCTATCTGCTGCGCCAGGACTGGGACGAGGGCTTCGCGACCTCCATCCATCTGGTGCTCGACCTCGACTCCGGCGACTACGAGCTGTTCTCGGCGGGCCATCCGCCGGGCCTCCAGTGGTCCGCCGGTTCCGGCCGCTGGGAGCAGAAGGCCCCGGAGGGCCCGCTGCTCGGGGTCTACGACGGCGCCCAGTTCGACCCCCTCAAGGGCACCCTGCGCCCTGGCGACGTGCTGATGCTCTTCACGGACGGCCTGGTGGAGACCTCGGAACGGGACCTGGACGAGGGCATCGACCGGCTCACCGGCGAGGCCGACCGCTATGTGGCGGGCGGTTTCCGGGGCGCGGCCTGGCACCTCATCGAGGCGGTGGCCCGGGACGTCAACGACGACCGGGCGCTGCTGCTGATCTCCCGGGACACCCAGGTACCCGGCTGACCGGGCCCGGCCGTCCGCGCCTGGCCGTCCGCGCCTGGCCATCCTGACGGGGCCGGGCGGACCGGACGGGGCCGGGTGAGCCACCCGGGGCCGGAGCCGGGCTCTGACCGGCCTTCCGGGAGTGCCCTGGAGCGCCGGTGGAGCGCCCTGGAACAAGCCGTCCGGGTGACGGCCTGGCCCGGGCGGGAGGTCCCGGTTGGGGCCGCCGGGGCCGGGACCGTCCGCGTGGACGCCGAACGCCGCCGTGACGGGCGGCCACGGCGGCGTTCGGGGGCGGGGGAGGGGCGTCCCCGGTGACGACGGACCCGGGTGGCCCGTGAACCCGTGAGGGATCCGGAACCCTCCGGAGGGGTCCGGAGAGTTCCGGGACGCGCCCGGTGACGCGGGACCTCAGTGCCGGGTCTCCGCGTGGACCCCTGAACGGGCCCGCTCCGACGGCACGTCGACGAGGGTGACCGCGACCGCGTCAGCGGACGGGTCCGGCCCCCGGGACGGGGCCGGGTCAGGGGCTGCTGCCCCCGGGAGCGCCCCGCCGGGCAGCAGCCGGGCCAGCCAGTGCGACCGTCCGGCGGCCAGCGGCCCGAGCACGGCGAGCAGCAGCACGTATCCGGCGATGAACGGCGACAACCGCTCGTCCAGCCCGGCCCCCGCCGCCATCGTGGCGAGGATCAGCGCGAACTCCCCGCGCGCGAGGAGCGTCGTGGAGATGTTGGCGGCGGGCCCGGGACCGAACCCGTACAGCCGTGCCGCGCCCACCCCGGCGAGGACGTTCATCAGCAGCGTCAGGAAGACGGCGGCGAGCACCGGCCACAGCACGACCGGCAGGTCACCGGGGTCGATGGAGAGCCCGAAGGCGAAGAAGAAGATGGCCCCGAAGGCGTCCCGCAGCGGATGCACCAGGGTGCGGACGCGCTCCCCCGAGGTGGTGCTGCCGAGCATCAGGCCGACCATGAACGCGCCGATCGCGTCGGCGACCCCGAACCACTCGGAGACCCCGGCGACCAGCACGGCGGCCCCCAGGAACGAGATGACCAGCAGCTCGTCGTCCTTGGTGGCGAAGAGCCGGCCCACGACCCGGGTGCCGTACCGGGCGGCGAGCGCGAGGACGAGCAGGAAGGCGAACGCCTTGCCCGCGTCGGCCGCCGCGGCGGCGAGGCTGTCGGCGCCGGACAGGATGGGCTGGAGCGCGGCCAGGTAGAGGGCGAGGAAGACGTCCTCGACCACGATGATGCCGAGGATCGGCCGGGTCTCCGGGTTGCCCAGCCGTCCGGTGTCGACGAGCACCTTGGTGACGATCGCGGACGACGAGATGCCGAGCACCCCGGCGAGGACGAGCGCCTCGGAGGTGCCCCAGCCGAGCGCGAAGCCGAAGCCGAGTCCGGCGCCCACGTTCAGGGCGAGGTAGACGCCCCCGGCGAGGGCCATCCTGCGGCCGCCCGTCTTGAGGTCGTCGAGGTGGAACTCCAGACCGAGGTAGAAGAGGAGCAGCACCAGGCCGAGCGCCGAGAGCATCTCCAGGTCGTGCGGGTCGGCGACGAGCACGATGCCGGGGGTGTGGGGGCCGAGGAGTATCCCGGCGAGGATGAAGAGCGGGATGGTGGGCAGTCCGATACGGCCTCCCAGCCGTGCCAGGACCGCGGCGGCGAGGAACGCGCCGCCCATGGCGATCAGGGTGTCTGCGTGTCCGATGGGCTTCCTCCTCCGTGCGGGAACCGGTGCGGGACCGGTGTGCGGAACGGGGTGACGCGTGAGGGCGACGCGGCGGGGCGTCAAGAAGGCGTCAATAGTTAGGTTATCGAAGGATTGACGTGGAAAGCGTTCCCCGGCGCGGAGATGAGGGTCAGCCCCCATGCCGGGCTCCCCGCGCCCGGCCTCCGCGAACCCGGACCGTCGGCCTCCCGACCCGCGTGACCCAGGGTCCCGCTGCCCGCGCTGCCCGCGCTGCCCGCGCTGCCCGCGCTGCCCGCGCTGCCCGCGCCGAGATGCCCCGCTCGCCTGCCCGTCCGAGTGACGGAAGGCCCGGGAGCCGTGCGGCCGACGGTCCGCCCCCGACGCGTCCCGTTCCGCGGCCCGTCCGTGTCGTCCGACGCCTCGACGGCGGACGGTCCGGCGAAGCAGCCGGACGGCATGCGCCCTCCCCGGCCCCGGCCCCGGCGTCCGGCGGGACGTTCCCCACACCGGTGGGGCGTCGCCCCGGCGTCCGGCGGGCGTTCCCGCCCCGGCGGGGCGCACCCCACCCACCGGGGTGGGGACAACCCCACCCCGGTTGTGCGGCGGTCCTCATTCCGCTCCGACCTGCGCAATCCGTACGTTCGAAGCATCGAAGCGCGGCCCGGAAGAAGCCCGCACGGATCCACGAGAGGCATCCCCCGTCATGGCCCTGCGCAGCAAGCGGACCACCCGGTCCTCCGCCCCCGCCCCCACCACCTGGGCCGTCGAACTGAGCGGAGTGCACCGCAGCTACGGCGGACGACGGACCGCCCCGGTCCACGCGCTGCGCGGCATCGACCTCGCCCTGCCGCACGGCGGCTTCACCGCCGTCATGGGCCCCTCCGGCTCCGGCAAGTCCACCTTCCTCCAGTGCGCGGCGGGCCTCGACCGCCCCACCGGCGGCACGGTCCGGCTCGCGGGCACCGACATCACCGCGCTCGGCGAGGACGCGCTGACGGAGCTGCGCCGCGCCCGGCTCGGCTTCGTCTTCCAGTCGTTCAACCTGCTCCCGTCCCTGACGGTCGAGCAGAACGTGACGCTGCCCCTGCGCCTCGCGGGCCGGCGCCCCGACCCCGACCGGGCCGCCGCCGTCCTCCACCAGGTGGGCCTCGGGGACAAGGGCCGCCGTCGCCCCGCCGAACTCTCCGGCGGCCAGCAGCAGCGGGTGGCCGTCGCCCGCGCCCTGGTCACCCGCCCCGACGTGATCTTCGCCGATGAACCCACCGGAGCCCTGGACACCACCACGGCCAGCGAGATCCTGAGCCTGCTGCGCACCGCGGTGGACCGCTCCGGAGCCACCGTCGTCATGGTCACCCACGACCCGACCGCCGCCGCCTGGGCGGACCACGTCCTCTTCCTGGCCGACGGCGCGATCACCGACGAGCTGACCGGAGCCCCGGCCCCGGTCATCGCCGACCGCCTCACCCGGCTCATCGCCCACTCCCGCCGTCCCGCCGGAGCGGTGGCCTGATGCGCGCCAACGGACTCGCCCGCGCCGCCCTCCGCTTCCGCCCCTCCGCCTTCGCGGGCACGTTCATCGCCCTGTTCATGGCCGCGATGATCGTCAGCGCCTGCGGCATCCTGCTGGAGACGGGACTGCGCGCCTCCGTCCCGCCCGCCCGCTACGCCGACGCCCCGGTGGTCGCCGCCGCCGACCAGAAGGCCCACCACCGCGTCCAGGACCCCACGGGCGAGCGCGTCGACAACGGCGCCCCGGTCCCCGACCGGGCCCGCCTCGACGCCGCCCTGGTACGGAAGGCCGCCGCGGTCCCCGGCGTTCGCGCCGCCGTCGGGGACGTCACCTTCCCCGTCCGCACCGAGCGGGCCGCCCTCACCGGCCACGGCTGGGGCGCCACCGCCTTCACCGGAGAGCGGCCCGCCCGGGGCGAGGCCCCCGCCCCGGGCGAAGTGGCGCTCACCACCGGCGGCCCCGTCCGGACCGCCGACAACGCCCCGCCCGCCGTGGGCGACCGCGTCACCCTGCACACCGCCGACGGCACCCGCGTCTTCCGCGTCTCCGCCCTCGTCGAGGCCGCCGGAGCCGCCCCCACGGCCTGGTTCGACGACACCGAGGCCCGCCGGGCCGCCGGCCGCCCGGACCGGGTCGACGCCATCGCCGTCCTCCCCGAGGCCGGGGTCTCCACCGCAGTGCTGGAGGACCGCGTCCGCGCGGCGCTCGGCACCCGCGCCCAGGTCCACACCGGCGAGGACCGGGGAGCCGTCGAGGAGACCCGGGTCGACGACGCGGCGGAGACGCTCATCGGCATCGGAGCCTCCTTCGGCGGCACCGCGACCATGATCGCCGTCTTCACGGCGGCGGGTACCGTCGCCCTCTCCGTCGTCCAGCGCGCCCGTGAGTACGCGCTGCTGCGCGCCATCGGCACCACCCCGCGCCAGGTGCGCCGCGCCATCGCCACGGAGACCCTGATGGTGGCGCCGCTCGCCGGAGCGCTCGGCTCGCTGCCCGGGATCGCCCTCGCGACCTGGTGGTTCGGCCAGCTCCAGGAGAAGGGCGCGATCCCCCGGAACCTCGACCTCACCCTCTCCCCGCTGCCGCCGCTGGCGGCCGTGGTGGCCGTCGTCGGCACCGGGCTCGTCGCGGGCTGGGCCGCCGCCCGTGGCCCCTCCCGGCTCCGCCCCGGCCAGGCCCTCGCCCAGGCCGCAGTGGAACGCTCCCGCCCCGGCTGGATCCGCCTCGCCCTGGGCGTCGCCGCGGCGGGCGGCGGGATCGCCCTCGCCGCCGTCGCGGGGTCCACGGCGGGGGAGGACGCGGCCAACGCCGCCCTGGGCGTCGTCATGCTCCTGATGGTCGCCGTGGGGCTGCTGGGCCCGCTCGTGGCCCGCGCCTGCGCCGTACTGATCGGGCTGCCGATGCGCGGCGCGGGGGCGGCGGGCTCCCTGGCCGCCGCCAACTCCCGCACCAACGCCCGTCGGCTGGCCTCCGCGATCACCCCGATCGTCCTCGCCGTCTCCTTCGCCTCGACCCTGCTGTTCCTGCACTCCAGCCAGGACCGGGCGACCGTCCGCCAGCAGACCGCCGGGGTCACCGCCGACCACGTGGTGCGCCCCGTGGCGGGCGGCTTCGCCCCCGGCGCGGCGGCCCGGGCCGCCGAGGTCCCCGGAGTGACGGCCGCCGTGGGCCTGACCCGTACCGCGGTGCTGATCCCCACCGGCTCGGGCGTGGATTCCCTGCTGCGCACCGCGTCGACCCAGGCCGTCGACGGCACCCCCCGAGCCCTGCGGGCCGTCCAGGACCTGGGCGTCCGTGAGGGCGCGCTGTCCCTCGGCCCCGGCCGGATCGCCCTCGACACCCGCCTCGCGGACGCCGTCGGCACCCGGGTCGGCGAACGCCTGCGGCTGTGCCTCCCGGACGGCACCGAGGCGGCCTTCGAGGTGGTCGCCACCTACGCCCACGGCCTCGGCCTCGCCGAGGTCACCATGGTCCGCTCGGACGTGGCGCCGCACGTCACCGATCCGTCCGCCACCGAACTGTGGGTCAAGGGCGGCACCCCCCAGGCGCTCGCCGCCCAGGGAACGGTCCTCGACGGCGACGGCCACACGGCGGCCACCTCCGTCGAGCGGGAGCTGAACGCCTGGGCCAACCGGCTGATGGCCGCCGTCCTCGGTGGGTTCGCCGCCGTCGCCACCGCCAACACCCTGGTGATGACCGTCCTCGACCGCCGCCGCGAACTGGGCACCCTGCGGCTCATCGGCTCCACCCGCCGCCAGGTGCTGCGCATGATCCGCTGGGAGGCGCTGCTCGTCGCCGCCGCCGGAGTGGTCCTCGGCAGCGCCATCGCCCTGCTGACCCTGGTCCCCCTGGTCCGTGGCGTCACCGGGGAAGGCGTCTACATACCCCCGGCGGTGTACGGCTCGCTGGTGGGCGCGGCGGTCGTCCTGGGCCTCGGGGCGACGGCCCTGCCCGCCCGGGCGGTGCTCCGCTCCCCGCACGGGGCGGCGTAGCGTCCCCCGGGGTGTCCGGCCACACTCGACCCATGACCGAGACACCCCGGGGGACGGACCCCGCCGCACCGCCCGTACTGACCCCGGACGAGGTCGGGTCCCTGGCCCGCGCGGCCCACGAGGGCCAGACCGACAAGGCGGGCCGCCCCTACGCGGAGCACCTGAGGGCGGTCGCCGAAGGGGTACGGGCCCGGTGCGGCGACCGGGACCAGCTCACCGCGGCCTGGCTGCACGACGCGATCGAGGACGGTGCCCTGAGCGAGGAGTGGCTGGCCGGGGCGGCGCTCACCCCCCGCACCAAGGCGATCGTCCTCGCCCTCACCAAGCGGCCGGGGGAGCCACCGGAGGGGTACGCCCGGCGGATTCTCGACACCCCGGGGGCGCGACTGGTGAAGGAGGCCGACCTGGCGCACAACGCCGACCCCGCCCGGCTCGCCGTCCTGGACGCCCCCACCCGGGACCGGCTGACCCGCAAGTACGCCGCGATGCGCACCCTCCTGGGCCTCCCACCGCACTGACCGCGCGACGGGCTCCCGCGCGACGGAACGGCGGCGGGGCGGGTGCCCGGCGCTGAGCCGGGCACCCGCCCCGTCGAACAGGCGTCAGCGTGCCGCGTGGCGGGCCCGGCGGCGTCGGCCGGAGGCGTCCCGCCGCATCGCCCACTTGAGCTCGGGCTCCAGCACGAAGCGCAGCGCCCGGCGGAAGGGCGGGGTGCACATCACCGTGACGGCGGCGCCCGCGACCAGCGTCACGAAGACCTGGCCGAGGGGGCTGTGCACCCACGCCGGTTCGTACCAGCCCCAGAAGCGGGAGCCCTTGGCCAGGAAGCCGTGCAGCAGATAGCCGCACAGGGTGCCCGCGCCGAGCGCGGTGAACCACATCCGGCGGCGCGGCACCCAGGAGAGGAAGCAGGCGGTGAGCGCCATCGAGCAGCCGAACAGCGCGAAGGTCATGAGGGGGCCGATCCACCAGGCGAAGCCCAGCTCCTGGGCGCTGTTGCTGTGGTACAGCCAGTCGACCTCCATCCGGGGCGCCGCCCACCAGGCGGTGACCAGCGCGGCGGCCATGACCGGCACCGACAGCAGCCGCACCTCGCGGCGCCGGAACAACTGGAAGTGCTCCGGCCGCATGCACAGGCCGATGACGAAGAACGGCATGAACTGCAGCACCCGCTGGAGGTCGAAGTCGTTGCCGATGCTGGGGGCGGCCGAGGCGAGCGCGGCGATGCCGAGGGCGATCGGCACCGGCCAGCGCACCACGTTCCACAGGGGGGTGGAGACCCGCCAGACGAACAGCGCGATCAGGAACCAGGTCAGGTACCAGGGGTCGAGCAGGCTCAGCTTGTGCCCGGGGTCGTCGTCCGCCCACCGCTTGAAGAAGGTGTAGGCGATCTCGAAGACGACGTACGGCGCCACCACCGTGGTGAGCAGCTTCCGCACCCGCCCGGGGGTCATGTCGAAGCCCCGCGAGAAGTAGCCCGAGATGAGGATGAACGCGGGCATGTGGAAGGTGTACACGAAGAGGTAGAGCGCCAGCGCCGTCCGGCTCTGTCCGGTCAGCGGCTCCCAGGAGTGGCCCATCGCGACCAGGACGACGGCCAGGTACTTGGCGTTGTCGAAGAAGGGGTCGCGCTGCTTGGCGGGTCCGCCGTCGGGGCCCGGCGGACCGGGGGCCGCCAACGGGGCGTCGGCGCGCCGGGAGCGGGGGGTGGGCACCCCGTCGGCGAGGTCACCGAGGGAGTGCGCTCCGGTGGGGCCGTGCGGACCGGGCCGCGCGGACGTGCCCGTGCGGTCGGTCGGCGCGCCGGTGGCGGGCGGATCGGCGAGCGGCGGGAGCGGTACCGAATGACGGCCGATCGGCCGCAGCGAGTTGGTCACAGATCCTCCCACCAAGAGCCGGGGGAGACGATCCGCGACCGCACCGCACGCGCGTGGGGCAGGGCAGTGGGAAACATTTGAGGAACCTTAGCGTCGGGGACGGCATGGGGTGAAACGACACCTGACGTTTGCCGTACCGCGTCCTGTCGAAATCGGCCCATGGTCGGCGCGTACCCCGTAATAGCGGAAGCACCCACTGTTCAACAATCCCCCCACCAGGCTCCCGAAGTCATCGCCCCGACCATGCAGTTGACCCCTATATACCCTTTATCCCGTCTTAAGCGGGGCGTAACACTCGCGGGTGACGTTGCCGGAATGTCCCAATGGCGCAGAGGGTGACCTGTCCGGGTGGAGGTCGGGCGGCCCTCCGGCCGCCTTCGGTGATCCCCGTCACCGTGTTCCCGGCGACAATGCGGAAAAGCCGCGAACAAACCGTTCGGAACGGTGAAACCACGGCCGGGAATTCCCCGACGGCGGTCAGTGGAATTCCCCGGACCGGGCCGTCCTCCGGCTCCCGGCGCCCCACGCGGAAGCCCTGCTCGCCGCCGTCACGGCCCCCGCCCGTACCACCTCCGCGGCCCTTGTCGGCTCCCACCGGCCGGTGGGTCGCGTCCCGTCCCGCGCGCCCTCCCGGACGCCCCCGCGCTGGACGATCCGTCATGGGCCGCATGGTCGGCGCCCGTTGGTGGCACCATGGTTCTGGTGGGGTGTGCGAGACCGCGCGTCCATCCGGAGCGGAACCGACCGAGGGTGTGTGATCAGAGTGGCCATCTCGCTATCAGTGGTACTGCTGTTGGCCATCATCCTCGTGGTGTTGATACGCGGGGGGTCGCTCAAGGGAGGCCCCGCCGTCGTCGCGGTCCTCTTCGGCTTCTTCCTCGCCTCGACGGGCATGGCCGACGAGATCCAGGGCTTCCTCGACGCGGTCGGCGACTCGGTCGCCTCGATCACCCCCTGAGCCCGCCCGGCGTCCCCCCCCGGGTCCCCGTCGCGGCCCTTGCCCCCGCGAGCCCCGTCCGCCCCGTGCCCGGCCCGGTCCCGGCGACACGCCCACCCCCGGTGACACGCCGTGCCCCGGACGTCACGGCCGTGCCGTGAGGCAGCCCTCCGCCCCGTGAACGAGCCGTGAAACGCGGCGGAGCCGGTACCGACAGGAACACCTGTCGGTACCGGCTCCGCACACCGTCTGGAGCGGGCGACGGGAATCGAACCCGCGTAGCTAGTTTGGAAGACTAGGGCTCTACCATTGAGCTACGCCCGCACGGTCGCACCGCAGGTCGTGGACCTGGGCACGGGCAGCATCCTAGCGGGTCGGGAGCCCTGGTCGCACACCGCTTTCCCCGTGCCGCGCCACCCCGGGAAATGCTGAGGTCCCGCGGCCTGCGGGCATGTACCCTTCGTGTCGCACCGACGGGGTGTGGCGCAGCTTGGTAGCGCGTCCGCTTTGGGAGCGGAAGGCCGTGGGTTCAAATCCCGCCACCCCGACCACGCGAAGATCGCCTTTGGGGCGGTGTCTCGCCTGCGGCTACTATGCATACTGCGCGCCCGTGTGTCCGCACGTTTTGTACGCAGCACTGTGCCGTCCCAGAGGACGGCGACAGCTCTGTACACGCACACGTACGTCTCTCAGGGCCGCCACTGTGCCGAGGCTCCCCGTTCCGGGAGCGGCCCGGTAGACACCAGAGAAGTCAGCCACAAGGAGACCGAACCGTGAAGAGCGCCGTGGAGACCCTGAACCCGACCCGGGTTCGGCTCACTGTCGAGGTGCCCTTCGAGGAGCTCAAGCCCAGCCTCGACGCGGCGTACAAGAAGATCAACCAGCAGGTCACGGTGAAGGGCTTCCGCAAGGGCAAGATCCCCGCCCGGGTCATCGACCAGCGCTTCGGCCGTGGTGCCGTGCTGGAGGAGGCCGTCAACGACGCGCTTCCGAAGTTCTACACCGAGGCGGTCAACGAGGCCGAGCTGAACGTCCTCGGCCAGCCCGAGGTCGACATCACGGAGCTGAAGGACGGCGAGACGCTGAACTTCACCGCCGAGGTCGACGTCCGCCCGACCATCGAGATCCCCGACTACTCGGGCATCGAGGTCGAGGTCGACGCGATCGAGGTCACCGACGCCGACATCGACAAGGCCGTCGAGGAGCTGCGCGGCCGGTTCGCCTCCACCTCCCCGGTCGAGCGCGCCGCCGCCGACGGCGACGTCGTGACGATCGACCTGGAGGCCAAGGTCGACGGCGAGGTCCTCGCGGACGGCGTCGCCGACGGCGTCTCCTACACGATCGGCTCCGGCGAG
The DNA here is from genome assembly GCF_054484115.1 of Streptomyces sp. JNUCC 64. NCBI lineage: Bacteria > Bacillati > Actinomycetota > Actinomycetes > Kitasatosporales > Streptomycetaceae > Streptomyces > Streptomyces sp. JNUCC 64. Next base: position 5,719,031 of record NZ_CM137015.1, read on the forward strand.
CTGCTGGACGGCATCGACGAGGCCGTCACGGGCCTGGAGGCCGGTGGCGAGGCCACCTTCACCTCCCAGCTCAAGGGCGGCTCCGCCGAGGGCAAGGACGCCGAGGTCACCGTCAAGGTCACCCAGGTCGCGGCCCGTGAACTCCCCGGCCTGGACGACGACTTCGCCCAGCTCGCCTCCGAGTTCGACACCCTCGAGGAGCTGCGCGCGGACAGCCGCAAGCGCCTGGAGAACATGAAGCAGTACGACCAGGCGACCCAGGCCCAGGAGCGGGTCCTGGAGAAGCTGCTCGAACTGGTCGAGGTGCCCGTCCCCGAGAAGCTGCTCGAGGACGAGATCAACACCCGCAAGCACAACCTCGAGCACCACCAGCTCGGTCAGATGGGCCTCTCCCTCGACAAGTACCTGGAGATCCAGGGCAAGACCGCCGAGGAGTTCGAGGACGAGACCAAGACCGCCGCGGTCAAGGGCATCAAGACCCAGTTCGTCCTGGACGAGCTGGTCAGCAAGGAGAAGCTGAACGTCAACCAGGAGGAGCTCACCGAGCACCTCATGCGGCGCGCGGCCTCCTCCGGCATGTCCCCCGACCAGTTCGCCCAGGCCGTCGTCGAGGGCGGCCAGGTCCCGATGCTGGTCGGCGAGGTCGCCCGCGGCAAGGCCCTCGCGGTCGTGGTCGAGGCCGCCACCGTGAAGGACACCAACGGCGAGGTTGTCGACCTGGACGACGAGGACGACGCCGACACCGACGAGGCCGCCGAGGCGACCGAGACGGTCGAGGCCGCCGACGAGGACGCCCCCAAGGAGTCCTGACCCACCCGGCACCGAGAAGGGCCCGGAAGCGCACCCGCGCCTCCGGGCCCTTCCGCCGTCCCACCCCCTAGCACCCCCACCCCCTCGCACCCCCGCCCCCTGCGGGCCCTCCACGCCCGTACTCCCTCGGGGTGCTCCACCGCCCACCCCCTCGCACACCCTTGCGGACCCTCCCCGTCCCCACCCCCTCGCGCCCCCCACCGCCCGCGCCCCGGACCCGCTTCCCCCACCCGCCGCTGGCCTGTTTCCCCCGAGCGCGGGACCCGCTTCCCCGGCCCGTTCCCCCGAGGGCGGGACCCCGCTTCCCCGGCGTCCCCGGACCCGCTTCCCCCGTGCCCCCGGGCGGCTTCCCCCGAGTCCCGGACCCCGCTTCCCCGGCGTCCCCCCGCCCCTCCACCGCCCCCGCCCCCGGGCGCCCGGCCCCGCCCGCCCGGCCCTCGGCGCCCGCCGCCCGTCCGGCGTCGGCGACCTGCGCTGACAGCGAACAGTTCCTCATGCGGGATGGCCCCCGGCCCCCATCGCGTTAGGGTCCATGAAGACGAGGGCAGGGGAGCCCCGTACCCGCCGCGACGCGGCGCAGCGCGGGGTCCCGTGCCCCAGCAGAAGACGTGAGACGGCCCGGCGCCGTCGTAAGACGAGCAGGTGGATACGTGACGAATCTGATGCCCTCCGCCGCCGGCGAGCCCTCCTTCGGTGGTGGCCTCGGCGACCAGGTCTACAACCGGCTGCTCAACGAGCGGATCATCTTCCTCGGCCAGCCGGTCGACGACGACATCGCGAACAAGATCACCGCGCAGCTGCTGCTCCTTGCCTCCGACCCGGACAAGGACATCTACCTCTACATCAACAGCCCCGGTGGCTCCATCACCGCGGGCATGGCGATCTACGACACCATGCAGTACATCAAGAACGACGTGGTGACCATCGCCATGGGCATGGCGGCCTCGATGGGGCAGTTCCTGCTCAGCGCGGGCACCCCGGGCAAGCGCTTCGCCCTCCCGAACGCCGAGATCCTCATCCACCAGCCGTCCGCGGGCCTCGCGGGCTCCGCCTCGGACATCAAGATCCACGCCGAGCGGCTGCTGCACACCAAGAAGCGGATGGCGGAGCTGACCTCGTTCCACACCGGGCAGTCCGTCGAGCAGATCACCCGCGACTCGGACCGCGACCGCTGGTTCGACCCGATCGAGGCCAAGGAGTACGGCCTGATCGACGACATCATGCCCACCGCGGCGGGCATGCCGGGCGGCGGGGGCACCGGGGCGGCCTGAGCCGGATCCACCCCGGCCCCGCAAGAGCCCTCCAGCCGACCGTCACCGCGCCCAGCGCCCCTCAGGAGAGTTACATGAACGACTTCCCCGGCCGCGGCCTCTACGCCCGCACGGAGGCCGAGTACACCGGCCCCCGCGCCGAATCCCGTTACGTCATCCCGCGCTTCGTGGAGCGCACCTCGCAGGGCGTGCGCGAGTACGACCCGTACGCGAAGCTCTTCGAGGAGCGGGTGATCTTCCTCGGCGTCCAGATCGACGACGCCTCCGCCAACGACGTCATGGCGCAGCTGCTGTGCCTGGAGTCGATGGACCCCGACCGTGACATCTCCGTGTACATCAACAGCCCCGGCGGCTCGTTCACGGCGCTCACGGCGATCTACGACACCATGCAGTTCGTGAAGCCGGACATCCAGACGGTGTGCATGGGGCAGGCCGCCTCCGCCGCCGCGATCCTGCTCGCCGCCGGCACCCCCGGCAAGCGCATGGCCCTGCCGAACGCGCGGGTGCTGATCCACCAGCCGTACAGTGAGACGGGCCGCGGTCAGGTGTCCGACCTGGAGATCGCCGCGAACGAGATCCTGCGGATGCGCGCCCAGCTGGAGGACATGCTGGCCAAGCACTCCACCACGCCGATCGAGAAGATCCGCGAGGACATCGAGCGCGACAAGATCCTCACGGCGGAGGACGCCCTGGCGTACGGGCTCGTCGACCAGATCATCTCCACCCGGAAGATGAACAACTCCAAGGTCGTCTGATCCCGCCACGGCATGATTTGCTGCCCCTTGGCGTGACACGTTCCGTCTCCCGCGCGTTCCCACGAGTTCACGGGAGACGACGCGAACCACGCCAAGGGGGGCCCGAACGGGGGGCCCGGCAAGGTACCGTCGAATATGAGGCACCAGGAGACGCTCGCACGAGCCGTCTCCCAGGCGAAGGGGAAGCACCTCGTGGCACGCATCGGTGACGGCGGCGATCTGCTCAAGTGCTCGTTCTGCGGCAAGAGCCAGAAGCAGGTCAAGAAGCTCATCGCAGGTCCCGGCGTGTACATCTGCGACGAGTGCATCGACCTCTGTAACGAGATCATCGAGGAGGAGCTCGCGGAGACGAGCGAGGTGCGCTGGGAGGAACTGCCCAAGCCCCGCGAGATCTACGAGTTCCTGGAGAGCTACGTCGTCGGCCAGGAGGCCGCGAAGAAGGCTCTGTCGGTGGCGGTCTACAACCACTACAAACGCGTTCAGGCGGGCGAGAGCGCGGGCGCCCAAGGGCGTGAGGACGCCATCGAGTTGGGCAAGTCCAACATCCTGCTGCTCGGTCCCACCGGGTCCGGCAAGACCCTGCTCGCGCAGACGCTCGCCCGGATGCTCAACGTCCCGTTCGCCATCGCGGACGCCACCGCGCTCACGGAGGCGGGCTACGTCGGCGAGGACGTCGAGAACATCCTGCTGAAGCTGATCCAGGCCGCCGACTACGACGTCAAGAAGGCCGAGACCGGCATCATCTACATCGACGAGATCGACAAGGTCGCCCGCAAGAGCGAGAACCCGTCGATCACCCGCGACGTCTCCGGGGAGGGCGTCCAGCAGGCCCTGTTGAAGATCCTGGAGGGCACCACCGCCTCCGTTCCCCCGCAGGGCGGACGCAAGCACCCGCACCAGGAGTTCATCCAGATCGACACGACGAACGTCCTGTTCATCGTGGGCGGCGCCTTCGCGGGCCTGGAGAAGATCATCGAGTCCCGGGCGGGCGCCAAGGGCATCGGCTTCGGGGCGACCATCCTCTCCAAGCGGGAGCTGGAGTCCAAGGACCAGTTCGAGGACGTCATGCCCGAGGACCTGGTGAAGTTCGGGATGATCCCCGAGTTCATCGGACGGCTCCCGGTCATCACCTCGGTGCACAACCTGGACCGCGAGGCCCTGCTCCAGATCCTGGTCGAGCCGCGCAACGCGCTGGTCAAGCAGTACCAGCGGCTGTTCGAACTGGACGGTGTGGAGCTGGACTTCGAGCGCGGCGCGCTGGAGGCCATCGCCGACCAGGCGATCCTGCGCCAGACCGGCGCCCGGGGTCTGCGCGCCATCATGGAGGAGGTGCTGATGCCGGTGATGTACGAGGTCCCGTCCCGCAAGGACGTGGCCCGGGTCGTCATCACGGCGGAGGTCGTCCACTCCAACGTCAACCCGACCCTGATCCCCCGGGACTCCCGGGGCCGGGGCTCCGGCGAGCAGAAGACGGCCTGACGGAAGAGGGCCCGACGGCCCCCGAGCACACGCGTGAGGCCCCGGACGACACCTCGTCGTCCGGGGCCTCACGCGTACGCGGGTTACTCCTTGACGCGGATGGACGCGCGGAGGTCGGCCGTCACCTGGGCCGAGACGTTCAGGGAGACGCCGTTACCGCTTTCGGCGGGGATCGCCAGCGCCAGGGTGCTGTAGTCGGCCCACATGCACATGTACTGGGTGTCCAGCTCGCCCGCCTGGTCCCTGGCCTGCGCCTGCTGGCACTTGAAGACGGCCCCGTCGCCGCCCTTCGGCTTCACCGTCTTGACCTCGCCGACGAGCTTGATCTGCTCCGACTTCTCCTTGGTCATGCTTGCGAAGGAGGCGTCGATGGCGCCCTCGGGGTCCTTCACCTTGCCGTAGAGGCCCATGAAGGTGACCGCCTTGGACGCGGTGATCTGCTCGGGGGAGGGCTTGGCCCCCGGGGTGAGGTCCACCGTCGAGTACATCGCGGAGACCGCCTTGGCCTCGGTGACCCCGCTCTTGGCCAGCTGCTTGGCGCTGTCCGAGGTGGAGGCGTCCTCGGGGGCCTTCTCCGGGGTCATCCGGGTGTACGCGCCGTCCAGCACCTTCTCCGGTGTGGTCAGCTTGTGCGGCCCGTCGTCCGCCAGGCCCGAGTCGCCCGAGTCACCGCTCAGGACGAGGTAGCCACCGAGCGCGGCCGCCGCGACCACGGCCACCGCCACGCCGATGATCAGACCGGTCTTCTTCTTGCCGCCCGCCGGGACCGGGGGCTCCGGGAAGCCGTAACCGGGCTGCCCGGGCTGGCCCGGCTGCTGGGGGTACCCGTAACCGGGCTGGCCGGGCTGCCCCGGCTGCTGGGGGTAGCCGTACCCCGGCTGGGGGGCGGCGGCCTGCCCGGGCTGCTGCGGGTACCCGTAGCCGGGCTGCGGGGGCTGCGGCTGCTGGCCGTAGGGACCCGACTGGCCGTACGGTCCCGGCTGCTGCGGCTGCTGGCCGCCGTACGGGCCCGGCTGGTTGTAGCTCATGGAAGGTCCTCCCCGAACGCTTATGTGCTGCCGACATCCTGACGCAACGCCCCGGAGGGGGGCAGGGGAGGGGCGGCACCGTTACCGAACCCGTGGTTTCTGCACCGGACCGTGACGCCTCTAAACTGGGCCCGTGACCGAGAACTCGCAGCAGCAGAACCAGAGCCCCAGCACCGAACTGCCGACCCAGTACGCGCCGGCCGAGGTAGAGGGGAAGCTGTACGAGCGCTGGGTGGAGCGCGGTTACTTCGAGGCCGACGCCAAGAGCGACAAGCCCCCGTTCACCGTGGTCATCCCGCCCCCCAACGTCACCGGCAGCCTGCACCTCGGGCACGCCTTCGAGCACACCCTGATCGACGCCGTCACCCGCCGCAAGCGCATGCAGGGCCACGAGACGCTCTGGCAGCCCGGCATGGACCACGCGGGCATCGCCACCCAGAACGTCGTCGAGCGGGAACTGGGCAAGGAGGGCAAGTCCCGTCACGACCTGGGCCGTGAGGCGTTCGTCGAGCGGGTGTGGCAGTGGAAGGCCGAGTCCGGGGGCCAGATCTCCGGCCAGATGCGCCGCCTCGGCGACGGGGTCGACTGGTCCCGGGAGCGCTTCACCATGGACGAGGGCCTCTCCAAGGCCGTCCAGACGATCTTCAAGCGGCTCTTCGACGACGAGCTGATCTACCGCGCCGAGCGGATCATCAACTGGTGCCCCCGCTGTCTCACCGCCATCTCGGACATCGAGGTGGAGTACCAGGACGACGACGGCGAGCTGGTCTCCATCCGCTACGGCGAGGGCGAGGACTCCCTGGTCGTCGCGACCACCCGGGCCGAGACCATGCTCGGTGACACCGCCGTGGCGGTCCACCCCGACGACGAGCGCTACCGGCACCTCGTCGGCCGCACGATCGCCCTGCCGCTCACCGACCGGCGCATCCCGGTGGTGGCGGACGCGCACGTCGACCCCGAGTTCGGCACCGGCGCCGTCAAGGTGACCCCGGCCCACGACCCCAACGACTTCGAGATCGGCCAGCGCCACGACCTGCCCTCGGTCACGGTGATGGACGAGCACGCCGTGATCACCACCCCCGGCCCGTTCCAGGGCCTGGACCGGCTGGAGGCCCGCGGCGCCATCGTCGCCGCGCTGCGCGCCGAGGGCCGGATCGTGGCCGAGAAGCGTCCGTACAGCCACTCGGTGGGGCACTGCTCGCGCTGCAAGACCACCATCGAGCCCCGGCTCTCCCTCCAGTGGTGGGTCAAGGTCGCCCCGCTGGCCAAGGCCGCCGGTGACGCCGTCCGCAGCGGCGAGGTCGACATCCACCCCCGGGAGATGGAGAAGCGCTACTTCGACTGGGTGGACAACCTCCACGACTGGTGCATCTCCCGCCAGCTGTGGTGGGGGCACCGCATCCCGGTCTGGTACGGCCCGAACGGCGAGGTCGTCTGCGTCGGCCCCGACGAGGAGCCGCCCACCGGCGAGGGCTGGCACCAGGACACCGACGTCCTCGACACCTGGTTCTCCTCCGGCCTCTGGCCGTTCTCCACCCTCGGCTGGCCCGAGGAGACCGAGAGCCTCGCGAAGTTCTACCCGAACTCCATCCTCGTCACCGGCTACGACATCCTGTTCTTCTGGGTCGCCCGGATGATGATGTTCGGCCTCTACGCGATGGACGGCACCCCGCCGTTCAAGACGATCGTGCTGCACGGCATGGTCCGCGACCAGTTCGGCAAGAAGATGTCGAAGTCCTTCGGCAACGCGGTCAACCCGCTGGACTGGATGGACACCTACGGCTCCGACGCGCTGCGCTTCACGCTGGCGCGCGGCGCCAACCCGGGCGTGGACGTGCCGATCGGCGAGGACTGGGTGCAGGGCTCCCGCAACTTCGCCAACAAGATCTGGAACGCCACCCGGTTCGCCCTGATGAACGGCGCCACGGTCGAGGGCGAGCTGCCCCCCGCCGAGGAGCTGTCCGCCGCCGACCGGTGGATCCTGTCCCGGCTGAACGCCACCATCGCCGAGGTCGACGCCCTCTACGAGGACTACCAGTTCGCGAAGCTCTCCGACGCGCTGTTCCACTTCGCGTGGGACGAGGTCTTCGACTGGTACGTGGAGCTGTCCAAGACCACGTTCCTGGGCGGTGGCGAGGCGGCCCGGGTCTCCGGCCGGGTCCTCGGCGAGGTCCTCGACGTGACGCTGCGGCTGCTGCACCCGGTGGTGCCGTTCGTCACCGAGACCCTCTGGACCACCCTCACCGGCGGCGAGTCGCTGGTGATCGCGGACTGGCCCGAGGACAGCGGTTTCCGCGACCCGGCGGCCGAGCGGGAGATCGAGGCCGTCCAGCGGCTGATCACCGAGGTCCGCCGGTTCCGCGCCGACCAGGGCCTCCAGCCGGGCCAGCGGGTGCCCGCGCGGCTCACCCTCGACGGTTCGCCGCTCGCGCCCCACGAGGCCGCGATCCGGCAGCTGCTCCGCCTCCAGCCGGAGGGCGAGGGCTTCGCCGCCACCGCCACCCTGCCGGTCTCCGGGGTGGAGGTCGCCCTCGACCTCTCGGGGACCATCGACGTGGCCGCCGAGCGCAAGCGGCTCACCAAGGACCTGGCCGCCGCCGAGAAGGAGAAGGCCCAGGCCAACGCCAAGCTCGGCAACGAGGCGTTCCTCGCCAAGGCGCCCGACCAGGTGGTCGACAAGATCCGTGGCCGCCTCGCCAAGGCGGACGAGGACATCGCCCGCATCCAGGCCCAGCTGGAGCGCCTCCCGGCCGCCTGACGGCGTCCGAACGGGACGCCGTCCCACGGCCCCTCCGTACGGAGCCCGGCCCGGTCACCCCGACCGGACCGGGCTCCGGCCCGTCCGGGACCGTCGGCACCGGGACCCGTCGGCACCGGGACCCGTCAGCCCCGGGACCGGACGCGGCCGGACCGGACGCGGCGGGCCCGGCGGCGGGGCGGCGGGTGCGCCGCTGTCGGTGGCGCTCCGTAGACTGGCCCCGTGAGCGAGTTCCCCCCGGACCAACCGGACCGTGACCCCCTGGAAGCCCCGGACCAGTTCGACGAGATCGTCGAGGCCGAGACCGGCCGCGACCCCGACCTGGCGGTGATCGAGGCGGGGAGCCGCACCCTGCGCACCCAGGGCGCCGCGCCCGTGCGGGACCTGCCCGGCCGCCCCGAGGACCCGGAGACCGACGCCGCGCTGCGCGAGGTCGAGACCGAGCTGGCGTCCCGCTGGGGCGAGACCAAGCTCGAACCGTCGGTCACCCGGATCGCCGCGCTGATGGACGTCCTGGGCGAGCCCCAGCGCTCCTACCCGTCGATCCACATCACCGGCACCAACGGCAAGACGTCCACGGCCCGCATGATCGAGGCACTGCTCGGCGCCTTCGACCTGCGCACCGGCCGCTACAGCTCCCCCCACGTCCAGTCGATCACCGAACGGATCAGCCTGGACGGCGCCCCGATCGCCCCCGAGCGGTTCGTGGAGACCTACCGGGACATCCAGCCGTACGTGGAGATGGTCGACACCCAGCAGGACTTCCGGCTCTCCTTCTTCGAGGTGCTCACCGGGATGGCGTACGCGGCCTTCGCGGACGCCCCCGTCGACGTCGCCGTGGTCGAGGTCGGCATGGGCGGCACCTGGGACGCCACCAACGTCATCGACGCCTCGGTGGCCGTGGTCACCCCCATCGACCTGGACCACACCGACCGCCTCGGCGGCACGCCCGGCGAGATCGCCACCGAGAAGTCCGGGATCATCAAGCCCGACGCCACGGTGATCCTGGCCCAGCAGCCGGTGGACGCCAGCCAGGTGCTGCTGCGCAAGGCCGTCGAGGCGAACGCCACCGTGGCCCGGGAGGGCCTGGAGTTCGGCGTGCTGGCGCGCCAGGTCGCCGTCGGCGGGCAGCTGCTCACGCTGCGCGGCCTCGGCGGCGAGTACGAGGAGGTCTTCCTCCCGCTGCACGGCGCCCACCAGGCGCACAACGCGGCCGTGGCGCTCGCCGCCGTGGAGGCGTTCTTCGGCGTCGGAGCCCAGCACTCCCGGCCGCTGGACGTGGACGCCGTCCGCAAGGCGTTCGCCTCCGTCACCTCCCCGGGGCGGCTGGAGATCGTCCGCCGCTCCCCGACGGTCGTGCTGGACGCCGCACACAATCCGGCGGGCGCCCGCGCGGTCGCCGGGTCGCTGGACGAGGCGTTCGGCTTCAGCCGGCTGATCGGCGTGGTCGGCACCAGCGCGGAGAAGGACGTGCGGGGCCTGCTGGAGGCGTTCGAGCCGGTCTTCACCGAGGTCGTGATCACCCAGCACTCCACCCATCGCGCGCTGCCCGCCGACGAGCTGGCCGCGATCGCCGTGGAGGTGTTCGGGGAGGACCGCGTCCAGGTGGAGCCCCGGCTGGACGACGCCATCGAGGCGGCGATCACGCTCGCCGAGGAGGAGGGCGAGTTCTCCGGCGGGGGAGTCCTCGTCACCGGTTCCGTGTTCACCGTCGGGGACGCCCGGCTGCTCCTGGGGAGGGGCTGACCGTGCGGATCCTCTGTTCGTCCACCCTGCTGGCCGAGTTCTTCGTGATCGGGTTCGCCGGACTCGTCGCCATGAAGGACCCCGACCTCTCCGCCGCCACGGTGTGGGCGGTGTGCGGGGCGCTGATGGCGCTGAGCCTGCTGCTCTGCGGCCTGGTGGGCAAGGAGAGCGGCGTCCGGATGGGCTGGGCGCTCCAGATCATGCTGGTGGTCGCCGGGATCTACGTCCCGATGATGTTCGTCCTCGGGATCGTCTTCGGCGGGCTGTGGTGGGCGTCGATCCACTTCGGCCGGAAGGTGGACGAGGCCAAGGCGCGCTGGGCCGCCCACGAGGCCGCGGCGGCCTCAAGCCCTGGGCCTGACGCTGCGTGACGGGCTCCGGTGGGGTGCCTGTACCCTCTGAGCACTCGTACACCCGGTCGTAGAAGTCGTAGAAGGAGCCGCACACCATGACCCAGCGCAGCCTCGTCCTGCTCAAGCCCGACGCCGTGCAGCGCGGTCTGGTGGGCGAGATCGTCGGCCGCGTCGAGCGGAAGGCGGGCTGGCGCATCACCGCGCTGGAGCTGCGGACCCTGGACCGGGCCACCCTGGAGCAGCACTACGCCGAGCACGTGGGCAAGGTCTTCTACGAGCCGCTGGTGGCGTTCATGGCCTCCGGTCCGGTGGTCGCGCTGGTCGTCGAGGGCGAGCGGGTCATCGAGGGCATCCGGACGCTGGCCGGTCCCACCGACCCGATCGCGGCGGCGCCCGGCTCCATCCGGGGCGACTTCGGCACCGTCACCCGGGAGAACCTGATCCACGCCTCGGACTCGGAGGAGTCCGCCGAGCGGGAGCTGAAGATCTTCTTCCCCCATCTCGTCTGATCCTCCGGGGCCTGGCCCGGGCCCGGACCGTCGGTCCGGGCCCGTTCGCGTAACGGATTCTCCTGACGTGGCGTCAGCGGAACTCCGGCTCCCACCAGCGGCGCGCCACGGGAAACCGGCCCCGGGCGGACATATGCGCGCCGATCGGGGGAACGCGTGGCTCCATCCGCACGTCCCCCATAGCGGGGCAGTGATTCATCTGCTGACAATGGCGAAGACCCTCGCGCCGTGTCCGTGCGGGCGAGACTACGATGGAAGCCTTCACGCCACACAGCACCCACTCGCCGACCTGAGGAGCACTCACGTGCTCCGCCCGGGCGGCCAGACGCATCCTCTTGGGGAACAACATGTCGTTCATCGGCCGTGACATGGCTGTCGACCTCGGGACCGCCAACACGCTGGTGTACGTCAGGGGCCGGGGGATCGTTCTCAACGAGCCGTCCGTGGTCGCGATCAACACCAACACCGGTGGCATCCTCGCGGTCGGCTCCGAAGCGAAGAAGATGATCGGGCGCACCCCGGGCAACATCGTCGCCGTGCGCCCGCTGAAGGACGGGGTGATCGCCGACTTCGAGATCACCGAGCGGATGCTCCGCTACTTCATCCTGAAGATCCACAAGCGTCGCTATCTGGCCCGCCCCCGGGTGGTCGTCTGCGTGCCCTCGGGGATCACGGGGGTCGAGCGCCGCGCGGTGATCGAGGCGTCCTCCCAGGCGGGTGCCCGTCAGGTGCACATCATCGAGGAGCCCATGGCCGCCGCCATCGGCTCCGGGCTCCCCGTCCACGAGGCCACCGGCAACATGGTGGTGGACATCGGCGGCGGGACCACCGAGGTCGCGGTGATCTCCCTCGGCGGAATCGTCACGGCGCAGTCCATCCGGGTCGCCGGTGACGAGCTGGACAACGCGATCATCCAGCACATCAAGAAGGAGTACAGCCTCCTGCTGGGCGAGCGCACCGCCGAACAGATCAAGATCACCATCGGTTCCGCGTACGACCTCGACCAGGACGAGCACACCGAGATCCGCGGTCGCGACCTGGTCTCCGGACTGCCGAAGACGGTCGTCATCTCCGCCGCCGAGGTCCGCAAGGCCATCGAGGAACCCGTGAACGCGATCGTGGACGCGGTGAAGACCACCCTGGACAAGTGCCCGCCGGAGCTGTCCGGCGACGTCATGGACCGGGGCATCGTCCTGACCGGCGGCGGCGCCCTGCTGCGCGGGCTGGACGAGCGGCTGCGCCGGGAGACCGGCATGCCGATCCACATCGCCGAGGACCCGCTGGACTCCGTCGCGCTGGGCTCCGGCAAGTGCGTCGAGGAGTTCGAGGCGCTCCAGCAGGTCCTGGACGCCCAGCCCCGCAGATGAGCCGGTGACCCCGGGCGCCGCCCGCCCGGCGGCCGCCCGGCCCCGGCGACGGCGCCCGTCCGGCCGCTTGGGCCCCAGGACCGCGCGGTGCCGGACGGCACGGCGGACGAGGGGACCGGTCGGCGGGCCGGACCGGGAACGGGACGAAGGGCAGCGGGACGACGGACGGGACGGCGCGGGGACCGGTGGACCGCCCCCCCCCGCACCCACCGCCCCCGTACCAGCCCCCGCACCCACCGCCCCGTACCCGTCACCCATCCCACCGCCACCAGCCCCGCCGCCCGCTCGCCCGCCGCACCGACCAGGCGCCTCCCCGGGCGACCGGTGGCCGTGACGACGACCGGTCGCCGGGACCACCACACAAGCCACAGACATTCCGACGAGGAAGGCACGGCCGTCGCACGTGAGGGACACCCGAGAGAGCCGTCTGCTCCTGGTGCTGCTGATCGCCATCGCGTTCGCGCTCATCACCGTGGACATCCGGGGCGGTGAGGACTCGCCCGTCGACGGCGCCCGCCGGGCCGCCGCGGCGGTCCTCGGCCCCGTCCAGAACGGCGTGTCCTCGGCGGTGGACCCCGTCGGCAACGCCATCGGCGCGGTCCGCGACTCCGGCGAGCGCCATGACCGCATCGCCGTCCTGGAGCGCGAGAACGCCGCCCTGAAGACCCGCCTCGGCAGCGACGACCGCAACCGCAGCCGGGTCCGCCAGCTCGACGCCCTGCTGAAGAAGGCGGGCGCCGGACAGTACGGGGTCAAGGCCGCCGAGGTCATCGGGATAGGAGCCGCCCAGGGCTTCTCCTGGACCGTCACCATCGACGCGGGCGCCCGGGACGGCCTCGCCCGTGACATGACCGTCCTCAACGGCGACGGACTCGTCGGCCGGGTCACCACCGTCGGCCCCACCACCGCCACCGTGCTGCTCGCCAACGACCCCGACTTCACCGTCGGCACCCGGATGGAGAAGACCGACGAACTCGGCTTCACCTCCGGCGGCGGCGACGGTCCGCTCCGGGTCAGCCTGCTCAACGGCAAGTCCAAGGTGCGCAAGGGCGACCGGCTGGTCACCTTCGGCTCCAGCGCCGACAAGCCGTTCGTGCCCGGCGTCCCCGTCGGCGAGGTCGTCCGGGTGGACCCGTCCGGCGGCGACCTCACCCGCACCGTCTACGTCCGGCCGTACGTCGGCTTCACCAAGCTGGACGTCGTCGGCGTGGTCGTCGAGGCCCCCCGGAAGGACCCCCGCGACACCGTCCTGCCGCCCGCGCCCAAGCCCACCCCCACGCCGACCGTGACCGTCACCGTCACCCCGTCCGCGCAGGTGCCCGGCGAGGCCGGACAGACCCCAGAGCAGTAGGAGCCCCGACCATGCGCGTCAACCGGATGCTGCTCTCGGCCGCCCTGGTGGTGGCCGCCCTGGTGATCCAGGTGAGCGTCCTCGCCCGGCTGCAACTGCCCGGCGCGGTGCCCGACCTGCTGCTGCTCACCGTCCTCGGCCTCGCTCTGGTGTACGGGCACGTCGGCGGTGCCCTGATCGGCTTCTCCGCCGGACTCCTCGCCGACCTCGCCCCGCCCGCCGACCACGCCGTCGGCCGGTACGCGCTGGTGCTGTGCGTGATCGGCTACCTCGCCGGGCTCGCCAAGCCGGAGACCGGACGGCTGCGGACCGCCCTCGGCCCGCTGCTGGTCGTCGTCTCCTCCGCCGTCGGCTCCACCCTGCTCTACGCGGGCGTCGGCGCCCTGGTCGGCGACACCGCCGCCCGCCACGTCGGCCTCGGCGGACTGCTGTTCACCGCGGCGCTCTACGATCTGCTGCTCGCGCCGTTCACCGTTCCGTTCGTCATGGCGCTCGCCCGCCGCACCGACAACGACCCGCTCGCCGAGACCAACGCCGCCGCCCGCAGCGACGTCTCCGCGGGCTGGATGGCCTCCGGCACCGGACTGCGGATCGGCGGCCAGCGCGGCGGACTGCGGGCCAAGGCCGCACGGGCCCGGGTGGCCCGCGCGGGACGCGTCAAGGTCAAGGGGGCCAAGCGACTGTGACCAACATTCCGGAGACCGGACGCACCCCGCGGGTCCAGATCCGGCTCGTCGTCATCCAGGTGCTGGTCGTCTCGCTGCTGCTCACCCTCGGCGGACGGCTCTGGTACCTCCAGATCCGCAACGGCGAGGAGTACGCCGAGGAGGCGTCCGGCAACGGCGTCCAGCGCGTCGTCCAGCCCGCCGTGCGCGGCTCGATCCTCGACGCCCGGGGCGTGCCCATCGCCGACAACGAGACCCGTCTGGTGGTCTCCGCCTCCCGCACCGACCTGATGAAGATGGCGGACGACGGCAAGGGCGTCCTCACCCGGCTCGCCAAGGTCCTCGGGGTCCCCGCCAAGGAGATCACCGACAAGGTGCGGCTGTGCGACGCGCAGACCCCCCAGCCCTGCTGGAACGGCTCCCCCTACCAGCCCATCCCCATCACCGACGAGGCCACCCCGAAGCAGGCCCTCCAGATCCGGGAGCGCGCCGAGGACTTCCCCGGCATCACCGCCGAACCGACCGCGGTCCGCCGCTACGCCTCGCCCGGCGACGCCAACACCGCCCAGGTCCTCGGCTACCTCTCCCCGGTCACCGACGCGGAGATCGAGAAGGCCAAGGACAGCGAGTCGCCCTACCTCCGCTCCGACCAGGTCGGACGCAGCGGCCTGGAGCGCCAGTACGACAAGGAGCTGCGGGGCAAGGCGGGCGTCACCCGCTACGAGGTCGACAACCTGGGCCGGGTCATGGGCCGGGCCAAGAGCGACAAGGCCGAGCCCGGCGCCAACGTCGTCACCAGCATCGACGCCCGGGTCCAGCGGGTCGCCGAGTACGAGCTGGCCAAGGCGCTCAAGGAAGCCCGCAAGGTCTACGACGACAACACCAAGATGAACTACAAGGCCGACTCCGGCGCCATCGTGGTGATGGAGGCCCGCACCGGCCGGGTGGTCGCCATGGCCTCCAACCCCAGCTACGACCCCAACGCCTGGGTCGGCGGCATCTCCGGCAAGGACTACGCGCGGCTGACCGGCAAGTCCTCCAACTACCCGCTGCTGAACCGCGCCATCCAGGGCCAGGCCGCCCCCGGCTCCATCTTCAAGGTCGTCCCGGTCGCCGCCGCCGTCAAGGCCGGGTACGGCTTCAACGACCGCTACGAGTGCTCCAGTTCGTACGCCATCGGCGGCCAGGTCTTCAACAACTTCGAGTCCAAGGGCTACGGCTCCATCGACCTCGGCCAGGCGCTGGAGGTCTCCTGCGACACCGTCTTCTACCGCCTGGCCCACCAGGAGTGGCAGCGGGACGGCGGGCTCACCCCGAAGAAGAACGCCAAGAACTGGTTCTACGAGACCGCCCATGACTTCGGCCTCGGCCAGGAGACCGGCATCGACCTCCCCAACGAGGTCACCGGCCGGATCCCGGACCGCCAGTGGAAGCGCGACTTCTGGAAGGCCAACAAGGACGCCTGGTGCAAGGCGGGCAAGAAGGGCGGGGACTTCCTCCAGCAGCTCTCCTACGAGAACTGCCTGGAAGGCAATCTGATGCGCGCCGGTGACTCCGTCAACTACAGCATCGGCCAGGGCGACACCCTGGTCACCCCCATCCAGATGGCCGCCATCTACGGCGCCCTCTCCAACGGCGGCACCATGTACGCCCCCACCGTCGGCAAGGCCGTGGTCAGCGCCGACGGCAAGGACGTCACCCGGATCAAGCCGAAGTCGCACGGCAAGCTCCCCATGACGAAGAAGACCCTCGCCGAGATAGACGGGGCCCTCGAAGGCGTCGCCACCCGGGGCACCGCCGCCTGGCGGTTCACCGGCTGGCCCCAGGACAAGATCCCGATGCACGCCAAGACCGGCACCGCCGAGGTCCACGGCAAGCAGACCACCTCCTGGTTCGCCACCTACACCGACGACTACGCCATCGTCATGACCATCGCCCAGGGCGGCACCGGCTCCGGGGCCTCCGCCCCCGCCGTCCGCAACGTCTACAACGCGCTCTACGGCGTCAGCCCCGAGGGCAAGATCGACCGCAAGAAGGCCCTGCTGCCCGAACCGCAGAAGACGCTCCCGAAGATCCAGCGGGACGGCACCATCGACGCCCCGAGGATCCGCCCCTACAAGCCCCTGCCCGAACCGTCCCCCACCGCCAAGGCCCTCGCCGGAGCGCCCGCGACCACCGGGAGGCGCGACTGATGAGCGGCTCCAACGGCTTCTCCGTCTCCGGCTACGGCCCCGAACGCCCCTGGCTGGCCCGGGTCACCGCCCGCGACAGCCTGCTGCGACGGCTGGACTGGCCGATACTGCTGTCGGCCACCGCGCTCTCCCTGATCGGCGCGGTCCTCGTCTACTCGGCGACCCGCAACCGCACCGAACTCAACGAGGGCGACCCCTACTACTTCCTGCTGCGCCATCTGCTCAACACCGGCATCGGCATCACCCTGATGGTCGGCACCATCTGGCTCGGCCACCGCACCCTGCGCACCGCCGTCCCCGTGCTGTACGGCCTCTCGGTGCTCCTGGTGCTGCTGGTCCTCACCCCGCTCGGCGCCACCATCAACGGCGCCCGCGCCTGGATCGTCATCGGCGGCGGCTTCTCCCTCCAGCCCGCCGAGTTCGCGAAGATCACGATCATCCTCGGGATGGCGATGCTGCTCGCCGCCCGGGTCGACGCGGGCGACCGGCTCCACCCCGGCCACCGCACCGTCCTCCAGGGCCTCGGACTCGCCGCCGTCCCGATAGCGGTCGTCCTGCTGATGCCCGACCTCGGCTCGGTCATGGTCATGGTGATGATCGTGCTGGGCGTGCTGCTGGCCTCCGGCGCCCCCAACCGCTGGATCTTCGGACTGCTCGGCGCCGGAGCGCTAGGCGCCCTCGCCGTCTGGCAGCTCAACGTCCTCGACGAGTACCAGATCAACCGGTTCGCCGCCTTCGCCAACCCGGCCCTCGACCCCGCCGGGGTCGGCTACAACACCAACCAGGCCCGCATCGCCATCGGCTCCGGCGGCCTCACCGGCATGGGCCTGTTCAAGGGCACCCAGACCACCGGCCAGTTCGTCCCCGAACAGCAGACCGACTTCGTCTTCACCGTCGCCGGGGAGGAACTCGGCTTCGTCGGCGGCGGACTCATCCTCGTCCTCCTCGGCGTGCTGCTCTGGCGCGCCTGCCGCATCGCCCGCGAGACGACCGAGCTGTACGGCACGATCGTCGCCGCCGGGATCATCGCCTGGTTCACCTTCCAGTCCTTCGAGAACATCGGCATGGCCCTCGGCATCATGCCCGTCGCGGGGCTGCCGCTGCCGTTCGTCTCCTACGGCGGCACCTCCATGTTCGCCGTGTGGATCGCGGTCGGTCTGCTCCAGTCGATCCGGGTGCAACGGCCCCTGTCCGCGTAGGTCCGCCTCACGCGGAACTCCCGCCACGGTGGTTTCCCGTCATCTTCCGATCGCGGGGAGTGACGGTCCGGCTGTCGTGGCAGGACAGGGGGTGACACCACCGTGCGGCCCCCAGGAGGACCGATGCCCCAGCACCCGTACGACCCCACGACGGGCGGAGCGCACCTGATCGAGGAGGCGCTCGGGTACGTGGTGCCCGCCGCGCTGCGCGCCGTCGCCGCCACCGGGGTGGCCGACCACCTGGAACACGGCCCCCGCACCGCCGGGGAACTCGCCGCCGCCACCGGACTGCACGCCGACGCCCTCCACCGGACGCTGCGGCTGCTCGCCACCCGGGGCGTGTTCACCGAGGACGCCGAGGGCCGGTTCGCCCTCACCCCGGCGGGCGACGCCCTGCGCACCGGCCCGGACTCGCTGCGGGACGCCGTGCTGATGATCACCGACCGCACCTTCTGGGAACCGTTCGCCCGGTTCGACCACTGTCTGCGCACCGGCGAGCCCGCCTTCCCCGACGTCTTCGGCACCACCTTCTTCGAGCACTTCGCCCGGGACGCCGCCACCGCGGCCGTCTTCCACGACGGCATGGCCGCCATGTCCTCCGTCGAGGAGCAGCCCATCGCCGACGCCTACGACTTCCCCGACGCGGGCACCCTCGTCGACATCGGCGGCGGCCAGGGCGGCTTCCTCACCGCCGCGCTGCGCCGCGCCCCCGGGCTGACCGGCGTCCTCTACGACCGGGCCCACGTCCTCGCGGGCCACGGCCTCGACGCCCACCCGGACCTCAAGGGCCGCTGGACCACCGAGGAGGGCGACTTCTTCGAGGCGGTGCCGTCCGGGGACGTCCTCGTCCTCAAGCGCGTCCTGCACGACTGGACCGACGAGCAGTGCGTCCGGGTGCTCCGCCACTGCCGCCGCGCGCTCGCCCCCGGCGGCCGGGTCCTCGTCGTCGAGGCCGTCCTGGCGCCCGACGGACGCCCCCACCAGGGGAAGGTCCTGGACCTGATGATGATGGTCTCCCTGGTGGGCCGGGAGCGCACCCGCGAGGAGTTCCGGGACCTCTTCGACGCGGCCGGGCTGCGGCTGACCCGGGTGGTGCCGACCCCGGCCACGCTCAGCGTGGTGGAGGCGGTAGCCGTCTGACGCGCGCCGGACGGCTCCCCCGGACGGGTCCTCCGGGGAAGCCCGCCGGGCGGGCCCGGACAGCGGCCCCGTGGACGCCCGCCCGGACGGCCCCCGTGCCCCGTGACCCGGGGTGCGGACGGGCCGACGGGCCGACGCCGTACGCGGCGCTCCGGAGACCCGCCGGACGGCCACCCCATCCCGTACCGGCGCTCCGGACCGCCACCGGGACGCCGTCGGGCCGGGCCGTCCGGCGGGCCACGGGCCCGGACCGGCGGTTTCCCGTCGCCCGGGCCCGTTCCGTCCGGTCCGCTCCCTGCCGACCGGGCCGGAATCCGTCTAGATTCGGTGGTATGGCGGATACCCAGCGCGAGATCGAGCGTAAGTACGAAGCCACCGACCCGGACGCCCGTCCCCGGGTGCCGGACCTGACCTCCGTCGGCGGGGTGCGGGCCGTCGTCCACCAGGGCGTCGTCGAACTGGACGCCGTCTACTACGACACCGCCGACCACGCCCTGGCCCGGGCGTCGATCACCCTCCGCCGCCGCACCGGGGGCGCCGACGCCGGATGGCATCTGAAGCTCCCGGTCGCGGACGGCGTCCGCGACGAGATCCGCGTCCCCCTGTCGGACGCCGTCCCCCGCGCCCTCGCCGGACTCGTCCGCTCCCGCACCCGGGACGCCCCGCTGGTGCCCCTGATCCGGCTGCGCTCCACCCGGGACGTCCACCTCCTCAACGACGCCGCCGGGGCACCGCTCGCCGAGCTGAGCGTGGACGCCGTCCGCGCCGAACGCCTCACCGGCCCGGGCGCCACCACCGCCTGGACGGAGGTCGAGGTCGAACTCGCCGGGGGCCGGGACCCTGCCTTCCTCGACAAGGTCGACAAGAAGCTCCGCAAGGCCGGTCTGCGCCGCTCCGCCGCCACCTCCAAACTGGCCCGCGCCCTCGCCGAGACCACCCCCCACCCGGCCGGGCCGGGCGCGCGTGCCCGAAGCGACCGTGACGGGCGGGCCGACCAGCCGCCGCCCCCGGACCACCGGGGTACCGCCGCCGCCCCCGTCCTCGCCTACCTCGCCGCCCAGCGGGACGCCCTGGTCCTGCTCGACCCCGCCGTCCGGCGGGGCGAGGACGACTCCGTGCACCGCATGCGCGTCGCCACCCGCCGGGCCCGCGCCACCTTCCGCTCCTACTCCCGCGTCCTCGACCGGACCGTCACCGACCCGATCGGGGACGAGCTCAAGTGGCTCGCCGGGGAACTCGGCGCCGACCGGGACGCCGAGGTCCTCGCCGAACGCCTCACCGGCCACTTCGACGGGCTCCCCCGGGCCCTCCTGGTGGGCCCGGTCCGCACCCGGCTGCGCACCTGGACCCGGGCCCGGCGCGGCGGCTCCCGGCGGCGGCTCCTCAGAGTTCTCGACGGCCCCCGCTACCTCGCCCTGCTGAACGCGCTGGACGCCCTGCTCGCTGACCCGCCGCTGCGCCCCGCGGCGGCCGGGAAGCCGGGCAAGGCGGTCCACCGGGCCGCCCGCGAGGACTTCGGGAAGCTGTCCGGCCTGGTCGCGGAGGCCCTCGCGGCGCCCCCCGGCCCGGACCGCGACCTCGCCCTGCACGAGGCCCGCAAGAAGGCCAAACGGCTGCGTTACGCCGCCGAGGCCGCCCGTGACGTGCTCGGCGGCCCCGCCAAGCGGGCCGTCCGGGGCACCAGGGCCCTCCAGGAGCTGCTCGGCGACCACCAGGACGGCGTGATGACCAGGGCCGCCCTGCGGGACCTGGCGGCCCAGGCCCACGCGGCGGGGGAGAGCGCCTTCACCTACGGGCTGGTGTACGGCCACGAGGAGCGCCGGGCCGCCGGGGCCGAGGACGGGCTGCCCGCCGTCTGGGAGGCCGCCGAGCGGGCCACCCGGGGGCTGCGCGGAACGCGCTAGGCTTGAGGGTCACCCGCCTCTTCTTGCGCGGGACGTCCCCCCGCCAGCTCACGAGAGACACCACGATGCCTGTCGAGTCGGTCTTCCCGCGTTTGGAAGCGCTTCTCCCGCACGTCCAGAAGCCCATCCAGTACGTCGGTGGGGAACTCAACTCCACCGTCAAGCCGTGGGACGCCAGTGACGTCCGCTGGGCGCTGATGTACCCGGACGCCTACGAGGTCGGACTGCCCAACCAGGGCGTCATGATCCTCTACGAGGTGCTGAACGAGCGCGAGGGCGTCCTCGCCGAGCGCACCTACAGCGTCTGGCCCGACCTGGAGGCGCTGATGCGGGAGCACGGCGTCCCGCAGTTCACCGTGGACGCGCACCGCCCGGTGAAGGCGTTCGACCTGTTCGGGCTGAGCTTCTCCACCGAGCTGGGCTACACCAACATGCTCACCGCCCTGGACCTCGCGGGCATCCCGCTGGAGTCCCGGGACCGGGGGCTGGACGACCCGGTGGTGGTCGCGGGCGGTCACGCCGCGTTCAACCCGGAGCCCATCGCGGACTTCATCGACTGCGCGGTGATCGGCGACGGCGAGCAGGCCGTGCTGGAGATCACCGACATCGTCCGCGCCTGGAAGGCCGAGGGCCGTCCAGGGGGCCGCGACGAGCTGCTGTTCCGGCTGGCCCGCACCGGCGGCGTCTACGTGCCCCGCTTCTACGACGTGGAGTACCTCCCCGACGGCCGCATCGGCCGGGTCGTCCCCAACCGCTCGGGCGTGCCGTGGCGGGTCTCCAAGCACACCGTCATGGACCTGGACGAGTGGCCCTACCCCAAGCAGCCGCTGGTCCCGCTCGCGGAGACCGTGCACGAGCGGATGTCCGTGGAGATCTTCCGCGGCTGCACCCGGGGCTGCCGCTTCTGCCAGGCGGGCATGATCACCCGCCCGGTGCGGGAGCGCAGCATCACCGGCATCGGCGAGATGGTCGACAAGGGCCTCAAGGCGACCGGCTTCGAGGAGGTCGGCCTGCTCTCGCTGTCCAGCGCCGACCACACCGAGATCGGCGACATCGCCAAGGGCCTCGCGGACCGCTACACGGACGACAAGATCGGCCTCTCCCTGCCCTCCACCCGGGTGGACGCCTTCAACGTCGACCTGGCGAACGAGCTGACCCGCAACGGCCGCCGCTCGGGTCTCACCTTCGCCCCCGAGGGCGGCTCCGAGCGGATGCGCAAGGTCATCAACAAGATGGTCTCGGAGGAGGACCTGATCCGCACGGTCGCCACCGCCTACGGCAACGGCTGGCGCCAGGTGAAGCTGTACTTCATGTGCGGTCTGCCCACCGAGACCGACGAGGACGTCCTCCAGATCGCCGACATGGCGATGAACGTCATCCAGAAGGGCCGCGAGGTCTCCGGCTCCCAGGACATCCGCTGCACGGTGTCCATCGGCGGGTTCGTCCCCAAGCCGCACACGCCCTTCCAGTGGGCCCCGCAGCTCTCCGCCGAGGAGACCGACGCCCGGCTCCAGAAGCTCCGCGACAAGATCCGGGGCGACAAGAAGTACGGCCGCTCCATCGGCTTCCGCTACCACGACGGCAAGCCCGGCATCGTCGAGGGCCTGCTCTCCCGGGGCGACCGCCGCCTCGGCGCGGTGATCCGCGCCGTCTACGAGGACGGCGGCCGGTTCGACGGCTGGCGGGAGCACTTCTCGTACGACCGCTGGATGGCCTGCGCCGCCAAGGAGCTGCCCGCCGTCGGGCTGGACGTCGACTGGTACACCACCCGCGAGCGCACCTACGAGGAGGTCTTGCCCTGGGACCACCTGGACTCGGGCCTCGACAAGGACTGGCTCTGGGAGGACTGGCAGGACTCCCTGGACGAGACCGAGGTCGAGGACTGCCGCTGGACCCCGTGCTTCGACTGCGGGGTCTGCCCCCAGCTCGACACCTCCATCCAGATCGGCCCCACGGGCAAGAAGCTGCTGCCGCTGACCGTGGTGAAGTGACCGCCGGAGCGTGAGGGGGCCCGGTTCCGATGTGCGGAACCGGGCCCTCGCGCATCCCTGACCTGCGGGTTCGCGCCCCCGGGAACCCGGCGCCGCTCCGGGACGTACCCTAGGCGACAGGACGACCGCACTGACGAAGGACTGACGACACTGGGCAAGCGACAGCCCGTAGGCCCGCCGCCCGCGCCCGCGGTGCAGCGCATCAGACTGCGCTACACCAAGCGCGGCCGCCTCCGGTTCACCAGCCACCGTGACTTCCAGCGCGCGTTCGAGCGGGCGCTGCGCCGCGCCGAGGTGCCCATGGCGTACTCGGCGGGCTTCACCCCCCACCCCAAGGTGTCGTACGCCAACGCCGCGCCCACCGGCACGGGCAGCGAGGCCGAGTACCTGGAGATCGCCCTCACCGAGGCGCGTGACCCCGCCGCCCTGCGTGCCCTGCTCGACGAGTCGCTGCCCACCGGGCTCGACATCACCGACGCGGTGGAGGCCCGCACCCCGGGCCTCGCCGACCGGCTGACGGGCTCGGTGTGGGAGCTGCGGCTCGACGGGGTGGAGCCGGAGGCCGCCCACCGGGCCGCCGGGCTCTTCACGGCGGCGGAGCTGGTGGAGGTGACCCGGCAGACCAAGAACGGTCCGCGCACCTTCGACGCCCGCGCCGCCGTCGCCTCCCTGACCACGGTCGACGCGCCCGCCGCCCCCGGGGTGACGGACGTCACGGCCGCCCCCTCCGGGACGGATCCGGCCCGGGCTGATGGGCCCGGCGTCCGGCCCTGTGCGATACTGCGCCTGGTTGTTCGGCACGTGACGCCTGCCGTACGACCCGACGACGTCCTGTCCGGTCTCCGAGCTGTGGCCGACCTGGCGCCGCCGGTCCCCGCAGCGGTGACCAGGCTGGCGCAGGGGCTGTTCGATGAGGAGACCGGCACGGTCACCGATCCGCTCGCGCCCGACCGCGAGGCGGCCAAGGCCACCCCGGCCACTGTTCCGGGGCACGCCGTGTCCGCCGCCGCGACGGCGACACCGGACGGACCCGCGTAAGGACGGACGTCGTAGCGCCGCCCTCGTATCCGGGAGCCACCTGGGTCGGGCAGCGCACCGACCACAAGACTTTCGCCAGGCCGTACGCGACAAGGCATACGGAACCGGCGAGACAGGACACAGAAAGCTCCCGTGCGGCGCCCACGCCCCGGACGGCGGCCCCACTCAGGATCCACCGGGCCGCGGACGTCACCGGAACAGGCGCGGCGCCCGGGAGCCGACGGGAGAACCGCCCGCATGCTCGAACCGACCGAATCCCTCGAGGGTTCCGACACCGCAGCCGTCCGTCCCGCTTCCGCGGGCGACGGCCCCAGCGACACCCTGCCGCCGCGCCGCAGGCGCCGTGCGGCCAGCCGCCCCGCCGGGTCCCCGGCCACCGGCTCCGCCACCCCGGCCGAGCCGGCCGCCGAGGCCGTCGAGGCCACGGAGGCACCCGCCGCCGAAGCTCCGGCCGGGACCCCGGTGGAGACCGCCGAACCCGCGCCGCGCACCCGCCGCCGGGCCGTCCGCCGCGCCGCCGCGCCCGCCGGATCGCCCGACGCCGTGGAGGCCCCGGCCGTGGCCCCGTCCACCGGGACCGCGCTCGACGAGGACGCCGAGGCCGACGAAGACCTCGTGGCCGACGAGGACACGGAGACGGCCGAGGACGCCGAAGCCGCCCCCGTGGCCGCCGAGCCCGCGCCGCGCACCCGCCGTCGCGCCGTGCGCCGCGCCGCCGCGCCCGCCGGATCGCCGCAGCAGTCCACCGGGACCGCCGTGACCACCGTGGTCGTGGAACCCGCCGCCGAGCCCGAGCCCGCGCCCCTGGCGTCCGCCGACTCCGCGGCGCCGCCGCGGGCCCGCCGCCGCGCCGTCCGGGCGGCCGGGACCGGTGCCTCCACCGGGTCCGCCGTCTCCGCCGCGGTGGAGACGCCCGCCCCGGCCGCCGTGAGCCCGGTCACCGAGGACACCGGCGAGGCCCCCGCCGACGACGCCGCGCCCAAGCGCACCCGCCGTCGCGCCACCCGTGCCGCCGCCTCCGCCGAGACGGCCGCCCCGGCCGCCGAGGCGACCGGGACCCGGTCCGGAGCCCCCGTCGAGGAGGCCCCGGCCGCCCAGGCCCCCGCCGACGACGCCGCGCCCAAGCGCACCCGCCGCCGTGCCACCCGTGCCGCCGCCTCCGCCGAGACGGCCGCCCCGGCCGCCGAGGAGCCCCGGGCCGAGGCCGCCCAGGCCCCCGTCGAGGAGGCCGCGCCCAAGCGCGCCCGCCGCCGCTCCACCCGTGCCGCCGGAGGCTTCTCCGAGTCGGCCCAGCAGCGCACCCGGTCCGCCGAGGAGCGCCCCGCGCGCCCCTCCGTCGCCGTGTTCCAGGCGCCGGTCTTCGCCGAGCCGATGTTCCAGACCCCCGAGCGCGCCGCCGCCGAGGCCGCCGAGGCCCGGCACGCCGCCGCCGAGGAGGAGGCGGTGGAGCCGGAGGAGACGACCGTCGCCCCCGCCCCCGCCGCCGAGCGGTACGAGGACGACGAGACCGCCGGGTCCCGTCGCCGTCGCCGCCGTCGGGTCGCCGTGTCCGCCACCACGCCGCGGACCTCCGGGCCCGCCGCCGACGAGGCCGCCGCCCCCGCCGAGGAGGCCGACCGCGCCGGGCAGGCCGACGAGGACGCCGCCGCCGACGAGGACGGCGCCGCCGACGACGGCGAGGACACCGGCGAGGGCGGTTCCCGCCGCCGTCGCCGCCGGGGCGGCCGTCGCCGTCGCCGCGGTGAGCACGCCGAGGGCGAGGAGGGCGCCGAGGAGGCGCACGACACCGCCGCCACCGGCGACGACCACGAGACGTCCGAGGACGAGGCCGACGGGGCCGACGGGGAGCACGAGGACGCCGAGGACGAGGGCGGCTCCAGCAGCAGCCGTCGCCGCCGCCGCCGTCGCCGTCGGGCCGGGGACTCCGCCGACACCGGGTCCGACGACCCGGAGCGCACCGTCGTCAAGGTCCGCGAGCCCCGCAAGAAGGAGGACCGGCCCGCGTCCGACGAGGTGCAGTCCATCAAGGGCTCCACCCGTCTGGAGGCGAAGAAGCAGCGCCGCCGCGAGGGCCGCGAGCAGGGCCGCCGCCGGGTCCCGATCATCACCGAGGCCGAGTTCCTGGCGCGCCGCGAGGCCGTCGAGCGGGTCATGGTCGTCCGCCAGCACGGCGAGCGCACCCAGATCGGCGTGCTGGAGGACGACGTCCTCGTCGAGCACTACGTCAACAAGGAGCAGTCGACCTCGTACGTCGGCAACGTCTACCTGGGCAAGGTGCAGAACGTCCTGCCGTCGATGGAGGCCGCCTTCATCGACATCGGCAAGGGCCGCAACGCCGTGCTCTACGCGGGCGAGGTCAACTTCGAGGCCCTCGGGATGTCCGGCGGTCCGCGCCGCATCGAGAGCGCCCTGAAGTCCGGCCAGTCCGTGCTGGTCCAGGTCACCAAGGACCCGATCGGTCACAAGGGCGCCCGGCTCACCAGCCAGGTCTCGCTGCCCGGCCGCTACCTCGTCTACGTGCCCGAGGGCTCGATGACGGGCATCAGCCGCAAGCTCCCGGACACCGAGCGGGCCCGGCTGAAGTCCATCCTCAAGAAGGTCGTCCCCGAGGACGCGGGCGTCATCGTGCGCACCGCCGCCGAGGGCGCCAGCGAGGACGAGCTGCGCCGCGACGTGGAACGCCTCCAGTCGCAGTGGGAGGACATCAAGAAGAAGGCGAAGACGGGCAACGCCCCGACGCTGCTCTACGGCGAGCCGGACATGACGGTCCGGGTCGTCCGCGACATCTTCAACGAGGACTTCTCCAAGGTCATCGTCAGCGGTGACGAGGCGTGGTCGACGATCCACGGCTATGTGGCGCACGTGGCCCCGGACCTCGCGGACCGGCTCCAGCGCTGGACCTCCGAGGTGGACGTCTTCGCGACGTACCGCATCGACGAGCAGCTCATCAAGGCGCTGGACCGCAAGGTCTACCTGCCCTCCGGCGGCTCCCTGGTGATCGACAAGACCGAGGCCATGATCGTGGTCGACGTCAACACCGGGAAGTTCACCGGCCAGGGCGGCAACCTGGAGGAGACCGTCACCAGGAACAACCTGGAGGCGGCCGAGGAGATCGTGCGCCAGCTGCGGCTGCGCGACCTCGGCGGCATCGTGGTGATCGACTTCATCGACATGGTGCTGGAGTCCAACCGGGACCTGGTGCTGCGCCGGCTGATCGAGTGCCTGGGCCGCGACCGCACCAAGCACCAGGTCGCCGAGGTCACCTCGCTGGGCCTGGTCCAGATGACCCGCAAGCGGGTGGGCCAGGGCCTGCTGGAGTCCTTCTCCGAGACCTGCGTCCACTGCAACGGCCGCGGGGTCATCGTGCACATGGAGCAGCCGACCTCCCTCGGGGGCGGCGGCAAGCGCAAGAAGCGCCGTGGCGCGGGCGGCGACGCGCACGACGAGCAGCACGGACACGTCCACGAGCACGAGGCCGAGGCCGTCGAGACGGAGGCGGAGGTCGCCGCCGAGGTCGCGGAGCCGGTCGAGCTGAGCGCTCCGGACTTCGCCCCCGACGAGGAGCTGTACAGCTCCGTCGCCGAGGCGGAGGCCGCGGCGGGCCGGGGTCGCGCCCGGCGCCGTGGCGGTCGTCGGGCGTCGGCTCCGGCCGGTGCCCCCAGGGCCGCCGAGGAGGCTCCGGAGACGGCTCCCGCCCCCGTGGCGCAGGAGCCGGTCGAGGCCCCCGCCGCGCCCGTGGAGGCCGCCGCGCCCGTGGAGGCCGCCGAGGTCGTGGAGGCGCCCGCCGAGCCGGTCGCGGAGTCCGCTCCGCAGGGCCGCACCCGGCGCCGGGCCACCCGTCGGGCCAGCGCTCCGGCGGGTTCCCCGCAGGGCGAGGCCCCGGTCGCCGGGGTCACCGTCCCGGTGGCCGCGCCGGTGGAGGCCGAGGAGGCCCCCGAGCCGGTCGTGGTCGCGGCCGAGCCGGTCGCGGAGGCGCCTTCGGCCCGTCCGCGCCGCCGGGCGGTCCGCAAGGCCACCGCGCCCACCGCGTCCGAGGAGGCGGCCGTCGTGGTCGTCGCCGCTCCGGAGGCCCCGGTCACCGAGGCCAATGAGGCGGCCGGACGGAACGAGGAGGCCCTCACCGAGGCGGCGGCCGAGACCGCCGAGGAGGAGGCGGCCCCGGCCAAGAAGACGGCTCGCAAGACCGCCAAGAAGGCCACCACCGCCAAGAAGGCCGCCCCGGCCAAGAAGACGGCCGCCAAGAAGACCGCCGCGAAGAAGACGACGACGGCCAAGAAGGCGACCGCCAAGAAGACCGTGGCGAAGAAGACGGCCAAGAAGACCGCCGCGGCGGAGCAGCAGGCGGCACCGACCGTCACCGCCTCCACGGAGGACTGACCGCCGTCGCACGACGGAACGGAGGCCCGGGACGACCGTCCCGGGCCTTCGCCCGTGTGTGCCCCCGGACCGCTTCCGGGGGGGGTGTCGCCCCGCCCCGGCGGGGCCCGGTTTGACCGGCCGGGAGGGGCCCCGTAACCTTGACCGTCGGCGTCCCTACGCCATCCCTCTGAGCACCTCCCTCCGGCGGCCCGCAAGGACCGTCCCGGAGAGGCCGCTCGTCCTCGCGGAGAACCGGGTTCCCCGGCCCCTGCGCGAGCGGCTGGCTTCAGAGGTTCCGTGACGAGTAACAGAGAGTGAGATCCGCGTGTACGCCATCGTGCGCAGCGGTGGTCGCCAGCACAAGGTTGCTGTCGGCGACATCGTTGAGGTTGACAAGATTTCCACTGCCAAGGTGGGCGACACGGTCGAGCTCTCGACCCTGCTCGTCGTCGACGGCGAGGCCGTCACCAGCGACCCGTGGGTGCTGGCCGGCATCAAGGTCACGGCCGAGGTCGTGGACCACCACAAGGGCGCGAAGATCGACATCCTGCGCTACAAGAACAAGACCGGCTACCGCCGTCGTCAGGGCCACCGCCAGCAGTACACGGCGATCAAGGTCACGGCGATCCCCACGGCTGCGAAGTAAGGGACTGAGGAGAGATGGCACACAAGAAGGGCGCATCGTCCACCCGGAACGGTCGCGACTCGAATGCCCAGCGGCTCGGCGTGAAGCGCTTCGGCGGTCAGGTCGTCAACGCGGGTGAGATCCTGGTCCGCCAGCGCGGCACCCACTTCCACCCCGGCTCCGGCGTCGGCCGCGGCGGCGACGACACGCTGTTCGCGCTCCAGCCCGGTGCGGTGGAGTTCGGCACGTTCCGCGGCCGCAAGGTCGTGAACATCGTCCCGGTCGCCTGACCCGGACTGCCGTAGCACGGTTTCTTTCGCGAGGCGGGCCACGCCTTTCCCCGTACGATTTCGGTACGGGGGAAGCTGGCCCGCCTTTCGTTTGTTGTTCCCCACGGACCCCCGCGGCGGCGCCCCGGGCGGCCCCGCACCCTCGCACCCCGTACGTATCTGGAGGCCCTGACCATGACCACCTTCGTGGACCGCGTCGAACTGCACGTCGCCGCGGGTAACGGAGGCCACGGCTGTGCCTCCGTCCACCGTGAGAAGTTCAAGCCGCTCGGCGGCCCCGACGGGGGCAACGGCGGCCGGGGCGGTGACGTGACGCTGGTGGTGGACCAGTCGGTCACCACCCTGCTCGACTACCACCACAGCCCGCGCCGCAAGGCCACCAACGGCAAGCCCGGCGAGGGCGGCAACCGCTCCGGCAAGGACGGCTCGGACCTGGTCCTGCCGGTACCGGACGGCACGGTGGTCCTGGACCGGGCGGGCAACGTCCTCGCCGACCTGGTCG
This sequence comes from Streptomyces sp. JNUCC 64, assembly GCF_054484115.1. Lineage (NCBI taxonomy): Bacteria > Bacillati > Actinomycetota > Actinomycetes > Kitasatosporales > Streptomycetaceae > Streptomyces > Streptomyces sp. JNUCC 64. Next base: position 5,748,363 of record NZ_CM137015.1, read on the forward strand.
GCCACGGCACCACCTACGTGGCGGCGCAGGGCGGCCGGGGCGGACTGGGGAACGCCGCGCTGGCGTCCGCCCGCCGCAAGGCGCCCGGCTTCGCGCTGCTCGGCGAGCCCGGCGGGGCCGACGACATCGTGCTGGAGCTGAAGACCGTCGCGGACGTGGCGCTCGTCGGCTTCCCCAGCGCGGGCAAGTCCTCGCTGATCTCGGTGCTGTCGGCCGCCAAGCCGAAGATCGCCGACTACCCGTTCACCACGCTGGTCCCCAACCTGGGCGTGGTCACCGCGGGCTCCACCGTCTACACCATCGCGGACGTGCCCGGGCTGATCCCCGGCGCCAGCCAGGGCAAGGGCCTCGGGCTGGAGTTCCTGCGCCATGTGGAGCGGTGCAGCGTGCTGGTCCACGTGCTGGACACGGCGACCCTGGAGTCGGACCGTGACCCGGCCTCCGACCTCGACGTCATCGAGGAGGAGCTGAAGCAGTACGGCGGCCTCGGCGACCGGCCCCGGGTGGTCGTGCTCAACAAGATCGACGTGCCCGACGGCCAGGACCTCGCGGACCTGGTCCGCCCCGATCTGGAGGCGCGCGGATACCGCGTCTTCGAGGTGTCGGCGGTCGCCCACAAGGGACTGCGGGAGCTGTCCTTCGCGCTGGCCCAGCTGGTGGCCGAGTCCCGGGCCGCCCGCCCCCGCGAGGAGGCCACCCGGATCGTCATCCGCCCCAAGGCGGTCGACGACGCGGGCTTCACCGTCACGGTGGAGGAGGAGGGCCTGTACCGGGTGCGCGGCGAGAAGCCGGAGCGCTGGGTGCGGCAGACCGACTTCAACAACGACGAGGCCGTGGGCTACCTCGCGGACCGGCTCAACCGGCTCGGCGTGGAGGACGCGCTGATGAAGGCGGGCGCCCGCGCGGGCGACGGCGTCGCGATCGGTCCCGAGGACAACGCGGTCGTCTTCGACTGGGAGCCCACCATGATGTCCGGGGCCGAGATGCTGGGCCGCCGGGGCGAGGACCACCGCTTCGAGGCGCCCCGCCCCGCCGCGCAGCGCCGCCGGGACCGGGACGCGGAGCGGGACGACGCCCAGCGCGCGTACGACGACTTCGAACCCTTCTAGGCTCCGGCGGCATCCGGCGGCGTCCGGCGCGCCGTCCGTTCGACACGCGGCCGTCCGGACCGGGACACCCCAGGGTGTCCCGGTCCGGACGGCCGCTTCGGCTTTCCGGTGCAACCCTGGGTGGTCGTCGCCGGTCCCACCACATGAGCGTCCGCCCGTCCGTGCCGTACGGGGCGCGATCCGCCCACGGGGACCACCCCGGGGCGGGCCCCGGTGGCGCGGCCTCCGGAACCGACCGGCCGGAGGGATCCACGGGCGGCCCGTACGGACCGGGGGGCGGCGCGGTGTGGACACACCCGTGACGCCGGAGAAAGGGACGACCGCGAAGTGAAGATAGTTTTCCTGGTGCGCGACCTCTGCCACATGGGGGGTGTGGTGACCGCGACCCAGAACATGGCCGGTGCCCTCGCCCGCCACCACGAGGTGGAGATCGTCGCCCTGCGCAAGGTGCGGGACGAGTCCCACTTCCCGCTGGACGACCGGGTGACGGTCCGGGCGCTGACCGACATGAGGGAGCACTCGCCCCGCTACGACGGCGACGACCCGCTGGCCCACGAGTTCCCCGTCCGCTACCCGTACAGCGCCGCCGAGAAGACGCCGCTGGTCAGCAGGCTGGCGGAGAAGCGTCTCCTGGAGTTCCTCGGCGGGACCGACGCGGACGCCGTCATCAGTTCCAACCCCCGCATCACCACCCTGCTCGCCGAGGTCCCCGGGACCTTCCTGAAGGTCGCGCAGGAGCACTCGATGCCGAGGATCTACGCGGAGAACGTCCGCAAACCGCTCTTCGAGGCGTACCGCGCGCTCGACGCCGTCACCGTGCTGTCGCCGGAGGAGCGCGAGGGCCTCGGCAAGGCGGTGCCCCAGGTCCGGGACCGGATCAGCGTGCTGCCGAACTGCGTCCCCGACCCCGGCGGCCCGCTCTCCGACGGGGACGCCAAGGTCGTCGTCACGGCGGGCGTCCTCAAGAAGCACAAGAACTTCCACGGACTGGTCGAGGCGTTCGCGACGGTCGTGGAACGGCATCCCGACTGGCGGCTGCGGATCTACGGGGAGGGCTCCGACCGGCTCGCGCTCCAGCGGCTGGTCCACGAGAAGGACCTGTACAACCACGTGCACCTGATGGGGCCCGCGTTCCCGGTGACCGAGGAGTTCGGCAAGGGGGCGGTCTTCGTCCTGCCCTCGCTGCGGGAGCCGTTCGGGATCGTCACCGTCGAGGCGATGACCCGGGGGCTGCCGGTGGTCAGCATGGACTGCGACCACGGCCCGCGCAACATCCTCACCCCCGGCACCGACGGCCTCCTGGTCCCCAACGGGGACAACGCCGCACTGGCCGAAGCGATCATCGAACTCATCGAGGACGACGACCGCCGCAAGGCCATGGGCCGGGCCGCCGCCCGGAGCGCCGAACGGTTCTCCGAGGAGCCGAGCGCCGAACGCTTCGGGGCGATCCTGGAACGGGCCGCGCTGCGCCGGGGCCTGCCCGGCGCCGCCGACGTCCGGGTGCTGCCCGGCGGCGAGGTGCGCGTCACCCTCCGGGACACCGGGGCGACGGAGTCGGCCGAGGGCCTGGAGCTGGTCTGCCGCGACGTCCGGGGCCGCCGGGAGCCGGTGACGCTGCCCGTCGTCGCGGGGTCCGCGCTGATCCCGCGCGACGCCCTCGACGAGGCCGAGTGGGAGCTGTGCGTCGCCGGGGCCCGGGACTGCGAGAAGCGGCTGACCGCCGGTCACGTCGACGTCACCCGGCTGGTGTCGCACCGCCCCGCCCCCGCCGCCGGCGGACTGCGCCTCCTGCTGCCGTACAAGGACGAGCAGGGCCGTCTCGCGGTCCGCAGCCGGGTGCGTCCGCTCCACGGCGAGGTGCTCGGCGTCACGGTGGACGACGAGGACGTCACGGTGGAGGCGGAGTTCTGGGGCGGGTCCCCGTCGGCCGGGGCGGTCGTGGAGGGCGTCGACCGGCGCGACGGCGAGCGCGTCCTCACCGTGCCGCTCACCGCCGGGGACGACGGGCGCCTCCGGTTCGCGCTGCCGATCGCGACCCTCGTCGGGGCGCAGAACGGCGAGGAGGCGATCTGGGACTTCCGCATCCGGCTCGCCGACGGGACCACGGCCGTGCTCGCCCTGCTGGTGACGGACGTCCTGGAGCCCTCCAAGGTCTTCCGCTACCCCCGGCCGGTGCGCGACCGGGGCGCCGCCGCGCGCGCCGAGCCCGACTCCGCGCGGTCCCTGCTCGGCGCCCTGCGGGGACGCGTCGAACCGCGGCGGACGGAGCCGTCCCGGACCGAGGTCCGTCCGTACTTCACGGTCACCGGGCAGTTCGCGGTGCGGACGCTGGACGTCTGACCCGCCTGAAGGGGGAAGGGGCCGGGCCCGGGGGAATCCCCCGGACCCGGCCCCTTCCCGTCAGACGGACCGCGCCGGTGTCACAGCTCGCGGGACTGCTCCAGCATCCGGTCCACGACCCGCTTCGACGCGGAGCCGTCGTCCAGGTCGCAGAACAGCTCGTGGAAGCGGTCGAACCGGTCCTGGTACTCCACCTGGACCTCGTCGATCCGGCGGATCGCGTCGACCAGCTCCGCCGAGGTGCGCAGCAGCGGCCCCGGAGAGTCCCGCTCGAAGTCGAAGTAGAACCCGCGCAGGGTGTCCCGGTAGTGCTCCAGGTCGTAGGTGAAGAACAGCATCGGCCGCTTGAGGTGCGCGTAGTCGAACATCACGGACGAGTAGTCGGTGACCATGACGTCGGCGGCCAGGTACAGCTCGGCGATGTCCGGGTACTCCGAGACGTCGTACACGAAGCCGTCGCCCGCGCCGGGCACCGCGTCCACCGTGTTGGAGTGGCGGCGGACCAGCAGCACGTGGTCGTGGCCGAGCCGGGCCCGGGCCTCCTCCACGTCGACCATCAGCCGGAACTTGTACTGGCCCGCGCTGTGCGACTGGTCGTCGCGCCAGGTCGGGGCGTACAGCACGACCTTCTTGCCCTCGGGCAGCCCCAGCCGCTCCCGGACCGTCCGGGCGATCCGGTCCCGGTCGGGGGAGTACAGGTAGTCGTTGCGGGGGTAGCCCGCCTCCAGCACCTCCCCGTGGTACGAGAAGGCCCGCTTCAGGATCGGGGTGCTGAACCGGTTGGAGGAGACCAGCAGGCTCCAGTTGTCCGCCTCCAGGGCCAGCCGGTTCTGGTACTCGCGGTCGAAGTGCAGCGTCTCGATGTCATGGCCGATCTTCTTCAGCATCGTGCCGTGCCAGGTCTGCACGATGACCTGGCCGGGCCGTCGCTCCACCCACTCGGGCAGGTGCCCGTTGGTGACGATGTAGCGGGAGGTCGCCAGCGCCTCGAACCACTCGCGGCCCCACATGCGGACCTTGTCGGCGGTCGGCGGCAGCACCACCTGCCCGTCGCGCACCGCCCACAGGTACCTCAGGTCGCTGCCGCGTCGCATCAGCTCCTCGTGCATCGCGCGCGGGCTGTCCGAGTACTGCTTGCCGTTGTAGCTGAGGAAGAACACCTGCTCGCGCAGCGGCAGCCGGCGTCCCGGCTCGTACACCTCGCGGCGCATCTGGAGCTGGCGGTACGGGCCCAGCTCCATGTCGCCCAGCTCGGAACGGCAGTTGAGCTGCGGATAGGTGCCCCACAGGCTCTCGACCCAGTAACGGCGGCCGTTGATCACGGTCTTCAGCGGGAACTGCGCGGCGGCCAGCCGCTCGATGACGAACGCGGCCTTCGGGACGTCCGGCTCGTCGGGCAGCCGCAGGAACACGTTCCAGCGGCCCGCCCGCAGCGGGACGTTCCCCGTCCCGCCGAGCGTGGAGGGGTCGAACGCGGCGACGAACCGTCCGTCCGGCTGCCACTGGACCGGCAGCGTCCGCTCGTCGAACCGGCCGCGCGACTTGACCAGCAGCTCCGCGCCGACCAGCCGTTCGCTGGTGTGGCCCTCCAGCACGATCCGGCCGTCCCGGTCGGCGATCCGGGTGAGCACCGCGCGGCGCTCCCGGCCGATGATCTTGAAGTAGCCGTTGTTGCCGGAGACCAGTCCGATCTCCTGGTGGGCGGCGTCGGGCCCCATGGCCGCGGGCAGATCGGCGCGCAGGTCCGTCAGACCGTCCCGCACCACACTGCTGTAGCGGTGCTCGGTGCCGTCCGGGTCGGTGGCGACCAGGACGGTGCTCCAGGCGCGGCGGTTCGGCTGGGCCTTGCGGCTCAGCTCCGGGTTGGGCACCAGCGCCACGTCCGCCACCGGGATCCGGACCGTGAAGGCGCGGCCCGCCGGGGTGGCCCGCACCTCGGCCGGGTACTCCATGGCCTCGCCGCTCTTCTGGTTGCTCAGCCGCAGCACCAGGTTGGAGACCGAGGCGGCAGCGGCCCGCAGCTCACCGCCGACCTCGATGGTCCCGTCCACGATCCGGCGCTCGGTGACCAGCGCCCTGACCTTCTCCAGCCGCAGCTTCAGCGCGCTGCGCTCCACCACGGGCAGCAGCCGGTGGTCGTCGTCCAGCCAGTGGTAGGTGGGGAAGTTGGCGGCCGAACCGCCGCGCGCCCACACCCCGCCGCGCCGCACCAGACCGGAGGAGTAGACGTTGACGCCGACGTGCCAGATGCCCTCCTGCCAGACGCCGCCCTTGCGGAACTTCGCCGGGTCGAAGGTCAGCTCCCAGCCCGCCCAGTCGTAGTTGAAGGTCTTCTGCCCGGAGTGGGTGGTGGCCTCGGGGCGGTGCAGGTTCCTGGCGGGTGCGAAGATCCGGCGGCCGGAGCCGCCGTGCTTGAACTGCACGACCTTCAGGCTGCCGCGCCTGGTGTCGGCGTTCACCTTGTCGATCCAGGCGTCCCCGGACAGCACCAGCTTGCCGTCCCGCCAGTCCACCGAGCGCAGCGGCGCCTTCAGCACCAGGTCCTTGTCGATGCGCCGGGCGGCCTTCGGCAGTTCCACGCCCGCCCGTTCCAGCGGGGCGAACTCGGCGTACTTGCGGAAGGTGCCGCTGACCTCGATGGGTTCCTTGCGGCGTTGCGAGGCGAGCAGCGCCAGCAGCTCGGTCAGCTGGTGCTTGCGGACCAGCAGCCACTGCACCCGCAGCACCAGCGGCAGCGCCATGACGGTGCGCTGGTCGACGGTGTCCAGGAAACGGTTGGCCGCCTCCAGGAACGCCTGGTGGAACTCGGGGCCCGCGTCCGGCAGCACCCGCAGGAACAGCCGCAGGTCGTCACGGAGCACCCGGTCGTCGTACTGCCGTTTGAAGAGCGCGAACTCCGGCCCGGGCTGCTCCGCCAGGAACCGGCTCACCATGGTCACCGCGGTGACCCGGTCCCGGACGGCCTGCGGCTCCTTGCGGCGCTGGGTGATCGAGGGGGCGGACTCGCCCTCGCGCAGCCGCCAGAAGTAGGTGGGCTCCCCGATGACGTCGACGGCCTCGGCCCGGTAGTGGGCGGGCAGCACCACCGGGATGTCCTCGTGGAGCATGCCCTCGGGGAAGACGAATCCGTGCTTCTCCCAGAACGTCCGGCGGAACACCTTGTTGCACGCGATGCGGTCGGCGATCAGCCGGGGCATCCGGGAGATGTGGGTGCGCCGCTGCGCCTCGCCGGAGAGCATCTTCAGCAGCGGCACCTGCCACGACTTCTCGCCGCGCAGATGGAAGACGTTGCCGGTGCAGAAGTCCGAGCCGCTCTCCTCCAGGCTGTTCACCATCAGCCGGTACGCGTCCGGGGGTATGACGTCGTCGCTGTCGACGAAGGTCAGGTACCGCGAGCCGGGCGACATCCGGGACATGCCGGTGTTGCGGGCCGCCCCGAGGCCCCCGTTCTCCTTGCGGATCAGGGTGAAGCGGGGGTCGCGGGCCGCGTATCCGGCCGCTATGGCGGCGGAACCGTCCGGCGATCCGTCGTCCACCATGAGGACTTCGAGGTCGCGCAGGGTCTGGGCCTCCAGCGAGTCCAGACAGTCGGGAAGGTACTCCTCCACGTTGTAGATGGGTACGACGACACTGAGCCGGGGGGCCATGTGACGTGGTCTTCCTTTCGGATCGGGTCAGGCCCGCTCGACCGGTGAGAGCACCTGGGAGGGGTGAGGGGCGTGCGTGCGCTCCTCGAACGGGACGAAGGGGACGGGGGTCTCGTCGCCGAGGAACACCCGGCGGACCACCCGCTCGGCGGCGCGGCCGTCGTCGAACTCGCAGAACCGCTCGCGGAACGCGGCCCGCAGCTTCGCCGCCTCCGCACCGCGCCAGGCGTCGGTGCGGAGCAGCTCGACGAGCGCGTCCTCGGAGCGGGCGACGGAGCCGGGCGGCTCGGCCGTCAGGTCGAAGTAGGTGCCGCGCACCGCGCGGTACACCTCCCAGTCGTCCGCGAGGATCACGATCGGACGGTCCAGGAGGGCGTAGTCGAACATCGCCGACGAGTAGTCGGTGATCAGCGCGTCCGCCGCCAGGTACAGGTCCTCGACCGGGTGGCGTCCGGACACGTCCACGATCCGTCCGGCCCGCTGGAGGTCGGCGAGCTGCGGCGAGGACGAGTAGAAGTAGTGGCCGCGCACCAGCAGCGTCACGTCCGGGCCCAGTTCGCTGGCGAGCCGGGCGAGGTCGAGCCGGGGACGGAACCCGTCCTCGTACTCGCGGTGCGTCGGCATGTAGAGGAACGCGGTGGTGGAGTCCGCGAGCCCGAGCGACTCCCGGGCCCGGCGGACGTCCTCCGCGGTGCCGTTGACGAGGACGTCGTTGCGCGGGTAGCCGGTCTCCAGCGAGGTGTACGAGCAGGGGTAGACCCGCTCCCACACGGCGGTGGAGTGGCGGTTGGAGGCCAGGCTGTAGTCCCAGCGGTCGCAGCGCTCCAGCAGCTTCCCGAAGTCCATGCTGGTCGACGCGGGGTACTTCCGCTGGTCGAGGCCCATGGTCTTGAGCGGGGTGCCGTGGTGGGTCTGGAGGTGGACCTGCCCCTCCCGCTTGACCACCGCGTCGGCGAAGTTGACGTTGTTCACCAGGTACCCGGCGCGCGCCAGCGCGGACCAGTACTCCCGCGAGCCGACCCGGACGGTCCGCACCCCCTCGGGCACCGTGCCCTCGCCGTCCGCGCGGACCGCCCACACCTGGCGGACGTGCGGCGCGCGACGGGCCAGTTCGGCGGCGATGGCGGCCGGGTTGCAGGAGACGGAACGCGACCAGTACGCGGAGAACAGCGCCAGGTTCCCGTCGAGCGGGGCCCGCAGCTGGGACTGGTAGTACAGGCCCATCGCGCTCCGCCGGGAACGCCGCAGGGCGGCACCGGCCCGGCGCCGGACGGCCTGCCGGGTCCGGACGGCCTTGGTGGCGCCCGCCAGCGCGGAGTACGTGTCGTGCTCCAGCATCGCGTACTTGTAGCCGCGGCCCCCGGTGGGACGTTCGAAGCCGTCCGGGCGGCGGGCGGCGTAGTCGGCGGCGGCGCGGTGGAAGAACTCCGCGCGGGCGTCGCGCGGCAGCCGTCCCGACCGGTCCAGGATCGTCAGGTAGTGGTCGGTCATCTTGCGGAACAGCGGGGTCCGCCAGCGCTCCAGTCCGGGGCGCGCGTCCAGGAAGGCGAAGACGCGGGCGTACTGGTCGAAGACGTCGAAGTGCCGGCGGCTGACCGTCTTGAGGATGTTCCCGCCCTCGCGGCGCTGCCGGTAGCGGACGCACACCCGGTCCAGGACGGCGATGCGCTCGGCGGCGGTCAGCGCGCCGAACGTCCAGGGCGCGTCCTCGTAGTACCCGGGCGGGAAGGCGAGGCCCAGCCGCTCCACGAAGTCCCGGCGGTACGCCTTGTTCCACACGATCTGAAGGAGGTCGAGCAGTTCCGGACGGTCCTGGAGGGGGAACGCCCCGGCGTCCTCGGCCCGCAGCACGTCCGCCCGCTGGTTGCGGCGCAGTTCCCCGTTCCAGTAGGCACGCGCGTAGTCGTAGACCAGGACGTCCGGGTCGCCGGTGGCCTCCAGCCGGCGGGCTATCGCGGACAGGGCACCGGGGTCGAGGGTGTCGTCACCGTCCAGGAAGAGCAGGTAGTCGCCGCGGGCCCGGGCGATCCCGGCGTTGCGGGCACGGCCCAGACCGACGTTCTCGGGCAGGTGGAGCACCTGGATCCGGTCGTCCCGCGAGGCGTAGTCGTCGAGGATCGCGCCGGAGCCGTCGGGGGAGTGGTCGTCGACCGCCACGACCTCGAAGTCGGCGTAGTCCTGGCCGAGGACCGAGTCCAGACATTCGGCCACGTAGCCCTGGACCTTGTGCACCGGAACGACGAGCGTGAGTCTGGGCATTCTTCAACCTGTTCAGAGAACTGTCCGCGACGGGCGCCGGGCCGGGCTTCCCCCCGGGCCGGTACCGCTACCGCGCTGATCAACCGTAAGCGGCTCATGTGAAATGCAAGCGGATGTCCGTGATGCGCGGCTCATCCTTGATAACGGTCATGGCTCACCCCCTTGACAACCGGGACACGTCATCTCCCGGCGGATCGTATCCAGGTGATTTCGCCACCGTCTCGGTTGTAGAGAGATAGATCACACAACCCGTCGGACCGTCCGGCAGGGGGATGAAGCCGAGATACCGGTGCGTAGTGTCCGATTCGATTTTCCGCCGTCGACGGGTGATCCTGCCCCGGAGCGACATCGACGAAGGGGAAGTCCATGAGCTGGCTGGTGACGGGCGGGGCGGGGTACATCGGCGCGCATGTCGTGCGCGCGCTGACCGGGGGCGGCCAACGGGTCGCCGTCTACGACGACCTGTCCACGGGCAGCCGCGAACGGGTCCCGGACGGGGTGCCCCTGGTGGTCGGCAGCGTCCTCGACCGCGCCGCCCTCGACGCGGCGCTACGGGAGCACGGGGTCACCGGCGTGGTGCACGTCGCCGGGAAGAAGCAGGTCGGCGAGTCCGTCGAGAAGCCGTTCCACTACTACCGGGAGAACGTCACCGGGCTCCAGACGCTGCTGGACGCGATGGCGGCGGCCGGGGTCGACCGGCTCGTCTTCTCCTCCTCCGCCGCGGTCTACGGCATGCCGGACGTGCCCGTCGTCACCGAGGACACCCCCTGCGCCCCGCTGAGCCCCTACGGCGAGACCAAGCTCGTCGGCGAGTGGCTGATCAACGCCGCCGCCCGCGCCCACGGGCTGCGCGCGGCCTCGCTGCGCTACTTCAACGTCGCGGGGGCGGCCACCCCCCGGCTGGCGGACTCCGGGGTCTTCAACCTGATCCCCATGGTCTTCGAACGGCTGGCGGCGGACGAGCCGCCGCGGATCTTCGGCGACGACTACGACACCCCCGACGGCACCTGCGTCCGTGACTACGTCCACGTCCAGGACGTCGCCTCCGCGCACCTGGCCGCCGCCGTCCGGCTCGCGGACGCCGCGCCCGGCACCGCGCTGACCCTCAACATCGGGCGGGGCGAGGGGAGTTCGGTGCGCGAGATGGTGGACCGGATCCTCAAGGTCACCGGTCGCGAGGACCAGCGGCCCGTGGTGGTCGCGCGCCGCCCCGGGGACCCGGCCCGGGTCGTCGCCTCGGCGGACCGCATCCACGCCGAGCTGGGGTGGAGCGCCCGCCATGGCCTGGACGAGATGATCGACTCCGCGTGGGGCGGCTGGCGCCACCACCACCCCTGACCGCCCGCCGCACCCGCCGGACGGCGGTGCCCCCCCGGCGACGCGACGCTCCCCCGCCCGGGGGGCGACGGGACGTCCCGCGTGGTTCCCCGCGCCCCTTCAGGTGCGTCCCGGCGGGGCGCGGTGTCCGGCGCGGGTACGCGGGGGGTTCCGCTCCCGCTGCTCCGTTGACGGCCACAGCCCCGGGTCGGCCGCTCGCGCAGTTCCCCGCGCCCCTTCGGCGCGCCCCAAGAACCCACCCGGACCAGGGCGCCCCGAAAGGGGCGCGGGGAACGGCGCGAGCAACCCACCCCGCATCCGCAGTCGACAGTGGACCGGCGGGAGCGAAGCCCCCGCGTACCCGCACCGGACACTGTCCGTCGGCCGGGACGTGCCCGAAGGGGGCGCGGGGAACGGCGCGAGTGACCCACCCCGCGCCGGAGGGGCCGCACACGCCGGAGCCCCCGGTGACCGCAGAGGTCACCGGGGGCTCCGGAAACGGGAGGTGAGAGGAGGGCGTCAGCCCTCCACGCCCAGCGCCTCCTCGTCCCGGTCCTCAAGGCTGTCCTCGGTGCTCTCCCGCGCGGGCGCCACCGCCTGCGCCGGAATGGACCCGACGACCCGCGCCCGCTGCGCGGCCCGCTCGCCCAGCGCCCGCACCGCCCCGTTGAACCGGGTGATCGACAGCTCGTCCGCAGGACCGAGCAGCCGCGTCCGCAGCCGCGCCCGGTCCCCGACCAGCGCGTCGTCCCCGGGGCTCCGCACCGACGCGAGCAGCTCCGCGACCCCGGAGGCGTCCGGCGTCAGGATGGTCGCCGCCCCGGCGGTCGGGAACGTCTCCCGGAACATCACCTCGGGCATCCCGCTGGTGTTGGCGACGGCGTAGGGCTTGCCGCTGGCCAGGTAGTCGCTGACCACGCTGGACACATCGCTGATCAGCAGGTCGGCCTGGTCGAAGCAGCTGTACAGCGCGGGCCGGGCCCCCGTCACGATCCGGTGCTCGCCGGGCGTCAGCGAGGCCCAGAACGCGGCCTCCCACCGTCCGGTCGCCGCCGTGACCTGCGCGGACCGTCCCGGCTCCGGAGCGGTCTGGAGCAGCATCTTCTCCATGTCGTCGGAGCCCCGGCGGAACTTGTTGCTGACGGTGTTCTGGAGGTCCTCCAGCGCCCGCGCCAGCTCTTCCTGGGCCTCGACGTCCACCGGGACCTCGTCCCGGGCGGCGACCGTCTCACGGATCATCGCCTGGATCCGGGCGTTGGCCGCGCCCGCCCGGGGGTCCACCGACCCGGTCATCGGGTGCGGCTTGTACAGCAGCCGGACGCCGGGGTCCGCGAGCAGCTCCCGGACGATGTTCTCGCCCGCCTCGATGACCGAGGTGTTGCCGGGGTTGCCGTCCCAGCCCTCCCAGGTCGGCGCGTACAGCACGGTGATCTGGTCGCCGACCGGACGCCCGGTGTAGGGGCGGATGCCGTCGAGCTGGGGGCGGCCCACCTCGACGATGTCCTTGTCCTCGACGCCGACCTTGGCGAGCGCGTACCGCTCCCGCGCGGCCGGACCGGCCACCCACACCTCGTCGTACGCCTTCGAGTACGGGTTCACCGACGACAGCTTGTCGCTCTCGCCGTGGTTGATGAACGCGTGCTTGATCGACGGTATCCGCAGCACCTGCGAGGTCTTCCCCGAGTTCGACGGGTGCAGCATCACCTGGAGCGTGGAGTGCTCGATCCGCATCAGGTCCGCGACCTTCGGCAGGCACACGATCGGGATGTCCGTCGCGCCGATCTTCTGCACCATGAACCGCTCGCGCAGCACGATCATCGGACGCCCCTCAAGGCGCGACAGGGTCTCCAGCCACATGTTCGCCTGGTACGCCGAGGTGGTGCCGCCGGAGAAGTACAGGGCCACGGTCGGCTGGTACTCGGCGAGCCACTCGTCGAACCACTCCAGGGCCTCGCCGGGGCGCGAGGGCCGCCGGGCGGCCCGCAGCCGGGAGATCAGCTCGGCGAGGCCGCCGATCCCGGCGAGGATCGCCAGGGCCACCCCGACGGTGCCGAGCAGCGGCTCGTCCGTCAGCGCGGTGACCATGAGGCCCGCCGTCGCGGGGAAGCCGAACAGCAGCAGCCGGGTGCCGGGGCGCCGGGTCAGCAGCCGGTGCGCCGACGGGCGCAGCCGCAGTCCCGAGGTGTCGATGTTGCGGGTCAGCACCGGGAGCGTGCGGGAGCGACGGACCAGGATGGACACCGCGTGGGTGGCGAAGTGCAGGGAGTAGAACGCCAGCAGTCCGAAGATCAGCGGAAGGTAGGCGGCCCGCTCGTCCTGGCTCTGCTGGTGACCCAGCAGACCGGCGATCAGCAGCAGGTCGCGCAGGACCACGCGGACCGTCACGTCGGCCCGGGTGCGGGCCAGCGCGGCGGCGATCTTCCGGCGCCAGCGGTGGAGTATCGCCTCGGCCGCGACACCGGTCGCGGTGGCCGCGACCAGCAGCGGGAGGTTGGGCAGCAAGGCCCCCACGACTTGGGCGGCGAACGACAGCACCAGGGTGAGGGGGATCATCATCTTCCCCACTCGGGTGAGGAAGGGCGGAACGAAGCGCAAGATGGTGACTCTCCTAGCAGCGCGATCCACGCCCCGCCCGCGCGTGGGGGAACGCGGAACGGTGGTCGGACCTGCTGGTCAACGTCGGAAACGGGCGGCCGGTCGCGGGCTCGAGCCCGGTTTCACGCGAGGGAATCGTCGCGCAGGGAGCTGACTCATCGCTGAGACCTCCGTGAGGCTTCCATGATAGAGGGGGAGATCGCAGCTTCCACCACGCGGACGGTCCAGGGCAACCGGTGGCGGTCTCCCGTACATTGCGGAACGGCGTCGGCGGACCGTGAACGGCGCCCGGACGCACCGGCGGACTGAGAGGAAGCGCGTGTCAGGGGTAAGGCAGCGGGTCACGGAAGCACACCGAATCGTGATCAAGGTCGGGTCGTCCTCGCTGACCACGGCGGAGGGCGGGCTGGACGCCGACCGGGTCGACGCGCTCGTCGACGTCCTCGCCAAGGTCCGCGACGGCGGGGCGAGGGAGATCGTCCTGGTCTCCTCGGGCGCCATCGCCGCCGGACTCGCCCCGCTCGGACTGCACCGCCGCCCCAAGGACCTCGCCCGGCAGCAGGCCGCCGCCAGCGTCGGACAGGGCCTGCTCGTCGCCCGTTACACCGCGTCCTTCGCCCGTTACGGGGTCCGGGTCGGGCAGATCCTCCTCACCACCGTCGACACCAGCCGCCGCGCGCACCACCGCAACGCCTCGCGCACCCTGGACGAGCTGCTCGCGATGGGCGCGCTGCCGGTCGTCAACGAGAACGACACCGTCGCCACGGACGAGATCCGGTTCGGCGACAACGACCGGCTGGCCGCCCTCGTCGCCCATCTGGTCCGGGCCGACCTGCTGGTCCTCCTCTCCGACATCGACGGGCTCTACGACGGCGACCCCAGCCGTCCGGGGACCGCCCGGATCGCGCAGGTGCGCGGACCCGCCGACATCGAGGGCGTGGAGATCGGCAGCACGGGCCGGGCCGGGGTCGGCACCGGCGGCATGGTCACCAAGGTCGAGGCCGCCCGCATCGCCGCCGCCGCGGGCATCCCGGTGGTGCTGACCTCGGCGGTCCACGCGGCCGACGCCCTCGCCGGACGGGACACCGGAACGTACTTCCACCCCACCGGCCGCCGCTCCGCCGACCGGCTGCTGTGGCTCCAGCACGCCTCCACCCCGCGCGGCGCGCTCACCCTGGACGACGGGGCGGTGCGCGCCGTGGTCGAGCGCCGCACCTCGCTGCTGCCCGCCGGGATCGCCGCGGTCGAGGGCGAGTTCGTCGCGGGCGACCCGGTGGAGCTGCGGGACGCGCGCGGCACCGCGGTCGCCCGGGGCCTGGTCAACTTCGACGCCAAGGAGATCCCCCGGCTCCTCGGCCGCTCCACCCGCGACCTCGCCCGGGACCTGGGCCCCGCCTACGAGCGCGAGGTCGTCCACCGGGACGACCTGGTGCTCCTCGGTCACTGACGGCCACCGTCCCGTCCGTCCCGGTGGCCGGACGGGTGGGCGAAAGCATCCGGCAGGTGGACGTTCCGTAAAAGTGGCCCATGGGGGTGGATGGGGGTGTCAACTTTGTCGCAGGGGTCCGTCGCGGGACCGGCCGGAGGACCACTGGGTGAAGGAGGGCGTCGTGAGACGAGTGCGCCAGGGGGCGGCGGCACGGGCCGGCCTCGGCTCCCCCGCCCTGAAGGCGGTGGAGGACCGCGTGCTGGCGGGCGTGACCGGGCCGGACGGAAGCGGGACGGGGGAGACCCCCCGGCTGTGGCACGTGACGCTGAGCGTGTCGGGGCCCGAGGCGCCCCTGGGCGAGGTCCGGCGCGGGCTCGAACAACTGGCCAATGACCATCCCTTCCTGCTGACCAGCCGCTACGCCAACGACCACGCCGAGATCCGGTACTGGGAGGAGGCCCGCGACCTGCACGACGCGGCGGCCCTGGCGCTGCGGCTGTGGGGCGAGCACCGGCGGACGGCGGGATTGCCGCCCTGGGAGATCGTCGGCCTGGAGGTCATCGACCGCGAGACCTACCACCTGCGCGTGGAGAAGGGGTACGGCCCCGCCCCGGCCACCCCCGTGGGGGTCCATCCGTACTGACGTCCGATCGCTCCGCCCGCACCCCGGGACGGCCGTCTCGGGGTGTGGGACGACGGCCGACAGCCCGGGGACGGCGCATTACCCTGCCGCCATGACGTCGTCGCAAGCACCGCTCTCCGCGCCCTCCCCGTACGACAACATGTCCGAGGTCGCGCGTGCCGCCTACCGCGCCAAGGCCGCCGCCGCGGACATCGCGCCGCTGCCGCGCGCCGTCAAGGACGACGCCCTGCTGGCCATCGCCGACGCGCTGGAGGTCCGCTCCCGCGAGATCGTCGAGGCCAACGCCCTGGACGTGGCCCGGGCCCGGGAGGCCGGCACCGGCGAGGGGATCATCGACCGGCTCACCCTCACCCCGGAGCGGATCCGCGCCATCGCCTCCGACGTCCGGGACGTCGTCGCGCTGCCCGACCCGGTCGGCGAGGTCGTCCGCGGCTCCACCCTCCCCAACGGCATCGACCTGCGCCAGGTCCGCGTCCCGCTCGGCGTGGTCGGGATCATCTACGAGGCCCGCCCCAACGTCACCGTCGACGCCGCCGCCCTCTGCCTCAAGTCCGGCAACGCGGTCCTGCTGCGCGGCTCCTCCTCCGCCTACGACTCCAACACCGCCCTGGTGCGGGTCCTGCGCGACGCGATCGGCGGCGCCGGACTGCCCGCCGACGCGGTCCAGCTGGTCCCCGGCGAGAGCCGCGACTCGGTCCGCGAACTGATGCGCGCCCGGGGCCTGGTCGACGTGCTCATCCCGCGCGGCGGCGCCTCGCTGATCCGCACGGTCGTCGAGGAGTCCACCGTCCCCGTCATCGAGACCGGCACCGGCAACTGCCACGTCTACGTCGACGCCGAGGCCGACCTCGACATGGCCGTGGACATCCTCGTCAACTCCAAGGCGCAGCGCCCCAGCGTCTGCAACGCCGCCGAGACCCTGCTGGTCCACCAGGACATCGCGGACGCGTTCCTGCCCCGTGCCCTCGACGCCCTCGCCGAGGCCGGGGTGACCGTCCACGCCGATCCCCGGACGGCCGAGTACGCGGCGGGCGGCAAGGCGACCGTGGTGGCGGCCACCGCCGAGGACTGGGACACCGAGTACCTCTCCCTCGACATCGCCGTCGCCGTCGTCGACTCCCTCGACAAGGCCGTGGAGCACATCCGGCTCTGGTCCTCCGGCCACACCGAGGCCATCGTCACCACCTCGCAGCGGGCGGCCCGCCGGTTCACCCGACTGGTCGACTCCACCACCGTCGCCGTCAACGCCTCCACCCGCTTCACCGACGGCGGCCAGTTCGGCTTCGGCGCCGAGATCGGCATCTCCACCCAGAAGCTGCACGCCCGCGGCCCGATGGGCCTGCCGGAGCTGACCAGCACCAAGTACATCGTCACCGGCGACGGACACGTCCGGGGCTGACGCCCGCTCACCCCGCCCGCCCCCGGCCCCCAGGCCGCCGGGGGCGGGGATGGCGCGGGACCGCCTGTCCAGAACGACCCCCCGGGTCTACCCTGGGAGGCGTGCCGGAGGACGTGGGGGGCACGCCGCCGCCCGGCGACGAGCCCGACGACCGCGACCACGGAGCAGCGGACGAGGAGTTCGCCTCCGTGGTGTTCGACGAGGACTTCGTGCGGAACGCCCGGGTCCGCGAGCCCAGCGCGGTGGAACGCCTGCTCACGGCGGCCGAGGCCGCCCGTTCCGCCGGAGCCCGGGGCGAGGACTTCGGCGACGACGTCCACGGCACCGCCCCGGACCCCTTCGGCCAGGGCCGCCCCCTCGACCCCGACGACCGCTACGCCCGGGACCTCCTGGAGGAGTCCTACGGCCGCAGCGACGCCTTCATGGGGCACGCCCGCTGGCACCGGCCCATCGCCTGGGTGCTCGCCCTGGTCATGGGGCTCGGCATGATCGTCCTGGCCTTCGCCGCGGTCTACCGGGGCGCCGCCGCGGGACGTCAGGACCCGGCTCCGCGCCCCAGCTCGGCGGAGCTGGAACAACTCCCGCCGAGCCGTCCCCCGGCCTCCGTCGCCGCCACCCGGCCACCCGTCCCCACGGCGTCCCGCACCCCCTGACGGGGTGGGATTCCGGCCGTCCGGGCCGCCCGGGGAACTTGCGGTCCGGCAGCGCGTTTACGGGACGCCGCTCAGACCTACTCTCAGAGTATGGGCGGGCCAGGAAACCCACCGCAGGGGACACCCGACGGCGCCCCCGGCGGAGATGACGAGTACGGCTCGGTCGTCTTCGACGAGTCGTTCGTCCGCGCTGCCCGGCTCCAGGAGTTCTCCGCCGAGGAACGCATCACCGAGCACACCCCGGCGGTGCGCCGGACGCCGTCGCCCCGCCGCCGTGGCACCTCCTGGCAGGCCCTCACCCTGGTGGTGGTGATCGCCGCCGCCTTCGCCACCGCCGTCTACCTGGGCGTCCGCCAGCCCTACGAGCGACTGGCCGCCCCGC
Organism: Streptomyces sp. JNUCC 64; assembly: GCF_054484115.1. Taxonomy (NCBI): domain Bacteria; kingdom Bacillati; phylum Actinomycetota; class Actinomycetes; order Kitasatosporales; family Streptomycetaceae; genus Streptomyces; species Streptomyces sp. JNUCC 64. The sequence continues at coordinate 5,766,136 of NZ_CM137015.1, forward strand.
GTGCCGGACCCCTGCGGATGACGGTGGTCCCGCTCGCCCCGGCCGGCGAGGTGCCCGGCGGGGTGCCCGCCGACCTCTACGCCCGCAGCCCGGCAGCGCGGTTCGCGACCGGCTCCGCCGGCATCACCCTTCCGGCCGCACGGCGCACCGGGAACTTCTCGGACGGCCAGGTCATGACCGCCCTGACCATCGCCAAGGACTACCTGGTGGAGTCCTCGCTGGACCCCGCTGTGCTCACCGGCGGTGTGGTGCGCTCCGTACGGGTGATGGTCGACTCCGGACAGCTGGAGCAGTTCGACCGGAGCTTCGAGCGGCCCGCCGGGGACGGACTGCACTCCGCCACCGGCTGGCTGGTCCGCTTCGACCCCGCCCACACGGCGCTCGCGGAGCCCCGGGTCCGGGTGCAGGGGGCCCTGGGGGTCTCCGCCACCGACCCGGACGTCCTGGAGATCACCAGCGACCACACCTTCGTCTACGCGGTGCGGCCCGCGCGCGGCGGCCCGGCGGACGCGTCCCTGTTCACCGTCCGCCGGGAGCTGCTGTTCCGCTTCGACCACGACGATCTGCGACGCCACCAGACGGAGCTGGTGACCTCCTCCGTCCAGGCGGGGCCGCTGGCCTGCGCCACCGGCTGGGCGAAGCATCTGCGGCCCCTGCTGGCCGGGGCCCGCCCCGGTGGGACGCCCCCGAAGGCCACCGACCTCTACGCCGGGGACGGGGTGGCGCATCCGTGCGGGACGCTCGCCGCGAAGGCCCAGCCGAAACCGTCCCGCGCGGGCTGACCACCCGGACCGTCCCGCTGGCCGGGGTCCCGCCGGGGCGGCTCAGGAGCCGCCGGAGCCGTTCGGCCCGCCGGAGCCGTCCGGACCCGGACCGTCCGGGCCGGAGCCGTCGCCCCGGTCGTCGGAGGCCGCCGCGCCCCGGCCGGAACCGAAGCCGCCGAACTTGTCGCGGACCCGGCCGCCGAGGTCGCCCGCCCCGCCCGCGAGGTCCGTGACCAGCTTCATCAGCGGGTCCTTGGACGCCTTGACGTCGCTCGCGTACGAGGAGGCGGACTGCCGTATCGAGTCCGTCACCGAGGTGTCGCGGTCCTCGTCACGGCGCGGGTAGTGGCCGTCCATCAGCCGCTGGTAGTCCCGGGACCGGGCCCAGCGGTTCAGCTCGGCGGCCCGGACGGTGGTGAAGGGGTGGGTGCGGGGCAGCACGTTCAGGATCTTCAGCACGGAGTCCCGCAGATCGCCGCCCGCCTCGTACTCCTCGGCCTGCTCCAGGAAGGCGTCCACGTTCATCTGGTGGAGGTTGTCGCCGCCCGCGATCTTCATCAGACCCCGCATGGACGCCTGGAGGTCCTGGCCCACCAGCAGCCCGGCCCGGTCCGCCGACAGCTCCGACTTGCGGAACCACTCGCGTAGCGCCGTCACGATCGCCGTGATCGCGACGTTGCCCAGCGGGATCCACGCCACCCGCAGCGCCAGGTTCGTCAGGAAGAGCAGGATCGTGCGGTACACCGCGTGTCCCGAAAGGGCGTGCCCGACCTCGTGGCCGACGACCGCCCGCATCTCCTCCTCGTCCAGCAGCTCCACCAGACCGGTCGTCACCACGATGATCGGCTCGTCGAGACCGATGCACATCGCGTTGGGCTGGGGGTTCTGACTGACGTACATCGAGGGGACCTTGTCCAGGTCCAGGATCTGACAGGCGTCCCTGAGCATGTCGTTGAGGTGCGGGAACTGGACGTCCGAGACCCGCACCGAGTCCGACAGGAACAGCAGCCGCAGACTCCGCTCGGGCAGCAGCGAACTGAGCGCCTTGAAGGCGGTGTCGAACCCGCTGAGCTTGCGCAGCGCCACCAGCGCCGAGCGGTCGGCCGGGTGCTCGTAGGCCCGGGAGGAGATCCCCGGGAACCGCCTGCGGGTCCGGCCGGGGAGGTTCCCGCCCGCCGCGCCGCCGTCCGCCGTTCCCCCGCCGCCGCCCTTGACGCCGTCGTCCTCGCCCATCAGGCCCCCCTGTCACGTGTGTCATCGGGGAGAACGCGCGGCCGTCCGCCCCGGTTCCCGCCCGCCGGGCTTTCCCGTTCCGCCGCGCTCCGCGTCACCCCGCCCGCGCCGCGCGGCGGATGACCCGGACGGCACCCGGGGCGACACCGGGTGACGTCCCGCCGGGCGACCCGGGGTCCCGGTAAGCGCGGCCCTCCCGCGACTCAGCTTTACCCCACGCTTACGATGGCTTCGGAGGCACCCCGTCTCCAGCCCGTTCCCACTCCGGATAGGTCCTCCGAAGATGAGTCTGCACAGCACCGCGGCCCCGCTGGTCACCCTGGCGTCGGGCGACGGACACCACGGTCCCTACGCGAGCATCAACCCGTACGTCACGGGCGGCGGCGCGCTCGTCGTCCTGCTCCTGCTGCTCTGGATCACGACGCGCTTCAACCGGGACCGCTGAGCCCGGGCGGGCCCCGGCCACCGGCCCGCTGAGCCGCCGCGCGGCCGGACGCCGCCGGTACCCCCGTCCGGCCGTCCGGGCCCGCGGTACGGGCCGGTAGGGTCTGCACGCATGGGAGAGCAGGACATGCCTATCGGCCCGACGCACAGCGGCAAGCGCCGTCTCGGCGTCATGGGCGGGACGTTCGACCCGATCCACCACGGGCACCTCGTGGCGGCCAGCGAGGTCGCCGCGCAGTTCCACCTCGACGAGGTCGTCTTCGTCCCGACGGGGCAACCCTGGCAGAAGAGCGACACCGCGGTGTCGCCCCCCGAGGACCGCTATCTGATGACGGTCATCGCCACCGCCGAGAACCCGCAGTTCTCGGTCAGCCGCATCGACATCGACCGCGGCGGCCCCACCTACACCACGGACACCCTCCGTGACCTGCGGGCCCTCAACCCCGACACGGACCTCTTCTTCATCACCGGGGCCGACGCCCTCGCCCAGATCCTGACCTGGCGGTACACGGAAGAGCTGTTCTCCCTGGCACACTTCATCGGGGTCACCCGTCCCGGACACACCCTCACCGATCCCGGACTCCCCGCGGGCGGCGTCTCCTTCGTGGAAGTGCCCGCCCTCGCCATCTCGTCCACCGACTGCCGGGCGAGGGTCTCGGCGGGCGCCCCGGTCTGGTACCTCGTACCGGACGGAGTGGTGCGCTACATCGACAAGCGCGACCTGTACCGCGGCGACTAGGGCTTTTCGGCAACGCGGCTGGGGGTCCCCCCGGGCGAAGCCTGGGGGAGGGCGTGCCGGGCGCCGTGACGCCGCGGGGAATTGTCAGACACCCCCTAGCCGGGAGGGCAGCTGTGAACGGCCGAGACGATCGTGACGACGGGTACCCGGGCGGTGGGCACCCCGACGCCTCCGAGGGAGGTGACGGTCTCGCCAGCTACGAACTGGCGGGCTACGACGAGTACGGCCGCCCCGTGTACCAGCAGGCGTCCCCGGACGCCGCCCCCTCCCGCCAGGCCCCCGCCGACGGCCACTACGGCGCTTCCCACGACTTCCAGGGCGGCGCCTACGGGACCACCCCGGAGGGGTACGCGTACGCGGCCCCCGCCGACGGTTACGGCACCCCCCAGGGGTACGAGGCGTACGGCGCGGGCCAGTCCTACGGGACGCAGCCCTTCCAGGACGCCCAGGCGTTCCAGACGCCCGGGCGGTTCCAGGACGCCCAGGCGTTCCCGGCCCCCGAGGGGTTCGATCCCTTCCCGGACCCCCAGGCGTCCTACGGCACCCAGACGCCCTACGGGAGCCCGGACGTCTACCCGGACCCCGCCGCCCAGGGCTACCCGACGGCCCCCGCCCAGGAGTACGCCCCGGCCCCCGCCCAGGAGTACGGGTACGCCCCCGCCACGGCCCCCGCCGCCGTCCCCGACCACGACGTCCCGCCGCCCGACGGCGGACCGGACCCGTACGCCGACGCCGGACCGGACCCGTACGCGCCCGCGTGGGACGCCGTCCACGGCGACGGGACCCCGGCCGGGGAACCCGGCCCCCAGGTCCCCCCGCCCCGCGCCGACGACCCCTACGCGGAGCTCGGCGCCCTGGACCCGGAGAACGCCAAGGAGGGGGACCCGAGCGCGGAGCGGCGGCGCCACCAGGCCGGACAGTTCGCCTTCGTCGACGACCCGGATCCCGACCCCGAGGACGTCATCGACTGGCTCACCTTCACCGAGAACCGCACCGAGCGCCGCGAGGAGGCCAAACGGCGGGCCCGCGGCCGGGGCATCGCCCTGGGCACCGTCCTGGCGCTGGTCGTGGTCGGCTTCCTCGGCTACCTGGGGTTCACGGGCGCGCTGTCGGGCGACGACGACTCCTCGGGCGCCGCCGCCTCCGGACCCCAGAAGCGGGACGTGGTCCTCGTCCATCTGCACGACACCAAGAAGGGCGGCACCTCCACCGCGCTCCTGGTCGACAACACCACCACCAAGCAGGGCAGCACCATCCTGCTCCCCAACGCCCTCGCCGTCAGCGCCGACGACGGCACCGCCACCACCCTCGCCAAGTCCGTGGAGGACGACGGCTCCACCGGCACCCGGAGCTCCGTGGACACCCTCCTCGGAACCAGCATCGAGGGCACCTGGCGGCTGGACACGCCCTATCTGAACAACCTCGTGGAACTCGTCGGCGGCATCGAGGTCGACACGGACGCCGAGGTCCCCGCCCCGAAGGCCAAGAAGGACCGCTCCCCGCTCGTCCAGCGGGGGGAGCGGCAGAGCCTCAACGGCCCCATGGCCGTCGCCTACGCCACCCACCGCGCCTCCGGGGAACCCGAGGACGCCCAGCTCGCCCGCTTCGGCCAGGTCATGCAGGGCGTCCTGCGCAAGCTCTCCTCGGACGCCGAGGCCGCCACGGTCACCGTGCAGTCCCTCGCCCAGATCCTCGATCCGTCCCTGACCGAGAAGGACCTCGGAGCCTTCCTCGCCCGGCTCTCCGACCGGGCCAAGGGCGGCGACCACAAGACCGCGCTGCTCCCCGTCGCGCCCGGCGGCGCGCTGGCCCCCGAGGCCACCCGGTCCGTGGTCAAGCCCCTGCTCGGCGGCACCGTGAAGAAGCCCGCCGAGGGCGACGCGCTCCGGGTCGGCGTCCGGGGCGCCCAGGGCACGGGCGGCGCGGAGGACGCCGAGTCCGCGCGGATCGCCCTGGTCAACGGCGGCTACACGGTCGTCGACGGCGGCAAGGGCACCGCCCCGGGCACCACCCGGGTCGTCTACGCGGACGCCGCGCACCGGGCGGAGGCCACCGAGGTCGCCAAGACCCTCGGACTGCCCGCCTCGGCCGCCGCCAAGGGCACCGTCGAGGGCAACGCCCAGATCGAGGTCGTCCTCGGCCGGGACTACGAGCCCCAGCCCCTGGAAGGCCAGTGACCGCCCCGTCCGCCCCCGGCCGCGCGCCGCGCCGGGGGCGGACAGGCGTCCCGCGCGCGGGAGGGCCGTTTCCCGGGGGCGTCCCGGCGGTCGGCGTCCCGGGCGGTCGCGCACGGTAATCGTTTGGGTCGTGGTCAACCGTCCGTGAGACGCTGGAGACGTACTGACCGATCGACGAAAGCCGTGCAGTGACCGCCACTGACCGTTCCCTTGAGCTCATCTCCACCGCCGCGCAGGCGGCGGCCGACAAGCTCGCGCACGACATCATCGCCTACGACGTCAGCGACGTCCTGGCGATCACGGACGCCTTCCTGCTCGCCTCGGCGCCCAACGACCGCCAGGTCAAGGCGATCGTCGACGAGATCGAGGAGCGCCTCGCCAAGGAACTCGGCGCCAAGCCGGTCCGCCGCGAGGGCGACCGCGAGGCCCGCTGGATCCTGCTCGACTACGTGGACATCGTCGTCCACGTCCAGCACAGCGAGGAGCGCGTCTTCTACGCCCTGGAACGCCTGTGGAAGGACTGCCCCGAACTCGAACTGCCCGCCGACGCGCGGGCCACCAAGGGCAAGGCCGCCGAGCACGCGCAGCGGCTCCAGGCCGCCGAGGAGGCGGGCGACCTCCGCGACCTGGGCGGGGAACCGCGGTGAGCGCCTCCAGCCGGACCGACCTCAAGCCCTTCTCCGAAGCCGGGACCAGCCGTCGGATCATCCTCTGGCGGCACGGTCAGACCGGGTGGAACCTGGAGCGGCGCTTCCAGGGCACCAGCGACATCCCGCTCACCGAGACCGGCGTCCTCCAGGCCCGCCGCGCCGCCCGGCTGCTCGCCTCGCTGAACCCCGACGCGATCATCGCCTCGGACCTGAAGCGGGCCGCGGCCACGGCGGCCGAGCTGGCGGCCCTCACGGGTCTGCCCGTCACCCACGACGAGAACCTGCGCGAGACCTACGCGGGCGTCTGGCAGGGCCTCACCCACGACGAGATCATCGCCCGGCACGGCGAGGAGTACGCGGCCTGGAAGCGCGGCGAACCCGTCCGCCGGGGCGGCGGCGAACTGGAGACCGAGGTCGCCGACCGCGCGGCCCCCGTGATCCTCGGCCACGCCGACAAGCTCCCCGAGAACGGCACCCTGGTCGTCGTCAGCCACGGCGGCACGATACGCACCACCATCGGCCGTCTCCTCGGGCTCGACTCCCACCACTGGGAGAGCCTGGGCGGCCTCTCCAACTGCTGCTGGTCGGTCCTCGGCCGGGGCGCCCGGGGCTGGCGTCTGCTGGAGCACAACGCGGGCACCCTGCCGGAGCCCGTCCTGGGCGACGACGACTGAGCGTCCGGCACCTCGAACGGCGCCCCCGCCAGCACGGATTTCACTTTCCGGCCGCACGCAGGCTAGAGTTCTTCTTGTTCGGCCAGCCGAACGGGAAGAACGCACGGGGCTATAGCTCAGTTGGTAGAGCGCCTGCATGGCATGCAGGAGGTCAGGAGTTCAATTCTCCTTAGCTCCACAGAACGAAGGCGATCCGTACCGCGTCACACGCGGTACGGATCGCCTTCGCCGTTTCCGCGCCGTCCTCCGGCCGACCCCCTCGTTCCGGTGCGGGCGGAGGGGCGTCCGGCGGCCATTCCCGCCACCGGGTGGTTTTCCGCCGCCGTCCCGAGGTAAGCGGGAGGTGAGGGGCGTACGCGTCCCCGAACGGGCGCCCGCGCGCACCGTCCCCCGGCCGGGTGGCGGACGCGCCCCGTCCGGACCGGTGTGCGCACGCCGCTGACCGGGATGGTCCGGCGTGGCAGAATCAGACGGCTGACTGGGGACGCGGCCCCACGGGAGGGAGAGGCGATGCCTTCGAGCATCCGCGAGGGGGACGACCACCTCCTCGCCGGGGGGATGCCACACGGGGGCGCGAAGCTCCCCGGAACCCCCGCCGGGAGCTTCCCCGGCCCTCCGGCCCCCGCCCGCGTCCCGTCCGCCCGACCCTCCGGCCGCCCCGGTGCCGCGCTCTCCGCGCCCCCGGCCCGCGACCGTTCCCGGAGCTGACCGATGGGTGCGCACAGGCGGAAGTGCGACTGGTGCGGCGGCGGCACGCCCATCGTCCGGGACATGGAACCCGTCAACCCCGAGTACCAGTACTGGTGCGAGGAGTGCGCGCGGGCGCTGATCATAAAAGGCGACCCCATCGAGACCTACCGGGAGCTGGAGGGGGAGCCGATCTACGGCCGCCTCCTCGACGAGCACTGCACGCTCAAACGCTTCTACTCGTTCGCCACGGCCTGACCGGCGGTCCCCGGACCGCCGTGCCCCGCCCCTCCGGGGGCGGGCGGGAACCGATTTGGTGAACCGCCGCGGTGACCGTTAATGTTGGCGAAGCCGCCGGGGAGACCCGGAAGGCACACAGCACGGGGCTATAGCTCAGTTGGTAGAGCGCCTGCATGGCATGCAGGAGGTCAGGAGTTCAATTCTCCTTAGCTCCACAAGAAGTTGAAGCGGAAGGTCCCACCCGGAGAACCGGGTGGGACCTTCCGCTTTCCCGTCTCGGTCTCCGTCACCCGTCGGCCCGTTCCAGGGCCGGACTCCCCGGGCCAGGCGACCCCGCCGGAAACGGAGGCCGGGGCGGAAGCGGCGGAAGCGGGGGGTACGCGGGAAGCGGCGGCCGGGACCCGTGCGGGTCCGCCTCCAACCGCAGCGCCAGCGCCGGACAGCGCCGCACCGCGCGCAGTGCCCGTGTCCGCGCGGCCTCCGGCACCGGCACCTCCGCCGCCGACGGATAGCCGTCCGGGCCGAGCCGGAGCAGTTCGGGCACCAGGTCGGCGCACAGCCCGTGCCCCTCGCACCGCGTCCAGTCCACCGTGAGCCGCTGCCGGGCGGGCTCCGTGCCGCCCGCCCCGGCCACCGCGCCGCCGTCCCCGTCGGGGAACGGCCGCAGCGGCAGCGTCCCCCGGACCGGACGGCCACAGCCGCCGCCCCGCACATGGGCCACGAGGTCGTCGCCGAACGCGGCGAGCGAGGACTCCACGAACGTCGCCGCGCCGTCCGGGTGGCGGCACGCGCCCCGCCCCCGCACCGCCCGGGTGACCTCCCGCAGCGCCTCCAGCGCGACCGCGCCGCCCCCCGTGAGGACGTCCTCCAGACCGCCCGCCGCGGCGGGCAGCCCCCGGAAGCAGGGGCCGCACTGTCCCGCGCTCTCGCCCGCCAGCCAGCGCGCCACCAACAGCGCCTCCCCGAGGGGGCAGGTGTCCTGGGCGAGCGGCAGCACGGCCCCCGCCCCGAGCGCCCCGCCCGCCGCCTCCAGCGCGGCCCGCGACACCACGGCGCCGTGCGCCGCCGAGGCCCCCAGCCACTTCCCGTGGTAGCCGCCGGTCAGCACGCCCTGCGGCAGCGGCGGCGCCCCGGCGAGCTGGAGCACGTACCGCAGCGGCACCCCCGAGGGGGCTTCCAGCACCAACGGCCGGGCCACCGCGCCGGACACCGTGAGCAGCACCGTCCCCGGCTCCTCCCGGACCCCGACGGCGCCGTACCGTTCCGCGCCCATCCGGGCCGCCACCGCGAGCTGGGCGAACGTCTCCGCGTTGGACAACAGGGTCGGCGCCCCGCCCACCCCCGCCTCGGCGGCGCGCACCCGGCGCCCCGGCGGCACCGGCGGTCCACCGTCGATCGAGCGGATCAGCGCCGACGACTCCCCGGTCACCATCCGCACCGGATTGCGCCGCACCCGCGCGCGGAGCGGGTCGCCACGACGGTCGGACAGTCCGCGCTCGGCGAGCGCCCCCTCCATGGACCGCTGGGTCGACTCCCGGGTCACCCCGACGACGAGGGTGCGCGCGCCCAGGGCCTCCGCCACCAGCAGGGCACCGTCCAGGACGAGGTGCGGGGCACGGTTGATCAGGACGGTGTCCTTGCGGCAGGCGGGTTCGTCCTCGCTGCCGTTGACCACCACCACGGGACGCGTCCCCCGGCGGACCGCCGCGTCCGCCACGGCGCGCAGCTTGCGCGCGAACGGGAACCCGGCGCCGCCCCGGCCCCGCAGTCCGATCCGTTCCGTGAGCGCGGCCAGCCGTTCGCCGCCCATCGGGGCGAGCGGGCCGTGGACGCCCAGGTGGGTGCCGAGGTCGAGCCGTTCGGCGAGGTCGAAGCCCGAGGTGAGCAGGGGCAGCCCCACGGTCCTCACCTCGGGCACGTCGGGCAGGCCCGCGCCGCCGCTCACGGAGCGCCGCCCGGGGAGGCGTTCCGGGAGCCGCCGGGGGCGGTCCGGTCGCCGCCCGGCCGGGGGAGGGCCACGGGTGCCCCGACCGCCCGGCGGGCGGCCGTCGTCCCGAGCGCCCCGGGGGTCTCCACACGGCCTTGGACGGCCGGGGCGGCCCCCGGGGCCCCGGGGGCCGTCAGGGGGCGCGGCGGGGCCTCGTAGAGGCGGGGGGACGGGGCGGGGACCGGGGGCGCGTACGGACCCGGGGGCGCGTACGGACCGTACGGGGGCGTGGACGGCCCGTGCGCGGGCCGTCCGGGCGTTCCCGCCGGGGTGGCCGGGGCCGTCGGCGGGGCGTGGCCGTCCGGGCGGGCGCCCGGTGGGGCCTGCTCGCCGAAGTGGCCGTCCGGTGGGACGTGGCCGTCCGGGTGGCCGTCCGGCGGGGCGAGGAGACGGGCCGTGACGCGCCGCCGCACCGCCGGGGGAGCCGCGCGCAGCCCGACCGTCGCGATCACGGCCACCAGGCTCAGGGCGTACAGGAACGTCACCCAGCCCGCGGCGGGCCGTCCGGCGAACAGCCCGTGCAGCAGCGCCGCGCACCAGGCGGGGTACGCCAGGGCGTGCGTGGCGCGCCAGCGGGCCGCCGCCGGGGCCGGCGCGGCGAAGGACGCCCGCAGGGCGCCGGTGAGGCCCGTGACGGCCATCAGCAGGGCCGCCAGCGAGCCCAGGCCGACCAGTCCGGCGTTGCCCGTGAGGCCGAGGCCGAAGGGCACCAGCGCGGCCGGGAACGCGATGTGGGCCAGGACGGCCTTCACGGTGATGTGCAGCAGCAGGAAGACGAGCGCGGCGACGGCGGTCGTCCGGTGGACCGCCTGGGCGAGCAGCCGTTGACGGGGGCTCAGGAAGGTCCGGTCCGAGGCGACGAGTCCCCAGACCACCGAGCAGGTGAGCGCGACCAGGGCGAGCACCCCCGCGGCGAAGTCGGCGAAGCCGCGCGCGCCGTCGCCCCCGAGGACCACGGTCAGCGGCACCAGCGCCACGGTCCCCGCCCCCACCACCGCCCCCCGGCCGACCCGGACGGCCGGTGCGGTGCGGGGACGGCCCCGCCGACCCGTGCCACGGGAACGGCGGCCCCCCGTGGGCTCCCGGGGGCTGCGAGGTGTGCGAGGGCTCATGGGGCGACTCCCAGTGGCGCGGCAAAGTGGTCCCGCTGCGGCACTCTAAGGTCGGTCCGGTACCGAGGAGTACCGGCTTCGGGCATCGGCCCGCCGGTGGACGGGGGTCCGGCCGGAGCGTTGCCCCGGTAAGGCCCGGTACGCGGGGTAACCAAGGGGTGGCCTCCCGTGTCACGGGCCCGCCCCGTGGCCCGCTCGGCGGGCCGTCCCGCGGCCTCTCCCACGGATCGCCCCGGGGCCGGTCCGCCACCCGTCAGCCGACCGTTCCGGAGTCCGTCCCCGCCGCCGCCCTCCCGGGCCCGTCCGGGCGCCACGGAGGGCCCTGCCCGGGGCCCGCCGTACCGCCCGGGCGCCGTCGCCGGGGCGGTACGCCTGCGGTACCCTGGCGCCATGCGTGCCGTACGCCTTCTGCTTAGCGGGCCGCGCTGATCAGTCCCGACGGATCCGGTCGGCATCAGCGCGGCGCCCCCTCCTGTGCGAGGGGGTTTTTCGTTTCCCGGCCGCGCCGCGACCGGGAGACGAACGGGTCGACGACCGCAGGCAGATGACGACCGATGGAGCTTGAAGGACCATGAGCGAGACGAACTCTTCCCCCGCCGCCGCGGAAAGCGCCGTGGAGGCCGCCGCTCCGCACCGGTACACGGCCGCCATGGCCGCCGACATCGAGGCGCGCTGGCAGGACGCCTGGGAGGCCGAGGGCACCTACGAGGCCCCCAACCCGAGCGGCGACCTGGCCGGGGACCCGGACGTCGTCGCCCGCCCCAAGAAGTTCATCATGGACATGTTCCCGTACCCCTCGGGCGCGGGACTCCACGTGGGCCACCCCCTGGGGTACATCGCCACCGACGTGTACGCCCGCTACCAGCGGATGACCGGCCACAACGTCCTGCACACCCTGGGCTTCGACGCCTTCGGCCTGCCCGCCGAACAGCACGCGGTCGCCACCGGCACCCACCCCCGGGTCTCCACCGAGGCCGCCATGGACAACATGCGCCGCCAGCTGCGCCGCCTGGGCCTGGGCCACGACCGGCGCCGCTCGATCGCCACGATCGACCCCGCGTACTACAAGTGGACCCAGTGGATCTTCCTCCAGATCTTCAACTCCTGGTACGACGAGGAGGCGGGTCGCGCCCGTCCCATCGACCAGCTGATCGCCCAGTTCGACAGCGGTGAGCGCGCCGTCCCGGGCACCACGCGCGCGTGGCGCGACCTGAGCGCCACCGAGCGCGCCGACGTCCTGGGCGGATACCGCCTGGCCTACGCCTCCGAGGCGCCCGTCAACTGGGCCCCCGGACTGGGCACCGTCCTCGCCAACGAGGAGGTCACCGCCGACGGCCGCTCCGAGCGCGGCAACTTCCCCGTCTTCAAGTCCAAGCTGCGCCAGTGGAACATGCGCATCACCGCCTACGCGGACCGCCTGCTGGCCGACCTGGACGGACTGGACTGGCCCGAGGCCATCAAGCTCCAGCAGCGCAACTGGATCGGCCGCTCCGAGGGCGCCCGCGTCGACTTCCCCGTCGCGGTCGACGGAGCCGCCGCCGCGCCCGTCACCGGTGCCGTCGCCGGAGGCACGGAGACCGCCCCCGGCACCGACGTCATCACCGTCTTCACCACCCGCCAGGACACCCTCTTCGGCGCCACCTACATGGTGCTGGCGCCCGAGCACGAGCTGATCGACCGGATCGTCCCGGCGGCCTGGCCCGAGGGCACCCAGGACGTCTGGACGGGCGGCCACGCCACCCCCGCCGAGGCCGTCGCCGCCTACCGCAAGCAGGCCGCCGCCAAGTCCGACGTGGAGCGCCAGGCCGACGCCAAGGAGAAGACCGGCGTCTTCACCGGCGCGTACGCCACCAACCCGGTCAGCGGCGACCCGGTCCCCGTCTTCATCGCGGACTACGTCCTCATGGGCTACGGGACCGGCGCCATCATGGCGGTGCCCGCCCACGACACCCGTGACTTCGCCTTCGCCCGCGCCTTCGACCTGCCCGTGCGATGTGTCGTCGAGCCCGGCGACGGCCGGGACGCCGACCCCGCCACCTGGGACGACGCCTTCGACTCGTACGACGCCGTCCTGATCAACTCCACCGGGGAGCACGTCTCCCTGGACGGTCTGGGCGTCACCGAGGCCAAGGCCCGCGTCACCGAGTGGCTGGAGCGCGCGGGCATCGGCGAGGGCACCGTCAACTTCCGGCTGCGCGACTGGCTGTTCAGCCGTCAGCGCTACTGGGGCGAGCCCTTCCCGATCGTCTACGACGAGGACGGCGTCGCCCACGCGCTCCCCGAGTCGATGCTGCCCCTGGAGCTGCCCGAGGTCGAGGACTACTCGCCGCGCACCTTCGACCCGGACGACGCCGACACCCGGCCCGAGACCCCGCTGTCCCGCAACGCCGACTGGGTCAACGTCACCCTGGACCTCGGCGACGGCCCGCGCGCGTACCGCCGCGAAACCAACACCATGCCCAACTGGGCCGGTTCCTGCTGGTACGAACTGCGCTACCTGGACCCGCACAACGACCGGGAACTGGTCGCCCCCGACATCGAGCGGTACTGGATGTCCCCGCGCGAGGGCATGCCCACCGGCGGTGTGGACCTCTACGTGGGCGGCGCCGAGCACGCCGTGCTCCACCTGCTGTACGCCCGCTTCTGGTCGAAGGTCCTCTTCGACCTGGGCCACGTGTCCTCGCCCGAGCCGTTCCACAAGCTCTTCAACCAGGGCATGATCCAGGCGTACGTCTACCGGGACGGCCGGGGCATCGCCGTGCCCGCCGCCGAGGTCGAGGAGCGCGACGGCGCCTTCTACCACCAGGGGGAGAAGGTCTCCCGGGTGCTCGGCAAGATGGGCAAGTCCCTGAAGAACGCCGTCACCCCCGACGAGATCTGCGCCGAGTACGGGGCCGACACCCTGCGCCTGTACGAGATGGCGATGGGCCCCCTGGACGTCTCCCGGCCCTGGGACACCCGCGCGGTCGTCGGCCAGTACCGGCTGCTCCAGCGGGTCTGGCGCAACCTGGTGGACGAGGCCACCGGCGAGCCGACCGTCACCGACGACGCGCCCGGCGAGGACGCCCTGCGCGCCCTGCACAAGGCCGTCGACGGGGTCCGCCAGGACCTGGAGGGACTGCGGTTCAACACCGCCATCGCCAAGATCACCGAGCTGAACAACCATCTGACCCGGGCCGCCGGGCCGCTCCCGCGCGCGGTGGCCGAGCCCCTGGTGCTGCTGATCGCCCCGCTGGCCCCGCACATCGCCGAGGAGCTGTGGCGGCGGCTGGGCCGCACCGACTCGGTCGTCCACCAGGACTTCCCGGTCGCCGACCCGGCCTACGTGGTGGACGAGAGCGTCACCTGCGTGGTGCAGGTGAAGGGCAAGGTCAAGGCCCGGCTGGAGGTCTCCCCGGCCATCTCCGCCGAGGAGCTGGAGCGGGTGGCCCTGGCCGACGACAAGGTGCGCGCCGCGCTGGGCGACGCCCAGGTCCGCAAGGTCATCGTGCGGGCGCCCAAGCTGGTCAACATCGTGACGGCGTAGGCGGCCGTCGCACGACGCGACGCCGTGTGAACGGTCCGGCCCCGGGGGACACTCTCCCCAGGGGCCGGACCGACGCGGCCCCTGGGGTTCCGCCCGGGGTCCGGGAGGCCCGCTCCAGTCCGTAAGAGACGGCCTGGGCGGAGCGGCCGGTGCCCTGGGCGCTCCCGGTGGAACGCGGGTGGCGGTGCCGTGGGGCCCGAACGGCACTCGGGGTCTCCCCTAAGGGGACGTCCAGGGTTGTTCGGGGACGGGGGAGGGAACCCCCCAACGGCTTTCCGCGTTTACCGTGGAGAGCCTGACAGGACCGGGAGAGGAACGCCGTGGAAACCGTGATCGCCCTTGTGGCGCTGCTCTTCGTCCTCTTCGTGGCGGCGGGCGTCTACGCGGCGGTCAAGGTCGTGGGCGCCGCCAAGCGGGGGGTGGACCGGACGATCCACCAGGCACGGCGCACGGTCGAGGACACCGCGCTCAAGGCCAAGCGCTACACCCAGGTCGGTCCCGCCGGGGAGTTGGCGCAGCTGAGGCTGAAGCTGCGGACGTCCATGCGGGCCACCCAGGACGCGCTGCAGGCCCATGTCGACGAGGACGAGTCCCTCCGGGAGTCGCTGACCCTCTTCGAACGCCTCAGCGCCCACGGCCACGAGCTGGACCGTGAACTGAAGCTCCTGGAGAACGAGCCCGACCGGTCCAGGCTCAGCGCCCGGCTGCCCGAGCTGCGCGAGCGCACCGACCAGATCACCGGCTCCGCCGACTCGCTGCGCTGGGCCGCCCGCGACCGCGCGCACCGCTTCGCCGACGACGACCTCAACTCCCTCAGCCAGCAGATCGACATGGAGTCGGACGCCCTGCGGCACTGGACGTCCGTCGCGGGTCAGGCCCCCAGCGGGGAGCCCGCCTCCGGCACGGCCCCCGCCGCCGAGCCGTGGCCCGAGGCGCCCGCCTCCCAGGAGCCGGACACGGGCCGCCGCCAGACCTGGCCGGGCGCGGAGTCCGACCCGCCCGCCATCGCCCCGGCCGCCCCCCGGCCCACCTACTCCTGGGAGAAGAAGCCCCGCCCCGAGAGCACCACCTGAGCACCACCCGACCGGGGCCCCTGGCCCGAACCCCCGGTCCCCGCCGCCCGGGGAACGCCTCCGGGCCCGACGCCGGATCCGGGGACGCTCCCCGCTCCGGCCGGTCCGCTCCGGGAGGCGACCAGGACCGGAGCGCCGGAGAGCGAAAGACCGGGGACCACGGACGTCTCGGCGTCACTGACGGGCCCGGACTGCCGCCGCCGAACCCCGGAGGGTAATCTCCAGGCCATGTCCCGCCATGTCGCCATCGTCACCGATTCCACGGCCTACCTGCCGGAGCGGACGATGCGACGGCACGACATCACCTCCGTACCGCTCACCGTGGTCCTCGGCGGCCGCGCGCTGGAGGAGGGCACCGAGATCTCGGCCCGCTCCCTGGCGGAGGCCCTCCAGAAGCGCCGCCCCGTGACGACCTCCCGCCCCGCCCCCGAGGTGTTCGCGGCGACCTACCGGGAGGCCGCGGCGGCGGGCGCCACCGGCATCGTCTCCCTGCACCTCTCCTCCGAACTCTCCGGCACCTACGATGCGGCCGTGCTCGCCGCGCGCTCCGCGCCGGTGCCGGTGCGGGTCGTGGACACCGGGATGATCGCGATGGCCCTGGGGTTCTGCGCGCTGGCCGCCGCCGAGGCCGCCGCGGCGGGCGCCTCGGTCGACGAGGCGGTGGCGGCCGCGGAGAAGCGGGCCGAGGGGACCTCCGCCTACTTCTACGTGGACACCCTCGACTATCTGCGGCGCGGTGGACGGATCGGCGCGGCCCAGGCCCTCCTCGGGTCGGCGCTCGCGGTGAAGCCGCTGCTCCAGCTGTCGGACGGCCGTATCGAGCCGTTGGAGAAGGTCCGCACGGCGACGAAGGCCATCGCCCGGCTGGAGGAACTGGCGGCGGAACGCGCGGCGTCCGCCGGGCCGGTGGACATCGCCGTGCACCATCTCGCCGCGGCGGAGCGGGCGGCGTCGCTGGCCGAGCGGCTGCGGACCCGGATCCCCACGCTCGGCGAGGTCCACGTCAGCGAGGTGGGTGCGGTGATCGGGGCGCACACCGGGCCCGGGCTGCTGGGGGTCGTGGTCTCGGCCGGGGCCATCTGAGCGAGGGGCGCGTTGAGCGAGGGCGCGTCAAGGCGAGGGAACGTCAAGCTGACACCTTGCTGAGCACTCGTGAGGGTGGCCGAGTTATCCACAACTCCCCTGTCATCCACGGGTTTTACCCATGATCGTCCCGGATCGGATCCGGCGCCTACCGTCGAAGACATGACTCCTCGCCCCTCTCCCGTCGTGTCCGTCCGTCCCGCTCGTCTTGCCCGTCCCGCTCGCTCCGCCCGGACGTTCCCCGGTCTCCGTGTTCCCCGCTCCTCGCGCTCCGCGCGTACTGCCGCCCCGCCCGCCGGGGCTCCCGGGCCGGACGGAACGGGGGGACGGCCTCCCGGGCGCCGTGAGCGGATCGCGCTGTTCATGGGGGAACGGCTGCCCCTGTGGGTCCGGACCCGGTGCGGACTGGAACGGCGTGGGCTCGTGGTGCTGGTGGTGGTGCTGGTCCTCGGAGTGGGGCTGGCCGCCCACCACTTCTGGGAGGCGCGACCCCAACCGGTACGGGTACCCCAGTCGGTGGGACCGGCGCCACCGGAGCGGGGCGGCGGTGATCCCCGTCCCGGTACGGGAGCGGAGGGGACGGCCGGTGCGGGGACGGCGCCCGATCCCCGTCCCGGTGCGGCGGGGGCGGACGGACGGCGGGTCGTCGTGGACGTCGGGGGAGAGGTGCGGCGGCCCGGGGTGCTGAGGCTGCCCTTCGGCGCGCGGGTCACGGACGCCCTGCGCGCGGCCGGGGTGCGCCCGGGAACGGATCTGACGGGACTCAACCAGGCCCGGGTCCTCGTGGACGGCGAACAGGTCGTGGTCGGCGCTCCGCGTCCGGAGCCGGGCGGGGAGCCCGACGGGAACGCCCCGGTACCGTCCGGCCCGGTCGCCCCCGGGCAGGCT
This sequence comes from Streptomyces sp. JNUCC 64, assembly GCF_054484115.1. NCBI lineage: Bacteria > Bacillati > Actinomycetota > Actinomycetes > Kitasatosporales > Streptomycetaceae > Streptomyces > Streptomyces sp. JNUCC 64. Next base: position 5,783,413 of record NZ_CM137015.1, read on the forward strand.
CCGGGACCGGTGTCACTCGGCTCCGCGACCGTCGAACAGCTCGACGCGCTGCCCGGTGTCGGTCCCGTACTGGCCCAGCGCATCCTCGACCACCGGGCCGCGCAGGGCGGATTCCGGACCGTCGAGCAGCTCCGGGACGTGACGGGGATCGGCGAGCGACGGTTCGCGGATCTGAAGGACCTGGTCCGGCCGTGAACCGGAACAGCCTCCCGGCCACGACCGGTTCCCGCTCCGGGGATTCCGGTTCCGGGCCGGCCACGGCCGGGGACGGGGAGGCCCCCTCCGCCGATCTGCGGCTGGTGCCTCCCGCCCTCGCCGTCTGGGCGACGACGGCGTGGGTGCTGGTCGCGCCGGGATGGTTCCTCCCGGTCGTGATCTGCGGCCTGGCGGGGGCCGCCGCGCTCCTGGCGCCCGCCCGGTGGTGGCACCCGCTGTGGTGGCGCCCTCCCGGGACGGTCGGCACTGCCGGGACGACGGGGACGACGGGGGCGTCCAGGACGACGAGGGCGTCCGGGACGGCGGGGTCGCCCAAAGCGGTCGGGACTTCCGGGACGCTCGGTTCCGTGCGACTGACCGGTGCGGCGGTGCTCCTGTGCGTCGTGGCGGCCGCGGGGACCGCCGCGTCGTCCGCGGCGGATCTGCGGCGGGGGCCGGTACCGGAGCTCGCGGACCGCTACGGGGAGGCGACGTTCGAGGTGGAGGTGCGGGCCGATCCGCGCCGGGCGCCGCCGCGCCCGGGGAGCGGTGGGACGGCGCCACCGCTGGTGCTGCTGGACGCGCGGGTGGTCCTGGTCGACGAGCCGGACGGGACGGTCACCCGGACCCGCACCCCGGTCCTGGTCACCGTTGACGCGGGGCGTGCCGAGGACCGCTGGCTGGAGGTGCTGCCCTCCACCCGGCTGAGGATCGCGGGACGGCTGTCGCCCCCGTACGGCGGCCGGTCGGACATCGCGGCCGTGCTGAGGGCGGACGGCGCCGCCGGGCCGCACGGGGTGGCCCGGGCGTCGGCGGTCCAGCGGTTCGCCGGGCGGCTGCGCGGCGGGCTGCGGGAGGCCACCGAAGGGCTCTCCCCGGACGCGCGGGCACTGCTCCCGGGCCTGGTGGTGGGGGACACCTCACGGGTGGGCCCCGAGCTGCGGGAAGCGTTCCGGGCGACCGACCTGACGCATCTGCTGGCCGTCAGCGGCGGGAACTTCGTCATCCTGCTGGCACTGCTGACCGGCCCGCCGGGGACCGCGCAGTCGGCGGAACGCCGTGGGCTGGCGCCCGGGCTCGGCCTCTCCCTGCGGACCACGGCCGTGCTGGCGGCGGGGCTGAGCATCGGGTTCGTGGTGGTGTGCGGGCCGGAGCCCAGCGTGGTGCGTGCGGCCGCGTGCGGGGGGATCGCCCTGCTGGCGATGGTCACCGGACGGCGCAGATCACTGCTCCCGGCGCTGGCCGCGGCGGTGCTGCTGCTGGTGCTGTACGACCCGTGGCTCTCCCGCAGCCCCGGTTTCCTGCTATCCGTCCTGGCGACGGGAGCGCTGCTGACGGTGGCTCCCCGCTGGAGCGGAGCGCTGCGGCGGGTGGGTGTTCCGGGACGCCCGGCCGAGGCCCTGGCGGCGTCGGCCGCCGCGCAGGCGGTGTGCGCCCCCGTGGTGGTGGTCCTCGCCGAGCGGGTCAGTCTGGTCGCGGTGCCGTGCAATCTGCTGGCCGAGTTCGCGGTGGCGCCCGCCACGGTGCTGGGGTTCGGGGCGCTCGCCCTGTCCCCGGTGGTCCCGGCGCTGGCGGAGGCGTCGGCGTGGTGCGCGGGCTGGCCGGTGGAGTGGATCGCACGGGTCGCGCGGGCGGGGGCGGCCCTGCCGGGGGCGACGGTGGCCTGGCCGGGGGACGGCTGGCGGGGCGCGCCGCTGCTCCTGGTGGTCACCCTGGCGGTGGTGGTGGCGGGTCGGTGGCTGCTGGGGCACCGGTGGCTGGCGTCGCTGTGCGCGGTGGCGCTGGTACTGACGGTGGTGCGTCCCGTGCCGTTGACCCGGCTGGTCACCGGGTGGCCGCCACCGGGGTGGCGGATGGTGATGTGCGATGTCGGCCAAGGGGACGCGCTGGTCCTCGCGGCGGGCCCGGCGAGCGGGGTGGTGGTGGACGCGGGCCCGGACCCGGTCCGGATCGACCGCTGTCTGCGGGCGCTGGGCGTCACCCGGGTGCCCTTGGTCCTGCTGACGCACTTCCACGCCGATCACGTCGCGGGCCTGTCGGGCGTGCTCCGGGGCCGGGACGTGGGAGTGGTCGAGACGACGGGGCTGGCGGAGCCGGTGGCGCAGGCCGCGCTGGTCCGCCGGGTCACGGCGACCGCCGGGGTGCCCCTGCGGCAGACGGTGGCGGGGGAACGGCGGCGGGCCGGGCCGGTCGACTGGGAGGTGTTGTGGCCCCCGGGAGGCGAGTCCGGGACGGCCGGTGCCCAGGCGGTCGGGGCGGCCGGGGCCGCCGGGGTGGCCCGGGAACCGAACGACGCCAGTGTGACGCTGCTGGTGCGGACGGGCGGACTGCGGATGCTGCTGCTCGGGGACCTGGAGCCCCCGGCGCAGCGAGCACTGGCCCGGGGCCCGCTCGGTGCCCGGTCGGCACGGGTGGACGTCCTGAAGGTCGCCCACCACGGGTCGGCGTTCCAGGACCCGGAGCTGCTCGCCCGCACCGGTCCGAGCCTGGCGCTGGTCTCGGTCGGCGCGGACAACCCGTACGGGCACCCGTCGCCCCGCACCGTCCTGGCGCTGCGGAAGGCAGGAGCCCGGGTGGCGCGCACGGACCGCGACGGTTCGGTGGCGGTGGTCGGCTCCGACCAGGACGGGGCGGTGGCCGTAGCCACGGAACGAGGGGGGTGAGGCGAGCCCGAGCCGGGAGGGCGGGGAGGCGGGGGCGGGGGAGGGCGGGGCGGGGGAAACGAGACGGTCGTTGCGTACGGAAACGATGGGCAAACGGTCGGACAAGGCCGGAAGCACAGCGGTGAAGTGCGATATTCAACGACTTGACCAGGACTTTTGAAAGAAGGTGGAGAAAATCGTCAGGTTGTGAAGAAGGTCCGCGCGTTTGCTTCGCAAGCGGTGAAGGTGATCGAATGCCCGTCGAATTGAACGTTTGAACGTCGAACCTTGTGATGCGACCGTGGGGTGTTTCGGAATGCTGGGCCGTTGGCTGGAGAACCGCAGGAACGCGCGACGGGTCTCGCCCGTCTCGGCGGTGACCGTGCCACCGGCCGCCGGAGTGCTCAGCGGCCGGGTGCTCGACCTGGTCGCCGAACCGGTGCGGAACGCGGAGCTGACGGTCGCCGACGCGGTCGGCCGTACGCTGGTCAGGGGCGGTACGGACCCGTACGGGCAGTTCGTGGCGACGGTCCCGACGGGGGAGTACCGGGTCGCGGTCGAGTCCGAGGGGTACGCGCCCCACCGGGGCAACGTCACGGTGGTGGAGGGCGGCCACGCCTCCCTCGGCGACGTGGTCCTCCAGCCGGTGCCGCCGCAGACGCCGCCCGCCGCCGGGGACTGGACGGTCGATCCCGCGCACTCCTCGATCGGCTTCACGGCCCGGCACATCGGACTGGCGCGGATCCACGGGCGGTTCAACACCTTCGCGGGGGCGCTGCGGGTCGGTGGGCGGATGGAGGAATCCGCCCTGCACGTGGTGATCGACGCGGCCTCCATCGACACCGGCGTCCAGATGCGCGACGACCATCTGAAGTCGGCTGAATTCCTCGACGTGGAGCGCTTCCCCACGCTGGAGTTCTACAGCGACCGGTTCGTCCACCGGGGCGCCAACCGGTGGCACGTCATCGGGGCGCTCTCGCTGCACGGCGTGACCCGTACGGTGACCCTCGACACCGAGTACCTGGGCCTCGGCAACGGCATGGAGGGCGAGACCCGGGCCGCCTGCCGGGCCACCGCCGAACTGCGCCGCGAGGACTTCACGATCAGCTGGCAGACGATGCTCGCGCGCGGGATCGCCGCGATCGGCCCCAGCATCGAGGTCACCCTCGACATCCAGGTCGTCCCCAAGGGCTGACGGACCCGGTGCCCCCTCCGGGACGCGTCGGCGCGGCACCTGCGGTGGCATCGGCACGGCACCGGCTGGCCGTCCCGCCGTCGCGGTGCCGGAGAATGACCGGGTGAGCGATGTGAGACACGTACTGGTGCTGCCCGACCGGGACGCGGCGGAAGAGGCGGCCGAGGAGCTGCGCGAGCGGTTCGGCGTGCGGGAGGAGCCGCAGCTCGTCCGGGACGCGCTGGCCGGGGAGGACGACGCCGAGGACGCCCAGTGGCTGGTGGTCGTCGAGGACCCGGGCGGCCGTCTGGACCCCGGGGCCCTCGACGACTACGCGGCCGAGTGGGAGGGCTGGCGGGAGGAGCAGTGACGGTGCGCCCCCTTCCCGCCGGGGCGGGACTGTCGGCGGGGCATGGGATGCTGGGCCGTGATGGCCAAGAAGACCGCATCCGACGATCCGCTCGCCCCCGTCACGCTCGCCGTGGGCCAGGAGGAACTGCTCCTCGACCGCGCCGTGCGGGAGGTGGTGGCGGCCGCGCGGGCCTCCGACCCCGACACGGACGTCCGTGACCTCACGCACGACCAGCTCCAGCCCGGCACCCTCGCCGAGCTGACGAGCCCCTCGCTGTTCGCGGAGCGGAAGGTCGTCGTCGTACGGAACGCGCAGGACCTCGGCGCGGACACCGTCAAGGACGTGAAGGCGTATCTGACCGCGCCCGCCGAGGAGATCACCCTCGTCCTGCTGCACGCGGGCGGCGCCAAGGGCAAGGGGCTCCTGGACGCGGCGCGCAAGGCGGGCGCGCGCGAGGTGGTCTGCCCCAAGATGACGAAGCCCGCCGACCGGCTGGCGTTCGTGCGCGGCGAGTTCCGGACGCTGGGACGGTCCGCCACCCCCGAGGCGTGCCAGGCGCTGGTGGACGCGATCGGCAGCGACCTCAGGGAGCTGGCCTCGGCGACGGCCCAGCTGGTCGCGGACGTCGAGGGCACGATCGACGAGGCGGTCGTCGGCCGCTACTACACGGGCCGGGCCGAGGCGTCGAGCTTCACCGTCGCCGACCGGGCGGTCGAGGGCCGGGCCGCCGAGGCGCTGGAGGCCCTGCGCTGGTCCCTGGCGACGGGGGTCGCCCCGGTGCTGATCACCAGCGCGCTGGCCCAGGGGGTCCGCGCGATCGGCAAGCTGTCCTCGGCGCGCGGCGGCCGTCCCGCCGATCTCGCCCGTGAGCTGGGCATGCCGCCGTGGAAGATCGACCGGGTCCGTCAGCAGATGCGGGGCTGGACCCCGGACGGCGTGGCCGTGGCGCTGCGGGCGGTCGCGGAGGCCGACGCGGGAGTCAAGGGCGGCGGCGACGATCCCGAGTACGCGCTGGAGAAGGCCGTCGTGACCATCGCCCGGGCGGCCCGCTCCCGCCGCGGCTGACCGCTCCCCCTGCCCCGGGACTGACCGACCGCAGGCCCCGCCGGGACCGGTTCGACCGTGGCGTCGAGGTCTGACGTGCGGGCTGACCGGCAGCCGCACCGGGATCGGGCCGCCGGCCTGATCCGACCGCTGGCAAGGACGGCCGCCGCCACCCGGCCGAGCTGGAGCTGGGAGCCGCTGGCCGACCCCGGGCGGCGGTCCGCGCCGACTCGCCCCGCGCCCCGACGGCTACGCGCCGCACCGCTTTCCCCGGCCGACGGCTCTCCCCGGGCGGCCACCGAACCGGAGCGACCGCTGTGCCTGGGCCCGCCGAACGGGACGGGCCCGTCGAAGGGGTCGCCCACCCGGATCGGACCCGGGTCACCTGGATCGGACCCGGGTCACCTGGACCGGACCCGGGTCACCTGGATCGGACCCGGGTCACCCGGACCGGACCCGGGTCACCCGGACCGGACCGGCCCTCCGGACCAAGGCAGCCACCACCAGGGCCGGGGTCAGACACCCGTAAGGGCCACGTACCGGGGGCGGTCGCGAGGTCGACCCGGGCCGTGTGGACACGGCGGCGGCGCCCGAGGACGGCGGAGGACGCCCGGGCGCGGAGGACGAACGCCGAGGGCCCCGTTCCGCCACCTGGGGAAGGTGGGGGAACGGGGCCCTCGGTTCACGATGCTGGATCGGCACCCGCGTGGCGAACGCAGGCCGCGTGCCGACCCGGGGATGCCGGAAGGGAGCGGAAGAGAGGGCCCGCTGGGTCCCCTCCGGCGTCAAGTCGGTGCGATCCGGACCGGGGGAGTGAACGCGTCACGTCCCGCCCGGTTCGCGGTGTCCGTGGGGCTAGGCCCCACGCACGGTTCAGCCCTTGAGGGCGGCGACCTGGGAAGCCAGGGACGACTTCTTGTTGGCGGCCTGGTTCTTGTGGATGACGCCCTTCGAGACGGCCTTGTCGAGCTTGCGCGAAGCCTCGCGCTGCGCGGCGGTGGCCTTCTCGACGTCGCCCGCGGCGACGGCCTCACGGGTACGGCGGATCGCGGTCTTCAGAGAGGACTTGACGGCCTTGTTGCGCAGCCGCGCCTTCTCGTTGGTCTTGATCCGCTTGATCTGGGACTTGATGTTCGCCACGAATGAGCCTTCACAGGTTCGGAGGCGTGCGCGGGCCGCGACCCGTACGCGCCGGTGATGTCGTCCTTCGGTGGCGCCACGGACCGGGACCGGGTGAACCGGCTGGACCGGGGAGCCGAGCGGGCCGCCGGGAATCCGGCCTTCCGCGTCGTGTCCCCAGCTGAGAGGGCGGGAGACACAGCCACCCAGACTACCAGTCGGCCTCCGGGCGGCCCAAACCGGCCGCAGCCCGTCGCCCATGGGACGATGGGGGCTACGTAACGATCCGAGCCGAGGCGTGAGAAGCCTCAAGAGACAGGACCCTGCGTGCCCGCGACCTCTCAGCATGTGCCAGAGCCCAGCCGTACCGCCCCGGCTCTCCTCCGTAATTTCTGCATCATCGCGCACATCGACCACGGCAAGTCCACGCTAGCCGACCGCATGCTCCAGCTCACCGGGGTGGTCGACCAGCGGCAGATGCGCGCCCAGTACCTCGACCGCATGGACATCGAGCGGGAACGCGGCATCACGATCAAGTCCCAGGCGGTCCGGCTGCCCTGGGCGCCGAACTCGGGCCCCGACCAGGGGACCACCCACATCCTCAACATGATCGACACCCCGGGTCACGTGGACTTCACGTACGAGGTGTCCCGGTCGCTCGCCGCCTGCGAGGGGACCGTCCTGCTGGTGGACGCCGCGCAGGGCATCGAGGCGCAGACCCTCGCCAACCTGTACCTGGCGATGGAGAACGACCTCACGATCATCCCGGTCCTCAACAAGATCGACCTCCCGGCCGCGCAGCCGGAGAAGTTCGCCGAGGAGCTGGCGAACCTGGTCGGCTGCGAGCCCGACGACGTCCTGCGGGTCTCCGCCAAGACCGGGGTGGGCGTCGACGAGCTGCTGAACCGCGTGGTGGCCGAGGTGCCCCACCCGGTCGGTGTGGCCGACGCCCCCGCCCGCGCGATGATCTTCGACTCGGTCTACGACTCCTACCGGGGCGTCGTCACCTACGTCCGGGTGGTGGACGGCCAGCTCAACAAGCGCGAGCGCATCCGCATGATGTCGACGGGCGCCACCCACGAGCTGCTGGAGATCGGCGTCAGCTCGCCCGAGATGCTGCCTTCCGACGGGCTCGGCGTGGGCGAGGTCGGCTATCTGATCACCGGGGTGAAGGACGTCCGGCAGTCCAAGGTCGGTGACACGATCACCAGCCAGCACAAGGGCGCCGAGACGGCCCTCGGCGGCTACAAGGACCCCAAGCCGATGGTCTTCTCCGGGCTGTACCCGCTGGACGGCTCCGACTACCCGGACCTGCGCGAGGCGCTCGACAAGCTCCAGCTCAACGACGCCGCGCTGGTCTACGAGCCGGAGACCTCCGCCGCGCTCGGCTTCGGCTTCCGGGTGGGCTTCCTCGGGCTGCTGCACCTGGACGTGATCCGGGAGCGGCTGGAGCGCGAGTTCGGCCTCGACCTGATCGCGACGGCGCCCAACGTGGTCTACCGCGTGATCATGGAGGACGGCACCGAGCACGTCGTCACCAACCCGAGCGAGTTCCCCGAGGGCAAGATCGACGAGGTGTACGAGCCGGTCGTCCGGGCGACGATCCTCGCGCCCAGCGAGTTCATCGGCTCGATCATGGAGCTGTGCCAGGCCCGGCGCGGGGTGATGCTCGGCATGGACTACCTCTCCGAGGACCGGGTCGAGATCCGCTACACCCTGCCGCTCGCGGAGATCGTCTTCGACTTCTTCGACCAGCTCAAGTCGAAGACCCGGGGCTACGCGTCCCTCGACTACGAGCCCACCGGCGAGCAGACGTCCCAGCTGGTCAAGGTGGACATCCTGCTGCACGGCGACAAGGTCGACGCCTTCTCCGCGATCACCCACAAGGACCAGGCGTACGCGTACGGCGTCCGGCTGGTCGCCAAGTTGCGGGAGCTGATCCCGAGGCAGAGCTTCGAGGTGCCCGTCCAGGCCGCGATCGGTTCCCGGGTGATCGCCCGGGAGACCATCCGCGCCATCCGCAAGGACGTCCTCGCCAAGTGCTACGGCGGTGACATCTCCCGGAAGCGGAAGCTGCTGGAGAAGCAGAAGGAGGGCAAGAAGCGGATGAAGATGGTCGGGTCCGTGGAGGTCCCCCAGGAGGCGTTCATCGCCGTGCTGTCCAGCGACGACAGCGGCGGCAAGGGCGGCGGCAAGAAGTAGCCGCTCCCGGGCACCCATCCGCCCGTACGCACACGAGCCGGGCCCCGGTACGTCAGCCGACGTGCCGGGGCCCCCGGCTTTCCCCGGCACGCGCCGGGCCCCGGGACCCCGGCGCACACCGCGCCGCGTCCGGTACGGTCGCGCTCCCGTACCGGACGAACCGCCGCGCGGCCGTACCGATCGACAACTGTGACCAGTCGGGGCATCCGACCCCTTACGTACGGGACGGGCTCGCTCTAACCTGATCACCACCCAGTGGTTACCAGTGAGTTAAGCAAGCAATCCACCCACTCCCAGCAGCCGCAGCGAGCCGCACACAGTCAGACGCACCACGCACTGTCGCGGGCCCGGAGGACGTCGTGAGCGACACACAGAACCTGATCGAGAACCGGCCGCCCTCGGTGGCCCATCTGTTCCTGGAGCGCGTCGAACGGACCCCGGACGCCGAGGCGTACCGGTACCCGGTCCCGTCCGCCCCGGGCGGTGGCCCCGACGAGTGGCGTTCCCTGACCTGGGGCCAGTCCGCCGAGCGGGTGTTCGCCGCGGCGGCCGGACTGGTCGATCTGGGCGTGGCCCCCGAGGAGCGCGTGGCGCTGATGTCCGCGACCCGGGTGGAGTGGATCCTCGCGGACCTCGCGATCCTCTGCGCGGGCGCCGCCAACACCACGGTCTACCCGCAGACGAACGCCGCCGAGTCGGCGTACATCATCGCGGACTCCGGCAGCCGGGTGCTCATCGCGGAGGACGCCGAGCAGCTGGCCAAGGCCCGGGCGTCCCGCGCGGAGCTGCCCGACCTGGCGCACGTCGTCCTCATCGACGCCGACGGCTACGCACCGGACCCCGAGGACCCCGAGGGCTGGGTGCTCACCCTCGCCGAACTGGAGGCCCGGGGCGCCGCGCTGCTGGCCGACAGCCCGGACGCGGTCAGGGAGCGGATCGCGGCGATCACCGCCGACCAGCTCGCCACCCTGATCTACACCTCCGGCACCACCGGCCGCCCCAAGGGCGTCCGGCTCCCGCACGACAACTGGTCGTACATGGCCAAGGCCATCGCGGCGACCGGACTGGTCGGCGCGGACGACGTCCAGTACCTGTGGCTGCCGCTCGCCCACGTCTTCGGCAAGGTGCTGCTCTCCTGTCAGATCGACGTCGGCCACGTCACGGCGGTCGACGGACGCATCGAGAAGATCGTGGAGAACCTGGCGGTCGTCCGGCCCACCTACATGGCCGCGGTGCCCCGCATCTTCGAGAAGGTCTACAACGGGGTGTCGGCCAAGGCCCGCGCGGGCGGGGCGGCCAAGTACCGGATCTTCCAGTGGGCCGCCGGGGTGGCCCGCGAGTACGCCCGGACCAGCCAGGACAGCTTCCGCCGCACCGGCCGCGCCGACGTCCCCCTCGGGTTGCGCTCCCAGCACCGGATCGCCGACAAGCTCGTCTACGCGAAGCTGCGCGAGGCGTTCGGCGGACGGCTGCGGGCCTGCATCTCCGGCTCGGCGGCGCTCTCCCCGGAGATCGGCTACTTCTTCTCCGGCGCCGGGGTGCACATCCTGGAGGGGTACGGGCTGACCGAGTCCTCGGCCGCGTCGCTGGTCAACCCGGGCGAGGCGTACCGCACCGGCACGGTCGGCAAGCCGCTGCCGGGCACCGAGGTGCGGATCGCCGAGGACGGCGAGGTGCTGCTGCGCGGTCCCGGCATCATGGCGGGCTACCACGGGCTGGAGGAGAAGACCGCCGAGGTGCTGGAGAGCGACGGCTGGCTGCACACCGGGGACATCGGAGAGCTGTCGGCCGACGGCTATCTGCGGATCACCGACCGCAAGAAGGACCTCATCAAGACCTCGGGCGGCAAGTACGTGGCCCCGGCGGAGATCGAGGGCCGGTTCAAGGCCCTCTGCCCGTACGTCTCCGCGATCGTCGTGCACGGCGCCGACCGCAACTTCTGCAGCGCGCTGATCGCGCTGGACCAGGCGGCGATCCTCGGCTGGGCGGAGGAGAACGGCCTCGCTGGGAAGACGTACGCGCAGGTGCTCGCCGCACCGGAGACGATCGCCATGGTCGACGGGTACGTCACCGAGCTGAACCAGGGCCTCCAGCGCTGGCAGACCATCAAGCGGTTCCGCGTCCTGCCGCGCGACCTCGACGTGGAGCACGGTGACCTCACCCCCAGTCTGAAGCTCAAGCGGCCCGCCGTGGAGCGCGAGTTCAAGCATCTGCTGGACGAGATGTACACCGGCGCGAAGGAGTCCTGAGCGCTTCTGAGCGCTCCGGCGCGTGGCACCGGACGACGGCGTCCGGCCGGTGTCGCGCGCCCCTCGCTCACTCCGTGCCTCCAGCAGCTCAGTGGGCCACCCGGTCCCGGCGCATCTCCCGCAGCGCGCGCCCCAGGTCACCGATCTCCGCGCGGAGGTCGGTCGCCGTGTGGTCCCGGCAGGACGGCGCCTGGGCCATCCGCCGTTCGATCACCGCCAGCCGGTCCGCCAACTCGTCGAACTGCCGCTCTTCCCGGGCCAGCAGCCGCTCCAGCAGCCGGTTCTTGCGGTGCAGGTCCAGGAAGACGGTCACCTTGGCGCGCAGCACCCAGGGGTCGAACGGCTTGGTCAGGTAGTCGGCGGCCCCCGTGGCGTACCCCCGGAACGCGAACCCCGAGTCCGGGTCCGAGGCGGTGAGGAAGACGATCGGCACCTCCCCGGCCGGGTGCAGCCGTCTGATCTGGGCCGCCGTCTCGAAACCGTCCATCCCGGGCATGTGGACGTCCAGGAGGACCACGGCGAAGCTCCGCCGCCGTACCGCGCGCAGCGCCTCCTCGCCCGAACGGGCCCGCACCAGCGGTTCGTCGAGGGGACCGAGGACGGCTTCCAGGGCCGTCAGGTTGTCCTCCATGTCGTCGACCAGCAGGATGCCCGCCCGGTCGTCGCCCGGTGCCTCAGCCTTCATCGTGACAGTGCCTCATCGTTCGTCGCCCGCCGTCCGGAACCGGGCCGGGGCGGTGGTCGTGCTCGTTCGTGTCCGTGCCCACCCGAGCCCCGTCGCCGGGAGCGCTCGGGCCCGGGCTACGCCGTTCGTCGTAGGCGGTGTCCCGGATGCGCGTGGACGCCCTCAGGCCCGTGCGGAGGGAACGTCTCCACCGTTCGGGGTGACCCACTTCAGTCACTCGGCGCGTATGGGCGCGGCCAGTCTGTCACTCTGTCCCTGTCGCCCGAGGCGTATTCGCCCGAAGTTCCCAGCAGTCGAGGAGTGGGGTCCGTTCCGATGCGACGGGAGAGCACGGTCCGTGCCGGAGTACGCCGAACACGGGGGCGCGCGGGCGCACGCGTGGCGCGCACGTCATTGCCCGGAAACTCACTGGCCCCTTCGGCCGCCCGGGTGTTCGCCCGCCGGGTGCTGAGGGAGTGGGCGCGTGACGGCGCCGACGACGACCCTTCCGGGGCGGGGGGAACCCGGCCCGGGGCCCGCATACCCGACCGCCTGGTCCAGGACGCGGCCCTGCTGGTCAGCGAGTTGGTGACCAACGCGGTCGTGCACGCGGGCACGGACGTGGGCCTGCTGTGCCGCTGGGAGGAGCGCTGTCCGGACGACGAGGTGGAGGACGTCGAGGAGGCGGAAGGCGCGGGGGAGCCGGAGAACGACCGGGTAACGGAGCGGCCGGAGGGGCGTCCGGCGCCGGACGGCGCTGACGAGCCGGACCCGGCCGGTTCCGTCGACCCGGGCGGCCCAGACGACCTGTCCGGCCCGTCCGGCCCATCGGACTCGTCGGGCCCGTCGGACTCGGACCGCCCGGCGCACGCCCCCGCGTGCGCCCCGGATCACGCTTCCCCTCCGACCGACCCGCACGCCCCCACCGACCCCTCGGCGCGGGTGGCCCCGGCGGATTCGGCGGGCGGCGCGGCGGACGCGGGGAACCCGACGGACGCGGCGGTTCCGGCGCCCCGGAACCGGTCCCAGGACCAGGCCCAGGCCCAGGCCCAGGACCGGACCCGGACCACCGGGGCTGACAGGGCCACCGCGGCTGACGGGACCACCAAGGCTGACGGGACCACCGGGTCCGACGGGGTCACCGTCGCCGAAGAGCCGGAGCCCCTCGGCTCGCTGGTGATCGAGGTCTCCGACCAGCACCCCGCCCGTCCCATCAACGGCGCCCCCGCCGCCCGCAGCAGCGACGCCCCCGAGTACGGCCGGGGCCTCCAGCTCGTCGCCCGGCTCGCCACTGCCTGGGGCGTCACCTACCGGCCCGGCACCAAGACGGTGTGGGCCCGGCTCCCGGCCCGCCCGCGCGGGAGCGGTTCCCCGGGCGCGGTCCCGGACGAGTGGGGCGTCCCGGACGAGGTCGTCATGCCCGGGTACGAGGCGGTCGCCGGGTACGGGGTGATGGCCGGGGCGGAGCCCGAGGGCACCCGGCCCACCGGGCCCGGCTGGTCCCCGCGCCCCGCGACCGGCGAGGACGACGGCCCCGGCCCGGCCGGTCCGCTGCCCTCCGGTCCGGCGCTCGCCCCGGCCCCGGGCGCCCCCGGCGACGAACGCGCCGCCCCCGGGCCGGTGGGCGGCGCCCCCGACTGGGTGGGGCGCGGCGCCCTGTCGTTCCTGGCCGAGGCGTCCGAGCTGCTCGCCGGACAGCTGGACGAGGACCTGGTCGCCACGCTCGCCGGACAGCTGCTGGTGCCGAGGCTCGCGGACTGGTGCGCGGTCTGGCTCAACGACGGCTCCACCGGCCACGGCTCCGGCCTCGCGCCCGGCGGGCCCCGGCTGGCCCGGGTCTGGCACGGCAGCGAGGACCGGATCGAGGAGCTGCGCCGGGTCCTGGAGAAGGAGCCGCCGCAGCTCACCGGCGACCCCACCCGTTCCGGCGCCGTCCCGGTGCGCTGGCCCGGCGCGTCGTTCGGGGGCGCCGACCCGTTCGGCGCGGCCGTGGCGTTCCGGCTGGTCGCGGGCGGCAGACCGCTGGGCACCCTGCTGATCGGACGCGCCGGGCTGCCGCGCTTCCCCGACGAGGTGACCGGACTGGTCGAGGACTTCTGCCGCCGGGTCGCCCTGGCGATCGGCGCGGCCCGCCAGTACGCCCGGCAGGCCACCATCAGCCGGGTCCTCCAGCGGGGCCTGCTGCCCAGCTCGGTCGCGGAGATCCCCGGGATGCGCAGCGCCCTGGTCTACGAGCCGAGGGAGCGCGGCGGGCCCGGCGGCGACTTCTACGACGTGTTCCCGGCCGGACCGGGCCGCTGGGCCTTCGCCCTCGGGGACGTCCAGGGCAAGGGCCCGGAGGCGGCGGTGGTGATCGGGCTGGCCCGGCCCTGGCTGCGGCTGCTGGCCCGGGAGGGCTACGAGGTCGGGGAGGTCCTCGACCGGCTCAACCAACTGCTGCTGGACGACGCCACGGAGGCCGCCGAGGCGGGCGCCCGGGCGCTGGCCGGGGCGGAGGGCGGACCGCTGCCGCCCGAGGGGTTCATGCCGCGCTTCCTCACCGCGCTGTACGGGGAGCTGGTGCCGACGGAACACGGGGCGCGCTGCACCCTGGCGTCGGCCGGGCACCCGCTGCCGCTGGTGCTGCGGTCCGACGGGGAGGTGTCCGTCGTCGCCGGGTCCCAGGTGCTGCTGGGGGTGGTGGAGGACGCCACCTACCGCGCCGAGTCCTTCGACCTGGCGCCCGGGGACACCCTGCTGTGCGTGACCGACGGCGTCACCGAGCGCCGGGACGCCGGGCGGCGCCAGTTCGACGACGGCGAGGGGCTGGCAGCCGCCCTCGCGGGCTGCGCGGGGCTCTCCGCCGAGGAGATCGCCGCCCGGCTGCGGGAACAGGTGCACGCCTTCGGTGACGAGGCCCCCGACGACGACCTCGCGATCCTCGTCCTCCAGGCCACCTGACCGGAGCCCCGCCCGCCTGCCCCACGGGCCGTACGCGTCCCCGGACCGGTGCCCGGAGCGCTCTCCGGGCCGCTCCCCCCCCGGTCCGGTCTCCGGCCGGGACGCCCGGAGACCGGACCTCCTGGCGGGCCGCGGCCAGGGCATTCCGGTCCACCCCGGCCGGGGACCGGGCTTGGGCTCCCGGCCCGGTACCCGCTCGGTCCGGCACCCGGGCGCGGCCCGGTCGGGGCGGCCCGGTCCGTCCGCCGGGGGCCGGGGCCGGGCCACCGGAGCGGCTCCGGCGTGGTTCCGGCGTGCTCCGGGGCGGTCCGGGGTGCTCCCCGGACGGGGGACAATGGGGCCATGCCTTCTGCACTTCCCGAGGGGGAGGCCGTGCCCGAGAGCGGGGCGCTGCCCGCCGACGCCCTCGTCGGCGCGGCCGACCGGCCCCTCGGGTTCTACCTCCACGTCCCCTACTGCGCGACCCGCTGCGGGTACTGCGACTTCAACACCTACACCGCCACCGAGCTGCGCGGCACGGGCGGCGTCCTCGCCTCCCGCGACAACTACGCGGCGACCCTCGTGGACGAGGTCCGGCTGGCCCGCGAGGTGCTCGGCGACGACCCCCGCCCGGTGCGGACCGTCTTCGTCGGCGGGGGCACGCCCACCCTGCTCGCCGCGGACGACCTGGTGCGGATGCTCGCGGCGGTCCGGGACGAGTTCGGGCTGGCGCCCGACGCGGAGGTCACCACCGAGGCCAACCCCGACTCGGTGGACCCGGCGTACCTGGCCGCGCTGCGCGAGGGCGGGTTCAACCGGATCTCCTTCGGGATGCAGAGCGCCCGGCCGCACGTCCTGCGGATCCTCGACCGCACCCACACCCCGGGCCGCCCGGAGCGCTGTGTCGCCGAGGCCCGCGACGCCGGGTTCGCTCACGTCAACCTGGATCTGATCTACGGCACCCCGGGGGAGTCCGACGACGACTGGCGGGCCTCCCTGGACGCGGCGATCGGCGCGGGCCCCGACCACGTCTCGGCGTACGCGCTGATCGTGGAGGAGGGCACCGGACTGGCCCGGCGGATCCGTCGCGGCGAGGTCCCCATGACCGACGACGACGTGCACGCCGACCGCTATCTGATCGCGGAGGAGAGGCTCACCGCCGCCGGGTACGACTGGTACGAGGTGTCCAACTGGGCGAAGTCGGCGGACGGACGCTGCCTCCACAACGAGCTGTACTGGCGGGGCGCCGACTGGTGGGGCGCGGGCCCCGGGGCGCACAGCCACGTCGGCGGGGTGCGCTGGTGGAACGTGAAGCACCCCGGCGCGTACGCCGCGGCGCTCGCCGGGGGGCGCTCGCCCGGCGCGGGCCGGGAGCTGCTCACCGCCGAGGACCGGCGGGTCGAGCGCGTCCTGCTGGAACTGCGGCTGCGCGACGGCTGTCCGCTGGACCTGCTCCGGCCCCAGGGCCTGGCCGCCGCCGCACGGGCCCTCGCCGACGGCCTCCTGGCGCCCGGACCGCACGCCGAGGGGCGCGCGGTGCTGACCCTGCGCGGACGCCTGCTGGCGGACGCGGTGGTCCGGGACCTGGTGGACTGACGTCCCCCTCCCGGACCCTCCCCCCGGACGGCGTGCGCCCGGGCGCCCCCTCCCGGGCCCTCCTCTTGAGCGCGCCCCTCCCGGAGGGCCTCCTCCCGGACGGGCCCTCCGGACGGCCTCCCGACCGACCCACGTCCAGGTCCAGGTCCAAGCCACGGCCACGGACTCCGGGCCGCACCGGGAGGGACCGGTCAGCCGGGCCCGGCCACCGGCCCCGGCCCCTCACCGGCCCCGGCCTACTGGCTCGCCCCCACCGTCACATGGTCGATGAGGTGTTCCACCGGCCCCAGCAGCTCCGGTTCCAGGTCCCGGTAGTCGCGCACCCGTGACAGGACGTGCCGCCAGGCCGCCCCGGTGTTCGGGGGCCAGCCCAGCGCGGCGCACACCCCCGTCTTCCAGTCCTGTCCGCGCGGCACCACGGGCCACGCCCGGATGCCCAGCGCGGCGGGCTTCACGGCCTGCCAGACGTCCACGAACGGATGGCCGACGACCAGGGTGTGCGGATCGGTCACCGAGGCGGCGATCCGGGACTCCTTGCTCCCCGGGACCAGATGGTCCACGAGCACTCCCAGCCGGGCGTCGGGACCGGGCCCGAACTCCTCGACGATCGCCGGGAGGTCGTCCACCCCCTCCAGGTACTCGACCACCACGCCCTCGATCCGCAGGTCGTCGCCCCACACCTTCTCGACCAGCTCGGCGTCGTGGCGCCCCTCCACGTAGATGCGCCCGGCGCGCGCGACCCTGGCGCGCGCCCCGGGGACGGCGACGGAACCCGACGCGGTCCGCGCCGGGGAACCGGAGCCCGGCCGCGCGGGACGGACCAGGGTGACCGGCGCGCCGTCGATCAGGAACCCGGCCGGGGCCATCGGGAAGACCCGGAGCTTGCCGAACCGGTCCTCCAGGGTGACGGCGCCCGCCTCCACCCGGACCACCGCCCCGCAGAACCCGGTGGCCACCTCCTCCACCACGAGGTCCGGTTCCGCCGCGACCTCGGGCACCACGGCCCGCTTCTTCCAGGGCGGAGTCAGGTCCGCCGGGTACTGACGCATCCCGAGACCATAGAACGCCCGCCGCCCGCCCGCCCTCCGGAGCCCGCGCGCGGGTCAGCCCCCCGACGGCCCCTCGTACCGTCCGGCCCGGACCGCGTCCCGCTGGTCCCGGACGAACCCGGCGTCCACCACCGCCCCGTGCCCCGGCACGTACCGGCCCCGGGGGCCGCCGAGGGCCAGCACCCGGTCCAGGGCGTCCGGCCAGGCCGCCGGGTGCGCGTCGGGCCCGGCCTGCGGCGGTCCCGACTCCTCGACGAGGTCCCCGCAGAAGACCACGGGAGGCTCCCCGTCCACCACCACGACCAGGTCCTGTCCGGTGTGCCCGGGGCCCGCGTCCACCAGCGTCACCGACACACCGCCCCCCAGATCGAGTGGACGGGACCCGCTCACCTCGACCCCGGGCGGACGCAGCGCGGCGGCGGACGCGGCGGCCTCGGCCGGGTCCACCCCGTACCGCACCGCGTCGGACCGCAGCTCCTCGCGCCCGGTCGGGGTCCCGCCGGTCAGGGCCGCTCCGAGCCCCGCCGCCCCGTAGACCACGGCCCCGGGGAACGCGGCGGCGCCCAGGACGTGGTCGAAGTGGAGGTGCGTCAGCGCGAGGTGCGTCACATCCCGTCCGCCGAGCAGCCGTGCGGTCTCCTCCCGCAGCGCGGCGCCCTCCCGCAGCGTGGAGCCCGCGTCCACCAGCAGCGCCGCGCCGTCCCCCGCCACCAGCCCGACCGTGCAGTCCCAGCCGGGCAGCCTCCGCCGCCCGGTCCGGGGTCCGATCCGCTCCCAGCCCGCCGCCGCCCAGGGGATCTCCGGTGTCGTCCGCATACCGTGACGTTAGGTCATGCGCGCCCCGGTGGACGCGGGCCCCGTCCCCCGTCCGGGAGGCGTCCGGCGGCCGTCGGGAGCCGGCCGTGGTCTTCCGGCGGTCTTCCGGTGGTCTTCCCGCACATCGGGGACGGCCGCGGAGGCGTCCGGGACGCGTCCGTGCGGTGGCGGGAAGCGGGTGGGGAAGGCCGGGCGAGGGGTGCGGAAGGGGCGCCGGGGACGGTTCCGGCCGGGCCGGACCCGTCACGGCCTTGCTCCGCGCGTACCCACCGGCCGTACACTTGGCGGGGAACGCTGGCACTCGACGGTCATGAGTGCCAGGCACCGGTCCCGACGGCCGGGACGGGCCGTGGACGGGCCCGCGAGGGCGGACGGAGCAGGAGGTGGGCGGTGCTCAGTGAACGCAGGCTGGAAGTGCTGCGTGCCATCGTCCAGGACTACGTCGGCACCGAGGAGCCGGTCGGTTCCAAGGCGCTGACCGAACGGCACAGCCTCGGGGTCTCCCCGGCGACCGTCCGCAACGACATGGCGGCGCTGGAGGAGGAGGGGTTCATCGCCCAGCCGCACACCAGCGCCGGGCGCATCCCCACCGACAAGGGGTACCGCCTGTTCGTGGACAAGCTCGCCGGGGTCAAGCCGATGACGGCCCCCGAACGGCGCGCCATCCAGAACTTCCTGGACGGCGCGGTGGACCTCGACGACGTCGTGGCCCGCACGGTCCGGCTGCTCGCGCAGCTGACCCGGCAGGTCGCCGTCGTGCAGTACCCGTCCCTGACCCGCTCCACCGTGCGGCACGTGGAACTGCTGTCGCTGGCACCGGCCCGGGTGATGCTCGTCCTGATCACCGACACCGGCCGGGTCGAACAGCGCATGGTGGACTGCCCGGCCCCGTTCGGCGAGAGTTCGCTGGCGGATCTGCGGGCGCGGCTCAACAGCCGGGTCGCGGGGCGTCGGTTCGCCGACGTGCCGCGTCTGGTGCAGGACCTGCCCGAGGTGTTCGACACCGAGGACCGGGGCAGTGTCTCCACCGTCCTCTCCACCCTGCTGGAGACGTTGGTCGAGGAGACCGAGGAGCGGTTGATGATCGGCGGCACCGCCAACCTCACCCGCTTCGGACATGACTTCCCCCTCACCATCCGGCCCGTCCTGGAGGCGCTGGAGGAGCAGGTCGTGCTCCTCAAGCTCCTCGGGGAGGCCGAGTACTCGGGCATGACCGTGCGGATCGGTCACGAGAACGCCCACGAGGGGCTCAACTCCACGTCCGTGGTGTCGGTGGGCTACGGTTCGGGCGGCGAGGCAGTCGCCAAACTCGGCGTGGTCGGCCCGACCCGCATGGACTATCCGGGAACGATGGGAGCAGTACGCGCAGTGGCACGTTACGTCGGACAGATCCTGGCGGAGTCGTAAGTGGCCACGGACTACTACGCCGTACTCGGCGTACGCCGCGACGCCTCCCAGGACGAGATCAAGAAGGCGTTCCGCAGGCTCGCGCGCGAGCTGCACCCGGACGTCAACCCCGATCCGAAGACCCAGGAGCGGTTCAAGGAGATCAACGCCGCTTACGAGGTGCTGTCGGACCCGCAGAAGAAGCAGGTCTACGACCTGGGCGGAGATCCGCTCTCGCAGTCCGGCGCCGGCGCGGCCGGCTTCGGCGCGGGCGGCTTCGGCAACTTCTCGGACATCATGGACGCCTTCTTCGGAACGGCGTCGCAGCGCGGCCCCCGCTCCCGCACCCGGCGCGGCCAGGACGCGATGATCCGGCTGGAGGTGGAGCTGGACGAGGCGGCCTTCGGCACCACCAAGGACATCCAGGTCGACACCGCCGTCGTCTGCAACACCTGCAACGGCGAGGGCGCCGCGCCCGGCACCAGCGCGCAGACCTGTGACATGTGCCGTGGTCGCGGCGAGGTGTCGCAGATGACCCGGTCGTTCCTCGGCCAGGTCATGACCTCGCGTCCCTGCCCCCAGTGCCAGGGCTTCGGCACGGTCGTGCCCACCCCGTGCCCCGAGTGCGCGGGCGACGGCCGGGTCCGCTCCCGCCGCACCCTGACGGTGAAGATCCCCGCCGGTGTCGACAACGGCACCCGCATCCAGCTCTCCGGGGAGGGCGAGGTCGGCCCCGGCGGCGGCCCCGCCGGTGACCTCTACGTCGAGATCCACGAGCTGCCGCACGCCGTCTTCCAGCGGCGCGGCGACGATCTGCACTGCACGGTCACCATCCCGATGACGGCTGCCTCGCTCGGCACCAAGGTGCCGTTGGAGACCCTGGACGGGCTGGAGGAGGTCGACATCCGGCCCGGCACCCAGTCCGGTCAGTCGATCCCGCTGCACGGCCGGGGCGTGACCCATCTGCGCGGCGGCGGCCGGGGCGACCTCATCGTCCACGTCGAGGTGCAGACCCCGTCCAAGCTCGACCCCGAGCAGGAACGACTGCTGCGGGAGTTGGCGAAGCTGCGCGGCGAGGAGCGGCCCACCGGGCAGTTCCAGCCCGGGCAGCAGGGCCTGTTCTCCCGGCTGAAGGACGCGTTCAACGGTCGCTGACGCCTCCCCCCGTCGCCGTCCGGCGGCGGGGCCGGTGTACCGCGCCCGTCCGATGTCCGTGTGACGACTCCGTTCCGCCCCGCCCCGGTCCACCGGAAGCGGGGCGGGACTCCGGCGCGGCTCCTCTGCCCGGCCCGTCCCGTCCCCTCCGGGGTCCCCTCGCGTCCCTCCCGGGTCCCCCTTCCGGGTGCTGTCGCGTCCCGCGCCGCCGGACACCGCGTCCGCACCCCGGGTTCCGGCGGATTCCCGGCCTGGCCGACAATCGCCGTCGGACTGCTCGTACGCTCCTCAAGTACCGCTCTGACCTGCGGGAAAGGTCGGTCAAGAGCGATCAGAATCCGATCTAGAACGGCCGAATATGCCAGATGTACGGCTGGATTCGGACTTGTGCGACGGACGTGACAACATGCCGTCATGTCCTCCGCACTGACCGATCTCTTTCCGCGCCCGATCGTGCAGGCACCGATGGCCGGCGGGGTGTCCCGGCCACAACTCGCCGCCGCCGTCTCCGAGGCGGGCGGACTCGGCTTCCTGGCCGCCGGGTACAAGACGGCCGAGGGCATGTACCAGGAGATCAAGCAGCTGCGGAGCCTGACCTCCCGCCCGTTCGGGGTCAACGTCTTCATGCCCCAGCCCGAGTACACGGACCCCGCCGTCGTCGCCGTCTACGGACACCAGCTCGCGGGCGAGGCCACCTGGTACGGCACCGAACTCGGCGACCCCGACAGCGGCTGCGACGACGGCTACGACGCCAAGCTCGCGATCCTCGTCGACGACCCGGTGCCGGTGGTCTCCTTCCACTTCGGCTGCCCCGCCCGCGAGGTCGTGGAGGCCCTCCGCAAGGTCGGCACCCTCACCCTCGTCACCGCGACCACCCCCGACGAGGCCCGCGCCGTGGAACGGGCGGGCGCCGACGCCGTCGTCGTCCAGGGCGTCGAGGCGGGCGGCCACCAGGGCACCCACCGCGACGTCCCCGACGCGGACGGCGCCGGGTTCGGACTGCTCACCCTGGTCACCCTGGTCCGGGAGAGCGTGGGGATACCCGTGATCGCCGCCGGTGGACTGATGTGCGGCGCCCAGATCGCCGCCGCCCTCGCCGCCGGGGCCGACGCCGCCCAGCTCGGCACCGCGTTCCTGCCCACCCCCGAGTCCGGCGCCCATCTGATGCACAAGCAGGCCCTCACCGACCCGCTGTACACCCGCACCGAACTCACCCGCGCCTTCACCGGCCGCCCCGCGCGCGGCCTGGTCAACCGCTTCCTGCGCGAGCACGGGCCCTACGCCCCCGCCGCCTACCCCCAGGTCCACCACCTCACCGCGCCGCTGCGCCGGGCCGCCGCCACCGCCGTCGACCCCCAGGGCATGGCGCTGTGGGCCGGACAGGGCCACCGGCTGGCCCGCGAACTGCCCGCCGGGGAACTGGTCGGTACCCTGGCCGTCGAGATCGACGCCGCGCTCGACGCGCTGCCCGCCGGGAGGACCACGTGACCGCGCCCGTCTTCGTCGTGCCCCGCATCGACGCCTCGCTCGACGCCCCCGCCGGACGGTACGTCCTGGACGGCCCCGAGGGACGGCACGCCGTCTCCGTGAAGCGGCTGCGCGCGGGCGAGGACGTCATCCTCACCGACGGCCGGGGCCGCTGGGCGGACTGCGTGGTCCTCGGCTCCGAGGGCAAGGACCGGCTGATCGTCCAGCTCGACTCCTACACCGACGAGCCGCCCGCGGCGCCCCGGCTCACCGTGGTGCAGGCCCTGCCCAAGGGCGACCGGGGCGAACTCGCCGTGGAGACCATGACGGAGACCGGCGTCGACGCCATCGTCCCCTGGACCGCCTCCCGTTGCGTCACCCAGTGGCGCGGCGACCGGGGCGACCGGGCGCTCGCCAAGTGGCGGGCCACCGCCCGGGAGGCGGGCAAGCAGTCCCGTCGGGTCCGCTTCCCCGAGGTCCTCGACCCGATGACGACCAAGGGGGTCGCCCGGCTGCTGGCCACCGCCGACTTCGCGGCCGTGCTGCACGAGGACCGCGACCACGACAGCGAGCCGTTCGCCACCGTCGAGCTGCCCGCCGAGGGCGAGATCGTCCTCGTGGTCGGCCCGGAGGGCGGCGTCTCCCCCGAGGAACTGGCCGCGTTCACCGAGGCGGGCGCGCGGACCTGCCGGCTGGGGCCCAGCGTGCTGCGGACCTCCACGGCGGGCACGGTGGCCGCGGCGCTGGTGCTGGGGCGCACCGGGCGCTGGAGCTGACTCCGCCGTCGCGCCCGGTCGTTCCCTTCCCGGGCGGTACGCGGGGGCGCTGGGCCGCTCGCCTCTTTCCCGAGCGGGCCGGGGCCGGGGCCGGGCGGACCGGGGTGGGTGGTGCGGCCGGGAGCCGGGCCGCGGGTCGGTGGGGGCTGGGCGCGCAGTTCCCCGCGCCCCTTCGGGGCGCCCCGTCCGGAGCCGTCCTGGCGCGGGCCCGGGTCCCCGGTCCGACGGGTGGGTGGACGGCCCCCGTCCGGGGGTTCGCCAGGGCATTCGTCAACACTCCGAAACCGCCGCCGACCTGCTCGTCCGCAACCTTTGAAGTGATCGAAACCGCTGACCGGGGCAGCCGCGCCTGCCTAGGGTGATCGGGTGACTCAGTCTGCGTACTTCCGGTATCCGCATGTCCACGGTGAGTTGGTCGCCTTCACGGCAGAGGACGACGTCTGGATCGCCCCGCTCGACGGCGGGCGCGCATGGCGGGTCAGCGCCGACAACGTGCCGGTGAGCCATCCGCGGATCTCCCCCGACGGCACCACCGTCGCCTGGACCTCGACCCGGGACGGCGCCCCCGAGGTGCACACCGCCCCGGTCGACGGCGGACCCTCCCGACGGCTCACCCACTGGGGCTCCCCGCGCACCACGGTCCGTGGCTGGACCCCCGACGGCCGGGTCCTCGCCCTCGCCGCCCACGACCAGCCCAGCGCGCGGCGCTGCTGGGCCCGGGCGGTGCCGCTCGACGGCGGACCCGCCGAACTCCTGCCGTACGGGCCCGTCGGGGACGTCGTCACCGGCCCCGGGGGCCAGACCGTGCTGCTCTCCGCGCCGATGGGCCGCGAGGCCGCCTGGTGGAAGCGGTACCGGGGCGGCACCGCGGGCAAGCTGTGGATCGACCGCGCGGGCGACGGCGGGTTCGTCCGGCTCCACGAGGACCTCGACGGCAACATCGAGTACCCGGTGTGGGCGGGGGAGCGGATCGCGTTCCTCTCCGACCACGAGGGCGTCGGCGCGCTCTACTCCTCGCTGCCCGACGGCGGGGGGCTCCTCCGGCACACCCCCCTCGACGGCTTCTACGCCCGGCACGCGGCCGGGGACGGCACCCGGGTCGTGTACGCCAGCGCCGGTGAACTCCTGCTGCTGGACGATCTGTCGGGCGCCGCCCCGCGCCGTCTCGACGTCCGCCTCGGCGGTCAGCGCACCGACCTCCAGCCGCATCCCGTGAGCGCCGCCCGCTGGTTCGGCGCGGCCTGGCCGGACCACACGGGCCGGGGCAGCGCGGTCTCGGTGCGCGGCGCGGTGCACTGGGTCACCCACCGCGAGGGACCGGCCCGGGTCCTGGTCTCCACCCCGGGCGTCCGCGCCCGCACCCCGCGCGTCTTCCGGGCCGACGGGGAGGAGTACGTCGTCTGGGTCACCGACGCGGAGGGCGAGGACGCGCTGGAGTTCGCTCCGGCCACCAGCGCTCCGGCCACCGGCATCCCGGCCACCGGAGTTCCGGCCACCGGAGTGCCGGCCACGGGCACCCCGTCGGCCGGACCGTCGTCGGCAGGACCTTCGTCGGTCGGCGGGGCTGACGGGACCGGTGCGGCCAGTCAGGCCAGCGAGGCCAGCGAGGCTGACGAGGTCAGCGAGGCCAGCGGGCCTGGCAAGGCGGGGAAGGCTCAGCGGGCCGGAGAGGCCAGAGGAGCCGGTGGGGCAGACGGCACGGAGGCGACCGACGAGGCCGACGAGGCCGACGAGGCCGAAGCGGCCGCTACCGCCGGGAGCGCGGAGGGAGCCGGGGCAACCGACGCCACCGGCACCGTCGGGAGCGCGGGGGGAGCCGACGCGGCCGAGGTGACCGGGGCGACCGGCGGGACCGGGGCCACCGGGCCGACCGAGGCGACCGGGCCCACCAGCGGGACTGGGCCCACCGGCGGGACGGGCGCCCCGGCCGGGGAGGGGTCCGCGTCCCGGACGCCCTCCGCGCCGCCGCGCCGGATCGGCGCCGGACGGCTCGGCCGGGTCGTCGGCCTCGCCGTGGCCCCCGACGGCACCCGCGCCGCCGTCGCCGCCCACGACGGCCGGGTCCTGCTCGTGGAACGGCTCACCGGAGAGATCCACCAACTCGACCGGAGCGACCACGGCGACGCCTCCGGCCTGGTCTTCTCCCCGGACTCGGCCTGGCTCGCCTGGTCGCACGCCGGAGTCGGCGAACTGCGCCAGCTCAAACTCGCGCGCACCGCCGACGGCACCGTCACCGAGGCCACCCCCCTGCGGTTCCGCGACTACGCGCCCGCGTTCACCGCCGACGGCAAGCACCTCGCCTTCCTCTCGGCCCGCGCCTTCGACCCCGTCTACGACGAGCACGTCTTCGACCTGGCCTTCGTCGACGGTGCCCGACCGCATCTGATCACGCTCGCCGCGACCACCCCGTCCCCCTTCGGACCGCAGCGCCACGGGCGCCCGTTCGAGGCGCCCGACAAGGACGAGACCCCGGACAGCGAGGGCGCCCCCACCACCCGGATCGACCTCGAAGGGCTCGCGGACCGGATCGTGCCGTTCCCCGTCGAGGCGGGGCGGTACTCCACCCTGCGGGCCGCGAAGGACGGCCTGCTGTGGCTGCGCCACCCGATGACCGGGGTCCTCGGCAGCGCCCGCGCCACCCCCGACGCCCCCGCCCCCAAGGCCGACCTGGAACGGTACGACCTGCTCCAGCGGCGGGTGGAGCACCTCGCCTCGGACGCCGACCACTTCGCCGTCAGCGGTGATGGCAAACGCGTCCTGCTCTGGACGGACGGCACCCTGCGGGTCGTCCCCAGCGACCGCCGGGCGCCCGCCGACGAGGACGGCGACGCCCATCTCACCGTCGACCTCTCCCGCGTCCGCCAGCAGATCGACCCCGCCGCCGAATGGCGCCAGATGTACGCGGAGACCGGCCGTCTGATGCGGGACCACTTCTGGCGGTCCGACCTCGGGGGCGTCGACTGGGACGCCGTCCTCGACCGCTACCGGCCCGTCCTCGACCGGGTCGCCACCCACGACGACCTGGTCGACCTGCTGTGGGAGGTGCACGGCGAACTCGGCACCTCGCACGCCTACGTCATCCCGGGCGGCGGCTGGGGCCACGGCGACACCCAGGGCCTGCTCGGCGCCGACCTCTCCCGGCACGCCGACGGACACTGGCGGATCGACCGGGTGCTGCCCTCCGAGACCTCCGACCCCCGGGCCCGCTCCCCGCTCGCCGCCCCCGGCGTCGCCGTCCGCGCGGGGGACGCCGTCCTCGCCGTCGGCGGCCACCCCGTCGACCCCGTCACCGGCCCGGCCCCGCTCCTCGCGGGCACCGCCGACCGCCCGGTGGAACTGACCGTGCTGCCCGCCCAGGGAGGCCCCGCCCGGCACGTGGTCGTCGTCCCGCTGGACGACGAGGAGCCGCTGCGCTACCACGACTGGGTGGCCGGGCGCCGCGCCCATGTGGACGCGCTCTCCGGCGGTCGGCTCGGCTATCTGCACGTCCCCGACATGCAGGCCCCGGGCTGGGCGCAGATCCACCGGGACCTGCGGCTGGAGGTCCTCCGCGAGGGCCTGATCGTGGACGTCCGGGAGAACCGGGGCGGCCACACCTCCCAGCTCGTCGTCGAGAAGCTGGCCCGCCGGATCGTGGGCTGGGACCTGCCGCGCGGCCAGGCCCCGGTGAGCTATCCCCAGGACGCGCCCCGGGGCCCGGTGGTGGCCGTCGCCAACGAGTTCTCCGGCTCCGACGGCGACATCGTCAACGCCGCGATCAAGGCCCTCGGCATCGGCCCGGTCGTCGGCACCCGCACCTGGGGCGGCGTCGTCGGCATCGACAGCCGCTACCGGCTCGTCGACGGCACCCTCGTCACCCAGCCGAAGTACGCCTTCTGGCTGGAGGGGCAGGGCTGGGACGTCGAGAACCACGGGGTCGACCCGGACGTGGAGGTCGTCCAGCGCCCGCAGGACCACCGGGCCGGACGGGACCGCCAGCTCGACGAGGCGGTCCGGATCGCCCTGGCCGCCCTCGTGGAACGCCCGGCCAAGACGCCCCCGTCCGTGCCGTGACGGCCCGTCGCCCGCCCGATCCGCCCGGATAGCATGCCTCCGGGCCCGGACGCCGTCCCGGGCCCGGGGGCGCCCGCCGTCCCGCCCCCGCAGCACCCCGCTCCATCCCGCTCCGCCCCATCCGCTCAGCTCCGACACCGCGAGGAGACGACCCGACGTGACCGATGTGACCGACCAGGCCGGACAACCGCAGGCCGACTGCCTGTTCTGCAAGATCGTGGCCGGTACGGTCCCGGCGACCGTCGTCCGCGAGACCGAGACCACGCTGGCCTTCCGGGACATCAACCCGCAGGCCCCGACGCACGTCCTGGTCATCCCCAAGCTCCACCACCCCGACGCGGCCTCGCTCGCCGCCGCCGCGCCCTCGGTCGCCGCCGACGTGCTGCGGGAGGCCGGGGAGGTCGCCGCCGCGCACGGCTCGGACAGCTACCGCGTCGTCTTCAACACCGGCTCCGGCGCGGGCCAGACCGTCTTCCACGCCCACGCCCACGTCCTGGCGGGCCGCGGCCTCCAGTGGCCCCCCGGCTGACCCGTGTCCGTCCGTGAACTCGTCGTCCTGGGGACTGCCAGCCAGGTGCCCACCCGGCACCGCAACCACAACGGCTATCTGCTGCGCTGGGACGGCGAGGGCATCCTCTTCGACCCCGGGGAGGGCACCCAGCGGCAGATGCTGCGCGCCGGGGTCGCCGCGCACGACATCCACCGGATCTGCGTCACCCACTTCCACGGCGACCACTCGCTGGGGCTCGCCGGGGTGATCCAGCGGATCAACCTGGACCGGGTCCCGCACCCGGTCACCTGCCACTACCCGGCCTCGGGCCAGCGGTACTTCGACCGGTTGCGGTACGCCACCGCCTACCGCGAGACGGTGCCGCTGACCGAGGCGCCCGCCACCGCGGACGGCGTCCTCGCCGACCCGGGCCCGTACCGTCTGGAGACCCACCGGCTCTCCCACCCCGTCGAGTCGTACGGCTACCGGCTGGTGGAGCCGGACGGCCGCCGGATGCTCCCCGAGCGCCTCGCCGCCCACGGGATCACCGGCCCGGACGTGGGACTCCTGCGGCGCGCCGGGGAACTGCGCGGGGTGCGGCTGGACGAGGTGAGCGAGGTGCGGCGCGGCCAGCGGTTCGCGTTCATCATGGACACCCGGCTGTGCGAGGGAGTGGGTGTCCTCGCGGAGGGCTGCGACCTGCTCGTCATCGAGTCCACCTTCCTCGCCCCGGACGAGGCCCTGGCCGTGGACCACGGTCACCTCACGGCGGCCCAGGCGGCCCGGGTGGCCGTCGAGGCGGGGGTACGGCACCTGGTGCTCACCCACTTCAGCCAGCGGTACGACGATCCGGACGCGTTCGCCGCCGAGGCGCGGGAGGCGGGGTTCACGGGGGAGCTGACGGTCGCCTCCGACCTGGCCCGGGTCCCGCTGCCCAAGCGTTAGGGGCCGGTCCGCCCGGCTCCCGGGTCCCGGGTTCCGGATCTCGGGTCCCGGTCCGCTGCCCCTCAGGCCCCCGCGCTCTCAGGCTCCCGTCCTCAGGCCCCCCCGTCCTCCGACCCCTGGCCCTGGCAGGCGCGGGGGAGGGGGCGGCGGGGACGGGAGGCCGGGGCACGGCCGGGGGCTATTAATTAACTGACTGCTCAATGTAAGATTCGGTGCATGCGAACCGTGAACCCCGCCCAGCGCGCGGCCAAGCGGAAGGCGCTGCTCGACGCGGCCGCCGTCTGCTTCGCCGAGCGTGGCTACGAGGCGACCCGCACCGCCGACATCTGCGCGGCGGTCGGCATGAGCTCCGGCAACCTCTTCCACTACTTCCGCTCCAAGCACGAGGTTCTGCTCGCGCTCGTGGAACGGGACGGGGAGGAGACGGCGGCCTCGGTGGCCGGACTGGCGCTGGCCGAGGACCCCTTCGCCGCGCTGCTCGCCTTCCTGGAGGAGGTGTGCGCGCTGGCCGCCGACCCCGCCTTCGCGGGGCTTGCCCTGGAGATCTCCGCCCAGGCCCACCGCGACGAGGACGTGGCCGTCCGCTTCAAGGCCAACGACCGCTCCTTCCGCGACGGCCTCGCCGCCCTGGTCCGCGCCGCCGACACGGCCGGACAGCTCCGTACGCCCATGACCTCCGACGCGGCGGCCACCTGGCTCGCCGCCCTGGTCGACGGGGTGTTCGCCCGGGTCGCCGCCGACCCGGAGTTCCGGCCGCGCGACCAGGCGGCGGTACTGCGCCGCATGGTCACCGCGCTGCTCCAGGAAGAAGACCCGGACGGCGACGACCGCCCGGGAGGACGTCCGGACGGGGAGGGCATGTCATGACCGGACCGGGGGGACCGGGCGGACTCAGCGGAACCGCGGGGACGGCCGGTACCGGTACGGAGGTGGTGACCGGGACGGCCGGGCGGCTCCTCAACGTGGACGCCCTGCGGGGTTTCGCCCTCCTCGGCATCCTCGTCGTCAACATCTGGGTGTTCGCCGACCCGCACTACGCGACCCCCACCGGCAACCCGCGCTACGACTCGGGGCTGGACCACGCCGTCCGCTTCACCATGTCCCTGCTCTTCGAGACCAAGTTCTACCTGCTGTTCTCGTTCCTCTTCGGCTACAGCTTCACCCTCCAGATGGGCGCGGCCGAGCGGGCCGGAGCCTCCTTCCGGCCCCGGATGCTGCGCCGCCAGGCGGGCCTGCTGGCGATCGGCCTGCTGCACGGAGCCCTGCTCTACTACGGCGAGATCCTGTCGCTGTACGCGCTGCTGGGGCTGGTCCTGCTGGCCTGCCGGGCGATGGCGCCCGCGCGGGCGGTGCGGACGGCGGTGGCGCTGCTCGGCACGGTCGGCGCGGGCTGGCTGCTGCTGGGCCTCGCCGACCTCGCGGACGGCGGTTCGGCCGGATCCGCCGGATCGGCGGCCGCCGACAAGCTCGCCGCGTTCGGCGGGGACGCGGCGGCCACGGCGGGCTTCCACTCCGGGCACCTGGCGGAGACCTTCGCGGCCCTCGTGGTGATCCAGGGCGCCGGCGCGCTGGCGATGTTCTTCCTCGGCCATGCGGCGGGCCGGGTGCGGCTCTTCGCGGAACCCGAGCGGTACCGGGTCCCGCTCCGCCGCGCGCTGCTGGTCGGCGGGCCGGTCGGGCTGGCGGGCGCGGCCGTCTACGCCGCCTCGGCCGTCTACGCGCAGGGCTCCGCCCTGGAGACCCTGGCCTTCGGGATCGGC
Source organism: Streptomyces sp. JNUCC 64 (assembly GCF_054484115.1). Classification (NCBI taxonomy): domain Bacteria; kingdom Bacillati; phylum Actinomycetota; class Actinomycetes; order Kitasatosporales; family Streptomycetaceae; genus Streptomyces; species Streptomyces sp. JNUCC 64. Next base: position 5,813,466 of record NZ_CM137015.1, read on the forward strand.
CAGCTCACCGCGCCGCTGCTGACCGCCTCGTACGTGGCCGCCGGGCTGCTGCTGTTCCGCACCCGACCGGGCGGCGCGGTGGAGCGGGCCCTCGCCCCGCTCGGCAAGACGGCCCTGACGAACTACCTCCTCCAGTCGGCCGTCCTCGGCGTCCTGTTCACCGGCTACGGCTTCGGTCTGGTGGACCGACTGGCCCCGTCGGCGGTCGTCGCGGTCGTCCCGCTGGTCTACGCCGGGCAACTCCTGCTCAGCCACTGGTGGTTGCGCGCCCACCGCTACGGCCCCGCCGAATGGGCCCTGCGGGCGGTCACCGTCTGGCGGGTGCCCGCCTGGCGGGAGCGGCGGGGGTAGGCGACCGCCACCGCTCCCCGCGCCCCGGTCCCGGGGAGGGGCGCGGAGCGCGTCAGACGGCGGCCGGGGGCGGGGTCCCGCCCAGGGGCGGGGCGAGACGGGCGAAGCCCTCCTGCCGGTAGTAGGGGAAGTACGGGTAGGGCGCCGTCTTGTCGCTCGCCGCGTCGAGCCTCGCCCGCTGGTCGGGCGTGAGCGTCCAGCCGACGGCGCCGAGGTTCTGACGGAGCTGCTCCTCGTCGCGGGCGCCGATGATGACGGAGGAGACGGTTGGCCGCCCCAGCAGCCAGTTGAGGGCGATCTGGGGAACGGCCCTGCCGGTCTCCCGCGCGATCCCGTCGAGCGCGTCGACCACGCGGTAGAGGTGCTCGTCGTCGACCGGGGGCCCGTAGTCGGCGGTGCGGTGCAGTCTGCTGGTGGCGGGCGGCGGCTGGTGGCGGCGTATCTTGCCGGTGAGCCGTCCCCAGCCGAGCGGACTCCAGACGAGCGCCCCGAGGCCCTGGTCGGCCGCGAGGGGCATCAACTCCCATTCGTAGTCGCGGCTGAGGAGGGAGTAGTGGACCTGGTGGGCGACGGGGCGCGGACGGCCGTACCGCTCCGCGACGGCCAGGGACTTCATCGCCTGCCAGCCGGAGAAGTTGGAGATCCCGGTGTAACGGACCTTCCCCGCCCGTACGAGGTCGTCGAGCGCGGACAGGACTTCCTCGACGGGGGTTCCGGCGTCGAAGGCGTGCAGTTGGAACAGGTCGATGTGGTCGGTGCCGAGCCGCCGCAGGGCGTCCTCGCACGCGGTGATCAGCCGTGACCGGGAGGTGCCCGCGTCCCCCGGGCCGTCGCCCGTCGGCAGGCCGGTCTTGGTGGAGACGATCACCCGGTCCCTGCGGCCCTTGATCGCTTCGCCCAGCACCTCCTCGGACGCGCCGCCGGAGTAGACGTCGGCGGTGTCGAACATCGTGACCCCGGCGTCCAGGCAGACGTCCACGAGGCGGCGGGCCTCCCGCACCCCGGTGTCGCCCCAGGCGCCGAAGAGCGGCCCCCGGCCGCCGAAGGTGCCCGCCCCGAAACTCAGTACGGGGACCTTGAGTCCGGACGCGCCCAGCCTTCTGTACTCCATGGCCACTCCTCGTCTACCGGTCCGCATGGCTAACGGTTCTGTGGTTCCGTTAACCTGGCTTCAACGTAGCAGACCGTCAGCATCTAATGAAACTGGAGTCCCGTTATGGAATCGGACGGCGCGGAGCCGGGAACCGTGCGGCCGGGTGGGCGCACGGCGCGGGTGCGGGACGCGGTCCTCCGGGCGGCCGGGGACGCCCTGGCCGAAGGGGGCTTCGCCCGGCTGGACCTCGCCGATGTCGCCCGCCGCGCCGAGGTGGGCAAGACGACCGTCTACCGGCGCTGGGGGACGGTGACGGGCCTGGTGGCCGATCTGCTGGTGGACATGGCCGAGCAGTCGTCACCCCGCGCCGAGACCGGTTCGCTGCTCGGTGACCTCACGGCCAACGCCCGGCTGGTGGGGCGCACCCTGGCCGCCCCCCGGCAGGGCGCGCTGTTCAAGGCCGTGATCGCGGCCGCCGTCTGCGAGCCGAGGACGGCCGAGGCCCTGCGCCGCTTCTACGACGTCCGCGTCGAGGAGTGGGCTCCCTGCGTCCAGCAGGCCGTCGACCGGGGTGAGCTGCCCGAGGGCACCGACCCCCACGAGGTGATCCGCGCCGTCTCCGCCCCCCTCTACTACCGTCTGCTGACCGGCGGTGACCCCCTCGACGAGGCCGCAGCGGACCGGGCCGCCGTGGCCGCCGTGGCCGCCGCGCGCGCGGGGGCGTACCTGCGGGGCGGAGGGTCCGGCTGACCGGCCCGTACCCCGCCCTGCCGTCCGCCGCGCCCGGCGGTCCGGCGGGCGCGGGCGCCCGTGTCCCCGTCCGTGCCCCGTCCGGCTCCGTCGGAGAACTGGCGCAATCGATGCCGTCCCGGTGGGTTCACGGAGTGGTACGGACCAAGTAGCTTCAGATTGGTCATGTACATGAAATCGTGCTGACTCCCTCCGTGCCGCTCCGGACCCGAAGCCGTGACCCCCACCGTCCGTCCGGACCCGAACCCCCGGACGGCACGGCCACGGCTCCGGTCCGGCGTCCGGCCCGCCGGGCGCCCACGGCACCCGCGCCGTCCGGACACCCGCACCACTGGCACCGCGCCACCCGCACCGCCAGCACTGCCCGCACCACTCGTCCCAGCCGAACGCACCGCTCCTCCCGATTCCTCCACACCCACCAGGGAGAGCCCATGTTCCGCAGACGCGCCACCCGTCCCGCCCGGACCACCCGCACCGCACCGACCGGCGGACCTCCCGCCGAAGCCGCCCTCACCGAGACCGGCGCCGAGACCGGCACCGCCGCGCTCGCCTCCACGCCTCAGCCCGACGGGCTCCCCGCCCCGGGGACGGGTCCGGGAGCCCGGCCCCGGTTCCGGTCCGCCGCCCGGTTCCGGACCGCCCTCCGGACCCGGGGCGCCCGGCTCCGGGCGGGCGCCCACACCGTGGTCCGCGCCGGGGCGCCGACCCGCACGCCGACCCGCACGCCGACCCGTGCGTCCACCCGTCCGGCCGTCCGGACACCCGTTCCGCCCGCCGCCCGGGCGGCCGGGGTCCTCCAGGTCCGCCCGGCGGCGGCCCCCCGTCCGGGCGGCGCCCGCCGCAGACTGCTCGCCCTGCTCGCCGTCCTGCTCCTCCCGCTCGCCTCGATGACCGCCCTCGCCAGCCCCGCGCAGGCCGCCGGGACCCTCACCGCCGGGTTCACCACCCAGAACAACGGGTCCTGGTGGAAGGGCACGTACGTCATCCGGAACACCGGCACAGCGCCCGTCACCGGATGGACGCTCACCTTCCGGCTGCCGCCCGGGGTCACCCTCAGCGGGAACTACCACGGGGACGCGACCGTCAACGGCGACAAGGTGACCGTCAAGAACGCCTACTACAACGCCACCATCCCGGCCGGGGGCACCAGCGAACCCTGGAGCTACTGGTTCATCGCCAACGGACCGATCGCCGCCCCCACCGGCTGCACCGTCAACGGCGACAAGTGCGACGGCACCCCCGACGTCCCGCCCACCGCCCCCGGCACCCCATCGGCCACCGCCGTCACCGCCAGGACCGCCGCCCTGACCTGGACCGCCGCCAGCGGCGGCGACTACCCGGTGGCCTCGTACGAGGTGCTGAGCGGCGGCACCGTCCTCGCCACCACCGACAGCGTGGGCGCCACCCTCACCGGACTGACCCCGGCCACGGGTTACACGGTCACCGTCCGGGCCAAGGACACCCGGGGCAACACCGGCCCCGCCAGCCCCCCGTTCACCTTCCGCACCGTCGACCCGGCCTCCGACCCCGTACCGCCCACCGCGCCGGGCAACCTCCGGACGACCAGCAAGACCTCGTCCACCGTCCTGCTCGCCTGGGACGCGTCCACCGACAACGTGGCCGTCGCCGCCTACGACGTCTACCGGGGCACCACCCTCGCCAAGACCGTCACCGGCACCACCGCCACCGTCGACGGGCTCTCCCCGGCCACCGCCTACACCTTCACCGTCAAGGCCCGCGACACCGCCGACAACTCCTCCCCGGCCTCCAACGCCCTCCGGGTCACCACCGACGACGTGGCCGGCGCGGGCAACTACTACAAGGTCGGCTACTACACCCAATGGGGCATCTACGGGCGGCAGTTCTTCCTCAAGAACCTCGACACCTCAGGCGCCGCCGCCAAGCTCGACGTCGTCAACTACGCCTTCGAGAACATCGACCCCACCAATCTGACCTGCCAGGCGGGCGTCACCAAGGGCGGCACCGGCAACCCGCAGGACCCCAACGAGGGCACCGGCGCGGGCGACGCCGACGCCGACTACGCCCGGCCCATGTCGGCCGCCCAGTCCGTGGACGGGGTGGCGGACGACGGCTGGGCCAAGCTGCGCGGCAACTTCAACCAGATCAAGAAGCTCAAGGCCAAGTACCCGCACCTGAAGTTCGTGGTCTCGCTCGGCGGCTGGACGTACTCCAAGTTCTTCTCCGACGCGGCGGCCACCCAGGCGTCCCGCGAGAAGTTCGTCCGGTCCTGCGTCGACGTCTGGATCAAGGGCAACCTGCCCGTCTACAACGGCGCGGGCGGCCCCGGCACCGCCGCCGGGGTCTTCGACGGCATCGACATCGACTGGGAGTGGCCGGGCGCCGAAGGACACCCCGGCAACAACTGGGGCGCCGCCGACAAGGACAACCTGACCGCGCTGCTCGCCGAGTTCCGCAAGCAGCTCGACGCGCTCGGCGGCGAGCACCGGCTGCTCACCGCGTTCACCCCCGCCGACCCCGCCAAGATCCAGGCGGGCTGGGACCTGACGAAGATCTTCGACCACCTCGACTTCGCCAACGTCCAGGGCTACGACTTCCACGGCGCGGGCAGCGACAACTCCTGGGAGCCCAACCGCACCGGCCACCAGGCCAATCTGCGCCGGGACGCCCAGGACCCGTACGCCTTCGACTTCAGCGTCGAGAAGGCGATCCAGACCTATCTGGACGCCGGGGTGAACCCCCGCAAGCTCACCGTGGGGGTCCCGTTCTACGGCCGGGGCTGGAAGGACGTCGCGGCCGGACCCGCCGGGACCAACGGCGAGTGGCAGTCCGCGAACGGCGCGGCGCCCGGCCAGTTCCCCGAGGAAGCGGGCACCCGCGGCTACCACAACCTCATCAGCAACTTCCCCAACATGACCATCCACCACGACGAACAGTCCGGAGCGACCTACGGCTACACCGGACCGGGCGGCCAGTGGTGGTCCTTCGACGACGCCTGGGCCATCGGCAAGAAGGCCGAGTGGATCAGGTCCAAGGGCCTGCTCGGGGCCATGGTCTGGGACATGTCCGGTGACACCCCGACCGGAACCCTGATGAACGCCCTCCACACCGGTCTCCCCTAGCCGCACCACTCCACGGGCCCGGCCGCCCACTCCCCACGACGGCCCCGGCCGGGCCCGTACCCCCTCTGAGCCCCGCCGCCGCCCCCCGCCCCCGTTCCCCGCCCCCGTTCCCGACGCACCGGCCGACCGGCCGGGCCCGGGAGCGGGGGCCCTCCCGTTCCCCCGCCGCGTCCCGAGCGCGACCGTGCCCACCCGGAGAACCGCCCCGAGGACCCGCCCGCGAACCCGGGGGGGCGTTTCGTGCGGTTCGGGCCGAGGTGCCCGGACCGTCGCCCCATCGGGCACACTGGCCCCAACCCGCACCACTCAGGGGGAACACACCGTGATGACGCACGTCGGAGAGCCACCACAGCGAGCCGGCGGGGCCGGGGCGCCCGGACCCACCACCTCCGCCCCCGACGCCACCACCCCCGCCCCGGAACCCGCGCCCACCCCGGTGACCAGGCCGAAGGCGCCACCGAAGCCCACGACCGACCCGGCCGCCACCCCAGCGACCGACCCGACGGCCACCCCGACGACCGACCCGGCGGCCACCCCCGCGTCCCCGCCCGCGCCCTCGGCGTCCTCGGCGCCCTCCGCCCCGCCCGCCGAGACCCCCGCCGAAGCCGAACTGGAACGCCGGGACGGCGCCCCGAGGACCCGCCCCCGCCCCCGGCACGACCCGCTCGCCGCCCTGCGCGCCCCCGACGACCCGCCCTGGGACGTCCACCTCGCCGGTCCCGTCTTCCTGGACATCATCTTCACCGGCCTGGACTCCGCCCCCGTCCGGGGCACCGAGTCCTGGGCCCGCGGCATGGGCTCCAGCCCCGGCGGCATCGCCAACATGGCCACCGCCCTGGCCCGGCTCGGCCTGCGCACCTCGCTCTCCGCCGCGTTCGGCGACGACCACTACGGCGACTACTGCTGGGACGCCCTCGCCCAGGGGGAGGGCGTCGACCTCACGCCCTCCCGCCGGGTCCCCGGCTGGCACTCCCCGGTCACCGTCTCCATGGCCTACGAAGGCGAACGGACGATGGTGTCCCACGCCCACGAGCCGCCGCCCCCCGCCACCGACCCGGACCCCGGCGCCGCCGCCACCCGGGCCCGGGCCGCCGTCGTCTCGCTCTCCCCGGGCGCCCGGGACCCGTGGATCGCCCGCGCCGCCCGGGCCGGAACCCGGCTGTTCGGGGACGTCGGCTGGGACGAGACCGGCCGCTGGGACCTCGACGCGCTGCCCGACCTCGCGCACTGCGAGGCGTTCCTGCCCAACGCGGAGGAGGCGATGCGCTACACCCGCACCACCTGCCCCCGCGCGGCGGCCCGCGCCCTCACCGAACGCGTCCCCGTCGCCGTGGTCACCCTGGGCACCGAGGGCGCCTACGCCGTGGACGGCCGCACCGGCGAGACCGCCGAGGTGCCCGCCATCGCGGTCGAGGCGCTCGACCCCACCGGCGCCGGGGACGTCTTCGTCGCCGGGTTCGTCACCGGCACCCTCGCGGGCTGGCCGCTCGCCGACCGGGTGGCCTTCGCGGGCCTCACCGCCGCGCTCTCCGTCCAGGAGTTCGGCGGCTCGCTGTCGGCGCCCGGCTGGACCGAGGTCGCCGCCTGGTGGCGCCGGGTGCGCGGCTACGGCCCCCAGGACCCCGCCGCCCTCGCCCGGTACGCCTTCCTCGACGCCCTAGACCCCGCGCTGCCCGCCACCGACCGCCCCTGGCCGCTGCGCCGGGCCGTGCCCACCATCGGCTTCCGCAGCACCCCCTGACCCCGCCCCCGCCCCGGAAAAGGGCTCGGTGCCCGTCCGGGCCACGTCGTACCCTGGGCAGTGCACGGGCGTCCCACACGACGCGCCCCCGTTCGAGGAGGACGAGCAGGCCACAGCGCCGGCCCATGACGCAGACACCCACAGCCCACGCATCGGCACCGGGCCCGGCCCGCGCCCGGTTCGCCGTCCCGGCCAAGCACCCGATGGTCACCGTGCTCGGTTCCGGGGACGCGCTGCTGCGCGTGATCGAGAAGGCCTTCCCGGCGGCCGACATCCACGTCCGGGGCAATGAGATCAGCGCTGTCGGCGACGCCCGCGAAGTCGCCCTGATCCAGCGGCTGTTCGACGAGATGATGCTGGTGCTGCGCACCGGGCAGCCGATGACGGAGGACGCGGTGGAACGCTCGATCGCCATGCTCAGGGCGAGCGACAGCGGCGAGGGCGACGGGCCGGAGACCCCCGCCGAGGTCCTCACCCAGAACATCCTGTCGTCACGGGGCCGCACCATCCGCCCCAAGACCCTCAACCAGAAGCGCTACGTCGACGCCATCGACAAGCACACCATCATCTTCGGCATCGGCCCCGCGGGCACCGGCAAGACCTACCTGGCCATGGCCAAGGCCGTCCAGGCCCTCCAGTCCAAGCAGGTCAACCGGATCATCCTGACCCGCCCCGCGGTGGAGGCCGGCGAACGCCTCGGCTTCCTGCCCGGCACCCTCTACGAGAAGATCGACCCGTATCTGCGTCCCCTGTACGACGCCCTCCACGACATGCTCGACCCGGACTCGATCCCCCGGCTGATGGCCGCCGGAACCATCGAGGTCGCGCCGCTGGCCTATATGCGCGGAAGGGCGCAGCCCGTCTTCACCAAGGTGCTGACCCCCGACGGATGGCGCCCCATCGGCGACCTCCGGGTCGGTGACCTGGTGGTGGGTTCGAACGGCGAGCCCACCCCGGTGCTCGGCGTCTACCCCCAGGGCGAGAAGGACATCTACCGGGTGACCGCGCAGGACGGCGCCTGGACCCTGTGCTGCGGGGACCACCTGTGGACCGTGCGCACCGCCTCGGACCGGCGGCGCGACAAGCCCTGGCGGGTGCTGGAGACCAAGGAGATGATCGGCCGCCTCCGTGCCGGGCACGCCCGCCGCTACGAACTGCCGCTGCTCACCGCCCCGGTCCGGTTCCCGGAACGCCCGGTGCCCATGGACCCGTACGCCCTCGGTCTGCTGCTCGGCGACGGCTGTCTGACCGGCACCACCACCCCGGCGTTCGCCACCTCGGACACCGAACTGGTGGAAGCCCTGGAAGCGGCGCTGCCCGGGGTCCTCGTCCGCCACCGGGGCGGCTACGACTACGTCCTCAACCGGATCTCCGCCCCCGGTGACGTGATCACTCTGGAGAACCCGGTCACGGCCATGCTCCGGAAACTGGAACTGTGGGGGACCCGGTCCCACACCAAGCACGTCCCGGAGGACTACCTCCGCAACACCCCCGAGATCCGCCTCGCGCTCCTCCAGGGGTTGCTGGACTCCGACGGAGGGCCGGTCACCCAGGCCGACCGTTCGTGCCGGATCCAGTACACGACCACGTCGATCCTGCTGCGGGACGACGTCGTCGCCCTCGTCCAGTCGCTGGGCGGGGTCGCCTACGCCCGCCGCCGTTCCGCCGCCGGGCGGGCCCCGGGCCAAGCGGCCGGGCGTCCCGTCGAGCACCGCCGTGACGCGCACGTCCTGGACATCCGGCTGCCGGAGGGCGTCGAGCCGTTCCGGCTGCGCCGCAAGGCGGAGAAGTACCGGGCCACGGGCGGCGGCCGTCCGATGCGGTTCGTCGACTCCATCGAACCGGCGGGCCGGGAGGAGGCGGTGTGCATCCAGGTGGCGGCGGAGGACTCCCTCTACGTCACGGAGAACCACCTGCTCACGCACAACACCCTGAACGACGCCTTCATCATCCTCGACGAGGCGCAGAACACGAACCCCGAGCAGATGAAGATGTTCCTCACCCGCCTCGGCTTCGACTCCAAGATCGTCATCACCGGTGACGTCACCCAGGTCGACCTGCCGAACGGCACCAAGTCCGGACTGCGGCAGGTGCAGGACATCCTGGACGGCGTCGAGGACGTCCACTTCTCCCGGCTCACCTCCCAGGACGTGGTCCGCCACAAGCTCGTCGGCCGTATCGTCGACGCGTACGAGAAGTACGACCACGCGAACGGCACCGAGCACGGCGCCGACCGCGGTCCCCGACCGGGCCGCGGCGGCCGAGGGAAGTAGACCAGCACCACCATGGCGATCGACGTCAACAACGAATCCGGCACCGAGGTCGACGAACACGCGGTCCTCGACATCGCGCGCTACGCGCTCGCCCGGATGCGGATCCATCCGCTCTCCGAACTGTCCGTGATCGTCGTCGACGCCGACGCCATGGAACAGCTGCACATCCAGTGGATGGACCTGCCCGGGCCCACGGACGTCATGTCCTTCCCGATGGACGAGCTGCGGCCCCCGTCCAAGGACGACGAGGAGCCCCCGCAGGGACTCCTCGGCGACATCGTCCTCTGCCCCGAGGTCGCCGAGCGGCAGGGCCGCGAGGCCCCCACCGGGCACACCATGGACGAGGAGCTGCAACTGCTCACCGTCCACGGAGTGCTGCACCTGCTCGGCTACGACCACGAGGAGCCCGACGAGAAGGCCGAGATGTTCGGCCTCCAGGCCGCGATCGTCGACGGCTGGCGCCAGGAGAAGGGCCTCACCGGCCCCTCCCCGGCACCCACGGTCTCCTGAACCCGTGAGCGTCCCCCTCGTCCTCGGCGCGGTGCTGCTGGTCGTCGTCGCCTGGCTGGCGGCCTGCGCCGAGGCGGGACTCGCCCGGGTCTCCGGCTTCCGCGCCGAGGAGGCGGCCCGCGCGGGCCGCCGCGGCGCGTCCAAGCTGGCGCGGGTCGCCGCCGACCCCACCCGCTACCTCAACGTCGCCCTGCTGGTCCGGGTGGCCTGCGAGATGGCCGCCGCCGCCCTCGTCACCTACGCCTGCCTCCAGGAGTTCGACCGCACCTGGGAGGCGCTGCTGCTGGCGATCGGCGTGATGGTCCTGGTCTCCTACGTCGCGGTCGGCGTCTCCCCGCGCACCATCGGACGCCAGCACCCGGTGAGCACCGCCACCGCCGCCGCCTACGTCCTGGTGCCGCTGGCCCGGGTGATGGGCCCCGTCCCCTCCCTGCTGATCCTGCTGGGCAACGCCCTCACCCCCGGCAAGGGCTTCCGGCGCGGGCCGTTCGCCTCCGAGGCTGAACTGCGGGCCATGGTCGACCTCGCCGAGAAGGAGTCGCTGATCGAGGACGACGAGCGCCGCATGGTGCACTCCGTCTTCGAACTCGGGGACACCCTGGTGCGGGAGGTGATGGTCCCGCGTACCGACCTGGTCGTCATCGAACGCTGGAAGACCATCCGGCAGGCCCTCACCCTGGCGCTGCGCTCCGGCTTCTCCCGCATCCCGGTCACCGGCGAGAACGAGGACGACGTCATCGGGATCGTCTACCTCAAGGACCTCGTCCGCAAGACGCACATCAGCCGGGACGCCGAGGCGGAGCTGGTGTCCACGGCGACGCGGCCGGCCGCCTTCGTCCCCGACACCAAGAACGCGGGCGATCTGCTGCGGGAGATGCAGCGGGAGCGCAACCACGTCGCCGTCGTCATCGACGAGTACGGGGGCACCGCCGGGATCGTCACCATCGAGGACATCCTGGAGGAGATCGTCGGGGAGATCACCGACGAGTACGACCGCGAGCTGCCGCCCGTCGAGGAACTCGGCGGCGGCCGTCACCGGGTCACCTCCCGCCTCGACATCGGCGACCTCGGCGAGCTGTACGGGCTGGAGGCGTACGACGACGAGGACGTCGAGACCGTCGGCGGACTGCTCGCCAAGGCCCTCGGCCGGGTGCCGATCGCGGGGGCGTTCGCCCGGGTCACCCTGCCGGACGGCCGGGAGCTGCGGCTGACCGCCGAGTCCGCCGCCGGACGCCGCAACAAGATCGTCACGGTACTGGTGGAGCCGTTGGCCTCCGACGGCGGAGAGACGGGACCGGGGGCGGGGCGACGGTGACCCCCGGACGGTTGCGCGCGCTGTGCCTGTCGTTCAACGCGGCCGTGGAGGAGTTCCCGTTCGGCCCGGAGGTCGCCGTTTACAAGGTCGGCGGCAGGATCTTCGCCCTGACCCGGCCCGACGTCCGGCCGCTCACCGTGAACCTGAAGTGCGACCCGGAGGACGCGGTGCGGCTGCGCGCCGCCCACCCCGGGACCGTGGTGCCCGGCTACCACATGAACAAGCGCCACTGGAACACGGTCACCGTGGGGGAGCTGCCCCCGGGGCAGGTGCGGGAACTGGTCGAGGACTCCTACGACCTGGTGGTCGCCGGACTGCCCCGCGCCGAACGACTGCGCCTCGACCGTCCCTAGGTGTATTGACCCGGAGTGTTGTTGACGCGGCTGATGGGCGGGTGTCCGTCGAGTGCGGTGTGGCAGCGGTGGTGGTTGTAGGTGTGGAGGAAGTCTGCCAGGGCTGCTGTCCGCTCGGTGTTCGAGGTGTAGGGCCGCTGGTAGGCCCACTCCTCGAGGAGGGTGCGGTTGAAGCGTTCGACCTTGCCGTTGGTCTGCGGCCGGTAGGGCCGGATCTTCTTGTGGGCGATACCGGCCGCGGTGAGGGTCTGGGTGAACAGCTTGGCTTTGTAGCAGGAGCCGTTGTCGGTCAGGACGCGTTCGACGGTGATGCCGTGGGCGGCGAAGAACGCGTTCGCCCGCTGCCAGAAGCCGATCGCGGTGTGCCTGCGTTCGTCGGTGAGGACTTCGCTGTAGGCCAGGCGGGAGTGGTCGTCGACGGCGGAGTGGATGTAGCTGTAGCCGATCACTGGCGTGCTGCTTCTGCGCTGGCCGGTGGTGGCCTGGCGGTTGCGGTCTCCGGCCGTGCGGCCCACGATGCGCCAGCCGCCGCCGTCGGGAATGTTGCCGAGTTTTTTGATGTCGACGTGGACCAGTTCGCCGGGCCGGTCGCGTTCGTAGCGGCGGATCGGTTCGCCGGTGGGCCGGTCGAGCCAGGCCAGCCGGTTCAGGCCGTGGCGGGCCAGGATCCGGTGGATCGTGGAGGCGGGCAGGCCCAGGATCGGGCCGATCCGGGCCGGGCCGAGTTTGCGGCTGGTCCGCAACTGGCAGACACGTGCCTCGACCGTGGCGGACGTGCGGTGCGGGGTGGTGCGGGGTCGGCTGGAACGGTCGTGCAGGCCCGCCTCTCCTTCGAACCGCCAGCGGCGGAGCCATTTGTGGGCGGTGGGACGCGATATGCCCATCTCCGCGGCCACATGCGCGACAGGGCGGCCGGCGAGGACACGTTCGACCAGGATCCGTCTGCCGTGAACGGTCAGCCGGGCATTACGGTGGGACACGAAGACCTCCGTGTGGTGAAGCCTAGACACCTCCACCACACCGGAGGTCTTCGCCATGATCAAGACCAACCAGCGTTAACAACGCTCGTGATCAATACACCTAGGCCGTAAGAAGAAGGTCCGGGCGCCCCTCTTCCCGATCGTGCCGGGCTCGGCTCCCGGGGAGTGCCGACGGCCGCTTAAGCTGGGCGCATGAGCGAGAGTGAACTGGGCGCCGAGGACCGCAAGATCGTGACCCTCGCGCGGTCCGCGCGGGCGCGCAACGGGGTGGCCGAGGGGGCCGCGGTGCGGGACGAGACCGGGCGGACCTACGTGGCGGGGACGGTGGACCTCCCGTCGCTGCGGCTGAGCGCCCTGCGCACCGCCGTCGCCATGGCCGTCGCCTCCGGCGCCACCTCGCTGGAGGCCGCCGCCGTGGTGACCGCCGAGCCGTCCGCGACGGACGAGGACCTGGCGGCCGTCCGCGACCTCGCGGGCGCCGGGACCCCGGTCCACCTGGCCGGTCCGGACGGCACCCCGCGCCTCACGGTCACCGCCTGACGCCTTCCCGCCCCGCCCGCCGGCCGGCTGACGACCGTCCGCCCGGCCATCCGCCGCCGGACCGGTGACCGTGCCCCCGACCGTCCGCCGCCCGGCCGGCGGTCGTGCCGCCGGTGATCCGCCGGTCGTGTCCCGGTCGTCCGTCGGCCGGGGCGGGTGCCGTCCGCGACCGCCGCCCGGCGGGCTGTGTGCGGCGGGCCCCGTCGATCGGGGACAATGGGCGTCATGAGCGTCCGTACCCCGTCATCCGAGCCCGCCGAGGCCACCCACCGGTCTGGCTTCGCCTGCTTCGTGGGGCGGCCCAACGCGGGCAAGTCCACCCTCACGAACGCGCTGGTCGGCCAGAAGGTCGCGATCACCTCCAACCGGCCGCAGACCACCCGGCACACCGTCCGGGGCATCGTGCACCGCCCCGACGCCCAGCTGGTGCTGGTGGACACCCCCGGGCTGCACAAGCCCCGGACGCTGCTCGGCCAGCGGCTCAACGACGTGGTCCGCACCACCTGGGCCGAGGTGGACGTGATCGGTTTCTGTCTGCCCGCGGACCAGAAGCTCGGCCCGGGTGACCGTTTCATCGCCAAGGAACTCTCGGAGATCAAGCGGACCCCGAAGGTCGCGATCGTCACCAAGACCGACCTGGTCGACTCCAAGACCCTCGCCGAACAGCTCATCGCGGTCGACCAGCTCGCCCGTGAGCTGGGCTTCGAGTGGGCCGAGATCGTGCCGGTGTCGGCGGTCGGCGACCAGCAGGTGGACCTGCTGGCGGACCTGCTGGTCCCGCTGCTGCCGAAGGGCCCCGCGCTCTACCCGGAGGGCGACCTCACCGACGAGCCCGAGCAGGTCATGGTGGCCGAGCTGATCCGCGAGGCCGCCCTGGAGGGCGTCCGGGACGAGCTGCCGCACTCCATCGCGGTGGTCGTCGAGGAGATGCTGCCCCGCGAGGACCGCCCCGCCGACCGGCCGCTCCTCGACATCCACGCCTTCGTCTACATCGAGCGGCCGAGCCAGAAGGGCATCGTCATCGGCCCCAAGGGCAAGCGGCTCAAGGAGGTCGGGATCAAGTCCCGCAAGCAGATCGAGGCGCTGCTGGGCACCCCGGTCTTCCTGGACCTGCACGTGAAGGTCGCCAAGGACTGGCAGCGCGACCCGCGCCAGCTCCGCAAGCTCGGCTTCTGAGGCGGCGGGGCCGGGCCGGGGTCGCTGAGGCCGCCGGGCTCGCCGGGCCCGGGGCCGCAGGGCGCTGATCCCGGCCCCGCGCCCCCTGGCCCCGTGCCCCTTCCCGCCCTCGTCCGCTCAGACCGGGGGAACGGGTGAGGGGACGGCCGTGACCTCCGCCAGGGTGGACAGCCGTCCGGCGAGCACCCGGGCCCAGGCCCGGTACCCCTGGGCCGAGGGATGGAACCGGTCCGCCGCCATCCAGGGGCCGGGGAACTCCGGCATCCCGCCCGAGTGCAGATGGTGGACGCCGTCGCCGCGCCGGGCCACCGCGCGCAACTGCCGGTCGAGCAGGGCGACGTAGAGCCGGAGCGGAACGCGGGCGGCCGGGGGCAGCGCCGCCACGCCGCGCAGGTCCGGCAGCCCCGCGAAGACCACCGGGACGTCCGCCCCGAGCCGTAGCCGGACGTCCCGGACCAGCCGCCCGGCCTCCCGGCGCAGGGTCCGGGGCCGTCGCAGCCGCAGCGCGTCGTTGGTGCCCGCGACGACCACCACCAAGTCGGGCGTCCACCGGGTCACCGGGTCGGTGAGCCCGGACAGCAGGTCCCGGCGCACGGTGGTGAGGGTGGCGCCGGACCGGGCGGAGACCCGCCAGGAGACCGCCCGCCCGGTGATCGCGGTCAACGCCGCCGCCAGTTCGCCCGGCAGCGCCTCCCGCAGCACGGAGGCGCCCACCCCCGCCGCGACCGAGTCCCCGACGACGGCCATCCGCAGGGCGGGGACACCGGTGCCCCACGGCGGTGCCTGTGTCGTCCCGCTGGTGTCCCCGGCCGCCTCGGGCAGCCGGGCGAGATCCCTGCGGAAGGCCCGTGTACTCCGCGTGAGCATGGCGCAACCCCTCGTGTGGTGTTCGTGCGGTCGTCGTCGGCTGTGCTGTGTGGTGGGGGAGGTGGCGGTGCCGGGTCCGCCGCCCCCGCCCCGGGTCCGCCGCCCTGGTCCGGGTCCGCCGCCCCCGCCGCCGTCCCGCTCTCCGTTGCCCCGGTCCCGCTGTCCCGGTCCCGTTGTCCCGGGCGGCGCACGGCGGCACGGCGGCATAACGGCATGGCGGTTTCCGGCCCCGGGCGGGCGCCCGGGCGTCATTCATAACACCGTTATATCTATAACAGCGTTATGGTGCTTCCGTGTCAACCGACGACCGATCCGCCCCCTCCGACGGCCCGCGCGCGGACTCCGCCGACGGGCGAGCGACCCCCGGCGGCCGACGGCGCGCCCCCTCCGCCGACCGGAGGGCGTCCACCGACGGCCGGACGGGGGCCGCGTCCCGGACCGGAACCGGCGACCGCGCCGGGGCCGTCGACGTCCGCCGCCGCCTCCTCGACCAGGCCGCCCGGGTGCTCGCCGACGAGGGCGCCGCCGCGCTCAGCGCCCGTCGGCTGGCCCGGGAGGCCGGTACCTCGACCATGGCCGTCTACACCCACTTCGGGTCGATGCCCGGACTGGTGCGCGCGCTGATCACCGAGGGCTTCGACCGCTTCCACGACCGGGTCGGCCGCGCCGGGGCCGCCCACCCGGACGACCCGGTGGCGGAACTCGCCGCCCTCGGCCTCGCCTACCAGGGCTTCGCCCGTGACGAACCCGACGCGTACGCGGTGATGTTCGGCGGTGCGGTGGTCGCCGGGTTCGAGCTGACTGACGAGGACCGCCGACTCGGCATCCACGTCCTGCGGGCGCCCCGCGACGCGATCCGCCGCTGCGTCGCGGCGGGCCGCTTCCGCCCCGACGCCGACCCCGACCTCCTGGTCCGCCAGCTCTTCTGCCAGATGCACGGACTGGCCCAGCTCGGCCGCGCCCGCTACGTCGCGGGCGCCTTCGGGCCCCCGGACGTGCTGCGCGCCATGCTCCTCGACCTCGCCCGGGCCGCCGGGGACGACCCCGGGTCGGCCGCCGCGTCCGTGACGGCCGGATTGGCCGCCGGACCGACGGCGGGACCGACGGCCGGGGCGGCGGCGGGATAGGCCGCCGCCCCGGGGCCGCCCCCGGTCAGGCGCCTTCCTTCAGCACCCGCCGCACCAACTCCCGCTGGGCGTCGCTCAGCCGGGGGTCCGCGCAGTACGCGGTGCGGCCGTCCACCGTGATGCGGTACTGGAAACCGTCCGGCACGCCCGTCGGGGCGGCCGGGCGGGCGCCGCTCAACGCCCGCTCGGCCAGCGCGTGCCACGCCTCGGCGTCGGGACGGCCGGTGGTGTCCACCTCCGCCCGCCGCTCGATCCCCGCGAACCCTCCGGTGCGCCGCACGACGATACGCATGTCCGTTCGCCTACCCCGTGCTCAGCCCGTCGGAACGCCCACCGTGGACCACGCCTTGACCACGGCCGCCAGTTCGGCGCCGTCCCCGAACCGGGCCCGCGCCGCCGCCAGGGTCAGCCGGGCGAACTCCGCGAAGTCGGCGTCCGCCGCCAGCTCGCCGCCGGTCAGGGTGTCGTACCAGACCTGCCCGGCCCGCTCCCAGGCGTGACCGCCGAGTTCGGTGGCGAACAGGTAGAACGCGTGGTTCGGGATGCCCGAGTTGATGTGGACGCCGCCGTTGTCCCGGTTGGTGCGGACGTAGTCGTCCATCGTCGCGGGCTGCGGGTCCTTGCCGAGGACATCGTCGTCGTACGCGGTGCCCGGCGCCTTCATCGACCGCAGCGCCACGCCCTGCACGTCCGGGCCGAGCAGCCCCGCGCCGATCAGCCAGTCGGCGTCGGCGGCGGTCTGGCCCAGCGCGTGCTGCTTGATGAGCACGCCGAACACATCGGCCACCGACTCGTTGAGGGCGCCCGACTGCCCGTAGTACTCCAGGTTGGCGGTGTACTGCACCACGCCGTGGGTCAGTTCGTGCCCGATCACGTCCACCGGGAGCGTGAAGTCGAGGAACAGGTCCCCGTCGCCGTCCCCGAACACCATCTGCTCGCCGTTCCAGAAGGCGTTGGCGTACTGCCGCCCGTAGTGGACGGTGGCGATCAGCGGCAGCCCGGCGTCGTCGATCGAGCGGCGGCCGTACGCCTTCAGATACAGGTCGAAGGTGGCGCCGAGGCCCGCGTGCGCGCGGTTGACGGTGGCGTCGCGGCCCGGCGGGTCGTCCTCGTCGCGGACCTTGCTCCCGGGCAGCACCTCGCGGTGCTTGGCGTCGTGGATGTTGCGGTCCGGGGTGTCGGAGGGCGCGGCGGTGGGTGCGGCGACGGCCCGCAGGGTGGTGATCCGGCGGCGGGTGCGCTGGGCGGCGTCCAGCTCCAGGGTGCGGCGCGCGGCCTCCGCCCGGCCCGCGTCCTCGGCCTGGGCGAGCTTGTCGAGGACGTGGGGCGGGACGACGGTGCAGAAGACGGGGTGATGACCCGATCGCTGTGGTGTCATGACCGCAATGTGGCAGTAGGTCACTCTGTTGTCACCCCAGGTGACGGAGATTTGGCGAAAAGGAGTGAAGACCCGGGGGAGGGCGTGTACGGGGCCGGGGCCCGTGCGCCCCCCGTCCGCGCGGGGGCACCCCTCCCCGTCCGCGAGGGGCGTCCTCCCGTCCGTGACGAGGGGCGTCCTCCCGTCCGTGACGAGGGGCGTCCTCCCGTGCGTGAGGGGTGGGCTCCGGGCCCGGGACGTGCGGGGACTCCCGGCGGGGTCCCGCGCGCCCCGGCCGCCACGGGGCCCTCCCCGCGTCCCGCATACTGGAACAGGCCACCGCCCCCGGGAAGGCTCGGCTAGGCTGCACGCACCATGCGTTTCGGGCTGCTTCTCCTTAGCTGCCGCGGCGAGGGCCTGTAGTCGTAGGCCGACCCCCTCCCCGCGGAGTTCGGTGTTGCGCTCAGCCGTCGGCCGTCCCCCGTGGACCAAGAGGAGCCCTACGCATCATGTCCAGCACGTCCCGCCCCGCCGTCGACCCCTCTTCCGTCGGGCGCCCCACGCCGGTCACCAACGCGACGCACCACCAGCGGCCCACGTCGATGCCGATCCACAAGTACCGCCCGTACGAGCAGGTCGACATCGCCGACCGCGCCTGGCCGGACAACCGGATCACCCGGGCCCCCCGCTGGCTGTCCACCGATCTGCGCGACGGCAACCAGGCCCTGATCGACCCCATGTCGCCCGCCCGCAAACGGGAGATGTTCGACCTGCTGGTGGCCATGGGCTACAAGGAGATCGAGGTCGGCTTCCCCGCCTCCGGACAGACCGACTTCGACTTCGTCCGGTCGATCATCGAGGACCCGGACGCCATCCCCGACGACGTCACGATCTCCGTCCTCACCCAGGCCCGCGAGGACCTGATCGAGCGCACCGTGGAAGCGCTGGTCGGCGCCAGGCGCGCCACCGTCCACCTGTACAACGCGACCGCGCCGGTCTTCCGCCGCGTCGTCTTCCGGGGCTCCAAGGAACAGATCAAGCAGATCGCCGTGGACGGCACCCGGCTGGTCATGGAGTACGCCGAGAAGCTGCTCGACGACCGCACCGTCTTCGGCTACCAGTACAGCCCCGAGATCTTCACCGACACCGAGCTGGACTTCGCGCTGGAGGTCTGCGAGGCGGTCATGGACGTCTGGCAGCCCGAGGCCGGGCGCGAGATCATCCTCAACCTGCCCGCCACCGTCGAACGCTCCACCCCCTCCACCCACGCCGACCGCTTCGAGTGGATGAGCCGCCGGCTGTCCCGCCGCGAGCACGTCTGCCTGTCCGTCCACCCCCACAACGACCGGGGCACCGCCGTCGCCGCCGCCGAACTGGCGCTGATGGCCGGAGCCGACCGCGTCGAGGGCTGTCTGTTCGGCCAGGGCGAGCGCACCGGCAACGTCGACCTGGTCACCCTGGGCATGAACCTGTTCTCGCAGGGCGTCGACCCGCAGATCGACTTCTCCCGCATCGACGAGATCCGCCGCACCGCCGAGTACTGCAACCAGATGGAGGTCCACCCCCGCCACCCGTACGTGGGCGACCTCGTCTACACCTCCTTCTCCGGCTCCCACCAGGACGCCATCAAGAAGGGCTTCGACGCGATGGAGGCCACCGCCGCCGCCCAGGGCCGGACCGTCGACGAGATCGAGTGGGCCGTCCCCTACCTGCCCATCGACCCCAAGGACGTCGGCCGCTCCTACGAGGCCGTGATCCGCGTCAACTCGCAGTCCGGCAAGGGCGGCATCGCCTACGTCCTGAAGAACGAGCACAAGCTGGACCTGCCCCGGCGGATGCAGATCGAGTTCTCGAAGATCATCCAGGCGAAGACCGACGCCGAGGGCGGCGAGGTCACCCCCGCCGACATCTGGAACGTCTTCCGCGACGAGTACCTGCCCAACCCCGACGACCCGTGGGGCCGCGTCCAGCTGCGCACCGGCCAGTCCACCACCGACACCGACGGCGTGGACACGCTGACCGTGGAGGCCACCGTCGACGGCGCCGACACCGTGCTGGGCGGCACCGGCAACGGCCCGATCTCCGCGTTCTTCGACGCCCTCCAGTCCATCGGCATCGACGTACGGCTGCTGGACTACCAGGAGCACACCATGAGCGAGGGCGCCTCCGCGCAGGCAGCCTCGTACATCGAGTGCGCGATCGACGGCAAGGTCCTCTGGGGCATCGGCATCGACGCGAACACGACACGTGCCTCGCTGAAGGCGGTCGTCTCCGCCGTCAACCGCGCCGCCCGCTGACCCCCGCCACCTGCGCGTCCCGTTCCCCGGCCGCCCGCGCGGCGGCCGGGGACCCGTCGTCTCCCGGCCACCTTCACCTCCAGGGTGCTGACGGCACCCGGTGGATGTGGCTAACATCACGCCAGCACGGCGAGGTTGCCATGATGTTGCGGAGGTGTGACGTGCTGCCGAGCGAGGGCCGGAAGTGCCGGGGTGGCCGTGGCGCCCGCCGACGCCGTCTGCTGGGGACCCGCACTGTCTGGACGACCGTCGCGGACGGCGAGTTCTTCTGTCCCGGCTGCGGAGGCGACCGCAACTACGAACGCCGCACCGGACGCCGCCGGTTCGCCGTCCTCGGCGTGCCGCTGCTGCCCCGTGGCGCGACCGCCCCCGTCGTCGAATGCGTCACCTGCCGGGAACGCTTCGGCACCGACGCCCTCGACCATCCCACCACCGCCCGGTTCTCCGCGATGCTCCGCGACGCCGTCCACACCGTCGCCCTCGCGGTCCTCGCCGCGGGCGGCACCGGCGCCCGCCGCACCGTGGACACCGCCCTCGACGCGCTCCGCCGCGCCGGACACCGCGACTGCGACGAGGAACGCCTCATCGCCCTCGTCGAAGCCGTCAGCGCCGACACCGGACGGCTCCCCGGCCTCTACGGCGCCCCCGGCCTCACCGGCTTCGCCATCGAACTCCACGAGGCCCTCGAACCCCTCGCCCCGCACCTCGCCCCGCCCGGCCGCGAGTCCCTCCTCCTCCAAGGCGCCCGGATCGCCCTCGCCGACGGCGCCTACACCCCCGCCGAGCGCGACATCCTCGCCACCGTGGGCCGCGCCCTCGCTCTCGGCCCCGAGGACGTCACCCGACTCCTCGCCACGGCCCGCCCCACCCCCTCCTGACCCCGGACGGGTCCCTCCCGGGTCCCTCCCGGGCCCCTGTGCCCCGTGCCGTCACCGGAGCCCCGGCCAGGCCCCCTCGGTTCCGCGCGCCACGCGTCCGGCACCGCCCCCCTGCGCCCCGCGCCGCCGAACCGGCCGGGGCTGGCCTCCTCGCCCCGCCCCTGGCCTGCGCCCCTTCGGGCACGCCCTGACGGGGCGGGGGGCGGCCGGGTGCGGGTCCGCTGTGGCCGTTCGCGCAGTTCCCCGCGCCCCTTCGGGTGCGTGCTGCTTGATCCCCTGGTCCGCGGCGGGGGTCCGCTGTGGCTGTTCGCGCAGTTCCTCGCGCCCCTTCGGGCGCGGGCCACCCGTTCTCCGTGGTCCGGTGCGGGTTCGCCGTGGCTGCTCGCGCAGTTCCCCGCGCCCCTGGCGGGGCCCGACACCCCGGGCCGGTCGGGTGCCCGCCAAGGGGCGCGGGGAACTGCGTGATCGGGCCCGGACCGGCTTCTTGCCCCGGTCGCGGGCCGCCCCTCCTGACATGGTGGGCCGCCCGGTCGCACTGTCCCGGTCGCGGGCCGCTCCTCCGTGGCCCGGGGGGACGGGCTGTCCTGTCAGGAGTCCGCCCGGTGCCGTGTCCTGGCGGTCCTCCGGCGACCCGGTCGGTGGTTCCGGCCGCGTCCCCCGGGAGTACTCCGCCGGAGGTACTCCGCCCTCTCTCGCGCCCCCGGAGGTAACCGTCAACTCGCCCTCCAGCGCGAGGAAACCCGTCCCGCCGGGCGGAACGCTGGAACACGTGAAGACATCGACCTCCCCGCCCCAGCGGCCACCACGCGCACGGTCCCGCAAGGTCATCCCCTGGGCCGTCCTCGGCCTGTGGATCGCGGTCCTCGCGATCGTGCTCCCCTTCGCGGGGAAGCTCACCGACGTCCAGCGCGACCGCCCCGTCGACTACCTGCCCGCCAGCGCCGACTCCACCCAGGTCGCCAAGATCCAGGACAGTTTCCCCGGCGGCGAAGCCACCGAACTCGTCCTCGTCTACCACCGCGACGGCGGCCTCACCGACGCCGACCGCGCCACCGCCCGCCGCCAGACCGGCGCCATCGCCGCCGCCCACGACCTCACCGCCCCGCCCGAGGGCATCCCCTCCCGCGACGGCACCACCCTCATGTACCCGGTCGCCACCCACGCGCCCGGCACGGACGAGGAAGCCCGCACCGCGTTCGTCGACGACGTCCGCGACACCGCCTCCGGCAACGGCGGACTCACCGTCGAGGTCGGCGGCCCCGCCGCCTTCGACGTCGACGCCAACGAGGTCTACGAATCGCTCGGCGGCCCCCTCCTCTACACCACCGTCGCCGTCGTCGCGATCCTCCTCGTCATCATCTACCGCAGCCCCTTCCTGCTGCTGATACCGCTGATCAGCGCGGGCAGCGCCGAACTCATCGCCCGCGCCGGGGCCTACGGCCTCAACCAGCTCTTCGACACCCCCGTCAGCGGCCAGAGCTCCGGGATCATGACCATCCTGGTCTTCGGCGTCGGCACCGACTACGCCCTGCTGCTCGTCGCCCGCTACCGCGAGGAACTCCGCCGCCACCTCCACGCCCACGACGCCATGGCCGCCGCCCTGCGCGGCTGCGGCCCCGCCGTCCTCGCCTCCTCCGGCACCGTCGCCGCCGGACTGCTCTGCCTGCTCGTCGCCGACCTCAACAGCAGCCGGGGCATGGGCCCGCTCGGCACCCTCGGCGTCCTGAGCGCGCTCGTCGCCATGCTCACCCTGCTCCCCGCGCTCCTCGTCCTCGCCGGCCGCCGGGTGTTCTGGCCGCTGATCCCCGCCCACGGCGTCGAACCCAAGGCCCGGACCTCGGTGTTCGCCCGCATGGGCACCTCCGCGAGCCGCCGCCCCCTCACGGTGCTCATCGGCGGCGCCGCCCTCCTCGGCGCCCTCGCGCTCGGCGTGCTCAACCTGCCCGGCTCCCTCAAGCAGCAGGACAGCTTCACCAGCCGCCCCGAGTCGATCGCCGCCACGGAGACCCTCATCGAGGCGTTCCCCGAGCGCGGCGCCCAACCCGTCGTCGTCATCACCCCCACCGACCGCGCGACCGCCACCCTCGCCGCCACCCGCGACGTCCGCGGCGTCGACGCCGCGGTACGCGGACGCTCCGCCGACGGCTGGACCGAGATCTCCGTCACCGCCGCGGCCAAACCGGAGTCCGCCGCCGAGACCCGCACCATCGAAGCGCTCCGCGACACCCTCGAAGGGTCCTACGTCGGCGGAGCCAGCGCCGAACAACTCGACCTCAAGGAGACCCACGCCAAGGACCTGAGGATCGTCATCCCCCTCGTCCTCGGCTCCGTCCTCCTCGTCCTCGTCCTGCTGCTGCGCTCGCTCGTCGCCCCCCTGCTGCTCATCGCCGCCGTGGTCGCGGTCTGGGGCGCCTCCCTCGGCATCGGCGGACTCGTCTTCGGCCCGCTGTTCGGCTTCGAGGGCTCCGACCCCGGACTCGGACTGCTCACCTTCGTGTTCCTCGTCGCCCTCGGCGTCGACTACGGGATCTTCCTGATGCACCGCATGCGGGAGGAGGGCCTCGCCGGGGCCGAACCCGCCGCCGCCGCGCTCAGCGCGCTCCGCAGCACCGGAGCGGTGATCGCCTCGGCGGGACTCGTCCTCGCCGCCACCTTCGGCGTCCTCGTCAACCTGCCGATGGTCCAACTGGTGCAGGTCGGTTTCGTCATCGCGATCGGCGTCCTCCTCGACACCTTCCTCGTCCGCACCTACCTGGTCACCAGCGCCAGCGTGGCGCTCGGCCGCCGGGTGTGGTGGCCCGGTCCGCTGTCCCGGCCCGCGCACCGGAACCCGGACCCGGGGCCTGCCGGGGGCGTACGGGAGCAGGGCCGCGCGGAGGCCGGCGCGGACGCGGCGGGGGAGTCGGTGTCCGTTCCGTAGGTCTCCGGTCCCGGACCCGCTGGGGGGACCCGGGACCACCGGCCGCCCCTGGGGTTGCCCGGGCCACCGGATCTCCGGGGGCGTCCGGGGGCGCCAGGGGCGGCCGGTGGACCGGAGCCCTCCAGGGGGCCGTGTGACCCCGGGTGCGCCCAAGGGCCGCCCCCGGGGCCCTCTAGCCGTCCGAGGCCGTCTCCGATGCCGTCCAGGACCGTCCCGGGGCGGCCTGGAGCCGTTGCGGGGCCGTCTGGCCCCGCCTCCGCCCCGCTTCTCCGGTCCGTTGAGGACGGCCTCCCGCCCGCCCCGGTGCCCCTCCCCTCCCGGAGGGGCGTCCCCATACCGCAGGATGGCTCCGTGGAACCCAACTCCCGCCAGGCTCAGGCCCGTGAGGAAACGACCCGGCCCGGGCCCACCCCGACCACTGCCCTGACCGTTCCCGCCCCCGGAAACGTCCGGGCCGCCGGGGACGTCGGGGCCTCCGGGGACGCCGCCCGGGGCGCGCTCCCCGTGCTCACCGGCCCGTCCGGCCCCTCCCCAGTCCCTCCCGACCCGTCCGGCTCATCCGGCCTGTCCGGTCTGTCCGACCCGCTCGGTCCGCCCGGTCCGCCCGGTCCGCTCGGTCCGCCCGAGGCGTCCTACCGCCGTCGCCCCGTCCCGCGCCTGCTCCTCCGGGTCTGGCGACTGGTGTGCGAGGACCGCGTCCTCGCCGTCCTCGCCGCCGTCACCGCCGTCACCATCGCGCTGCTCTGCGACCCCGGGAGCCGCCCCGACGCCTTCGGCTGGAGCCTGCTGCTGGCCTCGCACGTCCCGCTCGCCTTCCGCAGCCGGGCACCGCTGGCCGCGCTGCTGGCGGTGATCGCGCTCGTCACCCCGTACCACGCGCTCGACTACAACCACACCGCCCCCGGCCCCGTCGTCTACCTGGCCCTCTACACCCTCGCCGTCCGCAGCACCCTGCGCCGGACGGTGTGGGTCGCGGCCGGCACGGTGGGCCTGTCCATGTCGGTGATGCTCGCGATCAGCCCGCACGACGCGTTGGAACTGCTGCGCATCTCCGGCTGGGTGGTCGCCGTCCTCGTCGTCGGCGCCTACGTACG
Organism: Streptomyces sp. JNUCC 64; assembly: GCF_054484115.1. Taxonomy (NCBI): domain Bacteria; kingdom Bacillati; phylum Actinomycetota; class Actinomycetes; order Kitasatosporales; family Streptomycetaceae; genus Streptomyces; species Streptomyces sp. JNUCC 64. The sequence goes on from NZ_CM137015.1 coordinate 5,838,189, forward strand.
GATCCACCAGGCCAGCGTGCGGGCGGCCACCGAACGGGCGGAACGCGCCGAACGGACCCGGGAGGAGGAGGCCCGCCGCCGGGTCGCCGAGGAACGCCTGAGGATCGCCCGCGACCTGCACGACCTGCTCGCCCACACGATCACCCTCGTCGGGGTGCAGACCTCCGTCGCCGCGCACGTCCTCACCGCCGACCCGGAGCGGCTCGACCGGGCTGCGGTCGCCCGCGCCCTGGACGACATCGCCGAGACCTGCCGCACCGCGCGCGGCGAACTGCGCACCACCCTGGAGGTGTTGCGCGCGGACACCCCCGGCGAACCGCGCGGCCCGCTGCCCGGTCTCGGCGGACTGCCCGACCTGGTGGAGGCCGCGCGGTCCGCGGGCGCCGAGGTCACCCTCACCACCCGGGGCGGGTCCGGCGCCCAGCCGCCCCCCGCGGTCGGCGCGGCGGCCTACCGGATCGTCCAGGAGGCCCTGACCAACGCGGTGCGCCACGCGGGACCCGGCGTCGGGGTGACCGTCGCGGTCCGGGGCTCGGAGACGACGCTGGAGGTCATCGTGGCCGACGGCGGACGGACCCCCGCCGCCCCGCCGCCGAACCCGGCCGCCCCGCCCGGCTTCGGCCTCATCGGGATGCGGGAGCGGGCCCGGAGCGTCGGCGGCACCCTGGACGCGGGCCCCCGACCCGACGGCGGTTTCACCGTGACGGCCCTGCTGCCGCTCGGCCCGGCGCTGCACGGCGCCCCGGAGACGGCGAGCGGCCCGGGCACGGCGCGCGTCCCCGGGACGGCTGGTGTCCCGGGGACGGCGGGTGTCCCGGACGCGGTGAGCGGCGCGGGCACGGCGAGCGGTGGGTGCATCGGGCGGGGTGGCGCTTGGACCAGCACGGTGACCGCCGCGGTGACCGGAGCGGTGGGCGACGCGGTGGCCGGCGCGGTCGGGGCGCGGCGCGGGGCCGTGCGGGCCCCGGAGGCCGTCGTGGACGGTCCGCCCCGCCCGTGGCAGGGTTCCGGGCAGGGGACGACGGGGCGGGGCCGCACGCCGGACCCGGCCCACGGGACGGGGCCGGGGAAGGCCCCCGCGTGAGCCGCCGTCCCCCACCACCGACCCACCACATCCTCCGGGGGACCCAGTGACGATCCGCGTGCTGCTCGCCGACGACCAGACGCTGGTACGGGCCGCGTTCGCGATGCTCGTGGAATCGGCGCCCGACATGGAGGTCGTGGGCCAGGCCGGAACCGGCCGCGAGGCCGTCGAGCTCGCCCGCACCGCACGGGCGGACCTCGTGGTGATGGACGTCCGCATGCCCGACCTCGACGGGATCGCCGCGACCCGGCTCATCGCGGAGGACGAGGACCTCGCGGGCGTCCGGGTCCTCGTACTCACCACCTACGACACCGACGAGCACATCATCGAGGCGCTGCGCGCGGGCGCGTCCGGTTTCCTGGTCAAGGACACCCGCCCCGCCGAACTCCTCGACGCGATACGGCTGGTGGCCCAGGGCGAGGCGCTGCTGTCGCCCGGCCCGACGGCCCGGCTGATCGCCCGTGCGCTGCGCGCCCCCGACCCCGGCCGCCACACCCACCGGACCCCCGACGGGCTCACCGAACGGGAACGCCAGGTCCTCACCCTGGTCGCGCGCGGCCTCACCAACCAGGAGATCGCCGACACCCTGAGCCTCAGCCCCCTCACCTCGAAGACCCACGTCAGCCGCATCATGGGCAAGGTGGGTGCCCGGGACCGCGCCCAGTTGGTGATCCTCGGGTACGAGTCGGGGCTGGTGCGGCCCGGCGGGGGGTGAACGGTCGTCGGGGGGTGAACGGTCGTCGGGGGAGCCGCGACCTGGATCGGCCGGGCGGCTGGGCCGGAGCGTGCGCCGCACCCTGCCCCGGGACTTGCCCCAGGTTTTGAGCAGGCGCAGGAGCAGGAGCAGGAGCAGGGACGGGGTGGGGCGGGCGCGGGGCGGCGGGGACGGGGCGGGGGTAGGAACGGGCAACGGGGGCTTGGACTTGGGGCCGGACGGCCTGGGTGGGGACCCGGTCGGGGAAGGACCGGCGGACGGGGCCGGGGTACTGAGGAATACCCCACCCCGACTGTGCGGCCCACCCCAGTGACCGCACCCCCACCCACCCGGGATCGTGGTCCACACAGCGGTAGCCCGCAGCCACCGTCCGTCACCCGCCCGCCCCGGAGGAACCACCTTGCGCGCCACCACACTCCTCTCACCACCCGCCACCGGTGTCCCCGGACGCGCCCTCGCTCTGCTGACCGCCCTCGCCACGGCCCTGCTGACCGTCTTCGTCATCGCCCCGCGCCCCCTGGCGGGCATCGGCCCGGGCATCGGGTTCGCCAGCAGAACCGATCTCACCGACGCCGTCCGCGAGACGTTCGCCGGATACTGGGGCGCGGGCCGGGGGGAGTTCTCCCCGGGCCTGGAACAGGTCGTCGACTACTGGTTCCGCTACCACGTGGCGAAAGCCCTGATAGCCGCCGCCCTGTTGGTGGTGTTCGCCGCTCTCGGCGCGCTCCTCTGGAGAACGTTCCTGAGGGCCGCCGGTCCCGGGAAGGGAGGCCGGGCCGCCCTCGCTTCCAGCGGTGGTCTCGTCACCGCGCTCGCGCTGCTCTCCCTGGCGACGCTGATGGCCAACGTCCAGGGCGCGACGGCACCCTTCGCCTCGCTGCTGCCGACCCTGGCGTCGGGGCGGGGCTCCGGGGAGTCCTCCGAGGCACTCGATCAAGCCAGACGCGCGCTGGACGAGTCCCTGAGCGCCGGGACGGCCCCTCCGCCCGCCCTGGCCTCGATGATCAGCGACTTCGCCCGCTTCCATGTGGCGATGGCCGTGATGGCGGCGGTCGTGGCGGTCGTCCTCGCCGTGATCGGCGCGGTGGCGTGGCGGCGGTTCGCGGCCACGGCGGCGTCCGAGCGGAGGGCGCGGCGGACCCGGGCGGTCTCCGGCGGCCTCGCGGTGCTGGTGTCGCTGGTCGCGGTGGTGGTCGCGGTGGCCAACACCACCACGGCGGCGGATCCGGGACCGGCTCTGCTGGCCTTCTTCGAGGGCGGTTGGTGACCCTCCGGGGAGGGGATGACGGCCTCCCCGGAGCCCTGGGGACCGGATGGCCGGAGCCTTGCGGACGGACGCGGACAGTAGCCGGAGCGGTCCGCACGGGTGACTACCATGTGCGCGGCCTTCACGTCAGAAGGCTTGGTGCGCAAGGGAGTTCAGGGTGAGGGCAGTAGTACGGGGGACGTTGGCCATGGCGGCGCTGGCGACAGCGCTGACCGGATGCGGCGAGGGCGACCCGTCCGGGGAGGCGGCCGATCCGGTGTCGGAAGAACGGGCGCGGCCCAAATCGGCCATCTCGCTCTCCGCGGAGGAGATCCGGACGGCCCTGCCGAACGACACCACCCTGGGAGGTGTCTTCACCGGAGGGGAACCGGTGGCGGGCGAGGGCGAGGAGGCGCGCGGCCAGTGCGCCGAGGAGACGGGTACGGAGTGCGGGGGCCTGGTCGCGGCCGGGAGGAAGGAACTGGCGGCCGGAAGCGACGCCGACGAGGAGCGGATCCAGTTCGCCCTCTTCTCGTTCGCCTCCCGGGGAGAGGCGGGCTCGGCGATGAAGGGCCTCGTTTCCCAGCGGCGCGAGGCCGACTCAGGATCCGGCGACCCGGCGCGGCCGGTGACGCTCGCGACGGGCGCGGACACGGCCGACGCGTTCGCGGACGACAGCCGGACGGACGTGCTGATGCGCGTGGGCGATGTCGTCGTGCACGTCTGGGCGACGGAGTCCGGGGTGGACGAGGTGGAGTACGCCGCCCGGACCCAGGTGGACCGGATCAGGACGGTCGCGGCGGGCGGCGTCCCGAACACCTGAGTCCGTCGACGGCGTCCGACCCCGGCGTCCGCCCCCCCGGCACGCACACCAGCGGCGCTCCGGCACGGCCGGGCCGCCGGGCAGCCCACCCGTGGACCGTTCGCGCCGGAGGGCGCCAGCGGAGAGGCCGGGAGGGCAGACCGACGGGGTCCTGTGGCGCGGCCTCGCCCTCCTCGACGCCCCCGACATCGACTCGCTCGTCGCGGAGGACCGGTCGGAGAGGCAAGAGCCGCCGGAGCCGGGGAGCGCGGGCGCGAGGCTGCTGGGGCAGGGGCAGGGGCAGGGGCAGGAGGGGAGGGCGGGGGAGGGGGCGGGGGAAAGCCCCGAAGGTTCACTCCTCACCCCCTCCACCCCGTTTTGCCCCCCGGCCCGACAGCTTCCCGGAGTACGGGAGAATGGCGTCCATGAGTCTGTTCCGGGACGACGGCGTGGTGCTGCGGACCCAGAAGCTCGGTGAGGCCGACCGGATCATCACGCTTCTGACCCGTGGCCACGGCAGGGTGCGCGCCGTCGCCCGGGGGGTGCGGCGCACCAAGTCCAAGTTCGGTGCCCGTCTGGAACCGTTCTCCCACGTCGACGTGCAGTTCTTCGCGCGGGGCAGTGAGCTGGTGGGCCGGAGCCTGCCGCTGTGCACCCAGAGCGAGACCATCGCCCCGTTCGGGGGCGGGATCGTCACCGACTACGCCCGTTACACCGCGGGCACGGCGATGCTGGAGACGGCCGAACGGTTCACCGACCACGAGGGGGAGCCCGCCGTCCAGCAGTACCTGCTGCTGGTGGGCGGGCTGCGCACCCTCGCCCGGGGCGAGCACGATCCGCATCTGGTCCTCGACGCGTTCCTGCTGCGGTCCCTCGCCGTCAACGGGTACGCGCCCAGCTTCGGGGACTGCGCCCGGTGCGGGATGCCCGGCCCGAACCGGTTCTTCTCGGTGGCGGCCGGGGGTAGCGTCTGCGGGGACTGCCGGGTGCCCGGCAGCGTCGTACCCTCGCCGCAGGCCCTGGAACTCCTCGGGGCCCTGCTGACCGGCGACTGGTCCACCGCCGACGCGTGCGAGGCGAGGCACGTCCGCGAGGGCAGCGGGCTGGTGTCGGCGTATCTGCACTGGCATCTGGAGCGCGGGCTGCGTTCCCTGCGTTACGTAGAGAAGTCCTAGGTAGGAGAGACAACCCCGCATGGCACGTCGTGGAATCCTCGGCCGGTCCCGCCGCGAATACAAGATCCCGGAGCCGCACCCGTCCGGCGCCGTTCCCCCGAAGCTCCCCAGCGACCTGGTGCCCCGGCACGTGGCCGTGGTCATGGACGGCAACGGCCGCTGGGCCAAGGACCGGGGGCTGCCGCGCACCGAGGGCCACAAGGTGGGCGAGGGCGTGGTCCTGGACGTGTTGAAGGGCTGTCTGGAGCTGGGCGTCAAGAACCTCTCCCTCTACGCCTTCTCCACCGAGAACTGGAAGCGTTCGCCGGACGAGGTCCGCTTCCTCATGAACTTCAACCGGGACGTCATCCGCCGCCGCCGCGACGAGATGGACGAGCTGGGCATCCGCATCCGCTGGGTCGGCCGGATGCCGAAGATGTGGAAGTCGGTCGTCCAGGAGCTCCAGATCGCCCAGGAGCAGACCACGGGCAATGACGCGATGACGCTGTACTTCTGCGTCAACTACGGCGGACGGGCCGAGGTGGCGGACGCCGCGCAGGCCCTCGCCCGCGATGTCGCCTCCGGCAAGCTGGACCCGTCGAAGGTCAACGAGAAGACCTTCGCCAAGTACCTGTACTACCCGGACATGCCGGACGTGGACCTGTTCCTGCGTCCCAGCGGTGAGCAGCGCACGTCCAACTACCTGATCTGGCAGAGCAGTTACGCCGAGATGGTGTTCCAGGACGTGCTGTGGCCCGACTTCGACCGCCGCGACCTGTGGCGGGCGTGCGTGGAGTACGCCTCCCGTGACCGCCGTTTCGGCGGCGCCATCCCCAACGAGCAGCAGCTCATGGGCGGCGCCCGCTAGAACGGCCCGGCGGGGTGCCGTCCGGGGCCCGGCTCCCCCGGAGGACCGGTACCGGGTACGAGGCGCAAGAAGGCACGAACAGCGGGTGAACGAACACGGGGGTTCGACCCGGGCGGTGCTGGACGGTGCCCGCGCGTCCCGCACGGTACCGGCCGCCCCGTAGGGGTCAGCCGGGCCGACCGCCCCGCATGGGGTCAGCCGCGCGGCAAGCCTCGGACGGGGTCAGCCGGGCCGACAAGCCCCGGACGGGGTCGGCGGGGAGCCGGGCGGGGTCAGCCGTCCTTCGCCTCCGCGCACTCCTGACAGGTCCCGAAGATCTCCACGGTGTGCGCCACGTTCACGAAGCCGTGTTCCGCCGCGATGGCCTCGGCCCACTTCTCCACGGCGGGGCCCTCCACCTCGACGGCCTTGCCGCAGGCGCGGCAGACCAGATGGTGGTGGTGCTCGCCGCTGGAGCAGCGGCGGTAGACGGCCTCGCCGTCGGAGGTGCGCAGGACGTCGACCTCGCCCGCGTCGGCGAGGGACTGGAGGGTGCGGTACACCGTGGTCAGACCGACCGAGTCGCCCTTGTGCTTGAGCATGTCGTGCAGCTCCTGAGCACTGCGGAACTCCTCCACCTCTTCGAGCGCCGCCGCCACGGCCGCGCGCTGGCGGGTGGACCTGCCTCGAACCGGGGCTGTCACGATGGCCTCCTCCTGGTCTCCTGCCCGGCCATTGTGCCAGGCGCCGACCCCCCGGTGCGGAGCCCCGGCCCTCGGCGGGGACCCCGGCCCCCCTCGTACGGAGCCCCGGCCTCCGGTGCGGAACGCCGCCCGGACCCGCGCCCGGACCCGCACCGGGTCCCCGCCGGAACCCCACGCACCGTGTGCGCCCCCGTACGGGACGCGCCCGCTCAGCGCGGGGTGGGCACCGCGCACTCCAGGGCCGTCCCGTCCGAGGACGCGGTGGCGGCGCGGGCCCGGCGGCGGGCCAGCGGGGCGGCGAGGGCGGTCAGGGCGATGAAGACGCCGATGGTCAGCAGGACGATCGTCGCGCCGGGCGGGACGTCCTGGTGGTACGAGGTGACCGTGCCGCCGATGGTGACGACGACCCCGATCGCGACGGCGACCGCGAAGGTCGCCGCGAAGGACCGGGTGAGCTGCTGCGCGGCCGCCACGGGCACCACCATCAGCGCGCTGACCAGCAGCAGTCCGACGACCCGCATTGCCACGGTGACGGTGACCGCCGCCGTGACGGCCGTCAGCAGGTTCAGGAAGCGCACCGGCAGTCCGGTGACCCGGGCGAACTCCTCGTCCTGGCTGACCGCGAACAGCTGCCGCCGCAGTCCGACGGTGACCAGCACCACGAACGCCGCGAGCAGGCAGATCGCCAGCACGTCCTCGGAGGACACCGTGGACAGCGAGCCGAAGAGGTACGCGTTCAGATTGGCGTTGGAGCCGCCGGGCGCCAGGTTGATGAACATGACGCCACCGGCCATGCCGCCGTAGAAGAGCATGGCGAGCGCGATGTCGCCGCGCGTCTTGCCGTACCAGCGGATCAGCTCCATGACCACGGCGCCGAGCACGGCGACCGCCATGGCCGTCCACACCGGGGACGCGGACAGCAGGAAGCCGAGGCCGACGCCGGTCATCGCCACATGGCCGATGCCGTCGCCCATCAGGGACTGGCGGCGCTGCACCAGGTAGATGCCGACGGCCGGGGCGATGACGCCGACGAGCACGGCGGCGAGCAGCGCCCGCTGCATGAAGGCGTAGTCGAGGATCTCCATGGTCGCGTCCTCAGCTCAGCAGCCCGGTGCGCAGCGGCTCGGGGCCGGGCGCGTGCGGGTGCACGTGGTCGTGGCCGGGCAGCGCGTGCTGTCCCACGGCCTTCGGGGGCGGGCCGTCGTGCAGGACGCAGCCGTCCCGCAGCACCACGGCCCGGTCGATCAGGGGCTCCAGCGGGCCCAGCTCATGGAGGACCAGCAGCACCGAGACGCCCGCCTCGACCTGCTCCCGCAGGGTCCGCGCGAGCACTTCCTGGCTGGCCAGGTCGACGCCGGCCATCGGCTCGTCCATGATCAGCAGCTCGGGCCGGGCGGCGAGGGCACGGGCGATCAGCACCCGCTGGTGCTGGCCGCCGGAGAGGGCGTCGACGGGGTCCTTGGCGCGGTCGGCGAGGCCGACCCGTTCCAGGGCGTCGCGCACGGCGTCCCGGTCGGCGCGGCGCAGCGGTCCGAACCGGGAGCGGGCCAGCCGTCCGGAGGTGACGACCTCGGTGACGGTGGCGGGGACCCCGCTGGAGGCGGTGGTGCGCTGGGGGACGTAGCCGACGCGGGCCCAGTCGCGGAAGCGGTGGCGGGGGACGCCGAAGAGCTCGACGTGCCCGTCGGTGACCGGGACCTGGCCGACGACGGTGCGCACGGCGGTGGACTTCCCGGAGCCGTTGGCGCCGAGCAGGGCCACGACCTCGCCCCGGTGGACGGTGAGGTCGACACCGCGCAGGACGGTGCGGGCGCCCAGCACGGCGCTCACCCCGCGCAGCGCGACGACCGGTTCCCCGGGCGCGGTGGCCCCGGGCGGGCGGGTGCCGTCGTGGTCGTGCGGGTTCTCGCTGGTTCCCATGGGGTGTTCTCCTTCCCCGGAGTCGTTGCCGTCCTCGCCGCGGGCCGTGTCCGCCGGGCTCACTCGGCGCCCAGCGCGGTGCGCAGCGCGGTGAGGTTGGCGTCCATGACCTCGAAGTAGTCGTCGCCCCGGGACTTGTCGGTGATCCCTTCCAGGGGGTCCAGGACGTCGGTGCGCAGCCCGGTGTCGTCGGCGAGGCCCTTGGCGGCGCGGTCGGAGGCGATGGTCTCGTAGAAGACCGTGGTGACGCCGTCGTCCTCGGCGATCCGCTGGAGCTGCTTGATCCGGGCGCCGCTCGGCTCGTTCTCGGGGCTGAGGCCGGTGATCGACTCCTCGACGAGCCCGTAGCGGTCGGCGAGGTAGCCGAAGGCGGAGTGGGTGGTGAGGAAGACCTTGGTGCGGGTGTCGCGCAGCCCCTCCGCGAACTCCTCGTGCAGCGCGTCCAGCCGCTTCACCAGGGCGTCGGCGCGGTCGCGGTACTCGTCGGCGTGGTCGGGGTCGGCCTTCGCGAGGGCCTTGCCGACGCCTTCGGCGACCTCGGCGTAGCGGACCGGGTCGAGCCAGACGTGCGGGTCGGGGCCGTCGTGGCTGTGGCCGTGCCCTTCGTGCCCGTCCTCCCCGGCGGCGGCTCCGGTCTCCTCCGGGGCCTCCTCCTCGTGGGCGTGGCCGTCCCCGCCCTCGTGACCGTCCTCGTGGGCGTGGTCGCCTTCCTCGTGGCCGTCCCCATGGGCGTCGCCGTGGCCGCCCTCGTCCCCCGCCTCGTGCTCGTGGCCGGGCTCTCCGTGGGCGGGCTCCTCCCCGGCGCCGGGGCCGGTCTTCTCCAGGGAGGTGAGCGTGGCCGCGTCGAGCTTGGCGCGGGCCTCGGACTGGCCGACCGCCTCGTCGACGGCGGGCTGGAGGCCCTTCAGATAGACGACGAGGTCGGACTCCTCCATCGCGGCCCGCTGCCGGGCGCTGACCTCCAGGTCGTGGGGTTCCTGGCCGGGCTCGGTGAGGGTGGTGAGCTTGACCCGTTCCCCGCCGATCTCCTCCACGAGGTACCCGAGCGGATAGAACGACGCCATGACGTCGAGACGGCCGTCGTCCTTCCCGGACGCGCCCGCGTCCCCGCAGCCGGTCAGGGCGGTCAGCCCGAGGAGTGCGGTGGCGGCGAGCGCGGTGCCGGGTATCAGACGTCGTACGTTCATGACTGTCATTTTCAACAAAACTGGAAACGATTGTCAATAAACCGTTCTGTCGCCCAGATCACTCGAACGAGACCTCCGCCCCGAGGTGCCCCGTTTTCGCGCTCCCCGGGGCGCCCCTGGCCCGGCCCCGGTCGTCGCCCACCCGCACTCCGGCGGACCCTCCTCCGCTTCCTCCCCCGGCCCCCGGTCGGGGACGGCCGGGGAGGCCCGCGCGACGGCTCGCGCGTCACCCGTCCGGAGTCGGCCGTCCGGAGTTGGACCGGCCCGTGCCCGCCCCGTAACCTTGGGCATTCGCTCTGAAGCATTCGCTTCGCGCCGTCGTCATCCGTCGTCATCCGTCGTAATGAAGAGAGCACCGTGGCCGCCGACAAGATCGACACCATCGTCAGCCTGAGCAAGCGCCGTGGCTTCGTCTACCCGTGCAGCGAGATCTACGGAGGCCAGCGCGCCGCCTGGGACTACGGGCCGCTGGGCGTCGAGCTCAAGGAGAACATCAAGCGCCAGTGGTGGCGCTACATGGTCACGTCCCGTGAGGACGTCGTCGGCATCGACTCCTCGGTGATCCTCGCCACCGAGGTCTGGGAGGCGTCGGGCCACGTCGCCACCTTCTCCGACCCGCTCACCGAGTGCACCTCCTGCCACAAGCGCTACCGCGCCGACCACCTGGAGGAGGGGTACGAGGCCAAGCACGGCCGTCTCCCCGAGAACGGCCTCGCCGACATCAACTGCCCCAACTGCGGCAACAAGGGCCAGTTCACCGAGCCCAAGCAGTTCTCCGGCCTGCTCGCCACCCACCTCGGCCCGACCCAGGACAGCGGCTCGATCGCCTATCTGCGTCCCGAGACCGCGCAGGGCATCTTCACCAACTTCAGCCAGGTCCAGCAGACTTCGCGCCGCAAGCCCCCGTTCGGCATCGCCCAGATGGGCAAGTCCTTCCGCAACGAGATCACGCCCGGCAACTTCATCTTCCGCACCCGCGAGTTCGAGCAGATGGAGATGGAGTTCTTCGTCAAGCCGGGCGAGGACGAGAAGTGGCAGGAGTACTGGATGGAGCAGCGCTGGAACTGGTACACCGGCCTCGGTCTGCGCGAGGACAACATGCGCTGGTACGAGCACCCGCAGGAGAAGCTCTCCCACTACTCCAAGCGCACCGCCGACATCGAGTACCGCTTCCGCTTCGGCGGCAGCGAGTGGGGTGAGCTGGAGGGCGTCGCCAACCGCACGGACTACGACCTCTCCGCGCACTCCAAGGCGTCCGGCCAGGACCTCTCGTACTACGACCAGGAGGCCGGCGAGCGCTGGACCCCCTACGTCATCGAGCCCGCCGCCGGTGTCGGCCGCACCATGCTGGCCTTCCTCCTCGACGCCTACGTCGAGGACGAGGCGCCCAACGCCAAGGGCAAGCTGGAGAAGCGCGCGGTCCTGCGGCTCGACCCGCGTCTGTCGCCGGTGAAGGTCGCGGTGCTGCCGCTGTCCCGCAACCCGGAGCTGTCCCCGAAGGCCAAGGGCCTGGCGACCGCGCTGCGCCAGCACTGGAACATCGACTTCGACGACGCGGGCGCCATCGGCCGCCGCTACCGCCGCCAGGACGAGATCGGCACCCCGTTCTGCGTCACCGTCGACTTCGACACCCTCGACGACAACGCGGTCACCGTCCGCGAGCGCGACACGATGAAGCAGGAGCGGGTCTCCCTCGACCAGATCGAGGGCTACCTGGCCGCCCGTCTGATCGGCTGCTGAACCCTCCGGACGAACAACGGTCCCCGTCCGGCACGGGGACCGTCCCCCGGACCGGACGGGTCCGCGCCGCCCGGGTGACCCCCGGACCGACGAGGCCGCCGTCCGCCCCGCACTCCCGTGAACCCCGGCCCGCCACCCGCGCGGGCCGGGGTTCACGCGTCCGGCGCCACCACCACGGGACGGCGCCGGACCACGGCGGCCCGCACGGAGCGCGACGGACAGCGACGGACCGGGTAGGGCGCATGGACCGCGATGGACCGCGATGGACCGCGTGGGACGCGTCGACCGCGGACCGGACCGGGTCCGACCGCGCGGACGGGACCGCCCGGGGCGGACGGGACCGACCGCACCAGCCGGGCCGACCGCGCGGGACGGAGGGAACGCGCGAGGCGCACAAGGCGTACGAGACGACGGGTACGCGCGAGACGGACAGGACGCACAAGACGTACGGGATGCACCGGATGCACCGGATGCACGGGACGCACAGGACGCGTGAGGTCCGGCTCCCGTGGAGCGGGCGGTGCCGGGGGTCCGCAGGCCCTAGGGTGTGCCCATGTCCGCGCCCGAGTTGATCCGCATCGTCTCCCGCGACTCCCCGATGGCCCTCGCCCAGGTCGAACGGGTCCGCGCCGCCCTCGCCGCGCACCACCCGGACACGGCGACGACCGTCGTCCCGGTGAAGACCACCGGCGACAAGTGGCAGGGCGACCTCGCCGCCGTCGAGGGCAAGGGCGCCTTCACCAAGGAGGTCGACGCGGCGCTGCTCGCCGGTGAGGCCGACCTCGCCGTGCACTGCCTCAAGGACGTGCCCGCCGACCGTCCGCTGCCCGCCGGGACCGTCTTCGCCGCGATGCTCGCCCGCGACGACGTCCGCGACGCCCTCGTCCACCCCGGCGGGCTGACCCTCGACGCCCTTCCGCCGGGCACCCGGATCGGCACCTCCTCCGTCCGGCGCACCGCCCAACTCGCCCGCAGCCACCCGCATCTGCACTGCGTGCCGATCCGGGGCAACGCCAACCTGCGGCTGGAGAAGCTCGCCCACGGCGCCGCCGACGCGCTGCTGCTCGCGGTCTCCGGCCTCGAACGGATCGACCGCGCCGACGCGGTCACCGAGGTGCTGTCGCCCGAGACGATGATGCCGCCGGTCGGCGCGGGCATCCTCGCCCTCCAGTGCCGCGAGGACGACGGGGACGTCATCGAGGCCGTCAGTGCCCTCGGTGACCCCGGCACTCATCGGGAGGCCGCCGCCGAACGGATGCTGCTGCACGTCCTCCAGGGCCACTGCAACAGCCCCATCGCCGGGTACGCCTCCTCCCGGAGCGGTGAACTCTCGCTCCAGGCGCGGGTGTTCACCCCGGACGGCAAGACCGTCCTCAACGCCCACGAGTGGGCGGGCCGCCTCGACCCGGCGACCCTCGGCACCTCCGTCGCCGTCGCGTTGCTGCGCCAGGGCGCCCGCGACCTGATCGACGGCATCCCGCACTGAACCGGCCCGCCGGAAGGGAGCCGCGCCACCGGAACGGGAGGCCAGGCCAAGGGGCGGGGCCTGGGGTAACTTGGCGGTGTGACTGACCTGGCCATCGAAGAGGTCCGCCTCACCGCCTTCAAGAGCTTCCGTGACGAGCGGTTCCCCCTCGCGCCGCTCACCGTGCTCATCGGGCGCAACAGCAGCGGAAAGTCCAACGCCCTGGACGGCTTGGAGGTCCTCTCCCGGCTGGCCCGGGGTGAGGACATCGGTGAAGCCCTGGAGAGCCGCCGCAGCTCCTCCGGTCCGGTGCGCGGAGGGCTCGCCGGATGCGTCCCGCACGGCTCCGACCGGTTCTCGCTGGGGTGCACGGTGCGGACCGGGAACGGGCCCGTCGACCTGGACGTGACGATCCAGGTGGAGCCCGAGGTGATGATCGTCGAGGAGAAGCTGTCCGGGCCGACGGCCTTGGGTCGGCGGGACATCCTGGTCAGTGGTGAGGCGAGCCCCCACTACGGGGACGTCCAGGCGTCCTGGCACAACGGCAGACCCGGCCGGAACCCGAGCGGCCCGTTCCGTGCCTCGCGGCTGTTGACGTCCCAGCTCCCGGGCCGGGTGGCGGGCGAGACCGAGGGGGAGCGGGAGAGCGTCTGGTGCGCGGAGGCGATGCTGACCGCGCTCGTCGGCGTCTTCCACCTCGACCCCGTCCCCCATCTGATGCGCCAGTACGTCCAGGCGAGGGACAGCAACCTCCGGCGCACCGCGGAGAACCTCTCCGCCGCGGTGGGGGGCGTCCAGCGGACCCGCCCCGAACTGTTCGCCTCGCTGGTGCACCGGCTGAGGGAGTTGGCCGACCACGACATCGAACGGCTGGTGGTGACCAAGTCCGAACTGGGTGACGTCATGCTCGCGCTCGACGAGGGACCGCTGGGCCTGACGCCCGCCCGGGAGATGAGCGACGGCATGCTCCGCTTCCTCGCGATCACCACCGCGCTGCTCACCGGCGGCGGCGGGCTCGACCTCGGATCCTCCCACCACCACGCGCCCGGCGCCCCGGAGGGGCCGTCCCTGATGCTGGTCGTGGAGGAACTGGAGAACGGGCTGCACCCCACCCAGGCGTCCCAGGTGCTCCAACTGGTGCGGGACGCCAGCGCGGCGAACGGGACCCAGGTCCTCATCACCACCCACAGCCCCGCTCTCCTCACGGCACTCGACAACACCGACCACGAGGGGGTCGTGGTGTGCGCCCGGGACCGGGGGGCCGGACTGAGCACCCTGGCCCGGCTGACGGGACTCGACGGCTATCCGGCGGCGATGGCGGCCGGACCGCTCGGCGAGGCCGTCACCCAGGGACGCATCCACACCGGGGAACGCGGCGAGCGGGACTACGGTGCCTTCAACCGGCTGCTCGGGATCGGGTGACGCGTGGCCCGCCGAGTGGAGTTCGTCGACACGTCGATCCTGTGCAACCTCCTGCGCGTGCCCGGCAAGTGCCAGGACCACGAGCGGGTGATCGGTGAACTGCGGCGGAAGCAGGAGGCGCGCGGCGTCGACCTCCTGCTGCCGGTGACCGCGGTGATCGAGACCGGCAACCACATCGCCCAGCTTCCCGACGGGTACCAGCGCCGGACCGTCGCGGAGCGGTTCGCGGAGGTGCTCCGCATGGTGGTGACGGGGCAGGCGCCCTGGATCCTCAACGAGGTGGAGTGGAACGCCGCCCACCTCAACGCCTTGATCAGCGGAGGAAGTTCGGGCGCGAGTCTCGTCGAGCACGCCGTCAACAAAGTCGGCTGCGGAGACGTCAACATCCTCGTCGAACGGGACCGCTACCTCGCCCGCACCTCGGGTGTGGAGGCCACGGTGTGGACCCTGGACAGAGGGCTCGCGGCCCACGGCTGAGGGCCGTGGACCGCGCACGGGCTCCGTAGCTCAGCCCGTGTGCCGGAGCACCAGCGCGCCGATCTCCGTAGCCGTAGCGAAGTCCGTGCCCAGCCGGTTCTTGGTGACCGCGAAGGAGACCCCGGTGGCGGTGTCCCCGCAGGCGAAGCCGCCGCCCACGCCGCCCATGCCGAAGACGGTCGTCCGGGGCGCGGCCCCGGCGGCGGGCGGAAGGGAGCCGAGGCCGTAGCCGAGGGCCCAGGTGCTGGGCATCCCGAACACCTCGTCCGGGCCGCTGAACGCCTCCCGGGTGGCCTCCGCCAGCCGCTCGGGGGTGAACAGCCGGACCCCGTCCACCTCGCCGAGCAGCGCCGCGTACATCCGGGAGACGGCCCGGGCGGTGGTCTTGCCGCCCGCCGGGATGTCGGCGGCGAGGACGTCCGCGCGACCGCCGAACGCGGCGTCGGGGAAGGTGTGGAGCGGTCCGGCCTTGAGCATCGGGGTGTCCGGCGGGAGCTGGCTCAGGTCGAAGCCGGAGGGCACGTCCTCCAGCACCGCGAGCCGGTGGTGCTCGGTGACGGGCATCCCGAAGTACAGCTCGTCCGCGATCCCCAGCGGCCCGGTGATCTCCGCGCGCAGCGCCTCGGAGGGGGTGCGGCCGGTGGCCCGGCGGACGATCTCGCCGATGAGGTAGCCGAAGGTGTAGGCGTGGTAGCCCATCCTGGTGCCGGGCTCCCACCAGGGCTCGGCGTCGGCGAGCGCCGCGCACATGTGGTCCCAGTCGCAGAGCTGTTCCACGGTGGTGTCCAGGGGGATGCCGGGGACGCCTGCCGTGTGCGTCAGGACGTGGCGGACGGTCACCCCCTCCTTGCCGTGGGCGGCGAACTCCGGCCACACCTCCGCGACCGGGGTGTCGTAGCCGAACACGCCCCGCTCGACGAGGAGATGGGCGAGCGTGGCGGTGGCGCCCTTGCCGACGGAGAAGTTGTAGAACGGGGTCGCGGGGGTGACCGCGCGCCCGGTGGCCGGGTCGGCGAGCCCCGCGACGGCCTCGGCGATCAGCTCGCCGCCGTGGTGGACGGCGACCTGGAGGCCCCGTTCGGCGTCCGTCGCCACCAGCCGGTCCACGGTGTCGCGGAGTTCGCTCTGAAGGTCGGCCATCGTGCCGCTCCCTGTCCTCGTCTGTCCTGGGCCAGGTGTACCGGGCCCGTCCGATCATCGGTCAGGAGGGGGGACCGGGGAACGGCCGGAAACTCATCGGTCCGGCGGGAACCCGCTTCCCGGGACCGGTGCCGGACGGCGTCCGTGCAGGTCAGAAGGGTGGAGCCGGAGAGCCAGCGGCCAGGGGAGGAGGTGGCCGGTCCGGTCCGGCCGTCCTGGCGGGTTTGCGCCAGCCCCCACCACTCAGTAGTGAGACTCACTAAACACCCCGTCCCGCCCTCCGGTGGGCGACAATGGGGGATGCCCGTGTCCCCGTCCCCCTCGATGGTCGAATCCGCGATGACTTCCCCCGCGCCCGCAGCCGCCCCCGCGACCCCCCTCGCCATCGGCCCGCACACCGTGCTCCCCCCGGTGGTGCTGGCCCCCATGGCGGGCATCACCAACGCGCCGTTCCGCACCCTGTGCCGGGAGTTCAGCGGCGGCAAGGGGCTGTTCGTCAGCGAGATGATCACCACCCGGGCCCTGGTCGAGCGCAACGAGAAGACCATGCAGCTCATCCGCTTCGACGCCAGCGAGACCCCGCGCTCCCTCCAGCTGTACGGGGTGGACCCGGCGACCGTCGGCAAGGCCGTCCGGATGATCGCGGAGGAGGGGCTCGCGGACCACATCGACCTCAACTTCGGCTGCCCCGTCCCCAAGGTCACCCGCAAGGGCGGCGGCTCCGCGCTCCCGTACAAGCGCAACCTGCTGCGGGCGATCCTGCGCGAGGCGGTGACCGGGGCCGGGGACCTCCCGGTCACCATGAAGATGCGCAAGGGCATCGACGACGACCACCTCACCTACCTCGACGCCGGACGGATCGCCGTCGAGGAGGGCGTCACCGCGATCGCCCTGCACGGCCGCACCGCCGCCCAGCACTACGGCGGCACCGCCGACTGGGACGCCATCGCCCGCCTCAAGGAGCACGTGCCGGAGGTCCCGGTCCTCGGCAACGGCGACATCTGGTCCGCCGACGACGCCCTGCGGATGGTCCGGGAGACCGGCTGCGACGGCGTCGTCGTGGGCCGGGGCTGCCTGGGCCGCCCCTGGCTCTTCGCCGACCTCGTCGCCGCCTTCGAGGGCACCGGCGGCCGGGCCGCGCCCCCGCTCTCCGAGGTGGCCCGGGTGATGGTCCGGCACGCGACCCTGCTGGGGGAGTGGCTCGGGGACGAGTCCCGGGGCGTCATCGACTTCCGCAAGCACGTCGCCTGGTACCTCAAGGGCTTCGCGGTCGGCTCCGAGATGCGTAAGCGGCTCGCGATCACCTCCTCCCTCGCGGAGCTGGAGGAGGGCCTCGCGGAACTCGACCTCGCCCAGCCCTGGCCGCTCGGCGCCGACGGCCCCCGGGGCCGCACCTCCGGCAACAACCGGGTGGTGCTCCCCGACGGCTGGCTGCGGGACCCCTACGACTGCGCGGGCGTCAGCGAGGACGCCGAACTGGACACCTCCGGCGGCTGAGGCCACCCGGCCGCCCCCGCCCGGCGGTGGCCGCCACCCGGCCGCACTCCTGCGGCCGTACTCGGACGGTTGCCCCCGCGCCCGCCGCCCGCACCCGGGACCGGGGCGCGCGACCCCCGGCCCGCCCGTGTGCCCGGGCCGAGCCCGCCCGTGTGCCCGCCAGGGCGGGCTCCCGCCCCTGCGGCCCTGCGGCCCTGCGGCCCTGCGGCCCTGCGGCCCTGCGGCCCTGCGGCCCTGCGGCCCTGCGGCCCTGCGGCCCTGCGGCCCCGGGGGCTACGTCCCGCCGCCCACCGCCGTGAGCAGCGCCAGCGGGGCGGCCGCCGCGCGGGACTCCCGGACCCGGGCGTGCGGGTAGGGCACCGGCACCGGATGGGTCTGCCGGGAGTAGCCCGCCAGCACCTCCGGCAGCCGTCCGCCGCCCGCCCGCGCGGCGCCCAGCACCCCGCGCGCCACCGTCCGGGCCTCCTCGCGCAGCCCGTAGCGGGCGAGCCCCAGGGCGACCACGGCGTTGTCGTGCGGCCACACCGAGCCCCGGTGGAACGACAGCGGGTGGTACGCGTCCTGCCCGGTGGCCAGCGTCCGCACCCCCCAGCCGGAGAAGAAGTCGGGCGCCAGCAGCCGCCGCCCCACCACCCGCCCGCGCTCCTCGTCCAGCAGTCCCGACCACAGCAGGTGCCCCGCGTCCGAGCCGAGCGCGTCCAGCGGGCGGCCGTCGCCGTCCAGCGCCAGCGCGGGGAAGGCCCGGTCCGCCAGCCAGAAGTCCCGCTGGAACCGGTCCCGCAGCCCGTCCGCGATCCGGGTCAGCCGCTGGGCCCAGCCGGGGTCGTCCCAGACCGTCCGGGCGAGACCGGCCGCCCGGCGCAGCGCGTCGTACGCGTACCCCTGGGCGCCCGCCGCCATCACCGGACCGGTCGCGGGGGTGCCGTCGGCGCGGCAGATCGCGCCGGGGGAGTCCTTCCAGTTCTGGTTGGCGGGCCCGCCCTCGTCCGCCCGGTAGACCAGGTAGCCGTGCGCGGTGAGCCCCCCGTGGTCCAGCAGCCAGCCGACGGCGGCCCGCGCGTGCGGCTCCAGCCGCCGGGCCAGGGACGGGTCCCCGGTGGTCTCGGTGTACGCGCCGAGCAGCACCAGGAACAGCGGGGTCGCGTCCACCGAACCGTAGTAGCGCCCGTACGGCACCTGGCCGAAGTGCGCCAGCTCCCCGTGCCGCACCTCGTGCGCGATCTTGCCGGGCTCGGCGGCGGACCGGTCCGGCCCGTCCCCCCGGGCCTCCCCGGCGGGCGCCTGGGTGGCCGCCAGGGCGCGCAGCGTCGCGGCGGCCGGGGCGGACCGGTACGGGAGGGCGAACAGCGAGGTCAGCAGGGCGTCCCGGGCGAGCAGCGCGGAGAACCAGGGCACGCCCGCGGCCGGTACCCGCAGCGCCTCCCCGTCCGGGCCCTCGGCCCGCACCCGCAGCACCGCCAGCTCCGCGAGCCCCCGGGCGCAGGCGTCCGCCAGCTCCGGCCACTCCCGCAGCTCGGGGACCGGCCGTCCGCGCGTCAACTCCTGGCGCAGCGCGTCGAGTTCACCGGCCGCCTCGGTCGGCGCGGTGGGCAGCGGGACGGTCGGCGGGCCGCCGTGGGGGCGGGCGGCGACCCGCAGCAGCAGCTCGGTGGAGCCGTGCGGCGGCAGCTCCAGCGTCCACACCAGCCGCCGCGCCCCGGTGCCGGTCTCCTCGACGGCGTCCGGCGCGGGCGCGCACACCACCTCGGTACGGGACGCCCAGTCGCCGCGCCGGTAGCCGAAGACGACGCCGTCGTCGGTGGTCTCCCGGGTGCGCACGGCCCCGGTCTTGGTGTAGGTGCGGTGGTCCTGACGGAGTTCGAACGCGTCGGTGAAGTCGGCGTCGACGGTGAGCGCCAGCCGGACCCCGGTGGGCACCGGACGGTTGCTCACCACCCGCAGCGACTCCACCAGTCCCTGCTCGGCGAGCGCCTGTTCGCGCAGCACCGTGACCGACGGCGGCTCCCGCAGGTCACCGCGCGGCACCAGCGCGCAGCGGGCGGTGTCCCCGGGGCCCACCGGGGAGATCACCCAGGGCACGGTGCCGTCCACGGTGAGCTGCCAGCGGCTCAGGTGCCGGGCGTCGCGGACGAAGAGTCCGTCGGGCGCGCCCGTGGTGTGGACCCCGGCGATGTCACCGCCCGGGCCCACGGAGACGAACGCCCCGACGTGCACCAGCACATGACGCGGATCGGTCATCATCGGCTCGCTCCTCATGCCCTCGTCCGGACCGGCACGGGCACCCCGCCCGGCACCGGCACGGGTGCCGGGCCCGCCACCGGGCCGCCGCACGTGGCGGAGCGCGGCGGGGCACACGGGACGGGGCGCGCCGGACGGAGGGGGGTGTGGCCGGGCGAGCCCATTTAACAGGGTGACGCGGTGACCGTGGGGCGGTTCCGGGTGCGCTTCACACTCCCGGTGCGCGCCCCCCGCCCGGGTCCGTACGCCCCCGGCCCACGCGTTTCGCGCCACCCCGCCCGCCCCACCGGAAGCAACCGGAAGGAGACGGGAACAGCGGGAGGGAAGGGGAAACGGAGGGGTGGCGGACGGGAATCGGGTGGAACGAAACGGGCGCGGCCGGAAACACGGGACACGTGAGAGCGCGCAAGCGCACGCAAGTGCACACAGAGGCACACAAGGGTGCGTGGGGCGCACGGAACGCTCATCTGTCCGGTGGACCTGATTACGGGCGTGACCCCGGGCGGTGCGGGGCGGTTGGGCTCCACGGAGCTTTTGGCGCTTCGGAGCTTCGCCCTTGGCGCTCCGGCAGGACCGGGGGGCCCGCCGCGTGGAAACGGAAGGACTTCCGATGACTCGTAGTGAACCGCGACTTCTCGCCCCCGTGCCGGAAGGCAGCGGCCTCTCGGGGGTGCAGGGGGACCCGGGCCCGCCGTACGTGGGGTACGCGCTGCACATGATGCGCGACCCGGTACGGCTGCACCGGGACCGGATGGAACGCTACGGCCCGGTCTCGTGGGGGAACTTCCTCGGCCGCCCCCTGGTCACCGTGCAGGGGCCGGAGGCCGCCGAGGTCGTCCTGACCAACCAGGACAAGGCGTTCGCCTCCGGTCCGGCCTGGGACTTCTTCATCGGCCCGTTCTTCGACCGGGGCCTGATGCTGCTGGACTTCGAGGAACACCTGGCCCACCGCCGGATCATGCAACAGGCGTTCACCCGCGACCGGATGGTGTCCTACCTGGCCCGGGTCCAGGAGAACGCCGAGAAGGGCGTGGCCTCCTGGCGGCCCGGCCGCCACACCCTGCTGCCGCTCTTCCGGCGGCTGGCCACCGACATGGCCATCGACGCCTTCGTCGGCCTGGAGCTGGGAGTGGGGGAGACCCGCCGGGTGGAGCGGGCCTTCACCGAGGCGGTGCGCGCGGGGCTCGCCGTCGTGCGCATCCCGGTGCCGGGGCTGCGCTGGAGCCGTGGTCTGAAGGCGCGCAGGCAGCTGATGGACTTCTTCGTCCGGCACATCCCCGAGAAACGGGCCCGGGGGGGCGACGACCTGTTCGCCGCGCTGTGCACCATCGAGTCGGACGAGGGCGAGCGGTTCAGCGACGCCGAGATCGCCAACCACATGATCTTCATGCTGATGGCCGCGCACGACACCTCCACCATCACCCTGATGTCCATGGCCTACCACCTCGCCCGCCACCCCGAGTGGCAGGAACGCTGCCGGGCCGAGTCGCTGGCCCTCGGCCCCGGGCAGGCGTCCACCGCCGAACTGGACTCGCTGCGCTCGCTGGACCTGGTGATGCGGGAGTCGCTGCGGCTGTGCGCCCCGGTGCCGCTGCTGCCCCGGGTCGCGGTGCGCGACACGGCGGTCCTCGGCTACCACATCCCGGCGGGCTCCCTGGTCAGCCTCACCATCCACACCAACCACCACATGCCCGAGCACTGGCCCGACCCGGAGCGCTTCGACCCCGAACGGTTCGCGCCCGAGCGCCAGACCGAGATCACCCATCCGTACGCCTGGTTCCCCTTCGGCGGCGGCATCCACACCTGCATGGGACGGCACTTCTCCGGCTTCCAGGCCAAGGCGGTCATGCACTGCCTGCTGCGCTCCCGCGCCTGGTCCGTCCCCGACGACTACAACTGGGACCTCGACTTCTCCACGCTGCCGGTGCCCCGGGACGGCCTCCCCGTGACGCTGAGCGAGCTGGCCACCTGAGACCGGGCACCCGCCGGGGCCGCCGCCGGAGCCCGACCGTCGAGGACGGCCGGGCCCCCGCGCCGGCCCCGCCCGCGCGTCCGGCCCCGGAAGCCCGTCGCCTTCCCGCCGTAGCTCCCTGCCGCAGCTCCGCCATAGCTCTCCGCCGCCGCTCACCGCAGGTGGTCCAGGAGTCCGTCCGGCACCGGGTAGGGGGGCTCCTCGGGCAGCAGCCGCCGGGCGGCGTCCGTCTCCCCGTCCCGCACCAGGGCGTGGACCCGGTGCGCGAGCGGGGTGACGTCGGCGACGGAGACGATCCACTCGTCCGCGTAGCGGTGCGCGGCCTCGCCGGTCAGCCCGAGCTGGAGCGAACGGTGCGGCAGCGGGTTCAGCCGCAGGTCCCGTTCGGGGTCCCACTGCACCCGGGCCGGGGCCCGCTCCAGCCGTCGCCGCCAGTCGGCACGGTCGGTGTGCGGTCCGCGCGCGTAGTGCGTCAGACAGGCGCGCTCCAGCGCCCAGAGGAAGCCGTCCCGGGTGATCTCGACGGCGAGGACGGTCTCCTGGCCCTCCTTGGCGCCCCAGCCGCAGCGGTACATCATCCACAGGAACGACGGCTTGATCCACGTCATCCGGTTGCGCCGCCAGGTCTCCGGGAAGCGGCCGTCCCGGGCCGCGGGCACCCCGATCTCCGGCGGATACGCCTGGTAGACGGTGACCGTGGAGGCCGTGTGGCGGGCACGGATCCGGTACGGGGGTTCGGGTTCTGTCACGGGCACCAGGGTGGGGCCGGGTGCGGACGGGGTGCCAGCGAATTACCGGGGCCGGGTCCGCGGGGTGCGGCCGGGACCGGACGGGCACCCCCTCCGCGCGCCGTCCGGATGGTGGAACGCGCCCGGGAGGGTGACGTGATTCTCGCCACCCCTGAGAGGTGGTGTGCTCGAATGAGCGAATCTACTTCCAGAAGGGGTGGCACTGAGTGTCACGCCGCCCTCTTTCAGTGTCTGAAATCAAATGTCGATGCAGCCGCTCATTTGAGCTTCCTGTGTCATGTTCAGGTTTCGCTGGCTTCAAGAGGTGAACGCGGGAGCGGTTGACGATCGCCCTCGGAAGACTTTCGATCTGCTGGCGGAAGAGTGGTTGCGGCCGTATGACAGTCAGGTGGACGTACCGAGAAGCCTTTGATCTGGGTATGTTCCTCGCCGTCAGGGCAGTCAACGAGTCCTTGGGGAGTCGAACCCGTGTCGGAAAACAAAGGGCCTCAGGTAGCGAAGTTCGTTTACGACTTCACTGAGGGCAACAAGGACCTCAAGGACCTGCTCGGCGGGAAGGGCGCGAACCTCGCCGAGATGACCAACCTCGGACTGCCCGTTCCCCCCGGGTTCACCATCACCACCGAGGCGTGCAAGGTCTACCTGGACAGCGGCGAGGAGCCCGCGGCACTGCGTGACGAGGTCTCCGCCCATCTGGCCGCCCTGGAGGAGCGGATGGGCAAGCGGCTCGGCCAGCCGGACGACCCGCTGCTGGTCTCCGTGCGCTCCGGCGCCAAGTTCTCCATGCCCGGGATGATGGACACCGTCCTCAACATCGGCCTCTCCGACGCGTCCGTCCTCGGGCTCGCCGCCCAGGCCGGGGACGAGCGGTTCGCCTGGGACTCCTACCGGCGGCTCATCCAGATGTTCGGCAGGACCGTCCTCGGCGTGGACGGCGAACTCTTCGAGGAGGCGCTGGAGGAGGCCAAGGCCGCCAAGGGCGTCGAGGACGACACCGACCTGGCGGCGGCCGACCTCAGAAAGCTCGTCAAGCGCTTCAAGAAGACCGTGCGCGCCGAGGCCGGACGGGAGTTCCCGCAGGACCCCCGCGAGCAGATGGACCTCGCCGTCAAGGCCGTCTTCGAGTCCTGGAACGGCGACCGCGCCAAGCTCTACCGCCGCCAGGAGCGCATCCCGCACGACCTCGGCACCGCCGTCAACGTCTGCTCCATGGTCTTCGGCAACCTCGGCCCCGACTCCGGCACCGGCGTCGCCTTCACCCGTGACCCGGCCAGCGGACAGCAGGGCGTCTACGGGGACTACCTCCAGAACGCGCAGGGCGAGGACGTCGTCGCGGGCATCCGCAACACCGTCCCCCTCGCCGAGCTGGAGAAGCTCGACCGGGACTCCTACGAGCTGCTGATGCGGATCATGGAGACCCTGGAGAACCACTACAAGGACCTCTGCGACATCGAGTTCACCATCGAGCGCGGCAAGTTGTGGATGCTTCAGACCCGGGTCGGCAAGCGCACCGCCGGGGCCGCGTTCCGGATCGCCACCCAGCTCCTCGACCAGGGCCTCATCGACGAGCCGGAGGCGCTCCAGCGGGTCACCGGGGCCCAGCTCGCCCAGCTGATGTTCCCCAAGTTCGACGAGGAGGCCCGGGTCGACCGGATCGCCCGGGGCATCGCCGCCTCCCCCGGCGCCGCCGTCGGCAAGGCCGTGTTCGACTCGTACACCGCCATCAAGTGGTCCCGCTCCGGCGAGAAGGTCATCCTCATCCGCCGCGAGACCAACCCCGACGACCTCGACGGCATGATCGCCGCCGAGGGCATCCTGACCTCGCGCGGCGGCAAGACCTCGCACGCCGCCGTGGTGGCCCGGGGCATGGGCAAGACCTGTGTCTGCGGCGCCGAGGAACTGGAGGTCGACACCAAGCGGCGGCGGCTGACCGCCCCCGGCGGGATCGTGGTGGAGGAGGGCGACGTCGTCTCCATCGACGGCTCCACCGGCAAGGTGTACCTCGGCGAGGTGCCCGTGGTGCCGTCCCCCGTGGTCGAGTACTTCGAGGGCCGGATGCACGCGGGCGCCGACGACGCCGACGAACTCGTCGTCGCCGTCCACCGGATCATGGCCTACGCCGACCGGGTGCGACGGCTGCGGGTGCGCGCCAACGCCGACAACGCCGAGGACGCGCTGCGCGCCCGCCGGTTCGGCGCCCAGGGCATCGGGCTCTGCCGCACCGAGCACATGTTCCTCGGCGAGCGCCGCGAGTACGTCGAGCGGCTGATCCTCGCCGACACCGACGAGGAGCGCGAGTCGTCCCTGGAACGGCTGCTGCCGTTGCAGAAGCGGGACTTCGTGGAACTGTTCGAGGCGATGGACGGCCTGCCCGTCACCGTCCGGCTCCTGGACCCTCCGCTGCACGAGTTCCTCCCCGACATCACCGAGCTGTCGGTGCGGGTCGCGCTCGCGGAGTCCCGCCAGGACGCCAACGAGAACGATCTGCGGCTGCTCCAGGCCGTCCACCGGCTGCACGAGCAGAACCCGATGCTCGGACTGCGCGGGGTGCGGCTCGGACTCGTCATCCCCGGACTCTTCGCCATGCAGGTGCGGGCCATCGCGGAGGCCGCCGCCGAGCGCCGCGACGCCAAGGGCGACCCCCGGGCCGAGATCATGATCCCGCTGGTGGGCACCGTCCAGGAGCTGGAGATCGTCCGGGACGAGGCCGAACGGGTCATCGCCGAGGTCGAGCGGGCCCGTGGCGTCGACCTCAAGCTCGCCCTCGGCACCATGATCGAGCTGCCCCGGGCCGCGCTCACCGCCGGACAGATCGCGGAGGCCGCCGAGTTCTTCTCGTTCGGCACCAACGACCTGACCCAGACCGTGTGGGGCTTCTCCCGCGACGACGTGGAGGCCAGCTTCTTCACCGCGTACCTGGAGAAGGGCATCTTCGGGGTCTCCCCCTTCGAGACCATCGACAAGGACGGCGTCGGCGCGCTGGTCCGGGACGCCGTCCGGGCGGGCCGGGCCACCCGCCCCGACCTCAAGCTCGGGGTCTGCGGCGAGCACGGCGGCGACCCGGAGTCCGTGCACTTCTTCCACGAGGTGGGGCTCGACTACGTGTCCTGCTCGCCGTTCCGGATCCCCGTCGCCCGGCTGGAGGCCGCCCGCGCCGCCGACGAGTCCGAGGGCAGCGACCACCGCTGACCCCCTCCCCGGCTCCGGGGCCGCCGCCGGTCACCCCTCACCGGCCGGTGGCGGCCCCGGTCCACCACCGGGGCCGCGCCCTGTGCGGGGGCGCCGCCCCGGCCGGTGCCGCCCCGCGCGCCCGGCGGCGGCGACCGGAGGAGTCCCCCTTCCCCGGGACTCCTCCGGCGCCCCGGCCCCGGGCGCGCGGGGCGGCGCCCGTTCTCCCGCCGTTGGCGTCGTCACGGTCACGGTCGCCGCCGTGGGAGACGGTGACCGGTGTCCACGGGGCGCGTGCGCACCGGCGCCCGTTCCGCCCGCCGGGCGCGTGGCCGCCCGTGTACCGGCGCGCACCGGTCGTACGCCCGCCCGCACCCGTTCGCGCCCCGCCGTCGTCGACCGTCGCCGCCCCCGGGTCCGTACGTCCGTTCCTGGACCGGACGGCCGCGCGGGGGAGTGGTCCGCCACGGCCCGGGGCAGGCTCCGATGGGCGCGTCCCGCCGGTGGCCCCGCGACGGGAGCCCCGTCACCTCACGAGGAGCACCGTCATGGACGGCTGGAGCGAGCACGACATCCCCGACCAGAGCGGTCGTACGGCCGTCGTCACCGGGGGCAACAGCGGGATCGGCCTGCACACCGCCCGCGCGCTCGCCCGGCGCGGCGCCCGGACCGTGCTGGCCTGCCGCGACGAGGCGCGCGGCGCCGCCGCCCGGGACCTGCTGCGGGCCGCCGCCCCCGGCGCCGACATCGAGTGCGCCCCGCTCGACCTGGCGTCCCTGGACTCCGTCCGCGCGTTCGCGGACGCCTTCCTCGACGGCCACGACCGCCTCGACCTGCTGATCAACAACGCCGGGGTGATGGCGCTGCCGCACCGGCTCACCGCCGACGGCTTCGAGACCCAGTTCGGCGTCAACCACCTCGGCCACTTCGCGCTCACCGTCCGGCTGGCGCCGCTGCTGCTGGCCACCCCCGGCGCCCGGACCGTCACCGTCTCCAGCCTCATGCACCACACCGCCAACGTCGACATCCACGACCTCAACGGCGAACGCGGCTACCACCGCTGGACCGCGTACAGCCGCTCCAAGACCGCCAACCTGCTCTTCGTCCACGAACTCGCCCGGCGGATCGCCGCCCACGGCGCCGACACCGTCGCCGCCGCCGCGCACCCCGGGTACGCCCGCACCAACCTCCAGTCCGCCGCCCCCCGGATGCGGGGCAGCCGGGTCTCGGCCCGCCTCTTCGAACTGGGCAACCTGCTCGTCGCGCAGAGCGCCGCCGCCGGGGCGCTGCCCACCCTGTACGCGGCCACCGCCCCGGGCGTGCGGCCCGACTCGTTCACCGGACCCCGGCTGCTGGGCTGGCGCGGCGCCCCCGGACCGGCCCGCCGCGCCCGGTGGACCACCGACGACCGCGCCTCCGCCCGGCTGTGGGAGGAGTCCGTCCGGTTGACCGGGGTCACCTGGCCGGGCCCGGAACCGGCGACCGGGTCCGGGCCGCCGCCCCCGGCCGCCCCCACCCCCTGACGGCGCCGCTGACCGGGCCCGCCGCGCCTTCCGTTCCGTCATGGGCTCGTCAAGGCTGGGCGCCCGTGGGTCAGCGAACCGTCAATCCCGCTGACGCGCCCGTGCCGTCGTTCTACCGTGCCCTGCATGGGATCTGACAGGACCTCGTACGAGGACGAAGAAGGCGACGACCCCGACGACGGCACCACGGGCACCGCGGGCGTCACGGACCCCGGGGCCTGCCCCGGCTGCGCGGGGCACCGGGGGCGCGGCGGGGCGCTCGACTGGGTGGCGTTCGACCCGGTGGTCACCACCCGCCAGGGGCCCGACCACGCCCCCCGCGTCGCCGCCGACCGCCGCTGGGCCACCGACCGGCGGGACGCCGTGTGCTGCGCGCTCGCGTTGCTCGCCCTGATCGGCCTGGTGGACGCGGGCAACGGCAGCCTCACGGTGGCGCGCGCCGCGCTCTGGGCGGCCCTCTCGCTGCTGCTGTACGCCGTGCTGCACCCGCCCCTGGTCACCGCCGGGCCCGGCTGGCTCGCGGTGCGGGGCCTGTGGCGCACCCACCGGGTCGCCACCGATCTGCTGGTCTCCGTCCGGCACGGGGACGGCCTCCAGCCCCGGCTGGTGCTGCGGGACGCCCTCGGCAACCGGGCCGAGGTCGACCCCAAGGTGCTCGCCGACAACCCCTTCCTGTGGCACCGGCTCGACACCGGCGCCCGGCACGCCCGCGCCAACGGACTGCTGCGCACCGGCACCTCCGTCCTCCAGGACATCGGCGCCCGGCTGGACGCGACGGAGGCCCGCGCGGTGTTCGAGGCCTCCCGGCTGAGCTGACGCTGCTCCCGCCCGGCGGGCGGGAGCGGCGGCCCCGGCCGGGTCGGCTCCCGGTCGGTCCGCGGCGGTGTTCCCGGCTGACGCGCGCCCGCCCGGCCCGGTGACGGATCTCCGTCCGGGACGGATCTCCGTCCGCCGGGCCCGGCGGACGTCCGTCAGCCCGGTCCGGCGGGCCTGCGGGTGCGGGTGGGGTGCGCTGCGGTCGCCTTGGCCCGGCCTGGCCTGACCCGGTGCGATCCGGCCCGGTCCGGTCGGTGGGTGTCCACCGGCCGGGTGGCACCGTCGGTCCGGTGGTGCTTGGCGGACCGGCCCTGGGTCCGGTAGGGCGGCGGGACGGCTAACGGCGGCCGGGACCCCCGCGCCGTGGGTCCGGCCGTCGGTGCCGGGTGTTCCGCCCGTCCGCCGACGGGGACGTCCGGTGGGGCCGCCTCAGGTCAGGAGCGCGTCGTCACGGGGCCGGGCCCGGTCCGGTCTCCGGTGGCCGTTCCGGCGGTCCGGTGCGGTGGACGCCCGGCCGGTCCGGGTCGGTGGGCGTCCGTGCGCCGGGCGCGAGCGGGTGGCCGTCGGCCCGGTGCGGACCCGCACGTCCGACCCGGCCCGGTCTCCGGTGCGATCCGTCCGGTGGACACCGTCCGGTCCGGTGGGCGGCTGGTGGCCCGGCCCCGGGCCCGGTCCGGTCCCCGGCGGGGCGCTTCGCCGGGCGGCCCGGCGCCCACCCGGCCGGTCCGCTCCGGTGGGCGCGCGGATGGCCGTCGACCCGGCGCGGTTCAGCGGACGTCCGTCAGCCGGGCGAAGACGACCACGTTCCCGGTGTACCCGGTCCGCTCGGAGTACGGGCCGCCGCAGGTGATGACCCGCAGCTCCGGGCCGGGCGCGGGGCCGTAGACCCGCTCGTCGGGGAAGTCGTCGGCCGGGTGGACCTCGACGGCGGTCACCGTGAAGACGGCCACCGTGCCGTCCCGGCGGTCGATCTCCACGGTCCGGCCCCGTTCCAGCGCGCCGAGCCGGTAGAACACGGCGGGCCCGGCCGCGTTGTCGACGTGTCCCGCGACGACGGCCGTCCCCCGCTCGCCCGGGGTGGTCCCCGCCTCGTACCACCCGGCCAGCCCGGGCCGGTCGGGCGGCGGCGCGTCGAGGCCGCCGTCCGCGGTCAGCCGCAGACCCGTCAGCGGGGCGTCCACCCCGATCGAGGGGATGCGCACCCGGTCCGGCGGCGACGGGGGCAGCGCGGCGGCGGTCCGTCCGGCGTCCCCCGGCAGCGCGCGGGCGGACTGCGCGGCGGACGGCTGCGGCGGCGGGGCGCCGGTGCCGCCCAGCAGCCACACCCCGGCGGCCAGGGCCAGCGCGGTGCCCCCGGCTATGAGGGCGTCCCCGCGCCGCCGGGCGGCGCGGGACGACGGGAGCCGGACGGCGGCCCGGCGGGCGGGTGTGCGCATGACGGTCCCCCTCGGGTCGCTGAAACCGTTTCGCTGCCCCCTCCGGCCCCGGCGAGGGGCCGCGGGACCGGAGGGGGAGCGGCTGGCGGTACCGGTCGGACGGCGGAGTCCGTCCGTCAGATCCCGTCGCCTCTCGCCCGGCGATGCAGGAGCCAGGTACCGCCCGCGGCGGCGACGGCCAGTGCCGCCACGCCCGCCGCGGTCCGTGCGGGGTCGGGGCCCAGGGCGCCGCCGACCCCCGTGTCCACGTGTCCCCGCGGATGCGCGGGGAGGGCCGCCGCCCCGTCCAGCACCACCGCCAGGTCCACCGTCCGGAGCGTGCCGTCCGCGCACCGCACGGCGATCTCGTAGGTGCCGGGCTGCGCGGAGGGCGGCACCTCGAACCGTCCGGTCCAGGGTTCCCCCCGGTCGCCGGGCGCCAGGGCGACCGCGCCCGCGCCGACCGCGCTGGCGTCGCCCGTCGCGGTGCCCGTCCCGCAGCCGTCGGTGCGCAGCGTCACCGGGTCGCCCGGTTCCACGGCGGCGGGGGAGAGCGTGGTGCCGCCGCCGTCCCCGCCCCGCGCCGGGGCCGCGGCGAGGCCCGTGAGGGCGAGGGCGCACGCGGCGGCGGCCAGCGGACGGGCAGGGCGCATGGATCACTCCTCGGCCGACGCGTCCGGCGGCCCCCAAGTGCCGCTGTTTCGGTCACGTCCTCGCACCACGAGGGAACGGCCCCGCGCCCCGTCCCGCCTCCCGGCGCGACGTCCCGAACGTCGGCGAACGGCTGACGGCGGCCTGGATCGGGTCCTTGTTTCAGCAGGTCAGGGCGGTTCCCTGGGAAATCGTCACGGAGCGGGCACGGATACCGGTGAACGGGTGACGGGCGGCCGACGCGGGTCGCCCTGACGCGGTGGCCGGGGCGCGGAGCGACCGGATCGGGCCATCCGCCGCTGAGGGCCACTTGACCTCGACTTTGGTCGAGGTAACAACCTCTCGCCCATGACCACCCAGCGGAACGACCCCGCCGCCCCCGTTTCCCCCGCCGCTCCCCTTTCCCGCACCGACTCCGTTCCCTCCGACTCCGTGGAGACCTCCGTGTCCATCGGGAACCCCGTGCCCGGGGCCGGGCCGGACGGTCCCGCCGCCCCGGACGGTCCCGGGCCCCTGCGGGTCGCCGTCGTCCTCGGCAGCAACCGGGAGGGCCGCTTCGGGCCCGTCATCGCCCGCTGGCTGCTCGACGAGATCGCCGTCCGGCCCGATCTGCGCGCGGAACTGGTGGACGTCGGCGCCGTTGAACTGCCCACCTCGCTCACCGGCCGCCCCTCCGCCCACGTCACCGCCGAACTCTCCAAGGTCACCCCGGCGCTCGCCGCCGCCGACGCGTTCGTGGTGCTCACCCCCGAGTACAACCACTCCTTCCCCGCCGCCCTCAAGAACCTCATCGACTGGCACTACGCCGAGTGGCACGCCAAGCCCGTCGGCTTCGTCTCCTACGGCGGGATCTCCGGCGGACTGCGCGCGGTGGAGCACCTCCGCCAGGTCCTCGCCGAACTGCACACCGTCACCGTCCGCGACACGGTCTCCTTCGCCCACGCCGGGGCCCTGTTCGACGACTCCGGACGGCTGCGGGACCCCGCCGGGCCGGTGGCCGCCGCCAAGACCCTGCTCGACCAGCTCACCTGGTGGGGCCTGACCCTGCGGGAGGGCCGGGACAAGCGCCCCTACCGGACCTGACCCCGGCTTCCGCCCCGCCCCGGCCGACGGTGACAATCGCACCGGAGGCCGGGGCGCCGGGCCCGCCTCCGCCACCGACGAGAGGACGGGCCCACCGACATGACCAGCGACCCGCAGGGCGGCCACGACCCGCGGGGCACCGCCCCGCTGCCCTTCTTCGTGTACGGCACCCTGCGCCCCGGCGGCACCTACCACGACAGCCATCTGCGGGACGCGGTCGCCGCCGCCGTTCCCGCCCGGCTCACCGGCGCCGCCCTCTACGACGGCCCCGGCTACCCCTACGCCCTCCCCGCCCCGGCCCCCTCCGAGGTGCTCGGCGAACTCGTCACCGCCCGTCCCGCCGACTACCCGGCACTGCTCGCCGCCCTCGACGAGCTGGAGGACTACGCGGGACCCGGCGATCCGCGCAACGAGTACGACCGGCTGACCCGGGACGTCTCCCTCCCGGACGGCACCACCGCCCGGGCCTGGGTCTACCTCGCCGCCGCCCCGGTGGCCGACCGGCTGCGCCGCGCGGGCGTCCCGATACCCGGGGGCGACTGGCTCGCCCACGACCGGGCCCGCACCCGCACCCCCGCGCCCTGACCGGACGGTCCGCCGCCGGTGCGGGGCCCGGCGGAGGTCCCGCACGGGGTCCGCGTCCCGTACGGGGGCCCCGTCCCCCCAGGCCGGACGGGCCCCTCCGCCGAGCGGCCCGTACCCCCTCGACCGGGCACCGGGCGGACGGTCCCACCGGCCCCGGTCCGGCCCGCACCGGCCCGCACCGGCCCCGCGCCCCTGTCGGTCCCTCCGGTTACCGTCGGGGCATGGCAGCAGCACGCACACCCCGTCCCGAACCCGGCGCGCTCCCCTACGACCCGGACGACACGGCCCGGTGGGCGGTGGAGCCCGACAAACGGCCGGGGCGCACCGCGTTCCAGCGCGACCGGGCCCGGGTCCTGCACTCCGCCGCGCTGCGCCGGCTCGCGGGCAAGACCCAGGTGGTCACCCCCGGCAGCGCTGGTCCCGCCTGGGACCCGAGCCCCCGCACCCGGCTCACCCACTCCCTGGAGTGCGCGCAGGTCGGCCGGGAGCTGGGCGCGGCCCTGGGCTGCGACCCCGACCTGGTGGAGGCGGCCTGCCTCGCCCACGACATGGGCCACCCCCCGTTCGGCCACAACGGCGAACAGGCCCTCAACGAGGTGGCGGCCGACTGCGGCGGCTTCGAGGGCAACGCCCAGTCGCTGCGGCTGCTCACCCGGATCGAACCCAAGCGCTTCGCCCCGCCGCCCGGCGCCGCCCCGGGCGCCGAGCCGGTGAGCGTCGGCCTCAACCTGACCCGGGCGGCCCTGGACGCGGCCACCAAGTACCCCTGGCCGCGCGGCGGCCACCCCCGGGACCCGGCCTCCCCGAAGTTCGGGGTCTACGAGGACGACCGCCCGGTCTTCGACTGGGTCCGCGAGGGCGCCCCCGAGGGCCGCGTCTGCTTCGAGGCCCAGGTCATGGACTGGTCCGACGACGTCGCCTACTCGGTCCACGACCTGGAGGACGGACTCCACGCCGGGCACGTCGACCCCGACGCGCTGCGCTCCGCGCCCGAACGGCGGGACGTCTTCGCGGTCGCGGCCCGCCGCTACGCCCCCGCCGGTACCGGTCCGGAGGAACTCGCCGCCGCCCTGGACCGGCTGCTCGGCCAGGAGTGGTGGCCGCACGGCTACGACGGCTCGGCGGTCGCCCAGGCCGGTCTCAAGGACGCCACCAGCCAGCTCATCGGCCGCTTCTGCCTCGCCGCCGAGGACGCCACCCGGGCCCGCTGGGACCCGGACCGCACCGGAGTCCGGCTCACCCGCTACGCCGCCTCGCTGGTCGTCCCCCGCGAAACGGTCCTGGAGTGCGCGGTCCTCAAGGCCGTCGCCGACCGGTACGTGATGCAGCGCGCCGACCAGGAACGCATCCGGGCCGGTCAGCGGGTGGTCGTCGCGGAGCTGGCGGAGGCGCTCGTCCGGCGCGCCCCGGACGGCCTCGACCCGCAGTTCCGCGCGCTGTTCGAGCGGGCCCCCGACGACCGCGCCCGCAAGCGGGTCATCGTCGACCAGATCGCCTCCCTCACCGACGCCTCCGCCGCCGCCCTGCACGCCCGGCTGACCGCCCGCTGACGGCACCGGCCCGTCCGGACCCGTTCCGTTCCGGCCCGTCCGGACCTGTTCGGCCGGGCCGGGACGGGGCCACGGTCACCGCCCCCGCGCCCCGCCGTCCGCCCCGCCGTCCGGACCCCCGTTCGTCCACCGGCCGGGGCCCGGCACCCCCCGACCGGTGCCGATCCGGCCCTCCGGGGACTGAACGCCGTGCGGCCGGGGCACGCAACGACCAGGGCACGGCGGGCGGAATCCCCGGTACCGCGCGTGGTGCCGCACGGCGGGAGGCGCTGGCCCGATCGGGTCAGCCGCCCTTCCCGCGACCCGCCCCGTGCGGGACGCTCACCCTGGCGGCACGCTCATGAGGAGGCATCACGTGGTCGACGAGGATCAGACGTTCGTCATCATCGGCGGAGGGCTCGCGGGCGCCAAGGCGGCCGAGACCCTGCGCGCCGAGGGCTTCTCCGGCCGGGTCATCCTGATCGGCGACGAACGCGACCACCCCTACGAGCGACCGCCGCTGTCCAAGGGCTATCTGCTCGGCAAGACCGAACGGGACGGCGTCCTCGTCCACGAACCGGCCTGGTACGCCCGGCACGACGTGGAACTCCACCTCGGGCAGACCGTGGAGCGGATCGACCGGCCCGCGAAGACGGTCCGGCTCGGCGACGGCACCGCCATCGCGTACGACAAGCTGCTGCTGGCCACCGGCGCCGAACCGCGCCGTCTGGACGTGCCCGGGACGCACCTCGTCGGCGTCCACCACCTGCGGCGCCTCGCCCACGCGGAGCGGCTGCGGCAGGTGCTCACGGGCCTCGGCCGGGACAACGGCCATCTGGTGATCGCGGGCGCGGGCTGGATCGGGCTGGAGGTCGCGGCGGCGGCCCGTGGCTACGGCGCCGAGGTCACGGTGGTGCACCGGGGACCCACCCCGCTGCACGGGGTGCTCGGCCCGGAGCTGGGCCAGCTCTTCACCGATCTGCACCGCGAGCACGGGGTCCGGTTCCACTTCGACGCCTCCCTCACCGAGATCGTCGGCCAGGACGGGGTGGTCCTCGCGGTCCGCACCGACGACGGCGAGGAGCACCCGGCGCACGACGTGCTCGCCGCGATCGGCGCCGTGCCGAGGGTCTCCCTGGCCCAGGCGGCGGGACTGGAACTGGTCGACCCGGCCGAGGGCGGCGGCGTGGCGGTGGACGCGGCGCTGCGCACCTCCGACCCGGACGTCCACGCGGCCGGGGACATCGCCTCCGTCCACCATCCGCTGTTCGACCGCCGCATCCGGGTCGAGCACTGGGCGAACGCCCTGAACGGCGGCCCGGCGGCGGCCCGCGCGATGCTCGGCCGGGAGGTCGTCTACGACCGGCTGCCTTACTTCTACTCCGACCAGTACGACGTGGGCCTGGAGTACTCCGGCTGGGCGCCGCCCGGCTCCTACGACCAGGTGGTGATCCGGGGGGACGCCGGACGGCGCGAGTTCATCGCCTTCTGGCTGTCCGGGGGCCGGGTGCTGGCGGGCATGAACGTCAATGTGTGGGACGTCACCGGACCGGTCCAGGACCTCATCCGCTCCGGCGCCCGGGTGGACCCCGAGGCCCTCGCCGACCCGTCCGTCCCGCTGGAGTCGCTGCTGCCGCCGCCGGACGCGGACTGACCTCCGCACCGCGCAGCACCTCTCCCACCCGCCGCCCAGCACCCCTCCCGCCCGCCGCGCGGACCCTCCCGCCCACCGCCCAGTGCTCCTCCCGCCCACCGCCCAGCACTCCTCCCACCCGCCGTCCGGGCGGCGGGTGGGACGGGAGTGTCGGCGGGCCGCCGTAGAATCACGGTCGTGGCGGGCAGGATCA
Organism: Streptomyces sp. JNUCC 64; assembly: GCF_054484115.1. Classification (NCBI taxonomy): domain Bacteria; kingdom Bacillati; phylum Actinomycetota; class Actinomycetes; order Kitasatosporales; family Streptomycetaceae; genus Streptomyces; species Streptomyces sp. JNUCC 64. The sequence goes on from NZ_CM137015.1 coordinate 5,873,165, forward strand.
ACGACGAGGACGTGAAGGCGGTTCGGGACGCGGTCCCGATCGACGCCGTCGTCTCCGAGTACCTCCAGTTGCGCAACGCCGGGGGCGGCAATCTGAAGGGCCTGTGCCCCTTCCACGACGAGAAGTCGCCCTCGTTCCAGGTCAGCCCGGCCAAGGGGCTCTTCCACTGCTTCGGCTGCCAGGAGGGCGGCGACACCATCACGTTCGTGATGAAGGTCGACCACCTCTCCTTCTCGGAGGCCGTGGAGCGGCTCGCCGGTACCGCGGGCATCACCCTGCGTTACGAGGAGGGCGGCTACAACCCCAGCCACCAGCGCGGGGAGCGCATCCGGCTGGTGGAGGCCCACAAGATCGCCGCCGGGTTCTACGCCGAACAGCTCGACGCCCACCCCGAGGCGGAGATCGGCCGGAAGTTCCTCGCCGAGCGCGGCTTCGACCAGGACGCCGCCGCCCACTTCGGCGTCGGCTACAGCCCCGCGGGCTGGGACCACCTCACCCGCTATCTGCGCGGCAAGGGCTTCAGCGACAAGGAACTCCTGCTCTCCGGGCTCTCCCAGGAGGGCCGCCGGGGCCCCATCGACCGTTTCCGGGGCCGGTTGATGTGGCCGATCCGCGACATCTCCGGCGAGGTCGTCGGCTTCGGCGCCCGCAGGCTCCGCGACGACGACAACGGCCCCAAGTACCTGAACACCCCCGAGACGGCGATCTACAAGAAGTCCCAGGTCCTCTACGGCATCGACCTCGCCAAGAAGGAGATCGCCAAGTCCAGCCGGGCCGTCGTCGTCGAGGGCTACACCGACGTCATGGCCTGCCACCTCGCCGGGGTCACCACCGCCATCGCCACCTGCGGCACCGCTTTCGGCGGCGACCACATCAAGATCCTGCGCCGGTTGCTGATGGACAACGGCTCGGCCCGGGTGATCTTCACCTTCGACGGGGACGCGGCCGGACAGAAGGCCGCGCTGCGCGCCTTCGAGGACGACCAGAAGTTCGCCGCCGAGACGTACATCGCCATCGCCCCCGACGGGATGGACCCCTGCGACCTGCGGCTGGCCCGGGGCGACCAGGCGGTCGCCGAGCTGGCCGAGCCCCGCACCCCGCTGTTCGAGTTCGCGCTGCGGCAGATCGTCGCCCGCTACGACCTCGACACCCCGGCCGGACGCGCCGCCGCCCTGGACGAGGCCGCCCCGGTGGTCGCCCGGATCAAGAACAGCGCCTCCCAGCACGAGGTCGCCGTCCAGCTCGCGGGGCTCGTCGGCATCCTCGACACCCAGTTCGTCGTCAAACGGATCAGCCAGCTCGCCCAGTGGGCCCGGAGCCGGGGCGGCGCCCCCGCCCCCGGCGCGGACCGCTCCCGGCCCCCCGTCCACGAGGACGCCGCCCCCCGCCGCGCGCAGGGCCCCGCCCTCAATCTGCGCAACCCGGTGCACGCCACCGAACGCGAACTCCTCAAGCTCGCCCTCCAGCGCCCCGAACTGGTCTCCCCGGCGTTCGACGCCTACGGGGTCGACGAGTTCACCGCCGAGCCCTACGCGGCCGTCCGGGAGGCCGTGATCGAGGCGGGCGGCGCCGACCGGGGCGTCGGGGACTCGCAGGCGTACCTGGTCCGGGTCCGGGAGGCCGCCCCCGACGACCGGGTCCGCGCGATGGTCACCGAACTGGCCGTCGAGGCGATCATGCGCCGGACCGTGGACGAGGTGTACGCGGGGGAGCAGCTGGTGGCCGTCCGCCGCCGTGCCGTGGAGCGACGGGTCCGGGACATCCAGTCCACGCTGGCCCGGCTCGGCCAGGGCGGCGACCCGGCCCACCTCGCCGCCGTCCAGAACGAGCTGTGGGTGCTCCAGCAGTACGACCAGTCCCTGCGCGAGCGGGGCGCGGAAGCGCTGTAGGCGACCCCCGGGGCGCCGGTGAGCCCTGTGGGTGACCGGGTGGTCACCCACAGGGCTCAAAAAGTCCCCGCACGCCCCTCGTGGCGGCGATGTGTCGTACAGCACACTGGGACGGCTCCCGAGTTCCGGAGCCCGGCCGGTCCGTCCCCGACGTCATGACGGACCCCTCACCCCCGCGGTTCCGCCCACCGCCCACCGCGCACGGCGGACGGCGGCGCGCCCGCTTTCCCGCCGCCCCGCCCTCGCCGCTGTCGCCCCGCCGCCCCCGTCGCCACCGCAGCCCGTCGCCACCGCAGCCCGTCGCCCCGCAGCCCGTGCTCCGCGACCCGCCGTCCCCCTGGGTCACCCGTCCCCTGGCCCCGCCCCATCCGTTGTCCCGCCGCAGCCCGCAGCCCGCAGCCCGCAGCCCGCAGCCCGCAGCCCGCAGCCCGCAGCCCGCAGCCCGCAGCCCGCAGCCCGCAGCCCGCAGCCCGCAGCCCGCAGCCCGCAGCCCGCAGTTCGCCGTCCGCCGCTCCTCGTTCTCCGTCCCCAGCGCTTCGTTCCCGTTCCGTCCGCCGGTCGTCGTCCCCTCCGGTTGTCGTCCGTCGGTCGTCGTCCCCCCGTCCGTCTTCCGTCGTCCGAGCAGCGAACCCCTTGGAGGTCGCCGCCGTGCAGACCCAGACCCCCGCCCCGTCGCCCGCGCCCGCCGTGCTGCCCGCCGTGCTGATGTCCCCGCCGGACGGCACCGCGCCCCCGACCGGCCAGGACCGCCCCGCCCGCGCGTCCGGGGCGGTGCCGTCCCCGGCCCGCCCGGACGCCGGGGCCTCCGGCGCCCCCGAGGGCCCGGCGCCCTCCGCCCGCCCCCGGCGCGCCCCCGCGGCCACCGCCCCGGACGGCGGTTCCCCCGCCGACCTGTTCCGCCAGTACCTGAGGGAGATCGGCCGGGTCCCGCTGCTCTCCGCCGCCGAGGAGGTCGAACTCGCCCGCCGGGTGGAGGCCGGGCTGTTCGCCGAGGAGCGGCTGCGCACCGCCCCCGACCTCGACACCCGGCTCGCGGGCGACCTCGACCGGCTCGTCGTCCTCGGCCGCACCGCCAAACGGCGCCTCATCGAGGCCAACCTCCGGCTCGTGGTCTCCGTCGCCAAGCGGTACGCGGGCCGGGGGCTGACCATGCTGGACCTCGTCCAGGAGGGCAACCTCGGACTGATCCGCGCGGTGGAGAAGTTCGACTACACCCGGGGGTACAAGTTCTCCACCTACGCCACCTGGTGGATCCGGCAGGCCATGTCCCGCGCCCTCGCCGACCAGGCCCGCACCATCCGGGTCCCGGTCCACGTCGTCGAACTCATCAACCGGGTGGTCCGCCTCCAGCGCCGGATGCTCCAGGAGAGCGGTCGGGAGCCGACCCCCGAGGAGATCGGCGCCCAGCTCGGGCTGCCGCCGGAACGGATCGGCGAGGTGCTGCGCCTCGCTCTGGAACCCGTCTCGCTGCACGCCCCGGTGGGGGAGGAGGACGTGGCGCTGGGCGATCTGATCGAGGACGGCGACGCCGCCTCGCCGGTCGAGTCGGCGGCCTTCCTGCTGCTGCGCGAACACCTCGACGCCGTGCTCTCCACCCTCGGCGAACGGGAGCGCAAGGTCGTCCAGCTCCGCTACGGCCTGGAGGACGGACGGCCCCGCACCCTGGAGGAGATCGGCCGCCTCTTCGGCGTCACCCGGGAACGCATCCGGCAGATCGAGTCCAAGACCCTCGGCAAGCTCCGCGACCACGCCTTGGCCGAACAGCTCCGGGGCTATCTGGACTGACGCCTTCCCGCTACCGCCTCCCCCACGGTTCACGGCTTCACCCGTATCCGTCTCCGGCCCGGCCCGCATCCGTCCGGCGGTACGGGCGGGGAGCCTCCCCGGGACCGGCGCCCCGTGCCCCCACCCTGGGCCCATGGAGACGAGCGACCCGGGCCCGGACCCCGCCTCCCCGGCCCGGCACGCCAAGGAACTGCGGCTCGCCCTCGCGATGCGCGGCGGCGTCAGCCTCGCGGTCTGGATGGGCGGCGCCTGCCAGGAGATGGCCGCGCTGCGCGACGCGGCCCCCACGGCCTCCCCGGAGGAGCCCCCGTCGGACTTCTACGCCGGACTGCTCCGGTACTGCGACTACGAACGCGCCGAGATCGACGTCCTCGCCGGGACCAGCGCGGGCGGCCTCAACGCCGTCCTGCTGGCCTCGCACCTCGTCCACGGCATGCCCTTCGGCAGTGGCGTGCGCGACCTCTGGCTCCGACTGGGCGATCTGGAGGGCCTGTTGCGCCGCTCCCGGCCCTTCCGGGTGCCGGACTCGCTGCTCGACGGCGACGGGGCGTTCCACCGGCGGCTGCGCGCCGTCATGGGGAAACTGGTCGCCCGGCCGGAACCGTCGCGCCCCACCCCCGTGGAGTCCCTGCGGCTGATCATCACCAGCAGCAGGCTCCACCCCCGCCGGGACTGGGCCCGGCCCTCCCTCGGCGCACCGCTCCTGACCGGCCGCTCCCAGGCGTACTTCCGCTTCCGCCACCGGGCCACCTCCACCGTCACGCAGGACGCCCTCACCGACTTCTACGACGACGGGGACGTCTCCGCCGCCCTCGACCGGCTGGCCTACGCGGCCCGCTGCTCCTCCTCCTATCCGGGTGCCTTCGAACCGGGGCGCCCCCGGGTCGCCGCGCACCCGGCGGGCGGCGTCGAGGCGGTGGACCTCCGGGGCGTCAGCAGCGAGACCGGCTGCCCCGACCCCGGGCTCGGCGGCCGGGTGGAACTCCTCGACGGCGGACTGCTGGACAACATCCCCGTCGCCTGGGCCGTCCGCGCGATCGCGGGCGCCCCCGTCACCCGGCGGCCCGACCGCTGGCTGCTGTTCCTCCAGCCCGTCCCGCCGTTCCCGCCGACCGCCGACCCCTCCGGGGCCGGGCGCGGCGGACGGCGCGTCACCCGGCTGCTGCGCACCCTCGGGGCGTCCTTCGGGATGAAGGCGGGCGCCGAGTCCCTCCTCGACGACGTACGGGAACTGCGCGCCGCCACCGCCGGTACGGCCCGGCAGCGCGGCACCGCCCGGGTCCTGCCGGACACCCTGCTGGGACTGTTCCTGGCGGCGGGCCCCCGGGGCGGCGACCACCGGGAGGCGGTCGGCGCCGCCGAGGCCGACCGGACCGCCCGGCTGCTGGAGGACCCGGCCGAGGTCACCGGGCCCGATCCGCTCCCCCTGCCGTCCGTCCCCGGCCCTCTGGACGCGCTCGACGTGGCGGGCGGGGACGCCTCGGTGACCCTGCTCGCGGCGCTCCGCCAGCACGCCGGAGCCCTGGTCCTGGAGCCCGCTCCGGCCCTCCCGCCCCCGGTCGACGAACTGCCCGGAGCCCTGCGCACCCCGCTCGGCCCGGCCCGCGCGGTGCGGCTGCTGATGGACTGGCTGCGCGCCTGCGAGATGGCCGTGGACGGGCCGCCCCCCGATCACACCTGTCTGTGGCGACGGCTCTACGCCCTGCGGCTGGTCGTCGCGACCACGGTCGCCGCCCGGGACCGGCTGCTGCTGCACGCCTTCGCCGCCGCCACCGCCACCGGGGTCCCCGGCGATCCCGTGGACCTGGTGGCCCGGGCCTCGACCCGGCTGGCGGCCCTGCGGCGGACCCTCCCGGCCGATCCGGCGGAGTGGGAGAGCTGGGCCGGGGAACTCGCCGGGAAGATCGCCATAGCCACCGCGTCCGCCCCTGCTGCCGCCACCGCCTCCGCCCCCACCTCCGCTGCCTCCGCCCCCACCGGGTCCGCCGCCTTCACCGCGTCCGGCACTGCCGCCTCCGCCACTTCCGCGTCCGGTACTCCGGCTCCCGGCGCGTCCGCTTCCGGCGGCCCCGCCCCCGGCACGTCCGCCCCCGGTCCCGGGGAGCCCGACCCGGACACCCTCGGTCCCGGGCCGGACTTCCCGGGACAGGGAGCACCCGGCACCGGTTGGCCCGCCGCCCCCTACCAGGACCTGTGGGACCGGATCGCCGAGACGGGCGTGGAGATCGGGAACGTGGCCCCGGACGGCGTCCCGGGGTTCGGCGCCCTGCGCACGGCCGCCGCCGGAGGGCCCCCGCTGACCCGCACCGCGCTGGCCGCCACCGAGGTGCTGCTCGGGGCGCTGCGCCCCGACCCGCTGGCCGAGGTGACCGACATCCGGCTGCACACCGTCTCGGCGGCCACCCGCAGTTGGGCGACGGACACCGTGCTGGACTCGGAGCACGGGGCCCCCACCACCCCCCGGGAACTGGTCGCCGCGAAGCTCAGCGGCAACCAGCTGAACAACTTCGCCGCCTTCCTCAGCGCCCGCTGGCGGCTGGGCGACTGGACCTGGGGACGGCTCGACGCCACCGCCTCCCTGGTCTCGGTCATCGCCACCGACGAGCGGCTGGCGAAGCGGTACGGACCTGTTCGCGACGGGGCCGTTCCCGACGAGGCCGTGCTGATCGCCCGGCTCGCCGCCGACTTCGCGCCGCAGCTGAACGCGCTGCTTCCCCAGGGCGGGGTGGCGCCCCCGGGCGGGCCGCCGGTGCCCGCCCCGGCGACGGCGGCCGAACTCCTCGGCCGGATCTGGGCCGCCGCCCCCGCGCTCGACACCTGGGACCGGGTCCGCCACGTCCTCACCGCCGTGCGCCAGCGCGGCGTCCTCACCGAGGAACTCCCGCTGGTCCGGGCGCTCTCCCCGGACGGGGACGAACCGCCCGCCGGTCCGCTGCGGGTGGTCCCCGTCAACACCCCGGAGCTGTTCCACGAGGCGGTCGAGGAGTTCCGCAAGACCGGCGCCGAGTCGGTCGGCCACCTGCTCAAGGCCCGCGCCCCGCGCCGCACCGCGCTGCGCGCCGGGCTGCTCGCCTGGCCCGCCCTCCAGCCGTCCCGGGTCTGGTGGGCGCGTCCGGTGCACCTGGTGGCGGGGCTCCTCAAGCCGCTGCTCTGCCTCGGCCCGCTGCTGGTGCTGCTGGCCCCCGGCCGGACGGCGCTCATCGCCGTGGCGCTGTGGACGGCGGTCTCCGCGAGCACCGACCAGGGCTTCTCGGCGCCCGGACACGGGGTGGTCCTCGCCTTGGTGGTCCCGCTGCTGGTCCGGCTCGGTTTCCTGGTGTTCCGGGGGCGGGGCGTGGCGACGCGGCTGACGGTCTCCGGGCTGGCGCTGGCCGCGCTGGGCGTGACGGTGTTCCTGCTGAGCCGGGTCACGACCGCGTTCGCCGTGGAGGGCGGGGCCTGGGGAACGGCCGTCAGCCGCGCGGTCCAGACCCTCACCTCCAGCGGGTACGTCCTGACGGACCGCACCTCCTGGGCCGTCGTCACGGGTCTCGCCTACGCGCTCGCCGTCGCGCTGCCGCTGTACCTCGCCGCCACCGTCCGGTGGCGCCCGCCGCTCTGCGCGGTCCCGCTGGGGATCGTCCCCGGGCTGCTGGTGGCGGCCCTGGGCCCGCTCGGATCGTGGTGGGCGGCGGCCGTGCTGTACGGGGTGCTGCTGGCGCTCACCGGGCTCTTCCCCTGGGTCCACCCCCGGCGGAACACGGATCAGTCCGGCTGAGCGCCGGGCTCTCTCCGGCTCCACGCCGTACGAGGCGTCGGCCCGCGCCGGACGCGCCCCGCTGACGGCCTTCTCCGCGCCGCGCCAGGGGGAACGGCCGGACGGCGCCGGGCCGCTGGACGGGACACCCGGACCCGGACCCGTGCGTGCGCCCCGGACGCGCCGTCGCCCGCCCCGCGCGACGATGACGACGGCGGGGCGGGCGGTACGTGCGGGTCCGGGTGTTCGGCCCGGCCGGGCGTCCGGCGGGTGGACGTCCGGGTGTCCGGGCGCCCCGGGGCGGTGGTCTCCGCTCAGCGGCGGCGGAGCGCCTCCGGCAGCTTCACATGGGTGATCCGGGTGTTCAGCCCGCTGTCCCGCAGCCTGCCGTTCTGGTCGAACGCGTCGGGGCCGTCACTCATCCCGAAGTCGTTGTCGTTGATCAGCGCCAGGGTGTCCCGGCCCACCAGCGCGGCGCCCTCGACCTTGCCCGGCACGCCGGGGATCTTGCCGAGGTCCACCACGAGGTCCTTGGCGAGGACGTCGACCCCGGCGGCGGCGAGGTCCTCGGTCTGCTCGTAGCTGGGGGAGGTGGTGACGTCGTCCCAGCGGCTGTCGAGGATGCCCTCGTCGGTCGGCAGGGTCACCCGGTGCAGCCGGGCGGTGCGGTCGGTGCGCTCCTGGACCAGGACGGTCCTCGGGCCCACCGGGACCAGCGCGGAGACCTTCAGCTCCGACTGGTCGTGCTCCGCCGGGTCCACCACGTTCACCGGGTCCACCCGGTAGGCGTACTCGCCGGTGACCTCGCCCTCCTCGGGGGAGAAGCGCAGCAGCCGCAGATTGCGCGACGCCTCCCCGGCGGCCTTGTCGGGCACCAGCAGCGGGCTCTGCACGGCGATCACCAGATCGCCGCCGGGCAGCACGGTCAGCGCCTCGAAGCCCCGGTTCTGCTTGCGGTTCAGCAGGATCGACGGCAGCGCCTCGATCACCGGGTAGTCGGCGCCGCGCAGCTTCAGCCCCTCGGGCACGTAACGGGCGAGCACCTTGCCCCGGGCGGAGACGTGGATCAGCGACGGGCTGTACTCGTCCACCAGCCAGAACGTCCCGTCGGCTCCCCGGGCCAGGCCCTCGGTGTCGAGGCCGTTCGGGTTGACGTCCAGCGCCGTGCCCGCGTCAAAGGTGAACGGGGCCTCGTCACGGGAGAGTTGGTTGGGCAGTCCGGTGACCGGCTTGCCGGACCGGGTGGTGATCGGCAGCGCGTCCAGCACCCGCACCCGTTCGCCCTCGACCTTCACCCGGACGATCGCCGGGTTGAACTCCGGTACGGCGAACGTCCGGCGCTTCTTCCCGGCCACGGTGATCAGCCCGTTGGGGCCGCGGTCGGTGAGCGCCCAGAACTCCCCGGGCCGGTCCGCCGGGTAGAGGTCGCTGCCGATCCCGAGGTGGACGCCCCGGTCGTTGCTCACCGAGCCGGGGATCAGCGAGTTGCTGAACTCCGCGAGCGGTATCTCGTCCAGCGTCGCGGAGCTGACCAGTTCGGGCACCCGGGCTTCCTTCCGGGAGTCCCCTTCGGTGACGGTGGCGGTCGCCGTCACGGCGATGCCGCCGACGAGGGCGAGCGGCAGGGCGACGGTGAGGGTGACGCGCAGCGGACGCGACAGACGCGAACGGGGGGACATCGGGCCTCCTGGTGGGGGACACAGGACCGGGCGGACGGTCGGCGAGTCGCGCCGGGCCCGCGTGGATCACCGACTCTGCCGCACCCGTCCGGGCCACGGGCGGAGTTCACGCGACTACGGCCGAACCTCGCCCCCGCGCCAGCGGATCACCCGAGAATTAACCCGTTTTTCACCTGGAATATCGCCCGCCGCTTCACACGTCCTCCGTCGCGGTTGGCTGGAATTCAACGGCCATCAAATCGCCTTCCGGGGGTCCGCCGCCCCCGCTCGGACACGGAGCGCGCCGGGCCGCGCACGGAACGCCGACCGTTCCGCCCCGCCTTTCCCGTCGGCCGACGGAAAAGGCGGGACGGCCGGAATCATTCGGCGGCGAGCCCGAGCCCCTCGTACGCCAGCCACTGCATGAAGGTGTGCAGCCCCCGGTGGAGGTCCACGGTGGGCTTCCAGCCGGGGAGCCGGGGAGCCTCCACCGGGACCCCTGCCGTCCCCCGGGCTCCGGACCGCACGCCGCCGACGACGGCGGCCGACCGCGCCGGGGCGGCCACCGTCTCCGTCCCCACCGGACGCACCGCCGACAGCACCGCCTCCGCCAACTCCCGCGCCGGGACCCCGGCCGGGTCGGTCAGCGCGTACGCCCCGGCCGCCGGACGGTCCACCAGCACCCGGTCCACCGCGTCGACCAGGTCCCGGGTGTGCAGCGGACGCGTCGGCGGGGCGGGCGGATCGGTGAGCGTCACCGGGTGGCTGCGCAGCGCGCTCCACACCATCCGTCCGACCGGGGTGCGCGGGGAGCAGCCCGGCCCGTACAGATCACCGGTCCGCAGGGTGACGGCGGTGCCGTCGGGGTACCGGACCAGCACCGCCGGGTCCACCGTCCGGGCCAGCGGCCGCAGATCGACCAGCGGACCCCGCTCCGGCCGGACCGCCCCGGCCCCGCCCGCGACCGGCAGCACCACCCGGTGACCCCGGTCGGTGAGCCCGCGCGTCAGGTGTTCGCCCAGCGGACTCGCCGCCCCCAGCACCGTGACCGGCCGCCCGGCCCGCGCCGGACGCGGACCCACGGTGCCCCCGGCCTCCAGCCCGGCGGCGACCCCGGCGGCGGCGATCTCCGCGAGCCCCGCCCGCAGTTCCGCGATCCGCTCCTCGCCGTGCCGGTGGCTCATCCCGCCCGGTCCCAGGGTGGCGAGCGCCTCGGTGCTGGCGGCTGTCCGGGATATGTCCTCGCCCCGGCCCTCCCGCCGATGGGCGAATCCCATGGTGAAAGCGGTCAGCCAGGTACCCCGCGCGACCTCCGGATCGGGGGCTTCGGTCAACTCGACTTTGGCCGGTTCATAGCGGTCCACGTCCACTCCGAGCCCCGCCAGGTAGTCCGCGCTCTCCAGATGGAGCCAGCGCTCCGGCCCCGGACCCGGCACCCGGACCACGCACTGGGCGGTCCCGTTCTTGAGGAAGGGCACCACCCCCAGCTCCTCCAGCACCGGCCCCTCGTCCGCCGTCGGCGCGTCCGGCAGGAAGCACACCGCCCGCCGGGGCCCCCGGAACGCGTTGCCGGAGATGCTGCCCCGGTCGTCGTGCTCCACCAGGCTCGGCACCGAGACGTAGGCCGGGATCCGCCGCCGCCGCAGGTGGTGCAGCATCAGGATGTCGTCCGGCCAGGCGTCCAGCCGCTCCCGGCCGTACGCCACGAAACCGGCCGCCACCGCGCGCGGCAGCACCACCGCCACACAGGGGAAGTACTCGTTGACCGCGCGCACCCAGCGCGCCCCCGCCATGGCCCCCAGCCGCACCGCCGCGCCGTTGCGGGAGTCCCAGAGCGCGAACAGCGCCAGCGCCGCGTCCGGGCGCCGGGCGACCGCCTCCCGCACCCGGGCGAAGAACGTCTCCGACAGGATCATGTCGTCCTGGATGACGAGTTGATGGGTCGCGCCCTCCTCGATGGACGACCAGGCCGCCAGCGCGGTGCGCAGCACCGACGGACGCCCGCCGGGGTCCGGGTCCATCACCACGCGCAGCGCGCCGGGCGGCGCCGACCGGGCCAGTGCCTCGGCGGCGGGCAGCCGCTTGGGGTGGGTCATCACCGCGCCGCTGATGCGATAACGCGTCACAGGTCCTCCGTGCTCTGGTGCCCGCCGACCGGCCGGGGAGTTCACGGGAAGACCGAATTCCTCGGTAGTCGCGTTTTCCGCGCCCGTCCAGCGGCAGTGGCGAATTTCGGAAATTAAGAAAGGATCCTCGACGGCCCCTCAAGCGCCGAAAAGACCCCCTGGTTAGGGCCGACGATGATCGTTCATGCTGTCTGCGCTGCATCCCATACGTATCACCGAAAGAGGAGTCCGTATGAGCGTGAAGACCGACGACGGGGCCATCGCCTCAGGTGAATCCGGGTCTTCCCGACTGGAGAAACTGCGGGGCTCCCGGATCGTGGTCACCGGCGGCGCGGGCCTGGTCGGCAGCAGGCTGACCGCCCTGCTGCGCGGGGTCGGGGCGGAGGTGACCGTGCTGGACCGGATGGACGCCTATCCGGAATCCGTCCACGAGCTGTTCGGCAGCCCGCGGACCGCCACCCGTCTGGTGGTGGGGGACATCCGTGACCGGGCGCTGGTGCGCGACGCGCTGGCCGGTGCCGAACGCGTCGTCCACGCGGCGGCGTTCGCGGACGTCGCGGCCTGTACCCGCAGACCCGACATCGCGTTCAAGGCCAACATCGAGGGCACCGAGGTCGTCCTGGAGGAGGCGGCGGCCGCCCGGGTGCGCCGACTGGTGCTGATCTCCTCCGCCGCCGTGTACGGCAACGGCACCGCCCCCGCCGACGGGCCGCAGGTCTTCCAGGAGGACCAGCCGCCGCACCCGCTGTCCGTCTACGCCAACTCCAAGCTGTGGGCGGAGCACCAGACCCGGCTGCTGCTGGGCGCCGCCGGGGTCGAGTTCTCGATCCTGCGCTACTTCTCCGTCTACGGGGACCCCCAGATAGTCAAGCCCGGCAGCCACTCCTGGATGGTCGCCTGGCTGGCGATGCACGCCCGGCTCGGACTGCCGATGCGCCTCAACGGCGGCGGGGTGCAGGTGCGGGACCTGGTCCACGTCGACGACATCGCCATGGCGACCGCGCTCGCCCTGGTGGAGGACGGCGTCGTCGGGGAGACCGTCAACGTCGGCACCGGCACCCCCACCTCGGTGCGCGAGGTGGGCGAGCTGATCGCCCCGCACTTCGAGGGCTCCCGCTTCGTCACCACGCCCCGTCCCGCCGACGACCCGCTCGGCGGCTACGCGGACACCACCCGGCTGCACGAGCTGATGCGCTGGCGGCCGGGGATCACCGTCGCCGAGGGCGTGGACCGGTACGTCCGCTGGCTCAACGACACCCCCGCGGCCGTGCCCGCCTGGCTCGCCGAGACGGCGGGCTGACCCGGTGACCGCCGAACCGTCCGCGCGCGCCGAGGTCCCCTGCCGGGCCTGTCTGTCCGGAGAGGACCTGGACTGGCTCGGCGGCCGGTCCGTCAGCCTCGCCCTGGAGCTGACCACCACCGTGGAGACGGTGCCGGGGACCACCGCGCCGCCCGGCGACGGCTGGCCCGACGAGGTGTGGGAGTTCCTGCGCGGGCGGCTGCCGGGCCTCGCGCCCCGGCCGCCCGCGGTACGGGTGCGCAGCGACGCCCCGGCCGCCAGCGGGCTCTCCTCCTCCACGGCGCTGATCGTGGCGCTGCTGCGGGCCTACACCGGGCTGGTCGCCCCGGGCACCCCGACCGCGACCCTCGCCGAGTGGGCGTACTCCTTCGAGTTCGCCCGCTTCAACGGGGGCGGGATGGACCAGCTGGCCGTCATCGAGGGCGGGGCGCTGCTGCTGGAGGGACGGCCCACCGGGCTGCCCGAGGTGCGGGAGCGGACCGTGCTGCCCGCCGAGTGGACCGTGCTGGTGGTGGACTCCGCGACCCGCAAGGACACCGGGGACCACATCAAGGTGGTCCGGGCGCAGCTCGCCGAGGGCGATCCGGCGCTGGCGCTCTACCTCAAGGAGGCGGACGCGGCGTCCGCCGGGGTCTGGGCGGCGATCGGGGACCGGGACCTGGAGGCCCTCGCGGCGTCCATGGACCGGGCCCACGTCACCATGCGCGACCAGCAGGGCATGTCCACCCCGGTCCTGGAGGAGCTGCGGACGCTGGCCCTCGGGGCCGCCGGGCTGCGGCTGAAGCTCAGCGGGGCGGGCGGCGGCGGTTCCCTGGTCGGGATCTGCCACCGGGACGACGCCGAGGGGGTGGCGGACGCGGTGCGCGCCGCGCTGGGCCCCCGCTATCCGGCCGCCCGGGTGGTTCCCGCCCGGGCCGCCGGGCCGGTGGCCACGGCGTAGCGGACCGACGAGGACCGGGGGCAGGTACCCGCCGCACGCGGCGGGTACCTGCCCCCGGTCGTTCGTTCGGCCCCGGTCGTTCGGCCGGTGGCCCCCGTTCGGCCCCCGGACGGCCCGGACGGCCCGGACGGCCTGCACAGCCCGCACAGCCCGGACGGGCCCGGGGGAACGCGGTCCCGAAGGGGAACGCCCCGGGGCTCCGGGGGAACGCCCCCGGAGCCCCGGAACCGTACGGACGGTCCTAGATGAACGGGTCGTAGTCGTCGCCGAGTTCGGGTGCCGTCGGGTCGGCCGCGATCTTCTCCAGTTCGAGGTTGGAGCGGTGCCGCGCGCAGTGGAACCGGCAGTCGCGGATCGGGTCGATGATCCCCCGGTCCGAGTTCGCCCAGATGTCGGGGAGCCGCTCGGTGACCGCGTCGCCGATCTTCGCCTGGGAGTTGCCCCGGTGGTAGGAGCAGACGTACACCCCGGACGGGGTGATCAGCGTCCGCAGCTCCGCCACCTGGCAGCGGTGGTAGTCCTTGGGCTGGATCGCCCCCACCTTGTTGCGCAGCGAGGTCAGGGTGGAGGAGTTGATGATCTCGAAGGAGTCGCCCGCCCAGCGGCGTTCGGCCTCGGCCAGCTGGTCGTCCACGGACCGCAGCAGGTCGTCGGCGACCTGGATCACGTGGTGGCCGTCGTCGAACATCGCCTTGGTCTCGAAGTAGTCGCAGCCGATGTCACGGGCGAGCCCGGCGGCCTCCAGCACCTCGTGGTGGTTGCTGATCACCGTGCCGTCCGGTTCCTGACGGGTCATCACCAGGAACGAGTAACCGAGGGCGCCCTTCTTCACCTCGGCGAGCAGCCGCATGTTCCCGACGACCTTGTCGAAGACGCTGCGGCCCTTGCGGTCCGGACGGAACTTGCCGTACGTGTCCTTGGTGCCCGCGTCCATCGAGACCCGCACCCAGGAGGCGTACTCGGCGAGTTCGTCCAGGTTCTGTTTGATCATCGTGCCGTTGGTGACCACGCCGATGGATATCCCGGCCTCGCCGAGCATCCGCAGCACCTGACGGGTGCCCCGGTGGGCCAGTGGTTCACCGCCGCCGATGAGCACCACACCGCGCACGGACATGTCGATGAGTTCCCCGGCCAGTTCGGCGAGGCGCTCGGGGGTGAACCTGCCCTGGTTCAGCAACTTGCCGCTGATGCACTCGGGGCAGGCCAGATCGCAGAAAGTGGTCGGGTCCAGGTCCACCACCAGTGGACCGGTGGTGCGTCTGCCCGCGGCGGCGTCCAGCACCCGCGGCCAGCCGGCCGGCTGGTAGAGCTTGGACACCAGGTCGAGACGGTCGAACGTCACAGAGTTCTCCTGCTGGTCAAGAGGGCGTGCCACCGCCGCGGCACCGTGCCCTCGGTCGTTCGGCGAGGCGGCGTGGCCGCCCCGCTCTTGCCCGGTCGTGGTCGGGCTGGTGTGGTTCCTTGCCGGTGCGCCACCGGCCGGGGCGGGCCCCGTGCGGTCAGCCCTTGACGGCTCCCGCGGTGAGCCCCGCCGCCACCCGGCGCTGCACGATCATGAAGAAGACGACCACGGGGAGGGCGGTGAGCGTGGCCCCCGCCATCAGCGCGCCGTAGTCGGTCCCGAAGCTCGTCTGGAAGGAGACGAGCCAGATGGAGACGGTCTGCTTGTCGGTGCTGGACAGCAGCACGTACGCGAGGACGTACTCGTTCCACGCCTGGACCAGGGCGTAGATGGAGGTGGCCACCAGCCCGGGGGCCAGCAGCGGGAGCGTCACCCGGCGGAAGGCCCCGGCCCGGGTGCAGCCGTCCACCATGGCCGCCTCCTCCAGTTCCACCGGGATGCCCGCGACGAAGCCCCGCAGCAGCCAGACGGTGAACGGCAGCATGAACACCAGGTAGGTGAGGACGACGCCGGTGAGGCTGTCCGTCAGTCCCGCGTCGCTGAGCAGCAGATAGAGCGGGATGATCAGCCCGGCCAGCGGGATCATCTGCACGGAGAGGATCACCAGCACGAACGCGCGCCGCCCGGCGAAGGAGAACCGGGCCACCGCGTAGGCGGCGGCCACCCCGATGATCAGCGAGATCACCACCGTGCCCACCCCGACCAGGACGCTCGCCCGGACGCTGGACCAGAAGGTCTCCGAGGCCATGGCGCGCCGGAAGTGGTCGAGCGTCGGCTCGGAGGTCCAGAAGCCGGGCGGGTCGGCCCGGATCTCGGACGGGGGACGGATGGCGGTGAGCACCATCCAGTAGAGCGGGAAGGCCATCAGCGCGCAGAACAGCAGGCCGAGACCGTCGGCCCACAGGGAGCGTCGGCGGCGCCGCGCACCGCGCGGGGCCGTGCGGGCGGTGGTCATTCGGTCTCTCCCATCCGGACGAGCTGGCGGACGTAGAAGACCGCCCCCACGAGCAGCAGCAGCACGGTGACGACGGCGATGGCCGCTCCGACGCTGTAGCGGTTGACGGCGAACGACTCGATGAAGGAGTGCACGCCGAGGAGGTAGTACTCCTTCTCCGGCTGGCCGGTGCGCATCAGCCAGATCTGGTTGAACACCCCGAAGTTCCAGATGCCGTTGAGCGTGGCGACCACCGTGAAGGCGGGCTTGATGACGGGGAAGGTGATGTACCGGAAGGTCTGGAACCGTCCGGCGCCGTCCACCGTGGCCGCCTCCTCCAGCTCCGGCGGCACCTGGGTGAGGGCGGCCTGGAGGGTGATGACGGCGAACGGCAGCGAGCCCCAGACGACGACGGCGACCACCACGCTGAAGCCCTGCCAGGGGTCCTCGAACCAGTTGTGCTTGCTGAAGTCGACGCCGGGAAGCAGCCCGAGCAGCCAGTTGACCACTCCGTAGTCGGCGTCCACGAGCCAGCGGAAGACGGCCGCCGCGACCATCACCGGCATCGCCCACACGGCGACCAGCACCGCCCCCAGGGTGACCCGCACCCAGGGGGAGAGCCGCCGGGCCAGCAGGGCGACGCCCATGGCGACGGCCATGATCAGCAGGGTGGAGACGGCGGTGAACAGCGCGGTGCGTCCGACCACCTGCCAGAAGAAGCCGTCGGTGGCGATGTCGCGGTAGTGCCGCAGTCCCACCCAGGGCGGCTGGGTTCCGGCGAAGAGTTCACGACGGGTCATGTCCTGGAAGGACACCAACACCAGTTCGATCAGGGGGTAGCCGAGCACGGCGGCGAGCGCCAGCACCGTCGGGGCGATCAGGAGGTAGGGGGCCAGTCGGCGCCGCCGTGACCGGACCGGGCGCCCGGTCCCTTTGGCCGGGGCCGGGGAGGCGGACGGGACGGGGGGTGGCGCGGCGGCGAGGGAGCCCGGTGGATCTGCGGTCACCATGCGGAAACTCCTCGGAGGCGCCGGCCGTGGCGCGTCACGCGCGCACGGCCGGCGGGTGGGGGAAGGGCAGGAGTCAGAAGGTCGGGTGAGGTGGGGTGGGAGGCGAGGAGTGGGGAGTGGTGGGGTGGGAGGTGGGGAGTGGTGGGGTGAACGGGAGGGCGAGAACCGTGAGGAGTGGGGAGGGTGGGGGTCAGTTCTCGTTGATCAGCTTGTCGATCTCCCGGTCGGCGTCCGCCGTGGCCCGGTCGACCGACTTCTTGCCGGTGGCGATGTCCTGCAGCATCGCGGGAAGGATGTTGGCCTTCTCCACCGAGACCCAGCCCGGGGCGAGCGGGGTCACCCAACCGCGCTCCGCCGAGCGCGCGGCGGCGGCGTTCATCCCGTCGGCGGGCACGTCGCGGAGCTGGACGGTGTTGTTCGGCAGGGTCTCCGCCTTGATCAGCTGCCGCTGGGAGCCGGCGTCGGTGAACAACTTGATCCAGTCCTGGGCGAGTTCCTGGTTGCGGGACTTGGCCGGGACCGCCAGCAGGGAGCCGCCGAGGAACGGCGGCAGCAGCTTCCCGGAGGGACCGGGGAAGGGGAAGGTGGCGAACTTGCCGCTCAGTTCGGGGTTGCCGCCGCTGCGGGTGTCGGCCGCGGCGTTCGCCTCCCAGGTGTTGCCGTAGAACATGGCGACCTTGCCCTGGCCCACCACGCCCGGCTCGTCGCCGTTGTCCTTGGAGCGGTCACCGACGTAGTAGTCGTCGATGAGCTTCTTCCAGGTGGTGAGACCGGCCCTGGAGGCGGGGGAGGAGAGCGCGCCGCGCCAGCGCCCGTTCTCCTGGACGGCCATCTCGCCCCCGGCGTCCTTCACCCACGCCATGGCCGCGTGCGGGTAGCGGCCCGGCATATAGAACGAGGAGAAGTTCTTGTCCTTGGTGCCGAACTCGGCCTTGACCTTGTCGAGGACCTTCAGCAGTTCCGGGTAGGTGCCGGGGGCCTCGGTGACGCCGACCTTCTTGAGGATATCGGTCCGGTAGATACCGACCTTGGCCCCCGCGTAGTAGGGCACACAGTAGGTCTCGCCTTTGTACTGACAGGCGTCGGCCAGCGCCGGGAGCCAGTCCTTCGAATGGTCGAAATCCTTTTTGTCCACCGTGGCGAAGGCACCGTTGATGATGTAGTTGGTGGTTTCACTGTTGCCCATCTCCACCACATCTGGTACGTCCTGCCCCGCTAGGGCCGCGTCAATCTTCTGGTTCTTGCTCGGCCACTGCTGGTACTGCACCTTGACATCGCTGTTGGGGTGCAGTTTGGCGAATCGTTTGTTCGTGGAGGCAACCAGATCGGGCCAGCTCTCGCGTGCGTCGATCGTGAGCCAGACGGTCAGCGAGTCTCCGCCGCCCCCACCGGGGGAATCGTCCGCTCCGCACCCGGCGAGCGTCCCGACCAGGACGGCGGCTCCGAGAGCCGAGGTGAAGCGAGGTAAGCGCCACTGCATGGTTTCCGCCTTTCGAGGTCTGGTCGAACCGGGCTGCTATCTACCCAGGGAAGACCGGCAAACTACCGATGGGGCACTTTTTGGCCAGGATGTGGAGGTGAATTATGGAACGTTGTTGTTGTCCTCCGCCCCCCGGTCGCTGGGGAGGGTGCGGGTAGTGGGGAAACACGCCGTCCGAACGGCGGGTTTTTATTGACGCAAAACCCTATGATGCCCTGCTTGGGTGCCCTTGACGGTGACGCAACCCCTGCCCCATTTTTCTCCGGGTGTCTCCTGCGTTCACCAATCGAAAGGTGTTACCCGTGATTAACCACGACGCGACGTCCGGCGATTCGGACTCCCGACCCGTCCGGGTCAACTCCTGGAACGGCTGGGACCCGCTGCGCCACGTCATCGTCGGAAGGGCGGACGCGGCGGTGGTCCAGGCCCCCGAGCCCGCGGTGCGCCGGGACTTCCCGGAGGACGGCTTTCCGCTCGGCACCTACGGGACCATGCCGGCCGACATGATGGCGGAGGCCAACGAACAGCTCGACAACTTCGCGGCGATGCTCCGCAAGCGGGGCGTCCGGGTGGACCGGCCCACCCCGCTGGACTTCAACCAGAAGGTCTCCACTCCCGACTGGGAGCAGGACACCATGTCCGGCTGCATGCCGCCCCGCGACCTGCTGCTCACCGTGGGCAGCGAGGTCCTGGAAGCGACCATGTCGTACCGCAGCCGCTGGTTCGAGTACCTCGCCTACCGGCCCATCCTCCAGGACCTCTTCAAGTCCGACCCCCGGATGCGCTGGGAGGCCGCGCCCAAGCCGCGCCTCACCGACGCCAGTTACCACACCGACTTCTGGGACACCTACAACGAGCTGCCCCTGGACGTCCAGTTGGCCAAGGTCCGCGACTACGACCTGGTGCTGACCGAGGAGGAGCCGCTGTTCGACGCGGCCGACATCGCCCGGATGGGCAAGGACCTCTTCGTCCAGCTCTCCTTCGTCACCAACCGCAGCGGCTTCGACTGGCTCAAGCGCCACTTCCCCGACCACCGGGTGCACGCGGTGACCTCCACCAACAGCCACCCCCTGCACATCGACGCCACCTGGGTGCCGCTGCGCCCCGGGCTGGTGCTGCACTGCGGCGAGCGGCTCGCCGACCCCGAGCTGATGGAGTTCTACCGGCTCAACGACTGGGAGGTCATCGAGGCGGTCCAGCCCGCGAGCTGGGACCACCCGCCGAAGCTCTCCTTCTGCAGCCCCTGGCTCGCCGGGAACATGCTCAACCTGGACCAGAACACCCTCTGCATCGAGGAGAAGGAGGTGGCCCTCTCCGAGCAGCTGGCCTCCTACGGCTTCGACATCGTCCCGGTGCCGTTCCGCGCCGTCGGCCCCTTCGGCGGCGGTCTGCACTGTGCCACCGTGGACATCGAGCGCGACGGGGACTGCGAGGACTACTTCCCCCGCCGTCACGGGCGGTACTGACCCGTGGCCTTCGCCGCGCCCGCCGTGAAGGCGGTGGTGTTCGACTTCTACGGCACGCTGGTGCGGATGGTGGAGCCGATGCCGCCCAGCCACGCGTCGGTCTTCCGGCGCCTGGGTCTGGGCGCGTACGCCGAGCGCTGGGGCGACCAGTGGTCGGTGGGCCCGGCGGACGGCGAGGACCACCGCGCGCACTCGGTCGACGAGGAGACGTACCGGGCGTGGGAGGTCGAGCGGCTGCGGTCGCGGGCCGTGGCGCGCGGCGTCCCCGAGGAGGCGGCCGGTCCGCTGGCGGTCGAACTGGACCGGGCGGTCAAGAGCCTCCGGGTGGCCGCGTTCCCCGACGTCGCGCCCGCCCTCGCCCGGTTGCGGGAGGACGGCGTGAAGGTCGTCCTGTGCTCCAACTGGTACTGGGACCTGGACCGCGCGGTGGCGGAGTGCGGACTGACGGACCTGGTGGACGCGGCGGTCACCTCGGCCCGGGCGGGGGTGCGCAAACCGCATCCGCTGATCTACCGGACCGCGCTCGACGCCGGTGGTGTGGAGCCCGGCCAGGCCCTGTTCGTCGGGGACATGTGGGAGGCCGACGTGGTCGGGCCGCTCGCCCTGGGCATCGAGGCGGTGCATCTGTGGCGGCCCGACCGGGCCGTCGACGGCGTGGCCCCGCCGCTGCCCGACCGGGCCCACCGGATCGGTTCGCTGGACGCCCTCCCCGGGCTGCTGCGGCCGGAGCCCGGGCGTCGGTGATCCCGTCCGCCCCGGCACCGCCCGGCCGGGCCCGGGCGGACGTTCCGGTGCCGCCCGTCCCGGTGCCCGTCCGGGCACCGTCCGGTCCGCCGTCCGCCCCGGTGCCGTCGGCGCCGCCCCGTCCGGCTCCGGCCGCCGGGGCGGCACCGGCGCCCGGGGCGGCACCGGCGCCCGGGGCGGCGCCGGGGACCGGTACCGTCCCGCTGGCACGGCTGGCACGGCTGGCACGGCTGGCACGGCTGGCACGGCTGGCACGGCTGGCACGGCTGGCACGGCTGGCACGGCTGGCACGGCTGGCACGGCTGGCACGGCTGGCACGGCTGGCACCGACGGCGGGAACGGCGGGAACGGCGGCGGGAACAGTGGGAACAGCACCGGTCGCCGGGCGGACGGGAGCCGTAGCCAATCCGGCCCCCGCCCCCGTCCGGCTCCCGGCGTCAGCCCAGGCCCACGCCCCCGTGCCCGCCCCCGGACGAGGAACCGGCCCCGGCCCCGTCCGCGTCACCGGCCCCGGCCTCGTCCCGGCCTCCGTACCGCTGGGAGAGCCGGTCGAGGACGTTGCGGGTCACCCGCACCACGTGCGGGTCCAGCTCCCGGCCGCAGACCACCGACCAGTCGACGGTCCCGGCGGTGAAGACGGTGCCGCCGCCCGGGGTGGTGTGGACGCCCATGGTGGCGGCCCGGGGGCTGGTGATCCCCGGCTCCCGCTCGGGGCAGTTCCAGTGGCCCCACTTGAACCGGTGCAGGTCCTCGTTGACCGGGTCCAGCAGATAGAGGCCGAGGATCAGGAAGGAGTCCGGGGTGCCGTCCGCACCGCTCGCCCGCGCCACGCCCCGCTCGTCGTACGCGAAGGCGGCGCCGTCGCACTCGTACCCGATCAGCGCGGTGCCCGCGCCCAGCCGGTCGGCCCGGCCGCCGTCGCTCCCGTCGCGCAGCCCGGTGCCCTCGAAGGCCCAGTGGTCCGCGTGCTGCACCGTGTACCCCTCGCGCGGCCGGTCGCCCGGCCAGTCGCCGGGCCACATCCCGCCGTTGCGGAAGCTGACCCCGGTCATGGTGTTCTCCGGCCGTCCCACGCCCTCCGGCTCCGGCGCCCACCACAGGTCGGTGGCGGGCAGATGCGGATAGACGTCGCCGACGTGGTGGTCGGTGTCCGAGACGAAGGCGGTGTCGTCGTCCGTGAGGTGGACGCGCCACCAGCAGGTGTTGGCGCTGAGGAAGGCCACGTTCCCGCCCCTCGCCGTGTGCGCGGCCACGTGGTCGCGCATGGCGGTGCTCCAGTACTCGTCGTGCCCGACGCTCAGCAGCAGGTCGTAGGCGTCGAGCAGCCCCGGGTCCTGGTGGAGGTCGAGGTCGGTGCAGTACTCCACCGCGTAGCCGTTCCGCTCCAGCCAGGCGATGAAGGGGGCGTCCCAGTAGGCCAGGTCGATGACCCCGCCGGGCCGGTGCAGGCTCAGCTTGTGGCCGCGCGGCCCGTCGGCGCCCCCCTCCTGGTAGACCGGGTTGTCGTACAGACTGGAGGAGCGCGGGACGCCCTCGCTGTCCGACCGGTTGTAGGCGTGCCGGGTGAAGGTGGACTTCTTGTAGAGGACGCGGCCGTGCGACCCCGGCCGCGTGGGGCGCACCACGAAGAACTCCCGGGCGTACCCCTCGATCCCGCCGTCGTCCAGCAACGGCACGGCGGCGGCCCGCCGTTCGTCCCCCTCCACTAGGTGGGCGAGGTAGATGCCGGGCGCCCAGTCCCCGGGGACGGGGAACACGTGGCGCGGCAGCTCCCAGTCGGCCGCGGGGGAGGCGTGCTCCGGCTCGCCGTCCGGATGCGGCGGCGGGGCCTTCACCGAACCCGGGTAGACCTCCGACTCGCCCAGGTACGCCAACTCCCGGCCCAGCCGGTAGAAGCGGACGCGGAACTCCTCCGCGTCGGTCGAGACATGCAATCCGAGAACACCGCCCGCCGTGACGCTCTCCCGGTCCACATAACCCTCGATCATCGACCCCTCCCAGCAACTGGAATCGCCGTTCTCCAGCGGCGAAGACGCTCGATCGTAAGAGTTGCTGGCAGGTACAACAACTGACCGGAAAGGATCGGACTTTCACGATCGGATTCCGGCCACAAAGATCGTTCAGAGAATGTCGGGAACGCCGTACGGGTAGCTCCGCTAAAAACCGAGGCGTGCTGTGCTGTGCTGTGCCGAAAGGAAAACAATGGCAAAAGAACTGCGTGTCCGCGAGCTGGTCCTGGGGATCGAGGGGCTGGCCCTGCTGCGCTCCGCGCTCGACGCCGACGACGCGTTCCTGGACGCCCGGGTGGCCGAGATCCGCAAGTTCGCCGGGAGCGACGGCACGGGCATGCCCGGCGCGGGCGCGGCCGTCAGCGAACTCGACGAGTCCGCCGGGTACGCCTCGTGGGCCAAGCTCTACGACTCGCTGCCCAGCTCCTTCCTCCAGGTCGAGGAGCCGATCGTGCACCGGCTCCTCGACGAGGGCCCGGTCGGCACCGCGCTCGACGCGGCCTGCGGCACCGGCCGCACCACCGTCGCCCTGACCTCGCGCGGATACGACGTCATCGGCGTCGACCAGTCCCCGCAGATGCTCGAACAGGCCCGGGGCAAGGCCCCCGAGGCGGACTTCCGCCTCGGCCGCCTGGAGGAGCTGCCGGTCGAGGACGCCAGCGTGGACCTCGCGATCTCCACCCTGGCCCTCACCCACCAGCCCGACCTCCGCCCCGCCGTCGCCGAACTCGCCCGGGTGGTGCGCCCCGGCGGCCGGGTGATCGTCACCGATCTGCACCCCTTCGTCATCAGCCTCCAGGGCCAGTGCCTCTTCGTGCACGGCGACGACGAACTCGCCTTCGTCCGCAACCACGTCCACCTCGCCGGCCACTACATCGAGGCGTTCGCCGCCGCGGGCCTCACCGTCCGCGCCTGCCATGAGCCCGCCTTCAACGGAAGCCTCTCGCCCGGCGGTTACGAGGAGTTCGTCGAGGAGGCCGCCCGGGCCGCCTGGCGGGGAATTCCGATCGTGATCGTCTGGGAAGCCGTCAAGGCGTGAGGAACGGCGGTGTCCCGGTGGTCACCAACCCACCCGTGTTCCCGGGACGCCGCCCGTGAGAACCACCAGCAGACAGTCCGGAAAGGGAAAAACCTTGAGAGTCGTCCTGTACACCGAACGTCCTGAACTCTGGGACCGGATTACCAAAGAATTCGCCGGTGTCATCCCCGAATACAATCTCCACGGCGACATCGGCGAGGGCTACTGGAACCGGCTCTTCGACGACTTCGGCGACCACCAGTTCATCCTCTACGACGAGGAGGCGGACGCGATCCTCGGCGCGGGCCGCTCGCTGCCGAGGGTCTGGGACGGCACCCCCGACGGCCTCGGCACCGGCCTCGACGACTCCATCCGGGACGCGTTCGCCGCCCATGACGCGGGCACCGCGCCCAACGCCCTGTGCGCGCTGGGCGTCGAGGTGGCCCCCGCCCACCAGGGCGGCGGCCTCTCCAAGGCCCTGCTCCGGCAGATGATCGCCCTGGCCCGCGCGGACGGGCTGTCCCAGCTCATCGTCCCGGTGCGGCCGATCTGGAAGCACCGCTATCCGCTGGTCCCCATCCAGCGGTACGCGACCTGGACCCGGGAGGACGGCGAGCCCTTCGACCCCTGGATCCGCACCCAGGTGCGGCTCGGCGGCCGGATCACCTCCGCGATGGAGGAGTCCTCGATGATCAGCGGCACGGTCGCCGACTGGGAGTCCTGGACCGGCATGGCGTTCCCGGAGAGCGGCCACTACGTCTTCCCGGAGGGCCTGAGCACCCTCCGGGTCGAACGCGAGCGGGACCGGGCCTCCTACTGGGAGCCCGCCGTCTGGATCACCTACGACCTCAGCTCGTCCGATCCAGCAGGACCGCCCCGGAGTTGACCGCGCTCCAGGCGTACGCGGACAGCAGCTCCGCGTACGCCTCGGTCACCTCCGGACGCCGCTCCGGCGAGAGACCGGCGGGACCGACCGTCGAGACGGCCGCCCGGCGCAGCCGCTCGGCGGCCGGGGTGCCGCCCCGCGTCGCGCCCTCGGGCGCGCGGCGCCGGGCGGCGTCCTCGGCCTGCCGCCCCAGCAGCAGGGCGTGGATCCACAGCTCGTCCGCGTAGGGCCGCCCGAACGCCTCCGCCACCGCCGTCGCCAGGTCCTCCGGCCGCCGCTCGGCCACCAGCTTGTCGACGTCCTCCTCGGTCGGCGTGCCCTCCACGGCCAGCGCCTCCCGCCAGGGGTAGTGGTACCGGACCCGGTCGGTGGTCTCCTGTCCCACCAGCCGTATGTACCCCTCGCCGTAGCGCATGTACGGCACCCACGGCAGCTCCTCCAGCACCCACCCCCCGTACAGCTCAGGCCGGGCGTCGTCCGCGCTCGCCGGGCAGACCGCGAGCCGTATGCCCTGTGCCGCGTGACCGTTGATGCTGCTGGTGCCGGTGTGTTCGGTGACGGTGGGCACGGCGAGCAGCGCGCTGCGCCGCCCGTCCTGCCGCAGGAAGGTCGCCATCACCTCGTCGTCATGGCGTTCCCCGGTGCGTTCGGCGTACCGCCGGAACTCCTCGGCCACGACCACCGGAAGGCTGATGGCGAGCGTCGGGGTGAACTCCTCCGGCACCGCGCGCACCCAGCCCGCCCCCGCCAGCGCGGCGAGCCGGGTGGCCCCGCCGTTGCGGGCGTGCCAGTTGGTGTAGAAGGCGAGGGCGTCGTGGGGGAACCGGTCGGCGCAGTGGGCGACCAGGTCGATCATGTCGTCGGGCGCGGCGACATCGTCCTGGATCATGAACTGGTGGGTGGCGCCCTCCGCCACCATCGACCAGGCGAGCAGCGCGGTCCGCAGCGCGGAGGGGGGCCCGTCCGGGTCGGGGTCGAGCGCGAGACCGTCCAGTCCCAGCCGGACGACCATCTCCTCCGCCTGGGCCCGGCGGACCGGATGGGTCATCACGGCCGAACTGACGTGTGCAGCGGGCATCGAGGGGCTCCTTCAGCCGTACGACCGGAAACGTCTCGCTGATCATGGCCACCGACCATGGGTAACCCTCCTGAGGAGGTGATCGACGGCCGGAAACGACCGCTCAGTGACGCGATGCGTTCGTCTGCGTCCGGGCCAGATCGAGGACGTACCGTTCCTCGACGGGACAGGCCCGCCAGGCCGCGAGGAGGTCGGTGTACGGGTCCTCCTCCTCGTCGAACTCCTCCAGGATCGTGTCGTGGTACTCGCCCGCGGCCCGTCGTCCGCTCCACCACGCGTGGCCCTGGTAGAGCCCGGGGGCCGGCAGTTCGACGGTGCCCGCGGGCCCCCGGGTGAGTTCGTTGACGACGAGGACACCGGTGGGGGAGTCCAGGCGCACGGGGGCGCGCCCCTCCGCCCCGGCGGGCGGCTCCGGCGGCGTGTCCCAGAGCCGGACCGTGACGGTCACCGGGATCGCGGACTGGAGGCTCAGGATCACCAGATGGCCGCCGTCCCCGCCCACCACCTTCTCCTTCGCCTCGTCCCAGGCCGCGTCCTCGGCGGTGTACGCGTCGGAGTCGTAGACCTGGAGCACCCGGCGGTCGGGGGTGGCGCGGACGCGGTACTCGTTCAACGGGGGCACGGGGGAGGGCCTTCCGGTCGGGTGGCGCGCGTCGGGCCCGGCGGGCCCGTGCTCCGGTTCGCGTCCCGTTCCGCGAGGAGGACGCCGTGCCCGGGGCGGGGGAGGACGTCAGCGCGTGGGAGGAGACGGCGTACCTTCTGCGCTCTCCGGAGAACACCCGTCGACTGCTGGATTCCGTAGCCGGGGCGGAGGCCGGTGGGGCCCGGCGGCGCGAGCTGACCGACCCCGATGGGGCGCATGAGTGAAGACCGCGCTCACGATCCGCGTCCGGAAGCCCGCAGCTGTTCTGAATCCGGCCGCCCGGATGAATGTCCGCGCAGGTCAGAACGTTTCTCTGACCTCAGCTTGGTGGGGCGGGTGGGACTCGAACCCACGGCCGACGGATTATGAGTCCGCTGCTCTAACCGGCTGAGCTACCGCCCCCTTACGGCGCGTCGCGTACATGTGTACGCGCCGTCTGCCGCAGCATAGCCGCTCATACGATCTCCTGCTCCGGCTGGTCGGCTTGCTGACCATGGAGACCTCCGCCGCGCCCGTACGGTTCCACCGGACACGAAAAAGGACCCCTGAGGGGGTCCTTCTCGGCTGCTCCCCCGACTGGACTCGAACCAGTAACCTGCCGGTTAACAGCCGGCTGCTCTGCCAATTGAGCTACGGAGGATCGAGCTCCCCCGACTGGACTCGAACCAGTAACCTGCCGGTTAACAGCCGGCTGCTCTGCCAATTGAGCTACGGAGGATTGCCTCGTTCGCATCGAACGTGCCCATCGGGGCGTCCGCCGGAGGGCGGTCGTTCGCTGCGACACATACATTAGCGCAAGCAGGGGGGTGCTCCGCCAATCGGTGCTCCCGTGATCCACACCGACGCAAGGGAAGGGTGGCTCCATGCGCTACCGGCTCACATTCGTCGCCGGGCTCGCCCTCGGTTACGTCCTGGGCACCAGGGCCGGACGGGAGCGGTACGACCGGCTCAAGGAGTCGGCGCGGAGGTTCGCGGAGAACCCCGCCGTCCGCAACACCGCGGAGAGCGCCGCGCTCCAGGGACGCGAGGTCGCGGGCAAGGCGCTGCACGCGGTCACCGAGCGGGTGGGGGACCGGGTCCCGGACTCCGTGACGGACCGGGTCCGGGCCCTGCGCGAGCGGGCCCGGGGCGGCCCCCGGGAGGTCCGGGAGGACGACTGGGGCACCAGCAACACCTGAGCCCCGGGCCCCGCCGGAAGGGAGCGCCCGAAGACCGCCCCGGTCGTGGTGCGGCCCACGCCCGAACGTGGTGCAGAATTCCCGCATGGGGATAGTCGCCGGTCTGGACAGCACGCCCGACTCCACGCGCATCGTGGTCTGTGACACCGACACGGGTGCCGTGATCAAGCAGGGATACGCCCCCCATCCCCTGGAGGGGGCGGGGACGCAGGGGGACGGCGGCCGTCCCAGTGACGTCGATCCGCAGACCTGGCTGCTCTCCCTCGGGGAGGCCGCGGGCGGCGGGGTGCTGGAGGGCGTCGAGGCGATCGGCGTCTCCGCCCAGCAGAACGCGCTCGTCCCGCTCGACCAGCAGGGCGCCACGGTCCGCCCCGCGCTCGTCGGGTCCGACCGCCGCACCCAGGTCGCCGCCGCCGACCTCGTCGACGCGATCGGCGGCCCGGGGGCGTGGGCCCAGACCGTGGGCTGCGTCCCGCAGCCCGCGCACCTGGTCAGCAAGCTCCGCTGGCTCGCCGTGCACGACTCCGAGGCCGCCCAGCGCGTCGCCCAGGTGCTCCAGGCCCACGACTGGCTGGTGTGGCAGCTCCTCGGCCGTCCGCCGCGCCTCACCACCGACCGGGGCGGCGCCTCCGGCACCGGTTACTGGTCGGCGGCGACCGGCGCCTACCGGCCCGACCTGGTGGAGCTGGCCTTCGGACGGCAGGTCGTGCTGCCGGAGGTGCTGGGTCCCGCCGAGGCGGCCGGGACCACCCCGGAGGGGCTGCTGATCTCCGCCGGGACCGGTTCCACCATGGCCGCCGCGTTCGGCCTCGGCATCGGCCTCGGGGACGCCGTCGTCTCGCTGGGCGCCTCCGGCTCCGTGATGGCCGTCCACCGGGAGGCCCTCGCCGACCCCAACGGGATGATCACCTCGTTCGCCGACGCGACGGGGATGCACCTGCCGGTGGTGCACACCCTCAACGCGGTGCGCGCCCTGCGCGGCACCGCCGAGATGCTGGGGCTGCCCGATCTGGAGGCGCTCTCCACCCTGGCCCTGAAGTCCACCCCGGGCGCCCACGGACTGGTGCTGCTGCCCTATCTGGAGGGCGAGCGCACCCCGGACCTGCCGCACACCGCGGGCACCCTCGCGGGACTGCGCCGCGAGGCGATGCGCCCGGAGCACCTGGCGCGGGCCGCCGTCGAGGGCATGCTGTGCGGGCTCGCCGACGCGCTCGACGTGCTGCGCGGCCGGGGCGTGGAGGTGCGGCGGGTGTTCCTGCTGGGCGCCGCCGCCGACCTGCCCGCCGTCCAGGCCGTGGCGCCGTCGCTGTTCGGCGCGCAGATCGTCGTCCCGCAGCCCGCCGAGTACGCGGCGCTCGGCGCGGCCCGGCAGGCGGCGTGGGCGCTGGGCGTCTCGCGCGGCACCCTCGACCCGCACACCCCGCCCGCCTGGCCCGGCGCGACCGGACAGGTCCACGACCCGGGCGAGGAACTGGCGGTGGGGCAGGCGGTGCGTCAGCAGTACGTGGCGGTGCGGGAGCAGGTCCACCCGGGGGCGTTCGCGGGCTGAGCCCATCGGCCCGGCCACCGCGCCGGCCACCGGGACCGGCCCGTGGTCAGGCTTCCGGCCCGTGGTCCGGCCGCCGGGCCGGGACAGGGGCGCCGTACCCGGCCGGGTGCCCGGGATCGTCCGGGCCCGTCGCTACCGCCCCCGGTCGGAACCACGGGCCGGGACGGCACCGGGTCGGACCACGGGCGGGTACGGGGCGGACCACGTGACCGGGCCTGACCGGTCGCACCACGCGACCGTGCGGGACCGGTCTCGGGCCACGCGACCGGACCGGACGGTCCGGCCACGGGACCAGGCGAGGACGGTCGGGCCACGCGACCGGGCCAGGACGGTCGGACCACGGGACGGACCGGGGCGGGGACGCCGGGGACGGGACCCCCGGGCGGAGGGCCACCGGGCGGGAGCGTCGCACGGGACGGCTCGCGCGGCCCGCGGGGCTCGCGCGGCCTGCGCGGCCTGCGCGGGGGCTCGCGGGGCCGATGGGGCGGTGCGCGGACGGCCGTCCCGGGGGACTCGGCCCGCTGTTGGCTCAATTCGGTGGGGTAACGGGCGGGGCGGGGTGGACGATGGGGGGTGATGTGCCGAGCGTTGCCACCGACCGGTGGTCCGGCCGGACCACCCCGAGACCCCCAGTGAGCGAGACCCGCGCGTGCTCATACGACTGCTGAGGACCCACCTCGGTCCGTACCGCAAACCCGTCCTCGCCCTGGTGCTGCTGCAACTGCTGCAGACCAGCGCGACCCTCTACCTGCCCACGATGAACGCCGACATCATCGACGAGGGCGTGGTGAAGGGCGACACCGGCTTCATCCTGGGCCTCGGCGGGGTGATGATCGCCGTCACCCTGGTGCAGGTGGTCTGCAACATCGGGGCCGTCTACCTCGGCGCGCGGACCGCCTCCGCGCTGGGCCGGGACGTGCGGGGCGCCGTCTTCGACCGGGTGCAGTCCTTCTCGGCGCGGGAGGTCGGCCACTTCGGGGCGCCCTCGCTGATCACCCGCACCACGAACGACGTCCAGCAGGTGCAGATGCTGGTGCTGATGGCGTTCACCCTGATGGTCTCCGCGCCCATCATGTGCGTCGGCGGGATCGTGATGGCGCTCGGCCAGGACGTGCCGCTGTCCACGGTGCTCATCGCCGTGGTGCCGGTGCTCGGGATCAGCGTCACCCTGATCGTGCGCAACCTGCGGCCCCTGTTCCGGGCCATGCAGGTCCGGCTGGACACCGTGAACCGGCTGCTGCGCGAGCAGATCACCGGCAACCGGGTGATCCGGGCCTTCGTCCGCGACGACTACGAGCGCCGCCGCTTCCAGGGCGCCAACGACGAGCTGACCGAGATGTCGCTGGGCACCGGACGGCTCCTCGCGCTGATGTTCCCCATCGTGATGACCGTCGTGAACGTCTCCTCGGTCGCCGTCGTCTGGTTCGGGGCGCACCGCATCGAGAGCGGCGCCATGGAGATCGGCTCGCTGACCGCGTTCCTCGCCTATCTGATGCAGATCGTCATGTCGGTGATGATGGCCACCTTCATGTTCATGATGGTGCCGCGCGCCGAGGTGTGCGCCGAGCGCATCCAGGAGGTCCTCACCACCGCCTCCAGCGTGGTCCCGCCCGCCGCCGCCGTCCGCGAGCTGCGCGCCCACGGACACCTGGAGCTGCGCGGGGCCGGGTTCCGTTACCCGGGCGCCGAGGAACCCGTCCTCAAGGGCGTCGACCTGGTCGCCCGGCCCGGCGAGACCACCGCCGTGATCGGGTCCACCGGCAGCGGCAAGACCACCCTCCTCGGGCTCGTCCCCCGGCTCTTCGACGCCACCGAGGGCGCGGTGCTGGTGGACGGCGTCGACGTCCGCGACCTCGATCCCAAGCTGCTGTCCCGGCTGGTCGGACTGGTCCCCCAGAAGCCGTACCTGTTCGCCGGGACCGTCGCCACCAACCTCCGCTACGGCGACCCCGACGCCACCGACGAGGCACTGTGGCACGCGCTGGAGGTCGCCCAGGCCCGGGAGTTCGTGGAGCGGCTGGAGGGCGGTCTGGACGCGCCGGTCGCCCAGGGCGGCACCAACGTCTCCGGCGGCCAGCGCCAGCGGCTCGCCATCGCCCGCACCCTGGTGCAGCGGCCCGAGATCTACCTCTTCGACGACTCCTTCTCCGCCCTCGACTACGCCACCGACGCCGCGCTGCGCTCCGCGCTGGCCGAGGAGACCGCGCGGGCCACCGTCGTCATCGTCGCCCAGCGGGTGGCCACCATCCGGGACGCCGACCGGATCGTCGTCCTCGACGAGGGCCGCGTCGTCGGCGCCGGACGCCACACCGACCTCATGCGGGACAACGGGACCTACCGGGAGATCGTGCTCTCCCAGCTGACGGAAGCGGAGGCGGCCTGATGGCGGGGCCCGCGGGACGGATGATGGCGGGGACCGGACCCGGTCACCGCTCGATGGACTTCAAGGGGTCCGGGAAACGGCTGCTCGGCCACTTCCGGCCGGAGCGCGTCACCCTCTACGTGATGATCGGCTGCGCCGTCCTCAGCGTCGGGGTGTCGGTGCTCGGCCCCAAGATCCTCGGCATCGCCACCGACCTGGTGTTCGCCGGGGTGGTCGGCGGCTCGCTGCCCGCCGGGCAGAGCAAGGAGCAGGCGGTCGAGGGGCTGCGGGCGCGCGGCGACGACGGGGTCGCCGACGTGCTCTCCGGGGTGGACTTCACCCCCGGCGAGGGCATCGACTTCGGCGCGGTGGGGGAGGTCCTCGGCTTCGCGCTCGGCACCTTCGTCATCGGCGGGCTGCTGATGCTGGTCGCCACCCGGCTGGGCAACCGGGCCGTCAACCGCACGGTGGGCCGGATGCGCGGCGAGGTCCAGGCGAAGCTGGCGCGGCTGCCGCTGTCGTACTTCGACAAGCGGCAGCGCGGCGAGGTGCTGAGCCGGGCCACCAACGACCTCGACAACATCGGGCAGACCCTCCAGCAGAGCCTCGGCCAGCTGATCAACTCGCTGCTCACCATCCTCGGCGTGCTGATCATGATGTTCTGGATCTCCCCGCTGCTGGCGCTGGTCGCCCTGGTGACCGTGCCGCTGTCGTTCACCATCGCCACCCGGGTCGGCAAGCGCTCCCAGCCGCAGTTCGTCCACCAGTGGCGTTCCACCGGCACCCTCAGCGCGCACGTCGAGGAGATGTACACCGGGCACGCGCTGGTGAAGGTCTTCGGCCGTCAGGAGGAGTCGGCGAAACGGTTCGCCGAGGAGAACGAGGCGCTGTACCAGGCCGGGTTCCGCGCCCAGTTCACCAGCGGGCTGATGCAGCCGCTGATGTTCTTCGTCTCCAATCTGAACTACGTCCTGGTCGCCGTCGTCGGCGGACTGCGGGTCGCCTCCGGCTCGCTGTCGATCGGGGACGTCCAGGCGTTCGTCCAGTACTCCCGGCAGTTCTCCATGCCGCTCACCCAGGTCGCGTCGATGGCGAACCTCGTCCAGTCCGGGGTGGCCTCCGCCGAGCGGGTCTTCGAACTCCTCGACGCCCCCGAGCAGGACCCCGACCCCGAGCACCCGCGGCGCCCGGTGGAACGGACCGGACGGGTCGCCCTGGAGCACGTGTCCTTCCGCTACGCGGAGGACAAGCCGCTGATCGAGGACCTGTCGCTGACCGTGGAGCCCGGCCACACGGTCGCCATCGTCGGTCCCACCGGCGCGGGCAAGACCACCCTGGTCAACCTGCTGATGCGGTTCTACGAGGTCACCGGGGGACGGATCACCGTCGACGGGGTGGACATCGCCCGGATGTCCCGCGACGAACTGCGCTCCGGGATCGGGATGGTCCTCCAGGACACCTGGCTGTTCGGCGGGACGATCGCCGACAACATCGCCTACGGGGCGTCCCGCGAGGTGACCCGGGAGGAGGTCGAGGAGGCCGCCCGGGCCGCGCACGCCGACCGGTTCGTCCGCACCCTGCCCGACGGCTACGACACCGTCATCGACGACGAGGGCGCCGGGGTCAGCGCGGGGGAGAAGCAGCTGATCACCATCGCCCGGGCGTTCCTCTCCGATCCGGTGATCCTCGTCCTCGACGAGGCGACCAGCTCCGTGGACACCCGCACCGAGGTGCTGATCCAGAAGGCGATGGCCCGGCTCTCCCGGGACCGCACCTCGTTCGTCATCGCCCACCGGCTCTCCACCGTCCGCGACGCCGACACCATCCTGGTCATGGAGGACGGCGCGATCGTGGAACAGGGCACCCACGAGCGGCTCCTGCTCGCCCGGGGCGCCTACGCCCGGCTCTACGCGGCCCAGTTCGCGGAGGCGGCGGTGGAGGTGGACTGAGGGGGGACGGTCCTGGGGCGTGGTCCCGAGGCCCCAGGGCCCCGGGCGCCGCGTCCCCCGGCGCCGGTCAGCGGAAGGCGTCGGCCGTCCGGGCGGCCCACGCGTCGTACGGACGGGGCGCCCGGCCCAGCAGGGCCTCGCCGTCGGGGCTGACGCGCCGTTCGGCGGGCAGCGGGTCGCCGATGACGTCGAGGGTGCCGTCGGCGACCGCCTCGGGCATGAAGCGCGTCATCCGTGCCCTGGCCTCCTCACGGGTCAGCTCCACGAACGCCAGCGGTTCGCCCAGTGCCTCGCCGAGGATCCGGGCCTGCTCCCGGGGCGTCACGGCGACCGGCCCCGTCAGCTCGTAGACCCGGCCCGTGTGGCCCTCGCCCCGGAGCACCACGGCCGCCGCCTCGGCGAGGTCGGCCGGGTCCACCACGGGCAGGGCGACCTCCCCGAAGGGGGCGCTGACGGTGCGTTCGGCGCGGACCGACTCCGCCCACGCGAAGGTGTTGGAGGCGAAGCCGCCGGCCCGCAGCACGGTCCAGTCGAGGCCGGAGCGCCGCACGGCCTCCTCCCACCGCCACAGGCCCCGGTACGCGACGGCCTCCGGGCGGGTGCCGGTGATCAGCGAGGACAGCAGGACGACCTTGCGGACCCCGCTGTCCCCGGCCACCGCCAGGACGTCGTCCGGGTTGCCCCCGCCGTCGAGGAGGGCCCCGGCCAGCAGGACGAACAGCGCGTCGGCGCCCTCTAAGGCGGGCCGCAGGCCCTCCGGGTCGGCCAGGTCCCCGGCGACCGCGCGGACCCCGGCGGGAACCGCGTCGGGGGTGATCGAGCGCGAGACGGCGGTCACCCGTTCACCGGCTCCGGCGAGCGCGGCCACGAGGGGACGTCCGACGTTTCCGGTGGCTCCGGTGATGACGATCATGATCAGCTCTCCTGAGGTCCTGGGCGGTCCCGGGGCCACCCCGGGCGGTGCTCCACGGGCGGGCGTGAGGCGTGCGGCCACGACCCGGCTCCGGCCGGGCCGTGGCCGACGGGCGCCGCCGTCGATCACTTTCCAGAAGCTAGCACCCTGGATAAAGTAGGTACCTAGAGGAAAGTGACGTCCCGTGAGGAGAGCGTGATGGTCGCACCGGTCGAAGCCGTGCCCACCGGTCCGGAAGGCGGGGTCCCTGAGGCCGGGGAACCGGGCGTCGGAGTCATGGCGCCCGGGGCGGCCCCGGGGCAGCCGTGTCCCATCGCCCCCGTCCTGGACATCGTCTTCAGCCGGTGGACGACTCCCATCCTGTGGACGCTCCACCGGTTCGGCCGTCAGCGGTTCGTGGAGCTCCAGCGCAACGTCACCGTCATCACCCCGAAGGTGCTGACCCAGCGGCTGCGGCAGTTGGAGCGGGACGGGCTGGTGGTCCGGACGTACCACCCGGAGGTGCCGCCCCGGGTCGAGTACGAGATCAGCGAGCTGGGCCGGAGCCTCGCGCCGCTGTTCGCGGCGCTGTCGGACTGGTCGGCCGACCATCTGCCCAGGGTGGAGGAGGCCC
Organism: Streptomyces sp. JNUCC 64; assembly: GCF_054484115.1. NCBI lineage: Bacteria > Bacillati > Actinomycetota > Actinomycetes > Kitasatosporales > Streptomycetaceae > Streptomyces > Streptomyces sp. JNUCC 64. Next base: position 5,907,833 of record NZ_CM137015.1, read on the forward strand.
GTCGGGCCTTCGACCTCGCGGGGGAACGGACCGGCGCCACGGGGCGTTGAACACCCTCCGGCGCGGGAGCTACTCCCCGGCGGGGACGGGGTCGCGCCGGGAGGCCAGCAGGCGTTCCGCCCGGTCCGGCGCCAGGTCGAGGGTGGGCAGCAGGGCCGGGCGGGCGATGCTCGGCAGCACGTGCTGGAGCAGCACGATCACCCGCTGGACCAGGTCGGAGCGTTCGCACAGGGCCTGGGACATGCCCTGGATGCCGGTGAAGGCCCCGGCGAGCAACTGGGCGGTGTCGTCGGGGACGACGTGCGGCAGCAGCTCGCCCTCCTTGTCGGCGTCGGCGAGGATGCCGCGCATCCGGTCGATCCAGGCGTGGTAGGGGGTGCTGGAGAACGGCGTGGGGTCGTCACCGCCCTCCCGGCGGTGGTCCATCACCAGTCCCATGCTGGCCCGGGTGAGCGGATCGTGCCGGAGCCGGTAGGCGAACAGCATCCCGTGGTCGACGAGTTCCTGGAGCCGGGTGCGCTGGGGCGGCAGTTCGCCCAGGTCGAGCTGGGCGCCCACCACGCCCAGCGCCAGCTCCTCCTTCGAGGCGAAGTGGAAGTACAGCGCGCCCTTGGTGACCCCCGCCCGTTGCAGGATCTCCGTGATGGTCGCGGAGCTGTAGCCGCGCTCGTCGAAGACGGCGGCCGCCGCCAGGAGGATGGACTCGCGGGTCTGTATCGCCCGTGCTTGTCGTGCCATGGAGTCAGATTCCTGCTTCCCCGTCAGGGAGTGTCCCGTCGGACCTCGGTCGCCCGACACGGGTAAAGAAAACCGGACCGCACAGGGGTTGTCGAGGGCCATGAGAGACCCCTCATCGGTTGGGAACCCAGGGTCTCATCAGGGGGGTTGCTCCGTGCCGGAGATCCCGGTTTGCCCCCTTGCCGCACCGGCCGCCGTACCGGCTCGCCGCACCGGGCCGGGACGGCCCCGCGCGAGTGCCCCCCGGCGTCCCCGGTCCCCGCGCCGCCCGTCCCGTCCGCCCCGGGCGCGGGCAGCCGTCAGCCGGGGCGGCCGTGTCGCTCCGGGCCGCCCCGGTGTCCGGTCGGGGACGCGCTCAGGCGGCCAGCGGGTCCAGCAGCATCGGCTGGACCCGGCCCTCCAGCATCGCGCCGAGCCCGAGGATCGCGCACACGTCGGGGCGTTCGGCGATGGTCACCGGCATGCCCGTGGCGTCCCGCAGCATCTGGTCCAGGCCCGGCAGCAGCGCGCTGCCGCCGACCATCATGATGCCCCGGTCCGCGAGGTCGGCCACCAGGTCCGGCGGGCAGTCCCGCAGCACCTTGCCGATCCCGTCCAGGACCGCCGTCAGCGGGGTGTGGATCGCGTCCCGGACCGCCGCCGTCTCCACCCGCACCGAGCGCGCCAGCCCCGTCGCCACGTCCCGCCCGTGGATCTCGGTGGACGTGGGGCCGTCCGGGGTGAGGCCGTTGCCGGACAGGGCGAGCTGGAGCGGGCGCACCGACTGGGAGGGCAGCATCAGCTCGTGACGGTGCCGCAGGTGCTGCACGATCGCGTGGTCGATGGCCTCCCCGCCGACCGGGATCCGTTCCGCCGTCACGATGGACCCCAGGGACAGCACCGCGACCTGGGTGGTCGCCGCCCCGCACACCAGGATCATCGTCGCCTCGGCCCGTTCCACCGGCAGTCCGCACCCCACCGCCGCCGCGATCAGGGTGTCCACCAGTTCCACCCGGCGGGCGCCCAGTCCCACCAGCGTCTCCACGGCCGCCCGCTGCGCCAGCGGGTCCGCCTCGTGCGGGGTGCAGGCGGCGGCCCGCAGCCACGGCTTGCGGCGCAGCGCGCGGCGCAGCTTCTCGCCGATCAGGTGCCGCAGCATCCGCTGCGCCATCTCGATGTCCACGACGGAGCCCCCCGACACCGGCCGCACCACGCGGATGTAGCCGGGGGTGCGGCCCGTCATCCGTTCCGCGAACTCCCCGACCGCGATCAGCGAGCCGGTGCGGGTGTTGACGGCCGCCACGCTCGGCTGGTCCACGGCCAGCCCCACGCCCTTCACGAACACCCGGGTCCGGGCGGCCCCCAGGTCCACCGCGATGTGGCACCGGCGCAACTGGTCGAGTCTGGCTTGGGCGTTCATGGCTGTCCTCCCGAGTGCGCGGACCGCCGGACGGGTCCGCGCGGCGGTCTTCCCCTCGATCGTGCGGGCCCGGGGGAGGGCCCCGCGCGGCGGGTTGGGCCGCGCGGGGGGCCGCCGGACGGGTGGCGGCGGCGTCCGGTGCCGTGGCGGGACGGGGATCGGGCGGCGGTCGCTGGTAGGGGCGCGGCGGCCGGGCGGGGCGGTGGCCCGTACGACGGACCGGCGGCGGGTCGCGGAACGGACGGGTGGCGGGTTGCCGGGGGGTGGCGGTGGCCCGTGGGGGCGAGGGGGGCGACGGGTGGCCCGGCGCGTCGGAGCGGCGGGTGGGCCGACGGGCGGCGGCCGGTTCCAGGGTGGCGGATTGGTTAATTGCAAAAATCCGCAACTCGCACCATCATGGGTGACCGGCCGTGCCCTCCCGTGGGGGCGCGGCCGCCGTCCGAGGCCCGCCGCACGGTTCGGCGAACGGGGAGGAGGCCGTCCGGTGAGCGTGCCCGTCGACCCCGCCGGAACCGAGGCGCCCGCCGGGGAGTTCCTCCCGCTGCGCCATGTGCTGACCCTGCCCGCCGAGGGCTCCGCCGTCCGGCTCGCCCGGGAGACCGCGGAGCTGGTGCTCGCCGAGTGGGGCGTCCCCCGCCGCCACCCCACGGTCGACCCCGCGCTGCTGATCCTGTCCGAGCTGGTCACCAACAGCGTCCGGCACGCCGCCGAACTGTCCGAGACGCTCACCGTCGTCTACGCGGCCGGACGGGGTACCTTCGCCTTCGCCGTCCGTGACCGGCACCCGCGCCTTCCGTCCCTGTACGGAGCGCACGCCGCCGGTCGGGGCACAGGGCTCGCCACCGTCGTCGAACTCACCCTGTCCCTGGGCGGTACCGCCGTCGTCCGAGGCGATCGTGACGGCGGCGGCAAGAGCATCTGGATCACCCTGCCCCTGTGACCGTGGGCCGCCGCGAGCCCGGTGGCTCCTGGACCGTGAGGAAGACGACGCATGACGATCGAGTGGCGTTACACGACTCAACCCGGGCTGGGCGTGCTGTCCCTGGCCGGTTACCTCGGCACCGAGGCCGTCGGCCGGTTCACCGGGGCGGTCGGCTGGGTCCGGGCCCGGGGCACCGGTCCCGTCATCCTGGACCTCACGCGGCTGCGCGGCTGGTCCGCCGACGGACAGCGGGCGGTCACCGAGGCCGCGCTGCGGCTCGCCGCCGAGGACCGGCCGCTGCACCTGGCCGCGGTCCCCGACGGCGGTCCGCCCGTCCCGGCCGACGTCCACCCCGTCCCCACCGTCCACCGCGACCTGCCCACCGCGCTCGCCGCGCACCGGGCCACCGGCACCGGGCACCGCCAGTGGCGCAGCGACGAATGGCCCGAGACGACCGCCGCCGTGTGAACCCCGGCCCCTTCGGCCCCTTCCCCGGCTCCGATTCCGGCTCCGATTCCGGACCCGATTCCGGACCCGATCCCGGTGTCCGGCCTCCTGCCCCCGACCCCACCCCGACCCCACGGGCGGAAGCCCGCCCGTGACCCCGCTGAACCAGCGACCCGGAACCACCAGCACGGAACGACGAGGAACGCACCATGGACGCCATCGTGGCGAAGGACAGCAACGGCACCCCGCTCGTGGACGGGGACTCCGTCACCCTGATCAAGGACCTGAAGGTCAAGGGCACCTCGGAGACCCTCAAACGGGGCACCCTGGTGAAGAACATCCGCCTCACCTCCCGTCCCGGTGAGGTCGAGTGCAACACCAGGAAGGTCAAGGGCCTCGTCCTCAGGACCGAGTTCCTCAAGAAGGCGTGAACCGGGGCGGGCGGCGGTCACCTCCGCCGCCCGCCGCCCGCCGCCCGGTCGTCCGCCGCCCGGTCGCCCCGGCGGGCCGCTCACCCGCCCTGCGGCAGCGCCCGCTTGAGGACCTTGCCCATGTCGTTGCGCGGCAGCCCGGTCACGTAGCGGACCGTCCGGGGGCGCTTGTGCGGGGCGAGGAGCGCCGCCACGTGGTCCGCCAGCTCGGCCTCGGCGGGCGGCAGCGCCGGGTCCGCCGCGACCACCCAGGCCACCACCCGTTCCCCCAGGTCCGGGTCCGGTTCGCCGGTCACCGCCGCCTCCCGCACCCCCGGGTGCTCCAGCAGCGCGTTCTCGATCTCGCCCGCCCCGATCTTGAAGCCACCGCTCTTGATCAGGTCCGTCGCCTCCCGGCCCACCAGCCGCACGTACCCGTCCGGTTCCAGCACCGCCATGTCCCCGGTGCGGAACCAGCCGTCGGCGGTGAACGCCTCGGCCGTCGCGTCCGGCCGGTTCAGATAGCCGCTGAACAGGTTCGCCCCGCGCACCTGCACCTGGCCGACCGCGTCCGGGCCGTGCGCGGTCAGCTCCGCGCCCGACTCGTCCACCAGCCGCAGCCCGACGCCCCGCAGCGGCGGTCCGACCGTTCCGGCGCGGGGTTCCCCGTCGACCCGGACGGCGGTGTTGATCAGCGTCTCCGTCATCCCGTACCGCTCCACCACCCGGCGTCCGGTGGCCGCCGCGATCCGTTCGTGGTCCCGTGGCGGCAGCGCCGCCGACCCCGACACCAGCAGCCGCGCCCCGGCCAGTGCCCGGGTCAGCTCCGGATCGTCCGCGACCGCCCCGGCCAGCCGGTGGTACATCGTCGGCACCCCGAACAGCACGGTCCCGCCCCGGGTCAGCTCCCGGGTCACGCCCTCGGGGGTGAACCGGCCCAGGTGCCGCACCTCCCCGCCGAGCCGCAGCGGCCCCAGCGCGCCCAGCACCAGCCCGTGGACGTGGAACAGCGGCAGCCCGTGCACCAGGACGTCGTCCGCCGTCCACGCCCACGCCCCGGCCAGCGCGTCCAGCGTCGCGGCGATCGCCCGCCGGGGCAGAACCGCGCCCTTCGGGGCGCCCGTCGTCCCCGAGGTGTAGACGATCAGGGCGGGCGCCTCCGGGTCGGCGGCGGAGGGGAGCGGCACGGTGGGGGCCGGGGCCCCGTCCGCCCCCGGGCCGTCCCCGCCCGCGACCGGATCGTCCCCGCCCGCCCCCGGGTCGCCCCCGGCCGGGGTCAGGGACACCTCCAGCCGGGGGACGTCCGCCAGCGCCGGGGGCAGCTCGGTGCCCGGCGCCACCAGCACCAGGCGCGGCGCGCTGTCCGCCACGACGTGCGCCGCCTCGCGCTCCCCGGAACGGGGGTTCAGCGGGACCACCGGGACCCCGGCGAGCAGCGCCGCCACCACCGCGACCACGGTCTCCGCCGAGGGCGTCGCCCACACCGCTACCCGCCCGTCCCCGGCGATCCGCTCCCCGAGCGAGCGCGCCGCGCGGGCGAGCCCGGCGTACGTCAGCCGGTCGGTGCCGAAGACCAGCGCGGTCCGATCCGCTCGGCCGGGGTCCGTCAGGGGCGGGAACAGATCGGTCACCGTGGTACTCCTCGTCGTGCCGCCGGGCGGGGCGCGCGGTCCGGCGCCCCGCCCCCAGCCTGCCCGCTCAGCCCCGGTCCACCGCCACCACCTCGCCCACGGCGCAGCTCACGTTGTCGGGCGCGCCCGCCGCGTACGCCTCCGCGACCAGTGACCGCACCGCGTCCTCCGGTGCGGCCGCGCCGCTGAGTGCCTCCCGCAGCCGCTCCGGGGCGACCACCGAGCCGAGCCCGTCCGAGCACACCAGGTACCGGTCGCCGGGCCGGGTGTCATGGGTCCGCAGGTCCGGCACGGCCGGATCGTCGGGCGAGCCCGGCAGCGCCCGCGTCAGCAGCGACCGCCCGGGGTGCGTCAGCGCCTCCTCGGGGGTGAGCCGGCCGTCCTCGACCAGCGCCGCGACCGCCGTGTGGTCCTCGCTGATCCGCAGCAGCGCGCCCCCGCGCAGCACGTACGCCCGGCCGTCCCCGAGGTGGACGAGCGCCAGCCGCGCCCCCGTCCACAGCAGCGCGGTGAGCGTGGTGCCCGACGGCCCGGGACCACCGGCGTCCCGGGTGACCGCCGCCACCGCCCGGACCGCCCCGGCCACCGCGTCCTCCAGCGCGTTCAGGGTTCCCAGATGGCCGGGGGCGCCGTCCCGGTGCGGCGGCCGGGCGTCCAGCGCCCGCAGCGCCCCCACCGCGGCGGCGCTCGCGGCGCCACCGGCCGGGCCGAAGCCGTCCGCCACGGCGAGGACGCGGGGGCCCGCGTGGGCCGCGTCCTGGTTCGCGGGGCGCGACAGGCCCCGGTCGGTCACGGCGGCGTACCGCAGTTCCAGGGTGCCGGTCATGGTCTCCTCCTCGGTTCGGGTCAACTGGTCCACCAGGAACGCCGCCAGATCGCGCCGGGCGGCGGTCTCCGCCTCCACCCGGGCCCAGAACGCGCGGACCGCCTCGCCCGCCCGGGGCGCGTCCAGCTCCACCACCTCCCGGACGCGGGCCAGCGGCATCCCCAGCCTGCGCAGCGAGGCCACCAGCCGGGCCCGCTCCACCTGGGCGGGGGAGTACAGCCGGTACCCGGAGCCGGGGGCCACCCGGTCCGGGCGCAGCACGCCCAGCCCGTCGTAGCGGCGCAGGGCCTTCGGCGACAGCCGGGTGGCCCGGGCGAACGCCCCGATCGTCAGCGGCCGTCCGTCCCCGGTGCCGCCGTCACCCGCGCCGCTGTCCTCCGCGCCGCCGTTTCCCGGGCCGCCGGGGTCCTCGCCGCCGGGGGCGTCCGCCCCCTCCGAACGGTCCATGCCCGTGTCCTCCCTCGTCGCCGTGGTGTGACGCGGCCGGGCGGCCGTGCCGGTGGACGTACCGGTGATGCTGGGGGCTGCCCGAGGGGCAAGGTCAAATTGCCGTGGTGCCGGACGGGCCCGTCCGGTTAGCCTGCGCGGACCGCCGCCGCCGTCCGCGAAGGAGTCGCCCGTGCCCCGGCCCCCCAGGATCGCCCTGGTCACCAGCCGTCCCGGGACGGGCGTCCCGGCCGATCCCGAACTGCCGGTCCTGCTCGCCGCGCTGGCCGCCGCCGGGGCCGACGCCGCCGCCGAGAGCTGGGGCGACCCGGCCGTCGACTGGGCCGGGTACGACCTCGCGGTGATCCGCTCCACCTGGGACTACGTCCTGGACGTCCCCGGGTTCCTGGAGTGGACGGCGCGCTGCGCCAGGCTCACCGCGCTCGCCAACCCGGAACCGGTCGTCCGCTGGAACAGCGACAAGCGCTACCTCGGCGATCTGGCCCGCGCGGGCGTCCCCGTCGTCCCCACCCGGTACCTGCCGCCCGGGACGGAACCGGCGCCGCCCGTCGACGGCCGTCCGTACGTCGTCAAGCCGTCGCAGGGCGCCGGGGCCCGGTACGCGGCCCGCTACGACGGGACCCCGGCCGACGCGGAACGGGCCCGGGAGCACCTCTCCCGGCTGCACGCGGAGGGGCTCACCGCGATGGTCCAGCCCTATCTGCGGACCATCGAACGCACCGGGGAACGGGCGCTGGTGTTCGCCGGGGGACGGTTCCTGCACGCGGTCCGCAAGGAACCCGTCCTGGCCGAGGGCGTGGCCTTCGACGGCCCGCGCGACCCGCACCCCGGGGTCATCCGCTGGCACCCCACCGAAACGGAACGCGCCCTCGCCGCCCGGGCCCTGGCGGCGGTACCGGACGGACCCGTCACCTACGCCCGGGTGGACCTGGCCGACGGGGACGACGGAACGCCCCTGCTCATGGAACTGGAACTGATCGAACCGCATCTGTTCCTGGACCACCGGCCGGAGTCGGCGGGGGAGTTCGCGGGGGAGCTGGTCAGGGCGGCGGCGAGCGCCCTGGCGGGCGGGGTGTGACGGAGCCGGGTGCGGGCCGCGTTACGAGGGCCTCGGTACCGGTCCGGAGCGGGCGGTCGGAGCGCGTCGGGTCCGGTTCGGGGACGCCTCAGATCCGTCCGGTCCCGGTGCCGTGCCGTTGCAGCAGTCCGTAGGTGAACTCCGCCGTGTACGGGCGGGGCGTGCCCTCCGGGTCGGGGGCGGTGAAGGCGAGGCCCCAGCGGTGCGGGGCCGTGCCCTCCAGGGGACGGGCCGGGGGGAACGCCCGGGCCACCTCGTCCACGGTGCACGACCAGGGCGCCAGGTCCGCCGCCGTCCGCGGGGCGGGGGCCGTCGCGCCGGGCGCCCGGACCAGCCACGCGTTCCACACCGCGCCGCCGGGCCCGGTCAGCACCTCGAACCGCAGACCGGGCCAGAGCGGGACGGGCCACCGCAGCGCCTCGCACGCCACATCGCCGAGACGGCGCGGGGTCCGGGCCTCGGGGGCGCCCAGCACCGACCGGTAGCGGCTCGCGGTGTCCCGGGCACGGGGCGAGCGGACCAGGGCCTGCCACCGCCGGTTGGCCTCCCGCATCGCGTCCACCGACACGCCCAGCTCCCGGCGGGCGTCCGCCACCAGCTCCGGCTGGTGGTCGGCCATCCTGCGCAGCAGGACGAGCTGGAAGTCCAGGGGACCGAGCGGCGCGGTGGGCGACGGGGCGGGGCGGGGCACGGTTCCATCGTGCCGCATCCCGCCGGTCCGTAGGTCCGCACTGGTCCGCACTGGTCAGTGCCGCGCCGCGCCGCGCCGGTCCGTGACAGTGGTCAGCCGGTCAGCCGGTCAGCCGTGCTCGGCCGGGGTGCTCGCCCCGGCCGTCAGCCGCTCGTGTCCGTCCGGGGCCACCGTCGCCCCGGAGGACGGCAGCAACTGCGGGACCCCGTCCAGCACCGGGTACAGCAACCGCAGCCGGGGGTTGTACAGTCCGGCGCCGTCCTCGGAGGGGGCGGTCACCAGGTGCAACGGGCCCTTGTCGATCGGACAGACCAGAAGGTCGAGCAGTCCGGTCAGGTCGGGGAATCCGGGCTGTCCGGGCTGTCCGGACGGGTCGTCCGGGCCGGTGGCTCCGGTCCGTCCGGGCGGGTCGTCGGCCAGGGGGGTGCCAGGGGGCATGGGGGTCAGCTCCTCGATCGGGTCGGGGGTGGAGGCGGGGCGGACGGGGCCGGGGGCGCGGTCATGAGCACGGCTCCGGAGTGCCCCGGGGAACGGGAGGAACAGGAGGATTCGGAGGAACCAGCGGGCCCGGGGGACTCAGGGGGCTCAGGGAGCGTGGGGGGCTCCGGGCCGGGCCGGGCGTCCTCGTGGCGGGACAGTGCCAGCAGTACCGACACCGCCAGGGCCGTTCCGGCGATCCGCAGCACCAGCCGCACCGGATCGTCGGGCAGTTCCTCGTCGAACACGAAGGTGCCCAGCGCCACGGTGAACACGCAGGTCACCGTGGTGCTCACGGGCACCAGCAGCGAGGCCCGGCAGCGTTGCAGCGCCGCCTGGGACATCACCAGTCCGAACGCCCCGGTGCACAGCAGCAGATACGGGTACGGGGTGCCGAGCAGCGCCCCGGCACCCGTCCCCGATCCGTCGGCCGGGTACGGCAATCCGCTGGAGAGCCCCTTCACGGCCAGCGAACTCACCCCGTACAGCAGCCCGACGGCCACCCCGTACACGACGCCCGACGGGGGCGGCCGGTGCCGTCGCCGGGCCCGGCCCTCCGCCGCCGCGTACAGCCCGACCGCCGCCACCAGCGTCGGCAGGCACACCAGCAGCACCAGCGGGACCGGCGCCCCGACCCCGACGCCCGCCCCGGCACCGCCCGGGCCGTTCCAGCCACCCCGGCCCGCGCCGTCCGTACCGCCCGTAGGGTCCGTGCCGTCCGGCCCGGCGGTCCCGTACGGCAGTGACAGCACCACCATCAGGAGTGCCAGCAGCACCGCCCCGATCGCGTACCGCTCCCGGCCGGAGGTCCTCTCGCCCAGCACCCGCGACGACAGCAGCGGGAGCAGCACCAGCCCGCCCACGAACAGGCCCTGCGCCACCGCGATCGGCAGTGTCCGGTAGACCACCAGCTGTGCCCCGAACCCGGCGGCCAGCGCCAGCGCCCCGGCCAGCCACAGCGGACTGCGCGCCACCCGGCCCACCAGCCGCACCGGATGCCGCGCGCTCACCTCCGGCAGCCGCGCCAACGCCCGCTTCTGCGCCACGAACCCACCGCTGTACAGCACGTTCGCGAGCAGCGCCGCGAGCACCCCCCAGCCCGGCCCCCACCCCATCCGTCACGTCTTCCGCGCGTGCAGCAGCAGGATCGAGGAGAGGGAGGGGGCGGCGCAGGCCAGCCGGTCGAGGCCGCGCAGCGGGCGCGGCACCCCGTGGAAGGGCGCGCCCGCGACCCGGACGACCTCGAACCCGGAGGCGGCGACGAACTCCCGCAGCGCGCGGGCCGTGTACAGCCGCAGGTGCCCGACGACCTCCCGTCCCGGCCGCCCGTACACCCCCCGCAGGCTGACCTCGGAGAACACCGGCTGCACCCCGGCCAGCAGCAGCCCCCGGTTGTACCAGGCGGCGAGGTTCGGGGTGGACAGCATCAGATGGCCGCCGGGCCGCAGCACCCGGCGCAGTTCGTCGAGGGCGGAGTCCGGGTCCACCAGGTGTTCGACCACCTCGCTGAACAGCACCGCGTCCACCCGGCCGGAGGCGAACGGGAGCCCGCCGTCGGTGAGTTCGCCGCGCACCACGTGCGGAAGGCCGGTCCGGGCGCGGCGCAGCGCGTCCTGCGACCAGTCGACGCCCACGATCCGGTGCCCGGCCAGCAGCGGTGCCGCGACCCGGGCGGCGGTGCCGTCCCCGCAGCCCACGTCCAGGACCACCGCCGGGCGGTCCCCGGCCGGGCCCAGGGCGGCGGCCAGCATCCGGGCCTGCCGCAGGGTGCGGGCGTCCCCGGAGGCGACGGGCACCGCCGGGTCCTCGTAGAAGTCCCGCAGTCCGCGCGGGACGGAACCGGTGGCCGTCACGTCCGCCCTCCCCGTTCGTTCCCGGCCCGCCCGTCCCCGGCGCGGGTCGCGTCCAGGTTCCGGACGAACAGCTCCCGCAGCCGGTCGCCGTCCGCGTCGTCGAACAGCGCGGTGCACCAGCGCAGCGAGACGTGCAGCCGGCCGCCCGTGGAGGCGGCGGTGACGGTCAGCCCGCGCGGCGTCCGGGCGGGCGCCGACATCCACAGCGCCTCCGCGCGGCCCGCGTCGCCGAAGTCCAACGGGTACGGGATCCGCCCGAGGTTGCTCACCAGGGTGGTGGACATCCAGGGGGCCAGCGCCCGGCGCAGCCCCCGGACGAGGACGCCCCGCCAGGCCACCGGCAGTACCGGCGCGGTCAGCAGCTCCGCGCCCGTTCCCAGCGGGGGGCGGCGGACCGCCTTGAGGGCCCGGGTCCGCGCGGCGGTGCGCCGCAGCGACTCCCGTACGCAGGCGTCCCGTTCCCCTTCTCCGCCGGTGGTGGCGGACGTCAACTCGTCTACGGTGAAGGGGACTTCGGCGAGCCGGGTGCCGTTTCCGAGGGGCATGCCGGGGCCGAGGGGACGGTCGTCCACCGGCATGGTGATCCGTACCGGACGCGGTCGGCGGCCCCGGGACCGGTTCCAGTCGGTGACCGTCAGCGCCGTCGCCACCAGCAACTGGTCGTTGACCGTGTACGGCGCCCCGGCCGGACGGGACGGCACCGGGAGGTCCAGGACGAGCAGCCCGTTGCCCGGCACCCGACCCCGGCTCTGGTCCCGGTCCAGGCCCCGGCCTTGGCCGCCGGTTCGCATCGGGGGGCCGGTTCGTGCCGGGGTGCCGGGCGCCAGCCGGGCCGGACGGGCCCACGGCGCGGGACCGGGCGGCGGCTCCACGGCGTCCGGTCGTGCGGCGCCCGGCCCGGCGGGGAGCCGGACCCGGGCCGCCGGGGGCGGGGCGACGGGGCCGCCGCCGTACCGTTCGGCGGCGGTCGCCAGGACGCGCAGGGCGGACGGACCGTCCAGCGCGGTGTGGTGGACGGTCAGGAACAGCACCGAACCGCCGGGCCGCCCCGGGTCGGCGACCACCTCCAGCCGTAGCGGGGGCGCCGTCGACAGCGGGGGCGCCGTCGTCAGACAGCGGGTCCGGGCCCGTTCCAGCGCGTCGGGCTCCGGCGCCGGGAAGACCACGACCCCGGCCTCCGGGGCGTCCACCAGCTCCCACCGGTACCGCCGCCGGTACCAGGGGCCGGGCACCTCCCGCACCAGTGCGCGCGGATGGCACCGCAGGGCCTGGGCGACCGCCCGTCGCAGCCGGTCCGGATCGGGCGTCCCCGGCAGCCGCACCTCGAAGTGGACGGTGTCCGGCTCGGCGTCGTCCCACCCGTGCCGGGACACCTCGTCCACGACGGGGAAGGACACCCGGACCGGACCGCCCGCCGCCTCCGGTCCGGCGACGGCTCGCGCTTCCGGCTCGGCGGCTTGGGCCTCCGGCCCGGCGTTGCCCTGGGCCTTCGCTCCGGCGGCGGCCCGCGCCGTCCGTTCGGCGAGAGCCCGCGCCGCCGGTCCGGCCACGGCCGTCACGTGCCGTCACCTTCCCTGCCGCTCCCGGTGGTTCCCGTGCTCCGGCCGTTCCGGCCGTTTCCGTCAGCCGGGTCGCCCGCACCGTCCGGGGCGGCCGAACCCGCCTGGTTTGTCAGGTCCGGGGGCCCTGAGGAGCCCGCGTCCCCCTCCGCCCGGCGCCGCCCGCGCCCGCCCCAGCCGCCGAACCCGAACCCGGGTCCGCGATGCCCGGGCCCGTGCCCGCCTCCGCCGCCGACCGTCACCAGCGCCGCGAACAGCGCCAGCAGCGCGAGGACCTGCGCCGGGTACCCGTACGCGCCCTCCCCGGCGGCCGGGGAGACCCCGGCGCCCGTCGCGGTCAGCACCCCGGCGGCCGTCATCGACAGGAACGCGACCGGCACCAGCAGCGCGTGCCGTCGCCGCGCCAGCACCGCCAGCGCCGGGACCAGCAGCGCCAGCCAACCGGCGACGACCACGGCCACCGCCGTCAGCGCCACCGTGCCGAGCAGGGTGCCCGGACCGTCCGGGGCCCCCGCCGGGGCGTGCCCGGCGGGCTCCCGGCGACGCCACAGCGCCAGCCCGGCCAGCGCGAGGACCGACGCCCCGCCGACGGCCAGCCCGGCGTGGTACACCCGGGCGGGCTCGTAGACCAGCGTCACCCGGCCGCCCGCGCCCGCCGGGACCTCGAAGCCCTGCTGCCAGCCGTCGAGGCGGACCGGCCGCAGCTCCTTCCCGTCCAGGGTGGCCCGCCAGCCGTCGTTGGCGTTCTCGTACGTCGTCAGATAGGAGACGTCACCCGCGCCGACGGTCACCGTGCGGCGGTCGCCGCCCCAGTCGCCGACCGTCAGCTCCCGGGGCGCGGCGGGCGCGGCGGCCTTCCCCCGGGTGAGGGTCACCGAGGTCACGGCGAGCGGACCCCCGTCCCCGGTCTCCAGGGTGTGACGGCCCGAGCCCAGCTCCAGTCCGGGCCGCTCCTCGCCCTCCTGACACAGCGTCACCCCGACCGGGCGGCGCTCCTCCAGGTCCCGCACGGTGCCCTTGGCGCTGGTGGCGTGGAGGGTGCCGTCGATCGCGACCGCCGGTCCCTTCCCGCACGCCAGCGCGAACGAGGCGTCCGGCTTGGCGCGCGGGACGCGGTAGCCGGGGGAGCCGGCCAGGGTCGGCAGGGAGATCTCCGCGATGCCCACCGGCAGCCGCAGCTCCGCGTCCGCGACCGGGTTGTGCAGGGTGACGTCGGCGGTCCGGACGACGGTGATCTCCAGGCGGTCGGTGGTGATCGGCTCGAACCGCACCCAGCCGTTGTCGTCCACGTCGGCGACGGCCGCGCCGTGCGGGGAGCTGATCTCGACCTTGGTGGGCCGGGCGGACAGCCCGCCCGCCCCGGTCAGCACCATCCGGTCCACCATCCGCTTGCCCGACCAACTGAGCCGTACCACCGGCTCGTTCCCGGCGATCCACGCCGTGGTGAGGTCGCCGTCGGTGAGGTTGCGGGGCGAGACGTGGGTGCCCAGCCGGGAGGTGGAGGCGGCGGTCGCGGTGACCACGCCCTCCGGTTCCCCCTTCGCCGCCCCCGCCTCGTACAGCAGCCGGTCCAGGGCCTCCCCGGCCACCGGCACCGCGCTGATCCGCGTCTCGTGGACGCCGACGGCGGAGGTGGTGAACGCGCGGCGCAGCCCCGACTCGGCCCCGGCGGGCGCCAGGCCCGTGGGATCGGCCGTCCGGTGCAGCGACACCGTCTCGGCCGCCGCGCCGTCGCCCTCGGCGTCGACGGGCAGCCGCAGCACCCGGGCCACCCGGACCCCGGGCACCTCGACCTCCGCGAACCCGGCGCCGGTCAGCCCGGGTCCGCCGCGTTCGGTCTCCAGGACGGTCAGCCGCAGCCAGCCGGTGTCCCCGGGCGGGACGGCGACCTCCTGCGGACGGCCGTCCGGGTCCAGCGCGCTGACCTTCCGGCCGCGTTCGGTCTCCACCGCGACCCGCGTCGGCGCGGTCCGCGTCCCGTCCTGCGGCAGCGGGGTGACCGTCAGCCGGGACGGCAGCTCCCGCGTGCCGTCGAACGCGATCCGCAGCCACTCCCCGGCGCCGTCGCCGGGGGAGCCCGAGGCCCACGCCGTGTCCGGGTCCCCGTCGAAGGCGTGCACCGGGTCGTACTGCGGCAGGTGGAACAGCCAGTTGCCGCTGGAGGACGCCGTCACCGCGCGGGCGCCCCGCAGTTCGGCGACCGTCTGGTGCCGGGTCCCCTCGCGGGGCAGGATCTGGCGCGGCCCGGCCCCCGGGTCCTGGAGGCTCCCGGAGTGGTTCCGCTCGTCCTCGGCGTACGTGTACGAGGTGTTGGTGTTCACCAGGCCGAACCGGGTGTCGGCGCGGCGCATCCCGTCCCCGGTCACCTGGAGCGCGGGCGTCTCCACCCCGGGGTGCCGGTCACCGGTCAGCACGGTCGGCCGGTCGCGCAGCGACGGGTCCGCCGCCAGCGGCAGCAGCGACTCGGGACCGCCGGAGACGGCCGCCGTCGCGGCCGCCGGGTAGATCCCGGCCCGGGTCGGCCGCCGGACCTCGGCCGCCGGACGGTACACCTCCACCGCGCGCTGACGGGAGTAGAGCCCCTCCACGTCCAGCGGGGTGTCGTCGGCGATCCGGCCGCCGGTCACCAGCGGACCGAAGCCGGTGACCCGCTCGTAGCCGGACTGCTCCAGCGTCCGCCGCACCACCGGGGTGGGCACGTATCCGATCTGGTCGGGGTCGAGGTCGTTGCGCACCACCACGTAGTGCAGTCCGGCGCGGCCCAGGAAGTCCCCGAGCCCCGGCACCGCGCCGCCGCTGAGCAGCGCCCCCTCGACGGCGTCCATGGCCCGCCGGTTGCCGGGCGTCCCGAACGGCACGTAGTCGCGCTGCGCCCAGCGGGACTCGGCGAGGACGTCCAGCGGCTGGTCGACGGGGGAGCCCCAGGCGTAGAGGCCGTGCGCGGTGGCGGGCACCACCAGGGCCCGGCTCTCCGGCGAGTGCTCCGCCAGCCAGCGTGCGGTGTCCTCCCAGTGGGTGGGCAGCTTCCGGAACGCGCCGGGCTGGAGCACCGCCCCGCTCGCGTACGGCAGCGCCAGCCCCGGCACCAGGGCGACGGCGGCCAGCGCGGGCGCCCAGCGGCGGCCCGGCACCCGGCGCGCGCCGTCCTCCCGCACCGCCACCGCGACCAGGTGGACCAGCCCCAGCACCAGCGCCAGCGCCAGGCCCGTCTGGAACTTGTAGACGTTGCGGAACGGGGCCAGCGCCCCGTCCAGCAGCTCCTGGACCGGGCCGTGGAACGGGCCGCCCGCCCGGCCGCCGTACCCGGCGAGGGTCAGCAGCGCCACGGTCAGCACGGTCAGCGTCAGCCAGCGGCGCTCCGGCAGGTCGCGGCGGGCGAGCCCGGCCAGCCCCAGCGCGGCGGCCACCGCCGACGCCAGCACCACCGGCACCGACGCGGCGACGCTCCAGCCGCCGGGCAGCCACGGCTCGCCGAAGTTCAGATAGGCCACCCAGTTGCCCGCGCCGCGCAGGGTCTCGGTGGCGGCCATGGTGTCGGTGGTGACCCGGGCGGTCTCCACGTACGGCAGGAAGTCCTCCCCGTACGCGGCGAGCAGCAGCAGCGGCACCGTCCACCACAGGGTGGCCAGCACCACGCCCGGCACCCACCACAGCAGCAGCGCCCGCCGCCGGGGCCCGCGCGGCCGGGTCAGCAGGTACAGCCCCACCGGCAGCAGCGACGCCAGGGTGGAGGCCGCGTTGACCCCGCCCATGCACACCACCAGCAGCGCCGAGCGCAGCGCGGCGACCCGGGGCGCGTACCGCTCGTCCACCAGCGGCAGCAGCACCCACGGCAGCAGTGCCCCGGGCAGCGCCGCCGCCGAGGTGGAGCCGACCACGATGGTGTACGTCGGCCACAGCGCGTAGACCACCGCGCCCAGCAGCCGGGTGCGGGCGTTGCCGACGCCCAGCCGCTCCGCGAGCCGCAGCGCGCCCCAGAACGCGGTGGTCACCACGATCGACAGCCACAGCCGTTCCGCCAGCCACACCGGCAGCTGGGCGAGGTCCGCGAGCCCGTAGTAGGGGAGCATCGGGAAGGCGTAGCCGATGTACTGGTTGGCGAGGGTGCCGAAGCTTCCCTGGTCCTGCCAGAGCTGTCCGAGGTCGCCGAGGAACCGCCAGGGGTCGAGCGCGACGCCGAGCTTGGTCTCGAACGTCATCCGTCCCGGCGCCGCCGCCACGAAGAGGACGAACACGACCGCCCAGAACCCCGCGAGCCACCGGCGTCGCCGGGGCGCCCCGGCGGGACCGCCGGTCGGGCCGGGCCGCCGGTCGGCGGCCGGAGGGGGAGCCTGGGCCGCTGGGGCCGTCGTGGTCATGGACACCGCCTGAGGATGAGGAGGAGGTTCCAGGTGGCGAACTCGCGCAGGACCGGGACCCGGGTCACCGCCGAGGCCAGGAACGGCCAGTAGCGGGACCGGGCGGACACCACGGTGACATCGGTCCGCGCCCTCACCTGGCGCAGCGTCGGACCGACGTGGACGGCGAAGAGGTTCTCGCCGAGGACGTGCTTGGCCGGGCGGCCGGTGCGCCGCTGGTAGCGGGCCCGGGCCCGGTGGGCGCCCAGATAGTGCCAGGGCGCCCACTCGTGGCCGCCCCAGGGGGACAGCCAGTTGGTGAACGAGACGTAGACCAGTCCGCCGGGGCGGGTGATCCGCACCAGCTCGGAGAGGAAGGTCCCGGGGTCCGCCACGTGCTCCAGCACGTTGGAGGAGAAGCAGACGTCGGCGCAGCCGTCGGGCAGCGGCAGCAGATAGCCGTCGGCGACCACCGCCCCGGGCGGCGGGTCCGCGCCCAGCTCCCGGGGGTCCGGTTCGACGAGCACGGCCCGCGCCCCGCGCCGCCGGAACTCGGCGGTGAAGTACCCGCGCCCGCCGCCGACGTCGACCACGGTCCGTCCGGCGACCGGCCCGCCGTACGCCTCGACCTGGTCGGCGGCGTCCCGGGCCAGCAGGGTGTAGCAGCCCTCGGGGTCCCGCGGCTCCCGCAGGAACGCGCGGAAGAGGGCGACCGACCGGCGCGGGGACGGATCCCGCGCCGGCCGGCCCGTCCGGGTGCCGCCGGACGGGTTCGCGCGGCGGTCGGGACCGGTCGGGCCGACCGGACCGACCGGACCGGTCGGGCCGACCGGGTGGCCGGGGCCCTCGGGCTCGCCGTGACCGCCATGACCGCCCTGACCGCCCTGACCGCCTTGGGCGTCCTGGCCGTTCCGGTCGACCGGGCCACGGCGTCCTCGCGGGCCACGGCGACGGCCGGGACCGCCGGAGGCGTCAGTGGAGAGGCGCACCGGCCCTCACCCCCGTCCGGCCCGGGGGTACCGGAAGCCCCGGGAGCCCTCGGAGCCCCGGGAGGACGGTGGGTCCTGAGAGGACCACGCGTCTTGAGGGGACCGGGAACCCCGAGAGGACCGTGAGCCCTCCGACGCCCCGGCGGCTGCCCCGAACGCACCGGGCAGCGCGGGCACTCCGGGCCCCGGGGACTCCCCGGAGAACCGTCCGGCGACGGCCTCGGCGGCCACCGCCCGGAAGTCCCGCACGGTGTTCGCCCAGGTGTACCGGGCGGCCCGGTCCCGCGCGGCGGCGCCCATCGCGGCCCGCCGCGAAGCGCTCAGCGCCAGCTCGCACCAGGCGGCGGCGAGTGCGCTCTCGCCCCGGGCCAGCACTCCGGTCACCCCGTCCTCGACGGAGTCCCGCAGCCCCGGCACGTCGAACCCGACGGTGGGCGTGCCCCGGGTCGCGGCCTCGGTGACGACCAGCCCCCACCCCTCCACGGCGGAGGGGTGCAGCAGCAGCCAGGCCGCGCTGAGCAGCCGGTGCTTCTCCGGTTCGCCGATGTGCCCGGTGAACTCGACGCCGGGCCCGGCGAGCCGTTCCAGCCGGGCGCGTTCGGGGCCCTCGCCGACGATGACGAGCCGTCCGCCGGTCACCGGCCGGACCCGTTCCCACAGCCGCAGCAGCAGATCGATCCGCTTGTACTCGACCAGCCGCCCCATCGCCAGGAACAGCGGTCCGGGGGAGCGCGGCAGCGGCGGGCCGGGCGGCTCGACGCCGTTGTGGACGATCCGGATCCGCGAACGGTCCACCCCGATCCCGGCGAGGGCGTCGGCGGTGGAGCCGGAGACGGCGACCATCAGGTTCCGCCGCTGGCCCTCGCGCAGCGCCCAGTGCTCCAGCCGTCGGCCGAGCCGTCCGGCGGGCGCCAGCGGACCGCCGCCGAAGCGCAGGTCCCACAGGGCGGTGTGGACGTGGTTGACCAGGCACAGGGTGGGCCCCCGGTGCCAGAGCGGAGCGAGGTACGGCATGCCGTTGCACACCTCGACCAACAGGTCGCAGTCACCGATCTGACGGGCCACGGCCGTCCGGGCGCGCAGGAAGTGACCGAGGTCGCCGCCCGCCGACACCACCCGGTAGTTCCGGTAGGCGGCGGGCCCGCCGCACACCAGGGTCACCTGGTGGCCGAGCCGGGTGAGGCCGTCGGCCAGCCGGTCGACCAGCAGTTCGGAGCCACCGGCGGCGGGGTTGCCGAGGTCGCGGCGGCTGAGGAACACGATGCGGCGGGGAGGTGCGGGCGGCTCCGCCGACGGCTGACCGGACCGGGGAGCGGTCGCGTGCGGCGGCGCGGGCACGTGCTGGGGCATGGGCGCTCCAACTCGTCTGAGGGTCCGGCCCCCTGGCACGGGGCGCCGGGACGGTCGGCGTGACGGGGACGGGGACGGGACGGACACGGGTGCGGCACGGGGACTGGTACGGGGACGGAGACGGGGAGCGGGACGGACACGGGTGCTGGGACGGCACCGGGACCGGTACGGCATCGGTACGGGACGGGGACCGGCACCGGGACGGGCCCGGGACCAGAACGGGAACGGGATGTCGGCACCCGGTACGGGGACGGGGACCGGCACCGGGACGGGCCCGGGACCAGAACGGGAACGGGATGTCGGCACCCGGTACGGGGACGGGGACGGCACCGGGCCGGGGACACGAACGGGGACGGGGACGGGTACGGGTGCGGGGACGGAGCCCGGGACGCGAACGGCCTCGGGTACTGATCGTGGGTACGGGTACGGGGGCGGGCGCGGCCACCGGACCGGACGCGCCCCCGGTTCGGGGCCGGGACGGGCACGGAAAGGAACGGCGGACGCGGTGGGCCGGCGGACGTGGTGGGACGGGGGAGTCCGAGGGGTGAGGGACGGTGGTGGGTGGGATGGACAGTTTTCGCCCAGTGCTTCCCCGCGGCTACTCACCGGTATGACAAATTCCCCGTGGCCGCGCGGCCCGCCCCGTCACGCCGCTGACAGTTCCGGCGCCGGGTCCTCCTTGCGGCCCCGCACCAGCAGCAGCACCCCCGCCGCCCCCAGCAGCAGACCCAGCCCCCCGGCCACCACCGGACCCGCCAGGCCCACCAGGCCCAGCTTCCGGTTGTCCGCGACGGCCAGCTCGACCTGCTTCCTCTGGGTGGCCTCGGTGAACGCGATCCGCTCGCTGTCCAGCAGCACCACCGCGTCGGTGTCCCCGCCGGGCGCCCGCAGCGTCTTGCGGGGGCCGATCGCCGCGTACAGGATCCGGCCGGTGCGCGGGTCGGCGACCAGTTCGATGCCGTGGTTGGCGTACCACTCCTCCGCCATGACCTGCGGGGTCTTCGGCTTGCCGACCAGCACGCCGGGTACCTGACGGCTGCCGGTGCGCACCGCGTCGACGGTGGCCGTGAACCGGTACCCGGTGTGCCCCTGGACCCGCTTGGTGCCCCGGTACGCCAGCTCCACCGTCGCGCCCAGGGTGCTGTCCCACCAGCGGTAGGGGCGCTTCTCCACCCCGAACGGGAACTTCAGGTACGCCTCGCCCTCGAACCGGGGGCTCTCGTCGCAGCAGTGCACCGGACGGTTGGTCCGGCGGTCGGTCACCCAGCGTTCGCGCGACCACTGGAGCGCGTCGCGCGGGTCGGCGGCGGGCAGGGTGGCGTCCGTGTCGACGGTCGTGGACACGTCCCAGACGGCCCGTCCGCTGGCCTCGCTGTCGGCGACGTCGCCCCGCACCTTGCGGGTGATCGTGAGCTTCCCGTCCCGGACGGTCCGGACCTTCCCGGTGTCGAAATAGCTGCCCTGACCTGTGAAGACGGTGGTGGTGTCGGTGTCGATGGGGGTTCGCTGGGCGCGCGGTTCCACGTACCAGGCGAGCAGGGCGGCCAGCACCAGCAGAAAGGTGCCGGTGCCCAGCAGGACCAGGGAGACGGGGGAGGCAGTGCGACGCATCCGGGCACTCCAAGGGGTCGGGAGGGGCGGGAAGGACCGGGGAGACGAGCGGGGCCGAAGGAACCCGACCCGCTCCCAGGGGTGGCCGAGCAGAAGAACCACCACTACGAAAAGCGGAGGAAAGCAGGCAAAACCTGACGGTTCAAGCGGGCTGAAGGCAGCGGAGGACCCCCGTCGGACGATGACGGAGGGTGATCACGCGACGGAGGGGGCCGGGCGGAAACGCGGACGCCGTATGGGCCGGGAACCGTAGGCGCACCCTTGACTAGGTGTCAATGCACTGCCCACACTGACCCCAGCCGGTCGGGGCCGGCACCAGTCGCCGCGGAACGTCGCGGCCCGGACCTGTCGTCGGACCACCGGGGACGGGCCGGGGGCGGACACGGCGGACGCACCCCAGGGGGACCACGGGGACCGTGGACCAGGGCCACGGCCCGCCCGTACCGCTCGGCCCGGTGGACCGCGTGGCCCGTCACACCTCAGGTTCCGACGGACCTCCCGGCCCGACGGACCGTGTGGCCCGACGGACCCTGTGGACCGATGGACCGATGGACCGATGGACCGATGGACCGATGGACCGTGGGGAACATCCGGGTGGGGACGACCTTCCGACCGGAGAGGCTGGACCCAGCAATGCCCAGACCGCTAGCCGCCGCGCTCACCGTGGTGACCGCCGCCGCCCTCGCCCTCGGTGCCGCCCTCGGCATCGTGGCCCTGCTCGACGCCACCCCCGAGCAGCCCAACACCCCGCTCGTCACCTACCGGACGCCGCAGCGCTGACGTGACCCTTCCCCCCGCCTCCCCGCCCCGCTGGGACCCCGGCCCGCCCGGCGGCGCGCTCTCGGCCTGGCACGACGTGCCCCGCACCCAGGTGCGGCGGTTCGCGGCGCTCGCCATGGCCGAGGTGCCCGTCCTCGCCGAGGAGATCCTGGGCCGGATCCGCCACGAGTACCCGCACCTGCCGGTCATCCTCGACGACTCCGGCGAACCCAAGTCGCTCGTCGGCATCCGCCGCGCCATCGAGATCTTCATCCAGCACATGGAGACCGCCGAGGGCGCGCCCCGGGTCCAGCCCGAGGTCTTCCAGGACTTCGGACGCGGCGAGGGCCTCGGCGGCCGGAGCCTCGACTCCCTCCAGGCCATCTACCGGCTGGGCGTCCGCCTCGCCTGGCGCCGCCTCGCGGAGATCGGACAGCGCGTGGACATCCCGCCACCCGCCATGTACGAACTCGCCGACGCCGGGTACCAGTACCTGGACGGACTGGTCGAGGCGTCCGTGCGCGGCTACGCCGAGGCCGCCGCCCGCCAGGCCGGGGAACGGCTGCGGCTCCAGCGACGGCTGATGGAACTCCTCCTGACCGAACGCCCCGACGATCCCGCCCCGGGCGGCGACGGCCCCTACGGCCCCCCGGAGTTCGCCGCGACCCTCGCCGAACGGGCCGCCCGGATCGGCTGGCCGCTGCCCACCCGGGTCGCGGCGGGGGTGCTGCTGCGCCCCGCCCGGGAGGCGGTGGCACCCGCCGTCGGCCAGGGCGTGCTGCTGGACATGGAGGCCGAACGCCCCCGGATGGTCGTCCCCGACCCCGAGGCGGCGGGCCGCCCGGAACTGCTGCGCCGCGCCATGACCGGCTGGTCCGGGGCGATCGGCCCGCCGGTCCCGCTCATGGACGCGGCGAAGTCCCTGCGCTGGGCCGAGGCGGCGGTCCGGCTGATGGAACGCGGACTGCTGCCGTCGGGGGAGGTCCTGCACTGCGCCGAGCACACCCAGGCCCTCGTCCTGCTCCAGCCGGAGGAACTCGTCGACGACCTCGCCCGCCGGGCGCTCGCCCCGCTGGCCGACTGCGGACGCACCCACCGCCGACGGCTCGCCGAGACCCTGCTTGCCTGGCTGGAGACCCGGGGCGGCGCCCCGGAGGTCGCCGCCCGCCTGGGCGTCCACCCCCAGACGGTCCGCTACCGCCTCCGCCAGATCCGGGAACTGTGGGGCGACGCGGTGGACGACCCCGACCAGCGCTTCGAACTCGAACTCGTCCTCCGCGCCCAACGCCTCCGGGGCGACCTGGGCACCACCCCCTGACCAACGGGCCCGACTTCCCCGACCCCCTGACTTCCCCGGCGCCCCAACTTCCCCGGGGTCCCCAACAACCTCCCCGGATTCCCCAACTTCCCCGATTTCCCCTGACTTCCCGTACAACCCTCACCCGTGTTCAGGAGTCCCCTCAGCGCCGTAAGACCCGGACGCCCGACGAGGGCGTCCCCACCGCAGGAGACCCCTCAATGCACCAGCGCACAAGACTCGTCCTCGCCACGGCCACCGCGGCCGCGCTGACGGGCGGTCTGCTCACCTTCGCGGCGGCCCCCGCCGCCGCCGCTCCCCTCGCCTCCTCCGAGGCGGACTTCAACAAGGACGGTTACGCGGACGTCGCCGTCTCCGCCAGCGGAGCCACCGTCGCGGGCAGGTCGGCGGCCGGTCAGATCGTCATCCTCTACGGCGGTGCGACGACCACCCGCAAGGTCACGATCAGCCAGAACACCTCCGGGGTGCCCGGCAGCGCCGAGAAGGACGACCGCTTCGGCGGCAGCGCGACGTACGGCGACTTCGACGACGACGGCTACGACGACCTGGCCGTCGGCGCCCTGGGCGAGGACGTGGGCCGGGACAAGGACGGGGGCGGCGTCACGATCCTGTGGGGCTCCCCCTCCGGCCTCAAGGGCGGTTCGAGCGTCACCGACCCGCGTCCCGGCAAGCACGACCGCTTCGGCTTCGGCGTGCAGGCGGGCGACTTCGACGGCAACGGCAAGGAGGACCTGGCGGTCATCTCCCGCGACTCCGCCGAGGTCGACGTCCTGCGCGGCGGCTTCAAGCGCTCCGGCCGTGCGGCCGGACGCTACACCCTGGCCCCCGCGCTCTACGACGGCGCGGGCGACGGGGCCTTCTCCCTCAGCTCCGGCGACGCCAACGGCGACGGCCGGGACGACCTGCTCGTCAACGGCTACGCCAGGAGCGACGGGATGAACGCCAACTACTGGCTGCCCGGCTCCTCGCGCGGCGCCACCACCTCCGGCGCCCAGCGGCTCTCCGGGGGAATCATCACCGATGTCGGCGACACGGACGGCGACGGGATCGAGGACATCGTCTTCGGCATCTCCTGGGACCGGGACTGGAAGGGCCGGGTGCTGATCAGCAAGGGCACGCGCCGGGGCCCCGCGCACGGACAGCGGGAGTCGTTCACCCAGAACACCGGCGGGGTGCCCGGCAGCAGCGAGAAGGACGACTACTTCGGCCTGGAGATCGACCTCGGCGACATCAACGGGGACAAGCGGCCCGACCTGGTCGTCGGTTCCCCCGGCGAGGACCTGCCGGGCGGCAAGGACCAGGGCGCGGTCACCGTCCTGTACGGCGCGGCGAACGGCTCCGGCATCACCGCCCGGGGCGCCCGCCTCCTCGACCAGGACACCCCGGGCGTCCCGGGCCGCGCCGAGACCGGCGACGGGTTCGGCGGCGAGGTCCACGTGGACGACCTGAACGCCGACGGCCGGGGCGACGTCCTCGTCGGCAGTGCCGGCGAGGACGGTCGCAACGGCGCGGTGTTCGCCCTGCGCTCCGGGGCCGGCGGAAGTCTGACCTCCCCCGCGGGCATCTACGTGACCGACGTGGGCGTGTCGACGGCGGGCCAGCCCGTCCTCGGCCTCAACTTCGCGGACTGACCCCCAGCCCCTTGACCGCGGCCCCGCCCCTCCCACCCGGAAGCGGCGGGGCCACGCCCGTCCGCGACCACCGCGCGGAACACCACCCCGACGCCACGTCAGACGACTGCGGACTACCCGCCCTTGACGCCCGGGACGAAGAAGGCGGCGAAGGCACGGCGGCGACCGTGAGGGGGGACCGCCCGGGGGCCTTGGAGTCACGGACGGGAACGGCACTGGTGGCGGTCACGGCCGAGGGCGCCCACTCGACGCACGAACCGCCGCCGGTCCCAGCGATGACGACCCCTCCGCCGAAGGGCCGCCGCTCACGGCGCGGTCACCGCCGTCGAACAGCGGGTTCGGTGTGGAAGGGCGGCCCCGACAGCCCAGAACGCGACAGGAGTCGGCGGGTTCTCTTCACTGTCCCCCGGACGCCCGCTCGGCGCTCCTAGGATCCCCGCCATGGAAAAGTCGTTTGTCGTGCACGTGGACGGCGGGCTCTTCTGCCTCTCCGGCGACGAGGAGGTGGCGGTCGAGTCGACGCGATGGTCCAACGGGCTCCTCGCCCCGATGGACCACGGGGCGTGGATCCTGACGGGCATCCACACCGGCAGCGTGACCGTCCGGGCCGAGAACCACCCCGATGCCCCGCCCGTCGACCCCGGGCCCTGGGAGGAGATCGTCGAGGCCAGCGTCCACTCTCCCGACGGGGAGATGTCGGTCGACCCCGGGTACGTGGTGGGCGATCCCCCGTACCTCGCGAGCCGGGGAACGGGCTGGTACCGCCTCAGGGTCTACGCCCACGGACGCGGCCTCAACCCCGACGGCGTCAACGCGGAACCCGCCGAGCGCTACCTGATCCAGTCATGGCCCCGCGACTGGACCGCGCAACGGATCCTGCGCCCCAGCCCCCGCATCGGGAGTTCCCTCGCGGCCACCTCCGGCGAACCAACCGGCAAACCGCGACACCGCCCCTCTCCGGAGCCGGAATCCCCCGAGAGGACCCGCCTACTGCAACACCTCCGGAACCGCTGATCCCCGCACGCGCGGGGAGCACCGGCGCTCGGACAGGAACCGCTCGAAGCGCAGGGGACCACCCCCGCACCGCAGGGAGCACCCCGAGGTGGAAATCCCCGCCCCCCGCCCCGGGGGACCACCCCCGCACGCGCGGGGAGCACCCACACCAAGCGGCCCCGCGCCCCGGGGCCGCTTCGGGCATGTCCAGGCGCGGCCTTCGCGCGGACGCGCGCGGTGTTCCTGGTCGCACCGGGCAGCGGGGCGGCGGGTGCGGAGCGGGCCCCGACGAGCGGAGCCCCGGGCTCGCCGACTACGGCTGAACGCCCCCTGAACCGGTTCAGGGCCGCCGGGCCAGGAGGGCTGCCGCGCGTTCGGCGAGGTTCCGCGCGTCCGTGTCGTCGGGGTAGCGGGCGAGGCGGACGCGCAGGTCCTCGGCGGAGTCCCGCACGCGGGTGGACTGGACGCCTTCGGCGCAGTCCAGGAAGTCCTTCCAGACGGTCAGGGCGCCGTCGAGGTCGCCCTGGCGGAGGTGGATGGCGCCGAGGTGGCCGAGGACGGTGGCGCGGGTGCGGCGGCGGTCGAGGCCGTGGACGGCGAGGGCCTGGTGGAGCTGGGCGCGGGCGCCGTCGAGGTCGCCCATGCGGGCGAGGATCAGCCCGGAGGCGTGTGCCCAGCGTCCGATGGTGAAGTGGGAGGCCCACGAGGTGCCGGTGGGGGCGTCGGCGGTGCGTTCGATGGAGGTCCGGGAGGCGGTCAGGGTCGTGGTGGCGAGCCTGTGGTTGCCGTCCAGGGCGGCGGCGTCGGCGAGGGTGGACTGGTAGTAGGCCGTGACCCGGGGGTCGCTCAGGCCCCTGGCGCGGTCGACGCACTTCTCCGCTAGGGCCAGGGCTCTGGCGTGGTGGCGGGGGCCGAGTTCCATCGCCTGGACCGCCAGGCCCCGCAGGGCGGTGGCCGCGAGCTCCGGTTCGTTCGCTTCGTCGGCGAGCCGGTAGGCGTGTGCGTAGTAGCTCCTGGCGGCCGCCTCGTCGTCGGCGTGGTCCCGCGTCATCCAGCCGATGAGGTGGGCGAGCCGGGAGGTCGCGGCGTACAGGTCGCGGCCGGTGGCTTCGGTGTAGCGGCCGTCCAGCCACGGGCCGACGTTCTGGGTGAGGTAGCTGACGGCGAGGTGGCGGACGTGTCCGCCGCCGTACTCGGCAGCGTTGTCTCCCAGGACCTGGACCATCTGCCGGATGGCCTGGACTTCTCCGCTGCCGACGCGGACGGCGCCCGCCGCGGCCGTGCGGACCCGGCGGGTGACGGCGTCGGCGTCGGGCACGCCGAGGAAGGACAACGTGCCGCCGCCGGAGGCGGTCAGGAAGCTGCGGCGGTCCATGCTCTCGCTCCTTCCCAGGGCCAGGATCGAGGCCACGGTATCCACGGAGTCGGGTGTCCGGGCAGAGGATTCGGCCTCTTGACCCAGTCGTAAGACCCGGAACACGTGCGGCCTCCAGTGCTCTCCGGGCGTCCGCTCCCCGCTCAGCAGCTTGCGCGCGTACTGGCGGGTCATGCCGTGCGGGCCCTGGCCTGCCGCGGTGCTCAGCTCTCTGGCGAGTTTGGTGGGGCCCCACCCCCGTTCCTCGCACGCATCACGGATGAGGTGGTCGATGCGGCGGTTTCCGTCAGGTGCCATGGCCGTCCGGCTCTCTCGGCTGGGTTACGCGGGACTACGCGGGGTTACATGGTGGGTCCTCCCGCCTCCGGGAGTCAGGCGGTTGAGTGGATTCACGCCGACCGGTGCCCCGCTGGAAACGAACGCGGGGACTGGTCGGCCCCACGGCGGCGAGACCCGTGAACGGGTCGCCGCGCCACCCCTGGAGGAGACGGAGGCGACTGGATGACCGTGCGAGGAAGACAGGACGGAGGGCGGCACGGGAGCTCCGCCCGGAACCAGACCGAGTCGACCGATTCGGCCGGGGCGTGGGTGTTCGCCGTGCTCGCCGTACTCGGTCTGGGCGCTCCCGCCTTGATCCTGCGGGCTGAGGCCGTCGAGGTGTTCGGCCCCGGCCACCCGACGCCGGTGTCGGTTCCCGACACCGGTCCCGGTCCTGGCTGACGCCGGGCCCGTCCTTCCCTTCGTCTGAAGGAGTGCCCTGTGCACACCTCTGTTCCGGCTCCGGCCGATCTCATGACCTACGCCAGCGGCTGGATCGGGCACACCGCCGCCGCTCTGTGGCCGGGGGCGACCGTCCGCTTCGGCCCGCACGTCCCGTCCGTGACCGCCTACGTCCGCCGTATCGAGGTGGACGGCCGTCCACTGTTCGCGAAGGTGTCCCTGCTGGGCGTCTCGCTCGTCTCCGTCCTGCGCGGTGCCCGCGGAGACTGGACCAGGGTCAAGGCCCGGCAGACCGCCTACACCGCTTCCCCGGGCGGGCTGCTGGAGCGGGAGACGCTCCAGTACGGCATCCTGCGGACCGCCGGTCTGAGGGCTCCGAGGATCGCTGGCTACGCGGACGGGGTCCTGTTCACCGAGCCGGTGAACGGGCCCACGCTGGCCGACCTGGTCGTCAAACGGCCGCACCGCACCGCCGACTTCCTGGCGGCGGTCGTGCGTGAGCTGGAGGCCCTGGATCAGCCGGACATCAGGGCCCTGGCGACGGCGGCGGCCATCCCGGAGCGCTCGGTCCCGGCGACGTTCGCCCGGAAGTTCAACGGCATCAGCGCCGCCTCCTGCGTCGCCCTGACGGGTGATTCCGCTCCCGTCCTCCAAGGGGTGGTCGCGCGGCTGCTGAAGCTGCGGGGAGTCCTCGCGGGAGCCAGCGGAGGCGTCGTCTTCGGGGACCTGAAGCCGGAGCACGCCCTTTTCCCCGACGACGGCGGCCGTCCGGTCTTCCTCGACCCGGGCCTGTCGCCGGGGCACCCGGCGACGGACCTGGGCAAGCTGGTCTCCCGGCTCGTCCTCCACCTGGTGGCCGTGCCGCCCGAGGGGGCCGGTACGCATACGGCGGTGGGCGGGATCGACCGGTTCACCGGCACGATCACCGGCGGCATGGCCCGCGCTGAACGCGCGGACTGGCTAAGGCGGTTGGTGGTCCTGTGGTTGATGGACACCGTGAACATCCTCACCACCTACCTCACCGCCCCTCAGGGGCTGCGGCTGCCCGAGCACGCCCGGGCGGTGACCGGGCGGGCGGGCGCGGTCTGCGCGATGCTGGAGCGGACCTCCGCGGCCCTGGAGGCGGGGACGGACGGCACGGTGCTGTGGCGGCTCGCCCTGGACCACGCGGCGACGGCGGCAGGCCGGTGAACCGCCGTGCCGGGGCGGTGGGGATCATCGGCGCCGGGGCCGTCGGCCACACGGTCGCCACCCTGATCACCGCGGCCGGATGGTGCGAGAAGCTGCTGATCGCCTCCGGCAGCGCCCGCTCCGCCGAAGCGCTCGTCACCGACCTGGAGGACATGGCCCAGGTCATCGGCTCCCCCGCCCGCGCCGAGACCGCCGACGTGTCCGCCATGAGCGGCTGCGACGCGGTGGTGATCTGCCCGAGGGCGAAGTTCACCAACACCGCCGGACGCGACGTCCGCATGGCCGGACTGGAAGCCAACGCGCCCCTGATCGCCGCGCTCGGCCGTCAGCTCGCCGGATACACCGGGACGGCGATCATCGTCACCAACCCGGTCGACGTGATGACCCGGCTGTTCACCCGGGCCTCCGACGCCGTCCGCGTCTACGGCGTCGGATCCGCCACCGACAGCGCCCGCTACCGCCTCGCCCTCGCCGGCCTCCTCGCCGTGCCCGTCGCATCGGTGGAGGGCCGGGTGGTCGGCGAGCACGGCGACCACCCGGTGGTGTGCGCCGCCGCC
Organism: Streptomyces sp. JNUCC 64; assembly: GCF_054484115.1. Classification (NCBI taxonomy): domain Bacteria; kingdom Bacillati; phylum Actinomycetota; class Actinomycetes; order Kitasatosporales; family Streptomycetaceae; genus Streptomyces; species Streptomyces sp. JNUCC 64. Next base: position 5,937,142 of record NZ_CM137015.1, read on the forward strand.
ACCCGCGTCGGCGGACTTCCGGCCGCCATCCCCCTGCGGGACGTCCACGCGGAGCTGGCCGCCCGCCCCCGCCGGATCAACGCGGGGCTCGGCCGGGCCCGCTCCGGCCCGGCGGGGGCGGTACTCACCGCGCTCACCGCGGCCCTGGGCCTCGTGGACACCGTGGTGGAACTGTCCGTCGTCAACCCCGACGGCTCCTGCCTGGGAACTCCGTTGCGGTTCACCGGGGGCAGGCCCACCGTGGTCCCGTCCGGCCTCGACCCCGCCGAGACGCGTCAGCGGACAGACGCCGACCACAAGACCCGCACCGCCTACCAGACCATCCGGCACTGCCTCGAAGGAGACGCCACCCCGTGAACCCGTACGCCACCCGGATCACCACGGCCAGCCGCGCCGTGACCGTGACCAGCGGCATCCTGTCCATCCCGGTCTGGTCCCAGCGGTACTTCGGCTCCTGGTGGAACGCCGCCAGGGTCAGCGGACCCGTCACCGGGCCGGTCGTGGCCGCCGACGTCGACGTGGCCGAGCTCTCCCAGCTGACCCGCGACGTCCTCGACCACCCGCATGAGAGCACGCAGTACGCCGGAGCGTCCATGCTCCACCGACGCGAACGGGACGGCACGGTGACCGCCGCCCAACCCGGCCACGATCTCGCCTTCCGTTACCAGCCCGGGGAACGCCGACTGCGGATCGTCGGAGGCGACGACACCCCCGTGGCCACCGCCGCCGCGCGCCTCGCCCGCGAGCTCCTGCGCTCCCAGCTCCTGACCGACGGCTGGACGATCCTCCACGCCTCCGCCGCCGTGAAGGACGGCCACGCCGTGCTCACCCTCGGCGGGAAGGGAGCGGGCAAGACGACCACGGGCCTGCTGCTGGCCCGCTCCGGATGGCGGCTGCTGGCCAACGACCGGGTGTTCGTACGCCCCGAGGACGGCGGCGTGCGGGTGCTGCCCTGGCCCGCCGCCGCCGCGATCGGGCTCGGTCTTCTGGACGCGCTCGGCCTCTACGACACCGTCCGGGACCGCGTCCTCGCGGGCGAACGGCTGCACCCCACCCAGCACCGGAGCGTCACCGACGCCCTCACCTCCGGCACCCGTGAGCCCGTCTGGAACGAGAAGAAGGGCAAGGAACTCAAGCCCCAGTTCTTCCCCGACCAGATCGGCACCTGGCTCGGAATGCCCCTGGCCACCGAAGGCCAGGCCGCCCGCGTCCTGTTCCCCCGCATCACCACGGGCGAGGACCCGGCCGTCGTCGACGACGGACGCGAGCTGGACGCCGCCGACTTCTTCACCGCCAGCACGGACGACCGCTACCCGGACGTCTTCGGACTCATCCCCGCCAGCACCGAAACCAGCCGGGCACAGCGCGACGACCTCGTCCAGCGGCTGTCCAAGCTCCCCCGCCACGGGATCACTCTCGGACACGACGTGGAAGCCAACACCGCGTTCCTCACCAGCCTCACCAGCCGGTAGAACCCCGCCTCGCCGCCCTGGCCGCACCACGGCCAGGCCGCTTGACCGGCCGCGAGGGCTCCGGGGTGACATCCAAGCGGGGCGGCCGCGGCAAGAGACGAGAGCCGTCGGCGGACCACCCCCGCACGCGCGGGGAGCACAACAGCGCCTGAAACGACGACGGCGCCCAGGAGGGACCACCCCCGCACGCGCGGGGAGCACGCAGGCCCGGCAGAATCGTTTCTGCCGGGCCAGGGACCACCCCCGCACGCGCGGGGAGCACCGGTGCCAGTCCTCCTCGGTGCGCCGCACCAGGACCACCCCCGCACGCGCGGGGAGCACGAGGTCCGCCTCCCCGGCCGGTCGTCCCTCCAGGGACCACCCCCGCACGCGCGGGGAGCACAACTCGGATCACGGGCTCACCCTGCCCGAGCGCGGACCACCCCCGCACGCGCGGGGAGCACCACCGGCCTTTCCGCTGGCGGCAATGCGGGCAGGGACCACCCCCGCACGCGCGGGGAGCACGCGATGGGGTCTAACTGCCTGTGGGGCCCGGCGGGACCACCCCCGCACGCGCGGGGAGCACCCCGCGAACGCCTCCCGGTCCAGCACCACCTCGGGACCACCCCCGCACGCGCGGGGAGCACGCCCGCCCCGGTGAGGGGCGGGCCTGGGGCGGGGGACCACCCCCGCACGCGCGGGGAGCACCACTGGGCGGCCGAGGGCATGGGCCTGCGCGAGGGACCACCCCCGCACGCGCGGGGAGCACTGACCCACCCCAAGGCCACGACCCTCAACGGCGGGACCACCCCCGCACGCGCGGGGAGCACACCCGGAGAACCCCCGGGTGCGGGAACGGGGCGGGACCACCCCCGCACGCGCGGGGAGCACCGCTCCAGGTCCCGGCGGGCGACGGAGCGGAGGGGACCACCCCCGCACGCGCGGGGAGCACCAGACCACGAACGAGTACGCGATGTCCGACCAGGGACCACCCCCGCACGCGCGGGGAGCACTCTTCCTGACCTGGGGCTTTACCTGGTCGACTCGCGGTTTTTGGCAAGAACTCGAAACTCCGGCATTCCGAACAGACCGCTCATCCCGCCCAGTCGGGCCATGTCGCACCCCCACCTCACCACCGATCACCAACCAGACGCCACCCTACCCACCATCGAACCCTCCACCCGTGCCCCGTAAGGGGCGCGGGGAACTGCGCGATCAGCCACCGACCGGCCCGAGCCCGACAAGCGAACCCAAGCGCCCACCCCGCCCCAGCGCACCCACCCCCGGGACCTCACTCCACCCCTGGCCAGGGCCCCGAAGGCGGCAGTCGGACGCCCCGTGCGAACGCCCGGGCGTAGGCGGGTGAGCCCAGGGCCTCGCGGGCCGCCGAGGACACCCGGTCCACGTCGCCCCGCTCGGCGGGCGGCAGGGGCGCCGCCACCGACTCCCGCGCCGCGCCCGCCGCCCCGATCAGCACGGCGGCCCGCTCCGGCTCACCCGCCGCGACACTCGCCCCCGCGAGCCCCTCCAACGCCAGTGCGACGGCCCGTACGTCACCCAGTCCCCGGGCCACCCGCAACCCCTCGAGGTGCAGCGCCCACGCGCCCTCCGCGTCGCCCCGGGCCTCCGCCACGAACCCCGACTCCACGAGGACCAGCGCCTCCCCGGGCCCGTACCCCACCTCCCGGAACCACGCCAGCAACGCCCGCAAGTGGCCTTCGGCCTCCCCGTACCGGCCCGCGCGCCGCGCGCCCAGCGCCAGGCCCAGCCGGGCGTCCGCCTCCCCGGACCGCAGGCCCGCCTCCCGGGCCAGCCGCAGCGCCCGCTCGTGATGGGTCCGAGCCCCCTCGTCGTCCCCGGCGAGCAGTGCCAGCCGTCCGAGACCGGTGTGCCGTTTCGCGGCCTCGCCGGGCAGTCCCAGCCGCTCCGCGATCTCCAGGCCCTCCCGGTGCAACCGGTTCGCCTCCGCGTACTCCCCGTTGATCGCGGCCAGCGCCGCCAGCGGGAAGACGGTCTGGAGCCGCCCCCACGGATCACCGAGCGCCCGGAACAGCCCGGCGCCCCGCTCCCCGTCGCGCCGCACCGCCGCCAGGTCCCCACGGGCCATCGCGTGCCGGGTGCGTACGCTCAGCGCGGCGGCCGTCCCCCAGTCGTCGCCCCGCGCGGCGAACCGGTCCAGCGCCTGGTTCACCAACGCCTCGCCCGTCTCCACGTCCCCGGCGCCGACCTGCGCGGAACCCAGGAACCACAGGGCGTCGGCGTACCCGGCCGGATCGTCCACCGCGCCGCTCTCGTACGGGACGAGCGCCGCCGCGATCCCCCCGGCGCCGTCCGCCCCGGACCCGGACCCTGAACCGGACTTGGACCCAGTCCCAGTCCCGGCCCCGGACATCAGCGCCAGCCCGGTCCGCCACACCACGGCCCGCGCCCGCTCCCGCGCGTACCCGGCACCGGCACCGGCAACGTCACCGCCGCCGTGCCCACCCCTGACGCCGTACCCGACACCGGTGCCGTACCCGTCCTCGCGCCCACCCCCGACGACGCCGTACCCGCCCAGGGCACCGTGCCCAGCGCCGGACCCGTCCCCGCCGGAGATCCCCGCCTCCGTGCCGCCCGCGCCGGTCCCCGGACCGGCCTCCGCGTCCGTGCCGCCCGCACCGGCCCCCGCGCCCAGCACCGCGTCCAACGCCCGCCCGGCCTCCGCCGGGCGCCCCCGCACCACCCCGTACCAGGCCAGCGAGTTGACCGTCCGCAGCGCGCGCTCCACCGCGCCGACCCGCACCGCGTGCTCCACCGCGAGCCGTAGATCGGGGCCCGCGCCGTCCAGCCGTTCCAGCCAGCGCCGCTGCCCGGGGCCGCGCAGTCCGGCCGCCGCGCGCACCGCGAGGTCCGCGTGGTGACGGCTGTGCCGCTCCCGCACCGCGTCCGTCTCGGCCGCCTCCGCCAACCGTTCGGCGGCGTACGCCCGTACCGACTCCAGCAGCCGGTACACCGGCCCGTCGGGGTGGTCGGCGAGGACGACGAGGGAACGGTCCACCAGCCGCGCCAGCAGGTCCAGGACCTCCCCGGGCGCGATGCCGTCCCCCGCGCAGACCTCCTCGGCCGACTCCGGGGAGCAGCCCCCGGCGAACGCGGACAGCCGCCGCAGGACGGTCCGTTCGGCGGGCGCCAGCAGCTCCCAGCTCCAGTCGATCACCGCCCGCAGGGTCCGCTGCCGGGCGGGCCCGGTCCGCGCCCCGCCGGACAGCAGCGCGAACCGGTCGTCGATCCGGGCCAGCAGTCCGTGCACCCCGAGGCCCCGGACCCGGGCCGCCGCCATCTCCAGGGCCAGCGGCAGCCCGTCGAGCCGGGCGCACAGCGCGGCGACGGCCCGCGCGTTGTCCGGATCGTCGGTGAAACCGGGTGGGGTGGCGGCGCGCGCCAGGAACAGCGCGGCGGCGTCGGACGGCGGCAGCGGCGCCACCGGCCGCACCGTCTCGCCCGCCGCGCCGAGCGGTTCCCGGCTGGTCGCCAGCACCGACAGCGCGGGCGCCCCGGCCAGCAGCTCCGCGACGACCCCGGCGACGGGCTCCACCAGGTGCTCGCAGTTGTCGAGGACGAGCAGCGCGCGCCGCTCCCGCACCGCCCGGACCAGCCGTTCCAGCGGTGGCGCCGGTGCCGGTCCGGTCCCGCCGCCCTCCGGCACCCGCAAGGCCGTCAGTAGCGCCCCGGCGACGACGGCCACCGGACCGTCACCCGAGCCGCCGAATCCTCCCGGGCCGCCCGGCCCGCCCACCGCGTCCGGAACATCCGGAGCGTCGGCCCCGGTCGGTCCACTCACCCCGATCAGCCCATTCGCCCCGTCCAGGACACCCACCCTGTCCGGGACGCCCGCCCCGTCCAGGACACCCGCCCCGTCCGGAACATCAGCCCTGCCCGGAGCGCCGACCCCGTCCAACCCGCCAGCCCCGTCCAGCGCATCGGACCCGCCCGTCCGGTCCGCCCCGCCCTCCCGTCCCGGGGAGGCCGCGAACGGCACCGTGACGCCGGACAGTTCGACGAACCACACCCCGTCCGGGAAGGCGTCCGCGACGTACCGCGCGACCTCGACGGACAGCCGGGTCTTGCCGACCCCGCCGGGACCGGTGAGCGTCACCAGCCGGGCGTCCGTCAGCCGTCGCGCGACCTCCGCGACGTCCGCGTCCCGCCCCACGGTCCCGTTCACGGGCGCGGGCGGACCACCCCGGACACCCGACCCGTCCGCCACACCGACCCCGTAGCCCTCGGGGCCACTGGAGCCCCCGAGGCCCCCGGAGCCCCCAAGATCCCCAGGCCGCACAGGCCCCTCGAAGACCACCGGCCGCCGCCCCCCGAAGACCGCGGGAGCCCCGGACGTGACGGACCCACCAGAAGGCACAGGCTCCCCTGACCCGGCCCCGGCCCCGAACCCCACAGGTCCCACAGACCCCTCGGGCCCCCCGGACGGCACCGAGCCCCCGACGCCTCCCACTCCCTGGACGCCTCCGCCGCCTCCGCCGCCTTGGAAGCCCCCGCCGCCCCCGACACCGACGACGCCCCCGCTGCCCCCGGCCAACGCCGGGTCCTGCCGCAGGATCGCCCCGTGCAGCGCCACCAGCTCCGCCCCCGGCGTCAGCCCCAACTCCTCGTCCAGCAACCGCCGCAGCCGCTCGTACCCGGCGAGTGCCTCGCTCTGCCGCCCGGCCCGGTACAGCGCCCGCAACTGCGTCGCGCGCAGCCGTTCGCGCAGCGGATGGGCGGCGACGAGTTCCTCCGCCTCCCCGAGGACGTCCGCGTGGTCCCCGAGGGCGACCCGGGCGGCCAGCCGGTCCTCCAGCGCGGTGAGCCGTTCCTCGGCCAGCCGTCCCGCCGCCGCGCGGGCGAACGCCCGCTCCGCGTACCCGGCGAACGCGTCGCCCCGCCACAGTCCGAGCGCCTCCGACAGCAGCGCCACCCGTTCCCGGTCCCCGGCGGCGGCGCGCGCCCGGCGCCTCAACTCCCCGAACCGCCCGGTGTCCACGGCCTCCGGCGCGATCCGCAGCCGGTACCCGGCGGTGTCCCCGACGAGCAGCTCCCGGCCGTCCGGGGCGGCCCGGCCCAGCGCGGCGCGCAGCCGGGACACCTGCCCCTGGAGGGCGTTGCGGGGGTGTTCGGGCGGGCTGTCCCCGTCCCACAGGTCATCGACCAGGTGCTCCGCCGGGACCGCCCGGCCGGGGGCGACCAGCAGCCGCGCCAGCAGGGCGCGCGCCTTCGCGCCGGGTACGGCCACCGGTTCCCCGTCCGCCGTCCACAGCACCAGCGGACCGAGCACCCCGAAACGCACGTCCTCACCCTAACGCCGCCGCGCTGTCGGGCGGTTGCCGGGACCGGCAGCGGAGCGACAGCGAACCGGCAGCGCCCCCGCCCACGATGAGTGCACGGACGGCGCGCACCGCGCCGACGGACACCACCCCGGCACCCGGAGGACGACATGAGCACCGAAGCCACCACCACCGCGCCCGCGACCGCCACGACCGGGCACCCCGCCGCCACCGCGCCCCGCACGGTCACCGTGCTGGGACTCGGCAACCTCGGGCAGGCCGTCGCCCGCGCCTTCCTCGACGCCGGGCACCCGACCACCGTCTGGAACCGCACGGCCGCCCGCGCCGACGACCTGGTCGCCCGGGGCGCGGTCCGGGCCGCCGACCCGGTGGAGGCGGTCGCGGCGAGCGACCTGGTCGTCGTCACCCTCCTCGACCACGACACCGCCCGTGAACTCCTGGCCACCGCCGCCCCCGCGCTCCCCGGCCGCACGGTGGTCAACCTCACCACCAGCGCCCCCGACCCCACCCGTGCGCTCGCCGCCTGGGCACAGGAGCGCGGCGCCCGCTATCTGAGCGGCGCGGTCTACGCGGTGCCGCAGACGATCGGCACCGACGACGCGTTCACCCTCTACGGCGGCCCCGCCGAGGTCTACGACGAGTACCGCGCCGTGCTCGGTCTGCTCGGCCCGGGCACCCACGTCGGCGCGGACGCGGCCCTCGCCCCGGTGCACGACGTGGCCCTGCTCAGCGGGATGTACGGGATGTTCTCGGGGTTCTTCCAGGCCGTGGCCCTCGGCCGCTCGGCGGGCATCGGCGCGGCGGATCTGACGGGACACCTGGTGACCTGGCTGAAGGCCGCCGCCGACGCCCTGCCCGCCTTCGCCGGGGAGATCGACAAGGGGGAGTACGGCACCGACACGTCCAGCCTGGCGATGAACGCGGCGGGACTGCGGAACATCCTGGCCACCACCGAGGCCCAGGGGCTGTCCACCGACCTGCTCGCCCCGCTCCTGCCCCTCCTCGAGGACCAGGTCGCCCGGGGGCACGGCGCCGAGAGCCTCGCCCGCGCCGTCGAGTCCCTCAACTGACCGGACGCGGCGGTGAACGCCCGCGCCCCGCGCACCGTAAGAGGGGGTGGTGGCCCGTGTCCCCCCGGCCCGGGCCACCACCCCCGCCGGGCGAGCCCCCCTCGGCGGGGGCACACCCCCCACTCCCTCCCGGCCGGGGCGGACCTCCCCCGGTGAGGCCCGCCCCGGCCGGACGCCCGTTCCCTCCCCGTGAACGGACTCCGCGCGCCGCACCGCGAACCGGACCCCGCGCCCGCACCGCGAACCGGGACCCCGCGCACCGCACCGCGCCCCCGGAGCCCGCGCGCCGCACCATGACCGGATCCGCGCCCATCGTGGCCGCCCACCCCCACCTACCGGGAAACCACCGCCTCCGCGCCCCTCCCGGCCCCGGACGGACCGGTGGGCCCCGCCACCCGGCGGTTCCGCACCGCCAGGTCCACGACCACGGTCCCGGCCCCGGGTCCCGTGACGGATCGGTCTTCCGGTCCGTGGCCGGGCCGCCGGGCCCTCCCTGGCGTTGCGGCCATGACCAGCATCGGCATCATCGGCACCGGCCAGGTCGCGGGGGCGCTCGCCACCGCCCTGGCCAAGGCGGGACACGACGTCGTCCTCGGCTCCCGCACCCCCGGCGTCCTGCCCGAAGCCACCACGGTCTTCCTCTCCGGCGACGACCCGCACGCCAAGGAACGGGTCGCCCGGCTCCTCGACGACCTCGGCTGGCCCCCCGCCACCCGGCTGGACCTCGGAGACCTGCGCACCGCGCGCGGCCAGGAGCACCTGGCCCCGCTGCTGCTCGCGATCGGCGCGGCGACCGGCTCGTACACCTTCGGACTGCGACTGGTGACCCCGCCCGACCGGACCGTCACGAGCACCCCCGCCTGACGGGACCGTCACCGCGCCGCCCGGCCGCCCGCCCGGAACACCGTCATCGAACGGTCACACGAGGGGCGTCCTCCGCGCACATGAGAAGGCTAGGTTCGGCCCGCTCAAGATCGTCTCAAGATCATCGAGACCGGACCTTCCCCGCATCGGAGGAACCTTCGTGACCCCACGTCGTACGCTCGCCGGGATCGGGGCGGCGCTGTCCGTCGTCGCGGCGGCCCTGTTCGGCTTCGCCCCGCCCGTGCACGCCGGGACCAACGGGCAGCAGCTCCTCGTCGTCGACAGCACCCACGAGCTGCGCTCCGCGATGATCAGCGGCCATGACCAGAACGGTCAGTACACCCGCCGCTGCGTGCCGCTCCCCCACTTCGAGAACGGCCCGGACGGCTGGTGGTGGAAGGGGAGGGTGATGGTCGAGGGATACATCCTCCACCACTGCGACGGTGTGCGCGCGCTGACCACGAGCTACTCCCTCGTCCCCCAGAGCAACCCCGGCGACCAGCCCTGGGTGATACCGCTGGACGGCCCGCAGACCGGCGGCAACCAGCGGGTCGTCTTCTACGACAACCACCGCGACGTCGCGTCCGTCAGGCTCACCGGAACCAACCAGGCGGGGCAGGACGCCACGGGCTGCTTCAACACCCCCGGCTGGAAGACCGAGACCGGCTGGTGGTGGAAGGGGTACGTCAGTGTCACCGGCTACAGCGGCACGGGGTGCTCCGGAACGGTCAGGGGAAGCATGAACTCGGAGATCGGCATGGCGGACGGCACCTGGGCGGGCACCACCATCACCGGGTCCTGGCACTGACGGAGCCCCGGCCCGGCCGTGACCGGGCGACCCCGATCGGGTCAGCCGGGGCCGACCGGTAGCCGTCAGGCGACCACGGGCCACGGGCCACGGGCCACGGACCGCGCACCCCGGGCCCGGCGGCCCGGGACCCCCGCCGGGCGGCGCCCACCGCGCCGCCCGGATATCTTTCCCGGTGGGTGCCGGTCCGGTCCGGCGCCCCGGGCCCGCCCGCCGTCCCGGCCGGGCGCCGCCCGTCCCCGCCGCCGGTAGGAGAGCCCCGACGATGTCCGCCACGCCAGCCCCGTCCCCCGCGCCCCGGATACCCGCCACCTCCCGGGCCTGGCACCTGGTCGCCCGGCCGCACGGCTGGCCGGACCCCTCCGACGTCGCCCTGCGCGAGGAGCCCGTCCCCGAGCCCGGCCCCGGCCAGGTCCTCGTCCGTAACCTCCACCTCTCCGTGGACCCCTACATGCGCGGCCGGATGAACGACGTCCCCAGCTACATCGAGCCGTTCGCGCTGGACCGGCCGATGGAGGGCGCCGCCGTCGGCGAGGTGGTGGCCTCCGACGACGAGGGCGTCGCCGTCGGCGACCACGTGCTGCACTTCCAGGGCTGGCGCGAGTACGCCGCCGTGAACGCCCGCGCCGCCGTCCGGGTGGACCCGGACCTCGCCCCGCTCAGCGCCTACCTCGGCGTCCTCGGCATGACCGGGCTGACCGCCTACGCGGGTCTGCTGCGGGTGGCGGAGCTGAAGGAGGGCGACACCGTCTTCGTCTCCGGGGCGGCGGGCGCCGTCGGCTCCCAGGCCGGACAGATCGCCCGGCTCAAGGGCGCGGGCCGGGTCGTCGGCTCCGCGGGCTCCGCCGAGAAGGTCCGGCTGCTCACCGAGGAGTACGGCTTCGACGCCGCGTTCAACTACAAGGACGGCCCCGTCCACGAGCTGCTCGCCGCCGCCGCGCCCGACGGGGTCGACGTCTACTTCGACAACGTCGGCGGCGACCACCTCGAAGCGGCGGTCGGCCTCCTCAACCGGGACGGCCGGATCGCCGTCTGCGGCATGATCTCGGCCTACAACGCCACCGAACCGGTCCCCGGCCCCCGCAACCTCCACCGGCTGATCCAGACCCGGGGCCGGATCCAGGGCTTCCTCGTCGGGGACCACTACGACCTCCAGCCCCAGTTCGTGCAGGAGGTCGGGGAGTGGGTGCGCTCCGGTGAGCTGCGCTACCGGGAGACCGTGGTCAAGGGCGTGGAGCACGCCTTCGACGCGTTCCTCGGCGTACTGCGCGGCGACAACACCGGCAAGATGATCGTCACCCTCGACTGAGCCCCCGCACCCCGCCCCCCGCCCTCCTCCGTCCCCGCCCCTCGTCCCTGCCCCCGTCGCCCGCCCCCCCCCGCGCCGGCGCCGCCCCGCCCGCCCACCCCTGCGGGCCCGTCCGCCCCGTCCAGCGGGTCAGGAGGGAGACGTGTCACGGACCCCCGTGACACGTCTCCCTCCTGAAACGGCCACACCCGTGTCACAGTCCGTCACGCCGACGGGCGGACGGCCACCCTCCGGGTAGGGTTCCGGCATGCGCGATCTCGGGGTGGGTTTCAGACATTTGACGGGTGGGCAGCGCTGGGTCGTCGCCCACGGCAAGGCGTTCGGGCTCGGACTGATCCCGGGGCTGGTCACGCTCGTCCTCTACTTGGGGGCGCTGGTCGCCCTCGCCGTCTGGGGCGTCGACCTCGTCGGCTGGGCGACCCCGTTCGCCGACGACTGGGCGTCCCCCTGGCTCGGCCTCTTCCGCGGCTTCCTGACGGTGCTGCTGTTCGCGCTCGCGCTGCTGCTCGCCACCGTCACCTTCACCGCGGTGACCCTCCTGATCGGCCAGCCCTTCTACGAGGAACTGTCCGAGCAGGTCGACCGGGACGTCTCGCCCGACGGCACCGCCCCCGAGTCCGGGCTGCCGCTCTGGAAGGACCTGTGGATCTCCGCCCGGGACGGACTGCGGATCGTGGTCCGCGCCGGTCTGTGGGGCGTGCTGCTCTTCGGCCTCGGCTTCATCCCGGTCATCGGCCAGACGCTGGTCCCGGCGGTCGGGTTCGTCATCACCGGGTTCTTCCTCACCGAAGAACTGGCCGCCGTCGCCCTCCAGCGGCGCGGCGTGGAACTGCGCGAACGGCTCCGGCTGCTGCGCTCCCGCCGGATGATGGTCTGGGGCTTCGGCACCCCGCTGGCCCTGGCCTTCCTGGTGCCCTTCGTGGCCGTCTTCCTGATGCCCGGCGCCGTCGCGGGCGCCACCCTGCTCGCCCGTGACCTGCTGGGGGAGGAGTCCACCGGGGCCCGCGCCACGGACGGAACCGACGGTGCCCACGGCCACCCCGCCGCCCCGCACCACCCCGCCCCGCACCCCGGCGCCGCGCACCACGGCGTCTGACCCCGGCACCTCCGTCACGGGGGCCGGAGCCGGGGCACCCGCCCCGCGCCCCGGCCCCCGTCCCCTCGCCCGGTCTCAGCGCGCGGCCACCGCCACCGCGAGCACCGCCCGCACCTGGCCGACGATGTCCGCCCGGTTGCGCAGGAACTCCGGGTCGCTGACCGTCCCCGTCGCCGGGACGGTGTTCCCCGCCCCGAACTGCAGCACCGGGGTGTGCAGATGCCCCACCGGCAGCGCCGCCGGACCGAACCGGTCCCGCAGCAGGGTCGCCCGGTAGGCGATCTCGTTCGACAGGTAGTTGCCGCCGCCACCGGCCCGCGCGGCGGACCCGGGCGTCGGCCCGTCCGGCCGGTCCACGGGGGCCGTGCCGCCCGCCGGGACCTCCGTCACGGACCGGTTGTCCAGCACCGGGAAGCGTCCCGTCGGCGCCGAGGTGATCGCCGCCGCGGGCAGGGTGCTCGACGTCCACTGCGGCCCCGTGCCCCCGGCCACCGGCACCTGCTCCGTCCGCGACACGACGTCGTTGTCGGGGAAGCCGCCGCGCCACGCCCCGTTGGTCCGCTCCACGTCGAACCGGCCGGGCCGCCCCTGGCTGACGGTCGTCAGCAGGTCCGCCGAGCGCAGGTGCGGTCGCAGCGTCCGTTCCACCTCGCCGTCCGTGAAGTCCGCCCACCGCACCGGGAACACCGCCGCCTCCACCCGGGCCGGACCCTCCGCCGTCCGGATCACCGTGCCGTCCAGCGCGAGCGCCGAGGCCCCCGAGGGATTGCTGATCCGTACGTCGCGGTCGAGGGTGAACGGGTCGAAGCCGGTCATCAGCACGCGGAGCGTCCGCTCACCGCGCCCGTCCCGTCCGTCCCGCCGGTCGTCTCCGCCGCGCGCGCCGAAGCGGATGCCGTCCTGGCCCCGGGAAGTGGTCTCCAGCAGGTCCAGCAGCCGTTCGCGCCGCTCGGCGGTCAGCCCGTGCTCCGGCTCCCAGCCGCGCAGCTCCCGGGCCATCGCCAGCCGCGCCCAGTACAGCGGGCGGTCGTCGTCCCGGCTGAGGTCGCCGCCCGCGGGTCCCCTGCCCTGGACGCGGTCCACGGCCCGTTCCCACAGTCCCGTGCCGTGCCGTCGCACCACCCGCCGGGCCTCGCCGGGGGAGTCCGCGTCGGCCAGGGCCCGGGCGAACGCGGGCGCCACCGCGTCGAAGCCGGAGCGCCGCAGGATCTCCCGGGGCACCGCCCGGTCGAGCCGCGACTCCTCCACCGTCGGCCCGGTCCCGGTCCCGGTCCCTGTCCCGGCCCCGGCGCTGGTGCCGGTTCCGGCGGCGGGGGCCGGGGCGGAGCTGTCCGCGGCGAGGACGGGAGCGGCGGTGAGACCGAGCAGCAGCGCGGTGGCCAGCGGGAGCAGACGGGCGCGTATCGGGGCCGGAGCGGCCATGGGGGAACCTCCGTTGCCTGTGGGGTGGAGGCAGTATCCCGGGAACCGGGCGACCACGCCAGGGGTGATCCACTCCGCCCCCGGGGACCGCCCCGCGTCCCCTTCCGCGCCCCGCCACGGTCCCGAAGAGGAGGCGGCCTGACGAGGCGGCCTAACGGACTTGGCGGGCCGTCACCTTCCGGTAGGCGATCTCCGCGAGCCTCGACTGCCCGTCCTTGCTGGGGTGGAACCAGTCCCATTCGCTCAACTGGTCGTCCTGGAAGCGGTATCCGAAGACCGCCCCGCCGTCGTGGCGGCACCGCGCGTCCTTGGCGCAGACGTCCTTCAGCACCCGGTTGTACTCCACGACCCGCTCCTGGACCGCCGCCCGCCGGGCCACCGCCGCGGCGTCCACGTCCTCCGCGTCCTTCAGCATCGACGGGCAGATCCCCAGCTTCCACACCTGCCGCCCCAGCGGGTTGTCCCGCCCGGTGGCCCACAGCTGCTTCAGGTCCGGCACGCTCGCCACGAACACCTGGGACTTCGGCGACTGGCGCCGCAGCGCGCGCATCGCCTGCTCGAAGTCGGCCCGGAAGTCGGCGACCGGGGTCATCGCCCGCACCGTCGAGCGGCACGCGTCGTTCGCCCCCGCCAGGACCGTCACCAGTCCCGGCCGGTGCGCCGCCGCCTGGTGCATCTGCTCGGGCAGGTCCACCATCCGGGCGCCGGTCCTGGCGTAGTTCCAGCTCCGCTCGGCGGCCCCGGCCTTGCCCAGCAGCCGTACCGCGAGGCTGCGCACCTCACGGTCGGAGCCGGTCGCCCAGGACGCCTCCGGACAGTCCGTCAGCACCGAGCAGGCGTCGAACGCCCGGGTGATCGAGTCGCCGACCGCCGCCACCGAGCCCGGACTGGTGTCCCAGGCCGGTTTCCTGGGCTTCGGCTTCCCCCGCTCCGTGGCGTTCGACGCCCCGGTGTCGTCCCCGCCGACCGCGTCGCACCCGCTCAGCGCCACGGTCCCGGCCAGGACCGCGGACACGGCCGCCGTCCCGGCCCGGGCCCGTCGGCCGACCGGCCCCGCGCGCTCTCCGCGCCTGCGCATTCCGGCTCCCCTCTGTCGCCTTGCACGACGTCGTGACGGCCCCGGAGGTTGAGTCCGGACGGGAAAACCACCCCGGCGGGAAGCGCGTTCCGGACTCGGAACGGCGCGGGGCCGCCCGCCACCCGGGTCCGGCCCCGGTGTCCCGTGACCCCGGACTCCCCGGGCGGTGGTGCGGGGCCGGGCCCCGGGACCGACGGTACGTCACACCCCGCGTCCCGCCGCACGGTAGCCTCGGCCCCGTGGCGCCGTCATCGTCGTACCGGTGGTGACGGGGCGGGATCACCCGCCCAGTGGCACCATCCGGCGCGGTTTCCGGATAAATTACATCACGTCACATCTGTCTGTTTTTTTGCGTTTTCGTGAATTCTGTGCCTTTAACTGAATCTGAGGAAGAATCGCTCGGCACGGGTGCGAGACCGCCGGACCCACGGCGACCCTCGCCCCATCCTGGAGGTCCCGGTGACGACACGTGGAGTCCTGTACGTGCACTCCGCACCGCGCGCGCTGTGCCCACACGTCGAATGGGCGGTAGCGGGCGTACTCGGAACGCGCGTCAACCTCGACTGGATCCGGCAGCCCGCCGCCCCGGGGACCTGGCGCACCGAGTTCTCCTGGAAGGGCGAGACGGGCGCCGCCTCCCAACTCGCCTCCGCGCTGCGCGGCTGGGACCTCCTGCGCTTCGAGGTGACCGCCGAACCCTGCGCCACCGCCGAGGGCGAGCGCTACAGCTCCACCCCGGCGCTCGGCATCTTCCACGCGGTGACCGGCATCCACGGCGACATCCTCATCCCCGAGGACCGGCTGCGCGCCGCCCTCGCCCGCGCCCGGCGCGGCGAGACCGTGCTGGAGGACGAGATCGCCAAGCTCCTCGGCAAGCCCTGGGACGACGAGCTCGAACCCTTCCGGCACGCGGGCGAGGGCGCCCCGGTCCGCTGGCTCCACCAGGTCGTCTGACGCGCCACCGGCTCCGGGACGCCGTCCGCCCACCCGCGCCACGTCACGGCCCCGGTCCCGTCACGGCCACCGTCCCGCCCCGGCGCCGACGGCCCCGCCCCACGACAGCCGAACCGTCCGCCGACGGACCCCGCACCCGACAGCGGACCGTCCGCCCACCGGACCCCGCACACGACGAGGGGCCCACCGAAGACCGGTGGGCCCCTCGCCCTACAGCTGTGCGCGCCGCCGTACGCGGCGGCCGGGTGCGGAACTACCGCACCACGGACCGGAACGCCAGCACCACGTTGTGGCCGCCGAAGCCGAACGAGTCGTTCAGCGCCGCGATCGCGCCCGCCGGAAGCTGCCGCGCCTCACCGCGCACCACGTCCGCGTCCACCCCGGGGTCGACCTCGTCCAGGTTGATCGTCGGCGGGGCCAGCCGGTGGTACAGCGCCAGGACCGACGCCACCGTCTCCACGCCGCCCGCGCCGCCCAGCAGATGACCCGTCATCGACTTCGTCGCCGAGATGGCCATGTGGTCCACGTCGTCACCGAAGACCTGCCGCAGCGCCTTCACCTCCGCGACATCACCCTGCGGGGTGGACGTCGCGTGCGCGTTGACGTGCACGATCTCCGCGGGCTTCAGATCGGTCGCGGCCAGCAGGTTCTGCAGCGCGCGGGCGATCCCGTTGCCCGAGGGCTCCGGCTGGGTGATGTGGTGCGCGTCCGCCGAGATGCCCTGGCCGATGGCCTCCGCGTAGATCCGGGCGCCCCGGGCCTTCGCGTGCTCCTCGGACTCCAGGACGATCACGCCCGCGCCCTCGCCCATCACGAATCCGTCGCGACCCGTGTCGTACGGCCGGGAGGCCCCCGCCGGGTCGTCGTTGTTCTTCGACATCGCCATCATGTTGCCGAACGCGACGATCGGCAGCGGATGGATCGACGCCTCCGTGCCACCGGCCACCACCACGTCCGCACGGCCCGTGCGGATCATCTCGATGGCGTACCCGATGGCCTCCGCGCCCGAGGCGCACGCCGACACCGGCGTGTGCACACCGGCCCGCGCGCCCAGCTCGATGCCCACGTTCGCGGACGGCGAGTTCGGCATCAGCATCGGCACCGTGTGCGGGGACACCCGGCGGACGCCCTTCTCCTTCAGCACGTCGTACTGGTCGAGGAGGGTCGTCACCCCGCCGATGCCCGAGGCGATCACCGTGCCGAGGCGCTCCGGGTCGATCGCCGGGTCCTCGCCGGCCTTCGCCGTGTACCCGGCGTCCTTCCACGCCTCGTGCGCCGCGATCAGGGCGAACTGCGCGGAACGGTCCAGCTTGCGGGCCTGCGGACGGGGAATGACCTCCCCCGGCTCCACGGCCACCCGGGCGGCGATGCGGACCGGAAGGTCAGCCGCCCACTCCTCCTCCAGCAGCCGGACACCGGAACGGCCGTTCACCAGGCCGTCCCAGGTCGAGGCCACGTCGCCACCCAGCGGTGTGGTTGCGCCGATACCGGTGACGACCACGGTGCGATTGGTCGAGTTCACAGGAATTCTTTCTCCACGGTTACGAGGGATTCAGCGGCGCCACCGCCGGGTGGCGGCAGGCTTACCTGATCGGGGATCAGCCCTGGTGGTTCAGGATGTACGAGGTCGCGTCACCGACCGTCTTGAGGTTCTTGACGTCCTCGTCGGGGATCTTCACGTCGAAGCGCTCCTCGGCGGCGACGACGACCTCGACCATGGACAGCGAGTCGACGTCGAGGTCATCGGTGAAGGACTTGTCCAGCTGGACGTCCTCGGTGGGGATCCCGGCGATCTCGTTCACGATCTCCGCGAGACCCGCGATGATCTCTTCCTGAGTGGCGGCCATCTTGGCGCTCCTTCTTGTCACTAACTGAGGTGGGACGACTTCCCCGCCGGATCCTGGGATCCGGCGCGGGACGCCTAGGGGAGGGTAACGACCGTGGCGGCGTACACGAGACCCGCCCCGAAGCCGATGACGAGCGCGGTGTCACCGCTCTTCGCCTCACCGGTCGCCAGGAGCCGCTCCATCGCGAGCGGGATCGAGGCGGCCGATGTGTTGCCGGTGGTCTCCACGTCACGGGCGACCGTCACGTGGTCCGGCAGTTTGAGGGTCTTCACCATCGAGTCGATGATCCGCATGTTGGCCTGGTGCGGAATGAAGACGTCCAGGTCGTCCGCGGTGATCCCGGCCGCGTCCAGCGCCTGCTGGGCGACCTTCGCCATCTCGAACACGGCCCAGCGGAACACCGCCTGGCCCTCCTGCGTGATCGCGGGGAACTTCTCGACCGTGCCGTCGCGGTAGTCCGTCCACGGCACCGTCTGCTTGATGGTCTCCGACTTGTCGCCCTCGGAGCCCCACACGGTCGGGCCGATCGCGGGCTCCTTCGACGGACCCACGACCACCGCGCCCGCGCCGTCCCCGAACAGGAACGCCGTCGCCCGGTCCGACAGGTCCGTCAGATCGCTCAGCCGCTCCACGCCGATCACCAGCACGTGCTCGGCGCTGCCGTCGACGACCATGCCGCGCGCCAGCGTCAGCCCGTAGCCGAACCCGGCGCACCCCGCCGAGACGTCGAACGCCGCGGCCTTGCTGGTGCCGATCCGGTCCGCGATCTCCGTCGCCACCGCCGGGGTCTGCTTGAAGTGCGACACCGTGGCCACCACGACCGCGCCGATCCGCTCCGGGGTGATCCCCGCGTCCGCGATCGCCTTGCCCGCGGCCTCCAGGGACATCGCCGCGACGGTCTCCTGGTCGTTCGCCCAGTGCCGGGTCGCGATGCCCGACCGCGAACGGATCCACTCGTCCGACGAGTCGATCGTCTCCAGGATCACCTCGTTCGGCACGATCCGCGTCGGACGGTAGCCGCCGACACCGAGGATCCGCGCGTACGGGGCGCCCTTACCGGCCTTGATCTTCGCCATGCTCTCCGGACTCCTTCCGAATCCCGGCTCAGGCCGTCGGCCCGGCGGGCGCGGCGAGCAGCTCGCGAGCGGCGTCGAGGTCGTCGGGGGTCTTCAGCGCCAGCGTGCGCACACCCGGCAGCGCCCGCTTGGCGATCCCCGTCAGGGTGCCGCCCGGACACAGCTCCACCAGCGCGGTCGCGCCCCGCTCGGCGAAGGTCTCCATGCACAGGTCCCAGCGCACCGGGTTGGCGACCTGGCCCACCAGCCGGTCCAGCACCTCGGCGCCCGAGGTCACGACCCGGCCGTCCTTGTTGGACACGTAGGTCACCGCGGGGTCGGCGGGCGACAGCTTCCGCGCGGCCTCGGCCAGCGCGTCCACCGCCGGGGCCATGTGCGTGGTGTGGAAGGCGCCCGCCACCTTCAGCGGCACCACCCGGCGCACGCCCTCCGGCTTGTCCGCGGCCAGCGCGGCCAGCTGCTCCGCCGTACCGGCCGCCACGACCTGACCGGCGCCGTTCACGTTCGCGGGGGTCAGCCCGAGCCGCTCCAGATGGGGCAGCACCACGTCGAAGTCACCGCCGAGCAGCGCCGCCATACCGGTCTCCGTGACCGAGGCGGCCTCCGCCATCGCCAGCCCGCGCACCCGCACCAGCCGCAGCGCGGCCACCGGGGACAGCACCCCCGCCAGCACGGCGGCGGTCAGCTCGCCGACGCTGTGACCGGCCACGACGTCCACGGCCAGGCCCGCGAGGGCACCCGGCGCGCCGCTCTCCGGCGTGTCGGCGGTGTCGTCGTCACCGTCAGGGTGGGAGGCCAGCGCCTCGGGGCCCGCCAGGGCCAGCGCCGACAGGATTCCGGCCGCCACCAGCAGCGGCTGCGCCACCGAGGTGTCGCGGATCGCGTCCGCGTCGGCCTGGGTGCCGTAGTGCAGCAGATCGAGATCGATGGCCTTGGACCACGACGCCACTCGGTCAGCGGCACCGGGGAGGTCGAGCCAGGGAGTCAGGAAGCCGGGCGTCTGAGCGCCTTGGCCGGGAGCGACGAGTACGAGCACACTCACACTCTCTCTTGTGGACGGTGGATGCCGCCCGTGGGGACAGGGACGAAGAACCGTGGGGGGAATTGTAGGCCCCCTACAAGACTGCCTAAGTCGGGACATCCCCGTCGGCGAGCCGGCCGAGGATCAGCGCGATCCGCAGAGTGAACGCCGACCTGACGTCGGAGGGTGACCATCCGGTGACGTCAGTCACACGTCGCAGCCGGTAGCGCACGGTGTTCGGGTGCACGAACAGCATCCGGGCCGCGCCCTCCAGACTGCTCGCCTGCTCCAGATACACGCTCAGCGTTTCCAGCAGCGCCGACCCGGCCTCCTCCAGCGGTCTGTAGATCTCCTCCACCAGCTGCTCACGCGCCGAGGGATCGGAGGCGATCGCCCGCTCCGGAAGGAGATCGTCCGCCAGCACCGGACGCGGCGCGTCCTGCCAGGCCCCGCACGCCTTCAGCCCCGCCGCCGCGGCCTGCGCCGAACGCGTCGCCGCCAGCAGGTCCGGCACCACCGGCCCGGCCACCACCGGCCCCGCCGCGAACGGTCCGATCAGCGACTTCGCCACCTGCAGCGGGCTGTCGCTGCCGCCCGCGATGACCACCAGCCGGTCCCCGAGCACCCCCGTCAGCACCTGGAGCTTGGCGTGCCGCGCCGCCCGGCGGATCGCCTCCACCGTCAGCTCGCTGTCCCCGTCCGGCGCCGTTCCCAGCACCACGCAGACGTGGTCCGGGGCGTTCCAGCCCAGGGCCGCCGCCCGGCTCACCGCGCCCTCGTCGGCCTCCCCCGACAGCACCGCGTTGACCACCAGCGACTCCAGCCGGGCGTCCCACGCGCCCCGCGCCTCGGCCGCCTGCGCGTACACCTGCGCCGTCGCGAAGGCGATCTCCCGCGCGTACACCAGCAGCGCC
This sequence comes from Streptomyces sp. JNUCC 64, assembly GCF_054484115.1. NCBI lineage: Bacteria > Bacillati > Actinomycetota > Actinomycetes > Kitasatosporales > Streptomycetaceae > Streptomyces > Streptomyces sp. JNUCC 64. The sequence goes on from NZ_CM137015.1 coordinate 5,957,370, forward strand.
TCGCGCAGCACCGACTCGTCGCCGGGCGCCGCGACCTCGTCGATCGCGGACTCCATCACCTCGATCGTGGTCCGCACCATCTCCACGGTCTGCCGCAGCGTGATCGCCCGCGTCAGCTCGCGCGGCGCCGTCCCGAACACGTCCGTGGAGATCGCCTGCGGGGCGTCCGGGCGGCGGAACCACTCGGTGAACGCCGCGATGCCCGCCTGGGCGACCAGCCCGATCCAGGACCGGTTCTCCGGGGGCATCGCCCGGTACCAGGGCAGCGTCTCGTCCATCCGGGCGATGGCCTGCGCGGCGAGGCTCCCCGACGACTTCTCCAGCCGCCGCAGGGTGGCCGTGTGGGGGTGGACCCCCGGGTCCGCGCGGCCCGCCCGGAGGTCCCGGTGGCCGGGACCGCGCGAGACGCCCCGGCCCGCTCCGGCGGACGCGCGGCGGGCGGGGTGCTGGGCGGCGTCGGGCCAGTCGGGGTCCCCGGCGGCCGGGTCGACGGGTCCGGCGCGCTCCGGTCCGGACGCGCCGGACTCCGGCGCGGCTGGCCCGCCGGGGTCCCCCTCGCGCGACGAACCGGAGGCGGAATCGCGCGAAGCGCCGTGGTCTGCGGGATCGGCCTTGCCGACTTCGGGTTCGGACACGGGGACAAGAGTGCCTTATCGGGACGGCCGAACGTATCGCCGGGGGCGGCGGGGCGGACCGGCCGCTCCCCGACGGCCCCGGCCGCTCCCCGCGCACCGGCCCCCGCCCCGGCGCCACTACGGTGGGGGAGTGATCGATGTGCGCCGCGCCGCTGAGCGCTACCCCGGAGGGGACCCCGAGGCGGGGATCGAGACCCTGCACGCCTTCTCCTTCGGGCCCCACTACGACCCGGACAACCTGCGCTTCGGCGCGGTCATCGCCTGCAACGAGGAGCGGCTCGCCCCCGGCGCCGGGTTCGACGAGCACCCGCACAGCCACACCGAGATCGTCACCTGGGTCGTCGAGGGGGAGCTGACCCACCGCGACTCCACCGGGCACGCCACCGTGGTCCGCGCGGGCGACGTCCAGCACCTCGGCGCGGCCGGCGGCGTCCGGCACACCGAACGCAACGACGGCCCGGACCCGCTGGTCTTCGTCCAGATGTGGCTGGCCCCGCTGGCCTTCGGCGGCACCCCCCGCTACGGGATCGTCCGGGACGCCGTCGGCTCCGCGTACGAGGTGCCCGGGGCCGCCGCCCGGCTCCACCCGCACCGGCCCGCCCCCGGCGAGCGCGTCCCGCTCCCGGCCGCCGCGTACGTGTACGTCCACGTGGTCCGCGGCCGGCTGTCCCTCGGTCCCATGGCCGACGGCGACGGCGACGGCGACGGCAACGGTGCGGGCGACAGCGACGGAGCAGGAGCCGGACGACCGGACGGACCGCTGGCGCCCGGCGACGAGCCGCTGGGGCCCGGCGACGCGCTGCGGCTCACCGGCCCGGAAGGGCTGGGGCTGCTGGCGCTCACCGACGCCGAGGTCCTCGTCTGGGAGATGGCCCGCCCCTGACCGGGCTCCCCGCCCGCCGGTGGTGACGGCGGGGGGACGGGAGCCGGAACGGTCACAGCTCGGCGAGCACCGCGTCGGTGAGCCGGGGCCAGACCTCCACCGCCCAGGGGCCGAAGGGCCGGTCGGCGAGGGCGACGCAGGCCGCCCCGGTGCCCCGGCCGTCCGCCCAGCGGGCCTCGGGGTCGACCCACAGGAACGTGCCCGCCTGCCCGAAGTGCCCGAAGGTACGCGGCGAGGACGAACTCCCCGTCCAGTGCGGTGACTTGCCGTTCCGGATCTCGAACCCCAGCCCCCAGTCGTTCGGGTTCTGGTGCCCGTACCCCGGCAGCACGCCCTTGGTGCCCGGGTACTGCACGGTCATCGCCTCCGCCACCGTCCGGGGATCGAGCAGCCGGGGCGCCTGCACCTCCGCCGCGAACCGCACCAGGTCGTCGACGGTGGACACCCCGTCCTTCGCGGCCGAGCCCGCGCCCTCCAGCGTGGTGGCGGTCATCCCCAGCGGCTCCAGCACCGCCTGCCGCAGATACTCCTCGAACGGCATCTCCGCCGCCTTCGCCAGATGGTCGGCCAGCACCTCGAACCCGGCGTTCGAGTACAGCCGCCGCGTCCCGGGCTCCCCGACCACCCGGTGCTCGTCGAAGGCCAGCCCGCTGGTGTGCGCGAGCAGGTGCCGCACGGTCGACCCCTCGGGCCCCGCGGGCTCGTCCAGCTCCAGCGCGCCCTCCTCGTACGCCACCAGCACCGCGTACGCGGTCAGCGGTTTGGTGACCGAGGCCAGCGCGAAACGGTGCCCGGTGGCGCCGAAGGACCCCGCGAGCTCCCCGTCCGCCCGCACCACGGCACCCGCGGCGACCGGCACCGGCCACCCTTCCATCAATCCGAGGCTCTGCATCCTTCGAGCCTATCCACCACGGCCCGGGGCCCCGCCATGCCCCCTGTGGCCGTCGGGGGACGGCCGCAGGGAAGGTCGGACGAGGGGCCGGGACCCTCCCGCCATGCTTGCTTGGAGTGCGCTCGAAGGTCCTAGGTTGGAGGGCATGACGGTGATGGACACGGTGACCCAGACCTCCGCGACCCCCGGCCCCGGCGCCGTCCTCGACGCCGTCCCCCCGCCCGGCGGGCCCCCGGCGGGGGAGTCCGCCACGACCGGGCCGGGCACCTCCGCCGACGCGCCCGTCGACGTCTGCGTCACCGGCCCCCAGGGCCACCCCCGCCCCGAGGGCCGGGACCACTACACGATCAGCGAGGTCGCCGCGTTCACCGGGCTCACCGCCCACACCCTGCGCTGGTACGAGCGGATCGGCCTGATGCCGCACATCGACCGTTCCCACACCGGCCAGCGCCGCTACCGCAACCGCGACCTGGACTGGCTGGGCCTGGTCGGAAAGCTCCGGCTCACCGGGATGGCCGTCGCCGACATGGTGCGCTTCGCCGGACTCGTCCGCGACGGCGACCACACCTTCCCCGAGCGCCGCGTCCTGCTGGAGGCCACCCGTCGCGAGGTCCGGCACCGGATCGCCGAACTCCAGGACACCCTGGCCGTCCTCGACCACAAGATCGACTTCTACGCCGCAGCCTCGACGCCCGTAGCCGGGGACGCGTCCGTACCCCCCGCCGCACGCGTTCCCGGGGACGCGTCCGTTCCCGGGGACGTCTCCGCCTCTCCCGCCTCTCCCGCCTCTCCCGAAGGGACCCTCCACCGATGACCCCTCCCCCCACCGTCCGCCTCGGCACCGACGGACCGGAGGTCGGCCCCCAGGGGCTGGGCTGCATGGGCATGAGCTTCGCCTACGGACCCACCGACGCCGACGAGGCCCGGGCCACCCTGGAACGGGCCCTCGACCTCGGGGTGACCCTCTACGACACCGCCGACGTCTACGGCGCCGGTGCCAACGAGGAGTTCCTCGCGCCGTTCCTCCGCGCCCACCGCGACCGGATCGTCATCGCCACCAAGTTCGCCCTGACCATCGACCCCCGGGACCCGTCCCGGCGCTCCGTCGACAACCGTCCCGCCACCGTCCGCGCCCGCGTCGACGCCAGCCTCCGACGGCTCGGGACCGACCGGATCGACCTCTACTACATGCACCGCCGCGACCCGGACGTCCCACTGGAGGAGTCGGTCGGCGCCATGGCCGAACTGGTCCGGGCGGGCAAGGTCGGCCACCTCGGGCTGAGCGAGGTCACCGGCTCCGAACTGCGCGCCGCGCACGCCGTCCACCCGATCGCCGCCGTCCAGTCCGAGTGGTCCCTGTTCAGCCGGGACGTCGAACAGGGCGTCGTCCCCACCGCCGCCGCCCTCGGCACCGCCTTCGTGCCCTACTCGCCGCTGGGCCGGGGGTTCCTCGCCGGGGCCTTCACCCGCGCGGACCGGGACCTCGGCGCCGACGACTTCCGCCGTGGACAGCCCCGCTACAACGGCGAGAACGCCCTCGCCAACGCCGCCCTGCTGGAGCCCCTCCGCGCCGTCGCCGAGGCCCACGGCGCCACCCCCGGACAGATCGCCCTCGCCTGGGTCCACCGGCGGGCCGGGGTCCACGGGCTGCCGGTCGTCCCGATCCCCGGCACCCGGTCCCGTCGCAGGATCGAGGAGAACACCGCCGCGGTCCGGCTCTCATCCGCCCTCACCGGGGAGGACCTCACCCGGCTCGACGCCCTCGCCGCCCGGGTCTCCGGCGACCGCCACGCCGACATGGCCTTCACCTCGGCGGGCCGTCCCTAGGGGGTGTCTGACGATTCCCCGCGGCGTCGCGGCGCCCGGCACGCACGCTCGCCGCGTTGCCGAAAAGCCCTAGTAGCTCCGCTACGAGGACTCTCCGGCGCCTTGCGATCGCACGCACCGGACACCGCTCCTCACTCCACGGGAAATCGTCAGACACCCCCTAGCGCCCCGCGCGGGCACCGGCCCTTCCGGTGCTTCCCGGCCCGGATCCTCAGAGCTCGGCGAGCAGTTCGGCCTTCTTGGACAGGAACTCCTCGTCGGTGACGAGCCCCGACCGGTGGAGTTCGCCGAGGTGCCGGATGCGGTCGGCGATGTCCGCGGGGTCCCGCCGTCCGGGCACCGCGTGCGACACCGGGACCGCGCCCGCCGGACCGGCCGAGCGGATCGCCGCCAGCACCGAGGCGGCGAACGGCAGCGACTCGTGGACGGGCCCGTAGCCCAGCCCGAAGACGACGGCCGCCGGGTCCTGGTCGGCCTGCGCCGCCGGGGCGCCGGCGGCGTCCCGGCGCAGCAACCGCAGGTGCCCCTCGAAGAGTTCGGGGGAGCGCCACTCGACCCCGCTGAGGTCCCCGACGGGGAAGACCTGGTCGCCCGCCTTCCACTTGGTGGACGAGGCACCCGTCCACGACCAGCGGTAGGTGACGGCGCTCCCGTCGAAGGCCGCCTTCCCGTCGTACGCCTTGAAACCGAGGGGCGGCGCGGGGGGCTCCACCAGATAGCGCGGGAGGGAATCGCCGTCGGGGCCGTCGCCCGCGATCAGCGGCCGCAACTCGTCGGCGTAGTACTCGGCGAGGGTCGCGCGTTCCGCCGGGAGCACCAGCCGGTAGGGGTCGGCGCCCTCCTTCAACTGCCCGGCCGCCGCCTCCATCAGCGGGTCGGCGCCCCGCCGGGGAACGGCGTGCAGGACGACGGTGCCCCGTTTGCCCGGGGTCAGCGTCACCGCGGCGAGCGCCTCGTGGGGGACGTGGCGCTCGGTGAGCGCCTGGAACAGCCTGGGCGTGCGCTTCCCCCGTTCGAAGCGGATGTGCACGGAGTCGGACGAGAACTCCCAAACGGCGTGAAAACCGGCCAGTACATCACCCATGCGGGTCATCGTATGCGGCGGGGCCGTCCCCGTCCCGCCCGTGACCGACGGTACTTCTCCCGTTCTCTACGCGCGTCAGGCCCGGGTGGCCGCCGGAAGACCACTCCTGCACCCGTCGTCCCCACCGGCGCAGCGCACCCCGCGATAGCTCCCGACGCCGATCTCCGCGAAGTTGCGCAGACTCTCCGTACCCGGCGCGAAGTACCCCGCGTGACCGTCCGCCCCGCGCGCGGACAGCAACCGCGCCCCGAACGCGGGGGAGACCGGGTCGGCACCGTGCCCGATGCCGCCGAGTTCCAGATGGGGCACGTCCTCGATCCAGTCGCCGCCGTCACGGGTGGCCCAGATCCGGGCGTGGGTGCGCAGTTGGGACGCCCGGTCGGCACGCATCCCCGGGCTCCCCGCCACCGCGATGTCCGTCACCCGGGAGGGCAGCGACGGAGCGGCGACCCCGCACACCACCGAGCCGTAGCTGTGGCAGTACAGGGAGACCCCGGCCCGGCCGGGCAGCCCCCGCAGCATCGCGTTGAGGCGGACGGCGCCGCCCCGGGCGCGTATCGCGGTCGCCGCCTCCACCCCGATGCCGTCGGGCGCGGTGTAGTCGGCCCAGGCGATCACCGCGGTCCGGGTCTCCGGACTCGCCGCGCGCTCGGCGTCGTACAGGGCGCGCGCCATCCCGAGCGGCGTGGAGTGGGCGCGGTCGGCCCGCTCGAAGTTGCCCAGCGTGGTGTCCGCCCCCGGCACCACCACCGAGACCCGCTGCGCGCGTCCGAGGTCGCCGATGACTTCCGCTATCCGTCCCGTCCCGGTCGGATCGAAGGCGAGGACGTGCCGGTCGGGCCGGGCGAGGTCCCGGTAGCGGTGCATCCGCTGTTCCGCCCGGCGCTGGCCCTCCGGGGAGAGCCGGTCGTCGCGCATCCGCCGGGACTCCGCCTTCCGGGCCGCGTTCAGGGCGACGCGGTTGGCCCGGTAGCGCAGGGCCAGCGGCGCCCCGTTCATGTTGCCGACCACCAGCGGGTAGCGATCGGCCAGCCGCTCGCGCTGATGCGCGCGGAGCGAGGCGAAGAAGCGCGCCAGCCGGTCCGGCGGAGCCTGCGGATCGGGCAGCGCCCGGCCGTGCAGACTGCCGTTCTCCCAGGCCGCGAGCGCGAGCCTGAGCGGCGAACCGCCGTCCCGGCGGTGGTGCGCCGTCCAGCCGGTGGTCGCCAGCATGATGAAGACGATGCCCAAGGCGATCAGCGCGCGCCAGACGTTGAGTTGAGGGGATGCGTCGAAGGAAGTCACTGCGGGACACCCTAGGAGACGTCCGAGCCCCTCAGAGCGTCGCGTGACGCGGATCACGTTTCGCCGGTGAAGTCCCGCCCCGGGCCCGCCTTCCGCGTACGCCGGGGCGTACGGCCGGAACGGCCGTCAGGAGCGCCCGGCCCTCCGGACGGGGCCTTGCGCGGGCTCCTCGACGGGCTCACGGGCGGGCCCTTGAGCACACTCCCGGACGGGTTCCTGGACGGGCCCTTGGACGGCCTTTCCCGAGGGCTCCCCCGAGGGCTCCCCGCCGGGTCCCGCGTCCACCCTCGCGTCCGGTCCCGTGACCGACCCTGTGCCCGGCCCCGCGTCCGGTTCCGTGCCCGGTTCCGCGACCGGGGCGCGCCAGTCCGCCGCCAGCGCCGGGGCGAGCACGTCCAGGTGGTGCGCGGTGAGGTCCCGGATCGCCTGGACGCCGTCGTCCCCGCCCGCCGCCCACAACTGGCCCGTGACGCGCATGACGCCGCCGAACGCCGCGACCACCACCCGGGGGCGGGGGTCGGTCTCCACGTCCAGCCCCTCGCGCTCCGCGATCACCCGGGCGATCTTCTCCTCCATGCCCCCGAACCGGCGCAGGTGTCCGGCCAGCAGGGACGGCGTCGACTCGATCATCCGGTAGGTGCGCATGTGCAGGGAGAGGGGCACCGCCGTCTCGACGCCGTCCCCGATGGTGTCCCAGGTCAGCAGGATGGCCCGCCGGAGCGCCGTCAACGGGTCCTCGTCCCCGGGGCGCTCCCGGAGCGCGGCCAGGAAGCGCGCCTCGCTCATCTCCTGGACCGCGAAGACGACCTCTTCCTTGTTGGGGAAGTAGCGGAAGAAGGTGCGCTGGGAGACGTCGACGGCTGCGGCGATCTCGTCGATCGTGGTCCGCTCGAAGCCCCGCGTGGTGAACAGTTCGAGCGCCGCCCGCAGCAGCGCGTCACGCGTGCGCTGCTTCTTGCGCTCCCGCAGTCCCGGCCCGGGTGAGGTCGTCACCTATGTCTCTCCTCCTGTGTTCCCGCAGGTCAGTCTAGCTGTGAGCAAGGTGACAGCCGCCGACTACTGAAACCGGTTGTCAACTGTCAGAGGCTGACTTTAGTGTCCGCGTATGACTAGTCAGACCACCGTCGACAAGACGGGCCCGGTGGACGGGGCGCCGACCCCGCCCGCGCCGGGCACCGCCCGGGGGCTGCGCGGCCACCCCTGGTTGACGCTCTTCACCGTGGCCATGGGCGTGATGATGGTCGCCCTCGACGGCACCATCGTGGCGATCGCGAACCCCGCCATCCAGAACGACCTGGACGCCACCTTCGCGGACGTCCAGTGGATCACCAACGGATACTTCCTGGCCCTCGCCGTCTCCCTGATCACCGCGGGCAAGCTGGGCGACCGGTTCGGCCACCGGCAGACCTTCCTCGTCGGCGTCGTCGGATTCGCCCTCGCCTCCGCCGCGATCGGCCTCTCCGACGGCATCGCCTCCGTGATCGTCTTCCGGGTGGTCCAGGGTCTGTTCGGCGCGCTTCTCATGCCCGCAGCCCTCGGCCTGCTCCGCGCCACCTTCCCCGCCGAGAAGCTCAACATGGCCATCGGCATCTGGGGCATGGTGATCGGCGCCTCCACCGCGGGCGGCCCCATAGTCGGCGGACTGCTCGTCGAACACGTCAGCTGGCAGTCGGTGTTCTTCATCAACGTGCCCGTCGGCGTCCTCGCGCTGGTGCTCGGCGCGGTGATCCTCAAGGACCACCGGGCCGAGAACGCCCCGCGCTCCTTCGACGTCCTCGGCATCGCCCTGCTGTCCACGGCGATGTTCTGTCTGGTGTGGGCCATCATCAAGGCCCCCGAATGGGGCTGGGGCGACGCCTGGACCTGGGGCTTCATCGGCATCGCGGCCCTCTGCTTCGTTCTGTTCGCCTACTGGGAGACCAGGGTCGCCGAGCCGCTGATCCCGCTCGGACTGTTCCGCTCGGTCCCGCTCTCGGCGGGCGTCGTCCTCATGGTGCTCATGGCCATCGCCTTCATGGGCGGCCTGTTCTTCGTCACCTTCTACCTCCAGCGCGTCCACGGGATGAGCCCCGTGGAGTCCGGCGTCCACCTGCTGCCGCTCACCGGCATGATGATCGTCGGATCGCCGCTCGCCGGCGCCCTGATCACCAAGACCGGGCCCCGCGTCCCGCTCGCCGGCGGCATGGCCCTCACCACGCTCGCCATGTACGGCATGTCCACCCTCGACGCCGGGACCGGCAGCCTGACCATGTCCGTCTGGTTCGCCCTGCTCGGCCTCGGACTGGCCCCCGTGATGGTTGGCGCCACCGAGGTCATCGTCGGCAACGCCCCCATGGAGCTCTCCGGCGTCGCGGGCGGCCTCCAGCAGTCCGCCATGCAGATCGGCGGCAGCCTCGGCACCGCGGTGCTCGGCGCGGTCATGGCCTCCAGGGTGGACAGCGCGCTCCCCGGCAACTGGTCGGACGCCGGACTCCCGCCGCTCACCCCCGAACAGCTCGACCAGGCGTCCGAGGCGGTCCAGGTCGGCGCGGCACCGGTGCCCCCGGACGCGCCCGCGGAGGTCGCGGCGAAGATCACCGGCGTCGCCCACGACACCTTCATCTCCGGGATGAGCCTCGCCTGCCTGGTGGCCGCGGCCGTCGGACTGGTGGCGGTCTTCGTCGCCCTGCTGACCAAGCGCGGCGCCAACGCGGAGAGCGGTGGCGGAGCGGTCCACATCTGACGCCGGAACCGCGCGGACGCGAGGGCCCGCCCCGGCGGGTCCCGCGTCCCGCCCTGGCATCCCCGCCGTCCCCACCTCCGGCCCTGACGTCTCCCTCGCCCCGGCGGTCCCGTTGCCCTGACGGCCCTGACGGCCCCGCGTGCCGGGGCGTGCTGACGGGCCCACGTCCTGTGGGTGCCTACGTCCTGACGGGTTCCGTCGGGACGGGGCCGTCCCCGCTGGGGGTCCTCCTTGGCGGGACGTCCGCGTGCTGACGGGGTCACGCCCTGACACCGCCTGCCACGGGCCACCTGCTACGGGCCACCGGGCCACGCGCCACGCACCGACAAGAGCCGTGGGCGGTCGGCTGATCGGCCGTGCCAGCTGACGACCTCGACGTCAGCGGCGTCAGCGGCGGCAGCCGCGTCGGCGTCGCCCCGTCGAGGGCCGCTGGCTCGACGGCTGAGGGCTTGGCTTGGCATCGCAGGGCCCGGTGCCGACCGGCTTCGGTACCGACACCGACGGGGAGCGGCACCTCACCCCCGGGACGACCGCCCCTGCCCCACCGGAAACGAGCCTCCCAACTCTTGGACAACCCCATCAGTTCCCGACCGATGGGGTTTTCGCCTGTCCGTGTGGCGCCTCCCCGGAGTCCTTCCCTCCGCCCCCACCAACCAGCCACGCTTACACCAAGTCACCAAACCGACACGGGGGTTGAACGACATGCGCTCCATCCTGCTCACATCCGCCACGCTCACCGCCGCCACCGCGGCCCTCCTCCTCGGCCCCGCCCACGCGGGCGCCACCAGCACCCCGGCCGCCCACCACGCGAGCCTCCCGAAGGCCACCTCCGCCGTCACCCCGGCCACGACCACTCCGACGCGCGCCGCTCCGTCCACCACCACCCGCTCCGGAGCGAACGCCGCACCCGCACCCGCACTCACGCTGGGCCGCTGCGGACCGGGCGAACTGTGTCTCTGGTCGAAGGCGGACTTCAAGGGCACCCGGCTCACCTACGAGCTCTCCGAGATCGACATCGAAAGCTGCGTCCCGCTGCCCAAGGAGTCCACCGCCCAGGGCCTCGCCAACCGTCTCGGCCGCCCCGTCACCACCTATCAGTCGGCCACCTGCGGCGAGACCGGCGAATTCGACACCTACCCCGGCGACGGCACCTGGACCCCACGATCCCCCCACCGGATCCGGGCGTTCAAGGTGTGGGAGAACTGACGGACGCGGACGAGGATGCCGACGAGGGCGTGGTAACGGTCACGGGTGACGGCGCGGGCCCCGAAGCGGACGCCGACACCGACACGGAGACGGAGACCGCTGAGGACGCCGACCCCGGCACCTCCGCACCGCGACCCGGCACACCGGGGCCCGCTCCCGCCCCGTCCCCCGCCACAGCGGCCCCCGACCCACCGGACAGCGCGGCGACCTGCGCCCGCAACGCCCGGACCTCCGAGGCGAGCGCCTCGATCGCGGCAGTCTGACGGCGTTCCTCCGCGTCGTCCTTCTCGAACCGCGCGATGAACCAGGCCGCGATGTTCGCGGTCACCACACCCAGCAGCGCGATGCCCGACAGCATCAGCCCCACCGCCAGCAGCCGCCCCACCCCGGTGGTCGGCGCGTGATCGCCGTAGCCGACGGTCGTCATCGTCGTGAACGACCACCACACCGCGTCGCCCAGCGTCTTGATGTTGCCGTCCGGCGCCTCCCGCTCCACCGACAGCACCGCCAGCGAACCGAACATCAGCAACCCCACCACCGCGCCCACCACATAGGTGGTGAGCCGGATCTGCGAGGCCATGCGGGCCCGTCGCCCGACCAGCGCCAGGGTCGACACCAGCCGCAGCAGCCGCAACGGCTGGACGAGCGGAAGGAGCACCACGATCAGATCCACCCAGTGGGTCCGCACGAAGGAGCGGCGGTCCGGGGAGAGGAAGAGCCGCACACCGTAATCACCTGCGAAGGAGCCCCACACCAGCCACTCGACCACCGCACACGCCCGGGCGACCACCGGATCCGCGTCGGGCACCACGATCGGTACCGCGTAGGCGAGCGCGAAGACCATCGCGAGCACCATCAACGGCCGATGGGTGCGCGCCTCCCAGCGCGCCTGCGCCGAACCCCGCTCACGGGCCGCCACGGATGTCTCGTTCATGGCCGCATCGTGCCGCATCGCGACGAGCACGCACCAAGGGGGGAGAACGGCCAACCAGAGAACGGAACGAAAGAGGGGGATGGGGAAGGGGCGGGGGAGGGAGGGGGTGGGGGTGGGGGTGGGGGCCCCTCCCCCAGGTAAAGCGCCCCGCCCCCGCAGAACCCGTCCGGCCGATCAAGCCGGTTGCGGTCTCCGGGAGGCCGGACCGCCGTCAAGGCGCTACGGACGCGTCTCCGTCGGATCGGCGATCGGTTCGCGGTAGCGGACGTACTCGTTCCGGCGCTGGAACCCCACGTCCTCGTAGAGGTCGTAGGACCGGTGCGGGTTCGTGGTTCCGGTGGACAGCCGGGCGGTCTCCGCGCCGTGCTCGCGAAGGCACCGCAACCCGTCGAGTAGCAGGGCCCGCCCGAGGCCCCGGCGTCTGGACCCGGCCCGGACGCTCAACTCCTCGACTTCGCCCACCGTGGGGTCCCGTCGGCGGATGGAGCACAGGGCGACGTGCCCCGGGTGCCGCCCCCCCACGTTGCCCCGGGCACCGCCCCCACGTGCCCTAAGCATCGCCCCCCGCCACCCCGGGATCCGCCGCCGCCACGTCCAGCAGCTGGTAGCGGTCGATCGCCCGCTTCGGCGCGGACCGGTCGACCTTGCCCTCCTTGGCCAGTTCGGTGAGGACGGCCACCACGATCGAGGGGGCGTCGATGTGGAAGTAGCGCCGTGCCGCGCCCCGGGTGTCGGCGAAGCCGAAGCCGTCGGCGCCGAGCGACTGGTACGTACCGGGCACCCAGCGGGCGATCTGGTCGGGAACGGACCGCATCCAGTCGGAGACCGCGACGAAGGGCCCTTCGGCGCCCGACAGCTTCCGGGTCACGTACGGCACGCGCTGCTCCTCCTCCGGGTGCAGCAGATTGTGCCGTTCGACGTCGACGGCTTCGCGGCGGAGTTCGTTCCACGAGGTCGCGGACCACACGTCGGCCCGGACGTCCCACTCCTCGGCGAGCAGGTGCTGGGCCTCCAGGGCCCAGGGCACCGCCACCCCCGAGGCCAGGATCTGCGCCGGACGGGTGCCCCGGTCCCCGGCCTTCAGCCGGTACACGCCCTTCAGGACGCCCTCGACGTCGAGGTCCCCGGGCTCGGCGGGATGCTGGATGGGCTCGTTGTAGACGGTCAGGTAGTAGAAGACGTCTTCACCGGGCGCGCCGTCGGCGGTCTCGCCGTACATCCGTCGCAGCCCGTCCCGCACGATGTGCGCGATCTCGTACCCGTAGGCGGGGTCGTAGGCGACGCAGCCCGGGTTGGTGGAGGCGAGCAACTGGGAGTGGCCGTCGGCGTGCTGGAGCCCCTCACCGGTCAGCGTGGTCCGCCCGGCGGTCGCTCCCAGAACGAATCCACGCGCCAACTGGTCGGCCATCTGCCAGAACTGATCGCCGGTGCGCTGGAATCCGAACATCGAGTAGAAGACGTACACCGGGATGAGCGGTTCGCCATGGGTGGCGTACGCGGATCCGGCGGCGATCAGCGAGGCCGTGCAGCCCGCTTCGGAGATGCCGTCGTGCAGCATCTGTCCGGTGGGGGACTCCTTGTACGCGAGCAGCAGGTCCCGGTCCACCGACTCGTACTGCTGGCCGAGCGGATTGTAGATCTTCGCGCTCGGGAAGAAGGAGTCCATACCGAAGGTGCGGTACTCGTCCGGGGCGATCAGCACGAACCGCCTGCCGATCTCCTTGTCCCGCATCAGGTCCTTGAGCAGCCGGACGAAGGCCATCGTGGTGGCGATGGACTGCTGTCCGGAGCCCTTCCTGACGCCCGCGTAGACGGAGTCCCCGGGCAGCGCCAGGGGCTTGGCCCGGACCACCCGCGTCGGCACGTAACCGCCGAGCGCCTTGCGGCGGTCGTGCATGTACTGGATCTCCTCCGAGTCGCGGCCCGGGTGGTAGTACGGCGGCGGGCCGTCCTCCAACTGCCGGTCGCTGATCGGCAGGTGCAGCCGGTCGCGGAAGCCCTTGAGGTCGTCCACGGTCAGCTTCTTCATCTGGTGGGTCGCGTTGCGTCCCTCGAAGTTGGGGCCGAGCGTCCACCCCTTGACGGTCTGGGCGAGGATCACCGTCGGCTGCCCCTGGTGGGCCTTGGCCGCGGCGAACGCGGCGAAGATCTTCCGGTGGTCGTGCCCACCGCGCCCCAGGTGGAGGATCTGGTCGTCGGTCATGTCCGCGACCATCGCGCGCAGCCGGTGGTCGTCACCGAAGAAGTGGTCCCGGATGTACGCGCCGGTCTCCGTCGCGTACGTCTGGAACTGTCCGTCCGGCGTGGTGTTCAGCCGGTTGACCAGGATCCCGTCCCGGTCCTGGGCGAGCAGGGGGTCCCAGGAACGGTCCCAGACCAGCTTGACGACGTTCCAGCCGGCCCCCCGGAACTGGGACTCCAGCTCCTGGACGATCTTCCCGTTGCCCCGGACGGGGCCGTCCAGCCGCTGCAGGTTGCAGTTGACGACGAAGGTGAGGTTGTCCAGGCCCTCGCGGGCGGCGATCGACAGCTGACCCAGGGACTCCGGTTCGTCCATCTCCCCGTCGCCGAGGAAGGCCCACACATGGGACCGCGAGGTGTCGGCGACGCCCCGGGCCTCCATGTACCGGTTCATCCGCGCCTGGAAGATCGCGCCCAGCGGGCCCAGCCCCATCGAGACCGTGGGGAACTCCCAGAAGTCCGGCATCAGCCGGGGATGGGGGTAGCTGGACAGTCCGTACGGGGCCTTCGACCGCTCCTGGCGGAAGGCGTCGAGCTGGCGTTCGGAGAGCCGGTCGAGGAGGAAGGCGCGGGCGTAGATCCCCGGCGAGGCGTGCCCCTGGAAGAAGATCTGGTCGCCCCCGTGGCCCTCGTCCTTGCCCCGGAAGAAGTGGTTGAAGCCGACGTCGTACAGGGAAGCCGAGGAGGCGAAGGTGGCGATGTGCCCGCCGACGCCGATGCCGGGGCGCTGGGCGCGCGACACCATCACGGCGGCGTTCCAGCGGGTGGCGTTGAGGGCCCTGCGCTCGATCTCCTCGTTGCCGGGGAAGAAGGGCTCGTCCTTGGTGGCGATCGTGTTGACGTAGTCCGTGCTGCGCATCTCGGGGACGGCCACGCGCTTCTCGCGGGCGCGTTCGATCAGGCGGAGCATCAGATAGCGGGCCCGTTCACGGCCCCGCTCGTCGATGGCGGCGTCGAGCGAGTCCAGCCACTCCCGGGTCTCCTCGGGATCGAAGTCGGGCACCTGGCTCGGAAGGCCGCCAATGATGATCGGATTGCGATCGGTTCCGGAAGCCACGCTGTTCCTTCACTGTCCGGTGGCACGGTCGTGGGCCTTGCCACTGCTGGTGTGTGCGCCGTTTCCCATCGTGTACCGAGGGGTGGGAAACGTCATCCGGACCGAGCGGTAACCGCGAGCTCGGTCCGGCGGATGGGGCGGTGTGGTCCAAACCGCAACGATACGCGCATCTCGCTCCCGGGGCTCCGGGTGCGCGCCACCCGTGGACGCGCCCTCCGTCGCGCCCGCCCGCCCCCCGGCGCGCCGCCCTCCGGGGGCGGCCGACGGGGCCGCCGCACCGCCCTGGTTTATTTCTTCGTTGGGCCGCCTGCCCGCCCGCTGGTTCGCGAAACGGTCGAATGGGGCAGACTGGCGTGGTGTGTGTCACTGAATGCCGCGATTTCGCGCCTGAGGTTGCGGTGAGACGGTCGGGAACGTCACCGTTTCGGCGGTCTCGACGGCCGGGTACTTGCGCGATCCGCCCCGCCCGTGTGGACTACGGCCAACGCCCCGCGCTGGCGCGAGGCCGACAGACAACATCCGAACATGATCAGGAGGCAACCGGTGAGCGCGACCGCGGACCACGCGGAGGAGCGGACGAACCCTGCCGCCAGGCTGGGATTCCAGCCCGGGCAGGTGGTCCAGGAGATCGGCTACGACGAAGGCGATGTCGATCAGGAACTCCGCGAGGCCATTGAGGAGACGATCGGCAGCGACCTCGTCGACGAGGAATACGACGATGTCGCCGATGTCGTAGTGCTGTGGTTCCGCGAGGACGACGGCGATCTGACGGACGCGCTGGTCGACGCCATCGGTCTGATCGACGAAGGCGGCCAGGTCTGGCTGCTGACGCCGAAGACCGGTCGCGACGGCTACGTCGAGCCGAGCGACATCAGCGAGTCGGCCCAGACCGCCGGTCTCTCGCAGACCAAGAGCATCAGCGTGGCGAAGGACTGGATCGGCAGCCGCCTCATCACGCCGAAGGCCGCGGCCAAGAAGCGCTGACACCCGTTCCACGGGCCACTCCGTGGAACGGATGCCCAACCGGCGCCGAGCGTGTCCCCGCCGACCCAGGTCGGCGGGGACACGCGCCGTTTTCCGCCCCCGCGCCGCCCGCGCCCTTTCCGGCGGCCTCCGAGCCCGGTCCGGCCGGACGCGCGGAGCACCCCCGGCCCCCGGAGGCGCGGAGCACTCCCGGAGCCCGTACGGGGCGCCGGAGGCCGGACATCCGTCCCTTTGCCCTCCCCGCACCCCACGAGCCCCCTCGCGCCGCTCCCGTGCCGTCCTTCCCCGCCCCCGCACCACCGGCCCCGAGGGCCCCGGCAGCAGCACCCCCTGGCCTGTTTCCCGCACCACCCGACGCGCGGGCCCGAGCCGCCCGGCGCGCGGGGCCCCGAGCCGCCCGGCGGCTCACCGGCCCCGGGCCGCGCCCGGCGTATCGCGCCCGCGACCGTAGCGCCCGCGTATCGCCCGCGCGCCGCCCCCCGGAGCCGTCCGCCCCGACCCCGTCCCCCGTGCCAGTGGGCGCGCTCCCGCTGCGTAGGGTGTGAGGACCACCCGAACAGCCCCGTGAAGGGAAAGCGTGACCATGGCGATCGAGGTCGGCACCAAGGCTCCGGATTTCGAACTGAAGAACCAGCACGGCCAGACCGTGCGGCTGTCCGACTTCCACGGCGAGAAGAGCGTCGTCCTGCTCTTCTACCCGTTCGCCTTCACCGGCGTCTGCACCGGCGAGTTGTGCGCCCTGCGCGACGAACTGCCGAAGTTCGTCAACGACGACGTCCAGCTGCTGGCGGTCTCCGTCGACTCGCCGTTCAGCCTGCGCGTCTTCGCCGAGCAGGAGGGCCTCGAATACCCGCTCCTCTCGGACTTCTGGCCGCACGGCGAGGCGGCCCGCGCGTACGGCGTCTTCGACGAGGCCAAGGGCTGCGCGGTGCGTGGCACCTTCGTCATCGACAAGGAGGGCGTCGTGCGGTGGACGGTCGTGAACGGCCTTCCGGACGCCCGGGACATCAACGACTACGTCAAGGCCCTCGACACCCTCTGACACATCGGTCCCAACCCCTGCGGAGCGCGGGAACCCCTCACTAGGATCGGAACGTTGATCCGATACCAGAGCACCACGGGGGCTCCCCGCCCCTGAACACCATCGGGAGGACTTGTGGGAGTCAGCCTCAGCAAGGGCGGCAACGTATCGCTGACCAAGGAGGCCCCCGGCCTCACCGCGGTCGTGATCGGTCTGGGCTGGGACGTCCGCACCACCACCGGCACGGACTTCGACCTGGACGCCAGTGCCATCCTGACGAACACGGAGGGCAAGGTCACCAACGACCAGAACTTCGTCTTCTTCAACAACCTGAAGAGCCCCGACGGCTCCGTGGAGCACACCGGTGACAACCTCACCGGTGAGGGCGAGGGCGACGACGAGCAGATCAAGGTGAGCCTGGTGAGCGTCCCCGCGGACGTCGCGCGGATCGTCTTCCCGGTCTCCATCTACGACGCCGAGAGCCGTCAGCAGTCCTTCGGACAGGTCCGCAACGCGTTCATCCGCGTGGTGAACCAGGCGAACAACCAGGAGATCGCCCGTTACGACCTCTCCGAGGACGCCTCCACCGAGACCGCCATGGTCTTCGGCGAGCTGTACCGCCACGGCGCCGAGTGGAAGTTCCGGGCCATCGGCCAGGGCTACGCCTCCGGTCTGCGCGGCATCGCACAGGACTTCGGCGTCAACGTCTGAGTCGTGGTTCACCGTCCGGTGCGGCGACCTGGTGTCGCCGCGCCGGACCGTGCGGGACAACGGCCCCGGCCGGGGCCAGGGGGAGCGCGGAGCGCCACGGGACGTGGCCCGTCGGTCCCCGGATGACGCGGTACCACCTCGGGGAGGATGACGATCATGGGTGTGACGCTGGCCAAGGGGGGCAACGTCTCCCTGTCCAAGGCCGCGCCGGACCTCCGGCAGATCCTGGTCGGCCTGGGCTGGGACGCCCGGTCCACCACGGGGGCCCCGTTCGACCTCGACGCCAGCGCGATGCTGTGCGCCTCGGGCCGGGTCCTCGGTG
This sequence comes from Streptomyces sp. JNUCC 64, assembly GCF_054484115.1. Lineage (NCBI taxonomy): Bacteria > Bacillati > Actinomycetota > Actinomycetes > Kitasatosporales > Streptomycetaceae > Streptomyces > Streptomyces sp. JNUCC 64. The sequence goes on from NZ_CM137015.1 coordinate 5,975,173, forward strand.
ACGAGTGGTTCGTCTTCTACAACAACCTGACCAGCCCGGACGGTTCCGTGACCCACACCGGTGACAACCTCACGGGTGAGGGCGACGGCGACGACGAGTCCCTGATGGTCGACCTCTCGCTGGTCCCGGCGGGGTGCGACCGCATCGTCTTCCCGGTCTCCATCCATGAGGCGGACGCCCGGGGGCAGGCGTTCGGCCAGGTCAGCAACGCGTTCATCCGGGTCGTCAACCAGGCGGACGGTCAGGAGCTGGCGCGGTACGACCTGTCGGAGGACGCTTCCACCGAAACCGCGATGATCTTCGGCGAGGTCTACCGGTACGGAAACGAATGGAAGTTCCGCGCGGTGGGCCAGGGGTACGCGTCCGGACTGCGGGGCATCGCTCTAGACTTCGGGGTCAATGTGTCATGAAGCTGTGCCCGGTGCGGGGGTGACCTCCTGCCGGACTCCTATCGGGGGGACCCCCGTTACAGGAATGGGTAGCCAGTGATTCTGAAAACCTTCGGCTGGTCGTTCGCCGTCACCGCGCTGGGTCTGGTCGCGGCCGCGCTCTACGGGGGATGGCTCGCCTTCGGGCTCGTGGCGATGCTCTCCATCCTGGAGATCTCGCTCTCCTTCGACAACGCGGTGGTCAACGCCGGAATCCTGAAGAAGATGAACGCGTTCTGGCAGCGCATCTTCCTCACCATCGGAATCCTGATCGCCGTCTTCGGCATGCGGCTGGTCTTCCCGGTGGTCATCGTCGCGGTGAGCGCCGGACTCGGCCCGGTCGAAGCGGTCGACCTCGCGCTCAACGACAAGGAGCGCTACCAGGAACTGGTCACCGACGCCCATGCCTCCATCGCCGCCTTCGGCGGCATGTTCCTGCTCATGATCTTCCTCGACTTCATCTTCGAGGACCGGGACATCAAGTGGCTGCGCTGGATCGAGCGCCCCCTCGCCCGGCTCGGCAAGGTCGAGATGCTGTCGGTGTGCATCGCCCTGATCGTCCTCCTGGTCAGCGCGATCGCCCTCGCCCCCGAGGCCCACCAGTACGGCGGCACCCACGCCGACAAGACGGAGACCGTGCTGCTGTCCGGCATCGCCGGTCTCATCACCTACCTCGTGGTCGGCGGGCTGTCCGGCTTCTTCGAGGGACGGCTGGAGGAGCAGGAGGAACGCGAGCACGAGGCCGAGGAGGCCGCCAAGCGCAGCGGCAAGCCGGTGGTGCTGCTCGCGGGCAAGGCCGCGTTCTTCATGTTCCTCTACCTGGAGGTCCTGGACGCGTCCTTCTCCTTCGACGGGGTCATCGGGGCCTTCGCGATCACCAACGACATCGTGCTCATGGCCCTCGGCCTCGGCATCGGCGCGATGTACGTCCGGTCCATCACGGTCTACCTCGTCCGCCAGGGCACCCTGGACGACTACGTCTACCTGGAGCACGGCGCGCACTACGCGATCGGCGCGCTGGCCGTGATCCTGCTGATCACCATCCGGTACGAGATCCACGAGGCCATCACCGGTCTCGTCGGCGTCGCCCTGATCGCCTGGTCCTTCTGGTCGTCGGTCCGCCGCAACCGGGCCCTGGCGGCGGCCGGGGACGGGGAGAACTCCCCGGGCGGCAAGCCGGAGGTCCCGTCCGGAGTGTGAAACATCCCGACGCGGCCGGTTACCCGAGTGTGACCGGGCCCGTCACGAGGAACGCTCTCAGCGGGGCGGTCAGGGGGACGTGGTTCCCACGGCCGCCCCGCGCCGTACGCGGGCACTCGCCCGCCGTACGCGAGGACACCCCGGACACCAGCACCGGGCAGGGATCATCAGGACATTGGGGGCGGTATGTCCTTCTGGGACACTCTGAGGGGCGGGCGCTCGGCGGACTTCGCGGCCGGGGGCTCGGCGAGCAACTCCATCGAACTCACCAAGCGGAACCCCACGGTCTCCCTCACCAAACAAGGGGCCGTCACCGGAAACCTGCGCGTCAACCTGTCCTGGCGGATGCGCACCTCCGACATCGGAGGACCCGACCGGGGCGGACTGCTGAGCAATCCGCTGCGGATGTTCAAGCCCGAGGCCGTCCAGGCCCACACCCAGAGCATGGTCAACGTCGACCTCGACCTCGGCTGCCTGTACGAACTCGCCGACGGAACCAAGGGCGTCGTCCAGCCCCTCGGCGACTTCTTCGGCGATCTGAACACGGCGCCGTACGTCAAGCTTAGCGGTGACGACCGGTTCGGCTCCGGCTCGGGCGAGACCATCTTCATCAACCTCGACCAGCGCGACGAGATCCGCAGGCTGCTGGTCTTCGTCTACATCTACGACCAGACCCCCGCCTTCGACCGCACCCACGCCGTCGTCACCCTCTACCCGAGCAGCGGCCCCCGCATCGAGATCGGCCTCGACGAACGGGCCCCCGAGGCCCGCTCCTGCGCGGTGTTCTCCCTGGAGAACGCCAAGGGCCAGCTGATTGTCCGGCGCGAGGTCAAGTTCGTGTACGGCTTCCAGTCGGAACTCGACCGCCTGTACGGCTGGGGACTCCAGTGGGGGCGCGGCTACAAGTCCAAGGCCGACCGCTGAACCCCTGCCCCCGGTGCGCCCGCCCCCGGCCCCCGGGAGCCGTGGCCGGGCGCCGGCCCGGATCAGCGGGGCTGGAACTGCGGACCCTGCGGCGGCAGCCGGAAGTCCGGATCGGGACCCATGGCCGCGATCGGCTGGGGGTAGCCGTACGCGGGCTGACGCTCACCGGAGGACGGCTCCGGCGCCGGGTGCGGATAGCCGTAGGCGGGCTGGGGAACCGGCGGGGACGCGGGGGCCGGGGGGTAGCCGTAGCCGGGGGCGGCCGGTTCGTCCCGGCCGGACGGCCGGGACGGATGCGCGGCGGTCGGCTCGGCGGCGTCGTGTGCCGGGGCGGGCGGGGACGGCGGGGGAACGGACGGCGACTCCTCCGGACCCGCTCCGGTGTCCTCCGGCTCCGAGTCGTCCACGGAGATCCCGAAGTCCGTCGCCAGACCCACCAGACCGTTGGAGTAGCCGTCGCCCACGGCCCGGAACTTCCATCCGTCGCCCCGGCGGTACAGCTCACCGCAGATCAACGCGGTCTCGGCGCCCGTCTCGGGCCTGATGTCGAAGTGCGCCAGCGGTTCCTCGTCCGCCGCGCCCGCGTCATGGACCTGGACCCGCAGCGAAGGGACCCGGCCGAACGGCACGTCGTCGGCGGACGCCACCAACAGCACCCGGTCGACCTCCTCGGGGAGCCCCGTCAGATCCGTCTGGATCGTGTCGGTCAGCCACTCCGCGACCCGCTTCTTGCCGAGCCGCCACACCTTGCCCGAAGGGTGCCGGGGCTGGTTGTAGAAGACGAAGTCCGCGTCCGAGCGCACCCGGCCGTCGGACCCGAGCAGCAGTGCCGAGACGTCGACGTCCGGAACGTCCTGCCCCGGAGCCCAGCGCAGCACGGCTCGCACCGCCGTCGCTTCGAGCGGGACGTTCGACCCCTTCAGCATCGCGTGCGTCATACGGTCATCCTGCCCTCCCGGCCACCGGGAGGACAACGTGGGTCGCATACGGTGACGAACGGATCCGGACTCCCCGGCCTCGGGGCGACATGGCCCGGTTACCGGGATTTCATGGGACAAGGGAACCCTTGGCATCGGTTTCTACGTACTATTACCGGCCACATCGTGTCGGATCGCTCCGGCAAACGGACCACTCCGGCAGTCACGGGGAGACTCATGCGTCATTTCGGGCACATAGCCCCACAGGTGCGTCAGCGCATCTTCCACCGGGAGCCGTGCGACTTCACCGCTGACTCCCCGGCCCGTCTGCTCTCCGTCGCCCTGGGGGCCACCCTCTACAGCCCCGCCACCCGGCCCACCCTCGCGGACGACATCCGCAAGCAGGCCGCGCGCGGCGTGGTCTCGATGGTGCTGTGCCTGGAGGACTCGATAGAGGACTCCGAGGTGCCCGGCGCGGAGGAGAACGTGGTCCGGCAGCTCACCGCCCTGGCCACCGGCCCGGCCGGGGATCTGCCCCTCCTCTTCGTCCGCGTGCGCGCCCCGGAGCAGATACCGGACCTCGTCCGGCGACTGGGCGTGGCCGCGCCGCTGCTGTCCGGATTCGTGCTGCCGAAGTTCACCGAGGAACACGGCGTCCCGTTCCTGGAGGCGCTCACCGCCACCGAGGCGGCGCACGGCCGCCGTCTCTTCGCGATGCCGGTCCTGGAGTCGCCGGAACTGCTGTACCTGGAGACCCGCCGCGAGACGCTCGACGGCATCGCCCGGACCGTCGACAAGTACCGCGAACGCGTCCTCGCCCTGCGGCTGGGCGTCACCGACTTCTGCTCCGCGTACGGGCTGCGCCGTCCCCCCGACCTGACCGCCTACGACGTGCAGATCGTGGCGTCCGTGATCGGGGACGTCGTCAACCTCCTCGGCCGGGCCGACGGCACGGGCTTCACCGTCACCGGTCCGGTGTGGGAGTACTTCCGCCTCCAGGAACGGATGTTCAAACCGCAGCTGCGCCGGAGCCCCTTCCTCGCGGGCCGCGCCGACGAACTCCGGCAGGAACTCATCGAGCACGACCTCGACGGACTGCTCCGGGAGATCGAACTCGACCGCGCCAACGGACTCCTCGGCAAGACCTGCATCCATCCGTCGCACGTCCTCCCCGTGCACGCGCTGTCGGTGGTCAGCCACGAGGAGTACAGCGACGCGCGGGACATCCTCCGGCCCGAGCGTGACGGCGGCGGAGTGCTCCGCTCCGCGTACACGAACAAGATGAACGAGGTGAAGCCGCACCGGGCCTGGGCCGAGCGGACCCTGCGGCGCGCCGAGGTGTTCGGCGTGGCGGGCGAGGACGTCGGGTTCGTGGAACTGCTCGCCGCCGGACTCTCCGGCTGATCGCAAGGAACCCCGAGGGAAGCGTGGACGACGTGGTGTGGACGGGTACGTGGGTCGCCCAGCGGCTCGGCATCGAGCTGGTGGAGGCGGCCCCGGACGGGTGGGGACCCGCCGGGCCGCCGGGAGGCGACACGTCCGGACCACCGCCACCGGTGGAACCGACCGGTGGGGACGGGCCCCGGCTGAGGGAACTCCTCGGGCTCGCCCTGCGCCGCAACCCCAAGCGGGCCCACCTCCTGGTGTCCAACGTGCTCGGCAAGCACGTTCCCCAATCGCCCGCGATCGTCCACCAGCACGGGTACGACCTCGGCCGACGGGTCCATGACCTCCTGGGCTCCGAACTGGCCCGCCGGTCCGTGGTCCTCGGCTACGCGGAGACCGCGACCGGACTCGGCCACAGCGTCGCCGACGGCATCGGAGTGGCCCCCTATCTGCACTCCACCCGCCGCCCCGTCGAGGGCGTCGCCCCCGCCGCCGGGTTCGAGGAGTCCCACTCCCACGCCACCAGCCATCTGCTGCTGCCCGAGGACCCCGCGCTGCTCGCGGGCGACGGGCCGCTGGTCCTGGTCGACGACGAGTTCTCCACCGGCAACACCGTCCTCAACACGATCCGCGCCGTCCACGCCCGCTACCCCCGCGACCGTTACGTCATCGTCGCCCTCGTCGACATGCGCGCGCCCTCGGACCGGGTGCGGCTCGACGCCTTCGCCCGGGAGACCGGCGCCCGGATCGACCTCGTGGCCACGGCCTCGGGCACCGTCCGGCTGCCCGAGGACGTCCTGGAGAAGGGCCGTGCCCTCGTCGCCCGTCATGAGCCCGGCCCTGGCCCCCTCTCCGCGCCCGGGACGGGCCCCGGCCCCCTCCCGGCGCTCGGCGCCCCGGAAGCGCCCCACCTGTCTCCCGTGGCATCGGCCCCCGTCGTCAGGGCCGATCTGGGGTGGCCCGGCGGAGTGCCGGACGGCGGCCGCCACGGTTTCACCCCCGCGCACCGGACCCGGCTGGAGTCCGCCCTCCCGGATATGGCCGACCGGCTGGCCGCGTGCCTGTTCCCGGACCCCGGTACGGGGAGCGGCCCGCACACCGGCACGAGGAACGGCACGGGCGACGGCCCCGGCGGTGGCCCCGCCGACGGCACTGGGACCGGCGCGCCGCCCGTGGCCGTTCCCGCTGTCCGCCCCCGGGTGCTCGTCCTCGGCTTCGAGGAGCTGATGTACGCCCCGCTGAGGCTCGCCACCGCGCTCGAAGAACGCGCCGACGCCGACGTCCTCTACTCCACCACCACCCGCTCGCCCGTCCTCGCCGTCGACGACCCCGGCTACGCCATCCGCACCCGACTCGTCTTCCCCTCCCATGACGACCCCGGTGACGGGCCCGGCGACCGCTACGCCTACAACGTCGCCGGAGCGGGGTTCGACGCCGTCGTCCTCGTGGTCGACTCGGTGGCCGACACTCCCGAGCTGCACGCCCCCGGCGGTCTGCTCGCCCAACTGTCCCGGCACACCTCCCGGGTGGTCCTCGCCGTGGTCCCCTCCTACGTCCCGCGCGCCGCTTCCGCCGCGCCTTCCGCACCCGCCGTGTCCGCCGCATCCGTCATGCCCGAAAGGCCCCCCTTGCTTCCCGAGCCCCTGCGTGGCCCCGCCTTCTCCTCGTACGAGCCCGACGACGTCGGCTGGCTGCTCCAGGACCTCTCCTCCGTGACCCTGGAGGCGCCGACCGAGGAGCGGGAGGAGGCGATCCAGTCGGGAGGCGCCCACTACGCGGAGTCCCTGCCGGTGGAGTACCAGCCGAGCCCGGAGTACCAGCGACTGTTCCACAGCGCCCTCGACGCCTCCGCCCTCCGGGTCGCCCATGCCGTGGGGACCGTCACGGACCTCGTCCTCGCCGAACGGTCGCCCCGCCCCGTCCTGGTCTCCCTCGCCCGGGCGGGCACCCCCGTCGGCGTCCTCATGCGGCGCTGGGCCCGGTACCGGTACGGGATCGACCTTCCGCACTACTCCGTGTCCATCGTGCGCGGCCGGGGCGTCGACACCAACGCCCTGCGCTGGATCGCCGCCCATCACGACCCCGCCGACGTCGTCTTCGTGGACGGCTGGACCGGCAAGGGCGCCATCACCCGTGAACTCGTCCACGCGCTCAAGGACTTCCGGGAGAGCACCGGCATCCACGGCTTCAACCCCGAGATCGCCGTCCTCGCCGACCCCGGCTCCTGTGTGCGCACCTACGGCACCCGGGAGGACTACCTGATCCCCTCGGCCTGCCTCAACTCCACCGTCTCCGGGCTCGTCTCCCGTACGGTGCTCCGCCCCGACCTGGTCGGACCCGACGACTACCACGGGGCCAAGCACTACCGGGAACTGGCCGGAGCCGACCTCTCCCATGTCTTCCTCCAGCGGGTCGCCGCCCACTTCCCCGAGGCGGGTGCCACCGTCGACCGCCAGGTCAAGGAGATGCTCGCCAGGGACCGGGTCCCCACCTGGGAGGGCTGGGCGGCCGTCGAGCGGATCAGCGAGCAGTACGGCATCCATGACGTCAACCTGGTGAAGCCCGGTGTCGGCGAGACCACCCGGGTCCTGCTGAGGCGCGTCCCCTGGAAGGTGCTCGCCCGCCAGGGCGCCGGTACCGATCTGGACCACGTCCGGCTCCTCGCCGCCCAGCGGGGTGTGCCCGTCGAGGAGGTCGACGACCTGCCCTACAGCTGCGTCGGGCTGATCCACCCCCGGTACACCCGTGGCGCGACCGGCGCCGACGGCAAGGCGGTGACTGCCCTGTGAGCTCCTCGCCCACCGACCGCGCCGACACGGCCCCGGAGCGGTCCGTCCTCGTCGCCAGCGACCTCGACCGGACCTTGATCTACTCGGCCGCCGCCCTCGGGCTGCGGATGCCCGACGCCGAAGCGCCCCGGCTGCTGTGCGTCGAGGTCTACGAGGGCAAGCCGCTGTCCTACCTCACGGAGACCGCGGCCGGGCTCCTCGCCGAACTGGCCCGCACCACCCACTTCGTGCCCACCACCACCCGCACCGTGGAGCAGTACCGCCGTATCCACCTCCCCGGCCCCGCACCGCGCTACGCGATCTGCGCCAACGGCGGACAGATCCTCGTGGACGGAGAACCCGACCCGGACTGGCAGCGGGCCGTCGTCGACCGGATCGCCACGGAGTGCGCCCCGCTCGACGAGGTCCGCGCCCATCTCAGCCGCACCGCTGACCCGGCCTGGCTCCTCAAGGACCGTGTGGCCGACGGATTCTTCGCCTACCTGGTGGTCGAGCGCGCCCTGCTGCCGGACCAGTGGGTCAAGGACCTGGCGGTCTGGGCCGGGCACCGGGGCTGGACCGTCTCCCTCCAGGGCCGCAAGATCTACGCCGTTCCGCGCCCCCTCACCAAGAGCGCCGCGATGCGGGAGGTCGTCCGGCGCACCGGCGCCACCCGGGTCCTGGCGGCCGGGGACTCCCTCCTCGACGCCGACCTGCTGCTCGCCGCGGACCGGGCCTGGCGGCCGGGCCACGGCGAGCTGGCGGACGAGGGCTGGCTGGCCCCCCGTCTCACGGCCCTCCCGGAGAAGGGCGTCACCGCCGGCGAGAGGATCCTGAGGAGCCTGATCCGCGCCGCTGCCCCGGACCGGGCTTGAACATCCGTATCACGATGAAGACGACCACCGCGCAGACGGCGAGGACGAGGACGACCTTCGAGTACGCCGACACATAGCCCGTCACCTCCGTCCAGTTCTCCCCGAGGAGGTACCCGGCGAGGACGAAGATGGTGTTCCAGATCGCGCTGCCCAGGGTCGTCAGCCCCAGGAAGACCGGGATCGACATCCGTTCGATGCCGGCGGGTATGGAGATCAGGCTGCGGAAGATGGGGATCATCCGCCCGAAGAACACGGCCTTGGTGCCGTGACGGTGGAACCACGCCTCCGTCTTCTCGACGTCCGCCACCTTCACGAGCGGGAGCTTGGCCGCTATCGCGATCATGCGGTCACGGCCGAGGAGCGCGCCGATGCCGTACAGCGCGAGGGCGCCCACGACCGAACCGACGGTGGTCCATATCAGGGCGGCGACGAGGTTCATCTGCCCGGTGCTCGCCGCGAAGCCCGCGAGGGGCAGGATCACCTCGCTGGGGAGGGGAGGGAAGAGGTTCTCCAGCGCGATGGCCAGTCCGGCGCCTGGTGCGCCGAGCTGGTCCATCAGGCCGTTGATCCACTGCGGGGCGCTGCTTTCGATCATGATTCCACCGTAGAAAATCCGAGCTGAATGCACACTGAAGCGGACCGCATGCTTGTGGTGGTGCGTGCCACAACCGAGGAGTGCGGTTTTCCGCAATGTGCCGCCGTCCCCCGGCTGGCTACTGTGAGCGACGTGAACACAGCCGTACGCGGCGGGCTCAGGCTCGTCATCGGACTCCTGCTCGGCGCCGGGACGGCGGTCGCCGAGTTGATCTTCGTGCTGATCGCCGGAACTCTCCTCGTGCCTCTGCGGGCGTGGCCCCGGGGTCAGCACGCGGTGCTACGACCCGTGCGACGGATAGGACGACGGCTCGTGGCGACGGAACGCGCGCGACTCGCGACCTACCAACGGATACGGTTTCCCCCACTGTACGGGGACACCGGCGATGATGATCGCGCGCTGCGGTATCTCGTCGCCCGCTGGCCCCTCGGCTTCCTCGGCGCAGCCGTCCTCGGATGCCTGGCGCTCAGCATCGCCTACACCGCGTTCCTGATGTTCGGCTGGCTGTTCGTGGGTGTGAGACATCCGGAAGACCTGCTGTTCAGCGCAGTGGGAGCGCTCTTCCTGCTGTTTCTGTCAGCGCAGGGAGCCCTCGGTGTCTCCACGCTGGAACGCCGGCTCGCCACCCGTTGCCTCGGCCCCAGCCCCGAGGAGGAACTCCGCAGACGGATCGACGAGCTCTTCGCCAGCCGGGCCGGGGTGGTCGACGCCGTCCACGACGAACGCCGACGGATCGAACGGGATCTCCACGACGGTGTGCAGCAGCGGCTCGTCGCCCTCGGCATGCTGCTGGGCCGTGCCCGGCGCGGCGACGACCCCGCACGGACGAGCGTGCTGCTCCGGCAGGCGCACGAGGAGAGCCAGCGCGCCCTCGTGGACCTGCGCGAGGTCTCCTGGCGGGTCTATCCGGCGGCGCTCGACGAGGCAGGGCTGGAGGCCGCGCTGAGCACGGTCGTGGACCGTACGGAGATACCCGTGATCCTGGGCTACCACGTGCCGCGTCCGTTGCCCAGGGCCGTCGCGGCGGTCGCCTACTTCGTGGTCGCCGAGGCCGTCACCAACACGGTCAAGCACGCGGGCGCGACGAGGATAGTGGTCATGATCGAGGAGGTGGACGGCACGCTGCGGGTACGGATCGAGGACGACGGCAAGGGCGGCGCCGAACCCGGAGGGACCGGCTTGGTGGGTCTGGCCCGGAGGTCCGCCGCACTGGACGGGACGTTCGCCGTGCGGAGCCCCCTTGGCGGACCCACGGTGATCAGTGTGGAGCTGCCGTGCGACTGATGCTCGCGGAGGACTCGACCCTGTTGAGGGAAGGACTGATACGGCTTCTCGGCGAGGAGGGGCATGAGGTCCTGGCGGCGGTCGGGGACGCCGAGGCCCTGCTGGCGGCGATAGCCCGGGAGCGTCCCGACGTCGTCGTGGCCGATGTCCGGATGCCGCCGACCCACACCGACGAAGGGCTCCGCGCGGCGCTGGAGATCCGTGAGCGCTGGCCGGAGGTGGGAGTCCTCGTTCTCTCCCAGTACATCGAGAGGCGCTTCGCCCGGGAGCTGCTCTCCGGCCAGTCGGAAGGGGTGGGCTATCTCCTCAAGGACCGGGTGGCGCAGGTGGACGAGTTCCTCGACGCCTTGGAGCGGGTGGCGAAGGGCCAGGCGGCCTTCGACCCGGAGGTGGTCCGGCAGCTGCTGGGCGGCAGCTCCCACGGTGATCAACTCGCCCGGCTGACCGCTCGGGAGCGTGAGGTCCTGGCGGAGATGGCCCAAGGGCACGGAAACGCGGCGATCGCCGGTCGGCTGCACATCTCGCAGAGCGCGGTCGAGAAACACATCAACGCGATCTTCGAGAAGCTGGAGTTGCCCGGAGGGACCGGTTACTCACGGCGCGTGCTCGCGGTCCTCCGCTATCTGGGGACTTGACGCCCTGCACCCGCCCCCGGGCGAGGGGGCGGGGTACGGGTCAGCCGCAGCCGCCTCCACCACAGCAGCCGCCACCAGCGGCGGGCCGGGGCGCGGGGGCGGAAGCGGTCCCCGCGACGGCGACCGTCGACAGGAGCTTCACCGTGTCGTCGTGGCCTGCGGGACAGTCGGCGGGAGAGGAGGACTCGGCCATGGGGCGGCTCAGTTCGAAGGTGTCGCCGCAGGTTCGGCATCGGTACTCGTAGCGAGGCATGCGATCAGGTTAGCGGCCGTGTCCAGACCGGGCCCCGGACCGGGCTGGACTGTCCGAGGGGAGGGCGAGGAGAGGAGTGAGGAGGGGAGAGGCTCCGTTGGTTAGGCGCTGGTGCCGCGTTCTTCGCGGATACGGGAGACCACGGCGGACACCTGCTGGCGGACTGCCTCGGTCTCGGTCAGGAAGTGCCAGTAGTCGGGGTGTCGTCCCTGAAGGGTCCCGATGGCCCGTTCCAGACGGGCGACGGACTCGTCCAGGGGCCGTGCGTGGCGAGGGTCGGCCGTGTGCCGTCCCGCCATCGCCAGACGCTGGGCGTCGCGGATGGCGAAGCGGGTGCGCTCGATCTCGTGATCGGGGCTCTTGGCGACCGCGTTCAGCCGCTGGAGACGGTTGCCCGCAGCGGAGATCGCCTCGTCGGTGGTGTTGAGGAGGGCACGGACGGTGGAGAGGAGGGAGGTGGCGTCGGGCCAGCGTTGCGCGTCCCGTGCGGTCTGGGCCTCGGCGAGCTTCCGCTCGGCCTGACGGAGGTCGTCGGCGGCCTGCTCGGGAACCTGCTGGAGGTCTTGCCAGCAGGCGGCGGTGAAACGGCGGCGCAGTTCGCTGAGGACGGGTTCCACCTGCTCGGCACGGGTGGTGAGGGCCTGGGCGCGGGTGCGGAGGGAAACCAGACGGCGGTCGGTCTCCGTGGCGCGTTCCGGGAGCCGCTCGGCCTCGGCGCGCACCGTTTCGGCGTCGCGGGCGACCCGCTCGGCGCGCTGGAGGGTCTCGGGCACCCCGTGGCGTCCCGCGCCCTGGTTCAGCTTGGTGAGTTCCGGGGCGAGGGCGGCGAGCCGGGCGGCGAGGTCGTCCGCCTTCAGCCCGGACGCGCGGGTGGCGTCGAGGGCGGTGGTCGCGGCCAGGAGGGACTGGCGGGCGCGTTCGACGGCGGGGGCCAGCCGGGCGAGCTGGGTCTCCGCCTTGTCGAGGAGCGGGCCGAGTCCTTGGGCGAACCGGTCGAGGTCCTTCTTGGCGTCGACGAGCGCGTCGGTGGCGTGGCCCAGTTCGGTGCGTGCCCGGGTGGCGGCGGACGCCTCCAGGTCGTCGCGGTCCAGGTCATGGGCGTCGACGGCGGCGATGTACTGGTGGCTGACGTCGTCGACCCGCTCTCCCAGGGCGGCGAAGTCGGAGACGGCGCGGCGCGCGGCGGGGGAGTCGTCGACGGCGGTGATGGTCTCTATGGAGATCCGGAGGTCGCGCTGGGCGGTGTCCAGTTCGTAGAAGGCGGCGACGGCGGCGTCCTTCGCCGCCTGGGCCTGGGCCCGTTGTCCCTCGGCGCGCCCACCGAACCAGCGTCGGGTGCCGCCGTTGGCGAAGGACGCGAGGACGGCCACGGTGGCGAGGGGGAGGAGGGAGAGGGGCAGGGCCACGGGGAACAGGGCATGGGAGAGGAGGCGCCGGGTGGGGGAGCCGGGCTGACCGTCGTCCCTCCGACCCCTTCGACGGCGGTTGCCGGTCGGGGCGGCCGACCGGGGGCTCCGCTCCGGCCGCGTGGTGACGTCCGCTGGTGCTGGGGGATGGGCAGAGGCCGGGGCCGGGGGCGTCGGTGTGGGGCCGCTGGGGGGTCGCGGTTCTCCAGCGGCCCGTGCCGGGTGCTCCGACGCCGGGTTCCCGAAGGTGTGGGGGGTGGTCGGTGTACGTGGTGCTGTCGGTGTGTACGGCTGTGCTGGTGTCGCCGTCACTTCCCTCTCCCGTGCTGTCGTCCGCCGTGCCCGGTGTCATTGTCCCACCTGGTACGGACGCGCACACGGGACGTTCAGTTCGCGTTCCGCACGGTGACGCTGCCGTCGCGGCTGTGGGCGGAGACCTCGTGGCGGCTGCGGTCGTCGCGGGGCACGGACACCTTGACGCCCCCGTCCTCGCTTCCGGCGGACACCCGGTATCCCGTCGGGGCGTCGCCGCCGTGGGGAAGGTCGACGGTGACGGAACCGTCGTTGCTGCGCGCGGTGACCCGGTCCGGGACGGTGACGAGGGCGAGGTGCAGGGACCCGTCGTCGGTGTGGGCGTCGATCCGGCGGGAGCGCACTCCGCTGGCACGGACGCTGCCGTCGCCGCTGCGCAGGGTGACCGGTCCGCTGACGTCCTCGACGCGGACGGAACCGTCGTCCGTGCGGATGTCGAGGGCGGTACGGAAGTTGGAGGCGCGGACGGAGCCGTCGCCGTTCCGTACGGTGACGGCCGTTCCCCGGGGCACCTCGACGCGGTGCTTGAGGGCGCAGCTGGCGATGAAGCCGGAGCAACTGCGGCGCAGCACCAGCCGGTCGTCTTCCATCCGCCAGCTCACGGAGGGCCGGGAGCCGGCCACCTTGCGGCTCTGGAACCAGCGGGTGACCTCGACCCGGTCGTGGCGGGTGGGGACGAGTTCGAGGCTGGAGTCGTCGGAGTCGATGGTGAGGGTGGTGCCGGACAGGGTGAAGGAACGGTGGTCGGGAGCGGTGTCGTCCTCCGGTTCGGCGCAGCCGGTGACCGTGAGGGCGAGGGCGGCGAGCCCCGCCACGGCGAGCGGGGCCGTGCCGCGTGGACGTGGTCGGCCGGTGTTGTGTGCGGTGGTCATGACGTTCCCCCTGGTGCGTACGGTCCGTTGGGCCGGGCCCGGGCGGCGTCCCGGCGATCCCCGGCGCCGCTGTGGTGTGGCGCTTGTGGTGCTGTCGTGTCGCTCCGGGGCGGGCGGTGGCGGTGGCGGCGCGGGGTTCCGGAGCGTGGTTCGACCGTATGGACGGGCGCTTCGGGTGGCCATCCGGACCGCTACCGGATGGGGAGTGGGGATAACCCCCGGTCCGGGGCACGCGGGGGTGTGGGGGGCCGGACGGAAGCAAGGTAGGCTGTCGACTCATTCCGGGCGCGTAGCTCAGTGGTAGAGCGCTGCCCTTACAAGGCAGATGTCGGCGGTTCGAAACCGTCCGCGCCCACCGGAGTTACTCGTTCGGAGCCCCGGCGGTCCCCTGTAGGCAGGGTGCCGCCGGGGCTTCGGCGTTCTCCGGCACTTCGAAGTGCTTCCGCGCTGGGAGGCGACTCCGGCGCCCGGGTTTCCTCGGTCGGTGCGGCGGTGCGGCGGTGCGGCGGTGCGGCGGTGCGGCGGTGCGGCGGTGCGGCGGTGCGGCGGTGCGGCGGTGCGGCGGTGCGGCGGTGCGGCGGTGCGGCGGTGCGGCGGTGCGGCGGTGCGGCGGTGCGGCGGTGCGGCGGTGCGGCGGTGCGTTCGTGGGTGTGGGGGCTTCGCTCAGGTGGGCGGGGGGAGTTCGTGGGCGCGCTTCAGGGCGGCGCGGGCGTCGGCCTTTTCGGGAGCGGTGACCTCGGTCCAGTAGCGGTGACAGGTCACGAAGACGGCGAGTTCGCGTTCGCGCGCGCGGAGCTTCTCCACCTGGGCCTGTTCGTCGGGGCTCCAGCCGGGGGAGGCGGGGCGTTCGACCCTGCGCCAGCCGGTGTCGTCGGTGAATCCGTCCAGGGGTTCCACGGACCAGGGCAGGCGTTTGAGCAGGCCGATCAGTTCCGTGCGCACCTGGTGGAGTTCCTCCTGTCCGGCCAGCAGGTCACTCGGGAAGTCGTAGGTCGCAGCCACGCCGTAATGGTACGCCTGTTCGATTTTGCGCGGCGAGTTCTGCCCGGGCGGGGAAGGGGAAGGGCCCCAGGCCGGGAAGGCGGGCGCGGGGTCGGGGCGCGGGCCTGGAACCGTCGTGGGTGGCGAGGGACACTGGGGGCATGTGCCGCAGCATCAAGACGCTCCGCCCGCCCGTCATCCCCGAAGAGGCCACCGAGGAGGAGATCCGGGCCGCCGCGTTGCAGTACGTGCGGAAGGTGTCCGGCTTCCGGGCCCCGGCGGCCCACAACCGCGCGGTGTTCGACGCGGCCGTCGACGCCGTCGCGGCGGCCACCGCCGAACTGCTCGCCGGGCTGGAGGTCCGGGGGTCGGGCGGTGGCAGGGCCCGAGTGGCCGCCGGGGCCGAAGCGCGGGCGTCCTGAGTGAGGTCCGGGAAACGGTGTCCGGAGGGCGCGGCGGGGCGATGCCCGACCCGTCCCTGGGGTCGTGGCGGGGCGTGGTTCGGCCCGTCCGTGGCGGTCGTGGCGGGGCGGTGGTTCAGCCCGCGGTCGTCGGGGCGGGGCGCCGCATGAGGTAGGCCGCGCCCGCGCCCGCGCCGACGAGGGCCAGCACGGACACCCCGGCCGCCAGCCAGGTCGCGCCGAGCCACTGGGCGCCGACGTATCCGAGCCCCACGCTGTAGGCGGCCCAGGTGATGCCCGCCAGCGCCGACCAGGGCAGGAAGTCGCGGCTGCGCCGCTGGGCCGCGCCCGCGCCGAGCGAGACGAGCGAGCGGCCCGCCGGGGCGAACCGGGCGATCACCACCAGGGCGCCGCCGCCGCGTGCCAGCGCGGCGCCGAGCCGGGCCTGCGCGGAGGTCAGCCGACGGGAGCGGGCGATGGCGCGGTCGAACCGCGCCCCGCCGCGCCGGGCCAGCCGGTACGCGCAGAAGTCGCCGAGGACCGAGGCGGTCGCGGCGCACAGGATCAGCGCCAGGATGTCCGGCACGTCGTGCGGCACCTGGCCGGTGGCGGCTCCGGTGCCCGCCGCGGCGGCGGTGGCCGCCGTGATCACGAGGACCCCGCTGGGCAGCATCGGCAGGAACACGTCGAAGAGCACCGAGGTGGCCACGACGACATAGATCCATGGGCTCCCGGTCAGCGGGCCCACACTCTCCAGCACCGAATCTCCCCCGGGTCGGCATCGCGATGCCGCGGTGTCGCGTGGTGCGGCAGGGGCGGCGCTAGGTGACAGCCATACAGCGTACGCGGAGATTCGTGTCTGTGATCCACCGGGGGCTCAAATGATCGGGTCAATTCCTCTACCTGCGCGGACTTCCCCCATCCCTACGATGACCAGGCAAAATGGTGAGCGGGTGGGTGTGGTGCAAATCCCATGATCGTGGGACGGAACGGCCCCTGGGTCCTTCGGGTAGCGCGTCCTGATCCCGCTGGGGCCGGACGGTCGCGGGAGGTCCGTCGGCCGCTCGTGATCGACCCGTGCGGCACGGCGCGCGTCCGTGGGCGTCCCTGGAACCAACGGATCCGGCCGGTTGGGGACCGGCCGGATCTCGTCGTGGAGCGTGGGGGAGGGAGTGGGAACGGGTCCCCGGGGGTGCGTGTCCGGTCAGGCCGAGGTGGTGGCGGGCCGCTTGGCTGCGGGCTCGCGCTCCTCGTCGTTCCGTGACCGGGAGGAGAACAGCCGGTCGAGACCGAAGGCCCCGGAACCGGTGAACACCAGCAGCAGGAAGGCCCAGCAGAACATCGCCGACGCCTCGCCGCCGTTCTGGAGCGGCCACAGCGTCTCGGGCTGGTGGACCTTGAAGTAGGCGTACGCCATCGAACCGGAGGATATGAACGCGGCGGCGCGGGTACCGAGGCCGATCATGACCAGCCCGCCGCCGACGAGCTGGATGACCGCGGCGTACCAGCCGGGCCAGGTGCCCGCCTCGACGGTGCCGCCGCCGTGGGCGCCGCCCAGGACTCCGAAGAGGGAGGCGGCGCCGTGGCAGGCGAAGAGCAGGCCGATGACGATGCGGAACAGGCCAAGGGCGTAGGGCTGGGCGCTGTTGAGGCGTCCGGTCATGTGGGGGCTCCTTCGGCGTAGTGGTGGGGGTACGTACCGAGTGAAGCCACGTTAGGTTGACCTCCGCTTTACTTGCAAGTTCAACATCTGGCCAAGTATCGCCCTACGCGCGTGGTTGTCCCCGTAAGTGACGTCACCTCATCGGGCGTCGTTCCGTCCTGGATTGATGCGGAAAGTTCGCTCAGGAGGTGAGACGGGACTCCCAGGTCGTCTCCAGCCGGACCGTTCCGGACCCCTCGCGGCCGTTCGCCCTGGCTCGTTCGAGTCGTAGCCGGGACTCCCGGCCGCGCAACGTCAGCGTCATCAGCTGGTTGCCGAACCACGGGCCGCCCCGCCGGGCCCACCGCAGTTCCCGGCGACCGGTCCGGCCGTGGCGGGCGAGCACGCGTCCCAGCGCCCGGGCGAACGGGTTCCAGCCGAGGCGGAAGGCCCAGCGCAGGTGCGCGGGGAGGGAGTTGTGGAACGGGGAGCAGGTCAGTTGCACGACCCGTGCGGAGGGTTCGGCGCCGTCCTCCGGCCAGCGGACGGGTTCGGCCAGGTAGGCGTGGTGGACGTCACCGGACAGGACGTAGACCGAGGCGGGGGCCGACGGGCCCGAACCGGCCTCGGCGATCAGCGCGCCCAGTGCCGTGAACGACTCCGGGAAGGCCGCCCAGTGTTCGAGGTCGAACCTGCGGCGCAGCCCCTCGCCGATCCCGGCCCACCGCTCGCCCCGCTCTCCCCGGCACAGCGCCGCGTTCCACGTCTCGCCGTCGTGGACCAGCGGCGGCAGCAGCCACGGCAGGGAGGTGCCGATCAGCAGGTGGTCGTAGCTCCCCGGGGCGTCCAGGGCCTGTTGCCGCAGCCACGCCGCCTCGCCGGGGGCGAGCATGGCGCGCCGCTCCTCGTCCAGGACGCGGGCGGCCCGGGTGTCGGTCATCAGCACCCGCACCCGGCCGAAGTCCCGCCGGTAGCTCCAGCGCGCGCCCGCCGGACCGGCGTCCGCCGCGACGGCGAAGTCCCGTAGCGCGCCGGTGCCGTCGGGGGCGGCCCGCACCGTCGCGAACAGTTCGTCGGCGTCGAGTTCGCCGGGGCTGAGGTTGCCGAGGTGCTGGTACACCCAGTACGACATCAGCCCGCCGAGGACGCGTTCGCGCCACCACGGGGTCGCTCTGACCTCCGCGAGCCAGGAGGCGCTGGTGTTCCAGTCGTCGATGACGTCGTGGTCGTCGAAGACCATGCAGGACGGGACGGTGGAGAGCAGCCAGCGCACCTCGGGGTCCAGCCACGACTCGTCGTAGAGCCGGGTGTACTCCTCGTAGTCCGCGACCTGGTCGCCGGGCGGTTCGCCGAGGTCGCGGCGGGCGGCGAGCCAGCGGCGGGTCGCCGGGGAGGTCTCGTCCGCGTACACCTGGTCGCCCAGCAGGAGCAGCACGTCGGGGCGTTCGGCGTCCGGGTCGGCGGCCAGCCGGGCGGCGAGGGCGGCCAGCGCGTCGGGTTCCGTCCGGCCCGGTTCCGCCGCGGACCCGGCGGCCCAGCGGCAGGAGCCGAACGCCACCCGGACGGGGGCCTCCCCGGCCCCGGCCCCGTCTCCGGCGCCGGGCCCGGACGCGCGGGCGAGGGTCCTGATCGTCGGGGGCGGCAGCCGTGGGGACGTGGTGCCGGCCGGGGGCCAGACTGGGGCGCCGTCCAGCAGGACCTCGTACTCCGTGGTCGTGCCGGGGGTCAGCCCGCGCACCGTCACCAGCGCGTAGTGGTGGTCCGCGATCCGGAACGTGCCGGTCGACCCGACCGACCCGTCGGCGCAGCGCACCTCCACCGCGCGGGCGCGGTCCGTCTCGACCCACACGGTCGCCGCCGTGTCGTCGACGTACCTCAGCAGTGGTCCCAGGCGCAGTGCCGTCACGGTGATCACCCTCCTCGTCCGTCCGTCCATCGGTCCGCCCGTACGGTACGGAAGGCGGGTGGGGGAGGGGAGCGGTTCCGTCCGGTGCCACGCTGGTGCTCGGTGCTCGGTGCTCGGTGCTCGGTGCTCGGTGCTCGGTGCTCGGTGCTCGGTGCTCGGTGCTCGGTGCTCGGTGCGGGTGCGGGTGCGGGTGCGGGTGCGGGTGCCGTTCGCCGTTCCGGTGCCGTCCGCCGCCCGGGGGAGCGGGCGGCGGACGACGGGTGGTGGCCGACCGGGTTCAGCAGGCGGCGAGGACGTTCTGGAGCACGGACTTCTCGGCCGCGTCCACGTCGAGGGCGTAGTGCTTCTTCACCTGCACCCACATCCGCGCGTACACGCAGTGGTACGACGCGCTCGGCGGCAGCCACTCGGCGGGGTCCTTGTCGCCCTTGGCCTGGTTGACGTTGTCGGTGACCGCGATCAGCTGGGGGCGGACCAGGTCGTTGGCGAAGCCCTTGCGGGCGTTGTTGGTCCAGCCGTCGGCCCCCGACCGCCATGCCTCGGAGAGCGGGACGACGTGGTCGATGTCGAGGTCGGAGGCGACGGTCCAGACGGCGTCGTCGTAGGCGGAGAACCAGGTGCCGGAGACGGCGGCGCAGCTCGCGTTCTGGACGACGTCGGTGCCGTCCCGGTCCAGGACGACCTCACGGGTGTTGCAGGTGCCCGACACGGTGCTCCAGTGCGGGAACTTGCTCCGGCTGTAACCGGCCGAGGAGCCCTCGGGCGCCACGGTGAGCTGGGAGAGGTAGAGGCGGGCGGTGGCGGCGTTGACCGGGGTGGGCGGCGCGGCGTGGGCGGGCGGTCCGGTGAGGGCGGCGACGGCGGACAGTCCGGTCGCCAGCGCGGTGACGGCGCTCCACCGGCGGGCGCGGGACCGGCCGCGCGTCGTCGGCGCGTCGTCGGCGGAGGGCTGGTGGGTGGTGTGGCCACGGGGCATGGGGGCTCCCTGAGCGTCGTGGGGGGAGTGCAGGACGGGCCGGACGGGGTGGACGGCCCGGCCAGGCTGGCGCCCGGAGGTTTCCGGAAGACGTGCGCCAGGTAACAGGGTTGCGGCATGGGCACGTCACATCAAGGGATGTAACGGAGGATCATGTTCCGGATGGGGGTGAAGAGTTGTGAACCGTCCCGGAACGTGCGGGATGTGCGCGCGCTCCCGCACGTCGCTGTGGACCGGCGTGCGCTGCTTGCCGCTCCCCGTGCGCGTCCCTGTGACGGGTCCGTGTCCGTGTCGGGTCCGCGCCCGTTTCGTGCCGGGTGCCGGGTGCCGGGTGCCGGGTGCCGGGTGCCGGGTGCCGGGTGCCGGGTGCCGGGTGCCGGGTGCCGGGTGCCGGGTGCCGGGTGCCGGGTGGCTCGGCGCGTCGGCGCGTCGGCGCGTCGGCGGGTCGGTGGTCGGGGTGGCTCGGCGGGGCGGGGGTGCGCGGTGCGTCGTGCGTCGGCGGGCCGAGGTGGTCCGGAGGCGGTCCCGGGGGCTCGCGTACCATGGGGGCAGCAGAAGGGGAGTAGCTCTTCGCCGGACCGTCGACATACTGCTCAGCTCGTCTGAGCCGGCGCCCGGAGGCGGGGTCCCACGGGGCCCGGCCAGCGAGACCTTCGGCCAGCAGTGTTCACGCGCACCCCGTGCGCGTGCCGAGCGCTGCCGTGCCGAGGTGTCGACGCAGTGACTCTCGGTGGGGTGGCCCGACCGATTGAGGAACCTTGATCAGCATCAGCGTGACGGCGCTCGCCTTCGGCGTCGTCTTCCTGGCCGAGCTGCCGGACAAGACCGCGCTCGCCGGACTCGTCCTCGGAACGCGCTATCGCGCCTCGTACGTGTTCGCCGGGGTCGCCGCCGCCTTCACCGTCCACGTGGTGCTCGCCGTCGCGGCCGGGAGCGTGTTGACCCTGCTGCCCGAGCGGCTGCTGAGCGCTCTCACCGGTGTGCTGTTCCTGGGTGGCGCGGCGGTCCTCGCGCTCCGCAAGGACGACGGGGAGGAGGAGATCCGTCAGCCGGAGGACCAGAGCTTCTGGAAGGTGTCGGGCGCCGGGTTCATGCTCATCCTGGTCGCGGAGTTCGGTGACCTCACCCAGATCATGACCGCCAACCTCGCCGCCCGCTACGACGACCCGCTCTCCGTCGGCCTCGGGGCCGTGCTCGCGCTGTGGGCCGTGGCCGGGCTCGGGATCGTGGGCGGCAAGGCGCTGATGAAGCGGGTGCCGCTGCGGCTGATCACCAGGATCGCCGCGCTGCTGATGCTGGGCCTCGGGCTGTGGAGCCTCTACGAGGCGGTCGCGGGCTGAGTCCGCGCCGGATGGTCCGGGGCGGATGGTCCGGGGCGGTCCGGTGTTCCGGACGGGTGGGTCGGGGCGCCCGGGCCGGGAGGGGCGGAAGGGGCGGGAGCGGGGTCGGTTACCGCTGGATGGTGGCATCTCGGCCATTTGTTTTGTACCGTGTTTGAACAAAGTGGTTCCCGCTCGCCCACCCTGACCAGCGGGCGGGGCCACCTTGCCCTCCGGCCCGGCTGTTCCGGTCGTCTTCGCCCGGTCCGCCGGACCGGCCCGCAGCCCGGTTCGCCCGACCGGCCCCGTCCGGCCCGTCCGGTTCACCGGCCCGATCCGCCGCCCGTCCAGCCAAGCCCGCCCGGCCACCGGCCGCCCGGTCTCCGCCGTCCGACGGTCCTCCCGGCCGCCCGGACCGTCCCGTGATCCGCCGTCCCGCCCGTCCCGGCACCGGCCTCCGGCCGTTCCGCCGAGCGGGCGCCCGTCGCCCGGTCCTTCCCGTCGGCGGGGACCTGAGGGCGGCCACCGGGGGCAGCGACCGGGAACGGGGCCGGGGTCCGTCTCCGGCGCCGTCCCGCGCGGTCCGCCGCGTGTCCGGCAGCCGTCCGGAGGCACGGTCCGGAGGCGTTGGCGCACCCCGCGCGGGCCCGTCCCGCGTCCCATCCCTCACCTTGGAGCACATCGATGCCGGCCCTGCCGATAACGGACACCGCCGTACTGACCGCCCGCGCCCTGCTGCTGGACATGGACGGCACCCTCGTCAACTCCGACGCCGTCGTCGAGCGCTGCTGGCGGCGCTGGGCCGGACGGCACGGACTGGACGGCGACGCGGTGGTGGAGGTGGTGCACGGCAGGCAGGGGTACTCCACCATGGCGGAGCTGCTGCCGGACCGGCCCATGGCCGAGAACCACGCGGACAACGCCCTGATGCTGGCCGAGGAGACCGCCGACCTGGACGGGGTCGTGGAGGTGCCGGGCGCGGACGTCTTCCTCTCCTCGCTCGCGTCCCTCGGCGCCCCGTACGCGCTGGTGACCTCCGCGACGCGGGAGCTGATGGCGGCCCGGATGGCCGCCGCCGGGCTGGCGGTGCCCCCGGTCCGGGTGACCGCCGAGGACGTGACGGAGAGCAAGCCCGATCCGGAGGGCTTCCTCAAGGGCGCCGCCGCGCTCGGGATCCCGGCCGCCGAGTGCGTGGTCTTCGAGGACTCCCCGGCGGGCATCCGGGCGGGGCTCGCGGCCGGGATGCGGGTGGTCGGCGTGGGACCCCGCGCGGTGGACCACGGGCCCACCGTCCAGGTCGACGACCTCACCCGGATCCGGCTGACCGCCGACGCGGACGGGACGCTGCGGCTGACCGTCCTCCCGGAGGGCGACACCACCACCGGCTGACGCCCACCGGCCCGGCGGCGGCGCTCGACCGGCGACCGACCCGGTGGTGACACTGGCCGACCCGGTGGTGACGCCGCCCGGCCCGGCGGCGGTGCCGATCGGCCCGGTGGTGCCCACCGTCCCGGGCGGTGGTGCCGACCAACTCGGCGGTGACGCCGCCCGGCCCGGCCCCGTTTCCGCCGGGCGACGGGGCCGGGGCCGGTCGGGGCCGTCAGTCGTCGTTGCCGCCGTCGCCCCAGCCCGGATCGCCGCCCCCGCCGTTCCCGCCGCCGGAGGTCTCCGTCTCCAGGACGCCCCGGGTGACGGGACCGTAGGTGCCCCGTTCCTCCTGGATGCCCCGGGCGACCTGGTAACGGGTGAGGGCCTGTGCCACCTCGGAGTTGAAGACGCCGTCCCGGGAACCCGTGTACAGCCGCATCTGCCACAGCCGCTGCTGGAGGTCCTGGACGCCCGGGCCCCGGTCGCCCATCCGCAGGGTGCCGTCGGGGCTCGGCGGGGGCGGCTCGGCGGGGCGCGAGGCGGAGTCGGACGGGGAGGCGGAGCGGCCCGACGGGCTCGGGGACGCCGACTTCTTCCCCTTCCCCTTCTCCTCGTCCTTCCCCTTCGAGGGGCTCGCGCTGGGCGAGGGACTGAGCGGCTGGGTGGAGGTGGGGGAACCGGGGGCGGCCGGAGCCGACGGCGAGGTGCCCTTGGACGCCTTGGTCTTGTCCCCGCCCGGGTTCCCGGCGGGTTCCTTGTCCGGCACCGAGGTGTCCGGGACGGTGGTGTCGATGTCCGGCAGGGCCTTGTCGTGACGGGGCTTGTCGTAGCTGAACACCCCGCCCGCGATCGCCCCGACGGCCACCGCCGCGACCGCCACGCCCGAGGTGGCGATGAAGGCGAGACGGCGACGGCGCGCCCGGGGGTCGGCCTCCGCCTGGTCCAGGCGGTCCAGCCGCCCCTGCGGCACCGGCCGCTGACGGGGCGTCTCCGGGGGCACGGGGTGCGGTCGCCGGGACTGCTCGCCGGGGTGGCCCGGGTGCTCCGGAGGCTCGGGGTGTGCCGTGTGCTCGTGTCCCGGGTGGCCCATGGCGCCCGGCTGGCCTATGTGCTCGGGGTGTCCCACGGGGCCCGTGTGGTCCATGTGACCCGCGTAGCCCGGCTGGCCGGTGGCGCCCGTAGGGCTCGCGTGGTCCACGGGGTCGGTGTGACCCGTGGGTGCCCCAGGGGCGGCGGGGCCGGGTGCGATGCCGGGGTGGGCGGTCCAGGCCCCCTGGGCGTCGGCGGGCGGCGGGACGTCCCCCGACGGCCCGCCGGGGCCCGGCTGGGGCCCGGCGGCCGGGGGGAGGGGGCCGGGCTCCGCGAACGGCGGCATGGGCCCGGCCGGAGCGAGCGGCGCGCCTGCGGCCGGGCCGGACCCGGCGGCCGGTCCGTCCGGTCGGCCCGGCGCGGGGTGCGGAACCGGGCCGGTTCCGTCCGCCGCCATCCGGGGCAGCGCACGGGTCGGCTCGTCGGGTATCCGCCCGCCCGGCTGGCCCGGCATGCCTGCTGGCCCCGGTACGCCCTGCTGGCCCGGTACACCCGGTTGCCCCGGTATGCCCTGCGGGCCCGGCACGCCCGGCTGGCCTGGTGCGCCAGGTTGCCCTGGCATGCCCGGCTGGCTCGCCACGCCCGGCTGGACGGGCTGTCCCGGCTGAAGGGGACGCCCTTGCTGGCCCGGGTGCCCGGGTTGACCGGGTCGACCGGGGTGACCCGGCTGGCCGGAGTGCCCTCGCTGCCCCGGCTGGCCCGCCGACTGACCCGATGGGGGCATCGTCTGAGGTGTCTGAGGTGCCCGGGGGGTCTGAGGTGCCCGGGGGGTCTGGGATGTCTGGGATGTCTGGGGTGTCCCCACCGGCGGAGGGGTCTGCGGCGACGGGTGCGGCGGGCCCGCCGGGCCGCCGGGTACGGCGGCACCGGGCACGGCGGCACCGGCCGTGGAGCGGGGACCGGGAGCGGCATCGGGGCCGGCGCCGGAACCGTCCGGTGCGTCCTGCGGTCCCTGGTCCACGTAGTAGGGGCGCACCTGGAACCGGGCGAACTGGCCCGTGTGGTCGGAGAGTTCCGCCTGGTGGGCGGGGTGCGGCGGGTGCGACTGGTAGGCCGGTGGCGGCGGGCCCGGCGGTCCGGGCGGATGCGCCGGGGTCGTCCGGTCGGCGGCCGGACCGGCACCGCCGCCCGCCGTCGCGCCGGTGCGCGCCGCGCATCCACAGCCGCCGGGCGCGGGCGCGCCCTCGGGCGCCCCGCACCGCGGACATGTCTGTCGGTTCACCGTCTGGGTCCCCTCCCTTGGTTGAAGGCGATTATGCAGACAACCGGAAGGGCCCGCAGTGTCGAGTCCCCATGTCCCCGACAGGCCGGACCGGGTCGCACGCACCACGATGGGGGTGCGGGACCCCTCCCGTCCGTCCAGGAGGTGTGCATGACACGTGGTCACCAGGGGCGGGGCGGAGCGCCCGGACGACCGGCCGTCCGGGCCGCGACGGAGGCCGGTCCCGGTGGTCCGGTGCTGGTCTCCATCGGCGCGCTGCTCCTCGGCATGCTGCTGGCCGCGCTCGATCAGACCATCGTCTCCACCGCGCTCCCCACGATCGTCAGCGACCTCGGGGGGCTCGACCACCTCTCCTGGGTGGTCACCGCCTATCTGCTGGCCTCCACCGCCGCGACCCCGCTGTGGGGCAAGCTCGGCGACCAGTACGGACGCAAACGGCTCTTCCAGACCGCCGTCGTGATCTTCCTGATCGGTTCCGCGCTCTGCGGGGCGGCGCGGAGCATGCCGGAACTGATCGGCTTCCGGGCGCTCCAGGGGCTGGGCGGCGGCGGACTGATGGTGCTCTCCATGGCGATCGTCGGCGATCTGGTGCCGCCCCGGGAACGCGGTCGCTACCAAGGGCTGTTCGGCGCCGTGTTCGGTACGACCAGTGTGCTCGGTCCGCTGGTCGGCGGACTGCTCACCGAGCACCTGAGCTGGCGGTGGGTCTTCTACGTCAATCTGCCGATCGGCGCGGTCGCCCTCGTCGTCATCGCCTCCGCGCTGCGCGTACCGCGCCGCGACGACCGGCACACCATCGACTACCTGGGCACCCTGCTCATCGCCTCGGTCGCGGCCTGTCTGGTGCTGGTCGCCTCCCTCGGCGGCACCACCTGGCCGTGGGGCTCGCCCGGCGTCGTGGGGCTGGCGGTGCTGGGGGCGGTGCTCGCGGTGGCGTTCGTGGCGGTGGAGCGGCGGGCCGCCGAACCCGTCCTGCCGCTGCGGCTGTTCCGGGTGCGGACGTTCACGCTCGCGGCGCTGATCAGCTTCATCGTCGGGTTCGCGATGTTCGGCGCGATGACGTACCTGCCCACGTTCCTGCAGATCGTCCGGGGCGTCAGCCCGACCATGTCGGGCGTCCACATGCTGCCGATGGTCGTCGGGCTGCTGCTCGCCTCCACCGGATCGGGACAGATCGTCAGCCGCACCGGCCGCTGGAAGGTGTTCCCCGTCGCGGGCACCGGGATCACCGCCCTGGGGCTGCTCCTGCTGCACCGGCTGGGCCCGGACACCTCCACGGCCGTCACCAGCGCCTCCTTCTTCGTCTTCGGGCTGGGCCTCGGGCTGGTGATGCAGGTCCTGGTGCTGATCGTGCAGAACGCGGTCGCCTACGAGGACCTCGGGGTGGCCACCTCCGGGGCGACCTTCTTCCGCTCGATCGGGGCGTCCTTCGGGGTGGCCGTCTTCGGGTCGCTCTTCGCCGGGCGGCTCGCGGACCTCCTGGCCGCCGCGCTCGACGGACGGAGCCTGCCGCCGGGGACGGACGCCGCCGCCCTCGCCGCGGACCCCCGGGGGCTGGAGTCGCTGCCGCCCGCGCTGCGCCCCGCCGCGCTGGACGCCTTCTCCACGGCGATCACCGACGTGTTCCTCTACGCGGTGCCGGTGGCCCTCGCCGGGTTCGTCCTCGCCTGGTTCCTGCACGAGGACCGGCTGCGCGGCTCGGTGACCGTCCCCGACGGCACGGAGACCCTGGCCAGCAACCCGGTCCAGCGGACCTCGCGCGACGAGTGCGCCCGGGCCCTGTCCGTGCTCGGGACCCGGGAGGGACGGCGGAGGATCTACGAGACGATCACCCACCGGGCCGGGTACGACCTGCTGCCCGCGAGCAGTTGGCTGCTGCTGCGGATGCGACGGCACGGGGTGGTGGAGCCCGCGCTGCTCGCCGAACGGCGGAACGTGCCGTTCCGGGTGGTCGCCGAGGCGGCCCGGCAGGTCGAGGAGCGGGGGCTCGGCGCCCGCGAGGGGCTGGGCCTCACCCTCACCGCGCCCGGCCGCCGGGCCGCCGACGCGCTGGCCGCCGCCCGGGAGGACTCCCTCGCGGAACTCCTCGGCGACTGGTGGGGGCCGGACCGCCCCGACGACCTCACCGACCTCGTCCGGACGCTGAGCGCGGAGCTGTGCGGTTCCCACGGGGAACGCCCCCGGTCGGCGCCGGGGCCGTCCGCGGGGCCGGGGCCGTCCGCCTCGCCTGGGGCATCCCCTCCGGTCGGGCCGTCCCCTCCGGTCGGGCCGTCCCCTCCCGTCGGGTCGTCCCCTTCGACCGGGACGCCGCCTTCGGTTGGCTCGTCCCCTTCGGGTGGGCCGTCGCCTTCGGCGGGGCAGTCCCCCTCGACCGGGACGCCGCCTTCGGCCGGGCCGTCCCCTTCGGCCGGGTCCGCGACCCCGTCCGGGCCGCCCACCCGGTCCGCGTCCCGTCCGGGCCCGCCGCCCGGGCACCCACCGGCCCGGGACCCGGACCCGTCGCCCCCGGACCAGCCGTCGACCCCGTCCTCCTGAGGTGCCTCTCCCCGCACGGGTCCGGGTGGGGCACCCCGGACCCGTCCGCCCCCGGACCGGCACCAGCGGCCCCGCACGACCCACGACCCACGGCCCACGGCCCCGCACAGCCGCCACAGCCCCCGTGGCCTCCGGGCCGCCCACGAGCCCCACGGCTGACCGCGCACCCTCGCCCCGCGCGGAGACCGGGCCCCGTGCGGGGCGGCCGGTAGCATGGGGGGTCGTCATCGCGTCCCCACGGGGGGAAGCCGGTGGAAGTCCGGCGCTGACCCGCAACCGTGAGCCGCCCGTCCGGGCGCCAGCCGGAGCACCCCGTACCCCGACGCGAACGGCTCACGCCACCGGGACCCGGTGCGCGGGCACCGTCGAGGAATACGGAGCCGGAGCCGCCCGGAGCCGCCCACGAAGCGTGCCCGTGCGCCCGGTACGAGGAAGGGCACACGCCACCATGAAGATCAGCCGCACCGTCGCGGCCCTCGCCGCCGTCGCGGCGATCGGCACCGCCACGGCCCCCGCCGCCCTCGCGGACGGGGCCGACGGGAAGGCGTCGCCGTCCCCCTCGGTCAAGCTCCCGTCCGGGCTCTACGGCACCACCGACCCCACCTACGACGGGGTGTGGCGGCAGTCGCTCGCGCTGCTCGCGCAGAAGACGGTGGGCGCCACCCCCGCCCCGGTCGCCGTGGACTGGCTCACCGGCCAGCAGTGCGCCGACGGCTCCTTCGCCGCGTTCCGGGCCGCGCCCGACGCCCGGTGCGGCGCCAAGACCCCCGTGGACACCAACAGCACCGCCGCCGCCGTCCAGGCGCTGGAGGCCCTCGGCGGCGAGGACGCCGCCGTGAAGGAGGCGGTGGGCTGGCTGCGGTCCGTCCAGAACGACGACGGGGGCTGGGGCTACCTCCCCGGCGCCCCCAGCGACGCCAACTCCACCAGCCTGGTGATCGGCGCGTTCGCCGCCGTGGGCACCGACCCCGCCACGGTCCGCTCCGCGAAGGGCGCGGACCCGCACCGGGCGCTCCTCGCGCTCTCCCTGCCCTGCTCCGCCGAGGACGGCGGAGCCTTCGCCTACCAGCCGGACAAGAAGGGCGACCTGGTCGCCAACGCCGACGCCACCGCGGCGGGCGTCCTCGGCGCCCGCGGCCTCACTCTCGCCCCGGAGCCCGCCGACAAGGACGCCGACGCCGACGGGTCCACCGGAACCGACGGGGACGGGCCGTCCTGCTCGAAGGCCCGGACCGCCGAGGACGCCGCCGCCAACGGGGCCGCCCACCTCGCCCGCGCGCTCGCCGCCGACGGCCACCTCACCAGCTCCCTGCCGGGCGCCGAGGACCAGCCCGACCACGGCACCACCGCCGACGCCGTGGTCGCCCTGACCGTCACCGGGAACGCCGACCGGGCCGACCGCGCGGTGGCCTGGCTGAAGCGCGAGTCCGCCGACTGGGCCCGTCAGACCGGTCCCGCGGCCTGGGCGCAGCTCGTCCTCACCGCCCGTGCCGTCGGCGCCGACCCTCGTGACTTCGGCTCCACCGACCTGGTCGCCGGGCTGTACGCCACCGGCCCCGCCCCCGTCGCCGACGCGTCGGAGGACGGGGAGGCCGGGGGAGCGGAGGACCACACGGAGCACTCCGGCGAGTCGGAGGGCTTCCCCTGGATGGTGTTCAGCGGGCTGCTGCTGGCCCTGGGGCTCGCCGCCGTGGGCGTCGCCTTCCAGGGCGCGATCTACCGCTTCGTCCGCAGGAAGCGCGGGTGAGCGCCCGCGCGGGTGGCGCGGGCGCTCCGGGACGGGTTCCCGGGCGGGCCCCGGAACGAGCCCCCGCCCAGGCCGGACGGGCCCCCGGGCGGGCTTCCGGACGGCCCCGCGCGGCGGTGACGGCCGCCCTGGCCACCGTGCTCGCCGTCCTCGTCGCCCTCACCGGGCTGCTCGCCGCCGCGCCCGCGCAGGCCGCCGGATACCGCTACTGGTCCTTCTGGGAGCTGACCGGCGGCGACTGGACGTACGCCACCCAGGGCCCGGCGCTCGCCCGGCCCGCCGACGGGGACGTCCAGGGCTTCCGGTTCGCGGTGAGCGAGGACTCCGCTGACGCGGCCACCCCGCGCGGCCCCCGCGACTTCACCCGGATCTGCGGCACCACGGAACCCCGCGAGGGCACCAAGCGGATCGCGCTCGTCATCGACCCCGGGCTCCCGGCCGACGCCCCCTCCGGCGAGACCCCGTCCCCCGCCCGCACCGCCTGCGCCCGGATCGCTCCCGACGCCACCAGCGCCGACGCCCTCGCCGCCGTGGCGAAGCCGCTGCGCTACGACGCGAACGCGCTGCTCTGCGCCATCGCCGGGTACCCCCGCACCGGCTGCGGGGAACAGGTCTCCGGCGACGGCACCGCACCCGCCTCGTCCGGCGTGACGGCCTCCGACGACGGTGACGCCGGCGGCGGCCCGTCCCTCGGGCTGTACGCGGGCCTCGCCGCCGTGGCGCTGCTGGGCGTCGCGGCCGTGCTGCGCGCCCGCCGCCGGGGCTGACGGGAGACCACCGTGCCCGACCGCCCCGCCCCCTCCCGGCCCGCCGCCGCGCGCCGTGCCGTCCGTCCGCTCGCCGCCCCGGTGGCGCACCGGACGAACGCGCTGCATCCGGGGGCCTGGTGGGTGTGGGCGCTCGGCCTCGGGATCGCCGCGTCCCGCACCACCAACCCCCTGCTGCTCGGGCTGCTCGCCGGGGTCGCCGGATACGTGGTCGCGGCCCGCCGCACCGACGCGCCATGGGCCCGCGCCTACGGTGCCTTCGTCCGGATCGCGCTCGCCGTGCTGCTGATCCGGCTGGTCTTCGCGGTGGTCCTCGGTTCCCCGATCCCCGGGACGCACGTCCTGGTCACCCTCCCCGAGGTGCCGATGCCCCAGTGGGCGCAAGGGGTGCGGATCGGCGGCCGGGTCACCCTCGAAGGACTGGTCTTCGCCCTGTACGACGGGCTGCGGCTGGCGGTGCTGCTGATCTGCGTGGGCGCAGCGAACGCCCTCGCCAACCCGTCCCGGCTGCTGAAGTCGCTGCCGGGCGCCCTGTACGAGGCGGGCGTGGCGGTCGTCGTCGCGATGACCTTCGCGCCGAACCTGATCGCCGACGTCCGCAGGCTGCGGGCCGCCCGACGGCTGCGGGGCCGTCCCGACCGGGGCGCGCGCGGGCTGCTCCAAGTGGCGCTGCCGGTGCTGGAGGGCGCGCTGGAACGGTCGGTGGCGCTCGCGGCGGCGATGGACGCCCGGGGGTACGGGCGCACGGCGGAGGTACCGGCCCCGGTGCGGCGGCTGACCGCCGGACTCACCCTCGGCGGGCTGCTCGGCGTCTGCGCCGGAACGTACGGACTGCTCGCCGCCGACGGCGCCGGGTACGCGACCCCGGTGCTGCTCGCCGGGCTCGCCGCCGCGCTCGCCGGACTCCGGCTGGGCGGCCGTCGCACGGTCCGCACCCGGTACCGTCCCGACGGCTGGGGCCCGCGCGCCTGGCTGGTCGCCGGGTCGGGGGCCGCCGTGGCGGCGGTGTTCGCGGGCTGGGGCGCGCTGGGCGGACCCGCCGCGACGGCCGCGCTGGAGCCGGGCGTGGTCCCGCTGACCGCCCCCGTGCTTCCGCTGTGGCCCGCGGCGGCGGTCCTCCTCGGACTGCTCCCGGCCCTGGTCGCCCCCGCGCCGGTCCGCCCGGGGGAGCCGCCCGCCCCGCCCGGGGCCCCGCCAGTCCCGGCCGTTCCGCCAGTCCCGGCCGTCCCGTCCGTCACGCCCCTCCGGCCGGAGGGCCACGGCCGGGCCCGGGGCGAGGCACCGGGAGGTGGCCCGGCCAGGGACACGTCACCCGACGACGTCCCGGCGGAACCCCACCGGACGCGGACGGACCCCCGCCGGACGGGCCACCGCACCGACCCCGACCCGTCCCGGACGAAGCGAAAGAAGGCGAGCGGCTCGTGATCCGCTTCGAGAACGTGTCCGTGCGCTACGACGGCGCCGACCGGGACGCCCTCACGGACGTCGACCTGACCGTGCCGGAGGGCGAGCTGGTGCTGCTCGTGGGGGAGTCCGGGACGGGCAAGTCCACCCTGCTCGGCACGGTCTCCGGACTGGTGCCGCACTTCACCGGCGGCACCCTGCGCGGCCGGGTCACCGTCGCGGGCCGGGACACCCGGGTCCACCGGCCGCGCGACCTCGCGGACGTGGTCGGCACCGTCGGCCAAGACCCCCTCGCCCACTTCGTCACCGACACCGTCGAGGACGAACTCGCCTACGGCATGGAGTCGCTCGGCGTCGCCCCGGACGTGATGCGCCGCCGGGTCGAGGAGACCCTCGACCTGCTGGGCCTCGCCGAACTGCGGGACCGGCCCCTCGCCACCCTCTCCGGCGGCCAGCGCCAGCGCGTCGCCATCGGCTCGGTGCTCACCCCGCACCCCCGGGTGCTGGTCCTCGACGAACCGACCTCCGCGCTGGACCCGGCCGCCGCCGAGGAGGTGCTCGCCGTCCTCCAGCGGCTGGTGCACGACCTCGGCACCACCGTCCTGATGGCCGAGCACCGGCTGGAGCGCGTGGTGCAGTACGCCGACCAGGTCCTGCTGCTGCCCGGCCCCGGCGCCGCCCCCGTCCTCGGGGAGCCCGCCGAGGTCATGGCCCACTCGCCGGTCCGGCCGCCGGTGGTCGACCTGGCCCGGCTCGCGGGCTGGTCCCCGCCGCCGCTCAGCGTCCGCGACGCCCGCCGCCGGGCCGCCCCGCTCCGGGCCCGGCTCGCCGCCGCGCCCCCGCCGGAGCCGTCCGCCCCGTCCACCGCCGGGAACACCGGGCGCACCACGGACGCGGGGAAACCGGCGGCGGCCGGGACCACGTCCGGACTGCGGGTGCGACGCGGCCGGACCGAGGCGCTGCGCGGGGTGGACCTGACGCTGCGCCCCGGCGAGACCGTCGCGCTGATGGGCCGCAACGGCGCCGGGAAGTCGACCCTGCTGTCGGCCCTGGTCGGACTGGTCGAGCCGACCGGCGGCGCCGTCGACGTCGGCGGCGCCGCGCCGCACCGCGTCCGCCCCCGCGAGCTGGTGCGCCGGGTCGGACTGGTCCCCCAGGAACCGCGCGACCTGCTGTACGCGGACACCGTGGCCGCCGAGTGCGCCGCCGCCGACCGCGACGCGGACGCCCCGCCCGGCACCTGCCGGGACCTGGTGGCGGAGCTGCTGCCCGGCATCGACGGCGACGCCCACCCCCGGGACCTCTCCGAGGGGCAGCGACTGGTGCTGGCCCTCGCCGTGGTGCTCACCGCCCGCCCCCCGCTGCTGCTCTTGGACGAACCCACCCGGGGCCTCGACTACGCGGCGAAGGCCCGGCTGGTCAAGGTGCTGCGCCCGCTCGTCGCGGCGGGCCACGCCGTGCTGCTCGCCACCCATGACGTGGAGCTGGCGGCGGAGCTGGCGCACCGGGTGCTGATCCTCGCGGACGGCGAGGTCGTCGCGGACGGCCCCGCCGCCGAGGTGGTGCTGGCCTCCCCGGCCTTCGCCCCCCAGGTGGCCAAGGTGCTCGGCACCGGGCCGTGGCTCACCGTGCCCCAGGTACGGGAGGCCCTGCGATGACCCCACCGGACGTATCCGACCCCGCCGACGGCCCCGGCGCGCCCGACGGCCCCGGCGCGCCCGACGGCCCTGGCGAACCCGAGACCCCCAGCGGCCCTGGAGCCCCCAGCGGCCCCAGCACCCCCGAGGCCCCCACCGCCCCCGACGGACCCAGCGCCCCCGTGGGCCCCCGCGCGCCCAAGGACCGCCCGGGCGCCGTCCGGGCGGTCCGCGTGGGGCCGAAGTCCGCCGCCGCGCTGGGGCTGGTGAGCGCGGTGGGGGTGGCCGCGTTCGGCTGGCCGTTCCTGGCGGCGCCCGCCTCCTCCGTGAACGCCCACTCCCAGGACGCGCCCTGGCTCTTCGCCGCGCTGCTGGTGCTGCTGGTGGGGGTGGTCGCGGCGGCCCTGTCCGAATCGGGGCTCGGGGCGAAGGCGGTGGCGATGCTCGGGGTGCTGGCCGCGGCGGGCGCCGCGCTGCGCCCGCTGGGCGCGGGCACCGCCGGGCTGGAGCCCATGTTCTTCCTGATGGTGCTGAGCGGACGGGTGCTCGGCCCCGGCTTCGGGTTCGTCCTCGGCGCGGTCACCATGTTCGCCTCGGCGCTGCTCACCGGGGGCGTGGGCCCCTGGCTGCCGTTCCAGATGCTGGCCATGGGCTGGTTCACGCTCGGCGCCGGACTGCTGCCGGGGTCCGGGCGGCTGCGCGGCACGGGGGAGCGGCTGCTGCTCGCCGGGTACGGGTTCGCGGCGGCGTTCGCGTACGGCACGGTCATGAACCTGGCGGGCTGGCCGTTCCTGGGGGAGCTGACCTCGTCGGTGGCGTTCTCGCCGGGGGACGCGGTGGGGGAGAACCTGGTCCGCTTCCTCGCCTACTGCCTCGCCACCTCCCTGGGCTGGGACCTCGGCCGGGCGGTGCTGACCGCCGTCCTCACGCTGACGCTGGGCGGCACGGTCCTCAGGGCGCTGCGGCGGGCGACCCGGCGGGCGGCCTTCGACGCGCGGCCCGCGTTCCGGGAGACCCCGGTCACACCGGCCGACCCCGCCGGGTGCGGTGCCGACCGCGCTCGGTGAACGGAACCCGGGGTCCCCGGTGAGGCGTGCCACAGGGCCCCGGGCGTCCACGAGGCGCGATCGTAGACCGCGACCCTTGACGTGTCCGCGTCGTCAAAGGCTCTGACCTGCGGATTGAGAGCCAGGTCACACTGGCGACTAGTCGGGCAC
Organism: Streptomyces sp. JNUCC 64; assembly: GCF_054484115.1. NCBI lineage: Bacteria > Bacillati > Actinomycetota > Actinomycetes > Kitasatosporales > Streptomycetaceae > Streptomyces > Streptomyces sp. JNUCC 64. Next base: position 6,009,239 of record NZ_CM137015.1, read on the forward strand.
ATGCGACCTCCACTAGTAAAAGGGGTGATTGCGGGACGTTCTCGAACCTGTTTCTCTGGATCGAGTCGCACGGCGCCACGAGCCCCTCCGGGCCGCGGCGCCCCCGCTTTCCCACCCCCGGTTCGCACCGGGAGGCACCGGCCCCGGCCGGAGCCGCGGAAGGGCGGGCGACCGTCCCAGTCCCCGACCGGAAGGTCCGCAGTGTCCGTCTCCTTCGCCTCCGCTTCCCTGTTCCGCCGCATCGCCTCGAAGAAGGCCCTCACCGGTGTCGCCGTCGCCGCCGCCACGACCGGAATGGTGCTCGCCGCCGCCCCGGCCCAGGCCGCCGCCCCGACCGCCGCGCAGGCCAAGGTGACCTCGGCGAAGGCGATCGCGAAGAAGCTGCTGCCGAACGACGCGCAGTACAACGCGTTCGAGAAGATCGTGACCCGTGAGTCCAACTGGAACGTCACGGCCCAGAACTCCTCCTCCGGCGCCTACGGCCTGGTCCAGGCGCTGCCCGGCTCCAAGATGTCCACCCACGGCTCTGACTGGCGCACCAACGCCGAGACCCAGATCAAGTGGGGCATCGACTACATGGAGGACCGCTACGGCAGCCCCGTCGACGCCTGGAGCTTCTGGAAGTCCAACGGCTGGTACTGAGCCGTCCCCCGCGTCCGAGCGAACCACCGAGGACGGCGGCACCCACCAGGGTGCCGCCGTCCTCGGTCGTGTGCCCGGCCCGGTGCCCGGCCCGGTGCCCGTGCCCGGCCTCCCCGCTGTCCGGAGGGCTGCGAACGTTTCCCCCGGACGGCGCGTCTAGGCTGACGGGGCCCCTCGCACACCCGTGGCCCTTTCCGGCCCCAGCAGAACGGACGAAAAGGACACCCGTGGTCGCCGAGCCGTCACCCCCCGTCCCCTCGCCCCGCAAGGACCCCGCCCCCAGGGAGACGGCACCCGCCTCCGCGACCCCCGCCGGAGCGGCCCGCCCGGAGCCCACGGGTTCCACGGCCCCGGCGCCCGGACCGTCCCCGTCCCCGACGGCGACGGCCACCAACGGCTCCGCGCCCGGACCGGCGGCCTCCACGGCCACCGCCTCCACGGCCACCGCGCCCAGGGTTCCGTCCCCCGCCTCCCCGCCAACCGGGACGAGGACCGCCCCCGGACCGGACCGGGGCACGGGCGGCGGCACCGGGACGGACCCGGACCCCGGGACGGACACGGACCCCGGTACCGGCCCCGGAACCGTCCCGGACAAGGCCACCGGCCCCGGTGCGGACACCGCCCGGAAGGCACCGGAGGCCCGCCCCGGCCGGGCCGCCGCCCTGGCCCGCCGCTACCGGACACCGCTGCTCGCCACGCTGCCCGCCCTGCCGTTCTACGCGGTGTGGTTCCTGTTCCTCGGCACGGGCGGCGGCGACCTCGCCGCGCAGGAGGCGTGGACCGCCTTCGCCAGCGCCCACCCGGACGCCCCGTACAACCTGTCCTGGTACGGCGGGATGCACGTCCCCAACTACAGCCTGCTGTCCCCGGTCCTGATGACGACCTTCGGGGTCCGCACGGTCACCGTCGTCTCCGGGATCGCCGCCACCTGGCTGGCCGCCCTGCTCGTCGAACGCACCGGCTACCGCCGTCCCCTCGGCCCCGCCCTGCTGCTGTCGGTGGCCCTCTGGTGCAACGTCGCCTCCGGCCGCACCACCTTCGCCCTCGGCGTCGCCTTCGCGCTCGGCGCGGTCCTCGTCCTCACCGGCCCGCGCCGCAGGCTCGTCGCCGCCGCGCTGCTGGCGCTGCTGTCCACCATGGCCAGCCCGGTCTCCGGACTCTTCCTCGCCGTCGTCGGCGGCGCCTGGTTCCTGCTGCGGACCTGGGGACCCGCACTGGCCCTGCTGGTGCCCCCGGCCCTGGTCGTCGGTCTGACCACCCTGGTCTTCCCGTTCACCGGCGAGCAGCCGATGCCCGCCCACCGGATCGTCGAGCCCGCCCTCTTCGCGGTGGTGGTCGCGGTCGCCGCGCCCCGGCACTGGAAGGTGGTGCGGCTGTCCGGCGCGGTCTACGCGGTCGGGATCGTCCTCACCCATCTGATCGCCTCGCCGGTCGGCACCAACGTGGAGCGCCTCGCCCTGCTGGCCGCGCCCGCCGTGCTGCTCGCCGCCCTGCTGGCGCCGGGCACCGACCGGGTCCGGCGGATCGCGCTCGGCGCCGCGCTCGTCTTCTCGCTGGCCTGGCTGACCCCCAAGACCGTGCATGACCTCTACATCTCCACCAACCCGCCCGCCTGGGCCCAGGACACCGAAGAGGTCATCGAGGAACTGGAGCGGCTGGGGGCGGACCGCACCCGGGTGGAGGTCGTCCCGGCCCGCAACCACCGTGAGGCCACCGCCTTCGCCGCGCACATGAACCTCGCCCGGGGCTGGAACCGCCAGCTCGACGTGGAACGCGGACGGCTCTTCTACGACGGATCGTTCTCCGAGACCACCTACCGGGCGTGGCTGGACCGCTGGGCCGTCGGTTACGTGGTCATGCACGACGGGCGCCCCGACGGCCCCGCCGAGGCCGAGGCGAAGCTGGTCCGCTCCGAGCCGGACTGGCTGGACCCGGTGTGGCGGGGCGAGCACTGGACGGTCTACCGGGTGCGCGACGCCGTGCCGCTGGCCTCCGCGCCCGGCACCGTCGTGGACTCCGACAGCGCCGGACTGACCGTACGGATGGACCGCGCCGGATCGGCGACCGTCCGGGTCTTCCACTCGCCGTGGCTGCGCGCCGAGGGGGCCTGTCTGGAGCCCGACGGCGAGTACACCCGCCTGGTCGTCTCCGAGCCCGGCGACTACCGGATCGACTCGTCCTGGACCAGCCGCCCGGCCGAGGACGACTGCGGCTGACCCCCGCCGGGGCGGGGCCGGACACGACGGAAGGGGTGGGACGCGACGACCGCGTCCCACCCCTTCCGCCTGTGCGTGAGCCGTACGGGCCGCACGCCGTACGAACCGGGCCGTACGGCCGCACTCCGCCGTACGAAGAACCGGGCCGTACGGGCCGCGCGACCCGTACGGAGGGTCAGCTCTTCCGTCCCCCGGAGCCCGCCGCGGGTCCGGACGCCTCCGCCGAACCCCCGGAGCCCCCCGGGCCACTCGCGGCACCCGGAGAACCGGAGGAACCGGAGACGCCCCCGCCCCCGGCCCCGGAGACGACACCGGAGACGGCCCCGGCGGACACCCCGCTGAGGGGCTCGCCGAGCGACTCACCGGAGGGCTTGCCGGAGGCCTCGCGCGGCCCCTGCTGCCCGGGGATCCGCACCGGACCCCCGTCGCCCTCCTTCTCCTTCTCCTTCTGCACCGCCGCCGTGGCGCTCCGGGCGCGCGGCCCGGCGAACAGGTACCCGAGGCCGAAGCCCGCCGAGACCACGGCCGCGCCGCCCACCGCGTCCAGCACCCAGTGGTTGGCCGTACCGATGATCACCAGGACGGTCAGCGTCGGGTGCAGCGCGCCCAGCACCTTCATCCACGCCTTGGGCGCCAGGATGACGATCACCACGCCGCACCACAGCGACCAGCCGAAGTGCAGCGAGGGCATCGCCGCGTACTGGTTGGTCAGCGCCGTCAGGGTCCCGTAGTCCGGCTTGGAGAAGTCCTGGACGCCGTGGATGGTGTCGACGAACCCGAGGCCCGGCATCAGCCGCGGCGGTGCCAGCGGGTACGCCCAGAAGCCGATCAGGGCCAGCAGGGTGGCGAAGGCCAGGGCGGTCCGCGCCCAGCGGAAGTCCACCGGCCGCCGGACGTAGAGCACGCCCAGCACGGTCAGCGGCACCACGAAGTGGAACGACGTGTAGTAGAAGTTGAAGAACGCCTCCAGCCACGGACGGTCCACCACCACGTGGTTCAGCCAGTGCTCGATGTCGAGGAACAGCGTCTTCTCGATCGAGTGGATCTGCGTGGCGTGCGCCTCGGCGGTGTCCCGTCCGGAGGCGGCCGCCAGCCGCACCTTCGAGTAGGCGGAGTAGCCGACCCGGATCAGCAGCAGTTCGAGCAGCAGGTTCGGACGGCTCAGCACCCGCCGCCAGAACGGCACCAGCGGCACCCACTTCCAGCGGGCGGGGACGGGCGCGGCGTACTGGGTGGGCGTCGGGTCCGAGAAGTGCGGCGAGGTCCGCGACAGGAACGGCACGAAACAGGCGGCGGCGATCGCCGCGACCAGGATGACGTTGTCCCGCAGCGGGTGCACGAACAGCATGTTCGGCAGCATCATCTTCGCCGGGAGCGTCATCACCAGCACCACCGCGACCGGCCACACCGGCCGGTCGGCGGCCCGCTTGCCCGCCCGTCCGACGACCGTGAGCAGCACCCACAGCAGCTGGTGCTGCCAGGCGGTCGGGGAGACGGCCACCGCCACGCACCCGGTGATGGCGACGGCGAGCAGCAGCTGTCCGTCCCGGGCGTAGCGCACCGCCCGGCGCAGACCGAAGAAGACCACGGCGGCGGCGAGCGTCAGGAACACCGCCCACTCCAGCGGCCCGCTCAGCCCGAACCGCAGCAGCGCGCCGTGCAGCGACTGGTTGGCGAGGTCGTCGGGGTGGACGGAGAGCCCGGCGCCCATGATCTCCTCGACCCAGTAGGTCCAGGAGTCCTCGGGCATCGCGGCCCAGGCGAGCAGGGTGGCCCCGGCGAAGGTGGCCCCGGCGGACACGGCGGCCGTGCGGCGCCCGGTCAGCCACAGCAGCGGGGCGAACAGCAGCACGGTCGGCTGGAAGGCGGCCCCGACGCCGATGAGGACGCCGCTGGCCCGCTCCCCGCGCACGGCGAAGCAGCCGAGCAGGACCAGCAGGACGGGGATGACGCTGGTCTGCCCGAGGTACAGGGCGTTGCGCACCGGCAGCGACAGCATCAGCAGACAGACCGCCAGCGGGGCGGCGAGCAGCGCGGTGCGCCGGGAGACCGGCTGCGGCAGGGCGCGCGACACGATCAGTCCGAGGGCCGCGACCAGCAGCAGGGTGCCGAAGGTCCAGCCGACGCCGAGGTTCGCCTCGGCGGAGCTGACGAACGGCTTGAGCGCCAGGCCGTGGAACGGGGTGCCGGAGAAGTCGCCGGTGTCGTACAGCGACCCGGGGACGTGCAGCACCCCGTTCGGGCCGATCCAGGTCTCCAGGTCGATGAGGCGTTCGCCGTCCGGCTGCCGCAGCGCCATCGCGAGCTGCCGGACGGCGAGCAGCGCCGCCACCACCCACAGACCGACCCGGACCGCCGCGAGCCGGGGGTGCGCCGCCGGTCCGGGCGGTCCTCCCGATCCCGCCGTCAAGACATCACCTGGTCCGTGCTCCGCTTTCGACACGCCGCGTCGGCCCTCCCGCCCCGTTTCGGTCAACTTCGTTCATCGATGTACGGCCGTGCTGTGTACGGCCGTCTCGACGGGCCGACGGTGAAGAGGCTCGCACCATCCCCCCGGAGGGGACGCAGGCACCCCCTCTTCACCTGACGGGCCCCTTACCTTTGAACGGACGACGATAGTGCGGCATCGGCTCCCCGCCGAACGCCAGGGGCGACATCGATCACATCCTGGCCGTCGTTCAGCCGGTTTCCGCGATGGTATTTCACCCGTTTGATGGCGTTATGCGCCCGAGGTGCTTCCTCCCGCGTGTGGTAGCTCTCACCGCCGCCCGGGGAACCGGGCTCCCCGACCCCCTCCGGCACGGGAGCCCCGCCCCGAAGGCCCCCGGCCCCCGGGCTCCCACCCCGCCCGGCCCGGTTTCCGGACCTCCACAGGATGATCGTCCCGGGATAGGTTCTTCCTGGTGGTCTGCGCACGGGCGGGGTCCGTGGGGCGGCGGGGGACGCCGGAGCCACCGTGGGCGTACAGCGAAGAGCGGAGAGCGCGGAGATGACCGAGCAGCAGGACCGGTGGAACGCCGTCGACGACTACTTCACGGCCGAGCTGGCCCCCGCCGACGAGGCGCTGGAGGCGGCGCTGCGGGACAGCGACGCGGCGGGGCTGCCCGCGATCGCGGTCGCCCCGAACCAGGGGAAGCTGCTCCAGCTCCTCGCCCGGACGCAGGGCGCCCGGCGCATCCTGGAGATCGGCACCCTCGGCGGCTACAGCACCATCTGGCTGGCCCGGGCGCTGCCCGCCGGCGGACGGCTGGTCACCCTGGAGTACCAGGCCGCGCACGCGGAGGTCGCCCGCCGCAACCTGGCCCGCGCCGGGCTGGACGGGGTCACCGAGGTCCGGGTGGGTCCGGCCCTGGAGACCCTGCCGCTGCTGGAGGCCGAGGGCGGCGACCCGTTCGACTTCGTCTTCATCGACGCCGACAAGGTCAACAACCCGAACTACCTCGACTGGGCGGTCCGGCTCACCCGCCCCGGCTCGGTGATCGTCTGCGACAACGTGGTGCGCGGCGGCGCCGTCACCGACGCGGACAGCACCGACCCGGCGGTCGTCGGCACCCGCGAACTGATCGCCCGCACCGCCGCGCACCCGACCCTGGACGCCACCGTCGTCCAGACGGTCGGCGCCAAGGGCTACGACGGCTTCCTGCTGGCCCGGGTCACGGGCTGACCCCACCGTTCACCGACCGGCCGCGCCGCACGGCGGCGACCCGCCAGGGACGACGTGCCGGTGCCCCCTCCCCGTGGCGACGAGGAGGGGGCACCGGACCGGATCCGACCGGCCCGGACCTGACTGGACCGGCCCCGACCGGACCGAACCGAACTGGCCTGAACTGGACCGACCAGGCCGGGCCGCGCGCCGCCCCCCCGACCCCGCCCCCGGTCTCACACCGGTCCGGGGACGGGTCCGGGGACGACGAGGGTCAGCTGGGGCAGGTGTCGTGGGTCACCTTGCCGCCGGAGGTGGAGGCGGCGCCCGGGTCGACCGTCAGGCACTTGCCCGTCCACTCGTTGATGAACTTGTAGGCCTTCTTCCGCACCCCGCCGACCTCGATCTGCGTCGGGATGACGTTCCACAGCTGGCTGCCCGAGTACCAGCGGGTCTCGCAGCCCCACCAGTACAGCTGGGTGCCCGACGGCGGCGGGGTGCCCCCGTTGTAGGGGACGGTCAGGCACTTGCCGTTGCTGGACCTGATCCAGTGGTACCCCTTGCCGTCGTAGGCCGAGGGACGCTCGGCCTGCCACTGGTGGCTGACGGGGGCGGTCGACTGGCACGCGCGCTGGGTGACCAGTCCGTCGGTCTTCGCGCTGTTGAACTCCGGACCCCGCACCATGCACCGGTTGAACCTGGTGTCGACGTAGGTCTTGTCCGCGTTGACCGTCCAGATCGACTGGTGACCGCTCTGGGCGAAGTGCGGGTTGTTGCGCGCGATGACGTTCTCGATGAGCGCCCAGCCGGGGAAGTCCATCATGACGATGCCGACGCGCCTGTTCACGTCACCGTTGTTGAGGTACTTCATCAACTCGAAGTTGATGCTGGGGTAGGTGATGGTCGTGTCACCGTAGGTGCGGACGTATCCACCGGCGAACGCGGCCGGGGAGGCCCAGGGCGCGTCGGAGCCGGAGGTGTAGGTCACGAACATCCTGCCGGTGCCGTCCCCCATCGCCTGATCGAGGTTGGCCCGCGCCGCGTCCCACCTCCGCTCGCTGTCGCCCAGCGACCAGGAGTCCTCGTTGGTGTCCGGGTCGTCGAAGCTCGAGATCCCGTACGAACCGGACCGGTCGATGCTGTCGAAAGCGCCCAGCACGATCTTCCCCCGGACGTCCGACAGGCGGGGGACCCAGGCCTTCGACGCCCCGGACACCGACGGACCGTAGAAGAGGTCGGGGTACCGGGAGAGGTACTCCTTGAAGATCTCTTCGATCCGCCCGCTGGTGACCGTCTTGGGATCGTTGGCGCAGTCCTGGATGTCGCGGTCGCCCCGGGGACACTCGGCCTTCAGCCGCATCACGACCGTCTCGCTGCTGTTCTTCCTGAGGAAGTCCCGCGCCTTGGTGAGGACGTCGTCGAAGTTGGCCTTCTGGTAGTAGGCCGCGTGGTGGACCGTGAAGTACTTGTTCTCGGTGACGCGGACCCGGATGTCGATGGCCCGGATGCCCCGTTCCAACTGCCGCGTCAGGGTGTTGGCGCTGTCGCCGAAGTCCTGCTGCGTCTTCACGTACACGCCCCCGTGGAGGGAGAGCGTGTCATGGGTGCCCGGCAGGGACAGGGACGCCAGCCAGGTGTCCCCGGCGACGCCCTTCATCCACTTCGACCGGTCCGTCGACCCGATGTCGTTGTACGCGTCGGCCTTGGTCGATCCGGCCGCGCTGGCGGGCCCCGGGCTCGCGACGCCCCCGAGCAGCAGGGCCCCGCTCGCGGCGGCGGTGGCCGCGAGCCGCGCGACGCGGCGGAACCGCCCCGGTGGCACGGGTGAACCCCCGTGCCGGACGGAGGATCTGGGCATGGGCATGAGCGCCCCTTCCGGAAAGCCGACGACACTGACCGAGCACCCCGGAACCACCACCCCCAGGCCCCGGGCCCGTCCCTGTCCCCGGCCCCGTCCTCGGAGGACACGGCGCGAACGACGAGGACGAACGCACTCCTGACGGTCATTCAGAATAGTTCAACAGCATTCGGTATCAACCATGTTGAAGAACCCACCTGGATGCCCCGCCGCCGGTGAAGAGGGGACGCGGGCTTTGGAGGTTGCTTCGGGGGGAGTCTTCGCCGGGGGCGGTGCCTGTCCGGGGCACTTCACTCCCGCTCGCGCGGGAAGCCCATTCCTACCGGGTACCGGGGTAGCTCGACGGGCCGCGCGATGCCTCGTGGATTGCCGTCGTCAGCCCCGCCCACGCGGGGGTGGCTCCGTCAACGCAGGGCCATCGGCATCGCCGCAGCGATCCACCCACCACGCCCTCGACTGACTATCTGCCAGGACCGTGCGTCCGTAATCTGCGGACGCGAGCCTCTTCCCGGCCAGGACGGCGGGGTGGCGCCCACTGCCCCTGGTCTCAGCTCGTCAGCCCGCTGGAATCCACGGTGACACGGACACTCCTGCTGCGGGCAGCGGTAAGGCCCGGCAGTGTCACCGGAAGTTGACACTGTCGGGCCTCTCGTCCCCGCGCGCCCGCGATCCGTATCAGGCGATCGGGGAGGCTGCGAAGTCGTAGCTCTTCTGCCCCTGACCATCGGTCTTCCAGTCGATCTGGAGCACCGAGTCACCGTAGTACCCGGAGCCGACCGCGCCCCTGTAGGAGGCCGTCGGGCTGGTGTACAGGGTGTTCCCGCTGCCATTGAGGCTGTTCATCTTGCTGCCGAGGCCGGTTCCGTATGTGAAGGCCGATACAGGGTCGGGACCGCTGACGCTGCGCTTGATCTGCACCACCACGCGAGCGGAATTGACGACGTTGTAGCCGGAGAACCCGGGCGGGCCGTCGACATCGACGCTGACGCTGGCGTAGGTGATGCCCCCGGAGCGCTTCGCGCAGGTCTTGACCTTGAAGTCGAAGTCGTCCCATATGACGCTCGACCCAGGATGGTCAACAGTCTTCTTCGAGGTCGTGCACTTCCAGCTGGCCGCCGGAACGGCCTGGGCCGTGCCCGCGAGCGCCGACACCGTCAGCGTGGCCGCCGAGAGGACGGCGACGAGCATGGTCTTACGCATGGTTCCCCCCTGAATATGCCTCAGATATTTTCACCCCACTCTATGTCCGGCCCGGGCCGCCCTCGCAAATGGACGGCCCGGACGTTCTCGCCCGGCAGCGCGCGGGCCTGGCCGTAGGAGAGGGTGGGCGAGGCCGGTGTTCGGGCACACGGGCCTGCGGGTTCACGCCCTTACCCGGGTTGAGTCGGCGGTGGGTGACGAACACCAGGCCGCGCGTCCGGCCCCTGTCCAGCCAGGGCGGGAGCCGCGCGGTGCCAGCGTCCCAGTAGACCGTCTCCAGGACGTCCTCCCGAACTTGGCCGCCCCGGCGGCTGGTGGCGGTGCTTTCCACGGTCCACCCCCGCTCGCGCGGGAAGCACCGCAGCGTCGTCGGGCGCGTCGTACAGCCCTGCGGTCCACCCCCGCTCGCGAGGGAAGTGCTGGCCCCTGATCACGGAGCAGATGGACGGCCACGGTCCACCGCCGCTCGCGCGGGAAGTACGGCGGCCAAGGCGGGCTCGGTGGGTCGATCTCCTTCCTGCAGGGCCAAAAGCTCCCGGAAGATTCCGCCCGGCAGGGCCAACAGTTCGGCGAAGGTGCCTTGTTCGGCCACGCGTCCGTGGTGGAGGACGATGATGCGGTCGGCGTGGCGGGTGCTGATGAGACGGTGGGTGACCAGGATGGTGGCGCGGTCGGCGGCCATCTGCCGCATGGTGGCGAACAGGGCGGCCTCGGCACGGGAGTCGAGGGCGGAGGTCGGTTCGTCCAGGACCAGGAGGGCCGCGTCCTTGTGGAATGCGCGGGCCAGGGCGATGCGCTGCCACTGTCCACCGGAGAGGTCGTGGCCGTCGGCCCAGGACGGGGCGAGCGAGGTGTCGAGGCCGTGGGGGAGCCGGGCGATGACGCTGTCGGCGCTGGCGGTGGCCGCGGCGGCGTGGACGGCGTGGTCGCCGCCGGGCCGGGGGGTGCCCAACTGGATGTTCTCCCGGGCGCTCAACGGCCACTCGGTGAAGCGCTGCGGCACGAGTGCGACGTGCTCCCATACCGTTGCGGGGTCGGCGTCGGCGAGGTCGCGGCCGTCCCACCGCATGGTGCCGGTGTCGGGGATGGTGAGCCCGGTGAGGAGCTGGATCAGGGTGGACTTGCCCGCCCCGTTCTCCCCGACCAGGGCGACCACCTCGCCGCGCCGCACCGAGACGGTGACACCGTCCAGCGCGGGCCGGGCGGCGCCCGGATAGGTGTAGGTCACGTCCTGTGCCTCGATGACGGCGGGCCCGGTGGCCGGGACGGCCCGGGTGCCGCGGCGTGCGGTGTGCTGTTCGGCGAGGGCGGTCCACCGGTTCCAGTCGCCGACGTACAGGGCGCTGCGGAACAGGCGCCCCGCGGTGCTCGCGGCGTCGGCGAGGGCGGCGTTGACGGTGCGGACGGCCAGGACAGCGGCGCCCGCGGCGGCGGGTTCGACCCGGCCGGTCGCGGCCAGGGCGCCGAGCGCGGTCCAGGTGGCGAGCTGCGCGGCCCCGGACCCGGCATCGCCCAGGATCCGGGCGCGTTCGGCCCGGTGGACCCCGGCGAGCACCGCCGCGTCCAGCCGACGGGACACCTCACGGAACCGCCCCTGAAGGAAGTGGGCCATCTTCGCGGCGCGGATCTCGGCGGCCGGGCGGCGCTTGGTCGTCTCCCGGTACAGGTAGTACCGCAGGCGCCGGTCCGGATGGGTCTCGTGCCGGACCATGTGCTCGATCCGGGCCGCGCGGATCGTCGCCGCAGCCTTCGGCACCGCGGTGAGCACCACCAGGGGGAGCAGCAGCGGGTGCAGCGTCACCAGAACGGATACGGCGGCCGCCATCTGCGCCAGGGAGGCGATCACCCCTTGCGCGTCGGTCACGAGGTCGGCCATCGCCTGCGCGCCGTCCTCGGCGGCTTCCAGGGCGTCGGCTACGTCGGGTTCCTCGTACGCCGCGAGTTCCAGCTTGTTCGCGCCTTCGACGACGGCGTAGCTCGCCTCGGTGACACAGCGGGGGCCGATCCGTGCCGCCGCCATGCGGGCCGCGCTCGCGGCGGCGTAGCGGGCGGCGAGGGTGAGCAGCAGGAGGAGGACGGTGGGCCAGGCTGCGTCCGCCGACGCGCGCCAGGGCCGGTCCTGGAGCAGGTGGGTGAGGGCGGCGGCGGTGGCGAGCAGCGCGACGGCCGTGGCCGCCGCGGCGACCGTCTGGCCGGCGGCGACCGCGAGCACGGCGCGCCGGTCGGTCCGCCATGCCAGGCGGACGGCTTGGGAGAGCAGGGCGGGCAGTTCGGCGGCGACGGCGTGGCCGGTCATCGCCAGGGTGCGCTGCTGGTGCACATCCACCGGCGGGGGTGCGGGCGGGTTCCGCGGGGTGGTCATGGGCACCATGTGTCCCTCAACCGGGTATGGCGGCGGCACCGCTTTTCCCCGTGCCGGGACGGCCTGCCGCAGGTCATCCGTCCCCGTCACTCAACGAGAATCACCCGTACGGGTGATTCTGTGCGGAATCAGATCTCCAGGGCGGGCAGATAGTGCCAGCCCCCTTCGGTGTGCTCGCCGACCGGTGCCCCGTCGGGGGCCTGGGCCCAGGCGTGGTACTCGACGGGCGGTGCGACGCGCGCTCCGACGCACCAGGTCAGCCGCCTGCCGAGCAGCGCGCAGGCCACCATGGCACCGAGGGACGATTCGAGACACGCGATACGGACCGGCCAGCGGCGCCCGGCGTGCCGCACCGCTTCCACCATCACCAGCGCCCGCTCCGCGGGCAAGGGGCGGCGCCCCACCCGGCGGGCGAGCCGGACGGCGCGGACCGTCCACCGGAACGGCAACCGCAACAGCAGCACCGCGGCCACCAGCCCCAGCCGGGCCGCCGCTCGCTCCCGCACCGACCCCGCCCGTATGGTCCGGTAGGACTCGACCGACGTCACCGCCACCACCTCCGAACGAGCCGCCACCCGTTCCGCTGGCCCGGCTCGCGGAGCAGATCCCGGTCCGCGAGCGCCCGCACGACCCCGGCGAGATCCCCCTCGGCGACGTCCGGGGACACGCCGAACCGGTCCGCGTACGTCTCGACGGCCTGTGCGTGGTCGTTGCTGTCCAGGAGCAGTCGGAGGGCGACGGCGGCGGTGCCGGAGAGCTGGAGCCACCGTCCGGACCGTTCGTCCAGGAGCGCACCGGCGGTCCCGGTGAGGATCGGGTGCACCCCGCTACGCAACCGCATGACCATCCCCGTCCCGCACGGTCCACGGGGCCGGGAAGGAGGCGATCTGGCGGAGCCAGAGTTCCGCCGCGACCGCGTAGTGGATCGCTCCCGCACCGCCCGGCAGGCCGGAGGCCGCCGCCCGCACGTCCCCGCCGATCCCGCCGGGCGGGAGGAGCCCGAGGGCGGCCAGCCGGGAGGAAGGGCCGAGGAGGTCAGCGAGCACACCGGCATTCCGCACGAGTCCCGCGTGCGCGACCTGGTCGAGCCCGCCCTTGGTCGTGCGCTCCAGGACGAACCCGGGCACCGGACCGTCGGGGAACGCGGCGGCCAGCAGCGGCTTGTACCGGTCGGCCACGCCCCGTTCGGCCGCCTCGATGGCGAGGCAGGCCCGGATGACCTCGTTGTCCAGGTACGGCGTAGCCAGTTCCACGTCGTGCTCGCGGGCCAGCGCGTGCCATCCGGAGAGACTGGCGCCGATCCGGATCAGGTCCTGCCGGTCGGTCCAGTCCGCCAGACCGTCACGGTGGCGGGGCACGGCCGCTGCCGCCGTGCCGATCTGATCGGCCAGGAGCGCGCGGACCTCGGGGGTCATCCACTGCGCGCAGGGCGAGAGCACCTGACGGGCGGCATCCTCCGAGGTCACCGCACGAGCCGGGCGCGGCGCCCCTGCGGCACGGATCGCGTCGGCGGCTTGCCGCCACCCTCCGGGCACCCCGCCGTCCGCGAGGAACCTCACCCGCCGCCACAGCGTCAGCGGGCTCACCCGCCGCACCCGGGCGTGCCCGAGGGTGTGGTGCCATGCCTCGCGGCGGCGCCTGGCCCGGTACAGGTCGGCCAGATACGCCGCCGACGCCGACAGGACCACGTCTCCGCCCTCACCGGTGAAGTACACACCTCCCGGGCCGCCGACGAGGTCCAGCTGAGCCCGCTTGATGCCCGCGGTCGCCGTGTACAGAGTCGGCTCGTCCGTCACCGGCACCACCCCCGCCTCCTCCAGCCCCGCGTACAGCACGACGTCCTCGCCGCCACGGAACACGTGGTGCCGCACTCCGGCAACCGCCGCTGCTGTACGCCTGGCATAAGCCAGGTCGTCGTTGCGCATTCGCGGGTCGGCGCCACCGAGGCCCTGTGACGGCTGGCCCTCCACGTTGCTCCTGGGGCGCACAGCGCGGACCGGGGCGAGGCCGCGTCGCGCCCGTGGAGCCGGTCCACCCCCGCTCGCGCGGGAAGCACGCGCCGACCGTCCGCAACCTGGTCCACGACCACGGTCCACCCCCCCTCGCGCGGGAAGCACTCTGACCAGGGGTGATGTGAGGGGTGGGGCGGAGGTCCACCCCCGCTCGCGCGGGAAGCACCAGACGTTCGACGGCCTGGTCAGGACGCTGATCGGTCCACCCCCGCTCGCGCGGGAAGCACCGCTCCCACAGCCCGTGGACCAGCCACAGCGCCGGTCCACCCCCGCTCGCGCGGGAAGCACAACCACCTGCGGGCCCTCGGCATCGCGCTGAGCGGTCCACCCCCGCTCGCGCGGGTAGCACCCCTACCGGGAGGGCAAGCCGCTGCCCGGCGGCGGTCCACCCCCGCTCGCGCGGGAAGCACGCGCGGCGGAGGGGGGGCTTTTCCGCGGCCTGGTCCACCCCCGCTCGCGCGGGAAGCACCCGCCCGAGAGGTAGCGGCGCCCGCCTACCAGAGGTCCACCCCCGCTCGCGCGGGAAGCACGCGCAGATCAGCCGGAAAGCGCACCCCGCTTTCGGTCCACCCCCGCTCGCGCGGGAAGCACGCCTCCCACGCGAGCGGCGACCGGGAGTAGACCGGTTCACCCCCGCTCGCGCGGGAAGCACGTGACCGCCCCCGGCCCCGACGGGCGCCTCGTCGGTCCACCCCCGCTCGCGCGGGAAACACTGAGGCTCATTGAGAAGAGGGGAAATCAGCCACGGTCCACCCCCGCTCGCGCGGGAAACACATCGGGGACCAGATCCGCGCGGACCTCGACACCGGTCCACCCCCGCTCGCGCGGGAAACACCAGACCACTGCCCATCACGTCCTCGGAGACCTCGGTCCACCCCCGCTCGCGCGGGAAACACGCCGACAACCAGTTCCCCGCACACCCAGCACCCGGTCCACCCCCGCTCGCGCGGGAAGCACACGTCCAGCGCGACCGCGCGCCTCGTCACCTACGGTCCACCCCCGCTCGCGCGGGAAGCACGCGACGCCGACCGGGCCATCTCGACCTCGCCCGGTCCACCCCCGCTCGCGCGGGAAACACGCCCCGGGCGAGTTCGTCGCGCTCGTGTCGGTCGGTCCACCCCCGCTCGCGCGGGAAGCACTTCGAGGGAGCCGACCTCCGTGGCTGAGCTCGCGGTCCACCCCCGCTCGCGCGGGAAGCACTGCATCTGGGCCAGGAAGGCGTCGCGCTTCTGCGGTTCACCCCCGCTCGCGCGGGAAGCACGCGAGCGCGTCCCACGCCTCCTGGGAGATGACCGGTTCACCCCCGCTCGCGCGGGAAGCACTGGTGCGGCGAGCTGATCTTGACCGCGTACGACGGTTCACCCCCGCTCGCGCGGGAAGCACCCCGACCCGGACGTCCCCGCGATCAGGACCCGCGGTTCACCCCCGCTCGCGCGGGAAGCACTCCGTGGCTGACGTCGCGGACGGCATCGCCCGCGGTTCACCCCCGCTCGCGCGGGAAGCACCTGACGCCGAACCTGGTCAACCCGCGGACCGACGGTTCACCCCCGCTCGCGCGGGAAGCACGGCGCGGAGGAACGCGCGGGCCCGGCGGACGGCGGTTCACCCCCGCTCGCGCGGGAAGCACTCGCGGATGTGGTTGCGGAGTTCGGCGAGGTTCGGTTCACCCCCGCTCGCGCGGGAAGCACCGCGGCATCGGCGCGGAGGTCACCCGCGAGATCGGTTCACCCCCGCTCGCGCGGGAAGCACGCCGCCGCGTCGCCACGCAGTCCCCGGGGTGGCGGTTCACCCCCGCTCGCGCGGGAAGCACGGCGCGGAGGAACGCGCGGGCCCGGCGGACGGCGGTTCACCCCCGCTCGCGCGGGAAGCACTCGCGGATGTGGTTGCGGAGTTCGGCGAGGTTCGGTTCACCCCCGCTCGCGCGGGAAGCACCGCGGCATCGGCGCGGAGGTCACCCGCGAGATCGGTTCACCCCCGCTCGCGCGGGAAGCACGCCGCCGCGTCGCCACGCAGTCCCCGGGGTGGCGGTTCACCCCCGCTCGCGCGGGAAGCACCGCGGAACGCCCCGCCCACACCTGGTCGACAGCGGTTCACCCCCGCTCGCGCGGGAAGCACTCCTCGGGCTCGGTGCGGGCGGTGTAGGGAACCGGTTCACCCCCGCTCGCGCGGGAAGCACGGGTGGTCCAGGAGCGCGATGGCGTCGGCGTGCGGTTCACCCCCGCTCGCGCGGGAAGCACGTCCTGCGCGCGGGGCGGCGGGCCAGGCCGGTCGGTTCACCCCCGCTCGCGCGGGAAGCACGCCGCCCACGACGCCGTCGCCGTCACCCTGTCCGGTTCACCCCCGCTCGCGCGGGAAGCACCGCACTATGAACCGCAAGTCCTGGAGAGCCGCCGGTTCACCCCCGCTCGCGCGGGAAGCACGGCCCCGGGCGCGCGCGCCCTCGCTCACACGGCGGTTCACCCCCGCTCGCGCGGGAAGCACTCGTAGACCGGCGGCGGGAACCGCTGGTTCTGCGGTTCACCCCCGCTCGCGCGGGAAGCACGCCACCGGCCGCAGGGCGCCGACGGCACGGGGCGGTTCACCCCCGCTCGCGCGGGAAGCACGAGGTCGGCGAGCACGTTGGTGACCTTGAGCAGGGTTCACCCCCGCTCGCGCGGGAAGCACACCCGCAACCCCGCCGTCGACCCGGTGGTGTTCGGTTCACCCCCGCTCGCGCGGGAAGCACGACCGGACCACGTGGCAGACCAAGGGCGGGCACGGTTCACCCCCGCTCGCGCGGGAAGCACGCTGACGGGGTCCGCCTCGGCGCCTGGATCGCCGGTTCACCCCCGCTCGCGCGGGAAGCACTTCTACGGCCCCGTCACCCCCGAGCCCGGGGCCGGTTCACCCCCGCTCGCGCGGGAAGCACGTCCACGACCCCGACCGGCACGTCACCGTCGCCGGTTCACCCCCGCTCGCGCGGGAAGCACCCCCGCCGCGAACGCATCCTCTACCCGTACTACGGTTCACCCCCGCTCGCGCGGGAAGCACGGTCAGGAACAGCGTCGGCATGCGCCTGACTACGGTTCACCCCCGCTCGCGCGGGAAGCACCCGGTGGACCTGCCGCTGGGCCTGTCGCTGGACGGTTCACCCCCGCTCGCGCGGGAAGCACCCTTTCTGAGCTGGGGGTTCAGAGGGGCTTTGCTGTTTCTTTAACCGTCGTCCGGGGCATCGTCCCCATCATGCCAGCCACTCAATAGCCGTGCCGCGAAGAGTCGATGGTCCGGGTCGACAGCGGTGAGGAACCGGCCAGGGCCGGGGGCGGGGCGGCGGGGCCGGGTTCGTCGGCCTGTGGCCCCGGGTGGCGGGCTCTCGCCGTTCCGGGGCCCGGTGCGGCGGTCTAGTGCTCGTGGTAGAAGCCCACGTTCACCGAGCGGGGGCCCGTTCGGTCCAGGATGACGATCTCGCCGGAGGAGCCCTGGGGCAGCGGGGACGTGCCGCCGTAGGCGATCGGTTGGGAGGGGCCCCGGCCCACGGTGAGGCGGACTTCCGAGGACGGGTCCGTCTGGGAGCCCCGGAGCCAGGACACCGTCCAGCCGCCGTCCGTTCCGCAGCGGAACTCCAGGTGGGTCCGGGACACGAACAGCCAGTCGCCGGGGGTGACCAGGCGGCACACGCTCCGGTCCCGTCCCACCCGCAGCACCGCCCCCGGGTCGCTCGACTCCTCGGCCATCAGCATGCCCGCCGTGGCGCCCGCGTCCGCCTCCGACACCGTCGCCATGGTCAGCTCCAGCACCCCGCGCTCCTTCGTCCCGTCGGCCCCCGGCACGTCACCGTGGTCAGGGGGAGGGTCGCACAGCCCGCCGCCGTACGGGAGACCTCTGGGACAATGGCCACATGACCGAACGAAAACCACCCGGCGTGAGTTTCGAGTCATGGGTGGACCACCAGATCAGGGTCGCGCAGGAGCGCGGCGAGTTCGCGGGGCTCTCCGGAGAGGGACGTCCGTTCGAGGAGGGTGCCGAGGCCCCCTACGACGAACTGTGGTGGATCCGGCGCAAGATGGCCCGCGAGGGCCTGAGCAGCCTGCCGCCGAGCCTCGCCCTGCGCAAGGAGGCCGAGGACGCGCTCGCCGCTGCCTGGGACGCCCCCTCCGCCGACGCGGCCCGCCGGATCGTCGCCGCCGTCAACCCCCGCATCCTGGACATGATGCTGCGTCCGCCGCCCGGCCCGCCGCTCGGCCTCAAGCCGTACGACCTGGACGAGATCGCCCGCGAGTGGCACGCCCGACGGGCCGAGTCCCAGTCCGGTCGTCCGTCGGATTCGGACGATGACAGCGATCGCCCTGACCCCTGTTCGGACAGTGATCGGGACAGGGGGCCGGACAGGGGTCGCGACGGGAACCGGGACAGCGCCGACGGCAACAGCAACAGCAACAGCAGAGGCAGCGGCGCGTAGTCCGTCCCCGTCCCGGCAGCGGTCCGGCCCTGGTCCATCCCGCCCTGCCCCGCCCCCGTCCTGGGCCGTTCCATCCCCGGCTCGCTCTGGCCCTGCCCGGCCCGGAGCGGGCGTCGCCGTCCCGTCGGCCCTGTCGGCCGACCGCCGGGGCGGCCCGACCGCCGGGGCGGCGCCCGGCGCGTGCCGGTGTGCGCCTGTCGGGCGACCGGTTGACGTACGGGGCACCGGGGAACACCTGACCCTGGTGTGTGTACCGAGAACGGGTATCGGGCCGAGGCGGGGCCGTCGGGCGCCGCGCGGGGAGGCGGTTCCAGGTATGACCGAGCGAGTGGAACACGAGCACGGACGGCTGTTCATCGGCGGGGTCCTGACCGATCCGCTGGGCGACGACGTCATAGAGGTCGTCTCCCCGCACACCGGCGAGGTCTTCGCCCGGGTCCCGCACGCCTCTCGCGCCGACGTCGACCGCGCGGTCGCCCTCGCCCGGGACGCCTTCGACCACGGGCCCTGGCCCCGCGCCTCCCTGGACGAACGGCTCGCCGTCGTGGGCCGGATCAGGGACGGACTCGCCGCCCGTCACGAGGAGATGGCCCGGCTGATCACCGCCCAGGTCGGCACCCCGTACCCGGTCAGCGTGCGCTTGCAGTCCCTCGGCGCGCTGAAGGTGTGGGACGCGGCCCTCTCCGTCGCGCGGGACTTCGTCCACGAGGAGCCCCGGGACGGTGCCTCCGGCAAGTTGCTGGTGCGCCGCGAACCGGTCGGGGTGGTCGCCGCCGTCGTCCCCTGGAACGTCCCTCAGTTCACCGCCGCCGCCAAGTTGGCGCCCGCGCTGCTCGCCGGGTGCCCGGTGGTGCTGAAGACCTCGCCGGAGAGCCCCCTCGACGCCTACCTCATCGCGGAGGCCGCCGCCGAGGCGGGGCTCCCCGAGGGCGTGCTGTCGATCCTCAGCGCCGACCGCGAGGTCAGCGAGTACCTGGTGGGGCACCCGGGCGTGGACAAGGTGTCGTTCACCGGCTCGGTCGCCGGGGGCCGCCGGGTGATGGAGGTCGCCGCCCGCAACCTCACCCGCGTCACCCTGGAACTGGGCGGCAAGTCGGCGGCCGTGGTGCTGCCCGACGCCGACACGGAGACCGCCGTCGCGGGCGTCACCCCCGCCGCGTGGCTGCTCAGCGGCCAGGCGTGCGTGGCCCAGACCCGCATCCTGGTGCCCCGCACCCGCCACGACGAGTTCGCCGACGCCTTCACCGCCGCCGCGCGGTCCCTGCGGGCCGGGGACCCGTTCGACCCCGGCACCCACCTCGGGCCGCTGGTCGCCGAACGCCAGCAGCGCCGCTCCCTCGACTACATCCGGATAGGCCGTGACGAGGGCGCCAAGGTCCTCGCGGGCGGCGGCCGTCCCCCGGGCCTGGACCGGGGCTGGTACGTCGAGGCCACGCTGTTCGGCGGGGTCGACAACTCCATGCGGGTCGCCCGGGAGGAGATCTTCGGCCCGGTGGTCTGCCTCCTCCCGTACGACGACGAGGAGGAGGCGGTGCGGATCGCCAACGACTCCGAGTACGGGCTGTCCGGCAGCGTCTGGACGGCCGACCCGGAGCACGGCCTCGACGTCGCCCGCCGCGTCCGCACCGGCACCTTCTCGGTCAACACCTTCGCCCTCGACGTCCTCGGCCCGTTCGGCGGCTACAAGAACTCCGGCCTGGGGCGGGAGTTCGGCCCCGAGGGGTACGCCGCGTACTTCGAGCACAAGATGATCCATCTGCCCGCCGGGTGGACCCCGAACCCCTGAACAGATGCCTGACGGATGCCCACGGACGCCCTGAGGCCGTTCCCGCGCGGTGGGGCGGGGTCAGCGACGTGGAGCGCTTGGCATACTCGGGGCGTGATGGACGTCGAGGAGTTCTGGGCCCTGATCGACGGGGCGTGCGCCGAGGTCGACGCGTTGGAGCTGGACTCCGACGACCGGCGCGAGGCGATGGAGCGGGCGTGCGAGGAGCGGCTGGTGAGCCGTACGCCCGCCGAGATCGTCCAGTTCTCCCTGCGCCAGTGGCAGTTGCGCGACCACGCCTACCGGTACGACCTGTGGGCGGCGGCGTTCCTCATCGAGGGCTGGTGGTCCGACGACGGGTTCATGGACTTCCGCGACGGCCTCGTCTCGTTCGGCCGGTACTGGTACGAGCGCGCGCTCGCCGATCCGGACTCCCTCGCCGACCATCCGGCGGTGCGGGACGGCGGGGACGTGCTCATCGGGAACGAGGACTTCAGCCGGGTCGCCCACCGGGCCCATCAGCGTCTCACCGGTGAACCGGACGGGCTCGACGAGGCGTTGGAGGCTTCCCCGGAGGCCGGCCCGCTCGGTGCGATCACCGAGCCGACCGGAATCCGGTGGGACGTCACCGACGAGGACGAGACGCGCCGCCGCCTCCCGCGCCTCGCCGGGATCTTCCTGGACTGACGCTCAGCGGTTGATCCTCAGCACGCCGACGGGGCCGGTGCGTCGTGGACGTCGACGTGGACGTGGTCCGCGACGCACTCGCCTCCGGTGACGAGGTGACGGGGGCAGGCGTGGTGGGTGATGGGCGCGGTGCTGGGTCCGGGTCCCGTGCCCGTGGCGTCACCGGTGCCGTCGTGGCCGCTGTGGTTGGTGTAGCCGATGACGACGGGGGCGGTGGTCCAGCGTCCGCAGACGCAGCAGTGGGCGCCGGTTTCGGCGGGCGGGCCGTCGAGGAGGAGCGCGTCGCGGGTCATGCCACAGCCGTCCTGGTCCCCGGCCCCGGCCCCGGCCTCGTTCCCGCGCCCGACGTCCGTGGCCGGGCCGGGGCCTGGTGGACGCCTTCCGCCAGGTAGGGGTAGTCGTAGCCGCGTTCCGCGAAGGCGGTGGCGTAGAACCGTTCGCGTTGCTCCGGAGACAGGTACCGGGCTTCTTCGGCTCGGAAGATGGCCAGGGCTTCGGCCGAGCTGGGGCCCGTCCAGGGACGCCGCCACGGGTCCGGGTCCGGAGCGGCAACGGGACGACCGGAGACGGGTTCGGGCTGGGTGAGGTGGTCGGCGGTGTGGCGGCCGGGGCGGGCCCGGCGGGTCAAGGGGAGATGGGCGAGCACCCATACGAGTACGTGGGCGATACGATCGCGCATACGTCGGTCAGCTCCTAGTGAAAGCTGTCTTGGCGGAGCCCCGGGTGGACCGTTCGAGCGGTCCACCCGGGGCGTTTGCGTATGTGGGGTCAGGGGATCGTTTGGCGGTGGTCGAGGAGTGTGAGGAGTGGGGTTCGGCGGACGTTGCCGGTGGGGGTATCGGGGGTGAGTGGGCAGCCGGTGAGGTTGCCGTTGGGGTGGATGGTGAGGCGGCCTTGTGCGTGGCGGGCGTGGGTTTCGTCCAGTGCGGGGCCGGGGCCCGTGCCGGGGAACGGGGTGCGGCCTCCGGTGCGGTGGCGGTCGATGGTGACGCGGGTGACGCCGAGGTTGGTGAGGTCGGTGTGGGCCCAGCGGACGCGCTGGCCGTGGAAGGTCTCCGTGATGCGGACCCGGAGCCGTACGCCTCGTTGGACGGCTTCGCGGATGGTGCGGCGGGTGTCGCTGTGGCTGCCGGGGTGTCCGGTGAGGTGGTCGTGCTGGTGGGCCGAGTCGCTGTGGTAGCTGGTCGTCACGCCGATGCCCGGGCGGGTGAGCAGCTCCCACCAGTCGTCGCGGATGTGGACGAGGTCGGTGTACAGCTCGACGGTCAGTCCGGATGACAGGGCGTGTGCGGCGAGGTCGGTCCAGTGGGGGTGGAGGGTCGGTTCGCCTCCGATGAGACGGAGGTGGGGGACGCCGAGCGCGGCGGCGTCGGTGATGACGTTGCGCCAGTCGTCGGGGGTCATCGTCCCGGGGACGGTCCAGGGTTCTGGTTCGGAGAGGCAGTGGGCGCAGTGGCGGGCGCAGCTTCCGGTGATCTCCAGTTCCAGGACGGTGATCCCGGGGAACGGCCGTCGTGGCGGGGTCGGTTCATCAACCAGCGGCATCGGCTGATCCTTATCACTGTGTCAAGGTTGCGGGTCGCGGTGGATGTGAAGTGGTGCTCCCCCTGCCGGGCGACAGGACAGCGGGGCAGGGGGAGGTTCGGGGCCCGACTTGGGGCGCGGCGCTCGGGCTCGGGCTCAGGTCCCGGGGACGGTCCCGGTCGCGGTGTCGGGCTGGGCGGTGAGGACGTAGCGTTCGCCGTGCTCCGCCGCGACGACCTGGACGGTTTCCCCGGCTCGCAGTCGTCGTATCGCGGGGGAGTGGTCCTCGCTCAGGGCCCAGGTGCGGAGGCGGGTGGGGGCGTCACCGAGGGCTGCGGGGAACTCGTGGTCCGGGAAAGGGATTTCGTGCAGTGCGTCCGGGTGGATCGGCCCACCGTCCGGGTCCGGGTCGAGTCCGTCAGCGATACGGACCGCCTGCTTGCGCAGCCAGCGCAGGACCCGTCCCGGGTACGGGCTCGTGAACGTTCCGAGGCTCATCCGGGTGTCCCAGTCGCCGTACGCCGAGGACCACTCCGCCACCACCTGCGCCCGGTACCGGGACGGCTGCTCAAGAGACTGGCTCACGTCGTGACTCCGGGGAGGGTGGGGGAGGCGAAGTCCTCCGGCGGGTCCCACTGCACCGTCTCGAACAGCGCCCGGTCGAAGCGGCGGTGACCCGTCTCGCGGAAGTGGACCTCCATCCACCGCGTCGCGCCCTCGGCCGTACGGAACTCCGGATCTTTCGGTGGAATCGCGTCGCACGGGGGCGAACCGGAAACGCACTGTGCATACGCACTCACCCCCCAGGACTCCAAACGTCGCAGGCTCCACTCGATATGACGAAACTGCCTGCTCACCCCTACACACCTCCCCTGCTGCTACGTAGGTTCAATTCGGCCAGCGCGGGGCGGATTCGGTCCGCGACCGTCACCGGACGCACGTCCTCGCGGCACGCGCACCACTCGATGCCACCACGGGGCGGGCGCAGGTAGACGGGGCCCCAGGTCACGTCCATGACCACCCCGATGACCTTCCGTCGGGTGTCGTACGCGAGGGCGCCGACACGGAGTTCATCACCGCACATGTCAAAACTCCTCTCAGTAGCGCTTCCGCTACCGGGAGTCCTAGGCTGGCCCAGCGGGCCATGCTGCATCAACCTGCTATTCACGCAAGCCAAGTAGGAGGCGAAAGGTGAACCGTAAAGAGTTGAATCCCGACTCATCGCCCGAGGCGGCTTACGGGGCTCGGTTACGCAGTTCACGCGAGGCGCGCGGATGGCGGCAGGAAGACCTGGCCCTGGCGACCAAGTACTCCAGTGGGCACGTCTCAGCGGTGGAAACTGGCCGGAAGAATCCGACCTTGCGTTTTTCGCGCAGTGTGGACGTCGCCTTGGGGCTGCAAGGCATGGTCGACACGTTCGAACGCGCGTACCGCGAGCTGTATCGCGGCAGTCTGGTGGAGGGGTTCCCCGAGTACGTGGGGTACGAGGCCCGGGCGGCCGAGATCCGGTTGTTCGAGTCGGTCCTCATCCCCGGACCGCTCCAGACGCGGGAGTACGCCCAGGCGTTGGCGGACGGCGTGGTTGAGCGCGGGGACATCACCCCCGAGCAAGCCGCCGAGCGGGTCGATTTCCAGATGGAGCGACAGGCCGCGCTCTCCCGGGCGCCTCTCCCGCTCATCTTCGTGGTGCTCGACGAGAGCTGCCTTCATCGGACCATCGGTGGGCCCGGCGTGATGGACGCTCAACTGGCCCGGTTGATCGAGTTCGCCAAGCAGTCGAACACGTCGCTCCAGATCGCGCCGTTCGGCATGGGTGAGCGACAGCCGTTCAGTCGGATGGTCAACCTGTTGACGATGCCTGACCGGTCCCTGATGTCCTACGTCGAGTCGCAGACCCAGGGAGTTCTCGACCGGGAACTGAACTCCGTTCTGCCACTGATGAAGAACTATCATCAGCTTCAGACCGAAGCGGCCTCCCAGGCAGACTCAGTCGCCATGATCGAACGGCTAAGGAAGGGCATCTCGTGACTGCCTCAACCCGCACTTCCCCTCTCCACTGGGTCAAGTCCTCCTACAGCACTCAGAACGGTGGTTCCTGCGTGGAGTGGGCACCCACGTACGCGTCCGCGACCGGTACCGTCCCCGTCCGTGACTCCAAGGACCCCGTCGGCCCCGTCCTGAACCTCCCCGCCCACGCCTTCGCTTCCTTCGTCGAGGGCGTCAAGACGGACGGGTTCAGCGCGTTCTAGCCTTCGGCGCCAGCCGGACCCCTACGCACCACCGCACGACAACGAGCCCTGCCGCACCTCCGTACCGGAACGCGGCAGGGCTCTCGTCCTCGTCACCACCCGCAGCCCGGAAAGGACTCCAGATGAACGCCGACCTGGCCGAAGAACAGTGGCTCAAGTCCTCGTACAGCGGTAGCGGCGGCACCTGCGTCGAGTGGGCACCCGCCTACGCGTCCGCGACCGGCACCGTCCCCGTCCGGGACTCCAAGGACCCGGGCGGCCCCGCGCTCGCCGTCACCACGTCCGCGTTCGCCGCGTTCGTGACGGGCGTCAAGGCGGACGGGTTCGGCACGCACTAGCGGTCCGAGGCTGGTTTCCGTCTATGCGGACCCGGTCGGGCGCAGGACAATCCCCGATATCGGTACCGATGCCCCACCGTCGGCGCGAAGTCCAGCCATCCACGCACCGGAGCGATCCGACCGGCGTCCGGGAGCGAGACCGCGCCACCGTGGCCGTTCCCGCCGATGGGCCGCCCCCGCGTGACCGGAGGTGTCCCATGACCGCCAGCCACGACGTGCCCGCCCCCGCCCCCGCCCCCGCCCCCGTCCCGGTCCTCGACAGCGACGGAGGCGACCGGCTGTACGAGCAGATCGAGGAACTCCGCGCGGCCGGGCCCGCCACGCGGGTCCGGCTGCCCCAGAACGTCATCGCCTGGTCCGTCACGCGTGGCGACGTCGTCAAACGGCTGGTCACGCATCCGGACGTCACCAGGAACGCCCGTGGCGCCTGGCCCGGTTACCGGCCGGGCGACGTTCCCTGGCTCTCCCCCTGGCTCGACGTCCACTCGATGGCCACCGCCGAGGGGGCCGAGCACACCCGGTTGCGGAGGCTGATCGGCCCCGCCTTCACACCCCGTCGCATGCGCTCGCTGCGGCCCGCGATCGAGGCCGTCGTCACCGACCTCCTGGACGGTCTGGAGGACCTGGACGCCCAAGGGGACGGCGCGGCGGTGGATCTGCGGGCGCACTTCGCGCACGGGGTGCCGACCCGGGTGATCTGCGACCTCTTCGGCGTTCCCGAGGAGCAGCGCCCCGACGTGCTCTCCGTCGCGGACGCGATCCTGGCCACCGACGTGCCGCAGGAGGAGTCGGAACGGGTCGCGAGCGGGCTGGTCACCGTCATGCACCGGCTGGTGGAGGCGAAGCGGCGGGAGCCGGGCGACGACATGACGAGTCTGCTGCTCACCGCCCACGAGGGGGACCGGCTCACCGAGCCGGAGCTGATCTCCACCCTGCTGCTGATGATCGGCGCCGGGAGTCAGACCACGATCGCGCTGATCGGGAACGCCGTCCGGGCGCTCCTCACCCACCGTCGGCAACTGGACGCGGTCCTGGCGGAGCCCGCCCGCTGGGCCGACGCGATCGAGGAGACCCTGCGGCTCCATCCGTCGGTGGTCCACCTGCCGCTGCGGTTCGCGCTCCGGGACATCGACCTCGGGGAGGGCGTCACCATCGCGGCCGGGGACCCCGTCCTCATCGGGTTCGGGGCGCACGGCCGGGACCCGTCGTTCCACGAAGCGGCGCACGACTTCGCGATCGACCGCGCGGACCGGGAGCACCTGGCCTTCGGGTACGGCATCCACTACTGCCTGGGCGCCCCGCTCGCCCGGCTGGAGGCGGCCGTCGCGCTGCCCGCGCTCTTCGACCGGTTCCCGTACCTCGCGCTCGCGGACGAGGGGAACGCCCCGGACCCCCAGCCGTCGTTCATCGGCAACGACGTCCTCGCCCTGCCCGTTGTGCTGCGCCCCCGGTGAGCCGACCGGACCGGGGGACGCGGGCCGGACCGTGAACCCACGGGAACGGACCGGGAATGAAACCCGGGGGCCGGTGGCTGTGGATCGAGCCGGGGTCATCGGGGTGACGTTCCCGCTGTCCGGCTCCGGGCAAACGGTCTTGAGGGAGTGTCAGGGATATGTCCGTCGTACAGCAGCCCGCCGCCGAGCGGGTGCGCGTCTCCGCCGAACCCGACTGGTACGAGTCGGCCGGCATCTCGCTCGGCGTCCGGGTGGGGAACCTGGTCTTCACCTCGGGGCAGGCGCCGATCGACGCTCAGGGCGCCACGGTCGGCGCCGGGGACTTCGAGGCGCAGGCCCGCCAGGCGCTCGCGAACCTGTCGACGGTGCTCACCAACGCGGGCTCCGGCCTCGCCGAGGTGGTCAAGGCGACCGTGTTCGTCACGGACATCGCGCGGCAGCAGGACGTCTACGCCCGGCTGCGCGCCGAGTACTTCCCCGGCAAGCCCCACCTCGCGGAGTCGTTCGTGGAGGTCTCCTCGCTGGCCGACCCCGCGTGGATGATCGAGATCGAGGCGGTCGGACTCGTCCGCTGACGCGGGGCGCCCACCGGACGTCCGGCGGGTCCCGGGGCGCTCTCCCGCCCCGTCCCGGCCCCCGTTCCGGCCCTCGTCACGGCCCCCGCGCCACCCGGGCGGCCCTCCGTGGTGCGAATCACCAGGACCCCCCGGCCGTCAGCCACTACCAGCCGGTAGATTCAGCCTTCTCGGGCGCCGGGAGCCGTGACTTGTTCCCCGTGTACGCCCGCGCATAAGGTCGCGGGCGAACCGCGTGAGGACACCCGCGGAACAGCCGCGAGACAGGGGGCCACGAGTGACCGCTGAGGCCATGGGGGCCCGCCCGGGCCCGGGCGGCGAGCGGTCGGACGGCCCGCGCGACCCGGACGGTCCACAGGGCCCGCACGGGGACGGGCACCCGCACGGGGACGAGCGCCAGCGCGACGACGGCCGCACGCGTGACGAGGGCCGCACGCGTGACGAGGGCCGCACGCGCGACGACGGGCGCCCGCTGCGGATCGCGCTGCTCACCTACAAGGGCAACCCCTACTGCGGCGGCCAGGGCGTCTACGTGCGGCACCTGTCGCGGGAGCTGGTCCGGCTCGGGCACACCGTCGAGGTGATCGGGGCGCAGCCGTACCCCGTCCTCGACGAGGGGCCCGGCCTCGACGGGCTCACCCTCACCGAGCTGCCGAGCCTCGACCTCTACCGCGAGCCGGACCCCTTCCGCACCCCCGCCCGGGACGAGTACCGGGACTGGGTGGACGTGCTGGAGGTGGCCACCATGAAGACCGGCGGCTTCCCCGAGCCGCTGACGTTCTCCCTGCGGGTCCGCCGCCATCTGCGGGCCCGGCGCGGCCGGTTCGACGTCATCCACGACAACCAGACCCTCGGCTACGGGCAGCTGGGCGACCTCGGCGCGCCCCTGGTGACCACGATCCACCACCCCGTCACCGTCGACCGCCGTCTGGAGCTGGACGCCGCCCCGGACCGCAAGCGGCGGGCGTCCCTGCGCCGCTGGTACGCGTTCACCCGGATGCAGAAGCGGGTGGCGAGCAGGCTGCCGTCGGTGCTCACCGTCTCCGGCAGTTCCCGCCGGGAGATCGTGGAGCACCTGGGGGTGCGCCCCGAGCGGGTGCACGTCGTCCCGATCGGCGCCGACACCGAGCTGTTCACCCCCGACCCGTCCGTTGCGGAGGTGCCGGGCCGGATCGTCACCACCTCCAGCGCGGACGTCCCCCTCAAGGGACTCGTCCACCTGGTCGACGCGCTGGCGAAGGTCCGCGCCGACCATCCGGACGCCCATCTCGTGGTCGTGGGGCGGCGGGCGGAGGACGGGCCGGTCGCGCGGGCCATCGAACGGCACGGGCTGGAGCGGGCGGTGGAGTTCGTCAAGGGCATAACCGACGCGGAACTCGTCGACCTGG
The DNA here is from genome assembly GCF_054484115.1 of Streptomyces sp. JNUCC 64. Taxonomy (NCBI): domain Bacteria; kingdom Bacillati; phylum Actinomycetota; class Actinomycetes; order Kitasatosporales; family Streptomycetaceae; genus Streptomyces; species Streptomyces sp. JNUCC 64. The sequence goes on from NZ_CM137015.1 coordinate 6,037,590, forward strand.
TCCGCTCGGCGCGGATCGCCTGCGTGCCCTCGCTGTACGAGGGGTTCTCGCTGCCCGCCGCCGAGGCGATGGCGACCGGCACCGCGCTGGTGGCCACCACCGGCGGCGCCATCCCGGAGGTCGCCGGTCCCGACGGCGAGACCTGTCTGGCGGTGCCGCCCGGCGACCCGGACGCCCTCGCCGCCGCCCTCGGCCGACTGCTCGGGGACGACGCGCTGCGGGCCCGGCTCGCCGCCGCCGGACGGCAGCGGGTGCTGGACCGGTTCACCTGGGCGAAGGCCGCCGAGGGCACCGTCCGGCACTACCGGGAGGCCATGGCCCGCGCGGCGGGCGGCGGCCGGAGCCCGGACGGGACCACCGCGACCGCCACGACCACGGCGACGATGACCACGGCCGCGACGACGACCACGGCGACGGCCGCGCCGACCGCCGTCGCCGGACGTACCGGAAGCGGCCCGGCCGCGCACATGGTGGGGAGCAACCGCTGATGCTGACCGTCGACTTCACCCGCTTCCCGATCGCCCCCGGCGACCGGGTGCTGGACCTGGGATGCGGCGCCGGACGCCACGCCTTCGAGTGCTACCGGCGCGGCGCCCGCGTCGTCGCCCTGGACCGCAACGGCGAGGAGATCCGCGAGGTCAACCGCTGGTTCGCCGCCATGCGGGAGGCCGGGGAGGCGCCCGAGGGGGCCACCGCCACCGCCCTGGAGGGCGACGCGCTGGCGCTGCCGTTCCCCGACGACTCCTTCGACGTGGTCATCGTCTCCGAGGTGATGGAGCACATCCCCGACGACAAGGGCGTCCTCGCCGAGATGGTCCGGGTGCTGCGCCCCGGCGGCCGGATCGCCGTCACCGTGCCGCGCTACGGCCCCGAACGGATCTGCTGGGCGCTCAGCGACGCGTACCACGAGGTGGAGGGCGGCCACATCCGCATCTACCGCGCGGACGAACTCCTCGCCCGCGTCCGGGAAGCGGGCCTGCGGCCCTACGGCAGCCACCACGCGCACGCGCTGCACTCCCCGTACTGGTGGCTGAAGTGCGCGTTCGGCGTCGACAACGAGAAGGCCCTGCCGGTGCGCGCGTACCACAAGCTGCTGGTCTGGGACATCATGAAGAAGCCGCTCGCCACCCGGACCGCCGAACGCGCCCTCAACCCGCTGATCGGCAAGAGCTTCGTGGTCTACGCGACCAAACCGCACCTGCCGCCCGTGGACGCGCCGTGACCACCCCGCGCACCCAGCACCTGGTGCTGCCCGGGGTGCTCACCGAGGCGGAGGCCGCCGACACGGTCCGCGCGATCCGGGCGATCCAGCGGCCCGACGGGGCGATCCCCTGGTTCCGGGGCCACCACCTCGACCCCTGGGACCACACCGAGGCGGCGATGGCGCTGGACGCGGCCGGGGAGCACGAGGCCGCCGCCCGCGCCTACGACTGGCTCGCCCGCCACCAGAACCCGGACGGCTCCTGGTACGCGGCCTACGCCGACGGCGACCCCGGTAACGTCACCGACCGGACGAGGGAGAGCAACTTCTGCGCCTACGTGGCGGTCGGCGTCTGGCACCACTACCTGGCCACCGGGGAGGAGGCGTTCCTCGACCGGATGTGGCCCGTGGTCTACGCCGCCGTCGAGTTCGTGCTCGCCCTCCAGCGGCCCGGCGGGCAGATCGGCTGGCGGCGCGACGCGGACGGCACCCCGGTCACCGACGCGCTGCTGACCGGCAGCGCCTCCGTCCACCAGGCCCTGGGCTGTGCCCTGGCCCTCGCGGAGCGGCGCGGGGAGCCCCAGCCGGAGTGGGAGCTGGCGGTCGGCGCGCTGCGGCACGCGGTCGCCCACCACCCGGAGCGGTTCCTCGACAAGGACCGCTACTCCATGGACTGGTACTACCCGGTGCTGGGCGGGGCGGTGACGGGCGACGCCGCCCGGGAGCGGCTCGCGGCCGGCTGGGACCGGTTCGTGGTGCCCGGCCTCGGGGTGCGGTGCGTCTCCCCGAACCCGTGGGTGACCGGCGGGGAGTCCGCCGAGCTGGCCCTGGCGCTGTGGGTGGCGGGCCGGCCGGAGCGCGCCCGGGAGGTGCTCGTCGCCATCCGGCACCTGCGGGACGCGGAGAGCGGTCTGTACTGGACCGGGTACGTCTTCGCGGACGACGCGGTCTGGCCGGAGGAACGGACCGCCTGGACGGCGGGCGCGGTGCTGCTGGCGGTGGCCGCGCTGGGCGGACACGAGGCGACCCGTACGGTCTTCACGCCCGGTGCCCTGCCCCGGGGCGTCGACCCGGCCTGCTGTTCCTGAGGCTCCCCGTACCCGTACCGTCCCGCGCCCGTACTGCCCGCGCCCGCTCCCGTACCGTCCCGCGCCCGTCCGTACCGCCCCTCCCGCTCCCGTGGCGTGACGCGACGACGTACCGGGTCAGTCGCGCAGTCCGTCGAGGAGCCGGTCCAGGGCCCGTCCGGTGGCGGCGAGCGCGTCCGGGTCGGGGGAGCGGGCCAGCCAGAGCGCGGCCTCGTTCATCGCCCCGGACAGCAGTCTGACCAGCGGTTCCACCGGCTGCTCCGGGAGGGTCCCGGCGGCGATCAGGGCCCGTAGCGCCTCGGCCAGGTGTCGGGCCGAGGACTCCTCGTCCAGGGCCCGCCACTCGTCCCAGCCCAGTACGGTCGGCGCGTCCACCAGCACGATCCGCCGCACCGCCGGGTCGCCGCCCGCCGAGAGGAACGCCCGGCACCCGGCCCGCAGCTGCTCCCAGGGGTCCGGGTGGGCGTCGGCGGCGGCGGCGACCGCCTCGCCGAGGTCCCGCTGCACCTCCGCGACCACCGCCCGGAAGAGCCCCGCCTTGCTGGCGAAGTGATGGTAGGCGGCGCCCTTGGTGACCCCCACGGCCGCCGCGACCTCCGCGAACACCACGTCGTGGTACCCGTCGGCGGCGAACCGCCGCCGCCCCTCGGCGAGCAGTGCCCGCCGGGTCGCCGCCCGCTGTTCCGCCCGGCTGACCGCCATCTCCGACCGCCCTTCCGTCTCTTTTCGCGTACCCGGGGTATGCTAATCCCCAGTTCACATACCTTGGGTATGTGAAGGGGTGGCGGGGGCCGTCAAAGGCCCCGTCGCCCATGGAGATCCCGACCCCGCCCCGGCCCGTGAAAGGCGTACGGACATGACCAGCGAACTCGGCGGCTTCTATCCCGTCATCGGCACCCGCGACCTCGTCGCCGCCCGCGACTTCTACACCCGCCACTTCGGCTTCGCGGTCACCTTCGAGGCCGACTGGTACGTCAGCCTGCACCGCCCCGACGCCCCGCACTACGAACTCGCCCTGCTGGACCCCGCACACCCCAGCGTCCCCGAGGGCCACCGCACCCCGCTGAGCGGCGGACTGCTGCTGAACTTCGAGGTCGCCGACGTCGACGCCGAACACCGGCGGCTGGTGGAGGGGGCCGGGCTGACGGTCCTGCTGCCCCCGCGCACCGAGGAGTTCGGGCAGCGGCACTTCATCGTCGAGGGCCCGGACGGGGTGCTGATCGACGTCATCACCGTCGTCCCCCCGACGGACGCCTACGCGGAGCGGTACGCGGAGGGCCACGTCCCCGGTTAGTCCGTAAGAGACGGCCTAGGCGCGGGCGCCAGGACGGGGAACGGCGTCGGCCCCGGGACCGTGTGGTCCCGGGGCCGACGCCGTGTGCCGTTCCGGCGGGCGGTGCGTGGCCGTCAGCCGCGCTGGATGCCCGAGGTGTCCTGGAGGACGCCGCGACGGCCGTCCTGGGTCTGGGCGACCAGACCCGGACCGCGCTGCTCCACCGCCAGGTACCAGGTACCGGGGGCGAGTTCGGCGATCGGGTTCGGGGAGCCGTCCTCCGGGTACAGCGGCCGGGCCACCGGCACCGCGAACCAGAACGGCGAGAAGTCCCCGCCGGACGACTGCGGACCCGGCGCCGGGGCGCCGCCCTGCTGCGGGGACTGGGGAGCCTGCGGGGCGCCCGCGCCGAACGCGTTCGGCTGCTGGCCGCCGAAGGACTGCCCGCCCGGGCCGCCCGGGTAGCCGTAGCCGCCGGGCGGCGGCTGCTGGCCGTAGGGCTGCGCGGCCTGCGGACGCGGGGCGCCCATCAGCGGTGCCTTCAGCGCGGGGACCAGCGGGGTCGCCACGGCGGCGCCCGCCAGTGCCACGGTCGCGATCAGGGCCAGGATCAGGCCCGTTCCGGCGTCCGCGCTGAACGACCCTTCGCCGTCGAACGGCCCGGCCGGGTCGAAGATGTTCCCCAGGGCGCTCCAGGCGGAGAAGACGGCGAACGCCACGCCGAACTGGCCGAGGTCCAGGCCCGCGACCTTGCGCGGCTGGGGCTGGGCATGGGCGAACACGATCAGCGCGGCGGCGATGACGCCCGCCAGGAACACGCTCATCAGGGCCGGTCCGCTGTCCCAGGCGTTCGGGTAGTCGTAGCCGGGGATCTGGTTCGCCTCGTCGATCGAGTACAGATCGAGGAACGACGCGATGAAGAGCAACACCGCTGCTCCGATCACCACGCCATCGCCTCTCGTGAGGGAGCGGATGTTCACTTCAGGAAGGTCCTTCGTCCGTCGGCTGGTCGGTCGGTCGTGAAGGGGGGCGTGCCGTCCGCGCGGGGCGCGGGGCGTTGGGGTGACCCTCCGTCGTAGGCTGAGCCTATCGTCGGCCCGGCGGAGGAGTCTGCCAGGTCGGGGCAGGGCATACTACCCGCGCAGAAAACTCATGATTCCCTCAGCGACGCCCCGGGCCGCGCGTTCCCGCCACTCGGGGTCGGCCAGCAGCGCCGCGTCCCGCGCGTCGCGCATGTTGCCGCACTCCACGAACACCTTCGGCACCCGCGACAGATTGAGCCCGCCGAGGTCGCCCCGGACGTCCAGCCCGGTGCCGTCGCCCGCGTACCCGGCGGGCGAGGTGCCGGTGACCCGCCCGAACTGACGGACGATCCGTTCCCCCAGCCGACGGGAGGGCCCGGTGATCCGCGCGGTGTCGGCGGCCCCCGCCCTCACCTTGGCGGGCAGGATCACATGGAAGCCCCGCTCGCCCGACGGCGCGCCGTCCGCGTGCAGCGACACCGCCGCGTCGGCGCGCGCCGCGTTGCCGATCCGGGCCCGTTCGTCCACGCACGGCCCCCAGGGGCGGTCCGCGTCGTGCGTCAGCACCACCCGCGGGCCCCGCTCCCGCAGCAGCGCGGCCAGCCGCCGGGACACGTCGAGGGTGAAGTCCGCCTCCCGGTACGCCGGACGGTCCCCGCGCGCCTCGGACGCGGTGCCCGTGGCGTCGCACGGCTTGCGGCCGGTGCCGATGTCCACCTCGCGGGCGATCTCCCGGGGGTGGTCGAAGTTGCCCGGATTGTGCCCGGGGTCGATGACGACGACCCGCCCGGCCAGCGGCGCGGAACGGGACGGGCCACCGTCTTCGGCGGGGCCCGGGCGGGCGGCGGTGCCGCGCTCCGGGGCGGTGCCGTCCGGGGTGACGGTGGTGTCCCGGTCGGTGGCCGGGGTCCCGGTGCCCGTCGGGGTGCCGGTGGCCGCTCCCCGGTCGGCGGCGGACGGGCCGCCGGTCAGGGCGAGGCCCGCGAGGAGACCGGCGGCCGTCACGGCGGCGCCCACCAGCACGGCCCGGCGCCGGACGGCGGAACGCGGGGGCTGCGGAGCGGGCGGTGCGGAGGGCTCCGGCTGACGGGGGGACGGGCCGGGCGGCTCGGAGGGGGCGGGGGAGCCGGGCGGACCGGGCTGGAGGAGTGGCTCGGCGGGGGCGAGGGGACCGGGCGGGCCGGAGGGCGTGGCGGCTCGGGACACGTCGGGCGGGCCGGAGGGAACCGACTGGTCGGAGGCCCCGGGCGGGCCGGACGGCCCGGGTCGGTCGGGGGACGGGTCGGGCTGGTGGGGCGGGGGCGCGGACACGGCGGTGACCCTAACCGAGGGGCGGCCAGGGGGCGGCGGTCCGGCGCAGGACGCGCAGGGAACCGGTCGCCGACACCTCCTCGAAGCACCCGGATGCCAGCGCCCGCAGATAGACCCGGTACGGGGCCTGTCCCGTCATGATGTCCTCCGGGTCGGGGAACACGTCGTGGATGACGAGCAGCCCGTCCGGCACCAGCCGGGGCGCCCAGCCGTCGTAGTCGGCGCCCGCGTGCTCGTCGGTGTGGCCGCCGTCCACGAAGACCAGTCCCAGCGGGGCGGTCCACAGCGCCGCGATCTGCGGGGAGCGCCCCACCAGCGCCACCACGTGCTCCTCCAGCCCCGCCTTGTACAGAACGCGACGGAAGAGGGGGAGGGTGTCCATCACCCCGTCCAGCTCCGGGTCCAGAGTGGCGGGGTCGTGGTACTCCCAGCCGGGCTGCTGCTCCTCGCTGCCCCGGTGGTGATCCACGGTCAGCGCGGTGACGCCCCCGGCGCGCGCCGCGTCCGCCAGCAGCAGGGTGGACCGGCCGCAGTAGGTGCCCACCTCCAGCAGGGGACGGCCCAGGGCGGTCGCGGTCCGCGCGGCGGCGTACAGGGCGAGCCCCTCGTCGAGCGGCATGAAGCCCGGTGCCGCCTCGAACGCCTTCAGGGTCTTCGGCGCGGGCTGGGGTCGTGGGGTGGTCGCCGGGTGCATCGGGGCTCCGTACGTGGTCAGGGGTGGTCCCGCGCGGTGGACGCCCCGCCGCGCGTGGCCGGTGGGTCATGCTGGCACACGCCCGGACGGCTCCGGGAACGGCCCCCGCCGCCACCCCGTGGTGGCCCTCCGGGGCCGGGCCGGTGGCGGTGGCGGTATGACGACGGCGCGCGGCGGCGGACGGCGACGGTGTCCGTCACACCCCCCATCCGGGGCATCGACCTGTCGCCGGGGATGGTCACCGTGGCCCGGGCCGCGCACCCCGGCATCCCCTTCGAGGTGGGGTCGATGCTGGACCTCGACGCGCCGGACGCGGCCTTCGCCGGGGTCCTCGCCTGGTACTCCACGATCCACCTCCCGGACGGTGAACTCCCGCGCGCGTTCGCCGAGTTCGCCCGGGTGCTGGCGCCCGGCGGCCATCTGCTGCTCGGCTTCCAGTCCGGCACCGACACCCTGCGGCTCACCGAGGGCCTCGGGCACCCGGTCCGGCTGGACTTCCACCGGCGGACCCCGGAGCGGATGGCGGAGCTGCTCACCGGGGCGGGCCTGTCGGTGCGGTCCAGCACCCTCCGCCAGCCCGACACGGACGGCTCGTTCCCCGAACGCGCCCCGCAGTGCTTCCTGCTGGCCCGTCGGCCGTAGACGGGTCTACTCCCTTTCCGCGCGGCGGAGTTCACGGAGGACGTCCTCGATGCCGCGCCCGTGCGTCACCTCTTCGAGGCTGGTGTCGTCCGGGCGGGAGAAGAGTTCGCCCCGGGCCACGTCCTCCGGTGCGAGGACCCGTCCGCACCACTCGCCCCGGCCCACCGTCCCGTCGTCGAACGGGATCGCCGCGCCCTCCCCGAGGACGGTCCACCGACCCGCGTCCCAGCGGAGGGCGAGGAGGTAGGTGTGGCCTGTCTCCAGCCGGGGGGCGTCCGAGGTGGTGCTCTTGAACCGGGCGCCGCTCTTCCGGAACACCTTCCAGCCGGGCGCCACCAGCTCGAAGCCGGTGCCGATCGAGCGTCTGGGGCGCTCCGCGCTCCACAGGGTCTTCTCGTTCCGGAGCTTCACCTCGCGGTCCATCTGGTAGCGGAAGATCCCGCCCGTGAACTCCCGCCGCTCGCCGTCCCGTTCCTCCACCGGAGTGGCCACCACGACCTGGTCGGCGTGGGCGGCCCATTCCTCGGCGGTCTCGGACGGATAGGCGTCGCTGTTGAACCCGCAGCCCGCGACGACGTTGCCCAGTCCCGAGCCGCCGACGAACACCCCCGCGACGATCCCGGCGGTCGCCAGGAAGGCGGCGACGGAGGTGTTCGTCAGCCGGTCCGCGAGACGGGTTCCCCGTCCCCGCCCGGTCACCTGGCCTCCCGGGCGGGGACGGCGGAGCGGCCGGGGCCGCCACCCGGGGGCGCGGCGGCGGCCTTCGCGGCCCTCGGGGCCGCCGTGCCCGTCGGGGTCGTGCCCGCCGGGGCGGTGCCGGTCGGGGTCGGGGCCGCCGTGCCCGTCCGGGTCGGGGCCGTGCGGAACGGCCTTCCGTGCTTCGACACCTGGGTCTCCTCCGGCTGCTGGCGCTTCGGGCCCGGTCCTCGCGGTGGTGACGGGGTACACCCCGGCCGGGCGGGGACGTGTGGCGACGGCGGAAGCGTCGGCGCGGACGGCGCGCTCCGGCGCCGTGGCACGGTGACGTCCACTGTGGTGACGGTTTCCCCCGAGACCGGTCAAGGTGTGCGAGGGGCGGATGGCTGGAACCCGCCGGGCACGGTGATCACCCTAGGCGCAACCCGGTGGGGTCGCGGGGGGCGGGAGACACGGCCCGGCGCGAAAGCGCCCCCGGGGAACCCCGGCCCTGCTCAGGAGCGTCCCCGCGCGAAGCGTTGGCGCGCGGGCCCGCGCGCGGGAGCGAAGGGGGACACGACGCTCCCCGTGCGCACGGTGTCTGAAAATCGTCGCTCCGGGACGCGTCTGCCGCTCCGGATCGCTGCGGGTCGCTCCGGATCGCTCCGGGACGTGCCGGGTCACGTCGGTACGCGCCGGGCGTGCGGGACGGGGGCACGGGCGCCCGGCGTGCGCCGGGCCGTCACCCGCTACCAGCCCTGCCAGTGCAGGACCTGGTCCCGGGGCACCCGGCGGGCGGGGCGGAAGTCGGTGCCGAGGGTGAACGCCAGCGGGACGAACGCGGCGAGCATCACCTCGTCGTAGGGCACCCCGAGGACCTCGGACAGCTCCCGTTCCAGCGGCCCCTGGGCGGTCGTCCACACCGTGCCGAGGCCCCGCGCCCGGGCGGCCAGCATGAAGCTCCACACCGCCGGGAGGATCGACCCCCAGGTCATCGACTGGTCGAGGACGGAGGCGCGGTCGGTGCGCCCCTCGACGGCCGGGATCACGAACGCGGGCACCCGGTGCGCGTTCTCGTACAGGTGCCGCAGCCCGTCCGAGATGCGTTCCATCGAGCCGGGGTGCGCGTACATCCGCCGCAGGTCCCGCTCGTTCGGCGGCGCGCCGCCCCCGGTGGTCAGGGCCCGGCGGAAGAGGTCGGCGACCGCGAGCCGCCGCTCGGCGTCGGTGACCACGACGAAGTGCCAGCGCTGCCGGTTGCGTCCGGTGGGGGCCTGCGTCGCCAGGTCGACGCACTCCTCGATCAACCGCCGGGGGACGGGCCGGTCCAGGTCGAGGCGCTTGCGGACCGCGCGGGTGGTGGAGAGCAGTTCGTCGGGGGTCAGGTCCAGCGTCATGGAGGGCTCCTGTTCCGTCTGTGTACCGATCGTCTGTCAGCGGATCATCGGCGAGCATATGAGTCCCGATGATCGGCGGTCAAACGATCCGCTTGCGGACGACTTTGTTAGGGTCGTGCCCGGTCGTGCCCGGTCGTGCCCGGTCGGGGCCGACTGGGGCCGCCGTCCGGGAACCGCCCCGCCGAAGGAGTCGATGCCATGCCGTCCCCCGCCGCGCCGGACCGCCCCCGCGACCCCGGGGACGACCGCCTCCCCTACTTCCCCCGGCTCGCCGCCGAGCGCCCCGACATCGCGCTCTGCCGCGCCTCCTCCGCCGTCGCCCGGGCCGCCGAGGCCCATGCGCGCGGGATCGGGCTCGGCGTCGGACAGCACCTCGTCCTGCGGATGCTGGTGGCGACCGGCCCGTGTTCCCAGCGGGTCCTCGCCGACGAGCTCCGCATCGATCGCACGGTGATGGTCGGGCTCTGCGACTCCCTGGAACGGGACGGCCACGTCCGCCGGGAGCGCGCCGCCGGGGACCGCCGCGCCTACGCCGTCACCGTCACGGACGGCGGCCGGGCCGCGCTCGCCCGCGCCGAGGCGACGGTGCCCGCCTTCCTGGACGACGCCTTCCACGCCCTCACGTCCACCGAACGCGCCCAGCTCACCCGTCTGCTGGGCAAACTGCTGGACCCGCCCGCACCGTCCGGCGGATAGCCCTCCGGGGCCGTCCGGCACGCGTCGCCGCCCCTCGCAACGCGTTCTAGACTGAGGAAGGTTGGACCCGTTCCGGACGCGCCGGGTGGCCAGCCCGGGCCGGCGCTCCGGACGCCCCGCGCCCGCTTCCGAGCGCGCCCGACCGGTCCCGTCCGGTCCGACCGTCCGGACGCCGGTCCGGAGAGGGGAGCGCGGTGTGCGCGCAGCCGTCCTGCACCAGACGGGACAGTCCCGCCTGGTGGTCCACGACGACGTCGAGGCCGTCGGCTTCGGTCCCGGCAAGGTGCGCGTCCGGATGCGGGCCACCGGACTGTGCCACTCCGACCTCTCCGCGATGAACGGGACCCTCCGCCAGCCCGTGCCGTTCGTCCCCGGCCACGAGGGCGCCGGTGACGTCGTCGAGGTGGGCGACGGGGTGAGCGCGGTGCGCCCCGGCGACCGGGTCCTCATCGGCTGGCTGCCGTCCTGCGGCCGTTGCCCCTCCTGCCTGCGCGGTCAGACCCAGCTCTGTCTGACCGGCTTCCGGGGCGCCCGCACCCCCAACTTCCGCCGCCCCGACGGCCCGGTGTTCGGCTTCACCGGCAACGGCACCTTCGCCGAGGAACTCGTGGTGGACGCGGCGGGCGCGGTCCCCATCCCCGACGACCTGCCCTACGACCTCGCCGCCCTGATCGGCTGCGCGGTCACCACCGGACTCGGCGCGGTGCTCAACACCGCCCGGGTGGAGGCCGGTTCCTCGGTCGCCGTGATCGGCTGCGGCGGCGTCGGGCTCTCCGTCCTCCAGGGCGCGCGGCTCAGCGGCGCCGCCCGGGTGGTGGCCGTCGACCCGGTCCCGTTCCGGCGCGAGGCCGCCCTGCGGTTCGGCGCCGACGAGGCGGTGGCCCCCGGGGAACTCGACGACGCCCGGCAGCGGATCACCGGTGGCGAGGGCTTCGACCACGTCTTCGAGGTGGTGGGCCGCTCGGACACCGCCCGTGCCGCGTACGACGCCACCCGGCGCGGCGGCACGCTCTGCGTGGTGGGCGCGGGCGCCCCGGACGACTACCTCAAGCTCAGCATGTTCGAGCTGTTCTTCGACGAGAAGCGCATCCTGCCCTCCATGTACGGGGGCGGGGACGCGGCGCGCTCCTACCGGCGGACCGTGGAGCTGTGGCGGGCGGGCCGGATCGACCTCGCGGGCCTGATCAGCCACCGGGTGCCGCTCGCGGACGTCAACGACGCGGTGGACCAGATGCGGTCCGGCACGGCGCTGCGGACCTGCGTCGAGATCTGACCGCCCGTTCGCCGCCCCGCCTCCGCCTGGTCCCCGCACCCGGTCGCCCGGTCGCCCAGCCGCCCGCCCGGTCGTCCGTCCGCTCACCCGGTCGTCGGCCTGGTGGCCCGCCCGTTCGTCCGGGAGCCCGGGCCGCCGGACGGCCCCGGACGCGACGACGGCCCCGCCGGAGCGGGGCCGTCGGATGGTGCGGTGTCCCGCTACGCGGGGGAGGAGGCGTCCGGCTTGCGGTGCCTGCCGTGCGGCTCCTCCTCCCTGTCGTGGGCGGCGACCGCCCCTCGGTGCTTGCCGTGGCCTGTGGCGTCCACGGCCTCACGCGGCTCGGCGGTCGGGTCCGTCTGGGTCTCGGTCATCGGAAAGGTTCACCCCGTAGAACGATCTTCACAACAGCCGGGTGATTCTAACGGGCGGTCCGTCAACCACCGAGCGGTACCCGCCCGGTGAGCGGAGACTGTTGCAACGGGACCGGTCGCGCGGTGCCCGTCGCGCCCACCACCGCCCCGGCCCCCGGCCACACCCCCGACCCGGTGGCGCACCGCACCAACGTCACTCCGTCCGCCACCGGACCGGCCGGGCCGGGAACCACCGGACCCTTCGGTACGGGGGCCTCGACCGAAGAGGGTCTCCCCGTCCCGGGTGCCTCCGGTGCCTCCGGTACCTCCGGTGTCTCTGGTGTCTCCGATGACTCCGGTGCTTCCGTCGGCCCCGGAGTCCCCGGCGCCGCTCGGGCCCCCCGCGTCTCAGCTGTCCCCGGGAGCCCCGGGAGCCCCGGTTCCTCCGGTGCCGCCGCCGTCACCGGAGGGGCCACCGCCACCGAGTCCGCGCCCACCGCCCCGTCGGCCGGGCCGGGAGCTGTTCCCGGACGGGAGGCCGACCGGCCGGGGACCGTCACCGTCGCCACGGGGGCCGCCGGGCCGGGCAGGGGCGGACCGGAAGCCATCGCCGGACCGGGCCCCGCCGGACCGGGAACCAGCGGACCGGCCCCTGACGGCCTGGGAACCAGCGGACCGGACCCCGACGGCCCCGGCCCCTGACCCGGAACCCTCACCGGTACGGGCCCCGCCATCGACGCGGGCCCCGTCACCGGAACCGTCGCGCCCACCGGCACGGGCGCCGCCACCGGAACCGGGCCGGGCGCCGACACCGGCACCGTCACGGGAGTCGCCACCGGAACCGGGCCGGGCGCCGCCACCGGTACGGGCGGGGGCGCCGCCACCGGAACCGGTTCCGCCGAGGCCAGTACGGCGGGCGTCAGCCGGGCCACCCCGCACGGCACCGCCCGGGTGGCGTAGGGCAGCCGCAGCTCGCCCTCCCGGGTCCACAGTCCTGACCCGGCCAACCAGCCCTGCGGCGGCCGCAGCTGACGCACCGTCCGCTCGGCCGGACGCCAGACGCCCGGCCAGCTCCCGCCCGGGCCGTCGATCCGCAGGGCGACCCCGCACTCCTCCGGGGCCAGCGCCTGTCCCGGCTGGACCGCGAACGGGGTCACCACCCGGCCCGCCAGCCGCAGGCACTCGGGGAACCGCACCGGGAGCGTGCTGCCCAGCACCCCCCAGCCCAGCCGCTCCCGGCCGGGCGAGGGAGCGTCCGAGCGGATCAGCAGCAGCCCGCTGTCCGGATCGGCGAGCAGCACCCGGTCGGTGCTGTCCCGGGCGATCTGGAGCAGCGGGGACGCCGCGCCGCCCTGCCCCAGGTCGACGGAGACCGCCTTGGTCCGCCCCGCCAGCTCCCGGTCCAGGGCCAGCAGCCGTCCCGTCCGGTCCAGCCAGGCGCCGCCCGAGCAACGCCCGGGGACCTCGGCCACCAGCTCCGGGCCCGCGCCGCCCGCGACCAGCCACACCCGGCTGACGTCCCCCTCGGCGCCGAGCGCGTAGGCGCGGGTCCCGCCGGGCGCGGGCGGCAGCAGGCTCCAGCGGGCGGACGGCGGACCGTGCTCCAGCGCCCCCAGCCGCACCTCGCCGGTGGTCGGGCCGGTCGGGTACACCAGCGAGAACTCATGGCGGTCGGCGACCGCCCGCCGCACCAGCACCCGGCCGTCGGCCATCGGCTGGACCTCGGTCTCCGCCGCCTCCGGCCGCCGCCCCGGCAGCGGCACCGCGTACGGCTCGGGGCCGTCGAGCGTCCACCGCTCGGGGAACCAGCGGTCCGCCGTTCCCGCCGCCCTGGTCAGCCGCGCCGCGTAACCGCCGTCCTCGGCGATCACGAGGGCCCCCGATCCCCGGCGGGTCCCCGGTGGACCGGCGGGGCCGGGGCCGGGGCCGGTGCCGGGGCCGGGGGGCCCGGATGGCGTGGGCGGTGGTGCGGGCGGTGCGGATGGTTCGCCTGGTTCGCCGTCTCCGGCACTGGTCTCGCTGGCACAGACCGTCATGGTTCGGTCACCTCCGGCGACGAAGCTAGGTTTTCGCACGCACGGCCGTTGCACGCGTCGCCCGATATTCACCACAAAGGGTGGCCATCAGGTGTTCCGGACGGGAAAACGCTGACGGTCGTGCCCCGGCCCGGCGACCCGCGCCGTGCCGTCCTCCCGTCGCGCGCGGCGGGGATCGGCCGTCCGGCGGAGCGCGCGGGCCAGGTAGCCTTGGCCCGTGCCCCGCCTGTCTGAAGTCATCGCCGCGCTCGACGCCCTGTGGCCCCCCGAGCGGGCCGAGGGGTGGGACGCGGTCGGTCCCGTCTGCGGCGACCCCGACGCCGAGGTCCGCCGGGTGCTGTTCGCCGTGGACCCCGTCCAGGAGATCGCCGACGAGGCGGTCCGGCTGGACGTCGACCTGCTGGTCACCCACCACCCGCTCTATCTGCGGGGCACCACGACGGTCGCGGCCACCCACTTCAAGGGCCGGGTCGTCCACACGCTGATCAAGAACGACGTGGCGCTGCTCGTCGCCCACACCAACGCCGACCGCGCCGACCCCGGGGTCTCCGACGCGCTCGCCGGGGCCCTGGACCTCCGGGTCACCGGCCCGCTGGTGCCCGACCCCACCGATCCGTCGGGCCGTCGCGGCCTCGGCCGGATCTGCGCGCTCGACCATCCGCTGACCGTCCGCGAGCTGGCCGCCCGGGCCGCCGAGCGGCTGCCCGCCACCGCGCAGGGCGTCCGGGTGGCGGGCGACCCCGACGCGCTGGTCCGCACGGTCGCCGTCAGCGGCGGCTCCGGCGACAGCCTCTTCGCGGACGTGCGGGCGGCGGGCGTGGACGCCTTCCTCACCGCCGACCTGCGGCACCACCCGGCGTCCGAGGCCAGGGAGCACGCTCCGCTGGCCCTGCTCGACGCGGCGCACTGGGCCACCGAGTGGCCCTGGTGCGAGCTGGCCGCCGCCCAGCTCGACACGATCTCCGACCGTCACGGCTGGGGACTGCGCACGTACGTCTCCCGGACGGTCACCGACCCCTGGACCGCCCACGCGGCGTCCGCACCACCACTGGCCACCACCAACGACCCGGGAGCCCCCAACTGAACGCCGCGCCCGCCGACCAGCTCCGACTCCTCGACGTCCAGGCCCTGGACGTCCGTCTCCAGCAGCTCGCGCACAAGCGCAGGTCGCTGCCCGAGCACGCCGAGATCGAGTCGCTGACCAAGGACCTCGCCCAGCTCCGCGACCTGCTCGTCGCCGCGCAGACCGAGGAGGGCGACTGCGCCCGCGAGCAGACCAAGGCCGAACAGGACGTCGACCAGGTCCGCCAGCGCGCCGCCCGTGACCAGCAGCGGCTGGACTCCGGAGCGGTCTCCAGCCCCAAGGACCTGGAGAACCTCCAGCGCGAGATCGTCTCGCTCGCCAAGCGCCAGGGTGACCTGGAGGACGTCGTCCTGGAGGTCATGGAGCGGCGGGAGTCCGCCCAGGAGCGGGTCACCGAGCTGACCGCCCGGGTCACCGCCGTCCAGGCCAAGGCCGACGACGCCGCCGCCCGCCGGGACGCCGCCGACGGCGAACTGGCCGCGGAGGCCGACGCCGCCGCCAAGGAGCGCGGGCTGATCGCCGCCACCATCCCGGACGACCTCCTCAAGCTCTACGACCGGCTGCGGGAGAAGCAGGGCGGCATCGGCGCGGCCCGGCTCTTCCAGCGGCGCTGCGAGGGCTGCCGTCTGGAACTGGACATCACCGAGCTGAACGAGGTGCGCACCGCCCCCCGGGACACGGTCGCGCGATGCGGGAACTGCAGCCGCATCCTGGTCCGCACCGCCGAGTCCGGGCTGTAGGGCGGGCGGGTGTCGTCCTCCGAGCGGCGGTTCACGGTCGAGGCCGACGGCGGTTCCCGGGGCAACCCGGGCCCCGCGGGCTACGGCGCCGTCGTCATCGACACGGCGACCGGGGAGACCCTCGCGGAGGCCGCCGAGTACATCGGCGTGGCCACGAACAACGTCGCCGAGTACCGGGGCCTGATCGCGGGGCTGCGCGCCGCGCACGCGCTGGACCCCGCCGTCCCGGTACGGGTGCGGATGGACTCCAAGCTCGTGGTGGAGCAGATGTCGGGCCGCTGGAAGATCAAGCACCCCGACATGAAGCCGCTCGCCGCCGAGGCCGCCTCGGTCTACCCGCCGGGACGGGTCGCCTACGAGTGGATCCCCCGCGAGCGCAACAAGCACGCCGACCGGCTGGCCAACGAGGCGATGGACGCGGGCAAGCGCGGCGAGCGCTGGTCGCCGTCCGCCTCCACCGCGGACCTCGGCGCCTCCCGCGCCGGGGCCCGCGCGACGGCGGAGGAGCGCACCCCGGGCGACGCCACGGCGGGCGCCGCCCGCGCCCGCGCCGCCCTGGCCTCGACGGGCCGCTCCGGCGGCACGGCGGGTACGGGCGGTGCGGCCGGTACGGGTACGGCGGGCGGTACGGGTACGGCTGGCGGTACGGGCGCCGGTACCGGTGGCCGGGCCGCGAGCGGTGACCCGACGGCGTCCGGCGCCGCGCGGGCCGGGGCCGATCTGCGTGCCGCGCGCAACGTCGCCGCCGCCGGGGAGCGCACCGGGCGGACCCCGACCACCGGCTGGGGCCCCTCCGCCGACCTGGGCGCGCCCACCACCCTGGTCCTGCTGCGGCACGGCGAGACCGCGCTGACCGCGTCCAAGGCGTTCTCCGGCAGCGGGGGCACCGAGGACCCGGTGCTCTCCGCGGCGGGCCGCGCGCAGGCGGTGCTCACCGCCGAGGCGCTGGCCGCCCGGGGCACCGTCCAGGCCGTGGTCTCCTCGCCGCTGCGGCGCTGCCAGGAGACCGCGCGGGCCGCCGCCGACCGGCTCGGACTGACGGTGACCACCGACGAGGACCTGCGCGAGACCGACTTCGGGGCCTGGGAGGGACTGACCTTCGGGGAGGTCCGGGAACGGCACCCCGAGGACCTCACCGCCTGGCTCGGCGACCCGTCCGCCCGGCCCACCGGCGACGGCGAGAGCTTCGAGCAGGTCGCCGAGCGGGTGGAGCGGGCCCGGGAGCGGCTGCTCGCCCGGTACGAGGGCCGCACGGTCCTCGTCGTCACCCACGTCACCCCGGTGAAGACCCTGCTCCGGCTGGCGCTCGGCGCCCCGGCCACCTCGATGTTCCGGATGGAACTGTCCGCCGCCGCGCTGTCGGTGGTGGCCTACTTCCGGGACGGCAACGCCAGCGTGCGGCTGTTCAACGAGACGGCCCACCTGCGCTGACGGCCTCACGGGCCGGACCGGGCCGTCCGTCGCCCGTCGGGCGCTTGACCCGGCCCGTCCCCGCCCGAGGTGTGGACGGGCCGTGGTGTCCGTCGGGGTCCGGTGACCTCCGTCGGGGTCGGGTGGTGTCCGCCGGGAGATCCCGTGGTGCCCGGCGGAGGGGTCAGCGGGGGGTGCCCAGGGCGGCGGCCTCGCGGGCCAGTGCCTCGACGCGGTCCCAGTCCCCGGCGCGCACCGCGTCCTCGGGGAGCATCCAGGAGCCGCCCACGCAGGCCACGTTCGGCAGCGCCAGATAGGCGGGGGCGCTGCCGGGGCCGATGCCGCCGGTGGGGCAGAAACGGGCCTGGGGGAGCGGTCCGGCCAGCGACTTCAGATACGCGGTGCCGCCCGCCGCCTCGGCCGGGAAGAACTTCAGGTCGGTGACCCCGCGCTCCAGCAGCGCCAGGACCTCCGAGGCGGTGGAGACCCCGGGCAGGAACGGCACCCCGGTCTCCCGCATCGCGTCCAGCAGCCCGGGCGTCGAGCCGGGGCTGACCAGGAACCGCGCCCCGGCGGCGACCGCCGCGGCGGCGTGCTCCGGGCGGGTCACCGTCCCGGCCCCGACCACCGCGCCCGGCACCTCCGCGGCGATCGCCCGGATCGCGTCCGGCGCGGCGGGGGTCCGCAGGGTCACCTCGATGGCGGGCAGCCCGCCCGCGACCAGGGCCCGCGCCAGCGGGACGGCGTCGGCGGCGTTCCGCACCACGACCACCGGGATCACCGGGGCGAGGTCCAGGGCCGAGGCGGGGACGGGCGCCTGGGCGGGAGCGGACGGGGACGGGGCGGGCTGCGAGGAAGTCATGGCGTCATCCTGCCGCTGAGTGAGCAGTGTGCGCAAAGCCTGTTGCGTGGTGCGCAACGGACGTTCAGTGGATCTCGGTCACCACGACGTCCAGGGCCCAGGGGGTCCCGGCCCGCGCGGGCTCCCGGGCCTCCACCACGTACCCGAGGTCCCGCAGCGCCTCCACCAACTGCGCGGGCCCCTTCGGGTCCGCCCCGGCCGTCAGCAGCGAACGGACGATCCGGCCCTTCGTCGCCTTGTTGAAGTGGCTCACCACGGACCGCTTCTCCACCCCGTCCACCCACTGCGCGTGCAGCACCCGCACGGTGGCCGTCCGCCCGGCGACCTCGCCCGACGGCTTCCACGCCGCCGCGTACGCCGACGACCGCAGGTCCAGCACCAGCCCCCGGCCCGCCGCCCCGGGCAGCGCCCCGTCCATCACCGTCCGCCAGTACGGGCCCAGCGCCCCCAGTCCCGGCAGCCGCACCCCCATCGCGCAGCGGTACGGGGGGATCCGGTCGTTGACGCGCACCGCGCCCCACAGCCCCGAGAACACCAGCAGCGAGCGGGTCGCCCGCCGCTTGGCCGCCGGGTCCAGCGAGGCCAGGTCCAGCGCGTCGTACAGCACCCCCGTGTACAGCTCCCCGGCCGGACGGGCCCCCGCCGTGCGCAGGGCGGCGTTCTTCGCGACCTCCGCCCGCTGCCCCTCGCTCAGCCCCAGCGCGGTCCGCGCCTTCTCCTCGTCCCCGAGGCACAGCTCCTCCAGCGCGTCCAGCACCGCCGCCCGCGCGGGGGCCAGCTCCGGCAGCGACAGCCCCTCGGGCTTCAGCGGAGCGCCCCGGCCCGCGGCGGCCTTCCCCTCGGACGGCGGCAACAGCACGAGCACGGGCTTCTCCAGGGGAGGTGTGGGGACGGCGCCGGGGCGGGCACGCCCCGGCCGTCCAGCCTATGCGCTGCGCGCCCCCGCCCGGCCTCGGACACCGACCGTGGCCGTCACGCGGCTCCAGGTCGTCGCGCCTGCCTCGGGACGGATGACCCTGGCCTCGGTCGCCCCCGCCCGGTTAGGGTGCGTACGCGGGGGTTTCCACCGCATGGTCGGCGTCCGTGCGGACCGCTCGGGCGAGAGGAATGAGGACCGTGCCGTCGCACCAGCCCCCGCTGCCCCCTGACGAGACCTGGGACGTCACCCTCACCGTCCCCGCCACCGGACCGGACTCCGGGGCCTCCGCCGCCTCCGGCTCAGCTCCGGCCCCGGCTCCGGTCACCTCCGGAACCTCCGCCATCTCCGGCGTCATGGGCACCTCTGCCGCCACCGCCGCCTCCGGCACCCCCAGCGACACGGACGCATCCGCCGCCACCGGTGCCCCGGGCCCGGGTGCCGGGCCCAGCCCCGCGCTGCTGCGCCGGGTCGCCGGGTTCCACGCCGCCGGGCTCACCGAGGCCCGGTTCCTGTGGTGCGAGGACGGTCACTGGTTCCGCTGCCGTCTGGAGGCGCGCGCCCCGTCCGGCGGGGACGGCGGGGACGGCGGGGACCCCGTCGTCACCCTGCGGACCAGCCCGCTGCCGGGTCCGCCCGCCGGGCTCACCGCCCGGGAGGTCGACATCATCTCGCTGGTGGCCCTCGGCCTCTCCAACCGGGAGGTGTCCAGCCGTCTCGGCACCAGCATCCGCACCGTCACCACCCAGGTCGAACGGCTGCTGAGGAAGCTCGACCAGGACTCCCGGGCCGGGCTCAGCGCCCTCGCCGTCGACCGCGACCTGATCCGGCTGCCCCTGCCCGGCGGAGCCGAGCAGCGCGGCGGCGTCCGGGTCCTCGACGTCGAACGGCACGCCGCCACCGCCCCCGGCGTCCCGGTCGCCCGCCGGGTCCGTCCCGTCCCCGCCGTCACCGGCCGTGCCGCCCGGCGCTCCGTCCGGATCGGCACCATCGTGGTCGGCGGGGCGTTCGCCGCCGACGGCCGGGAGTCCGCCCGGGGCGCCGCCCTCGCCGTCCGCGACATCAACGCGCTCCGCCACGACCACGGCCGGTCCGTGGAGCACCTCACCGTCCACATCGACCCCTTCGACCCGGAGTCCGTCGAGGACGCGCTCAGGGAGCTGACCGGGGCCGACGTGGACGCCGTCACCAGCAGCTACGCCAGCGCGCTGAGCCCCGAGGTGTTCGCGTTCGCCGCCGACTTCGGCCGGACCTTCCTGCACACCAACACCTGGACCCGCAGCGTGGACGCGGTCCGCGCCGACCCCCGCCGCCTCGGCCACGTCTTCCAGACCTGCCCCTCCGAGACCGCCTACCGGTCCGCGCTCCTCGGCTACCTCCGGGGCCACCCCGCGACCGGCAGCGCCGACCACCCCCGGCTCGCCCTCGTCGAACTCGACGGCTACGGTTGCGCGATCACCGACGACACCTTCACCGCCCGGGTGCGCCGGACGGGCTGGAGCGTCGCCAGCGCCCACCGGGTCGGCCTCACCGTCGACCACGTGGACGAGCTGGCCCGGGAGGTCCTCGCCGACCGGCCGGAACTCGTCGTCGTCTCCCATCTGAGCGTGGAGACCGCCGCAGCCCTCCAGAACGCCCTCACCCGGCACCGCCCCGACCAGCTGACCTACCACATCTACACCCCTTCGGTGCCGGGCTTCGCCCGCCGCATCGAACACCGTGGGGGACAGGTCATCTGGTCCACCGTCACCGGCCGCCCCGACGACCCCCTGGGACGGCGCTTCAGCGAGCGGTACGCGCGCGCGTTCGGCGTCCCGCCCGGCCGCAGCCAGGCCAGCGCCGCCTACGACCAGGTGCGGCTGGCGCACGCGGCGTTCTCCATCACCGGCTCGCTGCGCCCCGAGGCGGTCGGCGCGTATCTGCGGGACTCCGCCTACCGGGGCGTCAACGGCACCTATCTCTTCGCCTCGCCCGGCCAGGCCGTCTCCGGCTACCCCGACGAGACGGGCGACCCCAGCCTCGCCCAGCCGACCCGCACCTACCGGCTCTCCACGGAGGGGCAGGAACTCCTGCCCACCTGACGGCCCCGCCCGTCCGAGGGCCCGGGGGACCGGTACCGGCCGCCTGCCCCCGGGAAGGGTCCGGGCCCGGGCCGGAACCCGTCGGGTCCGGGCCGGAACCCGTCGGGCCCGGGCCGGGAACGGAGCCTCAGCCGACGCCGACGCCGTCGCCGCCCGCGAAGAACTCCCCGTAGCGGTACGCCACCCGGGGCGCCGCGCACGGATGACCCAGCGCCAGGTGCATCTCCCGCCGCTCCGGCAGGAACACCGCGCTGGCCACCGTCGACCCCCGCTCCAGCGGCTCCTGCCGCTCGTCGGGGTGGCAGCACAGCGCGTCGGGGTAGTTCTCGTGGTCGCTCAGCACCTCGTGCCACCCGGCCAGCGAGGGCTCGGGCATCAGCTCGGCCAGCCGCTCCGCCCGCGCCCGCCGGAACGGCGAGTCCGGCATCACCCGGGGCCCGAGGTCCTCCGCCACCGAGCCGAAGTCCCCGTCACCGGCGTGGAAGTGGTTGGCGTGCACCAGGAACCCGCCGCGCTCCACCGAGGTCCAGGACACCTCCCCGGGACCGCCCGGCCGGGTCTCCGCGTCGACCGCCCGGCCGTCCCCCACCAGCAGGTAGTTCGCCGAGGACGACCGCCGCACTTCCCTCAGCAGCTCCACCCCGTCGGCCAGCGACGGCGAGTCCAGCAGCGCCCGCAGCACCAGGTGGTACGGCAGCCCCGCCTCGCCCACGTCCCGCGAGGTGACCAGCGCGTTGGTCAGCACGGTGACGCCCGCCGCGTTGGTCCCGAACTTGGCGAGCAGCCCCGCCTCGACCACCGACACCCACCGGGGGCCCCGGTCCGGCGCGGACTCCAGCACCACCACCGTGTCGTGCGAGAACGGGATCCAGTCCCAGTTCTGCCCCACCACCGGCTCCGGTCCCCGCAGATCGCAGAACGAGGTGCACTCGGCGGGCGGCCGTCCGCCCGGCATCCCCCGCTCCGCCGCCGTCCGGGCCGCCGCGATCCGGCGGGCCTTGCCGGAGAACAGGATCTCGGTGCGCAGGTTCAGCGCCAGGACGTCCTCGAACGACACCCCCGCGCCCTCCGCGACCCCGCGCATCTCCGCCAGGTAGCCCGCCCCGGCGCGCGGACCGTCCGCCGCCAGGTACCGCTCCTCGAACCGCTCCAGCGCCGGGAGGTACGTCCGCGCCAGCCGGGTCGCCCCGGCCCAGGTCAGCCCGGCGAACCGGGCGTACACCTCCTCGTACGCGGTCAGACTCGCCCCCACCCGCTCCTTGGTGGCGGCCCCGTACTGACGGCCCCGCTCCAGCGGCCCGCCCTCCGTCCGGACGACCAGCGCCGGGGGGTACGCGGTGTGCGCGGCCCGCGCCCCGCCGCTCACGCCGCGCCCTGCCCGCCGTCGACCGCGACCACGACGCCGCTGACGTACGCGGCGTCCTCGGAGGCGAGGAACAGACACACCCGCGCCACCTCGTCGGCGGTGCCGAGCCGTCGGGCCGGGATCCGTCCGAGGACCCCCGCGAGGGACTCCGGATCGGCCGACACCGTCGTCATCGGGGTGTCGATCACCCCCGGGGCGACGGCGTTGCAGCGGACGCCGTCCGGCCCCCACTCCACGGCGAGCTGCCGGGTCAGCGCCTCCACCGCGCCCTTGCTGGCGCTGTACGCGGCGCTGGGCTCGCCCGCGTCACCGCGCGACGCCGCGATGGAGGAGAGCAGGGTGACGCTGCCGCCGGTGCCGCGCGCCCGCATCCGCCGGGCCGCCTCGGCGGCCACCAGCAGCGAGCCCCGGGCGTTCAGCCCGACCACCGCGTCCCAGTCGGCGGCGGAGGTCTCGACGGCGGGCCGGAAGCGGTAGACGCCCGCGCAGTGCACCACCGCGTCCGGGGCGTGCCCGTCCCACCGCCGTCCGATCCCGTCGAAGGCGGCGCGCACCGACTCCTCGTCGCCGACGTCGCAGCCGGACACCGGGTACGGGGCGGTGTCCCCGGGCCGCAGGTCGAGTCCGGCGACCGTCCAGCCGAGGCGGTGGGCGCGGTCGGCGGTGGCCCGCCCGATGCCCGAACCGGCGCCCGTCACGACCAGTCGGCGCGGTGCTTTCGGTGTGTCGCTCATGAGGTGAGCACTCCTCCGTTGACGTTGAGGGTCTGACCGGTGACGTAGTCGGCTCCGGAGAGCAGGAAGTGGACGGCGTCCGCGACGTCGGCCCCGGTGCCGTGCCGCGCCAGGGGGACGGCCGCCACCACGCGCCGCCGCTCCTCGTCGGGGGTGCGACCGCTGCGGCGGGCCCGTGCGGCCAGCTCCTCGCGGTGCATCTCCGTCATCACGTAGCCGGGGGCGACGGAGTTCACGGTGGCGACCTCTGCCAGCTCCACCGACAGGGTCGCCATCAGCGACTGGACGGCGGCCTTCGACGCGCTGTAGGCGCCCGCGCCGGGGGTCGGCGTCTGGGCGAACAGCGAGCCCAGGACGACGATCCGGCCGCGTTCCCCGTCCCGTCCCAGCAGTGGCGCGACGGCCCGGGCGCAGCGCAGCACCCCGAAGAAGTTGATCTCGAACACCCGCCGCACCGCCTCGTCGGGGGTGTCCAGCAGCGGGGTGTCCGGTCCGCCGACGGCCGCGTTGGCGACCAGCGCGTCCAGCCCGCCGAACGCCTCCACGGCCCGGGCCGCCAGCAGCGCGGCGCCGGTGCCGGGGGCGGTCTCCGCCACATCGGCGGCGACCGCGACCGCGTGGCGTCCGGTGGGGTCCAGCGCCCGGGCGGTCTCCGTCACCCCGGCGGCGTCGACGTCGGCGAGCAGCACGTTCCAGCCGCCGTCGAGCAGCCGGGCGGCGACGGCCCGGCCGATGCCCCGGGCCGCGCCGGTGACCAGGGCGGCGCGGCGCCGGGCGGGGGCCGGACCGGCGGCCGTGTCGGCACCGGCCGTGGGAGCCGGGGCGGTCATGCCGGGACCTCCGCCTCGCGGACGGCGGCGGCGATCTCCCGGCCCCGGGCGAACCACAGCCGGGGGTCGGCGCGCAGCCGGGTCAGATACGCCTCCAGCATCCGCAGCCGTCCCGGCCGTCCGATGATCTGGGGATGCACGGTCAGGGTGACCAGACCGCCCGCCGCGTGGATCGCGGAGGTCTCCTCGTCCCACACCTCGGCCACCTCGCGGGCCGAGCGCATCGTCTTGTTCCAGCTCGTCGCGTCGAACCAGAAGTGCGGGGCGTCGTCCAGCGACCAGTGCACGGGCACCTCCACCAGCGGATGACCGGGATGGAGGTACGGCACGACGGCGTCCATCATGTTCGACGCGTAGGAGAAGCCGTGCGCGGTGAGCAGGTCCAGGGTGTGCGGGCTGGTGTCCCAGGACGGGGAGCGGTACCCGTGGACCTCCCCGGCCAGCGGACGCAGCGCGTCGAGGCCCCGGACGAGTTCCGCTTCCTCTTCCTCCCGGCTCATGAGATGGGGGGAACGATGGGTGTGACCGTGGTGCCCTATCTCGTGTCCGCGCGCCGCCACGGATTCCAGCACGGCGGGATAGCGGACGGCGTCCCCACCACAGACGAAGAACGTCGCGGGAATGTCGAGGCGGTCGAACAATTCCAGTAGCGCGGGTACCGCGACCAGTGCTCCGTAACGGGCCTGGGAGAGAACTCCTGGACGGGCCGAGTTCGCGGGGTCCTCGGCGATCCACAATTCGTCGGCGTCGAAGTCGACGGTCACCGCCATCGCCGCGTCACAGCCCACGGGCCACATGTACGGGTCCTTCCGCTCGCTCGCCGGGTGCCGCCCTCCCGGTGGCCTTCCGGGACCGGCGCGGAGGCCGGACGGAAGGGGCGGAGGACGTGGTGACCACGGTAACGAGCCAGGTCGCGCGGCGAACTCCGTAAGATTACGTACGAGCCGTGCCGACGGCCGCGCGCCCCGTCCGGGGGCGGCGGGACCCCGGTCGCGCCATACGTACAGATGCGTATGTGCACACCGCCGGGGTTTTGCCACTCTTCGGGAATCGATGGAACCCCCGTTGAACCGACGGGCGCGGAGAGGAAACGAGCCGGTGTCCAGTAACACGACGGAGAAAGCGCCTCAGCTGACGAGAGTGCTGAGGCTGCCCGCGATCGTTCTTTTCGGTCTCACCTACATGTCCCCGGTGGCCGTGTTCACGACGTACGGAATCGTGGGCGGGGAAACCGAGGGGCATCTTCCGGCAGCCTATGTACTGGCGCTCGCGGTCATGCTGCTGACCGCGCACAGTTACGGCCGCATGGTGCGGAGTTTCCCGGCGGCGGGTTCCGCTTACAAGTACGCGCAGAAGGTGTTCGGCGGTCACGTCGGTTTCCTGACCGGCTGGACCCTGATGCTCGACTACCTGTTCCTGCCGATGGTGTCGTTCCTGCTCGCGGGCATCTATCTGCACGCCCAGTTCCCGGGCGTCCCGCAGGGCGTGTGGAGCGTGGCGGTGCTGCTGCTGGTCCTGGCGTTCAACGTGATCGGGGTGAAGTTCGTCAGCAAGATCACCGCCGTCATCATGGGCGCCACAGCGGTGCTGCTGGCCCTGTTCGTCGGGCTCGCCGGGGCCAAGTCGGACGTCCCGGCGGGGCAGCTCTTCGACTCCTTCGTCCCGGCCGCCGACCAGTGGTCGCTGCTGGCGGGCGGCGCGGTGATCCTCGCCCTCAGCTTCCTCGGCTTCGACGCGGTGTCCACCCTCGCCGAGGAGGCCCACGAACCGCGCCGGACCGTGCCGCTCGGCATCATCCTCACCACCGCGATCGGCGGCGGGCTCTTCGTCCTGGTCGCCTGGGTCGGCGCGCTGGTCCGCCCCGACCACTCCTTCTCCGATCCCGACGCGGCGGGCGCGGAGCTGATGAGCACGGTCGGCGGCTCCGCGATGAGCACGGCGTTCACCGTCGTCTACGTGATGGGCTGCATCGGGTCCGCGATGGTCTCCCAGGCCAGCGTCTCCCGGATCATCTTCTCCATGGGCCGGGACGGACTGCTGCCCCGACGGGTCTTCGGACGGCTCAACCCCCGGTTCGGCACCCCGGTCGGTGCGCTGATCGCCGTCTCCGCCGTCGCCCTGCTGTCGGTGGTCCTCACCCTCGACCAGGCCGTCGTCATGATCAACTTCGGGGCGCTGGCCGCGTTCTCGATGGTCAACCTGAGCGTGATCAAGCACTACCTGATCGGTCGCGGACGGACCCTGACCCCGCGTTCCCTGCTGGTCAACGGGCTGCTCCCGGGCCTCGGCTTCGCCAGCACGGTCTGGCTGTGGACCAGCCTCACCGGGGACACCTTCCTCGTCGGCCTGGTCTGGATGGCGGTCGGCGTGGTGCTCCTGGCGATCAGCACCCGGTTCTTCACCCGCCGCCCGCCGGAGCTGCACATGGGCCCCGAGGACGAGGACCTCACCCCGGGCGTCCCCGGCGCCCACCGGGAGGCCACCCCGGTGACCTGACCTGACCTGACCTGAGCCGACCGGACGCCGACCCGGCGCCCGCACCGCCGCGCCCCGTTCCGGGCACCCCCCACCTCTCCGTCGGGGCCCGGGCCGGGGCGCCGCCGTGTTCCGGCCCGGGCCGTCCCCTTCCGCTCACCCGGTTGCGGGGGTGGGGGCAGGGGCCGTGGTGGGCGCAGGCGCAGGCGCGGGCGGGGGTGCGGGCGCGGTGGTCGTCGTCGGGGGGAGGGCGGAGCGCAGCGCGGTGGCCAGGGCGGCCGGGTCGTCCGCGTACAGGTGCACCACCGAGAACCGGTCGGTACGGCCCAGCGGGGTGATCCGGGTGAGCGGGGCCGCCAGCTCCACGGTCACGTTGGTCAGCGCGCCGACGGTCACCGCCAGTTCGCCCGGCACCCGCCCGTCCGAGGTCCGCAGCCGCTCCCGCACCGCGGTGACCTGCGTCAGCGGTATCCGGACGTCGACCAGGGCGCCCTGCCGCACCCGTAGCCCGGTGCCGGACAGCACATGCGGACGGGTGACGGCCGCCGTCTGCATCCCCAGCACCGTCACCACCGTGTACACGTCCAGCACCAGCGTCACCGTGTGCAGGACGGGCAGGTTCCGCAGCAGATAGGCCAGCCCCACCGTCTCCACCAGACACACGAAGGCCAAGCCGTACACCAGCGCCGCCTGGCTCCGCGCGTAGCCGAAGGCCCGGTCGCCCGGCCGGACCCCGTTCCGCCGCCGGGTCAGCCACAGCCCGTGGCTGACCAGCGTCCGGGCCTCGTGCGCGACGATCCGCCGGAACGCACCGGGCACCCGGGGCTCCCGCTCCCCGTCGGCCCGGCTGGTGCCGGTGCCGGTGCCGGTGCCGGTGCCGGTGTCGGTGCTGGTGCCCGTGCTGGTGCCTGCGCCTGTGCTCGTGTCCGTTCCGGTGTGGGCGTGGGCGTGGTTCCCGTCCATGTCCGTCCCCTCCTCCTCTTGCCTTCTCTTCCTTCTCTTCCGTCCCCGTCGTCCGCGTGCGGGGGCGACGGTCTCACCGGTCGTCGTCCACCAGGAGCGCGAGGGCCCGCCGGACCGCCGCGGCCTGGGCGGGGGCGAAGTCCGCGAAGACCGCGTCCATGAACGCCCGCGCCCCCTCGTCCCTCCCGGTGGAACTGCCCCGGGTCCGCTGGTGCTCCGGCCCGCCGTCCCCGTCCGGCCCGTCGGGCACCAGCCCCCCGGTCCTGAGTTCGTCGGCGAGCGCGGGCGGCAGCAGATCGGCCAGGGCGCGGGCGGTCTCCTCCACCCGGGGGTCGGCGGGATCCGCGCGGTCCAGGGCGTCCAGCCGCGCGTACACCGCGTGGGCACGGGCCGCCGCGCCCGGTGCGCGCACCGTCTCCCCGAGCAGGGAGACGAGCCGGGCCTGGTCCCCGGGATCGGCGGACGCGTCCAGCAGGCCGAGCAGCTCGCGGTCCCGCACCGCCATCGGGGACAGCGGGGCTTCCGGCTCGGCCGCGTCCAACTCGCCCAGCAGCGCGGCGAGTTCCGGTGAGGACGGTCCGTTCGCGCTGAGCCGTCCCGCGCGGGCCTCGGTCAGCAGGGCGCCCACCCGGCGTCGCCGTTCGCGCAGCGCCCGTTCCTGACGGGCCAGGTCCTCGTCCAACTCACCGAGCACCTCGGCGAGTTCGCGGCCCGCGTCGTCGGCGAGGACGTCACGGACCTCCGCGAGCCCGAGGCCCAGCTCGGTCAGCCGCCGGACGCGGGCCAGCAGGACCGCGTGGCGCAGCGTGTAGTCGCGGTACCCGTTGGGCAGTCGCCCGGGCTCGGGCAGCAGCCCCAGGTGGTGGTAGTGCCGGATGGCCCGGGGAGTGACCCCGGCCGCCGTGGCGAGTTCTCCGATCCGCATGGCTTCAGGAGAAACCATGACGTCGCGGCAAGGTCAAGCACTCGTCCCCCGGGGCCCCCATTGACGGCTAACGCTGTTAGCCGTACGGTGTGGCTAACGGTGTTAGCCGTCGGGTCGCCGATCGCCCGGGCCCGTTCCGTCCGCCCTCGCCCCGGCCCTGTCCCGTCCGAACCGAAGGAGTCCGCCCATGTCCGCCGTCACCCCCGAGCCGAGCTGGCCCGTCCGCCCCGCCGCCGCCGGGACGTCCGCCCCGCGCGTCCGGGCCGTCCCCGCTCCGGCCGTTCGCGCCGCCTGGTTCGCCGCCGCCCTCTTCTGGACCGCGTTCGCCGTGCTGGAGGGCGTCAACCACGGCTGGCCGGCCGTGGTCATGGCGGTGGTCTTCGCCGTCGCCCCCGATCTGCCGCTGCTGGTCGGACTGCGGGGCGGCGATGGCCTCGTCCCGGGGCAGCTGCGGCCCCGGGCCGTCCCCTACTACAACCTGACCCACCGGGCGTCGGTCCCGTTCGTCCTCGCCGTCGGCTACGCGTTCCTCGCGCCCAAGGAGTGGGCCCCGCTGTTCGCCGCGCTGTGCGCCTGGCTCGCCCACATCTCGTACGATCGCGCCTTCGGGTACGGCCTGCGAACGAAGGAGGGCTTCCAACGTGGCTGAACGGCTGACGGGAACGGCGGAGTCGCCGCCGGGCGCGGGCGATCCGCTCGCCCGCCTCACCCCCCGGGCCCGGGAGATCGTCCTCGCCGCCCGCGCCCTGGTGGCGGAGTCCGGACCGGCCGCCCTCACCATGCGGGCCCTCGCGGACCACCTCGGCATCAAGGCGCCCTCCCTCTACAAGCACTTCCCGGACAAGGCCGCCGTGGAGGCGGAGGTGATCGCCCTGGGACTGCTGGAGACGGCCGAGGCGCTGGAGGCGGCGGAGCGAAGCTTCGCGCACGGCGACCGGCCCCCGGGCGGTGCCCCCGCCGGGCCCGTTGCCCCCGCCCCCTCGGCACCTCTCGCCCCACCGGCGGCGGACGCCCGGTTCCTGGAGGGCACCCCATCCGTCCCGGAGACCCCGCCCGCGACGGAGGCCCCACCCGTCCGGGGCGCCCTGCCCGCCTCGGACACTCCATCCACCCTGGGAACCCCATCCGCGCCGGGCACCCCATCCATGACGGACGCCCGGCCCGCGACGGACGGCCCCTCCCCGTGGCACGTCCCGGCCGCGTCCGGAGTCCCGGCAGCCGCGACGACGGGCGGCGCACCGCGCGCGGGAACGCTTCTGGAGGCCCTCGCCGACGCGTACCGGCGGGACGCCCTCGCCCATCCGCACCTCTACCTCCTGGCCACCGAGCGTCCGCTGCCCCGGCACGCCCTGCCGGACGGGCTGGAGGAACGGGCGGCGCTGCCCCTGATGAGGGCCTGCGGCTTCGACGTCGACCGGGCCCGCGCGGTGTGGGCGTTCGCCCACGGGATGGTGAGCCTGGAGATCCACGGCCGGTTCCCGGACGGCGCCGACCTCGCCGCCGCCTGGTCGGCGGGCGTCCGGGCCCTGGAGTACTGATCGGCCCGACCACCCTGACCCCCCGTCGGCCGGGTAGCATGTCCGGTACGGCAGACGAGCCGGGCGGACGGTCGCGTGGGCATCCTCGGATGCTCCCGAGGAACGTCCGGGCTCCACAGGGCAGGGTGGTGGCTAACGGCCACCCGGGGTGACCCGCGGGACAGTGCCACAGAAAGCAGACCGCCGGGGACCGTACGCGTACGGACCCCGGTAAGGGTGAAACGGTGGTGTAAGAGACCACCAGCGCCTGGGGTGACCCAGGCGGCTAGGTAAACCCCACCTGGAGCAAGGTCAAGAGGGGCCACGGGTCACACCGGGGCCCTGCGCGGACGTTCGAGGGCTGCCCGCCCGAGTCCGCGGGTAGACCGCACGAGGCCGGTGGCAACACCGGTCCTAGATGGATGGCCGTCACCCCGATGGCCGCGAGGCCCCGGGGTACAGAACCCGGCGTATGCCCGACTCGTCTGCCCGCCAGCCCCGTTGACCTGCGCTTCCGTCCGGGGTGGCGGAGCGCCGAGCCCCGCTGGGGAGAGACCGGGGAGACTCCGGTTCAAAGAGGCGGACGGCTGGGTAGGTGATCGCGCTGGTTCCATCTACTGGTCCCCCCGACCTGTCAGTGCAGGCTCTCGTACGGGTCGCGGATCGTGTGGCGGGCGGCGGCCGTGGCCAGGACGTTCCGCGGGTACCGGGAGCCGGGCACGTAGTGGCGGCCCTTGGTGTTGCCGACCGGGGTCAGCAGGTCCTCGCGCATCAGGTGCTGCATGTCGCGCTGGGCTTGTTGTTCGCTGATTCCCTCCGCCTTCTCGTAGCGGGAGCGGCGCACCCGGCCGGTGACGGCGACCTCGTGCAGGGCGGTGATCTGGCGTTCGGTGACACCGAGCGCCTCGCGTCGCTCTTCGAGCTGGATCCAGCACCGGTTGGAACGGTCCACGCGGTGCTGGACGCTCTGGGACTGCTCGTGGTAGGCGCGCAGATTGAACCGC
Organism: Streptomyces sp. JNUCC 64; assembly: GCF_054484115.1. Lineage (NCBI taxonomy): Bacteria > Bacillati > Actinomycetota > Actinomycetes > Kitasatosporales > Streptomycetaceae > Streptomyces > Streptomyces sp. JNUCC 64. The sequence goes on from NZ_CM137015.1 coordinate 6,068,137, forward strand.
ACCCAGGGGGTGGTGTCCCGCGCCGGGCTGTAGACCGGGCCGCCGACCTCGCGCAGCACCTTGTAGTAGTCCCAGGTGTGGCCGGGCATGCCCAGCCACGCCTCGATGGAGGAGAACTCGGGAGCGAGGACGCCCTCCCGGGCGATCAGGAGGGTCTGCAAGGAGCGGGACATCCGGCCGTTGCCGTCGGCCCACGGGTGGATCTTGACGAGGTTGAAGTGGGCCATTGCTGCGCGGACGAGCGGGTCCGAGTCGAGGTCTCCGGTGTTGAGCCAGTCGATCAACTCGCCCATCAGGGAAGGCACCTCGTCTTCGTGGGGGCCTCCGTACTCCGTGGCGTGAGGGTCGCCTACGGCACTGATGAAGATCGGTCCCCGCCGCCACTGTCCGGCGGGCTTGCGGGGGTGGTGGTGGTGGTGGCCCTGGAGCATCCAGTGCAGCGCGTTGAGGAGTCCCTTGCCGTACGCGAAGTCAGGGGCGTCGTGAAGTGACTGGATGTAGGTCATGGACTGCTGGCAGGCGACGGTCTCCGCGCGATTCGCCTCGGTGACGTCCACGTTCTCCCGCGCGTCGTCCATGAGGTCGGCGACATCGCGGGCGTCGACCCGGTAGCCCTCGATGGTGTTGGACGCGGCGATGGCCGAGGCGGTCAGATGCCGTCGGAGGCCAAGGGTCCACTTGGCCGGGGCCTGCCGCACGGTGTGCCGCAGGGCATGACGCATGTCGGCGACTTCGGCGAGGACGCGGTGGTCGGCGGAGGAGAGCCGAGGCGTGTGGTACAGCATGACGTAATGCTGCCTTCAAGGCGCCATTCTCTCCTCCGGCTGCGGAGGCCGACCTCGTGGACACCTCATCGGAGGCGCGGGCGTGCTGCTGGTGAACGGAGAAGGTGGCCCATGGACCCGGGAGGCGGTCCGCCCTCTGTGTCGGGCCACCGCCTTTGCCCGACCGGACCGACCGCTGTCGGTCAGCGGGCGAGGGCGAGCGTCAGTTCGCGGACGCCGGGGGTCCGGGGATGGCGGGAGGACAGCGAGCTGACGATCGTACGGATGGAGGAGCGGTCGCGGACCTCGGCGGGGCTGGCCCGTAGTGCGGCAAGGAGCTCCAAGGCGGTCTGCTCCGGTTTGCCGTATCGCCACCAGGCACGGGCGAGGTCGGTGTGCATCCGGCTGATGCGTTCCGGGGTGGGGAACTGCTCCGGCCGTAGATGCCGCCCGGCCTCCAGAGCCGTGCCTGCGTCACCGAGCGCCCAGTGGACACCGACGGCATAGAGGTTGGCAGCCGCTGGGGAGATGCGGAAGAAGCGGTCCGCCGGGACGGTGTCCGGGAGACGGCGGGCGGCTTGACGGGCTTCGGCGATCAGGGCCAGGGCCTGGGTCCGGTCGCCGGTGCGGGCGGCGGTGTAGGCGGTGGTGCACAACATCTGTGCGTACGCCGCTGTTTGCGAGCCAGTCGTCAGGCCGGTGGCCTCGACCTCCGCGAGCGCCGCCAGGACCAAGCGCTGGGCGGCGGCGGGCTGGTCCTGATGGCGGAGGACGATCGACAACTCGCGGGCAGCCGCAGCGGAGGCGACGGGGGACTCGGCGACGGCGGCGTAGGTGGTGGCGCGGTCGGCGGTGAGCCGAGCCCGTTCGTAGCGGCCGATCTTCCCCAGGATCCGGGTGGCGAGGAGATAGCAGGCGGAGAGCTGGGCGTGGTCCAGAGGGGTGCGGGAGCGGGCGGCCCGGTGTGCGTCGCCGAGGAGGCCGGGCAGCTCCGCGAGGAGGGCCGTGTGGCGGCCGGTGTCCCACATCCTCCGGGCTTGGGCCAGACGCTGGTCGACTGGCATGGTGCCCGTGCCGGGGGGAGTGAGGGCGAGGGCGTCGTCGATCGCCACGAGCAGGGAGGCGGGCACGGCCGTGCCTGCGGCGGTGAGCAGGGTACGGCGGTGCATGGGATCCTCCTCGGTGGGCGGAGCGTGCGGCGCCACTCTAGTGGGACGAGGACCGGCTTCGGCGGTGATGCCGCAGGCAGCCGCCAGAAGAACGGGCGGCAGGCCGACGGCTGTCGCGGCGGCCGTGAGCAGACGGATGTCCGAAGGGTGCCTGCCGGCTTCCAGACGGGAGACGGTGGAGGCGGAGCAACCGATCCGCACTCCGAGGTCGGCCTGTCGCCAGCCGAGACGACGGCGGCCGAGCCGGACGAGGCGGCCGGGGGAACGGTGTTTGACGTGCTCCCGCGCCTCGCGGGTGGCCCAGATGTCTAAGTCAGCGGTGAGCATCAGCCCTCCCACGCGCCCGGGTCGGGGCCCAAACGGTAGGGCACGGCGACGGTCGCGTCGACGACGTTTGCAGCATCTGCACGCGATGTGCGGGCTGCGGTAGCCGATCACCGGCAGCACTGCTCGGGTGGTGCTCTGTTGGTGTGCCGCCGGCTCGCCGGCCGAGTGAGTCCGCCTGCAGGTGCCGTGGTTCTCGACGGCACCACCTGACCTGTGCTTCCCGCCCACAATCCTCGGCCTGAAGGAGTACCCGTGTACCTGCCGTACCCCGTGATCGAGCAGTTGACCGATGGTCAAGTGATCACCTGGAAGACTTTCTTCGAGGGCGCGGGTCGTGAGCGCCCCCGCAGCATCGAGGAAGGCATCTGGCGCCGGACCCAGGACCCCGCCAACGCCGAACAGTCCGGCTGGAGCGAGGACGCCTCCGGCCGTCGGCGGATCGTGCACTACCGTTACACCTACGCCCTCGACTACACCTTCCCCGTACCGAGGCTCGTCCTCGCAGACCTGTACCTGTACGTGTCCTTCACGGCTCCGAACCATGAGATCCGTGCCTACGCCGAAAGCGTCGACGGCTGGCTCGAACAGGGCCGGTGGCGTCGGGACGGTACCGGCTGGCGCCACGGCGACCTCGTCACCGCCCTCACCGAGTACGACACCCATCCCCAGGACGAACGCGCGGACCGGACCGTTCCCGTCGGCTTCCGGACCCTGGACGTCCTCATCACCTCCGAGGGCTACGCGGTTGCCCGCTCCCTGCGGAACCTGCCCTGGGACGTCCTCGCCGGTGGTATGCGGATCAAGGAGCGGCGCGGCGCCCCGGAGTTCGCCCAGGACTTGTCCGGCCTGTTGGACCATCTCCCCTTCCAGGTCGAGGTCGGATGCGGCACCTCGATCGAGGCGGGTGTCCCTCCGCTGCACTACCTCCACGAGGTCTACCGGGTCACCGAACGGAAGGGAGACGAATTCACCCAGTCCCACGGCTTCACCCTCACCCCGCAAGCCGACACCCTCGTACGGGAGATGCTGCTCGACGCCTCGGGCAAGGCCGAGTCGCTGACCCGGATGTTCGCGACCTGCTTCACCGCCGAACCCACCGGTGCCCACCTGGCTCTCAAGGCTCTGCACGCCGCCGGTCACATGACCGGCCCGGTCATCACCCACAACTTCGACCTCCTCGCCGCCCGCGCAGGTCTGGAGGAGGTCTTCGTCCGCCGGTACGACCAGAAGATCCCTCCGGTCCCGCTTTTGGACCATGCCCGCGCACTCTTGGTGATCGGCCTGCACGCGGACCGGCGTTCCGTCCAGGCCCGTGCCCGCGCCAAGGGCATGAAGATCTTCTACGTCGACCCCGAGGGCCTGATGGAGAACGGCGCCTTCAAGGAGTACCCGATCGAGGGAGCCCGCGAAGGCGACACCGTCGTCCGCTCCGGGGCGACTCCCGCCCTCCGGCGTCTGTGCGAGCTCTTGGACGTCACCCCCTGACCGCCGACCGCCTGGAAGTCGGCCCTTCTGATGCCGAAGAGGGATAGCGTCGTGGAGGCGTCCGGATCACGGAGCGCCTCCACGACAGCACCCCACCCCAAGGACGGCCCCATGCGTGTTTCGGTGATCGGCTGCGGGCACCTCGGAGCCCCGCACGCCGCCGCGATGGCGGAACTCGGCCACGAGGTCATCGGCGTCGAACTCGACCCGGAGACCTGCGGGATCCTCCGGTCGGGGCGCGGCGCCTTCTACGAGAAGGGCCTCGACGAGTTGCTGGCCGAGCACGTCCCGAGCGGGCGGCTCCGGTTCACCACCGACCTCGCCGAGGCCGCCGACTTCGCCGACCTCCACTTCATCGCGGTCGGCACCCCGCTCCGCGCCGACGGCCAGGGGTACGACACCAGCCAGGTCACCGACGCCGTCCGTGATCTCGCCGCGCTGCTGAAGCGCCCCGCTACCGTCGTCGGCAAGTCCACCGTCACCGTCGGGACCGTCGCCCGTCTCCAGGCCGTCCTCGCCGAGCACGCCCCGGACGGGGTGGACCTCGTCTGGAACCCGGAGTTCCTGCGCGAGGGCCACGCCGTCGAGGACTCCCTCCGCCCCGACCGGATCGTCGCCGGGCTCACCACCCCCGCCGCCGAGAAGGCCGTACGGGAGGTGTACGCCCCCGTCCTCGAACGCGGTGGCACCGAGCTGATCGTCACCGACCCCGCCACCGCCGAAGTCCTCAAGAGCGCCGCGAACGCCTATCTCGCCACGAAGATCAGCTACATCAACGCCATGGCCGAGGTCTGCGAGATCACCGGCGCCGACGTCGCCACCGTCGCGCACGGCATCGGCGTCGACCACCGCATCGGCCATGCCGGGATGCGGCCCGGCATCGGCTACGGCGGCGGCTGCCTCCCCAAGGACGTCGCCGCCTTCACCCATCGGGTCGGTGAGCTCGGCGCCGCCGGGGCCTCCGCGCTCCTCACCGCCGTCGAGGGGATCAACCACGGCCGGAGGGACGCCGCCCTCGCCCTGGTCGAACGCGCCCACGAAGGCCCGCTCGGCACCGCCGCGATCGCCGTTCTCGGCGCCTCCTTCAAGCCCGGTACCAGTGACGTCCGTTCCTCGCCCGCCCTCCGGCTGGCCGGACTCCTCCACGAGGTCTCCGCCCGCACCGTCGTCCACGACCCCGAGGCCGTTCCGGCGGCCCGCCGTCTCCACCCCGGACGCTCCTTCGCCGACACCCTCGACGAGGCCCTGGCCGGAGCGGACCTGGTGGTCCTGGCCACGGAGTGGCCCCAGTACACCAAGGACCCGTCCCTTCCCGTCACGGCCGCGGGTCTCGTCCGCCGCCCCGTCCTCGTCGACGTCCGCACCGCCGTCGACCCGGCCGACTGGACCCGTGCCGGATGGACCGTGCACCAGCTCGGCCGCCCCGTGCGCCACCCCGCGACGGGACGATGACGGACACCCCGGCCTTCGGTGCCCCCCGGACCCTTCCCACCGGGAGCGTCCTCCACTCCGCCGGGTCCGGGTCCTGACGCCTTCGGGCACCCCGCCGTCGTCGTCCGCCCGTGATGCCCCGTCCCTTCCGGTCGCGTGGCCGGGAGTGGACGTCCGGCGTGTTCGCGGCCGTTCGGGGTGCCCTCCCGGTGCGCGGCGCCGGGGCCGGTGGGGAGGCGGTCCCCGGTGGTCGCAAGGGGGCGCGCCGGATGGCCAGGAGGGGGTGTCGTCGCGGGGGTTCCGTCAACGCGCGTGGACTGGACGGAGGGACCCGCTCAGCGGAGGGGTGAAAGCGGAGGAACGCGGACGAACCATCTGATCGTCGGGAGTGGTGTCCGTTTCCTTGGTTTGTCCGTTCCCCGTCGGCTGTCGTAGGAGAACCAGTCACTCCGTTTTACCGCCGGCCGGGTCGGGGTGGTGGGGGAGGAGAGGGAAAGCGCAGGCCGGGGTCCATGTGGGGGTCCTGTGGAGGGGGTGAGTGTATACGGTGTATCCAGCCACAATGACCTTGGGGCCTGTTGTGTGCCGTTGGCGCCTGGATAACATGACGCAGTCCTCGGGAGGATGGTTCCCGAGGCGAGGATTTCGTACGGCGCAAGAATCGGGCAGTGGCTATCTGACCTGATTCAGGATCGAGTCCGGGTCCAAGGTTTCAAGCACTGCACCGCAAGGTGGGGTGTGAACCGAAAATCTCTGCGTGGCGCGCGGTACCGAAGAATGCGAACATCCCCGTAAGATGCTCCTCGCAGAATTCTCCTGGCTTTTTTCTGGGTGTGGTCAGACCCATGCCCGATTCACGGTTGTGCCGTACGAGAACCGGAAATCCCCTACATCGCAGGGAAAGGGAGTCATCGAATGATGATCGCCGAGTTCATGAACGAGCAGAACTTCGGAACGCTGGAGCAGGGCTACCGGGACGACACCGGCGCGCCGGTCCTGGCCACCCCGCTCGCCGCCGTCGCCACCTGCTGGTACGTCGGCGGTGCCGTCGCCGGTGTGACCGTCGTGGCCGGCGCCTACGTGGCCGGTCGGGTCTGGGGCGGTCAGCGCCCGACCCTGTAAGTCGCGTCCACCCAGTCAACCCCGAGAAGAGTGGAGATCGGCATGAGCAAGATCATCGACAGTGTCATCGCGGTCACCCCGGCCGAGCTGGCGGACGGCAGCCAGGGTGAGGTCGGCGCGCTGGCGCCGGTCCAGGCCACCCCGGCCTTCGTCGCCTTCGGTGTGGGCTTCGCCGGCGGTGCGGGCGTCTCCTGGGTCTGCGTCCAGGCGTTCGAGGCCGGTCGTGGCGGGCAGCGTCCCTCGCTCTGATCAACCGACGGGCCCCAGGCCCGCGGGCAGTACCACAGGAAACCTCCGGTGAGTGACGTCCGGAGGTGAGGAGTGCCGCCGGGCCACGGCGGAATCGCGGCCCGGCGGCACTCCGATGTTACCTTCGGTCGCTTCCGCATGGAGGAAAACTTCCGCATGAGGCTGATAAAGAAGCTCGCTTCTTCGGTCTTCGCGCCGGTCCCGCTGTCCCGGGACCGCGCGGTGGGCATATCGGAGAGACTCGCCGCTCTCTCCAGTCTCTCCTCTTCCCTGGAATACTTGAGCCAACGCCGCCACATGGATCCCGGTGGGCTCAACGACTGGGAGATAATGAAGCATTCTCCCGAGAGCATGGTGCCCGTTATCCAGCGGATCACCAAAGCGGTGAGCGGAAAGCGGACCACGCTCGTATTGCACGGTTCGCGGGTCGCGTGCAGTCTCGCTCTGCTGGCGCCCGGGAATCAGAAATGGCGGGGGGCGGGAAATCTCTATCTCGCGCTCACCACCCTTCTCCTCCAGTCCCGGCACCGTTACGGCTCGGACGGCGCGGACCAGGTCGCCGTGCAGACCCAGTTGGCCACCGGACTGACCCGGCTGTCGAAGAGTCCCTCGGTCAAGGACGCCCTGCTGTGGTACCTCGCCATCCAGGCGAACATGTCCTACTCGGCGTCCGGCTGGGTGAAGACGTTCGGCAACAAGTGGCGGGACGGCTCGGCGCTCCCCGGGGTGATGCGGACCAAGACCTACGGCTGGGAGCCCGCGTTCCGGCTCATCCAGCGCTACCCCAAGACCAGCAAGGCCGTCCAGCACTCGGTGCTGGCGATGGAGTGCCTCTTCCCCGTGGTCTACCTGGCCGGGGGCAAGATGACCCGGGTCATGATCGGGGCGGCGGGCAGCTTCCACATCGCCAACGCGTTCGTCATGGGACTGGGCCGGTTCGCGACCGCGTTCCCGTCGATGCACCCCGTGGTGGCCTACACCACCGCGCCGCGCACCCTGCCCGCCGTCGCGGGCCGCGACGACCGGCTGGTCAAGGTCGCGCTGGTGCTGCTGGCCGGAGCCGTCACCGGATCGGCCGTGCTGGCGACCCAGCGCCGTGCCCAGGTGATGGAGGGCTGGCCGACCACCCGCGAGGTCACCACCCGCTGGGGCAACGTGCTCACCTACGACGTGGGCGGCACCGACCAGCCCGACAGCCCCGTCCTCGTCTTCAACCACGGGCTGTCCTCGACCGCCGAGCACTTCTCGTGGGTCGCCGAGCGGCTCTCGTTCGACCTGGGCCTGCCCGTGCTCTCCTACTCCCGCGCCGGTTACGGCCCCTCCCTCCGGACCCGGGAGGCCCCGTACACCCTGGAGGAGTCGGTCGACGACCTGGAGGACCTGGTCAACGGGGCGCTGCCCCCCGGCCGCAAGGTGGTGCTCGTCGGGCACTCCCTGGGCGGGGAGCTGAACCGGCGGCTCGTCGCCCGGCTCGGCGACCGGGTCTCGGGCGTCGTCTACGTCGACCCCACCCACCCGGCCGAACTGATCCGCTCCAAGAAGCAGTTGAAGGGCAGCGAGAACTTCACCGAGACCCTGCGGGAGACCGCCCGCTGGACGCGGCTCGGCTTCGGCGCCCTGATGTCGCGCCCCCGCTGGGTGGACCAGCTGCCGGACAACTACCGGCGGAAGGTCTTCGCCCACTACGCCGACGCGCGGATGTGGCAGGCCGCCGTCCGGGAGTGGGACGTCGTCCGCGAGGAGCTGATGAGCTTCTCCGGGACCCTGGACCCGGTCACCGCGCCCGGTCTGGTCATCGCCGCCCAGATGACCGTCGACAACGACCCCGACCAGCTGCTGATGTACCACGACCTGGTCCGCACCCACGAGACGGCGGGCGGCCACGCCTCCCTGTCCGTGGTGGAACGCGCCAACCACGACTCGATCCTGACCAACCCGCGGTTCGCCCGCAGCACGGCCGACCTCATCGCGGCCTTCGTGAGGGAACACTGCGCGTCCCCGGCCCAGACCGCCCCGGACGCCCCCGCCGCCCTCGTGGAGCGGGACGACGTGGAAGAGGCGGGTGAGACCAAGTGAGCGCCACCACGGTCCTGAAGGACGCCTTCACCGGCCCCGGTGCCGTCACCCGGGTCGCGGGCGCCGCCGCGCTGGTGGCGACGCTGCTCGCGCAGCACCCGCACTCGGCCTTCGAGCGGCTGCGGGAGCGGGACGTGTTCTCCCTGCTGCCCAACTGGAAGTTCTTCGCGCCCAATCCGGCCACCCACGACTACCACTACCTGTACCGCACCCTCGACGACGACCGCCGGACCTCGGCCTGGATCGAGCTGGACCTGATCGTGCCGCGCGCGCCGATCCAGGCGGTCTGGTTCGCGACCCGCCGCACCGAGAAGGCCGTGTTCGACATCTGCACCGCCATCCTGCGCCGGGTCTCCATCGGCGAGGACCCCACGGGCATGTCGTCCTACCGGGTGCTCAGCGAGTTCATCAGGAAGCAGATCCGGGAGACCACCGGGGTCTCCGGGGTGCGGGGCTTCCAGTTCTCGGTGGTCCGGGCCGCCGGACACGACGACAGCGAGGACCCGGAGGTCCTCTTCGTCTCCGCCTACCAGGAGATGACCCCCGTACCGCCGGGCTTCCTGCGCGCCGCCGCCTGACCACCCCGCGCGGAACCCCACCCACCCCCTGGAACCACCCCTGGAACGGAGAACGATGACGATCGCGGACATCGGCTACGGGAAGCAGTTCGAAGGCTGGTACGACCGCATCTTCCAGCAGGACCCCGTCACCCAGCTCACCGTCGACGCGCTGGCCGGGCTGCACCCCGACCCGTCCGCCGGGACCCTGGAGTTCGGCGTCGGGACCGGCCGGATCGCGCTGCCGCTGTCGCGCAAGGTCGGGCCCGTCACCGGGGTGGACTCCTCGCCGGAGATGCTCGCCGCCCTGGCGGAGAAGTCCGGTGAGGGCGAGGTGGTCGCGGAGCTGGGCGACATCAGCGCCTACCACGGGGACCGGGAGTACGGCCTCGTCTACTGCGTCTGCTCCACCCTCGCGCTGATCCTCGACCCCGAGGCGCAGCGGGCGGCGATCGCCCGCGCCGCCGAGCACCTGCGGCCCGGCGGCCGGCTGGTGGTGGAGACGCACAACCGGCCGGGCATCGTCGCCCAGCACGAGGGCCGGGTGCGCACCACCCTGTTCGCGCCCTACCCGGAGCCCAACACCGGCGTCCAGATGCACGCCACGCTGCTGGCGGACGACCAGATCTGGCAGGTCTCCAGCATCTGGTTCGAGGGGGACGGCACCCACCGCATCGGCACCGAGGTCGTCCGGCTGCTCGTCCCCGACGAGGTGGACGCGTACGCGGTGGACGCCGGGCTGCGCCCCGAGGGCCGTTACAGCGACTGGCAGCGCACGGAGTACGTCCCCGCCGCCGGGCTGTTCGTCACCACCTACACCAAGCCCGCATGAACCTCTGGCAGATCGTCCGGGGCCACCGGGTCCTGCTGATCGCGGGCATCGTCATGGGGCTGGTGGGCGCGGCGGCGACGCTCGCCCAGCCCTGGATGCTGGGTCAGCTGATCGAGGCCGTGGCCCTGAAGGAGTCCATCGCCTGGCCGATCACGTTCATCGCGGCGTTCTTCGTGGTGGACGCGAGCCTGGGCGCCGCCCACGCCTACGCCATCGGCCGGGCCGGGGAGAACATCGTCTTCGACGCCCGGCGCATCCTGGGCGGGCGGCTGCTGCGCAGTCAGATCCCGTACTTCTCGCGCCTCGAACACGGTGACGTCTTCGCCCGGACCATCTCGGACACCTCCATCGCCTGTCTGGTCATCGCCCAGGCGCTGGCCCAGATGGTCACCTCCGTCTTCATGGTGATCGGCGGCGTCGTGCTGATGGCCCGCCTGGACTGGAAGCTGCTGCTCACCGCCGTGGGCTGTCTGGGACTGGCGAGCGGCGGATCGCTGCTGCTGGCCCGTCAGGTGCGGCTGGCGGCGCTGCGCAACCGGGAGGACACCGGGGCGTTCGGCTCCGGCCTCCAGCGGGTGCTGGGCGCCATCACCACCGTCAAGGCGTCCCGCGCCGAGGAGCGGGAGACCGAGGAGCTGGCGCGACTGGCCGACCGGGCCCGCCGCAGCGGCATCCGGGTCACCGGCTTCAGCTCGATGCTGACCCCGGCGATGAACGTGGGCACCCAGCTCTCGCTGGCCGTGGTCATCTCCTGGGGCATGGCCCGGGTGGCGACCGGCACCCTGTCGCCCGCCGACCTCACGTCCTTCGTGATGTACCTCTTCTACCTGGTGTCGCCGCTGGTGATGCTGTTCATGGCGATCGGCCAGATCCAGCAGGGCCGGGCCGCCGTCCAGCGGGTGCTGGAGCTGGGCTCCGTCCCGCAGGAGGAGGACGAGGACCTGGCGGCGCCGGGCGCGTCCGAGCGGACCGCCGCCGTCGCGGCGGGGAAGGCCGGGAAGCCGGGGAAGCCGGGGAAGCCCGCCGAGGCCGCCTCGCGCAACGGGTCCGGTGACCGGTCGGTGCCCGCCGTCGCCTTCGAGAACGTCCGCTTCGCCTACCACGAGGACACCCCCGTGCTGCGGGACGTGTCGTTCACCCTGCCGCGCCGGGGACTGACCGCGATCGTCGGTCCCTCCGGGGCGGGCAAGACGACGACGTTCCAGCTGATCGAACGCTTCCTGGCGCCGGACTCCGGCACCGTCCGGATCGCGGGCCGGGACGCCTCCGAACTGCGGCTCGCGGAACTGCGTTCCCTGGTCGGCTACGTGGAGCAGGACGCGCCGCTGCTGCGCGGCACCATCGGCGAGAACCTCACGTACGCCAACCCCGGGGCGGACGACGCCGAGATCGCCCGGGCGCTCCGGCTGGCCAGCCTGGACGAGTTCGTCGCCGGACTCTCCGACGGGCTGGACACCGAACTCGGCGAGCGGGGCGCGGGGTTGTCCGGCGGTCAGCGCCAGCGGCTCGCCATCGCCCGCACCCTGCTCCAGCGGCCCGAGGTGATCCTGCTGGACGAGGTCACCGCGCACCTCGACAGCGACACCGAGGCCGCGCTGCGGGACGCGATGACGGAGGCGGCCCGCGAGTGCGCCGTCCTCGCCATCGCCCACCGGCTGTCCACCATCGTGCAGGCCGACCGGATCATCGTGATGGAGGACGGCGGGGTCCGCGCGGTCGGCACCCACCAGGAGCTGATCGGCTCGGACGAGGTCTACCGGCGGCTCGCCAGCCAGCAGTTCGCCACCGAGGACGCCCTGACGTGACCCGTCCCGACGTCGTCGTCGTCGGCAGCGGGCCCAACGGGCTCGCCGCCGCCGTCACCCTGGCGCGCGCCGGACTCTCGGTGCACGTCCACGAGCGGGCCGCCACCCCCGGTGGCGGCCTGCGGGGCGAGGCGCTGTTCGATCCGGAGATCTGGCACGACGTCTGCGCCGCGGTCCATCCCATGGCCGCGGCGTCGGCGTTCTTCCGGGAGTTCGACCTGGCGGCCCGGGGCGTGGAACTGCTGCGGCCGGAGGTCTCCTACGCCCATCCGCTGGACGGCGGCGCCGCCGCGCTCGCCCACCGGGACCTCGCGCGCACCTGTGAGGAACTGGGGGCGGACGGACGGCGCTGGCGGCGGTTGATGGAGCCGCTGACCCGGCGCTCCACGGCCGTCACCGACTTCCTGCTCTCCGGGCAGCGGGCCCTGCCGCGCGATCCGCTGGTCCCCGCGCTGCTGGCCCCCCGGCTCCTCGGCCATCTGCTGCGGGGCGACGGGCTGCGCACCGAGGGGGCCCGCGCGCTGCTCACCGGGGCCGCCGCGCACGCGGTGGGGCGGCTGCCGAGCGTGCCCGCCGGGGCGATCGGGCTGCTCCTCGGGCATCTGGCGCACTCCTCGGGCTGGCCGCTGCCGCGCGGCGGGAGCGTCCGGATCGCCGAGGCGCTCCTCGACGACCTGCGGGCGCACGGCGGGACGGTGTTCACCGGGCGTCCGGTGAAGGACCTCGCGGAGCTGGACGCCCCGGTGGTCATGCTGGACACCACCCCGCGCGGGCTGCTGGAGCTGGCCGGGGACCGGCTGCCGCCGCGCTACCGGCGGGCGCTGGAGCGGTTCCGCTACGGGCCGGGCGCGGCGAAGGCGGACTTCCTGGTGGACGGGCCGATCCCGTGGGCGAGTCCGGAGGTGGGCCTCGCGGGGACCGTGCACCTGGGGGGCACCCGGGAGGAGACGCTCGCCACCGAGAACGCGGCGGCCCGGGGCAGGCCCTCCGAGGAGCCGTTCGTCCTGGTGGTCGACCCCGCGGCGACCGACCCCGGCCGGGCCGTGGGGGGCCGCCGCCCGGTGTGGGCGTACGCGCACGTCCCGAACGGCGACACCCGGGACCCGGTGCCGCTGATCACCCGTCGGATCGAGCGCTACGCGCCGGGGTTCGCGGACACGGTGCTCGCCGCGCGGGGTGTCCCGGCCGCCGAGTACGAGACCTACAACCCCAATTACCCCGGTGGTGACATCGGCGCGGGCGCGATCACGCTCACTCAGTCGCTGTTCCGGCCAACTCCCGCCTGGAACCCGTACCGGACGCCCCTGCCCGGGGTGTACTTGTGTTCCGCGTCCACGCCGCCCGGGCCGAGTGTGCATGGTATGTGTGGATATCTCGCCGCCCGGACGGCCCTGCGCAGGGAGTTCCGCCTGGCGGCACCGTCCCTGGCCCCGGGCGGCGCGGCCGTCACCGACAGGAGCAGGAGAGAGTCATGAGCACCATCGACCGCCCCACCGCCGCCGAGGACTTCGCGGGTTACCTCCGGGCCTACTACTCCGACGTGATCGACGGGAGCGCGCCGATCGAGGAGGTGTGGGACCGGTACCACACGCCCGACGGCGTCCACGAGGTCAACGGCCGGGTCTGGGACCGGAAGAAGATCCTCGCCAAGGCGTCGGCGCGGCGGGCCCTGGACGCCCCGTACGAGCTGTACCTCCACGAGGTGACGGTCCAGGGGCGGCTGGCGGCGGCCCGGTACACGATCGGCACGCCGATGCTGTGGCGCATCCAGTCCGCGGTGGAGACGGCCGTCGTCGCGGAGATGGGCGAGGACGGGCGGGTGGCGCGCGCCGTCACCTTCTCCGTCAGCCGGCACAGCTGGTCGGGGTCGGGCGGCGAGGACCCGTTCGACCGGGCGGCCCGGCCCGCGGAGGGGACGGTCCCGGCGCCGCCGCCGGGCCCCGGCGAGGAGCCGACGCCCGCCCAGGACCCGGCGCACTACCTGCGGACCTACTACACGCTGGGATACGACCCCGGGGTGCCGGTGGCCGAGGTGCACGACCGGCTGCACACGCCCGACGCGCTGCACCAGATCGGTGGCAAGGTGATGCAGCGCTCGGGGGTGTTGCGGGCCCTGGAGGACGGGCGCAGGCGGGGGCACGTCTACCCGGTGGAGGTGCACGAGACCCTGCGCGAGGGCAACCGCTTCGCGGCCCGGTACACCACCAGCCGGGACGGCAACCCGGACCGTCACCAGGACGTCCTGGCGTTCGGGGAGTTCGCCGACGACGGCCGGGTCCGGCTGGTGCGCTTCGCCCTGGAGCCGGGTTACGGCGCCGTGTGAGGCTCCGGCTCGGCCGGGGCGGCCGGGACGGGTGACAGGCTGGTGCCGTCGGCGGGGACGCCCTCGTGCTCCCGGCCGTCGGCGTCCCGGTACCGCCAGACGAAGCGCAGGCCCCGGGCGGTGGTGACGTCGGGGCCGTCCATCAGCTGGAAGTGCGTGTGCGGCTCCGAGGAGTTGCCCGAGTTGCCGCACTCGGCGATCCGCTGTCCGGCCGTGACCCGGTCGCCCGGGGCCACCGCGAGCGAGCCGCGCCGCAGATGGGCGAGGACCGCGTGGGAGCCGTCGCCCAGGTCGAGGACCAGGTGGTTGCCGAGCAGATGGCGGGGGAGGCCCAGGGAGCGGACGAACGTCTCCCCGAGGACGTAGAGCACGCCGGGCAGCGAGGAGCGGGTCAGATGGTCCCGCTGGCCGTCCGACGCGACCGTCACCACACCGTCGGCCGGGGCGTACAGGGGCTGCCCGAAGGAGGGATAGGACTCCGGGCGGCGGGCCACCGGCCAGAACCAGACGGGTTCGGGGGACGGCTTGCGGGCCAGGTCGATGGCGTACGTCTGGGCGAGGTTGTGGGTGTGGCTCGGGACCTTGGTGGCCGGGCCGTTGCGCGCCGTCCAGGAGCCCTCGACGGGGAGTCCGAGGGACCGGGGCGGCGCCTCGTCGCGGGGCGGGCGCTGGCCCAGGGTCATCATGCGGCGCATCAGGATCCCGGCCACCAGGAGTCCCACCCCGGTGAACCAGAGCGGGCCGATGCCGCCGCTGTTGACGAGGACGCACACGACGCCCACCGCCATGACTAAGCCGTGCCGCTTCCAGAGGTGGTGCACCTGACTGCCTTTCGTCGAGGGGGCGCCGGAGGGTGCCCGGCGGACGGGCCACAGCATCCCAGAATCTCTTACCCGAGATAATGCGTACTTACGTATGAGCGTAATAAGTGTTAGCGTGATCGTCGACCGAGTCCTGAACGGGTGGGAGCGCGCATGAGCGCCGAAGTCACGTTCCACACCGCGCCACCGGTGCCGTCGGCGAAGCCGGTGCCGATCGCGGTCGACGCCGTCGGCTGGCACCGCCCGGAGCGGGTGCGCGCCGTCGCCGAACTTCCCGAACTCGCCGAACTGTCCGAGGCGGACCGCCGCACCTGCCTCCACCTCGGCATCGACACCGTCCCCGTCGACGACGCCCTGGGCACCGTCGACCTCGCCGAACGCGCCGCCCGCGCCGCGCTGGACCGGGCCGGGGTGCCCGCCGCCGCGCTGGGCGCGCTGATCCTGGTGGAGTCCCGGGCGCCCGAGACCCTCATCAGCTCCGAGGTGACCCGGCTCCAGCACGCGCTGGGCGCCGACACCGCGACCGCCTTCACCGTCGGCGGCCTCGGCTGCGTCTCCGTCGCCCCGGCGCTGCTCGCCGCCCGGGGACTGCTCGCCGCCGACCCGGGCCTCGGCCCGGTGCTCGTCGCCCACGGCAGCAAACCCGCCGCCACCGCCCGCTACCGGCACCCGGTGACCGTCAACGGGGACAGCGGACAGGCCCTGCTGCTGACCCGCGACCGTCCCGGCGCCCCGGTCCGGGTCCTCGACCTGGCGCAGCGCACCAACGGCGCCTACTGGGACCTCTTCCGGCTGGAGTACCGCGACCGGCCCACCGACCGCTGGCGGGAGGAGTGCGCGGACCCGCCCCGCTACTCCTTCCGGCTCGCCATGGAGACCCGCGACCGGCTCGCCGGACTGGTGGACGGAGTACTGGCCCGCAACGGCCTCGACCGCTCCGGCGTCGCCGGGTACCTCAGCCAGAACCTGTCGCTGGGTGGCATGGCGTTCACCGAGGAGAGCCTCGGCATCGAGCTGCTGCCCGTCTGCCGCGACAACCTCCGCGGCCTCGGCCACCACGGCCCCAACGACGTCTTCCTCAACCTCCACACCGCCCTGGCCCGGGGTCAGCTCGCCGAAGGCGACCGGGCGGTCCTCATCAACGTCAGCCCCGTCGCGGCCTGGAGCGTCCTGCTGGTCGAGGTGGGTCCGCAGCGCCAGGAGGCCCCCGCATGAGCCACCGCCCCGACGAGAACGCCACCGCGACCGTGACAGCGGCGGCGGCAACGGCAGCGGCAGTGACCGAGGCTGAGGCGGTGGCCGAGGACGGGACCGGGAACGGGACCGGCGAGCGGATCGCCCGGTTCCTCAGCGGCGCCCTGCGGCACCCGGTCGGGCCCGACGACGACTACTTCGCCCTCGGCCTCGTCGACTCGCTGTTCGCGCTGGAACTCGTCACCCACGTCGAACACCACTACGGATTCACCGTCGAGGTCGAGGACCTCGAACTCGACAACTTCCGCACCGTGCGCCGCCTCACCGCGTTCGTCCTGCGCAAGACCGGCGCCGGGACGCCCGCCGCCGAGGTGCCCGCCGCCGCCCGCGCCGATGACCGCTGAGCCCGGGGGCGGCTCCCCGCTCGTCGCGGTGGCCGCCGAGTTCGCCGCCAAGTCCCGTGAAGCGGCGGCCGACTGGGACCGGGAGGGGACGGTGCCCGCCACCGTCCGCCGGAGCCTCGCCCGCACCGGACTGCTCACCGCCGGGCTGCCCGTCCGCCACGGCGGCGCCGGACTGACCCCCGCCGAACTCGGCGAGGCCGCCGCCCACCTGGGCGGGGTGTGCAGCGCCCTGCGCGGACTGCTCACCGTGCAGTCCATGGTCGCCGCGGCCGTGGCCCGCTGGGGCACCGCCGCCCAGCGCGCCCACTGGCTGCCCCGGCTCGCGGACGGCACCCTCACCGCGGGCTTCGCCGCCACCGAGGACGGCGCGGGCAGCGCCCTCGCCGAGGTCGCCACCACCGTCGAGGAGACCCCCGACGGCACCGGCCTCACCGTCACCGGCCACAAGAGGTGGGTCACCCACGGGCGGGACGCCGACGTCCTGCTGGTCCTCGGCCGCGACGGTGACCGGCCCACCGCCGTCCTCGTCGAGACCGGACGGCCCGGCGTCCACCGCGAACCGGTCCACGGCCAGCTCGGGATGCGCGCCGCCGGGATCGCCCACCTCACCCTGGACGCCGTCCGGGTGCCCCTCGACCACCGGATCGCCCCGCCCGGCACCGGCCTCTCCCACGTCGCCGCCACCGCCCTCGACCACGGCCGGTTCACCGTCGCCTGGGGCTGCGTCGGCATGGCCGAGTCCTGCGCCGCCGACGCCGCCGCCCACGCCGCCGCCCGGGTCCAGGGCGGTACGCCGCTCGCCGCCCACCAGGCGGTCGGCGGACTGCTGGCCCGGATCGCGGTCGCCGCCGCCTCGG
Organism: Streptomyces sp. JNUCC 64; assembly: GCF_054484115.1. Classification (NCBI taxonomy): domain Bacteria; kingdom Bacillati; phylum Actinomycetota; class Actinomycetes; order Kitasatosporales; family Streptomycetaceae; genus Streptomyces; species Streptomyces sp. JNUCC 64. The sequence goes on from NZ_CM137015.1 coordinate 6,085,553, forward strand.
CCCGCGGCCTCGCCGAACGGGCCGCCGCCGTCCGCGCGGACGGCCCCGGCCACGGAGTCACCGAGACGATCATGGCCAAGTACGCGGCCGCCGACGCCGCCGCCACCGCCGCCCGGGACGCCGTCCAGGTGCTCGGCGCCGCCGGATGCGCCCCCGACAGCCGGGTCGGCCGCCACTACCGGGACGCGAAGGTCATGGAGATCATCGAAGGAGCCCAGCAAGTGTCCGAACTCCACATAGCCGCCCAGCTGGTGCGCCGGTACGGAGCGGGCGCGTGACGGCCACGGCGGGCCCGCCGACCGTCAAGTGCCTGGTCTGGGACCTGGACGACACGGTCTGGGACGGCGTCGTCCTCGAAGGCGACGACCCCGAACCCTTCCCCCACGTCCCGTCCGTGCTGCGCGCCCTGGACGAGCGGGGCATCCTGCACGCCGTCGTCAGCCGGGGCGACCACGACGTGGCCACCGCCCATCTGGAGGCCCACGGCCTCGACGAGTGGTTCTGCGCGGTGCGCATCGGCTGGGGCGACAAGTCCGCCGCCGTCCGCGACATCGCCGAGACCCTCGACATCGGCCTCGACACCGTCGCCTTCGTCGACAACGACCCCGTGGAGCGGGCCGAGGTCGCCGCCGTCCACCCCGTGGTCCGCTGCTACCCCGCCGACGCCGCCGGACAGCTCCCCGAACGCCCCGAGTTCCGCCCCGCGCGGATCACCGCCGAGGCCGCCGGACGCCGTCAGCTCTACCGCACCGAAGGACGGCGCCGCCAGGCCGAGGAGGAGTACGGCACCGACCGGCAGGCGTTCCTCGCCTCCCTCGACCTCGTCCTGGAGATCGCCCCCGCCACCGAGGACCAGCTCGCCCGAGCCAGCGAACTCACCGTCCGCACCAACCAGTTGAACAGCACCGGCATCGTCTACGACGAGGACGAGTTACGCGCCCTCATCGCCTCCCCCGACCACCAGGTGCGCCTCGCCCGGCTCCGGGACCGCTTCGGCGACTACGGGGTCATCGGACTCTCCGTCACCCGGCTCACCCCCGACGACGCCGTGCTCACCCTGCTGCTGATGTCCTGCCGGGTCGCCTCCCGGGGCGTCGGCCCGCTGCTGCTCCGGCATCTGATCCGCCGGGCCCGCGCCGAGGGCCGCCGTCCCGTCACCCACTTCGTGCCCACCGCCGTCAACCGCACCCTGCTGGTCACCCTCCGCTTCGCCGGGTTCACCCGGGTCGACGGCGGACCGGTGGACGGCGAACGCGACGGCGACGGAACGGCCGACGACGGGCCCCTGGTGCTCGTGGTCCCCGACGACCATCCGGTGCCCGCGCCCGACGGACCCGTCCGCCTGCTGGTCCGGGACTGAGGAGAGCCGCCGTGACCCCCCACCCCCAGCCCCTCTTCGAGGCGTTCCGGGAACACGCCGCCCGGACCCCCGGCGCCACCGCCCTCATCACCGGCCCCACCACCCTCACCTACCGCGAACTGGACCGGGCCGCCGCCGGACTCGCCGGGATCCTGCGCGGCGTCGGCGTCCGGCCCGGCACCACCGTGGGCGTCCGGCTGGAACCGGGCGCCCTCGCCGTGGTCGCCGTCCTCGCCGCGCTCCGGCTGGGCGCCGCCTGGTCCGCCGTGGAACCCGATCTGCCCCCGGCCCGCACCCGCGCCCTGCTGCGCGACACCGAGTGCGCCGCCCTCATCGTCGCCAAGACCGACCAGGACGTCGGCGACGGTGAGGGCGCCCGGTTCCCACCGCCCGTGCTGGCCGCCGAGGACCTCGACCTCGGGGTGCTCACCGCCGCCGGGGCCCGCGCCGCCGACGACCCCCCGGCGCCCGTCCCGGAGGGCGCCCCCGCCTACGTCGTCTACACCTCCGGCTCCACCGGCGTCCCCAAGGGCGTGGTGGTCAGCCGGGCCCGGCTCGCGGAGTCCGTCGCCCCGCGCGGCCCGGTCTACGGCACCGGTCCCTCGGTCTTCCTGATGGCGATGCGGCTCTCCTTCGACGGCATGCTCGGCGGGCTGTTCTGGGCGTTCTCCCACGGCCAGACCCTGCTGCTGCCCACCGCCCGCGAACTGCGGCTCGCCCCCGAGTTCGCGGCGCTCGCCCGCCGCCACCGGGCCACCCATCTGATCGTCGTCCCCTCCTTCCACCGGCTGCTCCTCGACGACCCCGGCGGCCTCCCCGACACCCTGCGGACGGTCGTCGTCGCCGGGGAACCCTGCACCCCCGACCTGGTCCGCGCGCACCGCGAACGGCTCCCGGGCGCCCGGCTCGTCAACGAGTACGGGCCCACCGAGACCATCGTCTCCTGCACCGTCGAGACGGACCCCGACCCCGACCGGCCGCGCGTCCCCATCGGCCGCCCCTGGCCCGGCGCCACCGTCCACGTCCTGGACGACCGGCTGCGCGAGGTCCCGGACGGGGAGCGCGGCGAACTGTACGTCGGCGGCGCCTTCGTCGCCGACGGTTACGTCCGCGCGCCGGGCCGCACCGCCGAACGCTTCGTCGCCGATCCGTTCGGCCCGCCCGGCGCCCGCCTCTACCGCACCGGGGACCTGGCCCGCCGCGACCGGAACGGCGCGCTGGAGTACCACGGCCGCACCGACCACCAGCTGAAGATCCGGGGCGTCCGGGTCGAACCCGGGGAGACCGAGGCCGTCCTGGAGTCCCACCCGGCGGTCAACCAGGCCGTGGTCGTCGCCACCGGGACCGGGGAGCCGGACGGCGAGGGGCCCCGGCTGGCCGCCTTCCTGCTGGCCGCCCCGGGCCGCACCCCGCCCACCGCCGCCGCGCTGCGCCGCCACTGCCGCGACCGGCTCGTCGAACAGGCCCTGCCGACCCGGCTGACCTGGCTGGACCGGATGCCGCTCACCCCCTCCGGCAAGGCCGACCGGCTGGCGCTGGCCGCCCGGCCGCCCACCACCGCCCCGCCCGGCGGCCGTCCGCCCGGCCACGAGGAGTGGAGCGCCGCCCAGCGCGTCGTCTGGGACATCTGGGCCGAGGTGCTGGGCCACGGGGACGCCGGGACCGACGACAACTTCTTCCGCGTCGGCGGCGACTCCCTCAAGATCGTCGAACTGTACGGACGGCTCGACGGGCAGTGGCCCGGAGTGGTCCGCGCGGGCGAGCTGTTCGACCTGGTCACCGTCGCGGCGCAGGCCCGGGCCATCGGCGAACGCACCGGCACGGGCGCCGGCGCGTCCACCGGTTCCGGTTCCGGTACTGGCATCGGTTCCGGAACCGGCACCGGCGTGGGTGCTGGTGCCGCGACGGGCACGGGTGCCGGTACCGGTGCGGGCGCGGGCACCTCCCCGGGCGCCGCCGCCGTGCCGACCGCCGCCGGTACCGCCGTGCCGACCGGCGGCGGGTCCGCCGGGGCCACCGCGCCTGAGGGGTCCGCCGCGTCGCGCCCCGCCGTCCGTCCCGTCCCGACCGCCTACGAACTGTGACGAAAGTGGCCGCCGCGTGAACGGATCACCCCTGACTTGACTTCCTCCCCTCCCGAAGGAGGGAAATTCCTACGGCTCGCGCCGTGGGGGTTTCTGCTTCATCGCCGACTGCCCGCCCGGAGTGCTCCGTTGAGGTCTTACACCAGCTCCACAGACAGACGCCGTCAGCCCGACGGCCAGGATGTTCTTCGCCGCGTTCACGTCCCGGTCGTGGGTCGTCCCGCAGGCGCACGTCCAGGTGCGGACGTTCAGCGGCATCTTGTCCCGCAAGGTGCCGCAGGTCGAGCACAGCTTGGAGGAGGGGAACCACCGGTCGATCGCGATCACTTCGCGGCCGTACCACCGGGCCTTGTACTCCAGCATGCTCCGGAACTCCGACCAGGCCGCGTCACTGATGGCGCGCGCCAGGCTCCGGTTCTTCACCATGTTCCGGACGGTCAGGTCCTCGATCACGATCGTTTGGTTCTCACGAACGAGCCGAGTGGTCAGCTTGTGCAGGTGGTCACGCCTGCGGTCGGCGATGCGGGCGTAGACCCTGGCAACCCTCCGGCGGGCCTTGGCCCGGTTCGCCCCGTCGCCCTTGGCCATGCGGGCAAGCTGCCGCTGCGCCCTGGCGAGACGGGTACGGTCGCGCCGCTCATGCCGAGGATTGGCGACCTTCTCCCCGGTCGAGAGGGTCAGCAGATGGTCGAGCCCGACGTCGATACCGACGGCCGCGCCGGCGGCGGGCAGAGGCTTCACGGACGGGTCCTCTACGAGCAGGGACACGAACCAGCGTCCGGCCGCGTCCTGGGACACGGTCACCGTCGACGGGCTCGCGCCCTCCGGGAGGGGACGGGACCAGACGACGTCGAGCGGCTCCGCCATCTTCGCCAGGGTGAGGTTCCCGTCCCGGAACCGGAACGCGCTGGTGGTGTACTCCGCCGACTTCCGGGACTTCTTCCGCGACTTGAAACGCGGGTACCTCGCCCGCTTGCCGAAGAAGTTCGTGAACGCCGTCTGCAAGTGCCGCAGTGCCTGCTGGAGCGGAACGGAGGACACCTCGCCCAGGTAGGCGAGTTCCTCGGTCTTCTTCCAGGCCGTCAGCATCGCCGACGTGGCGTTGTAGTTCACCCGTTCCTGCCGCGCCCACGCTTCGGTGCGCGCGGCCAGGGCGAGGTTGTAGACCTTCCGCACGCATCCGAACGTGCGGGACAGCTCGGCTGCCTGCGCGGCGGTTGGATGGAAGCGGTACTTGAACGCCCGCTTCACGTGACGGGTCTTCACAGTTCACATTTTACTCCATCAGTTTGTGACGGAGTGCGGGCAGTTGGAGGCGGACGCCGGTCCGCCCTGGCGGCGAACCGGCTTTCCCCGCCCTGCTCCGCAGAAGCTTCGTTTCTCCCCCGCAAACGGGAGGTACCCGCACCCCGCCCTCAAGGACGGGGTACCCACGAAGGAGAACCCGGATGACCAGTACCGGTACCACCGCCATCGCGGTCATCGGCATGGCCACCCGGTTCCCCGAGGCCGCCGACCTGGACGCGTTCCGGGCCAATCTGCGCGCCGGACGCGACTCCGTCCGGCCCATCCCCGCCGAACGGCTGGAGTCCACCGGCCTCGACCCCTCCGTCAGCTATCCGGAACTGGGCTACCTGGACCGGATCGACCTCTTCGACCACGCCTTCTTCGGGATGTCCCGACGGGAGGCCGAGGTCACCGACCCCCAGCACCGGCTCGCCCTCCACCTCGCCCAGGAGACCCTGGACCACGCGGGCTACGCCCGGTCCGCGCTGCGCGACAGCCGGACCGCGGTGATCTTCAGCTCGCCCGGCAACGGCTACCTCCCGCTGGTCGCCGAACCCGGCACGCTCAGCCTGATGGGCAACATGCCGTTCGCCCTGCCCGCCCGGATCGCCCACCTCTTCGGGCTCACCGGCCCCTGCTACGGCGTGGACACCGGCTGCAACGGCTCCCTCGTCGCCGTCCACCAGGGCTGCCGCGAACTCCGCGACGGCGAGGCCGACTACGCGCTGGTCGGCGGGGTCAGCCTGCGCCACCTCATCGCCCCCGCCGCCACCGTCGAGGACTTCCCCGGCATCGCCTCCCCGACCGCCCGCTCCCGCGCCTTCGACGAGGACGCGGACGGCGCGGGCAGCGGCGAGGGCGGCGCGGTGCTGCTGCTGACCACCCCGGAACGGGCCCGCGCCGAGGGCGCCACCGTCCACGCGCTGATCCGGGGCACCGCCGTCGCCCACAACGGCCGTCACTCCGCCACCATCGCCACCCCCAGCGCCCGCGCCCAGGCCGCCGTCATCACCCGCGCCTGGGAACGCGCCGGACTCGACCTCGCCACCGCCGACTACCTGGAGGCGCACGGCTCCGGCACCCGGCTCGGCGACGCCGTCGAGGCCGAGGGGCTCGCCCTGGCCCGCCCCGGCGAGCGGCGCCCCCTCGCGGTCGGGTCGGTGAAGACCAACCTCGGCCATCTGGACCACGCCGCCGGGGTCGCCGGACTCGTCAAGACCGTGCTCAGCGTCCGCCACGGCGAGCTGTACCCGTCGCTGCACTTCCGGCGCCCCGCCGAGGAGGTCGACCTGACCGGGGCCCGGCTGGAGGTCGTCACCGCGCTCCGGCCCTGGACCGCCGAGGGCGCCCGCCGGGCCGGGGTCAGCTCCTTCAGCCTCGGCGGCGTCAACGCCCACTGCGTGGTCGAGGAACCGCCGCCGCCCGCCGCCCCGGCCCCGGACGGCGTCCCGCGCGTGGTCGGCGTGTCCGCCCGGGACGAGGACGGGCTGCGGGCGCTGTGCGAACGGCTCTCCGTGCGGCTGCGCACCGACCCCGCCGCGTTCGCCGACGTCGCCTGGACCCTGAACACCGGCCGCGACCACCACCCGTTCCGGGTGGGCGTGGTCGCCGACGGCACCCGGGACCTCGCCGCCGCGCTGGCCGCGGCGGTCACCTGGCGCCGTCTCGACCCGCCGCCCCCGCCCCCGGCCGCCCCGCCCCGGATCGTGCTGCTGCTCTCCGGGGACGCCGTCCCCGCCACCGCCTCCGCCGCCCCGGAGCCGCTCGCCGGGGACCCGCTGCCCGCCGCGCTGCCGCTGCCGTCCGGGCCCGCCGCCGTGGCGCGCGGCCACCTCGCCGCGCACACCGCGCTCGTCCGCGCCGGGATCCCCGTCGACGGACTGATCAGCTCCGGGCCCGCCCGCTACACGGTCCGCCATCTGAACGGCACCCTCACCGACGAGGACACCCGGGCCCTCGCCGCGCCCGACGCCGGGTTCCCCGCCCCGGACCCCGCCCGGCTGCGGGCCGCCGCCGACGAGCAACTGGCCGCCGGGCCGGTGGTCTTCGTGGAGCTGGGCGCCCGGGGCGCACTCGGTGACCTGCTGGCCGAGTACCTGGACGGCCGGGACGGGGCCACCGTGCTGAGCACGGGTCCCGCGACCGACGGGGTGGCCGGGGTGCTGGCCCGTCTCTACGAGCTGGGCCACCTCCCGGACTGGTCCGCGCTGGCCCCGGCCGCCCGCCGGGTGCCCCTGCCGGGTCCGGCGCTGCGGGGGGTCCGCGCCTGGGCCCGCCCGGACGGCGAGGTGCTGAGGGCTCCGGGCGCGGCTTCCGACGCGTCTTCCGGTGGGGCCTCCGCCGGGTCGACCGGTGGGGCCTCCGCTGCGTCCGCCGTCGGGTCGACCGGTGCGTCGGCCGGTGCGGCCTCCGTCGGGTCCGCCGGGTTCGCCGGGTTCGTCGGCGGGTCGACCGGTGCGTCGGCCGGTGCGTCCTCCGCTGGGTCCGTCGGGTCCGCCGGGGGGTCTTTTGGCGCGGCCTCCGACGGGTCCATCGGCGGGTCCTCCGGTGCGTCGGCCGGTGCGTCGCCCGGCGGTTCGACCGGCGGGTCGGCCTCTGTGCCCGAGTCCTCCGCCGGGGTCTCCGCCGCGTCCGGGTCCGCCACCGCTTCCGCTGCCGCGCCCGGTTCAACCGCTTCCGCTTCCGCCTCCGTGGCACCGGTCGTCCCGGCGGCGTCCCCCGTCCCGTCCGGCCCGGCGGTGTCCGGGGCCCCGGGTGCCTCCGCCGCCGTCCCGGCCGTGCCAGGGGTCCCGGGGGAGCCCGCCGCCGGGACGGTCACCGTCGCCGGGGCGGCCGTCGCCGCGCCGCCCCCGGCGGCCCCGGTGGCGGCCGTGACGCCTACGGGGTCCGTGGCGCCGAGGGGAGCCGAAGCCGCGTCCGGCCCCGTGGTCCCCGTCGGGGAACCGGCGGGAGGCGCCGGGGAGGTGCTGCCCTGGCTGCGGGAGACCCTGGCCGGACTGCTCTACGCGGACGAGGTCGCCGCCGACGACGACTACTTCGAGATCGGCGGCAACTCCATCATCGCCCTGCTGCTCCTCAAGCAGGTCCGCCAGCGCTACGACATCGGGCTGCGCATGATCGACGTCTACGACCACTCCGCCGTCAGCGACCTGGCCGCCGCCATCGCCGACCGGCTGCCCGCCCCCGCCGCCCCCGTCACGGCTCCGGAACCCGTACCCGCCCGGCCCCCGGCGCCCGCCGCCGACCGGTCCGCCGCGCCGGAACCGGTCACCGCGCCACCCGCCGGAGCCGCCCCGGACGCCCGGACCGCCTCCGACGCCCGGACCGCCTCCGGCGACGGGAACGCCTCCGGTGCCGGGAACGTCCCGGGTGACCGTGACCGTGACCGTGACCGGCAGGGTTCCGGCGACGGCCTCCCCCCGATCCGGCGCGGCGCCGAACCGGTGCTCTCCTACGGGCAGGAGCGCATGTGGTTCCACCACCAGCTCGACCCGGCGACCACCCTCTACAACCTCCCCGGCGCCGCCCGCCACCAAGGGCCCATCGATCCGGAGGCCATGCGGCTGGCCTGGGAGGACCTGGCCGAACGGCATGAGGGTCTGCGGTCCAACTTCCTCTCCGTGGACGGGCGTTCGCGGCTCTCCATCCGGCCCCGCCTCGGTGACTTCTTCCGCTACGAGGACCTCACCGGACGGCCCGGCGCCGAGGACACCGCGCGGGCGATCCTCCGGGTGGAGTCCCGGCGGGTGTTCGACGTCGCCCGGGACCCGCTGGTCCGCGTCACCCTGATCCGGCTCGCCCCCGACGACCACCTCTTCTGCTGGCTCACCCACCACGCCGTCAACGACGGCTGGGCCCCGCAGATCCTGATGGGCGAACTGATGGCCTTCTACCGGGCGCGCTGCGAGGGACGCCGGCACGAGGCCGAGCCGCTGCCCGTCCAGTACCGCGACTACGCGCACTGGCAGCGCGAGCTGATGGACGGCGGCTTCCTCGACGGGGAACTGCGCTACTGGACCGAACGGCTCGCCGACCCCCCGGCCCTGGAACTGCCCACCGACCGGCCGCGCGCCGCCCGGATGGACTTCGCGGGCGCCGCCCACGGGCTGACCATCCCCCCGGAGCTGGTCACCCGGCTGCGCGAGGTGGGCGCCCGGGAGTCCGCCACCCTGTTCATGGTGCTGCTCACCGGCCTGCACATGCTGCTGGCCCACTGGTCGGGGCAGCGGGACGTGGTGGTCGGCACCCCCACCATCGGCCGCACCCGGCCCGAACTGTGGGGCCTGCTCGGCTTCTTCAACAACACCATCGCGCTGCGCGCCGACCTCACCGACGACCCGGCCTTCCGCACCCTGCTGCGCCGGACCCGGGCCGACGTGGTCGACGGGCTGGAGAACCAGGAGATCCCCTTCGACGCCGTGGTGCGGAAGGTGGCGCCGCGCCGGGACCCGTCCCGCAACCCGATCTTCGACGTGATGTACGTCCACCAGACGCTGCCGCCCCACTTCGTCTTCGGGGAGAACCTGTTCGGACCGGCCGTGGACGAGGACGGCGGGCCGCTGTTCCCCGGACTCCCGCCGGGCACCGCCAAGTTCGACCTGTCGATCGTGGTGGGGGAGCGCGCCGGGGCCGACGACCTGGACGTGGTCGTCGAGTACAGCACCCAGCTGTTCGACCGGGAGACGGTCGCCGCGCTCATGGACGGACTGCTGGACCTGCTGTGGGCGGCCACCGCCGACCCCGACGCCCCGCTCTCCGCGCTGCCCGCCGGACGGCCCGGACCCCGGCCCGACGCGTACGCCGGGCTGCGCGCCTTCGAACTGCCGGGGGACCGGCCCCGGCCGCAGGACGGCGGCCTCGGCACGGTGGCCCGGCACGAGGTGCGGCTGTCCACCGGCCCCGCCGACGGCCCGGACCCCGCCACCTGGCTGGCCGCCCTGGTCACCCTGCTCACCGAACGCGCCGAGGCCGACGAACTGCTCCTCGGACTGGTCCCGTCGCACGGCGCGCCGCTGCCGCTGCGCGTCGACGTCGCCGACGAGCCGTCGTTCGCGGCGCTCGCCTCCCGGCTCGCCCGGCTGCGCGACGACGCCCGGCCCCACCACGGGCCCCCGCCGCCGTTCGACGTCACCGTCGACCACGGCGAAGGCCCGCCCGACGGTCCCGTCCCCGATCTGCACTGGAGCCTCACCGACGAGCGGATCGCCGTCCAGTACCGCACCGAACTCTTCGACGAGGCCACGGTGCTGGCCCTGGCCGACGACCTGATCACCCTGGCGCGGTCCGGCGGCGCGCCCACGGGGTGACCCGCCGCCGCGCCGACCACCGGCACGGCGCCAGCCGACCGCCGACGACACCGAACCGATCGGGAGGGGACCCCCGCGTGGGCCAGAGCGAGGACAGCGAGTCGCGCGATCCGTCCGGGCCGACGGCCCGTCCGGAGGCCGGACCCGTGGGAGGACCGGCGACGGGCACCACGGCCCGGACGGCGACGGGAACGGTGGCCGGACCGGCCGCCGGGACGACGATCGGGGTGGTGGGCGCCGGGACCATGGGCGTCGGGGTCGCCCAGTGCTTCGCCGCCGCCGGACACCCCGTCGTGGTCGTCGACCCGGACGGCGCCGCCCGCGCCGACGGGCCACGCCGGCTGGCGTCCTGGGACCGGGCCGCCCGGCTGCTGCGCCCCGGGGCCGCCGCCCCGGCCGCCGGCCGGGTGACCTGGGCGGAGAAGCCCTCCGCCCTGTCCGGCGCGGACTTCGTGGTGGAGTGCGCCCCGGAGCGGATGCCCGTCAAGGAGGCGGTGTTCCGGGAGCTGGACGCGGTCTGCCCGCCCGGGACGGTGTTCGCCTCCTGCACCTCCGCGGTCCCCGTCGCCCGGCTCGCCTCGTTCACCGGCCGCCCCGCCCGGGTCATCGGCACCCACTTCATGAACCCGGCGCCGCTGACGGACACCGTCGAGGTCGTCCGGTCCGCGCACACCAGCGCGCACACCCTCGCCCTGACCCTGGACGTCCTGGCGCGCCTCGGCAAGAAGGGCATCGTCGTCAACGACGGGCCCGGCTTCGTCACCAACCGGGTGCTGATGCTGACCGTCAACGAGGCGGCGGCCGTCGTCGCCGCGGGCACCGCCGACCCGGACACCGTGGACCGCGTCTTCCAGGACTGCTTCGGCCACGCCACGGGACCGCTGCGCACCGCCGACCTCATCGGACTCGACACCGTCGTCGACACCCTGGACGTGCTGCGCGAGCACACCGGCGACGAACGCTTCCGGCCCACCCCGCTGCTGGCCCGGATGGTCGCCGGGGGCGACCTCGGCCGCAAGAGCGGCCGGGGCTTCCACTCCTACCCGGCCCCCGACCGCCCCCGGACCACCGCCCCCGGCCCCGGCCACCACCGGGCCCCCGACGCCACCGACCGCCCGTGGACCGCAGGAGCTGACCGCCATGTCTGAGCACGACACGCCGACGACCGGCGCCGTCGCCGAGGTCGTGGACATCCACGGCCCGGTGGACGTCGCCGCGCTCCAGGACGCGATCCGCCGGGTGGTCGCCGAGGCCGGGGCCGTCCGGCTGAGCGCCTCGGCCGGACCCTCGGGCGCCCGGGAGTTCACCGACGGCGGCGCCCCGCCGCTGACCCTGGTCGACCTCGGGGACCGGGACGACCCGGCCGCCGCCGCCGACGACTGGGTCCGCGCCGAACTCGCCTCGCCCGACGCCGGTTCCCGCTCCGCGCAGGCCCTGCTGCGGCTCGCCGACGACCGCTACCGGTGGTTCCACCGCCACCCCCGGGCCGTCCTCGACGGCTACGGCTGCGCCCTGGTCAGCAGGCGCGCCGCCGAGGTCTACACGGCGCGCGACCGGGGCACCGATCCGGAGCGGCACGCGCTGGTGCCCCACGACCGCTTCCTCGCGGACGAGGCCGCCGCCCTCGACGACCCGGCCCGGGAGGCCGACGCGGCCTACTGGCGGGAACGGTTCGCGGACCGTCCCCGTCCGGTGTCCCTGCCGCCCGCCGACCCGGCGCCCGGCGCGGGCGGGACGGGCCCGGTGGCGCTGGGGGCCGCCGCGTCCGACCGGGTCCGGGCCGCCGCCCGGTACAGCGGCGCGCACCCCCGCGCGGTGCTGGTCGCCGCCGTCGCCGCCTATCTGCACCGGGTCACCGGAGCCGTCGACGTGGTCCTCGGCCTGCCCGTCGACGGCCGCCCCGAGCGGGCCGCCCGCCGCGCCCCGGCCGCCGTCGAGGACGTCGTCGCGCTGCGGCTGGAGGTCCGGCCGGACACCCCGTTCGCGGAACTCGTCCGCCAGGCGGGCCGGGAGTCCCGGCGGGCCCGCCGCCACCAGCGGTTCCGGCACGCCCGGGTCCGCGCCGAACTGGGGCTCGCCGCGGGCGCCCGGCTGTACGAGGTGGTCGCGGACGTCCGCGAGCCCGAGCCCCCGCTGTGGTTCGGCGACCATCCGGCCGTCGCCCGCCGGGTCGGCGGGGAGCCGTCCGGCGCGGTCCGCTTCACCCTGGAGGAGGACCCGACCGACCGCAGGCTGCGGGTGACCGCGACCGGCCCGGCCGACCGCCACCCCCGGGCCGGACTGGACGCCCACGCCCGGCGGTTCGCCACCCTCCTGACCTCGGCGGTCGCCGGACCGGGCCGTACGGTCGGCGCCCTGGACCCGCTGGACACCGGGGAGACGGCCACCGCACCGGCCACGGCCACCGCCACGGCCACCGCACCGGCCTCCGCCCTGCCGTCCGCCGGGCGTTCCGGAGGCGGCACCCTGACCGCCCTGCTGGACGCGGCGGCGGCCCGCACCCCGGACGCGGTCGCCGTCCGCCACCGCGCGGACCGGCTGACCTACCGGGAACTCCACGAGCGGGCCGCCCGGCTGGCCCGGCTGCTGATCCGCCGGGGCGCCGGTCCCGAGCGGGTGGTGGGACTGCTGCTGCCCCGCTCCGCCGACGCCGTGGTGGCGATGCTCGCGGTGCTGAAGACCGGCGCCGCCTACCTCCCCCTCGACCCGGCCTACCCGGACGAACGCCTCCGGCTGACGACCGCCGACGCCGCCCCGTGCTGCCTGCTCACCGACACCCGGGGCGCCGCCCGTGACCTCGGGGCCCGCACCGGTCCGGTGCTGGTCCTCGACGACCCCTCGACGGCCGCCGAACTCGCCGCCGCCCCGGCCGGTCCCGTCACCGACGCGGAGCGGACCGCCCCGCTGCTGCCGGACCATCCGGCGTACGTCATCCACACCTCCGGCTCCACCGGCGTCCCCAAGGGCGTCGTGGTGCCGCACCGCGCGCTGCCGCCGCTGCTGGCCTGGGCGGAGGCGGAGTTCGGGGCGGCCCTCGGGCACAGTCTGGCCGCCACCTCCTTCAGCTTCGACGTGTCCGTAGCCGAGGTGTTCGGCCCGCTCTCCACCGGCGGCACGGTGGAGGTCGTCAACGACCTGCTGGCACTGCTCGACGGGGAACCGCCGCGCTGGTCGGGCGGGTTGCTGTGCGCGGTGCCCTCGGTCCTCGGCAAGCTGCTGTCCCGCTCGGAGCTGCGGCTGTCGGCGCGGGCGCTGGCCCTCGGCGGGGAGGCGCTCCCCGCCGACCTCGCCGCCCGGCTCGCCGCGACCCTGCCCGACACCCGGCTGCTCAACGTCTACGGCCCTACCGAGGCCACCGTCTACGCCACCGTCTGGCGCGGACCCGGCACCCCCGACGGCACCCCGGACGGCACCGCGCCGCCCATCGGCCGTCCGCTGGACCACGTCCGCGCCTACGTCCTCGACGAGGCGCTGCGGCCGGTGGAGCCGGGCCGGGAGGGCGAGCTGTACCTCGCCGGGGAGGGGCTGGCGCGCGGCTACCTGGGGCGGCCCGCGCTGACCGCCGACCGCTTCACCGCCGACCCGTTCGGCCCGCCGGGCTCCCGGATGTACCGCACCGGCGACCTGGCGCGCCAACGGCCGGACGGACAGCTCGACTTCCTGGGCCGGGCCGACGCCCAGCTCAAGGTGAACGGCTTCCGGGTGGAGCCCGGCGAGGTCGAGGCGGTGCTGATCCGTCACCCCCGGGTGGCCGAGGCGCTCGTCCGGGTCGGCCCGGGCCGCGCGGGCGACGTCCGGCTGCTGGCCCACCCCGTTCCGGTGGACCCGGCGGCGCCGCCGTCCGTCGCGGAGCTGAAGGGCTGGCTCGCGGCCCGGCTGCCCGCCCATCTGGTCCCGGCGGAGATCCACCTCACGGCCGCCCTGCCGCGCACCCCCAGCGGCAAGCTGGACCGCCGCACCGAGCCCGCTCCGCTCGCCGTTCCGCCGTCCGCCCCGGGGGGCCCGGTGGCCGCCACGGCTCCGGAGGCCCCGGCGGTTGCCGCGGCCCCGGCACCCGAGGCTCCGGCGGCTGCCACGGCTTCGGCGGCGCCCGCGTCCCCGGAGGCTGCCACGGCTCCCGGTACGCGGGACGCCGCGACGGCTCCGGACACGTTGACGGCGCCCGTACCCGTATCGGAGGCGACACCCGTACCGGCGCCCGCCCCCGTACCGGAAGCGGCACCGCAGACGGCCGACCGCCCGGCCGCCGCGCCGACCGCCCCGGTCGCCCCCGCCGCCGGGGCCCCCGTCGCCCCCGTGATCCCCGCCGCCCCCCTGGACCTGATGGCCCTGCCCGGGGCCCCGGCCTCCTCCGGCGCCCCCGGTACGGCCGGGGACCGGGACGGTGACGGCCGGACCCCGGACGGCGGGTCCGCGCCCTCGCGGGAGGACCTGGTCGCCGCCGCCTTCGCCGAGGTGCTGCGCGAGCCCTCGGTACCGCGCGACCAGAGCTTCTTCGACCTCGGCGGCGACAGCATCATGTCCATCCAACTGGTCAGCCATCTGCGGCAGTCCGGACTGGTGCTGACCCCGCAGGACGTCTTCGAGCACAAGACCGTCCAGGCCCTCGCCCAGGCCGCCCGGGAGACCGCCGCCCAGGCCACCGGCGACGGCATCGCCCCCGTCGGCGGTCTGCCGCTCACCCCCATCGTCCACTGGCTGCGCGACCAGGGCGGGCCCGTCGACGGCTTCCACCAGGCCGTTCTGCTCCGCGTCCCCGCCACCCTGCGCCAGGACCGGCTGACCGCCGCCGTCCAGGCGCTGATCGACCACCACCACGCGTTCCGGCTGCGGCTGGACCGCTCGGCGCCCGGCTGGGCCCTGGAGGTCCAGCCCGTCGGCTCGGTGCCCGCCGCCGTCTGCGTGCGGCGGGTCGCGGTCGACGGCGCCACCGGCGAGGACTTCGCCCGGCTGCTGATGAGGGAGACCCGGCGCGCCCAGGGCGAACTCGACGTGGAGGCCGGGCACCTGGTGCGGGTGGTCTGGTTCGACGCCGGGCCCGCCACCCCCGGACGGCTGCTGTTCATGGCCAACCACCTGGCCTGCGACGGGGTCTCCTGGCGGATCATCGTGCCCGACCTCGTCGGCGCCTACCAGGACGTCAGCGAGGGCCGCCGCCCCCGGCTCCGTCCCGTCGAGACCTCGCTGCGCGCCTGGAGCACCCTGCTCGCCGAACAGGCCGCCACCCCCGAGCGGCTGGCCGAACTCCCGCTCTGGGAGGAGACCCTGGCGGTCCCCGGCCCCCGGTTCGCCCGGCGTCCCCTGGACACCACCCGCGACACCACCAGCACCGCCCGCTCCCGCACCGCGGTCTACGCCGCCGACCGGGCCCGGCACCTGTTCACCACCATCCCGGCCACGTTCCACTGCGAGATCAACGACGTGCTGCTGACCGCCCTGGCGCTGGCCGTCCAACGGGTCCTCGGCACCACCGAGGACGTGGTGATCGACGTGGAGGGCCACGGCCGCGAACCGGTCGTGCCCGGCGCCGACCTGTCCCGCACCATCGGCTGGTTCACCAGCATGTACCCGGTGCGGCTGGGCCCCGGCGCCCCGCTCACCGCCGCCGGGCCGCCGTCCGGCCCCGAACTCGGGCGCGCCCTGCGCCGGGTGAAGGAGCAGCTGCGCGCCATCCCCGACAAGGGCATCGGCTTCGGACTGCTGCGCCACCTCAACCCGGGCACCGGCCCCCGGCTGGCCTCCCAGGAGCTGCGGCACATCGGCTTCAACTACTTCGGCCGGTTCCTGCTGCCCGCCGACGGCGGCGCCGAGGACTGGTCGCCCGCCCCCGAGACCGGGATGACCGCCGGGGCCGACGGGGACATGCCGCTGGACCACCCGCTCTCCATCAACGCCCTCACCGGGGACGCCGACGGGGGCACCGAACTGCGGATCGCGTTCACCTGGGCGGACGGCATCCTGGACGAGCACCTGGTGGACGAACTCGTCGACGCCTGGTTCGAGACCCTGGACGCGCTGGCCGCGCACGCCGTGGAACCGGGCGCCGGGGGCCGCACCCCCTCCGACTTCCCGCTGGTGCGGATCGACCAGGAACAGATCGAACGGCTGGAGCGCGAGTACCCCGGACTGGACGAGGTCCTGCCGCTCTCCTCGCTCCAGCAGGGCATGCTCTACCACCTGCTGCTCTCCATGCTGAACAGCGCCGACCAGGTCGGCACCGGGGACGCCCCGCACGCGCTGTACACCGTCCAGTTCTGGCTGGAACTCGACGGCGACCTGGACTCCGGGGCGATGCGGGCCGCGTTCCGGGCGCTGCTGGACCGGCACCGCAACCTCGGCGCCGCCTTCGTCCACACCGGGCTGCCGCAGCCGGTGCAGGTCTTCCGGCCGGGCGTGGAGGCGCCGTGGCGGGAGGCCGACCTGAGCGGGCTGACCGAGGAGGAACGGGAGAGCGAGACCGAACGCCTCCTGGTGAGCGAACGCGCCCGCCCCTACGAGCCGACCCGGCCGCCGCTGCTGCGGCTGCTGCTGATCGACCTGGGCGGCGGACGGCGGCGGCTGGTCCTCTCCACCCACCACATCCTGCTGGACGGCTGGTCGCTGCCGGTGATCATCGGCGAGCTGTTCGCCCACTACCGCGCGGAGGTCACCGGCGCGCCGCACGGCCTGCCTACGGGCACCCCGTTCCGCGAGTACCTGGGCTGGCTGGCGCGGGTCGACGAGAGCGCGGCCGAGGACGCCTGGCGCACCGCCCTGGACGGGCTGACCGTCACCCGGATCGGCGCCCCCGACCCCGGCGAGCCGGAGGGCTCCCGGCACCTGTGGTTCTCGCGCGGCGAGGACGACACCCGCGCGCTGGCCGAGATGGCCCGGCGCCACGGGGTCACCATCGCCACCGTCCTCCAGGCGTGCTGGGCGCTGACCCTCGCCCAGGAGACGGGCCAGTCGGACGTGGTGTTCGGCTCGGTGGTCTCCGGGCGGCCCGCCGAACTGCCGGGCGTGGAGACGATGGTGGGCCTCTTCATCAACACTGTGCCCACCCGGGTCAGGGTCGACCCGGCCGAGACGCTCGGCGACCTGTTCGTCCGGATGCAGCGGGAACAGACCAAACTGCTGCCCTACCAGCACATCAGCCTCACCGACATCCGCCGCATCACCGACAGCGGCGACATGTTCGACACGATGATGTCCTTCGCCAACTACCCCTTCGACGGGGAGGCGCTGCGCGAGCCCGCCCCCGGACTGGAACTGGTCCGGGCCTCCGGCGACGACCGCCAGCACTATCCGCTCGGCGTGGTCCTCAGCCACCGCGACGACGTGCTGACCCTCCAGATCGAGTACCGCCCGCACCTGGTGGACGCCGACCGCGCGGCCCGTCTCGCGGACCGCTTCCTCGCCCTGCTGGACCGTTCCGCCCGCGACCCGCGCGGCGGCGTCGGCACGACCGGCGCCCCGGCCCCGGACCGCGCCGCCCTCCCGGCGGCCCCCGCGCCCTCCTCCGTCCCCGCCGCGCCGCCCGCCCTCGGCGGCGGCACCGGGGTGCTGCTGCCGCTGCGCGAGGAGGGCGGCCTCCCGCCGCTGTTCTGCGTCCACCCGGCGGCCGGGATCGCCTGGTCCTACGCCGGACTGACCGGCGCGCTCGGCACCGACCGGCCGGTCTACGGGCTCCAGGCCCGGGGGCTGGACGGCTCCCAGGTGCTGCCCGGATCGATCGCCGAGATGGCCGCGGACTACGTCGCCCGGATCCGCGAGGTCCGGCCGCACGGCCCCTACCACCTGCTCGGCTGGTCGTTCGGCGGACTGGTGGCCCACGAGATGGCCGTACAGCTCCAGCGGGCGGGGGAGCGGGTGGGGCTGCTGGCCGTCCTCGACGCGGTGCCCTCCGGCCGCCGGGACGGCGACGGCGACCGGGCTCCCGGCGCCAGCGCCGGCGTTGGCCTTGGCGTCGGCGTCGGCGTCGGCGTTGGCCACGGTGACGGTGACGGTGACGGGAGCGGTTCCGGCGACGGGCCCGCCGTGCGGTTCGGACCGGACCACGTGATGCGGACCGTCCTCCAGTTCTTCGGCTACGACCGGGCGCTCTGGGCGGACGGGGAGCCGATGACGTACCCCCGCTTCCTGGAGACCGTGCGCGAACACCCCGGGCTGCTCGCCACCTTCGACGAGGCGATGATCGAGACGATCTGCCGGGTCTACACCAACAACGGGGTCCTCTCCCGCGACCACGTCCCCGACCGCTTCACCGGCGACCTGCTGCTCTTCGCCGCCCAGGAGACCGCCCCCGAGGTGATCACCGAGCTGTGGGCGCCGTACGTGGACGGCGGCAAGCCGAGAGCGCACGAGGTGGCGAGCCCGCACGCCGAACTGGGCCGCCCCGGCCCGCTCGCCGGGATCGCCGAGGTCATCGCCCCCGTGCTGCGCGCCCACGACACGGCACCGGACGCGACGCGGTGACCGGCGCCCGTCCGGCCGCCCCGGGGCGGCCGGTGCCGCTGACCACCGCCCAGCGCGGCGTCTGGATGGGCGCCCGGCTGCTCGGCCCCGCCCGCTACCACGTGGGGCTGGTGCTGGACATCGCCGGGCCGCTGGACCCGGCGCTGTTCGCCACGGCGTTCGCCGCCGTGGTGGCGGAGACCGCGCCGCTGCGGGCCCGGTTCACCGCCGATGCCGGTGCCGGTGCCGATGCCGGTGCTGACGCCGAGGTCGGCGGGCTCCGGCAGTGGGACGGGCCGCTTCCGCCGTGGCGGGTGGAGCGGCACGATCTGCGGGGCGCGCCCGTCCCGGCCGTCGCCGCCCGGGAGTGGGCCCGCCGGGATGTGGCCCGGCCGTTCGACCTGGCCGCCGGGCCCCCGTTCCGGACCGCCCTGCTGCGGCTCGCCGAGGAGCGCCACCACTGGTACCTCGCCTGCCACCACCTGGTCCTGGACGGGATCGGCAGCGCGCTGCTGGTGCGCCGGACGGGCCGTCACTACGCGGCGCTGGAGCGCGGGGAGCGGCCCGCCCCGGCGGTCCATCCGCTGGACGCGCTGCTCACCGCCGAACGCGCCTACCGGGACTCGCCCGGCCTCGCCGCCGACCGCGCCTTCTGGCGGGCCCGGCTGGCGGACGCCCCGGCGCTCCACCGTCCGGCCCGTCGACCGGCGTCCGGTGCGGCGTTCCGTCCGGCGTCCGGCGGGGGTGCCGTTCCGTCCGGCGGCGGGGGAGGGGCGCCCCGTGGTGGCGGTCCGGCTCCCGACGGCGGGGGTGAGGGCGGGGCGTCCGGCGGGGTCGCGGTGCGCGGCACCACCCGGCTCCCGGCCACCGTCTTCGACGCGCTGAAGGGGACCGCCGACCGGCTCGGCACCCACTGGACGACGCTCGCCACCGCCGCCGGTGCGCTCCTCGCCCATCTGCGGCTGGGCGCCGGGGCCCCCGACGAGGTCGTGGTGGGCCTGCCGGTCGCCGGACGCGACCGGGCGGCGTCCCGGCTGGCCGCCGGGACCGCGGCCAACGTGCTGCCGTTGCGGATCCCCCTCGCCCCGGGCCGCCCGGGCCGGGAGCTGGTGGACGCGGTCGCCGCCGAACTCGCCGCCGCCCTGCCCCACCAGCGCTACCGCCACGAGGACCTGCTGCGCGACCTCGGCCGCACCGGCACCGGGGAGGCGCTCCACGACCTCGCGGTGAACGTCCTGCCGTTCAGCTACGGCCGGGAGTTCGCGGGGCGGCCGATGACGATGCGCAACGTGGCCATCGGCCCGGTGCGGGAGCTGTCCGTCACCGTCTACCCGGACGAGCGGCACGGCGGGCTCCGGGTGGACGTGGACGCCGATCCGCTCCGGTATGGTCCGCGCGGGGCGGCGGCCGAGGCCCGCCGTTACGTCCGGCTGCTGACCGGACTGGCCGTCGACCCGGACCGCCCCGCCGACCGGTACGCCCACCTCTCGGCCGCCGAGCGCCGCGCGCTGACTCCCCGTCCCGTTCTCCCTCCGGCTCCCCGTCCCTCCACCGGGCCGGGGTCCGTACCCGCCGGGTCCGTCTCCGCCGTGTCCGTGTCCGGGTTCGTGCCCGTGTCCGCGCATGGGCCCGTGTCCGGGCCCATGTCCGAGCCCGTGGCCGCGTCCGTGACCGAGCCCATGCCTGGAGCCGCGTTCGAGCCCCGGTTCGAGCCCCGGTCCGGGTCCGGGACCGCGCTCGGGACCGAGTCCGGGTTCGTGCACGGGACCCTGCCCGTCTCCGGACCCCGTACTCTCGCCGGGCTCTTCGAACGGGCCGCCGCCCGCAGCCCCGGGGCCCCGGCGGTGGGCTCCGTCGACGGCGCCCTGACCTACCGGGACCTCAACGCCCGCGCCAACCGGCTGGCCCGGTACCTGGTGCGGCGCGGCGCCGGGCCGGAACGGACGGTCGCGGTCCGGCTGCCGCGCTCCACCGGCCTGGTGACCGCGCTGCTGGCCGTCGCCAAGTCCGGCGCGGCGGCCGTCCCGCTGGACCCGGACGCGCCCGCCGCCCGCGCCGCGCTGGTCCTGGCGGACACCCGGCCGGTGCTGGAGCTGACCCCGGACGTCCTGTCCGCCGCCCTGACCGTCCCGGGGGAGGACGGAGACGGCGGGGAACGGGACCTCACCGACGCCGACCGGCTCGCCCCGCTGACCCCCGCGCACCCCGCCTACGTGCTGTACACCTCGGGCTCCACGGGCCGCCCCAAGGGCGTGGTGGTGCCGCACTCCGCCCCGGTGGCCCTGCTCACCCGGGGCGTGGCGGGCCTCGGTCTCGGCCCGGACGACGTGTGGACGCTCTGCCACTCCACCGCCTTCGACTTCTCGGTGTGGGAACTGTGGGGGGCGCTGACCCACGGGGCGCGGCTCGTCGTCGTCCCCCGGGAGGTCGTCCGCGACCCCCGGGCACTGCGCGCCCTGCTGGTCCGCGAACGGGTCACCGTCCTCAGCCAGACCCCGTCCGCCTTCGCCGCCCTGGACCGCGTGGACGCCGAGGCCCACGGCGGGGGGCCCGTCCCCGCCCTGCGGCTGGTCGTCTTCGGCGGCGAGGCGCTGGCGCCCGGTTCGCTCGCCGACTGGCACCGGCGGCACGGGCCGGACGGTCCCGCCCTGGTGAACATGTACGGCATCACCGAGACCACCGTGCACACCACCCGACTCGATCTGACGTCACGTCACATCCGGTCGTCCGCCAGCCCGGTCGGCGCCCCGCTGCCCGGCGCCCGGCTGCTGCTGCTGGACGACCGGCTGCGTCCGGTGCCCGACGGGGTCACCGGGGAGCTGTACGTCGCGGGCACCGGGGTGGCCCGGGGCTACCTCGGCCGCCCCGGGCTGACGGCGGCCCGGTTCGTCGCCGACCCGTACGGTCCGCCCGGCTCCCGGCTCTACCGTTCCGGCGACCTGGCCCGCCGCGCGCCCGACGGCACCCTGGAGTACCTGGGCCGCGCCGACGGCCAGCTCAAGGTGCGCGGTCACCGGGTGGAGCCCGGCGAGGTCGAGGCCGCGCTGCTGGCCCTGCCCGGGGTGAGCGCCGTCGCCGTCGCCCTGGCGCCCGGCCCGGCGGACGGCCCCCCGGTCCTCGTCGGCTACCTCGTCCCCGGCCTTCCGGGGGCCTCGGAGGCTTCGGGGTCTCCGGGGCTCTCCGGGTCTCCTGGGCGCTCCGGGTTCCCGGAGTCCCTCGCGGACGTCCGCGCGCTGCTGCGGGAGCGGCTGCCCGAACACTGCGTGCCCGCCCGGCTGGTGCCGCTCGACGCCCTGCCGCTCACCCCCAACGGCAAGCTCGACCGGGCGGCGCTCCCCGTACCCGTCCCCGCCGCTTCCGTCCCCGGCGTCCCCGGTGGCCCAGGCGTCTCCGGCGTCCCCGGCGCCCCTGACGGCCCGCCCGCCTTCGCCACCCCGCTGGAGCGGGCCGTGGCCGCCCTCTACGCCGAACTCCTGGGCGCCGACCGGGTGGGGCCGCGCGACGGCTTCTTCGACCTCGGCGGCGACAGCCTCAGCGCCGCCCGGCTGGCGGCCCGGCTGCGTACCGGTCACCGCGTCGACGCCGACGTCCGGGACGTCTTCGCCCACCCCACGGTCGCCGCCCTCGCCGCCCACCTCACCGCCCGTGCCTCCGTCCCCGTCCCCGCTTCCGTCCCCGTCCCCGGTGATCCCGCGACGACCGCTGTCGTCCCCGCCGCCGTGGCTGACCCCAACGCCCTCACCGCCACCATCGGTTCGGCCACCCCCACCGTCCCGGACGGCTCTGGCACCTTGGCCGCCCCTGCCACCCCTGCCGCCCCGGACGGCTCCGGCGTCTCCGCCAGCCCCACCCCCGTCGGTTCGACCGCCCCCACCGTCCCCGATTCCCCCGCCGTCCTCGACGGCCCTGGTACCTCCGCCGTCCCGGACGGCTCAGGCACCCCCGCCGCCCCCGCGTCAGCCGTCCCATCCGCCCTGCCCGTCTCACCCGTCGAGCCCGCCGCACCCGTCCCGTCCCGCCCCGACCGCGTTCCGCTGTCGTCCGCCCAGCGGCGGTTGTGGTTCCTGCACCGTCACACCGGGGCCGACCGGGCCTACAACGTGCCGCTCACCCTTCGGCTCACCGGCACCCTGGACGAGGACGCCCTCGCCACCGCCCTCCAGGACCTGATGGACCGTCATGAACCCTTGCGGACCCTGGTCGACGAGGACGACGACGGCGCCACCTGGCAGCGGATCCTGCCGCCGGACCGGGCCCGCCTCCCGCTGACCCGGGTCCCCGCCACCCCCGCCGGACTGCCCGCCCTGCTGGCCGAACGGGCCCGCCGCCCCTTCCGGCTCGACCGCGAACCCCCGGTGCGCGCCGAACTGTTCCGCACCGGCCCCGCCGACCACACCCTGCTGCTCCTGCTGCACCACATCGCCTGCGACCACGCCTCCCTCGCCCCGCTCACCGCCGACCTCGAAGCCGCCTACACCGCCCGGCTGCGCGGCACCCCGCCCACCGGCCGCCCCCCGCTGCCCCGCCAGTACGCGGACTTCACCCTCGCCCAGCGCGCCGCGCTCGGCACCGAGGACGCGCCCACCCCCCGCACCGCCCGCCGACTGGCCCACTGGACGGCCGCCCTGGACGGACTGCCGCCCCGGATCGCGCTGCCCACCGACCACCCGGCCCCCCGCGCCGACACCGGCGCCAGCCTCCCCCTCCACGTCCCCGCCGCCCTGCACGCCCGGCTCGCCGCCCTCGCCACCGCCGAACGCGCCAGCCTCTTCATGGTGGTCCACGCCGCGCTCGCGCTGCTCCTCACCCGGCACGGCGCGGGCACCGACGTCCCCGTCGGCACCGCCGTCACCGACCGGCCCGACCCCGCCCTGGACGCCCTGGTCGGCTACTTCGTCAACACCCTGGTGCTGCGCGCCGACACCTCCGGCGACCCCACCTTCCGGGAACTCCTCGGCCGGGTGCGGGACGCCGACCTCGCCGCCTTCGCCCACCAGGACGTCCCCTTCGACCTCGTCGTCGCGGCCACCGGACAGGACCGCCCCGACACCGGCTCCTCCCCCCTCTTCCAGGTGATGCTGGTCGTCACCCCGCCCCCGCCGGACCGGCTGCGGCTGCCCGGCCTCACCACCGAGGTGGGCGCGGTGCCCACCGGCAGCGCCAAGTGCGACCTCGCGTTCAGCCTCCACGACCGCCGCGACGGCCACGGCGCCTGCCGGGGTCTCGACGGCTTCCTGGAGTACCGCACCGGCCTCTTCGCCCCCGACACCGCCCGCGCCCTCGCCGACCGGCTGGTCCTGCTGCTCGCCCGGCTGACGGACGCCCCCGACGCCCCGGTCCGCCACCTCGACGTGCTGCGTCCCGGGGAACGCCGCCGACTGCTCACCGACTGGGGCCGCACCCCCGCCCGCCCCCGCCCCGCCGGGCGCGGCACCGACCGGAGCATCCCCGGACGCGTCGACGGCCACGCCCGCCGCACCCCCGACGCGATCGCCGTCCGCCAGGGCGACGTGACGCTCACCTACCGCGAACTGACCGCCCGCGCCGACCGGGTTGCGGCCCGTCTCACCGCCGCCGGAGCCGGTCCGGAGACCCGGATCGGCGTGCTGATGGACCGTGGCCCCGGCTACGCGGTCACCGCCCTCGCCGTCCTCAAGAGCGGCGCCGTCTACGTTCCCCTCGACGCCCGCGCGCCCGCCGCCCGCCGCGCCCGGGTCCTCGCCGAGGCCGGGGCCGCGCTCCTGGTCGTCGGCCCCGGGACGCCCGCCGCCGAACGCCCCGCCGACGGCCCGCCCGTCCTCGACTTCGCCGACCTCGACGCACCCGCCGACCTCCCGGCGTCGGCCGCCCCCGGAGAACGCGCCGCACCCACCGTCCTCGGGGGCCTCGTCGTACCCGCTGCCCCCGGGGACCTCGCCGTATCGGTCGTCCCCGCTGACCTCGACGCACCGGTCATTCCCGGGGAACGCGCCGTACCCGCTGCCCCTGCCGTCCCCGACACAGCGGTCGCCCTCGGGGACCCTGCCGCGCCTGCCGTCCTCGGGGACCCCGCTACCCCCGGGGACCCCGTCGCACCTGCCGCGCCCGGGGACCCCGGCGCACCCTCCGTCTCCGGGTACCTCGCCGTATCTGCCGCGCCGCCCGGGGACCCCGCCGTATTCACCGCCCCCAGGGACCTTGCCGTATCCACCGCACTCACCGCCCCCGGGAACCCCGTCGCCCCGGCACCCACCACCGCCCCCGCGCCCGCCGTACCCGTCCCCGTCCCGGCGTCCGGCGCCGCCCCCGTGGCGGCTCCCGCGCCCGCCCTCACCCCCGACCGGCTGGCCTGCGTCATCTTCACCTCCGGTTCCACCGGGGTCCCCAAGGGCGTCGCGATCACCCACGGGGGCGTCCTCGCGCTCGCCGACGACCGCTGCTACCAGCCCACCACCGCCGACCGCATGCTGATGCACTCGCCCCACTCCTTCGACGCCTCCACCATGGAGCTGTGGGTGCCGCTCCTCAACGGCGGCGAGGTCGTCATCGCCCCGCCCGGCGACCTGGACCTGCTCACCCTGCGGGGGCTGCTGGCCGCGCACCGCCCCACCAGCCTCTGGCTGACCGCCGGACTCTTCCACGCCGTCGCCGAGGAGGACCCGGCCGCGCTGCGCGGCCTGGACACCGTGTGGACCGGCGGCGACGTCGTCTCGCCCCGCGCGGTCCGCGCCGTCCGCCGCCACTGCCCCGGCACCGTCGTCGTCAACGGCTACGGACCCGCCGAGACCACCACCTGCGCCAGCTGGCACCAGATCACCGACGACGACCTCACCGACACCGCCGCCCGCCGGGGACTGCCCGTCGGCCGCCCCCTCGACGGCAAACGCGCCTACGTCCTCGACGCCGGTCTGCGGCCCGTGCCCCCCGGGGTCACCGGGGAGCTGTACCTCGCCGGAACCGGTGTCGCCCGTGGTTACCTCGGCCGCCCCGCCCACACCGCCGAACGCTTCCCCGCCGACCCGTTCGGCCCGCCCGGCACCCGGATGTACCGCACCGGCGACCTGGCGCGCTGGCTCCCCGACGGACGCCTCGCCTTCGCGGGCCGGGCCGACGGACAGGTCAAACTCCGGGGCTTCCGCGTGGAGACCGACGAGGTCGCCGCCGCCCTCGCCGGACACGACGGCGTCGGACAGGCCGTGGTCGTCGTCCGCGAGGACCCGCCCGCCGGCAAACGCCTCGTCGCCTACCTGGTGCCCGCCGGGGACGCGCCCCCCGACACCGAGGCGCTGCGACGGCACGCCGCCGCCGTCCTCCCCGACTACATGGTGCCCACCGCCTGGGTCGTCCTCGACCGGATCCCCCTCACCCGCAACGGCAAACCCGACCGCGCCGCCCTGCCCCCGCCCCCCTCCCCGCTCGCCCCCGGCGCCGGGGCCACCGACCCGGGCGCCCCCGGCTCCGACCCCGGGGGACCGGGCCGCCCCCGCGACCCCCGCACCCCCCGCGAACGCGTGCTGCGCGACCTCTTCGCGGAACTCCTGCGCCAGCCCGCCATCGGCGTCCACGACGGCTTCTTCACCGCGGGCGGCGACAGCATCACCGCCATCCAGCTCGTCAGCCGCGCCCATGACGCCGGACTCCGGGTCACCGTCAACGACCTGTTCCGCGCCCCCACCGTCGCCCGGCTCGCCGAACGCGCCCGGGACGCGACCGCCGACCCCGACGGCACCCGCCCCGACGACGGCGACGACACCGGACCCCTGCCGCTCACCCCCATCGCCCACTGGTGGCGCGCCCAGGACGGCCACCGCACCGACGCCTTCGACCAGCACCTCGTCCTGCGCACCCCCGCCGGACTCACCCCCGACCGGCTCGCCGCCCTCCTCCAGGCCCTCGTCGACCGGCACGCCGCCCTCCGCCAGCGCCTCGACACCACCGACGGCACCTGGCGCCTGAGCGTCCGGCCCGCCGACCGGGTCCGCGCCGCCGACCACCTCCACCACGTCCCCGCCGCCGACTGCCCCGACACCGACCTCCCCGACCGGCTCGCCGCCGCCCTGCGCACCGCCCGCCGCCACCTCGCCGTCACCGAGGGGCGCCCCCTGGCCGCCGTCTTCCTCGACCGGGGCCCCGACCGCGGCGGCCGACTGCTGCTCCTGCTGCACCACCTGGCCGTCGACGGCGTCTCCTGGCGCGTCCTGATCGCCGACCTCGCCGCCGCCGACCGCGCCCTCACCGAGGGCCGCGCCCCCGACCTCCCCGCCCCGCCCGTCACCCTCCCCGCCCACGCCCGCGACCTCGCCGACCAGGGCCGCACCGGCGCCCGCCAACCCGAACTCCCCTGGTGGACCCGGACCCTCACCGGCGACGACCCGCCGCTGGCCGACCCACTGCCGCCCGACGCCCCCCGCCGCGCCCGCGACCTCACCGTCACCCTGCCGCCCGGCCGCACCCTGCCGCTGCTCACCGAGGTCGGCGCCGCCTTCCACTGCGGCGTCGAACCCGTGCTGCTCACCGCCCTCGCCCTCGCCGTCGAACAGTGGCGCCGCCACCACGCCCGGGAACACGGCCAGGGACTCCTGCTCGACCTGGAGTCCCACGGCCGCCCCGACACCCCCGACGCCGACCTGTCCCGCACCGTCGGCTGGCTCACCGCCCTCCACCCGGTCCGGCTGCCCGCCACCGGCTGCGCCTGGACCGACGTGTGGACCGCCTCGCCCGCCCTCGGCGACGCCCTGAAACGGGTCAAGGAACAACTGCGGGGCGTCCCCGACCGGGGCGTCGGCTACGGAATCCTGCGCCACCTCGACCCCACGGCCGCCCCCCGGCTCGCCACCGCGCCCGCCCCGCAGATCGGCTTCAACTACCTCGGCCGCCTCACCACCGGCACCGGCGCCGACTGGGGCGTCGCCGCCGAGACCGCCGCCACCCACCCCGACGACGTCCCCGACCGCCTGGGACCCCATCTCCTCGACGTCAACGCCCTCACCCTCGACACCCCCCGGGGACCCCGCCTCCACGCCGTCCTCAGCTGGACCGACGGCCAGTTCACCGAGGACGACGTCCGCGCCCTCGGCACCCTGTGGTGCGCCGCCCTCGACGCCCTCGTGCTGCACGCCAGGACCCCGGGCGCGGGCGGCCGCACCCCCTCCGACCTGCCGCTCGTCCCCCTCCGTCAGGACGAGATCGACCTGCTGGAGGACGGCTACCCCGGGCTCGTGGACGTCCTGCCGCTCACCCCGCTGCAAGAGGGGCTCCTCTTCCACGCCCTCTACGCGCCGGCGCACCTCGACGTCTACCAGGCGCAGTTCACGCTCCGGCTCAGCGGCCCCCTGGACCCCGCCGCCCTGCGCTCCGCCGCCACCGCCCTGCTCACCCGGCACCCCAATCTGCGCGCCGCCTTCGTCCACCAGGGGGTGCGCCGACCCGTCCAGGTCGTCCCCGCGCCCGGGGAACCCGGCTGGCGGGAGACCGACCTCTCCGACCTCCCCGAGGACCTCCGCGCCCGCGCCCTCGACCGGCTGGCCCACGACGACCTGCGGCACCGCTTCGACGTGGCCCGCCCCCCGCTGATCCGCTTCACCCTGGTCACCTGGGGACCGGACGAACACCGGCTCGTCCTCACCAACCACCACCTGGTCCTCGACGGCTGGTCCGCCCCGCTGCTGATCCGCGAACTCCTCGCCCTGCACGCCCACGGCGGCGACCCGGACGCCCTCCCCCCGGTCACCCCCTACCGCGACCACCTCGCCCTGCTCGCCACCCGCGACCGCTCCGCCGCCCGCGCGGCCTGGCGCGCCGCCCTCGACGGCACCGCCGCCCCGCGCCCGCTGACCCGGAACGCGCTCCCCTCGGCGGCTGCTCCGGCTGGCCCGGCGGCCCTGGCCGCTCCGGCCGCTCCGGTGGCCCCGGACGCCTCAACCGCCCCGCACGCCCCGGACGGAGCGCCCGCCCTGGACGTCCCGGACACCCCGCTCGCGCCGGAGCCGCCCCCCGCCCCGGACGACGCGGACGCCCTCGGCGCCCCGCCCGTCCCGGACGACGCGGACACCCCCGGTGACGGGCCCGCCGTCACCCTCACCGCCGAGCTGTCCGACACCCTCACCAAGGCGCTGCGCGATCTGAGCGGGGTCGAGGGCGTCACCCTCAACACCGTGGTCCAGGCGGCCTGGGGGCTGCTGCTGGCCCGTCACCACGGCACCACCGACGTGGTGTTCGGCACCACCGTCTCCGGACGCCAGCCCGAGCTGCCCGGCATGGAGTCGATGATCGGGCTGTTCATCAACACCCTGCCGGTCCGGCTGCGGCTGCTCCCCGGCGAGACGGTCCGCGCCCTGCTCCACCGGCTCCGCGACGAACAGGCCCGGCTCCTGCCCCACCACCACATCGGGCTCAGCGAGATCCAGCGCGTCCTGGGCCGCCGGGAACTCTTCGACACCCACCTGGTGTTCGAGAACTACCCGCTGGACCGGGTGGCCCTCGCCGAACCGCTCTCCGCCCTCGCCCTCACCGGCGCCGAGGGCCGCGACGCCACCCACTACCCCCTGACCCTGGTGGCGTTCGCCGCCGACGGGCCGCTCGGCCTGCGCCTCGACCACCGCCCGGACGCGGTGCCCCCTACGCTCGCGGGGGACCTTCTGCGTACCCTGCTGGACCTGTTGGAATCCATCGCCACGGCGCCCGGCGCGCCGGTGGCCGACCTCGTCCCCGGCCCCGGGGACGAGCCCGACCGAGAGGACGCACTGTGACCAACCCCTTCGACGACCAGGAAGCCGTCTTCGTGGTCCTGGTCAACGACGAGGGCCAGCACTCGCTGTGGCCCGAGTTCGCCGACGCCCCGGCGGGCTGGACCCGGACCTTCGGCCCCGACGGCCGTGACGCCTGCCTCGCCCACGTCGAGGCCAACTGGACGGACCTGCGCCCCAAGTCCCTGGTCGCGGCGATGGAGTCCGCCCCGGAGACCGTCTGACGCCACACCCGCCGCCCGGCCCGCCGACTCCCGTCCGCCTCCGTCCCCGTCCCGTGCCCGGGCGGCACCCCGGGCACCCGCCGACCGGCGGGCGGGACCGGGGGACGGGGGCGGACGGGCTCAGCGCCGCGCCGCGGCGATCACGATGAGCAGGGACACGAGCCGCGTCGGCGGTACCTGGTACCGTCCGCGGCTCGTCGTCTCCAGCCATCCGGCGGCGACGAGCTGCCGCAGATGGTGGTAGACCTGTCCGGTGGTGCCGACCCCGTCCAGCTTGGTCAGCTCGGAGACCGAGGTCCGCCCCTCCAGCAGCGCCTGAATCAGCCGCAGCCGCACCGGCTGCCCCAGCGCCCCCAGGGTGTCGGCCAGTTCGGTCCAGTCGGACGTCAGCAGCGACTCCGTGGTGGCGGACCGCTCCCACTCCACCTGTTCACCGCCGGAGCCCCCGACGGACCCGGCGAACAGCACCCCGCCGTGCGCCGCCTCCTGCAGTCTGCCCCGCAGCTGGGGGAGCGCCCAGTAGGCGTCGGCGGACTCCTCCTCGACCACGGCCCCGTCCGCTCCCGCGACGCCCCCGGCCCGTCCCTCCAGCCGTTCCTCCAGCCGGGCGACCCGGCGCGTCAGCTCGGCGACCCGGTCGGCCAACGCGTCCTCCGACGTCGACGACGGCGCATGCTCGCTCATTCCCCCAGGGTATCGCCGCGCGCCCCGCTCCTCCCCCTGGTGGACACCGGTCGGCGGCCCCACCGGTGGAGGGACCCGGTCCTCCGGCGGTCCACGGGCCCGCGCGGGCGTCCGCCTCCCCCTGGACAGCGGGTCACTGACTCCCCCTGGACGGCGGGTGCCCGGCTCTTCCCGGACGGCGGGTGCCCGGCGCGCCGCCGTCCGGCTCCCCGCCCTGGACGCTGCCGGTGACGGAGTCCCGCTGCTACGTTCGTCGGCGGGCGTCGAGGCGGACGCCACCACGGGAACGATCCAGCGGACCCGGCCGGAACCGGGGGGCCCGGCGCTCCCGGGCGTCCAAGTGTCCGAACCCGACACTTGGACGGGGCCGGGAAGCCGACGGAGCCACGGGAAGCCGACGGGGCCGTCGGGGTCACCGGGGCCGTCCGGTCCGCGCGGGGAATTCCCGGTAATTCACCGGACGGGTTACCGGACCGTTCAGCGGTCCGTTCCCAGACGGGTTCTCCAAGGGGCGTTCACGGTTTACCGGCAGACGTTCGCGCGCGCCGCCGCCCTATTCCCCGGACCCGCCCGACCGTCCTTTACCGACCCTGCAATTCCCCGGTGTGCCGAGCCCGTTCGTCCAGCCTTGTGCACCCGGAAACCCGCGACTACTTTGAGCGGGTCCAGGCAATCCCGATATGGATGGGGAGTGGTCATGGCAAACCCGTTCGACAACGAGGACGGCTCCTTTTTCGTGCTGGTGAACCACGAGAACCAGCACTCGCTCTGGCCCGCGTTCGCCGTCGTCCCGGACGGCTGGCGCGTGGTCTTCGGCGAGAGTTCCCGCAAGGCGTGCATCGACTACGTCGAGGAGAACTGGACGGACCTGCGTCCCCAGAGCCTCATCGACGACATGGCCAAGGACGCCGCCAACCGGGCCGCCGCCGACGACGGCACCGTGAACCAGCAGGACGTCGAATCCGCCCAAGCCGCCCGATGATGGCGAGGAACAAGAGGAGACCCTTGTGGCCATGATCGGCGGCTCCGGGCCGGTGACGTTCGGCGGGGTGGGACCGGATCCGTCCGGGAACAAACACGGCGTCAAATCCGGCACGGCCAAACGCATCCTGCCCTACACCCGGCCGTACCGCTTCAGCATCGGGCTGCTCCTGGGCATCACGACCCTGAACGCCGGCATCATCGTGGCACCGCCCGTCATGTTCAAGTACCTGATCGACGACGGCATCGCCAAGGGCGACCTGTCCGTCGTGGTCTGGCTCTCCAGCGCCATCGGCCTGCTCGCGGTGGCCGGACTGGTCGTGGGCTGGGCGGAGACCTGGTACTCGGCCCGGGTCAGCGAGGGCCTCATCTACGGGCTGCGCACCGAGGTCTTCGACCACGTGCAGCGCCAGCCGCTGGCCTTCTTCACCAGAGCCCAGACCGGTGCCCTGGTCAGCAGGCTCAACACCGACGTGGTGGGCGCCCAACGCGCCCTGACCACCCTGCTGTCCACCGTCGTCTCCGCCGGACTGACCCTGGTGTTCGTCCTGGTGACGATGTTCCTGCTGTCCTGGCAGATCACCCTGATCGGCCTGGTGATCGTCCCGCTGTTCGTCCTCCCCGGAAAGATCATCGGGCGTAAGCTCCAGGTCCTCATGCGGTCCCACATGCAGGTCAACGCCGAGATGGGCTCGTTGATGAACGAGCGCTTCAACGTGACCGGCGCCCTGCTGGCCAAGCTCTACGGCCGCCCCGACACCGAGGTCGGCCTCTACGCCGACCAGGCCGGACGCGCCCGTGACCTCGGCATCCAGACCGCCGTCCAGGGGAAGATGCTCTTCCTGACGATGATGCTGCTGGGCTCGCTCGCCACCGCCGCCGTCTACGGCTTCGGCGGCGCGCTCGTCATCGAGGGGTCGTTCTACATCGGCACCCTGGTCGCGCTGGCGACCCTGCTCACCCGGCTGATGACCCCGATCACCCAGCTCTCCAACGCCCAGGCCGACGTGATGACCGCACTGGTCAGCTTCGACCGGCTGTTCGAGGTGCTCGACCTCAAGCCGCTGATCTCGGAGAAGCCCGGCGCCAAGGCCCTGCCCGCCTTCGGCGCCGGCACCACCCGCGCCCCGGACATCGAGTTCGACAACGTGTCCTTCCGCTACCCGAAGGCCCGGGAGGTCTCCCTCGCGTCCCTGGAATCGATCGCGCTGCCCTCCGTGGAACGCACCGACGACTCCTGGACGCTGCGCGGCCTCAGCTTCACCGTCCCGGCCGGGAAGCTCACCGCCCTGGTCGGCCCCTCCGGCGCCGGAAAGACCACCATCACCCACCTGGTGCCCCGCCTCTACGACCCGGTCGAGGGAACCGTCCGCATCGGCGGCCAGGACCTGCGGGACCTCACCCTGGAGTCCCTGCACCACACCGTCGGCATGGTCACCCAGGACGCCCATCTGTTCCACATGACCATCCGGCAGAACCTGATGTACGCGCGCCCCGACGCCACCGAGCCGATGCTCGTCGAAGCGTGCAAGGCCGCCCAGATCTGGGACCTCATCAAGGCGCTGCCCGACGGCTTCGACACCGTCGTCGGCGACCGCGGCTACCGGCTCTCCGGCGGCGAGAAGCAACGTCTGGCGATGGCCCGGCTGCTGCTCAAGGCCCCGCCGGTGGTCGTCCTCGACGAGGCCACCGCCCACCTCGACTCGGAGTCCGAGGCCGCCCTCCAGCGCGCCCTGAAGACCGCGCTCATCGGCCGGACCTCGCTGGTCATCGCCCACCGGCTCTCCACGATCCGCGACGCCGACCAGATCCTCGTCATCGACAAGGGACGGGTCCAGGAACGCGGCAACCACGAGGAACTGCTCGACCTCGGCGGGCTCTACGCGGAGCTGTACCGCACCCAGTTCGCCGGGAACGGGCGCGGCACCGGGCCGGTCAAGCCCGCCCCGCAGCGGACGGTGGGACCCCAGACGTTCGGCGGCGGCCCCGGCGCGGACCCCCTCCCGCCGCTGCCGCCCCCGGGCTCCGGACCCGCCCCGATGATCCTCGGCGGGCCGCCCCCCGGGGCGCGGTGAACCGACCGGGAACCCACCGGGAACCCACAGGTGTCCGGAACGCCCCCGCGGCGTTCCGGACACCGCGCCGTCCGGCCGGTGCGTCCAGCGCCGGTGGCCGGTGTGCCCCGCGCCCGTCCGGGCCGGTACGCCCGACGCCGTACGCGCGGCCCCCGCACCCGCCGGGGACATCCGAAACGGCCCCCGTCCACAGGAGCCGGGAGTACCCTGAGCCCGCACGGGCCGACCAGACAACACGATGAGCGGACGCTGTGACCGGGGCGTGACCGTGGTCCGGGCAGGCTGCCGACATGAACAGCCTGTGCCGCCCGGTGCCCCGCCCATGAGGCGCCGCGCCGGGGGTGAAGAGTTGAGGGTCCTCGTCGTCGAAGACCACGCCGAACTGGCGAACTCGGTGGCGCGCGTACTGCGCCGGGAGGGCATGGCCGTCGACGTCTCGTACGACGGGGCGGACGCCATCGAACGCGCGACCGTCGTCGACTACGACGTCGTCGTCCTCGACCGGGACCTCCCCGAGGTCCACGGCGACGAGGTCTGCGGCGTCCTCGTGGAACAGGAGCACCGCGCCCGGGTCCTGATGCTCACGGCGTCCGGCACCATCGCCGACCGCGTCGAGGGCCTCACCCGGGGCGCCGACGACTACCTCCCCAAACCCTTCGCCTACGCCGAGCTCGTCGCCCGCATCCGGGCCGTCGCCCGCCGCCCCGACCAGGCCATCCCGCCCGTCCTCGTCCACGGCGACCTGCGGCTGGACCCGGCCCGCCGGGTCGCCACCCGGGCCGGCGTCCCCCTGCGGCTCACCCCCAAGGAGTTCGCCGTCCTGGAGTGCCTGCTGGCCGCCCAGGGCCGTCCCGTCACCGCCGAGGAACTCCTCGAACGCGTCTGGGACGAGGCCGCCGACCCCTTCACCAACACCGTGAAGACGACGGTCAACCGCCTGCGCCCCAAGCTCGGGTCGCCGCCCCTCATCGAGACCGTCCCCCGCGGCGGCTACCGGATCTGAGAGCCGATGCACCTGCCCCGTCTGTTACGCCTGCCCCTGCTGCGCCGGATCGTGCCCACCGGGGTCCCCGCGCGCCTGCTGCCCCGCCGCGTCCGGATGCGCCTCACGGTCCTGTTCGGCGCGCTGTTCGTCTCCTCCGGGGCCGCCCTGCTCGCGATCACCTATCTGCTGGTCGACAGGCGCAAGAGCGACATCAAGATCTACAACCAGGGGCTCGGCCCCCTCCCCGCCCTCCCGCCCTCCGGCTCCCGGCCGGGACCCGGCGGAAGCGGCACCCGGCTGACCAACCCGCCCGCTTGGGCCACCGAACAGGCCAAGAAGCTGCAGGAAAGCGCTCAGAGCCTGCAGGAGAGCGCCGCACTCCGGCGTGATCAGGAGATGGAAATCCTCCTGGTGCAGTCCCTGATCGCCCTGGCGATCATGGCGGTGATCTCCATCGTGCTCAGCTGGCTCGTCGCCGGACGGATCGTGCGTCCGCTGCGCACCATGACCTCCACGATCCAGCAGATCTCCGCCCGCAACGTCCACGAACGCCTCGACGCCAAGGGCCCCTCCGACGAGCTCAAGGACCTCGCCGACACCGTCGACGGACTCCTCGGCCGGCTCCAGACCGCCCTGGAGTCCCACAAACGGTTCGTCGCCAACGCCGCCCACGAGTTACGCACCCCCCTCACCCTGGAACACGCGCTGCTCGAAGAGACCCTGATGGACGACGAGGCCACCGCCGAGACGTTCCGCGACACCTTCGACCGGCTCCTGGTCATCAGCCAGCAACAGGCCCAGCTGCTGGAGTCCCTGCTCACCCTCTCCAGCAGCGAACGGGGCGTCGAACACCCCGAGCCCCTGGAACTCGACGACCTGGCCGAGGAGACCCTGTTCGCCTTCGACGCCCGGCTGCGCGCCCGCGGCCTCCAGTGGAAGTCCGACATCCGGCCCGCCGCCATCTCCGGCGACCCCGCCCTCATCCGACGGCTCGTCGCCAACCTCGTCGACAACGCGATCGACTACAACGTGCCCCTGGGCAAGGTGGAGATCGCCACCGGCACCACCCCGTCCGGCCGCCCCTTCGTCCGGGTCGCCAACACCGGCAACGACATCCCGCCCGAGCAGGTCGACCGGCTCCTCGAACCCTTCCAACGGCTCGCCCGCACCCCCAACGACGGTCACCACGGCCTCGGACTCTCCATCGTCCGCGCCATCGTCGCCGCCCACGGCGCCCAGCTCATCGCCCGCGCCCGCCCCGGCGGCGGCCTCACCATGGAGGCCGTCTTCACCCCCCGCCCGTTCGGTCCCGCGCCTCTCGACCCCCCGCGCCCCACGGCCCGCAGGGCGGTCGCCCGGCTCTGACCCGGCCACCACGCCCGCCGGTCACGGACGGACCGCCGCGCCACCGGCCACCGCACCAGCGCCCGGCTCCCACCCCGAGGGAGCCGGGCGCTTTCCGTCGCCCCCGCGCTCGGGCCCCGCGCCCCCGCGCGCCCTTCCGCCCCCGCGCCGGACGGCACCTCCACCGCCGTCACCCGTGGAAGCGGTGCGCACCGGGCACACCAACGGCACGGACGGGGCGTCCAACCAAGGAAAACCATCAGTTGGACGCCGCCCCGACCGCCCCGGAACGTCCACACTGTCGCCAGACAATTCTCCGTGAGAGCATGAACGCGGGCTGGATCATGCCCGTTATCGAGGCCCATCCAGCACATATCCGCGACGGACACATCGCACCCTGTTCGGTATTCCAGGCCCGGGGGAATGATGAACGGTCAGGCTGATTACGAACTGCCCCTCTTCGATTCCCAAGAGGGAATTCTGCTGGCGCAGCGCATGGAAGAATCGCGTCGTCTCTACAACGTCGGTCAGTACGTCGAGATCGCCGGTGCCGTCGACCCCGCGCTCTTCGCCCGCGCCCTGCGGCAGGCCGTCGCGGAAGCGGAGATCCTGCGGGTGACGCTCGTGGCCGACGGCGACCGGGTGACCCAGCGGTTCGCCCCCCGCGCCACCGACCCGGCCCCCGCTCCCTCCGGCGACCCCCGGGAGTCCGACGGGGCGCTCACCGTCGTGGACCTCAGCGCCGAGGCCGACCCCCGGGAAGCCGCCGAAGCCTGGATGCGCCGCGAACTCCACCAGACCGGCGACCCCACCGAGAGCACCCTGTTCTCCCACGCCCTCTTCCGGCTCGCCCCCGACCGCTACGGCTGGTTCCAGCGCTACAACCACCTCCTGATGGACGCCTACGGCTGCTCCCTCATGGGCCGCCGCGTCGCCCGGGTCTACACCGCCCTCCTCCACGGCGAGACCCCGCCGCCGCCCGGTCACGCGCCCCTGCGCGAACTGCGACGGCAGGAGTCCGCCTACCGCGCCTCCGAGCAGTACGAGACGGACCTCCGCTACTGGAGCGACCACTTCGCCGACCAGCCCGAGCCGGTGAACGTCCCCGGCCAGCGCTCCGACCGCCCCGACGAGGTGCTGCGCGAGACCGGCCACCTGCCGCCCGAGGGCGTCGAGACGCTGCGCCGCGCCGCCGCCCTCACCGGGGTGAGCTGGCCCCGTCTCGTCATCGCCGCCGTCGCCGCCTTCACCGGCCGCCTCGCCGGATCCGACGAGGCGCTGCTGAGCCTGCCCGTCTCCGTCCGCGCCACCGCCCAGGCCCGGCGCACCCCGGCCACCACCGCCAACGTGCTGCCGCTGCGTCTGCCCGTCACCGCCGACACCACCTTCGCGGACCTCGCCCGGCTCGCCGAACGCGAGGTCGACGGCCTGGTCGAGCACCAGCGCTTCCGTGGCGAGTGGCTGCGCCGCGCCGTCGGCTGGCCCGCGGGCGGCCGCTGGCAGTTCGGCCCGTACGTCAACATCATGCCGATCGGCGAGACCCTCCGCTTCGGTGAGCACCGGGCCGTCGTCCACGAGCGCTCCAGCCGCCGTGTCGAGGAGTTCGGCGTCCTGGTCAGCGGCTGGTCGGACGAGGAGGGCATGCGCGTCACCTTCGAGGCCAACTCCCTTCTCTACGACCGTCCCTGGCTCCGCTCCGCCCACGCCTCCTTCCTCCGCTTCCTGACCCGTCTGGCCGCCGACCCCTCCCTCCCCGTGGGCCGGGTGGACGTCCTCGGCGAGGCCGAGCGGACGGCCGTGGTCTCGGAGTGGAACGCGACGGACCGTGCCGTTGCCGGAGGGTCCCTGCTGGATCTGTTCGGCGGGCATGTGGAGGCGTCGCCGGGTGCGGTGGCGGTGCGTTCGGGTGTGGACGCGTTGTCGTACGCGGAGTTGGACGCGCGGTCTGATCGGGTGGCGCGTTTTCTGGTGGCGGCGGGTGTGGGTCGTGAGCGGGTGGTGGGGTTGTGCCTGCCGCGTGGTGTGGATGTGGTGGTGGGTGAGCTGGCGGTGTGGAAGGCGGGGGGCGCGTTCGTCCCGCTGGACCCGGAGTACCCGGCTGACCGCCTCCGGTACATGGTGGAGAACAGCGGCGCGACGGTCGTCCTGGCCACCGCTGAGACCCTGGACCGGGTCCCGTCGGGTACGGATGCCCGGGTGGTCCTCCTGGAGGAGGTTCCGGACGATGACTCCACTGTGCTGCCGGGCGTCACCGGCCCCGACCAGTTGGCGTACGTGATCTATACGTCGGGTTCGACGGGTCGTCCGAAGGGTGTGGCGGTCGGTCATCGGGGTGTCGTGAACCTCGTCGGTGCGATGGGTCCGGCGTTGGGTGCTGGTCCGGGTGTGGTGACGTTGCAGTTCGCGTCGTTCAGTTTCGACGCGGCCATCCTCGATGTCGCCGTGGTTCTCGGTTCCGGTGGGACGCTGGCGATCGCGACGGGTGAGGAGCGCTCGGAGACGGGTGCGTTGACGGAGATGCTGGCGGCGCGTGAGGTGTCGACGGCGAGCATCGTCCCG
Source organism: Streptomyces sp. JNUCC 64 (assembly GCF_054484115.1). Taxonomy (NCBI): domain Bacteria; kingdom Bacillati; phylum Actinomycetota; class Actinomycetes; order Kitasatosporales; family Streptomycetaceae; genus Streptomyces; species Streptomyces sp. JNUCC 64. The sequence goes on from NZ_CM137015.1 coordinate 6,123,599, forward strand.
TCGCTCCTGGGCGCGCTGGACCCGGAGCAGGTGCCGGGCATGGGGACGTGGGTCCTCGGTGCCGAACGCCTCAGCGCGGACTTGGCGGCGCGGTGGGCGTCGCGGACGAATCTGTGGAACACGTACGGTCCGACCGAGGCGACGGTGATGGTGACGGCCGGGCGGGTGGACTCCGCGACGACGTCCGTCAGCGATGCTCCGGCGATCGGTAAGCCGCTGGCCAACTCCCGTGTCTACGTCCTGGACTCCTTCCTGCGCCCGGTTCCGCCTGGTGTGACGGGTGAGGTGTATGTGTCGGGTGTGGGTCTGGCGCGCGGGTACATAGCCCGTCCGGATCTGACGTCCGAGCGTTTCGTGGCGTCGCCGTTCGCGGATGGTGGGCGGATGTACCGGTCGGGTGACCTGGCCCGCTGGACCCCGGACGGCGAACTGGCCTTCATCGGCCGGGCGGACGCGCAGGTCAAGGTCCGTGGTTTCCGTATCGAGCTGGGTGAGATCGAGGCGGTGTTGTCCTCGCACCCCTCGGTCGGTCAGGCCGTGGTGGTGGCGCGGGGGGACGGGCCGGGGGAGAAGCGGCTGGTCGGGTATGTGGTCGCCGCTGGTGAGGCGGTGAACGTTGACACTCTGCGAACGTTCGCGGCTGGGCGGCTTCCGGAGTACATGGTGCCGTCCGTGTTCGTGACGCTGGACGCCCTGCCGCTGACGGTGAACGGGAAGGTCGACCGGGCGGCTCTGCCCGCGCCGGACGCCGCCGTGGGGGCCTCTGGCCGTGCCCCGGTGGGCGCGGTCGAGGAGCTGCTGTGCGCGCTGTTCGCGGAGGTGCTGGGGCTGGAGCGGGTCGGTGCGGACGACGGGTTCTTCGAGCTGGGCGGCGACTCGATCATGTCGATGATGCTGGTGTCCGCCGCCCGGCGGGTCGGGGCCCGGTTCACCGCCCGCCAGGTGTTCGAGCACCGCACCCCCGAGTCGCTCGCCGCCGTGGTCGTCTTCGACGAGGACACCCCGGTCGACGACGGCGAGCCGGGCACGGGCGAGGTGCCGCTCACCCCCGTGATGCGGGAACTGCTGGACCGCGTGGGCACCGGGGACCGGCTGGGCCGGGTGGTGCAGTCGGCGGCGGTGGTCACCCCGCCCGGACTGCGGTACGACGTCCTGGTCGAAGCGGTCCGGACGGTCGTCGACCACCACGACGTGCTGCGCGCCCGGCTGCTGCCGGACCCCCTGCGGCTGGAGGTCGCCGAACCCGGGACCGTGCCGGTCGAGGAGTGGGTGCGCCGGGTCGAGGCCGGATCGGCGGTAGACGGCGAAGAGTTGACGCAACATCAGATAGGCCAGGCGGTGGGACGGCTCGACCCGTTCGCGGGAACCGTCGCACAGTGGGTGTGGCTGGACGGCGGCCCCGGCGCCCCGGGACGGCTGCTGGTCACCGCGCACCACCTGGTCGTGGACGCCGTGTCCTGGCGGACGCTGCTGCCCGAACTGGCCGACGCCTACGAGGCGCTGGCCGCCGGACGCCCGGCCGCCCCGGCCCCGGTGCCCACCTCGTTCCGCCACTGGTCCCGGGCGCTCACCGCCCAGGCCGCCGGGACGGACCGGCTCGCCGAACTCCCGGCGTGGACCCGCCTCCTCGGCGCCTCCGAGCCCCTGCTCACCGAGCGGCCCGTGGACCCCGCGCGGGACCTCGTCGCCACCGTGCGGCGGGTCACCGCGGAGGTCACCGCCGAGGTCACCGCCGCGCTGCTGACCGCCGTCCCCACCGCGTTCCGCGCGGGCGTCGACGACGTCCTGCTGACCGGACTGGCCGCCGCGCTCACCGAGTGGCGCGGCGCCGCCGCCCCGGACGGCGGGTTCCTGGTGGACGTGGAGGGCCACGGCCGGGAGCCGCTCACCCCGGGCGCCGATCTGTCCCGCACCGTCGGCTGGTTCACCGCGGTCCGTCCCGTCCGGCTCGCCCCCGGGGCGTTCGACCCGGCCGAGCTGAGAGCGGGCGGCCCGGCCGCCGGACGCGCCCTGAAGCGGATCAAGGAACAACTGCGCGCGCTCCCCGGCGACGGCCTCGGCCACGGACTGCTCCGCCACCTCAACCCGGAGACCGGCCCCCGCCTCGCCGCCCTCCCCGCCCCGCAGATCGGCTTCAACTACCTGGGCCGCGCCACCACCGCCCGCACCACCGCCACCAGCACCCCGGCCCCCTGGACGCCGACCGGCGACCTCGCGCTCACCGCCGGTTCCGACGGGGCGTTCCCCGTCATGCACGCCGTCGAGGTCCTCGGCGAGGTGCGCGACCACGCCGACGGCCCCCGGCTCGTCCTCACCGTCGCCGCGCCCGCCGGACTCCTCGACCCGGCGGAGTCCCGCGCCCTCGCCGACGGCTGGGCCGCCGCGCTCGCCGGGCTCGCCGCCCATGTCACCCGCTCCGGCGGGGGCGGCCGCACCCCCTCCGACTTCCCGCTGGTGACGCTCGGCCAGGACCAGGTCGACACCCTGGAGTCCACCGTCGACGGACTGGTCGACGTCTGGCCGCTCGCCCCGCTCCAGGAGGGCCTGCTCTTCCACGCCCTCTACGACGAGGCGGCGGAGGACGTCTACGTCGAACAGATGGTCCTCGGCCTGGACGGCCCCCTCGACGCGCCACGGCTGCGGGCCTCCTGGCAGGCGCTGCTCGACCGCCACCCCGGACTCCGCGCCGGGTTCCACCAGCTCCCCGGCGAGGACCGCCGCCCCGCCGCCGAACGGACTCCAGGCGACGGGCGGACCACCGGAACGGGACAGGTCCGGACCGTGGTGGACCGCGTCCCGCTGCCCTGGCGGCAGGAGGACCTCTCCTCGCTCGACGAGGCGGACGCCTGGGCCGAGTCCGAGCGGATCGCCGTCGAGGAACGCGCCCGGCGCTTCGACCCGGCCGTCCCCCCGCTGCTCAGGGTGCTCCTGGTCAGGACCGGGCCCGACCGCCACCGCATGCTGGTGACCCTCCACCACCTCGTCCTCGACGGCTGGTCCCTGCCCGTGCTCCGCCGGGAACTGTGGGCCTGCTACGCGGCGCACGGCAGCGCCGCCGCGCTGCCCCCGGTCACCCCCGAGACCGCCTACCTCGGCTGGCTCGCGGCCCGCGACGCGGAGGCGGCGACCGCCCGCGAGGCGTGGCGCGCCGAGCTCGCCGGACTGGAGGAGCCCACCCGGGTCGCCCCCGAGGACCGACGGCCCGACGCCGTCTCCGAGACGGTGTCCGCGCAGGCCCCCGCCCGGCTGACGGAGGCCCTCGGCGCGCTGGCCCGGGGCCGGGGCGTCACCCTGAACACCGTCGTCCAGACCGCCTGGGCGCTGGTCGTCGGCCAGCTCACCGGCCGCGACGACGTGGTCTTCGGCGCCTCCGTCGCGGGCCGCCCGGCGGACCTGCCGGGCATGGAGAACATGCTCGGCCTGTTCATCAACACCGTTCCCGTCCGGGTCCGCCTCGCCCCGGAGCGCACCGTCGCCGACACCCTCGACGGCCTCCAGGCCCACCAGTCCGCGCTGCTCGACCACCAGACCCTGCGGCTCGCCGACGTCCACCGGCTCGCCGGACCGGGCGCCGAGTTCGACACCCTGCTGGCGTTCGAGAACTACCCGTCCCGGATGAACCCCGCCACGGCCGCCGCCGACGGACAGGTCCCCGAGGGCGTCACCCTCACCGAGGCCTGGATGCGCGAGTCCGTCACCTATCCGCTCGCCCTGGTGGTGGACCCCCTCGACGGACTCCGCGCCCGGCTGTCCTACTGGACGGACGTCCTCGACCGGGACACCGCCACCGACGTCCTCGACCGCTTCCTGCGGGCCCTGGAGCGCCTGGCCGCCGACCCGCACGCGCCCCTCGGCCGACTGGAACTCCTCGACCGCGCCGCCCGCCACCGGGTCACCGACGAGTGGAACGCCACCACCCGCGTCCGTCCCGGCGGCTCGGTGCCCGAACGGTTCCGCGCCCAGGCCGCGCGCACCCCCGACGCCGTCGCCGTGACCGGCGCCGACCGCACCTGGACGTACGCCGCGCTCGCCGCCGCCGCCGACCGGGTGGCGGCCGGGCTCGCCGCCCGGGGGGTGCGCCGGGGCGACCTCGTCGGGGTGGCGCTGGACCGCTCGCCGGACTACGTCGCCGTCGTCCTCGGCGTCCTCACGGCGGGCGCCGCCTACGTCCCCGTCGACCCGGACTGGCCGGAGCGGCGGCTGCGGCTGACGCTGGACGGCACGGTGCTGACCGTGCGCGGCGACGACGGCACGGACCCCGCCCCGGAGGCGTACGGAACCGCCGTCCCGGCCGCCGCGCTCCTCACCGGAACCGGGAACGGTGCTGGTGACGGTGACGGTGACGGGGACGGCGCTGGTGGTACTGGTGGTGCCACAGGTACGAGTGCGGGCACGGGTACGGGCACGGGCTTCACCGGCGTGTCCGTGACGGAACGCGACGCGGCGTACGTGATGTACACGTCCGGTTCCACCGGCGTCCCCAAGGGCGTCGTCGTCACCCACGCCGACGTGGTCGCCCTCGCCCACGACGGCCGTTTCGCCCGGGGCCACGAGCGGGTCCTCGCCCACTCCGCGCAGACCTTCGACGCCTCCACCTACGAGCTGTGGGTGCCGCTGCTGAACGGCGGCCGGACGGTCGTCGCCCCGTCCGGCGCGCTCACCCCGGCGCTGGCCCGCGAGTGGATCGAGGGGCACGGCGTCACCGCGATCTGGCTGACGGCCGCCCTCTTCCACCTCTTCGCCCAGGACGACCCGGGCTGCCTGCGCGGTCTGAGCGAGGTGTGGACCGGCGGCGACGCGGTCCGGGCCGAGGCGGTCCGCCGGGTCCGCGAGGCGTGCCCCGGGCTGGTCGTCGTCGACGGCTACGGCCCCACCGAGACCACCACCTTCGCCACCTCCCACCGCCTCGACCCGGCCGCCCCCGTCCCCGCCGCCATCCCCGTCGGCCGCCCGCTGGACAACATGCGGACCTTCGTCCTGGACTCCTCCCTGCGTCCGGTGCCGCCCGGGGTGGCCGGCGAGCTGTACATCGCGGGCGCCGGACTGGCCCGCGGCTACCTGGACCGTCCGACCCTGACGGCGGAGCGGTACGTCGCCTCCCCGTTCGCGTCCGGCGGGCGGATGTACCGCACCGGCGACCTGGTCCGCTGGACGCCGGACGGCGCGCTGGCGTTCGTCGGCCGGGCGGACGCCCAGGTCAAGGTGCGGGGCTTCCGGGTGGAACTCGGCGAGATCGAGGCCGCGTTGTCGGCGCACCCCTCGGTCGGCCAGGCCGTGGTGGTGGCCCGGGAGGACCGTCCCGGCGAGAAGCGGCTGGTCGGTTACGTGGTCGCGGACGGGTCGGCCGTGGACCCGGAAGCCGTGCGGGAGCATGTGGCCGGGACGCTGCCCGAGTACATGGTGCCGGCGGTCGTGGTCGTCCTGGACGCCCTCCCGCTGACGGTGAACGGCAAGGCGGACCGGGCCGCGCTGCCCGCCCCCGACTTCGCCGCCCAGGTCTCCGGCCGGGCGCTGACGGGCGCGGTCGAGGAACTGCTGGGCGGGCTGTTCGCCGAGGTGCTGGGTCTGGAGCGGGTCGGCGCGGACGACGGGTTCTTCGCCCTCGGCGGCGACTCGATCATGTCGATGCAGCTCGCCTCCCGGGCCCGTCGTGCCGGGCTGGTGCTGACCCCGCGTCAGGTCTTCGAGGAGAAGACCGTGGAACGCCTCGCCCTGGTCGCGGAACCGCTCGCCACCGGAGGCCCCACGGCCGTGGACGGCCCGGCCGACGTGGCCGTGGGCGAGGTGCCGTGGACCCCCGTGATGTGGGCCCTGGGCGAGCGGATCACCGGCCCCGGGTTCACCCAGTGGACGGTGGTGGGTGCCCCCGCGGATCTGGACCGGGAGGCGTTGGAGCGGGCGGTGGGTGTGGTCGTGGACGCTCACGATCTGCTGCGGGCGCGTGCGGTGGCCGGCGAGCGGAAGCTGGTCGTTCCGGAGCGGGGGTCCGTCGACGCGGCGGGTCTGGTGACCCGCGTCGAGGCCACGGATGCTGACGATGACCTGGACGTGCTGGCGGGTCGTGCGGCGCGTGAGGCGGTGGGCCGTCTTGACCCTGCCTCCGGGGTGATGCTCCAGCTGGTGTGGGTGGACGCGGGGCCGGACCGGGTGGGTCGACTGGTCCTCGTCGTCCATCACCTGGCGGTGGACGGTGTGTCGTGGCGGATCCTGCTGCCCGACCTCCAGGCCGCCTACGAGGGCACGGGCCTGGACCCGGTGGGGACGTCGTTCCGCCGCTGGTCGGGTGTGCTGGCGGAGGAGGCGGTGAGCCCGGAGCGGGTGGGCGAGCTGGACGGCTGGCTGGAGCTGCTGGGCGAGCCGGGTCCGCTGCTGGGCCGTCGTGCGCTGGACGCCGGGGTGGACGTGTCACGGACGCTGCGGCGCCGTGAGTGGACCGTTCCGGCGGCACAGGCGCTGACGCTCACGGGTCGCACTCCGTCGGCGTTCCACTGCGGGGTGCACGAGGTGCTGCTGTCGACGCTGGCGGGCGCGGTGGGGCATTGGCGCCCGGACGCGGCGAACGTCCTCGTCGACGTGGAGGGCCACGGCCGGGACGCGGTCGGTGACGCGGACCTGTCCCGGACGGTCGGCTGGTTCACCAAGATCCACCCCGCGCGGCTGGACGTCACCGGGATCGACCTCGCCGACGCGGCCGGGGGCGGCACGGCGGCCGGGGCCCTGCTGAAGGCGGTCAAGGAGCAGTCCCGCGCCGTCCCGGCGGACGGTCTCGGGTTCGGTCTGCTGCGGTACCTCAACCCGGAGACGTCGGGTGCGCTGGCGGCGGCCCCGGTGCCGCAGATCGGCTTCAACTACCTGGGCCGTTTCGCTTCGGTCACCGGTGAGGGCACGGAGGTCGGCGCCTGGGGGCTGGCGGGGGAGACGGCCGTGGCCGGTTCCTCCAACCCGGACATGCCGGTGTCGCACGTCCTGGAGGCCAGGGCGGTCGTCCGGGACACGGCGGACGGTCCCGAGCTGACGCTGACCCTGAGCTGGCCGGAGGCGGTCCTCTCCGAGGCCGACGCGGAGGAGCTGGGCGAGGGCTGGGTGCGGATGCTGGCCGGTCTCGCCGCGCACACGGACGCCCCGGGGGCGGGCGGACGCGTCCCGTCGGACTTCCCGATGGTGGAGGTGTCGCAGGAGTCGTTGGAGGAGTTGGAGCGGGTGGTGCCGGACTTGGTTGATGTCTGGCCGTTGTCTCCGTTGCAGGAGGGTTTGTTGTTTCATGCGGAGTTTGATGGTGGTGGGGTGGATGTGTATGAGGGGCAGCGGTCGTTGGTGGTGGAGGGTGTGGTGGATGTGGGTCGGTTGCGTGAGGCGTGGGGGGTGGTGTTGGGGCGGCATCCGGTGTTGAGGGCGGGTTTCCATTCGGGTGCGGGTGTGTCGGGTGGTGCGGTGCAGGTGGTGTCGGGGTCGGTGGTGGTGCCGTGGGTCGACGCGGACGTCTCCGCGCTGCCGGTCGAGGAGGCCACGGCGGAGCTGGACCGGCTCTGCGCCGAGCAGCGCGCGCGGCGCTTCGACCTGACCAAGCCCCCCTTGGTGCGGGTGCTGTTGGTGAAGTTGTCCGAGCGGCGCCACCGGCTCGTCCTGACGAGTCATCACATTGTGCTGGACGGTTGGTCGTTGCCGGTGTTGGTGGGTGAGGTGACGGCGGCGTATGAGGCTGTGGGTTCGGGTCGGGTGTTGCCGTCGGTGGGTTCGTATGGTGAGTACTTGGGTTGGTTGGGTGGTCAGGACAAGGGGGCGGCGCGGGCGGCGTGGGTGGAGGAGTTGTCAGGAGTCGAGGGGGCGACTTTGGTGGCTCCGGGTGAGGTGTCGTCGGGTGTGGCGGTGGTGCCGGAGCGGGTGCGGTTCCAGTTGGAGGAGGAGCTGTCGCGTCGTCTGGGGGAGGTGGCGCGTGCTGAGGGTCTGACGGTGAACACGTTGGTGCAGGGCGCGTGGGCGTTGGTGTTGGCGCGGTTGGCGGGCCGGACGGATGTGGTGTTCGGTGCGACGGTCGCGGGTCGCCCTGCGGATCTGCCGGGTGTGGAGTCGATGATCGGGTTGTTCATCAATACGTTGCCGGTGCGGGTGCGTGTTGAGGGTGGGGTGTCGGTGCGTGAGTTGTTGGTGGATTTGCAGGGGCGGCAGTCGGGGTTGATGTCGCATCAGCATGTGGGGTTGCAGGAGATCAATCAGTGGGTGGGTGCGGGGGCCGGGTTCGACACCCTCGTCGTCTACGAGAACTACCCGAGGACGACGGAGGAGCCCTCGGACGCCCCCGACGCGATCACCATGCGGTCCGCGGGCATCCCCCTCGACGCCGGCCACTACCCGCTGAGCCTCGTGGTGGACCCGGGGCGCGGGCGCTTCCACGCCGAGATCGTCTACCGCCCCGACCTCTTCACCCGGGCCTGGTCCGCCGAGGTACTCGCCTCGTTCGTCCATGTGCTGGGGCAGTTCGTGGGTGATGTGGGTGGGTTGGTTGGTCGGGTGGGTGTGGTGGGTGTGGGTGGTCGTGGTGTGGTGGTGGAGGGGTGGAACCGGACGGTGGTGCCGTGGGTGGCGGGGGTGTTGCCGGGGTTGTTCGGTGGGGGTGTGGGTGTGTGGGGGGATGGGGTTGCGGTGGTGGGTGGGGGGCGGTCGTTGTCGTATGGGGAGTTGGAGGATGGTGCGGGTCGGTTGGGTCGGTTGTTGGTGGGGTTGGGGGTGGGTCCGGAGTGCCGGGTGGGTGTGTTGGTGGAGCGGTCGGTGGAGTTGGTGGTGGCGTTGTTGGGTGTGTCGATGGCGGGTGGTGTTTTTGTTCCGGTGGATGTGGGTTATCCGGTGGAGCGGGTGGGGTTCGTGGTGGGGGACGCGGATCCGTTGGTGGTGGTGTGCACGTCGGGGACGCGGGGGTTGGTGCCGGAGGGGTTCTCGGGTCGGGTGGTGGTCCTGGACGATGCGGGGACCGTCGCGGAACTCGCCGCTCTGCCGGGTGGTGGACTGACGGACGGGGAGCGGTTGGGGGCGCTGTTGCCGGAGCACGGGGCGTATGTGATTTACACGTCCGGTTCCACGGGCACCCCCAAGGGCGTCCTCGTCCCCCACTCCGGACTCAGCAACCTCATCGCGGACCGCGTCCGACGGCACCGGCTCGACCCGGACAGCGCCGTCTTCCAGCTCGTCTCGCCCAGCTTCGACGTCTCCATGGCCGACATCTGGCCCGTGCTGTGCGCGGGCGGCCGACTCGTCCTGGCGCCCGGACGCCTCAACGACACCTCCGGCGACGAACTCGCCGAGCTGATGCGCGACCAGCGGGTCACCCATGTGGCGCTGACCCCCACGGTCCTCGCGCAACTGCCCGTCGACGACCTGCCCGACCTGCGGACCGTCGTCATCGGCGGCGAACCGGGGTCCGGCGAACTGCGCCGCCGCTGGGCCGAGGGCCGTGAACTCGTCAACGAGTACGGCGTCACCGAGGCCACCGTCGCCTCCACCGTGAGCCGCCCCCTCGAAGGCGCCGAGGTCCCCCCGATCGGCCGCCCCCTCGACAACACCCGGGTCTACGTACTGGACGCCTTCCTCCAGCCGGTCCAGCCCGGGGTGGCGGGCGAGCTGTACCTCGCCGGGGCGGGCGTGGCGCGCGGCTACCTGGGACGCCCCGATCTGACGGCGGGCCGCTTCGTCGCCTCCCCGTTCGCGGACGGCGAGCGGATGTACCGCACCGGGGACGTCGTCCGCTGGACCGACACCGGCGAACTCGTCTTCGTCGGCCGGGTCGACCACCAGGTCAAGGTCCGTGGGCACCGCATCGAACTCGGTGAGATCGAGACCGCCCTCACCCGGGCCCCCGGCGTCACCCAGTCCGTCGTGGTCGTCAAGGAGGAGCGGCAGGGCGCCCGTCGGCTCATCGGCTACGTCACGGGCGGCGGGACAGGGACCGCCCTGGACGGTCCGACCGTCCGGCAGCACGTGGCCGGCACGCTGCCCGAGTACATGGTCCCGGCGGTCGTGGTCGTCCTGGACGCCCTGCCCCGCACCGCCAACGGGAAGATCGACCGTGACGCGCTCCCCGACCCCGGCTTCGGCGAGGGCGCCATGGGCCGTGCCCCGGTGGGCGCGGTCGAGGAGCTGCTGTGCGCGCTGTTCGCGGAGGTGCTGGGGCTGGAGCGGGTCGGCGCCGATGACGGGTTCTTCGAGCTGGGCGGCGACTCGATCATGTCGATGCAGTTGGCGTCCCGGGCCCGTCGCGCCGGGCTGGTGCTGACCCCACGTCAGGTCTTCGAGGAGAAGACCGTGGAACGCCTAGCCCATGTCATCGACCGGACCGGGGTGACCGCCACCACCGACGACACCGGGGTGGGGGAAGTTCCCTGGACCCCGGTGATGCACGCCCTCGGCGAGCGGGTGGTCCGCCCCGGCTTCGCCCAGTGGACGGTGGTGGGTGCCCCGGCGGATCTGGACCGGGAGGCGCTGACGCGGGCGGTGGGCGCGGTCGTCGACACTCACGATCTGCTGCGGGCGCGTGCGGTGACCGGTGAGCGGAAGCTGGTCGTTCCGGAGCGGGGGTCCGTCGATCCGGCGGACCTCGTCACCCGGGTCGAGGCCACGGCGGCGGACGGTGACCTGGACGCCGTCGCTGGTCGTGCGGCGCGTGAGGCGGTGGGCCGTCTCGACCCTGCCTCCGGGGTGATGCTCCAGGTGGTGTGGGTGGACGCGGGTCCGGACCGAACCGGCCGACTCGCCTTGGTCGTCCATCACCTGGCCGTGGACGGTGTGTCGTGGCGGATTCTGCTGCCGGACCTCCAGGCCGCCTACGAGGGCATGGCTTTGGACCCGGTGGGGACGTCGTTCCGCCGCTGGTCGGGTGTGCTGGCGGAGGAGGCGGTGAGCCCGGGACGGGTGGGCGAACTCGACGGCTGGCTGGAACTGCTGGGCGAGTCCGGTACCCCGCTCGGCCGGGAGGCGCTGGACCCCGCGGTCGACGTCGTCGGGACGCTGCGGCGTCGTGAGTGGGTGGTTCCGGCGTCCCAGGCGCTGACGCTCACCAGCCGCACCCCGACCGCGTTCCACTGCGGGGTGCACGAGGTACTGCTGTCCACCCTGGCGGGCGCGGTGGGCCGTTGGCGCCCGGACGCGTCCAGTGTCCTCGTCGAAATCGAGGGCCACGGCCGGGAGCCGGTGGGCGAGGTGGACCTGTCCCGGACGGTCGGCTGGTTCACCAGCGTGCAGCCGGTCCGGCTCGACGTCACGGGCATCGACCTGTTCGACGCCCTCGACGGTGGCCGTGCGGCGGGCGAGGTCCTGAAGACGGTGAAGGAGCAGGCCCAACGCGTGCCGGGCGACGGTCTCGGCTACGAGCTGCTGCGGCACCTCAACCCGGATACCTCCGGGATGCTGGCGGCGGCCCCGGCGCCGCAGATCGGGTTCAACTACCTGGGCCGCTTCACGGCGGCGGCCACGGACCGGAACGGTCCGGTGGGCGCCTGGCAGATGGCCGGGGAGACCGCCGTCGGGGGCTCCGCCGACCCCGACATGCCCGCCGCCTACGTCCTGGGGGCCGGAGCGGTCATCCGGGACACGGCGGACGGTCCGGAACTGACCCTCAGCCTGAGCTGGCCGGAACGACTGCTGACCGACACCGAGGTCGAGGCGCTCGGGGCGGGCTGGGCGGCCATGCTGGCCGGTCTCGCCGCCCACACCGACGCCCCCGCCGCGGGCGGTCACACCCCCTCCGACTTCGGACTGCTGGCCCTGGGCCAGGACGAAGTGGACGAGTTCGAAGCCATCGCCGCCAACCTCGAAGGAGGGCTGTCCCAGTGAAGTCTCCCCAAGCCGCCCGTGGGTCCGCCCTGGCCGAGGTCTGGCCGCTGTCGCCGCTCCAGGAGGGGCTGCTGTTCCACGCGGGCTACGACGACCAGGGCCCCGACATCTACGGGGTGCAGTTCGTCCTCGCCCTGGACGGCCCCCTGGACCCGGCCCGGCTCCGCGCGTCCTGGCGGACGCTGCTCAAGCGCCACGCGACCTTACGGGCCAGCTTCCACCGTCGCGGCTCCGGCGAGGCGGTGCAGCTCGTCATGCGCGAGGTCGCCCTGCCCTGGAGCGAGACCGACCTCTCCGGGCTGCCCGGGGACCGGGCGGAGGCGGCGCTGCGCGACCTCGCGGACGGGGAGCGGTCACGACGGCTCGACCTCGCGGCACCGCCCCTGCTGCGACTCGCTCTGGTGCGGCTGGGCGACCGCCGCCACCGACTGGTCATGACGACCCATCACATCATCATGGACGGCTGGTCGATGCCCGTCCTGATGAGTGAACTGTCCGCCGTCTACGCGGCGGGCGGCGAGGACACCTCGGGGCTCGGCCGGGCCCACTCCTACGGGGAGTACCTGGCCTGGCTCGGCCGCCAGGACAAGGAGGCCGCGCGGGCCGCCTGGCGGGCGGAGCTGTCCGGCACGGACGAGTCGACGCTGATCGCCCCCGCCGACGCGACCCGGGTCGCGGCGCTCCCGGAGGAGGTCACGGTCGACCTCGGCCCCGGGACCAGCGCGGCGGTCGGCGAACTGGCGCGGGCGCACGGGCTGACGGTGAACACGGTGGTGCAGGGCGCGTGGGCGCTGGTGCTGGCGCGGCTGGCGGGCCGGGACGACGTGGTGTTCGGCGCCACGGTCGCGGGCCGCCCCCCGGAGCTGCCGGGTGTGGAGTCGATGATCGGCCTGTTCATCAACACCCTCCCGGTCCGCGTCCGCCTCGACGGCGCGCTGTCGGTACGGGAACTGCTGACGGACCTCCAGCGACGGCAGACCACGCTGATGTCCCACCAGCACACGGGCCTCGCGGAGATCCAGCGGCTCGCGGGCCCCGGCGCCGTCTTCGACAGCCTCGTCGTCTTCGAGAGCTACCCCCGTCTGCCCGCCCCGCCGAGGTCCCCGGACTCCCTCTCCCTCTCCATCCTCGAAGGCCACCAGTCGACCAACTACCCCCTCACCCTGGGCGTCCTCCCCGGCGACACGCTCCAGCTCCACATCACCCACCGCCTGGATCTGTTCTCGGGTGCGGAGGCGGCGGCGGTGGGCCGCCGTCTGGCCCGGGTGCTGGAACAGATGGCGGCCGATCCGTCGGCGCGGGTGGCGTCGGTCGAGGTGCTGGAGGTGGCCGAGCGGGCGGCGGTCGTCTCCGAGTGGAACGACACCGACCGCGCCGTTCCCGGGGGTTCGTTGCTGGACCTGTTCGGCGGGCATGTGAAGGCGTCGCCGGAGGCGGTGGCGGTGCGTTCCGGCACCGACGCGTTGTCGTACGCGGAGTTGGAGGCGCGGTCGGACCGGCTGGCGCGTTTTCTGGTGGCGTCGGGTGTGGGCCGTGAGCGGGTGGTGGGGTTGTGCCTGCCGCGTGGTGTGGATGTGGTGGTGGGTGAGCTGGCGGTGTGGAAGGCGGGCGGCGCGTTCGTCCCGCTGGACCCGGAGTACCCGGCTGACCGCCTCCGGTACATGGTGGAGAACAGCGGCGCGACGGTCGTCCTGGCCACCGCCGAGACCCTGGACCGTGTCCCCTCCGGCACGGACGCTCGGGTGGTCCTCCTCGAAGAGGTCCCGGACGACGACTCGACTGCACTGCCGGGCGTGACCGGCCCCGACCAGCTCGCGTACGTGATCTACACCTCCGGTTCGACGGGTCGTCCCAAGGGTGTGGCGGTCGGCCACCGGGGTGTGGTGAACCTGGTGGGTGCGATGGGTCCGGCGTTGGGTGCTGGTCCCGGTGTCGTGACGTTGCAGTTCGCCTCCTTCAGCTTCGACGCGGCCATCCTCGACGTCGCCGTCGTCCTCGGCTCCGGTGGGACTCTCGCCATCGCGACGGGTGAGGAGCGTGCCGAGGCGGGTGCCCTCGCCGGGATGCTGGCGGCCAACGAGGTGTCGACGGCGAGCATCGTCCCGTCGCTCCTAGGGGCGCTGGACCCGGAGCAGGTGCCGGGCATGGGGACATGGGTCCTCGGCGCCGAACGTCTCAGCGCGGATCTGGCGGCGCGGTGGGCGTCGCGTACGAATCTGTGGAACACGTACGGTCCGACCGAGGCGACGGTGATGGTGACGGCTGGGCGGGTGGACTCCGCTACGACGTCCGTCAGCGAGGCTCCGGCGATCGGTAAGCCGCTGGCCAACTCCCGCGTCTACGTCCTGGACTCCTTCCTGCGCCCGGTTCCGCCTGGTGTGACGGGTGAGGTATACGTATCGGGCGCCGGTCTGGCACGTGGGTACATAGCCCGCCCGGACCTCACCTCCGAGCGCTTCGTGGCGTCCCCGTTCGCGGACGGCGAGCGCATGTACCGCTCGGGCGACCTGGCCCGCTGGACCCCGGACGGCGAACTCGCCTTCATCGGCCGGGCGGACGCCCAGGTGAAGATCCGTGGTTTCCGCATCGAACTGGGCGAGATCGAGGCGGTCCTGTCCTCGCACCCCGGGGTCGGTCAGGCCGTGGTGGTGGCGAGGGAGGACGGCCCCGGCGACAAGCGGCTGGTCGGATACGTGGTCGCCGCTGACGAAGCGGTGAACGTTGACACTCTGCGAACGTTCGCGGCTGGACGGCTTCCGGAATACATGGTCCCGTCCGTGTTCGTGACGCTGGACGCCCTGCCGCTCACCGTGAACGGGAAGGTCGACCGGGCGGCTCTGCCCGCCCCGGACGCCGCCGTGGGGGCCTCTGGCCGTGCCCCGGTGGGCGCGGTCGAGGAGCTGCTGTGCGCGCTGTTCGCGGAGGTGCTGGGTCTGGAGCGGGTCGGCGCGGACGACGGGTTCTTCGAGCTGGGCGGCGACTCGATCATGTCGATGCAGCTTGCCTCCCGCGCGCGGAAGGCCGGGCTGGTGCTGACCCCGCGTCAGGTCTTCGAGGAGAAGACCGTGGAACGGCTCGCCACCGTGGTGGAGTCGCTCACCTCCCAGAACGCTCCCCGCGTGGCCGACACGGGCGTGGGCGATGTGGCGTGGACTCCGGTGATGCGTGCCATGGGCGATCGGGTCACGAGTCCTGGTTTCGCCCAGTGGACGGTGGTGGGCGCCCCCGCCGGTCTGGACCGGGAGGCGCTTACGCGGGCGGTGGGCGCGGTCGTCGACGCTCACGATCTGCTGCGGGCGCGTACGGTCGAGGGCGAGCGGAAGCTGGTCGTTCCGGAGCGTGGGTCCGTCGACCCGGCGGACCTCGTCACCCGCGTCGAGGCCACGGACGCGGACGGTGACCTGGACGCCGTCGCGGGCCGCGCGGCCCGGGAGGCGGTAGGACGTCTCGCCCCTGCCTCCGGGGTGATGCTCCAGGTGGTCTGGGTCGACGCGGGCCCGGGCAGGGTGGGCCGACTGGTCCTGGTCGCCCATCACCTGGTGGTGGACGGGGTGTCGTGGCGGATCCTGCTGCCCGACCTCCAGGCCGCGTACGAGGACGGCACCGTGGACCCGGCGGGGACGTCGTTCCGTCGCTGGACGGAGGTGCTCACCGAGCAGGCCGTCAGCCCGGAACGGTCCGGTGAACTGGACGAGTGGCTCAAGCTGTTGGGGGCCCCGGAGCCGGTGCTGGGCCGACGGGCGCTCGACCCCGCCGTCGATGTGATGGGCACGTCACGGCACAAGGAGTGGGTGGTCCCGGCCTCCCAGGCGCTGACGCTCACGAGTCGTACCCCGACCGCGTTCCACTGCGGGGTGCACGAGGTACTGCTGTCGACGCTGGCGGGTGCGGTGGGCCGTTGGCGTCCGGACGCGTCCAGTGTCCTCGTCGACATCGAGGGCCATGGCCGGGACGCGATCGGTGATGTGGACCTGTCCCGGACGGTCGGCTGGTTCACCAGCGTGCAGCCGGTGCGTCTGGACGTGACGGGCATCGACCTGGCCGAGGCCGTCGAGGGCGGCCGTGCGGCGGGCGAGGTGCTGAAGGCGGTGAAGGAGCAGGCGCAGCGGGTGCCGGGCGACGGTCTCGGCTACGAGTTGCTGCGGCACCTGAATCCCGAGACGTCGGGTGCGCTGGCGGCGGCCCCGGCGGCACAGATCGGGTTCAACTACCTGGGCCGTTTCACGGCGGCGGCCACGGACCGGAGCGGTCCGGTGGGTGCCTGGCAGATGGCGGGGGAGACCGCCGTCGGAGGTTCGGCGGACCCGGGGATGCCGGTGTCGCACGTCCTGGAGGCCGGTGCGGTGATCCGGGACACGGCGGAGGGTCCCGAGCTGACGCTGACCCTGAGCTGGCCGGACGGAGCCCTGGACACCGCCGACGCCGAAGCCCTGGGCACGGCGTGGACCGACCAGCTCGCCGGACTCGCCGCCCACACCGAGGCCCCGGCCGCGGGCGGCCACACCCCCTCCGACTTCGACCTCCTGGACCTCGCGCAGGACGAAGTGGACGAACTCGAAGCCGAACTCGACGCCGAGTTCGACGCCGACGGGTTCGACGACGACAACGACTTCTAGACCTTTCTCGACACCAGTGCTGAGGAGAAAAGCGATGACCCGATCCCGTGTCGAGGATGTCTGGCCGCTGTCCCCGCTCCAGGAGGGCATGCTCTTCCACGCCGCCTACGACGACGAGGGCCCCGACGTCTACCAGGGGCAGCGGAACTTCGACCTGGTCGGCCCGCTCGACCCGGACCGGCTGCGCCGTTCCTGGGAGGCGCTCCTCGTCCGGCACGCCGCGCTCCGCGCGGGCTTCCGCCGCCGCAAGTCGGGCGAGGCCGTGCAGGTCATCGCCCGGCGGGCGGCCCTGCCCTGGCGGGAGGCGGACGTCTCCGGGCTGCCGGCGGACGAGGCCGCGGCCGAGGTGGCGCGGCTGGCCGTCGAGGAGCAGGACCGGCGGTTCGACCTCGCGGCGGCCCCGCTGCTGCGCGTCCTGCTGGTCAGACTGGGCGAGGACCGTCACCGGCTGGTCCTGACCAGCCACCACGTGGTCATGGACGGCTGGTCCGTCCCCGTCCTCGTCAACGAGCTGACCAAGGTCTACGAGGCCGGTGGGTCCGTCGCCGACGCGGGTCTGCCCCGGGTCACCCCGTACCGCGACTACCTGGCCTGGCTGGCCCGCCAGGACAAGGAGGCGGCGCGCACCGCGTGGCGGGAGGAGCTGGCGGGCGCCGACGAGCCGACCCTGGTGGCGGTCGCCGACCCCGGACGGACGCCCGTCGCCCCCGAGAGCCTGATCACCGAGATACCCGATCACCTGGCCAAGGGCATGGTGGGCCTGGCGCGGGCGCACGGGCTGACGGTGAACACGGTGGTGCAGGGCGCGTGGGCGCTGGTGCTGGCCCGGCTGGCGGGCCGGGACGACGTGGTGTTCGGCGCCACGGTCGCGGGCCGTCCCGCCGAACTGCCGGGCGTGGAGTCGATGGTCGGCCTGTTCATCAACACCCTGCCGGTCCGCGTCCGGCTCCGGGGCGGCCAACCCCTCCTCGACCTGCTCACCGACCTCCAGTCCCGCCAGTCCGCGCTGATGTCCCACCAGCACGTGGGGCTCACCGAGATCCAGCGCCTCGTCGGTCCGGGCGCCGTCTTCGACACCCTCGTGGTCTACGAGAACTACCCCCTCCCGCCCGCCGACGCCGCCACCCCGGACCGCTTCGCCCTCCGGCTCGCCGGTGGCCAGGAGGCCGCGCACTACCCGTTCACCCTGGTCGTGGCGCCCGGCGACACCATGCGCGTCAAACTCGACTACCGGCCCGACCTGTTCGACCACACCACCGCCCGCTCGGTCTTCGACCGGCTGGTGCGCGTCCTGGAGCAGATCGTCGCCGAGCCGTCGCTGCCGGTGGGACGGCTCGCCGTGGTGACCGGCCCCGAGCACGAGCGGGTCGTCCACGAGTGGAACGCGACGGACGCGGAGCGGCCCGCCGTCTCCGTGCCCGAACTGGTCGCCGCCCGGGTGGCGGACGCCCCCGACGCGGTGGCCGTCGTCGACGGCGAGCGGCGGCTCTCGTACGCGGAGCTGGACGCCGCCGCCGCGCGGCTCGCGGCCCGGCTGACGGCGGACGGCGTCCGCCGGGGCGACCGCGTGGCCGTCCTGCTGGAACGCTCCGCCGACCTGCTGGTGACCCTGCTGGCCGTCTGGCGCGCCGGAGCCGCCTACGTCCCGGTGGACGCCGACTACCCCGCCGAGCGGATCGCCTTCCTGCTGACCGACTCCGCCCCGACGACCGTCGTCTGCGGCCGGGACACCCTGGACGCGCTCCCCGCCGGCCTCGGCCTCCGCCCGCTGGTCCTGGACGACCCCGGGGTCGCGGCGGCGATGGCGACCGGCCCCCGCGCCCGGGCGTTCCCGGTGGCCGCCGACGACCTGGCCTACGTGATGTACACCTCGGGTTCGACCGGGGTGCCCAAGGGCGTGGCCGTCCCGCACGGCGCCGTGGTCACGCTGGTCGCCGAGCGCGGCTGGTCCGTCGGCCCCGGCGACGCGGTGCTGATGCACGCCCCGCACGCCTTCGACGTCTCCCTGTACGAGGTGTGGGTGCCGCTCGCCTCGGGCGCCACCGTGGTGATCGCCGAACCGGGCGCCGTCGACGCCCAGCGGCTGCGCCGCGCGGTGGCCGACGGGGTGACGGCCGCCCATGTCACGGCGGGCACCTTCCGGGTGCTGGCCGAGGAGTCCCCGGAGAGCCTCGCCGGACTGCGGGAGGTGCTGACCGGCGGTGACGTGGTGCCCGCCGGGTCCGTGCGCCGGGTGCGGGAGGCGTGCCCGGAGCTGGCGGTCCGCCACCTGTACGGGCCGACCGAGATCACCCTGTGCGCCACGTCCCACCTCCTCGCCCCCGGCGACGGGTCCCCCGCCGCGCTCCCCATCGGCCGCCCGCTGGACAACCGGCGGACCTACGTCCTGGACTCCTTCCTGCGTCCGGTGCCGCCCGGGGTGGCCGGTGAGCTGTACATCGCGGGCACCGGACTGGCCCTCGGCTACCTGGGCCGTTCCGCGCTCACCGCGGACCGTTTCGTTGCCTCGCCGTTCGCGTCCGGCGAGCGGATGTACCGCACCGGCGACCTGGTCCGCTGGACGGACACGGGCGAACTCGTCTTCGTCGGCCGCGCCGACGAGCAGGTGAAGATCCGCGGGTTCCGGGTGGAGCTCGGCGAGGTCGAGGCCGTCGTGTCCACGCACCCGGAGGTCGCCCAGGCCGTCGTCCTCGCCCGCCAGGACCGCCCGGGCGGCGAGAAGCGGCTGGTGGGTTACGTGGTCGCGGACGGGTCGGCCGTGGACCCGGAAGCCGTGCGGGAGCACGTGGCCGGGACGCTGCCCGAGTACATGGTGCCGGCGGTCGTGGTCGTCCTGGACGCCCTCCCGCTGACGGTGAACGGCAAGGTCGACCGGGCCGCGCTGCCCGCCCCCGACTTCGCCGGACGGGTCTCCGGCCGCGCCCCGGTGGGCGCCGTCGAGGAGCGGCTCTGCGCCCTGTTCGCGGAGGTGCTGGGGCTGGAGCGGGTCGGTGCCGACGACGGGTTCTTCGAGCTGGGCGGCGACTCGATCATGTCGATGCAGCTCGCCTCCCGGGCCCGCCGCGCCGGACTGACCCTCACCCCCCGGCAGATCTTCGAGGAGAAGACCGTCGAACGCCTCGCCCGGATCGCCGGGACGGGCACCGACCCGTCCGCGCGCCCGGCCGACGTGGGCGTGGGCGAGGTGCCGTGGACCCCGGTGACCCGGGCCCTGGGGGAACACGCGGCGCGCCCCGGCTTCGCCCAGTGGACGGTGGTGGGTGCCCCCGCCGGTCTGGACCGGGAGACCCTGGTGCGGGCGGTGGGCGCGGTCGTCGACGCCCATGACCTGCTGCGGGCGCGCGCGGTCGCGGAGGAGCGGAAGTTCGTCGTTCCGGAGCGGGGGTCCGTCGACGCGGCGGTCCTGGTGACCCGCGTCGAGGCCACGGCGGCTGACGATGACCTGGACGCGGTGGCTGGCCGTGCGGCCCGGGAGGCGGTGGGCCGGCTGGACCCGTCGTCCGGGGTGATGCTCCAGGTGGTGTGGGTCGACGCGGGTCCGGACCTGGTCGGCCGACTCGCGCTGGTGGTACACCACTTGGTGGTGGACGGGGTGTCGTGGCGGATTCTGCTGCCCGACCTCCAGACCGCCTACGAAGGCGGGACGGTGGACCCGGCGGGGACGTCGTTCCGCCGCTGGTCGGGTGTGCTGGCGGAGGAGGCGGTGAGCCCGGGACGGGTGGGCGAGCTGGACGGCTGGCTGGAGTTGCTGGGCGACGCGGAACCCGTCCTGGGGCATCGGGCGCTCGACCCTGCCGAGGACGTCGCGGGGACGCTGCGGCGTCGTGAGTGGGTGGTTCCGGCGGCCCAGGCGCTGACGCTCACGGGCCGTACCCCGACCGCGTTCCACTGCGGGGTGCACGAGGTGCTGTTGTCCACCCTGGTGGGCGCGGTGGGCCGTTGGCGTCCGGACGCGTCCAGTGTCCTCGTGGACGTGGAGGGCCACGGCCGGGACGCGATCGGTGATGTGGACCTGTCCCGGACGGTCGGCTGGTTCACCAGCGTGCGACCGGTCCGCCTCGACGTCACGGGCATCGACTTGGCCGAGGCCGTCGAGGGCGGGCGTGCGGCGGGCGAGGTGCTGAAGACGGTGAAGGAGCAGGCGCAGCGCGTGCCGGGTGACGGTCTCGGCTACGAGCTGCTGCGGCACCTCAACCCGGATACCTCCGGGATGCTGGCGGCGGCCCCGGCGCCGCAGATCGGGTTCAACTACCTGGGCCGCTTCACGGCGGCGGCCACGGACCGGAGCGGTCCGGTGGGTGCCTGGCAGATGGCGGGGGAGACCGCCGTCGGGGGCTCCGCCGACGCCGACATCCCGCTGGCGCACCTGCTGGAGGCCGGTGCGGTGATCCGGGACACCGCCGACGGTCCGGTCCTCACCCTCAGCCTGAGCTGGCCGGACGGGGCCCTGGACACCGCCGACGCCGAGGCCCTGGGCACGGCGTGGACCGACCTGCTCGCCGGACTCGCCGCACACACGGACGCCCCGGGGGCGGGCGGACACACCCCCTCCGACTTCCCGATGGTGGAGGTGTCCCAGGAGTCGCTGGAGGAACTGGAGCGGGCGGTGCCCGACCTGGTCGACGTCTGGCCCCTCTCCCCGCTCCAGGAGGGCATGCTCTTCCACGTCGCCTACGACGAGGACGGCCCGGACGTCTACCAGAGCCGACGGGTCCTGGCCCTCGACGGCCCGCTGGACACCGGACGGCTCCGGTCCTCGTGGGAGGCCCTGGTGGCACGGCACGCCGCGCTGCGGGCGAGCTTCCACGAGTGCGCGACCGGCGAATCCGTCCAGGTCGTCGCCCGGACGGCGGCGCTGCCCTGGCACGAAGTGGACCTCTCCCGGCTCCCGGCGGCGGAGGCCGCCGCCGAGGCCGACCGGCTGGCGGCGGCCGAGGCGGACCAGCGGTTCGACCTCACCCGGGCACCCCTGCTGAGGCTGCTGCTGATCCGGCTCGCCGAGGACCGGCACCGCCTCGTCGTCAGCAGCCACCACATCGTCCTCGACGGCTGGTCGACCCCCGTCGTCCTCAACGAGGTGGGGGCCGTCTACGCGGCGGGCGGAGACCCCTCCGGCCTGCCCCGCACCCACTCCTACGGGGAGTACCTGGCCTGGCTCGGCCGCCAGGACAAGACGGCGGCGCGTGAGGCGTGGCGGAACGAACTCGCCGGGGCCGAGGAATCCACGCTCGTCGCCCCGGCGGACCCGGGCCGCGCCCCCGTCGACCCGGAGCAGACCTCGATCGACCTCACCCGGGAGACCACCCAGGGGCTCGCCGCCCTGGCGCGGGCGCACGGGCTGACGGTGAACACGGTGGTGCAGGGCGCGTGGGCGCTGGTGCTGGCGCGGCTGGCGGGCCGGGACGACGTGGTGTTCGGCGCCACGGTCGCGGGCCGTCCCGCCGAACTGCCGGGCGTCGAGTCCATCGTGGGGCTCTTCATCAACACGCTGCCGGTACGGGTGCGGCTCGACGGCGCCCGCTCCGTCCTGGAGACGCTGACGGACCTCCAGGACCGCCAGACGAAGCTGATGTCCCACCAGCACGTGGGGCTGGCCGAGATCCAGGGGATCGCGGGCCCCGGCGCGTCCTTCGACACCATGCTGATGTTCGAGAACTACCCCCGGAACGCGCTGGGCCTCTCCGCCCCGGACCGCGACGACGCGTCCGTGTCGATCACCCAGCTGAGCACCGTGGCCGGTACCCACTACCCCCTCGCCGTGGGCATCGCCCCCGCCGACCGCCTCCAGATCCGCCTCACCTACCGCCCGGATCTGTTCTCGGGCGCGGAGGCGGCGGCGGTGGGCCGCCGTCTGGCCCGGGTGCTGGAGCAGGTGGTGGCGGACCCGTCGGCGAGGGTGGCGTCGGTCGAGGTGCTGGAGGTGGCCGAGCGGGCGGCGGTCGTCTCCGAGTGGAACGACACCGACCGGGCCGTTCTCGGGGGTTCCCTGCTGGACCTGTTCGGTGGGCATGTGAAGACGTCGCCGGAGGCGGTGGCCGTCCGTTCCGGCACCGACGCGCTGTCGTACGCGGAGCTGGACGCGCGGTCTGATCGGTTGGCGCGGTTCCTGGTGGCGGCGGGCGTGGGCCGTGAGCGTGCGGTCGGGCTATGCCTGCCGCGCGGTGTGGACGTCGTCGTGGGCGAGCTGGCGGTGTGGAAGGCGGGCGGCGCGTTCGTCCCGCTGGACCCGGAGTACCCGGCCGACCGCCTCAGGTACATGGTGGAGAACAGCGGCGCGACGGTCGTCCTGGCGACGGCCGAGACTCTGGACCGTGTCCCGTCGGGTACGGATGCCCGGGTGGTCCTCCTCGAAGAGGTCCCGGACGACGACTCGACTGCGCTGCCGGGCGTGACCGGCCCCGACCAGCTGGCGTACGTGATCTGCACGTCGGGTTCGACGGGTCGTCCGAAGGGTGTGGCGGTCGGCCACCGGGGTGTGGTGAACCTCGTCGGCGCGATGGGTCCGGCGTTGGGTGCCGGTCCCGGTGTGGTGACGTTGCAGTTCGCCTCCTTCAGCTTCGACGCGGCCATTCTCGATGTCGCCGTCGTCCTCGGTTCCGGTGGGACTCTCGCCATCGCGACGGGTGAGGAGCGTGCCGAGGCGGGTGCCCTCGCCGGGATGCTGGCGGCCAACGAGGTGTCGACGGCGAGCATCGTCCCCTCCCTCCTGGGCGCGCTGGACCCGGAGCAGACCACGGGCATGAACACGTGGGTCCTCGGCGCGGAACGTCTCAGCGCGGATCTGGCGGCGCGATGGGCGTCCCGGACGAACCTGTGGAACACGTACGGCCCCACCGAGGCCACGGTGATGGTGACGGCCGGGCTGGTCGACCCCGCCACCACCCCCACCAGCGACGCCCCCGCGATCGGCAAGCCCCTCGCCAACTCCCGTGTCTACGTCCTGGACTCCTTCCTCCGTCCCGTGCCCCCCGGTGTGACGGGAGAGGTGTACGTATCGGGCGTGGGTCTGGCACGCGGGTACATAGCCCGCCCGGACCTGACCTCGGAGCGCTTCGTGGCGTCGCCGTTCGCGGACGGCGAGCGCATGTACCGTTCGGGCGACCTGGCCCGCTGGACCCCGGACGGGGAGCTGGCCTTCATCGGCCGCGCCGACGCCCAGGTCAAGGTCCGTGGCTTCCGTATCGAGCTGGGCGAGATCGAGGCGGTCCTGTCCTCGCATCCCGAGGTCGACCGGGCCGTGGTCGTGGCCCGGGAGGACGGCCCCGGCGACAAGCGCCTCGTCGGATACGTGGTCGCCGCTGACGAGACGGTGAACGTTGACACTCTGCGAACGTTCGCGGGCGGACGGCTCCCGGAGTACATGGTCCCGTCCGTGTTCGTGACGCTGGACGCCCTGCCGCTCACCGTGAACGGGAAGGTCGACCGGGCCGCCCTGCCCGCCCCGGACCTCGGGGACGGGACGACGGGCCGTGCCCCGGTGGGCGCCGTCGAGGAACTGCTGTGCGCCCTGTTCGCGGAGGTGCTGGGGCTGGACCGGGTCGGCGCGGACGACGGGTTCTTCGAGCTGGGCGGCGACTCGATCATGTCGATGCAGCTCGCCTCCCGGGCTCGTCGCGCTGGACTTGTGCTGACCCCGCGTCAGGTCTTCGAGGAGAAGACCGTCGAGCGCTTGGCCCGGGTCGCCGAAGCCGTCGCTGACGTCGACACCGCGCGCGAGGACGACGTGGCCGTCGGTGAGGTGGCGTGGACGCCCGCCATGCACGCCGTGGGCGACGGGGCCGCCCTGCCGAAGAACGCCCAGTGGACGGTGGTGGGTGCCCCCGCCGGTCTGGACCGGGAGGCGTTGACGCGGGCGGTGGGTGTGGTCGTGGACGCTCACGATCTGCTGCGGGCGCGTGCGGTGGCCGGTGAGCGGAAGCTGGTCGTTCCGGAGCGTGGGTCCGTCGACGCGGCGGGTCTGGTGACCCGGGTCGAGGCCACGGCCGCTGACGACGACCTGGACGCGGTCGCCGGCCGCGCCGCGCGGGAGGCGGTGGGGCGTCTCGACCCGTCGTCCGGGGTGATGCTCCAGCTGGTCTGGGTCGACGCGGGTCCGGACCGAATCGGCCGACTCGCGCTGGTGGTGCACCACTTGGCGGTGGACGGGGTGTCGTGGCGGATTCTGCTGCCGGACCTCCAGTCGGCGTACGAAGGCGGGACGGTCGATCCGGCGGGGACGTCGTTCCGCCGCTGGACGGAGGTGCTCACCGAGCAGGCCGTCAGCCCGGAGCGGGTGGGTGAGCTGGACGGCTGGCTGGAGTTGCTGGGGGACGCGGAACCCGTACTGGGCCGCCGGGCGCTCGACCCTGCCGAGGACGTCGCGCGGACGCTACGACGCCGTGAGTGGGTGGTTCCGACCTCCCAGGCGCTGACGCTCACGAGTCGTACCCCGACCGCGTTCCACTGCGGGGTGCACGAGGTACTGCTGTCGACGCTGGCGGGTGCGGTGGGCCGTTGGCGTCCGGATGCGTCCAGTGTCCTCGTCGACATCGAGGGCCACGGCCGGGACGCGATCGGTGACGTGGACCTGTCCCGGACGGTCGGCTGGTTCACCAGCGTGCGACCGGTCCGGCTCGACGTGACGGGCATCGACCTGGCCGAGGCCGTCGAGGGCGGCCGTGCCGCCGGGACGGTGCTTAAGACCGTCAAGCAGCAGACCCACCAGGTCCCCGGTGACGGAACCGGACACGAGCTGCTGCGGTACCTCAACCCGGAGACGTCGGGTGTGCTGGCGGCGGCCCCGGTGCCGCAGATCGGCTTCAACTACCTGGGCCGGTTCGCGGCGGCCACGGGTCAGAGCGGTCCGGTGGGTGCCTGGCAGATGGCGGGGGAGACCGCCGTCGGGGGCTCGGCCGATCCGGGGATGCCGGTGTCGCACGTCCTGGAGGCCGGTGCGGTCGTCCGGGACACGGCGGACGGTCCCGAGCTGACGCTCACCCTGAGCTGGCCGGACGGAGCCCTGGACACCGCCGAGGCCGAGGCCCTGGGCACGGCGTGGACCGACCAGCTCGCCGGTCTCGCCACGCACACGGACACCCCTGCCGCGGGCGGCCACACTCCCTCCGACTTCCCGATGGTGGAGGTGTCGCAGGAGTCGTTGGAGGAGTTGGAGCGGGCGGTGCCCGATCTGGTGGACGTGTGGCCGCTGTCCCCTCTTCAGGAGGGTTTGTTGTTTCATGCGGAGTTTGATGGTGGTGGGGTGGATGTGTATGAGGGGCAGCGGTCGTTGGTGGTGGAGGGTGTGGTGGATGTGGGTCGGTTGCGTGAGGCGTGGGGGGTGGTGTTGGGGCGGCATCCGGTGTTGAGGGCGGGTTTCCATTCGGGTGCGGGTGTGTCGGGTGGTGCGGTGCAGGTGGTGTCGGGGTCGGTGGTGGTGCCGTGGGTCGACGCGGACGTCTCCGCGCTGTCCGAGGCGGAAGCCGCTGCCGAGGTCGAGCGGCTCTGCGCGCGGGAACGGGCGCGGCGCTTCGACCTCTCGCGTGCCCCGCTGGTGAAGGTGCTGTTGATCAAGCTGGCGGCGGAGCGGTACCGCCTGGTGATCACCAGTCATCACATCGTGCTGGACGGTTGGTCGTTGCCGGTGTTGGTGGGCGAGGTGACGGCCGCCTATGAGGCTGTGGGCAGTGGTTCCGTGTTGCCGTCGGTGGGTTCGTACGGTGAGTACCTGGGTTGGTTGGGTGGTCAGGACAAGGGGGCGGCGCGGGCCGCTTGGGTGGAGGAGCTTTCAGGAGTCGAGGGGGCGACTCTGGTGGCTCCGGGTGAGGTGTCGTCGGGTGTGGCGGTGGTGCCGGAGCGGGTGCGGTTCCAGTTGGAGGAGGAGCTGTCGCGTCGTCTCGGCGAGGTGGCGCGTGCTGAGGGTCTGACGGTGAACACGTTGGTCCAGGGCGCGTGGGCTCTGGTCCTGGCGCGGTTGGCGGGCCGGACGGATGTGGTGTTCGGTGCGACGGTCGCGGGTCGCCCTGCGGATCTGCCGGGTGTGGAGTCGATGATCGGGTTGTTCATCAACACCCTGCCGGTGCGGGTGCGTGTTGAGGGTGGGGTGTCGGTGCGTGAGTTGTTGGTGGATTTGCAGGGGCGGCAGTCGGGGTTGATGTCGCATCAGCATGTGGGGTTGCAGGAGATCAACCAGTGGGTTGGCGCGGGGGCGGGGTTCGACACCCTCGTCGTCTACGAGAACTACCCCAGGGCCGCGACCGAGCCCCAGACCGGTCCCGACGCGATCAGCGTCCGTCCGGCCGACGTCCCCGAGGACACCGGCCACTACCCGCTGACCCTGATCGTCGCGCCCGGCGACCGCATCCAGGGCGACTTCATCTACCGGCCCGACCTGTTCACCCAGACCTGGGCGGAGGAGGTGCTGTCCTCCTTCATCGGGGTGTTGGAGCAGTTCGTGGGTGATGTGGGTGGGTTGGTTGGTCGGGTGGGTGTGGTGGGTGTGGGTGGTCGGGGTGTGGTGGTGGAGGGGTGGAATCGGACGGTGGTGCCGTGGGTGGCGGGGGTGTTGCCGGGGTTGTTCGGTGGGGGTGTGGGTGTGTGGGGGGATGGGGTTGCGGTGGTGGGTGGGGGGCGGTCGTTGTCGTATGGGGAGTTGGAGGATGGTGCGGGTCGGTTGGGTCGGTTGTTGGTGGGGTTGGGGGTGGGTCCGGAGTGCCGGGTGGGTGTGTTGGTGGAGCGGTCGGTGGAGTTGGTGGTGGCGTTGTTGGGTGTGTCGATGGCGGGTGGTGTGTTTGTTCCGGTGGATGTGGGTTATCCGGTGGAGCGGGTGGGGTTCGTGGTGGGGGACGCGGATCCGTTGGTGGTGGTGTGCACGTCGGGGACGCGGGGGTTGGTGCCGGAGGGGTTCGCGGGTCGGGTGGTGGTCCTGGACGATGCGGGGACCGTCGCGGAACTCGCCGCTCTGCCGGGTGGTGGACTGACGGACGGGGAGCGGCTAGGGGCGCTGTTGCCGGAGCACGGGGCGTATGTGATCTACACGTCCGGTTC
The DNA here is from genome assembly GCF_054484115.1 of Streptomyces sp. JNUCC 64. NCBI lineage: Bacteria > Bacillati > Actinomycetota > Actinomycetes > Kitasatosporales > Streptomycetaceae > Streptomyces > Streptomyces sp. JNUCC 64. The sequence continues at coordinate 6,151,057 of NZ_CM137015.1, forward strand.
CACGGGCACCCCCAAGGGCGTCCTCGTCCCCCACTCGGGGATCGGTAACCTCGCCCGCGCCCAGATCGAACGCTTCGACGTGCGGCGGGACTCCCGGGTCCTCCAGTTCGCCTCGGCCAGCTTCGACGCCGCCGTCTCCGAACTGTGCATGGCCCTGCTCTCGGGCGCGACGGTCGTCATGGCCGCCCCGGACCGGTTGCCGCCCCAGGTCTCGCTGTCCGAGGCGCTGCGCGAGACCGGCGCCACCCACGTCACCGTGCCGCCCACCGTGCTCGCCGTGGAGGACGAACTGCCGGACGCGCTGCGCACGGTCGTGGTGGCGGGCGAGGCGTGCCCCGTCGGCGTCGTCGACCGGTGGTCGGGCGACCGCCGCATGGTGAACGCGTACGGGCCCACCGAGGTGACCGTCTGCGCCACGATGAGCGAACCCCTGTACCCGGGCGCCGACCTGGTGCCCGCCGGGCGCCCGATCTCCAACGTCCGGACCTTCGTCCTGGACCCGTTCCTCCAGCCGGTGTCACCGGGCGTCAGCGGTGAGCTGTACGTCGCCGGGGCCGGGGTGGCGCGCGGCTACCTGGGACGGCCCGATCTGACGGCGGGCCGCTTCGTCGCCTCCCCGTTCGCGGACGGCGAGCGGATGTACCGCACCGGGGACGTCGTCCGCTGGACCGAGGACGGCGAACTCGTCTTCGTCGGCCGGGCCGACGACCAGGTCAAGCTGCGCGGCCACCGCATCGAACTCGGTGAGGTGGAGGCGGCCGTGGCCGCGCACCCCGCCGTCGCCCAATCGGCGGTCGTCGTCCGCGAGGACCGGCCCGGGGACGGGCGGCTGATCGCCTACGCGGTCCCCCTGCCCACCGTCCCCGACGGCGATCGCGGTGAACTCCCGCACACCGTGAAGGAGTTCGTCCGGGACCGGCTGCCGGACTACATGATCCCGGCGGCCGTGGTCGTCCTCGACGCGCTGCCCCTCACCCCGAACGGCAAGGTGGACCGGGCCGAGCTGCCCGCCCCCGACTTCGGCGAACGGGCCATCGGCCGGGAGCCGGTCGGCGAGCTGGAGGAACTGCTCTGCGCGCTCTTCGCGGAGTGCCTGGGGCTGGAACGGGTCGGCGCGGACGACAGCTTCTTCGAGCTGGGCGGCGACTCGATCATGTCGATGCAGCTCGCCTCCCGGGCCCGGAAGGCCGGACTCGTGCTGACCCCGCGCCAGGTCTTCGAGGAGAAGACCGTGGAACGGCTCGCGGACGCCATCGAGGCGGCGGGTGCGCCCACGGCCGACACCACGGAGGACGTCCCGGTCGGCGAACTGCCCTGGACCCCGGTCATGCGGACGCTCGGCGACCGCATCGTCCGCCCCGACTTCGCCCAGTGGACGGTGGTGGGTGCTCCCGCCGGTCTGGACCGGGAGGCGCTTACGCGGGCGGTGGGCGAGGTCGTCGACGCTCACGATCTGCTGCGGGCGCGTACGGTCGAGGGTGAGCGGAAGCTGGTCGTTCCGGAGCGGGGGTCGGTCGACCCGGCGGACCTCGTCACCCGGGTCGAGGCCACGGCCGCGGACGGTGACCTGGATGCGGTCGCTGGCCGCGCGGCGCGGGAGGCGGTGAGGCGTCTCAACCCTGCCTCCGGGGTGATGCTCCAGGTGGTGTGGGTCGACGCGGGCCCGGGCCGGGTGGGCCGGCTGGTCCTCGTGGCCCATCACCTGGTGGTGGACGGGGTGTCGTGGCGGATTCTGCTGCCCGACCTCCAGGCCGCGTACGAGGACGGCACCGTGGACCCGGCTGGGACGTCGTTCCGTCGCTGGACGGAGGTGCTCACCGAGCAGGCCGTCAGTCCGGAGCGAGTGGGCGAGCTGGACGGCTGGCTGGAGCTGCTGGGCGACGCGGAACCCGTACTGGGCCGCCGGGCGCTCGACCCCGGGGTCGACATCGCGCGGACCCTGCGCCGCCGCGAGTGGGTGGTTCCGGCGGCACAGGCGCTGACGCTCACCAGCCGGACCCCGACCGCGTTCCACTGCGGGGTGCACGAGGTGCTGCTGTCGACGCTGGCGGGCGCGGTGGGGTACTGGCGGCCGGACGCGTCCAGTGTCCTGGTCAACATCGAGGGCCACGGCCGGGACGCCATCGGTGACGTGGATCTGTCCCGGACCGTCGGCTGGTTCACCAGCGTGCAGCCGGTCCGGCTCGACGTCACGGACATCGACCTGTTCGACGCCCTCGGCGGCGGGCGCGCGGCGGGCGAGATGCTGAAGGCGGTGAAGGAGCAGGCGCAGCGGGTGCCGGGTGACGGCCTCGGCTACGAGCTGCTGAGGCACCTCAACCCGGAGACCTCCGGGACCCTGGAGGCGGCCCCGGTGCCGCAGATCGGCTTCAACTACCTGGGCCGGTTCGCGGCGGCCACCGGTCAGGGCGCCCCCACGGCGGCCGGGGCGGACACCGCCGTGGCCTGGCAGATGGCGGGGGAGGCCGCCGTCGGGGGTTCCGCCGACGGCGACATGCCGGTGGCGCACGTCCTGGAGGCCGGTGCGGTGATCCGGGACACGGCGGAGGGGCCCGAGCTGACGCTCACCCTGAGCTGGCCGGACGGAGCCCTGGACACCGCCGACGCCGAAGCCCTGGGCACGGCGTGGACCGACCTGCTGGCCGGACTCGCCGCCCACACCGAGGCGCCCGCCGCGGGCGGCCACACCCCCTCCGACTTCCCGCTGCTGGCCCTCGCGCAGAACCAGATCGAAGAGCTTGAGGCCGGCCTCGCCGGCGACCAGAAGTAGCCACAGTCGCAAGTCGCAAGTCTCTGTGAGGAGAGAGCGCAATGACCCGATCCCTTGTCGAAGACGTGTGGCCGCTGTCGCCGTTGCAGGAGGGCATGCTGTTCCACGCGGCCTTCGACGACGAAGGCCCCGACGTCTACACCGTGCAGTCCGCCCTGGACGTCAACGGACCCGTTGACGCGGCCCGCTTCCGGGCCTCCTGGGAGACGCTCGTCGCCCGTCACGCGGCGCTCCGCGCCTGCTTCCGCCAGGTGAGCGGAGGCCAGATGGTCCAGGTCATCGCCCGCGAGGTGAAACTGCCGTGGCGGGAGGCGGACGTCTCCGGACTGTCGGAGGAGGAGGCCGCGGCCGAGGTGGAGCGGCTGTCGGCGGAGCAGCTGGCCGAACGGTTCGACCTGGCGGCGGCCCCGCTGCTGCGGCTGCTGTTCGTCCGGCTCGGCGCCGACCGCCACCGGCTGGTGATGACGTTCCACCACGTGCTGATGGACGGCTGGTCGATGCCGGTCCTGCTCGGCGAACTGTCCGCGCTCTACGCGGCGGGCGGCGACGGCTCCCGGCTGCGCCGGGCCCCCTCCTACGGCCAGTACATGGCCTGGCTGGGCCGTCAGGACAAGGAGGAGGCCAAGGACGCGTGGCGCGCGGAGCTGGCCGGGGCCGACGAGCCGACCCTGGTGGCCCCGGCGGACCCCACCCGGGCCCCGGCCTTCCCCGCGCACGTCTTCGGCGAACTCTCCGAGGACGCCACCCGGGCCCTCGGCGAGCTGGCCCGTAGCCGTGGCATCACCATGAACACGGTGGTGCAGGGCGCGTGGGCGCTGGTGCTGGCGCGGCTGGCGGGCCGGAACGACGTGGTGTTCGGGGCGACGGTCGCGGGCCGCCCCCCGGAGCTGCCGGGCGTGGAGTCCATGGTGGGGCTCCTGATCAACACCCTGCCGGTGCGGGTGGAACTGGACGGCGCGCAGCCGGTGGTCGAGCTGCTGGACCGGCTCCAGGAGCGTCAGACCGGACTCATGTCGTACCAGTACATGGGCCTCTCCGAGATCCAGAAGGTCGCCGGTTCCGGTGGGGTCTTCGACTCGCTGGTCCTGTACGAGAGCTTCCCGGCCCCGCCCGCCGGACCGGCGCTCCCCGACGACGTGACGATCAGACCGTCGGGCATGTCGCGCGACGCCTCCCACTACCCGATCACCCTGGTCGTCACCCCCGGCCCCCGGCTCCGCTTCAAACTCGACTACCGGCCGGACCTGTTCGACGAGGCCACCGCGCGGTCGATCTACCAGCGCGTGATCCGGGTGCTGGAGCAGGTGGTGGCGGACCCGTCGGCGCGGGTGGCGTCGGTCGAGGTGCTGGAGGTGGCCGAGCGGGCGGCCGTCGTCTCCGACTGGAACGACACCGACCGAGCCGTTCCCGGAGGGTCCCTGCTGGACCTGTTCGGCGGCCACGCGAAGACGTCGCCGGAGGCGGTGGCCGTCCGCTCCGGCACCGACGCGCTGACGTACGCGGAGTTGGACGCGCGGTCGGACCGGCTGGCGCGGTTCCTGGTGGCGGCGGGCGTGGGTCGTGAGCGTGCGGTCGGGCTGTGCCTGCCGCGCGGTGTGGACGTCGTCGTGGGCGAGCTGGCGGTGTGGAAGGCGGGCGGCGCGTTCGTGCCTCTCGATCCGGAGTACCCGGCGGACCGGTTGCGTTACATGGTGGAGAACAGCGGCGCGACGGTCGTCCTGGCCACCGCCGAGACCCTGGACCGGGTCCCCTCCGGCACGGACTCCCGTGTCGTCCTCCTCGAAGAGGTCCCGGACGACGGCGACGCGACCCCGCTGCCGGGCGTGACGGACCCCGACCAACTCGCGTACGTGATCTACACCTCCGGTTCGACAGGCCGTCCCAAGGGCGTCGCGGTCGGCCACCGGGGAGTCGTCAACCTCGTCGGCGCGATGGGCCCGGCGCTCGGTGCCGGTCCCGGTGTGGTGACGTTGCAGTTCGCCTCCTTCAGCTTCGACGCGGCGATCCTCGACGTCGCCGTCGTCCTCGGCTCCGGTGGGACTCTCGCCATCGCGACGGGTGAGGAGCGTGCCGAGGCGGGTGCCCTCGCCGGGATGCTGGCGGCCAACGAGGTGTCGACGGCGAGCATCGTCCCGTCGCTCCTGGGCGCGCTGGACCCGGAGCAGACCACGGGCATGAACACGTGGGTCCTCGGCGCGGAACGTCTCAGCGCGGATCTGGCGGCGCGATGGGCGTCCCGGACGAATCTGTGGAACACCTACGGCCCCACCGAGGCGACCGTGATGGTCACGGCCGGGCTGGTCGACCCCACCACCACCCCCACCAGCGACGCCCCCGCGATCGGCAAGCCGCTGGCCAACTCCCGCGTCTACGTCCTGGACTCCTTCCTCCGTCCCGTGCCCCCCGGTGTGACGGGAGAGGTGTACGTATCGGGCGTGGGTCTGGCGCGCGGTTACATAGCCCGCCCGGACCTCACCTCGGAGCGCTTCGTGGCGTCGCCGTTCGCGGACGGCGAGCGGATGTACCGGTCGGGTGACCTGGCCCGCTGGACCCCGGACGGGGAGCTGGCCTTCATCGGCCGCGCCGACGCCCAGGTCAAGGTGCGCGGCTTCCGCATCGAACTGGGCGAGATCGAGGCGGTCCTGTCCTCGCATCCCGAGGTCGACCGGGCCGTGGTCGTGGCCCGGGAGGACGGCCCCGGCGACAAGCGCCTCGTCGGATACGTCGTCCCGAGCCGTCAGGACCGGGACCAGCGGCCGGGGCAGGCAGCCCAGGACGAGGAACCGGAGGCGACGACCGGTGAGGACGGCGGGTCCCGGGAGCGGGCGCCGGAGTTCGACACCCGGCGCATCCGGGAGCACCTCTCCGAGGCGCTGCCCGACTACATGGTGCCCGCCGCGCTCCTGGTGCTGGACGCGCTGCCGCTGACGGTGAACGGCAAGGTCGACCGGGCCGCGCTGCCCGCCCCCGACTTCGCCGGGCGGGTCTCGGACCGGGCGCCGGTCGGGGAGACCGAGGAGAAGCTGTGCGCCCTGTTCGCCGAGGTCCTGGAGCTGGAACGGGTCGGCGTCGACGACAACTTCTTCGACCTCGGCGGTGACTCGGGGCTGGCGATGCGGCTCGCCGCCCGCATCCGCGAGGAACTGGGCTCCGAGCTGAGCATGCGTCAGTTCTTCGGCGCGTCCACCCCGGTGGGCGTGGCCCGGATGCTGGCCGCGAAGGCCCGTCCGGAGCTGGCGCCGGTGGAACGCCCGGAGGAGGTCCCCGTCTCGGCCGAGCAGCGGCGGACCTGGCTGATGTCCGGGCTGGCCGGGGAGGACGGCGCCAACGCCCACCGCAACGCCATCGCCCTGCGGCTCAGCGGCGCCCTGGACCGGGCCGCCCTGGAAGCCTCGCTCGCGGACGTCACCGCGCGCCACGAGATCCTGCGCACCCGGTTCACCGGCGACCGCGCGGAGACCCTGCGCCAGGACGTCCTGGACCCGGCCGACGAGGCGGCCCGGCCCGTGCTGGAGGTGGCGTCCGCCACCGAGGACGGCCTCGCGGAGCTGCTCGCCGAGCGGACCGGCCGGACCCTGGACCCGGCGCGGGGGCTGCCGTGGACGGCGCACCTGTTCGCGCTCTCCGACACCGAGCACGTGCTGCTGCTGGTGGTGCACCGGATCGCCGCCGACGAGTCCTCCCTCGACATCGTGGTCCGGGACCTGGCCGCGGCCTACGGCGCCCGGCGGGACGGCCGGGTGCCCGAACGGGCGCCCCTGACCCTCCAGTTCGCCGACTACGCGCTGTGGGAGCGGGAGCTGGTGCGCGGCGCCGACGACCCGGACAGCCTGGTCAGCGACCAGCTCACCTACTGGCGGGAGCGGCTGGCCGACCTGGAGCCGGAGCTGCCGCTGCCCGCCGACCGGGAGCGCCCGGCGCTGCCCGACCACCGGACCGGCTCGGTGCCGCTGAGCCTCGGCGCCGAGGCCCACGACCTGCTGGTGGACACCGCCGAGGAGGCGGACGCCTCCGCGTTCGCGGCCGTGCAGGCGGCGCTCGCGGTGCTGCTGACCCGGCTCGGCGCCGGGGACGACGTCGTCGTCGGCACCCGGCTGTCGCGCCGCTACGAGGAGGGCGACCTGGAGGGGGTGGTGGGCCCGCTGACGCATCCGCTGGTGCTGCGCACCGACACCTCCGGCGACCCCGCCTTCCGCGAGCTGCTGCGCCGCGTCCACGAGACGCACCAGGAGGCCCTGCGCCACCAGGACGTGCCCTTCGAGCGGCTGGTGGAGGCGCTCGGACAGCCCGCGTCGGCGGCCCGCCACCCGGTGTTCCAGGTCATGCTGGAGCTGAACGACCTCAGCGTCGAGGAGATGGACGCGGTGGACCTGCCCGGGCTGCGGACCGCCCGGCTGGACGGGGTCGCCGGGGACACCGAACTGGACCTGTGGTTCGCCCTGGACGAGCGCACCCACGGCGACGGCACCCCCAACGGCATCGAGGGGCGGCTGCGGTACGCGACGGAACTCTTCGACCACGGCACGGCGACCGCGCTGGCGGACCGGCTGGTGCGGGTGCTGGAACAGTTCGCGGCGGACCCCGGGCTGCGGGTCAGCGAGGTCGACGTCCTGCTCGGCGAGGAGGAACTCCTCCGGCTGGTCTCCGCCGACCCGACGGACACCGGGGCCGCCGGAGCCCCGGTGGAGGAAGCCGCGACGGCCGATGACACCGGCACCGTCCTCGCCCTGCTCGCCGCCCGCGCCGCGAGCACCCCGGACGCCGTCGCCGTCAACGGCGAGGACGGCTCCCTCACCTACCGGGGCCTGGCCGCCGTCACCGATCTGCTCGCCCGCCGACTGGTCCGCAAGGGCGTCGGCGCCGAACAGCGGGTCATCGTGATGGTGCCGCCCGGGGTCGGCTTCACCGTGGCGCTCCTCGGGGTGCTCAAGGCGGGCGGCACCTGCTCGTTCGTCGACCCGACCCGGCCGTTCGTCGGCGGGGCGGGCGGCCCGGGCGGCAGGCCCGCCGCGCTGGTCTGCACCGCGGCCATGGCCGGACGGATGAACGCGGACGGCCGCATCCCCGTCCTGTGGATCGACGACCTGACCGAGGAGGGCGCCGACCTCCCGTCGGCCGCCCCGGCGGACACCGCGCTCCGGGCGGTGCGGCCCGTCCACGCGGCGGTCCTGCTGGACGGGCCCGGCCCGGACGGCTCCGCGCCCGGCGTGGTCGTCGACCACCGGGCGCTGCTGGCCCAGACGGAACACCGGATCGCCGCCGCCGCGGTGCCCGGCACCCCCGCCCTGCTGGACGCCAGGGTCCCGGTCGGCGCGTTCCTGGTGCCGCTGCTCGCGGCGCTCGGCGACGGCGGCGGGGTCCGGTTCGTCGTCGCGGGCGAGGACGCGCGGGCGGTGGCCGCCGAGGCCGGGGAACCCACCCTGGTGACCACCCGGGAACGGCTGCGCAAGGTCGTCGGAGCGGAGGCCGGACGGCTGCCGTTCACGGAGGTCACCGTCGTCGAGGACGGCCGCTCCGGTTCCGTCGACGAGGCCCGCGAATGGCGGGAGTCGCACCGCGACACCCCGCTGGTGAGCAGCCTCGCCACGGTCGGCACCGCCGGGCCCTGGCTGGAGCACCGGGCGCTGCCCGGCGAGCCGGTCCCGGCGCGGCTGCCGGTCGGACGGCCGGTGCGCGGCGGCCGGGCGCTGGTCCTGGACGAACGGCTGCGCCCGGTGCCGCCCGGGGTGGTCGGGGACGTGTACGTGACGGGCACCCCGCTGCCCCGGGGCATCGCGGGCGGCACCTCGCTGACCGCCGAACGCTTCGTCGCCTCGCCGTTCGGGGCGCCGGGCGAGCGGATGCTGCGCACCGGGGAGCGGGCCCGCCGGTCCACCACCGGACTGCTGACCCTGCGGGACCCGGCCGAGGAGCGGGACCGCGCCTCCCGGGCCCGGCGCACCGTGACCAACACCCGCGAACTGGAGGTCCTGCTGCCGCTGCGGGCCGCGGGCGACCGTCCGCCGCTGTTCTGCCTGCACGAGACGACCGGACTGAGCTGGATCTACGCGGCCCTGCTCCAGTACCTCCCGGGGGACCTGCCGGTCTACGGGGTGCAGGCGCGGGGGCTGACGGGCGCGGAACCGCTCGCCGACAGCATCGAGGAGATGGCGGCGGACTACGCCGAGCAGATCCGTTCCGTGCAGCCCAGCGGCCCCTACCACCTGCTCGGCTGGTCCCTCGGCGGGGTGCTGGCGCACGCCGTCGCGACCCGGCTGGAGGAACTCGGCGAGGAAGTCGCCCTGCTGGCGGTCCTCGACGCCTACCCGCAGCACGGCGTCGGCACCTCGCTCTACACCTACGACGACGAGGAGACGCCGGAGGGCCGGGACAGCGGGACGCGGATGCAGCGCGGGCCCGGCGGCCAGGACGTCACCGGGGTGAGCGGTCCGGTGCTGGAGAACGTCAAGAAGGTCATCCAGAACACCGCCGGGTTCATGCCGGACTACACGCCCCGGCACTTCCGGGGTGACCTGGTGGTCTTCGCGGCGACCGTGGACCGGCCCGCCGACAAGCCCGTCGGGGAGGCCGTCGCCACCTGGCAGCCGTACGTGGCGGGCCGTCTGGAGTCCCACGAGATCGCCGCCCGCCACAAGGAGATGCTCAAGCCGACCCCGGCCGCCCACATCGGACGGCTCCTCACCGAGCGGCTCGGCGGGTCCGCCGCCGGGGAGGCCGCCCGGGGCTGACGGCCCGGCGGGAGGACGGTCCCACGGTCCGGCCGGGGCGGCGCGCGGTGCGCCGACCCGGCCGGATCCGGCGTGCCCGCGCCCGGGCGGCACCGGGCGGCGGGGGAGCGCGGACGGATGCCGTTTTGGGCAGTTGGACATGTGTTTGACGCCCCGGCGGCGCGATTTCAGACTCGAAGCCGGGCCGTGGACCGATTCCGCAGCGGTCATGACGAAAGGGCGACTGCGATGCCGAAACCCCCGGAAATACCCCTCCACAACCGCCGCTCAGGGCTCGACCCGCTGCCCGAACTCGGCCGGATGAGCCGGGAGTGCCCGTTCGCGGAGACCGTCGCGCCGGGAACCTCGGCCCGCGCCTGGCTGGCCTCCGGCAACGAGACCGTGCGGACGGTCCTCGGGGACGCCGAACGGTTCAGCACCCTGCCGCCCGCCGACAGCAAGGAGGACTCCAAGCGGCTCATCCAGCCCGGCAACCTCCTCCAGTACGACCCGCCCGAGCACACCCGGCTGCGCCATCTGCTGACCCCCGAGTTCACCCTGCGCCGGATGCGCCGGCTGGAGCCGCTGATCGAGGAGATCGTCGCGGACCGCCTCGACGCCCTCGAACAGGCCGGGTCGCCCGCCGACTTCATGCGCCACTTCGCCTGGCCGGTGCCGGGACTCGTCAGCTGCGCCCTGCTCGGCATCCCCCGCGACGACCACGCCGACCTGGCCCGCAACCTCGACATCACCCGCGCCACCAACCGCAGCCGCCAGCAGCAGGCGGCGGCGGGCAAGGCGTACATGGCGTACATGAACAAGCTGATCGAGAAGAAGCGCCGGGAGCCGGACGCCACCGACGACCTGCTGAGCCGGCTGATCCTGGACCACGGCGACGACATCACCGACGACGAACTGGTCGGCACCGCCGCGACCACCATGGCCGCCGGGTTCGAGAACGTCGCCGGGACCCTGGGCCTCGGACTGCTGGCGCTCACCGCGCACCCCGAGCAGATGGCCCTGGTGCAGGACCGGCCGGAGCTGATCGACCGGGCCGTCGAGGAACTGATCCGGTACGTGTCGGTGATCGCCACCGCCTCCCCGCGCACCGCGCTGGAGGACCTCACCATCGAGGGCCACGAGGTCAAGGCGGGCGAGACGGTGGTCTGCTCGCTGATGGCCGTCAACCGCTTCGCGCCGGTCCCCGACCCCCAGGAGCCCCGGGAGACCCTGGACGTCACCCGGGAGGTCACCTCCCATCTGGCGTTCGGGCACGGCATCCACTACTGCCTGGGCGCCCCGCTCACCCGGCTCACCCTGCGGATCGCGTTCCCCGCGCTGCTCGCCCGCTTCCCCAAGGTGCGGATCGCGGTGCCGCCACAGGACCTGCGCTACCGCTCCCTCGCCCCCAACTACGGCGTCGACGCGCTGCCGGTCGCCTGGTAGGGGACGAGATGCCACGTGAGACGCGGGCCGTGCCCGTGCACACCCGACGCGACCGGTTCGACCCCGCCGGGGACCTGCGCGCCCTCACCCGGGGCCGTCCCGTCGTCCCGCTGCCCGTGGGGCCCGGCACCGACGGCACGCCCGTCTGGCTGGTGACCGGGTACGCCGAGGTCCGCCAGGTCCTCGGCGACCACGTCCGGTTCTCCACCCGCCGCCGCGCCCCGGGCGCGTCCGGGCGGCCGGGCGCCGACGACGGCCGCCCGGAGCACTCCGTCGGCCAGCTGATGGACTACGACCCGCCCGAGCACACCCGGCTGCGCAAACTGCTGACCCCCGAGTTCACCCTGCGCAGGCTCCGCGCCACCGAACCCTTCGTCCGGGGGGTGGTCGCCGAACGGCTGGACGCCGTGGAACGCGCGGGCGCCCCGGCGGACCTGGTGGACCTGTTCGCGTCCCCGGTGCCGGGCGCGGTGCTGTGCGAGCTGATCGGGGTCCCCCGGGACGACCGGGCGGACTTCCTGCGCCGGGGCCACGCCCATCTGGAGACCGCGCGGGGCCGTCAGCGGCGGGCCGTCGCGGGCGAGTCGTTCCTGCGCTACCTCACCACCCTGGTGCGGCGGCAGCGCGCCGACCCCGACGAGGGGTTCCTCGGCTCCCTGGTGCGCGACCACGGCGACGAGCTGACCGACGAGGAACTGCGCGGACTGTGCGTACTGCTGATGCTCGCGGGACTGGACAACATCTCCGGGATGATCGCCCTGGGCACCCTGGTGCTGCTGGAGCACCCCGGGGAACTGGCCGCCCTGCGCGCCGACCCGGCCTCCGCCGACCGCGTCATCGACGAGCTGCTGCGTTACCTGTCCGTGCCGCACGCCCCGACGCCCCGGATCGCCCTGGAGGACGTCACCGTCGGCGGGGAGCTGATCAGGGCAGGGGAGAACGTCGTCTGCTCGCTGCCGATGGCCAACCGCGATCCGGCGCTCACCCCGGACCCGGACCGCTTCGACCCCGGCCGGGGCCCGGTGCCGCACGTGGCGTTCGGGCACGGCATCCACCACTGCCTGGGCGCGGCGCTGGCCCGGCTGGAGCTGCGGATCGCGTTCACGGCCCTGCTGGAGCGCTTCCCGGGGCTGCGGGCGGCACAGGACGGCGGGGAGGTCCGGTTCCGGACCAGGTCGCCCGCCTACGGGCTGGAACGGCTGCCGGTCGCCTGGTGACGTCCGGCGGCGGGCCGGGGGAGAGGAGCGGGATGGACGGGGAACTGGAGATCGAGGTCGACCGCGAACGCTGTGTGGGCGGCGGGCTGTGCGCGCTGTTCGTGCCCGCGGTCTTCGACCAGTCGGACGACGACGGGAAGGTGCTGGTGAGGGTCCCGGTACCGGGCGCCGCGGCGGCCGGTTCGGTACGCGGCGCGGCGGCCCGCTGCCCCTCGGGGGCGATCACGCTGCGCGAGCGCCAGGACGACGCGATGGCCGTCACGGACGCCACCGACGGCACGGCCGCCACGGCCGTCACCGACGCCAGCACGAGGAAGTAGCGAAGGAAGCGGTGGAAGTGAAGGAAGCGATGGAAGCGAAGGAAGTGAAGGAGCCGTCATGAACCCTCCCGAGAACCCGGCCGGACCGGCCGCGGCGGACCTGCGCCGCTTCGTCGTCGCCCTGTGGTGCGCGGAGCTGGGCGTGCCCGAGGTGGCCGACGAGGACGACTTCTTCGCCCTGGGCGGTCACTCGCTGGCCGCGCTGAACGTGCTGTCCGACGTCGAGGACGCGTATCAGATCGAGCTGGGAAACCGGGCCGTCGCCGAGCACCCGACCCTGGCGGACTTCGTGACCCTGCTGGGGTCACTGACCGGTCTCGGACCGGCCCCGTCCGGTGCCGCCGCGGTCACGGCGGGGGCCGCCGCCACGAGCGCCGCGTAGGTCACCCGCCGAGCCCGCCGCGGGCCCGGGAGCTGCGGAAACGAGGCCGACACCTCGTTCCGCCGCCCCGGGCCCGCGGCGTTCCTGTGACATGGGTGTGGCGGGTGCCCACTTTTGTGTCCGCCGTGTGACCGCCCGCTGCGTAGAACTGAGCCCATGTTCACTCAGAAGAAGCGAGCTCTCTCGCGTACCGCACTGGCCGCGTCGGCGCTCGTCGTCGCCGTTCTCGTGACCGGCTGTTCCGATGACGAGAAGAAGACCGACAACGCCGCGTCCGGCGAGGTCGCTCCGGGCGCCGAGGCCTCCCCCACCAGCCCGTTCGAGAAGGCCCTGGACTACGCCAAGTGCATGCGGTCCAACGGCGTCCCGAACTTCCCCGACCCGCAGCAGGACACCGGCGGCGTCCGGATCACGCCCGGTGACGTCGACCCGAACTCGGCGGGCTACCAGAAGGCCGAGGAGACCTGCCGCGACAAGATGCCGCAGGGCCAGGGCGGTCCCGGTGGCGGCGGGGGCCAGCTCGACTCCGCCAAGGTCGCGGCCTGGGCCAAGTGCCTGCGGGAGAACGGCCTCGCCAAGCTCCCCGACCCCGAGATCAACGGCGGCAACATGTCCATCGACCCGAAGGCGGCCGGGATCACGCCGCAGGAGTTCCAGCAGGCGCAGGGCGCCTGCCAGGACAAGTACCCGGGCGGTGGCCTGATGCTGGGACCGGGGCCGGGCCAGTGACGACCTCCGACGAGACGGAACTCGCCGTGCGCGGCGAGGAGACGGCACTGGAGCGCCGGGGCGGCGGCGCGGTCGTGGGCACCGAGAAGGAGACGGGCGCCGACGGCAAGGCGCCCGCCACCCGGGTCGACGACGCGGGCGGCGGCGACCAGCCCCCGGCCGGTCACCGCAAGCGCCGCCGGGGCAAGATCGGGCTGCTGGTCGCGGTCGCCATCGCGGTGGTCGCCGCCGCGGGCATGGCGGCCTCCGGCACCTTCGGCAGCGACGGCGAGGAGTCCACGGGCGCGGCCCCCTCCGGGCCGTCCGCCACCACCAAGGTGCAGCGGACCACCCTGACCGACACCGAGACGGTCGACGGCAACCTCAGCTACGGCGACGCCACCCAGGTGCAGGCCCCCGCGGCCTCCGGCGGTTCCGGCGGCGGTCAGCAGGGCGGCCAGCAGGCGGGCTCCGGCTCCGGCACCGCCGCGGAGGCCGAGGCCGAGGTCATCACCTGGCTGCCGGGCGACGGCGTGGTCATCGGACGCGGGGACACCGTCTACCGCGTCGGCGAGGAGGAGGTGCCCCTGCTGTACGGGTCGATCCCCTTCTACCGGACGCTGGAGACGGGCAGCGAGGGCGACGACGTCAAGGTCCTGGAGAAGAACCTCAAGGCCCTCGGCTACAGCGGCTTCACCGTCGACGACGACTACACCAGCGGCACCGCCGAGGCGGTCCGCGACTGGCAGGAGGACCTCAACCGGGAGGAGACCGGGACCGTCCAGGTGGGGGACGCCGTCGTGGCGTCCGGCGCCCGCCGGGTCGCGGAGGTCACCTCGGTGCCCGGCGCGCTCCTCAGCGGCGACCTGCTGACCTGGACCGGCACCAAGCGGGTCGTCAACGTCGACCTCGACCCGCAGTACGAGGACCTGGTCAAGAAGGGCACCAAGGCGTCCGTCACGCTGCCCGACGGCAAGAGCGTCGACGCGGTCGTCACCGACGTGGGCACCCCGCCGCCCGACCAGGGCGAGGGCGCCGGCGGCCAGGGCAAGGAGGGCGGCAGCGAAACGGCCACCATCCCGGTCCAGCTGCGGATCGAGGACCAGAAGAAGCTCGGCCGCTACCAGGCCGCCCAAGTGGACGTGGTCCTCAAGGCGGAGACCCGGGAGAACGTCCTCGCCGTCCCGGTCAACGCGCTGGCCGCGCAGCGCGGCGGGTACGCCCTGGAGGCCGTCACCGACAAGGGCGTCGACTACGTCCCGGTGAAGCTCGGCATGTTCGCGGGCAACCTGGTCGAGGTGACCGGGGCGGGTGTCAAGGAGGGCATGGTCGTGGGGGTCCCCAAGTGACCGGTCCCGCCCACCCGGTGGTGCACCTCACCGGGGTCACCAAGGCATACGGTGACGTGTACGCCCTCAAGGGCGCCGACCTCGTCATCCGGCGCGGCGAACTCCTCGCCATCGTCGGGCCGTCCGGGTCGGGCAAGTCGACGATGCTCAACATCATGGGCACCCTCGACCGCCCGACCTCGGGCACGGTGCGCATCAACGGGCACCGCACCGACGAGCTGAGCGACCGCGAGCTGTCGGCGCTGCGGGCCGGGACCATCGGCTTCGTGTTCCAGCAGTTCCACCTCGCGCAGGGCGTGCCCGCGGTCGACAGCGTCGCGGACGGGCTGCTCTACAGCGGCCGTTCGCGGTCCTGGCGGCGCGCCCAGGCGGAGACCGCGCTGCGCCGGGTCGGCCTCGGCCACCGGCTCGACCACCAGCCGCACCAGCTGTCCGGCGGGGAGAAGCAGCGGGTGGCGATCGCCCGGGCGGTGCTCGGGGACCCCCCGCTGCTCCTCGCGGACGAGCCGACCGGGGCGCTGGACTCCCGGTCGGGGGCGGTGGTGATGGAGCTGCTGCACGAGCTGCACGAGGCGGGGACGACGGTGGTCGTCATCACCCACGACCGGGACATCGCCGCGTCCCTGCCGCGTGAGGTCCGGGTCCGGGACGGCCTCCTCGAACACGACTCCGGCCAGCCGGCGGTGGCGGCCGGGCGAGTCCCCCAGGAGATCACCTCATGAGCACGCTCCAGACCGGGCCCGACGCGGACGAGGAGCTGGAGTGGCTGACGCTGCCCCCGCCCACCCGTCCCAAGCCCGCCCGGATGAGCCCGGCCGACGTGGTGCGGGTCGGGGGCTCCGGCCTCCGCTCCCGCCCCATGCGGGTGTTCCTGTCCGCGCTGGGCATCGCCATCGGCATCGCGGCGATGGTCTCGGTGGTCGGCATCTCCAGCTCCTCGACCGAGGGCCTCAACCGCCGTCTCGCGGCGCTGGGCACCAATCTGCTGACCGTCACCCCCGGGCAGTCGATCAGCGGTGACACCGCGCACCTGCCCGACGAGGCGGTCGAGATGATCGGCAACATCGACACGGTCGAGTCGGTGTCCGCCCTCGGCAAGACGAGCGCCAAGCTCTACCGCAACGACCACATCCCCAAGGAGGAGACCGGCGGCCTCACGGTCAGCGCGGCCCGCACGGACCTGCCGAAGAGCACCGGGGCGAAGGTCGTCGAGGGCCGCTGGCTGAACTCGGCCAACAGCCGCTACCCGGCGGTCGTCCTGGGGGCCAAGGCCGCCAAGCAGGTCGGGGTGCACCAGGCCGGTGAGGACGTCCAGGTGTGGATCGGCGGACGCTGGTTCACCGTGGTGGGTCTGCTCGCCCCGAACGAGCTGCTGCCGGAGCTGGACTCCGCGGCGCTGGTGGGCTGGCCGGTCGCCGAGGAACTCCTGGACTTCGACGGCTATCCGACGGCGGTCTACACCCGCACCGAGGAGTCCGCGGTCAGCGATGTCCAGGCGGTCCTGGGCGCCACGGCCAACCCGGAGAACCCGAGCGGCGTCAACGTCTCCCGGCCCTCCGACGCCCTGGCGGCCAAGGAGGCCACCGACGACGCGCTCAGCGGTCTGCTGCTGGGACTCGGCGGCGTGGCCCTGCTGGTCGGCGGCGTCGGCGTGGCCAACACCATGGTGATCTCCGTACTGGAGCGCCGCTCCGAGATCGGTCTGCGCCGCTCGCTGGGCGCCACCCGGGGCCAGATCCGCACCCAGTTCCTCTCCGAGGCGCTGCTGCTGTCGGCACTCGGCGGACTCGGCGGGGTGCTGCTGGGCATCGGGGTGACCACCGGGTACGCGGCCTACCAGGGACTGCCGTCGGTGGTGCCGCTGTGGGCCATGGCCGGTGGCGTCGGGGCGACCCTGGTGATCGGCGGGCTGGCGGGCTTCTACCCGGCGGTCCGGGCGGCCCGGCTGCCTCCCACGGAGGCCCTGGCCACCACCTGAGACGGCGATGCCCCCACGGTCACTCCCCCCGGCCCGCAGGGGGCATCGCTCTCCCTCCGCACCATCCGTCCACCGTCCCCTCCGGGGGCGGTGGCCCCGTCGACGGCACGGCAATCAGAGGACAGAGGAAGACGCATGGTCGTGGTGATGGCCCCCGAGGCTACACAGGAAGACGTAGAGGCCGTCGTCGCGCTGATGCGGGCGGCGGGCGGAGACGTCTTCGTCAGCCGCGGGGTGTCCCGCACCCTGGTGGAACTCGTCGACGGAGTGGACGAGTTCGAGGCGCTCCACCTGGGTCGCCGCCCCGGCCCGCGCGCCGACTGACCCCCCGACGGGGGCGCCCCCCTCTCCCGGGCGCTCCCCCTTGGATTCCGCCAACCCTTGCACCCCCTAGGCGATAGGGGGTGTAAGGGTTGGCGTCGTGGTGCAAGCAGGGGTTTCGACGGTGAATCGGTTGCTGTTAATTTCGGACACATCTGCGGAAGTGCGACAGCCGCTGAGATCTTCTGCTCCAAACCGTCAAGGGGGAGTCGAGAGCATTGGAAACTGGCTGGTTCCTGCAATCGCATGGGGAGCGCCACGAGACGGTCGCACCGAGGGTGGTGCGACGCGAGATCATCTCGCGTACGACGGACTGCGTCCGCGTCGGCGACGGCGATTGAGAGGCGCGAGGATGGAACCCGAGGAGGAGGAACTCCAGCAGCAGCCCGTCGTGGAAGTCGACATCGACACGCTCGATCTGTCGGGATCACCACGACTGGCCGGAGAGAGACCGGAACACATTCAGATCCTGGCCGCGATCCAGGACCCGTTGCCGCCGATCACGGTGCACCGGCCGACGATGCGCGTCATCGACGGCTTCCACCGGCTGAAGGCCACCCGGCTGCGCGGCGGACGCGTCATCGCCGCCCGGTTCTTCGACGGGGGCGAGGCCGCGGCCTTCGTCCTGGCGGTGAAGCTGAACGTCGCCCATGGACTGCCGCTGTCCCTGTCGGACCGCAAGCGGGCCGCCGGGCGCATCATCGTGACCCACCCCCAGTGGTCGGACCGACGGGTCGCCTCCGTCACCGGGATCTCCCCGGGGACCGTGGGTGACCTGCGGCGCAGGGTCAGCGTCGACCCCGACCCCGGCGGCCGCCGGCTCGGCCAGGACGGCCGGCTGCGTCCGGTCGACGGCAGCGTGGGCCGCCTCCACGCGTTGGAACTGTTCACCGAGAACCCGGACCTGTCGCTGCGGCAGGTGGCCCGGGCGGCGGGGATCTCCCCGGAGACCGCCCGTGACGTGCGCAACCGGCTGCGCAACGGCGAGGACCCGCTGCCCCGGGGGCGCCGGGGGGCGGCGGGCACGGGGGGCGACGGGGCCGACGGGGCCCGGGTCACCTCGCTGGGCCTCGCCCGGGCGGCGGCCGTCCGGGCGCACCCCGAGCCGGTGCTGGACCGGGCCGCGCTGGTGAAGCGGCTCAAGGCCGATCCGTCGCTGCGCTTCACCGAGACGGGGCGCAATCTGCTGCGGCTGCTCGCGCTCCACACGGTGCGCAAGGAGGAGTGGGACGCCATCATCAACAACGTCCCCCCGCACTGCACCGACATCGTGGCCGATCTGGCCCGGCAGTTCGCTGACCTGTGGTCGGAGTTCGCGGTCCGGGTCCGTGACGAGGTCCCGCAGATCGGCTGACACCCCCGGCCGGGTGCCCGCGCGCCGGGCGCCCGAGTGTCGAAAGCGGACGGTTGGACGCCCGCCCCGAACGGGGCGGGCGTTCCCGTTCCGTTTCCGCTTCCGGCCCCGGAGGCCGTCTCCCGGACCCGGGTCCGGGCCCGCCCCGGAGGCCGGAACCTTTCCCCGGAGCGGTGCCGTCCCCCGGGTGCGCGCCCCGGGGGACACCCGCGATTCCCGGCCGTTTCCGGCCTCGTTTCCGGACCGGCTTCCGGGCGTTCCCGCGTTCGGCCCCCGACGGTTCCGCCGCGCGTTACCGGACGCCTTCCCGGTCGTGTTCCGGACGCATTCCGCGCCGCGTCCCGAGCGCGTTCGCGGCGGCGCCCGAACCTCTGTCCGATGCCGTTCCCGAGATCGTTTCCGGTTCCGTTTCCGGAACGATTGCGGTTCGGTTCGCGGAGCCGTTTTCCGGTTTCTCCCACGAACGTTCCAAGAACAGGGAAAGGGAGGGTAATGGAACGGTGGCGGACGGGTTTTCCGGTCCCTGCCGTCCGCACCGGCATTCCGTGGTGTTGGACAACATTGTGGGGCCGGTCCGGAGCGTGTGATCCTGACCGCCGAAATCAGCACTCCGGAAAACCGATTCCGCCGAGAGGATATCCATGGCCGGACGGAGCCTGGACGACTACGCACGGCTGGCGGGGGAGGGTCTGGAACCCGGACCCGTGCCTTTCCCGGCCGGCCTCGGCGAGGTGCCGGGCGAGGTGCCCGCCGCCCCCGGACCCGATCTGCGCAGGGACGAACTGCACCGCAGCCTCGCCGATCCCGTCCTCGACACCATGAACTTCCTGAACGAGGTGACGCACCGCTATCCGGACGCGATCTCGTTCGCCCCGGGCCGCCCGTACGACGGGTTCTTCGACACCGAGCGCATCTTCACCTACCTCCGCCGCTACCTGGACCACCTGGCCGCCTCGGGACAGAGCCCCGAGGACATCCGCACCGCCATGTACCAGTACGGCCCCACCGCCGGGCAGATCCGCGACATCGTCGCCGACTCGCTCCGCGCCGACGAGGACATCGACGTCCCCGCCGACGCGATCGTCGTCACGGTCGGCGCGCAGGAGGCCATGGTGCTGGTGCTGCGGGCGCTCTTCCGCGACCCGGCCGACGTCCTCCTGGTCACCAGCCCCTGCTACGTGGGCATCACCGGCGCCGCCCGGCTGCTGGACGTCACGGTCGCCCCCGTCGAGGAGCGCGCGCACGGACTCGCCCCCGCCGACGTGGAGGCCGTCATCCTGCGCGAGAAGGCGGACGGCCGGCGGCCCCGCGCCGTCTACGTGGTCCCCGACCACTCCAACCCGTCCGGCACCACGATGGACCCGGCGGCCCGCACCGGACTGCTGGACGTCGCCCGGCGGCACGGGGTACTGATCATCGAGGACAGCCCCTACCGCCGGGTCAGCCCGGGGGTGCCGCCGCCCACCCTGAAGTCCCTGGACCGCTCCCGCTCGGTGGTGCACCTCGGTTCGTTCGCCAAGACGGTCTTCCCGGGCGCCCGGGTCGGCTTCGTGGTCGCCGACCAGCGGGTGGCGGACGGCACCGGCGGCACCGTCCCGCTGGCCGCCGAACTCGCCAAGATCAAGAGCATGGTGACGGTCAACACCTCCTCCCTGAGCCAGGCGGCCGTCGCGGGCGCCCTGCTCTCGGCGGCCGGGCGGATCTCCGAGCTGAACGCAGAGCCCGCCGCCCACTACGGCAACGCGATGCGCGCCACCCTGCGGGAGCTGGACGCCCGCCTCCCGGCCGCCCGGCGCACCGGGCTGGGGGTGCGGTGGAACGAGCCGACCGGCGGCTTCTTCCTCACCGTGCACGTCCCGTTCCGGGCCGACAACGAGGCCCTGACCGAATCGGCCCAGGAGTACGGCGTCATCTGGACGCCCATGAGCTACTTCTCCGCGCACGGCGGCGGTCACCACGCCCTGCGCCTGTCCACCAGCTATCTGACGGACGCCGACATCACCGAGGGCGTCGCCCGGCTCGCCCGCTTCATCGAGTCGCGCTCCCAGCCCGTCTGACGGACCGTCAACCCTCGCCCCCGGGTCCCGCGCCCGACGACGACACCGCGACGAAGCGATGACGGCGACGGCGACGGTGAGGCGGGCCACCGCACCCGACCACGACCACCGCGCCCGACCACGACCACGGCACCCGACCACGACCACCGCGCCCGACCACGACCACGGCACCCGACCACGACCACCGCACCCGACGACACCCCGCTCCAGAGAGAGGGCAAGGCACGTGACCGGCGTCAACGCACCGACCGAGCCGCGCAGCAAGCCGCGCATGTGGGGATGGACCTTCCGATGACCACCAGCCTCCAGGACCTCGACCACCGACCCACCGCCACCCTGACCGGGGACGGCTCCCTGCGGACCCCGTACCGGCCCCGGATCGTGGGCGTGGGCACCGCCGCCTCGCCCACCGTCTACACCCAGCAGGAGGTACTCGACGCCTTCGGCATCACCGACGCCCGGATCGGGTCCGTCTTCCGCAACAGCGCCATCGACACCCGCCATCTGACGCTCCCCGAACCGGACGCCGACGGGGTCCGCCACCCGGAGCCCCAGGGCGATCTGCTCGACAAGCACAAGGCCATGGCGGTCGCCATGGGCGCCGAGGCGCTGGCCGCCTGCCTCAAACGGGCCGGAGCCGAACTCTCCGACCTGCGGCACCTGTGCTGCGTCTCCTCCACCGGCTTCATCACCCCGGGGCTGAGCGCCCTGATGATCCGGGAACTCGGCATCGACCGCCACTGCGGCCGCAGCGACATCGTCGGCATGGGCTGCAACGCGGGCCTCAACGCCCTCAACGTGGTCTCCGGCTGGTCCGCGGCCCACCCCGGCGAACTCGCCGTCGTCGTCTGCGCCGAGGCGTGCTCCGCCGCCTACGCGATGGACTCCTCGATGCGCACCGCCGTCGTCAACAGCCTCTTCGGCGACGGGGCCGGTGCCGTCGCGCTCCGCTCCGGACCCGGCGACGAGGTGTCCGGCACCGCCGAGGGCCCCACCGTGCTGAAGTTCGCGAGCTGCATCATCCCCGAGGCGGCCGACGCGATGCGCTACGACTGGGACCGCGAACTGGACCGGTTCAGCTTCTTCCTGGACCCGCAGATCCCCTACGTCGTCGGCGCCCACGCCGAGATCGTGGTGGACCGGCTGCTGGGCGACACCGGACTGCGCCGCAGCGACATCGCCCACTGGCTGGTGCACTCCGGCGGCAAGAAGGTCATCGACGCGGTCAGCGTCAACCTGGGACTGACCCGCCACGACCTGCGGCACACCACCGGCGTCCTGCGCGACTACGGCAACGTGTCCAGCGGCTCCTTCCTGTTCTCCTACGAACGACTGCTCGACGAGCGGGTGACCCGTCCCGGTGACTACGGGGTGCTGATGACGATGGGACCGGGCTCCACGCTGGAAACGGCGCTGGTCCAGTGGTGACGACGGGAGAGAGCACCGTGAGCGACGCGAGTGACGTGCTGACGCTGGCCATCGACGGGAGCAGGCCGCTCACCGCCGGGACCGTACGGGACCTCACCGTCCTGAGCGACCGCGCCGAGGACCGGGCCACCGGCGGAACGGTCACCCTCCGGGTCACCGGCGCGCCCGGCCCGGGCTGGACCGACGGACTGGACGTGGCCCTGGTCACCAAGTGGGAACGCGCCCTGCGCCGACTGGAACGGCTGCCCGCCGCGACCGTCGCCCTCGCCACCGGCGACCTCGGCGGCACCGCCCTGGACGTCTTCCTCACCGCCGACGTCCGCATCGTCTCCCCGAAGACCCGGCTGCTGGTGCCCTTCGACGGGGAGTCCACCTGGCCCGGCATGGCGGTCTTCCGCCTCGTCCGGCTGGCCGGAGCCGCCGCGGTCCGCCGCAGCGTCCTGTTCGGCCACCCCCTCGGCGCCGCCGAGGCCCGGGAACTGGGCCTCGCCGACGAACTCGCGGACGACCCGGAGGTCGCCGCCGCCGCGGCCCAGCAGCTCATCGAGGAGCTGTCCGGCAAGGAACTCGCCATCCGCCGCCAACTGCTCTTCGACGCCCAGCACACCAGCTTCGAGGACGCCGTCGGACCCCATCTGGCGGCCTGCGACCGGGTGCTGCGCGCCGCCGGGGGGGCCGTGTGACCACCGAGCCACCCGGGGCCGACGTGCCCGACGAGTGGCGGGAAGCGGCCGGGGCGGTGGAGCGCGCCGACAAGGAGCTGGCCGCGCTGCCCGCCCCGGCCGCCCGCACCGCGACCGAACGGGCCGCCGCCGACGCCGTCAAGGACCGCGCCCGCGCCCTGCGCGCCCGGTTCCTCGCCGCCCACGCCGACACCGTCTACGACCGGCTCACCCGGGGCCGCACCAGGGAACTGCGGATCGACGGACTCGTGGCCGCCGCCGCCCTCGCCTACCCCGGACTGGTGCCCACCGGGGACCGGCTGGCCCGTGAACGCGCCCTCCCGCAGGCCGAGAAGGAGGGCCACGAGATCGACCAGGGGATCTTCCTGCGGGCGGTGCTGCGCTCACCCGTCGCCGGACCGCACCTCCTGGCCGCGATGCTCCGCCCCACCGACCGGGCCCGCGAACTGCTGCCCCGGTTCCTGCGGACCGGGACGTTGGAGCTGGAGGCGGTCCGGCTGGAGCGCCGCGACGGCGTCGCCCGGCTGACGATGTGCCGCGACGACCGGCTGAACGCGGAGGACGAACGCCAGGTCGACGACATGGAGACCGCCGTCGACCTGGCGCTGCTCGACCCGGGCGTCCGGGTCGGCCTGGTGCGCGGCGGCGAGATGAGCCACCCCCGCTACCGGGGCCGACGGGTCTTCAGCGCGGGCATCAACCTCAAGTACCTCAGCTCCGGGGACATCCCCCTGGTGGGCTTCCTGCTCCGCCGGGAACTGGGCTACCTCCACAAGCTGGTGCGCGGCATCCGCGCCGACGACGCGCCCTGGCACACCCCGTACACGGAGAAGCCCTGGGTCGCCGCCGTCGACGGCTTCGCGATCGGCGGCGGCGCCCAGCTGCTGCTGGTCTTCGACCACGTCATCGCCGCCTCCGACGCCTACCTCAGCCTCCCGGCCGCCCGCGAGGGCATCATCCCCGGCGTCTCCAACCTGCGCCTGGGCCGCTCCACCGGACCCCGGCTGGCCCGTCAGGTGATCCTCTCCGGCCGCCGGGTCTGGGCCTCCGAACCGGCGGCCCGGCTGCTGGTGGACGAGGTGGCGGACCCGGCCGGGATGGACGCGGCGGTGGAGCGGAGCCTCACCGCCCTCGACGGGGAGGCGGTGATCGCCAACCGGCACATGCTCAACCTCGCCGAGGAACCGGAGGACGCCTTCCGCGCCTACGCGGCGGAGTTCGCCCTCCAGCAGGCGCTGCGGCTCTACGGCGCCGACGTGATCGACAAGGTGGGACGGTTCGCGGCGGGCTCCACGTGACCGGGCGGACCGGACCGGCCGGTTCCCCCGACGACGACCGCCCCCGGGTCCGCTACGAGAAGAAGGACGGCGTCGCCCGGGTCACCCTGGACCGGCCGCACGTCCTCAACGCGATGGACCTGCGCACCCACCGCGAACTCGCCGCGGTCTGGGACGACGTGGAGGCGGACGACGAGGTCCGGGTCGCCGTCCTGACCGGGGCGGGGGAGCGGGCCTTCTCCGTCGGCCAGGACCTCAAGGAACGGGCCCGGCTCACCGCCCGGGGAGCCGCCCCGACCACCTTCGGCAGCCGGGACCAGCCCGGCTGGCCCCGGCTCACCGAACGGTTCTCGCTCTCCAAACCGGTGGTGGCGCGGGTCCAGGGCTACGCGCTGGGCGGCGGCTTCGAACTGGTCCTCGCCTGTGACCTCGTCATCGCCTCGCACGACGCGGTGTTCGCCCTCCCGGAGGTCCGGCTCGGCCTGGTCCCCGGGGCGGGCGGGGCGTTCCGGCTGGCCCGGCAACTGCCCCTGAAGACGGCCATGGGGCATCTGCTCACCGGCCGCCGGATGGACGCGGCGACCGCCCTGCGCCTCGGGCTCGTCAACGAGGTCGTGGCGGCCGGGGAACTCGACGCGGCGGTGGACTCCTGGACCGACGACCTGGTCCGCGCGGCCCCGCTCTCGGTCCGCGCGATCAAGGAGGCCGTGCTGAAGTCGGTGGACCAGCCGCTGCCGGAGGCGTTCGCCACCCGCTACGCCTGGGAGGAACGGCGCGCCCGCAGCGCGGACGCCGCGGAGGGCCCCCGGGCCTTCGCCGAGGGCCGCGACCCGGTCTGGTCCGGCCGCTGAGACCTCCTTCCCCGGCCCGTCGACGTGATCACGACCACGCCGACGGGCCGGGGCGCTTGCGGCCCCCGGCGAACGGAAAGACACCGGACGGAACCCGGGACCTCGCGGGCCCGGTGAACGAATGACGAGGCAGGACAGGTAAGACAGGTAAGACAGGCAGGACAGGCAGGACAGGCGGGACGAGGGAAGGAGCGGGCCGATGCCCAGGGAGCGCCTCAACGGGGTGGACCTCTGGTACGACGACCACGGCGGGGGCGAACCGGTGGTGATGGTCCCCGGCACCGGGGTGCCGGGCCGGGTCTGGCGCGCCCACCAGGTCCCGGCGCTGCGCCGGGCGGGCCTGCGGGCCGTCACCGTCGACAACCGGGGCAGCGGACGGACGGTCCCCGGCCCCGGGCGCTTCGTCCTGGCGGACCTGGTCGCGGACGTCGCCGCGCTGATCGAGCACCTGGACGCGGGCCCCTGCCGGGTGGTGGGCCACTCGCTCGGCGGGATCGTCGCCCAGGAACTCGTCCTGGCCCGGCCCGACCTGGTGAGCCGGGCGGTCCTGATGTCCTGCGCGGCCCGGACCGACGCGCTGATCCGGGCGATGTCCGCCGCCGACCGCGCGCTCCTCGACAGCGGGATCAAACTGCCCCCGGCGGTGACCGCGCACCAGCGGGCGGTGCAGAACCTCTCCCCGCGCACCCTCGACGACGAGGAGCGGCTGACGGACTGGCTCACCCTCCTGGAGATGGACGAGCCCGACCCGGTGGGGCTCGGCCGCCAGCTCGGTCTGGAGGTCATCCCCGACCGGCGGGCCGCCTACCGGGCCATCAGCCGCCCCTGCCTCGTCGTCGGCTTCCGCGACGACCTGGTCATCCGCCCCCGGCTCACCCGGGAGGTCGCCGAGGCCATCCCCGGCGCCCGGCACGTGGAGATCGCGGACTGCGGCCACTACGGCTACCTGGAACGCCCGGAGGCCGTGAACGAGGTGCTGACCGCGTTCCTGACGGAGTGACGGAGTGACGGACGGTACGCGAACGGCACCGGCAACGGGGTCCGGTACGGGACGGGCCCGTACGGTACGGCGTCCGGTACGACACGGGTCCGGTACGGGGGCCCGGTCCCGGACCGGCGTTCCGTACCGGCCGGTCGCGGCGCCCGGCGACCGTCCCCGTCCAAGCGCCGAAACCGCGCACTTGGACATCCCCGGCGATACCGCCCGCCCCGGACGTACGAGGACGGCGCCCCGGTCCCCGCGTCACGCGTCGGGGACCGGGGCGCCGGTCGCGCGCGGCTACCGCTCCCCGGCCCCCGTCAGGGTCCGCAGCCGCCGCGCGTCCGCCACCCCCGCGCACCCGGACAGCCCGAGCGCGTCCCGGAGTTCGGTGGCCAGCAGCTCCAGCACCCGGGCCGCGCCCGCCTCGCCCCCGACGGCCAGTCCCCACACCAGCGGGCGGCCCACCAGCACCCCCCGGGCGCCCAGTGCCAGCGCCCGCAGCACGTCCGTGCCGGAGCGCACCCCGCTGTCCAGCAGCACCTCGCAGTGTCCGGGGACGGCCGCCGCGACCGCGCCCAGCACCTCCACGGCGGGCGGCGCCCCGTCGAGCTGACGGCCGCCGTGGTTGGACACCACGACCGCGTCCACGCCCGCCTCCGCCGCGCGCACCGCGTCCTCGGCGGCCAGCACCCCCTTGAGCACCAGCGGCAGCCGGGTCCAGCGGCGCAGCTCCGCCAGCTCCGACCAGGTCACCGAGGGGGAGAAGGCCCGCCCGGTGTGCACCGCGACGGCCGAGCCGCCGTCGGCGCGCCGGTGCGCGGCGTCCCCGGTGGCGACGTGCGCCGCCCGCACCCCGTCGGGCAGCGCGAACCGGTTGCGCACGTCCCGCAGCCGCCGTCCCATCCAGGGGACGTCCACGGTCAGCACGATCGCCTCGCAGCCCGCGTCCTCCGCGCGCCGCACCAGGTCCCTCGGCCGGGCCCCGTCCCGCAGCCAGTAGAGCTGGAACCAGACGCTCCCGCCGAGCCCGGTCAGTTCCTCGACCGGCACGCTGCTGAGGGTGCTGACGGTGAACGGCACCCCGGCGGCCTTCGCGGCCCGCGCCACGGCGGTCTCCCCCTCGGGGTGCGCCAGCCGCTGGTAGGCGACCGGCGCCACCGCGACCGGCATCCCCGCCGGACGTCCCAGCAGGGTGGCGTCGGTGGCGCACCCCCCGACGTCCCGCAGCACCCGGGGGACGACGAAGACCCGGTCCAGGGCCCGCCGGTTGGCGTCCAGGGTGGTCTCGGCGCCGCTGCCCCCCGCGACGAAGTCCCGGACCTCCGGCGGCAGCACCGCCGCGGCGGCCCGCTCGACGTCACCCAGGTCGGCGAGGTCACCGAGGCCGGCGGGGTCGAGCGGGGCGCGGGGGCCGGCGGGCCCGACGCGGTCGGCGGGCCCGACCGGGTCAGCGGGGCCGACCGGGCCGACGGACGGAGGATCAGCGGGGGAACCCACGCTGCCCGGTCCTCTCCAGCTCCACGGCCTCGTACAGCGCCTTGATGTTGGAGCTGCCGAAGGTCCGGGCGCCCTGGCGTTCGATGACCTCGAAGAACAGGGTGCGCCGGGGGTGGGTGGAGGCGGTGAAGATCTGGAACAGCTGTCCGCCGTGGTCCTCGTCGGCGAGTACGTGGGTGGCGCGCAGGTCCTCCAGCCGCTGGGCGCCGAGGTCGATCCGCCCGCCCAGCAGGTCGTAGTAGGCGGACGGGGTGGTCAGGAAGGTGACCCCCCGGCGGCGCAGCGCCTTCACCGCGCGCACCGCGTCGGGCGAGGAGAACGCCAGGTGCTGGACGCCCGAGCCCTGGTGGTCCTTGAGGAACTCGTCGATCTGCCCGGCCTCGGCGGTGGGGTCGGGCTGGATGAGGGTCAGCGTCACCGACCCGGAGGCGCTCTGCACCACCTGGGACTCCATCGCCTGGGCCCCGACGACGATGCGCTCCTCGAAGATGTGGCGGAAGCCGAGGGCGGCGCGGTAGAAGTCGACGGTGGGCTGGAGTTCGCCGCTGTTCAGGCACACGGCGACGTGGTCGAGTTCGAGGAGCTGCACGTCGTCCGCGACCGGCTCGACCTCCCTCGGCGCCACCGGGACGAACCCGGCGGGCAGCCCGGGGCCCTCGCCGGGGGACCGTTCGACCAGGGTGTGGACGACGTCCCCGAAACCGCCGACCGCCGCCGTCACCCGGGGCTGCCCGGCGGGGTGCCGGACCGGCTCCCGGTGGACCCGGGCGCCCGCCGCGACCGCCGCCGTGAACGCGGCCGTGACGTCGGAGGTGCGCAGCGCGAGGTCGCCGACGCCGTCCCCGTGCGCCAGCACGTACTCCGTGGCCGGGTGCCGGTCGGAGACGCCCTCGGTGAGGACCAGGGTGATCCGGCCGTGCCGCAGGGCGACGCTGCGGTGTTCGGCGGACTCGTCGGTGCCCACGACCGCGAACGCGTACCGGCCGGTCCAGTCGGTCACCGCCGCGTCGAGGTGTTCCACGTACATCTCGACGTAGTCGAGCGAGAGTTCTTCGAGTGCGCCCGTCGTCTCCGTATCATTTGTCATGCGGTCCCCCATCCGGGAAATGAATCCAATTCCCTGGAACTTTAGGTTCTCCGGGCCGTGTCCAGCCATTCGGGAATTACCCGGGAAATGGACAGTTGGACGCACCGGGATCGTGGTCGGGTACGTCCGCTCTGGTATCCGGCGGAGCACATTGATTAACTGGGCGGCGTTTGCTTTCCGGTTGAAGTGCCTTTCACGCTGGGGGATGTCTCGTGATCCGCACCATGGCTGTCGTCGGCACAGGATTGATCGGCACGTCGGTGGCGCTCGCCGCGAGCGGGCGGGGGGTCACCGTGTTCCTCTCCGACCGCGACCCGGTGGCCGCCCGTACGGCCGCCGCGCTGGGGGCGGGGGTGGCGGAGCGGCCCCCCGGCCCCGTCGACCTGGCGGTGCTGGCCATGCCCCCCAGTCAGGTCGCGGGGTCCCTGGTGGAGCTCCAGGGCCAGCGGCTGGCGCACTGCTACACCGATGTGGCGAGCGTGAAGGCCGGTGCGGAGCGGATGGTGCTGAACCGCGCCCCGGAGCCGTTCCGGTTCGTGGGCGGGCATCCGATGGCCGGACGGGAGTGGTCGGGGCCGATGGCCGCCCGGGGCGATCTGCTGCACGGCCGGGTCTGGGTGCTCACCCCGTCGCCGCTGACCTCCCCGCTCGTCCTGGAGCGGGCCCTGGAGCTGGTGTCGCTGTGCGGGGCGGTCCCGGTGGTGACCCGGAGCGCGGCGCACGACGGCGCGGTGGCGCTCACCTCCCACGTGCCGCACCTGGTGGCCAGTCTGATGGCGGCCCGGCTGCGGGACAGCACGGCGGGCATGCGGCGGTTCGCCGGGCCCGGGGTGCGGGACGTGACCCGGATCGCCCGTGGTGACTCCCGGCTCTGGGGGGACATCCTCCAGGCCAACGCGGGGTTCGTGGTCGAGGTGGTGCGGGAGCTGCAGACCGACCTGGCGCGCCTGGTCACCGCCCTGGACGCGCTCGCCGGGCCGGGCGGCGAGGACGACGCCGCGTACGCGGAGGGCATGCGGGCCCTGGTGGACGTGCTCGACCGGGGCGTCTCGGGGGTGGAGCGCATCTCCGGCGGGCCTGCCGCCCCCGGCTCCCCGACCGCCCCGGGCCGGGGCGCTCCCGGCGGACGGACGCGGCTGTGGGTGGCGGTCAAGGAGCGCCCGGGCGAACTGGTCCGGCTGCTGGAGGAGCTGGGGGACCAGGTGGCGCCCGAGACCGTCGCGGTGGGCGCGGACGGCGCGGACGGACTCGTCGCCCGCTTCACCGTCCCGGCCGCCGCCGGGAGCGCCCTCCTGTCCCGGCTCCGGGCCGCGGGCTGGGAGTCGGGCCGCGACGACGATTGACCGGCGACGGCGACGGCGACGGCGGGCGGAGGGGCGGCGGGGCGATGGTGACGGGTCCCCGCGCCCGGGCGGCGGTGACGGGACGGGACTCCCGCGCGCCGAGGGGGCGGTGAGGAGCGGGGGGCGGGAGCGGGCCGAGGGGAGGGGCCCGGCTCCGATGAGGGGGGGCGCGGGGCGCGGACGGTGTTCCACCGGCGTACCCGAATGGTATTTGACCATTCAAACTATGAGTTTTCTATGAGATTTTCGGGGCAGTGTCCGGCGCGAACGGTATGACTTCGGGCAGAATCCGTGGGAACGCGCATGGCGGCTCCATGGAGTCATGTGCGGCACGGCTGAATGCTTTCGGCCGTAGTGGCGAAAAACGATAGCCCGCTAGACCGTCGAGGATCCCCGGCAACGACGCCGCCGGATGCCGGAAGCATCTCGGAGTTCGGGACGAGGCGGTTTTTTCGGGCACGGTGGTTACCCTGTGGGTGAGCTGGGAAGGTACCTGCGCACCACCGGGCCGGCCACCCCCACACGGGCCCACTGTTCCGGGCGAAAGACAGATCTCCGATTCGCGTTCTCCGGGGCCGATCGCTCCATGGGAATCGGGAATCACCAGTAACGGGCCCACAGCACCGGAGAGCGCATGGATACGGTACGGGGGGTACCTGTGAATCTCGCAGAACGGGATGCCGATCTTCAGTTGCTCGATCGGCTCTACACGCGCTGCGCGAGCGACCGGGGGTCCGTGGTCTTCGTCAACGGACCGGTCGGGGCCGGGAAGACGGCCCTGCTGTCGGCGTTCGCGGAAAGAGCCGTGGCGCGCGGCGCGCTGTTCCTGTCCGTCACCGCCTCCGGCAGCGAACGGCACCACCGGTTCGGTCTCGCCGACCAGTTGGTGCGGGCCATGCGGGCCGCCGGAATGGCCGTGGACCCCTTCGCCGCCGGGGAGTTCGGGGCCGCCGCGTCCGACGAGGCACCTGGGAGCGGTCCCGTGCCGTTCGGACTGCTCCAGCGCATCTGCCGCGCCGTCTTCGAGTTCGCCGAGCGCGCGCCGCTGGTCATCGCCGTGGACGACGTCCACTTCGCCGACGAGCCCTCCCTGGAGGTCCTCAGCTACCTCGCCCGCCGCATCGACTCCGCACCGGTCATGATCGTGCTGAACGAGTGCACCGGCCACGGCCGCGCCCTGGTCACCCTGCACGCGGAGACCCTCCACCTGCCCTACTGCCACGGCGTCCGGCTGGCCCGGCTCACCGCCCAGGGCGTCGCCGACCAGCTCCACGCCCGCCTCGGCGCCGCGCCCTCCTGCCGCGAGGCGGAGCTGTGGACCCGGGTCAGCGGCGGCAACCCGCTGCTGCTGCACGCCCTCATCGACGACCGCGCGATCGGCGGCACCGCCGCCGGGATACCCGAGCCGGGGGAGTCGTACCGCTACGCCGTCGTCCGGTGCCTGCACCGCTGCGCCCCCGGCATGCTGGTGGCCGCCCGCGCGCTCGCCGTCCTGGGCGACGAGGCCAGCGAACCGCTCATCGGCGAACTCGTCGGCGGGGACGCCATCCTGATCAGTGACAGCGTCGGCGGGCTGCACACGGCGGGGCTGCTCGCCGCGTCCCGCTTCCGACACGAGCAAGCGCAGCTCGCGGTCCTCGCCGACGTGCCCGCCGGGGAACTCGCCGAACTCCACGGCCGGGCCGCCGAACTCCTCCACGAGGGCGGGGCGCCCGCCGTCGCCGTCGCCCGGCAGCTGATGGCCGCCCACGACTCGGTGCGCGGCCCCTGGCGGGTGGACATCCTCCGGGAGGCCGCCCAGGAGGCGATGCTCTCCGGCGAGGTGGCCGAGGCCGTCGGCTATCTGCGGCACGCCTACGGCATCTGCTCCGACACCACGCAGGAGGCCCAGGTCACCGCCGAACTCGCGGACGCCCAGTGGCACATCGACCCCGCCAAGGCCACCCGCCACCTCGACCAGCTGGTCCGTCTCGTCCACTTCGGCCTGCTCACCGGCCCCGAGGCGCTGGTCCCGGTCAAACACCTCATCTGGTGGGGCGAGTTCAGCCGGGCCGACGCCCTCCTGAAGCGCATATCCGCCGAGGAGGACGACGACCAGACGCCCGCGCCGCCCGGACCCGGCCGCGCGGGCGTCCGGCTGATCAGGCTCGCCCTCGCCTACTGCGCCCCCGAACTGGACCACGACCCGCGCGCCGGGCAGCACGCCGACCCCCTGGCGGCGATGGCGGACGGCACCGGCCCGCTGGCCGCGCTGACCTTCCTCGACCTGTCGGCCGGGGGCACCGGCGAGGGGGACGAGGTCCGGGGCGCCGACCAGGTGCTGCGCGGCACCCGGGAGGGCAGCCCGCTCGCCGCGACCCTCCTCGCCCTGCTGCTGCTCATCCGGGCCGACCGGCTGGACGACGCGGTCTCCTGGTCGGACCGGCTGCTGGGACAGCGCTGGATCGAACGGGTGCCGATGCGCCGGGCCCTGCTGGAGACGGTCCGCTCGGCCGCCGCCCTGCGCCGGGGGGAACCCCTGGAGGCAGGCGCCTCCGCGCGGACCGTGCTGAAGCTGGTGCCGCCCGCCTCCTGGGGGGTGGCGGTGGGGCTGCCGCTGGCGCTGGCGATCCGCGCCGGGACCGAACTCGGCGCCCATGACACCGTGCAGTCCTTCCTCAACGTGCCCGTCCCGCCCGGCATGTTCGACACTCCCTTCGCCCTGCCGTACCTCCAGGCCCTGGGCCGTCACCACCTCGCCGGGGGACGGCCGCACACCGCGCTCACCCACTTCCGCTCCTGCGGCGAGCTGATGGCCAGATGGCGGATCGACGTGCCCCACCTGGTGGACTGGCGGGACGACGCGGCGGCGGCGCTGGTCGCCATGGGCCGGGTCCAGGAGGCCAGAGCCCTGATGGAGGAACAGCTCCTGCGCTTCAACGGCGGCCGGGTCCCGGAGTACTTCCGTGATCCGGCCGCCCGGTCTCACGGCCCGCGCGCCGCGACGGCCGCCGTCCGCCCCCGGACCCCCCAGCTGACCCCCTCCGGCCCGCCCGACCGCGCGGACGGTCCGGAGGACCCCGGCGGCGCCGTCCCCGGGCACTTCGGCCCCGGACCCGCCGGGGAGCCCTTCCCCCCGCCCGGGCTCACCGAGGCGGAGCGC
This sequence comes from Streptomyces sp. JNUCC 64, assembly GCF_054484115.1. Lineage (NCBI taxonomy): Bacteria > Bacillati > Actinomycetota > Actinomycetes > Kitasatosporales > Streptomycetaceae > Streptomyces > Streptomyces sp. JNUCC 64. The sequence goes on from NZ_CM137015.1 coordinate 6,183,956, forward strand.
CGGGTCGCCGCCCTCGCCGCCTCCGGCTGCACCAACCGCGAGATCGCCGGACGGCTGTTCATCACCATGAGCACCGTCGAACAGCATCTGACCAAGATCTACCGGAAGTTGCGGGTCCGGGGCCGCAACGACCTCCCCTCGGTGCTCCAGCCCCACAGCCCGCCCTCGTACCTGGCCAACGGCTGCTGAGGAGGCCCGTACGGCGCCCACGGCCCCTCGTCCGTGACCGCGCCGAGACCTCGCCTCCCGTAGAAAGGGGGTGCGAGGCCGTCCGGGCCCCGGTCGCACGCGGACCCGGACGGCGGGCCGGGTCCCGTCGCGGGAGCCCCGCCCCCGGGGAACCGGCCGGACCGACATCCCCCGCGGTCCGGCCGGTTCCGTCCGCCGTCCTACGATGCCGGTCGGCGAAAGGGGACCGGCGATGCGATGGAAGGTCCACGGGGAGCGTCCCGTGTACGAGAACCCCTGGGTGAACCTGTGGGTCACCGATGTGGAACGACCGGACGGCGAGCGGACCGACTACTACGTCGTCAAGTTGCGCCACCTCGCGGTCGCGGCGGTGGTGAACGACCGCCGTGAGGTGCTGATGATGTGGCGCCACCGCTTCGTCACCGACCGCTGGGCCTGGGAACTGCCCATGGGCCTGGTGGAGGACGACGAGTCCCCGGCCCGAGCGGCGGCCCGCGAGGTCCTGGAGGAGACGGGCTGGCGCCCCGGCCCCCTCCGCCCGCTGCTCTACGCGGAACCGGCGAACGGCGTCACCGACTCCCAGCACCACCTCTTCCGCGCGGACGGCGCCGTCCACACCGGCCCGCCCACCGAGCGCAACGAGTCGGACCGGATCGAATGGATCCCCCTGGACCGGCTGCGCGGGATGATCGACCGCCGCGAGATCGTCAGCGGCGCCACCCTCAACGCCCTGCTCTACGTCCTCCTGGACGAGGCCCTCCCCGGTGACGGGTGACGGGTGACGGGTCACGCCCGGGGCGCCCCGGAAGCCCCGGGCTCCGCACCCCGCGCCGGGAAGTCCCGTACGTAGCGCCGCTGCCACGGGGTCTCCACGGCGCGCCGGTCGTAGTGGGCGCGCACGTACGCGACCGCCTCCCCGGAAGGGACGCCGTCGAGGACGGCGAGGCAGGCCAGCGCGGTGCCGGTGCGTCCGCGCCCGCCCCCGCAGGCCACCTCGACGCGCTCCCCGGCGCACCGCTCCCAGACCTCCAGGAGCGTCCGGGAGGCCGCCGCGCGGTCCCGGGGGAGCCGGAAGTCCGGCCAGCGCACCCACCCGGCGGGCCACTCCGTGGCGGGCGGCGGCGAACCCAGCAGATACACCCCGTACTCCGGGTCCGGCCCGTCCGGCGGTCCGTTCCGCAACCCGCGCCCGCGCACCAGCCGTCCCGAGGGCAGCCTCAGCACGCCCGGCGCGTTCCCGTCCCAGTGATCACCCATGGACCGACCCTACGGAGGGGAGACGGAACGCGTCCCCCGTTCCCGGGAACCGGGCGGTATGCCGTCAGCGGTCCCTCGGCGGGGCGGACCGCGCCGTGCCCGACCGGTCCACCTCGAACACCCGCCGGTCCTCCGACCGGCCGGAGGACCGGCGCCGGTCCCGTCCGGTGCCGGTGTCGCCGGAGCGCTCCCGGCGGGGGGCCTGGGGATCCCGGGGGAACAGCCCGCTCCGGGAGGTGCGACGCGGGTCGCGTCCGTCCGTTCCGTCCGTGCTCACCTGGGGTCCTCCCCGTGTCCGAAGGGTGCCGCTGCTCCGTACGGGTGACTCACGACCCGGACTCGCCGGGCTCGCCGGACTCGTCGTCCGGCTCGTCGGAGTCCTCGGGCCCGCCCGGCTCGTCGGAGTCCTCGGCGAGGGCCGCGGCCCCGGCGGTGACCCGGCACTGCCGGGAGCCCACCACGCACACGGCGGCCACGGCGACCCCGGCGAGCGCCACCGGGACCATCCAGCCCTGGTCGAGGACGTGCCGGGTGGCGTGGTCGAGGGAGTAGCGTCCGGCGCCGGTGAACGCCAGGGCGGTGGCCGCGAGTCCGAACGTCACGGGCAGCTCGTAGCCGCCCTCGGTGGCGAAGAACCCGTTCGGCGCGTGGACGGCCGCCGCGCCCGCCATGCCTCCGGCCGCCGCCGCGCCCGCGAACGGGGTGGCGAGGCCGACCGCGAGCAGGGTGCCGCCCCCGGCCTCGGCCAGCCCGGACGCCACCGCGCTCGCCTTGCCGGGCGCGTACCCCATGGACTCCATGGCGGCGCCCGTGCCCTCGACGCCCCCGCCGCCGAACCAGCCGAACAGCTTCTGGGTGCCGTGGACGGTCAGTGCACCGCCGACGCCGAGCCGCAGCAGGAGCAGCCCCAGGTCACGACGGTGGACACGGAAGCAGCCGGACATGCCGTCCTCCTCGGGAAGCCTCGTCTTCGCTTCCACGGTGGCACCATCCGGGCGGCTCCGCAGTTCCACTCCCGCCATCGGGGGCGGGAGCCCCCGGGGGAGGGGTCCCGGCGACGGGAAACGACGAAGCGCGGGGCGGGGACACCGGGCGGAAATCCGGTGTCCCCGCCCCGCGCGGGGCACGGAGGGGGACCTGTCACGGTGGTCGGACGTCCCGGGGCGTGGTCACGGCCGTGGCCCGCGCGGTTCCGGTCGCGCGGGACGGCTGTCCCCCGACCCGTTCCCGGGCCGTCCGCCCGGTCCCCCTCCGGGCTGGCTCAGTGGCAGTTCGTGTAGCCGCTGCCGGTCCTGGACCAGGAGCAGGAGTCCTTGAGCGAACCGTTCGGCTTGATCAGCCGGGCCTTGTCGCGGTCGTTGTTCCAGACGTACCAGCCGCGCCCCCAGTAGCGGACGCCCGAGACGTTGTCGCCCTTGCCGGTGCGGACCTTGACGGTCTTGCCCGCGCCGATCTTGTAGCTGCCGAAGGTGTAGGTGAAGCCCGCGTTGTCCTTGATCTTGTAGCCCTTGAGCTGGATCGCCGAACGCGAGTTGTTGTGGATGTTGACCCACTCACCGTTCACCGAGGAGTTGCCCCCACGGTCCGAGCCCAGGCTGTCGTAATGGATCTTGCCGAAGTGCAGACCGCGCTCGTGCGGCGCGGCGGCGGCGGGCGTGGCCACCAGCAGCGGGGCCGCGACGGCGGCGATGGCGACGGCTATCGGGAGGGTGGAACGGATACGCAACACAGACCCCAGATGTGGAGATTTGACGGGCTTGCCGATGAAGAGATGCTGAGCATATGAGCTTTCCGGGCGATATCTCCCGGAGGTTCCCATTCCACTTGTGGAGATGATGTGAGGGTGGGGCGATCCGGACTGATGGCACGTGTGACCAGGGGAGACGTCCGGCGCACGCCCCGCCGGACGCCCACGGAAGCACCCGTCCCCGAGGTCACCCGGTGGGTGCGCCGAACCACCGGGACAGCGCGTCCGTCAGCCCCCGCCCGTCCCCGTCACCGGCCCACGCCACATGACCGTCCGGTCGCAACAGCACCGCGGGGGCGGTCGGTTCCTCGCTGACGTCCACCACGTGGTCCACCCGGTCCGCCCAGCCCGCCGCCGACAGCCGGCCGGTCTGGTCCAGCAGGAGCCCGCGCCCCCGGCGCGTCAGCTCGTAGAGCCGTCCGCCCTTCAGCCGCAGGTCCCGCAGTCTGGCGCCGAGCAGCGGATGGCCCGCGCCGAAGTCGTAGCGCACCCCGAGCGCGGTGACCTTCCCGATCAGGTGCCGGTTCACCTCCTCGAACCCCATCAGCTCCGCGACCAGCGCGCGCACCGCCCGGGCGCCTGGCCCGTCCGACAGCAGCTCCATCTGCGCCCGGGTGTTCGCCAGGACGTCGGCGGCCACCGGGTGCCGCTCCTCGTGATAGGTGTCCAACAGCCCTTCCGGCGCCCATCCGTTCACCTCGGCGGCCAGCTTCCAGCCCAGGTTGAACGCGTCCTGCACCCCGAGGTTGAGGCCCTGCCCACCGGTCGGCGGATGGATGTGCGCGGCGTCCCCGGCCAGCAGCACCCGGCCGGTCCGGTAGCGCTCGGCCTGCCGGGTGGCGTCCCCGAACCGGGAGAGCCAGCGCGGCGCGTGCGCCCCGAAGTCGGTCCCGGCGACCGCCCGCAGCCGCCCCCGCAACTCGTCGAGGGTCGGCGCGACGGTCCGGTCCGCGGCCACCTCCCCGGCGGGCACCACGAAGCGGTACGTCCCGTCCCCCAGGGGGATCGCGCCGAACCGGAGCCGGGTCCGGCGGACCCCGGCCACCACGGCGGCCAGCTCCCCGGGCGGAACGGTCACCGCCACCTCGCCCAGCAGGGTGTCCGCCCGGGAGGGCTCGCCGGGGAAGGGGACGCCCAGCAGCCCGCGCACGGTGCTTCGCCCGCCGTCGCAGCCGACGAGGTGACGGGCGCGCAGCCGGGTGCCGTCGGAGAGCCCGGCGGTCACCCCGTGTTCGTCCTGGTCCAGCGCGACCAGCGCCAGCCCGCGCCGGACCTCGGCGCCGAGCCCGGTGGCGTGCTCGGCCAGCAGCCGCTCTGTGACGTCCTGCGGTACGGCGAGGACGTAGGAGTGCGCGGTGTCCAGCTCGGGCCACGGCACGTCGATCCCGGCGAAGAAGCCGCCGACCGCGAACCGTTCGCCGTGCGCGAGGAACTCCTCCAGCAGTCCCCGCTGGGCCATCAGCTCGACGCTGCGCGCGTGCAGCCCGCGTGCGCGGGACAGCCCGGTCGGCGCGGTCTCCCGCTCCAGGACGACCACCCGCACCCCGTGCAGCCGCAGTTCACCGGCGAGCGCCAGCCCGGTCGGCCCGGCCCCGACGACGACCACATCGGTCACATCGCCCGCGCCGCCCGCGCCGCCCGTGCCGTCAGCACCGGCCACACCCTTGGCGCTGGCCGCACCCGTCACATCAGCCGCATCGGTCAAGTCGGTCGCATCGGTCATGAGGAGACCCCCCTCGGTACCCGGTCGTGTTCCTGATGGGCCGGTCCTCGCTCGCGCCCCGGGGAACGGGAACGGAACGCTCGCGCGGAAGCGGGCGCGCGGTGTCCCTCCGCACGCCCCGACGGTCCACGGGAACCGGCTCAGGCCGGAGATTCTGCGCCGGTACCGGGGTCTTGCCGCAAGACCCCCCGTGCGCTATACCTTGAGCACGGCGAGAAGCGGGCGACCACTCCTCGCCTTCGTCATGTCCGGGCCGGGGCGGCGGGCGGTGGTGTCGGAACACGTCCATGGTCCACCGGCGGTACATGTCGGCGCCGACGTCGAGCGCCTCCTCGAAGCCCGTCCGCCGGGCTTCCCGCGGCGGTCCGGACGGGCCCGGCGGGCCCGGCCTTCCGGACCGGAAGGCCGGGCCGGGCTCAGTCCGTCGTCTCGCCCGGGTAGCGGACCCCGATCCGGCTCCGCACCGCGTCCAGCGTCCGCATCACCGCGAGCGTCCCGTCCAGCGGGACCAGCGGGGACTCCGTCTCCTTCGCCCGCAGACAGCGCGTCACCTCGGCGGCCTCGTGCCGCAGGCTGTCCCGGGGGCCCCACGCGGGGTCCGCGAGGACCGTCTCCGGCTCGTGCCCGTCCCGGTGCAGCACGAACCGGTCCGGGTGGAAGAACCCGGCCGGGACCTCGATCCGGCCCCGGCTCCCGCTCACCGACGCGGTCACCGGGGTGTGGGCGTCCACCGCGCAGTGCAGCACCGCCAGCGCCCCGCTGTCGTACGACAGGACCATCCCGGTCTGGAGGTCCACGCCCTCCGGGGAGAGCGTTGCCGACGCCGTCACGCCCGACGGCTCGCCGAGCATCAGATGCGCGAACGACACCGGGTACACCCCGAGGTCCAGCAACGCGCCGCCGCCCTGGGCCGGGTCCCGCAGCCGGTGCGTCACCGGGAACGGGCCGTCGATGCCGAAGTCGGCGTGGACCGCCCGCACCTCCCCGATCGCCCCGTCGTCCACCAGTTCCCGCATCCGGCGGACCAGCGGATGGCAGTACATCCACATGGCCTCCATCAGGAACAGCCCGCGGTCCCGCGCCGTTCCGACCAGCTCGGCGGCCTCCCGGACGTTCAGCGTGAACGCCTTCTCCACCAGCGCGGGACGGCCCGCCTCCAGGAACAGTCCGGCGGCGGCCCGGTGCGTCGAGTGCGGGGTCGCCACGTACACCACGTCGACGTCCCCGTCGGCGGCGAGCGAGGCCCAGTCGCCGTACGCGCGCGGTATCCCGAACCGTCCGGCGAACGCCCGCGCCGCCGCGTCCGTCCGCGAGCCCACCGCGACCACCTCGGCGTCCGGCATGTCCAGCAGCGTCGCCGTGAACGACGCGGCGATCCCGCCCGTACCCAGGATCCCCCAGCGCACCGGGTCTTCGGCCATACGTCCCCTCCTCCGTCCGCGGGCACCCGGCACGGGCCCCCGCCCTGAGCGTGCTGCGGCCGCCGGAAACCGCCCCCGGCCCCGTCCGGCCTGAGCCCTCCGGGGCCCGGAACCCCGGAGCCACGGACCGTCCCACCCCCGGCCCAAGCCGACGCGGTGGCGAAAAATGGTCTCTACCATCCGATCCGGACTGCGAGCATAGATAACCGGACCAGCGAACTCCATGGGGCGGCCGGATCGACGGACGCCGGAGAAAAGGGGAGGACCCACATGCCCGAGCGCGGCGGTGCCGTACCGGACGGGGAGCGCGAACCGGGCCCCATAGGCGGGGGCGGCGGGACGAGGGGGACGGAAGGGGGCGCCGTGACGGCGACGGACCCGGCCACCGCCGTTCCGACGGGAACCCTCCCGACGACCACCGTCCCCACGGGCGCCGCGCCCAGGGGCGGGGGCCCGAAGCACGGCGCACCGGACGCGCCCGACGCGCTGGACGCGCCGGGCGGCAGCGTGCCGGGCGGTGGCGGGGCGTCCGCCGCCGCCCGCCGCACCGGGTTCCTGGTGGTCCTGGTCCTCGGCGGACTCACCGCCCTGCCCCCGCTCTCCATGGACATGTACCTTCCGGCCCTGCCCCAGGTCACCGGGGTGCTCGGCGCCTCCGCCGCCACGGTGCAGCTCACGCTCACCGCCTGCCTCGCCGGAATGGCGCTCGGCCAGCTCGTCGTCGGCCCCATGAGCGACAAGTGGGGCCGCCGCCGCCCGCTGATGATCGGCATGCTGGTCTACGTCCTCGCCACCGCCGCCTGCGCGGTGGCCCCCACCGTGGAGACCCTCATCGTCTTCCGGCTGGTCCAGGGGCTCGCGGGCTCGGCGGGCATCGTCATCGCCCGCGCGGTCGTCCGCGACCTCTACGAGGGCGTGGCCATGGCCCGGTTCTTCTCCACCCTGATGCTGATCTCCGGGGTCGCGCCCATCATCGGCCCGGTGATCGGCGCCCAGGTGATGCGGTTCACCGACTGGCGGGGCGTGTTCTGGGTGCTCGCCGTCGTCGGGGTGCTGCTCACCCTGCTGGTGCGCTTCCGGCTGCCGGAGACCCTGGAGCCCGCCCGCCGCCACGGGGGCGGGGTCCTCGCCGCGCTGCGCACCATGCGCGGCCTCCTCGCGGACAAGCCCTTCGCCGGTCACACCCTGGCGGGCGGCTTCAGCTTCGCCGCGCTCTTCGCCTACGTCTCGGCGTCCCCGTTCGTCGTCCAGGAGATCTACGGGGCGTCCCCGCAGACCTTCTCCCTGCTCTTCGGACTGAACTCGGTCGGCCTGGTGATCATGGGTCAGATCAACGGCCGGCTGCTGGTGGGCCGGGTCAGCCTCGACCGGGTGCTGACGGCGGGGCTCACGGTGATCGCCCTGGCGGCGCTGGCACTGCTGCTGATCACCGCCGGGGTCTTCGGCGAGACCGGACTGGTGCCGGTGGCCACCGCCCTGTTCGTCCTCATGTCCGCGATGGGCCTGGTCCTGCCGAACACCAACACCCTCGCCCTCCAGCGCGCGGGCCACGCCGCCGGATCGGCCTCCGCGCTGATCGGCACCTCGTCCTTCCTCATCGGGGCGATCGCCTCCCCGCTGGTCGGCATCGCGGGCGAGGACACCGCCGTCCCGCTGGCCGTCGTCCAGCTCGTCGCGGGCCTGGCCGCCATCGCCTCGTTCGTCTTCCTCGCCCGCTCCCGGAGCGGGACGGCCTGAACCGGCGTGCCGCCCGTCCCACCGGGCCCCCGCCGCCCCGCGCGGCGGGGGCCCGGTGGCGCACGCGGCACGCCGAACGGTCACGAGGCGGTCCCGGCACGCTGGACCCCCTGCCTCCGCGCGGCCCTCCACGCCCTGCCGGGCGGCTTCCTGACGCGACGACGGACGCGCCGCCCGAAGCACGGCCCGCCGCGCCGCCTCACCCCGGACCGTCGTCCCCGCCCGTCAGGGTGCGCAGGGCCTTGGCGAGCCGGGCCTCCCGGGCCCGTGGGGTGAGCGCCTGGAGCAGCGGCAGCAGCACCTGGTACCGCCCGGTCCGGTCGAGCGCCTCGAACGCGGTCTTCGCCCCGGGGTCGGCGTCGAGCGCCGCCGCGAGGCCGGGCGGTACCGTCGCCGTCCGCTGCGACGCGTAGGCCCCCTCCCACCGCCCGTCCTCCCGGGCCCGGCGCACCTCGGCCCAGCCGGGCTCGCGCATCCGGCCCGCCGCCGCCAGCGCCGCCACCTTCTCCACGTTCACCCGCGACCACAGGCTCCTGGGCCGCCGGGGCACGTACTTCTGGAGGTAGTACCGGTCGTCGAACGGCCGCCGCTGCCCGGAGACCCAGCCGTAGCACAGCCCGATGTCGACCAGTTCGCCGTCGGTGACGGTCGGCACGCCGGACTTCCTCTTGGCCACCTTGACCCACACGCCCTCGTGCCGTGCGTGGTGCCCGGCCAGCCACTCCTCGAACGCCGGGCCGTCCGCGAAGGCGATGATCTCCACTCCAGCGATCTCGTCCATGCAGCCCAGGCTAGCCCTCGTTTAGGACAGTTTCTGGCCTATTGAAGACCTGCGGTCGTCCCCGTGAGCGAGCGCCCGGCGCGCTCCGGTGAAGCGAAGCGAGAGGACCAGCGATGTCCGAGCCGACGGGGAACGCCGCGCCCGAGGGCTACACCACCGTCTCCCCCCGGGTCGTCACCGACCTCCTCGACGACGCCTTCGGACGGCGCGGCGGCCGGATCCGGGACCCGTTCGGCGACATCTGGTGGGTGACCGCCGTGGTGGAGGAGGTCGCGGAGGGCGAGATCCGGGAGCGCCTGGGCCGGCCCGTGTACGCGGACGCGATGCGGGTGGCCCAGGAGCCCTGGACGCGGAGCTGAGCGGCCGGGAACGGGGACGCGGCAGTGCGCCGGTGGGACCGGACCGCGTCTGACCGTCCGGCGGAACCGGACCGTCACGGCCCCGCCGTCTCCGGTTCCCGTCACCTCCGGGGAGTCGTGAACGACACGGAGGCGGATGTCACGGGAGGGCCGGGGCCGCACGGCCCCGGCCCTCCCGTCGGGTTTCCCCGAGCGGACGCGGGTCAGCCTCGCAGAGGCCAGCCCACGCCCGCGGTCTCGCCCGCGTACTTCGCGCAGGACTCCGTCAGCGTCTCCAGCAGGCTCAGCGGGTCCGGCAGCGGGTGCTCGGGACCCCGCAGCCAGGCCACCGCGCGGTCACCGGGGAGCCGGGCCGGGGGCACCAGGACGTACGAACCCCGGCAGTGCCAGCGCAGGCCGGGGTGCTCGTCCATGGTCTCGGGGTGGCAGTCCAGCTCGCAGGGCCACCACTCGTCCTCGTCCTCGGGGGTGCCCCGGGTCGCGGCGAAGAAGAACATCCGGTCCCCGCCGGACAGCGCGACCGGGCCGACCTCGACCCCCGCGCCGAGCAATCGTTCCAGCGCCTCCCGGCCCGCGGCCAGCGGGACGTCCAGGACGTCGTGGACCATGCCCGTCGCGGTGACGAAGTTCGCCTCGGGCATGTGCCGCGCCCAGCGCTCCACCTGGGCGCGGTCCGTCGTGGACTGCGTCTGCCAGGCGAACGAGACCGGGTGCTGGCCCGGGGTGGGACAGCCCACCCGGTCGCAGGAGCAGCCGTAGCCGGACGGGTGCGCGGCGGGCGCCAGCGGCAGTCCGGCCGCGGCGACGGCCAGCAGGAGGTCTTCGCGGCCGTCGTCCACCGCGTCCCCGGCGTCACGGGGTCGACGGCCTCGCAGCCACTGGGAAATCCTGCTCCGCCCGCCGGGGCGGCGGCCGTTCTCCACGCCCATTTATCCCCTCACCCAGTCCGTTGGTCCCGAGTACCGGCGCGGCGTAGGCGCCGGTCGGCACGGGCCGCCGTGGGTCTCTCGTGGGTTCCCACCGCGTCCGTGGCCTTCCATGGTCCCACCATCCTGCGCCTCGGGTGGCCGGAGTCCGCACCCGGGGTCGGATCAGCGGGGGGCGAGACCCCGCAGGGCGTACTCGACGAGGGTGTCCGCGTAGGCGTGGCTGATGGGCGCGGTGCGCTGCAGCCAGCGCTGCGCGAGCGGCGCGACCAGCAGTTCCACGGCGATCCGGGGGTCCACGTCGGCCCGTACCTCGCCGCTGTCCCGCGCGGACCGCAGACGGCCGACGTACAGCTGGATCTGGGGTTCCAGCAACTTGGCGACGAATTCGTCACCGAGCCGCTGGTCTCTGACGCCCTCCGCCGCGAGCGCCCGCCAGGGGGCCTCGAACTTGGGGTCGAGGAGTTCATCGACCGTGGCGCGCATCACGAGCCTCAGGTCGGCGGCGAGGTCCCCGGTGTCCGGGAACTCCTGCGGGGTGCCGCCCGCGGCCTCGGTCGCCTGGTCGGCCAGGTCGAGGAACGCCTCCAGCAGGACGTCCGCCTTGGAGGGCCACCAGCGGTAGATGGTCTGCTTGCCGACGCCCGCGCGGGCGGCGATGCCCTCGATGGTCGTGCGCTGGTAGCCCGTCTCCGCGACCAGGGCCAGCGCGGCCTCGTAGATCGCGCGGCGGGAGCGTTCGCTGCGGCGGCTGGAGTCGGGACCCCGGCGGGCGGCCGGGGCCTGCGGCGGGGCGGTGTCCCGGCCGGGGGGTCTGGGCGTGACGGTGCGGGGGTCGTCTGAGTCAGTGGACATGGGACGAATCTACCCTCACGCGAGACGCTACGTCTCATCTGATCCTCCGGTACCCGAGGGGGCGGGGTGGCAGGGTCCGCTAAATCCTTTGACGAGACGTATCGTCTCGTCTATGGTGAAGGCGTCATCAAGCGAGACGTACCGTCTCGACTCAAGGGGGCGGCGTCCGGTCGCCCGTCAACAGCAGGAGGTGAGGGCCGGTGGCCCGGAACGGAAACATGCTCGGAGTCGGCGGCACCCGCAGCAACCTGTCCCGCTCGGCGCTGCGCGGCGGCGGCCGGGGCGCGGGACACGGCGCGGGCGACGCGGCCGCCCAGAAGCGGGAGCTGCTGCGCAGGCTCCAGGACGCCCGGACGGTCCGCCCGGACGCGTCGGAGACGTCGCAGGCGACGGACGCGGCGGAGGCACCGGGCGCGGCGGGCGCGGTGGACCAACACGGCGGGGGTGCCGCCCCGGCGGCCGACGGCACGGTGTGAGCCGTCGGCCGCGCCCCGGAACGGGGGTGAACCGGAGCGTCACCCGTCCGGAGCGCGGCACCGGGGGCTCCTCGCGCCGCGCCATGACGGCAGACGTCTCCCCGCCGGGGGACCCGCTGCCCCACCATGGCAGCGTCGTCCCCGACCGGGGCGGCACCCTGCGGTCGTGAGGAGCCCTCATTGCCCCGTCACCACGCCACACCCCGGCGTTTCCTGATGTGCCCACCGGCGCACTTCGCGGTCACGTACGCGATCAACCCCTGGATGGACCCCACCAAGCCCGTCGACGTCCCGCTGGCCGTCGCCCAGTGGCAGGACCTGCGCGACCGGTACCGCGCGCTCGGTCACACCGTCGAGGAACTCGAAGCCCGTCCCGGGCTGCCCGACATGGTCTTCGCCGCCAACGGCGCGACCGTCATCGACGGACGGGTCCTCGGCGCCCGCTTCGCCCACCCCGAACGCGGTCCGGAGGCCGCGATCCACCTCGACTGGTTCCGCTCCCACGGCTGGACCGACGTCCGGGAACCCCTCCACGTCAACGAGGGGGAGGGCGACTTCGCCGTCACCGCCTCGTACGTCCTCGCCGGGCGGGGCTTCCGGGCCAGTCCGCTCTCCCACGGCGAGGCCCAGGAGTACTTCGGACGGCCGGTCGTCGGGCTCGACCTCGTCGACCCCCGCTTCTACCACCTGGACACCGCGCTGGCCGTCCTCGACGACCGCGCGGACGACGTCATGTACCACCCGGGCGCCTTCTCCCCGGGCAGCCGGGCCGTCCTCGCCCGGCTCTTCCCGCACGCCCTGAAGGTGGCCGAGCGCGACGCGGCGGCCCTCGGGCTCAACGCGGTCTCCGACGGGCTGCGCGTCCTGCTGCCGCAGGCGGCGCTCGGCCTCTTCGGACCGCTGCGGGAGCGCGGCTACGAACCGATCGGCATGGACCTGTCCGAGCTGCTCAAGGGCGGCGGCAGCGTGAAGTGCTGCACGCTGGAGTTGCGCGAGTAGCCCCAGGGGCCAGGGGGTCCAGGAGTCCCGGTGGCCCCGGTGACCTTCGTGGTCCCGGAAGCCCAGCGGCCCCGGAACCCCCGTGGTCCGTGCCGTCCGGTCGCCCGTCACCCGGGCGGCCACCGGTCAGCGGCCGGTCGCCCGTCGGTCGGCAGCCGTCAGCCGACGAGTCGCCGTCTGCCGTCAGCCGCCGGTCGTCAGTCGCCTGCCGCCGGTCGTCAGTCGTCGGCCGTCCGGTCCTCCGGCGCGGGCGGTGGCCAGGCGTCGCCCCAGTCCGTGTCCCGCGCCGCGCGGTACACGAGGCCGTGGCGCTTGGTCACCGTCTCGCGGCGCAGTCCGCCCTCGTCCCCGCACAGCTCCAGCAGCACCTGGCCCTTGCGGATCTGGGGGCGGCGCACCACCCGCGCCGTCACGGGCTCCCCGGTGAACCGGGCGGCGGCCACGTAGCTGAACTTCTCGTCCTCGTACGCCAGGGAGCCGCCCTTCACCTTGCGGTGCAGCGAGGACCGGCTGACGCGTGCCGAGAAGTGGCACCAGTCGGTGCCCGGCACGATCGGGCAGGTGTCGCCGTGCGGGCACGGGGCGAGGACGTGGAAGCCCGCGTCCACCAGCCGCCGCCGGGCCTCGATCACCCGGGCGTACCCGTCGGGGGTGCCCGGCTCCACGACGACCACCGCGCGGGCGGCGCGCGCCGCCTCGTCCACCACGGCGGCCCGGTCGGCGGCGGTCAGCTCGCCCAGCACGTACGAGACGGTGACCAGGTCCACGTCCGCGAGCTCCAGCGCGTCGCCGATCCTGGCCCGCAGCCACCGGGCCCCGCCCAGTCCCGGGTGGGCGGCGGCGATCTCGGAGCCGATCCGCAGCGCCGGTTCCGCCCAGTCCAGGACCGTCACCGGACGGGTGCCCGGCCAGGTCTCGGCGGTGGCCCAGGTGGCGGCGCCGGTGCCGCCGCCCACATCGGTGTGGCTCGCCGGGCTCCAGCCGGGCGCGGCGGCGGCGAGCGCCTCCAGCGCGGTCCGCGCGGCCTCGAAGGTCGCGGGCATCCGGTACGCGGCGTAGGCGGCGACGTCCGCCCGGTCGCGCAGCACGGGGGCTCCGGTCGGGGTGTCGCCGCGATAGGTGCTGATCAGGCGGTCGACGGCCTGGGCGGCCTGTTTCGGGGGGAGGCCGCCGAGGAGGTCGTCCAGGGCCTCCCGGAGGTCCCCGCTGGCCGCGGCGGCAGTAGTACGCGTCACCGGCCCCATTCTAGGGACCGGCCGGGGCACCGCTTCCCGCCGACCGGTCGCCCCCTTCCGGCCCGGGTCCCCTGGGGGAACCCGGGAAGGGCCCGGGTCCCCCTGGGGGACACCGCCCCGGGCGCCGCCTCACTCCGGCTGCGGCAACGGGTCCGGCTCCACCAGGCTGACGTAGGAGAACGCCTCGCCGCTGTCGAAGCGGGAGTTGCCGTGGCGGTCCACCGCGACCACGGCCCAGCGGGCCGCTCCGCCCTCGTACGGGTCCAGCTCGCTCTCGTAGCTGAGCAGCGGCTCCTCCTGCCAGTCGTCCTGCCACTGTTCCCACTGCCGCTCGTACCGCCACGCGCCGTCCACCAGGGCGCTCGCCGAGACGCCCGGTGCGAGGGCGGGCGCGAGGGTCGTCCCGTCGGCGGCGGCGGGGGACGCCACGAGGAGCGGGGCGACAACGCAGGCGCAGAGTGCGAGGGCGACGGGCGCGCCTCTGGAGGGCTTCATGTGTTCCTTCGGTCCTGTTCCGTGGACGGCGGACGGAGTCCGCCCGCGAACAGGACTCCCGGGCACGGCACTTGGTTGTACTCGATCTTGGACCGAGTCGTCGCGGCCGCCCCGGCCCCGGGACCCGTCAGGGCCGGGTCCCGGCCGTCGGCAGCGGCGCCACCTCCGCGTGCCGCACCCGGTACCCGCCCTCCGTCGCCGGGGCGAACGGCGCGGGTGCCTGGCAGGTGCCCGTGCCGCCCGGCTCGCCCGCGCCGTCCGTCCCGCCGTCCACGTTGACGACGCCCCAGCTGAAGCCGAGCCGCGACGGGGCGCCGCCCTCGCCCTGCTGGAAGCTGATCCCGATCCGCTTGCCGATCCGTTCGACGTTGGTCTTCCGGATCACCGCCGTGACCGTGGCCGTCTTCCCGCCGGTCGACAGGCAGTCCACCTCGGCGACCGCCCACCCCACCTTCTCCGTCCCGGCGATGCGGTGGCTGTAGCGGATCGTGCCCCGGGCGTCCGTGGGCAGTCCGGTGGGCACCCCGGGACGGGGCTCGCTGTACGGCGCGCCCTTCGCCTTCACCTGGAAGCGGATGGTGTCGTCCGGCCGGAGCGTGAAGTGGATCCGCGCCGACCCCTCGACGCTCGCGACGGGCGCGGCGGCGGTCCCGGCGGCGGCGGTGGTCCGGGGCCGGGAGTCGTCGGCCGCCGTGGAGGCGCTCACCGTCCCGGCGACCAGTGCGGCGGTCGCGCCGACGAGGGCGACGGTACGGCGGGTGGTGGTGTGCTGGCGCATGATGACTCCCTTGGGCGGCGGGGGCGTTCCCCGTGGTGGAGCGTGGTGGAGCGTGGTGGAGCGGATGGGAGAAGCCTCGCCCGGAACGGGGACCCCGGCCCATCTGCCGTTCGGCGGAGATCGACGGGACGGCCCGGCCCGACGGCCCGGCACCTGTGCCGTTCGGGGGAGACGGGCCACCTCCTAGGCTGATCACCGACGAGGGGGCGGGACACCGGCCCTGGAGGACCCGGGACGGAAGCAGCCCCGGGAGCGCCGAGGGCGCCGAAGGGCGTCGGGGGACGTCGAAGGGCGCCGAAGGGCGCCGAGGGGGAGGGGGGGGGAACGGGACGATGAGCGCTGTCGACGCGCCTTGGAGCGTCCTGGTCGCGCTGCCGGTGCTCGCCTGCGCGGGCACCATCGGCTGGGCCGGGGCCCGGCTGCTGGCGGCCCGCCGCGC
Organism: Streptomyces sp. JNUCC 64; assembly: GCF_054484115.1. Classification (NCBI taxonomy): domain Bacteria; kingdom Bacillati; phylum Actinomycetota; class Actinomycetes; order Kitasatosporales; family Streptomycetaceae; genus Streptomyces; species Streptomyces sp. JNUCC 64. The sequence continues at coordinate 6,199,373 of NZ_CM137015.1, forward strand.
CGGGGGGACCTGGACCGCCGGGGGGACGCGGACCGGACTGGCGCCCGCCACCGCCGTCTGCGCGCTGCTCTCCGTCCTCGCGACGTTCGCCCTGCCACCGGACACCGGTGCCGGTGCCGGTACGGGTCCCGGCGCGGGCGCGGGCGCGGGTTCCGGGGAGGACACCCTCCGCTCCGCCTGGAGCCTCGCCGAGGCGGGTCTGCTGCTGGTGTTGCTCGTCGCGGTCGTCCGGATCGCGCCGCGACGTCAACTGCGGTACGCCGTCCCGCTCGTGGCGCTCGCGGTGGCCGTGTGGCCGGTGCCGTCCCTGACCGACGGATCGCCGCCGGAGGTCGTGGGCGTGGTGGTGTTCTGGACGCTGCCGGTCGTCGCGGCCGTGGCGGTGGGCGGCTACCCCCGCCGGGCGGCGGCGCGGCGGGGCGCGGCGGTCGAGGCGGCGCGGCGGGAGCAGCGCTCCCGGCTCTCCCGCGATCTGCACGACTTCGTGGCGCACGACATCAGCGGGATCGTGGTGCAGGCGCAGGCCGCCCGGTTCGTCGCGGAGTCGGACCCCGGACAGGCGCTGCTCGCGCTGGAGCGCATCGAGCGCGCCGGGCTGAACGCGCTGGCGTCCATGGACCGCACGGTCGCGATGCTCCACGGCGACGGTCCGGGCGCCGACGCTCTGCCGCCCGGTCCGGACCGACTGCCTCAGCTGGTGGCGGACTTCGGCGCGGCGGGCGGGCCCGGCGGTTCCGGCACGCCCGACGCGGTGCTGGAGGCCGACCCGGCCGCGGTGGCCGCGCTGACCCGGGAGACGGGGGCGGCGGCGTACCGGGTGGTGGTGGAGGCGCTGACGAACGTCCGGCGGCACGCGCCGGACGCGACCCGGGTGGTGGTGCGGGTCCACCGGGTGACGGCCGGGGTCGGGGTCTTTGTCACCGACGACGGCGCGGGCGGCGGTGGCGGCCGACCGGCGCGCTTCCGGCTGCCGGGCCGGGCCCGGGGGACGGGCGGCCTCGGACTGCCCGCCCTCACCGAACACGTCACGGCCCTCGGCGGCACGCTCACGGCGGGGCCCGCGCGGGACGCCGCCCCGGGCTGGTGCCTGTCCGCCGTGTTCCCCGACCCCCCGGGCGCCGCCCCCGCCCCGCCCGTCTCCCCTCCCGCCGGGGTCCCGCACCCCGCCCCGGACGGTCCGCCGCCCCCGCCCGCCCCTGCCCCCGTCCCCGGCCACGACTCCCCGCACGCCTCGGCCCCAGGCCATGGCTCCGCCGCCGTGCACGGCTCCGGCGGTGACTCCGCCTCCGCACGGGACGCCGCCTCCGTACCGTCCGTCTCCAAGCCGTCCGTGAAGGGCGCGTCCACGAAGGGTTCGCCATGACGACCAGCGCCTCCGACAACGCCCCCGGCAGCGCCTCCGACCGTGCTTCGGACCATGCTTCCGCCCGCTCCGGCCCCATCCGGATCCTGCTCGCGGACGACCAGGACGACATCCGCAGCGGGTTCCGGCTGATCCTCGGTTCCCAGCCGGACATGACGGTCGTCGGGGAGGCCGCCGACGGGCTCGCGGCCGTCGCGCTCGCCCGTGAACTCCGCCCCGACCTGGTCGTCGCCGACATCCGGATGCCGGGGCTCGACGGGCTGGAGGTCACCCGGCGGCTGACGGGCCCCGGGGTCCCCGACCCGGTACCGGTGCTGATCGTCACCACCTTCGACCACGACGACCAGGTGCGCACGGCGCTGCGGGACGGCGCCTGCGGCTTCCTGCTCAAGCGGTCGGGGCCGGGCCTGCTGATCGAGGGGGTCCGGGCGGCGATGTCCGGCGACGTGCTGATCAGCCCCCAGCTGACGGTCCGTCTGCTCGGCTCGCCGGTGTCACCGCCGCCGCCCGCCGGAGCGCCGGGTGCCCCCACCTCCGGCGGCCCCCGGGAGGAGGGTCCGCTGACGGCCCGGGAGGCGGAGATCGTCGCGCTGGTGGCGGACGGACTGACCAACGCGGAGATCGCGACGGCCTTGTTCATCGCGCCGGGGACGGTGAAGACGCACGTGGCGAACGCGCAGGCCAAGCTCGGCGTGCGCAACAGGGTGGGCCTCGCGGCCTGGCACTTCGACCGGGCGTAGCCGGACGGGGTCGGGCGGGACCGTCCGGCAGCCCTCCGCCCGGCCGCCCCCGGTACGGGGTCCTCCGCGCCACCCGGTACGACGGCGCCGTTTCGGGTGCCGGGTACGACGGCGCCGGTCCGGGCGCCGGGAGGGCCCCGAGGTCCCGGCGCGGCGGCGGTCGTCGGCCCCGGTAGGGTTCGGGGCCGGGAAGGGGAAGGTGAAGGGGCCGATGCGAGCGACACCAGCAAGGTCAGCAGCGCGAACCTCCGGTGCGGCGGGGGGCCGTGGGACGGTCGGGAGGCTCGTACCGCTCTCGGCGGTGGCGGCCCTGACGCTGACGGCGAGCGGCTGCGTCACCGTCCACGGGGAGCGTGCGGTGATCCCGGCGGCGACCGAGGCGGAGGCGGCCCGCGCGCTGAAGGACTTCCTCACCGCCTACAACAAGGCCGACCGGGCCAATGACCCCGCGCTGGACGCCGACCGGGTCACCGGCGCGCTCGCCTCGATCGACCAGGCGGGGCTGCGGGCCCGCCGCTCGCTCTCCCCGGGCGGCAACCGGAACCACTCCCCGCTGAGGCTGACGGACGTGCGGTACGCGATACCGGCGATGGCGGGCTGGCCCAAGTTCTTCCTCGCCGACACCGACTCGGACCGGGACGTGGACGGGGCCGGGGGCAGGGACACCCGCTGGCTGCTGGGCTTCACCAAGAGCGGCCCCGACGCCCGCTGGAAGGCGGCCTACCTCACCATCCTCAACCAGGGACAGGTTCCCGCGCTCCGCTCCGACGACGAGGGGGCGGCCGTCCCCGTCCCGCTGGATGACGCGGAACTGACCCTGAAGCCGGGGAAGTTGAGCAAGCGGTACACCGACTACCTCTCGGACGGCGGCAGCGGTTTCGCGGCCGGTCCGCACACCGACCAGTGGCGCGCCCAGCGCGAACGGGACGCCACCAGGCCGGGGTTGTCCCGTCAGTACCAGGACCAGCCGCTCGACGGCGGCGCCCACGCCCCGGTCGGGGTGCGCACGGAGGACGGCGGGGCGCTGGTCCTCTTCGGCACCCGGCACTTCGAGAAGCGGACCGTGGCCCGGGGCCGCGACCTGAAGCTGCTGCCGGTCGAACGGGCGCTGCTGAGCGGTACCGTCCAGCAGTCAGTGACCCTGGAGTACACCTCCAACCAGGCGGTGCGGGTGCCGCCCCGGAAGACCCCGGGCCCGGGCGTCGAGGTGCTGAGCCGCGTCCAGGGGCTGACCGGGACGAAGGGCGGCTGACCGACGCGGGGCGGGGCTTGACCGGCGGGGCCGACCGGCGGGGAGCCCGGCCGTCCGCGCGGAGCGGCCGACCGGCGGGCGGGGGCGCCGGGCCCGGGGTTCCCTCAGAGCGCGTCGAGCGCCGTCCGCTGGGCGGCGGTGAGACCGGCGGGGACGGCGGTGAACGTTCCGGACTCCGGGGAGGCGACGGACACCGCGCCCAGCGCGCCGGGGTGGGCGAGCGCCGTGCCGAGCGCCCGCTCCACCCGTTCCCCGGGCCAGCCGAGCGCCGCCGCCAGCCGCCCGGCGGCCACCGGGGTCCGCGCCTGGACGAGCGCGGCGGTCACCGTCACCGCGTCCCCGAAGACCTCCGCCGTGGGGCCCCCGGCCATGTCGTCGCTGAGGTCCGCGAAGAACCGGGCCATCCGTTCCAGCCGCCGTCCCGCCCCGGACCCGGCGCCCACCACGGCCGCCCCGCGCCGCGCGGAACCGGCCCACCGGGCGTTGCTCCGGGAGTCGGCCTCCCAGGCCCGGAACCACATGTCGTCGTCGACGACGTACCGTTCGTACCGCCGTCCCGGCACCCGTTCCCGCCGGATCGCGTCCAGTCCGGCGAGGTAGCCGACCGCCTTCGACACCGACGCGGGGCTGACCCGCAGCCGTCCCACCAGTTCGGCGGCGGTGAGCGCGCCCGAGTCGACGGTGAACAGACAGGCGAGCACCCGGGCGGCGGTCCGGGGCAGCCCGGTGGCGGTCATCATCGCCGCGAACTCCTCGGTGAACTCCTCGACGGCGGCGCCCCGGACGCCGCCGGGTCCGTCGCCGGTCCCGGCGGCGGGTCCGGTGTCCGGGCGCGGGGTGCCCCGGCGGGCCCGCCGTCCGGCGGCGTGGTGGGCGTGGTCGGCGCGGTAGCCGCCGGGGTTCCCGTTGCGGGAGACCTCCCGGCTCACGGTGGAGGTGGGTCTGCCGAGCCGACGGGCGATCTCCGCGTATCCGGTCCCGTCCGCGAGCCCCTCGGCGATCAGCCGCCGCTCGTCATGGCTGAGCCTGCCTCCGGGCATCGTCCCCGTCCTTCCCGTCCGTTCCCGACGCCCCCTCGCGGTGACGCCAGGGGTTCCCGTGGTCCCTCCCGCCACGGTGCTTTCACCCACAGCCCATCGCAACGCTCCGGGGGGATCATTGTCTTCACTCACATCGTGGTTGCAATGAAACAGGGATTTCCCCTTGTGTAGCAAGGCAGTTGGGCCATCGATCCATTGACCCTTCCCGAAACGCAACTTAGCTTTCACCCGGACCTGAAGGAACGCGAACGGACCCGACGGCCCCGGCCGGACACCTGCGGACCGGACGGACCGTGCGGCGACGGCGGGGGAGAGGACGACGGGGATGACGACGGCAGAGGCGACGGAGACGGGCGGTGACCCGGAGACCGTCCTGGAGGCGGACGGGCTGCGGATGAGCTACGGCGACCACGACGTGCTGCGGGACGTGACGTTCCGGGCGCGCCGGGGCGAGGTGCTGGCGCTGCTCGGGCCCAACGGCGCGGGCAAGACGACCACGATCGAGATCCTGGAGGGCTTCCGGGCCCGCTCGGCGGGAAGGGCCGTCGTGCTCGGCACCGATCCCGAGCGGGGCGGCGAGCGCTGGCGGGCCCGGGTCGGGGTGGTCCTCCAGTCCTGGCGGGACCACGGCAAGTGGCGGGTCGGCGAACTCCTCGACCACCTGGGCGCGTACTACGCCCGCTACGGCACCGCGAGTCGTCCCCGGCCGTGGGACACCGAAGGGCTGATCGAGGCGGTGGGCCTCACCGGGCACACCGGCCGCGAGGTGCGGACCCTCTCCGGCGGACAGCGCCGCCGCCTCGACGTGGCCATCGGCATCGTCGGACGGCCCGAGGTGCTCTTCCTGGACGAGCCCACGGCAGGCCTCGACCCCCGGGCCCGTCACGAGTTCCATGACCTGGTCGGCTCGCTCGCCGCCGACGGGGCCACCACCGTGCTGCTCACCACCCACGACCTCGCGGAGGCCGACCGGCTCGCCGACCGCGTCGTGATCCTGGCGGGCGGCCGGATCGTCGCGGACGGGACGGCCGCCGGACTGGCCCGCTCCCTCGACGAGGTCCGCTGGAGCCGCGCCGGACGACGGTTCACCCGGTCCGTCCCGGACTCCACCGCCTTCGTCCGGGAACTGCTGGCCCGCCATGACGACATCGCGGAACTGGAGGTCCGCCGCGCCACGCTGGAGGACACCTATCTGCGGCTGGTGGCCGAAGCCGGATCATCCGCCGGAGCCGCACCCGGATCGGAGGCCGGACGGTGACCGAGCCAACGGCGAACGGGTCAACGGTGAACGGCAGGACGGCGAACGGGCGTCCTGCGGGCGCCCGGAGCCCGCGCGGGGGACGCGGCGCGGGGCCGCTGCGGCTCGGCTGGGCGCGCGGCACGGTGGAGCTGCGGCAGTCGTTCACCCATGCCGCCGACCTCTCCTCCCATCTGGTGTGGCCGGTGCTGATGCTGGTCACCCTCTGGTTCCTGAGGGAGCGCGAGTTCGCCGGGACGGGCTTCGGGCTGGGGACGCTGGCGCTGCCCGGCATCCTCGGGATGAACGTCGCCCTCGGCATGCTGACGATGAGTCAGATCCTCACGGCGGAACGGGAGGACGGCACCCTGCTGCGGGCCCGGGCCACCCCGCACGGGACGCGCGCCTACCTCGTCGGGAAGGTCGTCACCGTCTCCGGGACGCTCCTCGTGGACCTGGTGATCGTGCTGGTGCCCGGCGCGCTGCTCGTCGACGGACTGTCCGTCGGGGCGGGCTCCTGGCTCACGCTGGCGTGGGTGCTGCCGCTCGGGATGGCGGCGACCCTGCCCGTCGGGGCGGTGCTCGGCGCGCTGTTCACCAGCACCCGGGCGCAGGGGCTCGTCCAGCTCCCGGTGCTCGCGGTGATCGGGATCTCGGGGGTGTTCTATCCGCTGGCCGCGCTGCCCGGCTGGACCCAGACGCTGGCGCAGGTGTTCCCGGTCTACTGGCTGGGGCTCGGCACCCGTTCCGCGCTGCTGCCCGACGCGATGGCCGCCGTCGAGGCGTCGGGCGGCTGGCGGACGGCCCAGACGGTGGGCGTCCTCGGGGCCTGGGCGCTCGTCGGACTGGCCGTGGCACCCGTGGTGCTGCGCCGGACGGCCCGCCGGGAGTCCGGCTCCTCGGTGGCCACCCGGCGCGAACGGGCGATGCGCCGCGTCGGCTGACCCGTCCCGTCCCGCCGGGCCCCGTCCCGTGGTCGTCCCGCCGGTGTCCCCGTGAGCGGGCGGACACCACCGGGGAGCCACCGGGAACGGACGGCGGACGGGAAACGGGCCGTGAGCGGGGCGGTGACGGGACGGGGAACCGCCCGCGAACGGGACCGGCGGGACGGGATCGGACGGCGACAGGACCGGACGGCGACGGAACCGCCCGGGCGGGGGACCGGCGGGTCAGTCGCGGCGCGGCACCACCAGCAGCGCCCCGGTCCGGGGGTGCGGGAGCACCTCCACCGGCTGGCGGTACACCTCGCTGAGGGACGCGTCGGTGAACACCCGTTCCGGCGCGCCCTCCGCGGCCACCCGCCCGTCCCGCAGCACGGCCACCCGGTCCGCGTACGCGGCGGCCAGCCCCAGGTCGTGCAGGACCACGACCACCGCGTCCCCCCGCGCCGCCCGCTCCCGGCAGACCCGCAGCACCAGCTCCTGGTGGCGCAGGTCCAGCGCGGCGGTCGGCTCGTCGAGCAGCAGCAGCGGGGTCCGCTGGGCCAGCACCCGGGCCAGCGCGACCCGGGCCCGTTCGCCGCCGCTCAGCGCGGAGAACGGGCGCCCGGCGAACTCCGTCACCTCGGTCGCCGCCATCGCCGCCGCCACCGCCTCGTCGTCCTCGGCGTCCCGGGCGGTCCCGGCCCAGGGGGCGCGGCCCATCCGGACCACGTCCTCCACCGGGAACGGGAACGACACGGTCGCCGCCTGCGGCAGCACCGAGCGGCGCAGGGCCAGTTCGGCGGCCGACCAGGCGGCGGCCGGGCGGCCCGAGATCCGGACCGTGCCCGTGGCGGGGGCCCGGTCGGCGGCGAGCACGGCGAGCAGGGTGGACTTGCCCGCGCCGTTCGGTCCGACGAGCGCCAGCACCTCGCCCGCGCGGGCGGCGACGCCGACCCCCGAGAGCACGGCGCGCGCCCCGAGCCGGACGTCCACCCCCTCGGCCTCGGCCAGCACCTCGCCGGGCGTCACCGGCCCGGGCAGGCTCCGGGTCCGTCCGGGGAAGGGGAACAGGGACCTGATCACGCCCAGCCTCCTTGCTTGCGACGGGTGCGGCGCAGCAGCCAGAAGAAGAACGGGCTGCCGAACAGCGCGGTGAGGACCCCCAGCGGGAGTTCGGCGGGGGCGGCCGTGGTCCGGGCCGCCAGGTCGGCGCTCACCAGCACCAGACCGCCGCCGAGCGCGCTGCCCGGGACCAGGAAGCGGTGTCCGGGACCGGCCGCCATCCGCAGCAGGTGCGGGACGAGCAGCCCCACGAAGGTGATGACCCCGGCGACCGCGACGGCGGCGGCCGTCAGCAGCGCCACCACCAGGATCATGGTGATCCGCAGCCGTTCCACGTCGACGCCCAGGTGCCGCGCGGGGCGTTCGCCGAGCGCCAGCAGATCGAGCTTGCGCGCCGACAGCGGGGCGACGAGCAGCCCGAGCAGCGCGCACGGCAGCACCGCCAGCACCTTCGGCCAGGTCGCCTGGGAGAGCGAGCCGAGCTGCCAGAAGGTGATCTGGGTGATGGCGGAGTTGTCCGCGAAGAACACCGACAGTCCGATCAGCGCGCCCGCGAAGGCGTTGACCGCGATGCCGGTGAGGATCAGCGTCACCACTTCGGTGCGTCCGCCGGACCGCGACAGCAGATAGACCAGGCTCACCGTGACGAGTCCGGCCACGAACGCGGCGGCGGTCACCGTCCAGTTGCCGAGGAACGAGAGGCCGAACGCGATGGCGGCCACCGCGCCGACCGCCGCGCCCGCCGAGATCCCGATCACCCCGGGCTCGGCCAGCGGATTGCCGAACACGCCCTGCATCAGGGCGCCCGCGCAGCCCAGCGAGGCGCCGACCAGCAGCGCCAGCACCACCCGGGGCAGCCGGACGTTCCACAGCACGCTCTCCCCGACCCGGTCCAGGGCCGCGCCGCCGAGCCCCAGCCGGTGCTGCACCGAGCCGAGGACGTCGCCGAGGGGGATGTGGTAGGCGCCGGTCCCGGCCGAGACCAGCGCCATCACCAGCAGCGCCACGACCAGCCCGGCCGTCAGGACGGACGCCGTCCCCCGCCGTCGCGCCCCGCCCGCCGGGGGCACCGGTGCCGGGGTGCCCTTCGACGTTCCTTCCGGCGCACCCTCCGCCGGTGACCCGTCCGCCTTGGTGAGCGCGGTCACTCGCCGCCGCCCTTCGCGTAGAGCTGGTCGACGAGGCTCCGCAGCACCTGGTCGGTGCGGGGGCCGTAGTTGAGCATCACGCCGTCGTCGATCGACACCACCCGGCGGTCCATCCCGGCGGGCGTCTCGGCCACTCCGGGGATCTTGACCAGTCCGTCCACGCCGCCGACCGACTTCAGACCCTTGGTCATCACCAGGACGGCGTCCGGCGCGGCCTTGGCGAGCGCCTCGCTGGTGATGGGGGTGAAGTCCTTCTCCAGCCCGGACTCCTTGCCCGCGTCCACCGCGCCCGCCGCCTCCAGCAGCGAACTCGCCCCGGAGTCCCGGCCGCCCAGCAGGTACACGGAGGCGGAGCCCCGCACGTAGAGGAAGGCCACCCGGGGCCGGTCCGCCCCGGCGGCGGGCCCGGGGATGTCCGCCTGGACCTCCCCGACGCGCTTCTCGGTCCGCGCGGTGAGCGCCTTCCCCGCCTCGGGGACGCCCAGCGTCCGGGCGACCGCCTGGATCCGGGGGCCCACGTCGTCGAGACCCTTGGGGGTGTCGAAGACGACGAGCGGGACGCCCGCGTCACGGATCTGGTCGATGGCCTCCACGGGCCCGGTGGTGCTGTCCGCGAGGACCAGGGTGGGCCGCAGCGACAGCACCGACTCGGCGGAGACATCGTGCGCGCGGGTCACCACGGGCAGCTTCGCGGCCTGCTCGAAGGTGGCGGTGATGTCCTTCGCGACGACCTTTTCGCCGAGTCCGAGGGTGAACACGATCTCGTTGAGGCTGCCGCTCAGCGGAACGATCCGGCTGACGTCGGTGACCTCCACCCGACGGCCGTCGGCCGATTCCACCGTGGCTGGAAGTCGCGGTTCCACGGGGGAGGTCAGGGGCTCCACCCGGTCGGCGGCGGGCTGCGCGCGGGACTTCACGGGGGCACCGCCGGTGTCGTCCTGAGAGCCGCCGCAGCCCGTGAGGGCAAGGGCGAGGACGACGGCGAAGACGCCCGCCCGTCGGGTAATGCGCACGAGTCACACCATCCTGTCGTGCTGGTCTGAGGGGAAGGGGCGACCGCTGGGTTCCGGCCACGCCCGGGATAGTTTAGGTTAGCCTTACCTTATTGACCAGGCCCGAGGGGGGGGATCGATGCTGTCCGGACGGGTTGCCCGTACGGCCGCCGCCACGGCGTGCTCGGCGTTCCTGGGAGCGCTGCTGCTCCCGGCGACGACGGCGCACGCGGAAGAGCGCACGGTGAACGGAGGCCGCCTGGACTGGGGGCTCAAGTCCTCGTTCCAGCGGTACGTCACCGGCCCCATCGCCAAGGGGAACTTCACCCTGCGGGGCGGTGCGGCGACCGTGGGCGGGAGCCAGTTCCGCTTCCACTCGGCGAGCGGGACCTACGACCCGGACAGCGGCGCGTTCCGCGCCGGGTTCACCGGCGGGGTCCGCTTCACCGGCCACAAGAAGCCGAACGGCGAGCTCCAGCTCGACCTCACCGTCTCACGCCCCACCGTCCGGATCACCGGCGGGTCCGGCACCCTCTACGCCGACATGGTCAGCAAGGAGCTGAAGACCGGGAAGGTGACCAGCACCGCCCAGGTGCCGATGGCCTCCCTGAACCTGTCCGGGGTGGACATGCGCGGCGGCGGTTCCCCGATCGCCCTCACCAGCATCCCGGCCACGCTCACCGCCCAGGGCGCCAAGGCGTTCGCGGGCTACTACACCGCCGGTACCGAACTGGACCCGGTCAGCCTCTCCGTCGACGTCACCGCCCCCGCCCGGCGCGAGCCCGCCGGGAACGGCGGGACCACCGGAAAGGGCGGCAAGGGCGACGGCGCGGACGGGACGGAGAAGCCCGCCGGGACCGACGCGTCCCGCAAGCCCGGCAAGCCCGGGAAGCCGCAGGAGTCCGGCGAACCGAAGAAGAAGAAGAAGAAGTCCGCCCGGGCGGGCCGGATCGAGGACGCGGCCGTCGACTGGGGCGTGCGCCGCACCTTCCGCGAGTACGTCACCGGCTCCATCGCCAACGGCCGCTGGACCCTGTCCGACGGCGCCCAGGACGGCGGCGCGCTGTTCCGCTTCCCCGAGGGCACCGGCACCTACGAGAAGAAGCGCCTCGACGCCGCCTTCGCCGGCTCCGTCCGCTTCACCGGCGAACAGGGCCTCGATCTGACCCTCAGCGGGGTCACGGTCACCACCAAGGGTGCCGAGGGCACCCTCTCCGCCGACGTCAAGGGCACCGGGATCAGCGCCCCGGACGTCCCGCTGATCACCTTCGACACCTCCGGCCTCAAGACCACCGGCGGACTCGTCACGGTCACCGAGGCCCCGGCCGAGCTGACCCGGCAGGGCGCCAAGGCGTTCAACGGGATGTACAAGGCCGGAACGGCCATGGACCCCGTCTCGCTCGCCGTCGCCCTCGACGCCAAGGCCAAGGCCGCACTCCCCGCCCTGCCGGACCTCGGCAGCGACCTCCCCGCCACCCCCGCCCCCGGCGGGAGCCCGTCCGAGGCCCCCGGCCCGGAACGGGAGACGACCGAGAAGGCCGCTTCCAGCGCCGACTCCTCCGGCTTCCCGGTGGTCCCCGTCGCCGTGGGCGCGGGCGGCGCCCTGCTGCTGGCGGCCGTGGCCTTCGGCATCGTCCGTGCCCGCCGGGCCAAGGCCGCCCACGACGGCTGACCCCGGGGGCCGACCCCCCTCCCCCTCCCCCGAAGTACCAAGGAGACCCCCGACCATGGCAGCTCCCCGCCGCCGCCCGACCGCGCTCGTCGTGTGCGCCGCGACCTCGGTCGCCCTCGGCGCCACCGCCCTGGCCCTCCCGGCCGTGGCCGCCCCCTCGGCCCCGGCCGCCGTACCCCCGGCCGCCGCACCGCCGATCGCGCTCAAGGACGGCACCCTGGAATGGGGCGTCAAGAAGTCGTTCCGCTCCTATCTGCTCTCCCCGGTGGCCCAAGGAAAGATCACCATGAGCGGCGGGGCGCGCCAGGCGAGCGGCAACGGGCCGTTCACCTTCGTCGGGGGCACGGGCACCTACGACCGTCCCACCCACGCCGTGGACACCGTGTTCAAGGGCGGCGTCCGGTTCGAGGGGCACCACGGCGAACTGGACATCACCCTCTCCGACTTCCGGCTGAAGAGCACCCGGACCACCGGGAGCATCTCCGCCGACGTCCGGACGAAGAAGAACGGCACCGTCGTCACCGATCAGGACGTCCCGCTGGCGAAGCTGAAGCTCACCGGGATCAGCCCCGGGTCGGGCGCCGGGGGCGCGATGGTCTTCAAGGACGTCCCCGCCGAACTGACCGCCGACGGGGCCAAGGCGTTCCAGAACTTCTACGCCGCGGGTCAGGAACTCGACCCGGCGACCCTCACGGTCACCCCCGACGGGGGCACCCGCCCCACCGGCACCCCCTCGGGCACCCCGAGCGGCCCGCCCACCGGCACCCCGAGCGGGACTCCTTCGGGCACCCCGAGCGGAACCCCGTCCGGAACCCCCTCAGGCACTCCTTCGGGCACCCCGTCCGGAACCCCCTCAGGCACTCCCTCGGGCACCCCGTCCGGTACTCCCTCGGGCACGCCCAGCGGCGAACCGTCCGGAACCCCCTCGCGGACCCCGTCCGAGCCGCCCCCGTCCCGGACCCCCTCCGGCCCCGCCGAGCCGGGACCCGAGCGTCCCGGGGAGGTCGTGGACGGCACCCTGTCCTGGGGGATGAAGGCGTCCTTCCGCCGGTACATCAAGACCGGCGGCACGATCGAACTCTCCAAGGGCGCCACCGACAACGGCGACGGCTTCGACTTCCCGTACGCCAAGGCCGAACTGGACGCGGACGCCCGTGAGCTGAACGCGTCCTTCGACGGCGCGGTCCAGTTCCTCTACCCGAGCCACACCATCGACATCACCTTCACCGACGTGCGGATCGAGACGTCCGGCGCCAAGGGCACCCTGATCGTCGACGTCATCCACCCCCAGCGCACCAACCAGGACGTCGAGTTCGCGACCCTGGACCTCTCCGGCGCCTCCTACGAGGTCCGGGACGACGTGCTGTTCCTCGACCGGATCCCGACCGCGCTCACCGCCGACGGCGTCCGCCAGTTCGCCAACGACACCGTCGGGTCCATGTACGAGGTGGGCGAGGCCATCGATCCGGTGACGGTCGCGCTGGCCCTCACCGAGGACGCCGAGATCCCCCAGGGCACCGGCGGCACGTCCGGCTCTTCCGGCACCTCCGGCTCCGGCGCTTCGGGTTCCTCCGGCTCCTTCGGCTCCACCGGGGGCGGCTCGGTGGGCGGGTCGGCGGGCGGCGGCTCGGTCGGCGGCGGCACGGCGGGCGGTTCCGCGAGCGGCGGCGCGGTCGGCGGTTCTGCCGGAGGCTCCGGCTCGCTGGCCGCCACCGGCGCCAACGTGCCGACCGGATCGCTGCTCGCGGGCGCGGGCGCCATCGTCGCGGCCGGAGCGGCCACCGTCTTCGCGGTGCGCCGCCGGACCTCGGACTGACCCGGGCCCGGACGACCGCGCCGACACCCACGCGGGTGGCGGGCCCCGGCCCGCCACCCGCGCCACCGGCCCGCCGCCCCGCCCACGGCGACGGCCGGCCCGGCCCCCGACCACGACCCGGCCGGACCAGCCGGGCCCGTCAGGCCGGCCGGACCCGTCAGACCGACGCCCGCGACGCCTCGGGCCCCGCCCCGGCCCCGGACCCGGCCGTCTCCGGCTCCTCCTCCTCGGAGGCCCTCAGCATCTCCTCCAGATCCTCCAGGGTCTGGTCGCGGGGGGTGCCGTACGTCCGGTCGAGGGCCAGGATGCTGGTCCCGCAGTAGTGGGCGAGCTCGATCAGCAGATCGAGGAAGTCGACCTGGTCGCGGGCGAAGGTCTCGCCCAGGACGCGCATCCCGTCCTCTCCCCGGTCCCGGAGCATCCCGTTGACGACGTCGGCGACCGGCGCGGCGGGCCCGTCGCCGAGCTGCCGCGCCGTCCGCTCCAGCGACTCCAGCAGCTCCTCGGGGTTGCGCTGGCTACGGGCGGCGAGTTCCAGGGTCAGCCCCGTCGCGGCCATGGCGAGGCCCGAGGCGATCAGGGACAGCCGTCGCATCCCCTTCTCGGCGGCGTCCGCGCGGGCGGCGTCCGAGAGCAGCCGTCCGGTCGGCAGGTCCAGGGGGCTCCGCGTGTCCTCGCGGTGGCTCTCGGGATCCAGCGCGGCGCGCAGCAGGTCCATGACGAGGGCGTGGGGGACGACGGGGTCAGACGGGGAAGGGGTCATGGCCGCCATGCTGCCCCCGGCTCCGGCCGGGACGACCGGAAACCGGGAAATCCTCCCGGAACCGGCGAATCCCCCCGCCGGAAGGGCCCGTTGGGGTCCGCTCGCTGGTACGGTCCGCCCGTCGGCCGTCCGCGCCCGCCCCCGGACCGGTCGCGCGCCCGCGTGCCCCCGCGCCCGCCGGACCGGGGCCGGGCACTCCACACCGCCCGGTCCCGCGCGGAACGGGATTTCCCGCCGGGCCGCCGCGCGGGCACAATGCAGCGGTGAGCCAACTCGACGTACTACGAGTCTTCTGCGGCCCCGACGGCGTCAGGGGCGGCAACGAGCTGGGCGTCGTCCGGGACGGCGCCCTCCTCCCGCACGAGGCGTCCCGCCGGAAAACCGCCGGGAAGCTCGGGTTCAGCGAGACCGTGTTCGTGGACGACCCCGAGCGCGGCGCGATCGACATCTACACCCCCAGTCTGCGCCTCCCCTTCGGGGGCCACCCCTGCGTCGGCGCGGCCTGGCTGCTGGACGTACCGGAACTGGTCACCCCGGCGGGGGTGGTGGGCGCCCGGCAGGACGGGGAGTTCTCCTGGATCGAGGCGCTCCCCGAGTGGGCCCCGGAACGCACCCTGCGCGCGTACGGTTCGGCGGCCGAGGTGGACGCGCTGGAGGTGCCGCCCCCCGGCGAGTGGATCTACGCCTGGGCGTGGGAGGACGAGCGGGCCGGCCGGATCCGGGCGCGGGCCTTCCCGGGCCGCGACGACGGCATCCGCGAGGACGAGGCGACCGGCGCGGCGGCCCTGCTGCTGACGGCGGAGCTGGGCCGGGCGCTGAACATCCGCCAGGGCGTGGGCTCCCAGATCCTGACGGCCCCACAGCCCTACGGCTGGGTCGAGGTCGGCGGCCGCGTCCGACTGGTCCAGTCGGGCCTTCCGCTGCCCGACTAGGTTCCGCGCGGAACCCGTCCCGCACGGGCGAGGGACCCGGTGCCGACCCCGTCCGCGCGGGAGGGGTCAGCACCCGCGGTGCCACCACGCCGCCCCCGGGTCAGCAGTCGGTGACAGGCCCGGCCCGGCGGTGCGTGCCGCCCGGCGGTGGGCCGGACCTCAGTCCACCACCGCGTCGAACTCCATCTCGACCAGCCACTCCGGGTCGATGAAGCGGGAGACCCCGACGAAGGTGCAGGCGGGCCGGACGGACGCGAGCCGTTCCCCGTGCGCCCGCGCGGCCTCCTCCCAGCGGGAGACGTCCGTGAGCATGACGCGGGTCCGTACGAGGTCCTCCAGCGAGGCTCCCACCGCCTTCAGCGCGGCCTCGGCGATGTCCAGGCATCTGACGGTCTGGGCGTAGACGTCGCCCCGTCCCACGGTCGTCCCGTCGTCCCCGATGGGGGCGGTCCCGGCGACCGTGACGTACGCGCCCTTGCGGACGGCCCGGGAGAACCCGATGCGCGGTTCGAGCGGCGAGCCGGAACTGACCAACCGGCGGGCGGAGTCCATCGGGTCATGATCCCAGATCCAGGTCCCGCCCGGCAGAGGGGAACCGGACCTCCTGGGGGTCGCCCCGTCGTCGTCGCGGCCTTCGCCCTCCCCGCCCCTGGGGAGCGGGCCCGCGCGGCCCCGGCCGGAAGCCGCTTCCACCGGCCGCGCCCGGTGGGCCGGACGGGAGGGCGGTCCGCTCAGCCCGCCATGCCGTAGCCGAGTTCCTCGGCGACGACGCACCAGAAGGCGTTCTCGTCCGCGACGGCCTCCGCGTCGATCGCCGCGAAGCGTTCCAGCAGCGCCTCGGTGAGCGCGTCGGCGGCCCGCTCGGCCTCGTCCCCGTCCGGGTCGGAGTCCGGCGCCTCGTACGCCTCCGCCTCGGCCGCCGCCTCCCCGTAGGCACGGGTGAAGGCGACGAACGCCGCCGCGCCGGAGTTCAGCCGGAAGGGTTCGCCGTCGTCCGGCAGTCCCCACACCGAGCCGTCGGAGCGGCGTACGCCGAGCGCGCTGAGCCCCGGGTCCAGCGCGACCAGCGCGTACCGCGCGCCGTCGGCCTCGCGTTCCGCGAACGGGGGTTCCTGCCAGACACCGGGGTAGGGGTGCGGCGCGCGCCCGGCGAGGAGCGCGGCGAGTGCGGTGTCGTCCATGGGACCGGAACCTACGGCATCCCACCGACAGCACCGACAGCGCCGGCGGTACGGACAGCACCGGCGGTACGGACGGCACCGGCACCCCACCGCCCGTGTTCCGCCCGGGCGGTGGGGTGCCGGTGCCGTCGGCGGGACGCCGTCCGCTCAGGCGCTGAGCGGGAACTCCTCGCCCAGTGCCCGGAAGACGGCCGTGTTCAGGGCGAACGCCCGCTTGCACTCCACGACGATCCGCTGCTTCTCCAGGTCGTCGGCGTGGACGGCGTCCAGCAGTTCGCGGTAGTTCCGCTTGAAGGCGGCCGGGTTGGAGATCCCGTCGAAGACGTAGAAGCGGACGCCGTCGCCCTTGCGGGCGAAGCCCCAGACCTTCTCGGCCCGGTCGCGGATGATCTGCCCGCCGGAGAGGTCGCCGAGGTAGCGGGTGTAGTGGTGGGCGACGTAACCCGCGGGCCACTCGCGCACGCACGCGGTGATCCGGTCCGCGTACGCGGCGGTCGCGGGGAGCGGGACGAGGTCCTCCCGCCAGGACGGTCCCCGCAGATGCGCGAGGTCCCGCTCCAGAGCGGCGCGCCGCATCAGCTCCGGCTGGACGAACGGGCCCGCGACGGGGTCGTCCCGCAGCGCCTCGGCGCCCTCCTCCAGCGCCCGGTACACGAACCAGAGCTGTTCGGTGTAGCGCGCGTACGCGTCGACGCCGAGCCGTCCGCCGAGGAGATCGCCCATGAACGACGAGGTCTCGGCCTCGGTGTGGGCGTCCTGGGACGCGGTGCGGATCAGCGTGGAGAACGGCGTCGTGTCCATGGGACCTCCGGGGCCTGGCGAGCGGGGACGGACGAGCGGGTGCCCCGATCATCTATGGTTAGGCTAACCTAAGTCAACAGGTTTCCGACGGCCTGTCGGGAAAAGGTAACCCCGGACGGGGGTCCTCCGACAGCCCCCGTGACGGACCGTGCCCCGGCCCGCGCCCGGACGTGCCGAAAGGCCCGCCCCCGGAGGGACGGGCCTTTCGGCGGTGCGCGCGGGGCGCCGGGTCACGGCAGCGTGAGGATCTCCGCCCCGGTGTCCGTGACGACCAGGGTGTGCTCGAACTGCGCGGTCCGCTTGCGGTCCTTGGTGACGACCGTCCAGCCGTCGTCCCACATGTCGTAGTCGTGCGTGCCGAGCGTCAGCATCGGCTCGATGGTGAACGTCATCCCCGGCTGGATCACCGTGGTGGCGTGCGGGCTGTCGTAGTGCGGGACGATCAGCCCGGAGTGGAACGAGGTGTTGATGCCGTGCCCGGTGAAGTCCCGGACCACCCCGTACCCGAAGCGCTTGGCGTACGACTCGATGACCCGGCCGATCACATTGATCTGACGCCCCGGCCGGACCGCCTTGATCGCCCGCTCCAGGGACTCCCGGGTCCGCTCGACCAGCAGCCGGGACTCCTCGTCCACCTCGCCGACCAGGTACGTGGCGTTGTTGTCGCCGTGCACCCCGTGGATGTACGCGGTGACGTCCAGATTGACGATGTCCCCGTCGCGCAGCACCGTCGAGTCGGGGATGCCGTGGCAGATCACCTCGTTGACGGAGGTGCACAGCGACTTGGGGAACCCCCGGTAACCGAGGGTGGACGGATAGGCGCCGTGGTCGCACAGGTACGCGTGGGCGATCCGGTCCAGCTCGTCCGTGGTGACGCCGGGGGCGATGGCGCTCGCCGCCGCCTCCATCGCCCGGGCGGCGATGCCGCCCGCGACGCGCATGCGCTCGACGGTCTCCGCGTCCTGCACCTCGGGACCGGTGTAGGGCGCGGGCGCGGGCTTGCCCACGTACGGCGGACGGACGATGTGGCCCGGGACGGAACGGGGGGGCGACAGCTTCCCGGGAACGAGCTGAGACTGTGCGGACATGCGCAGAGTCTAGCCAGCCCGCGGAGACGGCATGGCCGTGCCGGACGCGGGGTAAACGGACCGCGCGGGCCCGTACCGGGACGGTCCGTCACCCCCGGCGCACCCGGTACGACAGGCGCGCGGGACGCGACGAGCGGAGGATGGGCACATGGCGTTGTTCAGGAAGAAGGCGGTGGGCAGACCGGGGGAGTGGTTCTACTGCCTGGAGCACCAGAAGGTGGAAGAGGGCCCCGAGTGTCCCGCGAAGGACCGGCTCGGCCCGTACGCCTCTCCCGAGGAGGCCCGGGCGGCGGTGGAGACCGCCCGCGAGCGCACCCGGGAGTGGGAGAACGACCCGCGCTGGCACGACGCGATCGCCCGTGGCGAGAACGACGACGGCTGACGGCCTACGGTCCGCCGCTGACCGCTGACCGCTGACCGCTGACCGCTGACCGCTGACCGCTGACCGCTGACCGCTGACCGCTGACCGCTGACCGCTGACCGCTGACCGCGCGGCGCGCCCGCCCGGTGCCCGGTGCCCGGTGCTCGCCCCCTCCGCGACGGGAGCGAGCGTCCGTACGGCCCGCGCCCCCGGGGCACCCCGGCCGGGCGGCCCCTCGCCTACGCGGCCCCCTCGTTCGCCGCCGTCCCCTCCCGGTCGGTGACCGGACCGGCCCCCGTCGCCGCCCTGCGGCGCAGCGCGTCGGGGTCGGTGTCCGCGTCGTAGGCGAACAGCTTCGGGAGGGCCGCCGCCAGCAGTCCCACCGCCGCCACGCAGGCCAGTCCGCCGGACCAGAACGCGGCCCGGGTGCCCGTCCAGCTGGCCATGGCGCCCGCCCGGACCTGGCCGAGCTGGGGGCCCACGCTGTACGACAGCACCTCGATGCCCGCGAGACGGCCCCGCAGGTGGTCGGGGATCGTCTGGTTCCAGATGGTGCTCCGGCCCAGCCCGCTGACCAGGTCGCCCGCCCCGGCGACCGCGAGGCACAGCAGCACCGGCCAGAGGGTCTCGAACCAGCCCGCCGCCGCGATCGCCGCGCCCCACACCGTGGCGCCCCCGATCACCAGCAGCCCGTGCCGCCGGGAGCGGGAGAGCCAGCCGCTGGTGAGGCTCACCGCCAGCGAGCCGACGGCGCCCGCCGCGTACATCAGCCCGAGCGCCCACTCCGCGTCCAGGTCGTCGGCGAGGAAGGGGAGGATCGCGT
Source organism: Streptomyces sp. JNUCC 64 (assembly GCF_054484115.1). Lineage (NCBI taxonomy): Bacteria > Bacillati > Actinomycetota > Actinomycetes > Kitasatosporales > Streptomycetaceae > Streptomyces > Streptomyces sp. JNUCC 64. Next base: position 6,218,567 of record NZ_CM137015.1, read on the forward strand.
GCGGGAAGGCGAAGAACATCGCCGCCAGGTCGATCGCGTAGGTCCCCAGCAGCACGGGGCGCGACCAGGCGTAGCGCGCGCCCTCGGCGAGCCCCCGCAGCGACGGCTTCTCGGCGTCGTGGGCGGCCGGGGCGGGGGCCAGCCGACGGCACATCACCACCGACAGCGCGAAGGTGACCAGGGTGGTCCCGTACGCGGCGGCGCTGCCCGCGAAGGCCACCACGACGCCCGCCAGGGTCGGTCCGGCGATCTCCCCGGCCTGCCAGCGCAGCGAGTTGAGGGCGCTCGCGGCGGCGAGCTGTTCGTGCGGGACGATCCGGGCGAACAGCGAGTCGAGCGCGGGCCGCTGGAGTCCGGTGAGCGCGGCGACCCCCGCCGCCACCAGGTACAGCGGCCACAGCAGCGGCTGCGGCAGCAGCGCGTTCACCAGCAGCACCAGGGCCAGGAACCCCAGTCCGGCCTCCGTCGCGATGATCACCTTGCGCCGGTCCACCGCGTCGGCCAGGGCGCCCCCGTACAGCCCGAACACGATCAGCGGCACCAGCTCCACGGCGCCCATCACCCCGACCGCGAGCGGTGACCCGGTCAGGTCCTTGATCTGGAGGGGCAGCGCGATCAGGGCCATCGCCGCGCCGCAGTAGGTGATCAGGCCCTGGACCCACAGCAGCCGGAAGTCGGGGACGGAGCGCCAGGGCGTGAGGTCCGGCAGCAGCGAACGCGCCCGGCGCGGGGCGGCGGGTCCCTCCGGCGGCACGGGTTCCCCTGGCGGCACGGGTTCCTCCGGGGGCGTGGCTTTCCCCGGGGCCGCGGCTGCCTCCGGCGGCGCGGGCTCACCGGACGGCGCGGGTTCCCCCGGCGGGCGGGGTCCGCCGGACCCTGCGGCTTTCCCGGCCCCTGCGGCTTTCCCGGACCCGATGGGTTCCCCGGACTCGATTGGCGCCCCGGACCCGACGGGTTCCCCAGGGCCGATGGGTTCCCCAGGGTCGACGGAGTCCCCGGGGTCGACGGGTTCCCCGGGGTCGACGGGGTCCCCGGGCCGTCCGGCGGAGGTTCCCCGCGTGGCGGGTCCCCCCGGTCCGGCGGGGGAGGTGGTCCGGGGGTCGGCCGGGCCGGGGCCGGTGGAACGGGCCGGGGTGCCGGGGTCGGCGGAACGGCCGGTGGGATCGGGGGTCACGGATCCGCATCCTGGGGGGCGGCCCGGGCCTCCGGCAACCGGATTTCCGGGGCGGCCGGGCGGGGCCGCCCCGTCGTCACCAGCGGGACGGCGGTGGCGTGGTGAAGTGCTCCGCCAACCGCGCCAGCCGGTCCCGCAGCCGTTCCGGCGCCCCGGACCGGGGCGCCCCGGCCTCTCCCGCCGCCGCGCTCACCAGGTGCTGGACCGTGTCCAGCGAGGGCCCCGGGTCCTCGGGCGCGGTCAGCGACTCGTGTGCCAGCGCGCCGAGTTCCCGGTCCCCGGTGGAGAGCGCGAGGACGGTGGCCCCCGCCCGGCGGGCGCCGTGCACCCGTTCCAGCAGCCCCGCGTCCACCGCGCCGGGCGCCACCACCAGCAGGGTCGCCGCGCGCCGCGCCGCCGCGATCCGCTCCAGCCCCACCGTCAGGTGCGCGGCCCGGGAGCAGTCCGCCGGTATCCGGTGCCGCACCAGGGTGGGGGCCAGCTCCGGGGTGCCCGACCAGGCGGCCTCGTCCACCAGATGGGCGGCCAGGTGCCACGGTTCGTACTCCTCGGTGCCCACCAGGAGCAGTCCGCCGCCGCGCGGTACCACCCGGGAGCGCAGGGTTCCCGCGAAGTGCCGCGTCGCGTCCAGCAGTTCCGTTCCGGCGAGCACGTCCCGCAGCAGCGCGACTCGTACGGCGTCCATGGCCCGGCATCCTGCCCGACCCCCGTCCGGTTCGCCCCGGGGTTCCCCCGGAATACGTCGTGCGCACATCCGTTCGTCCGGACATTCCCCCGGGTCCGCCGTCCGGCGGGAGCGGCCCCGCCACGTGAGGTCCGCCACACTGAGCCGGAGGGGCCGTCCGCATAGGGTCGGGCCATGACTTCCTCCGACGGCGCGCCGAGCGCCGCCCCCGCCGAGCGCCCCGCCGACACCCCCGCCGCTGCCGCCAAGGCCCCCGCCCGGGACCCGTGGGAGCTGCCCGACGTCTCCGGGCTGGTCGTCGGCGTGCTCGGCGGGACCGGCGACCAGGGCCGTGGCCTCGCCTACCGGCTGGCGCTCGCGGGCCAGAAGGTGGTCCTCGGGTCCCGGGCCGCCGAGCGCGCCGAGGCCGCCGCCGCCGAACTGGGCCTCGGGGTCGAGGGCGCCGACAACGCGGAGTGCGCCCGCCGCGCCGACGTGGTGATCGTCGCGGTGCCCTGGGAGGGCCACGCCCGCACCCTGGAGTCGCTCCGCGACGAACTGCGCGGCAAGGTCGTCGTCGACTGCGTCAACCCGCTCGGCTTCGACAAGAAGGGCGCCTACGCCCTCAAGCCGGAGGAGGGCAGCGCCGCCGAGCAGGCCGCCGCGCTGCTGCCGGAGTCCCGGGTCACCGCCGCCTTCCACCATCTGTCGGCGGTGCTGCTCCAGGACGCCTCGGTGACGGAGATCGACACCGATGTGATGGTGCTCGGGGAGGCCCGCGCCGACACCGACCTCGTCCAGGCCCTCGCCGGACGGATCCCCGGGATGCGCGGGGTGTTCGCCGGACGGCTGCGCAACGCCCACCAGGTCGAGTCGCTCGTCGCCAACCTGATCTCCGTCAACCGCCGCTACAAGGCCCACGCCGGACTGCGGATCACGGACGTCTGAGCGGCGGTGCGGCGGGCCGCCCGGGGCCGTCGGTCCCGGGCGGCGCCGCGCCGGGGGGCGTGCGGGCGGCGGCGGACCCATGGGGGACACTGGACGGACGCAGTGTCCCCCGACAGGAGCCGACCCGCATGTCCCGCCTCGCCCTCTTCTCCCTCGTGCTCTGCCTGTGCGCCCTCGCCGCCGCCGTGGTGTCGTTCGTCTACGGGAACTGGCTGGGCGTCGTCTGGGTGCTGATGGCGGGCCTGTCGTCCAACATGGCCTGGTACTACGTCCGGCGCGACCGGCTGCGGGCCCGCGCCGCCGCCTCCGCCCCGGCCCCCGCCCAGGAGGGCTGACCCGCCCGGTCCGGGAGCGGCCGACCACCTCCCGTACGGGAGGGACCGGCGGGCCGGAACGCGCTCAGCGCGCCTCGCACAGCGGTTCCGTCTCCCGCCAGAACCGGAACAGGTCGTAGCCGCAGTACGTCTCCAGGTCCCCGACGCCGAGCGAGGCCAGCAGCGCGTCGACCACGTCGAAGAACGCCCGGTTCACCTCGGGGATCCACAGCACCGCGAAGACGAACAGCAGTCCGAACGGGGCGAACGGCTCCACCTGCCGCCGCACCCGATCCGACAGCCACGGCTCTACCACCCCGTACCCGTCGAGCCCCGGCACCGGCAGGAAGTTCAGGATCGCCGCGGTGACCTGCAGCAGCGCCAGGAACCCCAGCGCGTAGCGGAACGTCGCCGGGACGCCGTCCAGCGCGTCCAGCCAGAACGGCGCCGTGCACACCGCGGCGAACAGGACGTTCGTCAGCGGGCCCGCCGCCGAGATCAGACTGTGCCGCCACCGCCCCCGCACCCGGTGGCGCTCGATGAACACGGCGCCGCCCGGCAGACCGATCCCGCCCAGGATCACGAACAGCACCGGCAGCACCACGCTGAGCAGGGCGTGGGTGTACTTCAGCGGGTTCAGCGTCAGATAGCCCTTGGCGCCGACGGTGATGTCCCCGCCGTGCAGGGCGGTCCGGGCGTGCGCGTACTCGTGCAGACAGAGCGAGACCACCCACGCGCCGGTCACGAAGAGGAAGACGGCGAGCCCGGGGACCTCCGCGAAGTCCGTCCACACCGCCCACCCCGCGACGGCGGTCACGGCGACGATCCCCAGGAAGACGGGGCTGATCCGGCGGTCCCCGCGGGGCACGGTCGTGGTCGTCGTCATCTCGGGCTGCTCCTGGGGACGGGGAACGGGGGACGGGGACTCGGTGAGGCTCGGGTGAGGGGTGAGGGGTGAGGGGTGTCGGACGGGTCGAGGGACCGAGGGGGCTGGAGGGACGTGGGGCTACGGGGCTGCGGGGCTGCGGGGCCGTGGGGCCGGGGGCGTCCGCCGACGGTACCGGTACCGGTCCACGGGGCCAACGTCCCACGGCCGGTCGGGGTTCCGGACCGGGGAACGTCCGGGCCGGGGGAGAATGGGCCCGTGCGCTACCGCATCCTCGGACCGGCCCGGGCCCTGCGCGCCGACGGCACCCCGCTGCCCGTCGGCGGCGCCCGGCTGCGCGCCCTGCTCACCGCGCTCGCCCTGCGCCCCGGCCGCACCGTCGCGGTGTCCGTCCTGGTGGACGACGTCTGGGGCGACGATCCCCCGGCCGACGCCACCGCCGCGCTGCAAGCCCTGGTGGGACGGCTGCGGCGGGCGATCGGCGCCGACGCGGTGCTCTCCGTGGACGGCGGCTACCGGCTGCGCGCCGACGCCGACCAGGTCGACCTGCACCGTTTCGTCCGGCTGGCGGGCGACGGCTCCCGGGCCCTCGGCGACGGCGACCCCGCCCGGGCGGCCGACACCCTGGACGAGGCGCTCGCCCTGTGGCGCGAACCGGCCCTCGCGGACCTGCCGGGACGCACCGCCGACGCCGTCCGCCACACCGCCGTCCACCAGGCCGCCCGCCGGGACCGCCTCGCCGCCGCCGTCGCCCTCGGTGCCGCCCGCGACGCGCTGCCCGAACTGACCGCGCTCTGCGCCGACCATCCCCTGGACGAGCCCCTCCAGGCGCTGCGGGTGCGCGCCCTGCGGGACAGCGGACGCCCCGCCGAGGCCCTCGCCGCGTACGACGCCGTCCGGGTCGGCCTCGCCGAACGCCTCGGCACCGACCCCGGACCGGAACTCCGCGCCCTGCACGCCGAACTCCTGCGCGCCTCCGTCGCACCCGTCACTCCCGTGCCCCCGGCGGCCCCCGCAGCCCCGGCCACGTCCGCAGCCCCGGCCACGCCTGTGGCCCCGGTGGTCCCCGCAGCTCCGGCCATGCCTGTCACCCCTGCTGTCCCGGCCTCTCCCACAGCCCCTGCGGTTCCGGCCGTACCCGTCACCCCCACGGCCCCGGCAGCCCCTTCGGTTCCGGCGGCTTCCGTGACCTCAGCCGTCCCTTCAGCCCTGGCCACGCCCGCTGCCCCGGTGGCCCCGGTCGCTCCAGCAGCAGTCCCGGTGGCCCCCGCAGCCCCGGCGACGCCCGTCACCCCTGCGGTCCCTGCCTCTCCCGCAGCCCCGGACGCCTCTTCGGCCCTGGCCAGGCCCGCTGCCCCGGTGGCCCCCGCAGTCCCGGTCACGCCCGTGGCCCCGGTGGCCCCCACGGCCTCGGCCACGCCCCTCACCCCCGAGGTCCCGGCGCCCCCCGTAGTCCCGGCCGTCCCTTCAGCTCAGGCCACGCCCGTGGCCCCGGTGGCCCCCACGGCCTCGGCCACGCCCGTCACCCCCGAGGCCCCGGCCGTGCCCACGTCCGAGCCCACCGCGCCACCCGCGCCCCGGTCCCAGACCGCGACCCCGCTCCCGTCACCGCCCGCGACCGAGCCCCCCACCGCGCCCGGGGAACCACCGCACCCGCCGGTGCCGTCCGCCCCCGCGTCGCCCGCGTCGCCCGCGTCGCCCGCGTCGCCCGCGTCGCCCGCGTCGCCCGCGTCGCCCGCGTCGCCCGCGTCGCCCGCGTCGCCCGCGTCGCCCGCGTCGGTGCCGTCCGCCCCCGCACCGCCGTCCCACCCCGGTCCCGCCGGGGCGCCCCGCCCCGGCGCCCCCGGCACCCCCGCCCCCCGGGCCCCCCTCGGGAACCTCCCCGCCCGGCTCACCTCCTTCGTCGGGCGGGCGCCCGAGATGGCCGCGCTCCGGGACGACCTGGGGCGGGCCCGGCTCGTCACCCTGCTCGGTCCCGGGGGCTCCGGGAAGACCCGGCTGTCGCTGGAGGCGGCCGAGAGCGTCGCGGCCGACCACCCCGACGGGGTGTGGTGCGCGGAACTCGCCCCCGTCGAGGACCCCGAGGACGTCCCCGAGGCCGTGCTCACCGCGCTCGGCGGCCGGGAGACCGTGCTGCGCGGCGCGGGCGCCGAGGGGATGCGCGCGGTCACCGAACAGCACGCCCGCGACCCGCTCGCCCGGCTCGCCGAGTACTGCCGCCACCGCCGTCTGCTGCTGGTCCTCGACAACTGCGAACACGTCGTCACCGCCGCCGCCCGGCTGGTGGAGCGGCTGCTCGCGCACTGCCCCGGGGTGACCGTCCTCGCCACCAGCCGGGAACCCCTCGCCGTGCCGGGGGAGACCCTGCGGCCCGTGGACCCCCTCCCGGAACCGTTCGCGCTGCGGCTCTTCGCCGACCGGGGCGCCGCCGCCCGCCCCGGCTTCCCCACCGGGGACGACCCGGCCGCCGCCGCCGAGATCTGCCGCCGCCTCGACGGACTCCCGCTCGCCATCGAACTCGCCGCCGCCCGGCTGCGGATGCTCACCCCCCGGCAGATCGCGGACCGGCTCGACGACCGGTTCCGGCTGCTGACCGGCGGCGCCCGCACCGCGCTGCCCCGTCAGCAGACCCTGCGCGCGGTCGTCGACTGGTCGTGGGAACTGCTCGACGACGACGAACGGGCCGTACTGCGGACGCTCGCCGTCTTCGCGGGCGGCTGCGACCTGGCCGCCGCGGAGGCCGTGTGCGGGCCCGCCGCCCTCGACGCGCTGGGCTCCCTGGTGGACAAGTCCCTGGTGGTCGCCGCCCCCGGGCCGGACGGCCCGATGCGTTACCGGCTGCTGGAGACCGTCGCCGAGTACGCGTCCGTACGGCTGGACGAGGCGGACGGCCGCGCCGCCGCCGTCCGCGCCCACCTCGTCCACTACCGCGAACTCGCCCGGACCACCGACCCGGAACTGCGCGGCGCCGGACAGCTCGCCGCGATCCGCCGGTTCACCACCGAGTACGAGAACCTGCGCACCGCCCTGCGGCACGCGGTCGCCGCCCGGGACGAGCAGGAGGCCCTCTGCCTGGTGCTGTCCCTGGCGTGGTTCTGGCACATCCGGAACCTGCGCGCCGACGCCCGCACCTGGGCCGGGGAGACCGGGGCGCTCGGCCCCGACCCCTTCGCCCCGCCGGTGACCCCCGCCGAACCGCTGGTCGTCTCCCCGATCGCCGCCCCGCCGCCGTTCTCCCCGGAGGCGCTCGCGGAGGCCCGGCGCGGAGCCCACCTGGTCCACTTCGCCCACATGGACATGGAGTTCGACACCTGGCAGACGGCGGAGGCGCAGCTCCGGCTGCGCGGCATCGCCGCGGCCTACCGGCCCGGGCTCCCGCAGACCTGCCGCGTCCCCGGGCACCTCTGGTACTTCGCGGTGCTGCTCACCGAGGACCGCTCCACCCTGCGCACCGTCCTGGACGCGAGCGTCGACACCTGCCGCGCCCTCGGCCAGCCCTGGGAACTGGCCCACGCGCTCCAGACCCGGGCCCTGATCCTCGCCCACGACGAGGGGCGGCGGGAGGGCGCGGCCCGGGACGCCGCCGAGGCGCTGGGACTCTTCCGCGCCCTCGGTGACGTCTGGGGCGCGGCGGAGGCCCTGATGGCGCGTGCCGAGACCCATGAGCGGCGGGGCGAGCACCCACGGGCCGCCGCCGACTACCAGGAGGCCGTGGAGTACTCCCTCCGCCTCGGCGCCCACGGCCAGGTCACCCTGCTGCGGGCCCGGCTCGCCGGGGTGTGGATCGAGAGCGACCAGGAGGACCGGGGCGAGGAACTGCTGCGGACCCTGCTGGCCGAGACCTCCGAGCAGGGGTCGGCCGCGATGCCCACCGCGCGGCTCTTCCTCGCCGTCCATCTGGGCCGCACCGGGAGGGTCTCCGAGTCCCGGGAGCAACTGGACCTGCTGCGGGACTCGTTCGAGGTGGCCGGGTTCGTCGTCTTCGACGGGTTCATCACCGGCATCGAGGCGTGGCTGGACATCCTCGACCGGCGCTTCGACTCCGCCGCCGAGCGGTTGCGCGTGGCGATGGAACGTTCCCGCGCCCGGCTGAGCCAGACCATCGCCCCCCATCTGGCCGCCACGCACCTGCTGGCGGGTGCGCTGCTGCTGGCCGAGCGGGACGGTCCGGCGCGGGCCCGGGACGCGGTGCGGCTGGTCGGCGCCTACCGGGCGCTGACGCCGTCCGGCCACCACACCGGGCTGGTCGAGCGGGAGAGCGGCGCCCGGGTCGAGGCCCTGACCCGGGACGCCCTCGGCCCGGCCGGGTACGCGGCCGCGCTCGCCGAGGGCGCCCTGCTGAGCGCGGAGGAGGCCGCCGCGCTGGTGTGAGCGCGGCGGGCGGTCACGACCCGGTGCGGAACTTCCGCACCGCCACCGGGGCCATCACCACGGTGAGCCCCACCGACCAGCAGCCGATGACGATCAGGTCGTGGGTGAGGGGGCCGCCGTTCATCAGGGCGCGGGCCGAGTCGGCGAGCGACGACAGCGGGTTGTAGTCGGCGAACGTCCGCAGCCAGTCGGGCATGGTCTCGACGGGGACGAAGATGGACGAGCCGAACTGGAGCGGGAGCAAGACGAGCATTCCCATCTGCTGGACGGACTGGGCGTCGCGCAGGGACACGCCCAGGGTGAGGAAGACCCACATCAGGGCGGAGCCGAAGACGATGGACAGCCCGACCGAGGCCAGCAGCCCGGGCACGCTCTCCACGGAGAGTCCGAGCGCGAACCCGAGGCCCAGCAGGATCGTGCTGGCGACCAGCATCCGGCAGATCTCCACCACGATCTTGGCGATGAGCACCGAGGAACGGGCGATCGGCAGCGTCCGGAAGCGGTCCATGACCCCGCTGCGCATGTCCTGGCTGAAGCCGGTGCCGGTGCCCATGGCGATGTTCAGGCCCATCATCGCCAGCAGTCCGGGGACCACGTAGTCGACGTAGCGGTCCTGGTTCCCGGCGATGGCGCCGCCGAAGACGAAGACGAACAGCAGGACGAAGATGACCGGCGCCAGCACGGCGTCCAGCATCGACTCCGGGTCCTGACGGATCCACAGCAGGTTCCGCCGGACCAGGGCGCTGATGTGCCGCAGATGGGCGCGGGGCCCGATCCGGCGGTCGTCGGCGGCGGCCCTCACGGCCTTGGCGGCCCCGGTCGGCGGGGGCGCGGCGGCCGACGGGGTGCCGGTGGCGGTCGGGTCGTCGGTCGACGGAACGGTGGCGGTCACGCGGCGGCCTCCTCGGGGGACGGCTGGACGCCCGGGTCCGGGGTGGGACGGTGTCCGGTCAGGGAAAGGAACACCTCGTCCAGGGTGGGCAGTTCGGTGGAGAGGGCGGCGAGGACGACCCCTTGGGCGGCCAGCGCGTCCACCACGGCGGTGAGCTGTCCGTCGCTGAGGATCGGCACCATGACCTCCCCGGCGTCCGGGTCGGCGAGGGCGCGGCCGGGGCCGGTCAGTCCGGAGCGGTCGAGTTCCCGGGCGACGGTCCCCAGCAGCCCGGGGTCGGCGGGCCGCACCCGCAGCGTCCGGCCGCCGACCCGGGTCTTGAGCTCCTGGACCTCGCCGCTGGCGACGACCCGCCCGTGGTCGATGACCGTGAGTTCCCCGGCGAGTTGCTCGGCCTCCTCCATGTACTGGGTGGTGAGCAGGACGGTGACGCCGTCCCCGACCATCGCCCTGACCTCGTCCCACACCTCGTTGCGGGTGTGCGGGTCGAGACCGGTCGTCGGCTCGTCCAGGAAGAGCACCTCCGGACGGCCGGTCATGGACGCGGCGAGGTCGAGCCTGCGGCGCATCCCGCCGGAGTAGGTGCGGGCCGGGCGGAGCGCCGCCTCGGTGAGGGAGAAGCGTTCCAGCAGGGTGTCGGCGCGGGAGCGGGCGTCGCGGCGGGAGAGGTCGAGGAGTCGTCCGATGAGGATCAGGTTCTCCCGGCCGGACAGCTTCTCGTCCACCGCCGCGTACTGGCCGGTGAGTCCGATCCGGCGGCGCAGGGCGTAGGGCTGGCGGACGACGTCCCGGCCCGCGACGACGGCGGTGCCCGCGTCGGGGACGACGAGGGTGGACAGACAGCGGACGAGGGTGGTCTTCCCCGCGCCGTTGGGCCCGAGGACCCCTTGCACGGTGCCCTCCCGGACGTCGAGGTCGACGCCGTCCAGGGCCCGTACCGTCCCGTAGTGCTTGACCAGCCCCCGGACGGAGATCGCCGTTCCCGCCCCGGGGCCGTGGTCGGCCGTGTCGGTGTGTGTCATGACGGTGACGCTGCCAGCCCCCGCCGTCAGCGCGCCGACAGCGGACCGGGCCGGGGTCCCCCGACCGCCCGCCCGCCGACGGACCGCCGACGGATCACCGACAGGACGGGACCGGGGCGCCGACAGGGCGGGGCCGGGGCACGGAAGGGGGCCGCCCGGTCGTGCGAGGAGGGGCCGCCCCGGACGGCCGCCGCGTGGGCGGACGGTCCGGAACGGCCCCTCCTGACGAGCGTGGTGGGCGCGGTGGGCGCCGGGCGGATCAGGTGACGACGTGCACCGGGGTGTTCTCGGGGGCGAAGGTCCACAGGGCCGCGCCGTCGGCGATCCGCTGGCGCACCGCGCCGGTCTGGACCCCGAGGTCGACCTTGGGCCGGGAGCCGTCCACCGCGTTGGAGAAGGCGATGGTCACCCCCGAAGCCCGCGCGAAGTAGACGACGTTGGCGACCCGCACCCCGTCGGTGCCGGTGCCGGTGGCCAGCCGGGAGAAGACCTTGTAGGTGCCCTCGGCGGGGTGCACCGAACCGGGCCACACCTCGAAGGTGCGCACCGCCTTCTCGCGTCCGTCGACCAGCCACACCCGGCGCAGTTCCAGCGAGTAGACGACCCGGCGGCCCTGTCCCGACTCCTCGGGCACGGGGTGCTTCGCAGCGGGTTTCTTCTTCCTCGGTTCGGCCCCCTCGCTGGGCTTCGCCTCCGCGCCCGCCGCCGCGGGTTCGCCCTTGGGCAGGGGCTCGGCCCGCACGGCCAGCCCCACCACGACCACCAGGGCCGCGCAGAGCAGTCCGGTGACCCAGGCCCAGGAGGGCAGTCGACGCGAAGACACCAGGGGATCCTCCTCACCACACGGGGGGCCGGCCCCGGGGACGGGCGCCGCCCCGTCCACGGGGAGAACCGCCGTCCGGGCAGGCAGTAGGAGGATCGTACCGTCAGCCGGAGGGCCGTTCCGCAGCCGCCCGATCCGGGCCGCCCCCGGGGACGGCCCGGCGGAGGGAACGGCGACGGCCCGCCGACGGGGGAGGATCGACGGGCCGTCCCTGGTGCCGTGGTGGCTCCGGGCGACCGGTCCGGCACGCCCCGGACCGGTCGCGGTCCCGGCCGGGGAGCCCGGCCGGTGGTGCGGGTGGGACCTACCGGGTGGTGGCGTAGGTCCCGGTGGTGCGGGTGGGGCCGGTCGTTCCTCACGACCTAGTGGACGGAGTGCTCCTCCGCCGGGAAGGTCCCGGCGACGACCTCGTCGGCGTAGGCGCGGGCCGCGTCACCGATGACGGAACGCAGTCGCGCGTACTCCTTCACGAAGCGGGGCAGCCGTCCGCCGGTCAGCCCCAGCATGTCGGTGGAGACGAGGACCTGGGCGTCGGTCCCGGCGCCCGCGCCGATCCCCACGGTGGGGATGTGCAGGGTGCGCGTCACCTCGGCGGCGAGTTCGGCGGGGACCAGCTCCAGCACCACCGCGAAGGCGCCCGCGTCCTGGACGGCCTTGGCGTCCCGCAGCAGCTGCTGCGCGGCCTCCTCGCCCCGGCCCTGGACCCGGTAGCCCATGGTGTTCACGGACTGCGGGGTCAGCCCGACGTGCGCCATCACCGGGATGCCGGACTCCACGATCAGCTCGATCTGGCGGTGCGAGCGCTCCCCGCCCTCCAGCTTCACCGCGCCCACGCCCGCGTCCTTGACCAGCCGCATCGCGTTGCGCAGGGCCTGGGTGGGGCCCTCCTGGTACGAGCCGAAGGGCAGGTCGGCGACGACCAGGGCGCGCCGGGTGCCGCGCACCACGGCGGCGGAGAGCATGGTCATCTCGTCCATCGTCACCGGGACGGTCGTCTCGTACCCGAGGTGGACGTTGCCCATCGAGTCCCCGACCAGCAGCACGGGGATGCCGCTCTCGTCGAAGACGGAGGCGGTCAGCGCGTCGTAGGCGGTGAGCATGGGCCACTTCTCGCCGCGTTCCTTGGCGAGGGTGATGTCCCGGACGGTGATGCGGCGGGTTCCCTTGCCCCCGTACAGCGTCTTTCCGCCCCCGTCGGGGGGTGCGGTGTGCTGACCGGGTGCGGGGGCAGCCGAAAGCTGCGTCATCGCAACGGCTCCTTCATGTCATCTCGAAGCGCCCTGACGGCGTCTCCGGACCTTTTCCATGGTGGCACCTCGGATCGTCGGGCGGTAGTCGGGGGGCCGGCCGGCCGGGCGGGGCCGGACACACCTCCCTGGTTCCCCCGGGACGGCCGGACACTCCCGGCACCGGGAGTGCCGTGCGTCACCAGGGTCCGGACCCCGCCCGGCACGATCCGGTGAGGTCCGGCGGGGGCCGGAGCGTAAAGTTCTCCCCATGGATTTCGATACGAGTCTGTCTCGTATCGAAACATCCCTACGCTCGGCCCATGACCACACCCGCCCTCCCCGCGCCCCGGGTCCCGGAGGCCGTCCACCGCAGGCGCTGGGCGATCCTGGGCGTCCTGATGCTCAGCCTGCTCGTCGTCGTCATCGACAACTCGATCCTCAACGTGGCCGTCCGCACCATCTCCACCCCCGCGCCCACCGGCCTCGGCGCCACCCAGGTCGAGATCGAGTGGGCGATCAACTCCTACGCCCTGGTCTTCGCGGGACTCCTCTTCTCCGCCGGACTCCTCGGCGACCGGCTGGGCCGCCGCAAGGTCCTCGTCGCGGGGATGCTGGTGTTCGGCGCCGGGTCCGCGCTCGCCGCGTACTCCGCCTCGCCCGGCGAACTCATCGCCTACCGGGCGCTGATGGGCCTCGGCGCCGCCTTCGTGATGCCCGCCACCCTCGCCATCCTGGTCAACGTCTTCGAACGCGACGAACAGCCCAAGGCCATCGGCGTCTGGGCCGGGGGCGTCGGACTCGCCATCGCCATCGGACCGGTCACCGGCGGACTGCTGCTGGACCACTTCTGGTGGGGCTCCGTGTTCCTCGTCAACGTCCCCATCGTGGCCCTCGCCGTCGTCCTGCTGCTCACCCTGGTGCCCGACTCCCGCGACCCCGCGCCCGGCCGCACCGACCCCCTCGGCGTGCTGCTCAGCGTGGTCGGACTCACCCTCCTCGTCTACGGCATCATCGAGGGCGGACGGCTCGCCGACTTCACGGACCCCCTGGTCCTCGCCACCGGCGGCGCGGGCCTCGCCGTCCTCGCCCTCTTCGTCCGGCACGAACTGCGCGCCGAACACCCCGCCATCGACATGCGCCACTTCCGCGACCGGGTGTTCTCCGCCTCCGTCACCGCCGTCACCCTGGTCTTCTTCGCGCTGATGGGCGTCACCTTCTTCGCCGTGTTCTACACCCAGAGCGTGCGCGGGTACTCCCCGCTGGAGTCCGGGCTGCTGATGCTGCCGCTCGCCGTCGCCCAACTGGTGTGCGCGCCCCGGGCCCGGCTCGTCGTCGACCGCTTCGGCTACCGGGCCGTCACCACCGCCGGACTGCTGACGCTCGCCGGGACGCTGGCCGCGTTCGCGCTCTTCGACGCCGACACCCCCGTATGGGCGATGGAGATCGTGTTCTTCCTGATGGGCGCCGGGATGGCCCATGTGGTCACCCCCACCAGCGTGCTCGTCATGCAGGCGCTGCCCCGGGAGAAGGCGGGCTCCGCCTCCGCCCTCAGCGGCACCTTCCGCCAGGTCGGCGGCGCCCTCGGCATCGCCGTCCTCGGCTCGGTGCTCTCCGCCGCCTACCGCTCCCGCGTGGAGGACGACGGCCTCACCGCCTTGCCCGAGGAGGCCCGGCACAGCGCCGCCGAATCCGTCGAGGCCACCCTGGCCGCCGCCCGGGAACTCGGCCCCGACGGAGCGCACCTGGTCACCGTCGCGCACGACGCCTTCCTCCACGCGATGCACACCACCGCCGTCTGGGGCGGCGCCGTCGCGGCCCTCGGCGCCCTGGTCACCGCCCTGTTCCTGCCCGCCCGCGCGCCCCGGCCCGCCCCCGGCGCCCCCAGCCCCGTCCGCCCGGAGACCGAACGCGCCTCCTGACCGCCCCGCCCGCCCCGGGTCGCCGTGACGGGAGGACCACCGTCGCGGCGGCGCGGTGGGAGGACACCGCCCCGGCGGGGAAGATGGGGAGCCACAGTCCACGGAAGGGCCGGAGGAACGTTGGACGCGGCAAAACCGGTACGCGGCCGCCCCCGCAGCGAGGCGGCCGAACGGGCGATCCTGGAGGTCGCCGTCCGGCTCCTGGAGGAGGGCGTCCCCCTCGCCGACATCAGCATCGAACGCATCGCCCGCACCGCCGGGGTCGGCAAGGCGACGATCTACCGCCGCTGGCCCGGCAAGGAGGAACTCTTCGCGGACGCCATCCGCCGCGCCGAACCCGCCGACCCCCCGCTCACCGGGGCGTCCCTGCGGGAGGACCTGATCGCCCTGCTGGAGGCCCAGCGGCTGCGGGGCGTCGCCAAACGCTCCTCCGCCCTGCTGCACACCGCCCACGCCCAGCTGAAGACCCATCCCCGGCTCTGGGACGCCTACCACGCCACCGTCGTCGAACCCCGCGTCCGGCTCACCCGCGCCGTCCTCCAGCGCGGCCAGGAACGCGGGGAGATCCGGGCCGATCTGGACGTGGACTTCCTCAACGACCTGTTCGTCGGACCCATGCTGGTGCGCACCGTCCTGCGCCCGGAGGCGGAACTGCCGGACGACTTCGCGACACGGATCGTGGACGCCCTACTGGCGGGCCTGAGCCCCGCGCAGTAGGGTCGCCGCGCCCGGGTCACCGCGCGACGCGTCCCGTCCCGCCGAGCCGCGACGCCTCCGCGCCGCACACCGGTGGGCCGCTCCACCACCTCCGCGTCCCCCACGGCCGCCGGGGCGACGGAGGGAACACCACCGTCCATCGCCTAGGGTCGGGGCAGGCGGCAGCGAAACGCACGGCAGGCAGTGAGGCGACGGCAATGGCGCAGCAGGCGTACGCGACGGACACGGACAGCGGTGAGAGCGGCACGCGCACCGGACGTCCCGGATCCCGGCTGCGGCGTGCGTTCGGCGGCTGGCGCGGCGATCCCCGGATCTGGCGGCGCGGCGTGGTCCTCGCGGTGTGCGCGGTGCTGCTGGCGCTGGTGATGATCCTGCACGCGCAGATCCCCAACTCCGTCGGCAACCTCGGCAGCCTCAACGAGACGTTCCTGCCGTGGCTCGGCGTCCTGGTGCCGGTCCTGCTGCTGCTGGCCCTGGTGCGCCGCTCCGCCACCGCGCTGATCGCGGTCCTGGTGCCCGCCGTCACCTGGTTGAACCTCTTCGGCGGCCTGGTCACCGACAAGACCGGGACCGGCGGCGACCTGACCCTCGTCACCCACAACGTCAACGCCCAGAACCCCGACCCCGCGGGCACCGCCCGGGGCGTCGCCGGGTCCGGGGCGGAGGTCATCGCCCTGGAGGAACTGACCCCGCAGGCCCTGCCGGTGTACTCCCGCGTCCTGGAGGCCACCCACCCGTACCACGAGGTCGAGGGCACGGTCGGGGTGTGGAGCAAGTACCCGCTCAGCGACACCCGGCCGGTGGACATCAAACTGGGCTGGACCCGGGCGATGCGGACCACGGTCGCCGCGCCCGAGGGCCCGGTCGCCGTGTACACCGCCCATCTGCCGTCGGTGCGGCTGAAGCTGAAGGCCGGTTTCACCGCCAGCCTCCGTGACCAGAGCGCCGACGCGCTCGGCCGGGCGATACTGCGGGAGCCCCTGGAGCGGATCATCCTCCTCGGTGACCTCAACGGCACCATGAACGACCGCGCCCTCAACGCCGTGACCTCCCAGATGCGTTCCACCCAGGGCGCGGCGGGCACCGGCTTCGGCTTCAGCTGGCCCGCGTCGTTCCCGATGGCCCGCATCGACCAGATCCTCGTCAAGAACGTGGAACCGGTGACCTCCTGGACCCTGCCCCGCACCACCAGCGACCACCTCCCGGTCGCGGCCCGGGTCCGGCTCTGAGCACCGCCACCCGTACGGCGCCCGCCGTCCCCGTGGCCGAGGGGCCCGCCCGGACCCGTCGGCCACGGTCGTCGTCTCAGCCCGTGGCGACGGGGAAGACGGCGTCCACCGAGTCCTGGTCGGTGGTGGTCTCCCACTCGGTGACCTTGCCGCCGTCGGCCCGCTCCAGCACGTAGCGGTCCGCGCGGAACCAGATCGCCTGGGACAGCCGCTTGCCGTTGGCCGGGTACTCCCGCTCTACGGTGACGGTGCGGCTGCTGGACTGGGTGGTCTCCTGGGCGACCCGGGTGCGCAGTTGGTGGCTGATGGTGGTGCTCAGCGACGCCGAGAACCCCTTGTAGGCGAAGCTCGTCTCGGCGGTGACGGAGATGCTGGTCGTGGTCTCGACCTCACGGGCGTTGCTGGTGGTCACCCCGACGGTGGTGCTCTGCGACTCCTTCTTGCTCACCTGGCCGCTGTGCTCGTAGTAGTAGACGACCTTGTAGAAGCCGTACCGCTTGAGCAGGTAGTACGGACTCTCGGCGGCCTGCCGGGCCCGGCCGAGCGCGGGGTCCGACACCAGGGGGAAGGGCAGCAGGCTGGTGCCGATGAGGACTTCCGGGGTGGTGTCCGGGTTCGGCCGGTTGTGTCCCGCCGCCTCCGCCGGACGGCCCACCGACGCGCCCGTCTGGCCGACCCGGGCGTTGAGGATCCCGTCGTAGCGGGTGTCCCGCTCCAGGGCCCACAACTGGGAGTCCCCGTCCGCCCCGGACGCCCGCCAGTACGTGTTGACCTGGTCCTTGCCGGTCGTACCGAAGTGGTTGGGGGTGAGGAACAGCCCGCCGTTCTTGTTGCTGATGGTGAAGAAGCCGCCGCCCGCGGGGCGTATCAGCCAGGTCTGGCTGTTGCGGACCCCGGCGTCCGCCCCGTTCTGCGGCGGGAAGA
The DNA here is from genome assembly GCF_054484115.1 of Streptomyces sp. JNUCC 64. Taxonomy (NCBI): domain Bacteria; kingdom Bacillati; phylum Actinomycetota; class Actinomycetes; order Kitasatosporales; family Streptomycetaceae; genus Streptomyces; species Streptomyces sp. JNUCC 64. The sequence continues at coordinate 6,235,679 of NZ_CM137015.1, forward strand.
GGTTCACCCGGACGTCACCGCTGGAGAAGTCGTTCGGGGTGAGCAGGTTCCCGGCGACCTTCTGGGCGATCAGGTACTCGCCGTTGTCCAGGCTCAGGACGTTCCACGTCTGCGACAGCCGGGCCTGGCCGCCGCTCTCACCGGGCCACAGGGTCGAGTAGCTGTCCCCCTGGAACCCGGAACTCGTCAGGTACAGACCCGTGCGCTTGTTCTTCAGACGGTAGGCGTAGCCCTGCTCGATTCCTTCGGCGGTCGCCATGGCTTCCCTTCGGACGATCGGACGGGTGAGCACGCCCCATCCTTCCCGTCCCCTCACCTACCGTGCAGGGTCACATCCGGACGGTCACGATTCTTGACGGGAATGACCGGTTCCGTCAGGGGCGTGCGCTGGGGGCGCGCCCGGCGGCAACGGCATCCGTCCGCCCTTGCCGCCCCCACCGACGGCGGATCGCCCGCGAACGGCCCCGGCGGCCCCACCGGGCGGGCGGCTGGCCGGAACACCGTCGACGTGGCACCGAAGTGTGACACCGCGTCAACGTTCTGTGGCTGACCTCGATCGGTACGGGGTGGCCGGCAGGACGCCGGTACCGGGCGCGCGGTCCGCTTCTCCGGGTCTCGGACAGCGGTCGGGGGAGCCTCAGCAGTACCCGGAGCCGCCGGAGGAATCGCCCCCGTGCGGGGCGTGCGCACGGCAGGGTCATGAGGGTCCTTGCTGTGATGTCTGCCGACGGGGAGCGCGGGAGCGCGGGAGCCGTTCAGGGCCGGGAGGCGCCGTACGCCACGGCCGCCAGCAGCACGGCGACCGTGAGGACGTACAGGACCTGCTCGGTGGCGGGCCTCACGACCGCCACGGACGGTCCGCCGGGCTCACGAGCGCTTCGTCCGGGGCGTCGGCGTCGGCTTCGGCTCTGTGCAGCCGTTCGAGTCCGCGCGCGAGCAGGGCGCGCAGGGGCGCGGCGGGGCAGGCGTACCGGTCGACGGGTCCGGCCCACTGGGTGCGGTTTCGCCCGGTGGGGAGGTCGGGCCGGGGTACGCCGAGGTAGTACCCGGTCCCCAGATGCTCGACCTGAGGCATCCGACCGGGGGGCCAGGCTCCGGGGGCGGTGAGGGCGTAGGTCTGCCGGGTGGTGCGGTCGGTGAAGACGGGCCCGCCGTTCAGTGCGGTGCGCAGGACGGTGGCGGCACTCGCGTCGTCGGTGGCGGCGGTCGCGACCCGGACGAGGTCACAGGGGACGCGGACGGCGTCGAAGGTCCGCCCACAGGCCAGCAGCGCCACGCCGCGCGTCGCCCACTCGTGGACGGCGGTGGACGGGTCCCCGGCCGCGAGGAGCAGCCACCGGGCGAGGGCTTCCGTGTCCGGCCGGACCATCGGCGGTGGACGGTGGCTCACGCGCGTTCCCCGACCGCGACACCGCTGGACTCCGCGAGAGCGGCGAGCGCCCGCAGCACCAGCGTCAACCGCCGCTCACCCAGAAGCCGCAGCCTGCCGGTGGGCAGCGGCGCCCGCCGCGCGACGGCGAGAACGAGCGCGAGGAACACCGCGTCGGAGTCGGGCAGCCTCTCCAGCAGAGTGGTGCAGCGACTCAGCCGCTCCCAGTCGCAACCCGTCACCCCCTCCCGCACCACCACAAGACCCGCCACGACCTCGCTCCGACGGATCAGATCGTCATCCGCCACCAAAGCCGCCACCGCCACCCGGTCCACCAGACTCTCCCGCCGCGCCCACTCCGTCAGCAGCACGGACAGAGACGGCGGAGACCCGGGGGAGTCCGTCCCGTCCCCCGTGGCGCTCGTACTTTGCGGCATCCCGGCTCTCCTTCACATCGGTCGACCGTGCCCGGGTTCGGGCAGGACGTCTGGGCAGTAGGGATCTCGGTACATCCCTCGGCTTGGCTCGGCTCGCAGGTTCCTGTCGTCGCCACACGGAGTGGGGTGCGTCCTGACTCGCTGCCACAGCAGGTCAGGACGTTCTTTCAGGGACGGGACCGTGGAGTCTTGCCGCCCCTCACTCGCGTATCGCCTTGATCTCAGCGGTGATCAGCATGCGTTCCCCGGCGCCTCAGCCCCGCGGTGAACGTATCGCTTTTCGCGAAAACCAGTAAGGTTCAGAAGGGTGGAACGCTTTACTGTGTAAAGAGGCAAGGTTCTGGGACGCTGGTGAAGGAGGAGGGCTCGTGCCCGAAGGCGGGTGGACGCACACGTCGGCGCCGTATCTGAGGCCCCGTGCGGAGGGTCAGGCCGACGCCTGGACCAGCGAGACCGCTGCCCGGGGCCGTAAGGGGACGCAGCGCGTCGTCCGGGCCGGGGAAGCCCGGGCCTCCCGTGAGGTGGCGGAGCTGCTGGGGCTGGACGAGGGCGCGGAAGTGATCGTGCGTCGGAGGATCATGTTCCTCGACGGGGAGCCCGTGGAACTGACGGACACTTACTACCCGGTGGCCGTCGCCCGGGGCACCCGTCTGACGGAGACCGCGAAGATCCCCGGTGGCGCCGTCACCCTGCTGGCGGACCTCGGACACACCGCCCACGTCGTACGCGAAGTGGTGCGCGCCCGGATGCCGAATCCCCAGGAGCAGGAGTCGTTGGCGATGAGCGCCGGTACCCCGGTCCTGACTCTCACCCGGGTCACGTTGGACGATAGGGGCGTCCCGTTCCAGGTCGACGTGTCGGTCTTCCCCGCCGCCACCCAGGAACTCGGCTACGAGAGGAGGGTGGACTGACATGCCCGAGGCGTATGAGGACACCCACGACCGGCGTCCCCTGCACGAACGCATCGCCGCGGATCTGCGTGACGAGATCATGTCCGGGGTCCTGACGCCCGCCACCAATCTCCCCTCCACACAGCGGCTGAAGGAGCGGTTCCAGGCGTCGAACGCCACCGTGCAGAAGGCGTTGCAGATACTGAAGGACGAGCGCTTGGTCATCGGCCGGGCGGGCTCGGGGGTAACCGTCCGTGAACACCGGCAGGAAACGGTCCGCCCGGCCGACTTCGGAAGTCCCGCTGCCCCCGGCAAGCCCTACCCGTGGCTCACCGAGACCGCCAAGCGCGGCAAGAACGGCAGCATCCGACTCCTGGGCGTGTCCGAGGTGCGGCCGCCGCGCGACGTCGCCGAACTGCTGGGCCTGGACGAGACCGGAACAGCGATCGAGCGCAAGCAACTCCTGCTGCACGACGGGGAACCCGTCGAACTGGTCTCGGCGTACTACCCTCTCGACCTCGCACAGGGAACCGCGCTGGCGGAGGCCCGGAAGATCCGGGGAGGGACCCTGGCTCTCCTGACCGGGATGGGATATCCGCCGGGACTCACCGTCGACCGCGTATCGGCCCGGGTGCCGACCCAAGCCCAGTACGAGGCGTTGCGTCTGCCGACGGATCTGCCGATCCTGCGCACCCTGCGGGTCGTGTACAGCGACGACGAACGCCCGATCGAGGTGACCGTGATGGCGAAGGCGGGCCATCTGTACGAACTGCAATACGAGTTCGAGTAGAGACCGCGCGTACAGGTCCGGACGCCTCGCTCTGCCACGCGGATAGGGTGCCCGCGTGTATCCGGTCGCCAGGCACGGCCAGCGTTTGGGGCTCCGCGAGATCGGCCCGTCCGACGTGGACGCCGTCTTCGCGGTCTACGGATACCCCCGGGCCACGGAACACCTGTCGTTCGACCCCCGCACCCCGGCCGACGTCCGGGCGACCGTGGACCGGGCCATCGCCTCGGCGATGGCGGACCCTCGCTCCGAGTACGTGCTCACGGTCGTGGAACGCGAAAGTCGTCGCGCGGCCCCGTTCCTCGCGGACCGTCACCGTGGAAGCGGGGCCGCTTCTCCTCCGCTACGCGGAGGCGGGTTCCGTCTCCTCGGCCACCCACGCGAGGTACGCGTCCGAGCCGCCCTCGACCGGGAGGACGATCCATTCGGGCACGTCGTAGGAGTGGGCTCCGGCGACCCACGCGGCGAGTTCGGGCAGTCGGGCGCGGGTGGTCTTGTAGGTGACGCGCCATTCGCGTTCCTCCGCGACCGCGCCCTGCCAGCGGTACACGGCGGTGAACGGGGGGTCGATGTGCGCGCAGGCCGCCAGCCGGGCGTCCACCGCGCCGCGTGCGAGTCCGGCGGCCTTCTCCTCGTCGTCGATCGTCGTCTGCGCGATCACCACGTCGGACACTTCGGGTCCTCCTCCATCGGGGACTCGGACCCTATCCAGGGTGGACCGGGCGTGGGGGCGGCGCGGGGCGGGGCGGCGAACGATGGCGCTGTTCTCGCCTTCCTGAAGGGACTCCGGATTCGGAGGGATCGCGCGGCGTATGTGTGAGGAGTTGCTGAACGGCTGTTCGGGGAAGTGACCCTGTTGCTGAAGTGGTGAAATCCTGGTGTCCAGCGGCTTCATGAACGATGGGGTACCGGTAGGTCGGCTGGATCCGGCCGTTTTCGAAGGTCCTCGTTTAACGCGCCATTCCCCGTGACCTCGTGATCGGCGTGACCTCGTGATCGGCGCCTGAGTGATCACCGCGTCGGACACTTCGGATCTTCCTCCCATGGCGTGAACGCATCCCGTGCGAGCCCCACTGAACTTCTCTCTGCGTCTCGGGTTTCAGTCCCTGGAGAAGTTTCCAGTGACATCTACATGGGGGAGAGTTAGGTTTTCCTGCGACGCCTCCGAAGAGGGCGGCGTCGATAGGGGGGCCGGGAGGCTTTCTCTTGGGTCGGCCCGGCACGCGTCATTTTTCTGTCACCCCGTATCGCACACGCCTGTTCTGTGACGATCCAAGGAGTGAAAGAGTGCGCACTTTTCTGCGTAAGGTTTCCATCGGCGCGACGGTGAGCGTCGCCGTGGGGGCGATAACACTGGGAACCCCGGCGAGCACCGCCAGCGCCGACGTGGGCGCGCTCGGTCACTGCGGTCAGTCGAAGACCGCGGAGACCGACGGCGCCACGGCCCGCTGGTCCCTGGACTGCAGCGGTGGCCGGATCACGGTGTCCGGCTGGTACCGCGACGACGAGCCCGACGGGGACTGCGTCGGGGTGAAGGGGTACTTCGCCGACGGTTCGACCAAGCGCAGTCAGACCTGCGCCGGGTGGATGACGAAGAAGACCTTCAAATGGAGGGCCCCCGGTTCTCTGGCCGACGTATACCTCTACGAGTACTGAGACGGCGGGCGCCGATGGATTCGCGGCTGCCCGTCCCGTACGGGTTCACGTCACATGAGCGTCAACACGTCAGCACCACGAAAGGGAGGCCGGGTTGATGGGTGAACTCGTGGATCGCCGTAGCAGGGTGCTCGGGGTGGCCGGAGTTCCGGTCGGCCTCGCGCTGGTGGCGGTGCTGACCGTCGGAAGCGCCTCCGGCGTCGCGGCCGGATCCGGGAGCGATTCGTCCCCGATGGCCGGGTCGGGAGTGTACGCGTCGGCACCACGGTTCATTTCCGGCTACAGCCTGCATTGTTCCGAGGAGATGGCCAAGGACAGCATCACGGGCCCCGAGGCGCAGGGTGTGGTGGCCGCGCGGTATTCGTCGGCCCGGTACGACCGGAACAGGAAGACGTGGAAGTACACCGGGTCTAGGGTGGTCGTCGTGCTCAACAAGAACGGCTATTGCGTGACTGCTTGGCGACGTTGACGCCCGCCTCCCACCCCAAGGGGGATTCGCATGGCAAGGTCAGTAGGCTGCCGCGTTCGTTACGATCCGGAAGTCGACGTGGTGGCGATTTCCTTCGCGGAACCGCCGCCGGGTCCCGGAGGCACGGCACTGGAGTTCGATGACGAGTCCGGATTGGCGGGTGTCATCCGGCTTGGTGTCGAGGGGAATTTCGATCATCTGGAGCTCTTGGGAGCCAAGCGCGCGGTTCCCCGGCTCGTCTCGGATCTGTGCCCGCCCGCGCGAGGTACCCGCGATTACCTCCGGGGCGAGGTGAACGTGCGTGTGACGACGGCCGAGCGGGGCGGCGTCCGGTTCGACCTCGACGACTCCGCCGCCACCGGCACCACGTACGAGATCCCGGTACGGGCGGAACCGTCGTCCTCGCCCCTCGCCACCCTGACGTACAACGGGCACTCGGGCGTGCTCCACTCGCTGACCCTGTTCCCGGCGGGAAGGCTGCTGGAGGGCCTGGCGGGCCTCACGTCCGGCTGAACGGGGTGGAGTCGGCGTCGTCGCCCCCCCCGTTCCGGGGGCGACGCCGTCGGCCACGGCTCAGCGCGTGTCCACCGCGACCGGCCGGATCAGTCCGACGGGCGCCTCGCCCGGTTCGTCCCGGGGGCACGGGTTCCGCGCCGGAGGAGCCCGTCGGCGGTGACGGCGGGCACCCCGCGGAAAACCGGGGTGCCGGGACCGGGTGGACGCCCCTACCCTCGGCCCATGCGCCCTGAATCCGCCCTGCTGAACGTCATCGACGTGGAAGCCACCTGCTGGGACGGGCAGCCGCCGCCCGGTGCGGTGAGCGAGATCATCGAGATCGGGCTCACCGTGGTGGACCTGTCGGCGGGGCGCCGGGTGTCCCGGCACCGTCTCCTGGTCCGTCCCGTCCGGTCGCGGGTGAGCGACTTCTGCACCGGGCTGACCGGACTGACGCGGGCCGAGGTGGAACGGGGCGTCCCCTTCGCCGAGGCGTGCCGGATCCTCGTCGAGGAGTACGGGGCCGGGGAACGCCCCTGGACGAGCTGGGGCGAGTACGACCGTCGGCAGTTCGCCCGGCAGAGCCGGGCCGACGGGGTGGCCTATCCGTTCGGTTATCCGACCGAGCGCACCCACACCAACGCCAAGGCCGTGTTCACCGAGGCCCATGGGCTGCGCAGGAAGCCCGGCATGGACCACGCCCTGCGGCTGGCCGGGCTGCCGCTGGAGGGACGCCACCACCGTGGCGAGGACGACGCGTGGAACATCGCCGCGCTCGTCCTCGATCTGCTGGGCCGGGGGGCGTGGCCGGTCACGGCCACGGCCGTCTCACCCCGTGACGGCGGCGGCTGACCTGGCGGCCCGCTCGACCTCCGCCCGGTGGGCCGCGCGGGCCTCCTCGTCGATCGGCTTCCCGTGTTCGGGGCGCAGCCCGGTCCGGCCGTCGAGGCCCTCGCGCAGGATGTCGGCGTGCCCGGTGTGCCGGACGGACTCGCCGAGGACGTGGACCAGGACGGCGAACAGGTTGGTGTCGGCGTGCGGCTCCGGCCACCACGGCACCCGGCCGGGGGCGTCGAGGGGGAGCGCGTCGATCGTCGCGTCCGCGTGTTCCCAGGCGCGCCGGTAGAACCCGGTGATCTGCTCGCGGGTCTCGTGCCCGGCCGCCCACAGATCGCTTCCGTCGGAGTCCTGCCACCGGGGCAGCGGTTCCGGGGAGGGGCGGCCGAAGACCTCGCCGAAGTACCGGGCCTCGACGGTGGCCACGTGTTTGACCAGGCCGAGGAGGTTGGTCCCGGTCGCCGTCAGGGGTCGGCGGGCGTCGTATTCGGACAAGCCGTCGAGCTTCCAGAGCAGCGCCTCGCGGTCCCGCCGCAGTCTCCCGTGCAGATGGTCCTTCGCGAATTCGTCGATCATGCGGCACGAGCCTGCCACGGACCGCTCCCGGGCTCAACGTCCGGATTCCGGACGGGGAGCCTGGGAGGCCGGGAAGATCCAGGGGGTCAGGTGGCATGACCAGGACCGTAACCGTCCTGGTCACGTCCTACGGTCCTCCCCATGAGCACCACGAGCACCGCGATCACGACCGCACCGGCGGTCCGCGTCCTGTCCATCGACTTCGACTGCCCCGACCCCGCCGACCTGGCGCGGTTCTACGGCGAGGCCCTCGGGCTGCCCGTCGTCTACTCCAGTGACGACTTCGTCCTGATCGGCCGGGAGGGCGAGACCGGGCTGGGCTTCCTCCGCGACCCCGAGCACCGGCCTCCGACCTGGCCGGACCCCGCCCAGGGCAAGCAGATCCACCTGGAACTGGGCGTCCGGGACCTGGACTCCGCGTACGCCCGGCTGCTGGCCCTGGGCGCCGTGGAGTCGTCGGCGGGGAACCCGCGTTCCACGGAACGACGGGTCCTGCTGGACCCCGCCGGTCACCCGTTCTGCCTCTCGCTGCTGGACTGAGCGGTCCGCGGTCGGGCCCGTCGCGGCGCGGGCCGGGGCCTGTCCGGGGCCGATCCGGGGCCGACGAGGGCCCGGGGCGGGCCCGGGGAGACGCCCCCCCAGGGGCCCCCTCTTGAGTTCCGTACAGGCTGTATGCGATTCTGCGTACAGCCTGTACGTACAGGTTGTATGTAAACTCGCGAGGGGTGCCAGGCATGCCACAGCTCACGCTCGACCAGGGAACCGTCCACTACCGGGACACCGGTGAGGGCGAGCCGGTGCTGCTCCTGCACGGCTACCTGATGGGCAGCGGACTCTGGGAGCCGGTCGTCGACCGGCTCGCCCCGGACTTCCGGTGCGTCACCCCCGATCTGCCCCTCGGGGGCCACCGCATCCCGCTGAACCCCGGCGCGGACCTCAGCCTCGCGGGGATCGCCCGGCTGGTCGCCGATCTGATCGCCGCGCTCGGGCTGCCCCGGGTGACGCTGGTCGGCAACGACCTCGGCACCGCCGTCGCCCAACTCGTCGCCGCCCGCCACCCCGAACTGATCGACCGGCTCGTCCTCACCAACGGCGAGTGCTTCGAGAACTGCCCGTCGCCCTGGTTCAAGCCGCTCGACCCGGCCTCCCGGGTGCCCGGTCTGCTCGGCCTGGTCTTCCAGGCCCTGCGGCTGCGCGCCGTCCGCCGGATGCCCTTCGCGTTCGGTCTGCTGACCAAGGGCGCGCTGCCCCACGACCTGATCGACGACTGGACGGGGGCCTTCTTCGCCGACCCCGGCGTCCGGCGCGACTGCGCCAAGGTCACCCGGGGGATCGTCCCCACCGCCCTGATCGAACCGGCGTGGCGGCTCGCCTCCTTCGACCGGCCCACCCTGCTCGCCTTCGCCCGTGAGGACCGGCTCTTCCCGTACGAACACGGCGAGCGGCTGGCCGCGATCGTGCCGGGCGCCCGGCTGGAGACCGTCCACGACAGCCGGACCTGGATGATGCGCGACCAGCCCGATCTGCTGGCCCGGCTCATCCGGGACTTCGTCCGGGACACCCCCGGGGGCCCGGACGGGGGCGTGACCGGGGAGAAGTGAACCCCGTCCGGGATCGGGCGGGTCCGCGCCCGGGCCCCACCCGGCCGGTGAAAGGGGAGCGGGCCCCGTCGCGATGACGGGGCCCGCTCCTGAGGGACGACCCCCGGGTGGGGACGCCGGGGGCGTCAGGACCTGAGACGGGTCCCGGACCGGGGCGCCGGGGGCGTCAGGACCTGAGGCGCGTCCCGGACCTAGGCGCCGGGGTGCCGGTGCGTCAGGGCCAGAGGGACCAGCGCTGGTTGACGGCCCCGTTGCACGGGTACTGGCGGATCTGGTCGCCCCGCGTCGCGCTCCACGACGCCTCCAGGCACTTCGCGCTGTGCTGGGCGCGGATCTGGTACGAGCCGCCGCCGACGCCCTCCAGCCGCCATCTCTGGTTGGCGTCCCCGTTGCACGACCACTGGATGACGCCCGCGCCGTCGGCCTGGCTCGCGTTGTCGACGTCCAGACACTTGCCGCTGTGCCGGGCCACGATCTCCACCGTGCCGTCACCGTGGTGGACGAAGTCGAACCGCTGGTTGGGCAGGCTGTCGTCGGCGGACCACTGGATCACCCGGGCGCCGTTCTGGACGGAGGCGTCCCGTACGTCCACCCAGAGCGTCCGGTAGTCGCTGCGGATCTTGGTGCCACCCGTCGTGGCGGTCCCGGCCGTCGGCGCGGCCTGCGCCGTCGGCGCCGTTCCGGCGGTCAGGGCCAATCCGCTGAGCAGGGCCGCGGCGAGAAGCCTTCCGGACATCCGGTACATGTGAGTCCCCTCTGTGAGCGTCGGCGCCGGGTGGTTCCCCCGGCCGCCCGGTCCGCACGGACGGCGCGGTCCCGGACCCGACCGGCCCGGGCGTCACCCGGTCCCGTCCCGGCCGTGGTGACGGACCGGGACGGGCGGACGGGCGCCACCACGGGACGGCGGGACCGGAGGTGCGGACCGCGCCGCGTGCGGGACCCACGGTGCTGCGCCCGGCGTCCCGGGCACCCGGGGCCACCGTCCCGGAATCCCGGGACGTCACGCCGGGGAGGGCGCGAACCGGCTCACTCCGGGGGCGCCCCGCCGCACGCCGGGGACCGCCCCGGCCTCACTCTCCGGGCGCCGCCCCCGCCGCACCCGGGGTCGCGTCCGCCCCGCTCGGGGTCGCGTCCGCCGCGTCAGGCGCCGCGTCCGCCGTGCCCGGGGCCGTGCCCGTCTCCCGCCACCGGCTGGTGATCGGCAGCCGCCGGTCCTTGCCGAAGCCCTTGGCCGAGATCTTGGTGCCCGGCGGGTACTGGCGCCGCTTGTACTCGGCGTTGTCCACCATCCGCAGGGTCCTGGTCACCAGCTCCGCGTCGAACCCGGCCGCCACGATGGCGTCCGCGCCCTGGTCGCGGTCCACGTACCGTTCCAGGATCGCGTCCAGGACCGGGTAGTCCGGGAGGGAGTCGGTGTCCACCTGGTCCGGGCGCAGTTCGGCGCTCGGCGGCTTGGTGACGGAGTTCTCCGGGATCGGCGGGGTCTGCCCGCGCTCGGCCGCCGCCGCGTTGCGCCAGCGGGCCAGCCGGAACACCGTCGTCTTGTAGACGTCCTTGATCGGGCCGTACGCGCCCACCGAGTCGCCGTACAGCGTGGAGTACCCCACCGCCAGCTCCGACTTGTTGCCGGGCGCCAGCACGATGTGCCCCTCCTGGTTGGAGACCGCCATCAGCAGGGTGCCGCGCAGCCGCGACTGGAGGTTCTCCTCCGCGAGCCCGGTGAGCCCCAGGGCGTCCATGTAGGCGTCGAACATCGGGGCGATCGGCACCGTGCGGAAGTGCAGCCCGGTGCGTCGCGCCAGCTCCGCCGCGTCGTCCTTGGAGTGCTCCGACGAGTACTTGGACGGCATGGAGACGCCGTAGACGTGCTCCGCGCCCAGCGCGTCGCAGGCGATGGCCGCGACCAGCGCCGAGTCGATGCCGCCGGAGAGTCCGACGAGCACCGAGCGGAAACCGTTCTTCTCGACGTACGCGCGCAGCCCGACCACCAGCGCCGAGTAGACCTCCTCGTCGTCGTCCAGCCGCTCCGCGTACCCGCCGGTCAGCTCCGGCTCGTAGGGCCGCGCGGGCTCCTCGGAGAGCGTGAGGTGGTCGATCCGCAGCCCGTCGTCCACCACTCCCGAGGGCGGCTCCGGGCGCGCGGCGGGCAGGTCGAGGTCGAGGACCACACAGCCCTCCGTGAACTGCGGGGCGCGCGCGACGACCTCGCCGTCCTTGTCGACCACGATCGAGTCGCCGTCGAAGACCAGCTCGTCCTGGCCGCCCATCATGGCCAGGTAGGCGGTGGTGCACCCGGCCTCCTGGGCGCGCTTGCGCACCAGCTCCAGCCGGGTGTCGTCCTTGTCCCGCTCGTAGGGGGAGGCGTTGACGGACAGCAGCAGTCCGGCCCCGGCGCTGCGGGCGGCCGGGACCCGGCCGCCGTCCTGCCAGAGGTCCTCGCAGATCGCCAGGGCGACGTCCACCCCGCGCACCCGCACCACCGGCAGGGTGTCGCCCGGGACGAAGTACCGGAACTCGTCGAACACCCCGTAGTTCGGCAGGTGGTGCTTGGCGAAGCTCAGCACCACCTCGCCGCCGTGCAGCACGGCCGCCGCGTTCTGCGGGGCGCCCGCGGGCTGGCCGTACTTCGGCTGCGCGGTGGCGCAGCGGTCCAGGTAGCCGACGACCACCGGGATCTCCCCGAAGCCCTCGTCGGCGAGACGGCGGGCGAGGTCCCGCAGCGCGGCGCGGGACGCCTCCACGAAGGAGGGGCGCAGCGCCAGGTCCTCGACGGGGTACCCCGTCAGGACCATCTCGGGGAACGCGATCAGATGGGCCCCCTGCCCGGCGGCGTGCCGGGTCCACCGGAGCACCGTGTCCGCGTTGCTGGCGAGGGCGCCGACCGTGGAGTCGACCTGGTTCAGGGCAAGACGTAGTTGAGGCACGTCCGCCAGTGTAATCGTCACTCCGACGCGATGTCCCGTGCGGGCCCGTCCGGAGGTCCGGGGGCGGGCTCCGCGCGGACGCCCGTGGCGGGGCGCCGACGGCCGGGGCGCCCGTGTCCGGGGTCGTCGCGGGTCCGGGGCGCCGACGGCCGGGCTCCCCGTGGGGCCGGACCGCTCATGGCCCCGGGGTGTCCGTGGCCGGGGGAGTCGCGGACCGGGCCGGGACCGCCGGACGCCCGTGGCCGGGGCGCCCCGGCCACGGGCGGTGCGGTGCGGTGTCTACAGCACCGGAAGGTTTTTCCTCAGCTCGAACGCCGTGACCTCCGAGCGGTACTCCTCCCACTCGGACTTCTTGTTCCGCAGGAAGAAGTCGTACACGTGTTCGCCGAGCGTCTCGGCGACCAGCTCGCTGCGCTCCATCAGCCGGATCGCCTCGCCGAGGTTCTGCGGCAGCGGCTCGATGCCCATGGCGCGCCGCTCCCCGTCGGACAGCGCCCACACGTCGTCGTCCGCGCCGGGCGGCAGCTCGTAGCCCTCTTCGATGCCCTTGAGGCCCGCCGCCAGCAGCACCGCGTACGACAGGTACGGGTTGGCCCCCGAGTCCAGCGAGCGGACCTCGACCCGCGCCGAACCGGTCTTGCCGGGCTTGTACATCGGTACCCGGATCAGCGCCGAGCGGTTGTTGTGGCCCCAGCAGATGTACGAGGGGGCCTCGCCGCCCGCGCCCGCCGTCCGCTCCGAACCGCCCCAGATGCGCTTGTAGGAGTTGACCCACTGGTTGGTGACCGCCGAGATCTCCGCCGCGTGCCGCAGCAGACCCGCGATGAAGGAGCGCCCCACCTTGGAGAGCTGGTACTCGGCGCCCGACTCGTAGAACGCGTTGCGGTCGCCCTCGAACAGCGAGAGGTGGGTGTGCATCCCGGAACCGGGGTGCTCGGAGAACGGCTTCGGCATGAACGTCGCCTGCACGCCCTGTTCCAGCGCCACCTGCTTCATGACCAGCCGGAACGTCATGATGTTGTCGGCGGTGGAGAGCGCGTCCGCGTACCGCAGGTCGATCTCCTGCTGCCCCGGGGCGCCCTCGTGGTGGCTGAACTCCACCGAGATGCCCATCGACTCCAGCATGGTGATCGCCTGGCGGCGGAAGTCCATGCCCACGTTCTGCGGGGTGTGGTCGAAGTAGCCGGAGTTGTCGGCGGGCGTCGGCCGGGAGCCGTCCAGCGGCCGGTCCTTCAGCAGGAAGAACTCGATCTCGGGGTGGGTGTAGAAGGTGAAGCCCAGGTCGGACGCCTTGGCCAGGGCCCGCTTGAGGACGTACCGGGGGTCCGCGAAGGACGGGGAGCCGTCCGGCATCAGGATGTCGCAGAACATCCGGGCCGTCCCCGGGGCCTCGGCCCGCCACGGCAGCACCTGGAAGGTCCCCGGGTCGGGCTTGGCGATCATGTCGGACTCGTACACCCGGGCGAAGCCCTCGATGGCGGACCCGTCGAAGCCGATGCCCTCGTCGAACGCCTGCTCAAGCTCCGCGGGCGCGACCGCGACGGACTTCAGGAAGCCCAGCACGTCCGTGAACCACAGGCGTACGAACCGGATGTCGCGCTCCTCCAGCGTGCGGAGCACGAACTCCTGCTGCTTGTCCATTGTCGACTTCCACCCATCCTTGCTGGTCAGGCCGCGTGCTCCGGTGCCATGGGACAAGGTCCGGTCACGAGCATCCCACCACACGGTTTCCGGCACGTTGCGGGCGTGGGCCGCGCCCGCGACCGGTCGCCCTCCGTGGCTCTGTGCCCATACTGCCTGCTGACCGGGGTCTCTGTAACGGCCGGGCCCGCCAGCGGGGGCCGGGCGGTCCCGGAGCGCCCGCGCCGCCCGACTACGATCGGGGTCTACCAGCGGCCCGACCGTCCCCGAGGCACCCCCGAAGGACCACCCATGGGTTCCCCCAGCCTTTCCCCCTCATCTCCGCCCCGCACCCGCGCCGGGCACCCCGTCGGCGGCGGTTGCGCCGCCCGGGTGGCCCGGGTGGCCCGTGGGGACGGAGCGGCGTGGTGAGGCGCGCGGGGCTGGTGGCGGGCGCCGCCGCGCTCGCGGTGCTCGCGGCCGTCGGCGGCTTCACCGTGGGGACGGCCGGGGACGGGGACGCGTCCCGGGTGCCCACCGCGGAGTCCGCCGACGCGGGCTTCGCCCGGGACATGGCCGTCCACCACCAGCAGGCCGTGGAGATGTCGTACATCGTCCGGGACCGCACCGACGACGAGGACGTCCGCACCCTCGCCTACGACATCGCCCAGACCCAGGCCAACCAGCGGGGCATGATGCTCGGCTGGCTCGACCTGTGGAAGCTGCCGAAGATCTCCGAGAAGGGCCCGATGGCCTGGATGGAGTCCTCGGAGCACGGCGGTCACGGCGAGGGCCACGACGGGGGCGGCGGCGCGGACGGCGCGCTGATGCCCGGCATGGCCACCGACGCCCAGCTCGACGCGTTGCGCCGGGCCAGCGGCAAGGACGCGGAGATCCGCTACCTGAGGCTGATGACCGCCCACCACAAGGGCGGGGTCGACATGGCGGAGGGGTGCGTCAGCGCCTGCTCGGTCCCGGTGGAGAAGGACCTCGCCCAGGGCATGGTCGAGGCCCAGGAGTCCGAGATCGCCCTGATGGCCGACATGCTGAAGGCCCGCGGCGCCAAGCCCTGACCCGTCGAAGGCCCCGGGCCCGGGCCGTCCCGTCCCGCCCCGCTCCCGTAGCGCCGGGGCGGGCGGGGCCGGGTGGCCCGGGTCGCGTCGGGTCGCCGGGGGAGCGCCGGTTCAGTCCCGCCACCGCCAGCGGGTCTGTCCGAACGGCTCGCCCTTGGCGAAGGCGAAGACGGTACGGGGCCGCACCCGGAACACCCACGCGGCACCGCCGTCCGCCTCGAACGCCCCCTCCCGTACCTCGAACGCCCAGTCGGGCCCGTAGGCCGCGCGCCAGGCACCGGCGAGCGCGAGCAGCTCCCGCTCGTCCGTGACCCGTTCGGCCCGGCCCTCCACCACCACGTCGGTTCCGGCGTCCCAGGTCGGCGTCCCCGTGGTGAGCACGACCTCGGGGTTGTCCGCCAGGTTGCGGGCCTTGCGCTCCCCGGGCCCGGTGGCGAAGTGCAGCGCGCCCTCCCACCACACGGCGATCAGCGGGGTGACGTGCGGACGGCCGTCCGGCCGCACCGTCGACACCCAGAAGGCGCCCCCGCCGCCCAGCACCTCCTCCACCCGGGCCCAGTCGGTGGCCTCGGCCCCCGGGGAGCTGAAGTCGGGGTCGAGCGCGGCGCGCGGTACGTCCTGCGTCATGGTGCGGTCCTCCGGGAGTTCGGGACGGTCGGTGGAGTCGGACGGTCAGGAGGGGACGGCGGCCGTGGCCGTCCACGGGACCCACGAGAGCGGTCCCGTACCGTCCCCGTCACGGGTGCGGCACAGGGTAGACGGCGCCCCCGGGCGGAACTCATCGGTCACGACGTAGGCTCGGCGTGGCGGACGATCTCCGACCGGACGGAAACGACCGGCACCGGCACGCGCACCCGCACCGGCTCGGCACGGCTCGGGCCCGGTCCGGTCCCGGCACCGGACGGGGAACGGCGGCGCGGCAGGCGGCACGGGTCGGCACGAGCGGTACGGCCGCACGGTCGGCACGGTGGTACGGCGGCGCGGCCGACGGCGGTCGCCACGGCGGCCCGGCGGGCGCCGGGGCGGTACGGACGGGACAGCGGTGCGGTACGGACGGGAACAGGGGGACGCGGCGATGACGGTGTCGCGAGGACGCAGGAGCAGCACCTTCACCCAACTGCTGCGGCACGGCTTCACCGACCCCTCCGCCGCCGAGCGGCTGCTCGACGGCGAGGCGCTCGCCCCGGTGCGTGCCGACCCCGTGCTGCTGGACGCGCTGGGCCGGTCCGCCGACCCGGACCTGGCGCTGCGCGGCCTCGCCCGGCTGGTGGAGTCCCAGCCCGACGACCTGGGCCGCCGGGAACTGCTGGACACCCTGGTCACCGCCAAACCGCTGCGCGACCGGCTGCTGGGGGTGCTCGGCGCCTCCGAGGCGCTCGCCGACCACCTGGCCCGGCACCCCGGCGACTGGCGGGCCCTGGTCACCTACGAGCCACGGGACCTGAACCCGGGCGTCGAGGAGTTCGTACGCGGTCTCGCCGACGCCGACGACCCCGTGTCGCTGCGCGTCGCCTACCGCCGCTGTCTGCTGTCGATCGCCGCCCGCGACGTCTGCGGCACCACCAACGACGTCGCCCAGACCGCCGCCGAACTCGCCGACCTGGCGACCGCGACCCTGCGCGCCGCCCTCGCCATCGCCTCGGCGGCGGCCCCCGAGGACGCCGCCCGCTGCAGGCTCGCGGTCATCGCCATGGGCAAGACCGGCGGCCACGAACTGAACTACGTCTCCGACGTGGACGTCATCTTCGTCGCGGAGCCCGCCGCCACCCACGGCTCCCCGGGGAACGGCGCGGACCGCCCCGGCAACGGGAACGGCGACGAGACGGAGGCGCTGCGCGCCGCGACCCGGCTCGCCTCGCACCTGATGCGGATCTGCTCGGAGACCACCGTCGAGGGCGCCATCTGGCCGGTGGACGCCAACCTCCGCCCCGAGGGCCGCAACGGCCCCCTGGTGCGGACCCTGTCCAGCCATCTCGCCTACTACCAGCGCTGGGCGAAGACCTGGGAGTTCCAGGCGCTGCTGAAGGCCCGCCCGGTCGCCGGGGACGCGGAACTGGGCGACCGGTACGTGACGACGCTGGCCCCGCTGGTGTGGCAGGCGGCCGAGCGGGACAACTTCGTCGCGGACGTGCAGAAGATGCGACGGCGGGTGGTCGAGAACATCCCGGCGGGCGAGGTGGACCGGGAACTCAAACTCGGCCCCGGCGGACTGCGGGACGTCGAGTTCGCCGTCCAGCTGCTCCAGTTGGTGCACGGCCGGGCCGACACCTCGCTGCGCAGCGGCACCACCCTGGACGCCCTCGCCGCCCTCGCCCACGGCGGCTACGTGGGCCGGGTGGACGCCACGCAACTCGACGACGCCTACCGCTTCCTGCGCACCCTGGAGCACCGCATCCAGCTGTTCCGGCTGCGCCGCACCCATCTGGTCCCCGAGGACGAGGGCGATCTGCGGCGCATCGGCCGCTCGCTCGGCATGCGCACCGAACCCATCACCGAACTGGACCGGGCCTGGCGCCGTCACACCTCGGTGGTGCGACGGCTGCACGAGAAGCTGTTCTACCGTCCGCTGCTGGACGCCGTCGCCCAGCTCGCCCCCGGTGAGACCCGGCTGAGCACCGGGGCCGCCCGGGAACGGCTGGTCGCCCTCGGCTACGCCGACCCGGCCGCCGCGCTGCGCCACCTGGAGGCGCTGGCGTCCGGGGTGAGCCGCAAGGCGGCCATCCAGCGGACCCTGCTGCCGGTGCTGCTGGGCTGGTTCGCGGACTCCGCCGACCCGGACGCCGGACTCCTCAACTTCCGCAAGGTCTCCGACGCGCTCGGCAAGACCCCCTGGTACCTGCGGCTGCTGCGGGACGAGGGCGCCGCCGCCGAGAACCTGGCCCGGGTGCTGTCGGCCGGCCGGCTCGCCCCGGACCTGCTGATGCGGGCGCCCGAGGCGGTCGCCCTGCTCGGCGACCCCAGCGGGCTGCGGCCCCGTGGCCGGGGCCCGCTGGAACAGGAGATCCTCGCCGCGGTCGGCCGCGCGGACGGGGTGGAACAGGCGGTCGGCGCGGCCCGGGGGGTGCGCCGCCGTGAGCTGCTGCGCACCGCAGCCGCCGACATCGTCGCCTCCTACGGCACCGAGGAGGCGCCCGCCGTCGCCGACCAGGGCGCCCTGGTGGACCTGGTCGGCGCGGCGGTCTCGGACCTGACGGCGGCGACCCTGGCGGGGACGCTGCGCGCGGTGGTCCGCGAGGGCTGGGGCGATGAACTGCCCACCCGGTTCGCGGTCATCGGCATGGGCCGCTTCGGCGGCAACGAGCTGTCCTACGGCTCCGACGCCGATGTGCTGTTCGTCCACGAGCCCCGCGAGGGGGTGGACGACCAGACGGCGGCGAAGGCGGCGAACACCGTGGTCGCGGAGGTGCGGCGGCTGCTCCAGATCCCCAGTGCCGATCCGCCGCTGCTGGTCGACGCGGATCTGCGGCCGGAGGGCCGCAACGGTCCGCTGGTGCGCACCCTCGGCTCGTACGCGGCGTACTACCGCCGGTGGTCGCTGGTGTGGGAGTCGCAGGCCCTGCTGCGGGCGGAGCCGGTCGCCGGGGACGCCGAACTGGGCCGCCGGTTCGTGGAACTGATCGATCCGCTGCGGTACCCGGCGGAGGGCATCGGCCCGGACGCGGTGCGGGAGATCCGGCGGCTGAAGGCGCGGATGGAGTCCGAGCGGCTGCCCCGGGGCGCCGATCCCACCCTCCACACCAAGCTGGGCCGGGGCGGGCTGTCGGACGTGGAGTGGACCGTCCAACTGCTCCAACTGCGCCACGGCTGGGCCGAACCGGGCCTCAGGACCACCCGCACCCGCCCGGCGCTGGCCGCCGCCACCGCCGCCGGACTGCTGTCCGCCGAGGACGCGGCGGTCCTGGACGAGGCGTGGGTACTGGCCTCCCGGGTGCGCAACGCGGTGA
This sequence comes from Streptomyces sp. JNUCC 64, assembly GCF_054484115.1. Classification (NCBI taxonomy): domain Bacteria; kingdom Bacillati; phylum Actinomycetota; class Actinomycetes; order Kitasatosporales; family Streptomycetaceae; genus Streptomyces; species Streptomyces sp. JNUCC 64. The sequence continues at coordinate 6,254,357 of NZ_CM137015.1, forward strand.
TGCTGGTCCGGGGCCGGGCGGGCGACACCTTCCCCGCCGCCGGACGCGAACTCGCCGCCGTCGGGCGCTACCTGGGCTACGGACCGGGCCAGGTCGGCGAGATGCTGGACGCGTACCGCCGGGTGACCCGCCGCGCCCGCGCGGTCGTGGACGAGGTCTTCTACGGTTCCTGACCCCCGGACCCCGGCCCGGTGGACCGGCGTGCCGGGAGCCCGCCCGTACGGTCGGCGGCGGGCCCCCGGGAGCCGTGCTCGGCTGTCAGCCGAAGAGGTCGGTGACCGAACCGAAGGCGTCGGTGACCGAGCTGGCGGCGTCCGTGGCCGCCTCGGTGGCCCCCTCGACGGCCTCCGTGGCCGTGTCGGTGACGGCCTCGGTGGCCGCGTCCGTGGCGTCGCCGATCGCTCCGCTGATGAAGTCCTCGAAGGGCACAGTGAACTCCTGTGAGTCGGTGGACGGAACGGCCGGAGACCGCTCCGGGGCGGAGCCGAAGATCCGTACCCTCCGTGATCGTCGCAGAGTGAACTCGTCCGCGCAAAGGTTCGGTTGTCGGCGGAGCGGGTGCGCGGAGCCGTGTGCCGCCCGGACGGCGTCTACGGGTTCCCGGCGCCCTCGACGTTGGAGAGCATCCTGCGCAGCACCTTGAGCGCGGCCACGTACTCCCCGTCGTCGATGCCGTCGTGGACCTCGGCGCGGAGCCCGGTCACCAGTTCGCGCAGCCGTGCCCGGGCGGCCCCTCCCTCGTCGGTGAGGTGCAGCCGGTCTCCGGCGTCGGTCCGCAGCCAGCCGCGATGGAGCAACTGGGCGACGGCGCGCGGGATCTCGTGCGGCCCGTCGGCGAGGGGCAGCAGCTCGGCGGATATCTCCTCGCGACTCGGCGCCGTGGACCGGTACATGACGTCGTTGAGCACCCAGTACTGCGGCTGTGTGACGTCGACCACGGCCATGGCGTCCCGCAGCCGCCGGGTGACGGCCGCGTGCACCCGACCGCTCCAGTAACCGATGGGCTGGCTGGCCAGCGCGTCGTCGTCGGCGGCGGGATCGGCCGGAGCCTGGTCGGTGGGGGTGTCCGTGGGGGAGTCCATGATCACGACGTTACCTCTGTACTCCTTGCCTCCCGGCCCGCCCGGCAGGATCCGTAGGAGACGGCTAGGGCCTCAGCAAGGCCGCCGCCCGCGCGACGAACCCGGTCAGCGCCAGTTCGAAGGCGCGGTCGGCGCGGCCGGGGCCCATCGCGGCGAGGGCGTGGGCCAGACGTGGGGTGACCGTCCGGTCGGGGAGTTCCCACATGCTCTCGGGGGCGGCGAGGTCCAGCGCCGAGCCCAGCACCAGGTTCTCCAGGGCGGTGACGACGGGCATCACGTCCGCCGGGTCGAACCCGGCGTCCAGCAGCCGGGCGACCGCCCGTTCGTACTGGTCGAGGACCCGGGGCGCCCGCACCGGCGAGGTGGTCAGCAGGGGGATGGCCCGGGGGTGCGCGGCGAACGCGGCGCGGTAGGAGCGGGCCCAGCCGGTCAGCGCCCGGTCCCAGGGGCCGGTGTCGAGCATCGTGGAGTCGATGGCCTCGCAGACCCGCTCCCGCAGGAGTTCCACGATCCCGTCGCGGCCGTCGACGTGGTGGTAGACGGACGCGGTCCGCACCCCCAGCCGGGCGGCGATCCTCGGCACGCTGAAGTCGCCCTCCCCGTCGACGAGTTCCAGCGCGGCCGTGGTGATCCGCTCCCGGTCGAGCAGCGGGGTGCGGGGCCGTCCCATGCGTGTGGCCTTCCGTCGTGGAGGTGGCGGGGCGGGTGGGGGATCCGGGGTGTCTTCCCGGATCCGTCGGGCACAGGTTACCGTGGCAAAACCGAAAGGCTTTAGGTTTGTGTGAGGGCCGTGCGTCCACGGTGCCCGCCGCCCGCGAGAAGGAGCGCCCATGCCGGACCCCGCCGCCCCCGCCCAGGACTCCGTCCCGCCCGCCCCGGCCTCCGGGGCGGACCTCGTCCTCACCGGGGCCCGGGTCCGCACCCTCGACCCCGCCCGGCCCACGGCCACCGCCGTCGCCGTCCGGGGCGGACGGATCGCCGCGGTCGGCGACGAGGGCGACGTCCGCGACTGGCGGAGCGCCCGGACCGAGGTCGTCGACCTCGCCGGGGCGACCCTCGTCCCGGGCCTCACCGACGCCCACAGCCACCCCGTGTGGGGGCTGGAGCTGGCCACCGGCGTCGACCTCGGCGGGGTCACCGACCCCGCCGGACTGCGCGCCGCCCTCCGGTCCGCCGACCGGATCGACGGCTGGGTCCTCGGCTGGGGACTGGACCACAACGCGTTCGGCGCCGCCGCCCCGCACCGCGCGCTGATCGAGGACGCCCTGGACGGCGCCCCCGCCCTGCTGCGGCTGTACGACGGGCACTCGGCGCTGGCCAGCGGGGCGGCCCTGGCCGCCGCCGGGGTCACCGGGCCCCGGGAGTTCGCCCAGCGCGCCGAGGTCGTCCTCGACGCGGACGGTCCCACCGGGCATCTGATCGAACAGGCCGCCATGGACCTGATCGCCCCCGTGCTGCCCCGGCTCCCGTACGCCGGGCGGCGGGCCCGGCTGCTGGAGCTGCTGACCGCCATGGCCGCCACCGGGCTGACCGGCGCCCACGTCATGGACCTCGGCGACCCGGAGCTGCTGGCCGCCGTGGCCGAGGAGGACGAGCTGCCGTTGCGGCTGCGGCTCGCGCCCTGGTGTATGCCGGGCGCCGACCGGGACGCCCTCGACGGGCTGATCGCCCTCCAGGAACGGCGGGGCCGGGGCTGGCGGGTCGGCGGGGTCAAGTTCTTCATGGACGGCACCGTCGAGGGCGGCACCGCCTGGCTCGACCACCCGGACTGCCACGGCCAGGGCACCGAGGCGCTGTGGCCCGACCCCGGCGCCTACGCGGAGGCCGTGCGCTACCTGCACGCGGCCGGGGTCCGCACCGCCACCCACGCCATCGGGGACGCGGCCGTGCGGCACGTGCTGGACACCGTCGCCTCGCTGGGGCCCGGCGGCCGGGGACGGCACCGGATCGAGCACATCGAGACGGTCCCCGACGACGTCCTCCCGCGCTTCGCCGGGCTGGGCGTCAGCGCCTCGATGCAGCCGCCGCACGGCGCGTACACCCGGGCCGACCACAGTGACGCCTGGTCGCGGCGGCTCGGCGCGGAACGGGCCGGGCGGGCCTGGCGGGTGCGGGACCTGCGGGACGCGGGGGCCGTGGTCGCGCTCGGTTCGGACTGGCCGATCGCGTCCTTCGACGCCCGGTCGGTGCTGGCCACCGCCCGGGTCCCGCGCGGGGCGGCGTCTTCCCGCGCCGGGCTCACCGGGCTGATGGCCCTGGAGGGGCTCACCTCGCACGCCGCGCTCGCCGCCGGGGAGGGGGAGGTGGCCGGACGGATCGCCCCCGGCTACCGGGCGGACCTCACCGCCTTCGGTCCGGACCCGGTCCTGGCCCCGGCCGACGAGGTCGCCACGGCGGAGGTCGGGCTCACCGTCGTCGCGGGCCGGATCGTCCACCGGGGCTGACCCCCGGACGCGCGAGCGGGCCGGGGCGCGTGCCCCGGCCCGCTCGCGTACGGTCCAGCGGTTCAGGTGGTTCCGGAGGCCCTGGTGGTTCCGGGACCTCCGCTCGTGCGGTGGGCGCCCGGTCCAGCCGGTGCGGCCCGCCGCCCGTTCAGCCGGAGCTGCCCGCCCCCTTCGACGGGGCCGACGGGACCGACGGGACCGGCTGATCCGTCGGCACCGGCGCGTCGGCCGGGACCTTCCGGTCCGACGGGACCAGCCGCGGCAGCCGGGAGGGCCAGTCGCCGTACCAGGCGCGGGCGACCCCGTAGCCGAAGGCGAGGCAGATCATCCCGCCGACCGCGTCCAGCCAGAAGTGGTTGGCGGTGGCGACGATCACGACCAGGGTGAGCACCGGGTACAGCAGCCCCAGCACCCGCACCCACGGCACCTTGGCCAGGAAGTAGAGGGTGAGCCCGGACCACAGGGACCAGCCGATGTGCATCGACGGCATCGCCGCGTACTGGTTCGACATGTTCTTCAGGTCCCCGGAGGCCATCGACCCCCAGGTGTTGTGGACCAGGACCGTGTCGATGAAGCCGCCGCCGGTCAGCAGCCGGGGCGGGGCCAGCGGATACAGGTAGTAGCCGAGCAGCGCCACCCCGGTGGTCGCGAACAGCACGGTGCGGGTCGCCGCGTACCGGCCCGGATGGCGCCGGAACAGCCAGACGAGCACGCCGAGCGTCACGATGAAGTGCAGCGTGGCGTAGTAGTAGTTCATCCCCACGACGAGCCAGGTCACCGAGTCCACGGCGTGGTTGACGGCCTTCTCGAAGGCCAGCCCCATGCTCCGCTCGACGTCCCAGATCCAGTGGGCGTTCCGCATCGCCTGCGCCTTCTGCTCGGGCACGGCGTTGCGGATCAGCGAATACGTCCAGTAGCTGATGGCGATCAGCAGGATCTCGAACCACAGCCGGGGCCTGCGCGGCGCCCTGAGCTGGGCCTTCAGCCCGCGCGGAGCGGTCCGCGAAGCGGCTCCCACCTGGTCGTCCACGGGTGTGGAACCGTCGGGGGGAGCAGCGTCTGGCCCCCCGCTGGCGGCCTGCTGCCGGCCTTCCAGTCGTGTCACGGTCGTCTCACCCATGGGGGAAGAGTCTGCCAGATGGTGACGCATGTCCGATCATCCCCCGGGTGGGTCCGTCCCGCACCTGATCCCCCTCGCGTACCGGGCCCCCTCCTCCTCGCGCACGACTCGTGTGACGACTCGCGTGACGGCTCGCGCACGACCGGGCGGCGCCCGGATGCCGGAGGGGGCTCCCGTCGGTTTCCTCAGGGGGAGACGGCGCCGGACCGCGGCCGGTTGCGGCCCGGCGCCGATCCGGTGGACCCCCGGACGATCAGCTCGGGCAGGAAGACGAACTCCCCGGGCGGCGCGGGCGTCCCGCCGATCTCCTCCAGCAGGGCCCGTACGGCGGCCCGCCCCATCGCGGCCACCGGCTTGCGGACGGTGGTGAGCGGGGGATCGGTGAACGCCATCAGCGGGGAGTCGTCGTAGCCGACGACGGAGACGTCCGCCGGGACCTCCAGACCCCGGCTCCGGACCGCGCGCACCGCCCCCAGCGCCATCATGTCGCTGGCGCACACCAGCCCGGTGCACCCCTGGTCGAGCAGGACCCCGGCCGCCGACTGCCCGCCCTCCACGCTGAACAGCGAGTGCGCGACCAGCCGCCCGGTGATCTCCTCCTCGGGGAGTCCGAGCTGCTCGCGCACCGCCCGGACGAAGCCCTCGACCTTGCGGCGCACGGGGACGAACCGCGACGGCCCGAGCGCCAGCCCGACCCGGGTGTGCCCCAGCGAGACCAGATGGGTGACGGCCAGCCGCGCGGCGGCCCGGTCGTCGGGGGAGACGAACGGGGCCCGCACCCCCGGGGCGAACCCGTCGACCAGGACGAACGGCACGCCCCGGGCCCGCAGCCGGGCGTAGCGGCCGGGGTCGGCGGTGGTGTCGGAGTGCTGTCCGGAGACGTAGACGATCCCGCGCACCCCCCGGCCCACCAGCAGTTCGGTCAGCTCGTCCTCGGAGGAGCCGCCCGGGCTCTGGGTGGCGAGCACGGGGGTGTGGCCCTGCTGGGTCAGGGCCTGGCCGATCGCCTGGGCGAGCGCCGGGAAGACCGGGTTGTCCAGCTCCGGGATGATCAGCCCGACCAGTCCGGAGCCGGGCGTCCGCAGCCGCGCGGGCCGCTCGTAGCCCAGCCCGTCGAGCGCGTCCAGCGCGGCGAGCACCGACCGGCGGGTGGCCGCCGCGACCCCGGGCCTGCCGTTGAGGACCCGGCTGACGGTCGCCTCGCTGACCCCCGCCCGCGCCGCGATGTCGGTGAGCCGCGCGGGCCCCGGCGCGGGCGCCGCCCCGGGAACGGCGCCCGGTGGAAGGTCCGGCCCGGGCCCCGGACCGGCGGGGGAAGCGGGTCCGGGATCGGTGACGGGGTGTGCCGTGGGCTGCTGGCTCATCGGGCTCCCTCGGTTGCGGGCCGGGCTTGACGGGCCGCGCTCCGGCCGCACGGGCGCCGGTGCCGGCGCGGCCGGTCGCGCGCGCCCAAGGTATACGGCCGGTCACCGGCGGTACGGGGCGCGGTACGGGCAGACCCCGGCGGTCCGCCGGAGGGACCTCCGGCGGACCGTCCGACGAACGGGCCGGGAGTCAAATGAGAAGCTGAAATGCCTATTTGATACCGTCAGGGCATGCGGCTGACGAAGTTCACCGACCTGGCGCTCCGCGCCGTGATGGCCCTGGCGGCCCCGGCGGGCGGCGATCCGCTCACCACCCGCGAGGTGGCCGACGCGGTGAACGTCCCGTACACCCACATGGCGAAGGCCGTCGCCCGGCTCCAGCACCTCGGCGTGGTCGAGGCGCGCCGCGGGCGGGGCGGGGGGCTCGCGCTCACCGAGGCCGGCCGGTACGCCTCGGTCGGCCAGCTCGTCCGTGATCTGGAGGGGGAGGAGGAGGTGGTCGCCTGCGAGGGCGACACCCCGTGCCCGCTGCGCGGAGCCTGTCGGCTGCGCCGCGCCCTGCGTGACGCCCAGAACGCGTTCTACGCCGCGCTCGACCCGCTGACCGTCGAGGACCTCGCGGCCCCGCCCGCCGGTCCGGTCCTCATGGGACTCGTCGGCCGCCCTTCCGGCTGACGACCCTTCCCTCCCGCCCCCGCCCGGCGCCCCCCTGCCCTGCCCGGAGCCCTCCGGGGCTCCTCCGGGGGTCCCTCCGGCGCGCCCCGCTCCGCCACCGCTCCACCCCCGCACCGGCCATCGAACAGGCCACCTTCCGCCGTCAAATATGAAGATCATTTACCACTAATACCCGTAGCTCATGACGAGCCCGTCCCCTCAGGAGGCCCCCGTGCTGTCCACCCGCTCCGCCCCCGTCGTCCGCGCCACCCTGCCGGTCGTCGGCGCCGCGATCGACCGGATCACCGACCGCTTCTACCGGGAGCTGTTCGCCGAACGCCCCGAACTGCTGCGGGACCTCTTCAACCGGGGCAACCAGGCCAACGGCACCCAGCGCCGGGCCCTCGCCGGGGCGGTCGCCGCCTTCGCCGGAACGCTCCTCGACCGGCCCGGCGAACGCCCGGACGCCCTGCTCGCGCGGATCGCCCACAAGCACGCCTCGCTCGGCGTCACCCCCGACCAGTACGAGCTGGTCCACCGCCACCTCTTCGCGGCGATGACGGGGGTCCTCGGCGAGGACACCGTCACCGCCGAGGTGGCCGCCGCCTGGGACGAGGTCTACTGGCTGATGGCCCACGCCCTCATCGCCCTGGAGGCCCGGCTGTACGACGAGGCCGGGGTCGTCCAGGGGAACGGCTGGCGACCGATGACGATCACCGGACGCCGTGACGAGGCGCCGGACGTCGTCTCGTTCACGCTGTGTCCCGCCGACGGAACCCCCGCGCCCCCCTTCCGGCCCGGCCAGTACGTCAGCGTCCGGGTCCAACTGCCCGACGGCGCACGGCAGATACGCCAGTACAGCCTCTCCGCCGCCCCCGGCTCCCCGCACTGGCGCATCACCGTCAAGCGGGTGACCGGTACGGACCGGACCCCCGACGGCGAGGTCTCCGCCCGGCTCCACGCGCACGCCCGCCCCGGTGACCGGCTCACCGTCTCCGCGCCCTTCGGGGACCTGGTCCCGGCCCCCGGTGACGGCCCGCTGCTCCTCGCCTCCGCCGGGATCGGCTGCACCCCGATGCTCTCCGTCCTCGGGTGGCTGGCCGACACCGGCGCCACCCGCCCGGTCACCGTCGTCCACGCCGACCGGACCCCCGGCGCCCACGCCCACCGCGCCGAACTGCTCGCCCTGGCCGGCCGGCTGCCCGGCGCGACCCTGCGCCTCTGGTACGAGGACCTCGCCGGACACCGCCCCGCGCCGGGGGTCCGGCCCGGCCGGGCCGACGCCGGAGCCCTGGACCTGCCCGCCGGTCTCACCGCCTACCTCTGCGGACCGGTCCCGTTCCTGCGGTCCTTCCGCGACGGCCTGCTCCGCCGTGGCGTCCCCGCCCGCGCCGTCCACTACGAGGTGTTCGGTCCCGACCTGTGGTCCGGCGGCGCGTGACGCCCCGGCGGCGCACCGGCGCCGCATGACGCCCCGTCGGCGTCCCGCCCGCGCACCGGCGCCGGGCGGGACACCGGCCCGCGCGGGCATGGGTGACGAAATTCTTGCGCATGCTTTCCGCAAGGACTTGCAACCGGGTCCGCGCCGACCCGGCGCCGGGGAATCCCGGGAACCGACGAACAGGGGAACCGCGCACACCATGAGCCCACACCCCGCCGACCGCCCCGGCCCCCGTCCCCCCGACGGCCCCGCCCCCGGCCACCCGAGGCCCCCCGGCCCCCCGCCGTCCGCGGGTGCCGCTGCCGCCGACCGTTCCGCCGACCGTCCCGGCTGGTGGACCGAGGCCGTGATCTACCAGGTCTACCCCCGCAGCTTCGCCGACTCCGACGGCGACGGCATGGGCGACCTGGAAGGCGTCCGCTCCCGGCTGCCCCATCTGCGAGACCTCGGGGTCGACGCGGTGTGGCTCAGCCCCTTCTACGCCTCCCCGCAGGCCGACGCGGGCTACGACGTCTCCGACTACCGCGCGGTGGACCCGGTGTTCGGCACCCTCGCCGACGCCGACGCCCTGGTCCGGGACGCCCATGCGCTCGGGCTGCGGATCATCGTGGACCTGGTCCCCAACCACTCCTCCGACCAGCACGAGTGGTTCCGTCGCGCCCTCGACGGGGGCCCCGGCTCCCGGGCCCGCGAGCGGTACCACTTCCGCCCCGGGCGCGGCCCCGGCGGAGCCTTCCCGCCCAACGACTGGGAGTCGGTGTTCGGCGGCCCCGCCTGGACCCGGGTCACCGAACCCGACGGCCGCCCCGGCGACTGGTACCTGCACCTGTTCGCCCCCGAGCAGCCCGACTTCGACTGGGACCACCCGGCCGTCGCCGACGAGTTCCGCTCCGTCCTGCGGTTCTGGCTCGACCGGGGCGTGGACGGCTTCCGGGTGGACGTCGCCCACGGTCTGGTGAAGGCCCCCGGACTGCCGGACGTCGGCACCCGCGAGGGAGGACGGCTCCTCGACGGCGGCGAACGGCCGTTCTTCGACCAGGACGGGGTGCACGAGGTGTACCGCACCTGGCGCGCCGTCCTGGAGGAGTACGCGGGGGACCGCATCCTGGTCGCCGAGGCGTGGACCCCGACCGTGGAGCGCACCGCCCGCTACGTCCGCCCCGACGAACTGCACCAGGCGTTCAACTTCTCCTACCTCACCACCGCGTGGGACGGGCCCGCGCTGCGGGCCGTCATCGACCGCTCCCTCGACGCCATGCGGGCCGTCGGCGCCCCGACCACCTGGGTGCTCTCCAACCACGACGTCACCCGGCACGCCACCCGGTTCGCCAACCCGCCCGGACTCGGCACCCAACTGCGCACCCCGGGCGACCGGGAGACGGGACTGCGCCGGGCCCGCGCCGCGACCCTGCTGATGCTGGCGCTGCCCGGCTCCGCCTACGTCTACCAGGGCGAGGAACTCGGACTGCCGGACGTGGTGGACCTGCCCGACGAGGCCCGCCAGGACCCGTCCTTCTTCCGCGCCGACGGACAGGACGGCTTCCGCGACGGCTGCCGCGTCCCGATCCCCTGGACCGAGGACGGCCCTTCGTACGGCTTCGGCCCCGGCGGCTCCTGGCTGCCGCAGCCCGACGGCTGGGGCGCGTTGAGCGTCCGGGCGCAGACCGGCGTCGAGGGCTCCACCCTGGAGCTGTACCGGGCGGCCCTCGCGGCCCGCCGGGCGCACCCCGCGCTCGGCGCGGGCGACCGGGTCCACTGGCTCGACGCCCCGGACGGGGTGCTCGCCTTCCGCCGCGAGGCCGGTGGCCGGACCCTCGTCTGCGCCGCCAACACCACGGACACCGCCGTGCGCTGGACCGCCCCGGGCACCGTCCTGCTGTCCAGCGGCCCGCCGTCCGCCGAGGGCGTCCTGCCCGCCGACACCACCGTCTGGTGGACCACGGAGACCGCCGCCCCCTGACCCCGCCCGCCACGCCCCGGGCGCCTCCGGCCGACCGGCCGCCCGGGGCCCACCGACCGCCACGGACCCACGGACCCTCGTGTCCGTGGACGGTTCAGACCGCCGCCGCGCGGGCCGCCGGAACCCGTACCGGGAGCGCCAGCCGCTCCACCAGGTCCCGCAGCGGCCCGTCGGCGGGCTCCTCCGCGAGGACCCGGGCCAGTACGCCCGCCGTCCGCTCGTCGTACGCGGAACTGACGACGAGCAGCGCCGCCAGGTCCCGCACCAACTGCGACTCCAGCTCCCGGCGCGGGATCTGCCGCCGGTCCAGCCAGAGCAGGGCCGTCGACTCCACCAGCGAGACCCAGGACCGCACCACGAGTTCCAGCCGGGGCGGCGGATCGCTCACCCGCAGCTCGCGCAGGACGTGCTCGTACGCGGCCCGCCGCACCGAGTCGACGAGGGCGTTGGTCGCCGGGACGGCGTCCAGCCCGCCCGGCCCGCCCGTGGTGACGGCGGGCCCGCCGCGCATCAGGGCGGAGAAGCCCGGCCCGTGTTCGTCCACGAAGTCGAAGAACCGGCCCATCACCCGCAGCAGCCGCTCCCCGGGGGAGCCCTCGCACGGCTCCCGGAACCGGCCCGCGAGGTCCTCGGCCGCCCGGGTCAGCGCCGCCTCGTAGAGGCTCAGCTTCCCGGGGAAGTAGTGGTAGACCAGCGGTCTGGATATCCCGGCCGCGGCGGCTATCTCGTCGATCGAGACCTCGTCGGGCGAACGACGGCTGAACAGGTCGAGAGCGACCCCGATCAGCTGCTGCCGCCGTTCCTCGACACCCATCCTGCGGCGCACCCCGGTCGTCATGGGGGACACCATAACCGCAGCCGGACGGCCCGCCCGGCCCCCCGGAAGGACCGTTACCGGAACCTCAGGTACCGCTCCCGGACCGGCCGTTCCGACTTTCTCGACCGACCGGTCCGCACGCCCGCGCCCCGCGTGATGGAGTACTCCCAGCCCATTGACGCGCTGTCCAATTCCCCCACGACACAAGGCACTTCACCCCCCATCTCACCGGTAATCCCGCCGACGACCCGGAGCACGAAGACGCCATGACCACCTTCCCCCCGCATCTGCGCCGGGCGGCCGCCGAAGCCGTCGGCCGCCTCCCCCACGCCCTGCGCCCGGAGATCTACGTCGTCTCCTTCCGCATCGGAAGACACGAGGACGACCCCCGCCGCCCGTACCTCACGGTCGGCTGCAACACCGAGAGCCGCTACCACGAGCGGCTGCGCCACCACGGCGCGGACGAGGCCCGCTGGAACCCCGCCCACTGGCTGCCCGGCGGCGAACGCGTCGGCGGCGCCCCCGAGGACCCGGCCGGGGCCGCCGCGTTCCGCGCCGAGGCGATACGGCTCGGATTCTGGTACGAGGACGGCGACGACCTCACCGACGACGAGGAGGACGACTGCGCGGAGGCCCTGTACGGGCTGTTCGCCGACGCCTGCGAGCGGGCCGCCGAGGCCCTGTCGGCGCACGGGATGGTGGCGGCCGCCCTCGGCCGGGCCGCCCCGGTCGTCGTCCACGACCCCTCCCTCGGTACCTGGGACCCGCCCCGCCGCCCGGACCCGCACCCCCTCACCCCGCACCACCCCTGAACGAACCGGACGCCTCCCGCGTCCAAGGACCGGGCGCCGTACAGCGGACGGCGCCCGGTACCGATCGAGGAGGACGTCGATGAAGAGGACCGCACGCTCCGGAGCCGCGCTGCTGGTGGCGGGCGCGCTGCTGTCGCTCACCGCCTGCGGGGACGAGGTCGACGACCTCGCCGTGACGGGAACGGGCGAGGTGGCGGCGGCCTGCGTCTTCCAGGCCGAGTACCGGGGCCGGACTTACCAGGACGCGGGCCTGGACGACCGTACCGGGAAGGCGCGTCCGGCGATCGGGCGGAAGCTCGGGGACGCGGTCCTCCCGCCCTGCCACGACACCGGGCGGGACAACGGGGAGGAGGCCACCGTCGAGAACGCCTACGCGATCGAGGGCGTACGGCCCGAGGACGCCATCGCGGTCGGCACCGGCCCCGACGACGCCGTGCTCGTCACCACCGCCCGCAACGGCGGACTCCCGCCCGCACTCCGGAAGCTGCTCGACGGGAAGTGACGGGAAGTGACGGGAAGAGAGGGGAGGGAGGGGAGGGAGGGGAGGGAGGGGAGGGGCGAGGGGGGGGAGACAGGACCGGCTGGCGGCGGGCCCTGGCCCTTGGCGGCAGCCCCGGACCCCGTCTCCGCGCGGCGCGGCCCCGTCACGCGGCCGGGCGCGACAGTTTGCCGGGCCCGTCACGCCGCCGGGCCCGACAGTCCGACGGGCCGACACGCCGCCGGGCCCCGCCTCGACACGAGGCGGGGCCCGGCGGACTCCGCCCCGGTGCGGGGCGGGGCCCGGGTCTCAGTGCAGCGCGTCCACGACCGCGCCGCCCGAGGTCCGGCCGCGCAGCACCGCCTGCGCGCCCTGCTCGGCGGGCACCGCCAGGAACCGGCCCCGGGCCCGCTCGGTGACGTCCCCGGTGGTGGAGACCTCCGTGACCTCCGCGCTCCCGGCGGCCAGCAGGTGCCAGGTGCCGGACGCCGACTTCCACAGCGCCCCGGCCAGCACCCGGGGCTGCCGGGCACCGCACGCGGGCGAGCCCGCCGCCTGCGCCGCGACCGCCGCGACCGGCTTGCCCGGGGCGAGGACCTGGGCGAGCACCCGGGCGTCACCGCCCCGCCAGGTCTCCCCCCGCAGACACAGCCAACGGGCGTCCCCGGCCCCGCCCGGCAGCGGCTGACGCGCGTACGCCCACGAGTTGACCGACCGCACCCCCTGGCCCTGGAGCATCGCCAGCGAACACGCGGTGCTCGCCCACTCGGCCAGCGCCTCCTTGCCGGTGGCGTCCCGGGCCGCGTCCGGCGCCCCGGCCGTCAGCCGGGCGGGCGTCAGTTCGCCCAGGTCCGTCAGCAGCCGGGTCGCGCCCCCGGCCTCGGTCACCTGGAGGGCGCCCCACGAGCCGCACACCCCGGTCTTGGCGTCGGGGCGGCCGGGGCCCGGCAACGGATCGGTGACCCCGTCCGGCCCGGTGCGCAACGGCAGCGGCTCGGCCCCCGGCGCGCGCAGGTTCCGGGCCGCCGCGCCCGTCACCCAGGGCGCCGTCAGATAGCGGACGTTGCCGTCGGCGCGGCCCACCACCAGCGCGGCGGCCCCGGCCCGTTCCGTCCCGTCCACCCGGGCCAGGTCGAGGGCGGCGATCTCGGTGCCCTCCACCGGCTCCGCGTACCGGACGATCCGCAGCCCGTCGTAGAGCAGGACCACCCGGGCCCCGTCCGTCTCGCCCGCGTACAGCAGCTGCGCGGGGCCGGGGGCCGCCCCGGCGGCGGTGCCCGGGGTCGCGGAGACCCGCACCTTCCCGCCGGGCCGGGCCCACACCGCGAGCGCCCGCCGCAGCAGCGCGCGGTCACCGGTCAGCGCGCCCCGGGCGGGCCACACCGAGAAGTCGGTCCGGGGGGAGACGCGCCACGCGGTGGCCTCGGCGCTGGTCAGCTGCTCGGGGTCGAGCGCCGCCTGACCGGCCGGGTTGCGGGCGTACGGCGGGGCCGCCGCCCCGTCCGGGCCCCAACCGTCGCCGGGGGCCCCGAGCAGCGCCCCGCACACCACCGTCGCGGCCAGCGCCACCCCCGCCGCCCGCAGGTGCTGACGACGCCGCAGCAGATCGGTGGGACGGGCCTGGAGCGCGCACGGGTCGAACTCCGGCGACTCCAGCGCCGCGTACGGACCGCCGGCCTCGTCGGACTCCGCCAGCGCGTCCTCGGGATCGACCGCCCCCGCCTCCGCGAGCAGGTCCACTACCTCGTCGTCGGAGAGCCGCTCCAGACCGCGCAGCGCGTGGGCGGCGCGTCCCTCGGCGGACATCCCGGACAGCCTTCGCGCGAGGGCGAGTTCCTCGGCGCCGCCGGAGCGGGGGAGCAGCCGCAGCCCCCGGACCAGGGGCAGCGCGGGCCGGGGGCGGCGGGGCCGCAGCCGCCCGGCGGGCCGCGCGGCGGTCAGCGCGGAGCGCAGCACCCGCAGCCGGACCAGCGCGTACCCGGGGTCGGCGGCGCGGGGGTCGTCGGAGCGCCGGGCCGCCACCACGCCCGCCTCCCGCCCGGCGGCCCGCGCGCGCGGCAGCGCCCGCTGGACCAGTCCGTGCGCGGTGAGCACCCGCCGCTCCCGGGGCAGTGAGGGCGGCAGCACCAGATAGGCGAGCCGGGTCAGCCGGGCGTAGTGCTCGACGAGCGCGGCCTCGGCCCGTTCGTCGGGGGCGGCCGGGCCGGTCGGGTGGTCGGGGCGCGTGGCGACATCCTGTGACTGCACGACCAGCGCAACGAACGAACCGGACGGAGGTCACCGGGGCGCCCCGGACGGAGCACCCCCGCGGGTCCGCCCGGTCAGGAGCCGGAAGGGGCGTTCAGCCGCCGCGCGTAGTGGCCCAACGACCGCTGATAGCGGGGGAGATGGGGAGCGAGCGCACCGAGCACCAGGGCCAGCGCCTCCCGTTCCTTTCCGGTGTCCGCCAGACAGAGCGCCAGGAACGCCCGTACCGCGTCTTCCAACTCGTCTTGTTCCGAGTCCAGTTCGGGAGTGAGCAGGACCACGCCCTCCTCGGGGCGGCCCAGGTTCCGCAGCGAACTCGCCAGCTGGATCTTGGCCCGGCGACGGCGTCCGCCCGCCACTCCGCGCTCCAGCGCGATCCGGTACAGGGGGACCGCGCGCGCCGGATGGCCGGTGGAGTCGAAGGCTCCCGCCCGCTCGAACGCGGCGACCGCGCTGTCGGCCGGGAGTTCCGCCGCCAGCGCGTCGATCAGCGCCCGGAACTCGGGCGCGGGCAGGGTGTCGTACCGGGCCCAGGCGGCCGCCAGCCGCTGTTCCCAGGCGAGGCCCGGTTCTCCGTCGCCGGTCACGGCCCCGATCGTCCGCCCCGCCCCCGGTGTGCCCGGTCCGCCTCGCGTCTGACCCACCGTGCTTCCGCCGCCACTCCCGTTCCCGCGCATGCCTCCCCTTCCGTCCGCCACGCGCCCACCTTCGCACACTTGTACCCCACAGATAGCGTGCCTCCGGCTGTGATCAGCCATTTTCCCGCCCCCGACCCCTCCCTGAACACTCCCTGGACACGGTGATGTTGAACGAAGGACGACTCGGGGTCGCGGGAAGCGTACGGGACGCGCGGGACGTGCGGGCCGAGGCCCGTGCGGAGTTCCGCACCGGGGTCCGCACGTGGTCCTGGACAGGGGTCCGGACCACGCACGGCCGGGGGCCGCGCATCAGCCGGGCGGCGGTGGCCGGCCGGGGTCCGGACCGGCCCGGACCAGGCCGGCCGGGGGCGGCGAGTCGGCCGGGTGGCGGTGGTCGGCCGGGGCGCGGACCGGGGTGGGGGCTCCGGGCGTGGGCACCGGACGGGAGCGGAGGCCGGGAGCGGAGGCCGGGACCGGAGGGTGGCGGTGGCGGCCGGCCGGGCGGGCGGCCGCCACCGGTGGTCAGTGTCCAGCGCCGGTCTCGGCGGCCTCCCGCAGCACCCGGGCCTCGGTCTCCGGGTCCAGCCGGGGCGAGACGCGGTCCGACCGCTGCGGCGCCCGGCCGCCCAGGGAGGTCAGCCACGCCCAGGTGTCCTCGACCGTCTCGGTCAGCGACCGGCAGACCAGCCCGGCGGCGAGCGCCCGGGACACGTCCGGGCCGTGCAGCGCGTCGTGCATCTCCGAGTCGGGCGGGGTCCACACCGGCAGTTCGGTCCAGGGCTCCACCCCGGCCCGCCGGATGGTCTCCGGGTCGGTCCACCGCAGCCGCGCGTCGGAACCCGTGACGGCCGCGCAGGCGTCGAGGAGTTCGCCCATGGTGGCGATTCCGGCGGGTCCCACGACGTTGTACGGTCCGTTCAGCCCGGCGGCGGTCGCGTCCAGGGCGAACGCGGCCAGGTCGCGGACGTCCACGTAACGGATCGGCAGGTCCCGGGGTCCCGGCGCCAGGACGTCACCGCCGCGCGCTATCCGGTTCAGCCACCAGGGCAGCCGCCGGATGTTCTCGTAGGGGCCGAGGATCAGTCCGGCCCGCAGCGACAGGCTGCGCTCCGGGCCGAAGGCGGCCTCGGCGGCCAGTTCCGCGCCGCGTTTGTCCTCGGCGTAGGCCGTGGCGTCCGCGTCCGGGTCGCCCGCCACGACGGGGTGGCCCTCGTCGTACCCGGCCGGGGGCGGCCAGGCGTACACCGACGCGCTCGACACGTAGGTGTGGTGCCCGACCCGGTCGGCGAGGAGCGCGGCGGTGTCCCGGACGGCGCGCGGCGCGGCCGACCAGGTGTCGATCACCGCGTCCCAGACCCCGTCGGAGAGCGCGGCCAGCCCTCCGGGCGCGGTGCGGTCCCCGGTCAGCGCGGTGACGCCGTCCGGCGCGGGATGTCGTCCCCGGTTGAAGGTGGTGACGGACCATCCCCGTCGCACCGCCTCCTCGGCGACGGCCCGTCCCACGAACTCGCTTCCTCCCAGCAGCAACAGTTTCATGGTCGGAACCCTGCCCGGCGCGCGGCGCCGGGGGAACACCGTTCAGCCCAGGGAGGAGACGTTCCTCCGAGAGCGCAACGCGCCGGGGGGAAGGGCGGGTTGGTCAGGGACGGGTCACTCGGCGGTCGGCGGGACGTACTTGTAGCCGACCCGGCGCACGGTCTGGATGGCCTGGCGGTGCTCGGCGCCCAGCTTGCGGCGCAGCCGGGCCACGTGCACGTCCACGGTGCGGCCGTCGCCGACGTGTCCGTACCCCCAGACGGTGGTGACCAGCTGGTCGCGGGTGTGCACCCGGCCGGGGTGGGCCACCAGATGCGCCAGCAGTTCGAATTCCAGATAGGTCAGGTCGAGGTCCCGGCCGCGGACCTGGGCGGTCCGGCGCACCGGGTCCACTTGGACCAGGCCGTCGCCCTCGACGGCACCCGGGGCGGACGGCGCCTGGGGGACGGGCAGCAGCCGCTGCTGGTCGGCGGGGACCAGCACCAGGTAGCCGATCATCGGCGGCTGGCCGGGCAGGGTCGGCAGGGTGTGCTGGGGGGCGGGCAGCCAGGTGGCGCCCGGCGGGAGGAAGTCGGTGACGTCCACGACCTCGTCCCGGTCCACGGCGCGCAGCCCGCGGCGGGCGGGGGAGCCGGTGGCGCCGGGGCGGCCGCCGAGGGGCTTGCCGTAGGCGGGGGCGGTGGCCGTGGAGGTGGCGGGGTAGCCGGGGGCCGGGGAGTAGGAGGGGCCCTGGGGGTAGGGGGCACCCGGACGGGAGGTGTTCGCCGGGAAGGAACGGGTGTTCGCCATGAGGGGTCAGCTCTTTCGCGCGAGATGCCGTCGTGGGAGTCGAGCGCGGCGGGTCTGTGGACCCGCCCCGTCGGGACGTACGTCGTGCGCGCTGGCCGAAGGCCGGGGTGAACGGCTTTAGAGGGCCCGCGCGTTCCGTGCGCGGCGACACACCCGATCGAAGTCGTGGTGCTGTCGGGACGGCCAGAAGGGCTCCAGGGTGTACACGTCGGGGTGTCCCGTCGCTGCGTTCCGGTGGCTGGCCATGCCGTCATTGAACCAGAAGCGTCCGTCCGTCAGGAATCTCCTCTCACTCCGTGGACGCGTCGTTCTCCTGGGGAAGTCCGGTTGCTCCTAACTGACCTGCGGATACATGCCGTTGAGGGGCGCGTCACACTGGTTGGTGTACGCGACATCGTCCCAACAGGTGGACAGTGCGGCTCCGGAGGGGAGGAACGACCGGTACCGGAACGTCCGGTCCGGTCGGTGGGCGGCGCGGGCCGGACGGAGCGGGGCGGCGGAGGGGTGGACCGAGCGACCGAGCGGGCGAGCGGGCGACGGCTCGGGGCGGGGAACGCCGGTGGGCCGGGGAAACGCCGGTGGGGCGCCCGCCGGTCTCGGCGGGCGCCCCACGGGAGGAGGGAGCGGCGGGATCAGACCTGTCCGGCCTTCTCCAGCGCGGCGCAGCAGGTGTCCACGATCAGACGCGTCACGACGTACGGGTCCACGTTGGCGTTCGGGCGGCGGTCCTCGATGTACCCCTTGCCCTCCTGCTCGACCTGCCACGGGATGCGCACCGAGGCGCCCCGGTCGGAGACCCCGTACGAGTACTCGTTCCAGGGGGCGGTCTCGTGCAGACCGGTCAGCCGGTCGTCGATGCCCGCGCCGTAGTTCTTGACGTGGTCCATCGGCTTGGAGCCCTCGCCCAGCGACTCGCAGGCGGTGATGATCGCGTCGTAGCCCTCGCGCATCGCCCGGGTGGAGAAGTTGGTGTGCGCGCCCGCGCCGTTCCAGTCGCCCTTGACCGGCTTCGGGTCCAGGGTCGCGGACACCTCGAAGTCCTCCGCCGTGCGGTACAGCAGCCAGCGGGCCACCCAGAGCTGGTCGGAGACCTCCAGCGGGGCCAGCGGACCGACCTGGAACTCCCACTGCCCGGGCATCACCTCGGCGTTGATGCCGGAGATGCCGAGACCCGCGACGAGGCAGTTCTCCAGGTGCGCCTCCACGATCGGACGGCCGTGGATCTCGTCCACGCCCACGCCGCAGTAGTAACCGCCCTGCGGAGCCGGGAAGCCCCGCTCGGGGAAGCCCAGCGGGCGGTCGCCCTCGAAGAACGTGTACTCCTGCTCGATGCCGAAGACCGACTCCTGGTCCGCGAACCGCTCCGCGACCTCGGCGAGCGCCGCCCGGGTGTTGGAGGAGTGCGGGGTCAGGTCGGTGTTCAGCACCTCGCACAGCACCAGGACGTCGTCCCCGCCGCGGATCGGGTCCGGACAGACGAAGACCGGCTTGAGGACGCGGTCGGACGCGTGGCCCTCGGCCTGGTTGGTGCTCGACCCGTCGAAGCCCCACAGCGGCAGCCCGTCCAGCCCGGCGGGGGCGCCCGGCATGATCTTCGTCTTGGAACGGAGCTTGGCCGTCGGCTCGGTGCCGTCGATCCAGATGTACTCGGCCTTGAACGTCACGGGACACATCCTTAGGGGCGTCTCAGCTACGCGGTCTGTGCGGGAACCGCGGGTCCTGCGGGGGCGCGCCCCGGCGGGGCGGTGCCGGGTACGACAGTGCCAAGACGCGATTTCCCGGCCGTTGCCCGAATGTGAACCCCGTGTTACCCGGTGGGCTACCGGCCCGGCGACCGCCTCGGCAGCGGCCGGGTGGCCCGTCCCCGCCGGGGGCGCGGCACCGGCACGGTCCCTGGACCGGGGTCGGCGCACTCCGCGCGGGCCGCCTCCAGCACCGTGCTCAGGAACTCCCGCACCGCGTCGAGCTGCCGTTCGTCGTACTCCTTCAACAGCTCCGCCGACCGGTCGAGCAGCGGGGCGTGCACGGCTCTGGCGAGGGTGACGGCCCGCCGCTCCAGGGCGATGAGCACCCGGCGCCGGTCGTGCGGGTCCGGGACCCGCCGGACGTGTCCCGCCCGCTCCAGCCGGTCCACCAGGGCGGTCGTCCCGGCGGAGTTGAGGCCGAGCCGGGACCCGAGCAGCCCGGCGGTCACCGGGGTGCCCGCCCCCCGGGCGTCCAGCAGCCAGGCGAGGGCCCGGACGTCCGTGGGGTGCAGCCCGTGCCGGTGGGCGAACCGGGTGTGCAGGGCGGCGAGTCCGGCGGCCGCCTCCCGGAGCAGTCCCAGCGCGTCCCGGCCGCTGTCCTGGGGGCTGTGTACGTCCATGCCGTCCTCCGGTGGTGTGGGGGCCCGGGGGTGCCCCGGGAGCCGGACCGGCCGGACGTGCGGCCCGTGGTGACAGGTACGCGTCCGGTGGGGGCGTTTCTCAACGCGCCCGGGCAAAAACGGGGTAACGAAGCCCACACCCCGGCGCGGACGGGACCGGAGGGGCGGGGAGGGGAGGGGGGTGGTGAGGGGCGGACACCGGGGGCGAGGGGCGGCGCGGGTGGTTCGGGGGCCGGGTGGGCGGGGCACCTGTGGAGGGGGCGCGGTGAGGTGCTCCGGGGGTGGGCGGGGGGCGGTGGCGCGGGCCGTGGCGAAGGCCGTACCGCCCTCGGTGCCGAGGACCGCGGCGAGGATCGCGCCGAGGGCCGTGCCGGGGTCGGTGACGGGGCGTTCCGGGGTGCCGTCCGGAGTCGTCAAATAGCGCCTGGCCAGGGGCGATTGTCAGTGGGGGGCGGTAAAATGGAGACAGTTCGAGGGGGTTCGCGAGGAGCCCCCGACGACGAACAGGAGGACGCCCGTGCCCGTTGCCGCACCCGCGCAACAGTCCCTGCCGATCGACGTCCCGTACACCCCCGAGAGGAAGCGGCCGCTGCCCGCCGGACGGCCCCGTGAGTGGTACGTCACCCACAACCGCAGGCTCAAGGCGATGCGGCTCGCCATCGCCCTGCTCGACGCGGGGGTCTATCTGCCGAACCAGGCGCAGAACCGCACCATCCGCTCCACCGCCGCCCAGGTCGGCATCCACCCGCCGTCGGACGTCACCTGCCACATGGTCCGGGCGTTCATGCGCTACAGCCGTTAGGGCCGTCGGGGCGGCCGAGCCGTCGGAATCCGGCGGCGCGCCGCCGTCACCGGGCGGTCGTCGTGGCGGTGGCCGTCCCGGTGCGACGACCACCGGGACGGCCGTCGCACCGGGCCTCCGGAGCCGCCGTCCGGGGCGGGGCCCGGACCGGGGGAGCGTTCCCCGGCCCGGGTCCGGGCTCGACGGGTGGGCCCCGCTCCGGGCTCACCCGTTCGCCCACCGGCGGTGCGGCCCGGGGCCGGTTCCCGTTCACTGGGGGCATCACGCGGCGTACCCCGGGAGGCTGATCGTGCCGAGGAACCCCAGGACCCCGACCGCCGACCCCCGGTGGACGGAGTGATCCCCGTCGGACGGCCCGCGGACCGCACGCCCGGGGCCCGCGCCGAACGGGGCCGCCTCGCCCGCAAACGGGTCCCCCGCAGCGCCCACGGCGCCTGGATCCCGGCCGTCGGCCGCCCCGACCCGGTCGCCGTCCTGGAACGCCAGGGCGCCGACCGGGTCCCCGAACTGCTCCCCATCCGCTACGGACGGATGGCGCTCTCCCCGTTCGCGTTCCTGCGCGGCGCCGCCGCCGTGATGGCCGGTGACCTCGCCGCCACCGAGAACACCGGGCTCACCGTCCAGCTCTGCGGTGACGCCCATCTGCTGAACTTCGGGCTCTTCGCCTCGCCCGAGCGCGCCCTGCTCTTCGACGTCAACGACTTCGACGAGACCTTCCCCGGGCCCTTCGAGTGGGACGTCAAACGCCTCGCCGCGAGCGCCGCCGTCGCCGCCCGGGACAACGGCTTCGGCAAGACCACCGCCCAGCGCGCCGCGCGGGAGAGCGTCACCCAGTACCGGCTGATGATCCGCCGGCTCGCCGCGCTCGGCGAACTGGACGTCTGGTACAACCACATCGACACCACCGGCATCATGCGGCTGATCCGCCCCAGCGGACGCAAGCAGGCCCGTGCCACCTTCGCCCGGGCCCGGCGCCGCACCAGCCTCCAGGCCCTCGGCAAGCTCACCGCGGTGGTCGACGGGCGCCGCCGGATCGTCGACGATCCGCCGCTCGTCGAACGGGTCGCCGGACCGGACCTCACCGAACTGCGCAAGATGTTCAGCGACTACCGCTCCACCCTCTCCGAGGAGCGCCGGGTCCTCCTGGACCGCTACCGGTTCGTGGACGCCGCCCGCAAGGTCGTCGGCGTCGGCAGCGTCGGCACCCGCTGCTTCATCGTGCTGCTCACCGGCCGCGACGACACCGACCCGCTGTTCCTCCAGATCAAGGAGGCGAGCGCGTCCGTCCTGGAGGAACACCTCCCGAACGGCGTCTACGACCATCCCGGCCGCCGGGTCGTCGCCGGACAACGGCTCACCCAGGCCGCCAGCGACATCTTCCTCGGCTGGATGACCGGCCCCCAGGGACGCTCCTACTACTGGCGCCAGCTACGGGACATGAAGGGCTCGGTGGACCTCGCCACCCTCGCCGCGGGGCAGCTCGTCCGCTACGCGGGACTGTGCGGGGCCTCCCTGGCCCGCGCCCACGCCCGCTCCGGGGACCGGATCGCGCTCGCCGCCTACCTCGGCAACGGAGACACCTTCGACCGGGCCGTCGCGGACTTCGCGCTGCGCTACGCGACGGCGAACGCCGCCGACCACGCCGCCCTGGAGGCGTCGATCGCGGCGGGCGTCATCGCGGCGGAACCCGGCGTGTGAGCGGAGCCGGCCGTCGGGTTCCGGGGCGCACGGACGTGACGGCCGGCCCGCGGAGCGCGGGCCGGCCGTCACGGTGACCGTTGCGGAACGGTCAGAGCACCGCGTCCTCATGCCCCGGCGAGCTGCACAGCGCCCAGATCACGAAGACGCCGATGGCGATGCTCACCAGCGCCCACAGCGGCTGGTACGGCAGCCAGATGAAGTTGAGGACCACGCTCAGCGCGGCGAGCCCCACGCCGAGCGCCCGCGCCCAGTCGGCGCCCTTGAGGATGCCGTAGCCCACGATCGCCACCAGCACCCCGAGGACGAGGTGGATCCAGCCCCAACTGGTCAGGTTGAACTCGAAGACGTAGTCGCCGACCGTCGCGTACACGTCGTCCTCGGCGATGGCCGCGATCCCGTTCAGGACCGCCAGCACACCGGAGACCAGCATCAGGACTCCGGCGAAGACGGTCCCCCCGGTGACCCACCCGTCGTGCGACGACGACTTCCGGTGCGGCGTCGGCGCCCCGCCGGTACCCGCCCCGCCGGTGGGCGGGGGTGTGCTGCTGCTCATGGGTTCTCCCCTCGAAGGGCGGTCCCCCGGCCAGTGCCGAGCGGCGGTCCCCCGGTGGGGGCCGCCGGGGACCCGGTGCCCCGAGCGTCCGCCGCCCGCCGCCCGGCGGCGAACGGAGTGCCGCCGAACGGGTGAATCGCGCGCTCCCGTCCCGTCCGGCGGCATGACATCCGCCCGGACGGGGTATGCCGCCCTGTCTCCGCGCCCGTCCTCCGACCGCGTCGGGCCGTACGCGGAACGTGCCCGTCCCCCGGCCGTGCCGGGGGACGCGTGCCCGGGCCCGCGCGTCCGGGACCGGCGCGTCCGGGGAGCCCCGCGCTACGAGGTCCCGTCCGTGGCCCCGTGCCCGGTTCCGTCCCCGTCCGGGGTCCCGCCCCCGTCCCGGTCTCCGGACCGGGACCCGGGACCGCGCGTCCG
Source organism: Streptomyces sp. JNUCC 64 (assembly GCF_054484115.1). Classification (NCBI taxonomy): domain Bacteria; kingdom Bacillati; phylum Actinomycetota; class Actinomycetes; order Kitasatosporales; family Streptomycetaceae; genus Streptomyces; species Streptomyces sp. JNUCC 64. The sequence goes on from NZ_CM137015.1 coordinate 6,277,577, forward strand.
GGGAGCAGCCCCGCGCTACGAGGTCCCGTCTGTGGCCTCGTGCCCGGTCCCGTCTCCGTTCGGGGTCCCGCCCCCGTCCCCGAAGGCGTCCAGGATCCGGCGGGCCGCCAGGGTCGCCGTCAGCTCGCCGTCCCGTACCCGCCGCTCCAGCTCCGGTACCAGCGCCCGTACCGGGGGGTGGGAGCGCAACCGCTCCCACAGCTCGTCCCGGACCATCGACCAGGTCCAGTCCACCTGCTGCTCCCGCCGCTTCGCGGCCAGCGCGCCCGTCCCGTCGAGCAGCGCGCGGTGCTCCTCCACCCGCTCCCACACCGCGTTCAGCCCGGTGCCCTCCCGGGCGCTGCAACTCAGCACCGGGGTGTGCCACGCGGCGTCCGGCGTCCGCAGCAGCCGCAGCGCGCCCGCCAGCTCCCGGGCCGCCGCGCGGGCGTCGCGTTCCTGGGGGCCGTCGGCCTTGTTGACGGCGATCACGTCCGCCAGCTCCAGCACGCCCTTCTTGATGCCCTGCAACTGGTCCCCGGTGCGGGCCAGCGACAGCAGCAGGAAGGTGTCCACCATCTCCGCGACGGCCGTCTCCGACTGGCCCACCCCGACCGTCTCCACCAGCACCACGTCGTACCCGGCAGCCTCCATCACCACCATCGACTCCCGGGTGGCCCGCGCCACCCCGCCCAGGGTGCCCGCCGTGGGGGAGGGCCGGACGAACGCCGCCGGATCCACCGCCAGCCGCTCCATCCGGGTCTTGTCCCCGAGGATCGACCCGCCGGTCCGGGTGGACGAGGGATCGACGGCGAGCACCGCGACCCGGTGACCCCGCCCGGTCAGCGCCGTCCCCAGGGCGTCGACGAACGTCGACTTGCCGACCCCCGGCACCCCGCTGATCCCCACCCGCCGGGAGCGCCCGGCGTGCGGCAGCAGCGCGGTCAGCAGCTCCTGCGCCAGGGCCCGGTGGTCGGCCCGGGCCGACTCCACGAGCGTGATCGCCCGGGCGATCGAGGCCCGTCGGCCGTCGAGCACCCCCCGTACGTACCCGTCGAGATCGATCGTCCTCGCCACGGCCCCCGGGTCACCGCTCCCCGGACTCGTGGCCGAGCAGCCCGGACAACCGGTCCACCAGGTCGTACGCCGCGTCCGGGATGACGGTGCCGGGCGGGAACACCGCCGCCGCGCCCGCCTCATGCAGCGCCGCCACGTCCTGCGGCGGGATCACCCCGCCGACCACGATCATGATGTCCTCGCGGCCCTCGCGCGCCAGCTCCTCGCGCAGCGCCGGGACCAGGGTGAGGTGCCCGGCGGCCAGCGAGGACACCCCGACGATGTGCACGTCCGCCTCGACGGCCTGCCGCGCCACCTCCGCCGGGGTCTGGAACAGCGGGCCCACGTCCACGTCGAAGCCGAGGTCCGCGAACGCCGTCGCGATCACCTTCTGTCCCCGGTCGTGGCCGTCCTGCCCCATCTTCGCCACCAGGATGCGCGGACGGCGGCCCTCCGCCTCGGCGAAGGCGTCGACCAGCGCCCGGGTGCGGGCCACGGACGGCGAGGTGCCTGCTTCGGTGCGGTACACACCCGAGATCGTACGGATCTGCCCCGCGTGCCGTCCGTACACCCGCTCCAACGCGTCGGAGATCTCCCCGACGGTGGCCTCGGCGCGGGCCGCGTCCACCGCGAGCGCCAGCAGGTTGCCGTCCAGACCGGGGCCCGGTGCCTTCCCCGCCGCGTCGGTGAGGGCGCGCAGCGCGTCCCGGCAGGCCGTCTCGTCGCGCTCCGCCCGCAGTCGCCGCAACTTGGCGACCTGCTGTTCGCGGACGGAGGAGTTGTCGACCTTCAGCACCTCGATCCGCTCGTCGTCGTCCACCCGGTACTTGTTGACGCCGATCACCGGCTGCCGCCCGGAGTCGATCCACGCTTGCGTCCGGGCCGCCGCCTCCTCCACCCGCAGCTTGGGGATGCCCGCCTCGATCGCCCGCGCCATCCCGCCCGCCGCCTCCACCTCCCGGATGTGCGCCCACGCCCGCCGCGCCAGGTCGTACGTCAGCCGCTCCACGTACGCGCTGCCGCCCCACGGGTCGATGACCCGGGTGGTGCCCGACTCCTGCTGGATCAGCAGCTGGGTGTTGCGGGCGATCCGCGCGGAGAAGTCCGTCGGCAGCGCCAGCGCCTCGTCCAGCGCGTTGGTGTGCAGCGACTGGGTGTGCCCCTGGGTCGCCGCCATCGCCTCCACACAGGTGCGCGTCACGTTGTTGAACACGTCCTGCGCGGTCAGCGACCACCCCGAGGTCTGCGCATGGGTGCGCAGCGACAGCGACTTGGGGTTCGACGGCCCGAACTCCCGGACCAGCCGGGCCCACAGCAACCGCGCCGCCCGCAACTTGGCGATCTCCATGAAGAAGTTCATGCCGATCGCCCAGAAGAACGACAGCCGGGGCGCGAACGCGTCCACCTCCAGCCCCGCCGCCCGCCCCGCCCGCAGGTACTCCACCCCGTCCGCCAGGGTGTACGCCAGCTCCAGGTCGGCCGTCGCCCCCGCCTCCTGGATGTGGTACCCGGAGATGGAGATCGAGTTGTAGCGGGGCATCCGCCGCGAGGTGTACGCGAAGATGTCGGAGATGATCCGCATCGACGGCTCCGGCGGATAGATGTACGTGTTGCGGACCATGAACTCCTTGAGGATGTCGTTCTGGATGGTCCCCGCCAGCCGCTCCGGCGGCACGCCCTGCTCCTCGGCCGCCACGATGTACAGCGCCAGCACCGGCAGCACCGCGCCGTTCATCGTCATCGACACCGTCATCCGGTCCAGCGGGATGCCGTCGAAGAGCTGCCGCATGTCGTGGATCGAGTCGATGGCCACGCCCGCCATGCCCACGTCGCCGGTGACCCGGGGGTGGTCGCTGTCGTACCCCCGGTGCGTCGGCAGGTCGAAGGCGACGGACAACCCCTTCTGCCCGGCGGCCAGATTGCGCCGGTAGAACGCGTTGGACTCCTCCGCCGTCGAGAACCCCGCGTACTGCCGGATCGTCCACGGCTGGTTGACGTACATCGTCGGGTACGGGCCGCGCAGATAGGGGGCGATCCCCGGATAGGTGTCCAGGAAGTCCAGCTCCGCGAGGTCCCGCCCGGTGTACAGCCGCTTCACCGGGATGCCCTCCGGGGTCTCCCAGCGCGTCTCGTCGCCCTGCCCGGTGGCCTCCTTCACCGCCGTCCGCCACAGCTCCTCGGAACCCGTGCCGGGCGCGTCGCCCAGCTCGACACCGGTGAAGTCGGGGATCGCCATCACGCCACTCCCAGCTGGTCGAGAACGGAGGCCAGGGTCTCCACCGCGTCGCCGCCCGCGAAGACGTGACCGTCCACGGCCACCCCCGGACGGTCCGCCGGACGGCCCGCCAGGAGCACCCGCCCGGCGCCCGCCCCCCGCAACGCGGCGGCGACCGGACCCGCCTCCGTCAGATACCGGTCGTCACCGGAGCACAGGCACGCGATCCCGGCGCCGCTCGCCGCGAACGCCCCGGCCGCCGACTCCGCGTCCACCGTCACCGGATCGTGGACCGGCTCGATCCCCCCGGCCCGGAACAGGTTCGCGGCGAACGTGACCCGCGCGGTGTGCTCGGCGGCCGGGCCCAGCGCCGCCAGGAACACCCGGGGCCGGACGCCGGTGCGCGCGAGGTGCGCGTCCGCGCGGGCCCGCAGCGCCTCGAAGTCCTCGTCCCGGCGCACCCGGGGCAGCCCCCCGGACACCCGGGCGTCCGGCGCCGCCCGCTCCACCGGCCGCTCCACCAGCGACGGGAACTCGCTGACGCCCGTCACCGGCTCCCGCCGGGTCGCCAGCCGTCGCTTCCGCGCCGCCCAGGTCGCGGCCAACCGCTCGGCGACGAACCCGGACCGCAGCGCCCCGGGCAGTCCGCCCGCGCGCTCCACCTCCCGGAAGAACTCCCAGCCCGCGTGGGCGAGTTCGTCCGTCAGTCGTTCCACGTACCAGGAGCCGCCCGCCGGGTCGGTCACCCGGGCCAGCTGCGACTCCTCCACCAGGATCGTCGAGGTGTTGCGGGCGATCCGGCGCGCGAACGCGTCCGGCGCCCCGATCGCCTCGTCGAACGGCAGCACCGTCACCGCGTCCGCCCCGCCGACCCCGGCGCCCAGCGCGGCCAGCGTCGTCCGCAGCATGTTCACCCACGGGTCGCGCCGGGTCATCATCACCGACGACGTCACCGCGTGCTGCCGCTGCGCCCCGACGGGACCCGGCGCGCCGGAGACCTCCGCGACCCGGGCCCACAGCCGCCGGGCCGCCCGCGACTTGGCGATGGTCAGGAACTGGTCGGCGCTCGCCGCGTACCGGAACTCCAGCTGTCCGCACGCCTCGGCGACGTCCAGCCCCGCGTCGGTGAGCAGTCGCAGATAGGCCACCCCGGTCGCCAGCGACAGTCCCAGTTCCTGGACGGCCGAGGCCCCGGCCTCGTGGTACGGCAGCGCGTCGGCGGTCAGTGCCCGGACGCCCGGCCACCGCGCGAGGGCGGCCCGCGCCAGCTCCACCGCGTCCCCGGTGCCGGTCGGGCGTCCGGAGCGGGCCTCGTACCCGAGGGGGTCGGCGCCCAGCCGTCCGCGCACCAGCGCCGGGTCCGCGCCGCGCTCCTCGTGCAGCGCCAGCAGGGCCCGTCCGGCCGCCCCGTACCCCTCGCCCGCCTCCAGGGCGACGGGCGCCAGGTCCAGGTACACCCCGTCCAGCGCCCGGCCGAGTCCGTCGGGGGTCAGCCCGCCCGGCCCCAGCACCAGCCAGACCGAGGTGGCCCCGTTCTCCAGATCGGTGAGCACGTCCTCGTTGACCCGCGCGGGGTCGCTCCCGGTGTGCCGCTGCCGCACGTCCCAGCCACCGGAGACCACCCCTTCGGGCCGCCCGCCCCGGACGAAGGGCGCGAACCCGGGGAACCCGGCGTCGGCCACCGCGTCCCGCGCGGTGTACAGGGGCCGGGTGGTGAGCCCGTCCTCGATGGTGGTGGACAGCGCCCGCTCGGCGTCGTCCCCCGAGGCGTCCCGACCCGACTTGCGCAGCACGCCTTCCACGAGGCGCTGCCACTGCTCATGGGTCGCTTCAGGGAACTCGGCGGCCAGCGGGAGCCCGTCGTCAGGCAGGACCGTCATGCCCAGATGCTAGGCCCTCACACCGGGGTGACAGCAGAGGACGGATTGTGAGTTTTTCCTCAAGAACGTGCGGTGTTTCATGCCGGTTGATCCGCTTATTCCCGTGAGGCGGGCGGCACCGGGACCATCCGGGCCGATGACCGGAACGGGGGCGGTTGCTCACCTGTTCGGGGGAGGAGCGTGTTCCGTTCGGTCCGGCCGTATCGCCGTGCACACAGCCTGCCCGTGGCGGTCGGCGCGGACGCGGGTACGGACCCGAGGCCGGGTGGAAGCGGAGGGGGCGAGGCAAGAAGCCGTCTTTGACTTGATGCATAAACTGCTGCACAATATGATGCATGAGCATCAAGACCCGCAAGAGCGTCCCCTTGGACGCTCTCGTCGAAGAAGCGATGGAACGGGTGCGTCGGCACGACAGTCCGGAGGCGCTCGCGCTCTGCCAGGTCACTGGAATAAAGGTGGCCGACGACACCTCTGACTCCGAGATCCTTCGCGCGCTGCTCAACGCCGGCCGCGTCGCGGTCCAGGAAAAGGTGCTGGAGAACGGCTACGCCGCCCTCGCGGCAGCTCAGGATGACGAGGATCGCGCCTACGCCGCAGCCATGCGGGACCGCGGGGCTCGCCGCCGGAGCCGCGTCGGGGCGGGTGAATGAGCGACATCGTTCCGGTTCGAGGGCGTGTGTACCGAGCGGATCTCGGGCATGGCCTCAAACCCTGGCTCGTGGTGTCGAACAACGCGCGGAACCGTGCGCTCGACGATCTCATCGTCGTCCGCATCACCACATCTGTGAAACCGGAGCTTCCCAGCATCGTCGAGCTGGGGAAGGACGATCCGCTCGTGGGGCGGGTGCTGTGCGATGACCTCGGGCCGCTCTACCGCGACGAGATCCGAGGCGACCTGGGCGCCCTCTCCCACCAGACCATGCTCAAGGTGGCTACCGCCCTCCAGCACGTGCTCGCCATCTGACGACGATGCCCCCACTCTTTCGGTGGGGGCATCGTCGTGTCTGCGCGTCAGAGCCCGCCGTGCTCGAAGAGGAGCGGGGCCTCGCCCATGCGACGTTTCCACAGACCGAAAGAGGCCGCCGGTCCCGAGGGGGATCGGCGGCCTCTCGTCGCTCGGGCGGGGTCGGACCCCGTCAGCGGCTTACAGGTCGAAGTACAGCTCGAACTCGTGCGGGTGCGGACGGAGCTGGATCGGGGCGATCTCGTGCGTCCGCTTGTAGTCGATCCAGGTCTCGATCAGGTCGGAGGTGAACACCCCGCCGGCCTGGAGGTACTCGTTGTCGCTCTCCAGGGCGTCGAGCACCGCCGGGAGGGAGGTCGGGACCTGGGCCACGCCCGCGTGCTCCTCGGGAGCCAGCTCGTAGAGGTCCTTGTCGATCGGCTCGGCCGGCTCGATCTTGTTCTTGACGCCGTCGAGGCCCGCGAGCAGCAGCGCGGAGAAGGCCAGGTACGGGTTGGAGGACGGGTCCGGGGCGCGGAACTCGACGCGCTTGGCCTTCGCGTTGGAGCCGGTGATCGGGATGCGCATCGCGGCGGAGCGGTTGCGCTGCGAGTACACCAGGTTGATCGGGGCCTCGAAGCCGGGCACCAGACGGTGGTACGAGTTCACCGTCGGGTTGGTGAACGCCAGCAGCGACGGCGCGTGCTTGAGGATGCCGCCGATGTAGTAGCGGGCGGTGTCCGAGAGGCCCGCGTAGCCCTGCTCGTCGTAGAAGAGGGGCTCGCCGCCGCTCCACAGCGACTGGTGGACGTGCATGCCCGAACCGTTGTCACCGAAGATCGGCTTCGGCATGAAGGTCGCGGTCTTGCCGTTGCGCCAGGCGACGTTCTTCACGATGTACTTGAAGAGCATCAGGTCGTCGGCCGCGGCGAGCAGCGTGTTGAACTTGTAGTTGATCTCGGCCTGACCGGCGGTGCCCACCTCGTGGTGCTGGCGCTCGACCTGGAGGCCCACGTTCTCCAGCTCCAGGGAGATCTCTGCGCGCAGGTCGGCGAAGTGGTCGACCGGCGGGGCCGGGAAGTAGCCGCCCTTGTAGCGGACCTTGTAGCCGCGGTTGTTCTCGACCGCACCGGTGTTCCAGGCGCCCGCCTCGGAGTCGATGTGGTAGAAGCCCTCGTTCGCGGAGGTGCTGAACCGCACCGAGTCGAAGACGTAGAACTCGGCCTCGGGGCCGAAGAACGCGGTGTCCGCGATCCCGGTGGAGGCCAGGTACGCCTCCGCCTTCTTGGCGATGTTGCGCGGGTCGCGGCTGTACTGCTCGCCCGTGATCGGGTCGTGGATGAAGAAGTTGATGTTGACGGTCTTGTCCCGGCGGAACGGGTCGACCCGGGCCGTCGACAGGTCGGCACGGAGTGCCATGTCGGACTCGTGGATCGCCTGGAAACCGCGGATCGACGAACCGTCGAACGCCAGCTCCTCGTCCGGGTCGAACGCCGAGGCCGGGATGGTGAAGTGCTGCATCACTCCCGGCAGGTCGCAGAAGCGGACGTCGACGAACTTGACGTCGTTGTCGGCGAAGTACTTCTTGGCCTCGTCGGCGTTCTGGAACATCCAACTCCTCCTCGTCCCGACCCGGGAGGGGCGGGGTTGCAACTCGTTCGCGCGCCAGTGCGGTGGCGCACGCTCGCCCCGACCTTAGGGACGCGGGATTTCCCGAGCGTGACCCATTTGTTTCGCCGAAGTTAACCGGCCCGGCCGATCCGTCCGCCGGGCCCCGTCCCGCCGGGCCTCCCACGGGTTCCGCCCCCGTCCGCCCCGTCCAGGGCCGTCAACCCGGCGGGCCCCGCCGCACCCCCGGCGCTGATCCGTCCGCGCGCCCGGTTACCGTGGACGGGTGGACAAGAGGCAAGCAATCGGATCGTGGCTCTCCGGCCCCCGCGAGGCCGCGGAGAGCGCGGGCGTCGACTTCGGCTACCGGGGTCAGCAACTGGGTCTGCCCGAGACGGGCCCCGGCTCGATCGCCCGCCCGGGGCGCCGACTGGGCGCCCTCGCCGTCGACTGGGCCCTGTGCCTGCTGATCGCATACGGTCTGTTCACCGACGGCTATCAGCAGAGCACCAGCAACTGGGCCCTGCTGGTGCTCTTCGTCCTGAACGTGCTCACCGTCGGCACGGTCGGCTTCACCCCCGGCCGCCGCCTCTTCGGGCTCCGGGTCATCGCCGAGGACGGCGGCCACATCCGCCCCCTGCGCGCGCTCCTGCGCAGCGTCCTGCTGTGCCTCGGCATCCCGCCCCTGGTCTGGGACCGCGACGGTCGTGGTCTGCACGACAAGCTGGCACGGTCGCTCGAAGTCCGGATCTGATCGTCGTCCGCGCGTCCGCGTCCGCGTCTGATCACCGCGTTCCGCCGCGTCCCGCCGGGCCCTTCCGCTCCGGCCGCTGACCGGAGTCCGGGTGGTCAAGAGGGAGCCGCTCCTCCACGGGGCCGCTCCCTCTTCCCTCTTACCTCTTTCCCGCGCTCTCCGTCGGTACGGACCGCGCTCTCCGTCGGTACCGCTTCCCCGGGCCTCTCTCTTGGCGCGGCTCCCTGGCCGGTACGGCTTTCCCGTCGGTACGGAAGGCGGGCGGACTCCCGCACCGGAGTGACGGCGGACGGAGTGACGGGGACAGGGGGTGACGGCGGACGAAGAGATGGCGGACGAAGCGACCGGCGAAACGACGGAGGGCGCCGGAACCCGATGGTTCCGGCGCCCTCCGTTCGTCCTCGGCCCGGTGGGCCTATCGCGTCTTGGGGCCCTTCGGCATCCGCATGCCCTTGGGCATCGGACCCTTCGGCAGGGGCATGTTGCTCATCAGGTCGCCCATGGCGCGCAGCCGGTCGTTGGTGACGGTGACCTGGGGTCCGGTGAGCACACGGGGCAGCTTCAGCATGGTCGTGCGGACCTTCTTCAGCGGGACCTGGCCCTCGCCGGTGCCCACGATCAGGTCGTGCACGGGCACGTCCGCGACGATGCGGGCCATCTTCTTCTTCTCGGCGGCGAGGAGGCCCTTGACCCGGTTGGGGTTGCCCTCCGCGACGAGGACGATGCCCGCCTTGCCGACCGCCCGGTGCACCACGTCCTGGCTGCGGTTCATCGCCACGGCGGGAGTGGTGCTCCAGCCCCGTCCGATGTTGTCGAGGACGGCGGCTGCCGCTCCCGGCTGCCCCTCCATCTGACTGAACGCGGCCCGCTCGGCCCGGCGCCCGAAGACGATCGCGGTCGCGAGGAACGCGATCAGCAGACCGAGGATGCCCAGGTAGATCGGATGCCCGATCCAGAAGCCGAAGGCGAGGAAGACACCGAGGGTGCCGAGCCCGACCGCCGCGAGTACGAGTCCGATCTTGGAATCGGCCCTGCGGGTCATCTTGTACGTGAGGGCGATCTGCTTGAGCCGCCCGGTGTCCGCAGCGCTCGCTGCGGTGTCCTTCCTCGCCATGGTGTGAAGTCTACGTGTCCGCCCTGCCGGGGACGACGTCCGGGCGCCCCTGGTTCCCCACGGACCCCGGGGATCGCACCCGACGGGCCGGGCGAGCGGGTTCCGTGCCCCCCTCCGGCCGGAGGGGAGGGCCTGGCACCTGCCGCGCGACCGGGGCTACGCTGCGGATCCAAATACTGCGTACGGTGTACGAAAGGTGCCGTGCGCGGGCTGGGGCGACGGAGGTGTGCGATGACCAGTCTGGTGACCGGCGCGACCGGGACGGTCGGACGGCGGGTGGTGCGGGAACTGGCGGAACGGGGCGTCCGGTCACGGGCCCTGACCCGCGATCCGCGCGGGGCGGCGGGCTTCCCGGCGGACGTCGAGGTGGTGACGGGTGACCTGGCGCGGCCGGAGGGATTGACCGCCGCCCTCGACGGGGTGGAGCGGATGGTGCTGTTCCCGTACCCCGACACGGCCGCCGAGGTCGTGGCCCGGGCGAAGGCGGCGGGCGTCCGGCGGATCGTGGTGCTGTCCTCGGCGGCGGTGACCTCGGGGTACGACACCACCTTCCATCTGCCGGTGGAGCGGGCGGTGGAGGAGTCGGGCCTGGAGTGGACGTTCGTCCGCCCCGGGGAGTTCGCGGCCAACAAGCTGGAGCTGTGGGGCCCGTCGGTGCGGGCGGAGCGGGTGGTCCGGGACCTGGACCCCGACGGGCCGGCCTCCCCGCTGCACCCGGCGGACGTGGCCTCGGCGATCGTCGCCGCGCTGGTGGAGGACGGGCACACGGGCCGTGCGTACACCTTCAACGGGCCCGAGCGGCTGAGCGTGCGGGAGCAGGTCGCGATCCTCTCCCGGCTGCTGGGCGAGGAACTCGACGTCCTCACCGTCACCCCTGGTGAACTGCGGGAACGCTATCTCGCCCAGGGCGGTTTCGCGGCGGCGTCCGCCGACTTCCTGGTCGGCCACGCGGACTACGACGGGAACGGGACCGACCCGGAGGCCGGGGCGGAGTGGGACCCGGACGAGGACCTCGTCCGGGCGTCGGCGGAGATCGTGACGGGACGGCCCGCGCGGACCTTCGAGCAGTGGGCGCGCGAGAACGTCGAGGCGTTCCGGGCCGTCCCCTAGCGCACGGGGGGCGCGGCGGTCGCGGCCGTCACCCGGGCCCACGGCCGCCGTCCGGGACCCCTGCCCTCCGCCCGGGGCCCGACCGGCCGCCGTGCCCCGGCCCGTCACGTCGAACTGGACCGTCACGTCGGACCGGGCCGGACTGTCCGGGGGCGTGGCCCCCGGGGCCGGGCCGGGCGCCTCAGGAGGTGCGGGCGGTGCCGTCCAGGGAGCGGGCGAGGGCGCGCTCGGTCGCGGTGCGGTCCTCGGCCCGGCGGCGGTCCTCCAGTACGGAGGTCCAGGCGTTGCTGCGGGCGGTGCGGTGGCCGCCACGGGTGAGGAGGGCCTCGACGGCCCGCAGCGCGGTGGTGAACGACGGGAGTGCGTCGGGTGTGGCCTGCATGGTGGCGGTTCCCCCAGGGTGGCGCGGTGGTGGACGGTCGCGCGGCGGTGGGGAGCCTCACGGCTGGTGCGGCGCCGGTCCGGCCGCTTGAGGGACGTACGTCGGTGTACGGGGCGGGGACCGGCGCCACGGACATCAGGGTCTCCACCCGGTGTTACCAGCGCGTGACCCACCGGTCAAACCCGGATGACGGTGAGGCTGGGGCGCCCGGTCCGGTGGTGCGCCCCCGTTCGCGCCCCCACCTGCGGGGACCGGGGTGCGGGCACGGGCCGGGGGCTACCCGACGGTAGGGGGCTGTGCCGAGACTCACACGCGTCCGGGACGGGCCCCTCCTGTCATCGTTCCCCCGACCCGACCCGACCCGACCCGACCCGACCCGACCCGACCCGACCCGACCCGACCCGACCCGACCCGACCCGACCCGACCGGGCACTCCCGCTCCCGTCACCCTTGTGCGCGACGGAGGGGGCCGGACAATCGCGGACCCCGGACCCCGGACCCCCGACCCCCGAACCGGGCCGCGCGGTCGACGGCGCGGCGCACGGCTGCCGGGACGGCCACGGAAAAGGGCGCGGGGTGTGTGGCGGAACGTTCCGCCACACACCCCACGCCCATGTCCCGAAAGGACCGGGGACCCGCAGATCAGACCGCCTGGGCGGCGATGTACGCGCCCCGCTTCTCCACGGCCATCTGGTACAGCCGTCCGGCCCGGTACGAGGAACGGACCAGCGGTCCGGACATCACCCCGGAGAAGCCGATCTCGTCGGCCTCCTCCTTCAGCTCCACGAACTCCTGCGGCTTCACCCAGCGCTCGACGGGGTGGTGGCGCACGGAGGGGCGCAGGTACTGGGTGATGGTGATCAGCTCGCAGCCCGCCTGGTGCAGCTCGGCCAGCGCCTCGCTGATCTCCTCGCGGGTCTCGCCCATGCCGAGGATCAGGTTCGACTTGGTGACCAGCCCGGCCGCGCGGGCCTCGGTGATCACCTTCAGGGACCGCTCGTAGCGGAAGCCGGGACGGATCCGCTTGAAGATCCGGGGCACGGTCTCCACGTTGTGGGCCAGCACCTCGGGGCGCGAGGAGAAGACCTCGGCGAGGGCGTCCGGCTCCGCGTTGAAGTCGGGGATCAGCAGCTCGACCTTGGTGCGGCCGTTCTCGCGGCCGGAGGTCATGGTGTGGATCTGGCGCACGGTCTCGGCGTAGAGCCAGGCGCCGCCGTCCGCGAGGTCGTCGCGGGCGACACCGGTGATGGTGGCGTAGTTCAGGTCCATCGTGACGACGGACTCGCCCACCCGGCGCGGCTCGTCCCGGTCGAGGGCCTGGGGCTTGCCGGTGTCGATGTTGCAGAAGTCGCAACGCCGGGTGCACTGGTCACCGCCGATGAGGAACGTGGCCTCGCGGTCCTCCCAGCACTCGTAGATGTTGGGACAGCCCGCCTCCTGGCACACGGTGTGCAGCCCCTCGCCCTTCACGAGGTTCAGCATCTTCGTGTACTCGGGACCCATCTTCGCCCGGGTCTTGATCCACTCGGGCTTGCGCTCGATGGGGGTCTGGCTGTTGCGGACCTCCAGGCGCAGCATCTTGCGTCCGTCGGGTGCGACTGCGGACACATCGGCTCCCTGTGCTTCGATTCTTGGGCGTCCACCAGGGTACGCCCGAAAGGTGTAAGCCCCCGCGCCGGTGCCAACCCCGGACCCGCAGGGCGGCATTCCCGCCCGGGCGACTGGATGTAAATGGCACCGAGTGCCGCGCGGCCGTCGGGACGGCTCAGGCGGCGGCCGGGCGGCCGGGGACCTCGCGGGGCAGCGGGACGGCGTCCCCGAGGACCTCCGCCAGGTGCCGTTCCACCACCGGCAGGACGTCGGCGATGGTCACCTCCCGGCCGAGCTCGGCGGAGAGCGAGGCCACCCCCGCGTCCCGGATGCCGCACGGCACGATCCGGTCGAACCAGGTGTTGTCCGGGTTCACGTTGAGCGCGAAGCCGTGCATGGTGACGCCCTTGGCGACCCGGATGCCGATCGCGGCGATCTTGCGGTCCTCACGGCGCTGCCCCGCGTTGGACGGGGCGTACTCGGGGCCGTTCAGCCGGGGGTCGAACTCCTCGTCGGCGAGCCGGGGGTCGAAGTCCAGGGAGAGCCCGCCGGGCGCCGGGCGCTGGTCCACCGGGTCGCCGAGCACCCACACCCCGCTGCGGCCCTCGATCCGGGTGGTCTCCAGACCGAACGCGGCGCAGGTGCGGATGAGCGCCTCCTCCAGCCTGCGCACGTGCGCCACCACGTCCACCGGACGCGGCAGCTTCAGGATCGGGTAGCCGACGAGCTGGCCCGGACCGTGCCAGGTGATCTTCCCGCCCCGGTCCACGTCGATCACGGGCGTCCCGTCGAGGGGGCGCTCGCTCTCCTCGGTGCGCCGTCCGGCGGTGTAGACCGGCGGGTGTTCGAGCAGCAGGCAGGTGTCGGGCACCTCGTCGGCGAACCGGGCCGCGTGCACCCGCCGCTGCTCGTCCCAGGCCGCCTGGTACTCCACCGCGTCCGCGCCGAATCCCAGCCGGACGAACCGCAGCTCACTCACGGCACCTGCCTCCCTAGCGTTCCGGGGGCGGAATCGGCCTCGCCGCCCCCCGCCACTCTACGACCCGCCGGGACACGTCAGCCGTCGGGCCAATCCTCACACGATCGGATGAATGCGGGGCGAAGGTGGCTTTGCGGCTGAGTTCTCCCGCTACATTCGCGCCGTTCACAAGGCCATAAGGGCCGCTCAAGGTGTGGCCCGAAAGGCAGGAGACCGCACATCTGATGACGGAACGACCTCCGCAGCGCACCCCCAACCGCCAGCTAGCCGCCCTCATCGCGGAGGCAGGATTCTCCAACGCGGGGCTGGCCCGCCGAGTCGACCAGCTCGGTCTGGAACACGGGCTCGACCTGCGGTACGACAAGACGTCCGTGACCCGCTGGCTGCGCGGGCAGCAGCCGCGCGGCACCACCCCCGCCCTGATCGCGGAGGTGTTCACCCGCCGCCTGGGGCGCAGACTCACCGCCCAGGACCTGGGCCTCGACGCGTGCGCCCCGGTGTACGCCGGACTGGAGTTCGCCGCAGGCCCCGAAGAGGCGGTGGACATCGTCAGCGGGCTGTGGCGCAAGGACTCCGGCAGCCACGCCGAACTCCGCAAGATCGCCTTCACCCCGGCCGGACTCGTCGTCCCCAGCCGCGACTGGCTCATCGGCCGCGCCGACGACAAGGTCGGCCGGGGCGACGACCGGCCGCGCCCCGAGGAGCGCGCCGAACGGCCGACCGTCCCGGCGGCCCGCGCCGGACACGTCCCCGACCGGGCGGCCCGCGCCCCCGACCGGCCCGCGCGCCCCGACACCACCCCCGCCGTCCCCGGCGGGCTCCGCATCCCCGCCCAGGGCCGGGGCCCCGTGCCCCAGCAGAGACAGCGCGGCACCGAACGCGGTCCGGGCCACCGGGTCACCGCCGGGGACATCGCCGCCCTGCGCTCCGTCGCGGAGCTGTTCCGCACCCTCGACAACGCCTACGGCGGGGGCCACGCCCGCCAGGCCCTCGTCCGCTACCTGGAGCACGAGGCCGAGCCGATGCTGCGCGGCGTCTACGGCGAGCAGACCGGACGACGGCTGTTCGGCGCGGCGGCCGAACTCACCCGGCTCGCCGGGTGGACCTCGTACGACATCGGCGCGCACGGGCTCGCCCAGCGGTACTTCGTCCAGGCGCTCCGGCTCTCCCAGGCCGCGGCGGACCGGGCGTACGGCTCGTACGTCCTGGTCACCATGAGCCGGCAGGCCGTCTACCTCGGCCACGGCCGGGAGGCGGTCCAGCTGGCCCGGGTCGCCCAGCAGGGCGTCGGCTCCTCCGCCCCGCACGTCGTCCAGGCACTGCTGCACGCCGCCGAGGCGCGCGGGCACGGGGTGCTCGGCGAGGTACGGGCCTGCACCGCCTCCCTGGTCCGGGCCGAACGGGCGCTGGACGCCGCCCGGCCCGGCGACGAACCGCCGCACTGGGCGCGGTTCTTCGACGAGGCCCAGCTCGCGGACGAGTTCGGGCACTGCTACCGCGACCTCCAGCAGTACCGCGCCGCCGCCCAGCACGCGGAGCGGTCCCTGCAACTGCGCGCGCCCGGGTTCGCGCGCAGCAGGCTGTTCTGCCGGGTCGTGCTGGCCTGCGCCCGGCTCGGCCTCGGCGAGCTGGACCAGGCGTGCGCCCTCGGCGCGGAGGCCGCCCAGCAGGCCGCCGACATGCGCTCCGTCCGGGCCCTGGAGTACGTCCGGGACTTCGAACGGAGGCTGGAGCCGTACCGGGAGACCGTCCAGGCTCGCGCCTACCGGGACAAGGTCGCGCTGATCTGACCCGGTGGGTCCGACCCGACCCGACCCGACCGCGCCCCGGGGCCCCGGCCCCGGGCGGGTCAGGCCGCCAGGTGTTCCGGCGACCGGGCCAGTTCCGGGGCGAGGTCCGCGAGGACCGCCGTCGCGGCCCGGCGGCCGGACTGGACCGCACCGGCGAAGGTGCTGGTCTCCCGGTGGTCCCCGCACACGTACAGCCCGTCCAGCACCCGCACCGGCCGCCGGGGGTCGTGCGGGGCGGGCATCGCGGGCACCGCGTCCGGCAGGTGCCGCACCGACAGCACCTCCCAGCCGGAGGTCCCCGTCCCGTACAGCTCCGCCAACTGGGCGCGCACCACCCGGTCGGCGTCCGGCGGCGGGGGCCCGAGGAGCGTGGAGGAGACCAGCGAGCGTCCGGCCGGGGCCCGGGTCGGATCGACCTGGCTGACCACGGCGGTGTGCGCCACCGGGCCGCGCCGCCCGGTGGCGAGCACCCACGCGGGCTCCTCCAGCGGCGGCTCGTCCACCGCGTGGTGCACCACGGTCACCCCGTGGAAGTCCGGCACCCGCAGTCCCGGCAGCAGCCGGGCCGCCGCCCGGGCGTCGGTGGCCAGCAGCACCGCCCGGCAGCGGACCTCGCCGTGCTCCTCGGTGACGACCCGGGTGGTCGACACCGAGCGCACCCGCACCCCGGTGCGCACCGTCCCCGGCGGCAGTCCGGCGGCCAGCAGGTCCGGCAGGGCGCGGGCGCCGCCCTCGGGCAGACACAGCCGTCCCCGGGCGAAGGAGTGCAGGGCGAGGTCCGCGTACCGGCTGGACGTCGTCAGCCCCGGGTCGCAGAGCAGCGCGGACAGCAGCGGACGCAGGAAGCCGTCCACGGTCCGGGCCGGGACGCCCCGGGTCGGCAGCGCGCCCGAGGCGGCCGTCTCGGGACGGGCCAGCAGCCGTTCCACCGGGGTGTCCGCCAGCCGGGCCAGCGCGGCGCCCAGCCGGGCCTGGTCCAGCGGGCTGCCCACCCCGGCCGCGCCCCGGGGCTGCCAGCCCGTACGCGGCCCTCTGGGGGCGCTCGCTAGGGCGCGTGCGGTCTTGAACGCGCCCCGTGCGCGCCGGATGGTCCGTGGTTCACCGACCCGGTGCAGCCGCCCCTCACCGCGCACCAGCACCCCGGGCGAGAAGGGGCGCAGCACCAGTTCCTCCAGACCCGGGGCGCGCCTCAGGCCCGGGTGGGCGGTGGAGAGCGGCCGTGCTATCCGGTCGAGCAGGAAACCGTCGACCTCGTCGGTCGACATCCGGCCACCGGGCCGGTCGGTGGCTTCCAGGACGACGGTGGGTATCCCCGCCCTGGTGAGCCGTCGGGCGGCCGTGAGTCCCGCGACTCCGGCTCCCACGATGACGATGTCCGCGTGACGTGCGGGCTCAGGCACGTGCTCCTCCCCGAGGTTGCGCGGCCGCCGGGACGGTGACGCCCCCGACACGGCTCCGGAATACCCGAGTTCGCCTTCGAGCGTAGGAGCGCGCGGTCGGCCCGGGCAGGGCGCGCGACACCGTGGCACGGACGCACGGCGGTCGCACGGCGGGCCCGGCGGACCCCGGCGGGGGTGCCCACGGGGGCGCGGCCCGTCCCCGCCGTGCCGCCCGGGCCCGTCCCGTACGCCGTGCCGCCCCTTCCCGCACGACGCCGCCCGGACCCGCCCCTCACCGCGCGCCGTGGGGGACGGGCCCGGGCGGCGGTCAGCGCAGCGCGGCCCGCAGCGTCCCGTCGATGGTGTCGTGCGCGAAGACGAACCCCGACTCCAGCAGTCGCGAGGGCACCGCCCGGGTGCTGGTCAGCACGTCCGAGGCCATCTCGCCGAGCAGCAGCCGCACCATCGGCGCCGGGGCCGCGAACACGGCGGGACGGCGCAGCACCCGGCCCATCGCGGCGGTGATCTCACGGTTCGTCAGCGGCTCGGGGGCGGTCAGGTTCACCGGGCCGGACAGCCCCTCGGTGTCCAGCAGATGGCGCAGCGCGGCCACCTCGTCGTCCAGGGAGATGTAGCTCCAGTAGTGGTGCCCGTTCCCCAGCCGTCCGCCGAGGCCCGCCTTGAAGAGCGGGAACAGCCGCTGCCAGGCCCCGCCGTGCCGGGTGACGACCAGTCCCGTCCGGGCGAACACCGTCCGCACCCCGGCCTCCTCGGCGGGTGCCGCGGCCTCCTCCCACTCCACCGTCAGCGAGGGCAGGAAGCCGTGGCCGGGAGGCGCGTCCTCGTCCACCGCGCGGTCGCCGGTGTCGCCGTAGAACCCGACCGCGCTGCCGTTCACGAACACCCTCGGCGGCACCTCCAGGGAGGCGATCTCCTCCGCCAGCGTCACCGTGCCCAGCACCCGGCTGTCCCGGATCTCCCGCTTGTACGCGGGGGTCCAGCGGTGGTCGGCGATGCCCGCCCCCGCGAGGTTGACCACCGCGTCGCAGTCGGTGAGCCCGGGGGCCTCGATCCGCTGGCGGGCGGGGTCCCAGCGCACCTCGTCGGCGGACCGGGGCGGTCGGCGCACCAGCCGCACCACCCGGTGGCCGTCGGCGGTCAGCGAGCGGACGAGCGCGGTGCCGATGAGCCCGGAGGCTCCGGCCACCGCGATACGGGAAGGCTGCATGGTCCCATCCTGCCGAAGACGGACGCGCCCGCTCCGGACCGGGCCGGGCGCGGCGGGGGCCGGGAAAATCCCCCGCCCCCTCCCACACGTGCCCCCTAGGGTTGCCCCCATGCCCGATCTCCGCATCCGTCCCGCCCGCCCCGAGGACGACGGCGCCCTCACCCGTCTCGACCGGGACACCTGGTCCCCGGTGCACGCGGTGGCCCCCCGTCCCGTCCCGCCCCACGACCCCTTCTTCGACGAGCGCCACCGGCCCGGCGACCACCTGGTGGCCCTGGTCGACGGCGAGGTCGCCGGGTACGTCCGGCTCGGCTCCCCGACCCCGCTGCCGTCCAACGCCCACGTCCTCCAGATCCAGGGGCTCGCCGTCGCGGAGTCCGCCCGGGGCGCCGGGGTGGGCCGGGCGCTGCTGCGCGCGGTGACCGAGGAGTCCCGGCGGCGCGGCGCCCGGCGGCTCACCCTGCGGGTGCTCGGCCACAACGCGCCCGCCCGCGCGCTGTACGCGTCCGAGGGGTTCGTGGTGGAGGGCGTCCTGCCCGGGGAGTTCCTGGTCGGCGGGGAGTACGTGGACGACGTCCTCATGGGGCTCGCGCTGTGAGGCCGTCCGGGGCGACGGGGCCGCTCCGACCGAGGGTGAGGAGAAACGTTTCCCTAGTCCGTGAGGAATGCCCCGGGCGGGCCGCTCAGACCTCCGACTGTCCGAACCGGTCCCAGAGCCGGGGGTAGTAGCGGGCCAGCACCGCGTCGTCCTCGAAGTCCATGGGGGTGCCCACCGGTTCCCGGGGCGGCGCGGGCAGGCCCAGATCGGGCGCCACCGCGCCGGTCAGCCGCTCGTACGCCTCGTCGGCCGCGTACCCCAGCTCCTCGGCGTCCCCGTCCACCGCCGGGTCGAAGTCGTCCAGCAGCTCCGCCAGCGCGTCCGGATCGTGCAGGGCGCCCTCGAACACCTCCCGGCCCTGGCCGATCAGCCAGCAGCGGAAGAAGTCGAACGCGTCGTCGCTGACGCCGTCCAGCAGCACCCACGCGGCCCCCCACAGGTCCCAGCGGTAGGCGCGGGCGTAGCGGGCCTCGAAGTGCCGGGAGAAGTCCAGGACGGACTCCGGATCGAGCCGGACCAGCCGCTCCACCAGCACGTCCGCCTGCTCCTCGGGGTCGTCCCCGGCGGCCTCGCGCGCCCCGTCGACCAGCTCCCAGAACTCCGTCTCGTCCATCACGGGACCAGCATCCGTCCCCGGCCCCCCGGCCGCACGCCGAGTGGGGGACCGCGCCCCTCCCCGCCCGGTCGGCGGACCGTCCGGAAAGCCGGACAGAGGATGTCGGGATTCCCCGGCACGATCGGGACCATGACCGACACCACGGCGCACGACGCCACCCGCACCCCCGCCCCCACCGAGCCCGTCCCCGCCGGGGCGACCGCCCCCGTCACGGCGACCGGCGCCGCGCCCCTCGCCGGACGGATCGCCCTCGTCGGCGGAGCCACCCGGGGCGCCGGACGGGCCATCGCCGTGGAACTCGGCCGCGCGGGGGCCACCGTCTACGTCACCGGCCGCACCACCCGGGAGCGGGTCAGCGAGCTGGGACGGCCCGGCGAGACCATCGAGGGGACCGCCGAACTCGTCGACGCGGCGGCCCGCGCGGCGGGTTCCGGCGGCTCGGCCACCGCCGTCCCCACCGACCACCTGGAGACCGACCGGGTCCGTGAACTGATCGCCCGGATCGACCGCGAGCAGGGACGGCTGGACGTCCTCGTCAACGACATGTGGGGCGGCAATCCGCTCCTCGACCTCGACACCGTCCGGATGTGGGACGTGGACCTCGACCGGGGGCTGCGGATGCTGGACCTCGGGGTCCGCAGCCACATCATCACCAGCAGCGTGGCGCTCCCGCTGCTGGTGCGGAACCCGGGCGGGCTGCTGGTCGAGGTCACCGACGGCACCGCCCGCACCAACCGCGACTACCGGGAGCACTTCTACTACGACCTCGCCAAGAACGCCCCGATCCGGATGGCGTACGCCCTCGGCGAGGAACTGAAGACGGTCGGCTGCACCGCCGTCGCCGTCACCCCCGGCTTCCTGCGCTCCGAGGAGATGCTCGACCACTTCGGCCTCACCGAGGAGACCTGGCGGGACGGCGTCCAGGCGCAGCCCCACTGGTCGCTCTCCGAGTCCCCGGCCTACCTCGCCCGGGGACTGGCCGCCCTCGTCGCCGACCCGGAACGGCACCGCTGGAACGGCGACTCCCTCGACAGCGGGCAGCTCGCCCGGGAGTACGGGGTCACCGACGCCGACGGCTCCCGGCCCGACGTCTGGGGCTTCATGCTCGCCGAGAAGGCGGGCGGGGACCCCGTCGTGACGGACTACCGGTAGTCCGTCACCCGCCACCGGTGGTCCGACGCGGCTCCGGCTCCGGGTCGGCGGGGTCACCGGCGGCCCGTGACGGCTCCGGGCCGGTGGGGTCACCGGTGGTCCGTGACGGCTACGGGGGCGGCCGTCACGGACCCGGCGGACCACGGGCGGTCGTCGTGACCCGTGCCTGTGACCGGTGGGTCACGAGCGGTCGTCGTGCCCCGTGCCCTGTGACCCGTGACCGGTGGATCACAGCGGTCCTCGCGCGCTACCCGTAGCGCAGGGCCGTCCGGCGCGCCGCGTCCGCGCACCGGGCCCGCAGCCCGGGCGGCGCCACCACCTCCACGTCCGGACCCAGCGCCAGGAACTGGGTGTACGCCACGTCCTCCGACTCCACCGGGACGGTGACCGTCACCCAGCCCTCCGCGTCCGGGGCGTCCGCCGTCGCCAGCGCCTCCTCGGCGGCGGCGGACCCCACCGCGTGGCGCAGCCGGGCCGCCCCGGCCTCCGACAGCCGCACCACCGCCTCGGCGCGCAGCAGCGCCCGCGCGAACTGGGCGGCCCGGCGCGCCCAGAACCCCGGCAGGTCGAACTCCTCGTCCCGGGCGAACCGCTCCGCGTCCGGCTCCACCGCCGTGAACCGGTCGATCCGGTACACCCGGTGCGCGCCGGTGTCCGCGCGGGCGCACAGGTACCAGACCCCCGCCTTGAGGACGAGCCCGTACGGCTCCAGCAGCCGCTCGACCTCGCCGGAACGGTCGCCCGCGCCCCGGCGGTAGCGGGCGGTGATCCGGCGGTCGTCCCACACCGCGTCGGCCACCGGGGCCAGCAGATCGGGGGTGGACGGCTCGTGGAACCAGCCGGGGGCGTCCAGGTGGAAGCGTTGGGCAGCGGTCCGGGACGCGCCGCGCAGCGAGGGCGTCAGCGCGGCCGACACCTTCAGCCGGGCCGCCGATGCGGTGTCCGCCAGTCCCATGTCCCGCAGGGCCTCCGGGACCCCGGACAGGAACAGCGTCTCGGCCTCGCCCCGGGCCAGTCCCGTCAGGCCGGTGCGGTAGCCGCCCACCAGGCGGTAACCGCCGGTGCGGCCCCGGTCCGCGTAGACCGGTACGCCCGCCTCGGAGAGGGCCTGGGCGTCGCGGGTGACCGTCCGCTCCGACACCTCCAGCTCCCGGGCCAGCTCGGCGGCGGTCATCGACACCCTCGCCTGCAACAGCAACACCATCTTGATCAGCCGGGCCGCGCGCATTCCCCCATCATCCCCCGGGGGTCGGCCTGGCGGCTCCGGCCGGGCGCGTCGTCGCCCGCGGGCGGTGGCGGGTTCCCCGCGCCGTTCCCCGCGCCCCCGACGGGGCCTTCCGGCCGGTGCTCGGCCCACTGTCGTGGTGGGTCGCCCGCGCAGTTCCCCGCGCCCCTTGCGGGGCTTTCGGCGTGTGCTGTCCCTGCGGGTGGTCGTGGGTTCCCCGCGCTCCTCACGGGGCGTTGGGCGGGTGCCGTCACCTGCGGGTCGTGGTGGGTCACCCGCGCAGTTCCCCGCGCCCCCTCCGGGTCTTTGGGGCGGGCCGTCACCTGCGGGTGGTCGTGGGTTCCTCGCGCTCCTCACGGGGCGTTGGGCGGGTGCCGTCACCTGCGGGTCGTGGTGGGTCACCCGCGCAGTTCCCCGCGCCCCTTCGGGGGCCTCTCGGCGGGCTCGTCGCCTGCGGGCCTGAAGCGGGCGGTTCACAGCCCCCCACTAGGGCGCGCGAGCGCCCCAGGCGGCGGGAAACCCGGACGAGGACGCTGACGGCCCCGCCAGGGGCCCGGGGAACCGCGCGAGCAACCCCCTGCGGCGGGAAAGCCGGACGGAACGTTGACGGCCCCACCAGGGGCGCGGGGAACTGCGCGAGCAACCCACCACGACAGTGAGCCGAACACCGGCCGGAAGGCCCCCATGAGGGGCGCGGGGAACCGCGCGAGCAACCCCTGTGGCGGGGAGCCGGACGGGGACGTTGACGGCCCCGCCAGGGGCGCGGGGAACGGCGCGGGCAACCCGCGCGGCGGGAAAGCCGGACGGGGACGTTGGCCGCCCCGTGAGGGGCGCGGGGAACGGCGCGGGCAACCCTCGCGGTGGGAAAGCCGGACGGGGTGGTCAGTAGCCCCTGGAAGGGGCGCGGGGAACTGCGCGAACGACCCACGCAGTGGGGAAGCCGGACGGGGACGGCCGAGGCCCCGTGAGGGGCGCGGGGAACCGCGCGAAGGGTTCGCCGTCAGCACCCGGGCCGGGAGCGGAAGGGGAACGCCCCGGGCCCCCGCCGGAGACGGCGGGGGCCCGGGGCGAACGGGAGGGCGGTCGGGGCCGGGTACGGAACGGGCGGGCGGCGCCGTTCCGTACCGGGCTCAGAGACCGTAGCGCTCGCGCGCCTCCTTGACCGAGGTCGCGGAGACCTCACCACGCCGCGCCAACTGCGCCAACGCCGCGACGACGATCGACTCGGCGTCCACCCCGAAGTGCCGCCGCGCCGCGTCCCGGGTGTCGGAGAGCCCGAACCCGTCCGCGCCGAGCGAGGACCAGTCCTGCTCCACCCACTGGGCGATCTGGTCCGGCACCTGCCGCATGTAGTCGCTGACGGCGAGGACGGGCCCCTCGGCCCCGGCGAGCGCCTTGCGCAGGAACGGCACCCGGTCCTCCCCGCGCAGCACCGCCGCGTCCGCCTCCAGCGCGTCGCGCCGCAGCTCGGTCCAGGAGGTGGCCGACCACACGTCGGAGCCGACGCCCCACTCCTCGGCGAGCATCCGCTGCGCCTTCAGCGCCCAGTGGATCGCCGTGCCGGAGCCCAGCAGCTGGATGCGCGAGGCGTTGGCGGGCAGCGTCAGCCCCGCGGACTCCGCGGTGTTGAAGCGGTACAGGCCCTTGACGATGCCCTCGTCGGTCCCGGACGGCTTCGCGGGCTGCGGCAGCGGCTCGTTGTAGACCGTGAGGTAGTAGAAGACGTCCTGGTCCTCGTCCTCGGCGGCCTCGCCGTACATCCGGCGCAGACCCTCCTTGACGATCGCCGCGACCTCGTAGGCGAACGCCGGGTCGTAGCTGAGGGCGGCCGGGTTGGTCGCCGCGATGACGGGGGAGTGCCCGTCCGCGTGCTGGAGGCCCTCGCCGGTGAGCGTGGTCCGTCCGGCGGTGGCGCCGATGAGGAAGCCACGGCCGAGCTGGTCGCCGAGCTGCCACATCTGGTCCGCGGTCCGCTGCCAGCCGAACATCGAGTAGAAGATGTAGAACGGGATCATCGCCTCGCCGTGCGTCGAGTACGACGTGCTCGCGGCGATGAAGTCGGCCATCGACCCGGCCTCGGTGATCCCCTCGTTGAGGATCTGGCCGTTGGTGGCCTCGCGGTAGTACATCAGCTGGTCGCGGTCGACCGGCTCGTACGTCTGGCCCTTCGGGGAGTAGATCCCGAGCGACGGGAACAGCGACTCCATGCCGAAGGTGCGGGCCTCGTCGGGGACGATCGGCACCCAGCGGCGGCCGGTCTCCTTGTCCCGGACCAGGTCCTTCAGCAGCCGGACCAGCGCCATGGTGGTGGCGACGGACTGGCTGCCGGAGCCCTTGTCGAAGGACGTGAACGTCTTGTCGGCGGGCGCGGGCAGCGCGGCCAGCGGGTGCGTGCGGCGGGCCGGGGCCGGACCGCCGAGGGCCGCGCGGCGCTCCTGGAGGTAGCGGACCTCGGGGGAGTCGGCGCCGGGGTGGCCGTAGGGGACCACGCCGTCGGCGAAGGCGCTGTCCGCGATGGGCAGCTCCAGCAGGTCCCGCATCCGCTTGAACTCGTCCGTGGACAGCTTCTTCATCTGGTGGTTCGCGTTCTTCGACGCGAAGCCCTCACCGAGGGTGAAGCCCTTCACGGTCTGCGCGAGGATCACCGTCGGCGCGCCCTTGTGCGCCAGGGCGGCCCGGTAGGCGGCGTACACCTTGCGGGGCTCGTGGCCGCCGCGCGAGAGGTGGAAGCACTCCAGGATCTTGTCGTCGCTGACCAGCTTGGACAGCCCGGCGAGCGCCGGGTCCTTGCCGAAGAAGTCCTGGCGGATGTAGGCGGCGTCCCGGGTCTGGTACGTCTGCACCTGGGCGTCGGGCACCTCGCGCAGCCGCCGTACCAGGGCGCCGGTGGTGTCGAGCTGGAACAGCTCGTCCCAGGCGGAGCCCCACAGCGACTTGACGACGTTCCAGCCCGCGCCGCGGAACTGGGCCTCCAGCTCCTGCACGATCTTGAAGTTGGCGCGCACGGGGCCGTCGAGGCGCTGGAGGTTGCAGTTGATGACGAAGGTGAGGTTGTCCAGCCCCTCGCGGGCGGCCAGCGCGAGGGCCGCCGTCGACTCGGGCTCGTCCATCTCGCCGTCACCGAGGAACGCCCACACGTGCGAGGCGGAGACGTCCTTGATGCCGCGGTTGGTCAGGTACCGGTTGAACCGGGCCTGGTAGATCGCGGAGAGCGGGCCGAGGCCCATGGAGACGGTGGGGAACTCCCAGAGCCAGGGCAGCCGCCGCGGGTGCGGGTAGGAGGGCAGGCCGCCGCCCGCCGCCTCCTGGCGGAAGCGGTCGAGGTGGCTCTCGGAGAGCCTGCCGTCGAGGAAGGCGCGGGCGTAGATGCCGGGGGAGGCGTGGCCCTGGATGTACAGCTGGTCACCGGAGCCGGGCGCGTCAGCGGCCTCCTTGCCCCGGAAGAAGTGGTTGAAGCCGGTCTCGTAGAGCCAGGCCGCCGAGGCGAAGGTGGCGATGTGGCCGCCGACGCCCAGTTTGCTGCCCCGGGTCACCATGGCCGCCGCGTTCCAGCGGTTCCAGGCGGTGATCCGCCGCTCCAGCTCCTCGTCGCCGTCGGGCGCGGGCTCGGCGGCGGTCGGGATGGTGTTGACGTAGTCGGTTTCGAGCAGCTTGGGCAGCGCGAGACCGGCGCCCTCGGCCCGCTCCAGCGTGCGCCGCATCAGATAGGCGGCACGGTGCGGACCTGCTGCCTTGGTCACGGCGTCCAGGGATGACTGCCATTCGGCGGTCTCCTCGGGGTCGCGGTCAGGGAGCTGGTCCAGCTCGCTCGGCTGGATCGCGGTGGGGTCGGTCATGTCGCCGCCTTCCGGAGTCGAAGGGGTTCCCTCATCGGTAGGGGTGTCGGGTTGCCCTTGGTCTTTGGCAGGACAGGGCGAGGGCTCTGGTGAAAGCCCAACGAGGACTGTAACCCCCTGATCGATGATCGATCAAAGGGTTGACCGGTAAAACCTCCCCGGATGAAGAAAGTCGGCACGGAGTGCCTCTGTGCTCGGCATGCCGTGCCTGGTTTTCGCAGGTGAACGCGGTGGTTTCGCACATCTGAGCGGTGCTGGTGGCGGTCTGAGCCGTCCCAGGGGAAGCGTCCGTTCCGGGCGGGAGCCGATGGTTCCGCCCGTCCGGGGGCCATCCGTCCCCGCCGGTCGGTCGGCCGTCCCGTGGAGAACCCATGGGGCCCACAATGGGGCTGATGGGGTCTGGAGGGCCCATAGGGCCCATAGGGCCCATAGGGCCCCTGGGGCCCCTGGGGCCCCTGTGGGCCGTCGTGACACGTGCGAACGGGGTGGCCCGGACTCAGCCCCCGTGCGGCACCCCGTGCGCCCCCGCGTGCGGTCCCGCGTCCGGGCGCGGCGCGCAGCCGAGGACGTGCGCCTTGACCAGTTCGGCGATGGCCGGGTCCCGCCGCTTGAAGGCGGCGACCAGCGCGTCGTGCTCCTCCGCGTAGGACTGCTGGACGGTTCCCAGCCAGCGGATGGACAGCGCGGTGAAGACCTCGATGCCGAGCCCCTCCCAGGTGTGCAGCAGCACCGCGTTGCGGGCCGCCCGCACCAGCTCCCGGTGGAACCCCACGGTGTGCCGCACCTGGCCCGTGCCGTCCGCGCGGCGGTCCGCCTCGTACAACGCCGCGACGTGCGGTTCCAGGGCGGAGCAGTCGTGGGCGAGCCGTTCGGCGGCCAGCTCGGCCGCGATGGCCTCCAGCCCCGCCCGCACCGGATAGCTCTCCTCCAGGTCGGCGGCGGTGAGGTTGCGCACCCGGACGCCCTTGTTGGGCGCCGACTCGATCAGCCGCAGCGACTCCAGCTCCCGCAGCGCCTCGCGCACCGGCGTCTGGCTGACCTCCAGCTCGGTGGCGATCCGCCGCTCGACGATGCGTTCGCCCGGCTTCCAGCGCCCGCTGACGATCCCCTCCACGATGTGCTCGCGGATCTGTTCGCGCAGCGAGTGGACGACGGGCGCGGTCATGCGGGGCTCCTTGCTGCCGGGCGTCGTGGGACCCCCAAGGGCATTGACCCATAGACAATACGGCCGCGCCCCCGTCCTGACGCGTGTCGGACGGGGGCGTTGTCGCAGGTGTGGTGAGCCTTACAGGCCCGTGCGCGGGCGCGGGCCCCGGCGGGGACCCCGCCGGGGAAAGACGGCGCCGCCCGCACGGGGGACGGATCGTACTCCCGTGCGGGCGGCGCCGGTGGATCAGAGGCCGAGCTCGACCTCGAACTCGCCCGCCTCCAGGATCGCCTTGACGGCGGTCAGGTAACGGGCGGCGTCCGCGCCGTCCACCAGACGGTGGTCGTAGGACAGCGACAGGTACGTCATGTCCCGGACGCCGATCACGGTGCCCTCGGCGGTCTCGATGACCGCCGGGCGCTTGACCGTGGCGCCGATGCCCAGGATGGCGGCCTGGGTGGGCGGCACGATCACCGTGTCGAACAGCGCGCCGCGCGAGCCGGTGTTGCTGATCGTGAAGGTCGCGCCCGCGAGGTCGTCGGGGCGGATCTTGTTGGTGCGCACCGCGCCCGCCAGCTCGGCGGTCTTCTTGGCGATCCCGGCGATGTTGAGGTCGCCGGCGCCCTTGATGACCGGGGTCATCAGCCCCTTCTCGGAGTCCACGGCGATGCCGATGTTCTCCGTGTCGAAGTAGGTGATGGTCCCCTCGTCCTCGTTGATCCGGGCGTTGATGATCGGGTGGCCCTTGAGCGCCTGGGCCGCCGCCTTCACGTAGAACGGCATCGGGGACAGCTTGACGCCCTCACGGGCGGCGAAGGAGTCCTTGGCCTGGGCGCGCAGTCGCATCAGACGGGTCACGTCGACCTCGACGACCGAGGTCAGCTGGGCCTGGGTCTGGAGCGCCTTGATCATGTTGTCGCCGATGAGCTTGCGCATCCGCGTCATCTTGACGGTCTGCCCGCGCAGCGGGGAGACCTCCAGCGCCGGGGCCTTGCGGGCGGCCGGGGCGGGCGCGGCGGCGACGGGCGCCGGAGCGGCCGGGACGGCGGCCTTCGCGGCCTCGGCGGCGGCGAGGACGTCCTGCTTGCGGATGCGTCCACCGACACCGGTGCCCTTGACGGACCCCAGGTCCACGCCGTTCTCCGTGGCGAGCTTGCGCACCAGCGGGGTGACGTAGGCGCCGTCGTCGGCCGGGCGGGCCGCGGCGGGCGCGGGGGCGGCCGGGGCCACCGGGGCCGGGGCCTGCGGCGCGGGCGCCACGGGGGCGACCGGAGCCGGGGCCGGAGCGGCCGGAGCCACGGCGACGGGCGCCGGGGCGGCGGGGGCCACCGGAGCGGGCGCGGCCGGGGCGGGGGCGGGCGCCGCAGGAGCGGGCGCGGCGACCGGAGCGGCGCCGACGGCACCGATCACGGCGAGCTTGGCGCCGACCTCGGCGGTCTCGTCCTCGCCGACCACGATCTCCAGCAGCACACCGGCGACCGGGGAGGGGATCTCGGTGTCGACCTTGTCGGTGGACACCTCCAGCAGCGGCTCGTCGGCGTCGACGCTGTCGCCCACGGCCTTCAGCCAGCGGGTGACGGTGCCCTCGGTGACGGACTCGCCGAGCGCCGGGAGCACCACGTCGGTGCCCTCGGCCGCACCCGCCGGAGCCGCGGGGGCGGCCGGAGCCTCGGGGGCCACGGGAGCGGCGGGGGCCTCGGCGGCGGCCGGGGCGGGAGCGGCGGCGGGGGCGCCGCTGCCGTCGTCGATGATGGCCAGCTCTGCGCCGACCTCGACCGTCTCGTCCTCGGCGACCTTGATGGAGGCCAGGATGCCGGCGGCGGGGGAGGGGATCTCGGTGTCGACCTTGTCGGTGGACACCTCCAGCAGCGGCTCGTCGAGTTCGACGCGCTCGCCCTCGGCCTTCAGCCAGCGGGTGACGGTGCCCTCGGTGACACTCTCACCGAGAGCCGGAAGGGATACGGAAACCGCCATGGTTTCGGTTGCTCCTTACGAAAGTGCGGAAGTCTGTGGTCGTCGCGCCCGTGACCGGTGTCAGTCGTGGGAGTGGAGGGGCTTGCCCGCCAGCGCGAGGTGGGCCTCGCCGAGCGCTTCGTTCTGGGTCGGGTGGGCGTGGATGAGCTGGGCGACCTCGGCGGGCAGCGCTTCCCAGTTGTAGATCAGCTGGGCCTCGCCGACCTGCTCGCCCATCCGGTCGCCGACCATGTGGACGCCGACCACGGCACCGTCCTTGACCTGGACGAGCTTGATCTCGCCCGCGGTCTTCAGGATCTTGCTCTTGCCGTTGCCCGCCAGGTTGTACTTCAGGGCGACGACCTTGTCCGCGCCGTAGATCTCCTTGGCCTTGGCCTCGGTGATGCCCACGGAGGCGACCTCGGGGTGGCAGTAGGTCACCCGGGGCACGCCGTCGTAGTCGATCGGCACGGTCTTCAGACCGGCGAGCCGCTCCGCCACCAGGATGCCCTCGGCGAAGCCGACGTGCGCGAGCTGGAGGGTGGGGACCAGGTCACCGACGGCCGAGACGGTCGGCACGTTGGTCTGCATGTACTCGTCGACGAGGACGTAGCCGCGGTCCGTCGCGACGCCCTGCTCCTCGTACCCGAGGCCCTGCGAGACCGGGCCGCGGCCGATGGCGACCAGCAGCACCTCGGCCTCGAAGACCTTGCCGTCGGCCAGGGTCACCCGGACGCCGTCCTGGGTGTACTCCGCCTTCTCGAAGAAGGTGCCGAGGTTGAACTTGATGCCGCGCTTGCGGAACGCCCGCTCCAGCAGCTTGGAGCTGTTCTCGTCCTCCACGGGCACCAGGTGCTTCAGACCCTCGACGACGGTCACGTCGGTGCCGAAGGACTTCCACGCCGAGGCGAACTCGACGCCGATGACGCCGCCGCCCAGGATGATCGCGGACTCCGGCACCCGGTCCAGGGTGAGCGCGTGGTCCGAGGAGATGATCCGGTTGCCGTCGATCTCCAGGCCCGGCAGCGACTTCGGCACGGAGCCGGTCGCCAGCAGGACGTGGCGGCCCTGGACGTGCTGGCCGTTCACCTCCACGGACGTCGGGGAGGACAGCCGTCCCGCGCCCTCGATGTACGTCACCTTGCGGGAGGCCACCAGGCCCTGGAGGCCCTTGTAGAGGCCCGCGATGACGTCGTCCTTGTACTTGTGGACGGCCTTGATGTCGATGCCCTCGAAGGTGGCGCGGACGCCGAACTGCTCGGCCTCGCGGGCCTGGTCCGCGACCTCGCCGGCGTGCAGCAGGGCCTTCGTCGGGATGCAACCGTTGTGCAGGCAGGTGCCGCCCAGCTTGTTCTTCTCGATCAGGGCGACGTCGAGACCCAGCTGGGCACCGCGCAGGGCCGCGGCGTAGCCGCCGCTGCCACCGCCGAGGATCACTAGGTCGAAAACGGTGCTGGCGTCGTTCGCCACGTCACGTCCTCCATGCATTGCGCCGCGTGCCGGACCCTGTTTCCGGGAGGGTGTCCGGCCGGTCGGCTGGTGTGGCCGCTCTTTCTCCGGCCCTGTGGTGGGGGCCCTGTCCTG
The DNA here is from genome assembly GCF_054484115.1 of Streptomyces sp. JNUCC 64. Lineage (NCBI taxonomy): Bacteria > Bacillati > Actinomycetota > Actinomycetes > Kitasatosporales > Streptomycetaceae > Streptomyces > Streptomyces sp. JNUCC 64. Next base: position 6,307,695 of record NZ_CM137015.1, read on the forward strand.
CCGGTGCCCATCTTCGCACTAGTCGGGGGGTGCCGTGCCGCCGGGCCACCGGGTGGTATCCCTCACACATCCGGGGCACACGGCGCGGCGGCCCCGGGCCGGAGCCCGGGGCCGCCGCGTCACACGGGGTCCCGCTGGACGCGGTGCGTCACCGGGAGGGGCGTCAGCCCAGGTCGCCGTCGGCGGTGCGCTCCGCCAGCCGGACCAGGGTGCGCACGCCCGAGCCGGTGCCGCCCTTCGGGGTGTAGCCGAAGGGGCCGCCCTCGTTGAAGGCCGGGCCCGCGATGTCCAGGTGCGCCCAGGTGATGCCCTCGCCCACGAACTCGCGCAGGAACAGCGCGGCGACCAGGCCGCCGCCCATCCGCTCGCCCATGTTCGCGATGTCGGCGGTCGGGGAGTCCATGCCCTTGCGCAGGTGCGCGGGCAGCGGCATCGGCCACGCCTCCTCGCCCGCCTCCTCGGCGGTCTCGTGGAGCGCGGCGCGGAACGCGTCGTCGTTGGCGTTGATGCCGAAGGTGCGGTTGCCGAGCGCCACCATCATGGCGCCGGTCAGCGTCGCCACGTCCACGATCGCGTCGGGCTCGTCCTCGGACGCCTTGGCGATGGCGTCCGCCAGCACCAGACGGCCCTCGGCGTCGGTGTTCAGCACCTCGACGGTCTTGCCGGAGTACATCCGCAGCACGTCGCCGGGGCGGGTCGCGGTGCCCGAGGGCATGTTCTCGGCGAGCGCCAGCCAGCCGGTGACGTTCACCGCCAGGCCCAGCCGGGCCACGGCCACGACCGCGGCGAACACGGCCGCCGCGCCCGCCATGTCGCACTTCATGGTCTCGTTGTGGCCCGCGGGCTTCAGGGAGATGCCGCCCGAGTCGTAGGTGATGCCCTTGCCGACGTACGCGAGGTGCTTCGCCGCGTCCGGGTGGGTGTAGCTCAGCTTCACCAGCCGGGGACCGGCGGCGGACCCGGCGCCCACCCCGAGGATGCCGCCGTAGCCGCCCTTGGCCAGAGCCTTCTCGTCGAGCACCTGGACCTTGATCCCGTGCTCCTTGGCGGCGGCCGTGGCGACGGCGGCGAACGCCTCCGGGTCGAGGTCGTTGGGCGGGGTGTTCACCAGGTCGCGGGCCCGGTTCAGCTCCTCGGTGATCGCCGTCGCGCGGGCGACGGCCGCCTTGTACGCCTTGTCGCGGGGCTTGCCCCCGAGGACGGCGATCTCGGCGAGGGGCGCCTTGCCGTTCTTGGCGCCCCGGTTGCCGCGCCCGGTCTCCTTGTACGCGTCGAAGGCGTACGCCCCCAGCAGCGCGCCCTCCGCGACGGCCCCGACGGCCTCCGCGTCGGCGACCGGCAGCGCGAACGCGGCCTTGCGGGCCCCGGCCAGGGCACGGGCCGCGTTCCCGGCGGCGGTCCGCAGCACCTCGTCGGTGTAGTCGGCGCTGGAGCTGTCCTCGGCGTCGTCGTCGGCGGTGGGCACCGCGCCCAGTCCGACCGCCAGCACCACCGGTGCCTTCAGTCCGGCGGGGGAGGGGACCTTGATCACCTCGCCCTCGCCGCCCGAGGCGCCGAGCGTCTCCAGGACGGCGGCCAGCCGGCCGTCGAACGCCTGGTCCACGGCCTCGGCGCCGGCGGCGAGCACGGGGCCCTTGGCGCCCTGGGCGACGCCGACGACGATCGCGTCGGCGCGCAGTCCGGACGCGGCGGCGGTGCTGAGAGTGAGAGCAGTCACGGTGGTGGGATCTCGCTTCCTAGGAGTTCCATGGCCTGAGCCGGGAGGGATGGTGGCTCGACCGGCCCCGTACCCGACGCTTGTGGAGCGGGCCGGAAGAGTGCCAGTGAGGAGCCTACGCTCCGTGACGCAGGTGCCGTCCACCCGGTGGGGACGCCACCGGACCGGGCGGCGTCACCCGGGGCCCGTCCTGTGGAGGCGGCCGTCCCCGCGGGGCGGGGGCGCTCGTCCCCCCTGGTCAGGAGCGTGCGTCCCCGGTGGTCAGGGGCCCAGGGCGAGGATCACGAGGGCGGCGGTGGCCGCCGTCTCCGCGACCGCCCCGAACACGTCTCCGGTCACCCCGCCGAACCGCCGGACGCACCGCCGCAGCAGCAGTTCCCCGGCCCCGCACCCGGCCAGCACCGCCGCCGCGCCGCGCACCGCCCCGTACGGGCCGTCCACCGCCGCGCCCAGCGCGGCGGCCCCGGCGGCGGCCAGCAGCGCCACGGCCGCCGCCCCGCCCCGGGGCACCGTCGCGGCGACGACCGCGCCCAGCCCGCCGGGCCGGGCCGCCGGGACCCCCGCACGGGCGGTGAGCGTCAGCGCCGTACGGGCGGTCACCCCCGCGATGACGGCGCCCGCCGCCCCCGCCGCCCAGGACGCCTCGTACAGCGCGGCGAGCACGGCGGTCTGGGCGAGCAGCGCCAGCACCAGGGTGACCACCCCGAACGGGCCGATGTCCGAGCGCTTCATGATCCGTAGCGCGTCCTCGGCGGGCTTCCCGCTGCCGAGCCCGTCGGCGACGTCCGCGAGGCCGTCGAGGTGGAGCCCCCGGGTGAGCGCGGCGGGCACCGCGACGGCGGCGACGGCGGCCAGGGCCGCTCCCGCGCCCGCCAGCAGCAGAGCGGTCGACAGCGCCGCCGCGCCGCCCCCGACGATCAGCCCGGCGAGCGGCGCCCACCGCATCCCGGAGCGCGCCGCGTCCCGGTCCCAGCGGGTGACCCGCACCGGCAGCACGGTCAGCGTGCCGAACGCGAAGCGGAGCCCCGGCCAGCGGCCGTGCCCGTTCCGGGGGGCGGACGCCGCCTCCCGGTCCTGTTCCCGTTCCCGTTCCTGCGCGGCCACGCGGGGCTCGCTAGCCGCGGGGTCCGGCGGCGGTCGCGTCCGCCGCGTCCGTGGTGCCGGCCGGGTCCGCCGCGTCGGCACCGGCGTCCGTACCGGCACCGGCGCCCGTGCCGTCGGCGTCGGCGTCGATGCCGGTCCCGGCATCGGAAGCCGTCGGGCCGTCGGCCGGTCCGGCGGCGTCGGCCGGGTCACGGACGGGCAGTTCCGCCGAGAGGGCGGCGGCGGCCCGCACCAGCGGCAGCGCCAGCAGCGCCCCGGTGCCCTCCCCGACCCGGACCCCCGGCGTCAGCAGCGGCTCGATCGCCATCCGGTCCAGCGCCTTGGCCTGGGCGGGCTCACCGGAGTCGTGTCCGGCGAGCCACCAGTCCGGGGCCCGGAACGCGATCCGCTGGGCGACCAGCGCGCACGCCGCCGACACCACCCCGTCCAGGACCACCGGCGTGCGGCGCACCGCGCACTGAAGCAGGAAACCGGTGATCGCCGCGAAGTCCGCCCCGCCCGTGGTGGCGAGCAGCCGCAGCTGGTCGCCGAGGACCGGACGGGCCCGCCGCAGCGCGTCCCGCACCGTCGCGCACTTGCGCATCCACGCCAGGTCGTCGATGGGCACCCCGCCCCGCCCGGTCACCACCGAGGCGTCGGTGCCGCACAGCGCGGCGATCAGCGTCGCCGCCGCCGTGGTGCCGCCCACGCTCAGGTCCCCGAGCACCACCAGGTCCGTCCCGGAGTCCACCTCCTGGTCGGCGAGGGCCACCCCGGCCAGGAACGCGGCCTCGGCCTCCTCAGGCGTCAGCGCGTCCTCGACGTCGATCCGCCCCGAACCGCGCCGCACCCGGTGCCGCGTCACCTCGGCGGGCAGCGCGTCCGGGTCGCAGTCCAGGCCCATGTCCACCACCCGCACGGGCACCCCCGAGGTGCGCGCGAGGACCGCCACCGGGCTCGTCCCGTCCAGCACGCCCCGCACCAGTTCGTGCGCGGTCCCGGCGGCCCGGGACGACACCTCCAGCGAGGCCACCCCGTGGTCGGCGGCGAACAGCACCACCTTCGGGTTCTCCACCGGACGGACCGGGACCGACGCCTGCGCCGCCGCCAGCCAGGCGCCCAGCTCGTCGAGGCGGCCCAGCGCCCCGGGCGGCACGTCCTGCCGTTCCCTGCGCTCCTCGGCGGCGTTGCGCAGCCCGCCGTCAGCGCGCTCGATCAGATCGGAGAAGTCGTCGGGATTCAGGGAGCTCATTCGCGGAACAGTACCGCCAGCGGTGCCTTCCGCGAGGTCCGGCCGCCCCCTGGGGGACCCCCGCCGCCGTGCCGGACGCGGACGCGGCCCGCGCGACCGCACCGGCCGTTGCCGCGAGGTCGCCGCCCCGGTCGTCACCGGTTCGTTCGTCTTCGCTCGCCACCGTCCGCCTGTTGCCGTCTCCGGTCGCCGTCGCTCGCCGTCCCCGGCCGCCCAGTGGCCGTCGCCCGGCGCTCGCCACCACCGGCTGGGCGGCTCGCCCACCGCTCGTCGTCCCCGGTGGCCCACGGTCGCCGTCCCCGGCCGCACCGCTCGCCGGGACGGGTCGCCACCGCTGTCCGGGACCGTCTCCCACCGGTCGTCTCCGCTCGCCACGGGCGTCCGGGACGTTCGCCCACCGCTCGCCGGGACGCTCGCCCACCGCTCGCCGGGACGGTCGTCCGGACTCGCCGGACGGCTCCCCGGGCGTGCTCGCGACCGGCCCCGGACGGCTCCCGCGCGGTCCCCCGCGCCGGGTGCGCCGCTGGTCCCCGGACGGCTCCCGCGCCGGACGCGCGGCCGGTGCCCGGGCCGGTGCGGGGCCGGGTCCCCGGACCCCGTCCCCGCGCCACCGCGCCCGCCACCGTCCGGGACGGCACGGGACGCACCGGACCGGACCTCGTTGAACCCGCCTCTTTGATGCTTTACGTTCCGGTTCGTGCCCCCCACGCGACCGTCCGCCGGGTCAGCAGAACCCGTCGGCACCCCCGCCGCCACACTCCCCTCCGCCCCGACCCGCCCCCCGTACCCCGCGCGCACCGCCGACCGCGCGCCCGTACGCCCCGCGTGCCCCTGGTGCGGTGCCGGCACCCCGCGCGCCCGGTTCCGCGTCACCGCGCCCCCCGGACCGCTGGCCGAGTGCCGGGTCTGCGCCCACGTCTTCCGGCCCGCGCCCTCCGGCCGGGAGGGCTCCCCGGACGCCCCCGACCCCGACCCCGCGCGGGAACCCGTTCCGCAGCCCGCCCCGGAGCCCGACCCTGACCCCCGCGCCGCCCGTCGCCACGACCGCGACCACCGCGCCGCGGCCCGCGCCCTGCTGCCCTTCGGCGAACCCGAGAGCTGGCTCGACACCGGCCCCGGCGCCGTCCGCTTCGCCACCGTCGCCCGGCTGGTCCACCCCTACACCGCGTTCGACGCCCTCGGTCCCGGCCCCGGGGCCGCCCGCGCCCTCGCCGACGGACGGCTGGACGAGGTCCACCCCGGCCCCCTCGCCGAACTGGCCGCCCGGCTCCCCGGCCGCTACGACGTCCTCAGCATGTTCCGCCATCTCGAACGCGTCCCCGATCCCCGGGCCGAACTCCGCGCCGCCCACCGCGTCCTGCGCCCCGGCGGCCACCTCCTGATCGAGGGCACCGACCCCGGCAGCCGGGCCGCCCTCCTCCTCGGCCGCTGGTGGGCCCCCTACCACCGGCCCGGCGTCCGCCAGTTGATCCCGGAGGACAACCTCCGCCGCGAACTGCGCGCCCTCGGCTACACCCTGGTCCTGGCCGACCGCCGCGCCGCCCACCGCCCGGCGGGCCCCGGCACCGCCGCCGCCCTGTTCCTCGCCCGCCGCGCCCCCGCCCCTGCGACCACCCGGCCTGGCCCCACGGCCCGCCTCGGCGCGGCCCTGGACCGGGCCTGCGCCCCCCTCGCCGCCCGCACCCGCTACGCCCACGCCTACCGGCTGATCGCCCGCCGCGACGCCGACCCCGGATAGACCCGTCCCTCCGGACCGGATTCCGCCGGCAGCCCGCATCCGCAGTCCGCAGCCGGAGGTCCGGAGCCCGGAGTCGGAGCCCGGAGCCGGAGGTCCGGAGCCCGGGACCGGAGCCCGGGACCGGAGCCCGGGACCGGAGCGGGCGAGCGGGCGAGCTGGCGAGCTGGCGAGCGGGCCGGACGGACCGTCACGGCGCGCGCGGCCGACGGCCTCGGCGAGGGCCGGTCGGGTCCCGGCCGGTCACGCCCGAGCCGCCCACCCGTGACCGGTCACGAGGGGTACGGCAGCAGCCCCCGGTCGATCCGCTCCCACGCGGCCCTCAGCTCGGTCAGCAACCCGGGCCGCACGGAGGACTTGTCGGCCTGTTCGCGGACGTCCTCCGACAGCCGGTGGAGGCGTTCCCGGCCGTCCTTGCCCCGGTGGTACTTCCACTCGCCCCGGCGCAGCGCCCGCTCCCCCCGGACCCGCCAGAACAGGTCGCGCCCGGGCACCTCGTCGCCGTCCAGCAGATAGCCCGCGAGGCTGACCCCGTCGAGGGGGTACGCCGGATGGGGCCGCGCCCCGCCCACGTCCAGCAGGGTCGCCGTCCAGTCGGGGGTGAACACCGGTACGGGGCTGACCTGTCCGCCCTCGATCCGGGCGGGCCAGCGCAGGATCGACGGGATCCGGATGCCGCCCTCCTGGAGGGAGCCCTTGTTGCCGCTGAGCGGCCAGTTGTACGAGAAGCGCTCGCCGCCGTTGTCGCTGGCGAAGAACACCAGGGTGTCCTCCTCCCGCCCGGACCGCCTCAGGGCGGCGAGGACCTCGCCGACCGAGCGGTCGAGGTCCTCGACCATCTCCCGGTACTTCGCCAGCGAGCCCCCGTCCTGGTGCCGCAGCGCCCGTCGGTCGCCCGCCTTGATCCGGCGGACGATCTCGGCGCTGGTCTCCTCGTCGCCGTCGGCGATCCACGGCCAGTGCGGGGTGGTGAAGTTGAGGTTGAGGAGCCAGGGGGCGCGCCCGTGGTCGCGGCTGACGTACTCGACGGCCCGTTCGGTCAGGACCCGGGTGTAGTAGCGCAGGTCGTGGTACTCGGCGTCGCCTTCGTAGAGGTCGTACTGGCCGCCGGAGCTGAGCTTGGAGTAGTACTCCAGCGCCCCGCCGAAGTTGCCGAAGAACTCCTCCCAGCCGGACCGGGTGGGGCTGTGGTCGGGCAGGTAGCCGCAGTGCCACTTGCCGATCAGCGCGGTGCGGTAGCCGACGTCGCGCAGCAGCGAGGCGAGGGTGGGGTGGGCGGGATCGAGTCCCACCGACCGGTCCGCGATCGGCTCGGCGAGCCCGCCCGCCGTCCGGCCCGGGTAGCGGCCGGTGTAGAGGCTGAACCGGGTGGGCGAGCAGGTCGCGGAACCGCTGTACGCGTCGGTGAACCGCACGCCCTGCCGGGCCAGCCGGTCCAGGTGCGGGGTGCGGATCTCCGGGGCCCCGTAGGAGGACAGATCGGCCCAGCCCAGGTCGTCACCCAGGATGAACAGCACATTGGGGCGGCGGGCGCGCCGCCCGCGCGCGGGGACGGCGCGGAACGGACGTTCGGCGGGCGGGGGCCCGTCGGCGGCGGCGTCGGACGCGGACAGTCCGAGGGCCGCCACCGCCCCGGCGGTGGTACCGCCGAAGGCGCGTCGGGACAGGGAGGGACCGGAGGAGGTCACAGGGGTGCTCCAGGCGGGGACGGAGGCCGCGCGGACGCGTGGCGCCGCGCGCGGAGAACGGGGGGACGGACCACCGACCGGACCGGAGGGGAACGGAACGCGACGGATGTCGTCCGGGAGGGGAAGGCGGAACGGGGGAGACGGGCGGGCCGGGCCTCGTGAGCCCGACCGGATCGACAGGGTCTGACCGGACTGACCGCGACGGGACCGACGGGATCCATCGCGAGGGGCCGGGCCGACAGACGACCGACAGAGCTGGCCGGGCCGACCGGACCGGTCGGAGCGACAGGCCGGACGGGACCCGCCGACCGAACCGGACCGGCCGGGCTCAGCGGGGTGGCCGGGTGCGCCTCAGCGCCCGGCCGGGCGCGTCAGACGTGACGACAGACGGCGCTCGCGACACGGACCAGGTCGACGTGGCGGCGCTCCACGAGACGGACCCCCGGGCCCGCCGTCGGCTGCTGCTGCATGCCCGCAGACACTTCCGGACGCCCCTCCTCCTGTCAACGCCCCGCCCGCCCCTTGGACTTGCTCTTCCACCGCCCGTCCCCCTCCGGCTCCGGACCTCCTCGGACCGACGCCCCGCGCGTCCCCCCCTCCCGGTCCCCGGCCCCGGTCCACCCGGTCCGCCCGCGCGAGGGCCGCGGCGGGTACGGGACGGCCCGTTCCCGCGACCCCGCCCGCCCGCGAAGGGCCCGCGTCACCCCCGCAGCACCAGCGCCTGTCCGGCCACCACCAGCACCACCTGCTCGCACTCCGCCGCGAACGCCGCGTTCAGCCGTCCCAGTTCGTCCCGGTAGCGGCGGCCGGACGCGGTCGACGGGACGATCCCCGAGCCGACCTCGTTGGACACCGCCACCACCACCCGCCGGGTCGCCCGCACCGCGTCCGTCAGCTCCCGCGTCCGGCGCCGCAGTTCCCGCTCGCCGCCGTCCGCCCACTCCGCGTCGTCCCAGGCGCCCACCGCGTCCATCGCGTCCGTCAGCCACAGCGACAGACAGTCGATCAGCAGCGGCGGACCGCCCGTCGCCAGCAGCGGCACCAGGTCGCAGGTCTCCTCGGTGCGCCAGGAGCCCGGCCGCCGCTCCCGGTGCGTCCCCACCCGCGCCGCCCACTCGTCGTCGTGCGACGACCCGTGGTAGTTCCCGCCGGTCGCCACGTAGACCACCCCGGGGAAGGTCTCCAGCCGCCGCTCGGCCTCCACCGACTTGCCCGACCGGGCCCCGCCCAGCACCAGCGTCCGGCGCGGCACGTCCGGCACCTCCTCGTACGCGCCCACGGTGAGCGTCGTCCCGTCCGGCACCGCCCGCGCCCCGGCCGCCGCCAGCCGCCGCGCCAGCTCCGGGCCCTGCGGCACCCCGTGGTCGAGGTGGACCGCCACCACGTCCGTGGTCGGGCCGACCGCGCCCGAGTCCCGCAGCCGGGCGAGCGCGTCCGGCCGCCCCACCACGTCGGCGAGCACCAGGTCGTAGCGCCCGTCCGGACCGGCCGGGTCGGCGAGCCCGGCGGGCGCCGCCCCCGGCGGCAGGTACAGCAGCCGCTGGCCGTCCGGGCCGGTCACCGCGTACCCGGTGCCGGGGGAGTCCATCGGCACGGCCCGCACCCGGTGCCCGGTCAGCAGCGCCAGTTCCCGCCCGTCCGGCACCCGCCCCGGCTGCGGCAGCCCCGGCGGGACCTCCACCGGCGGACCGTCGTGCGGATGCGACAGCAGCACCTGACGGACGCCCGCCAGGGTCCGCCCGGCCCGGGCCGCCGCGAACGCGGCGCCCGGCGTCAGGTCCAGCAGCAGCGTCCCGTCCACGAGCGCCGCCGACGGGCCGCGCGCCGCCTCCCCGACGGCGAGGGCGCAGACGGCGCAGGGGCAGCCGGGGCGGGGCAGGCCGTCCGGCCCGCCGGTACCGAGCAGAGTGAGTTCCACGGGAAGATCCTCCCGCGCCGGTGCGCCGGACGCCCGCCCGGCTAGGCTTCCGGCTGCACGCACAACCGTGATCTACCTCGGGAGGCTGGCATGGCGACGTGGACGTGGCGGTTCGAGAAGGCCGACGGTACGGAGGTCGCCCCGGCGGTGGAGCCGGAGGAGTTCACCACCCAGGGCGACGCCGAGACCTGGATCGGGGAGCACTGGAAGGACATCCTCGCGGGCGGCGCCGACCAGGTGTTCCTGTCCGAGGACGGCACGGTGGTCTACGGCCCGATGAGCCTGCACGCGGAGCCCTCGGCCGAGCCCGGGGAGACGACGGGCGGGACGGTGGCCGACCCGGCCTGACCCCGTCCGCCCCGGCGACCGGCGGGGTCCGGATCCGGTCCCGCCCCGGCGCACCCGGTCCCGCCCGCCCCGGCCGGAGCACACCGGCCGGGGCGGGCGCCCGGGCGGTCGGGTACCCGCGGTCGGGGACCCGCGAACGGGTCCGTTCACGGACCGGTGACGACCCGTGGTCAGATCTCCCCGGGTCAGATGTCCCCGCGTCAGATCTCCCCGAGCGTGACCTCGACGGTGGACTCGTCGCCGCCCCGCAGATAGGTGACGGCCACCCGGTCGCCCGGCTTCTCCCCGGCGAGGACCTCCGCCAGGGCCGTGAGGGTGGGGACCGGCTGATCCGCCACCCGGGTGATGACGTCCCCCGGCCGCAGGCCCGCGTCGTCCGCGCCGCCGCCGTCCGTCACCGACACCACCGCCACCCCGGCGGGCCGCTGGTCCTGGTCGACCACCGTCCGCCCGGTGATCCCGAGCGCCGCCCGGCCCGAGTCGGTGACCCGGCCGTCCCGGATGATCTGGTCGGCCACCGTGGTCACCATCGAGGCGGGGATCGCGAACCCGATGCCCGGCGCGGCGGAGTTCCCGAAGGCCGGGTCGGTCGCCGCCAGCGTGGGGATGCCGATGACCTCGCTGTCCAGGTCCACCAGGGCGCCCCCGCTGTTGCCCGGGTTGATCGACGCGGAGGTCTGGATCATGTTCGCGATGGTCGCGCCGGTGCCGCCGCCGTCCGGGCTCTCGCTGACGGTGCGGCCGGTCGCCGAGACGATGCCCTCGGTGACGCTGGAGGACAGCCCCAGCGGGGAGCCCATCGCCAGCACGATCTGTCCCACCCGTACCCGGGAGCTGTCCCCGAAGGACGCCGGACGCAGTCCGGTGGGCACCCGCTCCAGCCGGACCACCGCGAGGTCCTGCTCCGGGTAGGAGAACACCAGCTTCGCGGTCAGCGGCCGTTCGCTGCCCGCCGTCGTCACCTGGAAGGTCCGTTCGTCCCCGATGACGTGCGCGTTGGTGACGATGTGGCCCCGGTCGTCGTAGACCACCCCGGAGCCCAGGTCCTGACGGCCCCGGATCTGCACCACGGACGGCAGCACGTCCGCGATGGCCCGTTCGTAGTCGCCCTGGAGGTCCTCCGCCGACCGCCGGACGGGCGCGGCGCGTTCGGTGACCGGGCTCGCCGACGGGTCCGGCGCGGCGGTCCCGTCCCCCGAGCACCCGGCGAGCAGCGCCGAGCAGCCCGCGAGGAGCAGCGCGCACCCGGCCGCCCCGGCCCGCGTCCGTGCCCGTTTCCCCGTCCCGGCCTTCGGGCGGAACCCGGGTCGACGACGGTCCCGGCGGCGGCATCTGTCCATGTCCGCAGTCTGGGCCCGGGCCGTCCGGGGAGCCCCGCGTTGTCCGTCCGAACGGGTGGGGGAGGGCGGCCGGGACCAGCCGGGGACATCGCCGGTGGGCCTCGGCGGGCCGCGCGGCGGGGGACCCGGCGCGGAACGTCAGACGGACTCCCGCTCCGTCCCGCCGACGACCGCCTTCCGGCCCCGGCCGGTGACCGCTTCCCGGACCGCCGTGCCGACCGCCTCCCGGCCCGGTCCGGTGACCGTCCCCCGGACCGTTCCGGTGACGGCCTCCGCGTCCCCGGTCGTCCCCCCGGCGTGCCGGTAGGCGCTGGGGCTCGCCCCGTGGACGCGTTTGAACGCCGAGCTGAAGCCGAAGGCGTCCGCGTAGCCGACCTGGCGGGCCACCGACCCGACGGTCGCCGTGGACCCGGTGAGCAGATCGGCGGCCAGGGCCATCCGCCAGTCGGTGAGGTAGGTCAGCGGCGGCCGTCCCACCAGCCGGGCGAACCGCTCGGCCAGCGTGGTGCGCGAGACCCCGGCCAGGGAGGCCAGCGCGGCCAGCGTCCAGGGCCGCTCGGGCGCCGTGTGCATCGCCCGCAGCACCGGTCCGACGGTGTCGTCGGAGAGCGCCCCGAGCCAGCCCGGCGGCAGCCCGTCCGGCTGGTCGAGCCAGCCGCGCAGGGTGCACACCAGCAGCCAGTCCAGCACCCGGTCCTGGACGACCTGCCGTCCCGAGGGGACGCCGTCGGCCTGGGCGGCGAGGAAGTCCAGCGCGTAGGAACAGCCGTCGCCGCCGGAGAGCACCACCAGCGGCGGCAGCACCCGCAGCAGCCGCCGGGCCACCTCGGTGCTCGCCTGGTAGGTGCCCACGACCAGGGTGGCGGGTCCGGTGGACGGCTCCCCGGACCCGTCGGCGGGCCGGTCGGTGAGGACCCGTCCCGTCCCGCCCCGGGCCACCAGGATGTCACCGGGCCGCAGCGGTCGCGGCCCGCCGCCGGGACGGTCCCCGTCGGCGTCGGGGACGTACCAGCCCTGGCCGTCGAGCGGTGCCAGCAGGGTCAGATCGGCGTCCCGCCCGAACCTCAGGTCCCAGGGCGGCGACAACTCGCGCTTGAGGAGCCCCGAGCCGTCCGTGCGGACGCCCCGGAGCAGTTCGTCGAACGGGTCCATGCGCCTCAGCCTAACGCCGGGCCGGACCGTTCCGGAGGGCCGGACGATCCGGACCGTTCCGGGGGCCGGACGATCGGGCATGCTCCCCGTACGGCGGGCCATGGGCCCCGTCGGCCGGGGCCGGTTGACTCTCCGTCATGACAACCGACACCCATCCGATCCTCGTCCTCGGCGGCACCGGCAAGACCGGCCGTCCCCTGGTCGCCGCCCTGCGGAAGGCGGGCCGCGCGGTACGGGCCGCGTCCCGGCGCGGCGAGACCCGCTTCGACTGGTCCGACCGGAGCGGCTGGGCGCCCGCGCTGGAGGGGGTGGGCGCGGTGTACCTGCTGGCCCCGCCCGACCCGGAGCTGGCCCCGCTCTTCGTCCGGGAGGCGGTCCGGGCGGGCGCGCGCCGTCTCGTCGCGCTGTCGGGGCGCGGCGCCGACCGGCTGCCCGCGCCGCTCTTCCGGTCCATGGACGCCACCGAGCGGGCGGTGCGGGAGTCCGGGGTGGAGTGGTCGGTGATCCGTCCCAACAACTTCGACCAGAACTTCGACGACGACCTGATCTGGCGGGCGCCGCTGCGGGCGGGACGGCTGGCCCTGCCGACCGGCGGCACGCCCGAGCCGTTCGTCGACGTCCGGGACGTGGCCGAGGTCGCGGCGGCCCTGCTCACCGGGGACGGCCACCACGGCCGGGTGTACGAGCTGTCCGGCCCGCGCGCCCTCACCTTCGCCGAGGCGGTGGGGACGATGGCCCGGGCGGCCGGACGGCCGATCGCGTACGAGGACCTGAGCCCGGAGGCGTACCGGGCGGAGCTACGGGCCCAGGGGCTGCCGGAGGAGGCCGTCGAGGAGCTGGACGTGCTGTTCGAGGCGATGCGGACGGGCGAGTACGCGGTCCCGGCCGACGGGGTCCAGCGGGTCCTGGGGCGGGAGCCCGTCGACTTCGCGGTCTACGCGGACCGCGCGGCGGCGGCCGGCGCCTGGTCCTGAGCCGGGTGCTCCTTCGGCGCCCGTCCCGTCCCGTCGCCGCGTTTCCGGGCGCGGCCCGTGGTGGGCCGCTCGCGCAGTTCCCCGCGCCCCTTTGGGCGCGCTGCCCGGCCGCAGGAATGACGGACCCGCCAGGGGGTGCCCCACAGGAGCGCGGGGAACGGCGCGACCGACCACCCACGCCCCGCACCCGGAAGCCGCAGACGCGGGAGCCGCACGGGCCTCCGCGAGCCGGACGGCGCTGTTGGAGCGCCCGAAGGGGCGCGGGGAACGGCGCGACCAGCCCACCACGACCGGCACCCGGAGGCCGGAGGGGCGGGAGCGCAGGAGAGGCACCCCCACGGGTCTCCGCGAGCCGGACGGCGCTGCTGGAGGGCCCGAAGGGGCGCGGGGAACGGCGCGACCAGCCCACCACGACCGGCACCCGGAGGCCGGAGAGGCGGAAGCACAGCAGAGGCACCACCCGCACGGGCCTCCGCGAGCCGGACGGCGCTGCTGGAGCGCCCGAAGGGGCGCGGGGAACGGCGCGACCAGCCCACCACGACCGGCACCCGGAGGCCGGAGAGGCGGAAGCACAGCAGAGGCACCACCCGCACGGGCCTCCGCGAGCCGGACGGCGCTGCTGGAGCGCCCGAAGGGGCGCGGGGAACGGCGCGACCAGCCCACCACGACCGGCACCCGGAAACCGGAGAGGCGGAAGCGCAGGGGGGCGCGCCACCCGCACGGGCCCCAGGCGGGACCACGGCCCCGTCAGGGAGGCTTCCCGGGCGTCGCGGCGGGGGCCGCCCGGGAACAGGAAGCCCAGCCGGAGGGACGGGAACGGGACGGACGGGGGAGGGGGCCCTACCCCCGGACCCCGCACAGGTGCAGCAGCGAGGCGACACCCCGGTAAGGATCGGTGCGCCCGGCCCGCTCCTCGGCGTCCAGCAGCAGGGCCAGGTCCTGCGGGCCCCCGCCCCCGGCCCCCGCCCCCGCCGACAGATCGGCGGCGTCGGTGAAGACCCGTACGCCGTACCAGGCGCGCAGCGGTGCGCCGATCCCGGCGAGGGTCGCGGTCAGCGCGCCCAGCCGGTCGCCGCGGACCGCCACCCCGTGACGGTCCCGGCCCACGACGGAGCCGAACGCGCCGAGCGCCCCCGCCCAGTCGCCCGAGAGCCCGGGGCGCATGGCCATCGCGTCGGCGTTGCCCACCAGCAGCGACACCAGACCGCCCCGGCCCAGCATCCGGGCCAGCCCGGCGACCACCGGATCGGCCTGGGCGACGTAGCGGAGCAGCCCGTGGCAGAGCACCACGTCGAAGCTGCCGGGCAGGAAGTGGACGCCGGTGTCCCGGCCGTCGCCCTCGACGAAGCGCGTCCGCTCCCGCACCTCCCGGGGCTCGGCGGCCAGCGCCGCCCGTGCCACCGACAGCCGCGCCGGGTCCTGCTCCAGACCGGTCACCTCGTGCCCGGCCCGGGCCAGCCGCAGGGCCTGCGCCCCGCGCCCGGTGCCCACGTCCAGCACCCGCAACGGCCGTCCGGGCCGGAACCGGGCGGCTATCTGCTCGTCGAGCTGGCGGGCCACCAGCTCACGGCGCACGACGTCCCGCAACTCCCAGGGGTCCCGCGGCCCACCCTCGGGGAAGGCCGCCGGGATCAGGGTCGGGCCCCGCGCTTGACCTGCGGCTTCGGCAGCCGGAGACGACGCATCTGGAGCGTGCGCATCAGACCGTAGGCGACGGCGCCGCGCTTGGGCTCGTCGGCGTACCGGATCCGCAGCTCCTTCTTGAGGCGGAACACCAGCAGCGCCGAGTCCAGCAGGATCAGCACGATCACGAACAGCCACAGCAGCAGCGCGGCGTTCTGGAGCTGGGGCACCCGCACCATGCTCATGACCAGGATGACCACGGCCATGGGCAGGAAGAACTCGGCGATGTGGAAGCGCGAGTCCACGAAGTCCCGGACGAAGCGCCGCACGGGGCCCTTGTCGCGGGCGGGCAGATAGCGCTCGTCGCCGCTCGCCAGCGCCTGGCGCTGCCGCTCCAGCGCGGCGCGCCGCTCGTCGCGGTTGCGCTTGGCGGCCTCCTTGCGCGTCGTCGGCGTATTCGCCACGCTGCGGCGCTGCGACTGCGCCACGGCGCGCTTGGGCGTGGGACGGCCCTTGGGCGCCTGCGGGTCACGCGGCTGCTTGGCGTCGGTCACCGACGCCCGCTCGGCGGCGTCGGTCTTCTCTGTCTTGGCACGGCTACGGAACACAAAACCCAAGGGTACGGGGTGGGGGCGCATGGACCCCAGTCAGGCGGGGAACGATCCGGCAACACCGGTCGTCCCTATGGAGACAGTCGTCCCGTTGGAGAGACCTGTGAGACAAGCGGGGAGACGACCGGAAGGTGCCGGATGGCCCGGATGTTCAGGTGTGTCCTGACGGAGCGGGTCGTCCGGGGCGTGAGCGGAGTCCGTCCGCCGGGCACGGGAAACGCCCGGCACGGCCCGTGACCGGCCGCCTTCCCCGGGTAGCACCTACTCCTTACGCCGGAGCGGAGCCGGACGCACTCGTCCTTGGGGAGGAGCGCATCTGACGCCGAACAGTGCGGTAATGGAAGCGGGCCCCTTACTGTGGGACCTGCAGCACAGTACGAGCCGGAGTCCGTCAGAAGGGGGCGCGCGAAGCCCATGAGCGGTGTCATGAAGCGTATGGGGATGATCTTCCGCGCGAAGGCGAACAAGGCCCTTGACCGGGCCGAGGACCCGCGCGAGACCCTCGACTACTCGTACCAGAAGCAGCTGGAGCTGCTCCAGAAGGTCCGGCGCGGGGTCGCCGACGTCGCGACCTCCCGCAAGCGGCTGGAACTCCAGCTCAACCAGCTCCAGAGCCAGTCGAGCAAGCTGGAGGACCAGGGCCGCAAGGCGCTGGCGCTCGGCCGCGAGGACCTCGCCCGCGAGGCGCTCTCCCGTCGCGCCGCGCTCCAGCAGCAGGTCAGCGATCTGGAGACGCAGCACCAGACGCTCCAGGGCGAGGAGGAGAAGCTCACCCTCGCCGCCCAGCGGCTCCAGGCCAAGGTCGACGCCTTCCGCACCAAGAAGGAGACCCTCAAGGCCACCTACACCGCCGCGCAGGCCCAGACCCGGATCGGCGAGGCGTTCACCGGCATCTCCGAGGAGATGGGCGACGTCGGCCTGGCGATCCAGCGCGCCGAGGACAAGACCGCCCAGCTCCAGGCCCGCGCGGGCGCCATCGACGAGCTGCTGGCCTCCGGCGCCCTCGACGACCCCACCGGCACCGCCAAGGACGACATCGCCGCCGAGCTGGACCGCATCTCGGGCGGCACCGACGTGGAGCTGGAGCTCCAGCGGATGAAGGCCGAGCTGGCCGGGGGCTCCGGCGGGCAGTCGGCCATCGAGGGCGGCCAGCGCGGCACCGGGCAGCCGCAGCAGCGCCAGGACGCCCCCCGTTTCGACAAGCAGTAGGACCGGCCGCGCACACGCCGAGGAGGGCGTCATGATCGTACGGATCATGGGGGAGGGCCAGGTACGACTGGCGGACAGCCACGTCGCCGAACTGAACACCCTGGACGACGAGCTGCTCACCGAGCTGGAGAGCGGCGACACCCCCGGCTTCCGGCGGACGCTCGGCGCCCTCCTCGACCGGGTGCGGGAACTGGGCACGCCCCTGCCCGACGACTCCCTGGAGCCGTCGGAGCTGATCCTCCCGTCCCCGGATGCCACCCTGGAGCAGATCCGCGACCTGCTGACCGACGAGGGTCTGATCCCCAACTGATGGCCGGATCCGGTCGGTTAGCCGATCCCACGGCCGATCCCACGGCCGGTACCGGTCCGGCCGGTACCGAGGCTCCCCCGCCGTCTGCCACGGGGTTAACGTTTCCGGATGTGACCCCCCTGGACCGGGCCCGGACCGTCCGCGACTGGCTGCGCGCCCACCCCGTCGTGGTGGACGGGGCGCTCGCCCTGGCCGTGCTCGGGGCGATGCTCTGCGTCGCGATGCTGAACCCGTACGGGCCGGACGCCCACCACGGCCCCATGGTGTGGAACACCCGCGCCCCCGACTCCCTCAGCCTGGTGCTGATGCCGCTGTCGGCCGCCGCCCTGGTGTTCCGGCGCCGGGCCCCGCTGCCGGTGCTGTGGGCCACGGTCCTGCTGTCCGCCGCGGAACTCCTGTTCAGCGAGCCGAGGGCACCCGTCGCGATGACCGCGGTCGTCGCCCTCTACACCGTCGCCGCCGCCACCGACCGGCCCACGGCCTGGCGGGTCGGACTGCTGACGATGACCGTGCTGACCGCCGCGGCCATGCTCGCCGGACCCATGCCCTGGTACACCCAGGAGAACCTGGGGGTGTTCGCCTGGACCGGGATGGCCGCCGCCGCGGGTGACGCCGTCCGCAGCCGACGGGCCTTCGTCGACGCGATCCGGGAGCGCGCCGAACGCGCCGAACGCACCCGTGAGGAGGAGGCCCGCCGCCGGGTCGCCGAGGAGCGGCTGCGGATCGCCCGCGATCTGCACGACGTGGTCGCCCACCACATCGCCCTCGTCAACGTCCAGGCCGGGGTGGCGGCGCACATCATGGACAAGCGTCCCGACCAGGCGAAGGAGGCGCTGGCCCATGTCCGCGAGGCCAGCCGCTCGGCGCTCGGGGAACTGCGCGCCACCGTCGGGCTGCTCCGTCAGAGCGGCGATCCCACCGCCCCCACCGAACCCTCCACCGGGCTGGACCGGCTGGAGGAACTCGCGGACACCTTCCGCAACGCGGGGCTGCGGGTCGAGGTGGCCCGGGGCGACCAGGGCGCCGGCCGCCCGCCCGCCGCGGTGGACCTCGCCGCCTACCGGATCGTTCAGGAGGCGCTGACCAACGTCCGCAAGCACGCGGGGGAGCGGGCCCGCGCCGAGGTGAGCGTGGTCCGGGTGGGTCCGCACCTGGAGGTCACCGTGCTCGACGACGGCTCCCGGGACTCCCGCGCCCCGGCCGCCGGTGCCCTGCCCCCGTCCCCGGCCGCCGACGCCCCGGCCGGGCCACCGCCCGCGCCCGCCCCTCCGGAGCAGCGCGGCGGCGGCCACGGACTGCTGGGGATGCGGGAGCGGGCCGCCGCGCTCGGCGGGGTCCTCACCGCGGGTCCCCGCTACGGCGGCGGCTTCCGGGTCCATGCGATCCTGCCGGTCAAGACCCGCGCCCGGAACGGCGCGGGCCCGACGCAGGAGGCACCGTGACCATCCGGGTACTGCTCGCCGACGACCAGGCCCTGCTGCGCAGCGCGTTCCGGGTGCTGGTGGACTCCGAGTCCGACATGGAAGTCGTCGGGGAGGCGTCCGACGGTGCCGAGGCGGTCCGGGTGGCCGCCGAGACGGTGCCCGACGTGGTGCTGATGGACATCCGGATGCCCGGCACCGACGGGCTCAGCGCCACCCGGCTGATCTGCCGGGACCCGGCGCTGGCCGGGGTGCGGGTGGTGATGCTGACGACCTTCGAGGTCGACGAGTACGTGGTGGAGTCGCTGCGCGCCGGAGCGTCCGGGTTCCTCGGCAAGGGCTCCGAACCGGAGGAGCTGCTCGGTGCGATCCGGCTGGCCGCGGCGGGCGAGTCGCTGCTCTCCCCGGCGGCGACGAAGGGCCTGATAACGCGGTTCCTCGCCCGGGGCGACGACACCGGCCCGGGGGGCGGAGCCCACTCGGAACGGCTCGACGCGCTCACCGGCCGGGAGCGCGAGGTGCTGGTGCTGGTGGCGGGCGGCCACTCCAACGACGACATCGCGGAGCGGCTCCGGGTCTCGCCGCTCACCGTCAAGACCCATGTGAACCGGGCGATGGCCAAACTCGGTGCCCGCGACCGCGCCCAACTCGTCGTCATCGCCTATGAGTCAGGGCTTGTTCGGCCACGTTCCTGAGGGTGGCGGCCGGAAACCGACGGGTCTCTCCACCGCGAGGTGTACAGCGTCTACTGCGGCTGCGGTATGCGTGGCATAAGGAAGGGGACCTGGGAGCGAGGGATCCGGCCTCGGTGATGGGTGAGGGTGTAAGCGGGAGGTAAGCAGACGCGCCTCCCTCCGTGCCGCTCACGGAAGCTCACGTGCCCAGCCACAGAAGAGAGACCGTCACCCATGTCCTGGCTGTCGAGATTCAGCCTTGCCCAACGCTCCCTGGTGGGGCTGGTGTCGATCATCGCGATCGTCTTCGGCGCCGTCACCATCCCGCAGCTCAAGCAGCAGCTCCTGCCCACCATCGAACTGCCGATGGTGTCCGTCATGGCGATGCACCCGGGCGCCTCGCCCGACGTGGTCGAGAAGCAGGTCGTCGAACCGCTTGAGAGCAGCATCGAGACCGTCGACGGCATCACCAGCATCACGGCGACCGCCAGTGAGGGCAACGCCGTCATCATGGCGCAGTTCGACTACGGTGACGGCTCCGACCAGATCATCGCCGACGTCCAGCAGGCGGTGAACCGGGTCCGCGCCCAGCTGCCGACCGACGTCGACCCGCAGGTCATCGCGGGCTCCACCGACGACATGCCGACCGTCGTCCTCGCGGCCTCCTCCGGCCGGGACCAGCAGGCCCTGCGCGAGCGGCTCGACCGCGCGGTGGTGCCGGAGCTGAAGGAGATCGAGGGCGTCGCCCAGGTCACCATCGACGGCGTCCGGACGCTCCAGGTCACCGTCACCCCCGACGACAAGAAGGCGGCGGCGGCCGGGGTCAGCGCCCCGGTGCTCGGCCAGGCCCTCCAGGCGGGCGGCGCCACCGTCCCCGCGGGCTCCTTCGAGGAGGGCGGGAACAACCGGACCGTCCAGGTGGGCGGCGGTTTCACCTCGGTCCGTCAGATCCAGGACCTGATGGTCACCGGCGAGGGCGTCAAGAAGCCCGTCCGGCTGGGTGACGTCGCCACGGTGAAGGAGGAGTTCGCCCCGGCCGACTCCCTCACCCGCACCAACGGCGAGCGCAGCCTCGGCATCATGATCACCATGGACCGGGACGGCAGCTCGGTCGCCATATCCGAGGCGGTCGAGAAGGCCCTGCCGGACCTCCGCGCCGACCTGGGCAAGGGCGCCGACCTCACCGTCGTCACCGACATGGGCCCCGCCGTCGCCAAGTCGATCGACGGCCTCACCACCGAGGGCGCCCTCGGTCTGCTGTTCGCCGTCATCGTCATCCTGGTCTTCCTGTCCTCGGTCCGCTCCACCCTGGTCACCGCGGTCTCCATCCCGCTCTCCGTGCTCCTCGCGCTGATCGTGCTGTGGAGCCGGGACCTCTCGCTCAACATGCTGACCCTGGGCGCGCTCACCATCGCCGTCGGCCGGGTCGTCGACGACTCGATCGTGGTCCTGGAGAACATCAAGCGGCACCTGGGCTACGGCGAGGAGCGCAAGGAGGCCATCCTCACCGCGGTCAAGGAGGTCGCGGGCGCGGTCACCTCCTCGACCCTCACCACCGTCGCGGTGTTCCTGCCCATCGGCCTCACCGGCGGCATGATCGGCGCCCTGTTCGGCTCCTTCAGCCTCACCGTGACGGCCGCGCTGCTGGCGTCGCTGCTGGTGTCGCTGACGGTGATCCCCGTCCTCTCGTACTGGTTCCTGCGGCCGCCGAAGGCCGTGCGCGGGGTCGACGCGGAGGAGGCCCGCCGTCTGGCCGAGGAGAAGGAGGCCAAGAGCCGCCTCCAGCGCTTCTACGTGCCGGTGCTGCGGTTCGCCACCCGGCGCCGTCTGGTCAGCCTCGGCATCGCCGTCGGCGTCCTGGTCGCCACCCTCGGCATGGCGCCGCTGCTGAAGACCAACTTCTTCGACCAGGGCGAGCAGGAGATCCTGACCATCCGGCAGGAGCTGAAGCCCGGCACCGGCCTGTCCACCTCCGACGCGGCGGCCCGCAAGGTCGAGAAGCTGCTGGCGGACGTCAAGGGCGTCGAGGACTACCAGGTCACGGTGGGCTCCGCCGGGTACCTGGCGGCCTTCGGCGGCAGCACCGACACCAACCAGGCGACCTACCAGGTCACCCTGGAGGACGACGCGACCTACGAGGACACCCGGGACCGGATCGAGGACGGCCTCGGCAAGCTGTCCGGCATCGGGGACACCACCATCTCCGCCGGTGACGGGTTCAGCTCCCAGGACCTCAGCGTCATCGTCAAGGCCGCCGACCCGGCGGTGCTGCGCGAGGCGTCCGACAAGGTCCGCGACAAGGTCGCCGCCCTGGACGACGTCGCCGACGTCCAGAGCAACCTCGCCCAGTCCGTTCCCCGGATCTCCGTGAAGGCCACCGAGAAGTCCGCCCGGGCCGGTCTCGACGCCGCCGCCCTCGGCGCGATCGTCACCCAGGCCGTCCGGGGCACCCCCAGCGGCACGGCGGTCCTGGACGACACCGAGCGGGACATCGTGATCCGCTCGGCGAAGCCCGCCGCCACCCTGGACGAGCTGAGGGACCTGCGGATCGGCTCGGGCCGCCTCGGCGAGCTGGCCGAGGTCGAGCTGGTGGACGGCCCGGTCTCGATGACCCGCGTCGACGGCCAGCGCTCGGCCACCATCACGGCCCGGCCGACCGGCGACAACACCGGCGCGGTCGGCACCGAGCTGCAGAGCGAGATCAACGCGCTGAAGCTGCCCGAGGGCGCCACCGCCTCCATCGGCGGTGTCTCCGAGGACCAGGAGGAGGCGTTCGCCTCCCTCGGCCTCGCGATGCTCGCGGCCATCGCCATCGTGTTCCTGCTGCTGGTCGCGGCCTTCCGGTCGCTGGTCCAGCCGCTGATCCTGCTGGTGTCCATCCCGTTCGCGGCGACCGGCGCGCTCGGTCTGCTGCTGGTGACCGGGACCCCGATGGGCGTGCCCGCCCTGATCGGCATGCTGATGCTCATCGGCATCGTGGTCACCAACGCGATCGTCCTGATCGACCTCGTCAACCAGTACCGCGCCCAGGGGTACGGGGTCGTGGAGGCGGTCATCGAGGGCGGTCGCCACCGGCTGCGGCCCATCCTGATGACGGCCCTGGCCACGATCTTCGCCCTGGTCCCGATGGCCCTCGGGGTCACCGGCGAGGGCGGGTTCATCGCCAAGCCGCTCGCGGTGGTGGTGATCGGCGGTCTGATCAGCTCGACGCTGCTGACCCTGCTGCTGGTCCCGACCCTCTACACCATGGTCGAGCTGCGCAAGGAACGCCGTCAGGCCAAGCGCGAGGCCAAGCGGGGCGGGGTGCCCGCCCAGTCCGGGGCCCCCGCCGAGGAGGCGCCGGAGCCCGTGCGCTCCTGATCCGGTCCCGTACGGGAGGAGGACCCCCAGCCCTGATGGGCCGGGGGTCCTCGTCGTCGCGCCCCGGGAGGCCGGGAGGCCGGAAGGCTAGGGAAGGGCCAGCATGCGTTCGAGGGCGAGCTTGGCGAAGTGCTCGGTGTCCGGGTCGACCGTGATCTGGTTGACGACCTTGCCGTCCGCCAGCGACTCCAGCGCCCACACCAGGTGCGGCAGGTCGATCCGGTTCATGGTCGAGCAGAAGCAGACCGTCTTGTCGAGGAAGACGATCTCCTTGCCCTCCGGGGCGAAACGATTCGCCAGACGGCGCACCAGGTTCAGCTCGGTGCCGATCGCCCACTTCGACCCGGCGGGCGCGGCCTCCAGCGCCTTGATGATGTACTCGGTCGACCCCACCTGGTCCGCCGCTGCCACGACCTCGTGCCGGCACTCGGGGTGCACCAGCACGTTGACCCCGGGGATCCGGGCCCGGACGTCCTCCACGGACTCCAGCGAGAACCGCCCGTGCACCGAGCAGTGCCCCCGCCACAGGATCATCTTCGCGGCCCGCAGCTGCTCCGGGCTCACCCCGCCGCCGGGCTTGTGCGGGTTGTAGACGACGCAGTCCTCCAGGGACATGCCCATGTCCCGTACCGCGGTGTTCCGGCCGAGGTGCTGGTCGGGCAGGAACAGCACCCGCTCGCCCTGGGCGAACGCCCAGTCGAGCGCCCGCCGGGCGTTGGACGAGGTGCAGATGGTCCCGCCGTGCCGACCGGTGAACGCCTTGATGTCCGCCGAGGAGTTCATGTACGAGACGGGCACGACCTCGTCGGCTATCCCGGCCTCGGTCAGCACGTCCCAGCACTCGGCCACCTGTTCGGCGGTGGCCATGTCGGCCATGGAGCACCCGGCCGCGAGGTCCGGCAGCACGACCTTCTGGGCGTCGCCGGTCAGGATGTCCGCGGACTCGGCCATGAAGTGCACACCGCAGAAGACGATGTACTCGGCCTCGGGGCGCGCGGCGGCGTCGCGCGCCAGCTTGAACGAGTCGCCCGTGACGTCCGCGAACTGGATGACCTCGTCGCGCTGGTAGTGGTGCCCGAGGACGAAGACCCGGTCGCCGAGCCTCTCCTTGGCCGCCCGGGCCCGCTCCACCAGGTCCGGGTCGGAGGGGGAGGGCAGGTCACCGGGACACTCCACGCCGCGCTCGCTGCGCGGGTCGGCCTCCCGTCCGAGCAGCAGGAGGGCCAGGGGGGTGGGCTGGACGTCCAGGGGCTGGGCGGTGGTCACGTCACGCACCCTTTCTCTGCGGGGTCTGACCCCGGCGGCTCGTGAGGTGGCCTCCGGGCGGGTGGTCCCGGCCCCGGAGGCCCCTTTTCGTCTTTCTGACGTTATCTATCATAACCGCTTCACGTCAGTTTGACGATGGCCCTCATGTCAATGTGACGCATTCCCCGTGGCCCCGTCGCCCCGCCCCGGACCAGGCACGATCCCCGCCCTGCCGACCCCTTCCGCACGGGTGTGCGGAAGACCGGCGAACGTGGTCGCCGCGCCGCGCCGTGTGCGAGCATGGAAGCGCAAGGCACGACGCCGAAGACGCGCGCGGGCCCGGAATGAATCCGTGGCCCCGACGGTTGTTACGTCGGCAAGCAGTCTCCGTACAACCCGGGAGAGATGTAGATGTCCGTATCGGACGAGACCACGACCGCCACCGACGGCATCATCCTGTCCGACGCCGCCGCGGCCAAGGTCAAGGCTCTGCTCGACCAGGAAGGCCGCGACGACCTGGCCCTCCGGGTCGCCGTACAGCCCGGCGGCTGCTCCGGCCTGCGCTACCAGCTCTTCTTCGACGAGCGGTCGCTCGACGGTGACGTCGTCAAGGACTTCGACGGCGTCAAGGTCGTCACCGACCGGATGAGCGCCCCCTACCTCGGCGGCGCCTCCATCGACTTCGTCGACACCATCGAGAAGCAGGGCTTCACGATCGACAACCCCAACGCCACGGGCTCCTGCGCCTGCGGCGACTCCTTCAGCTGACGCGTCGGCCGTCGACCGCCCCCGGGCGGCCGACGGCCCACGTACGTACGGAGGCGGTACCCCGGCCGGGGTACCGCCTCCGCGCGTCCGGGCCGTGGGCCCGTTCCGTAGGGGAAGGGCCTACCGGACGACCCCGCCCTCCGTCCCCGGCCAGCCCTCCGGCGCCCGGTCCGGGATCGGCTCGCCCTTCGCGTCCACGACCTTCCGCGCGCCCAGCGGAGCGTCCAGCCGCACGGTCCGCTCGGCGTACTCCGCCAGCGCCACGCACGCCTGCTCCGGGTCGCCGCTCCAGGTGATCCGCGCGGTCACCCGGTCGCCCTTCTCCTCGGCGCTCGCGGTGTACGTCCCGCAGACCCCGCCCACGTAGTGCAGCACCAGATCGTCGCCCCGGGTCTCGTACCAGGCGACCTCGGTGTCCTCCCGGGTGGTCCGCCCGCCCTCCGAGGGCGGGGTCGGCGCGGGCTCGGGCCGTCCGGCCGGAGCCGAGGGCGACGCGGGCGCCGGGGCGGCGGACGAGTCGCCGGGCCCGGTCAGATGCGCCGGGGAGACCGCCGGATACGTCACCGTGTACGGCGCGCCGGAACCGCCCGGACTCACCTCGAACAGCCAGGACGGCACCAGCACCGGTTCGCCCCCGGAGAGCTGGGAGGAGAGGCCGAACACCGCGCCGGTCACCGCCAGCGACTCCTTGGCCGGGGCCACCGCCGTCGGCTCGCCCCCGCAGGGCACGGAGATCTCGTCCCGGTGCGGTACGGCGGTGGCGCAGCCGCTGACCTCCACCGGTCCGTTCCCCGCCCCGTTCAGCAGCTCCAGCGCCTCCTCCGCGCCGATCACCGGGTAGCTGGCGCCCCGGGCCAGCGCGGCCAGCTGTCCGCTGCCGCCGGTGACCTCCCCGGTGAGGCCGATCCGCAGCCCCGTCGACCAGCCGAAGGTGGGCAGCCCGCCGACCTCGGGGGCGGCGTTCACCACCCGCTCCGACCCCATCACCTGCCGGGCGTCGAGCTTCGCCGCGTCCTGGCCGAGCGCCTTGAGCACCGGCGCCGCCGCGGCCTTCGCCGCCGCCTCGCCGATCGGGGCCCCCTTGGTGGGCGCCCCGGGGACCCGGGGCGCCCGGGGCTCCTCCCGGGTGGCGCACCGGGTCACCGCCTCACAGGCGTCCGGCTCCGTCGCGTACCGGGCGAACGTCCAGGTCCCGGCGCCGTCCTCGGCCACCCGCAGGGAGGGCCCGGCGCCGTCCGCCGCCCCGACCCGCCAGGTCCCGCCCTTCAGCACGGGCTCGCCCGCCACGCCCAGCGCCTTCGCCAGCGCGTTCACCCCGGCCCGCGCTACCGGCGGGTCCGGCCGGTACACGGACGCCTTTCCGGGCCCCTCGGGCAACCGGCCCCGCGCCTCGTACCGGGTGCCGCCGGGGTCCGGCTCCCCGGGTGCGATCCCCGGCCCCTCCACTCCCTCCCGGGTCGTCCCGCTCCCGGCGGGGAGCGTGGCGGCGTGGCCGTCGAGGGAGAGCGGCGGGGGAGCCCCGTTCCGCCCCGGGCTGCCGCCCGAGCCGCCCCCGGAGGCCGCCACCGCCAGATAGGTACCGCCGCCCCCGGCGAGCACCACCGCCGCGACGGCCGCCAGCGCCACGGGGGACCGGCGCCCGGAGGTCCCCCGCGTGCGCCTCGACGGCTCCTCGCGCGGTTCCGGACCGTCGAGGGGGGCGGTGCCGCCGTCCGTGCTGCCGGGGCCGTCCGGGTTGCTGCTCACCGCATCGCTCCTTCGCCTGCGCCACGGGCGCCTCGCGTCCCGCGACGGGGTCGTCGCCCTCGTCCGCCGGGCGGCGGACAGCGGTGGGACGTGCCGGGGCGCCGCGCGGTTCCCGTCCGCGCGCACCGTCACCCGGGCGGGTGTTCAGCCGCGGTGTCCGCCGTACCCGGGGGCCGTGGCCATCGCGTCCACCAGCCGCGCCGAGGCGGCGGGGACGACGACCCCGTGGAGCGGCGGCACCGGACCGGGCGCCCGCCGGGGGTCCGGGGTCCAGTGCGGGACCATCCGGGCGGCCTCCCCGCGCAGCGCGGCGAGAGAGCCCTCGATCTCGTACGGAGCGGGGTTCCGGAAGCGGAGGTTCGTCATGGGGAAACCGTAGGCACCGAACCCCACGGGGGAAAAGACCTACTATCGGGTAGTTTCAGTGCTTCGCCAGGTTCGGACCGTTGCGATGACCGGGTAGCGTGAAGTGTTCACTTTCCGGGTCCCGGCCGTGCCCGGTACGCGGACCCGACCCGCCGCCCCGAGCCCCCCAGGAGCGCCCAGCCGTGCGTATCGCAGTCACCGGCTCCATCGCCACCGACCATCTGATGACCTTCCCCGGAAGGTTCGCCGAGCAACTCGTCGCGGATCAGCTGCACACGGTCTCCCTCTCCTTCCTCGTCGACACCCTCGACGTCCGGCGCGGCGGGGTCGGCGCCAACATCGCCTTCGGCATGGGGCAGCTGGGCGCCCGGCCGGTCCTGGTCGGCGCGGCGGGCTCCGACTTCGACGAGTACCGGGCCTGGCTCGACCGGCACGGGGTGGACACCGGCTCGGTCCGCATCTCCGAGGTGCTGCACACCGCCCGGTTCGTCGTCACCACCGACGCCGACCACAACCAGATCGGCTCCTTCTACACCGGGGCCATGAGCGAGGCCCGGCTCATCGAGCTGAAGGCCGTCGCCGACCGGGTCGGCGGGCTGGACCTGGTCCTCATCGGCGCCGACGACCCGGAGGCCATGCTCCGCCACACCGAGGAGTGCCGCAGCCGGGACATCCCGTTCGCCGCGGACTTCTCCCAGCAGATCGCCCGGATGAACGGCGACGAGATCCGGATACTGCTGGACGGCGCGGCCTACCTCTTCTCCAACGAGTACGAGAAGGGCCTGATCGAGGCCAAGACCGGCTGGAGCGACGAGGAGATCCTCGGCCGGGTCGGCCACCGGGTCACCACCCTCGGCTCCCGGGGCGTCCGCATCGAGCGGAGCGGACAGGACCCCATCGAGGTCGGGGTGCCCGAGGAGGACGCCAAGATCGACCCGACGGGCGTCGGCGACGCGTTCCGGGCCGGGTTCCTCTCCGGCCTCGCCTGGGGCGTCGGCCTGGAGCGGGCCGCGCAGGTCGGCTGCATGCTGGCCACGCTGGTGATCGAGACCCTCGGCACCCAGGAGTACCAGCTGCGCCGGGTCCCCTTCATGGAGCGCTTCACCAAGGCGTACGGGGACGAGGCGGCGCGGCAGGTCCAGTCCCACCTGACCTGCCCGTGACCCACCCCCGCTGACCCGTGCGGCCCGGGCCGCACGGGTGGGCACCCCCCTCCGGCCTCCGGCCGCGCCCCGTGACGTCCGCCCGCGCCGGTGCGGGCGGGTGCTCCCGCCTCTCCGTCCTCCGGGCGCGCCCCGAGAACGGCCGCCCGCGCAGTTCCCCGCGCCCCTGCCGGGCCCGTCCGGGTGGCGCCCCCGCCCCGCCGCCGCTCCCGCGTCTCCGGCTTCCGCGTGCGGGTCCGCCGGGGTACTCGCGCCGTTCCCCGCGCCCCTTTCGGGGCCCGCTTGGGGCTGTGTGGTGGGTGCGCTCCCGCGTCTCTGTCTTCCGGGTGCGGCTGGTGGGCGGCCGTTCGCGCAGTTCCCCGCGCCCCTATGGGGCGCCCTTGGTGGGGTGCGTTGTCCCGCCAGGGCCCCGCGAGCGGAACAACGCACCCCACCGGAGCACCCTGAAGGGGCGCGAGGAACGGCGCGAGCAACCTCCCACGGCAGTGAGCCGAGCACCGGCCGTTGGGCCCCGTCAGGGGCGCGGGGAACGGCGCGAGCAACCCTCCACGGCAATGAGTCGAGCACCGGGCGAAGAGCCCCGCCAGGGGCGCGGGGAACGGCGCGGGCAACCCTCCACGGCGGTGAGCCGAGCACCGGGCGGTGGGCCCCGTCAGGGGGCGCGGGGAACGGCGCGGGCAACCCTCCACGACAGTGGGCCGAGCACCGGGCGGAAGGCCCCGGAAAGGGGCGCGGGGAACTGCGCGAGTACCCCGGCGCACCCGCACCCGGCAACGAACCGCCCCGGCACCGCGCGCACCGCCGGACCCGGTACGGGACCTCAGACCACCCGGACCACCCGGTAGGCGAACCCCCGCACCGCCGGGGATTCGCCGCCGTACCGCTGCCCCCGCATCTCGCACCAGGCCGGGATGTCCAGCCGGGCCGCCTCGTCGTCGGCGAGCACCACCACCGTCCCGCCCACCGGCACCCGTCCGATCACCTTCGCCAGCTCGATCACCGGCAACGGACACCGCTTCCCCAGCGCGTCCACCACCAGCTCGCCCCCCGCCCCGTCCGGCTCGGCCCCGTCCGGACGGGAGACCTCGGCCACCGGGGAGGCCGGGTCACCGCCGCGCACCCGGGGCTCGCCCCCGCCGAGCGCCCCGCGCACCGACTCCACCACCCCCGGCAGCACCGCCAGGAACCGTTCGACCTCCTCCGCCGGGGTGCCGACGGGCAGCGACACCCGGACGTTCCCCTCGCTGAGCACCCCCATCGCCCGCAGCACATGGCTCGGCGTCAGCGTGCTGCTGGTGCACGAGGAGCCGGAGGACACCGAGAACCCGGCCCGGTCCAGCGCGGACAGCACGCTCTCGCCGTCCACGTACAGACAGGAGAAGGTGACGAGGTGCGGCAGCCGCCGCTCCGGGTCGCCCACCACCTCCGTGTCGGGCACCAGCGCGGCCACCCGCTCCCGCAGCCGGGCGGTCAGCTCCCGCAGCCGGGCCCCCTCGGCCTCCGCCGAGTCCCGCACCGCCCGCAGCGAGGCCGCCGCCGCCACCACCGCCGGGACGTTCTCGAACCCGGGCGCCCGCCCGGACTCCCGCTCGTCCAGCGGACCGCGCGGCGCGAACCGCGTCCCCTTGCGCACCACCAGCAGCCCCACCCCCGCCGGGCCGCCCCACTTGTGGGCGCTCCCGGTCAGCAGCGACCACGGTCCGGGCACCGGACCCCAGGCCAGCGACTGGGCCGCGTCCACCAGCAGCGGCACCCCGGCCGCCCGGCACCGCTCGGCCACCTCGGCCACCGGCTGTTCGGTGCCCACCTCGTGGTTGGCCGACTGGAGGCAGGCCAGCGCGGTGTCCGGACGCAGCAGCTCCCCGTACGCCCCGGCGTCCACCGCGCCGGTGCGGGTGACGGGCGCCCGGGTGACGCTCCCCCCGGCCGCCTCGTGGACCTCGGCCGCGTGGAGCACGGAGGAGTGCTCGACCGCCGACACCAGCAGCCGGGAGCCGGCCCGCCGCCGTCCGGCGAGCGCCCCGGCGATCCCGTCGTGGACGGCCCGGGTACCCGAAGGGGTGAACACCAGCTCGTCCGGACGGCAGCCCACGGCCTCCGCGGCGGCCTCCCGGGCGGCGTCCAGGAGCAGCCGGGCCCGGCGGCCCTCGCGGTAGAGCCGGGCGGGGTCGGCCCACCCCTCGTCCAGGGCGGCCTGGAGCGCCTGCCGGGCGACGGGGTGCAGCGGGGCGGAGGAGGCGGCGTCGAAGTAGGGCACGCCCGTACGGTAACCCTTGCCCCGAAGCGTCCCCGTCCGGCCGGGGGACCCGCCGTACGGGGGACGCGCACCGTCGCGGGGGAGGGGTCGGAAGGGCCGTCAGAAGCGCCCCGGACGAAGCCGATCCAGTGGCCCGCCAACGCCGTGGAAGCCTCCCCTCCGTTCCCCGGCCGGGCCCCCGACCAGCGGCGTACCACCCCTTCGGGGAGTCGGACGGCGCGTTGGGCACCCTCCCCGCGCGACCCCAAATAGCGTCCAGTAGGGTTTGGTCCGCATAAACATCCAAACCCCTGCCCGACGCAGGGCGGCGACCGACCAGCGAGAAGGCCGCAGCCGACCGCGCGGGCGAGACTCTCGGGAAGGCGCTACGTGAGTCCCAACGGCTCCGACCGCTCGCCGCGGCGCCCGATGCGGCGGAAGCTGCTGCAGGCACTGACTGCGGGCGTGGTCCTGGCGACCGCCACCGGTTGCACATACAAGGACTTCCCCCGCCTGGGTATGCCCACCCCGGCCACGGAGGAGGCGCCCCGCATCCTCTCTTTGTGGCAGGGTTCGTGGGCCGCCGCGCTCGCCGTCGGCGTGCTGGTGTGGGGTCTGATCCTGTGGAGTGTCTTCTTCCACCGGCGCAGCCGCTCCAAGGTCGAAGTTCCCCCCCAGACCCGGTACAACATGCCCCTCGAGGCGCTGTACACCGTGGTTCCGATCCTCATCGTCTCGGTGTTCTTCTACTTCACCGCGCGCGACGAGTCGAAGCTCCTGGCACTGGAGGACAAGCCCGCCCACGTGGTGAACGTGGTCGGCTACCAGTGGAGCTGGGCCTTCAACTACGTCGAGCAGGTGCCCGGCGTCACGGGCGACGCGAAGACGGACAAGAACCTGGCGGGCATCCCCGACCGGTACAGGGAAGACTTCCCCGCCAACGCGGGCGGCGTGTACGACTACGGCATTCCGGGGACCCGTAACCCCGAGAACAACAACCCCGGCCCGACGCTCGTCCTGCCCAAGGGCG
Organism: Streptomyces sp. JNUCC 64; assembly: GCF_054484115.1. Lineage (NCBI taxonomy): Bacteria > Bacillati > Actinomycetota > Actinomycetes > Kitasatosporales > Streptomycetaceae > Streptomyces > Streptomyces sp. JNUCC 64. The sequence goes on from NZ_CM137015.1 coordinate 6,338,664, forward strand.
AGAAGGTCCGCTTCGTCCTCACCTCGCGTGACGTCATCCACTCCTTCTGGGTGGTGCCGTTCCTGATGAAGCTGGACGTCATCCCGGGTCACACCAACGCCTTCGAGGTCACCCCCAACAAGGAGGGGATCTTCATGGGCAAGTGTGCCGAACTGTGCGGCACCGACCACTCGCGCATGCTCTTCAACGTGAAGGTGGTCTCCCCCGAGGAGTACCGCCAGCACCTGAAGGACCTGGCGGACAAGGGCAACACCGGTTACGTCCCGGCCGGCATCGAGCAGACGAAGCACGAGAAGAACCGGGAGACGAACCAACTGTGAGCATCCTCAACGATCCTCAGGGTGCCAAGACGGCCGACGACTCGTACGAGAACGAGGTGCCGGTCCGCCGCAAGCAGCCCGGCAACGTCGTGGTCAAGTGGCTCACCACCACCGACCACAAGACCATCGGCACGCTCTACCTGGTCACCTCGTTCGTCTTCTTCTGCGTCGGTGGCGTCATGGCTCTGGTCATGCGCGCCGAGCTGGCCCGTCCCGGCACGCAGATCATGTCGAACGAGCAGTTCAACCAGGCGTTCACGATGCACGGCACGATCATGCTGCTGATGTTCGCGACGCCGCTGTTCGCGGGCTTCGCGAACTGGATCATGCCGCTCCAGATCGGCGCCCCCGACGTCGCGTTCCCGCGGCTGAACATGTTCGCCTACTGGCTCTACCTGTTCGGCTCGCTGATCGCGGTCGCGGGCTTCCTGACCCCGAACGGCGCCGCCGACTTCGGCTGGTTCGCCTACTCCCCGCTCTCCGACGCGGTCCGCTCGCCGGGCATCGGCGCGGACATGTGGATCATGGGTCTGGCGTTCTCCGGCTTCGGCACCATCCTCGGCTCGGTCAACTTCATCACCACCATCATCTGCATGCGCGCCCCGGGCATGACGATGTTCCGCATGCCGATCTTCACCTGGAACGTGCTGCTGACCGGTGTGCTGGTCCTGCTCGCCTTCCCGGTGCTGGCCGCGGCGCTGTTCGCGCTGGAGTCCGACCGCAAGTTCGGCTCCCAGATCTTCGATCCGGCCAACGGCGGAGCGCTGCTCTGGCAGCACCTCTTCTGGTTCTTCGGCCATCCCGAGGTCTACATCATCGCCCTGCCGTTCTTCGGCATCATTTCCGAGGTCCTGCCGGTATTCAGCCGCAAGCCGATGTTCGGCTATTCCGGCCTCATCGGCGCGACCATCGCGATCGCCGGCCTCTCGGTCACGGTGTGGGCGCACCACATGTACGTCACCGGTGGCGTGCTCCTCCCGTTCTTCTCCTTCATGACGTTCCTCATCGCGGTTCCGACCGGTGTGAAGTTCTTCAACTGGATCGGAACGATGTGGAAGGGCTCGTTGTCCTTCGAGACCCCGATGCTCTGGGCGATCGGCTTCCTGATCACCTTCACCTTCGGTGGTCTGACCGGTGTCATCCTGGCCTCGCCGCCGCTCGACTTCCACGTCTCCGACTCGTACTTCGTGGTCGCGCACTTCCACTACGTCATCTTCGGCACCGTGGTGTTCGCGATGTTCTCCGGATTCCACTTCTGGTGGCCGAAGTTCACCGGCAAGATGCTGGACGAGCGCCTGGGCAAGATCACGTTCTGGACGCTGTTCGTCGGCTTCCACGGCACCTTCCTGGTCCAGCACTGGCTGGGCGCCGAGGGCATGGCCCGCCGGTACGCCGACTACCTGGACGCCGACGGCTTCACCGCCCTGAACACCATCTCCACGATCAGCTCGTTCCTGCTCGGCCTGTCGATGCTGCCGTTCTTCTACAACGTGTGGAAGACCGCCAAGTACGGCAAGAAGGTCGAGGTCGACGACCCGTGGGGGTACGGCCGTTCGCTGGAGTGGGCCACGTCCTGCCCGCCGCCGCGGCACAACTTCGTCACCCTGCCGCGGATTCGCTCCGAATCCCCGGCGTTCGACCTGCATCACCCGGAGATCGCCGCGCTCGACCAGCTGGAGAACGCGGGCGGGCACCTCGGCCCCGGTTCCGGTGAGGCGCTGGCCGGCGGCAAGGAGGCCGGCAAGTGAAGATCCAGGGAAAGATGTTCATCTGGCTGAGCGTCTTCGTGCTCGTCATGGCGATCGTCTACGGCGTGTGGTCGAAGGAGCCGGCCGGTACCACGGCGCTCTTCCTGACCTTCGGCCTGTGCATCATGATCGGCTACTACCTGGCCTTCACGGCCAAGCGGGTCGACACGGGCGCGCAGGACAACAAGGAGGCCGACGTCGCGGACGACGCCGGTGAGGTGGGCTTCTTCAGCCCGCACAGCTGGCAGCCGCTCGCGCTCGCGGTCGGCGGCGCGTTCGCCTTCTGCGGCGTCATCTTCGGCTGGTGGCTGCTGTACTTCTCGGCGCCGATCATCCTGATCGGTCTGTGGGGCTGGGTCTTCGAGTACTACCACGGTGAGAACCAGAACCAGTAGCACCCGCTGAGCACCCGTACGGGGCCCGGACACTCCTCGCGGAGGTCCGGGCCCCGTCGCGTCCCCATACCCCAGACGGCTCACCTGCCGCGCCCGACACGCCGGACGTTCTTAGGCTCGGCCCCATGAGCCACTCACCGCGAACGCGTACGGTCTCGCACTGCACGACGCTGGTGGTCGCCCTGGTCGCGGGTGCCACCGCCTGTGGCGGCGCCGCCGATCATCCGCTCTCCGCCGCCCCCTACGACGCGGCGAGCCAGGTCGTGCTGGGCCGGGGGACGACCGGGGGCGCGAAGCTCGATCCGGACCGTCCCCTGGAGATCACCGCCAAGCCGGGCGGGGGCGGCCGCATCACCGACGTCACCGCGACCGACGCGACGGGCCGCTACGTGGCGGGCGAACTCTCCGCCGACGGCACCCGGTGGCGCAGCACCGTCCCGCTGGCCGCCGGAGCCCACTACACGGCCCGGGTCAGCACCGAGGACGCGGACGGCTCGCCCGGCCGCCGGGTGGTCGCGTTCGACACCGGTGTCCCGGCGAAGAAGCGTGAGTTGAAGGTCACGTTCGGCCCCGACGAGGGCGTCTACGGGGTCGGCCAGCCCGTCATCGCGGAGCTGAGCGAGCCCGTCACCGACAAGAAGACCCGGGCCGCCGTGGAGCGCGGCCTCAAGGTCGAGTCGCTGCCCGCCGTCGAGGGCTCCTGGTACTGGGTGGACGACCAGGTCCTGCACTACCGCCCCAAGGAGTACTGGCCCGTCAACGCGACGATCCGGGCGCGCAGCACCCTGGACGGCATCAAGGTCGGGGAACGCCTCTGGGGCGGCGACAACGCCTCGTTGAAGCTCACCACGGGCGACCGGATCGTCGCCGTCGCGGACGTCTCCTCGCACCAGATGACGGTCTACCGCAACGGCGAGGAGATCAACACCATCCCCGTCACCGCGGGCAAGCCCGGCTTCGAGACCCGCAACGGCGTCAAGGTGGTGCTCGGCAAGGAGTACTTCGTCCGGATGCGCGGCACCAGCATCGGGATCGCCGAGGGCACCTCGGAGTCGTACAACCTCCCGGTGTACTACGCGACCCGGGTCACCTGGAGCGGCGAGTACGTCCACGCGGCGCCCTGGTCCTCGGGGTCCCACGGCTACGCCAACGTCAGCCACGGCTGCGTGGGCATGAGCACCGGCAACGCGGCCTGGTTCTACGAGACCGTCCGTCCGGGCGACCTGGTCAAGGTCGTCAACAGCTACGGCGAGGACATGGACGCCTTCGGCAACGGCTACGGCGACTGGAACCTGGACTGGAAGGAGTGGCAGGAGGGCAGCGCCGTCACCGGCGCCGCGGGCCCCCGTACGCCGCCCCCGGCCCAGCAGGCCCGGCTGCGCCCCCAGACGTGAGCGACCCGGTCTGAGGGCCCGGTCCCGGGCGCCCGCCCGTGACGCGCCGCCAGAGCCGGGTCCGGGGTCCGGGGCTCCCCGGCCCCCGCGCGTCCGCCCGTGACGCCCCCGGCCGCGCCATACGGGCGGCCGGGAGGGGACGCGGGTCCATGGCCCCGGGGTCCGGCGGAACGGGCGCGGACACCGGACCGACGGCCGCAGGGTGGTCCGGCGATGGGCCTACGCGCCGACGGCCAGCCTGCTGCGCAGCAGCCCGGCCAGCGCCTCGGCGAACTCCACCGGTTCCACCGGCAGGGTGACGGCGGCCTCGGCCCGGCTCCAGGTGGCCAGCCAGGCGTCCTGGGGGCGCCCGATCAGCAGCAGCACCGGGGGGCAGCGGAAGATCTCGTCCTTGATCTGACGGCAGACGCCCATCCCGCCCGCGGGCACCGCCTCGCCGTCCAGGACGCACACGTCGATCCCGCCCCGGTCCAGCTCCTTGAGGACGGCGGGGAGCGTGGCGCACTCGACGAACTCCACGGGCGGCACGTCCGCGGCCGGCCTGCGTCCGGTCGCCAGCCGCACCTGCTCCCGGGTGTTCGCGTCATCGCTGTAGACCAGCACCGTGGCGGTCGGCTGCATTGTTCCTCCGAGTGCTCAGCGCCCCGGAGCCTGCCTGGCCCGGGGCTGGGGGATGCCTGGGACGGGAACCGCTGGGGCGGATGCTACTCCCTCGGACACCCCGTCAACACCGGTTCGGACACCCTCGCGATGGGCCATCCGGGCAGCGCACAGCGGGTGGACACACCGAACGGCACCCCCCGGAGTGAGGGCGAGATAAGCGACCGACATAATGTCGGTCGTGGCGACAGCAACGACAGTAGAAACCGGGCCCGCGCACCCGTCGGTCAATCGGCCGAACCTCACCAGCGTCGGAACCATCATTTGGTTGAGTTCCGAGCTGATGTTCTTCGCGGCCCTCTTCGCGATGTACTTCACCCTGCGATCGGTGACCGGTCCCGACTTCTGGAAGGAACAGGCGGCAACCCTGAACCTTCCGTTCTCGGCCACGAACACCACGATCCTGGTGCTCTCCTCCTTCACCTGCCAGCTCGGCGTTTTCGCCGCCGAGCGCGGGGACGTGAAGAAGCTCCGGATGTGGTTCATCGTGACCTTCGTCATGGGCGCGGTCTTCATCGGCGGTCAGATCTTCGAGTACACGGAGCTGGTGAAGGAGTACGGCCTCTCGCTGTCCTCCGACCCGTACGGCTCGGTGTTCTACCTGACCACCGGCTTCCACGGACTGCACGTGACGGGTGGCCTGATCGCCTTCCTCCTGGTCCTGGGGCGCACCTACGCGGCCAGGAGGTTCACCCACGAGCAGGCGACCGCCGCGATCGTCGTGTCCTACTACTGGCACTTCGTCGATGTCGTGTGGATCGGCCTCTTCGCCACGATCTACTTGATCAAGTAATCGGGCCGCGCCCCCAGGGGGGCCGCTCCCGACAACCAGAAGCATCGACGCAGAAGATCCTGACACCGGGGTAATCCGTGAAAAAGCTCTCCGCACGACGACGCCACCCGCTGGCGGCTGTCGTCGTCCTACTCCTCGCGCTGGCGGCCACCGGGGGGCTGTACGCCGCGTTCGCACCCGCGGGCAAGGCGCAGGCCGACGAGACCGCCCAGTCCCTCGCCATCGAAGAGGGCAAGAAGCTGTACGCCGTCGGCTGCGCCAGCTGCCACGGCACCGGCGGCCGGGGCACCACCGACGGTCCGCCGCTGGCGGGCGTCGGCGCGGCCGCCGTCGACTTCCAGGTCGGTACCGGCCGGATGCCGATGGTGTCCCAGGGCGCCCAGGCCCCGAAGAAGAAGAAGGTCTACACGCAGGCCCAGATCGACCAGCTGGCGGCCTACATCAGCACGATGGGCGCAGGCCCCAGCGTGCCGACGGAGAAGCAGTACAGCATCGAGGGCGCGGACATCGCCAAGGGCGGCGAGCTGTTCCGCAACAACTGCGCGCAGTGCCACAACTTCACCGGTCAGGGCGGTGCCCTCACCAAGGGCAAGTACGCCCCCAGCCTCGAAGGCGTCAGCCCGAAGCACCTCTACGAGGCGATGCAGACCGGGCCCCAGAACATGCCCGCCTTCCCCGACACGACCATGCCGGAGAAGGACAAGCGGGCGATCATCGCCTACATCGACGCGGTCAACGGTGACAAGACCGTCTACAACGGCGGTATGAACCTCGGCGGGCTCGGCCCGGTGAGCGAGGGTCTGTTCGCCTGGATCTTCGGTCTGGGCGCGCTGATCATCACCGCCATCTGGGTCGCCGCTCGGACCGCAAAGGCCAAGAAGTCATGAGTAGCCAAGACATTCCAGAAGAGAACCTGCCCGCCGCGCAGGACCACGCCCACGGCTCGGTCGCCCTGGCCGACACGGAGAACCCGTTCGCGGACCCGGGGCTGCCCCCGCACGAGCACCGCATCCAGGACATCGACGAGCGGGCGGCCAAGCGGTCCGAGCGCACCGTCGCCCTGATGTTCGTGCTGTCGATGCTGGGCACCGTCGGGTTCATCGCCGCGTACCTGACCATCCCGGTCGACAAGGCGATCTACGTCTGGCCGATCGGGCACACCAACGCCCTGAACTTCACGCTCGGCCTGACCCTCGGCGTCTCGCTGTTCCTCATCGGCGCGGGCGCGGTCCACTGGGCCCGCACCCTGATGTCCGACGTGGAGATCGCCGACGACCGTCACCCGATCGCCGCCTCCCCGGAGGTCAAGGCGAAGGTCATGGCGGACTTCCGGCAGGGTGCCGAGGAGTCCGGGCTCGGGCGCCGCAAGCTGATCCGCAACACGATGTTCGGCGCCCTGGCGCTGTTCCCGCTCTCCGGCGTCGTGCTGCTCGGCGGTCTGGGCCCGGCGCCCGGCACCAAGCTGCGCCACACCCTGTGGGCCAAGGGCAAGCTGCTCGTCAACATGAACACCAACGAGCCGCTGCGTCCCGAGGACATCACCGTCGGCTCGCTGACGTTCGTCAAGCCCGAGGGCCTCGACGAGCACGACCACAGCTTCCTGGTCGAGATCACCAAGGCCGCCGTGATGATCGTCCGGCTCCAGCCCGGTGACATCAAGGACAAGCAGGAGCTGGAGTGGTCCCACGACGGGATCGTCGCCTACTCCAAGGTCTGCACCCACGTCGGCTGCCCGATCAGCCTGTACGAGCAGCAGACGCACCACGCGCTCTGCCCGTGCCACCAGTCCACCTTCGACCTCTCCGACGGCGCCCGGGTCATCTTCGGTCCCGCCGGTCACCCCCTTCCGCAGCTGCGGATCGGTGTGAACAAGGAGGGTTACCTTGAGGCGCTCGGCGACTTCGACGAGCCTGTCGGTCCGGCCTTCTGGGAGCGCGGATGAGTACCACGACGACCACCGAGACCGACGCACGCCGGGGCAAAGCGCCCGCCGGCGAGCGGGTCGCCGACTGGGCGGACGGCCGGCTGGGGATCTACTCCCTGGCCAAGGCCAACATGCGCAAGATCTTCCCGGACCACTGGTCCTTCATGCTGGGCGAGGTCTGCCTCTACGCCTTCGTCATCATCATCCTGACGGGTGTCTACCTGACGCTGTTCTTCCACCCGTCGATGAACGAGGTGGAGTACCACGGCCCGTACGTGCCGCTCCAGGGCCAGCTGGTCTCCGAGGCGTTCAACTCCACCATGAAGATCTCGTTCGAGGTCCGTGGCGGTCTGCTCATCCGGCAGATCCACCACTGGGCCGCGCTGATCTTCCTGGCGGGCATGTTCGCGCACATGATGCGCGTGTTCTTCACCGGCGCGTTCCGCAAGCCGCGTGAGGTCAACTGGGTCTTCGGCTTCCTGCTGTTCGTCCTCGGCATGTTCACCGGTTTCACCGGCTACTCGCTCCCGGACGACCTGCTGTCGGGCACCGGTGTCCGCTTCATGGAGGGCGCGGTCCTGTCCGTGCCGATCGTCGGCACGTACCTGTCGTTCTTCCTGTTCGGCGGGGAGTTCCCGGGGCACGACTTCGTGGCCCGCTTCTACTCCGCGCACGTGCTGCTGCTGCCGGGCATCATGCTGGGCCTGATCGTGGCCCACCTGATCCTCGTCATCTACCACAAGCACACCCAGTTCCCCGGCCCGGGCCGGACCCAGAAGAACGTCGTCGGCATGCCGCTGATGCCGGTCTACATGGCCAAGGCCGGTGGCTTCTTCTTCCTGGTCTTCGGTGTCATCGCGGTCATCTCCGCGCTGGTCACCCTGAACCCCATCTGGTCGATCGGCCCCTACCGTCCGGACATGGTGTCCACGGGCGCCCAGCCGGACTGGTACATGGGCTTCTCCGAGGGCCTGATCCGTGTCATGCCGGGCTGGGAGATCAACTTCGCCGGGCACACCCTCGTCCTGGGCGTGTTCATCCCGCTGATGGTCTTCCCGCTGGTGCTGGTCGCCATCGCGGTGTACCCGTTCATCGAGTCCTGGGTCACCGGTGACAAGCGCGAGCACCACCTGCTGGACCGCCCGCGCAACGCGCCGACCCGGACCGCCGTGGGCGTCGCCTGGATCACCTGGTACGTGATCATGCTGATCGGCGGCGGCAACGACCTCGTGGCCACGCACTTCCACCTGTCGATCAACTCGATCACCTGGTTCGTGCGCATCGCGTTCTTCGTGGGACCGGTGCTGGCCTTCATCGTCACCAAGCGGATCTGCCTCGGCCTCCAGCGCCGGGACCGGGACAAGGTGCTGCACGGACGCGAGTCCGGCATCATCAAGCGCCTGCCGCACGGCGAGTTCATCGAGGTCCACGAGCCCCTCAACCAGGAGCAGCTGCACACGCTCACCCAGCACGAGCAGTACAAGCCCCTGGAGCTCGGCCCGCTGGTCGACGAGAACGGCGTCGAGCGCAAGGTCTCCCCGCTGGAGAAGCTGCGCGCCCGGATGTCGAAGAGCTACTACGGCGAGCAGGGCCAGATCGCCAAGCCCACCGTCGAGGAGTACAAGGAGATCCAGGACGGCCACGGCCACCACTGATCTCCCACGGCCGGGGCCCCGCGCGGGGGTCCCGGCGGTCGCCACCCGGAGGGCCCCGTCCACTGCACGGACGGGGCCCTCCGCGCGTTCCGCTCCTGGATAGGGTGGAGCGCAACGGGCCCCGGCCGGACGACGGACGGGGCCGTCCACCGTCCGCCGCGCGGCCCGTCCCGCCGCGGCCCACACCCGGGAGCGACCCATGAGCGCTGTGACCCACGCCGGAGGCGACACCACGGCGGTCCGTTCCTGGCCGCAGGTCCTGAACGCCCTGCTGTCGGGCGAGGACCAGAGCGCCGACGCCACGGCCTGGGCGATGGACCGGATCATGAGCGGCGAGGCGACGGACGCGCAGATCGCCGGGTTCGCGGTGGCGCTGCGGGCCAAGGGCGAGACCGTCGAGGAGATCACCGGACTGGTCCGCGCCATGTACCGGCACGCCCGGACCATAGAGGTCCCCGGGCCCGCCGTGGACATCGTGGGCACCGGCGGCGACGGCGCCCGGACCGTCAACATCTCCACCATGTCCGCGATCGTCGTCGCCGGGACCGGGGCGAAGGTCGTCAAGCACGGCAACCGCGCCGCCTCCTCCGCGAGCGGCGCCTCCGACGTGCTGGAGAAGCTGGGCGTCAATCTGGAGCTGACGCCGGAGCGGGTGGTCGAGGTGGCGGAGGAGGCCGGGATCACCTTCTGCTTCGCGGTGAAGTTCCACCCCGCCCTGCGGTACGCGGGCGCCGCCCGCAAGGAGCTGGGCATCCGGACCGTCTTCAACTTCCTCGGCCCGCTCACCAACCCCGCCCGGGTGGGTGCCCAGGCCACCGGGGTCGCCGACGCCCGGATGGCGCCGGTGGTCGCCGGGGTGCTCGCCGAGCGGGGCACCTCCGCCCTGGTCTTCCGGGGCGACGACGGACTGGACGAACTGACCACCACCGCCACCTCCCGGGTCTGGACGGTCCGCGACGGCTCGGTCGCCGAGCAGCCCTTCGACCCCCGTGACGTGGGCATCGACCTGGTCCCGGTGGAGGCGCTGCGCGGCGCGGACGCCTCGTACAACGCCGATGTGGCCCGACGGCTGCTCGCCGGGGAGACCGGGCCGGTGCGGGACGCGGTGCTGCTCAACTCGGCCGCCGCGCTGGTGGCGCTGGCCCCGGGCGGCGGTCCGCTCACCGACCAGATCCGCACCGGCATCGCCCGGGCCGCCGAGTCCATCGACTCGGGGGCGGCCCGCCGGACCCTGGAGCGCTGGGTCGCCGTCAGCAACGCCTGAGCGCCTCCCGCTCCGCTCCCTCCGGCCGTCCCGCACCCGCGGGGCGGCCGGACGCGTGTCCGTGATCCGGGACGGGGTAGTGCGTCCGGGGGAACGTCTGGCATGATGCATCCCAGGTCATGAGTGACAGCGCATCGGCCCCGGCCTGCTGTCCGGCAACCCTCCGTCCGTGGCGGGGTGCCCCGGGTGAAGACCAGGCCGTAGGCAGCGAGGTCTACGGCAAGCGCGGACCCCTCGCGTCTCCAGGGGTCCTGGTCGTCGAGGGAGCGGTCTCGTGAGCAAGCGAATGCGATAGGGCGCAGCGCCCCACCTCCGCGCACGCCCTGTCCGGTGTGTTCCTTTCACCCTTTCTCCGCGTCTCCACGCCGATTCCCCGGCCGGTTCCGCACGCGCCGACGCGCGTCCGCGATCCGCCGCCGGACGCCGTGCCGCCGTGCGCTCCGCGCTGCCCCGGCATCGGCCGACGCGCCCTGCCTCACCCGGGAGTCCGTCATGTCCGCACGTGCCACCACCGCCGACCCCGTCTGCGCCCCCGTCGCCGCCGAGCCCCTGCTCCCCGTCCTCGGCCGCGACGTCACCGTTCCGCTCGTCACCGGCGGCGAGGTCGACTACGCCGCCCTCGACTACGCCGCCAGCGCCCCCGCGCTCCAGCGGGTCTGGGACGACGTCGCCGCCTACGCGCCCTACTACGGAAGCGTCCACCGGGGCGCCGGTTACCTCTCCCAGCTCTCCACCGACCTCTTCGAGAACGCCCGCCGCACCGTCGCGGAGTTCCTCGGCTGCCGCGAGGGCGACCAGGTCGTCTTCACCCGCTCCACCACCGACTCGCTGAACCTGCTGGCCGCCGCCCTGCCCGCGGACTGCCAGGTCTTCGTCTTCGAGACCGAGCACCACGCCTCCCTGCTGCCCTGGCGCGACGCCCGCGTCACCTACCTCGACGCCCCCCGCACCCCGGGCGAGGCCGTGGACACCCTGGAGCGCGCGCTCGCCGCCCGCGACCCGTACGGGCCCGCCCTGGTGTGCGTCACCGGCGCGTCCAACGTGACGGGCGAACTGTGGCCGGTGCGCGAACTCGCCGCCGCCGCCCACGCCCACGGCGCCCGGATCGTGCTGGACGCCGCCCAGCTCGCCCCGCACCACCCGGTGGACGTGGCCGACCTCGACGTGGACTGGATCGCCTTCTCCGGCCACAAGCTGTACGCGCCCTTCGGCTCCGGGGTGCTCGCCGGACGCGCCGACTGGCTGCGCGAGGCCGAGCCGTACCTCGCCGGGGGCGGCGCCTCCCGCCGGGTCTCCCGGCGCGCCGACGGCGGGGTGGACGTCGAGTGGCACGACAACGCGGCCCGGCACGAGGCCGGTTCGCCCAACGTGATCGGCGCCTACGCCATCGCCTCCGCCTGCAAGGCGCTCACCGAGGCCGGGTTCGACCGGCTGGTGGCCCGGGAGCGGGTGCTGATCGACCGGGTGCGGGCCGGACTCGCGGAGATCCCCGAGGTGCGGGTGCTGTCGCTGTTCGGCGACGACGCCCCCCGGGTCGGGGTCATCTCCTTCGTGGTGGACGGCTGGAACAGCTCCCACCTCGCCGCCGCGCTCTCCGCCGAGTACGGGATCGGCGTCCGCGACGGACTGTTCTGCGCCCACCCGCTGGTGCGCACCCTGCTCGGCACCGACCCCCGGGACCCGGGGGAGTGCGGGGCGCCCGAAGCCGCGCCGGGCGAGCGTTCGCTGAACGCGATCCGGGTCAGCTTCGGGGCGGGCACCCCCGACGAGCACGTGGAGCGGTTCGTCCGGGCGGTGCGGGAACTCGTCACCGACGGCGCCCGCTGGAGCTACCGCACCGAGGACGGGCGCTGCGTGCCGGACCCCGCCGGCACCGCCGCCTGAGGCTCCCCGCCCAGCCGGGTGCCGAGCTGGATCATCCGCAGGGCGCGCTCGGTCGCGTCGGTGAGGAACTCCCCGCCACGGCCCAGCGCCTCGGTGAGGGAGACCGGCGCGGGCATGATCGAACCGTAGGCGTCGACGCCGACCGAGCGCACCTGGTGGGCGCCCTCCCCGAGGGTGCCCGCCAGCGCCAGCACCGGCCGTCCCGCCAGCTTGGCGCGGCGGGCCACCTCGGCGGGCACCTTGCCGCGCGGGGTCTGGTGGTCCAGGGCGCCCTCGGCGGTGACCACCAGATCGGCGCGGGCCAGCCGCTCGTCCAGACCCAGCCGGTCCAGCAGCACGTCGAAGCGGGGCAGCAGTTCGGCGCCGAGCGCGGCGAGGCCCGCGCCCAGCCCGCCGGAGGCGCCCGTCCCCCGGCCGTGGCACAGGTCCGCGCCGACCCGCAGGTCCCGGGTGAGGACGTGCGCCCAGTGCTCCAGCGCGGCGGCGAGGTGCTCGACCTGCTGGGGCGTGGCGCCCTTCTGCGGGCCGAAGACCCTGGCCACCCCGCGCTCCCCGCACAGCACGTTGTAGGGGTTGCAGGCCACCCGGATCTCGGTGGCGGCCAGCCGCGGGTCCAGTCCCGCCGGGTCGATCCGGTCGAGGCGGGTCAGGGCGCTTCCGCCGCGCGGGAGTTCCCGGCCGTCCGCGTCCAGCAGCCGGGCGCCGAGGGCCTGGAGGGCGCCCGCGCCGCCGTCGGAGGTGCCGGAGTCGCCGCAGCCGACGAGGATCCGGCGGGCCCCGGTGTCCAGGGCGGCCCGGATCAGCTCGCCGACGCCGTAGGTGGTGGTCGCGCCCGGGTCCCGCAGGTCGCGCGGGACGAGGGAGAGTCCGGCGACCGCCGCCATCTCCACCACGGCGGTGCCCTCGCTGTCCCCGAGGAGCGCGAAGTGGGTGCCGATGCGGTCCCCGGTGGGGCCGGTGGCGCGCAGCGGGACCAGCCGTCCGCCGGAGGCGGCGGCCAGCGCCTGGGCGGTGCCCTCGCCGCCGTCGACCAGCGGGATCAGATCGATCTCGGCGTCCGGGACGACCCGGCGCACCCCCTCGGCGATGGCCTCGGCGGCGGACTCGGCGGACAGCGACTCCTTGAAGCCGCTCGGGGCGACGGCGAAACGGGTCAGCATGATGGGTGCTCCTGAGGGTGAGGGTGGGCGGGCGCGAGGCCCGCGGGGAACGGCCGGGGCCGTGGGTCAGCGGGTGAGGGGGATGCCCAGCAGCGGCCACACGGCGACCGCGAACAGCAGCACCAGCGCGGCGGTCAGCGGGGCCAGGACGGCGGACATCCGGAGCAGGTCGCCCGGGGTGTAGGTCGGGACCCCGGGGATCTCGGCGTAGAGGGTGACGGGCTTGGCCGAGGCGGGGAGCGTGTGGCAGAAGCCCGCGGCGGCGGTGGAGGCGAGGGCGGCGGCCACCGGGTTGACCCCGGCGGAGGCCGCCGCCGCGACCACCAGGGGCACCAGGACGGAGGAGCGCGCCGAACGGGACTGCAGCAGCAGGTGCGCGGCGGTGGACACCACCACGATCACGGTGAGGAACAGCCACGGCGGCAGGTCCAGCGGGATGCCGCCGACCAGCCACCCGGCGGCGCCCGAGTCGGAGAGCGCCAGGCCCATCGCCATGGTCGCCGCCATGAACAGCAGCATCGACCAGGGCACCGTCTTCAGCGCGTCCTTGAGCCGGACGGTGCCGAGCGCGGGGGAGGAGGCGACGACCGCGCCGATCAGGGCGACCACGGCGGGCGGCACCCGGTGCAGCGGCTCGCTGCACCACAGGGCGATCACGGTGGCGAGCAGCAGCGCGCAGCGGGTCTCGGCGGGCTCCCAGGGGCCGATGACGGGCCGCTCGCTGTGCTCCTGGATCTGCTCGGCGGTGATGTGGACGGGGCCCTGGCGGTCGGCCCGCTTGGTGGTGGTGAACAGCACGACCTCGGCCGCCAGGTGCGAGGAGACGATCGCCAGCGGCAGCCCGACGAGCAGCCACTCGGTGAAGCCGATCCGCTCGCCCACCGCGTCCCACAGCACCGACACGGTGATCAGATGGGCGCCCGCGCCGATCAGGGTCGCCACCGCCGACAGCAGGATCACCGTCGGGAACAGCAGCGCCAGCATCACCACCAGCCGCTTGCGGTCGGCGAGGACCTTCGCCAGGGCGAGGAACACCGGCATCGCGAGGGCGGCCCGGCCGGAGGTGGCGGGCACCGCGAAGGCGGTGACGACCAGCGCGGCCGTCGTCAGGTGGACCAGCTGGCGCACATTGCCTGCGCCGCTCACCAGGAAGGCCGCGGCCCGTCCGGCGAGCCCGGTCCGTCCGACGGCGGCGGCGAGCACGAAGGCGCAGATCAGCAGCCACACGGTGTCGTCGCCGAGGGTGCCGAACAGGGCGTCGCTGCTGATCACGCCGGTGGCGGTGAGCGCGAGCCCGGCCCCGAGGGCGATGTAGGTGTCGTCGATCGGGGTGCCGATCCAGGCGCAGGTGGCCAGCGCGAAGACGGCGAGCGTGATGCGCGCGTCACCGCTCAGTCCCGGGAAGTTGCCGGGCACCACGAGCACCGCGCAGACGCTGAGGGCCACGCAGAGGGTCGCCATTTGCCGGAGGTTCACAGTCACATGAGAGAGGGTTCACCCGGGCGGTGAGCGCTCCATGAGCCGTTGATGAAAGGAACTTCACGCGGCGTCCGTCCCCTTTCGTCCCGCCCCGGACGCACCCGTCGTCCCGTTCCGGACGCGCTGTCGTCCGGGCCCCGGACGCACCCGCGCGGGGCCACCGGAGCGCGCGGGCGCGCGTTCCCGGTGACCCCGCGCGGGCGGGGGCGGACGGCGGTTACTCGGGCAGCCGGTAGCCCATGCCCCGGACGGTCTCGACCCGGTCGGCGCCCAGTTTCTTGCGCAGGGCGCGGACGTAGACGTCGACGATGTTGGAGCCGGGGTCGAAGTCGTACCCCCAGACGTGGGAGAGGATCTGCTCGCGGGACAGCACCTGGCCGGGGTGGCGCAGGAACAGCTCCAGCAGGACGAACTCCCGGGCGGTGAGGTCCACCGTGCGCTCCCCGGAACGGGCCCGGCGGGTGCGCAGGTCCAGGGTCAGCTCCCCGTTGCGCAGCACGGTGACCTCGGGGGCGCGGGCGGCGGTGCGCAGTCGCAGCCGGACCCGGGCGAGCAGTTCCTCGAAGCGGAACGGCTTGGTCATCCAGTCGTCGGCGCCGCCCTCCAGCCCGGCGACGGTGTCGCGGACCGAGTCCCGGGCGGTGAGCACGATCACCGGGACCGACACCCGCGCCTCGCGCAGCTGCCGCAGCACGGTGAAGCCGTCCTTCCCGGGCAGCCCGATGTCCAGCACGACCAGGTCGAAGCCGCCGGTGACCGCGTAGTCGTAGGCGGCCTCGCCGTCGCCGACGACGGTGGTGGTGAAGCCGTTGGAGCGCAGCCCCTTCTCGACGAAGGCGGCGATGCGCTCCTCGTCCTCCACGATGAGTATCCGGTTCACGGCAGGGCCTCCTCGGCGGGCTCGTCCAGCTCGTCCAGTACGGGCAGGAGGATGGTGTCGCCGTCGCCCTCGGCGCCCGGTCCCCCGGTGCCGCCGAAGGACAGCACGAAGGTGGCGCCGCCGCCCTCGGTGGGCCGCAGTCCGACCCGTCCGCCGTGGCCCTCGGCGATGGCCCGGACGATGGACAGCCCGAGTCCGGCGCCGGTGCTGCGGGCGCCGCGCCGGGCGGTGCCGCGCCGGAAGCGTTCGAAGATGATCTCCGCGTCCTGCGGCTGGACCCCGGGGCCGGTGTCGGCGACGAACAGTTCCACCCGGCCGTCCACGATCCGGGAGCCCAGGGTGACCTGCTGTCCGGCGACCGTGTGCTGCACGGCGTTCTGGGCGAGCTGGACCATGGCCTGGGTGATGCGCTGGGCGTCCAGCCGGACCTCGGCGTCGGCGACCGAGCCGAGCGTCCACCGCCGGTCCCCGAGGGCCCTGGCCTTGACGAACACATCGGCGGTCAGCTCGCCGAGCTGGACCGGGCCGGGGCTGACGAAGTCGGGGCGCTCGGCCTTGGCGAGCAGGAGCAGGTCCTCCACGATCCTGCTCATCCGCTCCAGTTCCTCCAGGACGATCCGGACGGTCTCCTCGCGCTCGGCGGGGTCGTCGCCCATCAGCTCCAGATGGCCCCGGACGATGGTGATCGGGGTCCGCAGCTCGTGACCGGCGTCGTCGACGAACTCCCGCTGGGCGGCGAACGCCCGCTCCAGCCGGTCGAGCATCGCGTTGAAGGTCTCGGCGAGCGCGGCGATGTCGTCGCGGCCCTGCACCGGGATGCGCCGGGTCAGGTCCTGTTCGGTGAGCTGGTCGGCGGTGGTCCGGATCAGCCGCACCGGCCGCAGGATGCGTCCGGCGACCGCCCAGCCGATGCCCGTGGTCATCAGCAGCGCCACCCCGGAGATGGCGAGCAGCATGGTGAACACGTCGTTCGCCCGGGCCTCTTCGGCGCCCGGGTGGATGGCGACGACGAACGCGGCCCGGGGCTTGCCCGGGTCGGGCTCGATGACCACCTTCGCCCAGCGCACCTCGCCCCGCGAGCGGTGCAGGGTGCCGGTGGACTCCTTGGACTCGAAGATGCTGGTCTTCGCCTCGTCGTCGTCGGCCAGCGGCTTGTCGACCCGGATCTCCCGGGGCTGGACCCGCTGGGCGGGGGTCTGTCCGGGGCGTTCGATCAGCCCCAGCAGTTCCTCGTCGGGGTCGGCGTACTGCCGCAGCAGGAACAGTTCCAGCAGCGGCACCGGATCGGTGAAGCGCTGGCCGCTCTGCGGGTCGACGCCCTGCTTGGCGAGGTTGGCGAACTCCCGGGCCTCCTGGTCGAGGAGCCCGTGGACGCGGTGGTCGGCGTCCCGCAGCAGCACCGACCGGGTCGCGAAGGCGACGGCGCCGAGCGCCACCGCCATCACCAGGAGGAGCCAGAGCAGGATGCGCAGCCGGGCGGAGACCCAGCGGCGCACCGGGTCAGCCGTCGTCACCGGAGTCGTCGTCCCCGCCGGGACCGTCATCGTCGTCGTCATCGCCGGAGGAGGCGCTCGCCGAGGGGCTGGGTGAGTTGCTGCCCGAGGGGCTGGCGGAGGTGCCCGCCGAGGTGTTCCCGGTGTTCCCGGAGGTGCCGGTGTTTCCGGAGGAACCCGTGGTGCCGGTGGTGCCCGTGGTGCCGGTGCCGGTGGTGCCGGCGGTGTTCCCGGACGTGGCGCCCTCGGGGGTCCGGGCGGGAGGCGGGGAGACCGTCTCGTCGCGGGGGACGCTGGGGGAGTCGCCCGGGGCGGCGGGGGTGCCGCTCTCCAGCTCCACCTTGGTGGGGGCCTTGCGGTCGTCCGGTGTGTCGGTGAGGGCATAGCTCGTCACCGCTATCCCGAGCGGGATGGCGACGACGGCGGCCAGGGCCGCTATGCGATGAGTGAAAACCATGGGATCGATCGTGACGAAACGAACCGGGCCGCAGGATGAGACCGGGATGAGGAATTCTTCATCTTCGGTCCGGAAGGGCCCGGCCGGAACGCGGGGTAGGGGACGGGTGGGGAGGGTGTGACGGGTGCCGCGGCCCGGCGGGGGGTGTCGCGGCCCGGCGGGGAACCGGGCGGCGGCGAGCGGAAGGTCCGGGGGAGGACCGAGGGGGCCGGGGAGGAGCGGGGAGGCCGCGAGGGGCCGGAGGAGCGGGAGGGGCCGGGGCTCAGGAGTCCAGGCCGATGGCGAACGCCGCCTCCAGGTCGTGCTGGGAGTAGGTGCGGAACGCCACATGGGTGTCGGTGGCCTCCACGCCGGGGATCTTGCTGATCCGGCCGGGGATGATCTCCGCCAGCTCCTCGTGGGCCCGGACCCGGACCATGGCGATCAGGTCGTAGGTGCCGGTGACCGAGAACACCTCGCTGACGCTGTCCAGCGCGGCGATCGCCCCGGCGATCTCGGGGATGCGGTCCACGCTGGTCTTGATGAGCACGATCGCGGTGATCACGGCTTGCTGTCTCCCTCGGTGGCCGCGGCTGGTGGTCTCACTGTAGCCCGCGTCCCGCCGGGGCCATCGGGGTCGCCGGGGCCGCACGTACCCCTCCGGTCCCGTCCGGCCCGCGCCCGCGCCCGTGCCCGGTCCCGTCCGGCCCGGGCCGCCCGCGCGGCGGGCAGTCCCAGACCGAAGCCGATCAGATGCGCGAGGTAGGCGACGCCCGGCCCCGGTCCGCTCCGGGTCGCGGCCAGCCACTGGAGCCCCACCCAGAACGGCAGCACCACCCAGGCCGGGAACCGCAACGGCAGGAAGAACAGGAACGGGAACAGACTGGTGACCCGCGCCCCGGGGAAGAGGTAGAGGAAGGCCCCGAGGACGGCGGAGATCGCCCCCGAGGCGCCCACCAGGGTCTGCGCCGAGTCGGCGTGCGCCAGCGCGTATCCGAGGAGCGCGAGGGCGCCGCAGCCCGTGTACAGCGCGAGGTACCGCAGTGAGCCCAGGCGTTTTTCGGCCATCACCCCGAAGACCTGGAGGAACAGCATGTTGCCGAGCAGATGGGCCCAGCCCCCGTGCACGAACAGGGCCGTGACGGGCGTCACCAGGGCCCGCGCCTCCCCGGCCAGCAGTTCCGCGGGGACCACCCCCCAGCGGGCGAACATCTCCCGCTGGGCCAGGAGCAGGGCGTCCCCGCTGCCGTGCGCCGCCCCGATCCCGGACGCGGGGGAGGCGACGAAGACCAGCGCGCACGAGGCGATCAGCGCGTGGGTCACCGGTGCCGCCGCCACGGTCCGGGCGATCCGGTGCGAACGCGCACCCCGTACGTCGTCCCGGGAGCCGAACATGAACAGATCATGACGGAACGGGACCGGAACCGTACGGTTGCCCCGCCGTGGCCGGGGGCCGAGCGGCGCCGCGCGCACAGGTCGTAGGGTTACCGCGACACCTGCCCTGGCGACGGGCGCACCATGGAACTGACGGGTCCCGCCGCCGCGGGCTCCGTACCCGACGGAAAGTGACGCTCACGATGACGGTTCCCCTGCCGACCGACACCACGCGGTGGCGCTGCACGCTCTGCGGCAACCTCACCCGCTTCGACGTGACCCGCTCGTCGAAGGTGGTCGAGTACGTCCACCTCGACCTCGCCGGAGAGTCGAAGGTGGAGGAGCGCGAGGTCGTCAGTGAGACCATCGAGTCGGTGCGTTGCCGTTGGTGCAACGCGCTCGACAACGTAGAACTCGTGGACAGGCCGGGCGCCGACTCCTGACGGAGCCGGCCCCGCACAGCTAGTGGGGTGGACGGATGACGGAGAGCGGAGGCGGCGCGCCGGACGACGGCGCGGCCGAGGTGCTCGACGGCCCGCTGCCCGAGGGCGTACGCCGCCGGGTCGTCCAGATCGTCTCGGACGGCTTCGGCGGGCTCACCCCGTCCGAGCTGCCGGGCGCGCTGCGGCAGTACGCCCGCTTCACCCCCAGCCGCCGCGCCAAGTTCGCGGGCAACGCGATGGCGGCCGCCGTGGAGGGCGACGCGCTGTTCCGCCAGCGCATCGCCGAGTTCCTGCGGCAGGGCCAGCCGGAGCTGGCCGAGGCCCTGGACTCGGGCTCCCCGCCGCCCGCCGCCGACCCCCTCGACGTGGCCGCCGCCGCGTACGTCCTGCGGCCCGTCGGCTGGGTCAAGCTCGTCGCCGCCGCCGGTGAGGAGGCCGAACGGGCCGACGCCGAACGCGTCGACGAGGAGGCCCGCGCCGAACTCGACCGGCTGCGCGCCGAACTCGACGGACTCCGCCACCAGACCCGTGCCGAGGCGGACCGGCTGCGCGCCGAACTGGACACCGCCCGCCGGGAGGCCGAGGCCGTCCAGCGCAAGCTGCGCGGGGCGCTGAGCGACGTCAAACGGGGCCAGGCCGAACTGCGCAAGGCGCACGCCGAGACCGAGAGCGTCCGGGCCGAGGGCCACACCCAGCTCTCCGCCGCCGAGAGCGAGACCCGGCGGCTGAAGGCCCGTCTCGGGGAGGCCGAGGCGGCCCTGGAGGCGAGCCGCCGCGCCGCCCGCGAGGGCCGCAGCGTCGAGGACATGCGGCTGCGGCTGCTGCTCGACACCGTCCTGGAGTCCGCGCAGGGGCTGCGCCGCGAACTCGCCCTGCCCCCGGTGTCGGTACGGCCTGCCGAGACCGTGGACGCCGTCGAGCCGGGCCGGATGACCCCGAAGGACATCGCGGCCCGCGCCCTGTCCGAGCACGACCCCGCGATCCTGGACCAGCTGCTGGGGCTGCCGCAGGCCCATCTGGTGGTCGACGGCTACAACGTCACCAAGACCGGCTACCCCCAGATGCCGCTGGAGAAGCAGCGGTTGCGGCTGCTGGGCCAGCTCTCCGGGCTCGCCGCGCAGACCGGGGCCGAGATCACCTGCGTCTTCGACGGCGCCGAACTCGTGGCGCCGGTGCTGCTGGCGCCCCCGCGCGGGGTGCGGGTGCTGTTCTCCAAGCCCGGGGTGACCGCCGACGAGCTGATCCGTCAGCTGGTGCGCGCCGAACCCCCCGGCCGTCCGGTCATCGTGGCCTCCACGGACCGCGAGGTGGCGGACGGGGTGGCCCGGGTGGGGGCGCGTCCGGTGGCCTCCGCGATGCTCCTCAAGCGGCTCTCGCGCGGCTGACTCCGCACCGGCCGGGGCGCGCCGCCCGTGCCCGTCCCCTAGCGGCTCCCGCCCGGCCGACTCCCGGACGCCGCGCGTCGGTTGTGTCCTTTGTGACCTTTCTGTCGCGTTCAGGGTCATGTGACGCCCTTGGCGCTCCTTGTCCGCGACGTACGGTCAGCCCGGCATCACCACTCGTGAGTTATGTGTAAAGAATGCCGGTGGCGATCGAGAATTTTCCGGTGAGGATTTGAACTGATCACAAGGGGGTCACTAAGGTCGGGCGTCGAACCTCCGCTCGGGTGATCGCTCAACGGGAGCGACGGTGGAGGGGCACCGCCCACCGGCGAATCGGTAGGCGGCTGAGGGAAGAAGGAGCTCGCCTCCGTGGCGTCCCACCGTCGACCGAAGCAGCCGAGCCGCGCCCGTGTGACCGTGCTCACCGCGACCGCCGCCGCGGCCGTCGCGCTCACCTCCCAGACCGCTCAGGCCGCCCCCAGCGAGAAGCCCACCAAGGACGAGGTCAAGTCCAAGGTGGACAAGCTCTACCAGGAGGCGGAGCAGGCCACCGAGAAGTTCAACGGGGCCAAGGAGAAGCAGCGGAAACTGGAGAAGGAGATCGACACCCTCCAGGACAAGGTCGCCCGCGGCCAGGACGAGGTCAACGAGCTGCGCTCCGGCCTCGGCTCCCTCGCCAGCGCCCAGTACCGCAGCGGCGGCATCGACCCGTCGCTCCAGCTCTTCCTCTCCGCCGACCCGGACAGCTACCTGGACAAGGCGTCCGCCCTGGACCAGCTCAGCGGCAAGCAGGTCGAGTCGCTGAGTGTCATCCAGGAGAAGCAGCGCGCCCTGGCCCAGCAGCGCCAGGAGGCCGGGGCCAAGCTCAAGGACCTCGCCGACACCCGTACCGAACTCGGCGACAAGAAGCGCGAGGTGCAGGGCAAGCTCGCCGAGGCGCAGAAGCTCCTCAACTCGCTGACCGCCGCCGAGAAGGCCGCGCTGGAGGCGGCGGAGCAGCGCGCCAGCCGCGCCAGCGAGCGCACGGCCCTCAAGGCGCAGGAGAAGGCCGCCGCGTCCGAGTCGAAGTCCGCTTCCGGCTCCACGTCCAAGAAGAGCGGCTCCGGCGGCTCCGGCGAGAGCGCCAAGGCCGGTGGCGGCGGCCAGAGCTCCGACAAGCCGGTCTCGGCCCGCGCCTCCTCCGCCTACGCCGCCGCGCAGAGCAAGGTCGGCCGCCCGTACGTCTACGGCGCCAGCGGCCCCAGCTCCTTCGACTGCTCCGGACTCACCTCCTGGTCCTTCGCCCAGGTCAACCAGTCCATCCCGCGCACCTCGCAGGCCCAGGCGCAGATCGGCACCCGGATCAACTCGCAGAGCGATCTGCGCGTCGGCGACCTGGTGTTCTTCTACTCCGACCTGCACCACGTCGGCTTCTACGCGGGCAACGGCCAGGTCCTGCACGCCCCCCGCACCGGAGCGGTCGTGCGCTACGAGTCCATCAACAACATGCCGTACATGTTCGGCGTGCGCGTCTGACGCGCGCCCGCTCCGGCGCTCGCGCCCCCTCTTCGGAAACCCGCCGCCGCCCGTGGACCCCGACCGGTCCACGGGCGGCGGCGCGTTCACGTCCGGCCGCCGGAGCCGGAGCCGGGTCCGCCGGGTACGGGAACGGGCCGGGCGAACCGTCTCCTCCGCGCCGCGACATCCCTCCGATCGGGCGAAATCCAGGATTCCCCGCTGACCCCCCGTCCCACGCGTGACCTGCGTCTGCGAGGGGTCGTCACCGTGCGTGCACGGGGCGGTCGTTGGCCGTGACCACGTCCCCCGGCTACTGTCGGCGCGCGTTCCCCGCCCCCGGGGGACGACAAGACGACGAACGGCACGCCGCGGGCACCCCACGGCGCGCCGGTCCGCCGACAGCGAAGGAGTGCGGCAGCCCGTGGGGACCCATCGCCGCCCAGCGGAACCCGGACCCGACCGGGCCGCCCGCGCCACCGTCCTGACCGCCGCCGCGGCCACCGCGGCGGCGGCCCTCGTCGCGCCCCCCGCGACCGCCGCGCCCCGGGACACCCCGGCCGCGACCCGGGCCGAGATCGCCCGGCTGTTCGCCCGGGTCGAACGCGCCACCGAGGAGTACAACCGGGCCGGGGAGCGCGCCGACCGGCTGCGCGCCACCGCGAACTCCGCCCGCGACCGCGCCGCCCGGGGCCAGGAACGCGTCAACGCCCTGCGCGGCACCCTCGGCGCGCTCGCCGGGGCCCAGTACCGCTCCGGGACGGTCGCCCCCGTGGTGGAGCTGATGCTCGCCGCGGACCCCGAGTCCTACCTCGACCGGGCCGCCGCCCTCGCCCACGCCGGAGGCCTCCAGGCCGGGGAACTCCGACGGCTGGAGGGCGCCCGGCGCGACCTCGCCCGGGAACGGGCCGGGGCCCTGCGCGCCCTCACCGAACTGGAACGCGGCCGGGCCGACGTGGCCCGCCGCAAACGGGTCGTCGAACGCCAGCTCGCCGAGGCCCGACGGCTCCTCAACACCCTCACCCGGGCCCAGCGCGACGCCTACGACCGGGCCTCCCGCTCCGGCCGCGACACCCTCGCCCCGCCCGGCACCACCGCCCCCTCCGACCGCGCCGCGACCGCCGTCGCCGCCGCCCGCTCCGCCCTCGGCCGCCCCTACGTCTGGGGCGCCAACGGGCCCACCGGATTCGACTGTTCGGGGCTGACCCAGTGGGCGTACGCCCGCGCCGGGGTCGCGCTGCCGCGCACCTCCCAGGCCCAGCGGTTCGCCGGACGGCGGGTCGCGCTCTCCGAGGCCCGCCCCGGCGACCTCGTCGCCTACCGGGACGACGCCAGCCACATCGGCATGTACGTGGGCGGCGGCCAGGTGGTGCACGCCCCCTACCCCGGCGCGGCGGTCCGCTACGACCCGGTCGGGATGATGCCCGTCTCCTCGGTGACCCGGGTCTGACCCGGCCCCGTACCCTCTGAGCATGGCGGGGCAGGGGCACGGCGCGCGACGGCGGTCCGTGCTGCGCGCCACGGCGGCGGCCCTCGTCCCCCTCGGCGGCGCGGCCGCCTGCGCCGGGCCCGCCCCGCCGGGCGCGCTGAGCGCCGACCGCGCGCAGCGCCTCCTCGACCGCCGGGCCCGGGCCCTGCTCACCCGGGACGCCGCCGGGTACCGGGCCACCACCGACCCCGGCCCGGACGGCGGCGCCCCGCCCGCCGACCCCGTCTACGACCGGCTGGCCGCGGTGCCGCTGCGCTCCTGGACCTACCGGGTGACCTCGGTCCGCGCGGAGGGCGACGGGGACCGGGCCACCGTTCGCGCGGACCGGGGCCACCGGATCGCGGACCTCGACCCGGCGCCGGTCGTCAGCGCCCGGGTGCTCGACCTCAGACGCCGCGCCGGGCGCTGGTACGTCGCCGCCGACCGGCCCGCCGAGGGGGCGCCGCGCCAGCTGTGGGAACAGGGTCCCGTCGAGGTGGTCCGGGGCGAGCGGTCGCTGGTCCTGGGCTCGGCCGGGGACCGGGCCCGGCTCACCGAGCTGGCCGGACTCGCGGACCGCGCGGTCCCGGCGGTCGCCGCCGCCTGGGACGGCGACCGGTCCCGGCGGCTGCTGGTCCTCGTCCCCGGCACCCTCACCGCGATGGGGCGGCTGCTGGGCGCGCCCGCCGACGGCTACCGGGGGATCGCCGCCGTCACCACCGGCCGCGTCGGCGGCGAGGGCCCCGCCGACCGGATCGTGGTCAACCCCGAGACGTACCCGGCGCTCGGCGCCTTCGGACGGCAGGCCGTCCTCACCCATGAGGCCACCCATGTCGCCACCCGCGCCCACACCTCGGCGGCCACCCCGCTGTGGCTCTCCGAGGGGTACGCCGACTGGGTGGCCTACCGGGCGGAGCCCGACGGGGACGCCCCCCGGCTCGCCCCCGAACTGGCGCGGGCGGTCCGCGACGGCCGGGTGCCCGGACGGCTGCCCGGGGACGACGACTTCGGGTTCGGCCAGGACCCGGCCCGGCTCGCCCGTGCCTACGAGGGCGGCTGGCTGGCCTGCGAGACGGCCGGGGAACGGTGGGGCGCGGCCCGGCTGAACGCCCTCTACCGGGCGGTCGGCGCCCGGGAGCGGCGCGAGGGCGCGGCCGACGCGGCGCTGCGGGAGGTGTGCGGGGTCTCCGAGGAGGAGTTCACCGGGCTGTGGCGGACCTATCTGCGGCGGGTGCTGGGCTGAGGCCGCCCGCCCTCCGGCGCTTGCGGGGACGGGGACGGTCCGGTGCCGTGCGGTCCGGTCCCTCAGGTGGGTTCCGCCGGTACGAGACGGTCCGATGGCACGGCCCGGGGCCTGCGGGTACGGGACCGTCCGACGGTGCGGCCCTGGGCCTGCGGGTAGCAGGATCGTCCGACGGCGCCGCCCGGGGCCTGCGGGTACGGGGACGGGGGACCGGTCCCGTCGGGTACGGGCCTCGCCGGTGCGGGGACGGGTCGTTTCCGTCGCGGGCGCGGGCGCGGGCGCGGGGGACGGGCGCCGGGGAGGGGTGCGACGTCACGGGTGCCGGTCCTTCCGCCGGGCGCGGGGCACGGGTCCGGCGCGTAAGGGCGCAGACGGTTCCGCCGGGCGCCGGTTCTCCGGTCCCGCGCGGGCGCGTGCGTGCCGGTGTCGGTCCGTCGCGCGGTCCCGGCGGGCGGGGCGGCGGAACGGGCCGGGCCGCCGCGACGGGCCGGTGGTGGGCGGCCGGGCGCCGGGGCGCGGGCGCGCGGGGCGGTTCGGTACTGTCGACGCCGATGCGAAAGACCCTGATCGTCACGAACGACTTCCCGCCCCGGCCCGGTGGTATCCAGGCGTTCCTCCACAACATGGCCCTACGGCTGGACCCCGACCGGATCGTCGTCTACGCCTCCACCTGGAAGCGGAGCCGCGAGGGCGTCGAGGCCACCGCCGCCTTCGACGCGGAACAGCCCTTCACCGTCGTCCGCGACCGCACCACCATGCTGCTGCCGACCCCGCGCGTCACCCGCCGGGCCACCGGGCTGCTGCGGGAACACGGCTGCGAGTCGGTGTGGTTCGGGGCCGCCGCCCCGCTGGGACTGATGGCGCCCGCGCTGCGCGCCGCCGGGGCGAAGCGGCTGGTGGCCACCACCCACGGGCACGAGGCGGGCTGGGCGCAACTGCCCGCGTCCCGTCAGCTGCTGCGCCGTATCGGGGAGTCCACGGACACCCTCACCTACCTCGGCGAGTACACCCGTTCGCGCATCGCCGCCGCGCTGACGCCCGCCGCCGCGGCCCGGATGGTCCAGCTGCCGCCCGGTGTCGACGAGAAGACCTTCCACCCCGGTTCGGGCGGCGACCTGGTCCGGGAGCGGCTGGGCCTCGCGGACCGGCCGGTGGTGGTCTGCGTCTCCCGGCTGGTGCCCCGCAAGGGCCAGGACACCCTGATCGAGGCGATGCCCCGGGTGCTGGCCGCCGTCCCGGACGCGGTGCTGCTGGTGGTCGGCGGCGGTCCGTACGAGAAGGACCTGCGACGGCTCGCGGTGAGCGCGGGGGTCGCGGACTCGGTGCGGTTCACCGGCTCGGTGCCCTGGTCGGAGCTGCCCGCGCACTACGGGGCCGGTGACGTCTTCGCCATGCCGTGCCGCACCCGGCGGGGCGGGCTGGACGTCGAGGGCCTCGGGATCGTGTACCTGGAGGCGTCCGCGACCGGGCTGCCGGTGATCGCCGGGGACTCCGGCGGCGCCCCGGACGCCGTCCTGGACGGGGAGACCGGCTGGGTGGTGCGCGGCGGACGGCCCGAGGAGGCCGCCGACCGGATCGTCACCCTGCTCGGCGACCCGGAGCTGCGGCGGCGGATGGGGGAGCGGGGCCGGGCCTGGGTCGAGGAGCGCTGGCGCTGGGACCTGCTCGCCGAACGCCTCCGGGAACTGCTCTGACCCTCCGTCCGGCCGGGCGTCCTCACGGCGTCCTCCGGTCCGGTGTCCGCGCGGCTCCCCGCCCGGCCCGGAGCCCTCACGACGTCCGCCCGGACCGCCGCGCGGTCCGGGCGGACGGCCGTCGTGCCTCAGCCGACGAAGTCGGCCTTGTTCATGGCGCTCACCGAGGAGGACGGCCGCTCCCCCGGGATGAGCATCTTCGCGATCTGCCCGGCCGCTCCGATGAGGGCGGCCGAGGCGATCAGCCCGGCGAGGGCGAGCGAGAGACGACGGACGGTCCTGGACCCCATGGAAACCCCCTGGGACGACGGGCCGCCGTGGACGTGACCGGGCGGCGGCCTCCGCGCCACCGCCGCACCGACGGTGACACCGCCGTGACGGCGGCACTGGGGACAGTAGGGCGCGGGGCGGGGCTCCGCCAGCCCTTCCGGGGGCTTCCGGGGGCTTTCGGCGCCCGGTCGTGGGGCGTTCCCCCGGCGGTCGGGCCCTGACTTCCGGCGGAACGGCTCCTAGAGTGGGGCGATGGTGTCACGGGGGTTGTTGTTCCTGGGGTTCTTCCTCGCGCTCGGCGGGGTGGTCTTCGGAGTGTCCGAGCTGATCTCGCTGCCCGGCTGCCCGGGTCCGGACGAGGGCAGACGTCGCTGCGAGGCGCCACCGGGCCTGGTGCGGCAGTTCGTCACGGGGTTCGGCGCGGTCTTCGGCGGCGCCGGAGCCCTGGTGGCGTCCTGCGTCGTCTTCACGCGCGTCCTGGAGGGGTGGCCCCTGCTGGGCATGCCCACGGGGGTGCTGGTGGCCGCCGTGGTGGCCTGGCCGTCGGAGGTGGGCGCCGCGTTCACCGGGCTGGTGGCGGTGGCGGGCGTCGTCTCGGTGCTTCTGGCCTGGATCATGTGGCGGACGGTGCCGGTGCTGCGGGCCAACGCCGCGAGCCGGTGACGGGACCGTACGGCTGGCGTACGGTCCCGTCACCGGCGGGGGCGGAACGGTTCCTCAGGCGGCCTTGGAGAGGGCCGACCGGTCCGTGAGGGACGCGGTCCGGACCCGCGTCGCCGGGGCGGTGGCCGGGGCCCGTCGTCCGTCGTGGCGCGGCCACAGCAGGAGGGCGCCGGCGGTGCCGGTCGCGGCGAGGGCCGCGAGGAGGGACCAGGTGAGGGTGAAGCCCGTGTGGGTGCCGAGCCAGCCCGCCACGGGGTAGGTGACCAGCCAGGCCAGGTGGGAGAGGGAGAACTGGGCGGCGAAGGCCCCGGGGATCTCGTGGGGTTCGACCGAGGAGCGCAGGACGGTTCCGGTCGGGGTGATGACCAGGGCCATGCCGACGCCGATCACGGCCCAGACGATCGCCGTACCGGTCCAGCCGGCCAGTCCGGTCGAGACGAGGGCCACCGCGGCGACCGTGCCGCCGACGAGGACACCGGCGCCGGTCACCATCACGGTGCGGGCGGCGACCCGGTCGAGCACCTTGGGCAGGGCGAGGGCGGCCAGAAGGGTTCCGCCGCCGGAGGCGGCGAGCATCCACCCGACGTCCGACTGCGAGCCGCCGAGTCCGTCCCGGACGTGGTTGACGGTGTTGACGATGACGATCGAACCCGCCGCCGCGACCACCAGGTTGAGCGCCATCACCCCGCGCAGCCGGGGGGTCCTGAAGAACGTCCTGATCCCGCCCGCGGCCTTCTCCCACACCCCGGTGCGGGCGCTGGGACGGGCGTCGGGGAGGCGGGTCGGCAGGATGAGCAGGGCGGAGAGCAGGAATCCGGCGGAGGTGCCCAGGAACAGCAGGTCGAAGCTGATGAACGCGAGGGCGAGGGCCGCGAGGACCGGGCTGAGCAGGCTCTCCATGGTGGAGGCGACCTGGGAGGCGGACAGGGCCCGGGTGTAGGCGGACGCGTCGGTGACCACGTCCGGGATGACGGCCTGGAAGGCCGGGGTGAACGTCGCCGACGCGGCCTGGAGCAGTCCGATCAGGACGTAGACGTGCCAGACCTCGCTGACCAGCGGCAGGGCCAGCACCACCGCGGCGCGTACCACGTCCAGCAGGACCAGCAGGGTCCTGCGGGGGAAGCGGCCGACGTACGCGGCGGCCAGCGGGGCGATCACCACGTACATGACCATCTTGACGGTGAGGGCGGTGCCGAGGACGGTACCGGCGTCCGGTCCCGCGAGGTCGTAGGCGAGCAGTCCGAGGGCCACGGTCGTCAGTCCGGTGCCGAACAGGGCGATGATCTGGGCGCTGAACAGATAGCGGTAGTCGCGGATGGCGAACAGGCTCATGACGGGTTCCTCTGGGTCCGTGCGGCGGGCCCCGGGTCGGGGGCCGCGCCCCGTGCCGGAGTGCGGGGGTGTCGTTACGCATGGGTGCCGCCCTCCGGGGAGAGGCCGGCGAGCAGGTTGAAGGAGCCGGTGAGGACGTTGAGGGCGACGACGCCCACCACGTCGGCGATCACCCGGTCGCCGTGGCCGTGCTCGCGCAGTGCGGCGATGTGCTCGTCGGTGATCGAGGCCGGCTCGCGGTGGATCCGCAGGGCGAGGGCGATGAGCGCGGCGGTCGCGGGATCGGCCGAGGTGCCCTGGTGGGCCCGGGCGATCTCGTCCTCGTCCACGCCCAGCGCGCGGGCGGCGTCGACGTGGGCGTCGAGACAGAGCCGACAGCCCTGCCGGGCCTGGACGGCGATCGAGATCCGTTCGCTGGTCGCCCGGGGCAGCTTGGCCCGGCCCATGGCCCGGCTGAGCTGGAGGTAGCCGCCGAGGACGGCAGGCGAGTGGGCCATCGTGGCGACCATGTCGCCGACGCTCCCGTGGCGGGAGACCAGTTCGGCGAGGAGGTCGCGCGAGGCGCCGACCGCCGTGTCGGGGGTGAGCGGGGTCAGACGGGGCATGACGGTCCTTCCGGCGTGGAGGGCCGGGGCGGCGGGGCACCCGATGCGTCGGGCGCCCCCCGGCCGTGCCGCTCAGTGGTGTGCATGGTGCGCGTGCTGGCCGTGGTCGTCCTGCTGGTGGCCGTGGTGCGGGTTGTGCGGGTGGTGTGCGTGGTGCTCGTCGGCGGGCGGCGGGGTGGTGGCCCGGACCGTGAACTCGGCGGTGCGGACCACGCCGTCGTGCTGGAAGTCCAGGTAGAGGCGGTAGGTCCCGGCCGAGGGCGCGGCGGCCATGAAGGTGATCCCGGGGCCCGGCTCGGTCACGCCGTCGCCGGGCGCGCCCTCCGGGTGGACGTGGAGGTAGCCCAGGTCGCCGACGCGCAGGGCCACCAGGTGTCCGTACGCGCCCAGGTAGGGCTGCAGATCGGTGACGGGACGTCCGTCCTTGCTGACGGTGAGCGTCAGATCGCTCGCCCCGGCGGGCGTGAGGTCTCCGTCGAGGGTGACGGTGTACCCGTCGACCCGCGCGGTGCGGGTGTCCCCGGGCACCGGGCGGGGGTCGTACGCTCCCGCGACCGAGGCGTCGACGCCCAGCGTCAGGGTCCCGTCGTGGCCGGCCGGGTGGATGTCCGCGAAGAACCTCCAGGCTCCCGGCGTCAGGTCCACCCCGACGCTCCAGGTGCCCTCCCCGTCCCGTACCGGGTGCACGTGCTGGAACCCGGTGGTGTCCCGTCGGACGGCGATGAGGTGCAGTTCCTTCTCGTGCTCGGGGACGTACTGGGTCACCGGCCGTCCGTCGGGTCCGGTCACCCGGAAGCTGACGGTCTGGGGTCCGGCGGGGAGGACCGTCGCGTCGAATTCGAGGGTGTAACCGCCCTCGGAGACCGCCAGCCCGCCCGGGCGGGCTCCACCGTGGCCGCTGTGGGCGCCGTGACCGGCGTGGGAACCGTGGTCGCCCTGGCCGTGGGCGCCGTGACCGTCGTGGTGGGTCGTGCTGTGGCCGGAAGTGCTGTTCATCGTGGTCTCCACCCGTGTGATGCGCCTTTCGGCGCCGTCCTCGTTCTCTGAGAACAGCATACCCCCCCGGGGTATTTCCGCAAGGGGTTTCCCGGAGCGGAAGGATCATCGATGGCACTTCCCTCGCGGGCGCCCTGGCGGTCTGCGGTGGACGTCGCGGGCACCGGTCGGCGATCCGCCCCGCGCACCGCCGATACACATCCGAAACGCGGTCGTGCGGCACCCGAAGCGGACCCCTGACCGCCCGGAAGCGCGCCTCCCGCAGGCTGTGCCGGGCACCCGGTCCCGGGTGCCCGTGACGACAGGGAGCATGTGCCGTGCCGAGTCCGCCCGGATCCCCATCCCCGAGGGCCTCGGGGCCCGCGCCCACCGCAGGGTCCGTGCCTGCCACCGGGCCCGCGCCCACCACAGGGCGTGCGCCTACCACCGGCCCCGCCCCCCGGCCCGTCCCGGCCCCGCCCCGGGCCCCCGACCGGCCGCCGGGCCCCGTACCGCAGGGCCCCGCTGTGTCACCCGGTTCCGTCGCGGCACCTGGAGGGGCCCCATCAGCGCCGGGCCCCGTCCCGCCCCCGGGCCCCGCCGTACCGCTGGCCCCCGCTGTCCCGCCGGGCCCCGTACCGTCCCGCCCCGCCATGTCACCCGGCGGGACTCCACCGCCGCCGGGTCCCGTCCCGCCCCCGGGCCCCGCTGAACTGCTGGCCCCCGTACCGCCGGGCCCCGCCGCGTCCCCGGGCTCCGCCGTCCCGCCTGGCGGTGCCGTCCCGTCCGTCGGCGGCCCACCGCCGGGCTCCGTCCCTCCGCCGGGCGCGGGGTCAGGGCCGGGGACCTCCCCGGCCCGCCGCTCCCGGACGCGGTGGCTCGTCGTCGCCGCCCTGGCCTGGGCGGCGACGATGGCGCTGCACGGCCGGGTGCCCAACGCGGTCGGCAACCTCGGCAGCCTCCTCCAGACGCTCCTGCCCTGGACGGGCCTGGCCGTGCCGGTGCTGCTCGCCCCGGCGCTCCTGCGCCGCTCCCGGACGGCGGTCGCCGCCGCGCTGCTGCCCGCCCTGGTGTGGGCGTGGCTCTTCGCCGGGGACCTCACCGACCGGACGGGGGAGCGGGCCCCGGGCGATCTGACGGTGATCACCCACAACGTGGGCGCGGACAACCGGGACCCGGCGGGCACCGCCCGCGCCCTGGCCGCCGCCGGGGCGGACGTGCTCGCGCTGGAGGAACTGCCCCGGGACCCCGCCGTCTATCTGCGCGAACTGGCCCACGCCTATCCCCACCACACGGTGCGCGGAGGGGTCGGACTGTGGAGCAGACACCGGCTGACCGGCGTCCGGGAAGTGCCGATCATGCCCTGGACCCGTGCGATGCGGGCCACGGTCCGCGCCCCCGGCGGGCCCGTCGCCGTCTACGCCGCGCACCTCGCCTCGGTGCGGGTCAGCCCGTTCCACGGCTTCACCACCGGACGCCGCGACGAGGCGGCCCGGCTGCTCGCGGACGCCGTCCACGCCGAACCGCTGTCCCGGGTCGTGGTGCTCGGGGACCTCAACGGCGTCCACCGCGACCGTGCCCTGGCCCCGCTGACCTCGGGGCTGCGCTCCGCCCAGCGGGAGTCGGGCGACGGCTTCGGCTTCACCTGGCCCGCCGGGTTCCCGGTGGTCCGCATCGACGAGGTCCTGGTCCGGGGCCTGACCCCGCGCGCGGCCTGGACGCTCCCCGCCACCGGCAGCGACCACCTCCCGGTCGCCGCAGCCCTGCGCCCCTGACCGGGGCCGCCGTTCCCCCCCGGCCGGTCCCGGGCCTCCGGACCGGTCTCCGGCGCTCCTGCCGGTGCCTCCGGCGCTCGCCCGGAGCGGTGCCCCTCGCCCGTCGGAACGGAGCGCCCGGACGAGTGACTACGATGCGAACGAGGAGAACGTCCATGTACGGCCAGGAAGACGTCGTGTCATCAACCAGGGTCCCGGACCCCGTCAGCGTGCTGTTCGTCGAGGACGACGCCACGATCCGCCGTGGCGTCCAGCTCGCCCTGGAGCGGTACGGCTACCGGGTCGAGGTCGCCGCCGACGGGCTCGACGGCCTGGAGCGCTTCCGCGCGGGCGGGCACGACGTGCTGATCCTCGACGTGATGCTGCCCGCGCTCGACGGGATCGGGCTGTGCCGCCGCATCCGGGAGGAGAGCCTCGTCCCGGTGCTGATGATGTCGGCGCGCGGTGACTCCCTCGACGTCGTCTCCGGTCTGGAGGCCGGTGCCGACGACTACGTCGTCAAGCCCGTCGACACCTCCGTGCTGGTCGCCCGCATCCGCACCCTGCTGCGCCGCGCGACCTTCCGCCCGGACGGGGACGCACCCCCGGCCGGTGCCGTCCCCGAGGGCACGCTGGTCTTCGGCGACCTGAGCGTGGACACCCTGGGCATGGAGGTCCGCCGGGACGGCCGGACCGTTCCGCTCACCCCCACCGAGCTGCGGCTGCTGCTGGAGTTCGCCTCCGCGCCCGGCGCGGTGC
Source organism: Streptomyces sp. JNUCC 64 (assembly GCF_054484115.1). Classification (NCBI taxonomy): domain Bacteria; kingdom Bacillati; phylum Actinomycetota; class Actinomycetes; order Kitasatosporales; family Streptomycetaceae; genus Streptomyces; species Streptomyces sp. JNUCC 64. Next base: position 6,371,605 of record NZ_CM137015.1, read on the forward strand.
TCGACCGCAGGCGGCTGCTGCGCGAGGTCTGGGACTACGGCTGGGAGGGCGACACCCGGGTGGTCGACCTGTGCGTGCTGCGGCTGCGCAAGAAGATCGGCGGCGGCCGGATCGAGACCGTCCGCGGCTTCGGCTACAAGCTCGTCCGCGACTGACCGCCGTGCGTCAGTCCCGCTTCCGCAGCCTGCGCTGGAAGATCGCCGCGCTCACCGTCGCCGCCTGCTGCGCGGTGGCCGCCGTCATCGGCGTCCTGGTCCGGGAGGCCAACCACGAATGGATGATGGAACGGCTGCGGGAGCAGACCGGCGACCAGCTGTTCGAGGCGAAGACCGAGTACGAGCGCACCGGACGGGTGGAGCTGCCGGTGGACGACCGCGCCCCCTCCGAACTGCCCGCGCCGCTCGCCCGCGACCTGGCCGAGGACGGCACCACAGGCATCTGGTACGACGAGCGGCCGCCCAACTGGTACTGGATGTGGGGCGCCGTACGGGTCGGTGACCGGGTGCTGGTCGTCCGCCTCGACGTCAGCCGCGACGAGCGCCACCGGCAACTGCTCGACCGGCGCATCGTCATCTCCCTGCTGGCCGCCCTGGGCGTGGTCGTCCCGCTGGCGGTACTGGCCACCGAACCCGTCAACCGGCGGCTGCGCTACGGCGCCCGCACCGCCCGGGTGATCGCGGACGGTGACCTGGACGCCCGGATCGGGCGGCCCGGCCGGGCCCAGGACGAGATCACCGAGATGTCGGCCGCCGTCGACGAGATGGCCGGGGCGCTCCAGCGCCGGTTGGAGGACGAGCGCCGGTTCACCGCCGACGTCGCCCATGAACTGCGCACCCCGCTGATGGGGCTGATGACCGCCGCCGGACTGCTGCGGGACGACGACGAGGCCACCGGGCTGGTGCGCGACCGGGTCCGGGCGCTGAACGCGCTGGTCGAGGATCTGCTGGAGATCTCCCGGCTGGACGCGGGCGCCGAGCGCTCCCGCCCGGACCGGGTGCCGCTCGGGGAGTTCGTCGCCGACGTGGTGCGGCGCGCCGGGGACGGGATCGCGGAGGCCACCCGGGTCACCGTCCGGAACGCGGCCGTGGTGGAGACCGATCCGCGCCGGGTGGAGCGGATCGTGGTCAACCTGGTCGGCAACGCCCACCGGCACGGCGCGGCGCCCGTCGGGGTCACCGTGGACGGGGCCCGGATCACGGTGCGCGACCACGGGCCCGGGTTCCCCCCGGACCTGCTGGCGGACGGGCCCCGGCGGTTCCGCACCGGGGCCGACGAGCGCGGACGCGGCCACGGTCTCGGGCTGACCGTCGCCCAGGGCCAGGCCGGGGTGCTGGGCGCCCGGCTCACCTTCGCGAACGCCCCGGACGGCGGCGCGGTCGCCACCCTGGACCTGACCTCCGGCCCGGACCCGGTCCCCGACGCCGCCCCGGACCTCGGTGCCGCCCCGGTCCCTCCGGTGCCGCCCCGGACCTGACACGGGCCCCGACCTCGGTGCCGATCCGTACCTCGGCCCGGGCCCTGCCCTCGACGAGAGTCCGGCCCCCGGCGCTTCCTGACCCCGGCGCGGTCGAGGGGCGCCGCGCTCCCTGAACCCGGCGCGGGCCGTCTCCCGTTCCGTCCCGTTCCCGGCGGCGCGGGCCGTCTCCTGTCCGCTCCGGTCCCCGACGCGGGGTCCGCCCTGCTCCGGTCCGGTCATGGACTCGTCGCGCCCCGATCCGGGCGCGGGCCCACCCCGCTTCGGCGCGGGGAACCCGTCGCGTCCCCCCCCGAAACGGAACCGCAACGCACGCGCGCGGCGGTGGAAACGGCGTCGCACCGGCTCCGAAGAACGCCTCTCCGAGGGTGGGACCCGTGCGAGAACCGCACCCGTACCCACCCGGAGGCGCCCGTGTTCCCCCAGTCCACCGTCCGTCCGGAGCGCTCGCCCCGGCCCCGCCCGGAGCACCCGCACGGGCCGCTCCCCCCGAAGGACCGTCCGTCGCCCGTCGCGGGGCGGGGCGCCAAGCCGTGGCGCCTCCCGCTCGTCCCGCTGGTCGCGGCGGCCGTCCTGGCGACCGGCACCGGGGCCTGGCTCGTCCTCGACGACGGCACCCGCTCCGAGGCCCCCCTCACCCCCGGGGCCCCGCCGGTGGCCGGGGCCGCCCGTTCGCTGGAGCTGCCGTGGCCCGCCGAGGGGCAGTCGAGCGTCAGCGTGGAGGGGGTCGGCAGCCTCGGCACCCGGGGCGGGCGGGAACCGGTGCCGATCGCCAGCCTCGCCAAGGTCATGACGGCCCACGTCATCCTCAAGGAACACCCGGTGCGGCCCGGGGCGGGCGGCGCGACGGTGGTCGCCGACCGGCGGGCGGCGGACGAGTCGTACTCGTCGGTCGAGTCGACCGTCCCCGTGGAGGAGGGCCGGGAGTACCAGCAGCGGCGGCTGCTGGAGTTCCTGATGGTGGGCTCCGCCAACAACGTGGCCCGGCTGCTGGCCCGCTGGGACGCGGGGAGCGAGCGGGAGTTCGTCGCGAAGATGAACCGGGAGGCGGCCGCGCTGGGCATGCGGGACACCACCTACACCGGGTCCAGCGGCCTGGAACCGGACACCCGGAGCACCGCCGCCGACCAGCTGCGGCTGGCCCGGGCCGCCCTGCGGAACCCGGTCTTCCGCGAGGTCGTCGCCACCCGGGAGGTCACCGTGCCCGGCAACGGGACGCGGATCGCCAACACCAACAAGCTGCTCGGCCGGGACGGGGTGATCGGGGTGAAGACCGGCTCCTCCACCCCGGCGGGCGGCAATCTGGTGTGGGCGGTCCGGCGGGAGGTCGCGGGGACGCCGCGACTGGTCGTCGGGGTGGTCCTCGGCCAGCGCGCCGGAACCGATCCGGTGGCGGGCGGCGCGGCCGCGCACGAGGCCAGCCGCGCCCTGATCACCGCGGTGACCGACGCCCTCCCGAAGATCGTCGCCCGCCCCTGACCCCGGCCCCGGACCGAGCGGGTGCGCGGATCCGGAGGGGGCGGTCCCGCCTGGGGACCGCTGCCGACCGGGGCTACGTTCCGGCGATCTCCCGCCTCAGCTGCCGGGTGAAGCGCCGCAGCAGGTCCGTGGTCTCACGGAACTCGGCTCTGCGGTCGTCCCTCCCGGCGGTGGGCCGGGTGTTCCAGACCCGACGCGCGAGCGCGTCGGCCAGCTCGACGGTGTCGTCGGCGCAGAGCAGATAGAGGGCCGAGCGGGCTTCCTGCAACCGGTCGGCCAACTCGTTGGCTCCGGGCCCGTCGTCACCGAGCCGTGTGTCCTTCAGATGATCCAGCAGCTGGACCACCGCCGTGTTGAAGCCGATCCCCGCTCTGAGCTTCTGCTCGCGGAGCCACATCCGGTCCTGTCGGCGTGCGGTGAACCACGCGCCGAACAGGATCCCCAGCAGTCCGATGACGGCCCCGACAGCCACGGACAGGACGTTCCCCACGGTCGGCTCCCCCCCATGCCAGTGCCGCCAGGCTACCGAGACCGACGGCCCGGGACTCCACCCGAACGCCCCGTCAGGGGCGCGGGGAACGGCGCGAGCGGCCCACCACCGACCGGCGGCCGAAGACGCGCCCGCGGGAGCGCACCGGCGCCCGGCCACGCCCGGCCCACCGCGCCCGAACGCCCCGCTCAGCCGCGGTAGATGGCCTCGATCTCGTCCGCGAAGTCCTTCGCGACGACGTTCCGCTTCAGCTTCATCGACGGGGTCAGATGCCCCGTGTCCTCGGTGAACTGTCCGCCCAGCACCCGGAACTTGCGGACCGACTCCGCCTTGGACACCGCCGCGTTGCCGTCGTCGACGGCCCGCTGCACCGCCGCCAGCAGTTCCGGATCGGTGCGCAGGGACGCGGTGGTCGACCCGGCGGGCTTGCCGTTCTCGCGGGCCCAGCGGCCCAGGAACTCCTCGTCCAGGGTGATCAGCGCGCCCACGAACGGACGGCCGTCCCCGACCACCATGCACTCCGCGACCAGGGCGTGCGCCCGGATGCGGTCCTCGATCACCGCGGGGGCCACGTTCTTGCCGCCCGCGGTGACGATGATCTCCTTCTTGCGGCCGGTGATCCGCAGATAGCCGTCCTCGTCCAGGGTGCCGATGTCCCCGGTGTGGAACCAGCCGTCGCGCAGCGCCTCGGCGGTCGCGGCCTCGTTGTTCCAGTAGCCGCTGAACAGGTGCTCGCCGTGGAGCAGCACCTCGCCGTCGTCGGCGATCCGGATCACCGAGCCGGGCAGCGGCTGGCCGACCGTGCCGATCTTCTGCCGGTCCCACGGGTTGAACGAGGTCGCCGCGCAGGTCTCGGTGAGCCCGTACCCCTCCAGGACGGTGAAGCCGATGCCACGGAAGAAGTGCCCGAGCCGTTCCCCGAGCGGCGCCCCGCCCGAGATCGCGTACTCGCCGTTCCCGCCGAGCACCGCCCGCAGCTTGCCGTAGACGAGCTTGTCGAAGATCTTGTGCTTGATCCGCAGCCCCAGCGACGGGCCCGAGGCGGTGTCCTGGGCGCGGCTGTAGGCGATCGCCGTGTCGGCGGCCCGGTCGAAGATCCGGCCCTTGCCGTCGGCCTGCGCCTTGGCCCGGGCGCCGTTGTAGACCTTCTCGAAGACGCGCGGCACGCCCAGGATCAACGTGGGCCGGAAGCTGGCGAGTTCATCGGTGAGCTGGCGGACGTCCGGGACGCAGCCGATCCGGATCGGCGCCATCATCGGGGCGATCTGCACCATCCGCCCGAAGACGTGGGCGAGCGGCAGGAACAGCAGGATCGAGCACTCGCCGGTGCGGAACAGGGGCTTCAGCCGCTCCACCACGTTGCCGCACTCCGCGAGGAAGCTGCGGTGGGTCAGCACACAGCCCTTGGGGCGGCCCGTGGTGCCGGAGGTGTAGATGATGGTCGCCGGGTCGTCCGCCTTGGCGAGCGCGCCCCGCTCGGCGACCACCGCGTCGCCGTCGGCCAGCTCCGCGCCCAGCCGTCCCAGCTCCTCGACGCCGCCCGCGTCGATCCCCCACACGTTCCGCAGCGCCGGGAGCCGGTCGCGCACCGACTCCACCGCCGCCGCGTGGGCGTCCGTCTCGACGACGCAGGCCACCGCGTCCGCGTCGGACAGGATCCACTCCACTTGCTCGGGGGAGCTGGTCTCGTACACCGGGACGGTGATCCCGCCCGCGCTCCAGATCGCGAAGTCCAGCAGGGTCCACTCGTAGCGGGTGCGCGACATCAGCCCGACCCGGTCGCCGGGTCCGACCCCGGCCGCGATCAGCCCCTTGGCGGCGGTCTCGACCTCGGCGAGGAAGTCCCGCGCCGACACGTCCCGCCACGCGCCGTCCACCTTGCGGGCGATCACGGCCACCTCGGGGTGGCGGACCGCGTTTCTGCGCACGATGTCGGTCAGGTTGCCGTCCGTCGGGACCTCGTACAGGGCCGGAAGGCTGAACTCGCGCAAGGCTGCTGCTCCTCATAGGGCGCCGGCGCCACGACACTGTGTCGCTGCGGCGGTCCGGTCACGGCTCGGCGGTGGCCCGGGAACCCCGTGGTCAGACCCCCGGGGCCGGGACGCGGCACTCGGGCGCCGGGCCCGGGGCAGGACGGGCACGACAGGACGGCCCGGACGTTACCGACCGGTAGTCCCCTTCGATAGAGGGTTCCGGCCAGATGTTCGCTGCGTCACATGTCAGGGCATTCCCTGGCGCACAGTAGTCCACCCCGTTCCCGACTGGGAAGTAACCGCAGGTCCGGCACCCTCTACCCGCGCCCGGACGGACCGCCCTAGGGTGACGCCCATGGCAGCCACCCCGCCCCGAACGCGCCACGCCCACACCGCCGTCCCCGCCGCACCCGCCGCGCGGGGCGCCCGCCGCACCCGTATCCACGTGGTGAGCGACGTGCACGGCAACGTCCGTGACCTCGCCCGCGCGGGGGACGGGGCGGACGCCCTCGTCTGCCTCGGCGACCTGCTCCTCTTCCTCGACTACGCGGACCACTCGCGCGGCATCTTCGCCGAACTGTTCGGGACCGCGAACACCGCGCGGCTGGTCGCCCTGCGCACCGAGCGCCGCTTCGACGAGGCGCGGGAGCTCGCGGGCGGACTGTGGCGGAGCGTCGACGAGGAGGTCGTCACCCGGGCGGTGCGCGGACAGTACGCCGAACTGTTCGCCGCCTTCCCCGACCCCACCTACGCCACCTACGGCAACGTGGACGTGCCCGGCCTCTGGTCCGAGTACGTCCGCCCGGGCACCACCGTCCTGGACGGCGGGCGCGTCGAGATCGGCGGCCGGACCTTCGGCTTCGTCGGCGGCGGACTGCGCACCCCCATGCGCACCCCCTTCGAGATCGACGACGAGGAGTACGCGGCCAAGGTCGAGGCACTCGGGGAGGTGGACGTGCTGTGCACCCACATCCCGCCGGACGTGCCGGAACTGCTGTACGACACCGTGCCGCGCCGGTTCGAGCGCGGCAGCCGCGCCGTGCTCGACGCCATCCGCCGGGTCCGCCCCCGCTACGCCCTCTTCGGCCACGTCCACCAGCCGCTGGCCCGCCGGATGCGGATCGGCGCCACCGAGTGCGTCAACGTGGGGCACTTCGCCCGTACCGGGCGGCCGTGGGTGCTGGAGTGGTGAGCCCCGCCGGGCGTCACGGGGCCGGGAACCGCCGGTGAGCGGTGCGCGGTAGCCTTCATCCCTATCCCGCGCGTCACACCACGCGCGCCCGCATCCACCGCACCGCAACGGGAGGAGCCACGGCGATGGCGGAGTACACCAGTTCGAGCATCAGGATCGAGGCCGCCCCGGCCGACGTCATGGCCGTGATCGCCGACTTCTCCCGCTACCCCGACTGGACCGGCGAGGTGAAGGAGGCCCAGGTGCTGGCCGCCGACGCCGACGGCCGCGCCGAACGGGTCCGGCTGGTGATGGACGCGGGCGCGATCAAGGACGACCAGACGCTCGCCTACACCTGGAACGGGGCGCACGAGGTCAGCTGGACCCTGGTGAAGTCGCAGATGCTGCGCTCCCTGGACGGCTCGTACCTGCTGAAGGACATGGGGGAGGACGCGACCGAGGTCACCTACCAGCTGACCGTCGACGTCAAGATCCCCATGCTCGGCATGATCAAGCGCAAGGCTGAGAAGGTCATCATCGACCGGGCCCTCGCCGGGCTCAAGGAACGCGTCGAGTCGGCCTGACGCCCCGCTCCCCTGAGGTCCGCCCCTGACGGTCCGCCCGCCGTCCGGCCGCTGCCCCTGCCGGGGCAACGGTCCCCGGGGCGGTCCGGCGGGTTCCCGCCAAGTACGGGGGAAGCGCGGCCGGGCGGCGGCGCGGCGGGCCCGGCCGTCGACCCCGGACACCCGTGCCGGAACCCGTCCGGCCAGGTACTAGCGTGCGGACATGCGAACGATCCTCGTCACGGGCCCCGGGGGCGCGGGCCGCACCACGGTGGCCGCCGCCACCGCGCTGGCCGCCGTCCGCGCCGGACACCGGACCCTGGTCCTGTCGGCCGATCCCACCGACGGCCTCGGCGCCGCCCTCGGGGTCCCCGTCGGCGCCGACCCCGTCCCCCTCACCGGCCCGGCCTCCGGCCTCACCGCCTGGCGCCCCTCGGCCGCCCCCTCCTTCGGCGCCGATCTGCTGCGCCTCCAGGACTGGGCCGCCCCCGCGCTGGACCTCGCCGGAGCCGCCCGGCTGGAGGCCGCGGAACTGACCCCGCTGCCCGGCGCCGAGGAGGCCGCCGTCCTCCGCGCGCTGCGGGAGACCGCCCGCGCCCCGCGCGGCACGGTGGACGTCCTGGTCGTCGACCTCCCCCCGCTGGACCGGGCGCTCGCCCTGCTCGCCCTGCCCCAGCAGCTCCGGCGCTATCTGCGCCGACTGCTCCCGCCCGAGCGGCGCGCCGCCCAGGGCCTGCGCCCGATGCTCGGACGGCTCGCGGGGGTCCCGGTGCCCGCCGCCGCCCTGTACGAGACCGTCGAGCGCTGGGACGCGGAACTCGCCGCCGTCGAGGCCCTCGTCGCCGACCCGGCCACCACCGTCCGGCTGGTCGCCGAGCCGGGCCCGGCCGCCACCCGCGCCCTGCGCGCCGTCACCCCTGGCCTCGCCCTGCACGCCCTGCGGGTGGACGCCCTGCTCGCCAGCCGGGTCCTGCCCACCGGCACCGGCGGGGACTGGCTCGCCGGACCGGTCGCCCAGCAGCGCGCCGCGCTCACCGACTGGACCGGCGCCGCCGACGGGACGGACGGGACCGTCCCCGTCCCGCACGAGCTGCCCCATCTGGGCCGCGCCCCCGAGGGCCCCGACGACCTCGCCGCGCTCGCCGTCCCCTTCGACGCGGCCCCGCCCCCGCCCGTGGAGTGGCCGGTCGTCGACCGCCTCGCCGAGGACGGGGTGCTGGTCTGGGACATCCCCCTGCCGGGCGCCGTCCGGGAGGAACTCGACCTGCTGCGCCGGGGCGACGAACTCGTCCTCACCGTCGGACGGTTCCGCAGGATCGTTCCGCTGCCCTCCGCGCTGCGCCGCTGCACCGTCGTCGGCGCCGGACTGCGCGACGGCGGGCTTAAGGTCCGCTGCGCCCCCGACCCCGGACTGTGGCCGAAGAGGTGACGAGGAGAGCGGGAGTGAGACGGTACCGCCGTTCGGGTACCGTCGAAGGGGCGAACCGTCCTCTTCCGCATTCCGCAGGAGTCACCCCTTCATGAGCGAAGCCGAGCGCCCCGACCCCCGCCCCGGCGACGAGAGCGGCGCGGACGCCGACCGGGACACCACCGGGGCCCCCGACCCCGACGCCTGGTCCACGGCCTGCGCCGAGGACCTCGCCGCCGAGCGCGAACGGCGCCGCTCCGCCTACGGTCCGCCCCCCGGCTCCGCCGCCGAGGAGCTGCGCAAGCTGGTGGACACGGTCGCGGACCGGCTCGCCGGGCTCTCCTCCCCGCTGCTCGGCCCGGCCGCCTCCGGAGTCGTCCGCCAGGTGGCCCGCCAGGCCCGGGAGGCCGTCGAACCGGTCATCGAACGCAACCCCGAGGTGTTCGACCACCTGGCCGCCGCGGGCGGGGAACTGCTCGCCGCGTACCGCTCCGCCGCCCGCGCCCAGGAGACCCGCTGGACCCGGGGCGACGCCCCGTCGCCCCGGGACCCCAAGGCGTCCGAGGCCCCGGAGGGCTCCGGCGACACCCCTGGTGAGCAGTCCTCCCGGCCCGATGAGGACCCCGGCCGGGACGGCCGGATCGACCTCGACTGACCCACCCCCTCCGGTACGGTGTGCCGTGCGACGGGGCACGACCGAGCTGAGGGGCACATGGGACTGACCATCGGGGTCGACATCGGCGGCACGAAGATCGCGGCCGGGGTGGTCGACGAAGCGGGCGTGATCCTGGAGACGCACACCGTGCCCACCCCCGCCACTCCCGACGGCATCGTCGACGCGATCCGCGAGGCCGTCGGCCGCGCCGCCCGGGACCACGACGTCGAGGCGGTCGGGGTCGGCGCCGCCGGATACGTGGACGACAAGCGGGCCACCGTCCTGTTCGCCCCCAACATCGACTGGCGCGACGAACCGCTGAAGGACAAGGTCGAACAGCGCGTCGGGCTCCCCGTCGTGGTGGAGAACGACGCCAACGCCGCCGCCTGGGGCGAGTACCGCTTCGGCGCCGGACAGGGCCACGAGGACGTCGTCTGCGTGACCCTCGGCACCGGCATCGGCGGCGGCGTCATCATGGGCGGCGAACTGCGCCGCGGCCGGTTCGGCGTCGCCGCCGAGTTCGGACACGTCCGGATGGTCCCCGACGGTCTGCTCTGCGGCTGCGGCAGCCAGGGCTGCTGGGAGCAGTACGCCAGCGGACGGGCCCTCGTCCGCTACGCCCGGCAGCGGGCCCGGGCCACCCCCGAGAACGCGACGGTCCTGCTCGGCCTCGGGGACGGCACCCCGGAGGGCGTCCAGGGCAAGCACGTGAGCGACGCGGCGCGCGCCGGGGACCCGGTGGCCGTCGACTCCTTCCGGGAGCTGGCCCGTTGGGCCGGTGCCGGACTCGCCGACCTCGCCTCCCTCTTCGACCCCTCCGCGTTCATCGTCGGCGGCGGCGTCTCCGACGAGGGCGAACTCGTCCTGGACCCGATCCGCAAGTCCTTCCGCCGCTGGCTGGTCGGCTCCCACTGGCGCCCGCACGCCCAGGTGCTGGCGGCACGGCTCGGTGGCCGCGCCGGACTGGTGGGCGCGGCGGACCTGGCCCGCCAGGGATAGCCCCTGCGGCGGCCCCACGGCCGACCCGGTCCCCCCGGACCTCCCCGGTCCCCCCGGCCCCCCCGGACCCCGGCCCCCCCCGGACCCCGGTCTGCCCCGGACCACCGGTCTCCGCCCGCGTCACCGGCCCTCGCCCGGGCCACCGGTTTCCGCCCGGACCATGGGTCCCGTCCGCGTCACCGGTCCCCGTCCGGACCACGGGTCCCCGCCCGGGCCACCGGTCCCCGCCCGGATCGCGAGCCTCCGCCGGATCACCGGCGCACCGGCCCGTCCCGCCCCCCAGGGGACGGGACGGGCCGGTGTCGGTTTTCCGGAGCGCGTCGCCACCGGCGTACGTTGGGCCCATGGACGTCAACTCGGTCGCGGAACCGGACGGTTCCGCCGTGGTGCGGGTGCTGAGCTACAACGTGCGGTCGATGCGGGACGACACCGCCGCCCTGGCCCGGGTGATCCGGGCCTGTGCCCCGGACGTGGTCCTCGTCCAGGAGGCGCCCCGCTTCTTCCGCTGGCGCAAGAAGCTCGCCCGGCTCGCCGCGTCCAGCGGGCTGTACGTGCTCTCCGGCGGGGCGACCGCCGCCGGACCCGCGCTGCTCTGCTCGCTGCGGGCCACCGTGGAACGCACCGAGGACGTCCTGCTGCCGCTCACCCCCGGCCAGCACCGCCGGGGGTTCTCCACCGCCGTGCTGCGGGTCGGCGGGGCCCGGTTCGGCGTCCTCAGCTGTCATCTCTCGCTCCAGCGGGACGAGCGGTTCGCCCAGTCCGGGATGCTGCTCGACCGGCTCGACGGCCTCGGCGTCCCGCACGCCGTCGCGGGCGGCGACCTCAACGAACGTCCCGACGGCCCCGCCTTCCGACGGCTCGCGGACGCCCTCCAGGACGGCTGGGCCACCGCGCCGTGGGGGAGCGAGCACACCTCCCCGGCGACGGCCCCCCACCAGCGGATCGACGCCGTCCTCGCCACCCCGGGCGTCGAGGTGCTGGGCTGCGGGGTCCCCGACCAACTGCCCGGCGTCACCGCCGGGGACCTGCGGGCGGCCACGGACCACCTGCCCGTCCTGGCCACCCTGCGGATCCCCGCCGGCCCGGCCTGACCCGAGGCCCGTCCCCCCGGTCCGGCCGCCCCCTCCCGGTCCAGCCGGAACCGGGAGGAAGGCCCTACCGGAAGGCAGGGGCCTGTGTAAGGCGGGGCGCCTGGGTAAGGCAGGGCCCACGGCCCCTGCAGGCGGCGGCCCCGCCGGGAGCAAGGGCCCAGTCCGTAAGAGACGGCCTAGACGACCGCGCCCCGTCCGGGGTCGTCGTCGCCCTCCTCGTCGCTCTCCATCCGGGCCACCAGCGTGCCGAAGCCGCCCAGGAAGCCGCCGATGCCCAGCGTCGTCAGCCACCAGGTCATCTCCCAGCCGAACAGCACCGCCGCCAGCATCAGCAGCGGCCCCCCGAGCACCCCGAGCCAGCCGAACTTCGCGGTGGGGTCCGAGGCGGGCAGCGGCGGCGGCTCCGGCGGGACGAAGTGCCCCTCGTCGTCGGGGTCGAAGTCCTCCTCGGAGGCCTCCTCCAAGCTGTGGTCCCGGGGGCCGCCGCCGCCGACCCCGGGCGCGAACACCACGGAGCCGCCCAGCGGTTTGTCCGGGACGTCCGCCGGGCCGGGCTTCCCGGCCGGGGAGGACGACGACGGGGCCCCGTCGGCCGGGCCGTCGGGGGAGTCGTTGGGCTCCACCTCCAGCAGGGCCAGGTCCTCCACCGACTTGAACGGCTTGGCCCCGGGCGGGTCCGGCGGCTCGTCGCCGTACCCGGCCACGATCGCCTCCCACGCCGCCGTCTCGTCCAACGGCACGGCCTCGCCCTGCTGTTCCGCCGCGGCGCGGTCATCGGGCTCGCGGCCCTCGTCACGGTCGTGCTCAGCCACCGGTGGCCGTCCCTTCCTCGTCACTGGGTGCGATCCGGCCGATGAACGCGTGGCTCTCCGCGAAGATCCGGCCCGCATCGTGGTCCAACGTCGCGACGTGGTAGCTGTGTTCCAGCAACACCTCCGTGACATCGGTCGAGGAGACCCGGCCCAGCACCCGCGCCGAGTCCGAGGGCGGCACCACATGGTCCTCCGGGCTGTGCAACAGCAGCAACGGCTGTGTCACCTGGGGCAGTTCCGCGTCCACCATCCGGAAGAAGCGGCTCACCGAGTACGCGGCGTGCAGCGGCACCCGGTCGTACCCGACCTCCCGCACGCCCTCCTTGGCGATGTCCCCGGTCAGCCCGCTCACCGAGGGCACCAGGTGCCGGATCACCGGCAGCGCCTTCGCCGCCGCGCCGTGCACCCCGAGCCCGGGGTTGACGACCACCACGCCGTCCACCGCGTCCCCGTGCCGGGCCGCCAGCCGCAGCGCCAGCGCCCCGCCCATGGACAGCCCGCACACGAACACCCGGGAGCACCGCGCGGTCAGCGTCAGCAGCTCCCGCTCCACCTCCGCGTACCAGTCCTGCCAGCCGGTCGGCCGCATCTCCTCCCAGCGGGTGCCGTGCCCCGGGAGCAGCGGCAGCGACACCGTCAGCCCGCGCGCGGCCAGGTGCTCCGCCCAGGGGCGCAGGGACTGCGGGGAGCCGGTGAACCCGTGGCAGAGGAGGACGCCGACGTCCCCGCCCTCGTGGTGGAACGGCTCGGCACCGGGGAGGACCGTCACGTTCGGTCTCCTGTTCGTCTGGAGGGGCGGCGGGGGAGGCCGAGCGGGACGCCGGGGCGCCGTGGGGTGACACGGGTCGCTCGGGGGACGCTGAAGGGGTACTTCACCGTACGCGACGGCCCCCCGGCCTGTCGTCACACCGGCGTCCGCCGTCCGATGCCGGGCCTTCACCGCCCGCACGTCCGGTGCCCCCCGACGGCCCCGGCCCCCGACGGGCCCGTCGGACCCGTTCCCGACCGGCCGGGTTATGGTCTGTCTGACAGAAACCAGGAGGCAGTCGGTGATCTACGGCGCGATGAAGTTTTCCATCGGAGGGCCCCTGAAGCTCGCCTTCAGGCCCTGGGTGGAGGGCATCGAGCACATCCCCGCCGAGGGTCCCGCCATCCTCGCGAGCAACCACCTGTCGTTCTCGGACTCCTTCTTCCTCCCGGCGGTCCTCGACCGCAAGGTCACCTTCATCGCCAAGGCCGAGTACTTCACCACGCCCGGCGTCAAGGGCCGGATGACGGCCGCGTTCTTCAAGGGCGTCGGACAGCTCCCGGTGGACCGCTCCGGCGCGCGCGGCGCGGGCGAGGCGGCGATCCGCAGCGGCATCGAGGTGGTGCGGCGCGGCGAGCTGTTCGGGATCTACCCGGAGGGCACCCGTTCCCCGGACGGCCGCCTCTACCGGGGCAAGCCGGGCGGCCTCGCCCGGGTGGCGCTCGCCACCGGCGCGCCGGTCATCCCGGTCGCCATGATCGACACGGAGAAGATCCAGCCCCCGGGCAAGGTCGTCCCCAAGCTGATGCGCCCCGGCATCCGGATCGGCGCGCCCCTCGACTTCTCCCGCTACCACGGCATGGACCACGACCGGTTCGTGCTGCGCGCGGTGACCGACGAGGTCATGTACGAGATCATGAAGCTCTCCGGCCAGGAGTACGTCGACGTCTACGCGACCGCCGCCAAGCGGCAGCTCGCCGAGGAGGCGAAGGCGGAGCGGGAGGCCGCGAAGGCCGGACGGTCCGCCGCCGCGCGCCCCGCCGGCCCGGAGACGGCCCCGCCGTCCGGGGGAGCCGGGGAACCCGCCGACCCGAAGTGAGGCGGAACCGGGGACGGCCCGGGAGCCGTCAGCGGTAGACGACGGGGGACACCGGCCGCGCGGACGCCCGCACGGCGGGACGAGGACGCTGGGGGAGCGGTGGGCGGAACGGTCAGACGCTGGCGCGTGACACGGATGTCGGTCGAGCAGCCGCTGTGGCGCGCCCTCACCGGCTACCGGGTGCTCACCGCGCTCTACGCGGTCGGCGTGTTCGCGTCGATGCACGACTCCTACGCCCGCCCCCAGGTCGCCGTCGCCTACTACGCGGTGCTGCTCGGCTGGACCGCCGCCACCCTCGGCAAGGTCTCCGGCGCCGCCCGCTGCACCCGCCCGTTCCTCGCCGCCGACCTGGCCGTCGCGCTCACCGGGGTGCTGCTCACCCCGGTCGCCGCGGGCTCCGACCTCGGCATCGAGGCGGCGCCCACCCTGCCGTCGATATGGACCGCGGGCTCCGTCCTCGCCTTCGCGCTCAAGGGCGGCTGGCGCTGGGCCGCCGTCACCTCGGCGCTGGTCGGCGTGGCGAACCTGGTCCAGCGCGGCGAGCCGAGCCGGGACGTCGTCCACAACGTGCTCCTGGTGTGGGTGGCGTCCATCGCCATCGGCTACGTGGTCGAGGTGGCCCGGGCCTCGGAGGCCACCCTGGCCCGCGCCCTGGAGATCGAGGCCGCCACCCGGGAGCGGGAGCGCCTCGCCCGGGACATCCACGACGGCGTCCTCCAGGTCCTCGCCATGGTGCAGCGGCGCGGCACCGCCCTGGGCGGGGAGGCCGCCGAGCTGGGCCGGATGGCCGGGGAGCAGGAGATCGCGCTGCGCGCCCTGGTCACGGCCGGGCTGAACCGGCCCTCGCACGCCTCCGAGGACGCCGCCGACGGCGCCTTCGTCCGGGCCGTCGACGAACCGGCCGGACCCGCCGCCCCCGAGGCCCCCGGTGACCCCGCCGCCCCCGACGACCTGCTCCGGCTGCTCGGCGGCCACGCGGGCTCCCGGGTCACCCTCTCCGAACCGGGCGCCCCGGTGCTGCTCCCGTCCGCCACCGCCCGGGAACTCGCGGCGGCGGTCGGCGCCGCGCTGGACAACGTGCGGCGCCACGCGGGCGGGGACGCGCGGGCCTGGATCCTGGTCGAGGACGAACCGGACGAGGTGATCGTCACGGTCCGCGACGACGGCCCGGGCATCCCCGAGGGCAGACTGGAACGGGCCGCGGGGGAGGGCCGCCTCGGGGTGGCCCAGTCGATCCGGGGACGGCTGCGGGACCTCGGCGGCACCGCCGAACTGGTCTCGGTACCGGGCCAGGGCACCGAAGTAGAACTGAGGGTTCCGCGCGACGGCGCCCAGGGGAGGGAGGCACGATGACACAGGACTCGGCCGGGGGGCCGTCGATCAGGGTGATGGTCGTGGACGACCACCCGATGTGGCGCGACGCCGTCGCCCGGGACCTCGCGGAGGCCGGGTTCGCGGTGGTGGCCACGGCGGGCGACGGGGAGCAGGCGGTGCGCCGGGCCCGGGCCGCCGTGCCCGACGTGATCGTCCTGGACCTCAACCTGCCCGCCAAGCCGGGCGTCCAGGTCTGCAAGGAGGTCGTCGCCGCCAACCCCGCGCTGCGGGTGCTGGTGCTCTCCGCCAGCGGTGAGCACGCGGACGTCCTGGAGGCCGTGAAGTCCGGCGCCACCGGCTATCTGGTGAAGTCGGCCTCCACCGCCGAACTCGTGGACGCCGTCCGCCGCACCGCAGCCGGGGACGCGGTGTTCACCCCCGGACTCGCCGGACTCGTCCTCGGCGAGTACCGCCGCCTCGCCTCCGAACCCGCCCCCCGGGACGGCGGCGAACCGGACGCCCCCCGGCTCACCGACCGGGAGACCGAGGTGCTGCGGCTGGTCGCCAAGGGCCTCAGCTACAAGCAGATCGCGGAACGCCTGGTGATCTCCCACCGGACGGTCCAGAACCACGTGCAGAACACCCTCGGCAAGCTCCAGCTCCACAACCGGGTGGAACTCGTCCGGTACGCGATAGAACGCGGCCTCGACGACTGACGGCCCACGGCCCGGACGGACGGACGGACGGATGGACGGTCGGGCGGGCGGGCGAAGGGCGCCCGCCCGACCGCCGCGCCCCCCGCCCCGGCCGGGCGCCTGCGCGTATATTCCCGGGTGTCCCGCACCGCCCCGCCGCCCACCCCCGTGGAGCACCCGTGGAGATCCTCGCCTTCGGCGTCCAGGCCGATGAGAAGCCCCTGATCGAAGCCGCCTTCACGGACCCGCACGAGGTGCGCTGCCTGGAGGTCTTCCTCAACGAGGACACCGCCCCCATCGCGGCGGGCTACGAGGTCGTCTCCACCAGCGTCAACGCGGAGCTGGGCCACCGGGTCCTGCAGACCCTCGCGGCGGGCGGCACCCAGATGATCGCCCAGCGCTCCACCGGCTTCAACAACATCGACCTCCCGGTGGCCGAGCGCCTCGGGATGACCGTGGCCCGGGTCTCCTCCTACTCCCCCTACTCGGTCGCGGAGTTCGCCTGGACCCTCGCCATGGCCGTCAACCGCCGACTGGTCCGGGCCAGCAACCGCACCCGGGACTTCGACTTCCGCCTCGACGGACTGATGGGCCGCGATCTGCGGGGCCGGACCGTCGGGGTGATCGGCACCGGGAAGATCGGCGAGGCGTTCACCCGGATCGCCCACGGCTTCGGGACCCGGCTGCTGGGCTGGGACGTGGTGGAGAACCCGGCCTGTGTCGCCCTCGGCATGGAGTACGTCCCCAAGGAGCGGCTGTTCGCCGAGGCGGACCTGATCAGCCTGCACGTCCCGCTGCTGCCGGAGACCCACCACCTGGTGGACGCGGCGGCGCTGGCGTCCATGCGGGACGACGCGATCCTGGTCAACTCCAGCCGGGGCGGACTGGTCGACACCAAGGCCCTGGTCGAGGAGTTGCGGGCGGGCCGGTTCACCGGCGTCGGGCTGGACGTGTACGAGGCGGAGGCCGGGCTGTTCTTCCTCGACAAGTCGCTGGAAGCCGTCCCGGACGACGTCCTGGCCCGCCTCGTCACCTTCCCCAACGTGGTGGTGACCTCCCACCAGGCGTACTACACCGTGGACGCCGTCACCCAGATCGTGGACACCACCGCCGCCAACGTCCTGGACTACCTCGCGGGCCGCCGCAGCGAGAACGTCCTCGTCCCGGCCTCCCCGAGGAGCTGACCGGCCAGCTCCCGCACGATCGACGCCCCGCGCAGCGTCAGCACCGACTCCGGGTGGAACTGCACCCCCGCGAACCCGGGCCCGCGCAGCGCGTGCACCTCGCCCCGTCCGTCCCGGGCGACCTCCACCCCGTGCGCGGCCAGCTCCAGCGCGGTGTCCGCGTCGCAGCGGGCCGTGAAGCTGTTGTAGAAGCCGACCGTCTCGGTCCGCCCGAACAGGTCGATCTCGGCCTGCGCCCCCTGGTACGGGACCTCCTTGCGGACGATGCCGAGGCCCAGTTCCGCCGCGATCAGCTCGTGTCCGAGGCAGACCCCGAGCACCCCGTACGGGTGGGAGCGGATGAGTTCGGCGGCGAGCGGGCGCAGCAGCCGCATCTTCGGGTCGGACGCGTCCGAGGGGTCGCCGGGGCCCGGTCCCAGGACCACCGGTCCCGGATGGGCGAGGACCGCGGCGCGCAGGCCCGGCTCGTCGTAGCGGCGCACCGTCACCGCCAGCCCCGAGGAGCGCAGCAGATGCCCCAGCATCGCGGTGAACGTGTCCTCGCCGTCCACCACCAGCGCATGGCCGTCCAGTTCGGCGGAGCGCTCCTGCATCCGCAGCCAGAACGGCGCCAGCGAGGCCCGCCGTCCGGCCAGCGCCTCCCGCACCCGGGGGTCGTCGGCGAGCGCGGTCCGCACCGGCCCGGACGGCTTCCGGCCCGGCCGCACCCCGAGCGCGGTGAGCACCCCGGCCGCCTTGGCGTGGGTCTCCGCCACCTCCCCGTACGGGTCCGAACCGCGCACCAGGGTCGCCCCGACCGGAACCTTCAGGGTGCCGTCCAGCGCGATGTCCGCCGTTCTGATGAGGATCGGGGAGTCGAGCGTCTGGGCGCCCCCCGCGTCCCGTCCGATCAGCGCCAGTGCCCCCGCGTAGTAGCCCCGGCCGCCACCGTCCGGGCCGACCGGTTCGTAGCGCTCGATCACCCGGCAGGCGTTCTGCACCGGGGAGCCGGTCACGGTGGCGGCGAACATCGTCTCCCGCAGCACCTCGCGCACCCCCAGCGAGGAGAGCCCCCGCAGCTCGTACTCGGTGTGCGCCAGATGCGCCATCTCCCGCAGCCGGGGGCCCACGACGACCCCGCCCCGGTCCCCGACCGCGCACATCATCTTGAGTTCCTCGTCCACCACCATGGACAGCTCCTCGCGCTCCTTGGCGTCGGCCAGGAAGCCGAGCAGCCCCTCGGGGGAGGGCCCGTCCAGCGGGTAGCGGTACGTCCCGCTGATCGGGTTCATCACCACGGTGCCGCCGCTCATCCGCACGTGGACCTCGGGGCTCGCGCCGACCAGCGTCCGTTCCCCGGTGTGCACCACGAACGTCCAGTACGCGCCCTCCTCGCCGACCAGCAGCCGCCGGAACAGCTCCAGCGCACCGGCCCGTCCGAAGCCGTCGATCCGTCCGGTGTAGGTGCGGCGGATCACGAAGTTGGCGCCCTCGCCCCGCCCGATCTCGTCCCGCAGCACCCGGGAGACCAGCGCGGCGTACTCCTCGTCGCCGACGTCGAAGCCGCCGTCCGTGACGCGCGTCGGCGTCTCGGGGAGCGCGGCCAGCGCGGCCAGGGCCTCGGCCAGCGGCAGCTCGTGGCGCTCCTCGGGGGTGAGCACCGAGAGCGGGGTGCCGTCGTCGCGGACGTCGAAGCCGCGCTCCCGGATCTGCCGGAACGGGACGAGCGCCAGCCCGTCGGGGAGGTCCGCGAGCCGTTCGTGGTGGCTGACCGGCCCGGTCAGCACCTCCACCGTGTCGTGGTCGCGCCCGGGGGTGCGGCGGCGCAGCAGCGCGAACGGGGGGCCGTCGGGGTCGAGCAGTCGGTTCAGGTCCATGGGGAGCGGTTCCTTCCCTGCGGCGGCCGGGCGGGCGGCCCGGCGGCGGGTGGTGAGGAACGGCCCCGGAAAAGCCGGAAGGCCGCCCTCGGGCGGCCTTCGCGTGGTCTCGGGTACGCGCAGTCAGTGGGCCGCCGGATGAGCGGTCCACCACCAGTGACGGGTCGAATGCGCGAACATGCCGGGCACCCTACCCGACGCGCGGCCCGCCGGGCACCCGAAACCGTCCGCCGTCCGCCGCCCGCGCCCCCCGCCGGACCTTCCACGCCGTGCCCCCGTGCGATGTCTGTCTCAAAAGATGAGCGGACGGATGGACACCCGGGGCGAACCCGTAAGGTTGTGGGGGTGACCGTGAACGCTGAAACCCAGCCCGCCGCCGGGGCCACCTGGCGCGACCTGCCCGCGGCGCAGCAGCCCGAGTACCCGGACGCCGAGGCTCTGCGCGATGTGATCGCCGACCTCGAAAGCTATCCCCCCCTGGTGTTCGCCGGGGAGTGCGACCAGCTGCGCGCCCGACTGGGCGCGGTCGCCAAGGGCGAGGCGTTCCTGCTCCAGGGCGGTGACTGCGCCGAGTCCTTCGAGGCCGTGGGCGCCGACCAGATCCGGGCCAAGCTGAAGACGCTCCTCCAGATGGGCGCCGTCCTCACCTACGCGGCCTCGGTGCCGGTGGTGAAGGTCGGCCGGATCGCCGGCCAGTACTCCAAGCCGCGCTCCAAGCCCACCGAGACCCGCGACGGCGTGACCCTGCCGACCTACCGGGGCGACTCGGTGAACGGTTTCGCGTTCACCGAGAAGGACCGGGTGCCGGACCCCCAGCGGCTGAAGCGGATGTACAACGCCTCCGCCTCGACGCTGAACCTGGTGCGGGCCTTCACCACCGGCGGCTACGCGGACCTGCGCCAGGTGCACGCCTGGAACCAGGACTTCGTGAAGTCCTCCCCGTCCGGGCAGCGCTACGAGCAGCTCGCCCGCGAGATCGACAACGCCCTCAACTTCATGCGGGCGTGCGGGACGGACCCGGAGGAGTTCAAGACCGTCGAGTTCTTCGCCTCCCACGAGGCGCTGCTGCTCGACTACGAGGCCGCCCTCACCCGGATCGACTCCCGCACCGGGCACCTCTACGACACCTCCGGCCACATGGTCTGGATCGGTGAGCGCACCCGGCAGCTCGACGGCGCGCACATCGAGTTCGCCTCGCGCATCCGCAACCCGATCGGCGTCAAGCTGGGCCCGACGACCTCCGTCGACGAGGCGCTGGCCTACGTGGACCGGCTGGACCCGGACCGCGAGCCCGGACGGCTCACCTTCGTCGTCCGGATGGGCGCCGACAAGGTCCGCGACAAGCTGCCCAACCTGGTCGAGAAGGTCACCGCCTCCGGCGCGGTCGTCGCCTGGGTCACCGACCCGATGCACGGCAACACCTTCGAGGCCGCCTCGGGCCACAAGACCCGTCGCTTCGACGACGTCCTGGACGAGGTCAAGGGCTTCTTCGAGGTGCACAAGGCGCTGGGCACCCACCCGGGCGGCATCCACGTGGAGCTGACCGGCGACGACGTCACGGAGTGCGTGGGCGGCGGCGACGAGATCTTCGTCGACGACCTGCACCAGCGCTACGAGACGGCCTGTGACCCGCGGCTCAACCGCAGCCAGTCGCTGGACCTGGCCTTCCTCGTCGCGGAGATGTACCGCGACCAGTGATGACCGCCGGTAACGGCTGATCTTCCCGATGTGTACCCGATGGGGCGCGGATGCTGTGATCCGCGCCCCATCGGGCTGTACGGCACTTTTGCGCCACCCCCGGGGAGGGGTAAGGTAAGGCAAGCCTCACCGTTGACGGGGGGTGACCGGCCCGCGCCGGGCCGAGCGAACCCCACCGGGAGGTGACCGCCGTGTACGTCTGCAGCTGCTTCGGCGTCACCGAGGACCAGGTGCGACAGCACGCGGCGAACGGGGCCTGCACCCCGCGCCAGATCGCCTCGGCGTCCAAGGCGGGCACGGACTGCGGTTCCTGCGTCCGCAGCATCCAGGCCCTGCTGGGCCGGGGCGCCTGCCCCCGCCGGGAGCTGCTCGAACGGGGCGAACCCGCGCTGACGAAGATCGGCGGCGCCGTCCCCGGCGGGCGTGTCGCCGGACTCGAAGACGCCGCCTGATCGTTTCTCCTGACCGTCGCGGCGCCGCGTCCGTGTCGTCCCGGCCGCCGCGCGCGGGGTCTCAGCCCTCCGGCTGCTCGATCTGCTGGGCCAGGTAGAGCGCCTCGCCGAGCTGCTCGATCAGCTCCAGCTGGGTGTCGAGGTAGTCGATGTGGTGCTCTTCGTCCTGCAGGATGTCCTCGAAGAGCCGTGCCGAGGTGACGTCCCCCTTGGTCCGCATCACCTCGATGCCGCGCCGCAGCCGGTCGATCGCCTCGACCTCGATCTGCCGGTCGGCCTGGAACATCTCCGTCACCGTCTGCCCCACCCGGACGTGGAACAGCCGCTGGTAGTTCGGCAGCGCGTCCAGGAAGAGGATGCGCTCGGTGAGCTTGTCGGCGTGCTTCATCTCGTCGATGGACTCGGCCCGCGTGTAGTTCGCCAGCTTGGTCCAGCCGTTGTTGTCCTGGATGCGGTAGTGCAGCCAGTACTGGTTGATCGCGGTCAGCTCACCGGTGAGCTGCTCGTTGAGGAACTCGATGACCTCGGGGTCGCCCTGCATCGTGAAGGCTCCTTTCCACGCGGGACCGGTGCGGGTGGCCGCATCCTCGCACCGCGCTTTGGAGATCGTCCAGTAAGTGCCTCCTTAGTAGGAGTTGTCCTGAGTTTCCGTTGAATGGCATGTTCTGTCGTGATCGGGGGTGACCGGGTCATGAGCACCTATCCCGGTCTGTCAGGATGGACTCATGGGTCATCCGGTCGGTCGCGAATCTCCGCAGCAGCCGCAGCTACCGCCGGGACAGCGGCTCCAGCGCGGCTGGCCGGTCACCCATTACGGACCGGTGCCCCGGTTCCGTCCGGAGCGCTGGGAGTTCCGGGTCTTCGGGGCGACCGCCGACGGCGGCAAGCGGTGCTGGAACCACGAGGAGTTCACGGCGCTGCCGTACTCCACGGTGGTGGCCGATCTGCACTGCGTGACCAAGTTCAGCATGCTCGGCGCCGAGTGGGGCGGGGTCCCCGCCCGGACCCTCCTGGAGCTGGCGCCGCCCGCGCCGGACGTCACCCATGTGATGGTCTGGGCGGAGTACGGCTTCAGCTCCAACATGCGGCTCTCCGACTTCGCCGCCGAGCGCGCCATCTTCGCCACCCACAAGGACGGCGAGCAGCTCACCGCCGAGCACGGCTTCCCGCTGCGGTTCGTGGTGCCCCATCTGTACGCCTGGAAGGGGCCCAAATGGGTCCGTGGCGTCGAGTACATGACCGCCGACCGCCGGGGCTTCTGGGAGGAGCGGGGCTACCACAACGTGGGCGACCCCTGGCGCGAGCAGCGCTACTCCTACCAGGAGGAACCCGGCGAGGGCCCCGAGCTCTGAGCCCCGGTCTCCCGGTCCTCCGGTCGGCCGGTCGGCCGGGAAAGCGGGGCGGTGCCCCCCGGAGGGCCGCTCAGGGGGCTTCAGGAGGCGATTTCCAGCCGTTCGGGTGCGACTCCCGGGGGAGGACGGGCGTCCCCGGAGAGGCCCTGACCCTTTTCCGGGGCCGCCACCGGGCGCGGTCGGCGCTCAGCCGTCCCTGAGCTTCTTCAGCAGCGCCACGTCACCGGCGTGTCCGCTCTTGCCGCCGGGCGTCTCGATGACCAGGGGCACGCCCTCGGTCGCCGGATGGGCCAGCAGGGCGCGGAAGGCGTCCTGGCCGATGTGGCCCGCCCCGATGTTGGCGTGCCGGTCCCGGCGGGAGCCCGCGCCCTCCTGGGAGTCGTTGGCGTGGATCAGCCGCAGCCGCCCCGGTCCGACCGTGGCCACCAGGGCGTCGAGGGTCCGCTCCACCCCGTCCGGCGCCGCCAGGTCGTGCCCCGCCGCGAAGACGTGACAGGTGTCCAGGCAGATCCCCAGCCGGGGGTGGGAGTCCAGCGCCGCGAAGTACGGACCGAAGTCCTCCGCGCGCGAGCAGAGCGAGGAGCCCTGTCCGGCCGTCGACTCCAGCAGCAGCCAGGGGTCGTCGTCGTGGGTCAGCTCGTCCAGCAGCGGCAGCACCAGCTCCCGGACCTGCGCCAGCGCCACCGCCCGCTCCCGTCCGCCGGTCGCCGACCCGGTGTGGACGACCACCCCCAGCGCCCCGATCGCCCGGGCCCGGCGCAGGGAGTGCCGCATCGACTCCACCGACCGCTCGGCGGTCTCCCGGGTGTGCGAACCGAAGTTGATCAGGTAGGGGGCGTGGACGTACGCGGGCAGGCCCTCGTCGGCGCAGGCCGCGCGGAACGCCTCGTCCTGACGGGGGTCGCCGGGCGGAGTGGCCCAGCCGCGCGGGTTGGCGACGAAGACCTGCACGGTCTCGGCGCCCATCTCACGGGCGTACGCCAGACCGGTGGAGGCGAGTCCGCCCGCGACCGGGACATGGCCGCCGACGGGGTTGCGGAGGTGGGTGACTGTCACCCCGCCAGGGTGGCACGCGACCGGGGGCGCCCCGCGCCGGGTGCCCGTCCGGTACCGGCGGCAAGAGGCGGTCCGTACGGGCCCGCGACCCGTACGGCCTCGGCACCCGTACTGCCCGGGATCCGTACGGGCCCGGGACCGGTACGGGTCGGGGCCCTGGCCCCTCGGGATCCGCGTGCCCCCGGTCCTCGCCCCGGTGCCGGTGCCAGCCCCGGTACCGTCCCGGCGACGGCTGGGGGAGTCCGCGAGCCCCCCGGACCCGAGTGGTTCCGGGAACCGGGCGGCCCCTGGTACCGTCCCGCCGCTGGGCCGCTGGGCCGCTGGGCCGCTGGGCCGCTGGGCCGCTGGGCCGCTGGGCCGCTGGGCCGCTGGGCCGCTGGGCCGCTGGGCCGCTGGGCCGCTGGGCCGCCCCGAGCCTCGGAACCCCTGCCCTCAGCGGATGCTCAGGGTGATCTCCGAGCCCTCGGGAGCCTTATCCCCGGCGTCCACCGACTGTCCGCGCACGGTGTCCCCGAAGAGCCCGAGGATGCCCCGGTCCTCCTCCACCGTGAACCCGGCCGCCTCCAGCGTCTGGCGCGCGTCGTCCACCGAGTCCCCGACCACGTCCGGGACCTCGATCATCTCCGGGCCGTCCGAGAGCGTCAGGGTGACGGTGTCGCCCTCGGCGGCCTGCTGCCCCTCCCGGGGGAAGTGCCGGGCCACGTCCCCGGCCGGGACCTTCGCCTTGACCCGCTCCGACGACACCTCGGCCTCCAGCCCGAGGTCCGCCAGCGCCTTCCGGGCCTCGGCCGGGCTCTTCCCGGCGAGGTCCGGGACCTCGACCGGGGCGCCCCGGCTCACCACGACCGCGACCGCCGAACCGGCCCGCCGCGCGGTGCCCGCGGCCGGGTCGGTGGAGATCACCTCGCCCTGCCGGACGTCCGCGTCGAACGCGTCGGTGACCATGCCCGGCTTCAGCCCGGCGGCCTTGATCTCCTGACGGGCCACCGCCAGCGTCCGGTCGGTGACGTCGGGCACCCGGACCGTCTCCGGGCCCAGCGACACCGTGAGGCCGACGCTCCCGTTGCCGCGCACCCGCTCCCCGGCCGCCGGTTCGGTGGCGATCACCGTGCCCCGCCGGTCGGTGTCGCTGTACGCGCGCCGGACCTCACCGACGTCCAGTCCCGCGTCGGTGAGCCGTTCCCGGGCGTCCGCCTCGGTCTGGGTGAGCAGCGCCGGGACCCGGGTGAACTGTCCGGAGTTGATGTACCAGACCCCCACCCCCACCAGCAGGACCAGCAGCAGCGCCCCGACCCCGGCCACCGCGCCGCGCGGCGCCCGCCGCAGGGCCTCCCGGAGACCGGGGCGGCCGGGACGCCCGGAGCGGGCGTGACCGGCGCCCGGGACGGGACGGACGAGGAGCGCGGTGCGCTGCACGCCGTCGTCCGTCCCGTCCGCGCCGTCGGGGGCGCCCCCGCGCACCGCCGCCGGTCGCGGCACGTCCGGGGAGCGGGGGATCACACTGGTGCGGTCCTCGGCGGTGTCGTGCTCCCCCGAGCGGGCCCCCGGCGGGACGGCGTCGAGCTGCTCCGGGGTCAGGGACGCCCGGGCCTCCCGCGCCGCCGCCAGCAGCGCCACCGCGTCGGCCGGACGCAGCCGGGGGTCCCGGGCGGTCGCCGAGGCCACCAGGTCGTCGAGGGCGGCGGGCAGCCCGGGGACCAGGGCCGAGGGGGCCGGGACGTCCTCGTGCACGTGCTGGAAGACGATCCGCGCGGCCGAGTCGCCGCCGTGCGGCTTGCGACCGGTCAGCATCTCGTAGAGGACGATCCCGCAGGCGTACACGTCCACCGGGGTGCCCGGCCCCTCCGGCCCGGGTGCCGCGCCCTCGTCCAGCTGCTCCGGCGCCAGGTAGGCCAGGGTGCCCAGCAGGGTCCCCGTCGAGCCGGTGCCCGCGTCGACCGCGCGGACCAGGCCGAAGTCGGCGACCTTGACCCGGCCGTCGTCCCCTATCAGGACGTTCTCGGGCTTCACGTCCCGGTGGACGAGGCCCGCCCGGTGCGCCGCGCCGAGGGCCGCCAGGACCGGCTCCAGGACGTCCAGGGCGGCGCGCGGACACAGGGCCGCCCGCTCGCGCAGCACGTCGCGCAGGGTGCACCCGGGCACGTACTCCATCGCCAGGTACACGTACGCGCCCTGGGCGCCCTGGTCGAAGACGCCGACCACGTTCGGGTGGGAGAGCCGCGCCACCGACTTCGCCTCGCGGATGAACCGCTCCACGAAGCTGGCGTCCACCGCCAGCGCGGGGTGCATGACCTTCAGGGCGACGACGCGGTCGAGACGGACGTCCACGGCGCGGTACACCGTCGCCATCCCGCCCGTCGCGATCCTCGCGTCCACCCGGTAGCGGGCGTCCAGCAGTTGCCCGAGCAGCGGGTCCTGAGGCGAAGTGTCCACGGAGGCAGTCTAAGAGCCGGGAAACCCGGAACGCGCCGGGCCGCCGCCCGCGCGCCCGGCCCGTACCGAGCGCCCGGCCGTACTGCGCCCCGGCCCCGTACCGGGCGCCCGGCCGTACTGCGCCCCGGCCCCGTACCGGGCGCCCCCACTGTCCGCCTGCCCGCGCCCCCCGTCACCGCCGCGCCTGGCCCGCCCGCCGCCGCTCCGTGGCCTTCGGGCCCGCCGTGGCTCTCGGCCCTCGCCGTCGCGCGGTCGCCGTCCGCCTCTCCGCCCCCGTAGCGCGGTCGCCGTCCCGAGCCGACCGGAGCGCGGGAGGGCGCCGGAGGGACACTGCCCGGCGGCACCCGGCGTCGGCGGGCCCGCGTCGGGCGGCACCGCAGGGCGTCGGACGGCGCCGGAGAACGGGGACGGCGCCGGACGGCACCCGGTGGGCGGGGGATGCGCGGCCGGGTCAGAACGCGGGCCGCTCCGGGTCCAGCCGGGCCCGGCCGGTGACCGGTGAGCTCGGCTCCGCGAAGAACCGCCGGGGGATGCGCCCGGCCCGGTACGCGAGCCGTCCGCCCTCCACCGCGTGCCGCATGGCCTCCGCCATCAGCACCGGCACCCGGGCCCGGGTCACCGCCGAGGCCAGCATCACCCCGGCGCACCCCAGCTCCATCGCGAGCGCCGCGTCCGACGCGGTCCCGGCGCCCGCGTCGAGGATCACCGGCACCCCCGCGTTCGCCACGATCAGCTCGAAGTTGTGCGGGTTGCGGATGCCCAGCCCGGAGCCGATGGGCGAGCCCAGCGGCATCACCGCCGCGCACCCCACGTCCTCCAGCTTGCGGGCAAGCACCGGGTCGTCGTTGGTGTAGGGCAGCACGGTGAAGCCGTCGTCGACCAGGATCTCGGCGGCGTCCAGCAGTTCCACGGGGTCGGGCAGCAGGGTCCGCTCGTCCGCGATGACCTCCAGCTTCACCAGCGCGGTGCCGAGCGCCTCCCGGGCCAGCCGCGCGGTGAGCACCGCCTCCCCGGCGGTGAAGCAGCCCGCGGTGTTGGGCAGCACCTGGACGCCCAGCCGCTCCAGCACGGAGAGCACCGATCCGGCGGTGGCCGGGTTCACCCGGCGCATCGCCACGGTGGTCAGCTGGGTGCCGGAGGCCACCAGCGACCGTTCCAGCACATCCAGGCTGGGGGCGCCGCCGGTGCCCATGATCAGCCGGGAGCCGTAGCTCCGGCCGCCTAGGACGAAGGGGTCGTCGGCCATCGCTCAGCCCCCCTGGACCGCGGTGAGGACCTCGACCCGGTCGCCGTCCGCGAGCACGGCCAGTGGCCATCCCGAACGCGGGACGACGGTCTCGTTGAGGGCGGCGGCGACCCCGCCGGGCGCGGCCGTGAGCAGGGCGACCAGATCGCCGAGGGTGGTGCCGGGCGGTACGTCCCGGTGCTCTCCGTTGAGGGTGACGCGCAGCGGGACGGACCCGGGGGCGGGTGACGCGGTCATGCGGGCTGCTCCTGGGGGAGGCGGGCGAACCGGAGGGGGGAGAAGGGGCGGGCGGCGTCCGGCGGCTCGCCGTGCACCAGGGTGTGGGCCATCACGTCCCCGGTCACCGGCGTCAGCAGCACGCCGTTGCGGTAGTGGCCGGTGGCCAGCAGCAGCCCGTCCAGCGCGGTCGGGCCGAGCAGGGGCGCGTTGTCGGGGGAGCCGGGCCGCAGCCCGGCGAGGGTCTCGGTGAGCGGGAGTTCGGTGATCCCGGGCACCAGCTCGTGCGCGTCCCGCAGCAGCTCGTAGACCCCGCCCGCGGTGACCGTGGTGTCCCAGCCCAGCTCCTCGCTGGTGGCGCCGACGACCAGCTCCCCGTCCTCGCGCGGCACCAGGTACAGCTGGCCGCCCCGCACCACGGCCCGGACGGTCCGGCTGAGGAACGGCCGCCGCCCGGGGGGCACGGTCAGCCGCAGCACCTGCCCCTTGACGGGCCGTACCGGCGGCAGCGCCTCCTCGGGCACCCCGGCGAGCCGTCCGCTGAGGCTGCCGCCCGCGAGGACGACCCGTCCGGCGGAGAGCCGGGTGCCGTCCGCGAGGACCGCGCCCGCCGCCCGCCCGTGCTCCACCAGCAGCCGGTCGGCGCGCTGCCGGTGGAACACCACCCCGGTCCGGGCGCAGGCGGTGAGCAGCGCGGCGGTCAGCCGCCGGGGGTCGATCTGGTGGTCGTCGTCCACCCGCAGACCGCCGCGCACGCCCGGCGCCAGCATTGGTTCCAGACGGCGGCACTCCCGGCCGCTGAGCCACTGCGAGGTCAGCCCCGCGGCGGTCTGGAGCGCGTGCAGCTCCCGCAGTTCGGCGCGGTCGTCGGCGTCGAGGGCCACGGCGAGGGTGCCGCAGCGCCGGTAGCCGAGGTCCGCGCCGGTGAGTTCGGAGAGTTCCGCCACGAACGCCGGATAGGCCCGTGCGGAGGCGGTGTTGAGGGCGAGGAGGTCCTCCTCGCCGGGATGCAGTTCGGTGACCGCGGCGAGCATCCCGGCCGCGACCCGGGCCGCGCCCCCGCCCGGCGAGGGATCGGCCACCATCGTGGTGAGCCCCCGTCCGGCGGCCCGCCAGGCGGTCACCAGACCGATGATCCCGCCGCCCACGACCAGCACGTCGGCTGTACGAGACATGGGTTTCCCGCTCCTCCCTTCGCCGGCATGACCCGGATCAGGTTCGTACGGTCGGAGGCCGGTCAGCCTCCCTCTCAGCCCGGTGCGTCCGGGCTCCCGCGAGTTACGTTGGCCACCCTAACCCGCCGTCCCGCACGCCAGTAGAGGGAGCCGTCCCGTGCCCGAACAGCCGTCCCGTCCCGTTCCGTCCCCCGCCCCGGTGCCCTCGCTCGACGGCCGGGTCCTGGTGCCCGTCGCGGACCAGGCGAGCGGCCAGGTCGGCACCCTGACCCGGTTCGCCTACCACGAGCGGGACGGCGTGGTGTGGGCCGACTACGCGGGCGGCGACGTGGTGCGCGGCCACCTCGTCGGCACCCGCGCGGGCGACCGGCTCGACTTCCGGTACGTCCAACTGCGCACCGACGGCACCACCGCGTCCGGACACTGTCTTTCCGAGGCGCTGGTGCTGCCGGACGGACGGATCCGCCTGGTGGAGACGTGGGAGTGGGAGTCCGCCGAGGGCCGTGGCACCAGCGTGGTGGAGGAGTCCGTCCGCCCCGCCGGGGGCTGACCCGGCGCCGGAGCGCCCGGGTTGTCTATCGTGACGGCGCGGGACCGCCCGCCACCGACGAGGACGGCGACCGAGACGGCCACGGCGGTGACGGACGATGACGGTGAGGGCCACGAGCCGACGAGGGCGATGAGGTGACGAGGTGACCGAGGTGAACGCACCCGGGGCGGACCGGACGGCAGGACCGGCGGACCCGGACGGACCCGGGGGGACGGACCGGGCGGGGGTCGTCATCGCGGGCGCGGGGATGGCCGGGGTGCAGACCGCCGTGGCCCTGCGCGAACAGGGGTACGCCGGACCGGTGGTCCTCATCGGCGCCGAACCCCACCAGCCCTACGACCGGCCCCCGCTCTCCAAGGCCGTCCTCCTGGGCAAGGCCGAGGACTCCGCCTTCGACGTGGACTTCCAGGGCCTCGGCGTCGATCTGCGGCTCGGCGTGGAGGTCACCGGGGTCCGCCCGGACGAACACCTCCTCGACACCGGGGCGGGACCCGTCCGCTACGACACCCTGGTGATCGCGACCGGCGCGGAGCCCCTGCGACTGCCCGGCGCCGACGGGGTCCCCGGAACGCATCTGCTGCGCACCCTGGACGACGCCGAGCGGCTGCGCCCGGTCCTCGCCGCCCAGCACGACGTGGTGGTCGTCGGCGCGGGCTGGATCGGCGCCGAGTTCACCACCGCCGCGCGGGAGGCGGGCTGCGCGGTGACCGTGGTGGAGGCCGCCGACCGGCCCCTGCCCGGCGCCCTGCCCGCCGAGGTCGCCGCGCCCATGGCCGACTGGTACGCCCAGGCGGGGGCCACCCTGCGCACCGGGGCCCGGGTCGACCGGGTGGAGCCCGGCGCGGTGCTGCTGTCCGACGGCACCCGGCTGCCCGCCGGGGCGGTCGTCGTCGGCATCGGCGCCCGCCCCGCGACCGACTGGCTCACGGGCTCCGGCATCGCCCTCGGCGCCCACCGGGAGGTCCTCGCCGACGACCGGCTGCGGACCTCCGCGCCGGACGTCTACGCGGTCGGGGACTGCGCGTCCTTCCCCTCCGCCCGCTACGGCGAACGCCTGCTGGTGCACCACTGGGACAACGCCCTCCAGGGCCCCCGCACGGTCGCCGCCGGGATCACCGGGGCCGCCCCCGGCCCCTACGACCCGGTGCCGTACTTCTGGTCCGAGCAGTTCGGGCGCTTCGTCCAGTACGCGGGCCACCACGCGCACGCCGACACCACCGTCCGGCGCGGGGACCCGGCCGACGCCGCCTGGTCGGTGTGCTGGCTGCGGGAGGAGCGGCTGGTGGCGCTGCTCGCGGTGGGCCGCCCCCGGGACCTGGCGCAGGGCCGCAAGCTGATCGAGTCGGGCGCGCCGCTGGACCCGCAGCTCCTCGCCGACCCCGCCCGGCCGCTCAAGTCGGCCGTGCGCTGAGCCGTCCGGGGGGCGTCCGGGAGAGGCCCCGGACGTCTCCGGGAGGTGCGCGGCGGGGCCGGTCGGCCGCATGGGCAGCGGGCCGCCTTCTCCGATGTCGGAGGGAGGTGGCAGGCTTGGGGGCGTGACTGAGATTGACGTGAAGATCGATGCTCTCGTCCCCGACTGGCTGACCCTCCCCGACATCGCCGAGCGGCTGGACATGGAGGTGACCCGTGTCCGGCAGCTCGTGAAGGAGGGGCAGCTGATCGCGGTGCGCCGGGGCGAGAACAGGGCGCTGCACGTTCCGGCGGCCTTCATCGACGAGGACAAGGTGGTCAGGGGCCTGAGCGGCACCCTGACCCTGCTGCGGGACGACGGGTTCACCGTGGAGGAGATGCTGGAATGGCTCTTCACCCCGGACCCCAGCCTGCCGGGCACCCCCGCCCAGGCCCTGAACGAGAACCGCGGCACGGAGGTGAAGCGCCGGGCGCAGGCGCTCGCCCTCTGACCGCCGCGTCCGCCGCTCGCTGAGCGGCCCGTGCCGCGCGGTGCGCGGGCCCGTCCGGGCCCGCGCACCGCTTTCCCGCCATCCCGCTTTCTCGCTTTCCGGCTCTCGCTTTCCGGCTTTTCCACGCACCGCACCGCCACGGCGCGTCCACACGCACCGCACCACGGGGGGACCACGCATGCCCGATTCCACGCTCCGGGCCCGGCTCGACGACGCCCGCCTCTACCTCTGCACCGACGCCCGTACCCGCCAGGGCGATCTGCCGGAGTTCCTGGACCGCGTCCTCGCCGCCGGGGTGGACATCGTCCAGCTGCGGGACAAGGGCATGGAGGCCGCCGAGGAGATCGAGCACCTGCGGGTGTTCGCCGACGCCTGCCGCAGGCACGGCAGGCTCCTCGCGGTCAACGACCGCGCGGACGTGGCGCACGCCGTCGGCGCCGACGTGCTCCACCTCGGCCAGGGCGACCTGCCGGTGCCCGCCGCCCGCGCGGTCCTCGGCGACGACGTCCTGATCGGCCGCTCCACCCACGCCCCGGCGGAGGCGGAGGCCGCGGCCGTCCAGCCCGGGGCCGACTACTTCTGCACCGGACCCTGCTGGCCCACCCCCACCAAGCCGGGCCGCCACGCCCCCGGCCTGGAGCTGGTCCGGCACACCGCCGCGCTGGCGCCCGCCCGCCCGTGGTTCGCGATCGGCGGGATCGACCTCGGCAACCTGGACGAGGTCCTGGCCGCGGGCGCCCGGCGGGTCGTCGTGGTCCGGGCGATCACCGAGGCGGACGACCCGGGGGCGGCGGCCGCCGCGTTCGCCCGGCGGCTGAGGGACCGCTGACCCCCGGCAGGGGCCGGCCGGCCGTCTGATCCCGGCAGGGGGCCCGGCCGACCGTTCCGGGCACCCTGACCACCCTGTCCGTTCCGTCCCGTCCGCGCTGGTCGGCCCGTCCGGATGCCGGACCGGGCGACCAGGCCGTTCTCCGGGCTTCTCCGCATGTTGAGACGGAAAACGTCCGAGGGGTGGACGCCGGGGGAGGGTTTCGTCGTATTTGCCCGCCGCCCGGTTGGGGGACGGCCCCGGCGTGGCTAACCTGCCCGTATGGCCCTAGGGACAGCTTCCACCAGGACGGATCGCGCGCGTACGGTCCGTGACATGCTCGCATCGGGCACCACGACGCACTCCTTCGAGTTCTGGGCGCCGAAAACCCCCAAGGGCGAACGGAACCTCTGGAACGCGCTGCGCCGCGTCGAGGCCGTGGCGCCGAGCTTCGTCTCGGTGACCTACGGGGCGGGCGGTTCCACCCGGGCGGGCACGGTCCGGGCCACCGAGCAGATCGTCTCCGACACCACCCTCACCCCGGTCGCCCACCTCACCGCGGTCGACCACTCCCTGGCCGAACTGCGCAACATCATCGGCCAGTACGCCGACGCGGGCATCCGCAACATGCTCGCCGTCCGCGGCGACCCGCCCGGCGACCCCATGGGCCCGTGGACGCCGCACCCCGAGGGCCTCACCTACGCCGCCGAACTCGTCCGGCTGATCAAGGAGTCCGGGGACTTCTGCGTCGGCGTCGCGGCCTTCCCGGAGATGCACCCCCGCTCGCCCGACTGGGACACCGACGTCCGGCACTTCGTCGACAAGTGCCGCGCGGGCGCCGACTACGCCATCACGCAGATGTTCTTCGACCCCGAGTCCTACCTGCGGCTGCGCGACCGGGTCGAGGCGGCGGGCTGCGACACGCCCGTCATCCCCGAGGTCATGCCCATCACCAGCGTCCGTCAGCTCGAACGGCTGCCGCAGCTCAGCAACGCCGTCTTCCCGGCCGAGCTGAAAGAACGGATCCTCGCGGCGCGAGAGGATCCCGCCGCTGTACGCTCCTTGGGAATCGCGTTCGCGACCGAGTTCTGCGCGAGACTGCTGGACGAGGGCGTCCCCGGGCTCCACTTCATCACGCTCAACAACTCGACGGCGACGCTGGAAATCTACGAGAATCTGGGCCTGCACCGCACACGGACCTAGATCCGGGTCGTGCGCGGAGGGGCGCCGACCCCACGAGAGGGGCGTACATGGGCTGGACGGTCCTCTACATCGCGTTCGGCGTCGTCGCGCTGTGGCTGCTGGGCGAGGTGCTCCTCCAGTACAAGGCGCGGCTGCGCTGGCGGCTGCTGGCCTTCTGCGGCTTCCTCGGCGTGGTCGTCGGCGTCGTCATCCCGTCGGTCCTGGTGATCGGCGTCGGCGCCATCGCCTTCGCCATCGGGCAGACCTACGTCACCATGTCCTTCCGGCAGGGCTTCTCCACCGGCTGGGCGATCGGCGGCAGGCCCGGCGCCAGCAAGCGCCGCCGCACCGGCGGCGAGGAGCGCCACGAGCCGGTGCTCCAGGTCTCCGGGGTGGAGGAGACGGCCGTCATCGGGGCGGTCCCGTTCGACGGCCCGGACGTCCCCCACCCGTCGGACGCGGACTTCGCGGCCGCTCCCACGATGGTGGGCCCGCTCTTCGACACCGACGACACCGGCCGGGGGCAGGGCGCCGACCCCTTCGACGCCTTCGGCCACGGCGCCCCCGGCTCCGGGCCCGCCGTCCACGCGGCCGGGCCGATGCCCGACGACACCGGCCGGTACGGCGTGTACGGCGACCCCGAACCGCCCCGCGAGCCCTCGGTCTTCGGCCAGGACGCCCACCCCGGCTACGCCGCCCACCCCGCCCAGGACCACGGCTACGACCAGGGCCAGGGACAGTACGCCGCCTACGCCGACCCCTATCCGGCCGCCCCGGGGTACGACGGCCAGGACCCGTACGCCCAGCCGGGGTACGGCCAGGACCCGTACGCGCCGGGCGGCTACCAGGAGACCCCGCCCGGCGGGGTCTGGGTCCCCCAGCAGCGGGCCACCGCCGACGGGACCGGCTACGACGACCCCGGCCCCCAGCCCTATCCGTACCCGTCGTCCGACCAGGGCGGATACGGGCCCGGACACGACGAGCAGCGGCACCAGCCCTACTCGTACTGAGCCGACGCGCGGGGGCGCGGCTCACCGCGAGCCGCGCCCCCACCGTTCACCGCGCGCCGGTGCCCCCGCTCAGCGGGAGCCGCGCGGCCCCGTTCGGCGGGAGCCACCCGCCTCCGTCACTGGGAGCCGCGGAACTCCGGCCCCTCCACGATGAGTCCGGCCACCAGCGCCCCCGACATGCCCGCGTGCGGCAGTCCGCCGCCCGGATGGGCCCAGCCCCCGGCCAGGAACAGGTTCGCCACCCGGGTGGAGTTCGCCTGGTGCAACAGCCGCCCCCCGGCGGCGGCCAGCGCCGGGGCGGGCACCGATCCGTCCGGCACCCCGGTGGCCGCCGCGACGTCCGCCGGGGCGTGCGTCCCGTGCCACAGCAACCGGTCCGCCAGCCCGGGCACCGCCCGCTCCGCCGCCTCGATCATCCGCCGCGCCGTCTCCGCCGTCTCCACCGGGTCTCCGGCGCCGGTCCCGGTCCCGGTCCCGTCCGACGGGCCGGTGCGGAGCGCGGGGACGGTCGCCCGCAGCGTCACCGCCTCGTACCCGGCGTCCGGCACGCCCGCCGGGTCACCGGTGCGCAGCACCTCCACCGTCGGCCGCGCGGGCGCCACCGGCACCGGGCCGAACAGGGCGTCGAGTTCGCCCTCCGGGTCGGTCGAGTGGACCACCGTGCGGTGCGCGGTGCCCTCGGGCCGGGGACCGCGCAGGGCCAGGAACACCGTCAGCCTGCTGGCCCCGCCGTGTTGCGCGGGGACCTCGCCGGGCCCGTGGACCGGGGTGTCCGGCAGCAGCCCGGCCAGCACCTCCGGGGCGACCCCGGCCACCACGTGGTCCGCCGCGGCCACCTCGCCGTCCGTCGTCCGGACGCCCACCGCCCGGCCGTCCTCCACCACGATCCGGGTGACCGCCGTCCCGAACCGGAACTCCACCCGGCGGGCCACACAGCGGCCGTGGACGGCCCGGGCCAGTTCCCGCAGTCCGCCGCCCACCGACCAGACGCCGAAGGTCTGCTCCAGATAGGGCAGCACCGCCGCGCTCGCGGGGGTCGTCCGGGGGTCGAGTCCCCACGCCAGGGGGTGGCTCTCCAGCAGGGCCCGCAGCCGGAGGTCGCCGCCCAGCTCCAGGTCCGCGATCTCCCGGACCGTGGTCGCCGTCCGGTCCCGGCGCAGCAGCCGCTTGACGGGCCGGGCGGGGTAGGGCTCCCGCTCGGCGAGCACCTGCCAGTTGGGCCACAGCGGCTCCTCCAGCAGCGGACGGCGGGCCCGGTCCCAGGCGTCCCGCGCCCGGTTCACGAACGCGGCCCACCGGGCGCCCGCGTCCCCGCCGAGCGCCGCGTCCAGGGCCTCGGCGACGCCCGCGCGGGAGGCGTTCGGCAGGGCCGCCCCGGTGCCGTCCGCGAAGAGGTGCCGCACGGCGGGTTCCACCTGGCACAGCTCGACGCGGTCCTCCAGCGGCTCCTTGCCGGTCTTGACGAACAGGTCGCGCTGGACGGCGGGGAGCGACAGCAGACCGGGGCCGGTGTCGAAGGAGAAGCCGTCCCGCTCGAAGCGGCCCAGCGCCCCGCCGTAGGTCTCCCCGCGTTCGTACACCACCACGCGGTGGCCCGCCACGGCCAGCCGCGCGGCGGCCGCCATGGCGCCCATGCCCGCGCCGATCACCGCAATCCGTCCCATGCCGTGACCCTATCCGCCGCCCCCGGGCGCCCCGCGCCGAGGAGCCGCCGGGCGGCGGACCCGCGCGCCAGAGCCGGGCACCCGGGGTCCGGGACGGGGGTACTCAGTCCGGAGATGAGTACCCGTGCCCAGGAGGACGCCCCGCCGGTCCGCCAGAGTGGAGGCACACGGAGCGGGACCACCCGGACCGCACCGCCGACACGGGGCGGCGGAGCGGCCGGGACCCTCCGTCGGCGTCCACCGGCCGGTGGACGCCGACGGAGGACCGGTACCCGGCTCCGGCGGGCCCGGAAGCACGTGCACGGGGGCGGGCCCGCGACCGGGGGAACGGCGGACGCGCGCCGTCGCGGCGGGTCCGGGGGGACGGGCCCGGCCGCGACGGCGCGGCCGGGTCGTTCCTCGCGGATCCGGCCGGACCGGGGAGCGGTGCCGGGCCCCACGAGCCCAGCCGGATCCGTAAGGGACGGCCTAACACCCGCCGACCCGTCCCTGGAGCAGCCGGGACAGCGCCGCGTGCACCTCGTCCAGGGACCGTTCGGGCTGGAACGACCGCCAGTCGAGCGCCGCCACCAGCACCATGCCGACCAGCGCCGACGCGCTCAGCGGCACGTCGATCTCCTCGCTCAGCTCGCCCGTCGCCACCCCCGCCCGCAGGACGTCCTCGACCACCGCGACCGCCTGTCGGCGGACCACCATCAGGGTGGACTGCCAGGACCGGTTGGTCCGCCACAGCTCCGCGACGTACAGCTGGGTGAAGGCCGGGTAGCGCTCGATGAAGACGAGCCCCGCGCGGACCATGGCGTCCAGCGCGTCCACACTGCCGCCCCCGGCCCGTCGGCTGCCCTCGGCGGCCTCCTCCAGGGACGCGGTGAGCAGCCCCACCCCGTGCCGCAGCAACTCCTCGAACAGGACCGACTTGCTGGCGAAGTTGTAGTACACCGTCCCCTTGGCCACTCCGGCCCGTTCGGCGATCTCGTCCACGGTCGTCGCCGAGAAGCCCTGTTCGGCGATGAGGGTCACGGCGGCCTCGTACAGCTTCTGACGGGTCCCCTGGCGTCGGGTGCTGCTCTGCATGGCCCCGATTGTCACAGGCCCGGCGCCCGGCTCCGGCCGCCCGGCCCCGGAGTCCACGGCTCCGGGGCTCACAGGCTCAGCTCCGGGTGCAGCCGGTCCAGGGTCCACGTCTGACGGCGGCGCGCGGTGAGCGCGGTCAGCGCCAGGGCCCCCAGGGTGAACGCGGCGAGCACCGTGCATCCCTGCCACACCGGCTCCAGCCCGCCGCCCGTGATCAGCCGCCGCAGCGCCTCCACCACGTACGTCATCGGCAGGAACGGGTGGACCGCCTGGAAGAAGCCCGGACTGGTCTGCACCGGATAGGTGCCGCCCGCCGAGGTGAGCTGGAGCATCAGCAGCGCCAGCACCAGGATCCGCCCCGCCGCGCCGAACCGGGCGTTCAGCCACTGCACGATCGCCGCGAAGCACCCCGTCACCAGCAGCAGGAAGCCCACCGTGCCCGCCGCCCGGGCCATCTGGAGACCCAGCCCCCAGTGCAGCACCGCCATCAGGGCACCCGTCTGGAGCGCCCCCAGCGCGGCCACCGGCAGCCAGCCCGCGAGCGCCGTCCGCCAGGCGGGGGCACCTGCCCCGAGGGCCCGCCGGTTCAGGGGCGCGATCACCATGTAGGACACCATCGCGCCCACCCACAGGGACAGCGGGATGAAGTAGGGCGCGAAGCCCGTGCCGTAGTTGTCCGCCCGGTGCGCCGTCTCGCTGGCCAGCCGCACCGGGTCGGCCATCGCCCCGGCGCGCAGCGCGCGGTCCCCGGCCCCGTGGTCGGGGACGCGGTCCGCGCCCTCGCGCAGTCCGTCCGCCAGCTCGCGGGAGCCGTCCACCAGCGGGAACAGCCCGCCGTCGAGATCGCCCGCGCCGGTCTTCAGCCGGTTCACGCCCGCGTCCAGGTCGGCGGAGCCGGTGGCGGCGGTGCCGAGGCCGGTGTGGAGGTCGGCCGCGCCGTCGGCGACCGCGCGGGCGCCCTTGTCGAGGGCCTTCACCTTGGCGACGGCCCCGTCCAGGTCCTCGCTGAGGTCCGGCGCGGCGGCCGCCAGGGCCTTGGCCTGGCGCTGGAGGGCGGCAAGGTCCCGGTCCATGGCGGCGGTGCCCCCGTCGTAGCCGCGGACCGTCCGGTCGAGGTCGGCGGCGAGCCCGGCGGCCTTGGCGGACTCGTCCCGCGCGGTGCGCAGTTCGGCGCAGCCCGGGTCCGCCCCGGGCCCCGGTACGGGGGCCGTGGAGGCGCCGGGCGCCTCGGGACCGCCGCCGTCCGGCTCTCCGGGGCCCGTCTCCTGCGCCTCAGCCGGCTCCGCCGGGGGCGCGGTGGTGGCGCCGGGCGCGGCGCAGCGGCGCGCGTAGAGGGCGCTCAGGGAGTCGGCCGCCTCCTTGGTGCCCTTCCGGGCGGCGGGCGCCGCCGTCACCACGGCGTCCAGGTGCTCGCGGAGGGTTCCGGCGGCC
Organism: Streptomyces sp. JNUCC 64; assembly: GCF_054484115.1. Taxonomy (NCBI): domain Bacteria; kingdom Bacillati; phylum Actinomycetota; class Actinomycetes; order Kitasatosporales; family Streptomycetaceae; genus Streptomyces; species Streptomyces sp. JNUCC 64. The sequence goes on from NZ_CM137015.1 coordinate 6,409,864, forward strand.
TTGTCGACCGCGCGGGCGGTGCGCTCGACCTGGCGCCCGTTGTCCCGCAGGAACGGCCGCACCTTGTCGGCCGGTCCGCTCACCCGGTCCACCAGGGCCCGCGTCCCGTCCGCGACGTCCCGGGCCCCGGTCTCCAGGGTGCGGGCGCCGCCGGTGAGCCTCCCGATGCCGCTGACCAGGTCACCGCTGCCGTCCTTGGCGTCCTTCAGCCCGTCCGCGAGGTCCTCGGCGCCCCGTTTGGCCTTGCCGAGCCCGCCCTTGAGGTCGTCGGCGCCGTCGGCGGCCCGCGCGGTCTCCCGGTGGATGTCCGAGAAGGAGACGAACATCCGGTCCAGGTACCGCCGGGACGCGTCGGTGGACGCCGCCCGGCGCACCTCGGCGAAGACCGACCGGGAGATCTGCCCGACGAGGTAGTTGTTGGCGTCGTTGGTGCGCACCCGCAGCGTGCCGGTGCCGGGGGCGTCCCCGGCACCGGAGGCGACCCGCTCGCTGAGGTCCCCGGGGAGCGTCAGCGACAGGTGGTAGCGGCCGTCCTCGACGCCCTCCCGCGCCTGCCGGGCGCTCACCTCGTGCCACTGGAAGGTGTCGCTGTCCAGCAGCTTCCCCGCGATCTCGTCGCCGACGGCGATCCGTTCACCGTCGAGGGAGGTGCCCGTGTCGTCGTTGACGAGCGCCACCGGCACCCGGTCCAGACGGCTGTACGGGTCCCAGAACGACCACAGGTACAGGGCCCCGTACAGCAGGGGCAGCACCAGCAGGGAGACCAGCGCGGCGCGCGGCAGCCTGCCCCGGCCGAAGCGCCGCAGTTCCAGGGTGGCGAGCCTAGGCAGCCGCATCGGTCCGCTCCTTCCGTCCGGGTTCCGGCGCGGTCCGCGTCTCCGCCGCGAAGGGCGTCCCCGCCTCCGGGCGGTCCTCCGCGACCGCCTCCGCGCCGGGGCGCGCGGACGGCCGGGTGGGGACGACGAGCGCGCCGTACGCGGGAGCCGGTGGCTGGCCGCATCCGGCGAGGACGGTGAGGCCCGTGTCGGCGAGGTCCCGCAACAGGGTCCAGGCCGCCGCGCGTTCCCGGTCGGTCAGCTTGAGGTCCAGGTCGTCGACGCCCAGTACCCGGGGCCCGCCGATCAGCGCCAGCGCGAGCGACAGCCGCAGCGCCTGGGGTCGTTCGAGGTCCCGCACGGCGGTCCGGGCCCCCCGGGGCAGCGCCCCGGGGTCGAGCCCGACGGCGTCGAGCGCGGCGTCCGTCCGCCGTCGGCCGTCGGCGGCGCGGGCGGCGCGCGGTCGCAGCAGCGACCGGGGGGAGCCCTCGAACCGCCGCTGGAGCAGCACGCGTTCCCGCAGGTGTTCGGCGACGGTCAGGGCCGGGTCCAGATCGGTGACCCCGGGGACGTGGGCGAGGGCGCTGATCCGGCGGACGGCCGCCGCCCGGCGGGGCAGCCGTTCGCCCGCCACCTCGGCGTGCCCGGTGGTGGGGCGCATCCGTCCGGTGAGCGTCAGCAGCAGACAGGTGCGGCCCGAGCCGGACGGGCCCCGCAGCGCCACCAGCGAACCGGGCGGGGCGTCGCACCCGACCCCTTCGTACGCCCAGCCCCGGGGTCCCTTGAGCCCCAGCCGGTCCGCCGTCACAGCGGCTCCGTCCACGCCGTTCCCTCCCGCACTTTTTGAACTGACCAGTCAGTTCAAAAGTTATCCCGGGCCGTCACGGACTTCCCCACCGCCCCCGCCCCCGTCCTCATCCCCCGTCGCGCGGCCTCTCCGCGCGTGCGCGCCCCCGGTCGCCGTCCCCGCCCGGACGCCCCCGACGCTCCTGACGGCCAGGGTGGCCAGGGTGGCCGGGACGTCCGGGGTGGCCGGACAACCCGGACGACCGGGGTGAACCCAAGAAGCCGCAGCTCAGCCCGCGTTGTCAGTGGGGTGCTCCACGATGGGCACATCACGGCACAGAGCCGTCGATTGACGACAGGAGGTTCGTCATGGTCAGTTCCCCCGCGACGGCGGCCGGGCCGCGCCGCCCCGTCACCGGCCCTGCCCCCGAGCCCCTCCCGCCCGGCGCCCTCCCCACGGGGCCGGCGTCCCGGGCCCCCGCCGCCGACGTGCACCCCGTGGCCCGGCGCACCACCGCCCCGCCCGCCGCCCTCGACCTGCTCGCCAAGGCCCGCGCCGGACTCGTCGAGGCGGTCGGCCTCACCGACCCCAACGAGCGCTACGCCACCGCCCACCTCGCCGCCCTGCGCGCCGCCGCCGCCGTCCTCGCCGCCCGGGGCCGCCCCACGCCCCCCTCCCGGCGCCGCGTCCCGATACGCAGCACCTGGGAGGTGCTCCCCGGGATCGCCCCCGAGCTGACCGAGTGGAGCGCCCTGTTCGCCTCCGGCGCCGACCGCCGGGCCCGCGCCGAGGCCGGTATCAGGGGCGCGGCCGGTCCCCGCGACGCCGACGACCTGCTGCGCGACGCCGCCGCCTTCCTGCGGCTGGTGGAACGGGCGCTGCTGCCCCGGCCCGTCGCACCGCGCCCCCGCCCGGCGCCCCGGACTCCGCCCGCCACCGCCCCGGCCACCCGGTCGGATCCGCCCGCCGGGTCGGACCGGGGGTGGCGGGACGCCCTGGAACGCCCCTGAGCGCGGGACCGGCGCGGGGGAGGGACCCCCGGTGTCGGCGAGGCAATAGGGTGGGATGACCCGAGACCTCCCCGACGGCCGGGCCGCACGCCGGGCCGGACGGGGGAGGCGCCCCCGATCGCTACCGCCGCCCGCCGGACGGTGCCGTGCCGAGGAGTCAGTTGCAGTGTCGGACCCGATGCGCCCACGGGCCTCCCTCCGGACCGCCGTGGTCTGGGACGTACTGGAAGACGCCCTCGACCAGCGGGTCAAGACCACGGGACGCGAGGTCCTCGACGTCCTGGACACCGGCGGCGGCAGCGGCAACTTCGCGGTGCCCCTCGCTCGCCTCGGCCATCGGGTGACCGTGGTCGACCCCAGCCCCAACGCCCTGTTCGCCCTGGAGCGCCGCGCCGCCGAAGCGGGTGTCGAGGACCGGATCGAGGCGGTCCAGGGCGACGCGCTCGGCCTCTTTGACGTCGTCGAGCGCGACGGCTACGACGCCGTGCTCTGCCACGGCGTGCTGGAGTACGTGGACGATCCCGCCGAGGGCGTCCGCAACACGGTCGGCGCCCTGCGCCCCGGCGGGGTGCTCAGCCTGCTCGCCGCGGGGGTCGGCGGCGCGGTGCTGGCCCGCGCCCTGGCCGGACACTTCACCGAGGCCCGGCGGGCGCTTGGCGACCCCGACGGCCGCTGGGGCGAGAGCGACCCGGTGCCCCGCCGCTTCACCGCCGGGCAGCTCACCGGACTGGTCGGGGAGGCGGGCGTCCGGGTGGACGCCGTCCACGGCGTCCGGGTCTTCGCGGACCTGGTGCCCGGCGTCCTCGTGGACACCGAGCCGGGCGCGCTGGACGCCCTGCTCCGGCTGGAGGCCGCGGCGGCGGAGCTGGCGGCCTTCCACTCGGTGGCGACCCAGCTGCACGTCCTCGGCACCCGCCGGGACCCGGAGAACCTCTGACGGCCCGGGCCCCGGAGCCCGCCGGGCGAGGGTGCCGATACCGCTGATCAGGAGCGCGGTGGCACATGGAGTACGCCACACGTCACCCGATCGGGCGGCGCTCGCCGTATGATCGAGAGAGACGGTCCGGCATGACGGGCGGGTCCCCGGGGAATGGACGCCTCAGCGGGCCTAACGCCATGACGGGTTCGGACTGGCGGATTGGCGTAGAGGGGCGGGTTTCACGGGGGCGATTCCCTGCCTATCCTGAAGGGAACCCCCCGGTCGCCCCGGCGACTGCACGATGAGGAGGACTCCGTGCCGCTCTCGGAGCACGAGCAGCGCATGCTCGAGCAGATGGAGCGAGCGCTGTACGCCGAAGATCCTAAGTTCGCGACAGCGCTTGAGGGAAGCGGGCTGCGTACGTACACCCGACGTCGGGTGTACCAGGCGGTCGCGGGCTTCCTGGTGGGTATCGCGCTCCTCATGGCCGGAATGGTCGCCCAGCAGATCTGGATCAGCGTGGTCGGCTTCCTCGTCATGCTGGGGTGCGCGGTGCTCGCCGTGACCGGCTGGCGCAAGGCCCCGAAGCCGGGCGAACAGCCGGGTTCCGTACCCGGCGCTCACCCCGCCCGGCCCCAGAGCCGTCAGCGCCGGTCCATGATGAACCGCATCGAACAGCGGTGGCAGCGCCGCCGCGACGAACAGGAGGGCGGGCGCTGAGCCGCCCGCCCGGCCGGGGGCGTCCGCCCCTGGCGTGACCGGCCTCTCAGGGTGCCCCTCTCCGGACGGGCACCCTTCGCACGCCCGGCACCCCCACCACTCCACCGTTCCCTGGGCCGTACCCGCGCCCCCTCCCACACGTTCCGTGGCGACCCGGCGACCCGGCGACCCGGCGACCCGGCGACCCGGCGACCCGGCGACCCGGCGACCCGGCGACCCGGCATGGGCGGTGTGCGGGCGGCGGCATGCGGCGGCACAGCTCCAAGACCGGATCGCCGACTCCAGGACCGGTGATCCGTCCTGGACGAGCCCCCCGACGCTCCCGTCCGCCCGCCACCCCCGCTCACCCGGACGGCCGCACCCCCGACGCGGACGGCCGTACCGACCACGACGGCCGTACCGACACGGGCGGCCGCACCGCTCCATCACGTACGCCGCGTGTCCACCACGCACCGTCGTGCGCACGGACAGCCGTACCCGCCCCCACGAACACCGAGCGGGCCCCGGTCTGACAAGGAACGGACCTGTCGGGACACGGAACGGACCCGTCGGGCCGCCGAACGGCTCCGGTGAACGGCTCCGGCCGGACACGGAACGGCCCCAGTGGGACACCGCCGGGACACGGAACGGCCCCGGTGGGACACCGCACATGTCCCACCGGGGCCGTCCGGCCACCTCAGCGTCGCGCCGCCGCCCATCGGGGCAGCGAGCCCGCCAGCCGTTCGCGCAGGGCTGCCCACCGCCCGGTGACCGCCCACAGCAGCCGGGCGGCCGACCGCGGCGCCACCAGGGCCCGCAGCCGGGCGGGACGCCCGACCACCGCGCGCAGCCCGGCCCGCGCCGCCCGGACGTCGTCCCCGACCCCGGCGGCCGGACGCGGCTCGGGCGCGTACAGCACCCGCTCCACCGCCCCGGCCACCCGGTGGACGGCCGCCGAGGCCGTCTCGTCGAGCCGGGCCGCCCGGACGATCCGCGCGGCGGCGGCCCGGGGCGTCTCGGAGTCGTCGGGCCCGATCCCGTGGTCCCAGGCGCTGTCGATCAGCTCCCGCCACGCCGCGAGGACCCGGGCCCCCGCGTCCGCGTCGCTGCGCCCCGGCGAGGAGCCGAGCCGCAGCGAGCGCGCCCTGATCCGCCACAGCATCGGCAGCAGCGGGACCAGCAGGGCGACCAGCACCCCCGCACCGGTCAGCACGACCGGCCAGGGCGAACCGCCGTCGCTCCCGTCGACGGCGGTCACCGCCGGGGCGGAGCTGCCGCAGCCGCCGTCCAGCCGCCGTCGCTGCACCGGGCAGCTCTCCGACTCCGTCGGCTCGGCCGAGGCGGTGTCGCTCGCCGAGGCACTGGGCGCCGCCGAGGCGCTGGGCCGGTCCGTCGGGGTCTCGGGCCGGGTGTAGTCGGGGGTGGACCCCCGGCTGGGCGTGGGCTCGAACCGGGTCCAGCCCACCCCCTCGAAGTACAGCTCGGGCCAGGCGTGGGCGTCCTTCAGCCCCACCGACATCCGGCCGTCCCCGGCGGCGGAGCCGGGGGTGAACCCGACCGCGACCCGCGCGGGGATGCCCAGGGTGCGGGCCATGGCCGCCATGGAGAACGAGAAGTGCACGCAGAAGCCCTGCTTCTGCTGGAGGAACCGGGCGATGGCGGCGGCACCGGTGCCCGCGGCCACCTGCGTGTCGTAGCTGAAGCCGCCCTTGACCGCGAACCAGTCCTGCAGCCGGACGGCCCGCTCGTAGTCGTTCGAGGCGCCCGCGGTGACCCGGCGGGCCTCCTCCGCGACCACGTCCGGCAGGGAGGCGGGCACCCGGGTGAACTCGCGAGCGAACTCCGGCGGCGGGGCGGGCGCGTCCGCCAGCTGCCGGGCGGTGGGCTCCACCAGCAGACTGCTCACCGTGTACCGGGCGTTGCGGGTGGTCTGCCGACGGTCACCGACCAGGGTGCGTCCCACCGGCTCGTACCGCCAGAAGCCGTCGATCCGCACCCGGCTCGCGGGGAACGGCATCGGCAGCCAGTTCTGGGCGTACGACGCGGACGCCTGGATCCGGGTGGTGATCTCGGTGCGCTTCACCCCGGGGCTGAGCCCGGCGGGCGTGGGCAGCGGCGTGGGCACCTCGGTGATCTCCCGCACCGAGGGCTTCCAGGCGCTGCCGTCGAAGTCGTCGAGGGCGACGATCCGCAGGTACATCCCCCGGGTGTCGGAGGCACTGGTGGTGTACTTCAGCACCTCCTGGTCCACGGGCTGGTTCAGATTGTTCTGGAGGGAGACCAGCGGGTTCACGGCGGAGATGGTGCCGCCCTCGGCCTCCTTCTCCTCCCCGCCCCGGTTCCGTCCCAGCAGTCCGTCGTCCAGCGCGGGCAGCCCCAGCGGGACGACCACGGCGATCCCGAGGGCCAGCGCGCCGATCCTGCGGCCGGTGCGCACCGGAGCGCCCCGCCGCCCGCCCTCCGGCCCGGCGGTGACCCGGCCGTCGCGGGCGGCGGGCGCCCCGCCGAAGACCCGCCCCCAGCGCGCGAGCCGGTCGCGGCTCTCGGCGAGCAGCAGGAGCAGGAAGCCGACGGCCGCCAGCGGGAACCACGCCCAGCCCGCCTCCTCGCCGCCGATGCCCGAGGCGACCGAGAACAGGGCGAGCAGCGGCAGCCCCGCCGGGGCCGCGCTGCGCAGTCCCACCGCGAGGGTGTCCACCGCCAGCCCGATCAGCAGCACCCCGGCGGTCAGCAGCAGCCGGATGCCGTCCGACAGCGGCGCCGGGGCCGCGAACCGGGACACGTCGTCGCCCCCGGCGCGCGCCAGCTCGGCCAGCGCGACGACGGTGTCCGGGACCGGGACGAACCCGAACAGCGCCCGGTCCCCGGCGAACGCCGCGACCAGCAGCAGCAGGGTGACGAGGGCCTGCACCGGGAACGTCACCGCCAGCGGCAGCGGCACCCGGCGGGCCAGCACGCCCACGGCGGTCTGCACCCCGAGCAGCGTCGCCGCCAGGACCAGCCAGGAGGCGGAGTCGACCAGCGGGATCAGCGCCGCCGAGGCCAGCACCGTGGCCAGCCAGGCGCACAGCGCCAGTCGTGTCCGGCCGCTCATGACCAACCCCCCGTGGTTCCCGGCGCGGGGTCCGCGACGGCGCGTTCCCCGTCCGCCTCCCGCCACATCGTGGTGACGCTGGCGCCCGGCGCGACGGCCACGGCGGTCCAGCCCGCCTCGCGCAGCGCCCGCAGCCGTTCCCCGGCCGCCGGGTCCGGCCGCGCGCCGGGTTCCCGGGTCCAGCCGGAGGGCTCCAGGACGAAGGCGACCGCGCCGGTGGCCCGCTGCCGCATCCGGGCGAGCGAGGCGACGGCCTCCCCGTCCAGCCCGCCGAGGAAGGCGATGAGCAGTCCCTCTCCGCCGCGCACCCGTTCATGGGCGCGGGAGAGGCCCGTCTCCCCGGAGTGGTCGACCAGGGCCAGGGCGTCCAGCAGCAGTCCGGCGGTGTCGGCGGTCCCCGAGTATCCCGCCGACCCCGAGGTGAAGCCCTCGGAGCCGTCCTCGGGGACGGAGGTCCCGGTGTCCGTCAGCAGCCGTACCGAGAAGTCCCGTTCGAGCATGTGCAGCAGGACCGAGGCGGCCCCCGAGACGGCCCACTCGAAGGCGGAGCCGGGGCCGACGCCCTCGTAGGCGCCCGAGCGGGTGTCCAGCAGGACCGTGCAGCGGGCGCGCTGGGGCTGCTCCTCGCGGCGGACCATCAGCTTCCCGTGCCGGGCGGTGGACCGCCAGTGCACCCGGCGCAGGTCGTCGCCGTGGCGGTAGCCGCGCGGGATGACGTCGTCCTCGCCCGAGAGGGCCAGGGAGCGCTGCCGTCCCTCGCCGTACCCGTTGGCGTCGCCGACGAGCCGGATCGCGGGCAGCGGCTCGACCGGGGGGATCACGGTGAGGAGGTCGTGGGTGGCGAACGAACGGGTCAGCTCGCACATCCCGAACGGGTCGTTCAGCCGCAGCTGGAGCGGGCCCAGCGGATAGCGTCCGCGCAGATCGGAGCGGACGCGGTAGGACACCTCGCGCCGGCCGCCCGCCTCCACCCGGTCCAGGACGAACCGGGGCCGGGAGCCGAGGACGTACGGCACCTGGTCCTGGAGCATCAGCAGGCCCGTCGGCAGCCGGGAGACGTTCTCCATCCGCAGGTGCACCCGGGCCTCCTCCCCGGCCGGGACCCGGTCGGGGGAGAGCATCCGGCTGCTCGCCACCCGGTAGCGGGTGCGGTACAGCGAGGCCGCGCACACCAACGGCAGTACGCAGAGCAGCAGTCCGACGCGCAGCAGGTCGTCCTGTCCGAGGACGTAGGCGCAGACCGCGGCGGCGATCCCCGCGGCCAGGAAGGACCGGCCGCGGGTGGTGAGCCCGGCCAGCGCGGCCAGCGGCCCGCTCCGGTCCTCCGGCTGGGTCTCCGCCGGATCGCCGGGAGCCGCCATCACAGCCTCCGCGCGCCGGACGGACGCTCGCCGAAGACCGGTCCGCCCGGTCCGCCCGGTCCACGGCCGGGATAGCCGCCCCGGGGCCGGGTGTCCGGGACCTGGGTGTGCTGGATGATCTCCTGGACGATCTGTTCGGCGGTGCGCCGGTTCAACTGGGCCTGCGCGGTGGGCAGCAGCCGGTGCGCCAGCACGGGCGCGGCGAGCGCCTGGACGTCGTCGGGCAGGACGTACTCGCGCCCGGCGAGCGCGGCGGCGGCCTTGGCGGCGCGCAGCAGGTGCAGGGTGGCGCGCGGCGAGGCGCCCAGCCGCAGATCGGGGTGGTGGCGGGTGGCGGCGACCAGGTCCACCACGTAACGGCGGACGGCGTCCGCGACGTGGATGGTCCGGGTGTGCTCGATGAGCTTCACCACGTCGTGCGCGTGGGCCACCGGCTGGAGGTCCTCCAGGGGGGAGACCTCGCCGTGCGTCCCGAGCATCTTCAACTCGGCCTCGGGACTCGGGTACCCCATGGAGACCCGGGCCATGAACCGGTCGCGCTGGGCCTCGGGCAGCGGATAGGTGCCCTCCATCTCGACCGGGTTCTGGGTGGCCACCACCATGAACGGGTCGGGGAGTTCGTAGGTGTGGCCGTCGATCGTGACCTGCCGCTCCTCCATGGACTCCAGCAGCGCGGACTGCGTCTTCGGCGAGGCGCGGTTGATCTCGTCGCCGATCACCACCTGGGCGAAGATGGCGCCCGGCTTGAACTCGAAGTCCCGCCGCTCCTGGTCCCAGATCGAGACGCCCGTGATGTCCGACGGCAGCAGGTCGGGCGTGAACTGGATGCGGCGCACCGAGCAGTCGATGGAGCGCGCGAGCGTCTTGGCGAGCATGGTCTTGCCCACGCCGGGCACGTCTTCGATGAGCAGGTGTCCCTCGGCGAGGAGCACGGTCAGCGAAAGGCGCACGACGTCCGGCTTGCCTTCGATCACGCTCTCCACCGACCTGCGGACGCGCTCCGCTGTGGTGGTCAGATCAGTGAGGCTCGCTCGTTCGTCATAGGTCGTCACCCGGCCCTCCTCGGCCCTGCCCCCGGCCCTCGCGGTGCCGGGGATTCCCCAAATTCAGGACCGGCGCGCGACATCGCGGACCGGTCCACCCCGAAGCAACGGGCACCACGTGCCGGGTTCCGGTCGCGGTGCCGTGCCCGGGCATTCTCGCCTCACCAGCCGGTTCGTGTCACTCGGCCGCTTTCGCGGCCGATGTGACGGCGGTGGTGCCGGGGTTCGTCCGGGGCGCCGGAACGGTGCCGGTGACACCGGACGCGGTCGGCGGGCACCGGTACGGAAGGCGCCGCCCGGACCGGGCCGGGTGTCCCGCTCGTGGTGTTCCGAGGCATCAGCCTAGGCCGTTCGGGGCGGTGGTGGGGCCCCGGGCCGGTTCCCGGCCGTCGGAAGGCCGGACCGAAGGCCGGATGGAGGGACGGACCCGTGGCCGGACCAGGCGCCGGTCGCGGGACCGGTCGTGGGGGCGCCGGGTCGCCGTGCCGACCGGGGCCGGGACGGGACCGGGTGGTCGGCCGGACGGGGGTGCCGCGCCGTGGCGGAACCCCCCGTCCGGCCCCCGACGTCAGGCCGGGTCGATCTCGCGGAGCAGCCCAGTGCGCACGTCGAAGACGAAGCCGCGGACGTCCCCGGTCTCCACCAGGAACGGCGAGGTGCGGACCCGCTGCATGGACTGCCGGACGTCCTGGTCGACGTCCCGGAACGCCTCCACGGCCCATGCGGGCCGCTGGCCGACCTCCATCTCCAGCTCGTGCCGGAACTCCTCGGTGAGGGTCTCCAGACCGCATCCGGTGTGGTGGATGAGCACGACGCTGCGGGTGCCGAGCGCGCGCTGGCTGATCGTGAGGGAACGGATGACGTCGTCGGTCACGACGCCGCCCGCGTTGCGGATGGTGTGGCAGTCGCCCAGCTGGAGGCCGAGCGCGGCGTGCAGGTCGAGGCGGGCGTCCATGCAGGCCACCACGGCGACCTTCAGAACGGGGCGGGCGTCCATGCCCGGGTCGGTGAAGGCGGAGGCGTAGTCGGCGTTCGCGCCGACCAGCCGGTCGGTCACGGTCCCGGCGACTATGGCGGCTTCGGTGCCTGACGGGAGGGGTGCGGAAGTCGTCATGCCCCGACCGTAGTGGCGCGATGCCCACCGGGCAGGGCACGGGAGTGGACAAAGAACGTCATTGCGCCTTGTTGTGAGGTAACCCACAGGTGTGAAGCCCGTCCCGCCGAACGGGTGACGCCCCCGATCCGTCCGGTCTGTCGTGTCCACGCCCGGTCGGGGGGCGAACCCCGCCCGCGACGCGCAGGCGCGTTGATTGACCGCGCGACAGGGTGGACTAAAGTGGCGCGAAGTGGGAGGCCGTGAGCGCTCCCCGCTGGACTGATGGACATCCGGAGATCCGACGATCTCCCCGCGCGCGCGACGCGTCACGTACGGCTCGGCCTCCTCCCGCTCCGGACGGTCGGCGCACCCCCGGCGACGGGACCGCGCCGACGGTCCTCCCGACACCTCCCGGCGGGCGGCGGCCCGGGGGTACGGGCACCGCGCCCGGATCCCTGAGAGGACACATGCGAGGGCGCGAAGGGGAGACCCCCACGACCGACGGTGGCGCCGACGCCGCCGCCCAGGCCCCCCCGGCCCCCGGCACCGACCCGGCGGAACGGGACCCGGGCACCCGCCACGTCCCCGTGATGCTGCGCCGCTGTCTGGACCTGCTCGCCCCCGCGCTGAGCGGCGACGCGACGACGGCGCCCCCCGTGGTGGTCGACTGCACCCTCGGCCTCGGCGGCCACAGCGAGGCCCTGCTCAGCGAGTTCCCCGGGGTCCGGCTCATCGGCCTGGACCGGGACAAGGAGGCCCTGCGGCTCTCCGGCGAGCGCCTGGCGCGCTTCGGCGACCGCGCGACCCTCGTCCACGCCGTCTACGACGAACTCCCCGACGTCCTCGCCCGCCTCGGCGTCCCCAAGGTCGCGGGGATCCTCTTCGACCTCGGCGTCTCGTCCATGCAACTCGACGAGGCCGACCGGGGGTTCGCCTACGCGCAGGACGCCCCCCTCGACATGCGCATGGACCAGACGACCGGCATCAGCGCCGCCGAGGTCCTCAACACCTACCCGCCCGGCGAACTGGTCCGGCTGCTGCGCGCCTACGGCGAGGAGAAGCAGGCCAAGCGGATCGTCTCCGCCGTCGTCCGGGAACGCGAGAGGGAACCGTTCAGCCACAGCGCCCGGCTGGTCGAGGTCATCCGCGCCGCGCTGCCGCAGGCCGCCAAGCGCACCGGCGGCAACCCCGCCAAACGCACCTTCCAGGCGCTGCGGATCGAGGTGAACGGCGAACTCTCCGTACTGGAGCGGGCCGTCCCCGCCGCGGTGGCCGCCCTCGCGGTCGGCGGCCGGATCGCCGTGCTGTCCTACCACTCGCTCGAAGACCGCCTCGTCAAGCAGGTGTTCGCGGCGGGCGCCGCCACCACCGCGCCCCCCGGACTGCCCGTGGTGCCCGAGCGCTACCAGCCACGGCTGCGGCTGCTCACCCGGGGCGCCGAACTGCCCACCGAGGCGGAGGTCGCCGAGAACCGCCGGGCCGCCCCCGCGCGGCTGCGCGGCGCCGAACGCGTCCGCGAGGACGAGGCGGGATGACCGGCGGGGCGCACGGCCGCGCCGCACGACCGGGGAGGGCCGCGTGAGCAGGGGACCGGAACTGCGCGGCCGGGCCGCCCGGCTCGCCCGGCTGCTCCCCGCCGGGCCCAGCCGGGCCGCCCGCACCCCCTTCGTCCTGCTGATGACGCTGCTGCTCGGCGGCGGGCTGATCACCCTGCTGATGCTCAACTCGTCCCTGAACGAGGGCTCCTTCCGGCTGAGCGAGCTGAAACGGGAGACCACCGAGCTGACCGACCGGGAACAGGCCCTCCAGCGCGACGTGGACGCCTACTCCAAGCCCGGCGCGCTCCAGGAACGCGCCCGGCGCCTCGGCATGGTCCCCGGTGGCAACCCCGCCTTCCTCGACCCCGACGGCAGGGTGCGCGGAGTGCCCGGCGAACCCGTCACCGCCTCCCCGACGCCGAAGCCCGCCCCGACCACGGCGAAGCCGTCCGCCACGGCCTCCCCGTCGGGCACGCCGTCCGCGCCGTCGACGCGGGCCGACCAGTCCGGCCAGGCCGCGCGGTCCACGGGGCCCGCGTCCTCCTCCCCGCCCCCGGTTCCGTTTCCGTCGGAACGGGCCGCCGCCCCGGCCGCCTCCGCGCCGGGCGCCGCGACGGCCACCGCGTCCGGCGCCGCCCTGTGGGCCCCCCTCCCCTCCGCACCCCGCACGGCGGGCCTCCCCGCCGTGCCGAGCCCCGACCCGACGACCTCCGGCAGGTGACACGGTGACCGACAGGGAACCCCCGCGACGCCGGGTGCCCGGGCCCTCCCGTCCGGACCGCCGCCCCCGCCGCGACCCCGGCGAACGCCTCTCGCACCCCCCGGACGGCCCGGCCCGCCAGGACCGCTCCCGGCTCGACGGCGCCGACCGCCCGGCCCACGGCGACCGTCCCGCCCCGGGCGACCGCCGCACCCAGGACCCCGCCCGCGACGACCGCCCGGCCCCGGAGCGCGCCGCCCGCCGCGACCGCCCGGCCCGGTCCGACCGCGACCGTCCCGCGCGAACCGACCGAGCCGCATCCGACCGCGACCGCCCGGACCGCGACCGGACCGACCGCGACCGGACCGACCGCCCGAACCCCGCCGCCCGCCCCGCCCGGGGCGAGGGCGCCGACCGCGCCCGCCCCGACGACGACCGCCCCGCCCGCCCCGGCGCGCCCCGGCGCCCCGGCGGGAGCGACCGCGCGCGCCGCGCCGGAGCCGACCCCGTCCCGCGCCCCGCACGCCGCCCCCGCCCCGCCCCGGGCGGCTCCGCCCCGCCCCCCCGAGGCCCCCGGGGGGCCCGTCCGCTGCGGCTGGGCAGCCCCCGCCCCCGGCTGCGGATGATCAGCGTGGCGATGACCCTGGTCATGCTCGCCTTCGTGGTCCGGCTGCTCCAGGTGCAGGCCGTCGACGCCGGGGAGTACTCCGCCAAGGCCGCGGCCAACCGCTATCTGACCCGGGTGGTCGCCGCCGAGCGCGGCGGGATCACCGACCGCTCCGGCATCGCCCTGGCGACCAGCGTCGACGCCTACGACATCACCGCCGACCCGGCGATGTTCACCCCGGAGGAGACCGGCGTCCCGGACGCGGCCGCCCAGGGCGCGGCCCTCCTCGCCCCGATCCTCGGCCAGGACACCGCCGGACTGACCCGCAAGCTGATGACGCCCAAGACCCGGTACGTGGTCCTGGCACGCCGTCAGACCCCCCAGGTCTGGAACCAGATCAAGGACCTCAAGAGCGCCCTCGCCGACAAGGCCGGGACCACCGGGGCGGCGGGCGGGAAGAAGACCGCGAACGTCCTCGGCGGCGTCTTCCAGGAGCCCACCAGCCAGCGGATCTACCCCAACGGCGACCTGGCCGCCGGGCTCATCGGCTTCGTCAACGCCGAGGGCCGGGGCGGCGGCGGGATCGAGCAGCAGCTCGACGACCGGCTCGCGGGCCGCGACGGCGAGGTCACCTACGCCCAGTCCGGCGGCCGTCAGGTCCCCACCGCGGGCGGCACCGAGACCCCCGCGGTGCCCGGCTCCGACATCGAGCTGACCATCGACCGGGACATCCAGTGGGCGGCCCAGAACGCCATCGCCGAACAGGTCCGCGAGTCCAAGGCGGACCGCGGCTACGTGATCGTCCAGGACACCCGCACCGGAGAGGTGCTGGCCATGGCCAACGCCCCCGGCTTCGACCCCGGCGACCTCACCGCGGCGGGCTCCGCCTCCCTCGGCAACGCCGCCCTCCAGGACGCCTACGAACCCGGCTCCACCGCCAAGGTCATGTCGATGGCGGCGGTCCTGGAGGAGGGCGCGGCCACCCCCGCCACCAAGGTCACCGTCCCCAACCGGCTGCACCGCGGCGACCGGCTCTTCCAGGACGACGTCGACCACCCCACCTGGTACCTCACCCTGAACGGGGTGCTCGCCAAGTCCAGCAACATCGGCACCATCCTCGCCACCGGACAGCTCGGCAAGACCCAGCCCCAGGCCAACCGGGTCCTCCACGCGTATCTGCGCGAGTTCGGCATCGGCGGCCCCACCGGCCTCGGGTTCCCCGGCGAGACGCCCGGCATCCTCGCCGCCCCCGGCGAGTGGTCGACCTCGCAGCAGTACACGATCCCCTTCGGCCAGGGCGTCTCCATCAACGCCATGCAGGCCGCCTCCGTCTACTCGACCATCGCCAACGGCGGCGTCCGCACCGAGCCCACCCTCGTCCGGGGCCACCGCGGACCCGACGGCCGGTTCACACCCGCTCCGGAGCCGAAGGAGACCCGGGTCGTCAGCGAACGCACCGCGCGCACCCTCTCCCGGATGCTGGAGTCGGTGGTCGACGACGAACAGGGCACCGGCGTCAAGGCCCGCATCCCCGGCTACCGGGTCGCGGGCAAGACCGGCACCGCCAACCGCGTCGACCCGGTCACCGGCAAGTACCGGGGCTACACCTCGTCGTTCGCCGGGTTCGCCCCCGCCGACCGGCCCCGGGTCACCGTCTACTGCGCCATCCAGAACGCCACCAAGGGCAGCTACTTCGGCGGCCAGATCTGCGGCCCCGTCTACAAGGAGGTCATGCAGTTCGCCCTCAAGAGCCTCCAGGTGCCACCGACCGGGACGCCGCCCGCGCGGCTGCCCGTGACGTTCTCGCCCTGACCGGGACGGCGGTCCCGAAGCCCGGACCGCCCCCGCACCCTCCGCACCGCCCCAGAGCCACCAGGAACCGCCCGTGACAACGATCACCCCCGCCCCGGGGAACCGGAACGGCGCCACCGCCGCCCACCCGGAGACCGTCCCCGCCCCCGCCGGATCCACCGGGACCGCCGCGAACCGGCCATTTAGCCCCCAGGACGGTGCGCCGGGTACGCTCACCGCCGTGTCACACCCCGATCAGTCCCACCCCACCCAGAAGGGCGCTTCCGTGAGCTACCCGGGACCGCCTCGACCGGTTCACGTCTCCCCGATCCCCCTGGCGGAGCTGGCCGATCGGCTGGGTCTCGCCGTCCCCGGGGCGACGGCGGTCACCGGCATCACCCACGACTCCCGCGCGGTCCGCCCCGGCGACCTCTACGCCGCGCTGCCCGGCGCCCGGCTGCACGGCGCCGACTTCGCCCGCCAGGCCGCCGAACTCGGCGCGGTGGCCGTCCTCACCGACCCCACCGGGGCCGACCGGGCCGCCGCCACCGGACTGCCGGTCCTCGTGGTGGACGACCCCCGCGCCCGGATGGGCGCCCTCGCCGCCGCCGTCTACGGGGACCCCGGCGCCGGACTCCTCCAGATCGGCATCACCGGCACCTCCGGCAAGACCACCACCGCCTATCTGGTGCAGGGCGGCCTCGACGCGGCGGCGGGCGGCGAGAGCGGGCTCATCGGCACCGTGGAGACCCGGATCGGCGACGAGCGCGTCAAGTCCGAGCGCACCACCCCCGAGGCCACCGACCTCCAGGCGCTCTTCGCGGTGATGCGCGAACGCGGCGTCGAGTCCGTCGCCATGGAGGTCTCCAGCCACGCCCTGGTCCTCGGCCGCGTCGACGGCTGCGTCTTCGACGTCGCCGTCTTCAACAACCTCAGCCCGGAGCACATGGAGTTCCACTCCGGGATGGAGGACTACTTCCAGGCCAAGGCCCAGCTGTTCACCCCCGCCCGCAGCAGGCGCGGCGTCGTCAACTACGACGACGCCTACGGACGGCGGCTGGTCACCGAGGCGTCCGTCCCGGTCGTCACCTTCTCCGCCGAGGGCCACCCCGACGCCGACTGGCGCGCCGAGGACGTGGAGAGCGGCCCGCTCGGCTCCGCGTTCACGGTCATCGGCCCGGACGGGGAGCGGATCAGCGCCCGCGCCCCGCTGCCCGGCCCGTTCAACGTCGCCAACGCCCTCGCCGCGATCGTCACCCTGGCCACCGCCGGACTCGACCCGTACGCCGCCGCCGAGGGCATCGCCGCCGCGCCCGGCGTCCCCGGCCGGCTGGAGCGGGTGGACGCGGGCCAGCCGTACCTCGCGGTCGTCGACTACGCCCACAAGACGGACGCCGTGGAATCGGTGCTGCGCGCGCTGCGCAAGGTCACCGGGGGACGGCTGCACATCGTGCTCGGCTGCGGCGGCGACCGCGACGTCACCAAACGCGCCCCGATGGGCGCCGCCGCCGCCCGGCTCGCTGACACCGCCCTGCTGACCTCCGACAACCCCCGCTCCGAGGACCCCCTCGCGATCCTCGCCACCATGCTGGCGGGCGCCGCCGGGGTCCCCGCCCACGAGCGCGGCGAGGTCCGCGTCTACGAGGACCGGGCCGCCGCGATCACCGCGGCCGTCGCCCTCGCCGGACCGGGCGACACCGTCCTGGTCGCGGGCAAGGGCCACGAACAGGGCCAGGACATCGGCGGCGTGGTCCGCCCCTTCGACGACCGGCACGTGCTGCGGGACGCCATCGAGTCCGCCCGTGCCGCCCGCCGCGCCCCCACCGGGGAGCCCGGCACCACCCAGACCAGCGAAGCGACCCAGCAGACCCAGGGATGAACACGTGATCGCCCTCTCCCTCGCCGAGATCGCCTCCGTAGTCGGCGGGCGGCCCCACGACATACCGGACCCGTCGGTCCGTGTCACCGGACCCGTCGTCCGCGACTCCCGCGAAGCCGTTCCCGGCAGCCTCTTCGTCGCCTTCGCCGGGGAGCGCGTCGACGGCCACGACTACGCGGCCCAGGTGGTCGCGGCGGGCGCGGTGGCCGTCCTCGCCTCCCGGCCCGTCGGGGTGCCCGCGATCGTCGTGGACGACGTCCAGCGGGCGCTCGGCGCCCTCGCCCGCGCCGTGGTGGACCGCCTCGGCGCCACCCTGGTCGCCCTCACCGGCTCGGCCGGCAAGACCAGCACCAAGGACCTGATCGCCCAGGTCCTCCAGCACCACGGGCCCACCGTCTGGACCCCCGGCTCCCTCAACAACGAGATCGGACTGCCGCTCACCGCGCTCAGCGCCACCGACGACACCCGTTACCTCGTCCTGGAGATGGGAGCGCGCGGAATCGGCCACATCCGCTACCTCACCGAACTCACCCCGCCCCGGATCGGTCTCGTCCTGAACGTCGGCAGCGCCCACATCGGCGAGTTCGGCGGCCGGGAGCGGATCGCCGAGGCCAAGGGCGAACTGGTGGAGTCCCTGCCCGCCGCCGACGCGGGCGGGATCGCGATCCTCAACGCCGACGATCCGCTGGTGCGCGCCATGGCCGACCGGACCAAGGCCAGGGTCGTCCTCTTCGGGGAATCCGGCGAAGCGGACGTACGGGCGGAGAACGTCCGGCTGACCGCCGCCGGACAGCCCTCCTTCCGCCTTCACACACCCTCCGGGTGCGAAGACGTGACCTTGCGCCTGTACGGTGAGCACCACGTGTCGAACGCGCTTGCCGCGGCGGCCGTCGCCCATGAGCTGGGCATGCCCGTGGACGAGGTCGCACGCGCGCTCTCCGGAGCGGGCACCCTCTCCCGCTGGCGGATGGAGGTCACCGAGCGCCCGGACGGCGTGACGGTGGTCAACGACGCCTACAACGCGAACCCCGAGTCCATGAGGGCCGCCCTGCGCGCGCTGGTCGCGATGGGGGGCGGCTCCCGGGACCGGGGGGGCCGTACGTGGGCGGTGCTCGGGGCGATGGCCGAGCTCGGAGACGAGGCGCTCGCCGAGCACGACGCGATCGGACGGCTCGCCGTCCGGCTCAACGTGAGCAAGCTCGTCGCAGTCGGGGGCAGGGAAGCGGCCTGGCTGCGCATGGGCGCCTATAACGAGGGTTCGTGGGGTGAGGAGTCGGTGCACGTGTCCGACGCACAGGCGGCGATCGACCTATTGCGCGGGGAACTGCGACCGGGGGACGTCGTCCTCGTGAAGGCATCCAGGTCGGTCGGACTGGAGCGGGTGGCCCTGGCGCTGCTGGAAGGGAACGCGAGCGGCGAGGGTGAGGTCGCCGCCCGATGATGAATCAGATCCTGTTCGCGGGCGTGATCGGCCTGTTCCTGACCCTGGTGGGCACCCCGCTGCTGATCAAGCTGCTGGCCCGCAAGGGCTACGGCCAGTACATCCGCGACGACGGCCCGCGCGAGCACCACAGCAAGCGCGGCACGCCGACCATGGGCGGCATCGCCTTCATCCTGGCGACGCTCATCGCGTACTTCCTGAGCAAGCTGATCACCGGGGCGCCCGTCACCGTCTCCGGACTCCTGGTCCTCGGCCTGATGGCCGGAATGGGACTGGTCGGTTTCCTCGACGACTACATCAAGATCGTCAAGCGTCGGTCCCTGGGCCTGCGGGCCAAGGCGAAGATGGCCGGACAGCTCATCGTCGGCATCGCCTTCGCCGTCCTCGCGCTCCAGTTCCCCGACAGCCGCGACCTGGCCCCGGCCTCCACCAAGCTGTCGTTCATCATGGACTTCGGCTGGGCCATGGGCCCGGTGCTCTTCGTGGTGTGGGCGCTGTTCATGATCCTCGCCATGTCCAACGGCGTGAACCTCACCGACGGCCTCGACGGCCTCGCCACCGGCGCCTCCGTGATGGTCTTCGGCGCGTACACCTTCATCGGCGTCTGGCAGTACCAGGAGTCCTGCGCCGACGCGGGCTCCCTGACCAACCCGTCGGCCTGTTTCGAGGTCCGCGACCCGCTGGACCTCGCGGTGGTCGCCGCGGCCCTGATGGGCGCCTGCTTCGGCTTCCTGTGGTGGAACACCTCGCCCGCCAAGATCTTCATGGGCGACACCGGCTCGCTGGCCCTCGGCGGCGCGCTGGCCGGTCTGGCCATCTGCTCGCGCACCGAGCTGCTGCTCGCGCTGCTCGGCGGCCTGTTCGTCCTCATCACCATGTCGGTCGTCATCCAGGTCGGCAGCTTCCGGCTCACCGGAAAGCGCGTCTTCCGGATGGCGCCACTCCAGCACCACTTCGAACTCAAGGGCTGGTCCGAAGTCCTGGTGGTGGTCCGCTTCTGGATCATCCAGGGCATGTGCGTGATCGTCGGACTCGGCCTCTTCTACGCCGGATGGGCAGCCGAGAAGTGACCACCGAGCACCCGCTCCACCCCGCGGACCCCTTCGCGGGACAGCACGTCACCGTCGCCGGCCTCGGCGTGAGCGGCCTCAGTGCCGCCCGCGCCCTGGCCGGCCTCGGCGCGCACGTCACCGTGGTGGACGGCGGCGATGGCGAGGCCCAGCGGGCCAAGGCCGCCGTCCTCGCCGGGGAGGGCGTCACCGTCCGCCTCGGCGACGCCGACACCCTGCCCCAGGGCACCACCCTGGTGGTCACCTCACCCGGCTGGAAGCCGACCTCCCCGCTGTTCGCCGCGGCCGCCGCGGCGGGCGTCGAGGTGATCGGCGACGTCGAGCTGGCCTGGCGGCTGCGCGGCCCGGACGCCGCCCCCTGGCTCGCCGTCACCGGCACCAACGGCAAGACCACCACCACCCGGATGCTGGGGTCGATCCTGCGCGCCGCCGGACTGCGGGTCGCGGAGGTCGGCAACATCGGCACCCCGATCGTGGACGTGGTCCTCGGCCAGGAGCGCGGCGACGGCGAACAGTACGACGTGCTCGCCGTCGAACTCTCCAGCTACCAGCTGCACTGGGCGCCCTCGCCGCGCGCCCACTCGGCGGCGGTCCTCAACCTCGCCCCCGACCACCTCGACTGGCACGGCTCCATGGCCGGGTACGCCGCCGACAAGGGCCGGATCTACGAGGGCAACCGGATCGCCTGCGTCTACAACACGGCCGACCCGGCCACCGAGGACCTGGTGCGCGGCGCCGACGTCGAGGAGGGCTGCCGGGCGATCGGCTTCACCCTCGGCCCCCCCGGCCCCTCCCAACTCGGGGTGGTCGACGGCATCCTGGTGGACCGGGCCTTCGTGGCCGACCGCCAGCGCCAGGCCCAGGAGCTGGCCGAGGTCTCCGACGTGAACCCGCCCGCCCCGCACAACATCGCCAACGCGCTGGCCGCCGCCGCGCTCGCCCGCGCCTTCGGCGTGCCCGCGAGCGCGGTCCGCGACGGACTGCGCGCCTTCAGCCCGGACGCGCACCGCATCTCCCACGTCGCGGACGTGGCCGGGGTGGCGTACGTGGACGACTCCAAGGCCACCAACACCCACGCGGCCGAGGCGTCGCTGGCCGCCTACGAGCCGGTCGTCTGGATCGCGGGCGGACTCGCCAAGGGCGCGTCCTTCGACGAACTGGTGGCGGGCGCGGCCGAGCGGCTGCGGGGCGTGGTCCTGCTGGGCGCCGATCGCGCCCTGATCCGGGAAGCCCTCGCGCGACACGCGCCCGAGGTGCCCGTGGTCGACGTGGACCGGACCGACACTGGGGCGATGTCCGAGGTGGTCGAGGCCGCCCGGGGGCTCGCCCGCCCCGGGGACACCGTGCTGCTGGCCCCGGCCTGCGCCTCCATGGACATGTTCACCAACTACAACGAGCGCGGGGACGCGTTCGCGGCGGCGGTCCGCGGACTCGGCTCCGGCGGCGCCTGAGCCGGTCGCTGTGGCCACGCGGGGCGCCCGTAGGTCTGGGAGGGTCGCGTGAGTGCGTTCCGGCCGAAGCGGTCCGGCGATCGGGGTCCCGCGTGCTGAGCGGGCGGGCCCCCGCGGTCACCCGGCGGGAGCCCGCGTCCCGGGAGCCCGCCCCTGGGCGGCGCGAGTCGCCGCTGCGGCGGCTGCGGTCCCGGGTCCGCCGGGCCTGGGACCGTCCGTTGACCGCCTATTATCTGATTCTCGGCAGCAGTTTCCTGCTGACCCTGCTCGGACTGGTGATGGTGTACTCCGCCTCCATCATCCGGGCGTTGCAGCTCGATCTGCCCGGGTCGTTCTTCTTCCGCAAGCAGTTGCTGGCGGCGGTCGTGGGCGCCCTGCTGCTGTGGGCGGCCTCCCGGATGCCCGTCAAGCTCCACCGGGCGCTCGCCTACCCGATGCTGGCGGGCGCCGTCGTGCTGATGGCCCTGGTCCAGGTGCCCGGCGTGGGCTTCGCGGTCAACGGCAACCGGAACTGGATCGAACTCGGCTTCATCCAGCTCCAGCCCAGTGAGTTCGGCAAGCTCGCCCTGGTGCTGTGGGGCGCCGACCTGCTCGCCCGCAAACAGGAACGACGGCTGCTGAACCAGTGGAAGCACATGCTGGTGCCGCTGGTCCCGGTGGCGTTCATGGTGCTCGGCCTGATCATGCTCGGCGGGGACATGGGCACGGCGATCATCCTCACCGCCATCCTGTTCGGGCTGCTGTGGCTCGCGGGGGCGCCCACCCGGCTGTTCGCCGGGGTGCTGGCCGTCGCCCTGGTCGTCGGCGCGGTCCTCATCAGGACCAGCCCCACCCGGATGTCCCGGCTGCAGTGCATCGGCGCCTCCGAGCTGGGCGGCCCCGACGACCCGTGCTGGCAGGCCGTACACGGGATCTACGCGCTGGCGTCCGGCGGTCTCTTTGGTTCCGGGCTGGGTGCGAGTGTGGAAAAATGGGGCCAACTTCCGGAAGCCCACACGGATTTCATCTTCGCCATCGCCGGGGAGGAACTGGGGCTGGCGGGGACGCTGTCCGTCCTGGGGCTGTTCGCGGCTCTAGGCTATGCGGGTATCCGCCTGGCCGGACGCACGGAGGACCCCTTCGTGAGGTACGCGGCGGGTGGCGTGATCACCTGGATCATGGCGCAGGCCGTGATCAACATCGGTGCGGTGCTCGGTCTGCTGCCGATCGCCGGTGTCCCGCTCCCGCTGTTCTCATACGGGAGGTCGGCCCTGCTGCCGACCATGTTCGCCATCGGCCTGCTGATCGCCTTCGCACGGGAGGACCCCGCCGCGCGGGCGGCGCTCGCCGTACGACGGCGGTCCCGGGACCGTGAGCGGACCGCGGGAAGGGGCTCCGGGACCGACCGGGCGCCCCGGAGTTGGAACACGATGCGACGGCGCGTCAGGACGCGCCCGTCCGGAGAGCGGTGAATTTCGGTGCATGTCGTACTCGCTGGCGGGGGCACCGCCGGACACATCGAGCCCGCGCTCGCCCTGGCGGACGCCCTGCGCAGGCAGGACCCGACGGTCGGGATCACGGCGCTGGGCACGGAGCGCGGCCTGGAGACCCGGCTCGTTCCCGAGCGGGGCTACGAACTCGCCCTGATCCCGGCGGTGCCGCTGCCCCGCAAGCCGACCCCCGAGCTGATCACCGTCCCCGGACGGCTGCGCGGCACGATCAAGGCGGCCGAGCAGGTCATCGAGCGCACCCGGGCGGACGCCGTGGTCGGTTTCGGTGGCTACGTCGCCCTGCCCGCCTATCTGGCGGCCAAGCGGCGCGGGGTGCCCATCGTGATCCACGAGGCCAACGCCCGCCCCGGCCTCGCCAACAAGATCGGCTCCCGGTACGCGGCCCAGGTGGCCGTCTCCACCCCGGACAACAAGCTCCGGGGGGCCCGTTACATCGGCATCCCGCTGCGCCGCTCCATCGCCACCCTGGACCGCGCGGCGGTGCGCCCCGAGGCGCGGGCCGCCTTCGGGCTCGACCCGAACCTGCCGACGCTGCTGGTCTCCGGCGGCTCCCAGGGCGCCCGCCGGCTCAACGAGGTCGTCCAGCAGGCCGCCCCGTACCTCCAGCAGGCGGGCATCCAGATCCTGCACGCGGTCGGCCCCAAGAACGAACTGCCGCACATCGACAACATGCCCGGGATGCCCCCGTACATCCCGGTACCGTATGTGGACCGGATGGATCTCGCGTACGCGGCGGCCGACATGATGCTCTGCCGCGCGGGCGCGATGACCGTCGCCGAACTCTCCGCCGTCGGACTCCCGGCCGCCTACGTCCCGCTGCCCATCGGCAACGGCGAACAGCGGCTCAACGCCCAGCCGGTGGTCAAGGCGGGCGGCGGGCTGCTCGTCGACGACGCCGAGCTGACCCCCCAGTGGGTGCAGTCCCACGTCCTCCCGGTGCTGGCGGACCCGCACCGGCTGTACGAGATGTCCCGCGCCGCGTCCGAGTTCGGCCGCCGGGACGCCGACGACCTGCTCGTCGGCATGGTGTACGAAGCGATCGCGTCACGCGCCAGGGCGTGACCCAAGTGCGGCTCGCGCCGAGGGCGTGACGGAAGGCAGGGAACGTGGCCGGACCGAGGACCGCCGACGACGAGCGGACGCCGGAGTCCGGCCCGCCCGGCTCCCCGGGGGAGTCGCGGCGCTCCCGCGCGGCCGCCCTGCTGCCCGGCTGGGTGCCCCGGTTCGGCACCCGCGGGCTGGTCCTCTCCGCGCTGGGTCTGGCCGTCCTGGTGGGCGGCGGGATCTGGCTGTTGTACGGCTCGCCGTGGCCGAGGGTCGCCAAGGTGAGCGTCTCCGGCACGGACGTCCTGCGCCCGGAGGAGGTCCGCGCCGCCGCCGGGATCAGCCTCGGCACCCCGCTGGTCTCGGTCGACACGGACGCCGTCGAGGCCCGGATCGCCGACCGGCTGCCCCGGGTCGACCGGGTCGACGTGGTCCGCTCCTGGCCCCGTGGCATCGGTCTGAAAATCATCGAACGCGAGCCCGTCCTGACGGTGGCGAAGGGCGGGAGGTTCATCGAAGTGGACGACGAGGGGGTGCGGTTCGCCACCGTCGACCGGGCCCCCCGGGGCGTTCCCGCCCTCGAACTGGCCCCCCGTCGCACGAGTGTCCCGCCGCGCTTCGCCACCGGGGAACTCACCCGGTCCGCCGTGGACGTCATCACCGCCGTCCCGCCCCGGGTCGCCGCCCAGACGCGTACCCTCGAAGTCCGCAGCTACGACTCCATCACCCTGGAGTTGGCCGACGGCCGCACGGTCGACTGGGGGAGCGCCGAGGAAGGGGAGGCGAAGGGCGTCACCCTCACCGCGCTGATGAAAGCCGCGCCCAAGGCCCGGCACTTCGACGTCAGCGTTCCCACCGCCCCTGCGTCAGCGGTGAGTTGACGCACATTCGCGCAGGTCAGCACCCTGAGTGGGCAGCGCTACGGCTGATCACATAGGGTGAAAAGAAAAACGGGAGGTTCGGCGTGTTCGTTGAACGCGCGCCACTTGTCGACTTAGTGTCCTGTTCGGAAGAGTCCAGAGAACAGACACACTGGTAACCCTAAACTTCACCGTTAGGGTTCGGGTCGGCGTTCGGACCGTCCCAATTCGGCATTAGCCGTCGCGGCGCGACACGGCGAGCGACGGCACGTAATCGAGGCGAGAGGCTCTCGACGTGGCAGCACCGCAGAACTACCTCGCAGTCATCAAGGTCATCGGTGTCGGCGGCGGTGGTGTCAATGCCATCAACCGGATGATCGAGGTCGGCCTCAAGGGTGTCGAGTTCATCGCGATCAACACGGACGCGCAGGCGCTGTTGATGAGCGACGCCGACGTCAAGCTCGACGTCGGTCGCGAACTCACCCGGGGACTGGGCGCCGGGGCCAACCCGGCCGTCGGCCGCAAGGCCGCCGAGGACCACCGCGAGGAGATCGAGGAGGTCCTCAAGGGGGCCGACATGGTCTTCGTCACCGCGGGCGAAGGCGGTGGCACCGGCACCGGCGGCGCGCCCGTCGTCGCCAACATCGCCCGTTCGCTGGGCGCCCTGACCATCGGCGTGGTCACCCGGCCCTTCACCTTCGAGGGCCGCCGTCGCGCCAACCAGGCCGAGGACGGCATCGCGGAACTCCGCGAAGAGGTCGACACCCTCATCGTCATCCCCAACGACCGGCTGCTGTCCATCTCGGACCGCCAGGTCAGCGTGCTCGACGCGTTCAAGTCCGCCGACCAGGTACTGCTCTCCGGCGTCCAGGGCATCACCGACCTCATCACCACCCCCGGCCTCATCAACCTCGACTTCGCCGATGTGAAGTCCGTGATGTCCGAGGCGGGTTCCGCGCTGATGGGCATCGGCTCGGCCCGTGGCGACGACCGCGCGGTGGCCGCCGCCGAGATGGCGATCTCCTCGCCGCTCCTGGAAGCCTCGATCGACGGCGCCCGAGGGGTGCTGCTCTCCATCTCCGGCGGCTCCGACCTGGGCCTCTTCGAGATCAACGAGGCCGCCCAACTGGTCAGCGAGGCCGCCCACCCCGAGGCCAACATCATCTTCGGCGCGGTCATCGACGACGCCCTCGGTGACGAGGTCCGGGTGACGGTGATCGCCGCCGGGTTCGACGGCGGCCAGCCCCCGGCCAAGCAGCACGGCGGTCTGGGCACCGCCGGGGCCAAGCGCGAGGAGCCCGCCCCCGCCCGGTCCGCCGACAGCCGCCCCGCGTTCGGCGGCCTCGGCAGCGTGACCCCGCGCGAGGAGCCCTCGAAGCCGGAGCCGGTCGAGGCCCCGGTCTCCTCGGGCTCGTCCCTCGGCTCGGGCACCTCCGGCCTCACGCCGCAGGTCCCGCCCGCCCGGTACGACAGCGCCGCGGAGGAGCTGGACGTACCGGACTTCCTCAAGTGATAGGCCGATCCGGTGAGGTGATCCCGGACCGGATCACCACGAGCGGCGCGCACTTCGCCTTCACCGACCGGTGGGGCGGGGTGAGCGCCGCTCCGTACGAGCGGATGAATCTCGGCGGGGCCGTCGGTGACGACCCCGCCGCCGTGCGTGCCAACCGGCGGATCGCCGCCGAACACCTCGGGTTCGACCCGGTGTCCGTCGTCTGGATGAACCAGGTGCACGGCAGTGAGGTCGCCGTGGTCCACACCCCTTGGGGTGATGCGCCCGCACCCCGGGTTGACGCCGTGGTCACCGCGCGCCGGGGACTCCCGCTCGCGGTGCTCACCGCCGACTGCGTCCCCGTCCTCCTCGCCGACCCGGTTGCCGGAGTCGCCGCCGCCGCGCACGCCGGACGTCCCGGACTGGTCGCCGGGGTGGTCCCGGCGGCCGTCGCCGCCATGGTGGAACTGGGCGCCGAGCCCTCCCGGATCCTGGCCCGCACCGGCCCCTCGGTCTGCGGCGGGTGCTACGAGGTGCCGGAGGAGATGCGCGCCGAGGTCGCCGCGGTGGAACCTGCGGCCCACGCCGAGACCACCTGGGGCACCCCCGCCGTCGACGTGTGCGCCGGCGTGCACGCCCAACTCGCGCGCCTGGGCGTCAACGACCGGGAGCGTTCGGACGTGTGCACCCGGGAGTCGCCCGACCACTTCTCGTACCGACGCGACCGCGCCACCGGGCGGCTCGCGGGCTATGTCTGGCTGGACTGATACGGCATGACGGATCGCAAGGAAGAACTCGCCGCGAACCTGGCGAAAGTGGAGGAACGTATCGCCGCGGCCTGTGCCGCGGCCGGGCGCGCCCGGGAGGAGGTGACCCTCATCGTGGTCACCAAGACCTATCCGGCGAGTGACGTCCGTCTCCTGAGCGAACTCGGTGTCCGGGAGGTGGCGGAGAACCGCGACCAGGACGCCGCCCCCAAGGCCGCCGCCTGTGCCGACCTCCCGTTGACCTGGCACTTCGTCGGCCAGTTGCAGACCAACAAGGTCCGCTCGGTGCTCGGTTACGCCTCCGAGGTGCAGTCCGTGGACCGGTCCCGGCTGGTCACGGCCCTCTCCCGCGAGGCGGTCCGCACCGGTCGCGAGATCGGGTGTCTCGTGCAAGTGGCGCTGGACGCCCAGGACGGTCCGGGGGCCGGAGGGGCCGAGGGCGCCCTCGGCCGTCGCGGCGGCGTCGGCCCGGACGGGGTCGCCGAGTTGGCGGCC
This sequence comes from Streptomyces sp. JNUCC 64, assembly GCF_054484115.1. Taxonomy (NCBI): domain Bacteria; kingdom Bacillati; phylum Actinomycetota; class Actinomycetes; order Kitasatosporales; family Streptomycetaceae; genus Streptomyces; species Streptomyces sp. JNUCC 64. The sequence continues at coordinate 6,437,313 of NZ_CM137015.1, forward strand.
CTGGTCGCCCGGGCCGAGGGGCTGCGACTGGACGGACTGATGGCCGTCGCACCCCTGGCCGGTCCCTACGCGGGGCGCCAACGCGCCGCGTTCGGGCGGTTGATGGATTTGTCGACTGCGCTGCGCGCGGAGCATCCTGCTGCGAACATGGTGTCAGCGGGGATGAGCGGGGACCTCGAGGAGGCCGTGGCGGCCGGAGCGACACATGTGCGCGTCGGCAGTGCGGTACTCGGAGTCCGTCCCGGGCTCGGGTAACGTCACCAAGAAGTCGGACCACAGTAGAAAATATGGTCATTCCCCCCGATTTGGTGGGTTGACCCCGTGGATCGCGGACTTGGTGGGCGTCAGCCGATCCGCCACGCCGATCCACCACAGAGCGGAGGACTCAGAGAATGGCCGGCGCGATGCGCAAGATGGCGGTCTACCTCGGCCTCGTGGAGGACGATGGGTACGACGGCAGGGGTTTCGACCCCGATGACGACTTCGAGCCCGAACTGGACCCGGAGCCCGAGCGGGACCGTCGGCGGCACGACACGCCGCATCAGTCCCATCAGGGTCATCAACCGCTACAGTCCCCTGGGGACGAATCGGTACGAGTGGTGCAACCCCCGGTACAGCGCGACCCTGTACCCCAGTCCGCCGCACTCGCGGTGGAATCGGCGCGTCCCGCGCGCATCGCGCCCGTGGCATCCATCACACCCGACCGCCAGAGTTTGGAGAAGAACGCACCGGTGATCATGCCCAAGGTCGTGTCCGAGCGGGAGCCGTACCGGATCACCACGCTGCACCCGCGGACGTACAACGAAGCCCGTACCATCGGTGAACACTTCCGTGAGGGCACTCCGGTGATCATGAATCTGACCGAGATGGACGACACCGACGCGAAGCGACTTGTCGACTTTGCCGCTGGCCTCGTCTTCGGTCTGCACGGCAGTATTGAGCGCGTGACTCAGAAGGTGTTCCTGTTGTCTCCTGCTAACGTCGACGTCACGGCAGAGGACAAGGCTCGCATCGCAGAGGGCGGGTTCTTCAACCAGAGCTGAGACGCAGGACCGGTCGTTGACCGATAATCCGACACGGACGCAGGCACGGACACAGGGGAGAGGGACAGCATCAGATGCGCGTGTTCTTGGACGTGATCTACATCGCGCTGATGTGCTTCCTCATCGTGCTCATCTTCCGGTTGGTGATGGACTACGTCTTCCAGTTCGCCCGCTCGTGGCAGCCGGGCAAGGTCATGGTGGTCTTCCTGGAGGCCACCTACACGGTCACTGATCCACCGCTCAAGCTGCTGCGGCGGTTCATCCCACCGCTGCGTCTCGGGGGCGTGGCGCTCGACCTGTCCTTCTTCGTTCTGATGATCATCGTCTACATCTTGATCTCCGTCGTGAGCCGACTGTGAACGATGACGGTCCCCGCTGAAGCGGGGGTTGATCCCGCCGACGACTACGCTGAGGTAAAGAGATGCCATTGACCCCCGAGGACGTGCGGAACAAGCAGTTCACCACCGTCCGCCTCCGAGAAGGCTATGACGAGGACGAGGTCGATGCCTTCCTCGACGAGGTCGAAGCCGAACTGACCCGTCTGCTCCGCGAGAACGAGGACCTGCGCGCCAAACTCGCGGCCGCGACCCGGGCCGCTGCCCAGAACCAGCAGCAGGCCGGTATGCGCAAGCCCCCGGAGCAGCAGCAGGATCGACAGGGTCCGGTGCCCGCCGCCATATCGGGACCGCAGCCGGTGCCGCCGCAGCAGCAGCAACCGCAGATGGGCGGCCCCATGGGCGGCCCCCCGCAGTTGCCGAGCGGCGCACCCCAGCTGCCCCCCGGTCCCGGCCACAACCCCATGCAGCAGGCCCCCGGCCAGATGCAGCAGGTTCCCGGTCCCATGCAGCAGGGCCCGGGTCCGATGCAGCAGGTTCCCGGCCCCATGCAGCAGGGCCCCGGTCCGATGCAGCAGATGGGCGGCCCGATGGGCGGTCCCATGGGTGGTCACGGTCCGCAGATGCAGCCCGCCCAGGGCCCCGGTGGCGACAGTGCCGCCCGGGTGCTCTCGCTGGCGCAGCAGACCGCCGACCAGGCCATCGCCGAGGCCCGTTCCGAGGCCAACAAGATCGTCGGTGAGGCCCGTAGCCGCGCCGAGGGTCTGGAGCGGGACGCCCGTGCCAAGGCGGACGCCCTGGAGCGGGACGCGCAGGAGAAGCACCGGGTCGCGATGGGCTCCCTGGAGTCCGCCCGCGCCACCCTGGAGCGCAAGGTCGAGGATCTGCGCGGCTTCGAGCGCGAGTACCGCACGCGGCTGAAGTCGTACCTGGAGTCCCAGCTGCGTCAGCTGGAGACCCAGGCCGACGACTCGCTGGCGCCGCCGCGGGCTCCGTCCGCCGCTTCGCTGCCGCCGTCGCCGTCCCCCGCGCCGTCGATGGCTCCCGCCGGGGCGGGCGCGCCCTCCTACGGTGGGCAGTCCATGGGCGGGGCGCCCGCGCCGGGCGGCCCGTCGTACGGTGGACAGCAGCAGATGACGCCCGCGATGACCCAGCCGATGGCTCCGGTCCGTCCGCAGGCGCCGCAGCCGATGCAGCAGGCTCCCTCTCCGATGCGGGGCTTCCTCATCGACGAGGACGACAACTGACGGGTCTCACCGACCCGGCACTGAGGGCGGGGCCCCCGGAACTTCCGGGGGCCCCGCCCTCTTTCCGTGCCCGGGGCCCCTCCGGCGGCCCCTCCGGCCCGGGCCCCGCCCCGCCGGGCTTCCCGTCCGACCGCCGGTACGGTTCGTGGCGCTTGCCCGCGCCGTTCCCCGCGCCCCTCGCCGGGGCCCCCGCCGTAGTCCCTGGAGTCGTTGCCCGGGTGCGGCCCGTGGTGCGTTGCCCGCGCAGTTCCCCGCGCCCCTGAGGGGGCTGCCTCCTGGGGTTCGTCTTTGGCCGCCGGTGCGCGGTGGTTGCTCGCGCCGTTCCCCGCGCCCCTATCGGGGCTTGTCCGGGTGGGCGCCCTCGCTCCCGCCTCTCCGTCTTCCGCGTGCGGTTCGTGGACGGCCGTTCGCGCAGTTCCCCGCGCCCCTTCGGGACGCCCCGAAGGGGCGCGGGGAACTGCGCGGGCAACCCTCCACGGCAGTGAGCCGACCGCCGGGCGGAAGGCCCCGTCAAGGGGCGCGGGGAACTGCGCGAACAACCACCGCGCATCCGCAGTCGAAGACGAGCCTCAGGAGGCAGCCCCCTGGGGGCGCGGGGAACTGCGCGAATGGCCACGACGGACCCGAGGAAGACGACGCACCGTCCGAGACGGAACCCGGGCGCACGGGTGACCGCGGAGGGCCCGCAGGCGACAGCGGTGAGCGGAACCGTTCCGGTGGGAGCGGGAAACGCGTGACCGCCGGGGACGCGGGCCCGGACGGGCGGTGCGTCCCCGGCGGTCGGGGAGGTGCGGGGGTCAGACCTTGCGGAGGCTGAACGTCAGGGACAGACCCGCGTCCGAGAAGGCGGGAGTACCGGGCTCCGCCCGGACGAACTCCGTGGCGAGGACCTCGTCGGAGATGAGCGCCGTGTGCTCGGTGAGCGCCGACGCCACCCCCTCGTCGGTGGCGTCCCAGCGCAGGGCGATCCGGTCGGCCACGTCCAGCCCGCTGTTCTTGCGGGCCTCCTGGATCAGCCGGATGGCGTCACGGGCGAGTCCGGCCCGCCGCAGCTCGTCGGTGATCTCCAGGTCGAGGGCCACGGTCGCCCCGGAGTCGGAGGCCACGGACCAGCCCTCGCGCGGGGTCTCCGTGATGATGACCTCCTCGGGGACGAGGGCGACCTTCTCCCCGTCGACCTCGACGGACGCCGTGCCTTCGCGCAGGGCGAGCGACAGCGCCGCCGCGTCCGCCTCGGCGACGGCCTTCGCGACCGCCTGCACGCCCTTGCCGAACCGCTTGCCGAGGGCCCGGAAGTTGGCCTTGGCGGTGGTGTCCACCAGGGAGCCGCCGACCTCGGAGAGGGAGGCGAGCGAGGTGACGTTCAGTTCCTCGGTGATCTGCGCGTGCAGTTCGACCGGGAGGGACTCGAAGCCGGTCACGGCGACCAGGGCGCGGGACAGCGGCTGGCGGGTCTTCACCCCGGACTCGGCGCGGGTCGCCCGGCCGAGTTCGACGAGCCGTCGCACCAGGGCCATCTGCCGGGACAGTTCCGGGTCGATGGCGTCGAGGTCGGCCTCCGGCCACGACGACAGGTGCACCGACGCGGGCGCGTCCGCCGCCACCGGGACGACCAGGTCCTGCCAGACCCGCTCGGTGATGAACGGGGTGAGCGGCGCCATCAGCCGGGTGACCGTCTCGACCACCTCGTGCAGGGTCCGCAGCGCGGCCTTGTCGCCCTGCCAGAACCGGCGGCGGGAGCGGCGCACGTACCAGTTGGACAGGTCGTCGACGAACGCCGACAGCAGCTTCCCGGCCCGCTGGGTGTCGTACGCGTCGAGCGCCCGGGTCACCTGGTCGGTGAGCGCGTGGAGTTCCGACAGCAGCCAGCGGTCCAGCAGCGGGCGCCGGTCCGGGGCCGGGTCGGCGGCGCTGGGCGCCCAACCGGCGGTGCGGGCGTACAGGGCCTGGAAGGCGACGGTGTTCCAGTAGGTCAGCAGCGTCTTGCGGACCACTTCCTGGATGGTGCCGTGGCCGACGCGACGGGCCGCCCAGGGGGAGCCGCCCGCGGCCATGAACCAGCGGACGGCGTCGGCGCCGTGCTGGTCCATCAGCGGGATCGGCTGGAGGATGTTCCCGAGGTGCTTGGACATCTTGCGGCCGTCCTCGGCGAGGATGTGGCCGAGGCAGACCACGTTCTCGTACGAGGACTTGTCGAACACCAGGGTGCCCACGGCCATCAGCGTGTAGAACCAGCCGCGGGTCTGGTCGATCGCCTCGGAGATGAACTGCGCCGGGTAACGGCTCTCGAACAGCTCCTTGTTGTGGTACGGGTAGCCCCACTGCGCGAACGGCATCGAGCCCGAGTCGTACCAGGCGTCGATGACCTCGGGGACGCGGGTGGCGGTGGTCCGGCACTCGGGGCAGGGGAAGGTGACCGCGTCGATGAACGGGCGGTGCGGGTCCAGCTCCGACTGGTCGGTGCCGGTCAGTCCGGTCAGCTCGGCGCGGGAGCCGACGCAGGTGAGGTGGCCCTCCTCGCAGCGCCAGACCGGCAGCGGGGTGCCCCAGTAGCGGTTGCGGGAGAGCGCCCAGTCGATGTTGTTGGTGAGCCAGTCCCCGTAGCGGCCGTGCTTGATGGAGTCGGGGAACCAGTTGGTCCGCTCGTTCTCCTCCAGCAGCCGGTCCTTGATCGCGGTGGTCCGGACGTACCAGGAGGGCTGCGCGTAGTAGAGCAGCGCGGTGTGGCAGCGCCAGCAGTGCGGGTAGCTGTGCTCGTAGGGGATGTGCCGGAAGAGCAGGCCCCGGTCCTGGAGGTCCTGGGTCAGCGCCTCGTCGGCCTTCTTGAAGAAGACCCCGCCGACCAGCGGCAGGCCCTCCTCGAAGGTGCCGTCCGGGCGGACCGGGTTGACCACCGGCAGCCCGTAGGCGCGGCACACCTTGAGGTCGTCCTCACCGAAGGCGGGGGACTGGTGGACGAGACCGGTGCCGTCCTCGGTGGTGACGTAGTCGGCGTTGACGACGTAGTGCGCGGGGCCCGCCTCGGCCGGGAACTCCACCAGGTCGAACGGGCGCCGGTAGGTCCAGCGCTCCATCTCGGCGCCGGTGTGGCTCTCCCCGGTGGGCTCCCAGCCCTCGCCGAGCGCCTTGGCGACCAGCGGCCGGGCCACGACCAGTCGCTCGGTGCCGTCGGTCACCACGTCGTAGACGACCTCGGGGTGCGCGGCGACGGCGGTGTTCGACACCAGCGTCCACGGGGTGGTCGTCCACACCAGGAGGGACGCCCGGCCGGCCAGCGGGCCGGAGGTGAGGGGGAAGCGCACGTACACCGACGGGTCGACGACCGTCTCGTACCCCTGGGCCAGCTCGTGGTCGGAGAGGCCGGTGCCGCAGCGCGGGCACCAGGGCGCCACCCGGTGGTCCTCGACCAGCAGTCCCTTGTCGAAGATCTGCTTGAGGGACCACCACACGGAGTCGATGTACTCCGGGTCCATGGTCCGGTAGGCGTCCTCCAGGTCGACCCAGTAGCCCATGCGGTTCGTCAGCTCGGCGAACGCGTCGGTGTGCCGGGTCACCGACTCGCGGCACTTGGCGTTGAACTCCGCGATGCCGTACGCCTCGATGTCCTTCTTGCCGCTGAAGCCGAGTTCCTTCTCGACGGCCAGCTCCACGGGCAGTCCGTGGCAGTCCCAGCCCGCCTTGCGCGCCACGTGGTAGCCGCGCATGGTCCGGAAGCGGGGGAACACGTCCTTGAAGACCCGCGCCTCGATGTGGTGGGCGCCGGGCATGCCGTTCGCGGTCGGGGGGCCCTCGTAGAACACCCACTCGGGGCGCCCCTCGGACTGCTCCAGGCTCTTGGCGAAGACCTTGTTCTCGCGCCAGAAGTCGAGCACGGCGTGTTCGAGGGCGGGCAGGTCGACCTGGGCGGGCACGTGCCGGTACTGCGCCTCGGCGCTCAGGGCGGGTTCTTGCTGCGGCGGGGTCATCGCGACGGCTCCTCGGGCGGACTGCTGCGTTCCGTCGGAGGGACGAGAGCCGGTGCGCCTGCTGCGGCGCGCTCCCGCGGTACCACCCTCCTTGGCCCTCCGGTACGGCTGCGCCGGACGGCCCCCTCATTGGGGTCGCGATGCCGGTTCTACCGACCCCGCTGACCGGGGCTTTCTTCCGGCGGCTCCGGGGTGATCTTCACGTCGCGCTCGCCCCCGGGCTCACACCGTCCCCGGGTCGCTCTGGGCTGCGTACGCCGCTACTCGGCCCCATCCACACCTGTTCGCTGCGGCCAGTGTACGGGCCGCGAGGGGGACCTGCCGACCCGGTTACGGGCCAGCGGGGCCGCCGTGGGGACGGGAGGACGGGCCCGCGGGGGACCCGCCGACCCGATCTGCGGGTCACCGGGGCCGCCGAGGTCCCGGTGACCCGAACGGGGCAGGCCGGGGTGCCGGGGCCCGGGAGCCGTCGCCGGGCCCCGGCGTGCGGGCGGAGCGGGCCGTGGCGGGGGCGGGGGCCGTCCGTTCCGCGTTGCCGCCCGGTTCCTCCCGATTTATCGTCCCCAGAGCGATTCGGGTGCACGATCCCAGAGGCGAAGGGGCCGCGGCCATGGTGGCGAAAGAGACCGCCGCGCAGGACGAGCCGCCCGGGGCGGACGCCCCGGGGGACGGCGGGAGCGCGGCGCCTTCGGGGAAGCCCGCCGAGGCCGTCGCCGGGAAGACGGCCGCCGCCCGGAAGGCCCCCGCGAGGAGGACGGCCGCCAAGAAGACGGCCGCCAAGAAGGCCGTCGGTAAGAAGGCGGCCGCCGGTGCGAAGGTTTCCGCCCGGAAGGCCGCCGTCGGTGAGCGGGCCGCCGGGAAGGCCGCGGCCGGGGCCGCCCCGGGTCGGGAACAGGCCGTTGGGGCGGACGAGGAGGAGGCGGCCGTCGAGGGGGCGGATGCCGCTGGGGCCCCCGTGAAGAAGGTGGCGGCCAAGAAGGCGGCACCCCGGAGGAAGGCCGTGAAGAAGGCCACGACGACGGTCGCGGGGAAGACCGGCACCGGGAAGGCGGCCGCCGGGAGGACGGCCGCCGGGAAGGGCGGGGCCCGCAAGACGGCCGGGGGGAAACCGGACAACGGGGAGGCCGCCGGGACCGGGGAGATCGCCGGGGACGGTAAGGGCGCCGTCCACCGGGCAGACATCCGGGGAACGGACGCGCCCGGCGGCCGGGCACGGGCTTCCGGGACGGGGGGCGGGGACGGGAAGGCGAAACGTGCGGGGAGCCGCGAGGGCGCCCCCGGTGAGCCCGGCACACACGGCACGGACAGTGCGGCTGAAGTCGCGGAGATGACGGGAGCCACGCCAGTGGTTGCGAAGAAGACGCGGGGCACGGCCACGAAGACCACACCGACCCCGGTGCCCAAGGCCAGGCCCGCGGCGGCGGAGCCCGGCGTGCTGCCGGTGCGCCCGGGGGAGGACGCCTGGACCCCGGAGGAGGCCGAGGAGGCGCGGGCGCTGCTGACCGCCGACGCGGTCCGGCTGCGCGAGGAGATCCGTTCCTCCGAGGCGTCCCTGGCCGGACTGATGCGGGACTCCGGGGACGGCGCGGGCGACGACCAGGCCGACACCGGGACCAAGAACATCACCCGGGAACACGAGCTGGCGCTCACGGCCAACGCCCGCACCATGCTCGAACAGACCGAGCGCGCCCTCGAACGGCTGGACGCCGGGACGTACGGGCTCTGCGAGAACTGCGGCAAGCCCATCGGCAAGGCCCGGATGCAGGCGTTCCCCCGGGCCACCCTGTGCGTGGAGTGCAAGCAGCGGCAGGAACGCCGGGGCTGACCGGACCCGGACCCGGGCGTCCGGGGTTCCCGCCCGTGCCGTGCACGGGCGGCGGAGGTCCCGAACCGGTCCGGTCCCGCCCCTGATCAGCCCGGGGGGCCGTGCCGTACCCTCGTTCCCAGTCAGGTACCTAGGCTGAGGGACTCACGTGGCAGAGGCGGAGCGCACCATCGACACCCCGGACTCCCCGGACCCGTCCGGGACGGCGCCGGCCCCCGACGGCGGGCACGGCGAGCGGCACACGGACGTCCCGGACGCCTCCGGCGCCGCCACCGCCGATGACGCCGCCACCGCCGAGGGCGCGGACGGCGCCGAGGGCACGGCGTCCCGGGGCAAGCGGCGGATCGCGATGCTGTTCTCGGTGGCCGCGTTCGCCTTCGCGCTCGACCTGATCAGCAAGCTGGTCGTGGTGGCCAAGCTGGAGCACCACCCGCCGATCGACGTGATCGGGGAGTGGCTGCGCTTCGAGGCGATCCGCAACCCCGGTGCCGCCTTCGGCTTCGGCGAGGCGTTCACGGTGATCTTCACGGTGATCGCCGCCTCGGTGATCGTGGTGATCGCCCGGCTCGCCCGCAAGCTGTACAGCCTGCCCTGGGCCATCGCGCTCGGGCTGCTGCTCGGCGGCGCGCTCGGCAACCTGACCGACCGGATCTTCCGCTCGCCGGGTGTTTTCCGGGGCGCGGTCGTGGACTTCATCGCCCCCAAGGGCTTCGCCGTCTTCAACCTCGCGGACTCCGCGATCGTGTGCGGCGGCATCCTGATCGTGCTGCTGTCCTTCCGGGGCCTCGACCCGGACGGCACGGTCCACAAGGACTGACCGGCCCCGGGGACCGGACGGGCCGCGAGGGACGGGCCGCGCGACCCGGGCGGCCCGGGCTCCGGACGGCGGGGCCGCCCGCGTCCTGCATACTCGACGGGTGAGCGCGATTCCCGAGATCCGAACCCTGCCCGTGCCGGACGGCCTGGAGGGCGAGCGCGTCGACGCCGCCATCTCCCGGATGTTCGGTTTCTCCCGGACGAAGGCGGCCGAGCTGGCCGCGGCGGGCAAGGTGCTGGTCGACGGCGCCGAGGTCGGCAAGTCGGAGCGGGTGCACGGCGGTGCCTGGCTGGAGGTCGAGATGCCGCTGCCGCCCGCCCCGGTCCAGATCGTCGCCGAGCCCGTCGAGGGCATGGAGATCGTCCACGACGACGACGACATCGTGGTGATCGTCAAGCCGGTCGGCGTGGCCGCGCACCCCAGCCCCGGCTGGAACGGCCCCACCGTCATCGGGGGACTGGCCGCCGCCGGGTACCGGATCTCGACCTCCGGCGCCGCCGAGCGCCAGGGCATCGTGCACCGGCTGGACGTGGGCACCTCCGGGCTGATGGTGGTCGCCAAGTCCGAGTACGCGTACAGCTCGCTCAAGCAGCAGTTCCGCGAGCGGACCGTCGACAAGCGCTACCACACCCTGGTCCAGGGCCACCCGGACCCGATGAGCGGCACCATCGACGCGCCGGTCGGACGGCACCCCCAGCACGACTACAAGTGGGCGGTCGTGGCGGAGGGCAAGCCCTCGGTGACCCACTACGACCTGCTGGAGGCGTTCCGCGCGGCCTCGCTGCTGGACGTGAAGCTGGAGACCGGGCGCACCCACCAGATCCGGGTGCACATGTCCGCGCACCGCCACCCCTGCGTCGGGGACCTCACCTACGGGGCCGACCCCACGCTGGCCAAGCGGCTGGGGCTGACCCGGCAGTGGCTGCACGCCGTGCGCCTCGGCTTCGAGCACCCCGGCGAGGAGCGCTGGGTCGAGTTCGAGAGCTCCTACCCCGACGACCTCCAGCGGGCGCTGGACCGGGTGCGCGCCGAATCCTCCTGACGGGGTGCCCCGCCGGTCACCGGTGACGCGTGCGTCGTGCCGGCCCACGCACGGCGATGACGCGATGACGCGGCGCCCGTCGTGACCCCGTGGCCACCGGCCCGGCGGCCACCGCGACCGTGATCGCCCCGCGCCGTGCCGCGGGGACCGGCTCCGCGCCGGTGGGGCGACACCCCGGGTCGGCTACGGCGACCCGGGGCGCCGACGGTGCAGGCTGGCGGGGTGAACCAGTTGGCGCTGCTGTTCCTGCTGCTGCTCGGTGCCGTGGTCAGCGTTCCGCTCGGGGACCGGCTGGGGCTGCCCGCGCCGGTGCTGATGACGCTCGGGGGCCTCGCCCTCGCCCTGGTGCCCTTCGTCCCGGCGGTCGACTTCCCGCCCGAGCTGATCCTCCCCCTGGTGCTGCCCCCGCTGCTGTACGCGGCGGTGCAGCGCACCTCCTGGCGGCAGTTCACGGCGAACCTGCGGCCCATCCTGCTGCTGGCGGTCGCCCTCGTCTTCGTGACGACGGCCGCCGTCGCGTTCGTCGCCGACGCGGTCGTCCCGGGGCTGCCGCTCGCCGCCGCCCTCGCCCTCGGCGCGCTGGTGGCGCCCCCCGACCCGGTCGCCGCCACGGCCGTCGCCGGACAGCTCGGACTGCCCCGGCGGCTGGTCTCCATCCTGGAGGGCGAGGGGCTGTTCAACGACGTCACCGCGATCGTCCTCTACCACGTGGCGGTCGCCGCGGCGGTCAGCGGGAGCTTCTCCCTGCCCAGGGCCGCCGTGGAGCTGGTGCTCTCCGCCGTGGTCGCGATCGCCGTGGGCCTCGCGATCGGCTGGACCGCCAACCGGCTGATGGGGTACCTCGGCGACGCCACGCTCCAGATCGGCCTCACCCTCCTCGTCCCGTTCGCGTCCTATCTGCTGGCGGAGGAGCTGAAGGGCTCGGGGGTGCTGGCGGTCCTCGTCACCGCGCTGTTCCTCGCCGAGTACGCGCTGGGCGCGGACGACGTCACCGCGCGGCTGGCGGGCACCACCTTCTGGGAGATCGTGGACACCCTCGTCACCGGGGTCGCCTTCGGCCTGATCGGGCTGGAGCTGCACCAGGCGGTCGGGACCGCCCAGGGCCGCTGGGGCGAGCTGCTCGGCTGGACCGCCGCCGTCGCCGCCGCGGTCGTCCTGGTCCGGCTGCTGTGGCTGCTCCCGGCCACCTGGCTGACCAAACGGCTGCACGCCCGGCGGGACGTGGACGAGGAGATCCCCACCAGCTGGCGCGAGACCCTCGTCATGTGGTGGGCCGGGATGCGCGGGGTCGCCTCGGTGGCCCTCGCCCTCGCGCTGCCGCTGCGCACGGAGGACGGGGACCCGTTCCCGGCCCGTGACGAGATCGTCTTCATCGCCTTCGGGGTCATCCTGTTCACCCTCGTCGTCCAGGGACTGACCCTGCCGTGGCTGGTCCGCACCCTCGGGGTGGAGGCCGACGCCGGGGCGGAGGCCGCCTTCGAGCGGCGGCTCGCCGTCCGTGCCGCCAAGGCCGCCCGACGGCGGCTGAGGGAGATCGAGGAGGTCGAGGACCTCCCCGGCGACCTGGTCGACCAGCTGTCGCACCGGGCGATCGAGATCGGCGCCCGGATCAGCCCCGACCCGGCCGACGAGGAACGGCGCGAGGCGCACGCCCAGCGCGTGGAGCGGCTGCGGCGGCTGCGGCACATCCAGGGGGAGATGCTGTCCGCCGCCCGGCACGAGGTGCTGGCCGCCCGTGGCGAACCGGGTGCCGATCCGGAGGTCGTCGACCGGGTGCTGCGCCATCTCGACGTGCGCAGTCTGCGCTGAGCGGGGCGGGCGGTGCTCCCGGCCGGGCGCCGGAGCGGGCGGCCCGGTCACGCGTCCGCGTCCGCGTTCGTTCGGTCGGCCGTCCGGTCCGGTCGTAGGTCCGTGTCAGGTCGGCCGTCCGGTCCGGTCGTGCGTTCGGGCCGGGCCTGTTGCCCCGGTGCCTCCGGCCCGTCCGCCCTCGCCCCCGTCCCGTCCGCTGTGTCGCCTCCCTCCCGTCCGCATCCGGTCGGTGAGCCGGTCGGGAAGCCGCCCGGAGGCCGTTGTCAGACCCGGCTGTCAGGATGACCGGATGAACATCATGCTCTTCCACTCGATGTACGGTCTCCGGCCCGCCGTGCGGGAGGCCGCCGACCGGCTGCGCGCCGCCGGGCACCACGTCTGGACGCCGGACCTGTTCGACGGCCGCGCCTTCGATACCGAGGAGGAGGCGCTGGCCCACCGGGACGAGGCCGGCCAGGACGAGCTGCTGAAGCGGGCGGTCCTGGCCGCCGCCCCGTACTCGGACCGTGGACTCGTCTACCTGGGCCTCTCCCTGGGGGCGTACTACGCGCAGAGCCTCGCCCTGGGCGACGAGCGGGCCCGGGGCGCGGTGCTGCTGCACTCGATGTCGGAGGTGCCGGAGGCGGCACGGCTGGACGGGCTGCCGGTGCGGCTGCACCTCGCCGACCCGGACCCCTACGAGCCGGAGGAGTGGGTCGACTCCTGGTACCTGCGGATGCGCGCGGCCGGTGCGGACGTCGAGGTGCACCGCTACCGGGGCGCCGGGCACCTCTACACCGACCCCGGGCTGCCGGACCACGACGCGGAGGCCGCCGAACTGACCTGGCGCTCGGTCCTCGGGTTCCTGGAGTCGCTCGATGCCGATGCCGATGCCGACTCTGGCAGCGCGGGCTCGGGTGCCGAGGGCTGACGCGGGCGCCGCTGGGGCGTGAAGGCGGTCGCCGGGTAGACGGAGCGTGCGGGCGTGCGGGCGTGCGGTGGGTGCGGCGGCCCGGACGCGCGAACGCACGGGCGTGCGGCGGCAGGGGCGGCGGCCCGGACGGCGGGTGCGCGGTCGGTGCGAGCGGGCCGGGGGAGGTCCGGGCCGCCGCGTACCGGGCGGTCTCCGATCCTCCGACCACTTGATCGCGGCTTTCCCCGGCGCTCGCTATTCAATTTTGACTAGACTGTCGGCATGACCGAGACGACCACGCCGATCCTGCCCTGCCGGACCCTCCCGCCGGTCCTCGACTTCTACACCGCCCTCGGCTTCGAGGTGGTCTTCGAACAGCGGAGCCCCAACCCGTACGCGGTGGTCCGGCGCGGCGGCGTGGAACTCCACTTCTTCGGGATGAAGCGCTACGAGCCGACCGAGTCGTACAGCACCTGCGCCGTCCGCACCGATGACGTCGACGGACTGCACACGGCGTTCCGCGCCGGGCTCAAGGCGGCGTACGGGAAGGTGCCGACCCGGGGACTGCCCCGGATCGGGCCGGTGGCCGACACCTCCCACGGGGTGCGGCAGTTCCTGATGACGGACCCGGGCGGCAACTGTCTGCGCGTCGGCCAGTTGATCAGTGGGGACCAGGCCCACCGGGCCGCCCCACGCGAGACCTTCGCCCGCGCCCTGCACCACGCGGCCCTGCTCGCGGACTCCAAGGAGGACCCGCTGGGAGCCGCGCGGATCCTGGACCGGGCGCTGGCGCTGGAGGACGAGCGCCCCACCCCGCCCCAGCTGGTGCGGCTGCTCGTGCTGCGCGCCGACGTCGCCGGGCGGCTCGGCGACGAGGAGACCGCGGCGGCCGCCCGTGCCGGGGCCGTCGCCGTCCCCCTCACCGACGGGGAGCGGGAGGCGGTGCGGGACGACCTGGAACGGCTGCGTCAACTGCCGGGGTGACGCCGGGCGGTGGTGAAGGCGCCCGGCCCCGGCGCGCGGTGGTGTCCGCGCGCCGGGGCCGGGGGAAGCCGGGAAACGGCGGAGCCGTCAGCCCTTCAGCGCGGCGTCGAGCGCCTTGTTGTACTCCTCCACCGTCGAGGGTGCGGCGTCCGAGCCCTCGGCGGTGACCTTCTCGCCGTCCATGACCAGCGAGGGGGTACCGGTGACGCCGTCCTCGTTGTCCGTGAAGGACTGCGACATCTCCAGTGCCCAGCGGTCGTAGGTCCCGTCCTCGACGGCCTTGCGGAACTTCTCGTTGCCCTTCAGGGCCTCGACCGAGTCGGCCACCTTGATCAGGTAGGAGTCCTTGGCGAACTCGTCCTTCGACTCCTCGGGGTGGAACTCGGCGGAGTACAGCTTCTCCTTGTACTCCGCGAACGCCTCGGGGCTCACGTTCAGGGCGGCGCCCAGCGCGCTCATCGCGTTGCGGGAGCCCTCGCCCCCGGCCATCTTGTCGATGAAGGTGCCGCCGATGAACTGGACCTTGTACTTGCCGTCCTCGACGTCCTTCGCGATCGTCGAGCCGAGCGTCTGCTCGAAACCGGCGCAGGCGGGGCAGCGCGGGTCCTCGTACAGCTTCAGGGTCTTCTTCGCCGAGTCCTTGCCGACGACGACGGTGGTGCCGTTCTCACCGCTGGTGTTGGCGGGCTTGACCAGCTTGTCCTTGGCCGCCTGATCCCAGTACTCGGGCTTGTTGGACTCCATGATCAGGTAACCGGCGCCCGCCGCGACCGCGAGGACGGCGACGATCGAGACGGCCACGACGCCCTGCCGCTTCGCCTTCTCCTTCTTCGCCTGCTTCTCGCGCTCGATCCGCAGCCGCTCGCGCGCCGCCGTCTTGGCCGCCTGGCTGTTCCGCTTGCTCATGGGGGAATCTCCGTGTGGTGACGTGCCTCCGCGCGTGGCGGAGCACGGGTGGAAGGTGTGGGGGTGCCGGATCGCCCGGCGGTCGTACGGGCCCGGCCGTCATCGACCCCGCGCGGGGGCGACGGCTCAGACGGTGGCGAGGGAGCGGGGCGGTCCCCGGCGGGCCACCGGGTGCGCCCACATCGGCCGTCGGACGACGGTGCGCGTCCGGGGGAACGCGGGCGGCGCCGGGACGGTGGCGGGGCTGCGGCCGACGACCGCCGCGACGGCGGTCAGCAGCGGCCGGAGGGCTCCGAGGGCCGCCGCGCGCAGCAGCCGGGCCAGGGCGGCCTCGCCGCGCCACAGCCACAGGGAGGCCAGCAGACCGACGCCCAGGTGCCCGGCGAGCAGCAGCCAGGGGGCGCCGGGGCCGGACTGGGCGAGCAGTTCCGCGGCGGGGCCCCGGTCACCCGAGGCCACCACCGCCAAGGGGGTGCCCACCTCGGGCCCCCCGCACAGCACGCCGAGGCCCATCGAACGCAGCGGCCCGGTGATGGGACCGCCCGCCGGGCCGTAGCAGGTGTGCTGCCCCACGGTGAACACGGTGTCGGCGGCCAGTTCCAGCGGCACCAGCAGCGCCGCGATGGGGGCGAAGCCGCGCTCCCCGCGCCCGGTGAGGGCGAAGGCGAGCGCGAAGACGGCGAGCGTGACGGCCACGGTCGTGGTGAAGGGCAGCGGCACCCCGGACAGCAGCACGTGCGACGCGGTCGACAGCGTCACGGCCAGGGCCGTGAACAGTGCCGCGCGCACGGCTCTGAGCGGGGTACCGGATATGTCCATCGTCCAGGAGTCTCCCATGGGCCGGGGTAAGCGAGCGCTAAAGGATGCCTGTGGGCCGCCGGGGCCCGGCGCGGTGGCTACAGACCGGGTATCCGGCCGTTGCGGAACAGGTCGACGAACGTCTGGTGGTCCCGTCGGGCCCGGGCCCCGTAGTGGTGCGCGAAGTCCACCAGCAGTTCCCCGAAGCCGTCCTCGTCGGCGGCGATGGCGGCGTCGATCGCCCGTTCCGTGGAGAACGGCACCAGCTCCGAGTGCCCGCTCTCGTCGTCGGCCGCCGCGTGCATGGTGGCGGTGGCCCGGCCCAGGTCCGCGACGACGGCGGTGATCTCCGCCGGGTCGTCGATGTCGGACCAGTCGAGGTCCACCGCGTACGGGGACACCTCCGCGACGAGCTGTCCGGCGCCGTCCAGCTCGGTCCAGCCCAGCCAGGGGTCGGCGTGCGCCTGGAGGGCGCGCTGGGAGATCACCGTGCGGTGGCCCTCGTGGTGCCAGTACTCCCGGATCGCCCGGTCGGTGAGGTGCCGCGACACGGCCGGGGTCTGCGCCTGCTTGAGGTAGATCACGACGTCGTTCTCCAGGGCGTCGCTGTTCCCCTCCAGGAGGATGTTGTACGAGGGGAGTCCGGCCGAGCCGATGCCCACGCCCCGGCGGCCCACCACGTCCTTGACCCGGTAGGAGTCGGGCCGGGTCAGCGAGGACTCGGGGAGCGTCTCCAGATAGCCGTCGAAGGCGGCGAGGACCTTGTAGCGGGTGGCCGCGTCCAGTTCGACCGCGCCGCCGCCCGGGGCGAAGCGCCGCTCGAAGTCGCGGATCTCCGTCATCGAGTCGAGCAGCCCGAACCGGGTGCGCGACCGGGCCGCGCGCAGCGCGCCCAGCAGCGGGCCCTCGGCGGTGTCCAGGTCGAACGGCGGCACCTCCTCGCCCGGGGTCCCGGCCGCCAGGACGCGGATCCGCTCGCGGTAGGCCGCCGCGTAGGCCCGCACCAGGTCGGAGATCTGTCCGTCGCCGAGGGCCTTCGCGTACCCGATCAGCGCCACCGAGGCGGCGAAGCGCTTGAGGTCCCAGGTGAAGGGCCCGACGTACGCCTCGTCGAAGTCGTTGACGTTGAACAGCAGACGGCCCTGGGAGTCCATGTAGGTGCCGAAGTTCTCGGCGTGCAGATCGCCGTGGATCCACACCCGGGAGGTCCGCTCGTCCAGGTAGGGGCCCCGGGCGGGCACGGCGCCCTCGGCGGCGAGGTCGTGGTAGAAGAGGCAGGCCGTGCCCCGGTAGAAGGCGAACGCGGAGGCGGCCATCTTGCGGAACTTCACCCGGAACGCCGCCGGGTCGGCGGCCAGCAGCTCTCCGAAGGCCGCGTCGAAGACGGTGAGGATCTCCTCGCCGCGTCCGGTGCCGTGCCCGGGGCCGTCTCCGGTGCCGTGCCCGCCGTGACGCCCGTCGCCGGGTGCGGAGGCCGTCGGGGACGGCGCGTCGGGCGCGCCGGGAGCGTCCGCCGCGTCGGGACGGGCGGACGGTGCCGGGGGGACCGGTGAAGCGGACGGTGCCGACATGTGAGGGTGCCTCCTGCTGAGGTGCTGCGGTGCTGCCGTACGTGGTGCCGTGGTGCCCGCGGTGATCCGGGGCGGCCGGGCGGTCGGGGCGCCGCGTCGGACGTCGTCGCCGCGCCGCCACGCGGTGCCCGTCCCGTTCAACGCGCGGGGTCCCCGTCGAGTGCCCGCACATCCGTTCGTCCGGTTCCGTCCCGTTCCGGCGGGGGCGGTTCCCGGCCGTCGGCGAGGGGGGTCCCGCGCCTCGGGTGACCCGGGGCTGTCGGTCCGGAGACGTAGACTTCCACGCTGTCCCCCCAGACCGTCGCCGACCGTTTCCGCTGGAGGCCGCACCGTGTCGAAACCGCCGTTCACGCACCTGCACGTCCACACCCAGTACTCGCTGCTGGACGGTGCCGCGCGGTTGAAGGACATGTTCAACGCGTGCGGCGAGATGGGCATGACGCACATCGCGATGACGGACCACGGCAACCTCCACGGGGCGTACGACTTCTTCCACCAGGCGACGAAGGCGGGCATCACCCCGATCATCGGCATCGAGGCGTACGTCGCCCCGGAGTCCCGGCGCAACAAGCGCAAGATCCAGTGGGGCCAGCCGCACCAGAAGCGGGACGACGTGTCCGGTTCGGGTGGTTACACCCACAAGACGATCTGGGCGTCGAACGCGACGGGGCTGCACAACCTCTTCCGGCTCTCCTCGGACGCGTACGCGGAGGGCTGGCTCCAGAAGTGGCCCCGGATGGACCGGGAGACCATCGCGCGGTGGTCGGAGGGGCTGATCGCGTCCACCGGGTGTCCCTCGGGGGAGCTCCAGACGCGGCTGCGGCTCGGCCAGTTCGACGAGGCGCTCAAGGCCGCCTCCGACTACCAGGACATCTTCGGCAAGGACCGGTACTTCCTGGAGCTGATGGACCACGGCATCGAGATCGAGCGCCGGGTGCGGGACGGGCTGCTGGAGATCGGCAAGAAGCTCGGCATCCCCCCGATCGTCACCAACGACTCGCACTACACCTACGCCTCGGAGTCGGTGGCGCACGACGCGCTGCTGTGCATCCAGACCGGCAAGAACCTCTCCGACCCGGACCGGTTCCGGTTCGACGGCACCGGCTACTACCTGAAGTCCACGGACGAGATGTACGCCATCGACTCCTCGGACGCCTGGCAGGAGGGGTGCCGCAACACCCTGCTGGTCGCGGAGCAGGTCGACACCGAGGGGATGTTCGGCAAGCGGGACCTGATGCCGAAGTTCGACATCCCCGAGGGGTACACCGAGGTCTCCTGGTTCCGCGAGGAGACCATGGCCGGGATGCGCCGCCGCTTCCCGGACGGCATCCCGGACGACCGCATCAAGCAGGTCGAGTACGAGATGGACACCATCATCTCGATGGGCTTCCCGGGCTACTTCCTGGTGGTCGCCGACTTCATCATGTGGGCGAAGAACCAGGGCATCGCGGTGGGCCCGGGCCGTGGCTCGGCGGCCGGTTCGATCGTCGCCTACGCCATGGGCATCACCGACCTCGACCCGATCCCGCACGGTCTGATCTTCGAGCGCTTCCTGAACCCCGAGCGCGTCTCCATGCCCGACGTCGACATCGACTTCGACGAGCGCCGGCGCGTCGAGGTCATCCGGTACGTGACGGAGAAGTACGGCGCCGACAAGGTCGCCATGATCGGCACCTACGGCACCATCAAGGCCAAGAACGCCATCAAGGACTCCGCGCGCGTCCTCGGCTACCCGTACGCCATGGGCGACCGCCTCACCAAGGCGATGCCCGCCGACGTCCTCGGCAAGGGCATCCCGCTCTCCGGCATCCTGGACTCCTCCCACCCGCGTTACTCGGAGGCGGGCGAGATCCGGGGGATGTACGAGAACGAGCCGGACGTCAAGAAGGTCATCGACACCGCGCGCGGCGTGGAGGGCCTGGTGCGGCAGATGGGCGTGCACGCCGCGGGCGTGATCATGTCCAGCGAGACGATCACCGACCACGTCCCGGTCTGGGTCCGGCACACCGACGGCGTGACCATCACGCAGTGGGACTACCCGAGCTGCGAGTCGCTCGGCCTGCTGAAGATGGACTTCCTCGGGCTGCGCAACCTCACCATCATGGACGACGCCGTCAAGATGGTGAAGGCCAACAAGGACGTCGACATCGACCTCCTGAGCCTGCCGCTGGACGACCCCAAGACCTTCGAACTCCTCCAGCGCGGTGACACCCTCGGCGTCTTCCAGTTCGACGGCGGCCCCATGCGCTCGCTGCTGCGGCTGATGAAGCCCGACAACTTCGAAGACATCTCCGCCGTGTCGGCCCTGTACCGGCCGGGCCCGATGGGCATGAACTCGCACACCAACTACGCGCTGCGCAAGAACAAGCAGCAGGAGATCACCCCGATCCACCCGGAGCTGGAAGAGCCCCTGAGGGAGGTCCTGGACGTCACCTACGGCCTGATCGTCTACCAGGAGCAGGTGCAGAAGGCCGCCCAGATCATCGCCGGGTACTCGCTCGGCGAGGCCGACATCCTCCGCCGGGTGATGGGCAAGAAGAAGCCCGAGGAACTGGCGAAGAACTTCGCGATCTTCCAGGCGGGCGCCCGGAAGAACGAGTACAGCGACGAGGCGATCCAGGCGCTGTGGGACGTGCTGGTGCCGTTCGCCGGGTACGCCTTCAACAAGGCCCACTCCGCCGCGTACGGACTGGTCTCGTACTGGACCGCGTACCTCAAGGCGAACTACCCCGCCGAGTACATGGCGGGACTGCTCACCTCGGTCAAGGACGACAAGGACAAGTCGGCGGTCTACCTCAACGAGTGCCGCCGCATGGGCATCAAGGTGCTGCCGCCCAACGTCAACGAGTCGATGGCGAACTTCGCCGCCCAGGGCGACGACGTGATCCTCTTCGGGCTCTCCGCGGTGCGCAACGTCGGCACCAACGTCGTGGACTCGATCATCCGGGGCCGCAAGGCCAAGGGACGGTACGCCTCCTTCCCGGACTACCTGGACAAGGTCGAGGCCGTCGTCTGCAACAAGCGCACCACCGAGTCGCTGATCAAGGCGGGCGCCTTCGACACCATGGGCCACACCCGCAAGGGCCTCACCGCCCAGTACGAGCCCATGATCGACAACGTCGTCCAGGTGAAGCGCAAGGAGGCCGAGGGGCAGTTCGACCTCTTCGGCGGGATGGGCGACGAGGGCGCCGACGAACCGGGCTTCGGCCTCGACGTGGAGTTCTCCCCCGACGAGTGGGAGAAGACGTACCTGCTGGCCCAGGAGCGCGAGATGCTCGGGCTGTACGTCTCCGACCACCCGCTGTTCGGCATCGAGCACGTCCTGTCGGACAAGGCGGACGCCTCGATCTCCCAGCTCACCGGGGGCGAGCACGCGGACGGCGCGGTCGTCACCATCGGCGGCATCATCTCCGGCCTCCAGCGCAAGATGACCAAGCAGGGCAACGCCTGGGCCATCGCCACCGTCGAGGACCTGGCCGGGTCCATCGAGTGCATGTTCTTCCCCGCCACCTACCAGCTGGTGTCCACCCAGCTGGTCGAGGACGCGGTGGTCTTCGTCAAGGGGCGGCTCGACAAGCGGGAGGACGTGCCCCGGCTGGTCGCGATGGAGCTCCAGGTCCCCGACCTCACCCACGCGGGCGCCGACGCCCCCGTGGTGATCACCATCCCGGCGGTCAAGGTCACCCCGCCGATGGTCAGCCGCCTCGGCGAGATCCTCGGCCACCACAAGGGCAACAGCGAGGTGCGGATCCGGCTGGAGGGCCCCCGCAAGACCACCGTGCTGCGGCTGGACCGGCATCGGGTCCAGCCCGACCCGGCGCTCTTCGGCGATCTGAAGGTCCTGCTCGGCCCGTCCTGTCTGGCGGGCTGACCGTCCGCCCCGCCATCCGGGGCGCACAGTGGTGAAGAGGGGCGCGCCCGAACGGGCGCGCCCCTCTTCCGTCGTGACCGCCCGCCGGGCCGTGGGAACGGCGCACCGGCCGGGCCGCGGGGTGGATCAGTTGTGGCCGAAGCGCTTCTGACGCCCCTTGCGCGCCACGTCCCCGGGGGTGACCTGGGTCTGACGCTGCTCCGCCTGGGACTCGATGGAGGACCGCTGGGCGTCCTGGGTGCCCCGCTCGGCGGCCGAGGAGCGGTTCTGCTGGCCGCCGTGCTTGCGGTTCTTGTTCTTGGCCATGGTGATCTGCCTCCTGTAGGGGGATCTGGGGGCCAGAGCCGGGACCAGACTCACACAAGAGGACAAGTAGTGCATGTCGGAGATTTACCCCGGGTGACGGGGGGAACGGAACCGCCACGGGTGAATCCGCCACGCCGATGATCGAGTTCGGGCCGCCCGGCCCCCGCCGTTCGGGCAGACTCGAAGCACGCCCGGGGAAACCCCGACGCGGGCCCGCGTCCCCGGCGGGGACACGGCCCCGGGAAGGTCCGTGGTCCTGAGCGGACGGCCTTCAGGACATCCCGTCGCACGCCGCGGGGACAGTTCAGGAAAGAGGGTGGGTCGCGTGGAACGCTGTGTCGTCCTGGTCGACGCCGGATACCTGCTGGGAGCCGCCGCGAGTCTCCTCGCCGGAGAGCCGTCGCGCTCCCGCATCACCGTCGACCACACCGCCCTGATCCAGGGGCTGCGCGAACGCGCCGAGCGGGACACCGAACGCCCGCTGCTGCGCATCTACTGGTTCGACGGCGCCCCCGACCGCGTCCCCCAGCCCGAACACCGCAGACTCCGGGTGATGTCCCGGGTCACCGTCCGCCTCGGCGCTCTGACCCGCAGCGACGGCCGCTGGGCGCAGAAGGGCGTGGACGCGGCCATGCACGCCGAGCTGACCGAACTCGCCCGCAACCGGGCCTGCTCGGACATCGTCCTGGTCACCGGCGACGGCGATCTGCTGCCCGGGATGATGGCCGCCAAGGAACACGGGGTCGCCGTCCACCTCTGGGCCGTCCAGGCCGCCGACGGCGACTACAACCAGTCGGAGGACCTGGTCGCCGAGGCCGACGAGCGCAGCGTCCTCGACCGGAGCTGGATCACCCGTGCCGTCCGCGCCCGGGACACGGCCGGGGCGTGCGCCCCGCAGCCCGCGCCCCGCCCCGAGATCGCCGCGATCCTCTCCGCCCCGCTCCCCGACCCCGCCCTCGCCCCGGCCCCGCCGACCGGCCGCGCCCCCGCCCCCGGTCCCGCCGCCCCTGCGCACCCCGCCGCCCACGAGGGCCCCGCCCGTCACGAGGCCCCCGCCCCCGAGCGGGGCAGCAAGGTGCCCACTCCCAAGGACCTGGCCGCGCTCCGCGCCCCGGCCGCCGCCGCCCCGGTCACCCCCGCCCAGCCCCCCGGCGCCACCCTGCGCTGGTCCTCCGACAAGGGCTGGGTGGACCGTCCCGGCCCCGCCGAACCCCCCGAGATCGCCGCCCTGCCCACCCTCGCCCAGCTCACCAGCGCCGAACAGCGCTGGGCGGACCGCGAGGAGGACATCACCACCGTCGGCGGCGACCCCTACGAGGTCGGCCAGGTCTTCGCCCGCCGCTGGACGGGACGGCTGCCCGAACCCGCCGTCCTCTCCCGGCTCTCCGCCCTCTACCCCCGGGTCCCGCACCGCATCGACGGGGAACTGCTGCGCTACGCCGCCCGCTTCGGTCTGCTGGCCCACAAGGACGACCAGATCGACGAGAACGACCGGTACGCGATCCGCGCCGGATTCTGGCGCGAGGTGGACCCCCGCATCACCGCGCACGCCCCCGCCGGGGAGTGACCGGCCGCCTTCCCGGGTGCCGGGCCGTCCCCTGCCGGTGGGCGAACCGTCACCCGCCGGGAAGAGGTCCGGCACCCCGGCGGCGAACGGTCGGCTTCCCGGCGGGAGCGGTCCGTCCCCGCCTGGGAACGGTCCGGCGCCCCGCTGGTGAACGGTCCGTCCTCGCCGGGAAGTGACCGGGTGTCCCGCCGGGGGAGGCCCGTCCCCACGTGCACGGACCCGTCACCCCGGGCGGGGACCGGCCCGTCACCCCAGGCGGGGACCGGTCCGTCACCCCGGTGGGGACTCTCCGCCGCCCCGCCAGGAAGTGATCCGCCACCCCGGCGAGGAGTGATCCATTCCCTGCCGGAGCGCGCTCCGGCATCCCTCGTGTGGTGGCCGGGTGCCCGGCCGGGGGAGGTCCGTCCCCACGTGCACCGGGCCGTCACTCCGGGCGGACCCGGTCCGTCACCCTGGTGGGGACCGGCCCGCCGCCCCGGCGGGAAGTGATCCGCCACTCCGGTGGGGAGTGATCCACTCCCTTGCCGGAGCACGGTCCGGCCTCCGTCGCGTGGTGGCCGTTGCCCCGGCGGGAGAGGTTCGTCCGCCACGTGCGCCGATCCGTCACCCCTCTGCGGGGGCGGTCCGTCACCCCGGGCGGGGACCGGCCCGCTGCCCCGGCGGGAGTGATCCGCCCCCTGCCGGGACGCGGCTGGCCTCCGTCGCGCGGTGACCGCCGCCCCCGTCCCGGCGGGGGCGGCGACCCGCCCCCCGGCGGCTTGCGCCACCCCGGAGGCACACCGGCGCCCCCGCACCCCGTAGGCTCCCTCTTCGTGAGTACGCGCCCCGCACCCCCGGAACCTCTCGGCGACGTGGTGTGCGCGGTGCGCGACCTGGTGAAGACCTACCCGGCCACCCGGGGCCGCCGCGGCGCCCCCGCCACCCCCGAGGTCCGGGCCACCGACGGGGTCCGCCTCGACGTCCGGCGCGGTGAGATCTTCGGACTGCTCGGCCCCAACGGCGCGGGCAAGTCCACCCTCGTCCGGCAGCTCACCGGACTGATGCGCCCCGACTCCGGCGGCATCGAGATCCTCGGCCACGACATCGTCCGTCACCCCGAACGGGCCGCCCGCATCCTCGCCTACCTCGGCCAGGAGTCCAGCGCCCTCGACGAGCTGACCGTCTCCCTCGCCGCCGAGACCACCGCCCGGCTGCGCGGCCTCGACGTCCGCGCAGCCCGCGCCGAACGCGACGCCGTCCTCGACGAACTGGGACTCACCCCGCTCGCCGCCCGCCCCCTCGCCCGGCTCTCCGGCGGCCAGCGACGGCTCGCCTGCGTCGCCGCCGCCCTCGTCGGCGAACGGCCCCTGCTGGTGCTGGACGAGCCCACCACCGCCATGGACCCCCTCGCCCGGCGCGCGGTGTGGGCCGCGGTGGACCGGCGCCGCGCCGAACACGGCACCACCGTGCTGCTCGTCACCCACAACGTCATCGAGGCCGAGACCGTCCTGGACCGGGTCGCCGTCCTCGACCGGGGCCGGGTCATCGCCTGCGACACCCCGACCGGGCTCAAGGAGCGGCTCGCCGGGGAGGTCCGGGTGGAACTGGTCTGGCGGGAGCGCGCCCCCCTCGACATCCCCGAGGTGACCGCCCTGCGCCCGCTCGCCACCGAGTCCGGCCGCCGCTGGGTGCTGCGGCTCGCCCCCGACGAGGCCCGGGCGGCGGTCGCCGCCGTCACCGGCGGCGCGGCCTTCGCCGCCCTGGACGACTTCACCCTGGCCACCCCCAGCCTGGAGGACGTCTACCTGGCCCTCGGCGGCACCGACAGCGGTGCGACGGGCCTGGTGAAGGCGTGACCCACCGACCACCCACGGACGCCGCTCAGCACGCGGTCAGGAACAGGAGCCTCACCCCGTGACCGTCGTACCCGCCGAGGCACTGTCCCGTCGCACCGGAGCCGCCCGCCCCGCGAGCCGCCCCGCGCCCGCCGGGCTGGCGCCCCGCGCCCGGCTGCTGCCCGCGCTCGCCGCCGTGTACCGGGCCCAGCTCTCCCGGGCCCGGGTCGCCCGCATCCCGCTGCTGTTCGTCGCCACCTTCCAGTCCGTCGGGATCATGGTCCTGATGCGCGGGGTGGTGGACGGCGGCGAGGAGGCGCGGGCCGTGGTCGCCGGGTCCAGCGTCCTCGTGGTGGCGTTCGTCGCGCTCAACCTGCTCGCCCAGTACTTCGGGCGGCTGCGGGCGGACGGCGGCCTCGACCACTACGCGACGCTGCCCGTCCCGCCCGCCGCGGTGGTCCTCGGGGCCGCCGCCGCGTACGCCTCCTTCACGGTGCCGGGCACCCTGCTGACCGCCGCCGTCGGCTGCGTCCTGTTCCAGCTGCCCTTCACCCACCTGTGGGTGCTGCTCGCGGTGATCCCGCTCGCCGGGGCCGCCCTCGCCGGGCTGGGCGCCGCCCTCGGGCTGCTCGCGCCCCGGCCCGAACTCGCCACCCTCCTCGGCCAGCTCGGCATGTCGGCGGCGCTGCTCCTCGGGGTGCTGCCGCCCGAACGACTGCCCACGGTGGTCCAGTACGGACGGGACCTGCTGCCCTCCACCTACGGGGTGGAGGCGTTCGCGCGGACCTTCGCGCCCCACCCCGACTGGGGGGTCGTCGGACTCCACCTGGCCGTCTGCGCCGGGGTCGGCGTGGTCTCGCTGGCCGTGGCGACCTGGGCGTACCGGCGGGCCGCCGTCCGGTGACGCGGGCCGGGCGACGGGCTGGCACGATGTCAGGGTGACCGCACCCCTGACGCCACCACCCCATGACCAGCCGCCCGCCCAGGGGGGCTGGGGCGACCCGCCCTCCGGACCGCCCGCCGGGGAGCCCGGCGACGGATCGGGGCAGGGCACCGGTCCCGGACTGGCGGCCGAACTCCGCGAGGCCGCCGTGATCACGGTCGCGGTCGCCGCCGCGGGTCTGCTGCTGGGGACGCTGTGGCTGTGGCTGGCACCCCGGGTCCCGCTGGTCTCGGACGCCGACGCGGTCTACCTCAAGGACACCGAGGGCGAACAGGCCATCGGCATCGACGGAACGTTCACCCTGCTCGCCGTGGGGTTCGGCGTGCTGAGCGCGCTGGTGGTCTTCCTGCTGCGCCGCCGGGGCGGGGTCCCGCAGGTCGTGGCGCTCGCCCTCGGCGGTCTGCTCGGCGCGCTGCTGGCGTGGCGGCTCGGGGTGTGGCTGGGCCCGTCCGAGGACGTGGTGGCGCACGCCAAGGAGGTCGGCAAGGGCGTCACCTTCGACGCGCCCCTGAAGCTGGAGGCCCGTGGGGTGCTGCTGGCGTGGCCCGTCGCCGCGCTCCTGGCGCACCTCTGTCTGACCGCCCTGTTCGGCCCCCGGGACCCGGACCCGTACGAGGAGCTCCACCGGGGCGGCCCCGGCCACTGGGCGCCCGCTCCCGGCCCCGCCGACCCGGCCCGCGACCCGTACGCGCCCCCGCCCGGCGACGGGAACCCGTACCCGCGCCCCTCCGGCAGCGGCGATCCGTACACGCCCCCGTCCGGCGACGGCGACCCGTCCCCGTCCCACGGCGGCGACCCGTACCCGCGCCCCTCCGGCGACGGGAACCCGTACGCCCCGCCGTCCGGGGACGTCCGCCCGCCGCACCCGCCGGGGGACGGGAACCCCTACGCGCCCCCGCCCGGGGACGGACGTCCGCACGGGTCCGGAGCCGACGGGCACCGCTAGCGGGAGTCCCCCGGCGGTTCCCGCTGACGGCGGCTCCCCGGGCGGCGCGTACCGGCCGCCGGGGGGGCTCAGCCGCGTCCGACGGGCGCCAGCACCGCCCGGGTCAGCGCCGCCAGGTCGGCGGGGGCCAGTTCGACCTCCAGGCCGCGGCGTCCGGCCGACACGCAGATCGTGGGGTGCTCCCCGGCCGAGGAGTCCAGCACGGTGCGCAGCCGCTTGCGCTGTCCGAGGGGGGAGATCCCGCCCCGGACGTATCCGGTCACCCGCTCCGCCGCCGCCGGGTCGGCCATCGTCGCCCGCTTGCCGCCGACCGCCGCCGCCAGGGCCTTCAGATCGAGGCTTCCCGCGACCGGGACCACCGCGACCGTCAGCTCGCCGTCCACCTCGGCGACCAGGGTCTTGAACACCCGGTCCGGGGAGACGCCCATCGCCTCGGCGGCCTCCTCCCCGTACGAGGGGTGGGCCGGGTCATGGGTGTAGGAGTGGACGGTGAACGCCGTGCCCGCCGCCGTCAGGGCCACGGTCGCGGGCGTCCCGCCGCTCTGCTGCTTCTGCTTCTTCGCCATCGGGCCGCTTCCGTTCCTCGGTGCCGGGCGCTCGGCCGCCCGGTCGTGCGGTGGTGTCAGTTCAGGCTGGTGGGCGCGCGGGTGAGGTCCGTGGCGGGCACCGACGGCAGATTACGCAGGATCGCGGTCTCGCTGCGCAGCAGCCGCAGCTCCTCCCGCAGCCGGGACGCGGTGTCGGGGGCCTGGAGCAGCCGCTGCTTGGCCGGGATGTCGAGCATCATCGCGGCGGCGACCAGGTAGGAGACCACGGAGGGCTCGTCGGGCAGGTCCCCGTTGGTGGACAGGGACCGCTCGCGGGCCCCGGCGAGCCGCTTCTGATAGGCCCGGAAGGCCCGCAGCACGCCCTCGGCGAGGGCGCCCGCCCCGTCGCCGGGCTCCTCGGCCAGCTCCTCCACCTCGGCCGTCAGATAGGGGCCGGAGGCGTCCACGGAGCGCAGCCGCACCCGGGTGGTGCCGGTGGCGATGACCTCGAAACCGCCGTCGGGGCGCTCCCGCAGGGTCGCCGCGTCGGCGACGCACCCCGTGCCGTGGAACGCCGCGAGCGGGTCCGGTCCGAAGCCCGCGGCGGGGCCGCGCTCCGGGAGGGCGGTCGGATCGGGCAGCCCCGGCGCGCTGGGCGCGACCTCGTGGCCGTCCCGGATCGCGACGATCACGAAACGGCGGGGTTCGTCGTCGGGGGTCTTCAGCAGATCGCGCATCAGGGCGCGATAGCGCTCCTCGAAGACGTTCAGGGGGACGACGAGCCCCGGGAACAGGACCGAGTTGAGCGGGAACAGCGGCAGCCGGACGGTGGTCACGACGTGCAAGCCTAGTGGTCGCCGGAGGGTGCCCGCCCCGGCCGGGCGCGCAGCGGGGTCGCTGCGGCCACCTCGGTCCTGACCCCGTCCCGCAACTCCAGGAACCGTCCGAGGGGATCGTCGGAGAACCGGTCCCAGGGGAACGAGGTGGCGTGCGGGCCGGTGCGCCGCAGCTGTTCCAGCGCCTCGTGCCAGCGTTCCAGCCGCACCAGCACGCAGACCAGCAGGTTGCGCACCTCGGCGGGCCAGGGGTCGCCGGGCGGGTAGCGGGCGGACAGGGCGACGCCCCGGTCCGCGGCGGCGTCGAGCCGGGCCCGGGGCACCGCGCCGGGGCCGCTGCGGGAGGCCAGATGGCCGAAGACGGCGCGTACCGGCAGCGCCTGCACCAGGGAGTCGGGCAGGGCGTCGTGGGCGGCGCGCTCCGCGAAGTCGAAGCACTGGACGTGTCCGGCCTCGCCCCCGGCGGCGGCCAGGAAGCGCAGGGCGGCGACGTGACAGCCGTAGTGGTGGGGGGAGCGGCGCACCGCCTCGGCCCACAGCTCCTCGAACGGGGGGTGCGGGGCGGCCAGGCCCCGGGCGTGGTCGAGGGCGACCCGCCAGGGCACCGGGTCGCGGGGGTCGCCCTCGGCGGCGGCGGTGACGAGCGGGGTGGCCGTCTGGAGCAGGTCGGCGCGGGCGGGGCCGGGACCCTCCCAGGCCACGGCGACCGCCCGCTCGGCTGTGAGCAGCAGCACGTCCGGGTCGTCGGGGGCGGTGCTCCGCCACCGGTCGAGCCATTCGGGCCGGGCGCCCGCGAACGCGGCGAGCCGCATCGCGTAGCGGTCGCGGTCCTCCCACTCGGCGCCCTCCCGGGTGGCGGCGAGCAGCTCGGCCGCGGGGCGGTGCTCGCCCTGTCCGGCGGCCACCAGCGCGGGGCCCAGCCGGTCGTCCGGAGCGTCGAGCAGGACCTCGTCGTCGGCGGGGAGTCCCGCGGCGAGCGAGGCGGTGTGTCGGGCCATCCGGGCGGTGCGGATGAGGGCACGCAGCAGAGCCATGGTCCGAACCATTGAAAACCGCAGGTGGGACCGGCACCAGGGGATCACGGTGACGGTTCGGTAACCGCGCGCGGGTTGCTTCCCGCATGGTCAAGTCCCGGTAAAGGCGATGGGGTGCGGCACGGCAAGGGCCTTGGGGGCGGGGCGATCTGACGGACGGTCGGCCCGGGCGGACGTCGCCACGGCCGCCGGACGGCATGAGTGGGGCGCTGGTGCGGGAAGGCGGCGTGAGGGCGTGAGAGGCGGGAAGGCGGGCGCGGGCGGACGTCAGCCGCGCCGCAGCAGCCGGGTCGCCCCCGCCGCCACCGCCGTCGCCAGCGTCCAGCCCGCGATCACCATCGCCGTGGCGAACCACTGCCAGAGCCCGGTGAGCCGCCAGTGGCCGTCCTGTCCCAGGTCCATCACCGGGATCAGCAGGTCCAGGGCGAACAGCGCGGCGTTCCACTCCGGATGGTCGTCCGGCTTCATCGGGGGCGGCGCGGCCCGGGAGAACGCGACCCCGCAGGCGCCCCACAGCACCGTCATCCACAGCGCCGCGCGGCCCGGCCGGTACCCGTAGGCGACCGTCCAGTCCTGGAGGTAGCCCCATGTCTTGCCCGCCAGCGGCAGCGTCTCCCGGCGCCGCCGCTGCTTGGCGAGCAGCACCTCCCGGGCCTCCGCGTCCTCCCCGCTGTCGCGCAGCACCGCGGCGAGCCGTTCGTAGGGTTCCGGGTGGTACTCGGGGGTGGCCGCCGCGACCCACTCCAGCCGCCTGGCCAGCGGGAAGGCGCCGACCGGCACCAGGTGCTCGTACCAGAAGCCGCCCATCTGGAGGCGGCCCGCGCCGGGCCAGCTCGTCCACCGGTCGACCAGGTTCACCACCCGGGCGCCCGACAGCACCGCCCGGCCCCGCTCGGGGTGCTCGCCGAGGAAGCGCAGCTCCGGGGTCTGCACCCGGCGCAGCGACAGCTCCTGGTCGTCGGTGAGGGCGAACCGGGCCCCGGCCAGGTCCACCGCGTCCCCGAACCGCCCGTCGTCCAGCCGCACCCCGCCCCGGCACTCGAAGCACCGCACCCGGGTGCCGTGCGCCGGGGTGGTGCCCCGGGTCAGCGGGTCGCCGACGCTCGCGGGCGTCAGGTACAGGGTGCGTTCCACGGTCAGCTGCGGGGCGTTGAGCGCGCGGTCCCCGTACGGGTTGGCGAGGTGGCTGCCGCGCAGGCTCAGCGACACCCCGACCTTGGCGCCGCGCAGGCTGACCTCGCCGTACGCCTCCAGCAGCTCCGCCTGGAGGTCCTGGCCCACGCTCATCCCGTCCGCCACGATCGCCCGGCCGCGCCGGTCCCCGAACACCACGGCCTGGCTGAGCAGCAGGTCCGTGCCGATCTGGGCGTCGGTCATCCGGATGCCGTGCTGGAAGCGGCAGCGCGGCAGATGCAGATCGCCCTCGGTGCGCAGCCGGGCCGCCTCCAGCCGGGGCACGGCGCAGTCCACCATCCGCAGCGTGGTGAACCCGGCCTCGGGCAGCAGCACTTCCCGCTCGAACCGGCACCGGTCCAGCTCCACGTACGGGGTGACGGCGCCGCCCGCCAGGTCCAGGGTGCCGCTGAGGAGCACCCCGGTCAGCTTCAGCGAGGCCACCCGGCCGGGCCGCGCGGGCGGCCCGTCCAGCAGCAGCCAGCACACCACCCGGGCGCGCACCGTCCGCTCCGGGCCCCAGGGCCGTCCGCCGTGCGGATCGTCCACGAAGGGGTCGCCCGCCCGCAGGTCGTAGCGGCTGCCGTTGCGGAACGCCTGCCACATCCCGACCTCGGC
This sequence comes from Streptomyces sp. JNUCC 64, assembly GCF_054484115.1. Classification (NCBI taxonomy): domain Bacteria; kingdom Bacillati; phylum Actinomycetota; class Actinomycetes; order Kitasatosporales; family Streptomycetaceae; genus Streptomyces; species Streptomyces sp. JNUCC 64. The sequence continues at coordinate 6,468,182 of NZ_CM137015.1, forward strand.
GGCGGTGAGCCCGTCCGGCGGATCCCCGGTCCGGGTCACGGTGTCGTCCTCGTGGTCTTCGTGACCCCCATGGCCCCCATGGCCCCCATGGCCTCCGTGGTCCGCGCGCTCGGTGCGATCCCCGTGATCCGTGTCCGTATCCGTGTCACTGCCGCCCACCACGTCTCCTCCTTGGGCCGTCCGGTGCCGCCGGTGCCTTCGGTGCCGCGCGCGCCGGCCCGTGGGCCGGCGAGGGGTCACCCGGGGTGACGGTTCCGGGCTCCGGCGACCGGTCCCGGCGCCGTGGCCGGCCCGCCGGTCCCCGTGATCGCGCGCCGCTCGGGGCGCCCGGGCCGTTCCGTTCCGGGTGGGTGATCCCCTCGATCCCGCGCGGCCCACCCGCCCCGGTGGCTCGTACAGTCGTTCATACCCGTTGTGTGACGATGTGAACACGGACGGTGAGGTGGATTGGGAGTGTGCGCACCGCGCGTCGCGCACCGGACGCCCCGGCGCGCCGGGCGTTCCCCGGGCGCGCCGCACCGGCCCGCCGGGCGCCGTATCAGTCATTGATACGCCAGCCCGGTGCGCCTGGGGCGTCTGCGAGAATTGAGCCCGTGATCTCCCGAATCGATCTGCGCGGCGACGCCCTCCCCGAGGGTGGCGCCCTGCGCGACCTGCTGCCCCGTGCCGACTTCGACGTCGAGGCCGCCCTGGAGAAGGTGCGCCCCCTCTGCGAGGACGTGCATCATCGGGGCGACGCGGCGCTGATCGACCTGGCGAAGCGGTTCGACGGGGTCACCCTCGACCGGGTCCGGGTGCCCGCCGAGGCGCTCACCGAGGCCCTCGACGCCCTCGACCCCGCCGTGCGGGCGGGTCTGGAGGAGTCGATCCGCCGCGCCCGGCTGGTCCACCGCGCCCAGCGCCGCACCACCCACACCACCCAGGTCGTGCCCGGCGGCACCGTCACCGAGAAGTGGGTGCCCGTCGACCGCGTCGGGCTCTACGCCCCCGGCGGCCGCTCCGTGTACCCGTCCTCCGTGGTCATGAACGTCGTCCCGGCGCAGGAGGCGGGCGTGCCCTCGCTGGCGCTGGCCTCCCCGCCGCAGCGCGAGCACGGCGGACTGCCGCACCCCACCATCCTCGCCGCCTGCGCCCTGCTCGGCGTGGACGAGGTGTACGCGGTCGGCGGCGCCCAGGCCGTCGCCATGTTCGCCTACGGCACCGAGTCCTGCCCGCCCGCCGCCATGGTCACCGGCCCCGGCAACATCTGGGTCGCCGCCGCCAAGCGCTACTTCACCGGCCGGATCGGCATCGACGCCGAGGCCGGACCCACCGAGATCGCCGTCCTCGCCGACGCCACCGCCGACCCGGTCCACATCGCCGCCGACCTGATCAGCCAGGCCGAGCACGACCCGCTGGCCGCCGCGGTCCTGGTCACCGACTCCCCGGAGCTGGCGGACGCCGTCGCCCGGGAACTGGAGCCCCAGGTCGCGGCCACCAAGCACGTCGAGGACCGGATCCTGCCCGCCCTCTCCGGACGGCAGTCCGCGATCGTCCTGGTGGACGGCGTCGAGGAGGGCCTGCGGGTCGTCGACGCCTACGGCGCCGAGCACCTGGAGATCCAGACCGCCGACGCCGCCGCCGTCGCGGACCGGGTCAGGAACGCGGGCGCGGTCTTCGTCGGCCCCTGGGCCCCCGTCTCCCTCGGCGACTACTGCGCGGGCTCCAACCACGTGCTGCCCACCGGCGGCTGCGCCTGCCACTCCTCCGGGCTCTCCGTGCAGTCGTTCCTGCGCGGCATCCACATCGTGGACTACACCCGCGAGGCGCTCGCCGACGTCGCCCACCACGTGGTGACCCTCGCGGAGGCGGAGGACCTCCCCGCGCACGGCGCGGCGGTCAAGGCCCGGTTCGGATGGAAGGTTCCCCAGAGCAAGTGACCCGCATCGACGACCTGCCCATCCGGGACGAACTGCGCGGCAAGTCCCCCTACGGGGCGCCCCAGCTCGACGTCCCGGTCCGGCTGAACACCAACGAGAACCCGTACCCGCTGCCCGACGCCCTGGTCGAGCGGATCGCCGAGCGCGTCCGCGAGGCCGCCCGGCACCTCAACCGCTACCCCGACCGGGACGCCGTCGAGCTGCGCACCGAGCTGGCCCGCTACCTCACCCGCACCGGCGGCCACCCGGTCACCCGGGAGCAGGTCTGGGCGGCCAACGGCTCCAACGAGGTCATCCAGCAGCTCCTGCAGACCTTCGGCGGCCCCGGCCGCACCGCGATCGGCTTCGAGCCCTCCTACTCGATGCACCCGCTGATCTCCCGGGGCACCGGGACCACCTGGGTCGACGGCCCCCGCCGGGCCGACTTCACCATCGACACCGAGGCCGCCGTCCGGGCCGTCACCGAGCACCGCCCGCACGTGGTGTTCATCACCAGCCCCAACAACCCCACCGGCAACGCCGTCCCCGCCGAGACCGTCCTCGCCCTCTACGAGGCCGCCCAGGCCGCCCGGCCGTCCCTGGTGATCGTGGACGAGGCGTACATCGAGTTCAGCCACGGCGACTCGCTGCTGCCGCTGCTCGACGGCCGTCCGAACCTGGTGCTCTCCCGGACCATGTCCAAGGCGTTCGGCGCCGCCGGGCTGCGCCTCGGCTACCTCGCCGCCGACCCGGCCGTGGTCGACGCCGTCCAGCTGGTCCGGCTGCCCTACCACCTGTCGGCCGTCACCCAGGCCACCGCGCTCGCCGCCCTGGAGCACACCGACACCCTGCTCGGCTACGTCGACCAGCTGAAGTCCGAACGCGACCGGCTGGTCACCGAACTGCGTGCCCTCGACTACGAGGTCACCGTCTCCGACGCCAACTTCGTCCAGTTCGGCCGCTTCGACGGGCCGGGCGCCACCCACGACGTGTGGCGGCGCATCCTGGACCGGGGCGTCCTCGTCCGTGACAACGGCGTCCCGGGCCACCTGCGGGTCTCCGTGGGCACCCCCGAAGAGAACGACGCGTTCCTCGACGCGGTCCGTGACGTCAAGAAGGAGCTCAGCGCATGACCCACCAGGCACGCACCGGCAGGGTGGAACGCACCACCAAGGAGACCTCCGTCCTCGTCGAGATCGACCTGGACGGCACCGGGAAGACCGACGTGTCCACCGGGGTCGGCTTCTACGACCACATGCTCGACCAGCTCGGCCGCCACGGACTGTTCGACCTCACCGTCCGCACCGAGGGCGACCTCCACATCGACACCCACCACACCATCGAGGACACCGCCCTCGCCCTGGGCGCCGCCTTCAAGCAGGCCCTCGGCGACAAGGTCGGCATCTACCGCTTCGGCAACTGCACGGTCCCCCTGGACGAGTCCCTCGCCCAGGTCACCGTCGACCTCTCCGGCCGCCCCTACCTGGTGCACACCGAGCCCGGGAACATCGCGCCGATGATCGGCAGCTACGACACCACCATGACGCGGCACATCCTGGAGTCGTTCGTCGCCCAGGCGCAGATCGCGCTGCACGTCCACGTGCCCTACGGACGCAACGCCCACCACATCGTGGAGTGCCAGTTCAAGGCCCTCGCCCGCGCCCTGCGCTACGCGAGCGAGCGGGACCCGCGCGCGGAGGGCATCCTCCCGTCCACGAAGGGCGCCCTGTAAGCCATGAACGGTCTGTCCACGATCCTCATCTTCGTCGGGCTCTTCCTGGTCGGCGGGATCATCTCGTTCGCCAAGCAGGGCCTGTCCAAGAACCTGCTCACGCTGCTCTCCATCGGCGCCGCCATGTGTCTGCTGGCGGGCGTCCTGCGGCTCGACTACTGGAACTGAGGGCCCACGTGAGTTCCCCCGGCAAGAAGGTCGTCGTCTTCGACTACGGCTTCGGCAACGTCCGCTCCGCCGAACGGGCCCTCGCCCGGGTCGGCGCCGACGTCGAGATCACCCGCGACTACGACCGCGCCATGAACGCGGACGGCCTGCTCGTCCCCGGCGTCGGCGCCTTCGCCGCCTGCATGGACGGCCTCACCCGGGCCCGCGGCCACTGGATCGTCGACCGCAGGCTCTCCGGCGGCCGTCCCGTCCTCGGCATCTGCGTGGGGATGCAGATCCTGTTCGCCGAGGGCATCGAGCACGGCGAGCGCACCGACGGCCTCGACCAGTGGCCCGGCACCGTCGCCCCCCTCCAGGCCGACGTCGTCCCCCACATGGGCTGGAACACCGTCGACGCGGCCCCCGGCTCCCGGCTCTTCGCGGGCCTCGACGACGACGCCCGCTACTACTTCGTGCACTCCTACGCCGTCCACGACTGGACCCTGGAGATCACCAACCCGGCGATGACGGCCCCGGCCGTCAGCTGGTCCACCCACGGGAAGCCCTTCGTGGCCGCCGTCGAGAACGGCGCGCTCTGGGCCACCCAGTTCCACCCCGAGAAGTCCGGCGACGCCGGAGCCCAGCTCCTCACCAACTGGATCGGAACCCTGTGAGCACGCTTGAACTCCTCCCCGCCGTCGACGTCCGCGACGGCCAGGCCGTCCGGCTGGTGCACGGCGAGTCCGGCACGGAGACCTCCTACGGCTCCCCGCTGGAGGCGGCCCTCACCTGGCAGCGGGCGGGCGCCGAGTGGCTGCACCTGGTCGACCTCGACGCCGCCTTCGGCACCGGCGACAACCGGGAACTGATCGCCGAGGTCGCCCGGGCCATGGACATCAAGGTCGAGCTGTCCGGCGGCATCCGCGACGACGCCTCCCTGGCCGCCGCCCTCGCCACCGGCTGCACCCGCGTCAACCTGGGCACCGCCGCCCTGGAGACCCCCGAATGGGTCGCCAAGGTCATCGCCGAGCACGGCGACAAGATCGCCGTCGGCCTCGACGTCCGCGGCACCACCCTGCGCGGCCGGGGCTGGACCCGCGACGGCGGCGACCTCTACGAGACCCTCGCCCGCCTCGACACCGAGGGCTGCGCCCGCTACGTCGTCACCGACATCGCCAAGGACGGCACCCTCCAGGGCCCCAACCTGGAACTGCTGCGCAACGTCTGCGCCGCCACCGACCGCCCGGTCGTCGCCTCCGGCGGCGTCTCCTCCCTGGACGACCTGCGGGCCATCGCCGCCCTGGTCCCCGAGGGCGTCGAGGGCTCCATCGTCGGCAAGGCCCTCTACGCCAAGGCGTTCACCCTGGAGGAGGCCCTGGAAGCGGTGGCGTCCGCATGACCGGCGTGCGCAAGGTGGTGACCGGCGCCCCCTGGGAGGAGCGGTTCGGCTACTCCCGCGCGGTGGAGCTGCCGACCGGCCTGGTGCTGGTCTCCGGCTGCACCTCCGTGGTGGACGGCGCGATCGCCGACGGCGGCCCCCACGAGCAGGCCCTGAACTCCTTCCGGGTCGCCTTCGCCGGGCTGGCGCAGCTCGGCCTGGGCCCCGAGCACGTGGTGCGCACCCGGATGTACCTCACCCACGCCCGGGACGCGGAGGAGGTCGGCCGCGCCCACAAGGAGCTGTTCGACGCGGTCCGCCCCGCCGCCACCATGGTCGTCGTCTCCGGACTGGTCGACCCCCGGCTCGTGGTCGAGGTCGAGGTCGAGGCGTACCGGGGGGAGACGGCATGACCCTCGCGGTACGCGTGATCCCCTGCCTGGACGTGGACGGCGGCCGGGTCGTCAAGGGCGTCAACTTCCAGAACCTGAGGGACGCGGGCGACCCCGTCGAAATGGCCAAGGTGTACGACGCCGAGGGCGCCGACGAACTCACCTTCCTCGACATCACCGCCTCCTCCGGCAACCGGGAGACCACCTACGACGTGGTGCGCCGCACCGCCGAACAGGTGTTCATCCCGCTCACCGTCGGCGGCGGGGTGCGCACCGCCGAGGACGTCGACAAGCTGCTGCGGGCCGGGGCCGACAAGGTCGGCGTCAACACCGCCGCCATCGCCCGCCCGGACCTCATCCGGGAGATCGCCGAGCGCTTCGGCCGCCAGGTCCTGGTGCTCTCCGTGGACGCCCGCCGCACCCCGGAGGGCACCTTCGAGGTCACCACCCACGGCGGTCGCAGGGGCACCGGCCTCGACGCCGTCGAATGGGCCCACCGCGCCGCCGACCTGGGCGCCGGGGAGATCCTGCTCAACTCCATGGACGCCGACGGCACCAAGGACGGCTACGACCTGGAGATGATCGCCGCGGTCCGCCGCCACGTCACGGTCCCGGTCATCGCCTCCGGCGGCGCCGGACGCCTCGCGGACTTCCCGCCCGCGATCGGGGCGGGCGCCGACGCGGTCCTGGCCGCCTCCGTGTTCCACTTCGGCGACCTGCGGATCGGCGAGGTCAAGCAGGCCCTGCGGGACGCCGGACACCCGGTCCGCTGAGCACTGGGGGGTGTCTGTCGGACACCCCCCAGGCCCGGTGGGCGGGACTCAGATCCCCAGCTGCCGGGCCCCGTGCAGCCGCTCCACGGCCTCCGGGTCGCCCTCCAGCACCACCGTGGCGGCGTCCTGGCGGCCGAACGCGAACATCAGCAGCTCGCCCGGCTCGCCCGTGACCGTCACCACCGGCGCGCCCCGGTGGGACACCACCGTCTGACCGTCCGGGCGCCGCAGCACCACCCCCACCGGGAACTTCCGCCCCAGCAGCCGGGCCGTCCGCTCCAGCCGCCGCCACAGCGCGTCCCCGAGCACTGGATCCACCGGCCGGGGCGTCCACCCCGGCCGGGCCCGGCGCACGTCCTCGGTGTGGACGTAGAACTCCACCACGTTCGCCGCCTCGTCCACCTGCTTCAACGCGAACGGCGAGTACGTCGGCGGACCCGACCGGATCAGCTGGAGCAGCTCCTCGTACGGCTTCGCCGCGAACTCCTCGCGCGCCCGCTCCAGCCGCTCCGCCAGCGGCTTGAAGACCAGGCCCAGCGCGTCCGCCCGGCGCTCGCGCACCACCACGTGCGCCGCCAGGTCCCGGGTCAGCCACCCCTCGCAGAGCGTCGGCGCGTCCGGCCCCGCCGACTCCAACAGATCGGCCAGGAGCAGTCGTTCACGAGCGGCATGGGTCGACATGCGGCCAGGGTACGGCGACCGCCCCGGCCCCGCCACGGGACGGCCGCCGCGCTGCTGACGCCCCCGACGGCCCGCGCCCGCGCCCACCGGCCCCGTGAGCGGGGACGGCGACCGCACCACCGGGCCCGCCCCCGGGAACGGCCCCCGCCGTCCCTCCCGGGCCCGGGAGGGGGCAGCCGCGCCCGCCCCCTCCGCGGAGGACGGCCGCCGCCCACCCGCCGCCCCGGAGCGGAAACGGTCCGCGTCCCCCTCCGCCCCCGCGCGCCCCCCGAACGCGTCCAGCGACCGGACGGGCGCCCCACCCGGTCACCCGGGTGCCGCACAATGGGCACATGACCAGCACGCCCCGTGAGCCCGGCGGCCTCGCCCCCGAGATCGCCGCCCGCCTCAAGCGCACCCCGGACGGCCTCGTGCCCGCCATCGCCCAGCAGTACGACACCGGCGAGGTGCTGATGCTCGGCTGGATGGACGACGAGGCGCTGCACCGCACGCTCACCACCGGCCGCTGCACCTACTGGTCCCGCAGCCGCCGCGAGTACTGGGTCAAGGGCGACACCTCCGGGCACGTCCAGCACGTCAAGTCCGTCGCCCTCGACTGCGACGCGGACACCCTGCTCGTCAAGGTCGACCAGGTGGGCGCCGCCTGTCACACCGGAGACCGCACCTGCTTCGACGCGGGCGACCTCCCGCTGGGCCAGTAGGGTCACCCGGCATGGACCTGGAGACCTTCCGCAAGCTCGCCGCCGACCGCCGCGTCGTCCCCGTCAGCCGCACCCTCCTCGCGGACGGCGACACCCCCGTCGGCCTCTACCGCAAGCTCGCCGCCGAGCGGCCGGGCACCTTCCTCCTGGAGTCCGCCGAGAACGGCCGCTCCTGGTCCCGCTACTCCTTCGTGGGGGTCCGCAGCGCGGCCACCCTCACCGAGCGCGACGGCCAGGCCCACTGGCTGGGCACCCCGCCCGTCGGCGTCCCCACCGACGGCGACCCGCTCGCCGCGCTCCGCGCCACCGTCGAGACGCTGCACACCCCCCGGGACCTCACCGCCGGGATGCCGCCCTTCACCGGCGGCATGGTCGGCTACCTCGGCTACGACGTGGTCCGGCGGCTGGAGCGGATCGGCCCCGGCGAGCGGGACGACCTCCGCCTCCCCGAGCTGACCATGCTGCTCACCTCCGACCTCGCCGTCCTCGACCACTGGAACGGCACCGTCCGGCTGATCGCCAACGCCATCAACCACAACGACCTCGACACCGGGGTCGACGAGGCGTGGGCCGACGCCACCGCCCGGCTGGACGCGATGGAGGCCGACCTCTCCCGGCCCGTCGCCCAGCCCCCGGCCCTGCTGCCGCCCTCCGAGCTGCCCGAGTTCACCGCCCTGTGGGGCGGCACCGACTACCAGGCCGCCGTGGAGGACGTGAAGGAGCGCATCCGCGCGGGCGAGGCGTTCCAGGTGGTGCCCTCCCAGCGGTTCGAGACCCCCTGCGAGGCCAGCGCCCTCGACGTCTACCGGGTGCTGCGGGCCACCAACCCGTCCCCGTACATGTACCTCATCCGCTTCGAGGGCTTCGACGTCGTCGGCTCCTCGCCCGAGGCCCTCGTCAAGATCGAGGACGGGCACGCGCTGCTGCACCCCATCGCGGGCACCCGGCCGCGCGGCGCCACCCCGCAGGAGGACCAGGCCCTCGCCGACGAACTCCTCGCCGACCCCAAGGAACGCGCCGAGCACCTGATGCTGGTGGACCTCGGCCGCAACGACCTCGGCCGGGTCTGCGAGCCCGGCTCCGTCGAGGTCGTCGACTTCATGTCCGTCGAGCGCTACTCGCACGTCATGCACATCGTCTCCACGGTGACCGGCCGGGTCGCCCCCGGCCGCACCGCCTACGACGTGCTCACCGCCTGCTTCCCCGCCGGGACCCTCTCCGGGGCGCCCAAGCCGCGCGCCATGCAGATCATCGACGAGCTGGAGCCCTCCCGCCGGGGGCTCTACGGCGGCTGCGTCGGCTACCTCGACTTCGCCGGGGACTCCGACACCGCCATCGCCATCCGCACCGCGCTGCTGCGCGACGGCACCGCCTACGTCCAGGCCGGAGCCGGGGTCGTCGCCGACTCGGACCCGGTCATGGAGGACCAGGAGTGCCGCAACAAGGCCGCCGCCGTGCTCCGCGCCGTCCACACGGCCAACCGCCTGACCGCGCCCGCCGCGCCCCGGGACTGATCCGCCGCGTCCGTCCGGCCCGGACCCCCGGGTCGGACGGACGCGCCCGGCAGGGGATAGTGGGGGAGTGACTACCGCCGCCGTACCGCAGCCCCGAGGGGGCACCGAACGACCGTCCGCCCGGGCCGGGCTCCGCTCCCTGGCCGTCGCCCTCCTGCTGGGCGCCGCCGGGGCCGCCATCGCGCTGCTCGCCAGCCGCCAGGGCTGGATCGAGGGCACGGCCACCGTTCCCGGCGGTGACTTCCCGCTGACCGCCAAGGGCAGCGACGTGACCGGCGTCCCCGCCGCCCTCGCCGTCGTCGGCCTCGCCGCCCTGGTCGCCGTCTTCGCGGTGCGCCGGGCCGGACGGACCGCCGTCGCCGCGCTGCTCGCCCTCTGCGGCGCGGGCACCGTCGTCGCCGCCGTCCTGGGCGCGGACGACAGCGCCGCCCTGGACGACCGGGCCGCCGAGGTCTCCGGCGACACCGCCGCCACCGTCGACGCCCTCACCCACAGCGGCTGGCCGTACGTCGCCGCCACCGGAGGACTGCTGATCCTCCTCGCGGGCCTCCTCGCGCTGCGCTACGGACGGCTCTGGCCCGCCATGTCCGGCCGCTACGAGCGGGACGGCACCCCGCGCCGCCGCCGCGCCCCCGTCGTCGACCCCGACCGGCCCGAGGACCTGTGGAAGGCGCTCGACCGGGGCGAGGACCCCACCGGGACCCCCGGCACCCCGGACTGACGGACCGTCCGGCCGCCGTCCCGCCCGGACGGGACGTCACCCGGACGGCGGCGACCCACCGCGCACCCCGCGCGCACACGGTGGCCGCCGGTGCGGAACAATGACCACGAGCCCCGGCTCACCACACGGACACGGCCGCACACAGCCGCCTTTCAGCAACGAGGAGCAAGTCATGTCGGGCAGCAGCCACGGTCACACCCCGGCCGCCTGGACCAGCGTCATCATCGCCTTCGTGGGCTTCTGCGTCGCGGGCGCCTTCATGGTCATGGCGAACACCACCGGGTTCTGGATCGGCATGGTCATCCTCGCGATCTCCCCGATCGTCGGCGGCGCCATGAGCCTGGCCGGGATGGGGCAGAAGCGGCCCCGGGACATCCTGAGCCCCGAGAGCTGAGCCGTTCGCGGGGAGTGCCCGCGCGACGCGTCCGGGGGAGAGGCGGGCCGGGTGACCACACCGGGGCCCGCCTTCCGCACGTCCGGACCCATCCCGCGCGTTCTGGTGGGGAGGCCGCCGCGCCCCCCGGGCGCCGCCGCGCGCGGACCGGGCCCGGCGGGCAGAATGCACGGGTGACCGCCGAACCCGAGCAGGCCAGGGCCACCGCCCCGCACCGCCACGGCGCTCCACGGCGGCTCCTCGCCCCGCTGGGCGTCCTCGCCGCGGTGGCCGGGGCCTTCGCCTACGTGGGCACCGTCGACCCCAACGAACCCGGCCACTACCCGGGCTGCCCGCTGCTGGCGCTCACCGGTCTGTACTGCCCGGGCTGCGGCGGACTGCGCAGCGCCCACGCCGTCGTCCACGGGGACCTGGCCGCCGCCCTGGCCGCCAACGCCCCCGCCGTCGTCGGTTACGCGCTCTTCGCCGTCGGCTGGACCTGGTGGACGCTGAACGCGGCCCGGGGACGCCCGCTCTCCCTCGCGGTGCCGCCCGCCGCGCTCTGGGCGGCGGGCACCTTGCTGGCCCTGTTCAGCATTGTCCGGAATCTGCCGTTCGGTGGCTGGCTGAGACCTTGATCACCGAAGAACGTCCAGGTAGTGGGACCGCCGGACACCGGATGCGGACCCGCCGCCGTCCTGCGGATACCATCGCAGTGACCATCCGAACGGCCCGCCGGCCGTCCGGAACCACAGCCCGACACGTCCACCGTCAGGGAAGGGGACCGCTCGCGTGAGTGTGCTCGACGAGATCATCGACGGAGTCCGTGCCGACCTCGCGGAGAGGCAGGCCCGGGTCGGCCTCGACGAACTCAAGGAGCGTGCGGCGAAGGCCCCCGCCGCCCGGGACGGCGTCGCCGCGCTCCGTGGCGAGGGCGTCCAGGTGATCTGCGAGGTGAAGCGCTCCAGCCCCTCCAAGGGCGCGCTCGCCGCCATCGCCGACCCGGCCGGTCTCGCCTCCGACTACCAGGACGGCGGCGCCGCCGTCATCTCCGTCCTCACCGAGCAGCGCCGCTTCGGCGGCTCCCTCGCGGACCTGGAGGCGGTGCGCGCCCGGGTGGACATCCCGGTCCTGCGCAAGGACTTCATCGTCACCTCGTACCAGCTCTGGGAGGCCCGCGCCCACGGCGCCGACCTCGCCCTGCTGATCGTCGCCGCCCTCGACCAGCCCGCCCTGGTGTCGCTGATCGAGCGCGCCGAGTCCATCGGGCTCACCCCGCTGGTGGAGGTCCACGACGAGGACGAGGTCGACCGCGCCGTCGACGCGGGCGCCCGGATCATCGGCGTCAACGCCCGCAACCTCAAGACCCTGGAGGTCGACCGGGGCACCTTCGAGCGCGTCGCGCCGGAGATCCCCGACGGCATCGTCAAGATCGCCGAATCGGGCGTCCGCGGACCCCACGACCTCATCGCCTACGCCAACGCCGGGGCCGACGCCGTACTGGTCGGCGAGTCCCTGGTGACCGGCAAGGACCCCAAGACCGCGGTGGCCGACCTGGTGGCCGCGGGCGCCCACCCCGCGCTGCGCCACGGCCGGAGCTGACGACCGCCGTGCCCATCGCCTCCCGACTCGCCCGCGGCTGCAAGCCGCGCGGCTGCCGCGCGCCCGCGCGCCGGGTCCGGGGGCGCCGGGTGCGGTACGTCATCGGTGACGAGCCGGGCCAGGTCAACGGCATGCGATGGCGCGCCCCGGGCGGCACGGGAACCGGGGCGTCCACGGACGCGCCCGGCGTGTTGACCCGAGCGGTCTGACGCACGGTCACCGCTCGGGGCACCACGGGGTCCCGCTCGCCGTCCTCACCAGGTGTTGGTCATCGTTGGACCGAGATCCCGGGGCCGTGCGGCCCGTGAGGAAGACAGACATGCCCAGTGAGTTCTTCGTTCCCGACCCCGACGGCGCCGTGCCGAGCGCCGAGGGCTACTTCGGGGCGTACGGCGGGAAGTTCATTCCCGAGGCCCTGGTGGCGGCCGTCGACGAGGTCGCCGTCGAATACGACAAGGCCAAGGCGGACCCCGCCTTCGCCGCCGAGCTGGACGACCTCCTCGTCCACTACACCGGGCGTCCCAGCGCCCTGACCGAGGTGCCCCGGTTCGCGGAACACGCCGGGGGCGCCCGGGTGTTCCTCAAGCGCGAGGACCTCAACCACACCGGCTCGCACAAGATCAACAACGTGCTGGGCCAGGCCCTGCTCACCCGGCGGATGGGCAAGACCCGCGTGATCGCGGAGACCGGCGCCGGACAGCACGGCGTCGCCACCGCCACCGCCTGCGCGCTCTTCGGCCTGGAGTGCACCATCTACATGGGCGAGATCGACACCCAGCGCCAGGCGCTGAACGTCGCCCGGATGCGGATGCTGGGCGCCGAGGTCATCGCCGTGAAGTCCGGCTCCCGCACCCTCAAGGACGCCATCAACGAGGCGTTCCGCGACTGGGTCGCCAACGTGGACCGCACCCACTACCTGTTCGGCACGGTCGCGGGTCCCCACCCGTTCCCGGCCATGGTGCGCGACTTCCACCGGGTCATCGGGGTGGAGGCCCGCCGCCAGATCCTGGAGCGGGCCGGACGGCTCCCCGACGCGGCGGTGGCCTGCGTCGGCGGCGGCTCCAACGCCATCGGGCTGTTCCACGCCTTCGTCCCGGACGCCGGGGTGCGGCTGATCGGCTGCGAACCGGGCGGACACGGCGTCGAGACCGGGGAGCACGCGGCGACCCTCACCGAGGGCGAGCCGGGCATCCTGCACGGCTCCCGCTCCTACGTCCTCCAGGACGACGAGGGTCAGATCACCGAGCCGTACTCCATCTCGGCGGGTCTCGACTACCCGGGCATCGGCCCCGAGCACGCCTATCTGAAGGACAGCGGACGCGGCGAGTACCGCGCGGTCACCGACGCCGCCGCGATGGACGCCCTGCGGCTGCTCTCCCGCACCGAGGGCATCATCCCCGCCATCGAGAGCGCGCACGCGCTGGCGGGCGCCCTGGAGGTGGGCCGGGAGCTGGGCCCGGACGGGCTCGTCCTGGTGAACCTCTCCGGACGCGGCGACAAGGACATGGACACCGCCGCCCGCTACTTCGGGCTGTACGACACCGACGCCGCCGTCGAGGCGGACACCGACGGCGGGGCCGCCGAGATCCAGGGGGACGCGAAGTGACCGCCACGACCAGCACCGGCGGCGCCCCGGCGACCGCGCACCTCGGCGGCCAGGGACGGCTGCTGGGCGAGACCCTCGCCACGGCCCGTGCCGAGGACCGTGCCGCCCTCATCGCCTACCTCCCGGCCGGGTTCCCGACCGTGGACGGCGGCATCGACGCCGTCAAGGCCGTCTTCGAGGGCGGGGCCGACGTGGTGGAGGTCGGGCTGCCGCACAGCGACCCGGTCCTCGACGGCCCGGTCATCCAGACCGCCGACGACATCGCGCTGCGCGGCGGGGTGCGGATCGCGGACGTGATGCGCACCGTCCGGGAGGCGTTCCTCGCCACCGGCAAGCCGGTCCTGGTGATGACCTACTGGAACCCCATCGACCGCTACGGCGTCGAGCGCTTCACCGCCGAACTCGCCGAGGCGGGCGGCGCGGGCTGCATCCTGCCGGACCTGCCGGTCCAGGAGTCCGCCCTGTGGCGGGAGAACGCCGACAAGCACGGGCTGGTCACCGTGTTCGTCGTGGCGCCCAGCAGCAAGGACGCCCGGCTCGCCGAGATCACGGCGGCCGGTTCCGGGTTCGTCTACGCCGCCTCCCTGATGGGGGTCACCGGCACCCGGGAGTCGGTCGGCGAGCAGGCCCGGGACCTGGTGCGGCGCACCCGCGCCACCACCGGCCTGCCGGTGTGCGTGGGGCTCGGCGTCTCCGACGCCCGGCAGGCCGCCGAGGTGGCGGGCTTCGCCGACGGGGTGATCGTCGGCTCGGCGTTCGTCAAGCGGATGCTGGACGCCGACGGTCCCGCCGAGGGCGTCGCCGCCGTGCGCGAGCTCGCCGGGGAGCTGGCCGAGGGCGTCCGCCGCCGGGGCTGATCCCCTTCCGTCCGGGGCGCGCGGCCACCGCCCGCCCCGGACGTCCGGGACCTCCCCGCCCGGAGTCCCGGCCCGGTCCGTCACCCGAAGGGATGGTCCTCCGGCGTGGTGGGGACGGCGGGCCCGCTGTGTCGTTTGCCGGGTGTGAGTGACAAGAACCGTGAGGGAAAGCGCACCGCCCGTGAACGGCTGGCGGTCGAGCGCGAGCGTGAGAAGGCCCGCGAGCGGCGCCGCCGGACCCTGATCGTCAGCAGTGCCGTCGTCGGGGTCCTCGGCCTCGCCACCGTGATCGGGGTGATCGCCGCCAACTCGGGCGGCGGCGGAGGGGACACCTCGGGTCCCGTCGTCGTCCCCAAGGGAGCCACCGGCAAGGACGGGCTGGTCATCCCGGTCGGCGAGGAGAGCGCCAAGTCCACCCTCACGATCTGGGAGGACTTCCGCTGCCCCGTCTGCAAGATCTTCGAGGACACCTACCGGTCGACCGTCCACGAGCTGACCGACAGCGGCAAGCTCAAGGTCGAGTACCGCTTCGCGACCCTCATCGACGGCAACATGGGCGGCAGCGGCTCGCTGAACGCGGCGAACGCCGCCGCCTGCGCCCAGGAGGCCGGGAAGTTCCCCGAGTACCACGACGTCCTCTTCGAGAACCAGCCCGCCGAGACGGACGACGCCTTCGCCGACGACGCCAAGCTCGTCGACCTCGCGGGCAAGGTGGACGGCCTCACCACGGACGCCTTCCGGGGCTGCGTGGACGACGGGACGCACAACAGCTGGGTCGCCAAGTCCAACGAGGCGTTCCAGAAGGCCGGGCTGCGGGGCACCCCGACCGTCCTGCTCAACGGCAAGGACGTCTACGGGGACCAGTCCAACCCGCTGACCCCCGCCAAGCTGAAGCAGCTGGTCGAGGCCGCCGACCAGGCGTGATCCCACCGTCGGCGGGCCCCGGGGGGCCGGTGGAAGATGGCGCCCCGCCCCCCGGCGGCGGGGCCCGTTACCCAGACGTGTCCGGGGCCGGTTGCCTGATCGGCCGTCGCGCAGGGTAGCGTCGGACCCGCCATGGAACTTGCCTTCATCCCCAGCCCCTCGCGCGGTGTGGTGTATCTCGGGCCCATTCCGCTGCGCGGCTACGCGTTCTGCATCATCATCGGCGTCTTCGCGGCGGTCTGGCTCGGCAACCGCCGCTGGATCGCCCGGGGCGGCCGGGCCGGAACGGTCGCCGACATCGCCGTCTGGGCGGTGCCCTTCGGCCTCGTCGGAGGCCGCCTCTACCACGTGATCACGGACTACGAGCTGTACTTCGGTGCGGGTCGGGACTGGGTCAACGCCTTCAAGATCTGGGAGGGCGGCCTGGGGATCTGGGGCGCCATCGCCTTCGGCGCGCTCGGCGCCTGGATCGGCTGCCGCCGCCGGGGCATCCCGCTGCCCGCCTACGCGGACGCCGTCGCCCCCGGCATCGCGCTCGCCCAGGCCATCGGCCGCTGGGGCAACTGGTTCAACCAGGAGCTGTACGGGCGGCCCACCGATCTGCCGTGGGCCGTGGAGATCACCTCCTCCACCGACGGCCGGGTGCCCGGCACCTACCACCCGACCTTCCTGTACGAGTCGCTGTGGTGCCTGGGCGTCGCGGCGCTGGTGATCTGGGCGGACCGCCGCTTCCGGCTCGGCCACGGACGCGCCTTCGCGCTCTACGTCGCCACCTACTGCGCGGGCCGCTTCTGGATCGAGTACCTGCGGGTGGACGAGGCCCACCACATCTTCGGGCTGCGGCTCAACAACTGGACGGCGCTGTTCGTCTTCGTCCTCGCCGTCGTCTACTTCGTGGTCTCGCTGCGCAAGCGGCCGGGCCGTGAGGACGTGGTCGAGCCGGACGCCGACGGTGCCGACGACGGCGCTGAGGGGACCGACGACGACGCCCCGGCCGCGGACGGCGAGGACACCACCGCCGACGCCGCCGAGGGCACGGGGAAGAGCGGGAAGACCGCCTCCGTGGACGCCTCCCCGGGCACCGGGGGCACCGACAAGGGCTGACGCGCGGGACGTACGCGCGGAGACGAAGGGGACGGACCGGTGGTCCGTCCCCTTCGGCGTGCCCGGGGGCGGTCGTCGCGCCGGAGGGTCCCGCGGCGAGTCGCACAGCGAGCCCCGCAGCAGGTCCCACAGCGGGTAGGAAAGGCTTTCCTTGCTGTTCAGAGGCGTTTTTCGCGCGTAAGTTCGGGAGTGTTCGCCGGGAGTCGACCGAGGAAGGGGACCCACGCGGCCATGGCCCTGATCGAGACGGAGGCGCACCTCCACGAGGCGCACCGGGACAACCACACCCACCGGGACGTCAACGGCGGATGGCTGCGACCGGCGGTCTTCGGGGCGATGGACGGCCTGGTGTCCAACCTGGCGCTGATGACGGGCGTCGCCGGGGGCGACGTCTCCCAGCGGACCGTGGTGATCACCGGCCTCGCCGGGCTCGCGGCCGGCGCGTTCTCGATGGCGGCGGGGGAGTACACCTCGGTCGCCTCGCAGCGCGAGCTGGTGGAGGCCGAACTCGCCGTCGAGCGCCGGGAGCTGCGCAAGCACCCCGAGGACGAGGAACGCGAACTCGCCGCGCTGTACGCCGCCCGGGGCGTGGAGCCGGAACTGGCGCGGGAGGTCGCCCGGCAGCTCTCCCGGGACCCCGACCGGGCCCTGGAGATCCACGCCCGCGAGGAGCTGGGCGTCGACCCCGGCGACCTGCCCTCCCCGCTGATCGCGGCGGTCTCCTCGTTCGGCGCCTTCGCGCTGGGCGCCCTGCTCCCCGTGCTGCCGTACCTGCTGGGCGCCGACGCCCTGTGGCCCGCGGTGCTGGTGGCGCTCGCCGGGCTCTTCCTCTGCGGGGCCGTGGTGGCCCGGGTGACCGCCCGGTCCTGGTGGTACAGCGGGCTGCGGCAGCTGGCGCTGGGCGGCGCGGCGGCGGCCCTGACCTATCTCCTGGGCGCCCTCATCGGGACGGCCGTAGGATGATTCCGTGCGCCCACCCCCCCGGCGACCGGCCGGGGGCACCGCACGGGAACCGTTACCGGACGGTTTCGAGTACATGACGGCTGGGCATGAGCCGTAAGCGCTGTGGGCAACGAAGCCCACCCGTCCCCAGGACCCCGCGGTCATCGATCCGACCCCGGCGGGTCCCCGCTCCAAGGCCGTCGACACGCGTCCAGGGCCCCCTACCCCGTCGGGCCCGCACGGCGGTCCCCGTCCCGCGCCATCCGCCCGCACCACCCTTCCGGCGCCCTCCGGGCACCGCCCCGGCACCGTCCAGGTGTCCGGATAATGGAATGTGTTATCCACTTTTCGAGAAGCATTCCATCATGTAACCTGCACGAAAATTTTCGCAGAGGGCCAACGTCGTCCCTCGGCACTTGTTCCATGCCACGACGACGACG
Organism: Streptomyces sp. JNUCC 64; assembly: GCF_054484115.1. Taxonomy (NCBI): domain Bacteria; kingdom Bacillati; phylum Actinomycetota; class Actinomycetes; order Kitasatosporales; family Streptomycetaceae; genus Streptomyces; species Streptomyces sp. JNUCC 64. Next base: position 6,485,967 of record NZ_CM137015.1, read on the forward strand.
GGAGTGCCGATGCGTACGCCGCGCCAGCCGTCCCAGCTCCCCGTGAGCGCCCCCTGGGCGCACATGGACGCTCGCCCCGCCCCCCAGGGGATGTACGACCCGCGCAACGAGCACGACGCCTGCGGCGTCGGCTTCGTGGCCACCCTGACCGGCGAGCCGACCCACACGCTGGTCGACCAGGCGCTCACGGTCCTGCGGAACCTGGAGCACCGCGGCGCCACCGGCTCCGAGCCCGACTCGGGCGACGGCGCGGGCATCCTCACCCAGGTCCCCGACGCCTTCCTGCGCGAGGTCGCCGGATTCCCGCTGCCCGACGCGGGCGGCTACGCCGTCGGCATCGCCTTCCTGCCGACGGCGGACGCCGACGGGCACGCCGCCCGGATCGACGCCCTCGCCGCCGAGGAGGGACTGACCGTCCTCGGCTGGCGCGAGGTGCCCGTCGCGCCCCAGCTCCTCGGCGCCACCGCCCGCTCCACGATGCCCGCCTTCCGCCAGCTGTTCGTCTCCGACGGCACCAGCACCGGCATCGACCTGGACCGCAAGGCGTTCGTGCTCCGCAAGCGCGCCGAACGCGAGGCCGGGGTGTACTTCCCCTCGCTCTCCGCGCGGACCGTCGTCTACAAGGGCATGCTCACCACCGGGCAGCTGGAGCCCTTCTTCCCCGACCTGTCGGACCGCCGGTTCGCCAGCGCCGTCGCGCTGGTGCACTCCCGGTTCTCCACCAACACCTTCCCGAGCTGGCCACTCGCGCACCCCTACCGGTTCGTCGCCCACAACGGCGAGATCAACACCGTCAAGGGCAACCGCAACTGGATGCGCGCCCGCGAGTCCCAGCTCGCCTCCGGGCTCTTCGGCGGCGACCCGGCCGCCCTCGACCGGATCTTCCCGGTCTGCACCCCGGACGCCTCCGACTCCGCGTCCTTCGACGAGGTCCTGGAACTCCTCCACCTCGGCGGCCGCTCCCTGCCGCACAGCGTGCTGATGATGATCCCGGAGGCGTGGGAGAACCACACCTCCATGGACCCGGCCCGCCGCGCCTTCTACCAGTACCACTCGACGATGATGGAGCCCTGGGACGGCCCCGCCTGCGTCACCTTCACCGACGGCGTCCAGGTCGGCGCGGTCCTCGACCGCAACGGACTGCGCCCCGGACGCTACTGGGTCACCGAGGACGGACTCGTCGTCCTCGGTTCCGAGGTCGGCGTCCTGGACATCGACCCCGCCCGCGTCGTCCGCAAGGGCCGCCTCCAGCCCGGCCGGATGTTCCTCGTCGACACCGCCGAGCACCGCATCATCGAGGACGACGAGATCAAGGCCGGCCTCGCCACCGAACAGCCCTACCAGGAGTGGCTGGAGGCCGGGGAGATCGAGCTGTCGGACCTCCCCGAGCGCGAGCACATCGTGCACACCCACGCCTCGGTCACCCGCCGCCAGCAGACCTTCGGCTACACCGAGGAAGAGCTGCGGATCCTGCTCGCCCCGATGGCCAAGAGCGGCGCCGAGCCCATCGGCTCCATGGGCACCGACACCCCCATCGCCGCCCTCTCCGAGCGCCCCCGGCTGCTCTTCGACTACTTCACCCAGCTCTTCGCGCAGGTCACCAACCCGCCGCTGGACGCCATCCGCGAGGAACTGGTCACCTCGCTGCGCTCCTCGCTGGGCCCGCAGGGCAACCTCCTCGACCCGAACGCCGCGTCCTGCCGCAGCGTCACCCTGCCGTTCCCCGTCATCGACAACGACGAGCTGGCCAAGCTCATCCACATCAACGCCGACGGCGACATGCCCGGGATGAAGGCCGTCACGCTCTCCGGCCTCTACCGGGTCGCCGACGGCGGCGACGGGCTCGCCGCCCGCCTCGACGCCGTCTGCGCCGAGGCCGACGCGGCGATCGAGGCCGGGGCCCGGCTGATCGTGCTCTCCGACCGGCACTCCGACGCCGAGCACGCCCCGATCCCCTCGCTGCTGCTCACCGCCGCCGTCCACCACCACCTCATCCGCACCAAGCAGCGCACCCACGTGGGCCTGCTGGTCGAGGCGGGCGACGTCCGCGAGGTCCACCACGTCGCGCTGCTCATCGGCTTCGGCGCCGCCGCCGTCAACCCGTACCTGGCCATGGAGTCCGTCGAGGACCTGGTCCGCGCCGGGACGTTCCTGCCCGGCGGGGAGCCCGAGGGCGCGATCCGCAACCTGATCCACGCGCTCGGCAAGGGCGTCCTCAAGGTCATGTCCAAGATGGGCATCTCGACCGTCGCCTCCTACCGGGGCGCCCAGGTCTTCGAAGCCGTCGGACTGGCCGAGGAGTTCGTCGACCGCTACTTCAACGGCACCGCCACCAAGATCGGCGGCGTCGGCATCGGCGTCATCGCCGAGGAGGTCGCCGCCCGGCACGCCAAGGCGTACCCCGCCTCCGGGATCGCCCCCGCGCACCGCGCGCTGGAGATCGGCGGCGAGTACCAGTGGCGCCGCGAGGGCGAGCCGCACCTGTTCGACCCGGACACCGTCTTCCGGCTCCAGCACGCCACCCGCAACCGCCGCTACGACATCTTCAAGCAGTACACGGACCGGGTGAACGAGCAGTCCGAGCGGCTGATGACGCTGCGCGGCCTCTTCCACTTCGAGAGCGGACGCGACCCCGTCCCGCTGGACGAGGTCGAGCCGGTCTCCGAGATCGTCAAGCGGTTCTCCACCGGCGCCATGTCCTACGGCTCCATCTCCCGCGAGGCCCACGAGACGCTCGCCGTCGCCATGAACCGGCTCGGCGGCAAGTCCAACACCGGCGAGGGCGGCGAGGACCCGGACCGCCTGTACGACCCGGCGCGCCGCTCCGCCATCAAGCAGGTCGCCTCCGGGCGCTTCGGCGTCACCTCCGAGTACCTCGTCAACGCCGACGACATCCAGATCAAGATGGCCCAGGGCGCCAAGCCCGGCGAGGGCGGCCAGCTGCCCGGCCACAAGGTCTACCCGTGGGTCGCCAGGACCCGGCACTCCACCCCGGGCGTCGGACTGATCTCCCCGCCCCCGCACCACGACATCTACTCCATCGAGGACCTCGCCCAGCTCATCCACGACCTGAAGAACGCCAACCCCAAGGCCCGCGTCCATGTGAAGCTGGTCTCCGAGGTCGGCGTCGGCACGGTCGCCGCGGGCGTCTCCAAGGCCCACGCGGACGTCGTCCTCATCTCCGGCCACGACGGCGGCACCGGCGCCTCCCCGCTCACCTCGCTCAAGCACGCGGGCGGCCCCTGGGAGCTGGGCCTCGCCGAGACCCAGCAGACGCTGCTGCTCAACGGGTTGCGGGACCGGATCGTCGTGCAGACCGACGGCCAGCTCAAGACCGGCCGCGACGTGGTCATCGCCGCGCTGCTGGGCGCCGAGGAGTTCGGGTTCGCGACCGCGCCGCTCGTCGTCTCCGGCTGCGTCATGATGCGGGTCTGCCACCTGGACACCTGCCCGGTCGGCATCGCCACCCAGAACCCGGTGCTGCGCGAACGGTTCTCCGGCAAGCCCGAGTTCGTCGTCAACTTCTTCGAGTTCGTCGCCGAGGAGGTCCGGGAGATCCTGGCCGGGCTGGGCTTCCGCTCGATCGAGGAGGCCGTCGGCCACGCCGAGGCGCTCGACGTGGCCGACGCCGTGGACCACTGGAAGGCCCAGGGCCTGGACCTCGCCCCGCTGTTCCACGTCCCCGAGCTGCCCGAGGGCGCCGTCCGCCACCAGCGCGTCCAGCAGGACCACGGGCTGGAGAAGGCGCTCGACAACGAGCTGATCAGGATCGCGGCCGACGCGCTCGCCGCCGGTGCGCACGACGAGGCCGTCCCGGTCCGCGCCCGGGTCGCCATCCGCAACATCAACCGCACCGTCGGCACCATGCTCGGCCACGAGGTGACCCGGAAGTTCGGCGGCGCGGGCCTGCCCGACGACACCATCGACATCACCTTCACCGGCTCCGCCGGGCAGTCGTTCGGCGCCTTCGTGCCGCGCGGCGTCACCCTGCGGCTGGAGGGCGACGCCAACGACTACGTCGGCAAGGGCCTCTCCGGCGGCCGGATCGTGGTCCGCCCCGACCGGGCCGCCGACCACCTCGCCGAGTACTCCACCATCGCCGGGAACACCATCGGCTACGGCGCCACCGGCGGCGAGATGTTCCTGCGCGGCCGGACCGGCGAACGGTTCTGCGTCCGCAACTCCGGGGCGCTCGTCGTCTCCGAGGGCGTCGGCGACCACGGCTGCGAGTACATGACCGGCGGCCGGGCCGTCGTCCTCGGCGAGACCGGACGGAACTTCGCCGCGGGCATGTCCGGCGGGGTCGCCTACGTCATCGACCTCGACCGTGACCACGTCAACTCCGGCAACCTCGGCGCGGTCGAGGCCCTGGACGACGCCGACCGGCAGTGGCTGCGCGAGGTGGTGCGCCGTCACCACGAGGAGACCGGCTCCACGGTCGCCGAGAAGCTGCTCGCCGGGTGGGACACCGCCGTCCAGCGCTTCAGCAAGATCATCCCCAGCACCTACAAGGCCGTGCTCGCCGCCAAGGACGCCGCCGAGCGAGCCGGACTCTCCGAGTCCGAGATCACCGAGAAGATGATGGAGGCGGCGACCCATGGCTGACCCGAAGGGCTTTCTGAACCACGGCCGCCAGGGCGCCTGCTCCCGCCCGGTCGAGGAGCGGGTGCGCGACTGGAACGAGGTCTACGTCCCCGGCTCGCTGCTGCCCGTCATCAGCACCCAGGCGAGCCGCTGCATGGACTGCGGCATCCCGTTCTGCCACAACGGCTGCCCGCTCGGGAACCTCATCCCCGAGTGGAACGACTACGCCTACCGCGAGGACTGGCGGGCCGCCTCCGAACGGCTGCACGCCACCAACAACTTCCCCGAGTTCACCGGGCGGCTCTGCCCCGCCCCGTGCGAGTCGGCCTGCGTCCTCGGCATCAACCAGCCCGCGGTGACCATCAAGAACGTCGAGGTCTCCATCATCGACACCGCCTGGGACAACGGTGACGTGGCGCCCCGCGCGCCCGAGCGCCTCTCCGGCAAGACCGTGGCCGTCATCGGCTCCGGCCCCGCCGGACTCGCCGCCGCCCAGCAGCTCACCCGGGCCGGGCACACCGTCGCCGTCTACGAGCGCGCCGACCGCGTCGGCGGGCTGCTGCGGTACGGCATCCCCGAGTTCAAGATGGAGAAGCGGCACATCAACCGGCGCGTCGAGCAGATGCGCGCCGAGGGCACCAAGTTCCGCACCGGGGTGGAGATCGGCCGCGACATCGACGCCGTCCGGCTCCGCAAGCGCTACGACGCCGTGGTCATCGCCGCCGGGGCCACCGTCTCCCGCGACCTGCCGGTGCCCGGCCGCGAACTGAACGGCGTCCACTTCGCGATGGACTACCTGCCGCTCGCCAACAAGGTGCAGGAGGGCGACTTCGTCACCCCGCCGATCACCGCCGAGGGCAAGCACGTCGTCGTCATCGGCGGCGGCGACACCGGAGCCGACTGCGTGGGCACCGCCCACCGCCAGGGCGCGCTCTCCGTCACCCAGCTGGAGATCATGCCCCGCCCGGGCGAGGACCGCTCCGCCGGACAGCCCTGGCCGACCTTCCCGATGCTGTACAAGGTCACCTCCGCGCACGAGGAGGGCGGCGAGCGGGTCTACTCCGTCTCCACCACCCGCTTCGAGGGCGACGAGGACGGCAACGTCCAGGCGCTGCACCTGGTCGAGGTCGAGTTCACGGACGGCAAGCTGGTCCAGAAGCCCGGCACCGAGCGCACCCTGCCCGCGCAGCTGGTCACCCTGGCGATGGGCTTCACCGGCACCGACCAGGAGAACGGGCTCGTCGCCCAGTTCGGGCTGGAACTCGACGCGCGGGGCAACGTCGCCCGGGACGGCGAGTACCAGACCAACGTGCCCGGCGTGTTCGTCGCCGGGGACGCCGGACGCGGCCAGTCGCTCATCGTCTGGGCCATCGCCGAGGGGCGCTCCGCGGCCCGGGGCGTGGACCGGTTCCTCACCGGCGCCAGCGATCTGCCCGCACCGGTGCGGCCCACCGACCGGGCCCTCACCGTCTGACCGTCCGACCCCCGGTGGCGGTCCGACCGCCGCCGGGGCCGGGGGCGGCCCGTGCCGTCCCACCAAGACGTCCCGCACAACGGCGTGCGGTACTGGCCCGGCGCCCTCCCCTCCTCGTCCCCGACCCGGACGGAGGGGCGGGCGCCGGGCGCTTTCCGGGCCCGGTCGCCCCTCCGCCCCGCCCCGGTCCGGAGGGCTCGGCCCCGGGTTTCGGACGGTCCCGCCCCAGGTGGGAGAGTGGGGGGATGAGTCCGCTCCGGGTGACCACCCGCAACGCCAGGTTCCAGCAGTGGCAGGCCCTCGTCGGCAACCGTGCCAAGCGCCAGAAGGCGGGGGAGTTCCTCGTCCAGGGGGTCCGTCCGCTGACCCTCGCCCTGGACCACGGCTGGCCGCTGCGCGCGGTGCTCCACGCGGACGGCCGCGGTCTGTCGCGCTGGGCCCGCGACACCCTCGACCGGGTGCCCGCCGGGACCACCCGGGTCGCGATGGCGCCCGAACTCCTCCACGAGCTGGGCGGCAAGGAGGACACCGTCCCCGAGCTGCTGGCCGTCGCGGAGATGCCCGAGGACCGCTTCGACCGGATGACCCCCGGCCCCGGCTTCCTGGGCGTGGTCTTCGACCGTCCCGTCACCCCGGGCAACATCGGCACCCTGATCCGCTCCGCCGACGCCTTCGGCGCCCACGGCGTCGTCGTCTGCGGGCACGCGGCCGACATCTACGACCCCAAGGCGCTGCGGGCGAGCACCGGCTCCCTCTTCGCCGTCCCGGTGGTCCGGGCGGCCGCGCCCCGGGCGGTCGCCGACTGGGTGGCCCGGGTCCGGGCGGGGGGCGTGCCGCTGCGGATCGTCGGCACCGACGAGAGGGGCTCCTCGGTCGTCACGGAGGCGGATCTGGCCGGGCCCACCCTGGTCGTCATCGGCAACGAGACCTCCGGGATGAGCGCGGCCTGGCGGGAACTGTGCGACGAGACGGTCAACATCCCCATCGGCGGCGCGGCCAGTTCCCTGAACGCCGCCGCCGCGGCGACCGTGCTGCTCTACGAGGCCGCCCGGCAGCGGGGGTTCCCGCCGCACTGAACCGAGCCCGGAGGTGCTTGACGGACGCTTCTTGATACAAGACTGTGAACCGAATTAACGAGGTTTTCTCGTGAGTTCGGTGTCAAGATGTGCCCATGGCATCCCATCGGAAGCAAACGGCCCTGCCCCGGGTCCTCGGAGCGGTGGCGGGCGTCCTCCTGACGGTCCAGGTCGTTCCCGGCGTCTCCCTCCTGCCGTTCTCGCCCTGGCCCGGCGCCCTGGTCACGGCGTGCTCGCTCTTCGTCATCGTCAACCAGCTGATCTACGCCTATCCCCAGCGGATACGCACCGCCCCGCCGCCGGTGACCCTGGTCCTGGCGGCGTTCGGCGTCGTCCAGGACACCCTGATCTGGCTGCTGGTCTCCTACGTCAGCGACCAGCTGGGGCGGGGCCTCACCGTGGACGGGTTCCTCCCCGCGCTCCTCGGCGGGCTGATCGTCCGCGCGGTCACCCTCGGGTTCATCGCCCTGACCCCCGAGCGGCGGCCCGTCGACGCCTGACGCCGTCCGGCGGTGGGCGGCTGGCGGGGCCTGGGGGGTGTCGCGGGCCGGGCGCCTTCCCCTCGCGGGGGTGCGCGGCGTCACCTGCCGTCGGTCGGCGCGGCCTCCAGCAGTCGGACCACGGCCGGGTGCCCCGCGTCGCGGGAGTCGCCCGCGCGGGGTTCGCCGTCCGGGCCGAGCAGCAGCACCTCGACCCGCTCGGTGCCATCGGGCCCCGTCGTACGCCGCACCGAGACGCGGGGCGGGCCCCCGGCGGTGACCGGGCGCGTCCGCAGCAGTGACGCGGTCAGTTCGTCCGCGACGTCCAGCGCCGCCCAGTGGCGGGCCAGCTCCAGGGCCCGCGCCCGGCCCGCCGTCGCGCCCCGGTCGAGCAGCGCCCGGACGATCGCGGGGGAGCCCCGGGTGGCCGCCGCGCACAGCGGCGGCCCGTCGTCCGGGCCGGACAGGTCCGGATCGGCCCCGGCGGCCAGCAACGCCTCCACCGTCTCGTGGTGTCCGCCCCGGACCGCCCAGCCCAGCGCCGTGCGGCCGTCCTCCTCCGGCGCGTCCGGACGGGCCCCCGCCGCGAGCAGCTCCCGCACCGCGTCGGTGTGGCCCCAGGTCGCGGCGGCGCACAGCGGCAGCCCCTCCGCGCCGCCCGGCCGGTCCGGCGACGCGCCCGCCGCCAGCAGCAGCCGGACGGGACCCGCCGCGCCCTGTACCGCCGCGTGGTACAGCGGGGTCACCCCGTCCTCGTCCGGAGCGTCCGGGTCGGCTCCCGTGGAGAGCAGCCGGGCCAGCTCGGCCTCGGCGGCGTCCGGGTCCCCGTTGTGGGCGAGGACCGCGGTGTGGAGGAGCGCGCCGTGGGCGTTCGGCTCGTCGTGGGTGTCCATGGCCGCACCCTGACGGGGTGTCCGGGGCGCGCGCAAGGCGTTTTCGGTCGGGTGCGGTCGGGTGCGGTCGGGTGCGGTCGGGTGCCGTCGGGCGGGTGAGGGCGGGGGAGCGGGTCAGGTGTCGCACTCCAGGACCGTCCGGCAGAGTCCGCAGCGCGCGCGGACCGGGCCGCGCACGGCCACCCGGATCCGCTGGTGGCAGGTGGGGCAGGCGAACGACACCCGCAGGGGTGAATGTCCCTCGAAGGAGTACGGGGCGTCCGCGCCGGGTCCGGCCCCGCGCTCCCGGGCGCGGCGGCGGTCCCGCGCGTAACGGAGGCGGCCCGCCCGGCCCGCCGCCGCCAGCGGCGGCCGGCGCTCGTCGCGCCGGGCCCGGGCCAGCCCCCGGGTGTAGGCCGTGTACGCCTGGGGGCTGGTGAACCAGGGGGACGGGTCCTCCCCGAACAGCAGCGCCCGCTTGGCGAGGACGTACCCGTACTCCTCCGGGGTGAGGTAGCCGAACTTCTGTGAGGAGACGGCGTCCTCCCGGTACGCGTCCAGGAGCAGCCACCCCGCGCCGAGGTACGCGGCGACCGTGTCGGTGAGGATCTCGTTCTCCCCGGTGTCCGGGAAGGACAGGCCCAGCCGGTGCAGGTACACGTGCGCCACCTCGTGGGCCAGCGCCGCGCCGAGGTCCCGCCGGTGGTCGAGGAACCGTTCGTTCAGGTCCACGGCGTACTCGGGGCCCGAGGTCAGCTCCACGCTCGCCGCGTCGGTCATCCGCCGGAACCCGACGACCAGCCGGGCGTCCGGCAGCCGGTAGTGGCGCACCATCGCCCAGGCCGCCCGCCGCGCCCCGGGGAGGGGGTCGTCCAGCGGGGTGAACGCCACGTCGAGCGGGGTGACGCTCGTCGCGAAGGACCGGACGGCCCCGTGGGGGAGCCGCCGGTACAGGGCGGTGATCGACGCCCGCACCGTCTCCAGGTGCGGGTAGCCGTGTTCGACCGTTCCGCCGTTCGCCACGTCCGGACCCCCTGCCGACGCTGAACCGATTTCCACTGTAGGTGGGTTCAGGCCGCCCGCGCGCGCGACCGCTGACCGGAAAGGAGTGCTTGTCGCGGGTGTCGGGCGGTCCCCATAATCCAGATTGCTTGGCGGGTGCATGTCAGAAGCTGGTGAGCGGCGGAGCCCGGGGGCCACGCCCCTCCCGTCGGCACCGGTGTCCCCCCGCGCCCGCCCGGCGGTCAACCCCCCACGGAAGGACACGTCTTGAAGATCCTGAAGAGGCTCACCGGCGTCAGACGACTGATAACGGTCGGCGCGGTGCTGCTCGCCGCGGTCTCCCTCCAGCCCCTGACCACCGCCCAGGCCGCCCCCTCGCCCGTCGTCGGGGGCACCCGCGCCGCCCAGGGCGAGTTCCCGTTCATGGTCCGGCTCTCCATGGGCTGCGGCGGCTCCCTCTACACCCAGCAGATCGTCCTCACCGCCGCCCACTGCGTCAGCGGCTCCGGCCCCGACACCTCCATCACCGCCACCGCCGGGGTCGTCGACCTCCAGGCCCCCGGCGCCATCAGCGTGAACTCCACCGAGGTCCTCCAGGCCCCCGGCTACAACGGCTACGGCAAGGACTGGGCGCTCATCAAGCTCGCCGAACCGATCGACCTGCCCACCCTGGCGACCGCCACCACCACCCAGTACAACACCGGGACCTTCACCGTCGCCGGATGGGGCTCCGCGCGCGAGGGCGGCGCCCAGCAGCGCTATCTGCTCAAGGCCAACGTCCCCTTCGTCACGGACGCCGTCTGCCAGCGGGCCTACGGCTCCTCCCTGGTGCCCGGCGAGGAGCTGTGCGCCGGGAACGTGCAGTCCGGCGGCGTCGACACCTGCCAGGGCGACTCCGGCGGCCCCATGTTCCGGCGGGACTCCGCCGGACAGTGGATCCAGGTCGGCATCGTGAGCTGGGGCCGGGGCTGCGCGCGGCCCGGCTACCCGGGGGTGTACACCGAGGTGTCCACCTTCGCGGCCGAGATCGCGGACGCCGCGGCGACGCTGTAGCCGTCCGGCCCGGGCTCGCGGTCCGCGGTCCGTGCTTCGTGGTCGTGGTCGTGGTCGTGGTCGTGTTCAGCGGGCTGCGGGCTGCGGGCTGCGGGCTGCGGGCTGCGGGCCGCGGGCCGGGGTGCGGTCGTGGTGCGTGGTCGCGGTCCGGGTGCTCGTGGGGCCGGTCGTGCCCGGTTGCCGGGGGCGTGCGCGTCGGGTCCGTCGGGTTCGGCGTATCCGTCGTGCCGGTCGTGCGGGTCGCGGCGTGTTCCCTCGCGTCGGCCCGTGAGCCCTGTCGGTCCCGTCCGTTCCGTCGTCAGCCCCGCCCGCCCGGCCGTCATCGCCGGGTGGGCGGGGCTCCGGCGCGTCGGCCCGGGGCGCGGTCACCCGCCCCGGGGGCCGTCGCGCCCCGTCGGGTTCCGGCGCGTTCCGCCGGTCGGTGCCGGGCCGGTCCCTACCGGCGCGGTTCCTCCGGCGGGGCCTGGGGCACGGGCGCCTCCGGAAGGGTCGCTTCCGACGCGGACGGCTCCGATGCGGACGGCTCCGGGTCGGACGGTTCCGGCGGGGCGGTCAGCACCGGGGCGGCGCCGGACGTCCGCGACTCCAGCAGCCACAGTTCGTTCGTCCCCGCGCGCAGCACGGGAGCCGGTACGTACAGGGACCGCTGCGGGCCCGCCGACCAGTACCGTCCGAGGTTGAACCCGTTCACCCAGGCGAAGCCGCGCTCCCAGCCCGGCAGCTCCAGGACGGCGTCCCCCACCGCGCCCCGCACCTCGAACGACCCCCGGTACAGTCCGGCGCCCCCGTCCTCCCCCGGCCGCCCGGCCACCAGGCCCCGGACCCGCTCCGCGTCGTCGAAGGCGTCCAGCCGCAGCCCCCGCGCCCGCACCCCGTGCAGGTACTGCCGCTCGTGCAGGACCCCGCCCGTGATCCCCTTCGCCTCCCCGAGCCGGGGACCATAGTTCACCCGGCCCAGCGACTCCACCCACAGCTCCACCCGGGCCGGACCCGCCACCGGAACCGGCAGCACCGCGTCCTCCTCGGTGAGCGTCCCCGCCCACCGCCCGTCCACGTACACCTCGGCCAGGTCCCGCAGTCCACGTACCCGCAGCTCATACGGCTGGCGTGGGCCCGGTACGTCCAGCGCGTACCGCACCAGACCCCGGTCCACGTCCAGCTCCTCGAACGTCGGAGCCGTCCCGCGCACCACCTCCGTCCCGCCCAGCCCCTCCACCACCGCGTCCAGCGGCACCCGCTCCAGCGGGCCCGCCACCGCCGCCGCGCCCAGCACCGGGGGAGCGGCCGGGACCGGGGGCAACGGGCCGTCCGCGTACCCGGCCAGCACCTCGCGCATCAGCCGGAACTTCTCCGTGGCCCGCCCGTACTCGTCCACCGGGGCCCCGTAGTCGTACGAGGTGACGTCCGGCTCCAGCCGTCCGTCGTGCAGCACGCCGCCCCGGTTCGCCCCCGCCCACCCGGCGAAGTTCGTCCCCCCGAACGCCATGTACAGATTGACCGACGCCCCGCACTCCAGGATCTCCCGCAGGGCCCCGGCCGCGTCCGCCGCGTCCCGGGTCACATGGGCGGCGCCCCAGTGGTCGAACCAGCCGCACCAGAGCTCCATGCACATCAGCGGCCCCCGGGGGCGGTGCCGCCGCAGCGCCGCGAACGCCTCCGCCGCCCCCGAACCGAAGTTCACCGTCGCCAGTACCCCCGGCACCGAACCACCGGTCAGCATGTGGTCCTCCGGTCCGTCCGAGGTGCACAGCGGCACCCGCACCCCCAGCTCCACCAGCAGCTCCGCGAGCCACCCCGGATACACCGGGTCCGACCCGTACGAGCCGTACTCGTTCTCCACCTGGACCATGACCACCGGGCCGCCGCCGTCGATCTGCCGCGCGGTGACCTGGGGCAACAGCTCCGCGAACCAGCGGCGCACCATCGCCAGGTACTCCGGGTCCCGGGTCCGCGCCCGGGGCCCCAGCGGTCCCGTCACCCAGTGCGGCAGCCCGCCGTTCTCCCACTCCGCGCAGATGTACGGCCCCGGGCGCACGATCGCCCGCAGCCCCGCCCCGCGCACCGCGTCCAGGAACCGTCCCACCCGCTCCACGTCCCGGAACACGCCCGGCCGCGGCTCGTGCAGGTTCCACGGCACATAGGTCTCGACGCAGTTCAGACCGAGCGCCCGCAGCATCGCCAGCCGGTGCCCCCACTGCTCCTCGTGGACCCGGAAGTAGTGCAGCGCCCCCGACAGCAGCCGCACCGGCCGCCCGTCCACCTCGAAGTCGTCCCCGCCCACCCTGAACTCGGCCATCACGTCCCTCTCGTCACCGGCACCCCACGATCACCTCTGGCGGACGGCCCGTCCATGGACAAAGATCAGGGATGGTTGGACACAAACGTCCAGGCCCGGGGGGTTCGGCGGCTCCGGTCCCGTGCCTTCGCGGAGGGCCCCGCGGCCCCTGCCACGGACCCGGGCGGACGGCTTCCGCGGCCCGGCCGTCCACCCCCGGCCGAGGGGCGGACCGGAGACGACCGACGAACCAGAGGCGGCGGACGCGGCATGACGGACGACACGGCCGGCGACCCGACCGGCGGCATGGCTGACGACATAGCCGGCGACACGGCCGACGGCGCGGCCGACCGGACGCCACGGACCGGTACCGGAGGACGTGACGTGGACGGACCGGATGCCGAGGTGCGTGACGCCGAGGGGCCGGATGCCGGGGGACGTGACGCCGAGGGGCCGGATGCCGGAGGACGCGGCGTCGGCGGGCAGGACGGGCGGAGAGTCGACGGACGGGACCACGAGGAGCGGAGGGCCGTCGGACGCGGAGCCGACGGCGGGGGAGGCGACGGGCGGCGGGAGGACGGGACGGACCCGGTCCATGAGGGGAGACCGGCGTACCACACCTGGATGAGGTACTTCACGCCCAGCCCGCTGCACCACCGGCTCGGCCTCGTCTGCCTCGGCGTCGGCCTCCAGCACGGCGCCCTCCCCAGCATCGGACCCCGCACCCTCGACCACCACGTCGCCGTCGTCGTCACCGCCGGACGCGGCTGGTACCGCAGCCCCGACGGCCGCCGCACCACCGTCACCGCGCCCGCCCTGATCCAGCTCGCCCCCGGCGTCCCCCACCACTACGGCCCCGACCCCGGGACCGGCTGGGACGAGTGCTTCGTCGACTTCACCGGCCCAGCCACCACCACCTACACCGAACTCGGCTACCTCGAACCCGACCGCCCCGTCGTCCCGCTCTCCGACCCCACCGGCCCCCGCGCCGTCATCGGCCGCATCGCCCGCGCCGCCCGCCGGGGCAACCCCCTGCTGGAGGTCGAGACCGCCGCCGCCGTCCACGAACTCCTCGTCGCCCTGCGCCGCGCCCGCGCGGACACCGCCCCCGACGGGGACCCCGTCCTCCAGGCCCTGGCCCGGGACGCCTTCCAGCCGCTGTCCGTCGCCGAGCACGCCGCCCGGCACGGCATGACCCCCGCCGAACTGCGCACCGCCGTCCGCCGCGCCGCCGGGTGCGGCCCCAAGGACTACCTGCTCGGCATCCGCCTCGGCCGTGCCAAGGAACTCCTCGCCGCCACCGAACTGCCCGTCGCCTCCGTCGCCCGCCGCGTCGGCTACGACGACCCCGCCTACTTCTCCCGGCTCTTCACCCGCCGGGTCGGCACCGCGCCCGTCCGCTTCCGCGAACAGCAGGGCCGCACCGTGCCCGGCGGCTGGTCCACCACCGTCCCCGACCCCGACGACCCCCCGATCCTCCGCTCCGCCCGCCCCGTAGGGTGAACCACCATGACCTCCACCGACACCGACCTCGGCGGGCAGCCGGGCCCCGGCGCCCCCGACCCGGCCGTCCAGGCCGAACTCGCCCGCCTCCGCGACAGCATCGACAACATCGACGCGGCCGTCGTCCACATGCTCGCCGAGCGCTTCAAGTGCACCCAGCAGGTGGGCCTCCTCAAGGCCGCCCACCACCTGCCGCCCGCCGACCCCGGACGGGAGTCCGCGCAGATCACCCGGCTGCGGCACCTCGCCGAGAACGCCAAGCTCGACCCCGCCTTCGCGGAGAAGCTCCTCAACTTCATCATCGCCGAGGTCATCCGCCACCACGAGCAGATCGCGGACGCCCGCTGACCGCACCGCGCGCCGTCCCGCACCGCGCCCCGTAGCGGGCCCCGCGGAACCCGGGCCGCCCGCGTGCGCCGCACACCGCGCCCGACGACCCTCCCGGTCCACCGACCCCGGTCGTCGACCCGTCCCACCCGGCCGTCCCCACCCGGACCGCCCCGCCACCGGCACCCCGCCCGCCCCGGACCCGCCCGATCGGCGCCTCCCGGAGCAGGCGGCCCTCCACGGCACACGCGCCGTCCGCTCCGTGCCCTTCGCCCCGGCGCCGTCCGCCCCCGCGCCCGTCCGCCCCCGCGCGCCGCTGGCCCCGCGCGCGCCGTGCTGGCCCCGCGCCGTCCGACCTCTGTCCCGTCCGACCCGCGTCCTGCCTGGACCCGCGTCCTGCCTGGACCGGTGTCCTGCCTGGACCGTGTCCCGTCCGGACCCGCGTCCCGTCCGGACCCGAGGCGTGCGGGCGACCTCTCGCGCCCCGCCCGAACGACCGGCCCCTCCCCGAACGGGCACCCCTCCCTTACTCCATGACCCACTCCTCCCTCCACGGAACAACAGGCACAAGCGACCCAGAACCCCCCGCAGCGGACACCGCCCCTGTGCCCGGGGCCCCACATCGTGCAGCATGAGCAGCATGTCCGTACTGACGCGCGACGAAGCGCACAACCGAGCCAAGCTCCTCGACGTCCAGCACTACACCGTCGACCTGGACCTCACCACCGGCGACGACACCTTCGCCTCCCGCACGGTCATCCGCTTCGTATCCCGCGCGGACGCGGACACCTTCGTCGAGCTGAAGCCCGTCCAACTGCACTCCGCGACCCTCGACGGCACCCCCCTCGACCCCGCCGCCCTCGACGGCAACCGGCTCCCCCTCACCCTCACCGAGGGCCCCCACGAACTCACCCTCAGCACCACCATGCGCTACAGCCACACCGGCGAGGGCATGCACCGATTCACCGACCCCACCGACGGCGAGACCTACGTCTACACCCAGCTCTTCCTCGACGACGTCCAGCGCGTCTACGCCGCCTTCGACCAGCCCGACCTCAAGGCCACCTTCGACGTCACCGTCACCGCCCCCGACGACTGGACGGTCCTCGCCAACACCGTCACCACCGACCACGGCGACGGCCGCTGGACCGCCGCCACCACCCCCCGCGTCTCCACCTACCTCCTCGCCGTCGCCGCGGGCCCCTGGCACAGCGTCCGCACCGAACACCGCGGCCTCCCCTTCGGCCTGCACTGCCGCCGCTCCCTGGGCGCCTACCTCGACACCGACGCCGACGAGATCCTCGACATCACCAAGGCCCTCTTCGACCGGTACCACGAGAAGTTCGAGGAGCCCTACCCCTTCGACTCCTACGACCAGGCGTTCGTCCCCGAATTCAACGCCGGCGCCATGGAGAACCCCGGCCTCGTCACCTTCCGCGACGAGTTCGTCTACCGCTCCGCCGTCACCGACACCGAACGCCAGACCCGCGCCATGGTCATCGCCCACGAGATGGCCCACATGTGGTTCGGCGACCTCGTCACCCTCAAGTGGTGGGACGACATCTGGCTGAACGAGTCCTTCGCCGAGTACATGGGCTACCAGACCCTCACCGAGTGCACCCGCTTCACCGGCACCTGGGTCGACTTCGGAGTCGCCCGCAAGGCATGGGGCTACGACGCTGACCAGCGCCCCACCACCCACCCCGTCGCACCCGACGCCGTCGAGGACACCGCCTCCGCCCTCCTCAACTTCGACGGCATCTCCTACGCCAAGGGCGCCTCCGCGCTACGCCAACTCGTCGCCTGGCTCGGCGAGAAGGACTTCCTCCGCGGCATCAACACCCACTTCGCCCGCCACAAGTTCGGCAACGCCACCCTCGCGGACTTCATCGACTCCGTCGCCAGCGCCACCGAACGCGACGTCCCCTCCTGGGCCGATGCCTGGCTGCGCACCACCGGAGTCGACACCCTCACCACCGCCGTCGCCGCCAAGCCCGGCACCTGGACCCTCACCGTCGACCGCGACGGCACCCGCCCCCACCGCGTCACCGTCGGCGTCTACGACCGCGACCTCAACGACAGCGGCGCCCTCGTCCTGCGCGAACGCCTCGACGCCGACCTCCCCCAGACCGCAGCCACCCCCCGCACCGGGATGCGCCCCGCCCTGGTCCTCCCCAACGACCAGGACCACACCTACGCCAAGATCCGCCTCGACGCGCACTCCGAGGAAACCGCGCTGCGCACCCTCTCCGGCGTCCCCGACCCGCTCGCCCGCGCCGTGCTGTGGAACACCCTGCGCGACATGGTCCGCGACGGCGACCTCGACCCCGGCACCTACCTCGCCACCGCCGCCGCCCACCTCCCCGCCGAGACCGACCTCGCCCTCGTCCAGGGCGTCCTCACCTTCACCGCCACCCACATCGCCGACCGCTACCTCACCCCCGAGCGGCGACCGGACGCCCTCGCCGCCCTCACCGGCATCTGCCGCTCGCTCATCCGCCGCACCGAGGACGGCGAGAACCCCGGACTGCGTCTGATCGCCGTCCGCCACTACATCTCCGCCGCCGCCCACCCGGACACCATCCGCGACTGGCTCGACGACGGCACCGTCCCCGGCGGCCCCGAACTCGACCCCGAACTGCGCTGGCGCATCCTCAGCCGCCTCGCCGTCCTCGGCGCCACCGACCAGGCCGCCATCGACGCCGAACTCGCCCGCGACCCCAGCGCCACCGGAGAGGAGGGCGCCGCCCGCTGCCGGGCCGCGCTCCCCGACCCCGAGGCCAAGCGGGCCGCCTGGGACGCCCTCTTCCACCCCGACGACCGGCTCTCCAACTACCTGTTCACCGCCACCGCGCAGGGCTTCTGGCAGCCCGAACAGGCCGACCTCGTCGCCGACTACGTACCCCGCTACTTCACCGACGCCATCACCGTCTCCGCCCGCCGCGGACCCGCGATCGCCACCGCGGTCGGCCACTACGGCTTCCCCGTGCACGCCGCCCACCCGGACACCCTCGCCCTCGGCCGGGCCGCCCTCGACGACCCCGCCACCACCCCCGCCCTGCGCCGCCGCCTCGCCGACCAGCTGGACGACCTCGCCAGGGCCCTGCGCGTCCGCGCGTCCTGACCGCCCCGGCTGCCGCGCCCACCCGGCGCGGCAGCCCCGCCCCTTCCCCCGGCCCGCACCCCCGCCGCTCAGGCACTGGCACCACCCCGCCCTCACCGGCATCCCTTCCTTGCGGCACCGGCACCGGCACTGGCACCGGCACTGGCACCGCTGGCCGCGTCCCGGACCGGTCCCGGCCCGCCCCCGTCACACCGACGGGCGTCGCCGTTCCGCCCGCCCTCCGCCCGCGTCCTCCGCCCAGCCACGGGGCTCCTCGCCCCGGCCCGGGACCTGAGGTGACGCGGCCGAGCCGGGCCAGCTCCCCTCCGGCCGAGGACCCGAACCACCCCACGGCCGTACGCCACCCACCCGCTCACCCTCCCTTCCCTCCACCGTGGCGCCCGCCGAGGCACGTGCCCCCCTCTGGTCCGGCACCATCCTGTTGCGGGCTGGCGGGCTGGCGGGCTGGCGGGCTGGCGGGCTGGCGGGCTGGCGGGCTGGCGGGCTGGCGGGCTGGCGGGCTGGCGGGCTGGCGGGCCGGCCTCTCAGCGGTGCGGCACCCCTGTCCACCTGCTGTAACTCTTTCGGGTTCCCTTCCCGTGGATCACCGCTCACCACCCAACCCACGGGCCACGCTGGGGACTTCACACCCCAGCACCCGAAAGGCGCCACCATGAGCGCGCGCCCGCCGCCCGACGGCCCGGGCCCCAGCGCCACCGCCCGCCCCCGACGCACCCTCCGGCGCGCGCCCGAGTCCCCGGCGCGGCCCCTCCGGGCGGACGGTCCCGCCACCCCGCACGACCCAGTCACCCCACGCGCCCCGGCACCCCACAGCCAGAAGGACACGAACCGATGACCACCCCCACCCCGCCACCCGCGCCCACCGCGGAGGCCCCCGCTCCGCACGCCCCCCACGGCGACCCCGGCACCCCCCGTGACCTCATCGGCATCGGCATCGGCCCCTTCAACCTCTCCCTCGCCGCCCTCGCCCACCCCCTCACCTCGCTCGACGCGGTCTTCTACGACGAGCGCCCCGCCTTCCACTGGCACCCCGGGCTCCTCATCGACGGCGCCACCCTCCAAGTCCCCTTCCTCGCCGACCTCGTCACCCTCGCCGACCCCGCCAGCCCCTGGAGCTTCCTCAGCTACCTCCGCGCCCACGACCGGCTCTTCCCCTTCTACTTCGCCGAGCGCTTCCACATCCCGCGCACCGAGTACGACGCCTACTGCCGCTGGGTCAGCGACCACCTCCCCGCCCTCCACTTCGGCCACCGGGTCGACAGCGTCGGATGGGACCCCGAACACGCCCTCTTCGACGTCCGCTTCACCCGGCTCGGCCCCGACGGCACCCCCCTGTCACCCGGCCACGCCCGCGCCAGGAACATCGCCCTCGGCATCGGCACCGCCCCCCACGTCCCCGAAGCCCTGCGCCCGCTGGCCGACGACCCCACCGTCCCCGTCCACCACTCCGCCGACTACCTCACCCACCGCGAACGCCTCCTCGCCGCCGGACACGTCACCGTGATCGGCTCGGGCCAGTCGGGCGCCGAGATCTTCCTCGACCTGCTCCGCCACCGGCCCCCCGGCCGCGAACGCCTCCACTGGCTCGCCCGCACCGAGGCGTTCGCCCCCATGGAGTACTCCAAACTCGGCCTCGAACACTTCACCCCCGACTACACCCACTACTTCCACGGCCTCCCCGAACCCGTCCGCGACACCCTCGTCCCCCGGCAGTGGCAACTCCACAAGGGCATCGACACCGCCACCATCGACGCCATCCACGACGAGCTGTACCGCCGCACCCCGCACGGCGGCTGGCCCGACGCCGTCCTCACCCCCGGAGTCACCGTCCGCACCGCCGGACGCGTCGCCACCACCCGCGTCGAACTCCACCTGGAACACCTCCAACAGCACAGCCGCAGCCGCCTCACCACCGACGCGGTGGTCCTCGCCACCGGCTACCGCGAACGCCCCCTCACCCCGCTCCTCGCGCCGCTCACCCCCCATCTCCGCCGCGACCACGCCGGACGCCCGTGCGTCGACCGGCACCAACGGCTCGTCCTCGGCCCGGCCGCGAGCGCCCCCGGCCGCCACGTCTACGTCCAGAACGCCGAACGCCACACCCACGGGGTCGGCACCCCCGACCTCGGCCTCGCCGCCTGGCGCGGCGCCACCATCCTCAACGACCTCACCGGCAAGAACTCCTACCCCCTGCCCACCCGTACCGCCTTCACCACCTTCGGCCTCACCCAGCCCCCGCCGACCACCCCCGCCCCCCTGACGCTCACCCCGCTCAGGGACCCCCGCTGACGCCCCGCGACCACCCCGCCCCGACTCCGTCCCGCCCCCGGGCCGCGCCGTCCCGTGCCACAGTGGCCACATGACACCCCCTCAGCCGCCGCACGGCCCCGGCACGCCCCCTCCGCCGTCGCGCGGCCCCGACGACCCGACCCCCGCCCCCCACACCCCCGACGACCACCCCGCCCCGAACGCCCCCCTGACCCAGGACGGCAGCCCCGCCCCCGACCGCCACGCCCCGGACGGCCCCCCGGAACCCTCCCCCCTGCCCTACGGCACCCCGCGCACCCCCCGCCTCGCCGTCCGGGGCGAGGCGCATCTGGAAGCCGCCCCCGAAACCGCCCGGGTCACCGTTACCCTCACCGCCCGCGACACCGACCGCACCCGCCTCCTCGCCGACCTCACCCGCCGCAACACCGCCACCCTCGACCTGCTGCGCTCCCACGGCGACGCCGTCGAACACCTGGAGAGCGGCCCCCTCACCCTCACCCCCCAACTCACCAGGCGCGGTCGCGCCGACCACGTCCGCCACTACCTGGGACACCTCCACATCACCGCCGACCTGGGCGACTTCGACGCCCTGGGCGAACTCGCCACCCGGCTCGCCGACCAGGACCTCACCCGCGTCGAGGGCCCCTGGTGGAGCCTGCGCCCCGACTCGCCCCTCCACCGGGAGGTCCGCCGCCGCGCCGTCCGGGACGCCGTCACCCGCGCCCACGAGTACGCCGACGCGCTCGGCACCACCGTCGCCCACCTCGTGGAACTCGCCGACACCGGTGCCGAGGCCGCCCCGTCCGGCGCCGACTGGGGACCCGTACCGCCCCACGGGCTCCGCGCCGCCGCGTTCGCGGGCCACACGCCCGACACCGGCGACGCCCCGCCCCTCGACCTGGAACCCCAACGCCAGTACCTCCACGCCGTCGTGCACGCCCGTTTCACCCTCGTCCCGCCCCGCTGGTGAGATCCCTCCCTCCTCAACCGCTCCCGGCGTTACCCCATGTACCCGGACAGCCGCGTCCCGCCATCGGAAAATGCTCATCAGAGCACCCGTGCGCACAATGCGTCAGTTGTTAAAACCCTTTCACGAAAAGGATGTTGGGCAGTCACCGGATACCAATTTCCTACCCGCCGGTAAGCTCTAGGCTCGAACCATGCGCCGAGCGAAAATCGTCTGTACCCTGGGCCCCGCCACCGACTCGTACGACCAGATCAAGGCACTGGTCGAAGCCGGAATGGACGTAGCCCGCTTCAACCTCAGCCACGGCTCCTACGCCGACCACGAGGAGCGCTACCACCGCGTCCGCAAGGCCTCCGACGAGACCGGCCGCAACGTCGGCGCCCTCGCGGACCTCCAAGGCCCGAAGATCCGCCTCGGCCGCTTCACCGAAGGACCCGTCCTCCTCGAACGCGGGGACACCTTCACCATCACCGTCGAAGAGGGCGTCCCGGGCGACCGCCACACCTGCGGGACCACGTACGACGGCCTCGCCGCCGACGTCACCCCCGGTGAGCGCATCCTGGTGGACGACGGCAAGGTCACCCTCGAAGTCGTCGCCGTCGACGGCCCCCGGGTGCGCACCACCGTCATCGAGGGCGGCATGGTCTCCGACCACAAGGGCCTCAACCTCCCCGGTGTCGCGGTCTCCGTCCCCGCCCTCTCCGCCAAGGACCAGGAAGACCTCCGGTGGGCGCTGCGCACCGGTTTCGACGTCATCGCCCTTTCCTTCGTACGCAGTGGACAGGACATCAAGGACGTCCACCGCATTATGAAAGAAGAGGGCCGTTTCGTCCCCGTCATCGCCAAAGTCGAAAAGCCCCAGGCGGTCGACAACATCGATGACATCGTCGCCGCATTCGACGGCATCATGGTCGCCCGCGGTGATCTCGGCGTCGAAATGCCGCTTGAGCAGGTTCCCCTCGTCCAAAAGCGGGCCATCAAACTCGCCCGGCGGAATGCCAAGCCCGTCATCGTCGCCACGCAGATGCTGGACTCGATGATCGAGAACTCCCGCCCCACCCGCGCGGAGGCGTCCGACGTCGCCAACGCGGTCATCGACGGCACCGACGCGGTGATGCTCTCCGGCGAGACGAGCGTCGGGAAGTACCCCGTCGAGACCGTGCGCACGATGGCCCGCATCGTCGAGGCCGCCGAGGAGGACCTCCTCTCCAAGGGCCTCCCGCCGCTGGACGAGGGCGACAAGCCCCGTACCCAGGGCGGCGCCGTCGCCCGTGCCGCCGCCGAGATGGGCGACTTCCTCGGTGCCAAGTTCCTCGTCGCCTTCACCCAGTCCGGTGACACCGTCAAACGCCTCTCCCGTTACCGTTCGCCGATTCCCCTGCTCGCCTTCACGCCCGATCCGGCGACCCGCTCACAGCTCAACCTCACCTGGGGCGTGGAGACCTTCCTCGGCCCCCAGGTCGACTCCACCGACGCGATGGTCGAGCAGGTCGACGAGCAGCTCCTGCGGATCGGCCGCTGCGAGCGGGGCGACGCCGTGGTGATCACCGCGGGCTCCCCGCCCGGAGTCGCCGGCTTCACCAACCTGGTCCGCGTCCACCACATCGGGGACAACCCGTCCTGACGGGTTCCGCCCGCCCCCGCGCCCTCCCGCGAGGACGCGTACCCGGCCCCCGCCGGCCCGTACGTGATCCCCGCGGAGCGGGGCGGCCGAAAGACCCCGAGCCCCCGCCCGCCCCCGGGTCAGTGCTTCGGGCCTATGTGACGGTCCATGAGCTCCACGGAGGCCCTTCTGGCCACGGAGACGTTCAGCGGTCTGCCCTGACGTCTGAGGACGGTCCACTCGACCCCCACGGCGTCGAGGGCGTCGGTGAGCAGGGCACGGATGTCGTCCGACTCGTTGGTGAAGAAGTACCGGGGGTACTCGTAGCGCTGGAGCGTTCCCCGGACGAGCCGTGAGGTCCGGTTGACGGTCCGGCAGCCGTCCGAGTGGATGAGCCCCCGGATGAACTCCCAAGGGTGGGCGTCGACGATCTCCCGTTGCCAGGGCTCCAGGGAGATCCGCCGCTTGTGCTTCCGCCCGGGACCGTGCTGGGGGAAGAAGCACGGCCAGTGCTTGCTGGCCGACGTCACGGAGACGCAGCCCTGCTTCTCGACGCGGAACGTCGAGTTGTCCGGCCGGACGGCCCGCACGGCGGCCTCGCAGGCGTCGATGAGCCCCGGCCAGGCGTTGGCGCAGGCGATCCGGAGGGCGTACACGCCTCTCCGGTGTTCGCTGAGGCAGCCGTCTCCGAGGTAGAGCCCGAGCAGGTATCCGTAGGCGGCCGTGTCCTCCGGTGGCGCCGGTGACTCCTGGCATCTGGGGCAGGGCAGACCGCCGCGTCTGACGGGCTCGGGGCGGGTGCGCCAGGAGCGGATCGCGGCACGCGACACGCCCGTCTCGATGCTCACGGAGTTCAGACTGCGGCCTTGGGCCACCAAGGCGAGCACCCGCGTGCGGGTGTGGATGTCGTACACACGTCCAACGGTGGGGCACGGACGGCGGCGGCGCGCAGGAAAAAGCGGATGTTCACGAGAACGTGTACATCCGCTTCAATGGGCGACCTTCGGATCGAAGGTAAAGTGCCCCAGGTGGGATTCGAACCCACACTGTCCGCTGTTTGAGAGCGGCCTCTCTAACCAGTTGGAGTACTGGGGCCTTGGAAAGCAAGGGATACGAGCCCCCCTTGGCTCCCAACCATACCGCAGCTGGGTAGGCTCTTGGGAGCAGTACTCCGCCCTGACAAGGAGCCCAAAGTGACCGCCCCCGAGCCGCCCCAGCCCGTAGAAGACGACGACAAGTCGCATGTGCCTCCGCTGACGACCCGGGTCGTCATCGCCGAGGACGAGGCGCTGATCCGCCTCGACCTCAAAGAGATGCTGGAGGAGGAGGGCTACAGCGTGGTCGGCGAGGCCGGTGACGGCGAGACGGCCGTGGCGCTGGCCCGGGAGCTCCGTCCCGACCTGGTGATCCTGGACGTGAAGATGCCGAAGCTGGACGGCATCTCCGCCGCCGAGCGCATCGCCCAGGACTCGATCGCCCCGGTCCTGATGCTGACCGCCTTCTCGCAGCGGGACCTCGTGGAGCGGGCGCGTGACGCGGGTGCGATGGCGTACCTGGTGAAGCCGTTCAGCAAGAGCGACGTCGTCCCGGCGATCGAGATGGCGGTCTCGCGGTTCACGGAGCTGCGCACCCTGGAGAACGAGGTCGCGGACCTCACCCAGCGGCTGGAGACCCGCAAGCTGGTGGACCGGGCCAAGTCGGTGCTCCAGACCGAGTACGGGCTGGCGGAGCCCGCCGCGTTCCGCTGGATCCAGAAGACGTCGATGGACCGCAGGCTGTCCATGCGGGAGGTCGCGGAGGCCGTGATCGAGGACGGCCGGGAGCGCCGCGCGGCGAAGGAGAAGCAGCAGTAGCGCCGCGCGGTCACGGCGTGCGGGCGTGCGCGGAGGCCCCCGTCCGGGAGGTGTTTCCCGGGTGGGGGCCTCCGTCGTGTCCCGGCCCGTTCCCCCTGGGAGGGCGGGGCCGCCCGTTCTCCGAGGGCCCGTTCAGTCCTCTCCGAGGTAGGCCTTGCGGACGGACTCGTCGTGGAGGAGGTCGGGTCCGGCGCCGGAGAGCGCGATCCGGCCGGTCTCCATCACATGGCCGTGGTCGGCGAGGGAGAGCGCGGCCCGCGCGTTCTGTTCCACGAGGAGGATCGTGGTGCCCCGGGCCTTCAGCTCGGCGATGGTGGACATGATCTTCTGCATCATGATCGGTGAGAGGCCCATGGAGGGTTCGTCGAGCATGAGGAGCTTGGGCCGGGACATCAGGGCGCGGCCCATGGCGAGCATCTGCTGTTCGCCGCCGGAGAGGGTTCCGGCGGCCTGTCCGCGGCGTTCGCCGAGGATGGGGAAGAGGTCGTAGGCGCGTTGGACGTCCTGGGCTATGCCGTCGGTGTCCTTGCGGAGGAACGCGCCGAGCTGGAGGTTCTCCTCGATGCTGAGGCGGGGGAAGATGTGGCGGCCCTCGGGGGAGTGGGCGAGGCCGAGGGCGACGATCTTGTGGGCGGGTATGGCCCCCAGGGGCTGTCCGGCGAAGGTGATGGTGCCGCTCAGGGGTCTCAGCAGGCCGGAGATGGTGCGCAGGGTGGTGGTCTTCCCGGCGCCGTTGGTGCCGATGAGGGTGACGACCTGGCCCTCGTCCACGGTGAAGGAGATTCCCTTGACGGCTTGGATCTTGCCGTAGGCGACCTTGAGGTCCCTGACTTCGAGGAGCGCGGTCACGGGGTGTCCCCTTCCGGGCGGGTGGTGCGGGTGCCGTCCTGCGGGGTGGTGCCCTTCCCGGTGGTGGCCGGGGCGTCCGGGGCGGCGTCGGTGGAGCCGGGCGGGGGCGGCTCGGCGCCGGTCGGGCCGGGCGGGACGGCGTCGGCGGGGCCGGTGTGGGCGGCCTGTTCGGCGGCGGCGATCTCTTCGGCGGCGGGGTCCTCGGGGGCTCCTTCGAAGGGGGTGCCGAGGTAGGCGGCGATGACGCGGGGGTCGCTCTGGACGACGTCGCTGGTGCCCTCGACGAGCTTCTCGCCCTGGACGAGGCAGGCGACGCGGTCGCAGAGGTTGAAGATGAAGCGCATGTCGTGCTCGATGACGAGGACGGCGATGCCCTGGTCGCGGATGGCGAAGACGAGGTCCTCGGTGGCGCGGGTCTCCTGGGGGTTCATGCCCGCGGTGGGTTCGTCGAGGAGGAGGAGTCCGGGGTCGCTGGCGAGGGCGCGGGCGATCTCCAGTTTGCGTTGTTCGCCGTAGGGGAGGTTGCGGGCGAGGTGGTCGCGCTTGGCGGCGAGGCCGATGAAGTCGAGCAGTTGCATGGCGCGTTCTTCGGACTCGCGTTCGGCCTTCTTGAAGCCGGGGCCGCGCAGCAGGGCGGACCAGAGTCCTTCCTTGGTGCGGGTGTGCCGTCCGACGAGGACGTTCTCCAGGACGGTCATGTTGGCGAAGAGGCGGATGTTCTGGAAGGTGCGGGCGATTCCGGCCTGGGTGACGAGGTGGGGTTTGGGCGGGAGGACGGTCCCCCGGTAGGCGACGGTGCCCTCGGTGGGGACGTAGAGGCCGGTGAGGCAGTTGAAGAAGGTGGTCTTCCCGGCGCCGTTGGGGCCGATGAGTCCGACGATCTCGCCGGGGTGGACGGTGAAGTCGACGGATCGTACGGCGGTGAGGCCGCCGAAGCGCATGGTGACCCCGGTGGCCCGGAGGACGGGGTCACTGGTGGGGGCCGTGGTGTCGGTGCTGGTACTGGTGCTGGTGCTCATACGGGTCACGCCCCCGCCTTGGTGGTGTTGACGGCCGGACCCGGTTCGGGTCGTGGTTCGGGGACGTCGGGTTGGCCGGTCTCGTGGAACTCCAGTTGCTGGCGCCGGTTGGCGATGATGCCCTCGGGCCGGAAGCGCATCAGCACGACGAGCGCCACGCCGAAGGCGAGCAGGGACTTGTCCTGGAGGAACACCAGTTTCTCGGGGAGGAGGTAGAGGAGCGCGGCGCCGAGGAGGGGGCCGCTGACGGTGCCCATGCCGCCGAGGACGACGGCGGCGAGGAGGAACGCGGAGTTGGGCGGGGTGGATCCGGCGAACTGGTAGGGGTTGGGGACGACGCTGTAGGTGACGTGGGCGCTGACGGTTCCGGCGAGTCCGGCGAGGGCGGCGCCGAGGGCGAAGGCGATGAGTTTGACCCGGAAGCCGTTGATGCCCATGGCGGTGGCGGCGGTCTCGTCCTCGCGGATGGCGACCCAGGCGCGTCCGATGCGGGAGTCGGCGGCGCGGTTGTAGACGAGGACGACGATGGCCATGACCAGGACCATCAGCAGGTAGTAGTTGGCGAACCGGCCGAGGGTGATCCCCGCGATGTCATGGGTTTCGCCGAAGTCGAAGCCGAGGATCTTCAGGTCGGGGATGGAGGAGATGCCGGTGGGGCCGTTGGTGATGTCGGGTCCGGAGTCGCCGTCGAGGTTGTTGACGGCGATGCGGAAGATCTCGCCGAAGCCGAGGGTGACGATGGCGAGGTAGTCGCCGCGCAGCCGCAGGGTGGGCGCGCCGATGAGGACGCCGAAGACGAGTGAGGCGAGGGCGCCGGTGAGGGCGGCGGCCCAGAAGGGGAACTGGACACCGGAGAACCGGGAGAACTCGGATCCGGAGACGAGGGCGGCGGTGTAGGCACCGACCCCGAGGAAGGCGACGTAGCCGAGGTCGAGGAGTCCGGCGAGGCCGACGACGATGTTCAGGCCGAGGGCGACGGTGCCGAAGATGAGGATGTTGACGCCGATGTTGGCGTAGTGGTCGTCGGTCTGGGTGAAGGGGAAGACGATGGCCGCGGCGAAGCCCATGGCCAGGGTGAAGGAGCGGTGTTCGGCGGCGATCCGGGAGATCCTGGCGATGATCCCGGCGGTGCTGAGGGCCCAGATGCCGAGGGTGACGACGATGAGGTATCCGATGAAGGTCTCGCCCTCTTCGGAGGGGGTGTCGACGCCGTAGGTGAAGACGCCGAGTCCGGCGAGGACGACCAGGGTGAGGACCGCCCGCTGGACCCAGGGGGCCATGGGGGTGGGGGCGGGGATCCGTTCGGGTCTGCGGAACAGCCGTCGCAGGACGTCGCGCCGGTCGGTCGTGCCGTCGGGGCGGGGTTCGGTGGTCTGGGGGAGGGCGAGGGCGCCGAGGAGGGGCAGGGCGGCGGCCACGGCGGCGAGGTAGCCGCCCGGTTCGAGGTTGGCGAGGCCGCCGAGGGTGACGGCTATCGCGAGGACGGTGAACCAGGTGGTGCCGAGGAGGCCGAGCGCGGAGAGCACGAGGGGCGCGTCGCCGCCGCCGGGGTTGAGCCGGCGCACTCCGCGGACCTGGTGGGAGGCGAGGGCGTAGAGGGTGGTGAGGGCTCCGGCGACGAGGGTCATCCACTGGAGTCCGCCGGGGTATCCGTAGACGGTGAGGTCGCCGGGGAACTCGCTGGTCCAGGTCCAGGAGAGGAACGGGGAGACGAGGCTGGCGATTCCGCCGGTGAGGACGAGGGCGCGGGCGGCGGGAACGGGCAGGGGGAGCAGCGCGGCGGTGCGGTGGGTGGTGGTCGTCATGGTGGTCACGCCCTGTCCGCGACGCGCTCGCCGAGCAGGCCCTGGGGCCTGAGCAGGAGGACGAGGATGAGGAGGCAGAAGGCCCAGACGTTGGCCCAGCTGGCGCCGCCGAGCTGGTCCATGCCGGGGACGCCGTCGATGTAGGCGCTGGCGAGGGTTTCGGCGACGCCGAGGACGACGCCGCCGAGCATGGCGCCGTAGATGTTGCCGATGCCGCCGAGGACGGCGGCGGTGAACGCCTTGAGCCCCATGATGAAGCCCATGCGGTATTCGACGTGGCCGTATTTGAAGCCGTAGGCGACGGCGGCGACGGCGGCGAAGAAGCCGCCGATCGCGAAGGCGATGACGATGATGCGGTTGGTGTCGATGCCCATGAGCTGCGCGGTGTCGGGGTCCTGCGCGGTGGCCTGCATGGCGCGTCCGGTGCGGCTGCGGCGGACGAAGAGGGCGAGGCCGGTCATGCAGACGGCGGCGACGACGAGGAGGAAGATGTCGGCGCGGGTGACGGTGAGGGAGCCGATCTCGTAGCTTCCGCCGCCGAGTTCGGGGAAGACGCGGGGCTTGTCGGCGCGGGGGTAGAAGTTGCGGACGACTTCCTGGAGGGCCAGGGAGAGGCCGATGGCGGTGATGAGGGGGGCTAGCCGTGGTGCTCCGCGCAGGGGCCGGTAGGCGAAGCGTTCGGCTCCCATCGCGAAGAGGACGGCGATGAGGCCGCCTCCGATGAGCATCAGGGGCAGCGCGGCCCACAGGGAGGTGCCGGTCGGCAGGACGTAGGCGTAGACGGTCAGCGCGCCGAAGCCGCCGATCATGAAGATCTCGCCGTGCGCGAAGTTGATCAGCTGGACGATGCCGTAGACCATCGTGTACCCGATGGCGATCAGCCCGTACATCGAGCCGAGGAGCAGCCCGTTGGCCAGCTGCTGCGGCAGGGTGTTCACCGCGTGGCCTCCATTGTCGCTGGGGGTGAGTGCAGGGTGGGGTCAGACGAGGGGCCGCGCGGTGGGGGTCTGCCCGCCGCGCGGCCCTGGGTGGTGCCGGTGCCGCCTGGTGGTGCCGGTGGTGCGGTGGGTGTTCCGGGTGCGGCGTCGGCGGGTGCGGTGGCGTGGCGTCACGGGGGCCGCCGTGGTGTCACGGGCCGGTGGTGCGCCCGGTGGCGGTGAGCGGTGCCGTGGGCCGGGCCGCCGTGGCGCGGGGCCGGGTCAGCCGTTGTAGGTGCCGGTCTTGACGGCTTCCCACTTGCCGTCCTTGACCTGGTACACGGTCAGCTGCTTGTTGCCGGTGTCCCCGTACTCGTCGAAGGAGACGTTGCCGGTGATGCCCTCGAAGTCGCTCTTGCCGACCGCTTCGACGACCTCCTCGCGCAGGGTCTTGCCGGGCAGCTTGCCGTCGTTGGCTTCCTTGACCGCCTTGACCGCGTTGATGATGGCGGAGGTGGCGTCGTAGGAGTAGCCGCCGTAGGTGCCGTAGTCGCCCTTGTAGCCCTTGGCCTTGTAGGTCTCGATGAACTTCTTGGCGGCGGGGAGGGTGTCGACGGGGACGCCGACGGAGGTGACCAGGTCGCCTTCGGAGGTGGAGCCCGCGGTCTCGATGTAGGTGGGGGTGAACATGCCGTCGCCGCCGAAGAGCGGGATCTTGGCCCCGGCTTCCTTCAGCTGCTTGGTGATGAGCTGGGACTCGTCGTACTGGCCCCCGTAGTAGAGGAGGTCGGCCTTGGCCTCCTCGACCTTGGTGACGACGGCCGCGAAGTCCTTGTCGCCGGTGTTGATGCTGTCGGTGCCGACGACCTCGCCGCCGAGCTTCTTGAACTCCTCGCGGAAGATCTTCGCCAGTCCGGCGCCGTAGGCCTGCTTGTCGTCGACGACGTACACCTTCCTCTTCTTGAGGGTGTTGTAGGCGTAGTCGGCCGCGAAGCCGCCTTGGAGGGCGTCGGTGGTGGCGGTGCGGAAGTAGGTGGGGTAGGGCCGTTTCTTGTCGCCGCTCCGCCAGTTCTTGCCCTGGGTCAGTCCGGGGTCGGTGTTGGAGGGCGAGATCTGGACCAGGTTGGCGGTGGCGAAGACCTGCTGCATGGTCTGGGCGACACCCGAGTTGAGGGGGCCGACGACCCCGACGACCGACTCGTCGCCGACGAGGGCGGTGGCGTTCTGCTGTCCGGTGGCGGGCTGGGCCTTGTCGTCGAGGGCCTTGAGCTCGAATTTCACCCCGGGAACGAGCTTCTTCGCGTTGGCGTCGTCGACGGCGATCTTGGCCCCGTAGCGGATGCCGAGTCCGGTGGCGGAATTCTCGCCGGACAGGGGTGCGTCCACGCCGATGGTGAGGGTGGTGTCGCCGCCCGAGTCATCCCCGGAGCCCCCTTCGTCCCGTGATCCACAAGCGGTGAGGGTGAGCGCTCCGGTGGTGAGAACGGAGGTGAGTATCAGCAAGGAACGCTGTCGCACAATCAGTCCTTTCCGCCCGGCGAATCCTTCCCTGGTGGGGCCGGAACAATGCCGAGCTGGTACCGAACTCCCGGTGGAGCGGTGACTGGCGGTGACTCTAGGCCGGAGCTATGGCCGGGGGCAGTGGCGTGGGGCTGCTTGTGACTCTCTTGTTATGACGCACCGGAATTTCTCATTCCACTCACTGTGCCGTGAACGGGTTCGGCGGTTTCTCCGGGTGGTCCACATTCTGAGAGTCCGCACTTCCGCTTGGTGGTGCGGAAGGTGCCGGAGAACGGACACTTGATGATCGTTTTGGCTGCCCGAAAATGATCGATAATTTAGATGTCGATAACATCGAGATATTCGGCCATTATTGCGCCCGTGTTACGTAGCGTGACGCGCGGGGGGAGGGTTCGGTATTCAGTGGGAGTTCGAAGCCAACGCCCCTTTATGTCCTGTGTGCGGACGGTCGGCGGTGTCCGGGAGTCACCGGCCGGAACACCGACGGAGTCGGGGGTGGAGCGCGCGCCTTCCCGCTCTCCGGGGCGTCCGGAGGCGATCTCCGTCCGGTCGGCGCGGCGCGCCCCGGGCGCGGGCCGGGGCCTGGTGGTCCGTCCCGGGAGTCGACGCGCGTCACTGACGCTCCCGTCCCGCGCCGTGCGGGCGCGCGGGTGGCCGATCGATACCGGTCGCGCGGTGTGCGCCGATTCGCTTGGCTGCGTGCTGATATGAGGGGGCGTCAGGCGTCCGGGTTCCGGACGCGGCCGGAATCCGCCGGAGGGGAAGGGCGTCCGTGGTGGTCCACTGGGGTCCGGGGCGTCACCGGCCGGTCGGCGGGCGGTTCCGGTGGACGGCGTCGGCCCGGTGGGCGGGCCGGTGCGATGGCCGGGGGCCGGGGCGCCACGGAGGTGGCGCGGGGGCGGGACGTCACGAGTCGTGTCCGCCGTCCGGCCGGTACTCCGGGGCGGGGTGACGGTCCGCCGTCTCGCTGGGTGACGGGCGGGTGACGCTCACGGTGCCGCCCGGCCCGCCGGTGCGGGCGGCGTGGGCGGTATCCGGACGTCGTACCGGGACCGGTCCGCATAGTGGACAACGGGCCCCGGAAGGCGGGCCCACGAGGGTTCGCCGGGTCGCCACCGGGGGGTGCCGTCCGGTACCGGGGGACCGCCCGCCACCGGACGGGCGGATTCCGTGGGAAGGAGCCCCGACGAACCGCGCGGCCCTCCCCCCGTTGGCCCAGACCGCCAGACCGCCAGACCGCCAGACCGCCAGACCGCCAGACCGCCAGACCGCCAGACCGCCAGACCGCCAGACCGCCAGACCGCCAGACCGCCGGGGCCGCCCGACCGTCCCCGGTCCCGTCTCGTGGAAGCGGCCCCCGGATCAGCGCACTCCCCGGATCAGGCGCCCGCCTCCCGGATCAGACAGGTGAGCCGGGCGGTGCACACCCGCCGGTCCTCGTCGTCCGTGATGACGATCTCGTACGTGGCGGTGGACCGGCCCCGGTGGAGCGGGGTGGCGACCCCCGTGACCCGGCCGGACCGCACCCCCCGGTGGTGGGTGCAGTTGAGGTCCACCCCCACGGCGATCCGCCGGGGACCGCCGTGCAGCATGGCGCCGATGGACCCCAGCGTCTCCGCCAGGACGGCCGAGGCGCCTCCGTGCAGCAGCCCGTACGGCTGGGTGTTGCCCTCGACGGGCATGCTGCCCACGACCCGCTCGGCGGACGCCTCCGCTATCTCGACGCCCATGCGGGTGCCGAGGTGCCCCGCGGAGAACAGGGCGGCGAGGTCGACGCCCAGGGAGGCGTACTCGTCGAGGACCTCTTGGGGGAACTTCACGGTGTGCCGGTCGCCCATGGGACTCCACTTCCGTTCCGGTTCGTCGGACGACGAAACGCGTGTGGTGTGCACCTGTCGTGCGCCATCCGTTCTACCAGGGTTCCGTCCGGCCGATCGGGCGAACCGGCCGGACGGACGGTCACGCGCCTTCGGGGGGTTCGAGCCGGACGACGACGGACTTGCTGGCCGGGGTGTTGCTGGTGTCGGCGGTCGAGTCGAGGGGGACGAGGACGTTCGTCTCCGGGTAGTACGCGGCCGCGCACCCCCGGGCGGTGGGGTAGTGGACCACCCGGAACCCGGGCGCGCGCCGGTCGACCCCGTCGTGCCACTCGCCGACCAGGTCCGCGTACGACCCGTCGGGGAACCCCAGCGCGGCCCCGTCCTCGGGGTGGACCAGCACCACGCGGCGGCCGTTTCTGATGCCCCGGTAGCGGTCGTCGAGCCCGTACACGGTGGTGTTGTACTGGTCGTGGGAGCGCAGCGTCTGGAGCAGCAGCCGTCCCTCGGGCACCCGCGGCCAGGTGACGGGAGCGGCCGTGAAGTTGGCCTTGCCGGTGGCGGTGGGGAAGCGGCGCTCGTCGCGCGGCGCGTGGGGCAGGGTGAAGCCGCCGGGCCGGGCGACGCGGGCGTTGAAGTCCTCGAAACCGGGGATCACGCGCGCGATGCGGTCGCGGACGGTGGAGTAGTCGTCCGCGAACTCCTCCCAGGGCGTGGCGCTGCGGTCGCCGAGCACCGCGCGGGCGAGACGGCAGACGATGGCCGGTTCGGACAGCAGGTCGGGACCGGCCGGGGCGAGCCGTCCCCGGGAGGTGTGGACCATGCCCATGGAGTCCTCGACGGTGACGAACTGCTCGCCGCCCGCCTGGACGTCGCGTTCGGTGCGTCCGAGGGTCGGCAGGATCAGGGCGCGGGCGCCGGTGACGACGTGCGAGCGGTTGAGCTTGGTGGAGACGTGCACCGTGAGACGGGCGCGTCGCACGGCGGCCTCGGTGACGTCGGTGTCGGGGGAGGCGGAGACGAAGTTGCCGCCCATGGCGACGAAGACCTTGGCGTCGCCGTCGCGCAGCGCGCGGATGGCGCGGACGACGTCATGGCCGTGGGCGCGCGGCGGGGTGAAGCCGAACTCCTTCTCCAGGGCGTCGAGGAAGGCGTCGGTGGGGCGTTCGAAGATCCCCATGGTGCGGTCGCCCTGGACGTTGGAGTGGCCGCGCACCGGGCACACCCCGGCGCCGGGGCGGCCGACGGCGCCGCGCAGCAGCAGGAGGTTGACGACCTCGCGGATGGTGGCGACGGAGTGGCGGTGCTGGGTGAGGCCCATCGCCCAGCAGACGACCGTGCGCCGGGAGGCGAGGACCATGCGCAGCGCCTCCTCGACGGCGGCGCGTTCGAGTCCGGTGGCGGCGAGGGTGGCGTCCCAGTCGGCGGTGCGGGCGGCGGCCGCGAACTCCGGGTAGCCGTGGGTGTGCTCGCGGACGAAGTCGTGGTCGACGGCGTCCTCGGTGCCGTCGGCGTCGGCGTCGAGGAGCAGCCGGTTGAGGAGGCGGAAGAGGGCCTGGTCGCCGCCGATGCGGATCTGGAGGAAGAGGTCGGTGAGCGCGGTGCCCCGGAGGAGTCCACGGGGGGTCTGGGGGTCCTTGAACCGTTCCATGCCCGCTTCGGGCAGCGGATTGACCGTGATGATCTTCGCGCCCGCGCGCTTGGCCTTCTCCAGCGCGGACAGCATCCGGGGGTGGTTGGTGCCCGGGTTCTGTCCGGCGACGATGATCAGGTCGGCCTGGTGGAGGTCGTCGAGGAGGACGCTGCCCTTGCCCACGCCGAGGGTCTCGGTGAGCGCGGAGCCCGAGGACTCGTGGCACATGTTGGAGCAGTCGGGGAGGTTGTTGGTGCCGTACTCGCGGACGAAGAGCTGGTAGAGGAACGCGGCCTCGTTGCTGGTGCGGCCGGAGGTGTAGAAGACGGCCTCGTCGGGCGAGCCGAGCGCGTTCAGTTCCTCCGCGACGATCCCGAGGGCGCGTTCCCAGCTGACCGGCTCGTAGTGGTCGGCGCCCTCGGGGAGGTGCATCGGGTGGGTGAGACGGCCCTGCTGGCCGAGCCAGTAGCCGCTGCGGGTGGCGAGGTCGGCGACGGAGTGCCGGGCGAAGAAGTCGGGGGTGACCCGGCGCAGGGTGGCCTCCTCGGCGACGGCCTTGGCGCCGTTCTCGCAGAACTCGGCGGTGTGCCGGTGCTCCGGTTCGGGCCAGGCGCAGCCGGGGCAGTCGAAGCCGTCCTTCTGGTTGACGCGCAGCAGGGTGAGCGCGGTGCGGCGGACGCCCATCTGCCGGGTGGCCATGCGCAGGGAGTGGCCGACCGCGGGCAGTCCGGCCGCCGCGTGCGGGGGCGGGGACACCTCGGGGGCGTCCTGCGCCGGGTCGGTCCGGGGTGCTTCGCTGGCCATCTCGGCTCCTCGTCGGGCGCGGGTCCGGTCGCCGTGACGGGGCCCGGGCGTCCCGGTCCCGTCGCGGACGTCCGATTGTTCCACGGGGGTGTGACGGCGGGACCGTCGTCACAGGCGTGGCGGGGAGCCGTTCCGCGGGTGGGACGGCGCGCGGGCGCGGACGGGGGCGGAGCCGGGTGTCAGTGGGGCGTGGCAGGATCGGGGTCGTGGCAGAGACAGCATCGAAGAAGACCGGCACGGCGGCGGGCGCGGACGGCGGCGGACGGCCGCGACTGCTCCTCATGGACGGGCACTCGCTGGCGTACCGCGCGTTCTTCGCGCTGCCCGTGGAGAACTTCACGACCGCGGCGGGCCAGCCGACGAACGCGATCTACGGTTTCGCGTCGATGCTGGCGAACACCCTGCGCGACGAGGCGCCCACGCACTTCGCGGTGGCGTTCGACGTCTCCCGCAAGACGTGGCGGTCGGAGGAGTACGCGGAGTACAAGGCGAACCGTTCCAAGACGCCCGACGAGTTTCGGGGGCAGGTGGAGCTGATCGGCGAGCTGCTGGACGCGATGCGCGCGGAGCGGTTCGCGGTGGACGGCTTCGAGGCGGACGACGTGATCGCGACGCTCGCGACGCGCGCCGAGGCCGAGGGCTTCGAGGTGCTGATCGTCACGGGGGACCGCGACTCGTTCCAGCTGGTCAGCGAGCACACGACGGTGCTGTACCCGACGAAGGGCGTCTCCGAGCTGACCCGGTTCACCCCGGAGAAGGTCCAGGAGAAGTACGGGCTGACCCCCGCGCAGTACCCCGACTTCGCCGCGCTGCGCGGTGATCCGTCCGACAACCTGCCCGGCATCCCCGGGGTGGGCGAGAAGACGGCGGCGAAGTGGATCAACCAGTTCGGTTCGTTCGCGGAGCTGGTGGAGCGCGTCGAGGAGGTCAAGGGCAAGGCCGGGCAGAACCTGCGCGACCACCTGGAGGCCGTGAAGCTGAACCGCCGGCTGACGGAGCTGACCCGGGACGTGGAGCTGCCCCGGGCGGTTCCCGACCTGGAGCGCGCCCCCTACGACCGCAAGGCCGTGACGCTGGTCCTGGACACCCTGGAGATCCGCAACCCGTCGCTGCGCGAGCGGCTGCTGGCGGTGGACCCGGGCGTGGTCGAGGAGGCGCCGGTGGTCGAGGCGGGCGTCGAGGTCGACGGCGCGGTGCTGGGGACGGGCGGGGTGGCGCCCTGGCTCGCCGGGCACGCGGACGCGCCGCTCGGTCTGGCGACGGTGGACACCTGGTCGCTGGGGACGGGCACGGTCACCGAGGTCGCGCTCGCCGCGGCGGACGGCTCGGCCGCCTGGTTCGATCCGGCCCAGCTCGACCAGGCCGACGAGAACGCGTTCGCCGCCTGGCTCGCCGACGCCGCCCGCCCCAAGGTGCTGCACAACGCCAAGGGCGTGATGCGGGTCTTCGCGGAGCACGGCTGGACGGTCGACGGCGTCACCATGGACACCGCGCTCGCCGCGTACCTGGTGAAGCCGGGCCGCCGCTCCTTCGCGCTGGACGCGCTGACGCTGGAGTACCTGGGCCGCGAGCTGGCGCCCGCCGCCGCGGCCGACGGGCAGCTGGCGTTCGGGGCGGACGAGGAGGCGGAGGCGCAGGCGCTGATGGTGCAGGCCCGCGCGGTCCTCGACCTGGGCGGGGCCTTCGAGGCCCGGCTGCCGGAGGTCGGCGCGGTGGAGCTGCTGCGCGATGTGGAGCTGCCCACCTCGGCCCTGCTCGCC
The DNA here is from genome assembly GCF_054484115.1 of Streptomyces sp. JNUCC 64. Taxonomy (NCBI): domain Bacteria; kingdom Bacillati; phylum Actinomycetota; class Actinomycetes; order Kitasatosporales; family Streptomycetaceae; genus Streptomyces; species Streptomyces sp. JNUCC 64. Next base: position 6,522,552 of record NZ_CM137015.1, read on the forward strand.
CGGATGGAACGGCACGGCATCGCGGCCGACCGGACCCATCTGGAGTCGCTGGAGCAGGTGTTCGCGGGTGCCGTGCAGCTGGCGGTGAAGGAGGCGCACGCCTCGGTGGGCCGTGAGTTCAACCTCGGTTCGCCCAAGCAGCTCCAGGAGGTGTTCTTCGGCGAGCTGGACCTGCCGAAGACCAAGAAGACCAAGACGGGCTACACCACCGACGCGGACGCTCTGGCCTGGCTCGCCACCCAGACCGACCACGAGCTGCCCGTCATCATGCTCCGCCACCGCGAGCAGGCGAAGCTGCGGGTCACGGTCGAGGGGCTGATCAAGACGGTCGCCGCGGACGGCCGGATCCACACCACGTTCAACCAGACCGTGGCGGCGACGGGACGGCTGTCGTCCACCGATCCGAACCTCCAGAACATCCCGGTGCGCACGGACGAGGGCCGGGCGATCCGCCGGGGGTTCGTGGTCGGCGAGGGCTTCGAGTCCCTGATGACGGCGGACTACAGCCAGATCGAACTGCGGGTGATGGCCCATCTCTCGGAGGACGCGGGCCTCATCGAGGCGTTCACCTCCGGCGAGGACCTCCACACCACCGTCGCCTCCCAGGTGTTCGGGGTGGAACGGTCCGGGGTGGACGCGGAGATGCGCCGCAAGATCAAGGCCATGTCCTACGGACTCGCGTACGGACTGTCGGCGTTCGGCCTCTCCCAGCAGCTCAACATCGAGGCGTCGGAGGCCCGCGCCCTGATGGACACCTACTTCGAGCGCTTCGGCGGGGTGCGCGACTATCTGCACCGGGTGGTGGAGGAGGCCCGGGCCACCGGGTACACGGAGACCCTCTTCGGCCGTCGCCGCTACCTCCCCGACCTCAACAGCGACAACCGGCAGCGCCGGGAGATGGCCGAGCGGATGGCCCTCAACGCCCCCATCCAGGGCACGGCCGCCGACATCGTCAAGATCGCCATGCTGAACGTGGACCGCGCCGTGCGGGAGGCGGGACTGGCCTCGCGGATGCTGCTCCAGGTCCATGACGAGATCGTCCTGGAAGTGGCCCCGGGTGAGCGGGAGGAACTGGAGGCGCTGGTCCGCCGGGAGATGGCGGACGCGGTACGGCTCCGGGCCCCGCTGGACGTCTCGGTCGGTGTCGGCGGCGACTGGGAGTCCGCCGCGCACTGAGGCGCCGTTCCCGTCCGACCGGCCCCCGGGACACCCGGGGGCCGGTCGTTCTCCGAGGGCCCGCACCGTCACCTCCGTGCCGGGGGAGGGCGGGTGGCCGTCCTCCGGGCACCGGAACCGGGTGGTCCGTGGTGAACGACACCGTCCCGAGTCCGTGTCCCTATCCCTCACTGAAGTACCAACTGCCGCAAAACGGACGCGAACCCATGTCTACGCGGAGGAAGTTGCCGTAGGGTCGCCTGGGGCGGAGCGCGTGCGGCACGGTGCGCGCGGCGGACGGAACCGGCGGGAGGAGAAGGGGTCAATGGCGGCGTACCTCGGCAGGCGACTGTACAAGGGAGCGGCGACCACCGCCGTCGCGGCGCTGGCCGTGGCGGCACTGTCCGCGTCGGGCGCGCCCGGCGCGGAGGGGGGCACCGACTCCCCGTCCGGGCTGCAGACGGCCGACACCCTGCCCGGCGGCGAGGGCAACGCCCACTCGGCCACCGGCAACTCGCCCTACTACACCGAACTCCCGCCGCTCAAGAGCCCGGCCGTGCCTCCGGGCGCGGGTGGACAGACCGCCGCGGGCGGCTCCGAGTCGGGCATACCGGCGACCGTCCTCGACGCCTACAAGCAGGCCGAGTCCTCCGTCCGCGCCTCCCAGCCCCAGTGCAATCTGCCCTGGCAGCTGCTCGCCGCGATCGGCAAGGTCGAGTCGGGCCACGCCCGTGGCGGCCAGGTCGCCGCCGACGGCACGACACCCTCCCCGATCCTCGGCCCCGTCCTCGACGGCAACGGCTTCGCGAACATCTCCGACACCGACGACGGCGCGTTCGACGGCGACTCCCGGTACGACCGGGCCGTCGGACCGATGCAGTTCATCCCCTCCACCTGGGGCCAGGGCGGACCGGACGGCGAAGGCTGGGGAGCCGACGCCAACGGGGACGGCAAGCGCGACCCCAACAACATCTACGACGCCGCGCTCGCCGCCGCGCGGTACCTCTGCGCGGGGGGCCGCGACCTCTCCTCCGCCTCCGAACTGCGCGCCGCGATCCTCAGCTACAACCGTTCCACCGAGTACGCGAACACCGTGCTGACCTGGCTGGACTACTACCGCGAGGGCACCCACGAGATCCCCGACGGCTCCGGCTCGGTGCCCAGGGACCGGGACCGCAGCGACACCGGCCGCCCGGACCGCCCCGGCTCGTCCACGCCGCGCCAGCCCGAGCGCACTCCGGGCCCCTCGCCCCGTCCGGAGACCCCGGGGGGCGGCCCCTCGCCCCGGCCCGACACCCCCACCCGCCCGCCCACCGGCACCCCGACCCCACCGGCGAAGCCCCCGGTCAAGCCGCCCACGGCCAAGCCGCCGACGAAGCCGCCCACCACCCCGCCGACCACTCCTCCGACGACGCCCCCCACACCGACCGACACCGTCAAGCGGCTGGTGGCCGCCAGCGGCGCACGGCTCAAGGCGACCGCGGGCGAGGCGTTCGCGAACCCCGCGGAGGTCCGCGCCCTCACCCGGTCCGGGGAGGCCGTGGCCAAGGTCCGCGTCCGCTTCACCCTGGTCGGGGACACCGACACCACCTTCGTCGACGGGGAGAGCGTCGCCACCGTCGTCACCGACCGGTCAGGGATCGCCACCGCCCCCGGTCTGCTCGCCGGCGAACAGGCCGGCGACTTCACCGTCCGGGCCGTGGTCGTCGGCCGTGCCGTGCGCGCCGATCTGCCCGCGACCGTCGTCGAGCGCCGCGCCGACACCCTGGTCCGCGTCGGTGACCGGGAGCTGATCTGCGCGCCCGGCGCCGTGTTCGCCGCGCCCGTCGACATCAAGGCCACCCACCGGGGCACCGACGCGTCCGGCGTCGCCGTCACCGCCACCCTCGTCAAGGCCGACGACGACCCGGCCGAGAACGACAAGGGCCCCTACTTCAAGGGCACCCAGGGCAAGCCCCTGCGCACCGTCACCGGTCTCGTCACCGACGAGGGCGGACGGCTGCGCCTGCCCCGGCTCTACGCGGACGACACCACCGGCACCTTCCTGCTGCGGATCACCACCCCCGGCGGGGGCACGCTCACCGTCCCCCTGAAGGTCGAGGCCCCCCAGCCCGAGCTCCCGGTCTGATCCGCCGGGGCCTCGCCTCCCGGTCCCGTTCCGCCCCGCCCGGGCGGAGCGGAACGCGGCCGGAGGAGCCCCACCCCACCGGATGGAGCGGGACCGTGGGCCCCGGACGCCCCGCCTCACCGGACGGTTCCCCTTTCCCACCCGGTCGCGGGCGGCCGTCCGCGACCGGGAGAGCGGTCGTCAACCCCGGGCGGCCCGTGCGGTGGTGTGCCGGGTCGGCTCGGCCGTCGCGGGGTCCTCCGGCCACGGGTGCTTGGGGTAGCGCCCCCGCAGCTCGGCCCGCACCGCCCGGTACCCCTCGGCCCAGAACGACGCCAGGTCCGCGGTCACCGCGGCCGGACGACCGGCGGGGGACAGCAGGTGCACCAGCAGCGGCACCCCCGCCACCTCCGGCGTCCGCGCCAGCCCGAACATCTCCTGGAGCTTCACGGCCAGCACCGGGCGCTCCGGGTCCGTGTAGTCCACCCTGATCCGGGAACCGCTCGGGACCGCGATCCGCTCCGGCGCCAGCTCGTCGAGGCGCGCGGCCTCCCCGCTCGCCCACGGCAGCAGCCGGACGAGCGCCCGCCCCGCGTCGATCCGCGCGAGCTGCGCCCTGCTCCGGGCACGTCCCAGCTCCGGCTCCAGCCACTCGTCGGCCCGCGCGATCAGCGCCTCGTCCGAGACCTCGGGCCAGCCGCCCCCCACCACCCGGCGCAGGAACGCCAGCCGCTGCCGCAACCCCACCGCGTCGGCGTCCCAGCGCAGCAGCCCGGGACCCTCCCTGCGCAGCCCTTGGAGCAGCGCTTCCCGGACCAGGGCGGGATCGGGTTCGCGCAACGGGCGCACGGTCAGTTCCACCGCCCCCAGCCTTTCCACCCGCCGGGCGACCAGATCGCCGTCCGTCCAGGCCACCTCCTCCCCCTCCACGCGCAGCGGCGCCGCCGCCCGCCGGGCGATGTCCTCGTCCACGACGGCGGCGAGCCGCGCCCGCGCGTGCCCCGCGCCCGCCGGACGGTCCGCGACGGCCACCGCCAGCCACGGCACGCCCCGCAGCGCCGACCCGCCGCCCAGCTCGGCCCGGGTGCCGGACACCATCCGGTAGTCGCCCTCGCCCCGTTCACGCGCCAGCCGCTCCGGGAACGCCAGCGCCACCACCAGCCCCCCGCTCCGGTCCCGGTCCCCGGACGGGCCGGGGCCCTCGCCGCCAGGCGGCACGGCCGGGACGCCCACGGGGGAGCCGGGGCCGCCCCGCGCTCCGGACGGCGTCGTCTCCTCCAGCGCGGCCGTCAGTCTGCGCACCTCGGTCCGCCACCGCGCGGCGTAGCCGTCGCCGCCCCGCCGGGCCGCGCGCCACACGGCGGCGAGGTCGTCGCCGTACTCCCTGGGGGGTTCCTCGCTCAGCAGCGCCACCACCTCGGCCGCCCGTCGGCCGCCCACCTCGGCGGCACCGTCGAGCAGGGCCCGGGCCAGCCGGGGGTGCAGCCCGACCCGGGCCATCCGCCGACCCCGCTCGGTCACCCGTCCGGTGTCCGCGTCGACCGCGCCGATCGCGGTCAGCACCGACCGGGCCGCCGCCATCGCCCCCTTCGGCGGGGCGTCCAGCAGCGCCAGGCCCGAGGCGTCCGGGTCGCCCCACACCGCGCTCTGGAGCGCGAACGCGGTCAGCTCGGCCACCTTGATCTCGGGCGCCGGGAACGGGGGCAGCCGCTCGTGCTCCACGGGCGACCAGCAGCGGTACACCGCGCCCGGGGCCTCCCGGCCCGCCCGCCCCGCGCGCTGCCGGGCCGCCGCGCGTGACGCCCGGACCGTGGTCAGGGAGCCGAGCCCGCGCGCGTGGTCCGTCCGGGGCTCCCTGGCCAGCCCCGAGTCCACCACGACCCGCACCCCGGGCACGGTCAGACTCGACTCGGCCACCGAGGTCGCGAGGACCACCCGCCGCCCGGTGCCGCCCGCCAGCACCGCGTCCTGCACCCCGGAGGGCGCCCGGCCGTGCACCTGGAGGACCTCCACGTCCCCCACCCCCGCCAGCTCGCCCGCGACCCGGGCGATCTCCCCGACCCCGGGCAGGAAGCACAGCACGTCGCCGGTCCGCTCGGACAGCGCGCGCCGCACCACCGAGGCGATGTGCGTCAGCAGCGCGGGGTCGACCCGGGTGCCGTGCGGGGGCCGCACCACACGGGGCGGCGGCGCCCAGACGACGTCCACCGGATGGGAGGTGCCGACCGCCTCGATCACCGGCGCCCCGTCCATCAGCCCGGCCCAGCCCCGCGCGTCGGTCGTCGCGGAGGCGGCCACCAGCCGGAGGTCCGGCCGCAGGGCGCCCCGGACGTCGAGGAGGAACGCCGCCGCCGTGTCCGCGTCGAGGTGCCGTTCATGACACTCGTCCAGGACGACGGTGTCCACGCCCGTCAGCTCCTGGTCCCGCTGGAGCCGCTGGAGCAGCACCCCGGTCGTGACCACCTCGACCCGGGTCCGCGGCCCCACCGCCCGCTCCCCGCGCACGGTGAAGCCGACGCTCTCGCCCGGCCGTTCCCCGAGGAGCCAGGCCATCCGCCGCGCCGCCGCCCGGGCGGCGATCCGGCGGGGCTCCGCGACGATCACCCGGCCCGGTGTCCGCCCCGCCCCGCCGTCCTCTGACCCTCCGCCGTATCCCGCGAGACCCGCGAGCGCCAGCGGGACCAGGGTCGTCTTCCCGGTGCCGGGGGGCGCGCACAGCACCGCGGTGCCCTGGGAGTCCAGGGCGGACAGGAGCGCGGGAACGGCTTCGCGTACCGGCAGACGGTCGAGTGCGTCGGTTCGGATCATGCGGTCAGTGTGCGGCCTCCGCCCGGACCCGTGCGTCCCGTTGTCCACAGGCAGGGTCGGATCAGCGGATCATGTGACTTTCCCGGCTCCGGTCCGGGTACCCGGACCCGCTCCACGGGGCGCCCGCCCCGCTCCACGGCGGGACCGGCCCCCTCCGGGTCGGGACCGGCCCGTTTCCGGGATCAGTCGTCCCGTGCGCAGACGAAGATCGCCGTGCCGGGGATCAGATGCCCCCGCAACGGCGACCACCCGCCCCACTCCGCGTCGTTCCACTCCGGCCACTCCGGCTCCACGAGGTCCAGCAGCCGGAATCCGCCCGCCACCACGTCCCGCACCCGGTCGCCCACCGTGCGGTGGTGCTCCACGTACACCGCGTCGCCGCGCTCGTCCTGCTCCACGTACGGGGTCCGGTCGAAGTAGGAGGACGCCACCGACAGGCCCTCGGGGCCGGGCTCGTCCGGGAACGCCCAGCGGATCGGGTGCGTCACCGAGAAGACGAACCGGCCGCCGGGCCGCAGCACCCGCCGCACCTCTCGCAGCACCCGCACCGGGTCCGCGACGAACGGCAGCGCGCCGTACGCCGAGCACGCCAGGTCGAAGGAGCCGTCGCGGAAGGGCAGCGCGCCCGCGTCGGCCTCCACCAGGCCCACCCCGTCCGCGCCGATCCGCAGCGCGTGCTGGAGCTGCCGGTGCGACAGGTCCAGCGCCACCGGCCGGGCGCCCCGCGCGGCCAGCCAGCGCGAGCACTGGGCCGCGCCCGCGCCGATCTCCAGGACGTCGCGGTCCTTCAGCTCCGCCGCCGGACCCAGCAGCCCGGCCGTCGCCTCGTCCAGTCCCTCGGGGCCCCACACGAACCCCTCGTCCCCGAGGAAGCCCCCGTGGTCGTTCTGGTACTCGTCGGCGTTGCGGTCCCACCAGCCGCGGTTCGCGCGGCTGCTCTCCGTGCCCGAGACGGTGCGCCGAGTGGCTTCCGGTTCGAGCGGTTCGACCTCTTGGATGATCGGCTCCCTCGTCGTACTCTTCCGTGCAACCGCCGAAGGACGGGTTTCGATCCGGCCGATAAGCGGCGCTGACTGGCCGGATGTGTTCCCCGTGGCGTCACTCGACAGTTCTGATGCCGGAAATGCGGCGATCCGCCCCCGGGTGTGCGCCTTTCGCGCATTGACCCCGTCCGGCTGCCCCCGTATGCTACAAGTTGCGCTGCGAGCCTGCGCTCCTCAGACAGAGCAGGCTGCGCTCGCGTCTGTTGTATGTCCCCTCGGTTGTCGAGGTGAGCTCCTTCCCGTTCGCGGGGCCGGAGAGCGCCTCCCAGGCTGTCCGGCTTCTGCAGAGCGACAACGGCTCCCGGCGTAGCAGTACCTACGACTTCAATGTCCGTACCGGAGCCCTTTCCCACATGACGAGCAGCACCGAGACCACCGCCACCACCCCGCAGGTAGCGGTCAACGACATCGGTAACGAGGAAGCCTTCCTCGCCGCGATCGACGAGACGATCAAGTACTTCAACGACGGCGACATCGTCGACGGCGTCATCGTGAAGGTCGACCGGGACGAGGTCCTGCTCGACATCGGTTACAAGACCGAAGGTGTCATCCCGAGCCGCGAGCTCTCGATCAAGCACGACGTCGACCCGAACGAGGTCGTCAAGGTCGGCGACGAGATCGAGGCCCTGGTCCTTCAGAAGGAGGACAAGGAAGGCCGCCTGATCCTCTCGAAGAAGCGCGCCCAGTACGAGCGCGCCTGGGGCACCATCGAGAAGATCAAGGAAGAGGACGGCATCGTCACCGGTACCGTCATCGAGGTCGTCAAGGGTGGTCTCATCCTCGACATCGGCCTCCGCGGCTTCCTCCCGGCCTCCCTGGTCGAGATGCGCCGTGTCCGCGACCTCCAGCCGTACGTCGGCAAGGAGCTCGAGGCGAAGATCATCGAGCTGGACAAGAACCGCAACAACGTGGTCCTGTCCCGCCGTGCCTGGCTGGAGCAGACCCAGTCCGAGGTCCGCCAGACGTTCCTCACGACCCTCCAGAAGGGTCAGGTCCGCTCCGGCGTCGTGTCCTCGATCGTCAACTTCGGTGCCTTCGTGGACCTGGGTGGCGTCGACGGTCTGGTCCACGTCTCCGAGCTCTCCTGGAAGCACATCGACCACCCCTCCGAGGTCGTCGAGGTCGGTCAGGAAGTCACCGTCGAGGTCCTCGACGTGGACATGGACCGCGAGCGCGTCTCCCTGTCGCTCAAGGCGACCCAGGAAGACCCGTGGCAGCAGTTCGCCCGGACGCACCAGATCGGTCAGGTCGTCCCCGGCAAGGTCACCAAGCTCGTTCCGTTCGGTGCGTTCGTCCGCGTGGACGAGGGCATCGAGGGCCTGGTCCACATCTCCGAGCTGGCCGAGCGCCACGTGGAGATCCCGGAGCAGGTCGTCCAGGTCAACGACGAGATCTTCGTCAAGGTCATCGACATCGACCTCGAGCGCCGTCGCATCAGCCTCTCGCTGAAGCAGGCCAACGAGTCCTTCGGTGCCGACCCGGCCGCGGTCGAGTTCGACCCGACCCTGTACGGCATGGCCGCGTCCTACGACGACCAGGGCAACTACATCTACCCCGAGGGCTTCGACCCCGAGACCAACGACTGGCTCGAGGGGTACGAGAAGCAGCGCGAGGAGTGGGAGCGCCAGTACGCCGAGGCGCAGACCCGCTTCGAGCAGCACCAGGCCCAGGTCATCAAGTCCCGCGAGGCCGACGAGCAGGCTGCCGCCGAGGGTGGCGACGCCGTCGCCGCCCAGGCTGCCGCCGGTGGCGGTTCGTACTCCTCGGAGTCCGCGGACAACTCCGGTGCCCTGGCTTCGGACGAGGCGCTCGCCGCGCTCCGCGAGAAGCTCGCCGGTGGCCAGAGCTGACGCTCACCACTAGGCGCTAGCCGCTGACGTCGGGCCCGCACCCCCTCGGGGGTGCGGGCCCGACGCCGTTTCCCCGCACGCCTCCCGGCCCCCGGAACGCCCTCCTCCGCCGATCGGGTGACCGGGCGGACAGATGACCGGCACATGTCGGATCGTCACTCGGGGAATGCCTCCGTCTCACAGCGTGTTCTGACTGAGGGACACGAGGAGGAGCGGCTGTGCTTGATCCGCAGGGTTTGTACACGTGGGAGCCGAAGGGACTGGCCGTCGTCGACATGGCGTTGGCCCAGGAATCCGCCGGGCTGGTGATGCTCTACCACTTCGACGGCTACATCGACGCGGGCGAGACCGGTGACCAGGTCGTCGAAAGACTCCTCGACGCGATGCCCCACCAAGTGGTGGCACGCTTCGACCACGACCGGCTGGTCGACTACCGCGCCAGACGCCCCCTGCTGACGTTCCGGCGCGACCGCTGGACGGAGTACGAGGTGCCCGTACTGGAGGTGCGCCTGGTGCAGGACGCCACCGGAGCGCCTTTCCTGCTGCTGTCCGGGCCCGAGCCCGACGTCGAGTGGGAGCGGTTCGCCGCAGCCGTCCAGCAGATCGTCGAGCGCCTCGGGGTCCGGCTCTCCGTGAACTTCCACGGCATCCCCATGGGAGTCCCGCACACCCGGCCCGTCGGCCTCACCCCGCACGGCTCCCGCACCGACCTGGTGCCCGGGCACCGCAGCCCCTTCGAGGAGGCCCAGGTCCCCGGCAGCGCCGAGTCCCTGGTGGAGTACCGGCTGATGGAGGCCGGACACGACGTCCTCGGCGTCGCCGCGCACGTACCGCACTACATCGCCCGCTCCCCCTACCCGGACGCCGCCCTCACCGTCCTGGAAGCCGTCACCTCCGCGACCGGACTCGTCCTGCCGGGCGTCGCCCACTCCCTGCGCACCGAGGCGCACCGCACCCAGACCGAGATCGACCGCCAGATCAGGGAGGGCGACGAGGAGCTCACCAGCCTCGTCCAGGGCCTTGAGCACCAGTACGACGCGGCGGCCGGGGCGGAGAGCCGGGGCAACATGCTCGCGGAACCCAGTGACATCCCCTCCGCCGACGAGATCGGCCAGGAATTCGAGCGCTTCCTCGCCGAACGGGAGGGCGACGGCTGAGCGGACCGTCCGGAGGGCCGGTGGCCCACCGGCCCGGCAAGATCCGTAAGAGACGGCCTAAGCTGCGTCCATGCTGACAGTGGGGTTGACCGGAGGCATCGGGGCGGGCAAGAGCGAGGTGTCGCGACTCCTCGTGGAGCACGGCGCCGTCCTCATCGACGCGGACCGGATCGCCCGGGAGGTGGTCGAGCCGGGGACCCCCGGTCTCGCCGCCGTGGTGGAGGCGTTCGGCCCGGGGGTGCTGGCCTCGGACGGCTCGCTCGACCGTCCCGCGCTCGGCGCGATCGTCTTCGCGGACCCGGAGCGCCTGGCCGTCCTCAACGGCATCGTGCACCCTCTGGTCCGGGCCCGTTCCGCCGAGTTGAAGGACCGGGCCCCCCGGGACGCGGTCGTCGTCCAGGACGTCCCCCTCCTCGTGGAGAACGGGCTCTCCGGCCTCTACGACCTCGTGATCGTGGTCGACGTCGACCCCGGGACCCAGCGGGACCGGCTGGTGCGACTGCGCGGCATGACCGAGGACGACGCCCGCGCGCGGATGGCCGCCCAGGCCACCAGGGAACAGCGCCTCGCCGCCGCCGACATCGTCATCGACAACGACGTGCCCCTGGCCCGGTTGGCGGAGCGGGTTGCGGAGGTCTGGGCGGAACTGTCATGCCGGGCCGCGAAGGTGTGAGGCCCCGTCCTCCCGTCTTCGCCTCGTCCTTCCGTCTTCGCCGGGTCGTCCGTCCGGGCGGGACCCGGGCTCCGGCACCGGCTGCCCCGGGAATGCGGACCGTTGCTCCGGGCGTTGAACGGGGTGACGAGGGGAAGGGATGGGGTGTGCCCGAGCGCAGTGGATCCACCAGGAACAGCCCGGAGACGCATGTCATCGACTTCCGCGCCGCCGAGCGGCTGCTGGCCGCGCGTGATCCGCAGGGGGCCGTGAAACTCCTGGACCGGGTCATCGCCGCGCATCCGGAGAACACGGCGGCCCGGTTGCTGAGGGCCCGGGCGTTCTTCGCCGCCGCCCAGCTCAGACCGGCCGAGCTGGAGTTCACGATCGTGCTGGAACGCGAGCCGGACAACGCCTTCGCGCACTTCGCGCTCGCCCGCACCTACGAACGGGCGGGCAGTCCGGAGCAGGCGCGGCGCCACTTCAGGCTCGCGGCCGCCCTGGACCCCAACCCCGAGTACCTGGCGGCGGCCCGCTTCGACGGCTGACCCGTGTCCCGGGCCGGGCTTCCGGCCGGGCGTCAGCGCTCGGAGGGCGGTTCGTACGGCGGGACGTCCCGGCCGGGCTGGTAGTGCGGGCCCTGTCTGATGTGCCGGACGATCGCGACCATGTCGACCACGGTGACCAGCCAGAGGATGCCGCAGGCCACCGCCCAGCCCGGGCGTTCCGCCCAGGCGAAGGCGGCCGTCCCCGCGACGGCCCAGGCCATCCCCCACAGGTTCAGCCAGAACCGCATCCGCAGCGGACTGCGCGCCGTCATCGGTTCGTTGCCCGTACGCATCGCGCTCACCACTCCCTCCCTGCACCGTACGCCCGTGCCGCGCGGAGCGGGCGACGACCGGAGTGAACACGCACGGTGACGATCGGGCACTTTTCGTGAGGGTGGGGCGTTGGACGGACAGCGGGGCCCTTCCGGCCGTCGTCGGAGCCGACCGATCAGGCGGGAGCCGACCGGTTCCGGCGGGAGGGGACCGGGCGAGCGGTCGGTGGGCGACGGAGAACGAGGTGGACGGTCATGCGGGCAGGGACCACGGGAACGGCGGGGACCGCGGGGACGGCAGGGGGGAGGACGGTGTCGGTGGACGAGGCGGTGCGGGCCGACGTGGAGGGGGCGCGCTGGCTGGCGGAGCTCCAGGATCCGGAGGTCGCCCCCGTCGAGGTGGCGCTGCCGGACGTCGACGACCTCCCGGACGTGCTGCTGGACCTCGCGGTGCCCCATGAGGCGGTGAGCGGGCTGCTGGCCCTGCGCGACCGCTTCGACCGGGAGCCGGGGACGCGGCGGCTGCTGGAGCGGGCCGTGGCCGGGCTGCTGCACCGCCCGGAGGAGGTCGGCGGGGGCATCGCACCGAGGGAACTGCCGTTGGGCGACGACCCCCTGGGGCGGGGCTTCCCCGTCTTCGTGTACCTGGCGGCGCTCCCGCACACCCGCGCCCTGCACCGGGCGCGCGGCATCGAGGAGGAGGTCTCGCACGCCTCCCTCGCCGATCTGGGGCGCCAGATCGCGGTCCACCGCCGACGACACGGGGAGACGGGGCTCACCTCGTCCGGCTGGCCCTCGCTCGCCTTCCGGGGCGAGCTGTACCAACTGGGGCGCCTGCAGTACCAGCGGACCCGGCTGCCGGAGCGGCTGGCCCCGCTGATCGTGGCCGCCGGAGCGGCCGACGGCCCCGCCGACCCCTGTGTGGACCTCCACATCCCCGACTACCGGGGCCCGCTGTCGCCGGAGGCGTGCGACCGGTCGCTGGAGCGGGCGCGGCACTTCCTCGCCCGCCACTACCCGGAGGAGGGCCACCGGGTCGCGGCCTGCTCCTCGTGGCTGCTGGACCCCCGGCTCGCGACAACGCTGCCGCCCCGTTCGAACATCGTGCGGTTCCAGGAGAGGTTCCGGCTCGGCCCGCCCGACACCGAGCCCGACGACCGGAGCCCCGTGGCGTACGTCTTCGGCCGGACCGAGGCACCGGCCGAGGACCTGCCCCGACGGACCTCCCTCGAACGGGTGATCGGAGATCATCTCCGGTCCGGTGGCCACTGGTACCACGGGCGTGGCTGGTTCCCCCTGTGAGGCGGGTGGAGCCCGGGGCGCCGGGCCCGCGTGGCACCCGTGCGATCCGGCCGTCCCGGGCGGTGGGGGAACCGGCCCGGTCGCGTCATCCGTTGACCGGGCATGAGCCTTTCCGCGCGTCAGGGGTACGAGGGGCCGGGGCCGTCACCCCGGACGGCTGCGTGGTGGAGGTGTACGCCCGGTTTCCCCTGACCCCGGACGGACTGGACGGGGTCCTCGCGGAATCGGGCCTCCGGGTGGACCGGGTGCTCACGGACGACGGGACCTGGCTGCGGGCCGTGCCCCGTGCCCCTGCCGTAGGAAGGTGCCCGTCGAGGCGGTACGGAGCGGTGCTCCCCTCCGGCGGGGCCGTGGAGGGGACCGGTCAGTGGCGCCGGTCCCGGTCCGGGCGGTCGGCGCGCTCACCGCGTCCGTCCCGCTCACCGCGTCCGCCCGGCTCGGACCGGCCCGGACGTCCGTCGCGGCTTCCGGGGCCACGGCCGCGTCCCGGTCCGGGGGTGCGTCCGTCCTCCCCGGTCGCGGCGAACCCCGTCGGCTCGTCGGGGCCCCGGGTGATGCCCAGCCCGCCGGTGCTCCGCAGCCGTTCCATCTCCCGGCGGTCCCGCTTGGTGGGGCGCCCGGTGCCACGGTCCCGGATTCCGGCCGGGGCGACGGCGTCGCGGGGCGGGGGCGGCGGGCTGTTGTCCACGTAGCAGTCGACGGCGACCGGGGCGCCGACCCGCTTGCGGATGATCCGCTTGACGATCACCACGCGGTCGCGCCCCTCCTGCCGCACCCGCACCTCGTCGCCGACCCGCACCCCGTACGCGGGTTTCACCCGCTCGCCGTTGACCCGGACATGGCCGCCCCGGCAGGCGGCCGCCGCCAGCGACCGGCTCTTCACCAGCCGCACCGACCAGATCCAGCTGTCCACCCGGGCGCTGCCCTGGGCGGGATCGGGAGCCACCACGGGACCGGCGGCCGTCGTCGCGGAGTTCCCGGCGGGACGCCCGGCGGACGTCTCCTCCGGGCCTTCGTACCCGGAGCCGCCAGAGCCGCCACCAGCGTCGCGGGAGCCGTCGGAGCCACTGGAACCGTTCGTTCCGTGGTCGGGGAGAGCGTCCCTGAGGGGGGTGGGGGCCGGGCCGTCCGCCAGATCAGAAGCCATGCCCCGACCCTAGTGCTCCAGCGGGCTCCGCCGCCCGGGCCCAGTGGGTTCGTCGTGCGGGTCCTGGCGGGGTACCGGGGTACCCCGGACGCCGCGCCGTTTCCGTCCGGAGCACCCCGGGCGGCCCACCCGGGGTGCGCCGGATCCGTGGCACCGGAATCCTGGCAGCCAGCCGCCCGGCGGACCGGGACCCGGTCCACCGGCAGCGACCGCGGCGGAGGAGATCCGCCGTGGCGATCCGCCCGGCGGTGCCCCACCCGGGAGGGAGCGCGTCCGTGCACACCGAGGCCACCACCGGCGTCCCCGCGCCCGGGCGCACGCCATGAGCGCGGAGCCGGGGGCGCCGCCCGCCGGGGAGCCCGCTGGGGAGCCCACCGGGGAACAACCCCGGCCGGGCTTCCGGTTCCCCAGCGCGCAGACGGTCCTCGTCCTCGTCACCCTCGCCGTCTGGGCCCTCACCTTCCTCATCCCGTCGGGCTCCTACGACCGGGACGCCCGGGGCGCCCCCATCCAGGGCACCTACCACCGCGTCGACACCTCCCAGGGTTTCGCCGACCGGCTGAACGACCTGTTCCTGGCCCCGGTCAACGGCCTCTACGGCATCCTCGACCCGCGCACCGGCCGGGTCGGACCCGAGCTGACCGGGGAACTGTTCGGCAGTGCGGGCGTCTTCCTCTTCGTCCTGGCGATCGGCGCGTTCATCACCGTGGTGTTCGCGACGGGCGCGCTGGACCGGGGCATCGAGCGGCTCGCGCACCGGCTGCGCAACCGGGGCTGGGCGCTGGTCGCGGGCATCATGCTGGTGTTCTCGGTGCTCGGCACGGTCGAGGGGTTCTCCGAGGAGACGCTCGGCTTCTACGGGCTGGTCGTCCCGCTGGTGCTGGCCCTCGGCTACGACCGGATGACCGCCGTGGGCACCATCGTCCTCGGTGCCGGAGTGGGCGTGCTGTGCTCCACCGTCAATCCGTTCGCCACCGGGGTCGCCTCCGCCGCCGCCGGGATCTCGCTGGGCGACGGCATCGTCCTGCGGTTCGTGATGTGGGTGGTGCTCACCGCGGTGACCATCGGGTACGTCGTCCGGTACGCGCGGCGGGTGCGGGCGGAGCCCGGGCGCTCCCTCTCCGGGTTCCTGCCCGGAGACCGGGCGCACGCCACCTCCGACCGTCCGGACGCGGAGGTCCCGGAGCTGACGGGCACCCACCGGACGGTCCTGGCCCTCACCGCGTCGATCTTCACCTTCATGATCTTCTCGGTGGTGCCCTGGTCGTCGGCGCTCACGGGCCGGGCGGACGCCGTCCCCTACGGCTGGGAGCTCGGCTGGTCGTTCCCCGAACTGGCGGCGCTGTTCCTGGTCGCGGCGGTGCTGGTGGGGCTGGTGGCGGGGATGGGGGAGCGGAGGCTGAGCGACACCGTGGTCCGGGGCGCGGCGGACTTCCTCTCCCCGGCGCTGGTGATCGTCCTGGCCCGGGGCATCACCGTCATCATGAACAACTCGCAGATCACGGACACCGTGCTGCACTCCATCGAGGGCATCGTCTCCGGGACCTCGTCCGCGATGTTCGCCGTGATCGTCTTCCTGGTGAACCTGCCGCTGGCGTTCCTCATCCCCTCCAGCTCCGGGCACGCCACCCTCGCCATGCCGATCCTCGCGCCGCTCGCGGACTTCGCGGGGGTGTCGCGGGCGATCGTCGTCACCGCGTGGACGGCGGCCAGCGGCTGGATGAACCTCTGGGTGCCGACCACGGCCGTCACCATCGGCGGGGTGGCCCTGGCGAAGGTCGGGTACGACCGCTACCTGCGGTTCGTCTGGCCGCTGCTGTTGATCCTCGCGGTGCTGATCTGCGCCTTCGTGGCGGTCGGCGCGGTGCTCACCTGAGTGCCTCCCACGGGTGCGGGGCGGTGGGCACCGCGCGGCCCGGCGGTCCGGTGCGGCGGGGTCAGTTCCCGGGGACCGCGACCGTCGCCGTGATCTCCACCAGCTGGCCGGGGTAGCCCAGACACGTCACCCCCATGATCGTCGAGGAGTGCGGGCCCCGGCTCAGCCCGCTGGCCTCCACCACCTCCCAGACCTCGGAGAGGACGTCGGGCGAGTCGCTGACCACGTAGACGTCGGTGTACACCACGTCGTCCAGGGTGGCGCCGACGGCCTTCGCCTGCTCGGTGAGGTTGGCGATGACCTGTTCGGTCTGGCGCGCGGGGTCGTCCGCGCCGACCAGTCCGCCCGACGGGTCCAGCGGGACGGACCCGGACAGGAACGCGAGGCGGGTTCCCGCCTCCACCACGGAGGCGTGCGCGTAGGTGGGCGGGGTGAACAGGGACGGGACGGTGACGCGGCGGATCATGGGGCTCCTCGGCCGTTCGCGGGCCCCGCCCCGGACGGGACGGGGCGCATCGCAACGATCATGTGCTGACCGGCTCCGGTTCCGCATCCGGTTATCGGGGGAGCGCGGCGGTGACGGGCACCCGTCCGCGCCCGGGACGTTCCTCCTGAGGCCGGGACGTTCCTCCCGTGTCCGTGCCCGCGCCCGTGCCTGTCCCCGTCCCCCTCTCTGCGCCCGCGCCCGTTCCGTCTCCGGGGCCGTCCACGTGCCCGTCCCGTCTCCGCATCCGTGCCGTTCGCGTGCCCGTGGTGGCGCCCGTTCCCGGCCCGGACGGTGCCGGCCCGCTCCCGTGGCGGCGCCCGTCGTCCCGTCAGAAGTCCCGCCCGGCAACGGAGATGGCCCTAGGCTTGACGTCCATGGCCCTCACCTCGCCGCCCTCCCGCCCGGATCCCTCCGACGACCCTCCGGTGCCCATCGGTGACCGCCCCGGCCCGGGAACCGGGGCCGCGGTCTGCCCCGTCGCCCACCACGGCACGCCCGCCGGGGACACCTCCGGCCGCCGGAACTCCGCCGCCGGGGCGCCGCCCGCCGACGTCGTCGGACGTCTCCTCGACGACCCCTTCGCCGGGTACGCGGAGCTGCGCGCCACCGCGCCCGTCCACCGGATCACCGGCCCGGACGGCACCCCCGCCTGGCTGGTCACCCGTTACGAGGACGTCCGGACCGGACTCGCCGACCCCCGGCTCTCCCTCGACAAGGGCAACGGACTGCCCGGCGGCTACCACGGGTTCCGGCTGCCGCCCGTGCTGGACTCCAACCTCCTCAACATGGACCCGCCGGACCACACCCGGGTGCGCCGTCTGGTCTCTCGCGCGTTCACCCCGCGCCGGATCGAACGGCTCCGGGAGCCCGTGCGGCGCACCGCGCACCGGCTGGTCGACGCGTTCGAACCGGCGGGTCGCGCCGACCTCATCGGCGCCTACGCGGCGCCGCTGCCCATCACCGTGATCTGCGATCTGCTCGGGGTCCCGGAGGGCAACCGGCCCGACTTCCGCGCCTGGACCGAGGCCCTGCTGGGGCCGGAGCGCCCCGAACCGGCCGCCGCCAAGGCCGCGGTGACCGCGATGGCCGACTTCTACACCCGGTTGATCGCCGACAAGCGCCGGGACCCCGGCGACGACCTGGTCTCCGCACTGATCGCCGTCCGCGACGACGCCGTGGAGCCCGGGCCGGGGGCCGCCGCCGGTGTCACCGGGAACGACCGGCTGAGCGAGGACGAGCTGGTGTCGCTGGTGTTCCTGCTGCACTTCGCCGGGTACGAGAACGCCGTCCATCTGATCGGCAACGCGGTCCTCAACCTGCTCTCCCACCCGGAGGAGTACGCGGCCCTGCGCGCCGATCCGGTGCGGCTGCCGACCGCCGTCGAGGAGCTGTCCCGCTTCGACAGCCCGATGCTGGTGGCGATGCGCCGCTTCCCGCTGGAGGACGTCGAGATCTCCGGGGTCACCGTCCCGGCGGGGGAGACGGTGCTGCTCTCGCCCGCGTCCGCCAACCGGGACCCCGACCGTTTCCCCGACCCCGACCGGCTGGACCTGTCCCGGGACGCCTCCGGCCAGCTGAGCCTCGGTCACGGCATCCACTACTGCCTGGGCGCCTCGCTGGCCCGGCTGGAGGTGGAGGTCGCCCTCGGCACCCTCTTCGAGCGGCTGCCCGGCCTCGCCCTGGACGGCGACCCGGAGACCTTCCCCCGGCGTCGTGGTCTGCGCACGCGCGGGCTGAGGGAACTCCCCGTCAGGTTCTGAACGGCGGCGCGGTGCGGCGGCGGTGACCGGTGAGGGCGGGCCCGCGTGCCGCGCGACGGAGGAACGTCCTCCGCGCGCGGCACGGAAAAAGGGCCCGGCCGGCGGCACCCCCACGGGCCGCCGGCCGGGCCGGGTGACCGGGCGACACCCCCAGGGTCGCCGGTCAGGCTGTCACGGGACGCGACCAAGTGGGCGGCGTTCCCGTGACGCGGCATAGAGCCAGATAGAGCGGTATGGGCGGGGTGTAGGGGACCGTCGCGTCCGGCCGGTGGATCAGCCCCGGGGGGCGACCCTCGTCCGGAAGCAGAGCCCCGCTCGTGTAGCGAGCGGGCGCGGGCCACTCCAGCGCCACGTCCGAGTCCGACGGGACGATCCACCACCAGCGGTCGAGGTCGGCGTACACACAGCCGATCCTGGGCAGTCGGGGCATCATCCGGCGGGCGTAGGCCGCGGGCACGGAGACCGCGTCGCAGCCGAGGGGGACGGACATTCCGGTCGGCAACGTCAGTCGCAGGGGGCAGGTGCTGCTCCCGCGGCCGTGTGCCGAACGGTGGCGTTCCAGGGTGACCAGCGCGTTGAGACTCAGCGTCCGCGCGGTCCTCAGACCCATTCGGCCCCCGATCCGCGGAATGCCTCCGCGCGGGCGCCGGGTATCGTCGTCGTTCCGTCCAAGGGAGCCGCCGTCCGGGGCAGTTCGGCCCAGACCAGCAGACCGGGGCCGGTCTCCTGGGCGCCCCAGGCGGTGGCGACCGCCGCTACCAGCAGCAGCCCCCTGCCGTGTTCCTCCTCGGGCCGCTGAGACGAGGGTCGCGGCTCGCCGGGAGCGCAGCCCTCGTCGCTCACCGCGATCCGCACCTTCTCGGCGTCGTCGTGCAGTTCGCACACGATCAGGTCGGACGCGGTGTGCACGATGGCGTTGGTCACCAGCTCGGACACCACGAGATCGGCCGCGTCGCAGGTGTCCTCACAGACGGACCAGCCGGTCAGCCGGGCCCGTGTGAGGCGCCTGGCCTGTGCGGGCGAGCCCGGATGTGCGGCCAACTCGAAGCGGAAGCGGCGCCTGGTGGTCTCGCCAGGAGGCGCCCCGGCTGCCTCGGCACCGATACCCATTTCGGCAGCCTCTGTTCCTAACGGCGCGGACGGAATCACGTTTGCCACTATCTCCCCGCCGTGAACACTTGGCAAGTACCACTCTGAAAATTGCAGAGTGCAGTGTGCCGGGCGAAAGCCGCATGGCACACTGCTCGCAACAGCACGCGAAGCGGCCCCGGTTGGGTCCGCTGTTCTGTGCTGCCTGATCATCGGTGACTCTCCGGAGGTGGACGTGAGCGAACCGCGGTCCGCGCCGACCGTCGGGCAGGTCGTGCTCGGCCGTCGCCTCCAGGACCTGCGCGAGCGCGCCGGGTTGAAGCGCGAGGAGGCCGCCAAGGTCCTCCGGGTCGCCTCCGCCACCGTCCGCCGCATGGAGACCGCCGAGGTCGCGCTCAAGATCCCTTACGTACAGCTCCTGTTGAAGGCGTACGGAGTCCCCGACGACGAGGTCGACGCCTTCGTCGCCCTGGCGGAGGAGGCCAACCGCCCCGGCTGGTGGCAGCGCTTCCACGACATCCTGCCGGGCTGGTTCTCCATGCACGTCAGTCTGGAGGGCTCGGCCAGCCTCATCCGGACGTATGAACCCCACTTCGTGCCCGGGCTGCTCCAGACCGAGGACTACGCCCGCGCGGTCATGCGCTCCGGGGCCGTCGGACGGACCCGCCCCGAGGACATCGAACGGCACGTGGCCCTGCGGATGGAGCGTCAGGACCTGCTCACCCGCGAGGACGCGCCCCGGCTGTGGGTCGTCATGGACGAGACCGTGCTGCGCCGCCCCGCGGGCGGGCCCGAGGTGATGCGCGCGCAGATCGACAAGCTGCTGGACCGCACGGGGCTGCCGAACGTCGTCCTCCAGATCGCCCGGTTCGACGCGGGCCCGCACCCCGGCACGTACGGGCCCTTCGTGCTGTTCCGCTTCGCCGTGCCGGAACTGCCCGACATGGTGTACAGCGAGTACCTGACCGGCGCCGTCTACCTCGACGCGCGTCCCGAGGTGGCCCGCCACCTGGAGGTCATGGACCGCATGGCGGCGCAGGCCGCCACGGCACATCGCACGAAGGAGATCCTGCGGGATCTCCGCAAGGAGCTGTGAATGGAACGACAGGGGATATACAACGGCATGCCCGCGCGTGAACTCGGCGCCGAGGGTTGGCACAAGCCCTGGAGCGGGGGGAACGGCGGGAACTGCGTCGAAGCCATGAAGCTGGCGGACGGCAGGGTCGCCGTCCGCCAGTCCGCCGACCCCGACGGACCCGCGCTGATCTACACGCGTGGAGAGATCAGGGCCTTCATCCAGGGCGCCAAGTCGGGAGAAGCGGACTTCCTGCTCTCCTGACCCGTCCCGCGCGCCGCACGGCCGTGCCCCCGTGGCCCCGGCGCGCCCGCGTCACCCGCACCCCCCCCGTAACACCCGCAGGACCGCAGGACCCGCAGGACCTCAGCGGGAACGAACCGCCCCGCGCGCCGCGACAGCCGCCCCCACGGCCCGCCGCGCGCGGTCACATCCGCATCGGACCGTCCCCCGGAGCGATCGGCGAGGGCAGCTCCCCGCTCCCCGTCAACCGCCGGTCCACCGCCGCCGCCACCGCCCGGCCCTCCGCGATGGCCCAGACGACCAGCGACTGACCGCGCGCCGCGTCCCCCGCGGCGAACACCCCCGCGACGTTCGTGGCGAAGGAACCGTCCCGGGTGAAGGCACCCCGGTCGTCCAGCTCCAGCCCCAGCCCCGCCACCAGCCCGTCGTCCCGCTCGGGTCCCGAGAAGCCGAGCGCCAGCAGCACCAGATCCGCCCGCAGCGTCCGCTCCGACCCCGGCAGGGGCCGCCGTTCCCCGTCCACGTCCACCACCCGCACCCCGCGCACCCGGCCGCCGGGATCCCCCAGGAACCCCAGGGTGGCCGCCGCGAACAGCCGGGCGTCGGCGTCCGAGACCGGGGCGCTGCCCAGCTCGCCGCCCTCCTCGTGGGAGGACGACACCCGGTGGACCCGGGGGTACACCGGCCAGGGCTCGTCCGCCGGGCGGTCGGCCTCCGGCAGCGCGCGGATGTCCAGCTGGGTCACCGAGGCGGCGCCCTCGCGCAGCGCCGTGCCCAGGCAGTCCGAACCGGTGTCCCCGCCCCCGATCACCACGACGTGCCGCCCGGCCGCCGACAGCGGGGAGACGGACAGGTCCCCCTCGCACACCCGGTCCGCCAGCGGCAGGTACTCCATCGCCTGGTGCACCCCTTTCAATTCCCTTCCCGGAACCGGCAGTTCGCGCCAGGCCGTCGCCCCCGTGGCGAGGACCACCGCGTCGTACCGGGACCGCAGCTCCCGCGCCCCGAGGTCCCGGCCCACCCACACCCCGGTACGGAACCGCGTCCCCTCCGCCCGCATCTGCCCGAGCCGGCGTTCCAGGTGGACGCGCTCCATCTTGAACGCGGGGATGCCGTACCGCAGCAGTCCGCCGATCCGGTCCTCCCGCTCGTACACCACCACGGTGTGCCCGGCCCGGGTGAGCTGCTGCGCCGCCGCCAGCCCCGCCGGGCCCGACCCCACCACCGCCACCGTCCGCCCCGACAGCCGCTCCGGGGGACGCGGCGGCAGCAGCCCGTCCGCCCAGGCCCGGTCGGCGATCGCCACCTCGACGTTCTTGATCGTCACCGCCGGCTGGTTGATCGCCAGCACGCATCCCGCCTCACAGGGCGCGGGACAGAGCCGACCGGTGAACTCGGGGAAGTTGTTGGTCGCGTGCAGCCGCTCGCTCGCCGCCCGCCAGTCGTCCCGGGCCACCAGGTCGTTCCAGTCCGGGATGAGGTTGCCCAGCGGACACGCCTGGTGGCAGAACGGCACCCCGCAGTCCATGCAGCGGTCGGCCTGCCGCCGGATGATGGGCAGCAGCGCCCCGGGGACGTGGACCTCGTCCCAGTCCCGTATGCGTTCCCCGACCGGACGGCGCGGCCACTCCTCGCGCCCGGTCCGCAGGAATCCCCTGGGGTCGGCCATGGCCGTCTCCCCTCGCGTGGGTCCTTAGGCCGTCTCTTACGGATCTTGCTGGGCTCGCGGGGCCTGGTGCCGCGCCTCGCCGCGTTGTCGTCAGTCACCTACGCTCCGCGTGGGCTCCTTCCTCCGCCTTGCGATGCACGGCACCAGGCCCCGCTCCCTGATCCAGCCAGATCCGTAAGAAACGACCTAGCCGCCACGATACGTCGGAGGGCGGCCGGGCGCCGACCGGACCGGGGCCCGCTCAGGAGGCCAGCGCCAGCGCGAACAGCGCCGAGGCGGTCAGCGCGGCGGCCGTGCGGACGTGGTTCCACCGGGTCCAGGCGCGGGCCCACTCCCGCCAGTACGCGGCGCTGCCGGGTGCCTCCGGGGCGATCACGTCCAGCGCGTCGTTGCGCGGGAAGTGCGCCCGGACGGTCACCCCGAGCGTCCCGCACAGGTACAGCGCGGCCCCCGCCAGCAGCGGCACCCCGTCCCGGCCGGGCCAGGAGAGGACGGTGGTCACGGCGACGGCCGCGCTCATGACCGCCCCGCCCACGAGCGCCACCATCACCGAGGGCCTGGGCGCCGCCCGGTTGACCGCCTGCATCGCCGCGATGCCCTGGGCGGGCGGCAGGGCGGTCAGCGCCCGCATCACGAAGGTGGAGAACGCGTACAGCGCGCCTCCCGTCAGCCCGCACAGCAGCGCCGCCGCCACCGTCAACGTCTCCGCCACGGAGAACACCCCGCCGGTCATCACCGCTCCCCTCGCCGTCGCGGGGCCGCCCGTCGTGGCGGCCCCGTCCCCATCAGTCAACGTCCGGGCCCCACCGCCCGGCCATGGCCACGACGCGCACCGGCATACGCGGGCGTCCCCGCCTTCCGCCCGGCCGGCTCCCGGCGGGCTTCCCGGCCGCCGTCCGGGCCGGCCGCGCGGCTGTCCGTTCGTCCGTTCGCCCGCAGGTCCTTCCTCCCGCCCGTTCGTCCGGGCGTTCCGGGTCGTCCCCGTCGGGCCGTCTGGTGCCGTCGGGCCGCCGGGTCCCGCCCCGCCCGTCGCCGGGTGCCGTCGGCCGGGCAGGATGGGGTCGTGCGTCTGCAACCGATCACCTGGGACCGGCTCGTCCACGCGCTCGCCGACCGGCTGCTCGCCGGGAACGGACCGGACGGCGGCGGGCCCTGGCTCCGGGTCGCGCTGGACGCCGCTCCCGCCGCCCGCCCCGGGGACCTCGCCGCGCGGCTGGCCGGGGAACTGCGGACCCGTGGCCGGGCCGCGCTGCCGGTGGGGACGGACGGCTTCCCGCGCCCCGCCTCGCTCCGCTACGAGCACGGCCGCCGGGACCCCGACTCCTACTACGACGGCTGGTTCGACACCGGTGCCCTGTGGCGCGAGGTCTTCGCCCCGCTGGACCCCGGGGGCAGCGGTCTGGTCCTGCCCGACCTGCGGGACCCGGTCACGGACCGCGCCACCCGCAGCGCGCCCGTGCCACTGCCCCCGGGCGGCGTCCTGCTGTTGCACGGACCGTTCCTGCTGGGGCACTGGTTCCCGTTCGACCTCACCGTCCATCTGCGGCTCTCCCCGGCCGCGCTGCGCCGTCGCACCGAACCGGCACTGGACTGGACCCTGCCCGCCTTCGCCCGGTACGAGGACGAGGTCGACCCGACGGGGACGGCGGACGTCCTGGTGCGGGTGGACGATCCGGCGCGCCCGGCCTGGCGCGACTGACCGGACGGTTCCGCCCTCGGGTGCGGCGGCCCCGCCGTCCGGTGACAATGGAGGGCGCCGGGAACTGCGACGCGTCCCGCGCCGCGCCGGCCGTCCGCCACCGGGAGGTACGGCATGACCACCGCCGGAGACATCATGCACCGGGGCGCGCAGTGGATCCCCGCCCACGAGACCCTGGACCGGGCCGCCCAGTTGATGCGCGACCTGGGCGTGGGCGCGCTGCCCATCGCCGACGCGGAGGAACGGCTCTGCGGCATCGTCACGGACCGCGACATCGTGGTGGAGTGCGTGGCCATGGGCCACGACCCGGCCAAGGTGACGGCGGGCGACCTCGCCCAGGGCACCCCGCGATGGGTCGACGCGGGCGCCGACGTGGACGAGGTGCTCCAGGAGATGCAGGGCCACCAGATCCGGCGGCTGCCGGTGATCGAGGACAAACGCCTGGTCGGGATGATCAGCGAGGCCGATCTGGCCCGGCACCTCACGGACGGGCAGATCGCCCAGTGGGCCGAGCGCGTCTACGCGGCGCGCTGACCGGCCCCGGCCCACCGGAGCCCCGCGGAGGGGCTCCGGCCGCCGTTACCCGCCGTGACCCCGGGGCCGGGACCGTGGACGGCCACGCCGGGGCGGTGCCGTGGCGGCTCAGAGCCAGCCGTTGCGGCGGAACCCCCGGTGCACCAGGAGACAGGCCAGGACGATGACGGTGAGGACGGCCGGATAGCCGTAGGGGGAGCCGAGTTCGGGCATGTATGTGAAGTTCATGCCGTAGACCCCGCAGACCATGGTGGGCACCGCGATGATGGCCGCCCAGGCGGTGATCTTGCGCATGTCGGCGTTCTGGGCGACCGTCACCTGCGCCAGATGGGCCTGGAGCACCGAGTTGAGCAGGTCGTCGAAGGCGCTGATCTGCTCGGCGGCCCGCTCCTGGTGGTCCGCGACGTCACGGAAGTACGTCTGTATCTCCGCGTCCACGGACGGGGTCCGCTGCCCCGCGAGGAACTGGAGCGGACGTCCCAGGGGGACGACCGCCCGCTTCAGCTCCAGCAGTTCCCGCTTCAGTTGGTAGACCCGGCCGGGGTCGACCCGGGCGCCGTCCGCCGCGAACACCTCGGATTCGATCAGGTCCATGTCCGTCTGGAACGCGTCGGTGACCTGCAGGTACTCGTCCACCACATGGTCGGCCACGGCGTGCAGCACCGCTGCGGGGCCCTTCCCCAGCCGCTCCGGCTCGGCCTCCAGCGCTTCCCGGACGGGGCCGAGCGACCCGTGGTGCCCGTGCCGGACGGTGATGACGAACCCGTGGCCGACGAAGACCATCAGCTCCCCGGTGTCCACCACCTCGCTGGTGGCGGTGAGTTCGGCGTGCTCCACGTACCGCACGGTCTTGAACACCGCGAACAGGGTGTCCCCGTACCGTTCGACCTTGGGGCGCTGATGGGCGTGGACCGCGTCCTCCACCGCCAGCGGATGCAGTTCGAACAGCTCGGCGATCCCGGCGAACTGCTCCTCGGTCGGCTCGTGGAGGCCCAGCCAGACGAAGCCGTCACCGGTCTCGCGGGCCTTGGTGACGGCCTCCTCCAGCAGTTCGCGGTTCCGGTGCCCGATCCCGTCCGGCTGGCGCACCCCGCCCTGGTAGCGCACGCAGTTGACGACGGCGGACCCCAGGGGGGACCGCGCGGGGTGGCTGAGGTCGACCCGTTGGCGGCCCCGGCTCAGCCGGACCACCTTCCGGATGCGGCCCACCTTCCGAAAGCCGCTGACCTTCCGCAGACTTCCCGCCACCGACATGCCGGTCTCCTCGCCCCGTGACTGCGTTCGGCGGGCAAGTCTGCCAGCCGTGAGGTCCGCGCGGGGGAGTCCGGGAGAAGGGAGCACGACCTTCCCCCTTCGATTCACTCCCCCCGGTGACCTGTGTGTTCGTCCCGCCCGGCCCAATCGTCACACGGGGCCGCACACGCCCCGGCCGATCCGGCTCCCCGGGGCTCCGGCACGCGGGAACGTCCCGGTGGCCCCCGTGGGCCTGCCTCACGGGCCCGCACGGGGTCCCACGGGACTCGTGGAGCCTCATGGGACCCACGGTCCGGACCCACGGTTCCGGAGTTCCCGGGAGTTCCTCCTCAGGGACGCGTTACCGCGCGCGGGTTCCTCAGGGACGCGTACCGCGCGCGGGTTCCTCAGGGACGCGTACCGCGCCGCTCCGTGGGACGCGCGCCCCGGCGGTTGGTCCACGACAGCACGCACAGCGGCAGCAACAGCAGCGCGGCCAGCAGGTTCAGCCAGCCGTAGCCCGCCGTGGCGACCACCAGCCCCGACAGCGCGCCGCCCACTCCCGCCGCCGCGCTCATCACCAGGTCGGACAGGCCCTGGGCGGCGGCCCTGGCGGGTTCCGGCACCGACTCGGTGAGCAGCGCGGAACCGGCCACCAGCGCCGCCGACCAGCCGAGGCCCAGCAGGAACAGTCCGGCGGCGGTCAGTCCGTGGGAGCCGCCCGAGACGCCCGCCAGGAGCGTCGCCACCGCCAGCAGCACCACCGCGAGCACGATGACGGCGTCCCGCCCCAGCCGGTCCGACAGCCAGCCCATCACCGGGGAGAACGCGTACATCCCCGCGATGTGACCGCTGATCACCAGCCCGATCAGCTGGATGCCCGCGCCGTGGTGTCCGAGGTGGACCGGGGTCATCGCCATGACGCCCACCATCACCGTGTGTCCCAGGGCGACCGTCACCAGTGCCAGCCGGGCCCGGGGCGAGGCGGTGACCGAGGTGAGCCCCGCGCGCAGGGTGCCCTCGCGCCGTAGGGCGCCGCCGCCGGGTGCCAGGCTCCGGGCCACCAGCAGCGGATCGGGCCGCATGAACACGATCACGACCAGCGCCGACACCAGGAACGCGCCCGCCGCCCACACGAACGGTCCGGCGGCCTCCGGTACGCCGAGCCCCCGCACGGTCGCCCCGGCGGGGCCCGCGATGTTCGGCCCGAGCACCGCGCCGACGGTGGTGGCCCAGACGACGTGGGAGATCGCCCGGGCCCGGGCCGACGGGTCCGCCAGGTCCGCCGCCGCGAACCTCGCCTGGAGGTTCGCCGAGGTCGACGCCCCGAACGCGGCCATGCCGAACAGCAGCAGCGGGAAGCTCTCCCACACCGCCGCGACCACGACGATCGCGGCGCCGAGCGCTCCGATCAGATAGGCCAGGGAGAGCCCGGCGCGCCGTCCCCGGGCGTTCATCAGCGCGGCCAGCGGCAGGGAGAGGGCGGCCGTTCCGGCGACCGTCGCGGTGGGGGCGAGCCCCGCCAGCGAACCGGTGCCGCTGACCTCCTCGGCGAGCACGGCGGCCAGGGCGACTCCCGTGGAGATGCCGAGGCCGCCGAGTATCTGGCTGGCGATCAGGACCGTCGACACCCGGCGTCGCAGCGCGGGCAGCTCCTGGGCGAGCGTTGCCGTTGCCGTTGCCGCGGGCGGTGCCGTGGTGCCCGGGGCGGAGGCCGGGAGACCGGGGGCCGAGGGGGCGGGCGGGGCGTCGGAGAGCCGTGCGGGGGACCGGGGCGACGGGGGAGCGCCGTCCGTTTCCTCCGGGCCGGAGGTCGTCGAAGGAGTCACCGGCGCAGTCTGTCAGGGGGGTACCGGCCGGAGACACCGGTTTGACCTGGGAGGACCGTTTGCCGGGCGAGGGGCGACCGTGGACGTCCGCCCTGTGGCCGTAGGGGTGGGGTGCGGGGGCTGACGGACGGGGCGCGGTGTGGTGCGGAGGGATGCCTCCCGGCGCGCGGAGGGATGCCGCCCCGCGTGCGCGGAGGGCTGGTCCCCGGAGACGGTCTAGAACAGGGGCTCGGGGAGGACGCCTTCCAGGGCCAGCAGCTTGCGCTTGGCCTCCAGACCGCCACCGAAGCCGCCGATGCCGCCGTCGCTCTCGACGACGCGGTGGCAGGGCACCACGACGGGCAGCGGATTGGCCCCCATCGCCGCCCCGACGGCCTGCGCGGCGCCCGGCTGCCCCACCCGTCCGGCCAGCTCGCCGTATCCCGCCACGGCTCCGTAGGGCACGCCCGCCGCCAGCTCCCGCAGCACCTCGCGGTGGAACCCGGAGATCAGCGACCAGTCGAGCGGCAGGGTGAACTCCCGCAGCTCCCCGGCGAAGTACGCGTTCACCTGGCGTATCGCCTCCGCGAGCCGCGGCGCCCCGGGCGCGTGTTCCGGACGGACGCCCAGCCGGGAGGCCAGCGCGTCCAGCATCCCCTCCCGCGCGGACGCGTCGGCGTGGAAGTCGACCTTGACCAGACCCCGGTCGGTGGCGACCAGGAGCAGGGGGCCGATGGCGCTGTCGACCACCGCCCAGACGGGCGTGCCGGGGCTCTCCGTACTCACCATGCCGCCCACGGTACGCCGTCCCACTGACAGCGCCGCCCCCGTGGTGACGGCGGGCGGCGCGGGTGCCCGGCCGCCGTCACCCGGGGCGGAGCCGTCAGCCCGTCCGGCCGAGGGCCCGGTCGATGACGTCGGGGGCGTTGGTGATGATGCCGTCCACCCCGTTGCGGGCGGCCCGTCTCGCGTCCCGCTCCTCGTCCACCGTCCAGACGTTGAGCTCCAGACGCCGTCCGTGCGGGCCGCCGAGGCTCTTCACGATCGCCACGTAACCGGCCGACACCGTGCTGCTCTTGGGGTTGATCTGATCGGTGAACCGCGCGTACCAGGGCAGTGCGGCCGGTGGCGGGGTACCGAGGTAGCCGGTGCGCACGTCGGGGCGGGCACCGTGCAGGACGCGCAGGGTCTCGGTGCTGAAGCTCTGGATGACGAGCCGGTTCCTGAGGTGGCGCTGGTTGAGCCAGCGTTCCTCGCGCAGCACCCGCAGGACGTCGCCCTCGATGCCCGGGTACCGCTCGGGGGCCTTGATCTCCATGAGCAGCTTCTGGCCGTTGGCCTCGACGCGCCGCAGGTAGTCGCGGAGTGTCGGGACCCGGGCGCCCGCGTACCGCGCGCTCTTCCAGGAACCGGCGTCCAGCCGGGAGATCTCCGCCGCGGTGAAGTCGGCGACCTTCCACGGCGATCGCCGGGGGAAGACCTGTTCGGCGTTGGTGGTGCGCTTGAGGTCGGTGTCGTGGATGACGACGAGGACGCCGTCCTTGGTGCGCTGGACGTCGTTCTCGACCCACTCCGCTCCCAGCCGGTCGGCCAGGTCGACCGCGGCCAGGGTGTTCTCGGGCGCCCGGGCGGAGGCGCCGCGGTGTGCGATCACGGTGACTTCGCCCTCGGTGGCGAGCGCTTGAGTGGACAGCGTGGGCAGGACGACAGCCGTCGCGCTCAGCGCGACGACCGAGGCGACGACTCCCACCCGTACGGATACCGGCAGTTTTCGCATCATATGAACGAGCACGTCACCGACCCTGCCAGTCCCGGCGCAACGGACCGTGGACGGCGCGTGCACAGGGGCGGAACGGATGACCCGGTCGGACGTACATGCGGATGTCCGGCCCCGGCGGACGACATGATCCTTTATCGGAAATCGCTCGTACGTTCCAGCTTGGGTCATAATCACGAGTCAGCCCATGACGATCCGCGCCCTGGGGAAGGGGGGAAACGGTCGCCACCGGGGGGTTACACAGAAGAAGGGCAACCGTTTTCATGGAAGGCACAGTCGACGGCTTCAGTTACGGGTGGATCACCCCCGTCGTCGCCTACGTCATGGCCTGTCTGGGCGCCGCGCTCGGACTGCGCTGCACGACGAGGTCGCTGCTCGTGGCCGACTCCTGGCGTCCGGGCTGGCTGCTGCTGGGCTCGGCCGCGATCGGGTCCGGCATCTGGACCATGCACTTCGTCGCCATGATGGGCTTCACCGTCCAGGAAGTGCCGATCCACTACAACGTCCGGCTGACCTTCGCCAGCCTCGTCGTGGCGATCGTCATGGTGGGCGTGGGCATCTTCATCGTCGGCTACCGGGGCGGCACCAAGCTCGCCCTGCTCACCGGCGGCACCCTCACCGGCCTCGGCGTGGCGACCATGCACTACATGGGCATGGCGGCGATGCGGCTGAACGGCCGGTTCGTCTACGACACCACGATCGTCACCCTGTCGGTGATCATCGCCGTCGCCGCCGCGACCACCGCGCTGTGGGCCGCGGCCCAGGCGCGGGGCGCCGCCTGGACGATCGGCGCGAGCCTCGTCATGGGCGTCGCCGTCACCGGCATGCACTACACCGGCATGGCCGCCCTCAGCGTCGACCTGCACGGCTCGATGGGCGACACCAGCGGGGCCTCCTCCGCGCAGCTGCTCACCCCGATGCTGATCGGCCCGCTGGTCTTCCTCGTCCTCGCCGGAGTGGTCGTGATGTTCGACCCGGTCCTCGTCATGGGCCGTGCCGAGTGGGAGGCGTCCCGGGAGGCCGAGCGGAACCGCGCGCTCCGGGCCGAGCGCGCCGAGCACGCCGAACCGTCCGCGTTCGCCCTCCGCTCCCCGGCCCCCGCCGCCGAGCGGCCGGCCCCGGGCCCCTACGGCGCTCCCGTACCGCCGGTCCCCGCGAGCCCGTACGGCGACGCCCCCTACGGCGGCCCCGCCCCTTACGGTGCCCCGGCCCCCATGGGCGCGCAGGGCACCCCGGGCGCTCCCGGGACCCCCGGCGCGCCGGGTACCCCGGGCGTCTCGGGCGCCTACGGGTCCGTCCAGCACCCGACGGCCCCGTCCAGCCCGCAGAACTGGTGAACCCACCGGGCCGGTCCCTCCCGGGACCGGCCCGGAAACACCTGGTCAGCGCGGTGACGGAGGGAGCGGACGGGACGGGCGCCCCGCTTCCCGCGCCGCCGGCGCATGGTGCTCCGCGGCCCGTTGTCAGCGGGGAGCCGTACGGTGGGTGTCATGCGGCCCGTATCCCATATCGAACGCACGGTGGCACCCTTCGAGGTCGTCAGCCCCTACCGCCCCAGCGGCGACCAGCCCGCGGCCATCGCCGAGCTCGACCGGCGCGTGCGCGCGGGCGAGAAGGACGTCGTCCTGCTCGGGGCGACGGGCACCGGGAAGTCCGCCACCACCGCGTGGATGATCGAGAAGCTCCAGCGCCCCACCCTGGTGATGGCGCCGAACAAGACCCTGGCCGCCCAGCTGGCGAACGAGTTCCGCGAGCTGCTGCCGAACAACGCCGTCGAGTACTTCGTCTCGTACTACGACTACTACCAGCCCGAGGCGTACGTCCCCCAGTCGGACACGTACATCGAGAAGGACTCCTCGATCAACGAGGAGGTGGAGCGGCTGCGGCACTCCGCGACCAACTCCCTGCTGACCCGCCGGGACGTCGTCGTGGTCGCCTCGGTCTCCTGCATCTACGGCCTGGGCACGCCCCAGGAGTACGTCGACCGGATGGTCCCCCTCAAGGTCGGCGACGAGCTCGACCGGGACGAGCTGCTGCGCCGTTTCGTGGACATCCAGTACACCCGCAACGACACGGCGTTCACCCGTGGCACCTTCCGGGTCCGCGGCGACACCATCGAGATCTTCCCGGTCTACGAGGAGCTGGCCGTCCGGATCGAGATGTTCGGCGACGAGATCGAGGCGCTGTCCACCCTCCATCCGCTCACCGGCGAGATCATCAGCGACGACCAGCAGCTCTACGTCTTCCCCGCCTCCCACTACGTCGCGGGCCCCGAGCGCCTGGAGCGCGCGGTCAACGACATCGAGAAGGAGCTGGCCGACCGGCTGGCCGAGCTGGAGAAGCAGGGCAAGCTGCTGGAGGCCCAGCGGCTGCGGATGCGCACCACGTACGACATCGAGATGCTGCGGCAGATCGGCTCCTGCTCCGGCGTCGAGAACTACTCGATGCACTTCGACGGCCGTGGCCCCGGCACCCCGCCGAACACCCTCCTGGACTACTTCCCGGACGACTTCCTCCTGGTCATCGACGAGTCGCACGTCACGGTGCCCCAGATCGGCGCCATGTACGAGGGCGACGCCTCCCGCAAGCGCACCCTGGTGGACCACGGCTTCCGGCTGCCGTCCGCGCTCGACAACCGGCCGCTGAAGTGGGAGGAGTTCCAGGAGCGCATCGGACAGACGGTCTATCTGTCCGCGACGCCCGGCGCCTACGAGCTGTCCCGGGGGGACGGCTTCGTCGAGCAGATCATCCGTCCGACCGGCCTCGTCGACCCCGAGGTCGTCGTCAAGCCCACGGAGGGGCAGATCGACGACCTGGTGCACGAGATCCGCCAGCGCACCGAGCGTGACGAGCGCGTCCTCGTCACCACCCTCACCAAGAAGATGGCCGAGGACCTCACCGACTACTTCCTCGAACTGGGCATCCAGGTCCGCTATCTGCACAGTGACGTGGACACCCTGCGCCGGGTGGAGCTGCTGCGCGAGCTGCGGGCGGGGGAGTACGACGTCCTGGTCGGCATCAACCTGCTGCGCGAGGGCCTGGACCTGCCCGAGGTCTCCCTGGTGGCGATCCTCGACGCCGACAAGGAGGGCTTCCTCCGGTCGGGCACCTCGCTGATCCAGACCATCGGCCGGGCGGCCCGCAACGTCTCCGGCCAGGTCCACATGTACGCCGACAAGATCACCCCGGCGATGGAGAAGGCCATCGACGAGACCAACCGCCGCCGGGAGAAGCAGGTCGCGTACAACAAGGAGAAGGGCATCGACCCGCAGCCCCTCCGCAAGAAGATCAACGACATCGTCGCGACCATCGCGCGCGAGGAGGTCGACACCGAGGAGCTGCTCGGCACGGGCTACCGCTCGGCCAAGGACGGCAAGGGCGCCAAGACCCCGGTCCCCGCGCGCGCGGGCAAGGGCAACCGGAAGGCCGCCAAGGGCGGGGACGGGGCGGCGAAGCCCACCGACCGTCCGGCCGCCGAACTCGCCGGACAGATCGACGAGATGACCGCGCGGATGCGCGCCGCCGCCGCCGACCTCCAGTTCGAGATCGCCGCCCGGCTCCGGGACGAGGTCTCGGAGATGAAGAAGGAGCTGCGGCAGATGAAGGAGGCCGGGCTGTCCTGACGGGGACGGCGGGCGGGGTCCGCCCGGCCTCGGGCTGGCCTGTCCCGTCGTTCCGGGCCAGCCCGGCCCGGTCCGTCCGGGACGGCTCGTCCCGGGCGGGACCGGGTGGGCGCGGTCGGTCGGCGGGGCGGCCCGCTGGCGACGGTGAACGGTGAGGGGTGTGCGGCGATTCGACCGGTGTGTTGCAAGAACGACACGAACACCGTGCGGCGGGGCGGCGGTACGGGCGCCCGTGCGAGGGTTCTCGGCAACCGCGTTCGCGCGGCGACAGGGGACGGGTGGAGAGGGGACATCACGTGACCGTCAACATGACCAAGGGTCAGGCCATCAGTCTGCGGAAGGGCGACGGGGGGACCCTGACCGCGGTGCGCATGGGGCTCGGCTGGCGCGCCGCACCGCGCCGGGGGCTGTTCGGCTCCCGCACCCGGGAGGTGGACCTCGACGCGTCGGCGGTGCTCTTCGCCGACAAACAGCCGGTGGACGTGGTGTTCTTCCGGCACCTCGTCAGCGACGACGGCTCCGTGCGGCACACCGGGGACAACCTGGTCGGCGGGGCCGGTCAGGGCGGTGACGACGAGGCGATCGTGGTGGACCTCCAGCGGCTGCCGGTCCACATCGACCAGATCGTCTTCACGGTGAACTCGTTCACCGGACAGACCTTCGCCGAGGTGCAGAACGCCTTCTGCCGGCTGGTGGACGAGAGCAACGGACAGGAACTCGCCCGCTACTCGCTCGACGGCGACGAGCAGGGCGGGGTCTCCAAGGGTGGCATCTCCAAGGCGCCCGTGGACGCCGCCTGGAAGCGGGCCACCGCGCAGATCATGGCCAAGGTGCACCGGGCGGGCGACGGCTGGCGGATGACCGCCATCGGGCAGCCCGCCAGTGGCCGCACCTTCCAGGACCTGCTGCCCGCGGTCCTGCCGCACCTGTGACGGACGGCCCGGGCGCCCCGCGTCCGGGCCACCGCCACCCGGGCGCGTCACCGGAGGAACGGCCGGCGCGCCGCCGGGCCGCCCGCACCACGGCGGCGGCCCCGCCCCCGCCCGGTCCGCCGGGCCGGGGGCCGATCGAAGACGCCGGACACGGGGGACATGGGCGATGACGGCCGAACTGGTCCGGGGACAGAACCATCCGCTTCCCGGGAGCCGTCTGGAGGTCCGGCTGTCGGCCGGCCCCGGGCCGGTGGTCGTGGGCGCGGTGCTCTGCGACGACGAGGGCGGGGCGCTGGGCCCGGGATCGGTGGTCCACCCGGGCGCACCCGCCCTGCCCGGTCTGGAACTCGCCCCCGGCACCGCCGCCGGGCACCGGCTGACCGTGGACCCGGGCGCGCTGCCCGGGGCGGCGGTACGGGTGCGGATCCTGCTGGCGCTGACGGCGGACGGCGAAGGCCCCGGCCGGTTGGGGGCGCTGCCCGCGCCGTCCGCCGCCGTCGTCGCCCCCGACGGCACCGGGATCGTCCGCTATCCGCTGACCGGTCTGGACACCGAGCGCGCGGTCGTCGTCCTGGAGCTGTACCGCAGACGGGGTGAGTGGAAGGTCCGCGCGGTCGGCCAGGGACACGCGGGCGGGCTCGCCGAACTGTTCGCCGACCACGGATTGCCCCGGGCGGCGGAACTGGCCGCGACGGTGGAGGCCGCCGTCCCCCGTCCCCCGACGGCTTCCCGGCCCGCGTCCGTCGCCCTGCCCCCGACGGCTCCCCGGCCCGAGTCCGTCCCCCGGCCCCCGACGGCGCCCCGTTCCGAGCCGCTCTCTCAGCCCCCGGTGAGTCCCCGTTCCGAGCCCCTCGCCGGGCTCGGGTCCGACTCCCGACCGGATCCCGTCCCCGAGCCCGGGGCCGTCCCCCGGCCCTCCGGGGCTGCCCGGCCCGGATCCGGCTCCCGTCCCGAGCCCGTCCTCGGGTCCGCGAGCGCTTCCGGGGCCGCCGCCGACGGCGGTCCCACCGCGACCGGGGGCGGGGCGTCCGGGGCCACGCGGTCCACCGGCGGCCCCATCGACTACACCCATCGCGGCCGGACGCCGACCGCGCCGGAGCCGTCGCCCGGGCGGCCGGAGCGGGGCCCCGTCGCGGGCGACGCGACCGGCTGGTCCCTGGAGGAACGCCTCTACAACCAGGTGTGGGGCATGTTCGAGGACCTGGCCCGGAGCGTCTCCGCGTACCGGGGTGCCGTCGACTTCGCCGAGGCCCGCCGTGAACGGGAACTCGACGAGGCCCTCGCGGATCCCCGGGCCCGCGCCGGTGACGAGTCGGTCGCCGCCCGGGAGGCCGCCCGCGCCCGGTACACCGCACTGGCCGACCGGGCCCGGACCGTCCTCGAACGGGACCTCGCCCAGCTCACCGCGGAGTCCGCCGTCGTGGAACCCGCCCTGCCCGCCGCCTTCGCCCGCTGGGACAACGCGGTGTGGCACGCCCACCGCCCGCCCGCCGACGAACCCCTGGCGGTGCGGCTGGGAGACCTCCGCCTCCCCGAGAGCGGGGGACTGCGCGTCCCCATGCTGGTGCGACTGCCGCTGGAACGCGGACTGTGGGTCGACAGCGGGGCGGCGGGCTCCGCCCCCGGCGACGCGGACGACCTCAGGGCACTGGCGCTGGAGACCGCGGTGACGCACGCCGTCCGGATGGCCGCCGTCCACCCGCCGGGGGGACTGTCGCTACGGGTCGTGGACGCGGCCGGGACGGGGACCAACGCGCTGGCGCCGCTCCTCGACAGCGGGGCCCTCGCGGAGCCGCCCGCCCGGGGAGCCGCCGGGGTGGCCCGGACGCTCGGGAGCCTGACCCGCCGGGTGGAGCTGGTCCGGACGGCGGTGCGCCACGGGGCGGTCGACGCGCTGCCCCCCGACCTGGACGTCGCGCGCCAGCTGCTGATCGTCAACGACTTCCCGCACGGTTTCGACGACCGGGCCGTCACCCGGCTCCGCTATCTGGCGGACGAGGGGCCCGGCGTCGGGGTCCATCTGCTGATGGTCGCGGACCGTGGGGACGCCGCCGGGTTCGGACCGCTGCTCGACCCGCTGTGGCGGTCGCTGCTCCGGCTGACCCCGGTCCCCGACGACCATCTGGCCGATCCCTGGGTCGGCCACGCCTGGACGTACGAGCCCCCGCTGCCCCCGTCGGGTGGCGGGGTCCTCCACCGGGTGCTGGCCCGGACGGTCGCCGCCCGGAGGGCGGCCCGGGGCGGCTGAGGGCCGTGGGACGGGACGGCAGGCCCACCCGGGGAGCCCGCCACCACCGGGTGCGGGACGGGTGCGTCGCGGTGAACGGCGAGGGGCTCGATGGGCGATCTACGAGGGTATGCCGGAAAATGATGTTCTATGGCCGTTCACCGAATGCGCTCGAACGGGTCGATGGGGGTGACATGTTGTCCGTGGTGCCCATCTGACCAGGTGACTTGGCTCTCACTTTACCTTTTGCATGACCGGTCTTTTGACCGTCGGGTAATCTGGTGCGCGCGGAGGGGAGTATTCCCTAATCTGCGGCGTACTCGTCAATACGGATCCGTCAGGATCCCGGGGCGCCGGCCCACGCGGCACGGAACGGCATCGCCTTCCGTGTTCCTCGGGTGGAAGAGACCTCCGGCAGCGGACGACGCTGAAACCTGCCGTTACGTACTGCCGGAGGCGCAGTGGATGTTTCCCTGACCCTATGGGTCGTCACCATCGTGGGCCTGTGTGTGCTGATCGGGGCCGACTTCTTCATCGGTCGCAAGCCGCACGACGTGTCCATCAAGGAAGCCGGCATCTGGACGATCGTCTGGGTCGTGCTGGCCGCCCTGTTCGGCATCGGTCTGTGGATCTGGGGCGGTGCCACCCCCGCCGGTGAGTTCTTCGCCGGTTACATCACCGAGAAGTCGCTGAGCGTCGACAACCTCTTCGTCTTCATCATCATCATGGCGAAGTTCGCGGTCCCGACCCAGTACCAGCAGCGCGTTCTGCTGATCGGTGTCCTCGTGGCCCTGGTCCTCCGGGCCATCTTCATCGCCGCCGGCGCCGCGCTGATCACCAGCTTCTCCTGGGTGTTCTACATCTTCGGAGCCATCCTCATCTGGACCGCCTGGAAGCTCATCCAGGACGCCATGAAGGACGAGGAGGAGGACTGGGAGGAGAACCGTCTCCTCAAGGCCGCCGAGAAGCGCTTCGGCGTCGCGAGCGAGTACCACGGCACCAAGCTGTGGGTCGTGGAGAACGGCAAGAAGATCATGACCCCGATGCTGGTGGTCATGCTGGCCATCGGCACCACGGACATCCTCTTCGCCCTGGACTCCATCC
The DNA here is from genome assembly GCF_054484115.1 of Streptomyces sp. JNUCC 64. Lineage (NCBI taxonomy): Bacteria > Bacillati > Actinomycetota > Actinomycetes > Kitasatosporales > Streptomycetaceae > Streptomyces > Streptomyces sp. JNUCC 64. The sequence continues at coordinate 6,559,729 of NZ_CM137015.1, forward strand.
CCGCGATCTTCGGTCTGACCCAGGACCCGTACATCGTCTTCACGGCCAACGCGTTCGCCCTGATGGGTCTGCGCCAGCTGTACTTCCTCATCGGCGGTCTGCTGAAGAAGCTGGTCCACCTCAGCTACGGCCTGTCGGTGATCCTCGGCTTCATCGGCATCAAGCTGATCCTGCACGCGCTGCACGAGAGCGGTGTCCACGTTCCGGAGATCTCCATCCCGGTCTCGCTGGGCGTCATCTGCTCGGTCCTCGTGGTGACCACCATCACCAGCCTCATCGCCTCCAAGAAGCAGGAGCGCGAGGAGGCCGAGAAGGCCGACCACCAGGGCGTCGACATCTGATCCACCCGGTGGCGCCGGTGGGCTCCCGCCCGCCGGTCCGCCGACGGCCCCGGTACCGGGGTCACCCGCTCCACGGCCGCCGCCGACCCCTACGGTCGGCGGCGGTCGCGCGTTCCGCCGCCCTTCTCCCGGAGTCCCCCGTGGTGCGCGCTCCCGGAGTCTCCCGTGGCGCGCGTCCCGTGGGCCGTTCGACTCCGGCCCCCACCTCGGCCGATATGGGTGTTGACCCCGTCTGGAATGATTTGGCAGCAGATCGTACGATCGGGTCATGATCATTCGGCTTCGGGAAGTGGTGTCGCGCTGGACGGAGGCGGTGCCGGTCCTCGGAGTGGTCCTGCTGGCCCTCACCTGGGGGCGGGACCTGGCCGGCCCCTCCGTCGCCCTGGTGACCCTGGTGCTGGCCGCGGCGGTGCTCGCCGCCGTGCACCACGCGGAGGTCGTCGCCCACCGGGTCGGCGAACCCCTCGGGTCCCTGGTGCTCGCGGTCGCCGTGACGATCATCGAAGTCGCGCTGATCGTCACCCTGATGCTCGACGGCGGCGACAAGAGCGCCACCCTCGCCCGGGACACCGTCTTCGCCGCCGTGATGATCACCTGCAACGGCATCGTCGGCATCAGCCTCCTGGCCGCCTCCCTGCGCCACCGGATCGCCGTCTTCAACCCGGAGGGCACCGGCGCGGCCCTCGCCACGGTGGCCACCATCGCCACCCTCAGCCTGGTCCTGCCGACCTTCACCACCAGCAAGCCGGGACCCGAGTTCTCCTCCTCCCAGCTCGCCTTCGCCGCACTGGCCTCACTGGTCCTCTACGGACTGTTCGTCGCCACCCAGACCGTCCGTCACCGCTCCTACTTCCTCCCGATCACCCGCAGCGGCGAGGTCATCGACATCGAGGAGGCCGCCGAGCGCCCCACCGACCGGGCCGCCTACACCAGCCTCGCCCTGCTCGTCCTCGCCCTGGTGGGGGTCGTCGGACTGGCCAAGGGCGTCTCCCCGACGATCGAGTCCGCCGTCGAGGGGGCGGGGATGCCGCCCGCCGTGGTGGGCGTGATCATCGCCCTGCTGGTCCTGCTCCCCGAGACCATCGCCGCCGTCCGGGCCGCCCGCCGCGACCGGGTGCAGATCAGTCTGAACCTCGGACTCGGCTCCGCGATGGCCAGCATCGGTCTGACGATCCCCGCCGTGGCCGTCGCCTCCATCTGGCTCTCCGGACCCCTGGTCCTCGGACTCGGCGCGACCCACATGGTGCTGCTGGCGCTCACGGTCGTCGTCAGCACCCTCACCGTGGTGCCGGGACGCGCCACCCCCCTCCAGGGCGGCGTCCACCTGGTGCTGCTCGCCGCCTACCTGGTGCTGGCCGTGAACCCCTGACAGGTGAACCCCTGACGCCGGGCGGGCCGTGCGCCCGGCTCCGGTAAGCCTCCGTGCGCCCCGCGGCCGACCGGAGCCGGTCCCGGGGCCCGTGATAGACCTCCCCTGACGTGCCGCACCCACCCGGAGGCCCCGCGATGACCCGTCCCGTCCACTCCCTCGCCACCGCGCCGATCATGGTCCTGAACGGGCCCAACCTCAATCTGCTGGGCCAGCGCCAGCCCGAGGTCTACGGCAGCGCGACCCTGGCCGACGTCGAGGCGCTGTGCGCGGCGAAGGCCGCGGAGCTGGGCGGGACGGTGGACTTCCGGCAGTCCAACCACGAGGGCGAACTGGTCGACTGGATCCACGAGGCGCGACTGGGGCACGTGGGCGTCGTGATCAACCCCGCCGCGTACTCGCACACCTCCGTCGCCCTGCTCGACGCCCTCAACGCCTGCGACGGGCTGCCCGTCGTGGAGGTGCACATCTCCAACGTCCACCGGCGGGAGGCGTTCCGGCACCACTCCTACGTGTCGCTGCGTGCCGACGGGGTCATCGCGGGCTGCGGGGTCCAGGGGTACGCGTTCGCGGTCGAACGGGTCGCGACCCTGGCCGCCGAGCGCGCCACGGACGGCTGATTCCGTCCGGCCGGACCTGGACGGACATCTCCGGGGGGACCCGGGAACCGGATCACTCCGCCGGGCGACACCTCCTGTCAGTACGGCCGGTACGGCTGAGCACGCCTCGGCAGGCCGCTGACACGGAGGAGAAACCGGTGAGAGCACTGCGCTGGACGGGCGCGACGGCCGCCGCCCTGTTCGGGCTGTCGGCCTGTGGCACCGTCGCCCCCGGCCCGGGCGCCGCGCCGTCCTCGGCGCCGTCCGGTTCGACGAGGGTGGCCGGACACCCCGAGGCCCCCGACTGCCCCGAGCCGCCGGAGGTGTCGTCACCGCCGCGCCGGGTCGTCACGATGGACGGCGGCGCGGCCGCGATCCTGGAGCGCCTCGGCGTCGGCGACCGGATCGTCGGCACCGCCGCGCCCGACTTCTTCAAGGCGTTCACCGGGGACGAGGCGAGGAAGCTGGCGAGGATCCCGGTCCTGGACCCCGGCCGGGGCAACGCGGAGAAGGTCATCGCGGCCAGGCCCGACCTCGTCGTCGGCATCTCCGCCTACAGCTTCGGCGGGTTCGACGGAACGCCGACGACCCAGCGCCTCGCCGCGGCCGGGGCCCAGTCGCTGGTGGCCTGCGACACCGACCCGGACGGTCCGGTCGAGGACCTGTCCCGGACGACCACGTTCATCGAGCGGGTGGCGGAGGTCTTCGGGGTGGAGGACCGGGGCGCCGAACTGATCGACGAGATCGAGGCGTCCGCCGACCGGGCGGCGGACGCGTCCGGGCGCCCGGTGCGGGTGCTCGCGCTCTCCGCGCCGCCCGCCGCCGGGCAGCCGGTGATGGCCCAGGGCGGCAGCGGCCTGTCCAACGGCATCATCACCCTGGCCGGTGGCGAGAACATCGCCGGGGACGCGCTCCAGGACTTCACCACGCTGAGCGCCGAGGAAGTCACGGAACGCGACCCGCAGGCGATCGTGGTGATCTCCGGGTTCGCCGAGGGCAGCGACGCCGACCTGCTGGAGTCGGTCCGCGACAGCCCCGTACTGGCCGGGACGACGGCGGTGAAGGAGGACCGGCTCGTCGTGGTGAGGCAGAGCGTGCTGCTGTCGCCGAGCGTCCTCAACGGGGACGCGGTCACCACGATCGCCGAAGGCATCCGGAGATGACCGGCACCGCACTCGCCCGGCCCCGGAACAGCGGCCTGCTGGGCGGGCTCCCCCTGGTGGCCGTCCTGCTCGCGCTGCTCGCCGCGCTGATCGTCTCCTCCCTGGTCGCCGTCGGCCTCGGACCGGTGTCCATCCCGCCCGGCGAGGTGGTGTCCGTCGTCGGCGCCCACCTCGCCGGAGGGGACGCGCCGGGCCCGTCCGGCTTCATCGTGTGGGAGCTGCGCGTCCCCCGGGTGCTGCAGGGCGTGGCCGTCGGCGCCGGGCTCGCGGTGGCCGGACTGCTCACCCAGGCGATGGTCCGCAACCCCCTCGGGGAGCCCTTCGTCCTCGGACTCACCTCGGGCGCCGGTGCCGGGGCGGTCCTGGTGCTGACCGGCTTCGGCGCCGGGGCCGCCGGGCTGCTCACCCTGCCGCTGGCCGCCTTCGTCGGCGCGCTCGCCGCCGCCCTCGCCGTGTTCGCGTTCTCCCGGACGCACGGGCGGATCCACCCGGGCCGACTGGTGATGACGGGCATCGCCACCGGTCAGCTCCTGGCCGGGGTGATCTCGTTCCTGCTGCTGCGCACCCAGGACGTCGACGCCCAGCAGCAGATCCTGTTCTGGATCCTCGGCAGCCTGGCCGGTGCCCAGTGGCCGCTGGCCCTGACCTGCTCGGCCGTCGTCCTGGCGCTGGTCCTGGTCTCGGCGGCCGGGGCCGGGCGGCTGAACCTGCTGGTGCTCGGCGACGACGGGGCCGCGTCGCTCGGGCTGGACGCCGCCCGGCTCCGCGCGGTGCTGCTCGGCGTGGTGGCGCTGCTGACCGGCACGGTCGTCGCGGTGTCGGGCAGCATCGGGTTCATCGGGCTGATCGTGCCCAATCTGACCCGTTCGCTGGTGGGCGCCGACCACCGTCGCGCGCTGCCGGTGGCGGCGCTGCTCGGCGCGCTCCTGATCGTCTGGGCGGACACGGCCGCACGGCTGGTGCTCGCCCCGACCGAGCTGCCGATCGGCATCCTCACCGCGGCGATCGGCGTCCCGCTCTTCCTGATGATCCTGCGGCGCGGCGCGGCGGGAACGGCGGTGCCGTCATGAAGCTGGTCTTCGAGGACGTCACCGTCGGCTACGGCGGCGCGCCCGCCGTACGCGACGTCAGCCTGACGATCGCCGAGGGCGAGTTCGTCGCCGTGGTCGGCCCGAACGGCAGCGGCAAGTCCACCCTGCTCAAGACCGTCTACCGGGCGCTCCGGCCACGGGCGGGGGCCGTGCTGCTCGGCGGCGAGGACGTGTGGACGACCCCGCACCGCGAGGTCGCGCGACGGGTCGGGGTGCTCGCCCAGGACCAGGACGGCGGCTACGACTTCACCGCGCGGGAGCTGGTCCGGCTCGGCCGCTACCCGCACCTGGGCGCCTTCGACCGGCTGTCCACGGCCGACGAGGCGGTCGTGGCGGACGCGCTGGGGCGCACCGGTGCCGTCGCGTTCGCGGACCGGCGGCTGTCCACGCTCTCCGGCGGGGAACGGCAGCGGGTGCTGCTGGCCCGGGCGCTGGCGCAGCGACCCCGGCTGCTGGTGCTGGACGAGCCGACCAACCACCTCGATCCGGCCCATCAGATCTCCGCGCTGGGCCTCGTCGCCTCGCTCGGGATCACGGTGGTGGCCGCGCTGCACACGCTGGACCTCGCGGCCCGGTACGCCACGACGGTCGTCGCCCTGAAGGACGGCGGGATCGCGGCCGCCGGAGCGCCCGCCGAGGTGCTGACCCCGGCCGTCTTCCGCGAGGTGTTCGAGGTGGACGGCAGCGTGGTCCCGGACCCGGTCGACGGACGGCCCCGGGTGCTGCTGAGGGAACTGCGGGGGAGGGCGGGCTGAAGCCGGCGCGCGGTGGTGCGGTGTCCGTGGGACGGGCCCGGCCCCACGGGATCCCGCTCGCGCCCGCCCACCCCGGTCAGTGGAGTGAACTGGGTCACATGCCGTCACGGCGGCCGGTGACGCGGTGACTCAAGGCCGAACCCCTGAAACGGAGGAGACGCCATGACTGGGCAAACGCGTGTGGTCGTGATCGGTGGCGGATACGCGGGCGTGATGGCCGCGAACCGGCTGACCCTGCGGGACGACGTGACCGTGACGCTGATCAACCCGCGCCCGGAGTTCGTCCACCGGGTCCGCCTGCACCAGCTGGTGGGCGGTTCGGACGACGCGGTCGTCGCCTACCGGGACGTACTCGCCGGGCGCGTCCGGTTGGTGGTCGACACCGTGACCCGGATCGACGCGGCCGACCAGAGCGTGACGCTGACGGCCGGAGGCACGCTCGACTACGACTACCTGATCTACGCCGTGGGCAGCGGCAGTGCCGGAACGGCGGTGCCCGGGGCAGCCGGGTTCGCCCATCCGATCGCCACCCTGGAGGAGGCGCGGCGGCTGCGCGTGGTCCTCGACGCCGTGCCCGCGACGGCTCCGGTGACGGTGGTCGGCGGCGGTCCCTCCGGCATCGAGACCGCCGCCGAACTGGCGGAGCGGGGCCGCCGGGTGACGCTGGTCTGCGGCGGTGCCCTCGGCCCGTACCTGCACGCGCGGGGACGGCGCTCGGTCGCGAAGCGGCTGGCCGCGCTCGGAGTGACGGTCCTCGACGGCTCCGGCGCGAAGGTGACGCGGGTGACCCGGGACGCCGTGCGGCTCGCCGACGGCCGTGAGCTGCCGAGCGGGGTCACCGTCTGGACCGCCGGATTCGGCGTTCCCGACCTGGCCGCGCGCAGCGGGCTGAGCACCGACTCCATGGGCCGGCTGCTCACGGACGAGACGTTGACGAGCGTGGACGCCCCGCGCGTCGTCGCGGCCGGGGACTCGGCGGCGCCGTCCGGGCTGCCCCTGCGGATGAGCTGCCTCAACGCGGCGCCGCTGGGCGCGCGGGCCGCCGACACGGTGCTCAGCCGTCTCGCCGGTGAGCAACCGGAGAACCTTCACCAGGGCTTCTACGGTCAGTGCGTCAGTCTGGGCAGGAGGGCGGGGATCTTCCAGTTCGCGAACCGGTCCGACGTCGCGGTGTGGCCCCACATAGGCAAGGGCCTGGGAGCCAGGATCAAGGAACGCGTCTGCGCGGGCATCCCCGGGCACCTGGCCAAGGAGGCGCGCAGGCCCGGTGCGTACGGGCTGCACCGCGTACGGGGCGGCGTCGCCAAGCGTCGGCGGCTGCTGCGCGCCCACCGTGCCGGGCACCCGGCCGCCGCCGACCGGGCGGTCTGACCGGTGCCCGCCGAGGAGAACCCGCGGTGGAGGGACGGGTACGCGGTCGGACGCCGACCGCGAAGGACGAGGAGAGGGGACGGGAGATGAGCGACGGCGCCACCCGACCGGAGACCGAGGCGTTCCTCGCCTACCGAAATCTGCTCTTCACCGTCGCCTACGAGATGCTCGGATCGGCCGCCGACGCCGAGGACGTCCTGCAGGAGACATGGCTCCAATGGGTCAGGGCCGACCGGGGACAGGTGCGTGACCAGCGCGCCTTCCTGGTCAGGATCACCACCCGCCAGGCGCTCAACCGGCTGCGCACCGTCAAACGCCGACGGGAGACCTACGTCGGCTCCTGGCTGCCCGAGCCGCTGCTCACCGCGCCGGACGCGGCCGAGGACGTCGAGCTGGCCGAGAGCCTGTCGATGGCGCTGATGCTCGTCCTGGAGACGCTGTCGCCCACCGAGCGGGCCGTCTTCGTACTGAGGGAGGTCTTCGACGTCGACTACGACGAGATCGCGGCCGCCGTCGGCAAGAACTCCGCGGCCGTCCGCCAGATCGCCCACCGCGCCCGTCAGCACGTCGCCGCCCGGCGCCCTCGCCGGTCGGCTTCCCCGCGCGAGGGGCGGGCGGTCCTGGAGTCGTTCCGCCGCGCCGTCGAAACCGGGGACGTGCGAGCCCTCTTGGGGGTGCTCGCGCCGCAGGTCGTCCTGATCGCCGACGGCGGCGGCGTCAAACACGCCGTGCGGCGGCCGGTCACCGGCGCCGAGCGGGTGGCGCGCGTGTTCGTCGGCGGCAGCGGAAGAGCCGAGGGCACGATCACCACCGAGCCGACCGTGATCAACGGCGCCCCGGCACTCCTCGTCCGGCTGGACGGCGAGATCGACGGCGTCCTGGCGATCGGTGTCGAGGACGGCCGCGTCACCGACCTCTACTACGTCCGCAACCCCGAGAAGCTGTCCCGCGTCACGTCCGCGACCGGGCTCGCTTTCCGCTGACGCCTTCGGCTGGTGCCCGGGACACCGGGCGGTCCGGCGACCGTCCCCGCTCCGGCGCTTCCGGGGCCGGGACGGTCGCCGCCGTCGTGGTCACCAGCCCCGGGCGCGCCACTCCGCGAGGTGGGGGCGCTCGGCGCCGAGCGTGGTGTCGTTGCCGTGGCCGGGGTAGACCCAGGTCTCGTCGGGCAGCGTGCCGAAGAGCTTGGTCTCCACGTCGTCCAGGAGGCTGGTGAACGCCACCGGGTCCTGACGGGTGTTGCCGACGCCCCCGGGGAAGAGGCAGTCCCCGGTGAACACGTGCGGATGCCCGTGCGGGTCGTCGTAGACCAGGGCGATCGACCCGGGGGTGTGGCCCCGCAGATGGACGGCGCGCAGCGCGACCCGGCCGACCCGCAGGGTGTCGCCGTCCTCCACCGGCACGTCCGTCGGGACCGGGACGCCCTCGGCGTCGTGGCGGCCCGCGTAGGTGCGGGCGCCGGTCGCGGCGACCACCTCGGCGAGGGCCTGCCAGTGGTCGGCGTGCCGGTGCGTGGTGACCACGGAGGCGATGCCGTCCGCGCCGATCAGGGTGAGCAGGGTCGACGCGTCGGCGGCGGCGTCGATCAGCAGTTGCCCGCCGGTGGCGCGGCAGCGCAGCAGATAGGCGTTGTTCTCCATCGGGCCGACCGCGACCTTGGAGATCATCAGGTCCCGCAGTTCGTGCACGTCCGCGGGTCCGCCGACCTTCACCACTCCGCTGTATGCCATGGGCCCAGCCTACTCAGCGCCCCTCCTGCCGGGGCCGGAAACCGGGAGCCGAGGGGGGAGTGGGCGCGGGCCGTGACCCGGCCGGTGCGGTGCCGTGGGGGAGGGGAACCGGGTGTGCCGGGCCCGGGCGGGCGGAAGCGGCCCGTCCGTCCGTCCGGGCGGTCGGCGGCGGAGGTCTCAGAGGCCCGGCAGCGCCGGGAGCGGTCCGCCGGTGACGGTGAGCGCCGTCCCGTCGCGGCGTCCGGCCAGCCAGCCGACGAGGTCGGCCTGCCGTCCGGTGACGGTGAGCGGGGTCCCGGTGCGGCTCCCGGTGGGGACCATGCGTCCGTCGTCCTGGCGGATGAGCACGGCGGGGACGCCGTCGAGGCCCCGGAACCGCTCCGCCAGGAAGAGGATCTCCTGCTGGACGAACGTGGCCGGGAGGTCCTCCAGCTCGTAGCCGACGCCTAGGTCGACGTGGTGGAGTTCCACCTCCACCAGCCGGCGGAAGGGGACGCGGGAGGCCGTGTCCGTGACCCCGTTGCGCAGCTGTACGGTGGCCGACCAGTCGGTCCGCTCCGCGGCGGTCGCGGCCAGCCGTCCGGCGCTCTCGCGCACGTCCTTGAGGTGGGTCTCGGGGTCCCGTCCGGAGTCCCGGTCGATGTCGGCGTCACGGGCCTCGGCGCTCTCGTACATGGGGCGTCCGGTGAGGACGTTCACGAGCGCGTCGGCGTTGCGGGCGAGGTGGGCGAGGACATGGCCCCGCGTCCAGCCGGGCAGCCGTGACGGCGCGGCCGTCGCGGCGTTGTCCAGGGAGGCGACCGAGACGAGGAGCCGTTCGGTCGCGTCACGTACCGCTTCCAGATCGCGTACATGATCATTCATGGCAACGACGATAGTCCCGCCACACGTTCGAGTGAAGGTGGCGTCCCACGGCCGGAAATCGAATGCACGTGCTATAAGGTCGGGTGGAGCATCGGGCATGCTTGAGAGACGGGGTCGCGCTCCGAGCGCCCCACCCAGCAGAACCGCCCATCGCTGACGGCGGCCCCCACAGTCCGGGAGGACGGGGGCCCCGCCCCTGTCGCTTCACTCAAGAAAGGTGCGGACCGGCGTGGCCGACCGTCTCATCGTCCGTGGTGCACGCGAGCACAATCTGAAGAACGTCTCGCTCGACCTGCCGCGTGACTCGCTCATCGTCTTCACGGGTCTGTCCGGGTCGGGCAAGTCGTCGCTCGCCTTCGACACGATCTTCGCGGAGGGCCAGCGCCGTTACGTGGAGTCGCTGTCCTCCTACGCCCGGCAGTTCCTGGGGCAGATGGACAAGCCCGACGTGGACTTCATCGAGGGCCTCTCCCCGGCCGTCTCGATCGACCAGAAGTCCACCTCCCGCAACCCGCGCTCCACGGTCGGCACCATCACCGAGGTCTACGACTACCTGCGGCTGCTCTTCGCGCGGATCGGCAAGCCGCACTGCCCCGAGTGCCGCCGTCCCATCGCCCGGCAGTCCCCGCAGGCCATCGTGGACAAGGTCCTCGAACTGCCCGAGGGCAGCCGCTTCCAGGTGCTGTCGCCGCTGGTGCGCGAGCGCAAGGGCGAGTTCGTGGACCTCTTCGCCGACCTCCAGACCAAGGGCTACAGCCGGGCCCGGGTCGACGGCGAGACGATCCAGCTCGCCGAGCCGCCCGTCCTGAAGAAGCAGGAGAAGCACACCATCGAGGTGGTCGTCGACCGCCTCACCGTCAAGGACGGCGCCAAGCGGCGGCTCACCGACTCCGTGGAGACCGCCCTCGGCCTCTCCGGCGGCATGGTCGTCCTGGACTTCGTGGACCTCCCCGAGGACGACCCCGAGCGCGAGCGCATGTACTCGGAGCACCTCTACTGCCCCTACGACGACCTGTCGTTCGAAGAGCTGGAGCCGCGCTCCTTCTCCTTCAACTCGCCCTTCGGCGCCTGCCCGGAGTGCACCGGCATCGGCACCCGGATGGAGGTCGACCCGGAGCTCCTCGTCCCCGACGAGGACAAGTCCCTGGACGAGGGGGCGATCCACCCCTGGTCCCACGGGGCCACCAAGGACTACTTCGGGCGGCTGGTGGACGCGCTCGCCGACGCCCTCGGCTTCCGGACCGACATCCCCTGGCGGGGCCTGCCGCAGCGCGCCAAGAAGGCCCTGCTGAACGGCCACCGCACCCAGATCGAGGTCCGCTACCGCAACCGCTACGGCCGCGAACGGGTCTACACCACCGCCTTCGAGGGCGCCGTGCAGTTCGTGAAGCGGCGGCACAGCGAGGCCGAGAGCGACACCAGCAGGGAGCGCTTCGAGGGCTACATGCGCGAGGTGCCCTGCCCCACCTGCGCGGGCACCCGCCTCAAGCCGATCGTCCTCGCCGTCACGGTGATGGAGAAGTCGATCGCCGAGGTCTCCGCCATGTCCATCAGCGACTGCGCCGAGTTCCTGGGCCGCCTCAAGCTGAACGCCCGCGACAAGAAGATCGCCGAACGCGTCCTCAAAGAGGTCAACGAACGCCTCCGGTTCCTGGTGGACGTGGGCCTCGACTACCTCTCGCTGAACCGCGCGGCGGGCACCCTCTCCGGCGGCGAGGCCCAGCGCATCCGGCTGGCCACCCAGATCGGCTCCGGCCTGGTGGGTGTGCTGTACGTCCTGGACGAGCCCTCGATCGGCCTCCACCAGCGCGACAACCACCGGCTGATCGAGACCCTGGTGCGACTGCGCGACATGGGCAACACGCTCATCGTGGTGGAGCACGACGAGGACACCATCAAGGTCGCGGACTGGGTCGTCGACATCGGCCCCGGCGCCGGTGAGCACGGCGGCGAGGTCGTGCACAGCGGCCCGCTGGCCGAACTGCTGGCCAACGACGCCTCGGTCACCGGCGCGTACCTCTCCGGCCAGCGGAGCATCCCGCTGCCCGACCTCCGCCGCCCGGCCGACCCGTCCCGGCGGCTCACGGTGCACGGCGCCCGCGAGAACAACCTGCGGGACATCGACGTCTCGTTCCCGCTCGGCGTCCTCACCGCCGTCACCGGGGTCTCCGGCTCCGGGAAGTCGACGCTGGTCAACGACATCCTCTACACCCACCTGGCCCGTGAGCTGAACGGCGCCCGGAGCGTTCCCGGACGGCACACCCGGGTGGACGGCGACGACCTCGTCGACAAGGTGGTCCACGTCGACCAGTCCCCGATCGGCCGGACCCCCCGCTCCAACCCGGCCACCTACACCGGGGTCTTCGACCACGTGCGCAAGCTGTTCGCGGAGACCACCGAGGCGAAGGTGCGGGGCTACCAGCCCGGCCGCTTCTCGTTCAACGTCAAGGGCGGCCGCTGCGAGAACTGCTCCGGCGACGGCACCATCAAGATCGAGATGAACTTCCTGCCGGACGTCTACGTCCCCTGCGAGGTCTGCCACGGCGCCCGCTACAACCGGGAGACGCTGGACGTCCACTACAAGGGCAAGTCCATCGCCGAGGTGCTGGACATGCCCATCGAGGAGGCGCTCGGCTTCTTCGAGGCGGTGCCCGCCATCGCCCGCCATCTGCGCACCCTGCACGAGGTCGGGCTCGGATACGTCCGCCTCGGGCAGCCCGCGCCGACCCTCTCCGGCGGCGAGGCCCAGCGGGTCAAGCTGGCGAGCGAACTCCAGAAGCGCTCCACCGGACGTACGGTCTACGTGCTCGACGAGCCCACCACGGGCCTCCACTTCGAGGACATCAGCAAGCTGATCACCGTACTGTCCGGGCTGGTCGACAAGGGCAACACGGTGATCGTGATCGAGCACAACCTCGATGTGATCAAGACCGCCGACTGGGTCGTGGACATGGGCCCCGAGGGCGGCAACGGCGGTGGACTCGTCGTCGCGGAGGGCACCCCCGAGCAGATCGCCTCGGTCCCGGCCAGCCACACCGGCAAGTTCCTCCAGGAGATCCTGGGCGCCGAACGGATCGCCGAGGCGGCGCCCCCGGCCCGCAAGCGGAAGACGGCGGCCAAGGCCCCGAAGACGGCGGCGAAGGCTCCGGCGGCCCGCAAGACCGCCGCGCCGCGCGCCACCCGGGCCCGCAAGGCGTAGCCCCGAGCGGCGCCCCGGTCCCTGGGCGCCGCTCGGGACGGCCCGGCGGCAGGTGTCCCCGGGCCCGCCGGGTGCGTGCCGACCGTTCTCCGGTCCACCGGGTGCGTGCCGACCGATCCCGGCCCGCCGGGCCCGTCCCGGACGATCCCGGTCCGGGCCCGTCCCGCCCGCCAGCCGGAAGGCGGCGGCCCGGACAGACCCGGAGGGTTTGGACCCGGCGGCCCATCCGGGCCGGCGGCCGGGGCGACCCGGCGTTCCCGGTCTCTCCGAGGAGCGCCGGGACCACGGGTCGGTGGGGTCACTGGGCCCGTCGGGGCCGCCGACGGGCCGCTCAGGGAAGCAGGTCGGACGCCCGGGGCGGATCCGCGCCCGGACGGCCGCAGGTGGCCGCCGCCGCCCGGGCCGCGAAGCCGAGGACGTCCCTCCAGACCTCCTCCGGCAGCCCGGCCAGCGCGGCGGCCGACAGCGCGCCGTGCTCCGCCAGCCGGTGCAGCAGCGCCGCCGTCACCGTGTCCCCGGCCCCGATGGTGTCCACCACCCGCACCGGCACGGCGGGCACCGCCACCTCCCCGAGGTCCCGGGTGTACACGGACAGCCCGTCCCCGCCCCGGGTCAGCACCACCGCCGAGGGCCCCGCCGCCAGCCACTGCCCGGGGGTGCCGCCCAGCCACCCGGCGTCCTCCAGGGACAGCTTCAGCAGCCCCACCGACGGCAGCCACGACCGGAACCGCGCCCGGTGCGCGTCCGCGTCCGGGATCAGGGCCGGACGGACGTTGGGGTCCAGCACGGTGAGGACGCCCCCGGCCGAGGACCGCCGCAGCAGGTCCTCGTAGGCGGTGGCGCCCGGCTCCAGCACCAGCGAACAGGTGCCGAAGGAGACCGCCCGGGTCCCCTCCGGCAGCCGTTCCGGGGCGCTGAACAGCCGGTCGGCCGTACCCTCCACGTAGAACGCGTACCGGGCGGAGCCGTCCGTTCCCACGGTGGCCAGCGCCAGGGTCGTCGGCTCGGGCCCGCGCGCCACCCCCGACACGTCCACCCCCGCCGCGCGCACCCCGTCGAGCAGCGCCGTCCCGTAGGCGTCGGTGCTCAGCCGGGACAGGAACGCGGCCGGGGAGCCGAGCCGTCCCAGCGCCACCGCGGTGTTGTACGGGCCCCCGCCGGGCCGGGGGGCCAACGGCGCCCATGGACCCGGGTGTCCGGGCACCAGGTCGATCAGGGCCTCTCCGGCGACGACGATCACGTACGGGTCCTTTCCGTCCTCACGGTTCCGCGCCACGGTCCGCCCGGCCGGGCGGGTCGGCCGGTCCTGCCCGCCCGCCCGTCCGCCTGCCCGCCTGTCGGTCGGTCGGTCGGTCGGCCGGTCGACCGGGTCGGCCGTCGGCCTCGCGCGGCCGGTCGGCTCCCCGACCGGCCCGGTCCGTACCGCAGGGTACGCGCGCGCCCCGGACCGCCCCAGGGTCCCCGCCCGGGTCCCGGCGTGCCCGGGCCACCCCGGGCCGGTGGGCGGGGGCGGCCCCGGTAGGGTCGAAGCGACAGCCGCCGTGGGCCCTCGGGTGCCCGGTGACCTGCCCGAAACCCATGGAGCCGCCATGTCAGCCCACTCGACCCCGAGCCGCCGATCCCTGCTGCGGGGAGCGGCCGTCGTACCGGTGGCCGGGGCGGGGGCCGCCGCCTGCTCCACCGAACGGATCAAGCGGGCCCCCAGCCCCACCCCGACCGCGCCGGTCGACCTGGGTCCGGAGAGCGGGGTGGCCAAGGGCGCCACCCGGCTGTTCACGTCGGAGCGGGTCGTCGTCACCCGGGCCGAGGACGGCGCCCTCACCGCGTACGGCAGCGTCTGCACCCACGCCGGATGCGCCATGCGGGAGCTGAAGGGCACCACCCTGATCTGTCCCTGCCACGGCAGCCGGTTCGACGCCACCACCGGCGAGGTGCTCCACAGCCCGGCGACGGTACCGCTGCCCCCGGTCCCGGTCCGGGTCGAGGACGGCAAGCTGATCGCCGGTCCCGAAGCCTGACCGGACAGCCGGACAGCCGGACAGCCGGACAGCCGGACAGATCAGTCAGACGGTCTGACAGTCGGACGGTCCGACCCGGTCGCCCACGAATCGCGCGCCGGACCCCGGTACCCCGGGCGGACCGCCCCGGGCCCGGTCGGCCCACGAGTCGGGCCCCGGACTCAGTCCCAGTCCCAGGTGATGCCCAGCAGTCCGGCCCGCACCTGCGGCTCCACGAAGTGCACCGAGCGGTGGCGACCGCTGAGCGGCAGCTCCCGGCGCCCACCGCGCGGGGCCGCCGCCGACTGCTGGGCGAACCGGTGGCAGCGCACCGGCAGGGCCTCCTCGGCGAAGCTCACCTGGAGCAGGTACTGCCCGCCCGCGAAGCTGAACCCCCGCAGGTACTCCTCGGACGCGCCCGCCGTGCCGTCCTCGAAGGCGTAGCGGAATAGATGGGTCTCACCGCCCCGCAGCACCGTGTCGAACAGGAACTCCGCGACCAGCACCCCCGTCCCCGCGTGCCAGCGCACCCGGCCCGCGCGGCAGTTCTCCAGCGCGCGGACGCCGACCCGTTCGGGCGCGCACCCCGGGTCGCCGTGGTGGATGGCGACGTACCGGTCGACCCCGTCCCGGTGGGCCCGCACCACCTGGTGCGACTCACGTCCGAGCAGCTCGCGACGGGTGCCGATGCGCACCCGCTCGTGGTGGCCGACGCTGTGCAGCCCGCCGTCCAGCGGCGCCTCCAACTCGCCGAGCAGCCGCTCCAGGACGTCCGACGCCTCCACCAGGGAGCGGTAGGAACGGGCGGCCGGGCGCCCCTGCCCGCCGGTGCCGTCCGGCTGGGCGAGCAGCCTGATCAGGGACTCCTCGGGCAGCCGCAGGATCTCCTCCAGCGCCCGCACCGCCCGCAGCGACTCCGGGCGCCGGGGCGTGCGGGCGCCCTGTTGCCAGTAGCTCAGACTCGTCACCCCGACCCGGACGCCGAGCCGCGCCAGATGGTGCTGCACGCGCTGGAGCGACAGGTCACGCGCGCCGATCGCGGCCCGCAGGGCGATGTGGAAGGGGCCCGCCCTCAGCACCGTCGCGAGTTCCTCGGCGAGCGCGTCCTCCTCGGCGGGAGCGTCGGACGGGGGTGTGCCGTGCCGCATCAGGGGCCCCTTCTGTGAATGTCCACAACGGCCCGGCCGGTCGCCGGAACCGGGGCCGGGGGTGACCTGGTCGTCCTCCCCGGACCGTTCACATGTGCGCACCCCCGTTCACGCACGAGCGTTCCCCGCATTGAAGCGTGTTGACCTGCACTGGACAACACTTGATGCTCAACCCCAGCGTCCGGACGCGCTCCTCCGCTCACCCATCCCCATGGGAGGAACGCGATGCGCAACAGAACCCCCCGCACTCCCCGAACACGGCGCCCCGCGCTGCTCGCGGCGGTCACCGCCGCCGTGGCGGCGGCCGTGCTCACCGCCCCCGCCGCCCAGGCGGCACCCCCCTCCACCGCCCCCGTCCCCGTGGCGGCGGCCGACGTCGCCGCCCCCGGCGAGGTCTCGGCCCTCGCCACCAAGCGGCTGAACATCACCATGCAGGCCCAGCAGAAGACCAACTGGTGCTGGGCCGCGGCGGGCAACACCATCGCCGCCTGGTACGGCCGCTCGTACTCGCAGAACCAGTTCTGCAACGCCGCCTTCGGCCGCTCCCAGGCCACCGAGTGCCCCAACTCGCAGGCCACCCTGGCCAACGTCCAGACCGGACTGCGCTGGACGGGCGTCAGCCCCGGCTCCTATGTGAACGGCTGGCTGCGCTACCCCGTCCTCCAGGGCGAGATCAACGCCAACCGGCCCGTGGAGACCCGCATCCAGTGGTCCTCCGGCGGCGGCCACATGCACGTCCTGTACGGCTACGACGACTCCGGCAGCTGGGTCTACTGGGGCGACCCCTGGCCCAGCAGCAACCGCTACAGCTGGGCCTCGCACTCCTGGTACACCAACAACTCGACCTTCAGCTGGACCCACTCCCTCTACCGGATCGGGGCGTGAGCACGGTGCGACGCACGACACGACGGCTGACGGCGGCCCGGACGGCCGCCCCGCGCACCACCCTCGTCCTCTGCGCGGCGGCGCTGCTCACCGGTCTCGCGGCCCCCGTGGCCACCGCCGACGACGGCTCCCCGGCGACCGGACGGGCCGCCGCGGCGGCCGCCGACAAGGCCGCCGCCAGACCCGAGGTCATCGACACCCTCACCCGGTTCTTCGCCCAGGACGGCGCCGGACGGGCCGGAGCGGCACGCGCCGGAGCCGCCCGGGGCGAACCGGAGGTCGAGGCCGGCGCGGTGCCGGTGCGTCATCTGTCCCCCGACTTCGTCGCGGGCAGGAAGGGCGCCCCGATCGCCGTCCCCGTCTTCCACGCCAGCCGCGCGGTCGCCCCCGACGGCCGCGAGGCGTCCCTGTGGACGGCCCGCCACGAAGGCCGCTGGCAGGTCGTGAACATCGCCACCGGGGACGACGAGACCCGGTACGCGGCCCTCGGCGAGCGGAAGCTGCCGGGCGGCACGGTCTTCCAGGAGCCGCAGATCGGCGCCTGGTACGTCCAGCGCGGCGACCGCGTGGTGCCGCTCGACGGCCAGGCCCGCCGGGCGGTCGGCGCCGACGGGGCCACGCTCGCGGAGTACCGCGCGCACGTCCGGCGCTCCTACGGCGACAAGCTGGGCGGCTCCGCCTACGCCAAGTCCGGCAAGGCGGGCGGCTACGGAGCCGGCGCGGGCGCGGCGGGGTCCGCCGCCGAGGGCGCCCGCCCCGCCGACGGCGCCCCCGCGCGGTCCGCCGGCACCGCGCCCGCGCTCCGGGCCGACGCCGGTGCCACGGCGACGAGCGGCGCCCTGAGCGTGCCCGTCGCGGTGGCCACCGGCGCCGCCGGGGTGGGGCTGCTCGCCCTGCTGCTCTGGGCCGGGTCCGCGCTGCGGGGCCGTACGGCGCCCGTCGACCGCCGACCCTGACCGGGCCGCCCCGGGCGCGCCGCCCCGGCGCACCCGGGGAGCGGGTCCGGGCGGTCCCCTCCGCCCGGACTCCCCCCCGCCCCCGGCTCCCCCGGCGGACCACCGAACCCGCCGGGGGAGCGGGGCCGGGCCCACGCGGCCGGGCCCGGGACCGGACACCCCGGCCCCGCGCCCGGCCCCCGCGCGTCCCCGGTCCGTCGCCCGGCGACCGGCCCAAGCCGTGGCCGGACGGCCCGCTGACGCCCGGGCCGGAGCCATGCCGCCGCCCCTGCCGAAGTTCTCCGCCGACCCCGTCGGAACCTCCGCCGACCACCTGGCCGGAACCCCGGCTGTCGGTGCCCGCCAGCAGGGTGTGAGACATGGCAGACCCGTCTGCGTACAAGATCGACGAAGTTCTACCGGGCAGGTCAGAGACCGATCCCGGACAGCTTCGACAGCCTCAGCAGTTCCGGGTTGCTGCGCCGGTGGAGTGAGGTGAGAACCCGGAACACTTCCCGCCCCATGGGGTGGATGCGAGCCATCTGTGGGGCGACGTTCCACGCGATGCTCAGGTTTTTCAGCGCTCCGTCGCGGTCCCCGGTGTCGAGCTGTGCCCGTGCGACGTTGATGTGAGTCGGGGCCACCCGGGTGGGCGGCAGTCCGTCCAGTGCCTCCGGGAGGTCGTCCGTCAGCGCCAACGCGTCGTTCGGCCTGCCGAGATCCACGTAGGTGGCGAGTCGGTGAAGCTGCGTGTTCTGGGGTCCCACGGTCAGACCCAACACGTCCTCGTCTCGGTTGCCGAGTCCGGCGGAGGCGGCGACGGCGGAGCGGATATGGCGCTCGGCCTCACGCCGTGCCTCCTTCTTGTCCCGCAGACGGCCCGCCAGGGTCATGCCTCGTAGATTGAGGATGCACACGGCGGTGTCCCGTTCCGTCCCGCTGAGCGCCCCCTGTGCCTCCGTGAGCGCGCGGTCGACGATGTCCAAGCCGCGCTCGATGTCACCGAAGTTCAGATAGGTGCCCGCGCGGTCCCGCGCGGCGACGGCCGCCGCCAATGCCGTGGGGCGCTGTTCCACAGCCCACCGCTGCCGCGTCACCGCCAGTTCCGCCATGTCCATCCAGCGGTGCCGGGCGGCGAGCCAATAGACCGTGCTGTAGACCTGGGAAAGGTCGGTCCAGGCCGCTGCGTCATGGGCTTCCAGCGCATTCGTCGTGGCGTCCCTGAGCAGCTTCGGCAGCACTGCCAGAAGCTGGGTGACCTTCATGCCCTTGCGGTACTCATGGGCCATGGTCATATCGGCGGCCAGCTGCCCGTCTGGGAGCCGTTCGCGGTCGGGGAGGTCATAGTCACGCAGGGCGGCCCGTAGGGCTGTGAGAGACCGCTTCTCGGTGTTCGTCACGGTGGCTTTGCCCATCACCTCCGCCATGGTGATGCCCATCGACCGGCCGAGGGTGGCGGCGACGGCGGGAGTGAGGGTTCTGTCCCCGATCTCGATCTTGGACAGCAGAGAGAGCGAAACGTTCGCCTTGCTGGCCAACTGCCTTTGAGTCAGGCCACGGGCCTTCCGGAGCACCGCCAGGTTCTCGCCGGGCGCAAGCTCCGCCGTGCTTTCGGGTCCGTCGGTAGTGCTCATGGGCTCAGTCTTCCTCACGGAGTCGTCGCTACGACCATGCTCACAGGTCCGGCGGGTACCCGCACAGGGGCTGTGCAACCCGTGTGCAATTCGCCGTGGAACCAAGGCCGTTAACTGTGTGACAGAGCCAGTCAACGACGAAGCGACGGTGGACACGATGAGACCGGGGACGGGCTGGGAGCCAGGGGCGGCGGTCTACGACCAGAGAACTCAGACGGTCGGCGCCGTGCACGCACGGGACGGGAACGCGCTGATCCTCAAGCGTCCGTCCGGCTTGCAGCGGCGCGCACTGGTCGTGGGAGTACGGGACGCAACCGACAGGGAGAAGCTCCAGCTTCGGGCGTTGGCACAGCACCACGCCAACGCGACGGGTCTGGCCAGGCTCAGCCGGTATCTGCGGGAGAAGGCCCGGTGAGCCGCTTACGGGGCTGGAAGGTCACCAGTGACGGAACGTTCTGGGGCGGAGTCCTGGCCCTGATGATCTGGGGGACGTGCCTTGTACTCCTGGTGATGGCTCTCGTAGCGGGGATCGCCACCGGCAGCCCCTAGGACTCCCATCCCCGCTGATCAGGCCGCGCGGCGGGGCCGGGGCATGAGTCCGGTCGGCCTGTGACCACTCGGTACGGCCGGGCCCGAGCAAGCGCAGTGCACTACTCCACACAACAGGAGGTTTTGCACGATGAGCACAGTAGTCGAGACGCGGACGCGTGATCCGCGCACCATCCTGAACGCGCTGGAAGAGCGCGTTCCCCACCTCGTCGCAGATGTGGGAGTGGCCGATCTGTGGGAGCGGGAGGTTCGTCTCCTCCTCCGGGACAGCGTGGCCGTGCGCAGCCTCGCGGAACGCATCCTCGGCCAGGGCATCGCCTACGTCGTCACCGCGATGGAGAACCCCGGCACCGACATGGGCGTCGGGTACACCGTGGACATCGGTGTTCATCAGCTCATCCTCGACACGCCCCTGTACTTCGCCCTGTGCGACGCGCACAACGGCGGCCGGTACAAGCATCACGCCCCGCTGATCGAGCGGCGTCGTGACGGCGTGGTGGCGCGGACGGCCGAACTGATCCGCGCGGCCGGGTTCGCCGTCGATGACGAACTGTGGGAGACCGACGCGTCCGACTGCTCCCCCTGCAACGACAAGGTCCCCGACAGCCACTGAACCGGCGCTACAGTTCCTGCCCCTGCCTTCCTCCGGGAGGGTGGGGGCGCAGCACTGCCGTACCTCCGACACGTGAAGGACGCTCCGTTGCCCGCACGACACGACCTCGACAGCGAACGCGAACTCTGGGACACCTACGCCGAGAGCACCCGGAAGGACGTGTTCGAGTCGGAACCCGTCTTCCGGTGGACGCAGTACGTCGGACACGGGCCGGGCCCCGAACTCCTCGGCACCCCGGAGTCCGTCCTCGAAGTCGGATGCGGCACCGGCCGCGCCCTGGCATACCTCGCCCAGCAGGGCATCAAGGCAACCGGCGTCGATATGTCTCCGGTCATGGTGGCGAATACCACTGAACGATGGGGGCCCATGGGGGTCCAATTCGTGTGTGCGGAGGTTCTTTCCTACCTGACCGAAACGACGGAGACCTATGATGCGGTCTATTCGATGTTCGGTGCCGTCTGGTTCACCGACCCGGCCAAACTGCTCCCGCTGATCGCTGACCGGTTGAATCCGGGCGGCGTGCTTGTATTCGCCCACCCCCCGGCCATTCCCGGCGCGTACGGACCACAGGGGATGTACAAGGGTGGATTCGCGGGCAAGGCGATGTATACGTACCGCTACAGCTACACGCTCCGAAAATGGGAAAGCCTATTGCTCAGGGCTGGATTCCGGGAAGCGAAGGTGCACGAACTGGAGGCCCCGACGCAAGGCCACATCGGGACCCTGATCGGTCGCGCGGTACGGGACTGACGGACGGCGTGCACATGAGTGCGGGCCTCGACCGGGGAGGTTTCCCCGGCGGACCACCGAACCCGTAGGAGGGGCGGGTCCTGGGTCCACGCTGTCGGGCACGGGACCCGCGCCGGCCGCCGAGCGTCCCCGGCCCGTCCCGGTCCGTCGCCCGGCGACCGGCCCAAGCCGTGGCCGGACGGCCCGCTGACGCCCGGGCCGGAGCTATGCCGCCGCCCCTGCCGAAGCTCTCCGCCGACCCCGTTGGAACCCCCGCCGACCACCCCTCCGGCCACCTGGCCGGAACCCCGGCTGTCGGTGCCCGCCAGTAGGGTGTGAGACATGGCAGACCCCTCCAGCTACCGCCCCAAGCCGGGACAGATCCCCGACTCGCCGGGGGTCTACAAGTTCCGCGACGAGCACCGCCGGGTGATCTACGTCGGCAAGGCCAAGAGCCTGCGCCAGCGGCTCGCGAACTACTTCCAGGACCTCGCGGGCCTGCATCCGCGCACCCGCACGATGGTCACCACGGCCGCGTCCGTGGAGTGGACGGTGGTGTCGACGGAGGTCGAGGCCCTCCAGCTGGAGTACTCCTGGATCAAGGAGTTCGACCCCCGTTTCAACGTCAAGTACCGCGACGACAAGAGCTATCCGTACCTCGCGGTGACGATGAACGAGGAGTTCCCCCGGGTCCAGGTGATGCGCGGTCAGAAGCGCAAGGGAGTGCGCTACTTCGGCCCCTACGGCCACGCCTGGGCCATCCGCGACACCGTGGACCTGCTGCTGCGGGTCTTCCCCGTGCGGACCTGCTCGGCGGGCGTCTTCCGCAACGCCGCCCGCACCGGCCGCCCCTGCCTCCTCGGCTACATCGGCAAGTGCTCAGCGCCCTGCGTCGGCCGGGTCGACGCCGAGGAGCACCGCGAACTCGCCGAGGAGTTCTGCGACTTCATGGCGGGCCGCACGGGCACCTATCTGCGCCGTCTGGAGGGACGGATGCGGGACGCCGCCGAGGAGATGGAGTACGAGCGGGCCGCCCGGCTCCGGGACGACATCGAGGCGCTGCGCACCGCCATGGAGAAGAGCGCCGTGGTCCTCGCGGACGCCACCGACGCCGACCTCATCGCCCTCGCCGAGGACGAGCTGGAGGCGGCCGTGCAGATCTTCCACGTACGCGGCGGCCGGGTGCGCGGCCAGCGCGGCTGGGTCACCGACAAGGTCGAGGCCGTCACCACGGGCGACCTCGTGGAGCACGCCCTCCAGCAGCTCTACGGGGAGGAGAGCGGCGACGCGGTCCCCAAGGAGGTGCTGGTCCCCGCGCTGCCGGAGCCGTCCGCCCCCCTCCAGGAGTGGCTGACCGGACGCCGGGGCGCGCAGGTCTCCCTGCGGGTGCCCCAGCGGGGCGACAAGAAGGCCCTCATGGAGACCGTGGCCCGCAACGCCCAGCAGTCCCTGGTGCTGCACAAGACGAAGCGCGCCTCCGACCTCACCACCCGCTCCCGCGCGCTGGAGGAGATCGCCGCCGCCCTCGACCTGGACAGCGCCCCGCTGCGCATCGAGTGCTACGACGTCTCGCACTTCCAGGGGGACGACGTCGTCGCCTCCATGGTCGTCTTCGAGGACGGCCTGGCCCGCAAGAGCGAGTACCGCCGCTTCCAGATCAAGGGCCGGGCGGGGGACACCCACCTCTGGCACGGCCAGGGGCAGGACGACGTCCGCTCGATGCACGAGGTGATCACCCGCCGCTTCCGCCGCTATCTGGCCGAGAAGGAGCGCACCGGGGAGTGGACCACCGGGGACGCCCCGGAGGAGCCCCCCGCCGTCCCCGGTCCGACGACCGGTGACGCGTCGGCCCCCGCCCCCTCGTCGGCCCCCGCCCCCACGGGCACCGACCCCACCGCTCTCGCCCCGGCCGCCCCCGCCCCGACCGCCGACGCGGACGACGACGGCGCCCCCGTCGGTCCCACCGACGACAACGGCCGCCCCCGGCGGTTCGCCTACCCCCCGCAGCTGGTGGTGGTCGACGGCGGACAGCCCCAGGTCGCCGCCGCCCGCCGGGCCCTCGACGAGCTGGGCATCGACGACATCGCCGTCTGCGGCCTCGCCAAGCGGCTGGAGGAGGTCTGGCTGCCCGGCGAGGACGACCCCGTGGTCCTGCCGCGCACCAGCGAGGGCCTCTACCTGCTCCAACGGGTCCGTGACGAGGCCCACCGGTTCGCGATCACCTATCAGCGCGCCAAACGCGCCAAACGCCTGCGCACGAGCCCCCTGGACGACGTGCCCGGACTGGGCGAGGCGCGCAAGCAGGCCCTGATCAAGCACTTCGGTTCGGTCAAGAGGCTCCGGTCGGCCACAATCGACGAGATCCGCGAGGTGCCCGGCATAGGCCGCAAGACGGCCGAAGCCATCGTGGTGGCCTTCGCGAACGCGGCTCCGGCCGCGCCCGCCGTGAACACGGCGACCGGAGAGATCATTGAAGACGGGGAGCCCGTGTCCACGGGCGCCCCGGAGAACCGACGGGGGCAGGAACATGACTGAACGATCAGCAGACGGCGGACCCGCCGGGCGCGCGGCGCGCGGCACCGGCGATACGGGCGCCGCGCCGGGGCCGGACGCCCCGGACGCGGCCGTGCGGCACGAGGGCGGACAGGATGCGCGAACGGAACCGGACGGCGACGGAGCACGGGAGGGCGCGGGCGTGACCATCGACGCCACGGGCGTTCCGGACGCGGCCATCCCGGAACTGGTGATCATCTCCGGGATGTCCGGCGCGGGCCGCTCCACTGCCGCGAAGTGCCTGGAGGACCTCGGCTGGTTCGTGGTCGACAACCTGCCGCCCGCGCTGATCCCCACCATGGTCGAGCTGGGCGCCCGCTCCCAGGGCAACGTCGCCCGGATCGCGGTCGTCGTGGACGTCCGGGGCCGTCGCTTCTTCGACAACCTCCGCGAGTCCCTGGCCGACCTGGACGCCAAGCACGTCACCCGGCGCGTCGTCTTCCTGGAGTCCTCCGACGAGGCCCTGGTGCGCCGCTTCGAGTCCGTCCGCCGGCCGCACCCCCTCCAGGGGGACGGCCGGATCGTCGACGGCATCGCCGCCGAGCGGGAGCTGCTGCGCGAGCTGCGCGGCGACGCGGACCTGGTGATCGACACCTCCAGCCTCAACGTCCACGAACTGCGCGCCAAGATGGACGCCCGGTTCGCGGGGGAGGACGAGCCGGAGCTGCGGGCCACGGTGATGTCGTTCGGCTTCAAGTACGGGCTGCCCGTGGACGCCGACCTCGTCGTGGACATGCGCTTCCTGCCCAACCCGCACTGGGTGCCCGAGCTGCGCCCCTTCACCGGACTCAACGAGGAGGTCTCGGGCTACATCTTCAACCAGCCCGGCGCCAAGGAGTTCCTCGACCGCTACGCCGAACTGCTCCGGCTCGTCGCCGCGGGCTACCGCCGCGAGGGCAAGCGCTACGTGACCATCGCCGTGGGCTGTACGGGCGGCAAGCACCGTTCCGTGGCCATGTCGGAGAAGCTCGCCGCCCGGCTGGCCGCCGAGGGCGTGGAGACCGTCGTCGTGCACCGGGACATGGGCCGCGAATGACGACGCGTTCACTCCGGCTGCGCCGGACCGGCCGCGCCACCCCCCTCCGTCCGGGTGAAAAGCCGGTACGGGTCCGCCGTCGGGGCGCCCAGCCCAAGGTCGTCGCCCTCGGCGGCGGCATGGGGCTGTCCGCCTCCCTCGCCGGGCTGCGCCGGATCACCGGCGACCTCACGGCCGTGGTCACCGTCGCCGACGACGGCGGCTCCAGCGGGCGGCTCCGCGACGAGCTGGGCGTCCTGCCCCCCGGCGATCTGCGCAAGGCGCTGGCCGCGCTCTGCGGGGACGACGACTGGGGGCAGACCTGGGCCCGGGTCATCCAGCACCGCTTCCACTCGGCGGGCGAGATGCACGGGCACGCCGTCGGCAACCTGCTGATCGTCGCCCTGTGGGAGCAGCTCGGCGACCACGTCCTGGCCCTGGACCTGGTCGGCAAGCTGCTGGGCGCGCACGGCCGGGTGCTGCCCATGTCGGCGGTGCCCCTGGAGCTGGAGGCCCTGGTCAAGGGGCACGACCCGGCGCGCCCTGAGGACGTGGACACGGTCCGCGGCCAGGCCACGGTCGCCCTCACCCCGGGCGAGGTCCAGTCGGTGCACCTGGTGCCCCACGACCCGCCCGCCGTCCCGGAGGCGGTGGGTGCCGTGCTGGACGCCGACTGGGTGGTCCTGGGGCCGGGCTCCTGGTTCTCCTCGGTCATACCGCACCTGCTGGTCCCCGAACTGCGGGACGCCCTCGTCGAGACCAAGGCGCGCCGGGTGCTCGCCCTGAACCTGGCTCCCCAGCCCGGGGAAACCGAGGGCTTCTCCCCGCAGCGTCATTTGGAGGTTTTGGGACGACACGCGCCTAAACTCGCCCTGGACGTGGTGCTCGCCGACGAGGCGGCCGTGCCCGACCGCGATTCCCTCGCCGAAGCCGCACAGGGCTTCGGCGCCGCGGTCGAGCTGGCCCCGGTGGCCCGGACCGACGGCACCCCGAGGCACGATCCGGAGCTGTTGGCCGCCGCGTACGACCGTATTTTTCGGATGCATGGAAGGATCGGCCCATGGCGATGACCGCAGCGGTGAAGGACGAGATCTCCCGGCTCCCCGTCACCCGGACCTGCTGCAGGAAGGCGGAGGTCTCGTCGATCCTGCGGTTCGCGGGCGGGCTGCACCTGGTCAGCGGACGCATCGTGATCGAGGCGGAGCTGGACACGGGGGTCGCGGCGCGCCGTCTGAAGCGGGACATCCTGGAGATCTTCGGCCATGGCTCGGAGCTGATCGTGATGGCCCCCGGCGGGCTGCGCCGGGGCTCCCGGTTCGTGGTCCGGGTGGTGGCGGGCGGCGATCAGCTGGCCCGGCAGACGGGCCTGGTGGACGGCCGTGGCCGCCCCATCCGGGGACTGCCGCCGCAGGTGGTCTCGGGGGCCACCTGCGACGCGGAGGCGGCCTGGCGCGGGGCGTTCCTCGCCCACGGCTCGCTCACCGAGCCGGGACGTTCCTCCTCGCTGGAGGTCACCTGCCCGGGACCGGAGGCGGCGCTCGCGCTGGTCGGGGCGGCCCGACGGCTCCAGATCGCCGCGAAGGCCCGTGAGGTGCGCGGGGTGGACCGGGTCGTCGTCCGGGACGGGGACGCCATCGGGGCGTTGCTGACCCGGCTGGGCGCGCACGACTCGGTGCTCGCCTGGGAGGAGCGGCGGATGCGGCGCGAGGTGCGGGCCACCGCCAACCGCCTCGCCAACTTCGACGACGCCAATCTGCGCCGTTCGGCCCGGGCCGCGGTGGCGGCGGGGGCCCGGGTCCAGCGGGCCCTGGAGATCCTCGGCGAGGAGGTGCCCGAGCACCTCGCGGCGGCCGGCCGGCTGCGGATGGAGCACAAGCAGGCGTCGCTGGAGGAGCTGGGCGCGCTCGCCGATCCGCCGCTGACCAAGGACGCGGTGGCCGGGCGCATCCGGCGGCTGCTGGCGATGGCCGACAAGCGGGCCTCGGACCTCGGCATCCCCGGGACCGAGTCCAATCTGACCGAGGAGATGGCGGACAACCTGGTCGGCTGATCCCGGCCCCGCCCGCGTCACCGGAGCGGTGCCCCCGGCCCCGCCTGCGTCACCGCTCCCGTCCCCCTCCTGGTACCCGTCCCGTCCCACGCACCGGGTGCCGGACACCCGTCCACGGCCCCCGCGCCCCCACCCGGGCGCGGGGGCCGTGCCGTGCGCCCGGGACGGCCCGTCCGGCCGTGCCCTACCGGGCACCACGGCCGGATACAGGACACGGGTGACCGAAAACCGTACATTGACATGATCATGAAGACCCATGAGCCTTGCGGCCACATACGTGCAGGACCACCGCAAGGGGGACTGATGAGACGAAGAGCGAGAGCGATCCTCGCGACCGGCGCACTGCTGCTCGGCGGGCTCACCGCCGCACCCCTCGCCCAGGCCGGGGCGCCCGCCGCCCGGGAGGCCGAGGACGCCGTCAAGGTCTTCGAGGCCGACGTCACCCGGGAGCAGATACCCCTGCTCCTGGAAGCCGGCCAGGACGCCCATGAACTCGCCGAACGCCCGCCCGCCCGGGGTACCGCCCGGGTCGAGCTGTACCTGACCGACGCCCAGGCCCGGGCCCTGGAACGGCGGGGCGTGGACGTCACCGAACGGAAGCTCTCCGCCGCGGCCGGGAAACGGGTCGCCGCCGCCGGGGACGGGGTGTTCCGCCCCTACGGCGGGCCCGGCGGCCTCAAGGAGGAGATCGTCCGCACCGGGCAGGCGCACCCCGACCTCACCAAGGTCGTGTCCCTCGGCAAGTCCCTGGGCGGCCAGGACATCCTCGCCGTCAAGGTCAGCAAGAACGCCCGCACGGTCGAGGACGGCGCGAAACCGGCCACCCTCTACCTCTCCAACCAGCACGCCCGGGAGTGGATCACCCCGGAGATGACCCGGCGGCTGCTCCACCACTACCTCGACAACTACCGCACCGACGCCCGGATCAAGAAGATCGTGGACACCACCGAACTGTGGTTCGTCCTCTCCGCCAACCCCGACGGCTACGACCACACCCACGCCGCCGACGGCGAGCGCCAGTGGCGCAAGAACCTGCGGGACGTCGACGGCGACGGACGGATCACCACCGGCGACGGCGTCGACCTCAACCGCAACTTCGCCTACAAGTGGGGCTACGACGACGAGGGTTCCTCGCCCGCGCCGACCTCGGAGACCTACCGGGGCGCGAGCCCCATGTCCGAGCCCGAGACCCGGGTCCTCGACCGCTTCCAGAAGCGGATCGGCTTCGAGTACGGCGTCAACTACCACTCCGCCGCCGAGCTGATCCTCTACGGCGTGGGCTGGCAGGTCGCCACCGACACCCCCGACGACGTGCTCTACAAGGCGCTCGCCGGGACCCCCGAGAAGCCCGCGGTACCGGGCTACCGGCCCCAGGTGGCCTCCGAGCTGTACACCACCAACGGCGAGGCCGACGGCCACGCGGGCAACGTCAACGGCATCGCGATGTTCACCCCCGAGATGAGCACCTGCCAGACCATCTCCGCGCGCTACCCCGACGACCCCTGGCTGCCCGGGGACTGCGCCTCCGTGTTCACCTTCCCCGACGACGAGAAGCTGATCGAGGAGGAGTTCCGGGCCAACGTGCCCTTCGCCCTCGCGGTCGCGGAGACCGCCGCCCACCCCGACCGGCCGGTCTCGGTCACCGGGATCGAGGCCCCCGACTTCACCGCCAACGCCTTCGACACCTCCTACGCGCGCGGCGGCGACCAGGAGGTCTCCGTCACGGCCCGCAAGTCCGTCCGGGACAAGGAGCTCAGGTACCGGATCAACGGCGGCCGGGTCCAGGACGAGGACCTGCGCGCCTGGAAGGGCGGCGAGACCTACGGCGGCGAGGACAACCTCCACTTCGACGAGTACCGCGCCGAGGTCGAGGACACCCGTCCCGGCGACCGGGTCGAGGTGTGGTTCACCGGCCGCACCAAGGAGGGCCGGGTCACCAGCGAACCCTTCTCGTACACCGTCGCCGAGCGCCCGCGCGCCTCGGTCCTGGTGGTCGCGGAGGAAGGCGCGCCCGCCCAGCGGACGGCGGACTACGTGGCCGCGCTCAAGGCCAACGGCAAGGACGCGGCCGTCTGGGACGTCGCCTCACGCGGCGCGCCGCACCCCCTGGGCGTCCTGTCCCACTTCCCCGTGGTCGTCCACTACACGGGCGCCCAGACGCCTTCCGGGCCCACCCAGC
The DNA here is from genome assembly GCF_054484115.1 of Streptomyces sp. JNUCC 64. Lineage (NCBI taxonomy): Bacteria > Bacillati > Actinomycetota > Actinomycetes > Kitasatosporales > Streptomycetaceae > Streptomyces > Streptomyces sp. JNUCC 64. Next base: position 6,588,498 of record NZ_CM137015.1, read on the forward strand.
TCGCGCTGCGCGCCCACCTCAACGAGGGCGGCAAGCTGATCGAGGCCGGGGAGCGGGCGGGCGGCAACGTCCGGATCGGCCGCGCCGTCTCCAACGACTTCGCCCAGTACTACCTCGGCGCCTACGAACGGCTCGCCGCGCCGGGCGTCACCTCGTTCGCCGGTGAGGGGAAGCTCGCCGGGGCGGACGCCGGGCTCGGGGACGCCCCGGGCAACCCGCTGGACGCCGCGGGCCGCTACACCGTCACCTCCGACACCCTGCCCCCCGACCGCTTCCCGCACTTCCGCTCCGCCTCCGGCGGCAACCACCCCGGGCTCGTCAACCCGTACGCGCCCCACCGGGGCCAGGGCATGGCCTCGGCCCGCCACGACGACCGCGACTGGAAGCGCCTCACCCGCACGGTCGACCTCACCGGGGTCACCGCCGCCGACGCCCCCCGGCTGCGCACGGCGCTCAGCTGGAACGTCGAGAACGGCTACGACCACGCCGTCCTGGAGGCCCGTACGGCGGGCGGCGGGGACTGGACCACGCTCCCGGACCAGGGCGGCGCCAGCACCTCGCGGGTGCCCGTCGAGTGCGAGGCCGGGTACCTGCTGAGGGGCCACCCGTTCCTGCGGCACTACCTGACGCTCGACCCCGCCTCCGGCGCCTGCGCGGCGACCGGGACCACCGGCGCGTGGAACAGCTTCACCGGTTCCTCCGACGGCTGGCGGCAGGTCTCCTTCGACCTCGCCCCCTACGCGGGGAAGAAGGTCGAACTGTCGCTCTCCTACGTCACCGACCCGGGCAGCGGCGGTCGCGGCGTCTTCGCCGACGAGACCGAACTGGTCGTCGGCGGCCAGGTGCGGGACACCGAGGGCTTCGAGACCTCCCTCGGCGCCTGGACCGCCGCCCCCGGCCCCGAGGGCAGCGCCCCCGTCAGCGGGGACTGGGCCCGCACCGGGGAGCTGTACCGCGCGTACGCGGCCGTCACCACGCGTGACAGCGTGCTCCTCGGCTTCGGCTTCGAGCACGTCCGGGACGCCGCCGAGCGGGCCCGGCTGATGGGCCGGGCGCTGGCCGCCCTGCGGCGCTGACCGGGCGCCCGGCGGACCCCGGGGTGCCCCGAACGGCCCTGGACACGTCCGCCGGGCCCTGGTAAAGGCCTGTGGGGCCCGCCGTGGCCCCGGCCACCGCGCGGTGGCGCGCACCGCCCACCTGGGGGTACGCGCCACCGCGCGGCTTTAGGGCATCTCGGTGTCACCCCCGGCTGCCCGGGGGGGTAGGGTCGGAGGTGGTCGGGGACATCCCATACAACTTGCCGGGCGTCGCACCCCGGCGCACCAACGAGGAGATCGGTTCGTGACGATCCGCGTAGGCATCAACGGCTTTGGCCGCATCGGTCGTAACTACTTCCGCGCGCTGCTGGAGCAGGGTGCAGACATCGAGATCGTGGCTGTCAACGACCTGGGTGACACCGCGACCACCGCTCACCTGCTGAAGTACGACACCATCCTGGGCCGTCTGAAGGCCGAGGTGTCGCACACCGCCGACACGATCACCGTCGGTGACCACACCATCAAGGTGCTCTCCGAGCGCAACCCGGCGGACATCCCCTGGGGCGAGCTGGGCGTCGACATCGTCATCGAGTCGACCGGCATCTTCACCAAGAAGGCCGACGCCGCCAAGCACCTCGCGGGCGGCGCCAAGAAGGTCCTCATCTCGGCTCCGGCCAGCGACGAGGACATCACCGTGGTGATGGGCGTCAACCAGGACGAGTACGACCCGGCGCAGCACCACGTCATCTCCAACGCCTCCTGCACCACCAACTGTGTGGCGCCGATGGCGAAGGTGCTGGACGAGAACTTCGGCATCGTCAAGGGCCTCATGACGACGGTCCACGCGTACACCAACGACCAGCGCATCCTGGACTTCCCGCACAAGGACCTGCGCCGCGCCCGCGCCGCCGCCGAGAACATCATCCCGACGACGACCGGCGCCGCCAAGGCCACCGCCCTGGTGCTGCCGCAGCTCAAGGGCAAGCTGGACGGCATCGCCATGCGCGTCCCGGTCCCCACCGGCTCCGCCACCGACCTGGTCGTCACGCTCCAGCGCGAGACCACCAAGGACGAGGTCAACGCCGCGTTCAAGAAGGCGTCCGAGGACGGCGCCCTCAAGGGCATCCTGGCGTACACCGAGGACCAGATCGTGTCCTCCGACATCGTCAGCGACCCGGCGTCCTGCGTCTTCGACTCCTCCCTGACCATGGTCCAGGAGGGGAACACCGTGAAGATCCTCGGCTGGTACGACAACGAGTGGGGCTACTCCAACCGCCTCGTGGACCTGACGGTCTTCGTCGGCGAGCAGCTCTGACCGCACCCGCCACGGCAGGCACCCCCATGTGAGTGACAGGGCCCGGACGGCGCGACGAAGCGCCGTCCGGGCCCTCTCCCATGCGCACGCCCCCGCGGACGGCCACCCCGTGCCCCCCGCGGTCCCTCGCAACAGCCCTGCGGGACCTCCTTAGGAGCCACTGAATGAAGACGATCGACGAACTCCTCGCCGAGGGTGTCGACGGCAAGCGGGTCTTCGTCCGCGCCGACCTCAACGTGCCGCTCGCGGACGGCATCATCACCGACGACGGCCGCATCCGCGCGGTCCTGCCCACCGTGAAGGCCCTCGCCGACGCGGGCGCCAAGGTCGTCGTCGCCTCCCACCTGGGCCGTCCCAAGGGCGCCCCGGACCCGGTGTTCTCCCTGCTGCCCGCCGCCGAGCGGCTCGGCGAGCTGCTCGGCGCGCCCGTCGCGTTCGCCCAGGACACCGTCGGTCCCGCCGCCCACGAGGCCGTCGACGGCCTCCAGCCGGGCCAGGTCGCGGTGCTGGAGAACCTGCGCTTCAACCCGGGGGAGACCGCCAAGGACGACGCGGAGCGCGGCGCGTTCGCCGACCGGCTCGCGGCCCTCGCGGACGTCTACGTGGGCGACGGCTTCGGCGCGGTGCACCGCAAGCACGCCTCGGTCTTCGACCTCCCCGCCCGGCTGCCGCACTACGCCGGCCACCTGATCGCCACCGAGGTCGGCGTGCTGCGCAAGCTCACCGACGACGTCAGCCGCCCCTACGCGGTCGTCCTCGGCGGCGCCAAGGTCTCCGACAAGCTCGGGGTGATCGACCACCTGCTGGAGAAGGCCGACCGCATCCTCGTCGGCGGCGGCATGGTCTACACCTTCCTCAAGGCCCAGGGCCACGAGGTGGGCGCCTCGCTGCTCCAGGAGGACCAGGTCCCGGTGGTCCGGGAGTACCTGAAGCGGGCCGCCGAGCGAGGCGTCGAGTTCGTGCTCCCGGTGGACGTGCTGGTCGCCACCGAGTTCCCCGACCTCAAGACCAAGGCCCCCGCCCACCCCACCGCGGTCGCCGCGGACGCCATCCCGGAGGGCGCGCTGGGCCTGGACATCGGACCGAAGAGCGGTGAGCTGTACGCCGCGAAGCTCGCCGACGCGGCCACCGTCTTCTGGAACGGACCCATGGGTGTCTTCGAGCACCCGGACTACGCCGAGGGCACCCGGGCGGTCGCCCAGGCCCTGATCGACTCCCCGGCCTTCTCGGTGGTCGGCGGTGGCGACTCCGCCGCCGCCGTGCGCACCCTGGGCTTCGACGAGTCGGCATTCGGACACATCTCGACCGGGGGCGGCGCCTCCCTCGAATACCTCGAGGGCAAGACGCTCCCCGGCCTCGCCGCACTGGAGAACTGAACCTGCCATGACGAACCAGACCCGTACCCCGCTGATGGCGGGCAACTGGAAGATGAACCTCAACCACCTTGAGGCCATCGCCCACGTCCAGAAGCTCGCCTTCGCGCTCGCGGACAAGGACTACGACGCCGTCGAGGTGGCCGTCCTGCCGCCCTTCACCGACCTGCGGTCGGTGCAGACCCTCGTCGACGGCGACAAGCTGAAGATCAAGTACGGCGCGCAGGACATCTCCGCGCACGACTCCGGCGCCTACACCGGCGAGATCTCCGGCCCCCTGCTCGCCAAGCTGAAGTGCTCCTACGTGGCCGTCGGCCACTCCGAGCGCCGCCAGTACCACGGCGAGACCGACGAGCTGTGCAACGCCAAGGTCAAGGCCGCCTTCAAGCACGGGATCACCCCGATCCTCTGCGTCGGCGAGGGCCTGGACGTCCGCAAGGCCGGACAGCAGGTCGAGTACACCCTCAACCAGCTCGACGGGGCCCTGAAGGACCTGCCCGCCGAGCAGGCCGAGACCATCGTGATCGCCTACGAGCCGGTGTGGGCCATCGGCACCGGCGAGGTCGCCACCCCCGAGGACGCCCAGGAGGTGTGCGGCGCGATCCGCGGCCGTCTCGCGGAGCTGTACTCCAAGGAGCTGGCCGAGAAGGTCCGCATCCAGTACGGCGGGTCCGTGAAGTCCGGGAACGTCGCCGCGATCATGGCGCAGCCCGACGTGGACGGCGCCCTGGTGGGCGGCGCCGCGCTGGACGCCGACGAGTTCGTCAAGATCGTCCGCTTCGAGCAGGCGTGAGTAGGCGCTAGCGGCGATCCGTCGTACCCTTGCGGGGGCCGGTGGCGGGAAGTGAGCGGGACGTGTGGCACGTGGGCACCGTGAGGTGTCCCGGGCGGGCGTCCAGCGGATCACCGGACCGTCCACGGCCCTCGCGCCGTCCGTCAAGATCCGAGGGAAGACCCCGGAAAGGGAGTTCGCTGTGGTTTTGGGGTTCTCGATCGCCGTGATCGTCTTCAGCCTGCTGCTGACGCTGCTGGTGCTGATGCACAAGGGCAAGGGCGGCGGTCTCTCCGACATGTTCGGCGGCGGCATGCAGTCGTCCGTCGGCGGCTCCTCGGTCGCCGAGCGCAACCTCGACCGCATCACCATCGTGGTCGGGCTGCTCTGGTTCGCCTGCATCGTCGCCCTCGCGATCATGATGAAGCTCGACAGCTGAGCTTCGTCGCCGTCGCACCAACGTCGAGCCCCATGACGGGTCCGCGCCCCCCGGCGCGGCCTATCATGGGGCTTGCGTCTAGGGGTGGGGTGTAACTCCAGTCACTGGACGCGCGTTGGGCCTTACGTAGACTGAGGCGCTCGCGGCGAAGCGTTACGCCGACTCGCTTCGCGGCACCATCACGCAGGGAGTTACGACCGTGGCAAGTGGCAACGCGATCCGGGGAAGCCGGGTCGGGGCGGGGCCGATGGGCGAGGCCGAGCGCGGTGAGTCCGCGCCGCGACTGCGCATCTCCTTCTGGTGCTCGAACGGGCACGAGACACAGCCCAGCTTCGCCAGCGACGCACAGGTCCCCGATAGCTGGGACTGCCCCCGCTGCGGCTTTCCCGCTGGTCAGGACCGGGACAACCCCCCGGCCCCACCACGGACCGAGCCGTACAAGACCCACCTCGCCTATGTGCGGGAGCGGCGTAGCGACGCGGACGGCGAGGCGATCCTCGCCGAGGCGCTGGCGAAACTGCGCGGCGAGATCTGACGCACGACCAACGGGCCGGACACCCACGCGGGGTGTCCGGCCCTCGGCGTCTCCCGCCCCTCCGCACCCGGGTGTTCCTCCCCTTCCACCCGCGCCCCACCCACCCCGCGCGACCCCGCCGACCCGCCCGTGACACCCCGTCCGTCAACCGCGTGATGACCGATGCCCCCACCGAACGGCCGGACCGCCGGGGCGCCGTCCCGGCGGAGCCCGCCGGGACGGCGCCCACGGCGTTCCCGACCGGCGTTGTCAGTGGCGGGGGATACCGTGCGGAGGGAGTGATCACCGGAAGTGACGGGGGCGGGGCCGTGACGGCGGACGGGGACGGCGGATCCACGGCGGCACGCTGGCGGGGCGGCTTCGGACGGCTGTGGGCCGCCGCCGTGCTCTCCCGCTTCGGGGACGCCCTGCGCACCGCCGCGCTCCCCCTGCTCGCGGCCACCCTCACCGACGACCCCCTGCTCATCGCCGCCGTCACCGCCTGCGGCTATCTGCCCTGGCTGGTCCTCGGCCCGTTCGCCGGAGCCCTCGCCGACCGGGTGGACCAGCGCCGCGCCATGGTCCTCGTGGACCTCCTCCGGGCGCTGCTGGTCGGCGCGTTCGCCGTCGCCGTCGCGCTGGGCCACGCCTCCGTCGGACTGCTCATCGCCCTGGCCCTCGCCCTCACCACCCTCCAGACCCTCTTCGACAACGCGGCCACCGCCCTGCTGCCCACGCTCCTCCCGGCGGACGCCCTCGCCAGCGCCAACGCCCGTCTCATGACGGGCCAGCAGATCGCGGGCGGACTGCTGGCCGCGCCCCTGGTGCCCCTTCTGCTGGCCGTGGGCGCCGCCGCGCCCTACGCCGCCGACGCCCTCACCTATCTGCTCGCCGCCGTCCTGCTGGCCACCCTGCGCGTCCCCCGCGCCGAACGGCCGCCCCGGCCCCCGGGCGCCACCCTGCGGGCCGAGACCGCCGACGGACTGCGGCTGCTGTGGCGGGACGCGGTGCTGCGCCCGCTGTCCCGCGCCACCGCGCTCACCAACCTCGGCATGGGCGCCCTGATCGCCACCCTGGTGCTCCTGGTCACCGACGGGCTCCAGGCGGGCGACGGCGGCTACGCGGCGGCGCTCACCGGGTACGCCGCCGGAAGCGTCGCCGCCGGGTTCGCCGCCCGCCGGATCGGCGAACGGCTCGGCCTGGTCCGCGCCCTGCCGCTCGCCGCCGCCGCGCAGACCGCCGCGCTGACGGCGGCGGCCACCGCCCCGGGCACCGCCGTCCTCGTCGCGTCCCTCGCCGCCCTCGGGTTCCTGGGCATGGTCTGGAACGTCAACCAGGCCACCCTGCTCCAACTCCGCGTCCCCGTCGGTTCGCTCGGCCGGGTGAGCGCCGCGTTCCGCACCCTGGGCATCGGCGCCGCCCCGCTCGGCGCGCTGCTCGGCGGGGCCGCCGTCGCCCTCTGGGGGCCGCGCGCGCCCGCCCTGGCCGCCGCCCTCGTCTTCGCCCTCGCGGCCCTCGTCCTGGTGGCACCGGCCCGCCGCGACCGGGCCCCCGCCGCGCGGCGGACCGCCACGGAGGCACCGTCACCCGCCGACCGGCGGACGGCCGTCCGTCCCCAGGGCTGATCAACTAGGTTGGAGGACGCCAGCGGCAAGGCACGCGCATCAGGCGACGCAGAGAGAAGGACGAAGTCCGAGATGAATGCAGAAGGCCGTACCCGGCTCAACCAGACGCCCGAGTGGACCGCCCTGGTCAAGCACCGGGAGGAACAGGGCGGGACACCGCTGCGCGACCTGTTCGCGGCGGACCCGGACCGTGCCACCGGCTACGCCCTCCAGGTCGGTGACCTGTACGTCGACTACTCCAAGCACCTGGTCACCGACGAGACGCTCCGGCTGCTGCGCGAACTCGCCGCGGCGAGCGGGGTGTACGCCCTGCGGGACGCCATGTTCCGCGGCGAGCGGATCAACACCACCGAGGACCGCGCGGTCCTGCACACCGCGCTGCGCGCCCCCCGGGACGCCGTGATCGAGGTGGACGGGCACGACGTCGTCCCCGAGGTGCACGCGGTCCTGGACCGGATGGGCGCCTTCGCCGACCGGGTCCGCTCGGGGGAGTGGACCGGCCACACCGGGGCCCGGATCAGGAACGTCGTCAACATCGGCATCGGCGGCTCCGACCTCGGCCCCGCCATGGCCTTCGAGGCGCTGCGCGCCTACACCGACCGCGGCCTCACCCTGCGCTTCGTGTCCAACGTCGACGGCGCCGATCTGCACGAGGCGGTCCGCGACCTGGACCCGGCCGAGACGCTGTTCGTCGTGGCGTCCAAGACCTTCACCACCATCGAGACCCTCACCAACGCCACCTCGGCCCGCGACTGGCTGCTCACCGGGCTGGGAGCCGGTCCGGAGGCCGTGGCCCGGCACTTCGTGGCCCTGTCGACCAACGCCGGGAAGGTCGCCGGCTTCGGCATCGACACCGCCAACATGTTCGAGTTCTGGGACTGGGTCGGGGGCCGCTACTCCTTCGACTCGGCCATCGGACTGTCGCTGATGATCGCGATCGGACCGGAGCGGTTCCGGGAGCTGCTCGACGGCTTCCACACCGTGGACGAGCACTTCCGCACCGCGCCGCCCGAGCGGAACGTCCCGCTGCTCCTCGGCCTCCTCGGGATCTGGTACGGCAACTTCCACGACGCCCAGTCGCACGCGGTGCTGCCGTACTCCCACTACCTGTCCCGGTTCACGGCCTACCTCCAGCAGCTCGACATGGAGTCCAACGGGAAGTCCGTCGACCGCGAGGGCGTCCCGGTGGACTGGCGGACCGGACCCGTGGTGTGGGGGACGCCGGGCACCAACGGGCAGCACGCCTACTACCAGCTGATCCACCAGGGCACCCTGCTGGTCCCGGCGGACTTCATCGGCTTCGCCCGGCCGGTCGCGGACCTCCACCCGGGGCTGGCCGCCCAGCACGACCTGCTGATGGCCAACTTCTTCGCCCAGACCCAGGCCCTCGCCTTCGGCAAGACGCCCGAGGAGGTCCGCGCCGAAGGGGTCCCCGAGGAGCTGGTCCCGCACAAGACCTTCCGGGGCGGCCACCCGACGACCACCATCCTGGCCGACGAGCTGACGCCGTCGGTGCTCGGTCAGCTGATCGCCCTCTACGAGCACAAGGTGTTCGTCCAGGGCGCGGTGTGGAACATCGACTCGTTCGACCAGTGGGGCGTCGAACTGGGCAAGGTGCTCGCCAAGCGCGTCGAACCCGCGCTCACCGAGGGCGCCGAGGTCCCCGGCCTGGACCCGTCCAGCAAGGCCCTGGTGGCCCGGTACCGCGAACTGCGCGGCCGCTGACACGACGGTGCCGGGCCCCCGTCCTTCCGGGGCCCGGCACCGTCACCGCACGTCCGTCACGGGAAGGCTCCCGTGACGGCCGGACCACGCCTCAGGGCGCGGCGGGCGGGTGGAGCCCGCCCGGCAGCCGGGAGGCCGCCGCGGCGTCCAGCAGCCAGAGGGTCCGCGCCCGGCCCCGGGCCCCGGCCGCCGGGGCCCGGACCTCGTCCGCCCCGGACAGGGCGATGGCGACGGCCTCCGCCTTGTCCTCGCCCGCGGCCAGCAGCCACACCTCACGGGCGGCGCGGATCGCGGGCAGGGTGAGGGAGATCCGGGTCGGCGGCGGCTTGGGCGCGTCGTGGACGCCCACCACCGTCCGCCCGGTCTCCCGGACGCCCGGCAGCCCGGGGAAGAGCGAGGCCACATGGGTGTCCGGGCCGACCCCCAGCATCAGGACGTCGAAGGACGGCACCGGGCCGTGGTCCCCGGGTCCCGCCGCGGCGGCCAGTTCGGCGGCGTACGCGGCCGCGGCCGGGTCCGCCCCGTCCCCGGCCGGGCCGTCCGAGGCGGGCATGGGACGCACCCGCTCCGGGTCGAGCGGCACCGCGTCCAGCAGCGCCGCGCGGGCCTGGGTGACGTTCCGCTCGGGGTCGCCCTCGGGCAGGAACCGCTCGTCGCCCCACCACAGGTCGAGCCGGGACCAGTCGACGGCGTCCCGGGCGGGCGCCTCGGCCAGCGCGGCGAGCACGCCGTTGCCGTTGCGTCCGCCGGTCAGCACCACCGAGGCGGAGCCCCGCGCGGCCTGGGCGTCCACGATCGTGGTGATCAGCCGGGCCGCGGTGGCCCGCGCCATCAGTTCCTTGTCCCGGTGGACCACCAGCTGGGGTGTGCTCACGCGCGTGCCTTCCGGACCGTGGACGCCTTCTTGGCGGGCTTGGCGGCGGCCACGGCGTTCTCCGTCCCGGCCTTCTCCCCGTCGGACGCTCCGGGAGCCTCCGCGGGGACGGCCGCCGGAGCGGTGTCCGGGGCGGTGTCCGGGGCGGCCGGGGTCCCCGGCGCACCGGTGACCGGGTCCGCCAGCCGGTCCACGCCGAACCGCAGCGCGGAGGCGTAGGTGTCGTCCGGGTCGAGGCGCCGCAGCTCCTCCGCGATCAGCTCGCAGGTCTCCCGGCGCTTCAGCGCCACCGCGCGGTCCGGCTGACCCGCGATCGACAGCGTGGCCAGCGAACCGTCCGGGCGGTCCAGCCCGATCGGCCCGCAGTCCGTCTGGAGCCGCACCGCGGTGAGGCCGGGGCCGCTGGACACGGTCCGGGTCACCGGGGTGCCCAGCCGCTGCGCGAGCCACATCCCCAGCAGTTCCACACTGGGGTTGAACTCCTCGCCCTCGACCTCCACGGCCGTGACCGTGCAGGCGACCTGGTCCAGCGCGGCGGCCAGCATCGACCGCCAGGGCGTGATCCGGGTCCAGGACAGGTCCGTGTCCCCGGGGGAGTACGTCTCGGCGCGGGCCGTCAGCTCCTCCACCGGGAGTTCGGCGGAGTACGCGTCGGTGATCCGCCGCTGGGCGAGCGCGCCCAGCGGGTCCCGCGCCGGGTCGACCGGCGCGTTCACCGGCCACCACACGACGACCGGGGCGTCCGGCAGCAGCAGCGGCAGGACCACCGACTGCGCGTGCTCCACCACCTCGCCGTAGAGCCGCAGGACGACCGTCTCGCCGGTACCGGCCTCGCCGCCGACCCGGACCTCGGCGTCCAGCCGGGAGTTGGTGCGGTCACGCGGGGAGCGCGACACCCGGCGGATGACCACCAGGGTCCGCGAGGGGTGCTCGCGGGACGCCTCGCTGGCCGCCTTCAGCGCGTCGTAGGCGTTCTCCTCGTCGGTGACGATGACCAGGGTGAGCACCATGCCGACGGCGGGGGAGCCGATGGCGCGGCGTCCCTCGACCATCGCCTTGTTGATCCGGCTGGCCGTGGTGTCCGTGAGGTCGATGTTCATGGCCGACGCCAGCTCCGTCCGTCTCGTGCGAGCATTTCGTCCGCCTCGGCGGGGCCCCAGGTGCCCGACGCGTACTGCGCGGGCTCCCCGTGGGCGTCCCAGTACTGTTCGACCGGGTCGAGGATCCGCCAGGACAGCTCGACCTCTTCTGTGCGGGGGAAGAGGTTGGAGTCGCCGAGCAGGACGTCCAGGATCAGCCGTTCGTACGCCTCCGGGCTGGACTCCGTGAAGGACTCGCCGTACGCGAAGTCCATGGACACGTCCCGGACCTCCATCGAGGTGCCCGGCACCTTGGAGCCGAAGCGCACGGTGACGCCCTCGTCCGGCTGGACCCGGATGACCAGGGCGTTCTGCCCCAGTTCCTCGGTCGCGGTGTGGTCGAAGGGGGAGTGCGGGGCGCGCTGGAAGACCACGGCGATCTCCGTGACCCGGCGGCCGAGGCGCTTGCCGGTGCGCAGGTAGAAGGGGACCCCCGCCCAGCGGCGGTTGTCGATCCCCAGCTTCACCGCCGCGTAGGTGTCGGTCCTCGACCGGCTGTCGATCCCGTCTTCCTGGAGGTAGCCGATGACCTTCTCGCCGCCCTGCCAGCCCGCCGCGTACTGCGCGCGGACGGTGCTGGTGCCCAGGTCGGCGGGGAGCCGTACGGCGCCCAGCACCTTGGTCTTCTCGGCGGCCAGCGCGTCCGCGTCGAAGGAGGCGGGCTCCTCCATCGCGGTGAGCGCGAGCAGCTGGAGCAGATGGTTCTGGATGACGTCCCGGGCGGCGCCGATGCCGTCGTAGTACCCGGCGCGGCCGCCGATCCCGATGTCCTCGGCCATGGTGATCTGCACGTGGTCGACGTACGACCGGTTCCAGATCGGCTCGAACAGGGTGTTGGCGAAGCGGAGCGCCAGGATGTTCTGGACGGTCTCCTTGCCCAGGTAGTGGTCGATCCGGAACACCTGGTCCGGGGCGAACACCTCGTGGACGATCGCGTTGAGTTCCTTCGCGGACGCCAGGTCGTGCCCGAACGGCTTCTCGATGACCGCGCGGCGCCAGGAACCGCCCTCCTGGTCCGCCAGCCCGTGCTTCTTGAGCTGCTTGACGACCAGCGGGAAGAACTTCGGCGGGACGGACAGGTAGAAGGCGAAGTTGCCGCCGGTCCCCTGGGCCTTGTCCAGATCGGTGATCGTGGCGCGCAGCTGCTCGAACGCCTTGTCGTCGTCGAAGTCGCCCTGGACGAAGCGCATGCCCTGGATCAGCTGCTGCCAGACCTCCTCCCGGAAGGGGGTGCGGGCGTGTTCCTTGACGGCGTCGTGGACCTCCTGGGCGAAGTCCTCGTTCTGCCATTCCCGGCGGGCGAACCCGACCAGGGAGAAGCCCGGCGGCAGCAGACCCCGGTTGGCGAGGTCGTAGACGGCGGGCATCAGCTTCTTGCGGGACAGGTCGCCCGTGACGCCGAAGATCACCAGGCCCGACGGCCCCGCGATGCGCGGGAGCCGTCGGTCCGCGGCGTCACGAAGCGGATTGGCTCCGTGGACGGATGTCAAGGTTCTCAGCCCTCCGAGGGGGCGAGGCGCTTCAGCTCCGCCTCGGTCGACGCCAGCAGGTCGTTCCAGGCCGCCTCGAACTTCTCGACGCCCTCGTCCTCCAGCAGGTTCACCACGTCGTCGTACGAGATGCCGAGCTTCTCCACGGCGTCCAGTTCGGCGCGGGAGGTCTCGTACGTTCCGGTGATGGTGTCGCCGGTGATGACCCCGTGGTCGGCGGTGGCCTCCAGGGTCCCCTCCGGCATGGTGTTCACGGTGCCCGGGGCGACCAGCTCGTCGACGTACAGGGTGTCCTTGTACGCCGGGTCCTTGACGCCCGTCGAGGCCCACAGGGGGCGCTGCTTGTGGGCGCCCGCCTTGTCCAGGGCCAGCCAGCGCTCGGAGGAGAAGACCTCCTCGTACGCCTGGTAGGCGAGCCGCGCGTTGGCCAGTCCGGCCTTGCCCCGGGCGGCCTTCGCCTCGGGGGTGCCGAGGACGTCCAGCCGCTTGTCGATCTCGGCGTCCACCCGGGACACGAAGAACGACGCCACCGAGCGGATCTCGGAGAGGTCCAGCCCTGCGGCCTTGGCCTTCTCCAGACCGGCCAGGTAGGCGTCCATGACCGCGCGGTAGCGCTCCAGGGAGAAGATCAGCGTGACGTTGACGCTGATGCCGAGGCCGATGACCTCGGTGATCGCGGGCAGGCCCGCCTCGGTCGCCGGGATCTTGATCAGGGTGTTCGGCCGGTCCACCAGCCACGCCAGCTGCTTGGCCTCGGCGATGGTCGCCCGGGTCTCGTGCGCCAGCCGCGGGTCCACCTCGATCGACACCCGGCCGTCCTGGCCGCCCGTCGAGTCGAACAGCGGGCGCAGCACGTCGGCCGCGTCCCGGACGTCCGCCGTGGTGATCATGCGGACGGCCTCGTCGACCGTCAGCTTGCGGGCCGCGAGGTCGGCGAGCTGCGCCTCGTAGCCGTCACCGCCGGAGATGGCCTTCTGGAAGATGGACGGGTTGGTCGTGACGCCCACGACGTGCTGCTGGTCGATCAGCTCCGCCAGGTTGCCGGACGTGATGCGCTTGCGGGACAGGTCGTCCAGCCAGATCGCGACGCCTTCGTCGGAGAGGCGCTTGAGTGCGTCTGTCATGGGAAATGCAACTCCTACGTGATCTCTGGTCTCTGTGGGCGTCAGCGCTGGGCGGCGGCGAGTGATTCCCGCGCCGCGGTTTCGACGGCTTCGGCGGTGATGCCGAACTCCTGGAACAGGAGCTTGCCGTCGGCCGAGGCGCCGAAGTGCTCCAGCGAGACGATGCGTCCCGCGTCACCGGTGTAGCGGTGCCAGGTGAGACCGATGCCCGCCTCCACCGCGACCCGCGCCCGCACGGACGGCGGCAGCACCGCGTCCTTGTACTCCTGGGTCTGCTCCTCGAACCACTCCACGGACGGCATGGACACCACCCGGGTGGGCACCCCGGTGGCCTGGAGCCGCTCCCGGGCCTCCACCGCCAGGTGCACCTCGGAACCGGTGGCGATCAGCACCACCCGGGGCTCGCCGCCCTCGGCCTCGAAGAGCACGTAGCCGCCCTTGGCCGCGTCCTCGTTGGGCGCGTAGGTGGGCACGCCCTGCCGGGTGAGCGCCAGACCGTGCGGGGCGCCCTCGCCGAACACCTTGGTGTGGCGGCGCAGGATCTCGCGCCAGGCGATGGCCGTCTCGTTGGCGTCGGCCGGACGGACCACGTTCAGCCCGGGGATCGCCCGCAGCGAGGCCAGGTGCTCGACCGGCTGGTGCGTCGGGCCGTCCTCGCCCAGACCGATCGAGTCGTGCGTCCACACGTAGGTGACCGGCAGGTGCATCAGCGCGGACAGCCGCACCGCGTTGCGCATGTAGTCGGAGAACACCAGGAACGTGCCGCCGTAGACACGGGTGTTGCCGTGCAGGGCGATGCCGTTCATCTCCGCGGCCATCGAGTGCTCGCGGATGCCGAAGTGGATGGTCCGGCCGTACGGGTGGGCCTCCGGCAGGGGGTTGCCCTCCGGGAGGAACGACGAGTTCTTGTCGATCGTCGTGTTGTTGGACCCGGCGAGGTCGGCGGAGCCGCCCCACAGCTCGGGGATCACCGCGCCGAGCGCCTGGAGGACCTTGCCGGACGCGGCCCGGGTGGCGACGCCCTTGCCGGTCTCGAACACCGGGAGCTTGTCCTCCCAGCCCTCGGGCAGCTCGTTGGCGGCGATCCGGTCGAACTCGGCGGCGCGCTCCGGGTTGGCGGTGCGCCAGGCGGCGAAGCCCTTCTCCCACTCGACGCGGGCCTCGCGGCCCCGGTCCAGCGCGGCGCGGGTGTGGGCCAGCACCTCGTCGGAGACCTCGAAGCTCAGCTCCGGGTCGAAGCCGAGGACGCGCTTGGTGGCCGCGACCTCCTCGTCGCCGAGCGCCGAGCCGTGCGCGGCCTCGGTGTTCTGGGCGTTGGGCGCGGGCCAGGCGATGATCGAGCGCATCGCGATGAACGACGGCCGTCCGGTCTCCGCCTTGGCGGCCTGGACCGCCGCGTACAGCGCCTCGGGGTCGAGGTCGCCGTTGGCCTTCGGCTCGACGCGCTGGACGTGCCACCCGTACGCCTCGTAGCGCTTGACGACGTCCTCGGAGACGGCGGTCTCGGTGTCGCCCTCGATCGAGATGTGGTTGTCGTCCCACAGCAGGACCAGGTTGCCGAGCTTCTGGTGCCCGGCGAGGGAGGACGCCTCGGCGGCGATGCCCTCCTGGAGGCAGCCGTCACCGGCGATGACGAAGACGTGGTGGTCGAACGGGGAGGCACCGGTGGCGGCCTCCGGGTCGAACAGGCCCCGCTCGTAGCGGGCGGCCATCGCCATGCCGACCGCGTTGGCGACGCCCTGGCCCAGCGGGCCGGTCGTCGTCTCCACCCCGGCGGTGTGGCCGTACTCCGGGTGGCCGGGGGTCTTGGAGCCCCAGGTCCGGAACGCCTTGAGGTCGTCCAGCTCCAGACCGAAACCGGCCAGGTAGAGCTGGGTGTAGAGGGTCAGGGACGAGTGTCCCGCGGACAGGACGAAACGGTCGCGACCGGTCCATTCGGGGTCCGCCGGGTCGTGCCGCATCACCTTCTGGAAGAGGGTGTAGGCGGCCGGGGCAAGGCTCATCGCGGTACCCGGATGGCCGTTGCCGACCTTCTGTACGGCGTCAGCGGCAAGGACACGGGCGGTGTCCACGGCACGCTGGTCCAGTTCGGTCCAGTCCAGGTCTGTCGTGGTCGGCTTGGTGCTCACCCTGGGTCAGGGCTCCTCTCCGCGTTCGGAACTCGGTTGTCGGGAAATCGGATCTCCGGCCGTCCCGCGAGGGCGTGGCCGGGGCCCGATCCTTCGGCGCTTCACCGAAACCGGTGTGTCCGAGCGCTCACCGGTCGCTGCCGAGCCTACCGCCGTCTCCACGTGCGATTTTTCGAGTATTTCCAGACTGCGGCGCCCCGCCCCCGTTCGCCTCCCGGGGCGCCGTCGCGCGCTCCCGCGCGGCCCTCGACAGATGAGCGGAGGGGCCCTCCCATCGAGCGGGCGCACCCGTCCGGGTTACCGGTCGGTCCGGTCCCCGCTCACCCGTCCGGCCGAGCGGGGAACGGGTCCCGCCCGCCCCCTCCGTCCGCCTCCCGCGCCCCTTCCGTCCCGGCCGGGACGGACCCCTCCGAAGCTCCCGGCCTCCTCCTCCCCGCTCCTCGCCCGGCCGTCCGCGCGTTCCCGCGGACCGTCCCGGAGAGGTCCGGGCCGCCGTCCCCCGATCGGCCCCCCGGGCCCCGCCGACGGGTGAACCGCGAGGTCGCGGCGGTCTCCACGAGCGCTTCCCAACACGAGCGACCCCCGCGAAGGGCGAGGTAAGGCCAACGTCTACAGTGGCGTGGTACGCGCGAGCCTTTACCGGGACTTCACAGCCGGAGGCTTGCTTTGATGTCTCTGTCAGGGGTGTGCGTGACGGCCGTTGAATCCCGTCCGGCGGGAATGCTGCGGACGAGCCGGGGACACCGGCCGCTGCGAGCCCGGGTCATGGCGTTCGTGGCACTGACCAAGCCGCGGATCATCGAACTGCTGCTGATCACCACGATCCCCGTGATGTTCCTGGCGCAGCAGGGCGTGCCCGACCTCAAGCTCGTCTTGCTGACGACGATCGGCGGTTACCTCTCCGCGGGCGGCGCCAACGCGCTGAACATGTACATCGACCGGGACATCGACGCGCTGATGGAACGCACCGCGCGCCGTCCGCTGGTCACCGGGATGGTCTCGCCCCGCGAGGCCCTGGCCTTCGGCATCGCGCTCGCCGTCGTCTCCACCCTCTGGTTCGGCTACCTCGTCAACTGGCTCTCCGCCTGGCTCTCCCTGGGCGCCCTCCTCTTCTACGTGGTCGTCTACACGATGATCCTGAAGCGGCGCACCGCCCAGAACATCGTCTGGGGCGGCATCGCGGGCTGCATGCCGGTCCTGATCGGCTGGTCCGCCGTCACCGACTCGCTCTCCTGGGCCGCCGTCATCCTCTTCCTGGTCATCTTCTTCTGGACGCCGCCGCACTACTGGCCGCTGTCGATGAAGGTCAAGGAGGACTACGCGCGGGTGGGCGTGCCGATGCTGCCCGTCCTCGCCTCCAACAAGGTGGTCGCCCGGCAGATCGTCGCGTACAGCTGGGTGATGGTCGCGGTGTCGCTGCTGCTCACCCCGCTGGGGTACACCGGGTGGTTCTACACCGCGGTGGCGCTCGCCACGGGCGGTTGGTGGCTGTGGGAGGCGCACGCGTTGCTGGCGCGGGCCAAGAGCGGGGTCACCGGGGCCAAGCTCAAGGAGATGCGGCTGTTCCACTGGTCCATCACCTACGTCTCGCTGCTCTTCGTCGCGGTCGCGGTGGACCCCTTCCTCCGCTGACCGGCCGTCCGGCCCGGCCCCGCGCCGTTCCCGCGCCCCCTCGGAGGGTGCCGGGGGCGGCGCTCCTGCTTTCCCCCGGCCCCGGGGCGCCGTGCCCGGCGGGGTGCTTCCGGCGCGCGGGTCCGCTGTTGCTGGTCGCGCCGTTCCCCGCGCCCCTACGGGGGCGCCCTCGTGCGGGATCGTCCCCGGTCCGGTTGGTGCCGCGTGCCCTGGCGGGGTGCTTGCGGCGCGTCCCTGTCCGCAGGTCCGTCGCGGGCCGCTCGCGCAGTTCCCCGCGCCCCTGAGGGAGGCTGCCGCCTGAGGTTCGCCTTTGGCTGCCGGTGCGCGGTGGTCACCCGCGCAGTTCCCCGCGCCCCTGACGGGGCGCCTGGTCCGGTTGGTGCCGCGTGTCTCAGCGGGCTGCTCGGGCCCGTCGTGGCTGGTCGCGCAGTTCCCCGCGCCCCTGACGGGGCCCCGTGCGTGGCCGTCACCGCTAGGACGGCCCCGTAAGGGGCGCGGGGAACTGCGCGAGCGACCGATCACGGCCCGAGGTTGACGTCCGGACCCCCGGGAGGCCCCTGAGCGGACCCGCAGGGGATACCGCACCTTCGCCGGGGCGCCCGTAAGGGGCGCGGGGAACTGCGCGACCGACCGACCACCGGCCTGAGGTCGACGTCCGGACCCCCGGGAGGCCCCCGAGCGGACCCGCAGGGGGCGCCGGACCTTCGCCGGGGCGCCCGTCAGGGGCGCGGGGAACGGCGCGGCCAGCAACAGCGGACCCGCAGAGGTGGTCGCACCGCAAGCGCCCCGGCACCCTCGGCGCCCCGCGCCGAAAGCGGTGCCGCGAACCGTTCCCGCAAGGGCTACCCGCCGGTAGGCTCCGGCCATGGAGAACCCTCAGACCAGCCCGGGCGACGACGACGGCAAGCGGACGGCCCGCCCCCCGCGCCGGGTGCGCCGACTGGCCCGGCAGATCACCGCCTTCGCCCGGGCGCACGACGGCGCCGAGGCCCAGGTGTCCCACCTGGGCCGCAAGGGCGCCCGGATCGTCCTGGTCGGCACCGACGGAGCCTGGGGCGACCTGGTGGCCCCGTCCCCGGAAGAAGCGGGCGAAGCGCTCGCCGAGGCCGGGATCACCGTCCACGAGACCTTCGACGGCGCGTTCGCCGCGCGACTGCGCACCGGCCCCTACGAGTGGTCCCGGATGGCGGGCCTCCAGCTCGGCGGAGCCGCCCGGACCTGATCCGCGCCCCCGCGCGCCGCCGTCCCCCCACGGGGGCACACCCACCGCGCGTCTCACCCGTTATCCCAGGGAAGGTGTCAGGGACCACCGGCGGACAGACCGCGCCGGTGGTCCGCACGCCGGTCGCCCGGGGTCCCCGGAGCGACCGGCCGCACCGGGAACCCGGTGACAGAAGAGGGAGCGGGCCATGGACGCCAGGGACGGCGACGGACGGACGGCGACGCGGGGGGAGTGGCGGGCCAGAGCGGCGGAACTCGCGGAGCGCGGGGTGGACACGGTCGCCCTGACGATCGTCGACACCGCCGGGATCTGCCGCGTCAAGACCTTCCCCCTCGCCCGGCTCGCCGAGGTCGCCGAACGGGGCGTCGGCATGGCCCCCTGCTTCGACGTCTACACCTCGGACGACCGCATGGTCACCTCCCCGCACCTCGGCGGCCCCGACGGCGACCTGCGGCTCTTCCCCGACCCCGACCGCCTGGTGCCGCTCGCCGCCCAGCCCGGCTGGGCCTGGTCGCCCGCCGACCGCTACGAACAGGACGGCCGCCCCTACGCGGCCTGCCAGCGCCAGTTCGCCCGTCGCGCCGCCGACCGCGCCGCCGCCCTCGGGCTGGGCGTCACCATGGGGTTCGAGACCGAGTGGATCCTGCGCCGCCCGGACGGCACCACCCCCACCACGGGCCCCGCCTACGGCATGACCCGGCTGGTGGAACTCGCGGACTACGGGCGCGATCTGCTGCGGGCCCTCGCGGACCAGGGGGTGCGCGTCCTCCAGTACCACCCCGAGTACGCGCCCGGCCAGTTCGAGATCTCCACCGCGCCCGCCGACGGCCCGGTCGCCGCCGCCGACGACCTCGTCCTGGTGCGCACCACCATCCGCGCCGTCAGCGCCCGGCACGGACTGCAGGCCTCCTTCGCGCCCGCGTTCACCGCCGGGGAGGTCGGCAACGGCTGCCACCTCCACCTCAGCCTGCGCCGCGAGGACGCCGACCCGCACCGCGACCCCACCGCCCCGTACGGGCTCGCCCCCGAGGCCGCCGCCTTCCTCGCCGGGGTGCTGGACCGGCTGCCCGCGCTGCTCGCCGTCGGCGCCCCGAGCCCGGCGAGCTATCTGCGGCTCCAGCCCTCCCGCTGGGCGGGCGCCTACCGCTGCTGGGGCGTGGAGAACCGCGAGGCCGCGCTGCGCCTGGTCCCCGGCGACGGCCACGCCGAACTGAAGTGCTTCGACGCCACCGCCAACCCCTACCTCCTCGCGGGCAGCGTGATCACCGCCGGGCTCGCCGGGATCGAGGAGGGCGCCAAGCTGCCCGACCCGGTCACCGGGAACCCGGCCGACCTCGGGGACGTGCCCCGGCTGCCCACCTCCCTCGACGAGGCGACCGACCACTTCGCCGCCTCCGGGCTGCTGCGCGGGGCCATGGGCGAGGTGCTGTCCGGGGCGGTGCTCGCGGTGCGCCGGGCCGAGGCGGAGGACTTCGCCGGGAGCGACCCCGGACACCTCGCCGAACAGACCCGCTGGCGGTACTGATGTTCGACCTGCCCCCACTGGTGGACCACCACTGCCACGGCGTCCTCCTCGACGACCCGGGCGGCGACGGGTTCGCCTCGTACCTCACCGAGTCGGACGCCCCCGCCGCGCCCGGCACCAGCTTCTTCGACTCCCAGACGGGCTTCGCGGTCCGCCGCTGGTGCCCGCCCCTGCTCGGCCTCGACCCGCACACCTCCCCGGCCCGCTATCTGGCCCGCCGCCGTGAACTCGGCCCCGAGGAGACCGCCCGGCGGCT
Organism: Streptomyces sp. JNUCC 64; assembly: GCF_054484115.1. Taxonomy (NCBI): domain Bacteria; kingdom Bacillati; phylum Actinomycetota; class Actinomycetes; order Kitasatosporales; family Streptomycetaceae; genus Streptomyces; species Streptomyces sp. JNUCC 64. The sequence goes on from NZ_CM137015.1 coordinate 6,608,689, forward strand.
GCTGGGCGCCACCGGCATCGGCACCTTCCTGGTGGACACCGGGCTGCCCGGCGAACTGACCACGCCCGGGGAGCTGTCCCGCGCGGCGGGCGGCCGGGCGCTGGAGATCGTCCGGCTGGAGTCCCTCGCCGAGCGGACCGCCGACACCAGCGGCAGCGCCGCCGCCTTCGTCGAGGACCTCGCCGCCGCCGTCCACCACGCGGCCGGCTCCGCCGTCGGCTTCAAGTCCGTCGCCGCCTACCGGTACGGGCTCGCCCTGGACCCCGACCCCCCGGCCCCCGCCGAGGTGCTCGCCGCCGCCGGACGCTGGCTCGCCGCCCGGGGCCCCGGCGACCGCCTCACCGACCCGGTCCTGCTGCGGCACCTGCTGTGGAGCGCGGTCGGTACCCGGCTGCCCCTGCAACTCCACACCGGCTTCGGTGACCCCGACCTCCGGCTCGACCACGCCGACCCGCTGCTGCTCACCGACTTCGTCAAGGCGACCGCGGGCCACGGCTGCGACCTGGTCCTGCTGCACGGCTACCCCTACCACCGGGGCGCCGGATACCTGGCGGCGGTCTTCCCGCACGTCTACGCGGACATGGGCCTGACCCTCGGCCACACCGGCTCCCGGGCCCGGGCGGTCCTCGCGGAGATGCTGGAGCTGACCCCGTTCGGCAAGTTGCTGTTCTCCACCGACGGCTACGGGCTGCCGGAGCTGTACGTCATCGGGGCCCGGCTGTTCCGCACCGCCGTGGAGCACCTGCTGGGCGAGTGGGTGCGGGACGGCTCCTGGGCCTACCCGGACGCCCGCCGGGTGGCGCTGATGCTCGCCTCGGCCAACGCCCGCCGCGTCTACCGGCTCTGACGGCTCCGGCGGCCCCGGCGGCCCCGGCCGCCGGTCCCGCGCCCGGACCGGGAACGGCCGGGGGCCGACGGGCACACCGCCCGTCGGCCCCCGGCCGTTCCTCACGTCGCGCGCCTCCGCGCCCCCGTGGCGTCAGACCGACGACAGCTCCGGATCGGCCTGGGCGGGGACCCGGGCCGGGAGCTCCGGGCGTTCCCGCAGCGCCAGCAGCACCCTCAGGGTCGCGATCCACACCAGACACGAGCCCAGCATGTGCGCCCCGACCAGCACCTCCGGCAGATCCGTGAAGTACTGCACGTAACCGATGACCCCCTGGGCCATCAGCACCAGGAACAGGTCCCGGGTGCGGTTCAGTGGCCCCCGGGGCGCGTCCACCGCCTTCAGCACGAACCACAGCGCGAAGGTCAGCGACACCACGATCCAGGCCAGCACCGCGTGGACCTTGGTGACGGTCTCCCAGTCGACGTCCATCCGGGGCACGTCGCTGGAGTCGCCCGCGTGCGGACCCGCGCCCGTCACCACCGTGCCGACCGCGATCAGCAGCCCGGTCACCACGACCATCACCCACACCAGCTGCTGCACGGCCTTGCCGACCAGCGGCCGGGGCTCGGCGTCGCCCTCCCGGGCCCGCTGCCACATCACCGTCGCCACCGCGATCAGCGCGGTGGACAGCAGGAAGTGCGCGGCGACCGTGTACGGGTTCAGACCGACGAGGACGACGATCCCGCCCAGTACCGCGTTGCCCATGACGAGCCAGAACTGCGCCCAGCCCAGCCGGGTCAGGGAACGGCGCCAGGGCTTCTGCGACCGCGCGGCGACGATCGCCCAGCCGACGGCCGCGCACAGCACGTACGTCAGCAGCCGGTTGCCGAACTCGATGACGCCGTGCAGACCCATCTCACGGGTCGCGGTGAGCGAGTCGTCGGTGCACTTGGGCCAGGTCGGGCAGCCGAGACCGGAGCCCGTGAGCCGGACGGCCCCGCCGGTGACGACGATGACGACCATCATCACGAGCGCGGCCAGTGCGGCGCGCCGGACGATGCGGGGGGCGGGGGACCAGCGAGCGGCGATGAACGCGAGCGGGTTGCGCACGGCCTCGCCGAGGCCGGGTCGGGTCACTTTTGGCACGTCCACATCGTAGGCGGGCGCTTGTGCACGCCTTCACTAGGGTCCGTCCTCGCGCGCCGCCACCGGTCCCCGCCCCGCCCCGGGGCCCGGCTCACTCCCAGCGGAAGAAGCGGCCCGCCGCCGCGAGCCCCGCCACCGCCCAGACCGTCAGCACGCCCAGGTCGAACCAGGGCATCCCGGCCCCGTCCCGCAGCACGTCGCGCAGCCCGTCGGAGAGCGCCGAGATCGGCAGCAGCTCCAGCACCGCCCGCGCCGCCTCCGGGAACTTCTCCAGCGGCACCACCACCCCGCCGCCCACCAGCAGCAGCAGGAACACCAGGTTCGCGGCGGCCAGCGTCGCCTCGGCCCGCAGGGTGCCCGCCATCAGCAGCCCCAGACCGGAGAACGCGGCCGTCCCGAGCACCAGGAGCAGCAGCACGGTCAGCGGGTTCCCCTGCGGCGACCAGCCCAGACCGAAGGCGATCACGGTCAGCAGCAGCACCTGGAGGACCTCCACCACCAGGACCGACAGCGACTTCGCGGCCATCAGCCCCCAGCGCGGCAGCGGGGAGACGGCGAGCCGCTTGAGCACTCCGTAGCGCCGCTCGAAGCCGGTGGCGATGGCCTGTCCGGTGAACGCCGTGGACATCACCGCGAGGGCCAGCACCCCGGGCGCGAGGAAGTCGACGGCCGCGCCCTCGCCGGTGTCCACGATGTCCACCGAGCCGAACAGCGCGAGCAGCAGGGCCGGGATGACCACCGTCAGCAGCAGCTGCTCGCCGTTGCGCAGCAGCATCCGGGTCTCCAGCGCGGCCTGCGCGGCGATCATCCGCGACAGCGGGGCGGCGCCGGGCCGGGGCGCGTACGCCCCCGCGCGCGTGGGGTTCGCCTCGGCGGTCATGAGCGCAGCTCCCTACCGGTCAGTTCCAGGAAGACGTCCTCCAGGGTGTGCCGCTCCACCGAGATCCGGTCCGGCATCACCCCGTGCTGCGCGCACCAGGAGGTGACGGTGGCCAGCAGCTGGGGGTCGATGGTGCCCGTCACCCGGTACGCGCCGGGGGCCGTCTCGTCGGCCAGGGAGTCCATGGGCAGGGCCTTGAGCAGCGAGGCGGTGTCCAGTCCTGGGCGGCCCGTGAAGCGGAGGGTGTTCTCGGCGCCGCCCCGGCACAGCCGCTCGGGGGAGCCCTGGGCGATCACCCGGCCCGCGTCGATGATCGCGACGTCGTCGGCGAGCTGCTCGGCCTCGTCCATGTGGTGGGTGGTGAGGACGACGCTCACCCCGTCGGCGCGCAGCTCGCGCACCAGGTCCCAGGTGGCGCGGCGGGCCTGGGGGTCCAGTCCGGCGGTGGGCTCGTCCAGGAAGACCAGCTCGGGGCGGCCGACGACGGCCATGGCGAGCGCCAGCCGCTGCTGCTGGCCGCCGGACAGCCGCCGGTAGGAGGTCCGGCCGCAACCGCCGAGGCCGAGCCGTTCGACGAGGTCCGGCACGTCCAGGGGATGGGCGTGCAGCCGGGCGACGTGCCGCAGCATCTCCTCGGCGCGGGCCCCGGAGTAGACGCCGCCGGACTGGAGCATCACCCCGACCCGGGGGCGCAGCGCGGCGGCGTCCCGCTGGGGGTCGAGCCCCAGGACGCGGACGGTGCCGGCGTCCGGCGCGCGGTAGCCCTCGCACACCTCGATGGTGGAGGTCTTGCCCGCCCCGTTGGGGCCGAGCACGGCGGTGACGCCCGCCCCGGCGACCAGGTCGAGGCCGTCGACGGCGGTCTTGGGGTGTCTGGTTCCGTACCGTTTCACCAGGCCCCGGACCTGGAGGACGGGCTCGCTTCGCATGAGGCGCAAGTCTAGGGAGCCCCGGGGGGTGCCCGGGTCGCCGGGGGTGGTCCCCCTCCGGGGGAGGGGAGCGGCCGGGCGGCGGGAAATCCTGTGCCGGACGGGGGATCGGCTCCCTTAGCAGATCAGAGCCGGTTAGGTAACCCTTAGTGATGGAGGCCACCGTCCGGGGGGACCTCGATCGCTTGTCCGTCCTCCAGGAATTACGCAACAATGGCGTTGTGAAAAACGTCGGCGAGGCCCGGGTGACTCCCCAGGGAGCGCCCCAGGACGACCCCGCGACCGGTGAGCGCTCCACGCGCAACCGGGTCGCGCGATCCGTCCTGGACCACGGCCCGTCCACGGTCGCCGACCTCGCCGGACGCCTCGGGCTGACCCAGGCCGCCGTCCGCCGCCATCTCGACGCGCTCGTCGGCGACGCCGTCGTCGAAGCCCGTGAGCAGCGAGTTTACGGGGCCCGCACCCGTGGTCGTCCCGCCAAGGTCTTCGCGCTGACCGACTACGGCCGGGACGCCTTCGACCAGTCGTACGACAAGCTGGCCGCCGACGCGCTGCGCTGGATCGCGCGGGCCGCGGGCGGCGGGGCGGCCGGCGAGGCCGCCGTGGCCGCCTTCGCCCGCGACCGGATCGAGGGCCTCGCCGAGGCGTACCGCGCCGCGATCGAGGCGGCCCCGCCCGAGAAGCGCACCGAGGCACTGGCGAAGGCCCTCACCGCCGACGGGTACGCTGCTACGGCGCGCAGCGCGCCCGGCCAGCAGCGCGGGGAGCAGTTGTGCCAGCACCACTGCCCGGTCGTCCACGTGGCGGAGCAGTACCCGCAGCTGTGCGAGGCCGAGACGGAGATCTTCTCCCGGCTGCTGGGGACGCACGTCCAGCGGCTGGCGACCATCGCCCACGGCGACGGCGTGTGCACCACCCACATCCCGAACGCCCCGGACGCGTCGGACGCCCCCTCGGCGCCCGGCCCGCCCGGGCCCGGGGAGCCACCGGACCCGCCGAACGGGACGGCCCCCCGCACCACACCCCGAACAGAGCGACACCCATCAGCAAGCACGGCCGGGAGGAACCCCGCATGACTCTCCCCACGGAGACTGCCCACCCCGAACTCGAGGGTCTGGGCACGTACGAATACGGCTGGGCCGACTCCGACGAGGCCGGGGCCGCCGCCAAGCGCGGCCTCAACGAGGACGTCGTCCGGGACATCTCGGCCAAGAAGAGCGAGCCGGAGTGGATGACCAAGCTCCGGCTCAAGGGGCTGCGCCTGTTCGACAAGAAGCCGATGCCGAGCTGGGGCTCCGACCTGTCGGGCATCGACTTCGACAACATCAAGTACTTCGTGCGGTCCACCGAGAAGCAGGCCGAGTCCTGGGAGGACCTGCCCGAGGACATCAAGAACACGTACGACAAGCTCGGCATCCCCGAGGCGGAGAAGCAGCGGCTGGTCGCCGGTGTCGCCGCGCAGTACGAGTCCGAGGTCGTCTACCACCAGATCCGCGAGGACCTGGAGGAGCAGGGCGTCATCTTCCTGGACACCGACACCGCGCTCAAGGAGCACCCGGAGCTCTTCCAGGAGTACTTCGGCACGGTCATCCCCGTCGGTGACAACAAGTTCGCCTCGCTGAACACGGCCGTGTGGTCCGGCGGCTCCTTCGTCTACGTCCCCAAGGGCGTGCACGTGGAGATCCCGCTCCAGGCCTACTTCCGGATCAACACCGAGAACATGGGCCAGTTCGAGCGGACGCTGATCATCGTCGACGAGGACGCCTACGTCCACTACGTCGAGGGTTGTACGGCGCCGATCTACAAGTCGGACTCCCTGCACTCCGCGGTGGTCGAGATCATCGTGAAGAAGGGCGGACGCTGCCGCTACACGACCATCCAGAACTGGTCGAACAACGTCTACAACCTGGTGACCAAGCGCGCCGTCGCCTACGAGGGCGCCACCATGGAGTGGGTCGACGGCAACATCGGCTCCAAGGTCACCATGAAGTACCCGGCCGTCTACCTGATGGGCGAGCACGCCAAGGGCGAGACCCTGTCCATCGCCTTCGCGGGCGCGGGCCAGCACCAGGACGCGGGCGCCAAGATGGTCCACATGGCCCCCAACACCTCCTCGAACATCGTCTCGAAGTCGGTGGCCCGGGGCGGCGGCCGCACCTCGTACCGAGGTCTCATCGAGATCGGCGAGGGCGCGCCGGGCGCCAAGTCCAACGTGCTCTGCGACGCGCTGCTCGTGGACACGATCTCCCGCTCGGACACCTACCCCTACGTGGACGTCCGCGAGGACGACGTGTCGATGGGCCACGAGGCGACCGTCTCCAAGGTCTCCGAGGACCAGCTCTTCTACCTGATGAGCCGCGGCCTCACCGAGTTCGAGGCGATGGCGATGATCGTGCGCGGCTTCGTCGAGCCGATCGCCAAGGAGCTGCCCATGGAGTACGCCCTTGAGCTGAACCGGCTGATCGAGCTCCAGATGGAGGGCTCGGTCGGCTGACCCGGCCCCCCGTCCCGGGGCCCGCGCCGGGCCTCCACAGCGTCACGTCTTCACCAGAAAGCGAGCACCAAGACAGCCATGGCTGAGGCTCAGAACACCCCGGTGGGGTCCACCACCGCAGGCGCCATCGCGGTGGCGGCGGAGTCGACCGTCGCCACCCGGATGAGCGCGCCCCCGTCCTTCGACGTGGCGGACTTCCCCGTGCCGCACGGCCGGGAGGAGGAGTGGCGGTTCACCCCGCTGACCCGGCTGCGCGGCCTCCACGACGGCACCGCCGTCGCCACCGGCTCCGGCGTCAAGGTCGCGATCGAGGCGCCCGAGGGCGTCACCGTCGAGACCGTGGGCCGGGACGACGCCCGCCTCGGCCGGGCCGGGACGCCCGTCGACCGGGTCGCCGCCCAGGCGTACTCCGGCTTCGAGACGGCGTCCGTGGTGACCGTCCCCAAGGAGACGGTGCTCACCGAGCCGGTCCGGATCGCCGTGCACGGCGAGGGCGGCACCGCCTACGCCCACCAGGTCATCGAGCTGGGCGCCTTCGCGGAGGCCGTCGTGGTCGTCGACCACACCGGTGACGCGGTGGTCGCCGCCAACGTGGACTACGTCCTCGGGGACGGCGCCAAGCTCACCGTCGTCTCCGTCCAGGATTGGGACGACAGCGCCGTGCACGTCGCCCAGCACAACGCGCTGATCGGCCGCGACGCCTCCTTCAAGTCCGTCGTGGTCACCTTCGGCGGCGACCTGGTCCGGCTCCACCCCCGGGTCGCCTACACCGGTCCCGGCGGCGAGGCCGAGCTGTTCGGCCTGTACTTCACCGATCAGGGCCAGCACCAGGAGCACCGCCTCCTGGTCGACCACAACACCCCGCACTGCAAGTCCAACGTCGTCTACAAGGGCGCGCTCCAGGGCCAGGACGCGCACGCGGTGTGGATCGGCGACGTCCTCATCGAGGCCCGCGCCGAGGGCACCGACACCTACGAGATGAACCGGAACCTCGTCCTCACCGACGGCGCCCGGGTCGACTCGGTGCCCAACCTGGAGATCGAGACCGGTGAGATCGTCGGCGCCGGACACGCCTCCGCCACCGGCCGCTTCGACGACGAGCAGCTCTTCTACCTGATGTCGCGCGGCATCCCCCAGCAGGAGGCCCGCCGTCTCGTGGTGCGCGGCTTCTTCGCCGAGCTGGTCCAGCAGATCGGTCTGCCCGACGTCGAGGAGCGCCTCCTCGCCAAGATCGAGCAGGAGCTGGAGGCGTCCGTCGCATGACCTACGTACGCGCCTGCGGGCTGAGTGAGCTGGAGGACGACACCCCCCGGCGGGTGGAGCTCGACGGCACTCCCGTGGCGGTCGTGCGCACCGAGGGCGAGGTCTTCGCCATCCACGACATCTGCTCGCACGCGAACGTCTCCCTGTCGGAGGGCGAGGTGGAGGACTGCCAGATCGAGTGCTGGCTGCACGGCTCCAGCTTCGACCTCCGCACCGGCAAGCCGTCCGGCCTTCCCGCGACGCGCCCCGTCCCCGTTTACCCCGTAAAGATCGAAGGGGACGATGTGCTCGTCTCCCTCACCCAGGAGTCCTGAGGCACCCATGGCAACGCTTGAAATCCGAGACCTGCACGTCACCGTCGAGGCCGACAACGCCACGAAGGAGATCCTCAAGGGCGTCGACCTGACCGTGAAGCAGGGCGAGACGCACGCCATCATGGGCCCCAACGGCTCCGGCAAGTCCACCCTCGCCTACTCGCTCGCGGGTCACCCCAAGTACGAGATCACCGGCGGCACGGTCACCCTCGACGGCGAGGACGTCCTGGAGATGTCCGTCGACGAGCGGGCCCGCGCCGGTCTGTTCCTCGCCATGCAGTACCCGGTCGAGATCCCCGGCGTCTCCGTCTCCAACTTCCTGCGCACCTCCGCCACCGCCGTCCGCGGCGAGGCCCCCAAGCTGCGGACGTGGGTCAAGGAGGTCAAGGAGGCCATGGAGCGCCTGCACATGGACCCGGCCTTCGCCGAGCGCAACGTCAACGAGGGCTTCTCCGGCGGCGAGAAGAAGCGCCACGAGATCCTCCAGCTCGAACTGCTCCGGCCCAAGGTCGCGATCCTCGACGAGACCGACTCCGGCCTCGACGTCGACGCGCTGCGCGTGGTCTCCGAGGGCGTCAACCGCGTCCGCGAGACCGGCGAGGTGGGCACCCTGCTCATCACGCACTACACCCGCATCCTGCGGTACATCAAGCCCGACCACGTCCACGTCTTCGCCAACGGGCGGATCGTCGAGTCCGGCGGTCCCGAGCTCGCCGACAAGCTGGAGAACGAGGGCTACGAGGCGTACGTGAAGGGAGGCGCGTCCGCGTGACGACAGCCCGACAGGGGCTCTCCGGTCTCCTCGACACCGAGGCGCTCCGCAAGGACTTCCCGATCCTGGACCGGGTGATCCACGACGGGAAGAAGCTCGTTTACCTGGACAACGCGGCGACCTCGCAGACGCCGCGCCAGGTACTCGACGTGATCGCCGAGTACTACGAACAGCACAACGCCAACGTCCACCGCGGTGTCCACGTGCTCGCCGAGGAGGCCACCGCGCTCTACGAGGGCGCGCGCGACAAGGTCGCCGCGTTCATCAACGCGCCCAGCCGCGACGAGGTGATCTTCACCAAGAACGCCTCGGAGTCGCTGAACCTGGTGGCCAACATGCTGGGCTGGGCCGACGAGCCCTACCGGGTGGACCAGCACACCGAGATCGTCATCACGGAGATGGAGCACCACTCCAACATCGTGCCCTGGCAGCTGCTCTCGCAGCGCACCGGCGCGAAGCTGAAGTGGTTCGGCCTCACCGACGACGGCCGCCTCGACCTGTCGAACATCGAGGAGGTCATCACCGAGAAGACGAAGATCGTCTCCTTCGTGCTGGTCTCCAACATCCTCGGCACGGTCAACCCGGTCGAGGCGATCGTGCGCCGCGCCCAGGAGGTCGGGGCGCTCGTCCTGATCGACGCCTCCCAGGCCGCCCCGCACATGCCGATGGACGTCCAGGCGCTCCAGGCCGACTTCGTGGCCTTCACCGGCCACAAGATGTGCGGGCCGACGGGCATCGGGGTGCTGTGGGGCCGCCAGGAGCTGCTGGAGGACCTGCCCCCGTTCCTCGGCGGCGGCGAGATGATCGAGACGGTGTCCATGCACTCCTCGACCTACGCCCCCGCGCCGCACAAGTTCGAGGCGGGCACCCCGCCGATCGCCCAGGCCGTGGCCCTGGGCGCGGCGGTGGACTACCTCAACGGCATCGGCATGGAGCGGATCGCCCAGCACGAGCACGCGCTCACGGAGTACGCCGTCCAGCGGCTCCTGGAGGTGCCCGGACTGCGGATCATCGGCCCCACCACGGCCGAGGACCGGGGCGCCGCGATCTCCTTCACCCTCGGGGACATCCACCCGCACGACGTGGGCCAGGTACTCGACGAACAGGGCATCGCGGTCCGGGTCGGCCACCACTGCGCGCGGCCGGTCTGTCTGCGGTACGGAATTCCCGCGACCACCCGGGCGTCGTTCTATCTGTACTCCACTCCCGCCGAGATCGACGCACTGGTCGACGGGCTGGAACACGTACGGAACTTCTTCGGCTAGGGGTCACACGGTGAAGCTTGATTCGATGTACCAGGACGTCATCCTCGACCACTACAAGCACCCGCACGGGCGTGGTCTGAGGGACGGTGACGCCGAGGTGCACCACGTCAACCCGACGTGCGGCGACGAGATCACGCTCCGGGTCAAGTACGACGGGCAGCGCGTCGTCGACATCTCCTACGAGGGGCAGGGCTGCTCGATCAGCCAGGCCAGCGCGTCGGTGCTGAACGACCTGCTCGTGGGCAAGGAACTCGCCGAGGCCCAGAAGATCCAGGGCGTGTTCCTCGAACTGATGCAGTCCAAGGGCCGGGTCGAACCGGACGACGAGATGGCGGAGCTCCTGGAGGACGCGGTCGCGTTCGCCGGGGTCTCCAAGTACCCGGCACGGGTGAAGTGCGCCCTGCTGAGCTGGATGGCCTGGAAGGACGCGACGGCCCAGGCCCTCGCGGAGGAGGCGAAGACCGCATGACGGACAACGACACCCTGATGAAGCCCGCCTCGGAGGAAGAGGTCCGCGAGGCGCTGCTGGACGTGGTCGACCCCGAGCTGGGGATCGACGTGGTCAACCTGGGGCTGATCTACGGCGTCCACGTGGACGACGCCAACATCGCCACGATCGACATGACCCTCACCTCGGCGGCCTGCCCGCTCACCGATGTGATCGAGGACCAGGCGAAGTCGGCCACCGAGGGCCTGGTCAGCGAACTCCGCATCAACTGGGTGTGGATGCCGCCGTGGGGCCCGGACAAGATCACGGACGATGGCCGCGAGCAGCTGAGGGCGCTCGGCTTCAACGTCTGAGCCCGTTCCGCCACCCGTACGCATCCCGTACGACCCGCCTTCGAGGGGCGCCACCGCGATCCGGTGGCGCCCCTCGGGCGTGTTCCCGGGGGCGGGCGTTCCGTGGGTGTCCCCCGCCCGCCGCCGGGTGTCCGCCGGCGGTCTTCGTCCGTCCGCCGCCGTCCGTTCACCCTCGCCGGTCCGCCGTCCGGACACCGGTTCGCCTCACGGCCGTTCCGCCGGTTAGGTTGCCCTCATGACCGACACCACTCCCGCACGTACCACCGGCGCCGTCGCCGCCGGGCTCGCCACCGTCACCCCCGACGGCACCGTTCTCGACACCTGGTTCCCCGCCCCGGAGCTCGCCGACGGGCCCGGACCCGCCGGAACGGAGCGGCTGACCGCCGAGCGCGCGGGCGAACTGCTCGGCGAGGCCGCCACCCGTGCCCTCGGCACCGACGCCCGCCGTGGCGTCGAGGTGATCGCGGTCCGTACGGTCATCTCCTCCCTGGACGACAAGCCGCTCGACGCCCACGACGCCTATCTGCGGCTGCACCTGCTCTCCCACCGGCTGGTCAAGCCGCACGGCCAGAGCCTCGACGGGGTGTTCGGGCTGCTCGCCAACGTCGCCTGGACCTCGCTCGGCCCGGTCGCCGTGGACACCATCGAGACGGTCCGGCTGAACGCCCGCGCCGAGGGCCTGCACCTCCAGGTCACCTCGATCGACAAGTTCCCCCGGATGACGGACTACGTGGTCCCCACGGGCGTGCGGATCGCGGACGCCGACCGGGTGCGGCTCGGCGCCCACCTCGCCGCGGGCACCACCGTGATGCACGAGGGCTTCGTCAACTTCAACGCCGGGACGCTCGGCACCTCTATGGTCGAGGGCCGCATCTCGGCCGGGGTCGTCGTCGGCGACGGCTCCGACATCGGTGGCGGCGCCTCCACGATGGGCACCCTCTCCGGCGGCGGCAACGTCGTCATCGCCATCGGCGAGCGCTGCCTGGTCGGCGCGGAGGCGGGCGTCGGCATCGCCCTCGGCGACGAGTGCGTGGTGGAGGCCGGGCTGTACGTCACCGCCGGGACCCGGGTCACCCTGCCCGACGGCCAGATCGTCAAGGCCCGCGAGCTGTCCGGCGCCTCGAACATCCTCTTCCGCCGCAACTCGGTGACCGGCGCGGTCGAGGCCCGGCCCAACAATGCGGTCTGGGGCGGCCTCAACGAGGTGCTCCACAGCCACAACTGATCCGCTCCGCCCGTCAGGGGCGCGAAGGTGTCACGGGCGGTCCGCCCGGCCGGTCATCCGGCCGTACGGGCCGCCCGTCGCCGTTCCCGCTCACCCGCGCCCGTCGCGGTCGTCGCCCGGGGAGAAACGTCCCGGCGGTGGCATAGCGAACCGGGCGCCCACCCGTCCCCGGAGGTGGAGGCGCTCCGGCCGGGGCGCCCGCCGATCGGGGAAGGTGTCGATGAATGCCGAGCAGGAGAAGGACTTCCGCGCGTTCGTGGCCAGCCGCTCCTCCGCCTTGCTGAGGACCGCCGTCCTGCTGACCGGAGGGGACCGGCACGCCGCCGAGGACCTGTTGCAGAGCGCCCTGCTCAAGGTCGTGGGGCGCTGGCACCGGATCACGGACCACGAGGCGTACGTCCGCCGCGTCCTGTACCGGCAGCAGGTCGACCGCTGGCGGCTGAAGTGGCCCCGGCGGGAGCTGACGGTCGCGGAGCCCCCCGACGCCGCCGCCCAGACCGGTGACGCCCATGACACCGCCGAACTGCGGATCGTCCTGCTGGCCGCCCTGGCCCGGCTCACCCCCCGCCAACGCACCGTCCTCGTGCTGCGGTACTTAGAGGACCTCCCCGAGGCCGAGGTGGCCGACGCGCTCGGCTGTTCGGTGGGCACCGTCCGCTCCACCGCCCACCGTTCGCTGGCCCGGCTGCGCACCCTCGCCCCGGAGATCACCACGCTGACCGGGACCGACGGCCCGTCGGACGCGTCCCGCCCCGAGCCGTCGTGGGCGCGTGGCGGGGTCTACGGGGAGGTGGCCCGGTGACCGTCGAGAGCCTGCTGAGGGACACCCTCCGGGAGGTCGCCGACGGGACCGCCCCCGCCCCCGTGGACCTCGCCGACCGGGTGCTCGCCGCGCGGCGCCGGGCCCGCCGGGTGCGGGCCGCCGTGGTGACGGCGGTCGTGGCGGTGCTCGCGGTGCTGAGTCTGGTGGGCGACGCGATGCTGCCGTGGCTGCCGATGGAGTCGGACCCCGCGAAGGCCGAGAGGGACTCCGACGTGATCGCCTCGCCCAACGACCCGGTCCCGGACTCGCTGATCGCCGCCGGGAGCCTCGCCGTCGGTGCCTACTACACCGTCACCACTCGGAGGCTGCCGAACGGCGACACCTCCGTGCGGCGCTCCTACTGGTTGCTCGACCGGTCGTCGGACACCTACGTCCCCGCCCCCTGGGCGTATCTGGACGTGGCGCCGGGGCTGCGTACCGCCGCCGTGCTGGAGGGTCCGTTGCCTACGCGCCGGATCGGCCTGGTGGATCTGGACACCGGTGAGGTCACCCGTTGGATCCCGGTGCGCGAGAAGATCGCCGCTGTCGCCTTCTCACCGGACGGAACCCGGTTGGTCGCCACCTCGTACGGGACGGACCCGGACACGGCACCCCCCATGACGGGGGTTTTCCCCATTGACCGGACCGGGTTCGGCATCATCGACATCGCCACCGGGCGGGAGAAGTGGCATGAGACGGAGGAGCCGATCGACTTCGAACCCGCCTTCGGGAGGAGGCACATCCTGCCGTATCCCTTCTCCCGGCCGGACTACGACTGGACCCCCGATGGCAGGCGGGTCCTCGTTCCCTACCGGGAGGGCGGGTACCTTCCTCCCGTCTCGCAACGAGACGTGACCCCGAACGGTGCCGGTACCCGAGACCTCAACGGGAACCTGGTCGACTCTTCCGAAAGGAAGGAGGAGGGATGGAGCGGGAGATTCCCAGGACTGGAGGTCCTTGACGTGCCGCTCGCCTGGCCGGACGAGCACCGGGTGATCGTCTGGCGCTGTCAGTCGAAGGACTGCGATCAGCTGGAGGGCGCCCGTCGGCTGACCCTGGTCGACCTCCGCACCAAACGGTCGACGCCGCTCACCGGAGCCGGACAGGAGAACGGCGAGGACCGCTGGGCACCTGTCCTCGTCCCCCGCTGACCGCCCCGGGTCCCGGACGCGAACCGTCCGGGACCCGGGGCCGTTGCGCTCAGCGCCGCAGGCGGAGCAGCTGCGGGTCGTGGTCGCTGTCCTGGTCCGCGAACTCGGCGTTGATGTGCACGCTGTCGTACGAGAAGCGGCCCGCCCGGATCGAGGGGCTGACCAGGATCTGGTCGAGGACCTGGCTGTTGCCCTGGTAGACGTACGAGTAGCGGTCGCCCTCGGGCAGCGAGCGGATCGCCGACCACAGGGCGCCGCCGTCCTCCAGCAGCCGGGTGGTGCGGGAGAACTCGAAGTCGTTGACGTCGCCGAGCACGATGACGTCGGCGTCGCGCTGGACGGCGAGGAGGTCCTTCACGAAGGAGTTGACCTCGGTGGCCTGGCGGTGCCGCTGGACCTCGGAGGAGCGGGTCGGGGGCTGGAACTTCGAGGTCAGCGCCTGGTCCCCGCCCTTGGACGCGAAGTGGTTGGCGATGACGAAGACGCTGCGGCCCCGGAAGACGAACTCCCCCGCGAGCGGCTTGCGGCTGTTCGTCCACGCCTCGGAGGCGGGGGAGACCCGGCCGGGGGAGAGGGTCAGCGCGGCCTTGCCCGCCACCCGGGTCACCCCGGTCGCGGTGGTCGCGTCGCCGCCGGGACGGTCGGTGAACGACACCCGCTCGGGGTTGAAGAGGAAGACCTGGCGGATGTTGCCGCCCGGCTCCCCGCCGTCCTGACCGGAGACCGGGTCCACCGAACGCCAGGCGTAGCGGGGGCCGCCCCGGGCCGCGATGGCGTCGGTGAACGCCCGGATCGTGGCCTCGGCGCCGACCGTGCCGTCGTTGACGGGCCCGTTGTCGTCCTGGATCTCCTCCAGCGCCAGGATGTCCGGCGAGGCGAGACGGTGGACGACGCCCTCGGCGAGCGCCTCGAACTTCGCCGCCGGGTCGCCGGCGTCCAGGTTCTCGACGTTGTAGGTGGCCACCGACAGCTCGCGGCGGTGCTGCGGCCGGGCCGACTCGCGCTCCTGGCCCCGGTCCACGACCGTGCCGAGCGTCCGCGCGGTCAGGGTGTAGCCCCCGTACTGGTTGAAGTCCAGGGGGCCCTCGGCGCCGTCCTTCAGCACGTCGCCCACGTCGGCGGAGGGGAACGGCCGCTCGGCGACCGGGATCAGCGACTGGACCTTGAGCCGTCCGCCGTTCTGGTCGTCGTAGGAGCCGTAGACCGTGCCGCCGCGCCGGTTGTCGTTCTCCCGGGGCTTGACGGTGACCCACAGCTCGTTGAAGGCGGTGGCGCCGACCACGCGCGCGCTCCCGATCCGGACGTTCATGCCCTCCAGGGACTCGTAGCGGTCCAGCGCGTACGCGTCCGGACGCAGCGTCAGCCCGTTGACCGAGCCGCCCGCGGCGGGGTCGCCGGTGGGGGCGTAGGCGTCCGGGACGCTGCGGCGGTCCAGGGTGACGGGGGCGGGCAGCGGGTTGCCCGAGGACACCACGGTCACGGTGGGACGGCTGAGCTGGGTGAGCGACTGGTTGCCGCTCGCGGTGCCGCCGGGCACGAACTCGGAGACGGTGCCCGACACCCGCACCTCGTCGCCGGGCGCCACGGTCGGGGTGGACCCGGTGAAGACGAACAGGCCCTCGCTGGTGGCCGGGTCGTCGTCCGCCGCGCCCTGGAACCAGAAGCCCCGCGACGAGCCGTACGTCCGTATCCCGGTGACGACTCCGGAGACGTCGGTGACCTGGGTGCCGACCAGCGGCGAGGTGCGGGTGGTGCCCTGGACGTCGTGGATGGCGACCGGGGCGGCCGTCGTCGCGTGTGCCGGGGCGGTCAGGACCACGGACGTCACTGTGGAGCAGACGGCGGCGGCGGTGAGCGCGACCAGACGGGACGGGGTGCTGCGCGGCAAGGGAATCCCTCCGGGGTGGGTGGGGCGCGGACCGGTACGGCGGTGACCGCCCGGGGACGCGGGGTGGTGCGGTGCGGGGGTGGTGCGGGAGCGGCGTGGTGGTGTCGGGGTGTTCCGGGGTGCGGGTGGTGAACGGGGGGTCGAGAGGGGGCGGAAACGGCCGGGAACCGCCCGGACGGCCCGACACCGGGGCACGGCGTGGTTACCGAACGGTTTCTACGCGCGTCAATCTCTTGCGTCCACCGGGGAGTTGTCAAGGTCCCCGACCTGTGCGTTGTCTGACGGGTACATGAACCGGAGGGCGGGGTGCCAAACCCGTCTAGGCTGAGCGGCCGGACCGTACGCCTGAGGAGACCCCACCGATGACCGACCGTTCCTCGCTGCCCCCGGTGCTGCTGAGCTCCGAGGCGGAACTCGCCCGGGACGCGCTCGCCTCCCCGCTCTTCTCCCGAGCCGTCCGTCTCGCGCGCTGGGCGGGCCCCGACAGCCGGGTCGGCGCGGGCGGCGAACTCGTCGCGGAACTGCTCCCGGAGGCGGCGGCCGAACTGGGGCTCCTCCCCGCCGGGGCCCCGGAGGGGACCGCCGACCGCGAGGCCGTCGAGGACGCCCTCGCCGACGCCAGTGAGGCGTGGCGGGTGGCGGTGGACACCGGACTCGTCGAGATCATCGAGGACGAGGACGAGCAGCACGGCCCGGTCAGCGCGGACGGTCCGGACGGGGACGGGGCCTACGACGACGAGGCGGGGGTCGCCATCCAGGGCGAGGAGCTGGCGCTCGTCACCTCCGGCGCCCCGGGGGACGTCCTCGGACTGTGGCTCGCCGCCCTGGACACCGTCCTCGCCGACGCGGGCGTGCCCGATCTGGAGGACCTGGCCGCCGCCCTGGAGGACGGCGGCACCGTCGACTTCGCCGAACTGGACTGGGACCCCGAGGCCGAGGCCGACTTCCTGGACAGCGTGCTCGGCGCCCTCTACCTGCTGTCCGTCAGCGCGGACGGCCCCGCCGACGGACGGGTGCCGCTGCCCGCGCTGGCCGCCTCCGTGATCGTCCCCGACGACATGGGCGACCCCACCGACGACGTCCTGGAGGAGGTGTCCGACGCGATGCTCCGGCTCGACGGGCAGTTCCGGATGCTCGTGCCGATCGGACTGGTCGACTACGAGCCGGTGGACGAGGCGCTGATGGCCGAGGTCGACGAGGAGGGCGCCCCGGGAACGGACGGCGCGCTCGACGACATCGACGTGAGCCGGTACGGCATGGTGCGGCTCACCCCGCTCGGGCTGTACGGGGTGCGCGCCCGGATGGTGGAGGCGGGCGTGGACGCCCCCGTCGTCGGGGAACTCGCGGACAAGGGCGCCGACGTCCTCCTCGACCGCACCGCCGGGTTCCCCGCCGAGGCGGCCCGGGGCGAGACCGAGGGCTGGCTCGCCGGACGGGAACCGCTGGCCGCCGCCCGGGAGCTGCTGGCCGCCGCGCGCGGCGAGGACGAGGGCGGACCGTTGCGCAGGCTCCGCTGTCAGCAGGCGCTCTCCCTGGTCGGCGCTCCGGCGGAACCCGCGCTCCGGGAGGTGCTGGACGACCCGGAGCTGGGCGGGCTGGCCCGGGTGTGGCTCGCCGAGCAGGGCGCGTCCGACGTACCGCCGCCCGGCGAGGACATGATCTTCTGGCTGACCGTGGACACGGTGGCCGCCCAGCTCGCGGCCGAGGGCAACTCGGAGGAGCTGCGGGCCCTGGTGGAGGGCCTCGCCGCCCAGCACACCGGGTTCTTCGACGTGGTGTGGCGGGTCGGGCACCCGGCGACCGCCGACGTCCTGGAGGCGATGGGACGGCTGCACCCGGACAAGGCGGTGGCCAAGCGGGCCCGCAAGGCGGCCTTCAAGGCCCGCTCCCACCGGGCTTCCTGACCCGTACCCCCTCGCGCCGTCCGCGCGGCTCGTCCCTCCCTCCCGTCCTCCGGCCCCGTCCTTCCGGACCCCGGTACACGGTTTCCGACCCAGGCACTGGTCTTCCCGGCTTCGCCCCCTCCCGGCACCGGGCTTCCCGCCTCGGCGGTCCGGTGCCGGTGCCCCGAGAGGCGGGCACGGCACCGGGTTTCATGACCGTGGGCCCGGTCCGGCCGATCGCCGGACC
Organism: Streptomyces sp. JNUCC 64; assembly: GCF_054484115.1. Taxonomy (NCBI): domain Bacteria; kingdom Bacillati; phylum Actinomycetota; class Actinomycetes; order Kitasatosporales; family Streptomycetaceae; genus Streptomyces; species Streptomyces sp. JNUCC 64. Next base: position 6,626,578 of record NZ_CM137015.1, read on the forward strand.
GGGCCCACGCGCGTTCCGCGTTCCCGGGCGCCCCGCCCTGGGGCCGAGCCGGACCGGGAGCCGTTCCGGCCCCGCGGCACGGTCGGGCGGTGAGCTGGGTCGGTGCCGGTCAGGGCCGGTCAGGCGGTCGGTGACGGGCGGGCCGCCGGGCGGACCGGTCAGAGGATCTGGGCGCCCGGCTTCACCATCCCGCGCACGGTACGGGACTTGACGAAGTCGCCGAGCGCCGTCATCTCCCACTCGCCGCTGTACTGGCGGATGAGCTTGCACATCATGACGCCCGTCTGGGGCTGGGCGCTGGTGAGGTCGAAGCGGGCCAGCTCCTCGCCGCTGGCGGCGTCGATCAGACGGCAGTACGCCTTGGCGACCTCGGTGAACTTCTGGCCCGAGAACGAGTTCACCGTGAAGACCAGGCCGGTGGCCTCCTGGGGGAGGCGGCCGAGGTCCACCAGGATGACCTCGTCGTCGCCCGCGCCCTCGCCGGTGAGGTTGTCGCCGGAGTGCTTGACCGACCCGTTGAGGATCGAGAGCTTGCCGAAGTAGCAGCTGTCGAGGTGGTTGCGCTGCGGTCCGTAGGCGATGACCGAGGCGTCCAGGTCGATGTCCTTGCCCCGGTACGCGGGCTCCCAGCCGAGGCCCATCTTGACCTGGCTGAGCAGCGGACGGCCGCCCTTGACCAGGGACACCGTCTGGTTCTTCTGGAGGCTGACCCGGCCCTTGTCGAGGTTGATCTTGCCCGTGCCGGGGGCCGGGGCGGCGGGCGCGGCCACGGGCGGCGGCGGGGCCTGGACGGGCGGCGCGACCGGCGCCGGGGCGGCCGGGGGAGTCACCGGGGCGGCGGCCACCGGGGGCGCGGCGGGTGCGGGAGCGGGCTCCTCCACGGAGACCCCGAAGTCCGTGGCGATGCCCGCCAGGCCGTTGGCGTAGCCCTGGCCCACCGCGCGCACCTTCCACACCCCGCCCCGGAGGTAGACCTCCACGATCACCAGCGCGGTCTCGGCGTCGAGCCGGGGCGGGGTGAACGTCGCGATGACGGCCCCGCCGGCGGCGTCGCGGACCGTCGCCGTGGGCTCCACGCCCTGGAAGGTCTGGCCCGCCGCGTCGGGGCTCGCGGTGATGACGATCTTCTCGATGCCCGGCGGGACGGCCGCGGTGTCGATGGTGATCGCGTCGGGCGCCGCACCGCCGCCCGAGCGGTACGTCACCCCCGGGCCCGCGGGCTGGTTGTAGAAGATGAAGTCGTCGTCGGAGCGCACCTTGCCGTCGGCGGTGAGCAGCAGGCCCGAAACGTCGAGCCGTACGGGGGCGGCGACGTCGACCGCCACCTTGGCGGCGGTGAGGGGAAGGTTCGAGCCGGGGGTCATAGCTGTCATGCCGACGTAACGAACGGTGCCGCCGTGCCGTTCCCCCGGTCGACCGGTCCGCACCGGGGAACGCACCCGTTCGGCGGGTCCGGGCGGCCGTCGGAGGCGCGGCGGGGGCCGTCGTCCGTGGGTCCGGGCCCGGAGCGGGCGGCCCGGGCCCCACGGACGGGGTCCCGGACTCATCCCCCGGCCGGGTCGGCGGCCGTCCAGACCGACCGGTCGTGGGCGAACAACACGCGCTCCGCGCCCAGCTCCGCCACCCGGGTCAGCCAGCCGCGCCACGGGGCCGGGGCGCCCTCCGTCCGGGCCAGCTCCGCGCACGCGTACTCGCTGGCCAGGTCGTACGCCTGCCCCGCCAGCAGGACCGTGCCCACCAGCAGCGACTGATGGCCGTCGGTGTGGCCGGGGGTCGGCACGATCCGCACCCCCGGCGCCACCTCCGCCTCGCCGTCCACCTCCACGTAGACGGCCCCGGGGAAGTCCACCAGCGGATCGAGGGTGTACCCACCGGCCCGGGCGGCGGCCAGCTCGGTGCGCTGGACGAGGACCGGGCGCCCGGCGAGCGCGGGGTTGCCGCCGCAGTGGTCGAAGTGGAGGTGGCAGTTGACGACGGCGGTGAGGTCGGCGGCGGACACGCCCGCCGCGCGGAGCGCCCCGTCCAGGGAGCGGCGCCGTATCCGGTAATGGGCGTCGGCCTCCGGACTGCCCTCGCCCACCCCTGAGTCGAACAGCAGCAGACCGCCGGGGTGACGCACCAGATAGGCGAGGACGGCCTCGGCACGGGCCTGACCGGTGCCGGTCTCCCCGGCCGGGCGGGTGAAGTGCCCGAGGTCCAGTCGGCGGATACGGAAGCGGGCGTCACCCGTCGGTTCGGTCACCCACCCATGCTCCCCCCGGTTTTGGGAAACTGGCCCGATGATCGATATGCGTGTGGCGAACAGCGCCGACTACGACCGGATCGACGCCCTCGACGACTCCTTCACCACCGACCGGGTCCTCCACGTGACGGCGGGCGAGGACGGGTTCGACGTCCGCAGCGTGGCCGTGCGGCCGCCCCTGCGCAAGGAGTACCCGGCCGACCCGGAGAACGACCGGGACCGCCGCGACCCCGACCTCCACCACACGGTCGTCGCGGTGGACGCGGACCGGGTCGTCGGCTTCGTCACCGTCACCCACCACGAGTGGAACCGCCGCCTCCACGTCGAACAGATCACCGTGGACCCCGAGTACCGGGGGCGGGGGCTCGGCGGCACCCTGATGGGCCGGGCCGAGTCCTACGGGCGCGGGATCGGCGCCCGGACCCTCTGGCTGGAGGTCACCAACGTCAACGCCCCCGCCGTACGGGCCTACCGACGGCTCGGGTTCGCGGTCTGCGGGCTCGACACCAGCCTCTACGTGGGCACCCCCGCCGAGGGGGAGATCGCGCTCTTCATGAGCAAGTCCCTGGACTGAGGGACCGGGCAAGGCCGGGGGACCGGAGGCCGGGTACCGGGGGCGCCGGGCACGCCCCGACCCGGCCGGAGCGGTTCCCGTCGTCAGTTCCCGCCCGCGATTCCGGCCTCGTAGGCGGCGATCACGGCCTGGGTCCGGTCACGGGCCCCGGTCTTCGCCAGCACCCCCGCCACATGGGTCTTCACGGTCGCCGCTCCGACCTCCATCCGCCGGGCGATCTCCGCGTTGCTCAGCCCCCGCGCCATCAGCCGCAGCACGTCCGCCTCCCGGCCGGTCAGCCGGGCCACCCAGGGCGGCGCGGCCGACCCGGCGCGGGCGTGTCCGGCGGCGAGCGCCCGCACCGCGGCCGGGAACAGCAGACTGTCCCCGCGCACCACCAGCCGGACCGACTGCACCAGCGCGTCGGCGTCGGTGCGCTTCAGCAGGAACCCCGACGCCCCGGCGCGCAGCGCCTCGTAGACGTAGGAGTCGTTCTCGAACGTCGTCACCACCAGGATCCTCGGCGCCGGGCCCTCGTCCCCGAGGATGCGTTCGGTGGCGCGGATCCCGTCGATGCCCGGCATCCGCACGTCCATCAGGACGACGTCCGGCCGGGTCCGGCGCACCACGGTGACCGCCTCGGCGCCGTCGCGGGCCTCGCCGACCACGGTGAGGTCGGGTTCGGCCTCCAGGATCGCCCGCAGCGCGGTGCGCACCATGGTCTCGTCGTCGGCGAGCACGATCCGGACGGGCGGCCGTCCGTCCCCGGACGGTGGTGTGGTCATCTCGGTGTCCCCCTGAGGTCGAGCGGATGCTGCGGCCCAACGGTACGGGTGGGCCGACGGGTTCCCGTCACGCGTTCTCCCGGTCGTCCCGGTCACCCGAAGCCGCCCCGGTCGGCGCGGTCGTCGCCGTTCCGGTCAACGGGCCGGTGAGCGGCAGCCGGACCCGTACCCGCCAGCGGCCGTCCCGGGGGCCGGTCTCGGTGGTGCCGCCCAGCAGCCGGGCCCGGTCCGCGACCCCGCGCAGTCCGTGGCCGCCGTGGTGGCGCGGGGCTTCGAGGGCGGACCGGGGGCCGGGCAGCGGGTTCTCCGCCACGATCTCCACCTCCTCGGCGACCGCGATCCGCAGGGTCACCCGGACCCCGTCGTCCCCGTGCCGCAGCGCGTTGCCCAGGGCCTCCTGGACGATCCGGTACGCCTCCCGGTTCAGCTGCGGCGGCAGCGCGCCGAAGCCGTGCGGCCCCGGGTCCAGGGCGGTGTCCACCCGGGCGCCCGCCGCCCGGGTGCGGCGCAGCAGCCCGTCGAGGTCGGCGGCGAGGGTGGGCGCGGGCGCGGTCGGGACCTCGTCGTCGGCGTCGCGCAGCACCCCGAGCACCGCGTCCAGTTCACCGACCGTGCGCCGGGTGGTCTCCTCGATCGCGGCGAGCGCGCTCCGCGCGAACTCCGGGTCGCGGTCCAGCAGACGGCGGGCCGCCGCTGCCTGGAGGCCCACCGCGCTCAGCGCGTGCCCCACCGAGTCGTGCAGCTCCCGGGCGAGCCGGTTGCGCACCGCGAGGTCGGCGGCCCGGCGTTCGGCCGCCGCCAGCAGATCGGAGCGGGCCGGGCCGAGCAGCACCGGCACCGCGCGGGCCAGCACCGCCCCGGCCCCCGCCGCGCACAGCGCCAGCGCGGCCAGCGAGGCCAGCCCGCCGAGCGGGGCCAGCGCCAGCGGCCAGCCGGAGTCCAGGAAGGAGAGGGCCCCGAGGCTGTCGCCGCGCAGGGCGGGCACCAGCGGCAGCGCGACGAGCACCAGCCCGAACGGCACGGTGGCGAGGGTCATCCCGCTGATGACCACCCCGACGCCCAGGTGCAGCGCGAACCAGAGGGCGGTCCGGCCCCGGTCGGCCGCGGACCGGGCGGGGCCCTCCGCCAGGGCGCCGGAGTCCGTTCCGTCCACCACCCGCAGGGCCCGGACGGCGGCCACCGCCACCGGGCGGGCCAGCGGGAACAGCGCGGTCAGCGCGGCCAGCGGCAGCCCGGCGGCGAGCGAGAGCCACTGCTCCCACAGGGTGCCGACCAGGGCCATCCGCTCGCCGCCCATCCCGAAGATCCCCAGCAGCACCGAACCCGTCATCAGATACGGCATCGCGAAGGCCCCGCCGATCACCAGATGGACCCAACGGCGGCGGGCGCGCGCCCCGAACAGCGTGGACGCCGCCACGGAGAGCGGACGGATCACCCCGCACCGCCCCGGGCCCGGCCGGGCACCGCCCGGTCCGGGACGACCCCGTTCGGGACGACCCCGTTCGGGACCAGCCCGCGTCGGGCCGTCGCGCGCCGCCCCAGTACCCGGGCGAGGACGGCGGCGGCGAGCACCCCGGTGACGACCTGTCCGCCGTAGGCGAGGAACACCGGCCCGCCGACCCGGTCGGCGGGGTCCATGGGGGCCAGCGCGGCGAGCGTCAGCCAGCCGCCCCAGCAGGCCGCCGCGCCCGAGCCCAGCCAGGTCAGCGCGAGCGGCGCCCACCCGGTCCGGGCCGCCGCCCGGAAGGCCAGCAGACCCGCCCCGGTCGCCGCTGCGACCGGGAACAGGGACATGACGGCGTCCATCACGATCCGGTCGGCACCCCGCTCGGCGGCCGAGCGGGCGCCCAGCCCGAAGTCCCCGCCGCCCGCCCACAGCAGGTGCAGCGCGGTGGGCGTCACGGCGGCCACCGCCGCGGCGACGGCGGTCCGGCGGATCCCCGGGGTCGGCGGAGGTCCCCCGGTCCGGCCCCGCCACAGTGCCCCCCAGCGGTCCCGGGCGTACCCCACGAACAGCCCGCCGAGCGCGATCGCCTGGAGGATGAACCCGCCGTAGACGAGCGCGAAGACCCACTCCGCGAGCGGCGGGGCGCCCCCCGACGCCCCGCCGTCCGCGAGGCCCGCCGCGTCCCCGCCGCCCAGGAGGCCCACCAGCGACTGGAGCGGGTACACGGTCACGATCGGGGTCAGCAGCCCGGCCGCGACCCACATCGGCACCAGCAGCAGCCAGCCGGGGACCCGCCGCCCCCAGGGCCGGGTCAGCAGCAGCGCGAGCACCACCACGCAGGCGTCCATCAGCAGGGTCACCAGGTTGAGGACGACCAGCCGCGCCGGGTGGTCGAGGAACGGACTGCCCTCGGGGAAGCCCACGTGGACGCCCGCCAGCCAGGTCGCCTTCAGCGCGAGGTAAGGAAGACAGGAGCCGATGGCGACCGCGCGCAGGACCCGGCGCGGACGGCTCGTCGCGGGTGCGGCGTCGGCGTCCGACCCGCCGGGCGCGCCGGAGGTGTCGTGTCCGTGGGGCGCGCCGGGCGGGCCCTGGACGCCGGACGCGCCGTGGGCGTCGGGGTGGTTTGTCATGAGCCCAACCTCCCTTACCGGCCCGTCGGCACGCGTCGTACCCGGGGACGATCCCGCTCCGCCGCGCGGGGGAGCGGCACCGGGCGCGGCCCCGAATCCCGATGGACCGGGCGGCGGGGGGACGGGCACAGTGGAGGACATGGACACTCTTGACGGAACCCCGCTCCGCGCCGAGTTCGCCCCCCGGACCACCTATCTGAACACCGCCAGCACGGGCCTGCTGCCCGCCCGGACCGTGGCCGCGATGCGCGCGGCCGTGGAGGGCGCGGCCCAGGGCCTCCCGGTCGACATGTTCGCGGACGTGGCGGCGAGCCGGGAGAGCTTCGCCCGGATCCTCTCGGTCCCCGCCTCCCGGGTGGCGGCGGGCGGCTCCGTCTCCGTCTACACGGGGCTGATCGCGGCCTCGCTGCCGCCGGGCACCGAGGTGCTGACCGTGGAGCAGGACTTCAGCTCCACGGTCGCCGCCTTCCACACCCGGGGGGACCTCAAGGTCCGGGAGGTCCCGCTGGAACGGATCGCGGACGCGGTCCGGCCGACCACCGGGCTGGTGGCGCTGAGCGCGGTCCAGTCGGCGGACGGCCGGGTCGCCGACCTGGCGGCGGTGCGCGGGGCCGCGCGGGCGCACGGGGCGCGCACCTATCTGGACGTCTCGCAGGGCGCGGGGTGGCTGGAGTTCGACGCCGGGGAGTACGACTTCGTGTCCGCCGTCGCCTACAAGTGGCTGATGTGCCCGCGCGGGGTCGCCTTCCTCGTCGTCCCGGAGGACTTCGGCGGGCTGCGGCCGGTGTTCACCGGCTGGGCGTCCGGCGAGGACCCCTGGGCGAGCTGCTACGGGCCGGTCACCGAACTCGCCCGCTCCGCCCGCCGGTTCGACGAGAGCCCGAGCGTGTTCTCCTTCGCGGGGGCGCTGCCCTCGCTCACCCTCGTCGAGGAACTGGGCACCGCCGCGATCCGGGCCCACGACCTGGCGCTGGCCGACCGCTTCCGCGCGGGGCTCGCCTCGCTGGGCCACGAGCCGGTGCCGTCCCCGGGGTCCGCGATCGTGTCGGTGCCCGGCCTCGGCGCCCGGCAGGGCGGGCTGAGCGACGCGGGCGTGGAACTCTCCGACCGCGCGGGCAACCTGCGGGCCGCCTTCCACCTGTACAACACCGAGGCCGACGTGGACCGGCTGCTCGGTCTGCTGTGACCGGGCCCGGCGGGACGGCGGCGCCGTTGCCGGGCCGCTGCCCCGCCGGGGCGTCCGAAGGCGTCCGACGCGTCAGCGCACCGGGGTGAAGTCCCGCGCGCCGATGTACTCCGGGCGCCGGACGGGCGCCGCGAAGGGCTCCAGGGCCGCGTTCTCCACGCTGTTGAAGACCAGGAAGACGTTGCTGCGCGGATAGGGCGTGATGTTGTCCCCGGAGCCGTGCATGCAGTTGCAGTCGAACCAGGTCGCCGACCCCGCCGCGCCCGTGAAGAGCCGGATGCCGTGCTGGTCGGCGAGGGTGGTGAGGGCCTTCGGGGACGGGGTGCCCGCCTCCTGCATCCGCAGCGACCGCCGGTAGTTGTCCTCGGGGGTGGCGCCCGCGCAGCCGAGGAACGTCCGGTGCGAACCGGGCATGATCATCAGTCCGCCGTTGGTGTCGAGGTTCTCGGTGAGCGCGATCGACACGGACACCGTCCGCATCGCCGGGAGCCCGTCCTCGGCGTGCCAGGTCTCGAAGTCCGAGTGCCAGTAGAACCCGGACGCCCCGAACCCCGGCTTCACGTTGATCCGGGACTGGTGGACGTACACCTCCGAGCCGAGGATCTGCCGGGCCCGGCCGACGACCCGCTCGTCGCGCACCAGGCCGGCGAACACCTCGCTGATCCGGTGCACCTCGAAGACCGAGCGGATCTCCCGCGACGACGGTTCCACGATCGACCGCTCGTCGGCGCGCACCGCCGGATCGGCCACCAGCCGGTCCAGTTCGGCGCGGTACCGGGCGACCTCGTCGGGGGCGAGCAGCGGATCGACGGTGACGAAGCCGTCCCGGTCGTACCCGGTCAGATCGTCCCGGGTGAAGGGGCCGGGGGCGTCCAGCCGGTTCCAGACGACCGGGTCCCGGCGCGGGACGGACACCTCGGCGGTCCCCCGGCTCGGATACGGGTCGACGCGGTCGGCGGCGGTGGCGGTCATGGTCAGCCCTCCTCGGTGAGCAGCGGGTAGACGCCGTTCTCGTCGTGGTCCTCGCGCCCGGTGACGGGCGGGTTGAACACGCACAGGCACCGGAAGTCGGTCAGCGGCCGCAGGGTGTGCCGCTCGTGGCCGTCCAGCAGGTACATGGTGCCCGGGGTGATCAGGTGCTTCTCGCCGGTCTCCTCGTCGGTCAGCTCCGCCTCGCCCTCGACGCAGACGACCGCCTCCACGTGGTGCGCGTACCACATCGAGGTCTCGGTGCCCGCGTAGAGGACCGTCTCGTGGAGGGAGAAGCCGGCGCCCTCCCGCGCGAGCACGATCCGCTTGCTCTCCCAGGTCCCGGAACGGGACCTCACGTGCCGGTCCGTTCCCTCGATCTCCTTGAACGATCGGACGATCACTCGGTGTGCCGCCTTTCCGTGAGCGTGCGTGTGGGTGTGGTCCGTGGTGGGCGGGGTCAGGCGGTGTCGTGGACCGCGCGGGTCAGGGTGCGCAGGCCCTCGTCCAGTTCGTCGGGGGTGACCGTCAGCGGGGGCAGCAGCTTGACGACCTCGCCCTGCGGTCCGGAGGTCTCGATCAGCAGCCCCAGCTCGAACGCGCGCCGCGCCACCCGGGCCGCCCGGCCCCGGTCGTGGAACTCCACGCCCCAGACCAGCCCCCGGCCCCGGTGCTCCTTGACCTCGGCGCGGTGCTCGTCGGCCAGCGCGCCCAGCGCCTCCTCGACCCGCTGCCCGCGCGAGAGCGTCTGCTTCTCCATCGCGGGCCCGTCCGACCAGTACGTCTCCAGGGCCGCGGTCGCCGTCACGAACGCCGGGTTGTTGCCCCGGAACGTGCCGTTGTGCTCGCCGGGCTCCCAGACGTCCAGCTCGGGACGGAACAGGCAGAGCGACATCGGCAGTCCGTAGCCGCTGATCGACTTGGAGACCGTGACGACGTCCGGCACGATGCCCGCCTCCTCGAACGAGAAGAACGCGCCGGTCCGGCCGCACCCCATCTGGATGTCGTCGACGATCAGCAGCATGTCCCGGCGGGCGCACAGGTCCGCGAGGGACCGCAGCCACTCGGGGCGGGCCACGTTGATCCCGCCCTCGCCCTGCACGGTCTCCACGATCACCGCCGCCGGGTGGTTGAGCCCCGACCCCTGGTCCTCCAGCAGCCGCTCGAACCACAGGAAGTCCGGCACCCGGCCGTCGAGGTAGTGGTCGAAGGGCATCGGGGTGCCGTGCACCAGCGGGATGCCCGCGCCCGCCCGTTTGAAGGCGTTGCCGGTGACCGCCAGGGAGCCCAGCGACATCCCGTGGAAGGCGTTGGTGAACGACACGATCGACTCCCGGCCCTTCACCTTGCGGGCCAGCTTCAACGCGGACTCCACGGCGTTGGTGCCGGTGGGCCCGGGGAACATCACCTTGTACGGGAGGTCCCGGGGCCGCAGCACCAGGTCCCGGAAGGACTCCAGGAACGCCCGCTTCGCGCTGGTAGACATGTCCAGGCCGTGGGCGATCCCGTCCCGTTCCAGGTAGTCGAGCAGGGCCCGTTTCAGGACCGGGTTGTTGTGGCCGTAGTTCAGCGAACCGGCGCCCGCGAAGAAGTCGAGGTACTCGCGGCCGTCCTCGTCGTGCACCCGGCTGCCCCGGGCGCGGTCGAAGACGGTGGGCCAGGCGCGGCAGTAGCTGCGCACCTCCGACTCCAGGGACTCGAAGACGCTCTGCTGGGGCTGGGTGGTGGTCACGGTGCTCTCCTGGGCGGTGCGTGGTGCGCGGCGGATGTGCGGGGTGGTGCGGGGCCGGGTGGCGCGGCGGGCGCGTACGGGCGGCGGGCGCGTTCCTGGTGGGCGGGGAGGCCCGGGGCGCCGTCGGTCAGCCGGTGAACGGACCGATCCGGTAGAGGACCTCGGGGTCGTGGCCGCCGTCCGGGAACGCCCCGGCGGGGAAGAGCACCTCACGGGTGACGGGGACCCGGTGCCGCTCGGCGAAGGAGGTGAACAGCCGCTCGGAGGCCGTGTTGCCGGGGGTGATCGTGGTCTCCACCCGGTTCAGCGCGACGGGGGCGCAGGCGCGGTTCGCGGCGACCCGCGCGATCAGACCGTCCAGCAGTGCGGCGGCCAGCCCCCGGCCCCGGTGCGCCGTGTCGACGGCCACCTGCCAGACCACCAGGGTGTCCGGCCGGGAGGGACGGACGTACCCGGTGACGAATCCGACCGGCGTCCCGTCCGCGCCCCGGGCCACCACCGAGGTGTCGGCGAAGTCACGACACCACAGGAGGTAGCTGTACGAGGAGTTGAGGTCGAGGGTCCGGGAGTCGCGGGCCAGCCGCCACACGGCGGCCCCGTCGGCCACCTCCGGACGGTCGATCCGCAATCCGGCGGGCATTTCTCGGAATTTCTCTCGCAGGTCTGCCTGTGCCGTCGTCATGCGAATTCAATTTACCGACCAATTCTTTGGATCGCATGCGGCGGTGGGGTTACGTGGCGAGCGGTCACGTGTTATCGCGCGGGTGTGCGTGGGTGCGCGAAAACGCTGCGAAAAGTACCTCTTGTGCGGGATTTATCGGGTGAATCGCTAGTGTTGTGGAGTGGGTCACAAGGCGTGCGGGATGGTGCTGGAAAGGTGCGGAAGGATGGCTTCCGGGGGTTCGCGAAAGCGCAGTGAATCCCTTTGTTTAGCCTTGGCGGGACCGGGCAGGAGAATAGGGGTTCATCATCCGGAAAATAACTCCGAATTCACGGCGGGTCAGGCAACCCGGACCGGGGAACCGGCGTCCGCGCCCGGGAACGGCGACGGTCCGCGCCCCGGGGTGCGGGGCGCGGACCGTGTGCGGCGGAGCGGGCCGTTCGGCTGTCCGGCTGTCCGGGCGTCAGCCCGCCAGGGCCGCGCCCAGCGCGGCGAGCGACCGTTCGACGGCCTCCGGGGAGGCGTCGGGTCCGTAGTGGTTGACCCGGATCATCTCGTGGGCCAGCGCGCCGCCCCCGGCGACCAGCGGGACCCCCGGGTCGAGCGCCCTCGCCCGCGCCACCACGGCCGAGGCGTCCACCGCGTCCGGCACCCGCAGCGTGGTCGCCACCGGCGCCGCGTCCCGGGCCTCGTGGACGTACGGTTCCAGCCCCGCGCCCAGCGCCACCGCGCCCGCCCGGACCGCCCGCGCGGCGGCGGCGTGCCGCTCCATCACCACGTCCAGCCCCACGGACTCGATCCGCTCGACGCACGCCTCCAGCGCCAGCATCTCCAGCTGGGCGGGGGCGTGCAGCAGCGCGGTGCGCCCCGCGTCGATCCACCGCTCCTTCCAGTCGAGCAGCGACAGGTACGAGTGCCGGGGCGCCCGGGGGTTCGCGGCCATCCGCTCCCACGCCCGCCCGCTCACCGACACCGCCGACACCCCGGCCGGCCCGCCCATCGCCTTCTGCGCCCCGATCACGCACAGGTCCACGCCCCAGGCGTCGGGCAGCAGCGGCTCGGCGGCCACCGAGGCCACCGCGTCCAGCATGAACAGCGCGCCGTGCCCCCGGACGACCTCACCGATCTCCGCGACCGGGTTGGTGTTGCCGGTCGCCGCCTCGGCGTGCACCAGCGACACGAAGTCGATCTCCGGGTGGTCGGCCAGCGCCCGCGCCACCTGATCCGGGGTCACCGCCGCGTGGTACGGCACCGCGAGGTCCACGACCCGCGCGCCGCAGTCCCGCAGCCAGTTCCCGAAGGTCTGCCCGTACGGGCCGGTGATCACGTTCAGCGCGGTGGTGCCGGGGCCCGCCGCGCTCCGGATGCACCCCTCCAGCGGCAGCAGGGCCTCGCCCTGGGTGATCACGACGTCCTGTCCGGTGCCCAGCAGCCCCGCCACGCGCCGTTCGATCGCGGCGAAGCGGTCGGCGGTCAGGGGCGGCAGGTCGAGAAGGGGGTGGGTCACGGTGTCGCTCTCTCCGGTCATCGAACGCCCGTGGCACGTTCACGGGACGCCATGAGGGTAACCGCAGGTGGCGGACGTGCCGGGAGGGAGGCCGACGGGCCCGTCGGCCCCGGATCCCGGGCCCCCGGGCCGCCGCCGTCCCCGCCGGACGGCCCCGGACCGCCCGCCCGTCGTCGCCCCCGGCCGCCGGACCGTCGCCGGACCGCCGTCGCGTCCCGGAGTCCGGCCGACGGAAGGGGCGGTGGACGGCGGAGGGCCACGGAGAGACGGAGAGACCGGGGCGTGACGTCAGGACCTAGGGTGCGGGTATGACGGATCACACGGTGCTGCACGTGACGGGGCGGGTGCTGGTGGGGCCCGAGGACGTCCGGGACGAGCTGTGGGCGGTCGGCGGCCGGATCACCTACGAACGGCCCGTCACCGCGCGCGAGGTCGTGACCGTCCGGGGCTGGGCGCTGCCCGGACTGGTGGACGCCCACTGCCACGTCGGGCTCGACGCCCACGGCCCGGTGCCCGCCGCCACCGCCGAGGCGCAGGCGCTCACCGACCGCGACGCCGGGACCCTGCTGATCCGGGACGCGGGCTCCCCCTCCGACACCCGCTGGATCGACGACCGCGAGGACCTGCCCAGGATCATCCGCGCGGGCCGCCACATCGCCCGCACCCGCCGCTACATCCGCGACTACGCCCATGAGATCGAACCCGCCGACCTCGTCGCCTACGTGGCGCGCGAGGCCCGGCGCGGGGACGGCTGGGTCAAACTCGTGGGGGACTGGATCGACCGCGAGGCGGGCGACCTCACGGCCTGCTGGCCGCGCGACGCGGTCGGGGCGGCGATCGCCGAGGCCCACCGGCTGGGCGCCCGGGTCACCGCCCACTGCTTCGCCGAGGACTCGCTGCGGGACCTGGTGGAGGCGGGCATCGACTGTGTGGAGCACGCCACGGGGCTCACCGAGGAGACCATCCCGCTGTTCGCGGAGCGCGGCGTCGCCATCGTGCCCACCCTCGTCAACATCGCCACCTTCCCCCGGCTCGCGGACGGCGGCGAGGCCCGGTTCCCCCGCTGGTCGGCCCATATGCGACGGCTGCACGCCCGGCGGTACGACACCGTCCGGGCCGCCCATGACGCGGGGGTGCCGGTCTTCGTGGGGACGGACGCGGGCGGTTCGCTGGCGCACGGACTCGTCGCCGCCGAGGTCGCGGAACTCGTCACCGCCGGGATCCCGCCGCTCACCGCGCTCTCCGCCACCACCTGGGGCGCCCGCGCCTGGCTCGGCCGCCCCGGGCTGACCGAGGGCGCCCCCGCCGACCTCGTGGTGTACGGGGACGACCCCCGGGCCGACGTCCGGGTGCTCGCCGCACCCCGACGGGTGGTGCTGCGCGGCCGGATCGTCGGCTGAACCGATCGTCCGACCCCGTCCGGCACGGTGTTGACGTGACGTCACCCGGCGGCGCGAGGGCGCTCCACGGGGGTGACGGCGCGCGCCGCCGGGGGGCGCGCCCGGGCGGCGGCGCTCCCCGTCCGACCGGTGTCCGGGTGACGGAAGTGAACGTCCGTGCCCGGTCATTCAAACAAGATGGCGAAAACCCCCCTTTGGGGTGAACTCACGCCAGGTTGCCGTCCGTTCACTCTCGGTGCGTAAGGATTCACTCCAACGGCGCGGTCGCCGCCCGTCCCGGTCCCCGGGGCGGCGTCCCGGGCGACCCGTCGTTCTCGTTCCGAACGTCTCTCGTGGGGGTCCCACCACCGTGATCAGCAACGCCTTCCGCCTGCCCGCGCGCCGTCTCGGCGTGACCGCCGCCGCCACCGCACTGGCCGCCGCGCCCACGGTCCTCGCGGGCGCGACCACCGCGCACGCCACCGGTGGCACCGGCGGGGCGAGCGCCGTCGTCCTGCGCACCGGGCTCGACGTCTCCCTGCTCGACAAGACCGTGAACGTCCCGCTCAAGGTCTCCCTGAACGAGGTCCAGGCACCCGCCAGCGCCGACAAGACCGCGCTCACCACCCGGCTCGACGGGGTCGGGGGCGGACAGCCGTTCACCGTGCTGCGCGCCGACGTCGCCCAGGCCCGGGCCACCGTGGACGAGAAGCGCGCCGAGGGGTCCACCCGGCTCGTGCGGGCCAAGGTCAACCTCCCCGGACTGCCGCTGGTCTCCCTCATCGAGGCCGAGCAGGTCACCGCCAAGGCGCTCTGCGCGGTGGGACGGCGACCGGTCGCCGAGTCCAACGTCCTCGGGCGGGTCACCGTGCTCGGCAAGCGGGTCACCCTCACCGCCGGGGGCACCACCCGGGTCGAGGTCCCGGGGGTCGGAGAGGTCCGGCTCGACCTCTCCCAGCGGTCCACCACCAGCCGGACGGCCGCCGCGACCGCCCTGGAACTGAAGGTCGCGGTCAACCCGTTGAAGCTGAACGTCTCCGAGGTGAACGGAACGGTCACCCTCGCCGGGGCCACGTGCCGGACGCCCGCCGCGCCCGCCGTGGCCGAGCCCCCGGCCGAGCCCTCCGCCCCGGCCGAGCGCCCGGAGGAGAAGCCCGGGGAGAAGCCCGAGGAGGGCACCAAGCCGCAGACCGGGCCCGGGGAGAACCTCGCGGAGACCGGTGGCAGCTCCGCCACCCCCTACCTCGCCGGGGGCGCCGCCCTGCTGCTGGCCGGGGGCGCGGGCGCGCTCTACCTCACCCGCCGGGCCCGTCGCCAGCCCTGACGGACGCCCGCTCCGGCCTCGCCGTCCCCGTCCGGCCTGACGTTCATCCCGGCTGCGGGCGTCCGGTCCCGGCGCCCATCGGGCCGACGCCCGCCCGGTCCCGGTGCTCGCCGGTCCCGGTGGTCGTCCTCCGGCTCCGGACCGATGCGGTCGTCGCCCGGGGGACCACGTCACCCACCGGCCCTTCGTCAGCACCCGCCGGGTACTGACGCTCCCGGCCCGGGTCCGGTGGCCGTCCTCCGGGCCCGGTCGCCCGCCGGACCCGTCGTCCACCCGGTTGCCCGGCCACCGGACCGCGCCCCACCGGGCGGTCCGGTGGCCGGGGCGGCCGGGCCCGGGCCCGGCCACCGATCCGTTCGGGGGACGGCCCGGCCCGCCGGGGCGGAGCGCGCAGCCGGGCGACGGCACCGCCGTAGGGCGGATCAGCGGTCGCGTCACCCACGTCACCTGTGCCGCCCACGTCACTCGTGCCGCCCGCGCAACCCGGGTCACCCGTGCCGCCCGGGCATCGGGTCCGTATCCCGGGCGGACCGGGCGGACCAGGTGGACCGGGTGGCGCGCGGCCCGCAGCCCGCGCCTTCGCCCGCCGCCCAACCGTCCCCTTCCCCGTTCGGCCGGTCCGCCGTCCCAGCCGGGTCGGCGGACCGGCTGATCAGCCGGTCCGCCCTCCTGCGTCAGGTTCCAGCGCACGTTCCAGCGCCTTGAGGAAGAGCGCGGTGGTCCCGCCGTCCCGGACCGCCACCCGCAGCCACTCCGGCCCCAGCCCGGGGAAGGTGTCCCCACGCCGTACCGCGAACCCGGACTCCCGTAGCCGGGCCCGCACCCCGAGCCCGTCGGCCACCCGGAACAGTACGAACGGCGCCCGCGCCACCCCGTGCACCCGCACCCCCGCCGGAGCCAGCCGCTCCAGCCCGGCGAGCAGCAGCTCCCGGTCCGCGCCGACCTCCACGGCGAACCGCTCCGCCTCCGCGAGGGCCCGCTCCGACACGCACGCCTCCACCGCCACCAGCCCCGGCGACGACACTGGCCACAGCGGCTGGGCCCGCTCCAGCCGCCGCACGGTCTCCGCCCCGGCCACCACGTACCCCACCCGTAGCCCGGCCAGCCCCCAGGTCTTCGTCAGGCTCCGCAGCACCACCAGCCCGGGGGCGTCCCGCCCCGCGAGGGCCTCCCGCTCCCCGGGCACCGCGTCGATGAACGCCTCGTCCACGACCAGCGTCCGCCCCGGCCGGGCCAGCCGCAGCAACTCGTCCGCCGGGTGCAGCACCGACGTCGGATTGGTCGGGTTGCCGACCACCACGAGGTCCGCGTCCTCCGGCACCGCCTCCGCCCTCAGCCGGAAGCCGTCCGCCGGGCTCAGCAGCACCCGCTCCACCCGGTGCCCCGCGTCCCGCAGCGCCGCCTCCGGCTCGGTGAACTGGGGGTGCACCACCACCGCCCGGCGCGGCGACAGCGTCCGCGCGAGCAGCACGAACGCCTCGGCGGCCCCCGAGGTGAGCAGTACCCGCCCCGGGTCCACCCCGTGCCGCGCCGCCACCGCCGCCCGGGCCGCCCGGCCGTCGGGATAGGCGGCCAGGGAGGCCAGCGAGTCGACGAGCCGCGCCCGCAGCCAGCCGGGCGGCGTCCCCGTGCGGACGTTCACCGCGAGGTCCGTCAGCGCCCGTCCGTCGTCCCGCACCTCCGCGTCCCCGTGATGACGCAGGTCGTACCCGGCGGAGCCGCCGGTGCCGTCCGGGCTTCCAGGCGGGCTCGCGGCCGTGCTCCCGGTCGTGGTCCCGTCCGCGCTCGCGCTTCCCAGCTGGCTCGTGGCCGTGGTCCCGGGCGGGCTCGCGGTCGTGCTTCCGGGCGCGGTGGACGCGGCCCCGCTCACGTCCGGGCGCGCCGCCCGGGGGACACCGTCGGGCACCGCGCCCGGGGCGCCGCCGGACGGTCCCGGGACGGCGCCCGCAGCCTCCGGGACGGTGGCCGCCGTCCCGGGGAGGTCCGTCCCCCCGTCCGCCGTCGTCACCTCGGTCACCTCAGTGGACATCCGTGCTCCCGCCCGCCACCGGCGACCCCACGGTCACCGGCGCCTCGTCATCTCCGTCATCCCACGCTGGCCCCCGGGCCTTGCGGCGGCCCCTCGGGGCCGCGCTTCGGCCGCGACCGCCGCAACACCGCGCCCAGGCCGCGACCGTCGCAACACCGCGCCCGTGCCGCAACACCGCGCCCGTGCCGTGACCGCCGCGCCACGCCACGAGCCGCGCCCGTCCGCGACCGGGAGCACCGCAGCGCCCGGCCGTATCGCCGTGTCCCGCCCTACCGCAGCGCCCCGCCGTACCGCCGAGGGCCCGGCCGACCGCCGGACCCGTCGCGCTCACCCGTGTCCGGCGCGCTCAGGCGCGTCCGTCGCGCGCGGGCACGTCCGTCATGCTCACACGTGTCCATGGGGGGCGGTCGACCCGGGGCCCGTCACCGGGGCGAGTGCCGGTCACCGTGCCGGGCCAGCGCGCAGGTCGCCCGCGCGGGGCGGGCCCCGGTCCCCGCCGACGTCCGCTTGGGGACCAGCAGCGTGCCGCCCCCGTACAGCGCGGCGGCCTCCGCCACCGAGGAGGTCCCCACCGCCGTCCGCACCGCGTCCGACGGATGCGGCACCGGCACCCCGGCCAGCTCCCCGGCGGAGTACGTCCGCAGTTCCACCCCCAGCAGCGCGGCGGCCCCGGTGATCCCGGGCTCACCGGCCCGGCGGTCGACCGTCGCCAGGGCGGTCAGCGCGGACGGGTCCACCCCGGCCTCCGCCAGCACGCCCCGCACCAGCGCCACCACCTCCTCCCGGCCGACCCCGCGCGAGGCGCCCACCCCGGCGATCACCCCGGCCGGGACGGACGGCGGCGTCATCCGCGCTCCCCGGCCCGGAGACGGGAGCCCCCCGACCACCGGAGGCGGTGGGGGCGGCGGTCGGGTGACCGGCGGGGCGGGTGCGTGCGCCGCGCCCGCCCATCCGCTAGCAAGGGGGCATGGCCGTGCTGGTGGCGCTGGGATCGTTCGTGATGACGCTCGTCGGGGGCTGGGCGGCGCAACGGGTCGTCGACCGCAGACACCTGGTGCTCGGCTTCGCGGGCGGACTGATGCTCGGCGTCGTCGGCTTCGACCTGCTGCCCGAGGCGCTGGAGGGCGTGACCACGTCCGTGCACGGGGTGCCGGTGGCGCTGCTGCTGTTCGTCGGCGGGTTCCTCACCGCCCACGTCGGGGAACGCCTCCTCGCCCTGCGCCAGGCCGAGCACGGCGCCCACGACCCGGGCCACGTGCCGCGCGCCGGACTCGGCGCCGGAGCGGCCATGGTGGCGCACAGCCTCGCCGACGGGATCGCCATCGGCGCGTCGTTCCAGGTGGACACCACGATGGGGGTGAGCGTCGCGATCGCCGTCATCACCCATGACTTCGCGGACGGCTTCAACACCTACACCGTCACCAGCGCCTACGGGAACGACCGGCGCAAGGCCCTCGCCATGCTGCTGGCGGACGCGGTCGCCCCCGTCGCCGGAGCCGCCTCCACCCTGCTGTTCACCATCCCGGCGGACACCCTCGCCGGGTACCTCGCCTTCTTCGGCGGGGTCCTGCTGTACATCGCGGCGGCCGAGATCCTCCCCGAGGCCAGCCACCGCCACCCCGCCCGCACGACCCTGCTGTGCACGGTCGCCGGGGCGGGCCTGATGTGGCTGGTCATCGGCTCCGCCGCGCACTGACCCGGCCGCTCCCCTCCCGGGGGGCCGGGTCCCCGCCGGTCTCCGCGCCGGGAGCCAGGTCCCCGCCACTCCGGCCCCCGCCGCTCCAGACCCCGGCGCCGTCGCCCCGGGGTCCGGGGGCCCGCCGCTCAGGGCGCGTCCGTCCGGGCGCCCCCGGACGACCGCCCGGCCTCGGCGGCGGCCCCGACCGGCTCCCCGTCGGCCCCGGCAGCCCCGGCCGACGGCACCCTCGCAGCAGCCCCAGCAGCCGTCCCCGCGGTCCCGGCCGCCCCCGCCTCGGCCCAGGCGGCGCAGTGCGCCACGAACCGTCCGGCGACGCCAGGTTCGGCGGCCCAGTGGGTGTGCAGATAGCTCGCGTGCACCCCGTCGAGCACGAACCCCTCGACCCGGGGCGCCGGAGTGCGCAGCCCCCAGGCGGGGACGGCCCCGGCGCCCGGCTCCAGCACCGTCCGGTGGAACTCGTGGCCCCGCAGCCGGGTCCCCGTCACCGCCAGCGGGCTGTCGGAGACGGCCACCGCCTCCCGGTAGCCGAGGGTGAGCCGTCCCGACATCCGGGCGTCCCCCGGCACCACCCCGCACATCGGCCGCCCGTCCAGCGAGCGCGCCAGGTACAGCAGCCCGGCGCACTCGGCGGCCACCGGGGCGCCCGCCCCGGCCAGCGCGGCGACCTCCGCCCGCAGCGTCTCGTTCGCGGCCAGTTCGCCCACGTACATCTCGGGGAAACCGCCGCCGATCACCAGGCCCGCCGTGCCCTCGGGCAGCCGCTCGTCGCGCAGCGGGTCGAAGACGACGACCTCGGCGCCCGCCGAGGACAGCAGCTCCGGGTGCTCCGCGTACAGGAACGAGAACGCCGCGCCGCCCGCCACCGCGACCACCGGGCGGCGCCGCCCGTCGGGCACGGCCGGGGGCACCACGGACGGGTCCCACGGGGTGACGTCCAGCGGGGGAGCGGTCCGGGCGAGGGCCAGCAGGGCGTCCAGGTCGCAGCTCCGGCGCACGGTCTCCGCCATCGCCTCGACCGCCGCCGTGGCGTCCCGGTGCCGCTCCGCGACCGGCACCAGACCCAGGTGCCGGGACGGGGTGGTCACGCCCTCCGCGCGGCGCAGCGCGCCCAGCACCGGCATGCCCGCCTCCTCCAGGGCGTCCCGCAGCAGTTCCTCGTGCCGGTCGGAGCCGACCTTGTTGAGGATCACCCCGCCGATCCGCACCTGGGGGTCGAAGGACGCGAAGCCGTGCACCAGCGCTGCCACCGACCGGGACTGCGAGGAGGCGTCCACCACCAGCACCACCGGCGCCCGCAGCACCTTCGCCACCTGCGCCGTGGACGCCAGCTCGCCCTGCCCGGAGGCACCGTCGTAGAGGCCCATCACGCCCTCCACGACCGCGAGGTCGGCGCCGCGCGCGCCGTGCGCGAAGAGCGGGCCGACCCGCTCCGGGCCGCACATGTACGCGTCCAGGTTGCGCCCGGGGCGGCCGGTGGCGAGGGCGTGGTACCCGGGGTCGATGTAGTCGGGCCCCACCTTGTGCGGGGAGACCGTCAGCCCGCGCGCGCTGAACGCCGCCATCAGTCCGGTGGTCACGGTGGTCTTGCCGGTGCCCGACGCGGGCGCGGCGACGACCAGCCTGGGTACGGAGGTCACGGGCGTCTCCCCGTCGCCGACCCCGGACCCGGACCCGGGAGGGACCCGGCCACCGGGAGGGCCCCGGGAAGGGCCCGGGGCGGCCGCGTCACCATTCGATGCCCCGCTGACCCTTCTGGCCCGCGTCCATCGGGTGCTTCACCTTCGACATGTCGGTGACCAGGTCCGCGAACTCCACCAGCTCGGCGGGGGCGTTGCGCCCGGTGATCACCACGTGCTGGTTGCCGGGACGGTCCCGCAGCACCGCGACCACCTCGGCCACGTCGATCCACCCCCAGTGCAGCGGATAGGCGAACTCGTCCAGCACGTACAGCTTGTAGGTCTCGGCGGCGAGGTCGCGCTTGATCTGCTCCCAGCCCTCCCGGGCCTTCGCCGCGTTCACCTCGTTGGGGTCGGCGCCCTCGACGGCGCTGGACGGCGTCCGCTGGATCCACGACCAGCCCTCGCCCATCTTGTGCCAGTCCACGGTGCCGCCTTCGCCGCTGGCGCCCAGCACCCGCAGCGCGTTCTCCTCGCCGACCTTCCACTTCGCCGACTTGACGAACTGGAACACCCCGATCGGCCAGCCCTGGTTCCAGGCCCGCAGCGCCATTCCGAACGCCGCCGTGGACTTCCCCTTGCCGACGCCCGTGTGCACCATCACCAGCGGCCGGTTGCGGCGCTGACGCGTGGTGAGCCCGTCCTCCGGTACGACGGACGGCTGTCCCTGTGGCATTACGCGACCCTTCCCCGGGCGCCCTCGGCGCCCCGTACGTCCTTGACCAGTCCCGCGAGCGCGTCGGCCCGCAGCTCCTCCAGCGTCACCGGCGTCCCGCCGAGGTCGACGGCCAGCCGCCCCGCGAGCCCCAGCCGCACCGGACCCGACTCGCAGTCCACCACCACCGAGGCGACCCCGTCCGCCGCCAGCAGCCGCGCCGCGCGCGCCGCCCGGCCGACCGGCTCCACCCCGCCGGTCGCCCGGCCGTCGGTGACCACGACGAGTAGCGCCCGTCGCGCCGGGTCCCGCAGCCGCTCCACCCGCAGCACCTCGCGGGCCCGCAGCAGCCCCGCCGCCAGCGGGGTCCGGCCGCCGGTCGCCAGCGAGCCCAGCCGGGCCGCCGCCGTGTCCACCGACGAGGTCGGCGGCAGCGCGAGCGCGGCCTCCGCGCCCCGGAAGGTCACCAACCCGACCTTGTCCCGCCGCTGGTAGGCGTCGAGCAGCAGCGACAGCACGGCGCCCTTGACGGCGCTCATCCGCCGCCGGGCCGCCATCGAACCCGAGGCGTCCACCGCGAACAGCACCAGATTGCCCTCCCGGCCCTCCCGGGTGGCCTGCCGCAGATCGTCCCGGCGCACCACCAGCCCGGGGCCCGACCGGCCGCGCGCCCGCTGGTGCGGGGCGGCGGCCCGGACGGTCGCCGAGAGGTGCAGCGAGGTCAGGGCGCCCCGGGGACGGCGGTCCCCGGTGGTCCGGCCGTGCTCGGTGCGCGCCCGGGAACGGCGCCCGGCCGCGCCCTCGCCGAGCCCGGGCACGGTCAGCGTCCGGGTGCGGAAGGGTTCGCCGGCGGCCGTCGCGGGGCGCTCGGGGGCCACGCCCACCGGCTGTCCCTCGGGGGCCTCCGGGGCGTCGGCGTCGTCGGTGGGCCGGGCCGGGGGCTCCTGCTCGGGCGCGTTCCGGGGCGGGGGCGGGGCGCCGGGACCGTCGTCCGGACCGCTTCCGCCCGGGCCGCCGGGGCCGTCCGGATCGGGGTCAGGCTCGTCCCCGTCCTCAGGGCCCGCCGCGTCGTCCGGGCCCGCCGCGTCGTCCGGGTCCGGGGCGTCCTGCTCCCCGGACGGTCCGGCCGGGGGCTCGGGCTCCGGCTCGTCGTCGGGGCCGAACCCGTCCAGCACCCGGTCCAGCTTCTCCTCGTCCAGTCCCGGCGCGTCGAACGGGTTGCGGCGCCTGCGGTGCGGCAGCGCGAGCAGGGCCGCCCGCCGGACGTCCTCGGTGCGGACGTCCGTCCGGCCCGCCCACGCGGCCAGCGCCGTCGCGGTGCGCGCCATCACGATGTCCGCGCGCATGCCGTCCACCTCGAAGGCCGCGCAGACCGCCGCGATCCGCAGCAGCGCGCCGTCCCCGAGCCGTACCGAGGGCAGCAGGGCGCGGGCCGCCGAGATCCGCTCCCGCAGCGCCGCCTCCTCACCGGCCCAGCGCTCCGCGAAGCCCCCGGGGGCGTCGTCGTACGCGAGGCGCCGCTTGACGACCTCGACCCGGCGCGCGGGCTCCCGGTCCGCCGTCACCTCGACGGTCAGCCCGAACCGGTCCAGCAGCTGCGGCCGCAGCTCGCCCTCCTCCGGGTTCATCGTGCCGACCAGCAGGAACCGCGCCGCGTGCCGCACGGAGACGCCCTCGCGCTCCACGTACGAGGCGCCCATCGCCGCCGCGTCCAGCAGCAGGTCCACCAAGTGGTCGTGGAGGAGGTTGACCTCGTCCACGTAGAGGATGCCGCGGTGGGCGTCGGCCAGCAGTCCCGGCTCGAACGCCTTCACCCCGTCGGTGAGGGCCCGTTCGATGTCCAGCGAGCCGACCAGCCGGTCCTCGGAGGCGCCGACCGGCAGTTCCACCATCCGCGCCGGCCGCCGGGCCGCCGGGCCCACCTCGTGGGGGCCGTCCGGGCAGCCCGGGTCGGGCGCGTCGGGCGCGCAGGAGAAGCGGCAGCCGGTGACCGTCGCGACCTCCGGCAGCAGCGAGGCGAGGGCCCGGACCGCGGTGCTCTTCGCGGTGCCCTTCTCGCCGCGCACCAGGACGCCGCCGACGGCGGGCGACACCGCGTTCAGCAGCAGTGCCAGCCGGAGGTCGTCCTGACCGACGATGGCGGTGAATGGATACGGGGTGGTCACCCGTGGCCCTCCCTGTCGTTGCGGCCCGCGCGGGGCGTGGACGGTACTGGGGTCGTGATGTGCGGGTCGTGCGTGAGGTGCGTGTCGTGCGGGTCGTACGTGGCGCCCGTGCCGTGGGCGGTACCCGTGCCGTGCGTGGCGCTCATGACGCGGGTGGCGCCCGCGTTGTGTGTGGTACCCGCGCCGTGCGTGGCGCTCATGAGGCGAGCGGTGCCGGTGCCGTGTGCGGCGTTCATGACGCGAGCGGCTCCCGTGCCGTGCGTGACGGGGACGACGCCGACGCGCGGTCGGCCCGTACGGGCGGGTCCGGGGCCGGTGGGTCCGGAGGCCGCGGGCCCCGCCACCGGGGCGGCCGTCACGGCGCGCCCGGCGGGACGAACGGCAGCCCCGGCGGCGGACCCGAGGCGATCAGCGCGCCCAGCGCGTCGGTGTCGGTGTGCTCCTCGATCAGATCGGCGAGCCGGTCGAGCTGTTCCTCGCGCAGCGCCGCGAACGAGGTGTCCGGCGCCGGGACGAACCGGCGCCCCGCCGCCGCCGCGACCTCCCGCAGGAACGCCCGCCGGAAGCCGTCCGACTCCAGCGAACCGTGCCAGTGGGTGCCCCACACCGCGCCCACCCGGCAGCCGTCCAGGAACGGTTCGCCCCCGAGGACGTCGGCCACCCCGTGGTGGATCTCGTACCCCTCGACCCGCTCGCCCAGCGCCGCGCCGGACGGCCGGGCCAGGGTCTTCTCCCGGGCGAACCGCACCCGCACCGGCAGCAGACCGAGGCCGTCGACGGTGCCCGCCCGGGACTCCACCTCGTCCTCGATCCGCTCGCCCAGCGCCTGGAAGCCGCCGCAGATCCCGAGGACGGGACGGCCTTCGGCGGCCCGGCGGCGCAGCACCCCGGCGAGCCCCCGCTCCTCCAGCCAGCGCAGCGCGCCCACGGTGCCCCGGGTGCCCGGGACGACCACCAGGTCCGCGTCGGCGGTCTCCTCCGGACGGTCCACGAAGCGGACCACCACCCCCGGTTCGGCGGCCAGCGCGTCCACGTCCGTGAAGTTCGACATCAGCGGCACCGCGCACACCGCGACCCGCAGCACCTCCGCGCCCACCGGGGGAGCGGCCGGGGCCCCGCGGACCGTGCCGTGCGTGGAGACCCGCAGCCCGTCCTCCTCGTCGATGCCGAGCCCGTGCCGGAACGGCAGCACCCCGTAGGTGGGGCGGCCGGTCAGCCCGCGCAGCATCTCCAGTCCGGGCTCCAGCAGCGAGACGTCGCCCCGGAACTTGTTCACCAGGTAACCCGCCACCAGCGCCTGGTCCTCGGGGGCCAGCAGTGCCGTCGTCCCGAAGAAGGACGCGAACACCCCGCCCCGGTCGATGTCCCCGACCACCAGCACCGGCAGCCGGGCGGCCCGGGCCACGCCCATGTTGACGATGTCCGTGCGCCGCAGATTGATCTCGGCCGGGCTGCCCGCGCCCTCGCAGACCACCACGTCGTGGGTGGCGCGCAGCTCCTCCAGGCACTCCACGACCGTGCCGAGCAGCGCCCGCCGCCCGCCGGGCACCGGGCGGCCGTCGTCGGGGCCGCCGCGCGTGCCGAAGAAGCCGCGCGCGCTCATCTCCCCGACCGGACGGCCCATCAGCACCACCTGGCTGGTGCGGTCCCCGCCGGGCTTCAGCAGCACCGGGTTCATCAGCGCGCTGGGCTCCACCCGGGCGGCCTGCGCCTGCATCGCCTGGGCCCGGCCGATCTCGGCGCCGTCCCGGGTGACGAAGGAGTTGAGGGACATGTTCTGCCCCTTGAACGGCGCCACCTTGACGCCCTGGCGCGCCAGCCACCGGCAGATCCCGGCGGTCACCACGCTCTTGCCCGCGTCGGACGTCGTCCCCGCGACCAGCAGTCCGCCCCGCACCCCTACCGACCCCTTCCGATGACGGTGGCCGCGGCCTTCGCGGCCCCACCGCTCCCGGCCGCCGTGGCGGCGGCCGTGGCGACGGCCCCGGCGCGCCGGGCGGCGCGGACCGAGAGCGCCCCGCGTCCGGCCGCGCACACCGCCAGGGCCAGCCAGCCGACCCGCCGGGACAGCCGTACCGCGCGCTCCACGTCCGCCACCGCCACGGCACGGCCGCCCCCGTTGAGGACCGGCCGGTGCTCCACCCGTCCGGCGTAGGAGAGGGTGCCGCCGAGCCGGACGCCGAGCGCCCCGGCGAACGCGCTCTCCGCGACGCCCGCGTTGGGACTCGGATGGCTCCCCGCGTCGGCGCGCCAGGTCCGCGCGGCGGACCCCGGGGCACCCCCGGCGAGCACCGCGAGGGCGCCGGTGAGCCGGGCCCCCGGCCAGCCCATGACGTCGTCGAGACGGGCCGAGGCCCAGCCGAACCGGCGGTGGCGCGGCGACTTGTGGCCGACCATCGCGTCCAGGGTGTTGACGGCGCGGAAGCCCACCAGCCCGGGGACCCCGCCGATCGCCCCCCACACCAGCGCGCCGACCACGGCGTCGGAGGTGTTCTCCGCGACGGACTCGACGACCGCGCGGGCGATGCCGTCGGCGTCCAGCGCCTCGGGGTCGCGGCCGCACAGATGGGGCAGCCGCCGCCGGGCGGCCGTCAGATCGTCCGCCGCGAGCGCCTCGCCGATGACACGGGCCTCCCGGCCCAGACTGGTCCCGCCGACGACGGCCCAGGTGGCGGCGGCGGTCAGCGCCACCGAGGCGGCGCGCGAGGGCGCCACGGCGCGCGCGGCCAGCGCGGCTGCGCCCGCCGCGCCCCCGGCACACAACAGGGTGTGCACGGTGCCCCAGCCCCGGTGGTCGCGCCACAACAGGTGTTCGACGGCGCCCGCGGCACGACCGAAGGCGGCGACCGGGTGGCCCCGTCGGGGGTCACCGAACAGGAGGTCGCCGATCAGTCCGGCGGTGGCGCCGTACGCGAAGGTTCGCCCGGCCCGCATCGGCTCAGCCCGCCCGGCCCCGGGGGACGCGTGGACGGTGGAGGGGTCCCGCGCACCGGCGCTCGGGACCGGGAGACGGGCGCCCCGGCATCGCTGTGTCCTCACTCAGGGTCCGCGCCCTGGGTCGACGGAAACGACGGCGAGAGTCTCCTGGCTCCCCGGATCGGCGCCGCCCCCGGTCTTCCAGCCGTGCGGCCGTGACGTTCGGTGTGGGGGAGGCTCCCCGGTGACAGTGGCGGGACCGCGCCGGATTCGCACCGGCTTCCTCTGCTGCCGCCGTAATGGCCCCGGCAGTCCACCACGCCCCGAGAACACCCGTCAACCGGGCGCTGACCTGCGGCGGCGCGGTGTGTGAAGCCCCACATGCGGCCGGGAACCCGGTCCGGCCACCGGCCCCGGGCGGCCGGGCACCGGCTCTTGGGGGTACGGGCGGGTCCGTCGGCCCCGTACGACCGACGGCCCGGTGGGTCACCGTCCTGGGAACGGTGACCCACCGGGCCGTCGGGGAAAACGCGGTCCTGACGTCAGGCGACGATCAGGTAGATGCCGTAGGCGACGGCGGCGACGCACAGGGCGAAGCAGGCGTACGCGCCGGTGACCGCGAGGGCCGCCGAGCCGTTCTTGGCGCCGCCCTCCCCGGCGAGCGCGGTCTCCCGCTTGGAGAGGCCCACGATCCCGAGGGTGAACAGGCCCACGAGAGCCACCGTGACCACGAGGCTGACCCCGAACACGGAGCCGAGTGCTACCCAGTCGATTTTCATGGAGGTTCCTTACACCTTGGCGGTCCGCGGGGCGGACTCCGTCGAGGGGCCGTTCTCCGCCGGGACGGTCGCCGTGAGGTCGCCCGTGGCGGTGGTGGTGTCCCCGACCGGACCGGCGGGGGGCGGGGTCACCGCGGCGATGGCGGTGGTGACGACGCCCGCGGGCTCGTCCGTGTCCACGTCGTTGACGTTGGTGTGGTCGACGACCTCGCGGCGGGAGATGATCCAGATCGCGGTCGATCCGCCGATCAGCAGGGCGCCGGTCGCGATGACGCCCCAGGTGCCCTGCTTGGTGAGCAGTTCGGCGAGGGCGCCGACGACGGCCGCCGCGGGCAGGGTCAGACCCCAGGCGACGAACATCCGGGTGGCGGTCGACCAGCGGACGACCCCGCCCTTGCGGCCGAGGCCCGCGCCCATCACGGCACCGGAGCAGGACTGCGTGGTGGAGAGCGAGAAGCCCAGGTGCGAGGAGGCCAGGATGACCGTCGCGGCACTGGTCTGGGCGGCGAAGCCCTGCGGGGGCTGGAGGTCCGTGAGGCCCTTGCCCATGGTGCGGATGATGCGCCAGCCGCCGAGGTAGGTGCCGAGCGCGATGGCGATGCCGGCCGAGGCGATGACCCAGAAGGGCGGGTTCGACCCGGGCACCAGCACGCCACCGGTGACCAGCGCCAGGGTGATGACACCCATGGTCTTCTGTGCGTCGTTGGTGCCGTGCGCCAGGGAGACCAGACCGGCCGAGGAGATCTGGCCGATGCGGTAGCCCTTGGAGGTCGCCTTGTCGTCGGCCTTGGCGCCGATCTTGTAGGTGAGGCGGGTCGCGAGCATCGCGGCCACACCGGCCACCAGGGGCGCGGCGACGGCGGGGATCAGGACCTTGGTGACGACGGTCGAACCGTTCACCGAGTCCCAGCCGGCCGACATGACCGCGGCACCGATGAGGCCGCCGAAGAGGGCGTGGGAGGAGCTGGAGGGCAGACCCAGGAGCCAGGTCAGCAGATTCCAGAGGATGGCGCCGACGAGCGCCGCGAAGATCACTTCAGGTGAGATGCCGTCCTCATTGATCATGCCGCCGGAGATCGTCTTGGCGACCTCGACCGAGAGGAAGGCACCGACCAGGTTGAGCACGGCGGACATGGCCACCGCCGTCTTGGGCTTCATTGCGCCTGTCGAGATGGTCGTCGCCATCGCGTTGGCTGTGTCGTGGAAACCGTTCGTGAAATCGAACACGAGAGCGGTGACGATCACGATTCCGAGGAGGAGCGTGATGTTTTCCATTTACCCAGGCTTCTGTTGGACGTCAGTGGCGGTTGGAACGTAGGCAACCTGAGTGAACGGAAGATGAACTGAGGCAGGCATCGCGGTGACCCGATCTGGAGCAGGGCGGTTCCGCATGTCGCGGCCGGGTCGCCGGAGGGCTTCACGGGCCCGAAACGGAGGGGTTCCGGCGGTTCCGGTACAAGCGGTTGCCATGCCGTACCGGAGGTCCGTTCACCACCTCATCCGACTGTACGACGCTCTTCCCGTTCAGCGAACCAACTGTCCTCTTTGTCACGTTTGAGTAAGGAACGTCACCCGCCCGGCGGTCCCGTACGGGCGGAGGCGCCCCTCGCGGCGCCCGGCACCGGGGCTCCGCGGCCCCGGCCGGGCCGGAACGCGGCGCGGTGCCGTCACGACGCCGTCACGGTGCGAAGCGGAATCCGTCCGCCCGCCGTTCCGGACCGCCGAAACCCCATCCGGACCGGGGCCCCCGCGCGCCGCCTCCGCCCACCCCGGCACACCCGTTCCCCGGCCCGCCCGCCGCCCGCTCCGCCGGCCCGTTCACCTCTCCGTTCCGGGCCGTTCACCGTGGGTCCGGGCCCGGGGGACGGAAGGTGAACGGCCCGCAACGGACGGGCTCCCCGGACCGTCCGCTCCCGGAAGCCCGGAAGCCCGGAAGCCCGGAAGCCCGGAAGCCCGGAAGCCCGGAAGCCCGGAAGCCCGGAAGCCCGGAAGCCCGGAAGCCCGGAAGCCCGGAAGCCCGGAAGCCGCGAACGGCGAACGGCGAACGGCGAACGGCGAACGGCGAACGATCAACGGTGAACGGTGAACGGCGAACGGGAACCCGGAAAGGGCGAATGGGAACCCGGGGGCGGGGAACGAACGGCGCCCGGGAGCGAGCGGCACGGTCCCGCTCCCTCCGGAACGGACGGCGGGAGCGAACGGCGAACGGACGCCTCCGAACCCGCGCCGCGCGCCCCGGCGGCGGCCGGGAGTGCACCGCCCAGGTGAACCACCACGCCCGCCGTGGCGCCCCGCTGGCCCCGCCCCCACCCCGCCCCGACACTGGACACCGTGCGTACCGCCCATGTCGCGGCGGCGGCCGTCACCGCTGCCGCCGCCACCGCGACCACCGCCCTGCTCTCCCTGGCCGCGGGCCGCCTCGCCAGCGACACCGCCCTGCGGCCCCGGCCGGGACGGCCGTTCCCGGGGGACCCGGCGCTCACCGTCCACGCCGTCACCGACGACCACGTCACCCTGACCCGCGACCTCGCCAGCCTCCGCCCCGGCACCTACGGGCTGGCGGGCGACCGGGTGCACGCGGTGGTCGGCCCGGTGGTGCCCGAAGCGCCGCACACCGCCGACACGGTCGTGCGGCGGCTGGAACGCGTCACCCTCGGCGCCCTGACCCCGGGCGCCCGGGTCCGGCTGACCCCCCAGGTCCACGTGGGCGACCCGGGCACCGCCCTCGGCCTCGACCACACCGACGTCACCGTCCCCGGCGAGGTCGGTGTGCTGCCCGCCTGGGTGGTCCCGGCGGCCCGCGACACCTGGGTCGTCGCGGCGCACGGCCTGGGCACCACCCGGGAGCACCCGATGGTCGTCATGGACTTCCTGCACCGCCGCCGGTTCCCCGTGCTGTCCCTCGCCTACCGGGGCGACCCCGGCGCGCCCCGCGCGGCCGACCGCCTCGGCCACCTGGGCGAGACCGAGTGGCGGGACCTGGACGCGGCCATGCGCCACGCCGTCGACCACGGCGCCCGCCGTCTGGTCCTGTACGGCTGGTCCACCGGCGCCACGATGGCGCTGCGGGCCGCCGCCCGTTCCCCGCTCCGCGGCCACGTCGTGGGGCTGGTCCTGGACTCCCCGGTCCTCGACTGGGAGGTCACCGTCCGCGCCCTCGCCGCCGCCCGCCACGTGCCCCACGCCCTGCTCCCGCTGGCGGTGCGCGCCGCCGAGGGCCGCGCCGGACTGCCCCCGGGCGAGGCCCGCGCGGGCACCGACCCGGGCGAACTGGACGTCCCGGCGCTGGTGGTGCACGGCCCGGACGACGCGATCGCCCCCTGGGGCCCCTCCCGTGCCCTCGCCCGCGCCCGTCCCGACCTGGTCACCCTGCACACCGTGCCGGACGCCCCGCACGGCGCGATGTGGAACGTGGACCCGGCGGGCTACGAGGAGGCCCTGCGCCGCTTCCTCACCCCCCTCGGCTGACCCTCCCGCCCCACGATCCGTCCGGTCGCCCCGTCCCCGCCCGGCCCACTCTCCCCAACAGCCCCCCTGAGCGCCCCCGTCACCCCACACCCTCCCCGCCCCCCTGTGACGACGGTCCCTCCGCTCACACCCCGTCCGTGCCGGGCGTCCCCCTCCCCGGGGGCCTCCGCTTGTTCTCTCTCGAACGCGGGACCCACCACCGAGCAGACGTTCGCCAGCTCCTCGCGCGCCATTCCGTTTGGGTTTTCGGACCGTCAACCGGAAGACTGCACCCGTGACGTCCCGTACCCCGCGCGACTCCAGGCTCCGACTCGTCCGTCCGCGCTCTCTGAGCGCCACCGCCCCCGCGGCCGGTGAACGGCGTTCCCGCCGTCCCGCCCCGAGGCCCCCCGAGGGCACCCCAGCCCCCTGGGAACTGGCCCGCACCGCCCGTACCGGCCTCGCGGGCGCCGTACGGATCGCGCGCTGGGCCGACACCGCGCTGTCTCCCGCGCCCGGCCCCGGGGACGACGACCGCCCCGCCCCCCGGGCCGTTCCCGACCCGGCCGCCGCGCCCCCGGAACACACCCTCGCCACCACCCCCGGCGGCGGGGGCACCCTCTCCACGGCGACCGCCGAACGCGCCGCCGCCGAGCTGGGGCTGACCCCGGACCAGGTCCGCGCCGACTGGGACACCGCCCGGCTGGCCGGACTGGTCGAGGTGCACGGCGACTCCGCCCGCCCCGGCTGGCGGCTGCGCGCCTGGGACCGCGACGACACCGCCGTGCTGCGCGGCTGGGTCGCCCTCTTCGACGCCTGGTCGCTCGCCCACCCCGCGCCCGCCGGACCCGACGCCACGGCCGTCGGCGAGGTCGTCGAGGCGATGCCGCAGGTGCTCTCCTTCCTCCAGCTGTCCGCCGGGCCCGTCCCGGTGCCGCAACTGCTGGACCTGCTGGAACAGCGCGTCACCGAACTGCGCACCGAACGCTGCGAGATCCCCTACGACGCCGGGACCGGGACCGTGGTGCCGGAGCGGCCCCGGGAGCTGGCCCCGCCGGTGGTCTCCGCGCTGCTGGACTGGGCCCTCGGTGCCCTCACCGCCGTCGGCGCCCTCACCTGCGCCGACGGCCAGGCGACCCTGACCCCGCTGGGCAGTTGGGCCGTGTGGGTCAAGCTGGAGCAGATCTGCGTGGCCGCCCAGAGCACCGCCGGGGGCAACATCGAGCACTCCGCCGAGGCGATGCTGCGCGGCTGCGCCCGGCTGCGGCCCAGCGAGGCCCGCGCCGAGTACCGCGCCTGGCTCGCCGCCCGCACCGTCTCCAGCGCCGTCACCGAACTGATCGCCGCCGCCCGGGGCGAGGACGCCCTGCTGCGGGGGCTCGCCTTCGACGCGCTGCGGGTGGTCGGCGCCCCCGCCGAGTCGGAGGTCCGGCTGGTCCGGGACGAACCGTCGCTGCGCCCCTACGCCCTGCTGTGGCTCGCCGAGATAGAGGGCGTGGACCCCGAGGACGCGCACACCGTGCTGACCCGCGCCGAGGAGGTCTGGCTCTGGGTGGACACGGCGGCGGCCGTCGCCGACCACGGCGAGACCCAGCTGCTCGTGCGCCATCTGGAGTCCGCGCCCCAGCCCACCGTCCCGGCGCTGCTGGACGACATCCGGGGCGTGGGCCACCCCCGCACCGTCCAGGTGCTCGTCGCGCTCGCCGCCGCCCACCCCGACCCGGCGCTCGCCAAGGCGGTCCGCAGGGCGGCGTTCCAGGTGCACACCGGAGGCGGCTGACCGTCCCCCCCCGGCCGGGCGGTGCGTTCAGCCGCCGAGGTCGGGGGAGTAGGTGCCGAAGCTCCAGACGTTGCCCTCGTGGTCGAGGGCCAGATAGTCCCGGGAGCCGTAGTCCTGGTCGGTGGGTGGCACCAGGACCCGTACCCCGTGTTCCACCGCCCGCCGGTGATGGGCGTCCACGTCCTCGACCACCACATAGGTGCCCGAGGGCCCGCCGCCCGCCATCACCTCGTCGAACCGGCCCCCGCGCCCCCGTGAGCCCAGCATCACCGCGCCGTTGCCGAGGGCCAGCTCGGCGTGGGTGACCAGCCCCTCCCCGTCCTCGTAGACGTGGACGGCGGTGAAGCCGAACGCCTCCGTCAGCAGGGTGATCGCGGCGCGCGCGTCGCCGTACAGCAGGGTCGGGTAGACGGTGGGGGAGCCGTCGTCGGTCCTCGCCATGGGAGCCCTCCTCGGCCGGGCGGCCCGGGCCACCGGACGCCCGGATCGACGGAACGTGACCTCCCCCAGTCTGGCGACCGCCCGCCCCCGCCGCCCGCCGGGCGCCACGGACGCGCCCTCCGGAGCGCCCGGACGCCCCCACGCCGCGTGCCCGGGCCCAGACCGCGTGCCCAGACCACGGACCGCGCTCCGGGCGGAGCCCCGGACCGCGCTCGGGGCGGCGTCCCGGCGGCTCCGGGCACCGCCCCGCGCCGGGAAATCCCCTTGCGCGGGCCCGTTAGACTTCTCCCATGGCTGTTCTCCTCGCGCATTAGACGGCGTCACCGCCCTCGCCGCCCCCTCTCGCCGTCCATCCGCCCAGGAGTCCGTCCGTGATCACCGCCTCCGGTATCGAGCTGCGTGCCGGTGCCCGTGTCCTCATCGAATCCGCCACCTTCCGCATCGCCAAGGGCGACCGGATCGGCCTCGTCGGCCGCAACGGGGCGGGCAAGACCACCCTCACCAAGGTCCTCGCGGGCGAGGGCGTCCCCGCCGCCGGGACGGTCGCCCGCTCCGGCGAGGTCGGCTATCTGCCGCAGGACCCCCGCACCGGCGACCTCGACATGCTCGCCCGCGACCGCGTCCTGTCCGCCCGTGGACTGGACACCCTGATCCGCAAGATGCGGGAGAACGAGCAGCGCATCGCCAGCGGCCAGGGCTCCACCCGGGAGAAGGCCCTGCGGCAGTACGAGCGCCAGGAGACGGAGTTCCTCACCAAGGGCGGATACGCCGCCGAGGCCGAGGCCGCCACCATCGCCGCCGCGCTCAACCTGCCGGACCGGGTCCTCGGACAGCCCCTGCACACCCTCTCCGGCGGTCAGCGCCGCCGGATCGAGCTGGCCCGCATCCTCTTCTCGGACGCCGACACCCTGCTGCTGGACGAGCCGACCAACCACCTCGACGCGGACTCCATCGTCTGGCTGCGCGACTACCTCAAGACGTACCGGGGCGGCTTCATCGTCATCTCCCACGACGTCGACCTGGTCGAGACGGTCGTCAACAAGGTGTTCTACCTGGACGCCAACCGCTCCGTGATCGACGTCTACAACATGGGCTGGAAGCTCTACCAGCAGCAGCGCGAGGCCGACGAGAAGCGCCGCAAGCGCGAGCGCCAGAACGCCGAGAAGAAGGCTGCCGCACTCAACGCGCAGGCCGACAAGATGCGGGCCAAGGCCACCAAGACGGTCGCCGCGCAGAACATGGCCCGGCGCGCCGAGCGCCTGCTGTCCGGTCTGGAGGCCGTCCGCCAGGGCGACAAGGTCGCCAAGCTGCGCTTCCCCGACCCCGCGCCCTGCGGCCGGACCCCGCTCACCGCCGAGGGACTCTCCAAGTCCTACGGCTCGCTGGAGATCTTCACGGACGTCGACCTGGCGATCGACAAGGGCTCCCGGGTCGTCATCCTGGGGCTGAACGGCGCGGGCAAGACCACCCTGCTGCGACTGCTCGCCGGGGTCGAGAAGCCCGACACCGGCGAGGTCGTCGAGGGCCACGGCCTCAAGCTCGGCTACTACGCCCAGGAGCACGAGACCCTGGACCCCGGGCGCACGGTCCTGGAGAACATGCGCTCCGCCGCCCCCGACCTGGACCTGGTCCAGGTCCGCAAGACGCTCGGTTCGTTCCTGTTCTCCGGCGACGACGTCGACAAGCCCGCGGGCGTGCTGTCCGGCGGGGAGAAGACCCGGCTGGCCCTCGCCACCCTGGTCGTCTCCTCCGCCAACGTCCTGCTGCTGGACGAGCCCACCAACAACCTCGACCCCGCGAGCCGCGAGGAGATCCTCGGCGCGCTCCGCACCTACCAGGGCGCCGTCGTCCTCGTCACCCACGACGAGGGCGCGGTGGAGGCGCTCCAGCCCGAGCGGATCATCCTGCTGCCCGACGGCGTCGAGGACCTGTGGGGCGCCGACTACGCGGACCTCATCGCCCTCGCCTGACCCGCTCCCGGGGCACCCGTACGACGTGCGGGTGCCCGCGTCCCCCGTCCGGGGGAACGCTCCGGCATCTCCTTGACCGAAAGCGTGATCCACTGCGTATGGATCATTCGGCCTAGCGGTGATCCATCAAAGGTGTGAGATCGCCTAGTGCAGCGGTGCGTCCTACATGGACTTTCCTGGACGGAATCAAAGGTTCCGCCTGCCTCCGGCGTGCCCGCCCTGACCTGCTGATTCGCTCCCGGCTTCGCGCGGGGCGCCCCGCGCGAACAAGCGGAGGCAAAGATTCCCCTCGCGGTCTTCGCTTCCGGAACGGGCGGCGGAGCGGTGTGGACCTTGTCGAATGGGTGGCCAGGAAGCGCGGGAGGGGTGATCATGAGAAGTCCAGAGCGCACTTCCCATGAGGAGGCACGGGTGGCCGAGACTCTGAAGAAGGGCAGCCGGGTGACCGGCGCCGCGCGTGACAAGCTCGCGGCAGACCTGAAGAAGAAGTACGACTCCGGTGCGAGCATCCGGGCGCTGGCCGAAGAGACCGGCCGCTCGTATGGCTTCGTCCACCGGATGCTCAGCGAGTCCGGCGTCACGCTGCGGGGACGCGGCGGGGCGACCCGGGGCAAGAAGGCCGCCGCCGGCTGACGTCCGGGCGGCTCCACCGGCTCGTCAGCGGTTCCGGTGTGGCCACCCGGTCGGACGGATGCCCGACCGGGTGGTTACTGTGCAGTCACTTACGGGTGCCCGCGTACCCGGCTCCGAGCGCTCCCGCGCCCGGCGCCCCCGCACGGGCCCCAGGACCGCACCCCCGGAGGCGCCCCATGTCCGAGCCGGTACTCGACCGGGACGGTGTGCGACTGACCGTCGCCGGTCCGTCCGCCACGGTCACCCTGACCGATCCGGCCCGCCGCAACGCGCAGGGCCCCGCCCTGTGGCGGGCCCTGGCCGAGGCCGGGCGGCTGCTGCCCGGCACCGTCCGGGTCGTGGTGCTGCGCGCCGAGGGCCCGTCCTTCTCGGCGGGCCTCGACCGGCGGGCGTTCACCCCCGAGGGCATCCCGGGCGAGCCGTCCTTCACCGACCTCGCGCGGAGCACCGACGAGGAACTCGACGCGACCATCGCCGGGTACCAGGAGGCGTTCACCTGGTGGCGGCGGCGCGATCTGGTGACCGTCGCCGCCGTCCGGGGACACGCCGTCGGCGCGGGCTTCCAGCTCGCCCTCGCCTGCGATCTCCGGGTCGCCGCCGAGGACGCGCGGTTCTCCCTGCGCGAGACCGCCCTCGGACTGGTGCCCGACCTCACCGGCACCCATCCCCTCGTCGCCCTCGTCGGCTACGCCCGCGCCCTGGAGATCTGTCTGACCGGGCGCTCCGTCCAGGCGGCGGAGGCGGAACGCGTCGGCCTCGTCAACCTCGTCGTCCCCGGCGACCAGCTCGACGCCGCCGCCGACGACCTCGCCACCGCCCTGCTCGCCGCGGACCGTGACGCCGTCATCGAGACCAAGGCCCTGCTCCAGGGCGCCACCGGCCGCGACCTCGACGCACAGCGCGCCGCCGAGCGCGCCGCGCAGGCCCGACGGCTGCGCGACCTCGCGGGCCTCGGCGACTGATCCGGCGCGGGTCCGGCCGGTCACCCGGAACGGGCCCGCCGTCCGCCACCCGCCGTATCCCCCCGGGCGCGACCGTCCCACCCCGCCTACCGTGGTTTTCAGGACATACCACCCCGGTGAGAGGCGAGAGGGAACGGCGATGACCGACAGCACGCGGAAGAGCCCTGACACCACGGGACCGTCCTCCACGGGCCAGCGCGACCGGCCGACCGCCCGGGGCGGGGGTGATCCGGCCACCCGGGGCCGCACCACCATCGCCGACGGCGTCGTCGAGAAGATCGCCGGGCTCGCCGCCCGCGACGTCGTCGGGGTGCACGCGATGGGCAGCGGACTGTCCCGCACCTTCGGCGCGGTCCGCGACCGGGTGCCCGGTGGCTCCAAGTCCGTCACCCGGGGCGTCAAGGCCGAGGTCGGCGAGGTGCAGACGGCCCTCGACCTGGAGATCGTCGTCGACTACGGCGTCGCCATCGCGGAGGTGGCCCGCGCCGTGCGGGAGAACGTCATCACCGCCGTGGAACGGATGACCGAACTGGAGGTCGTCGAGGTCAACATCGCGGTCAGCGACGTCAAGCTGCCCGACGAGGAGGACGAGGAACCCGAGTCCCGCCTCCAGTGACCACCCCCACCCGCCCCGGACCCCGGACCGTCCAGGACCGTCCCCGTCCCGGACCGCCCACGGCCCGCCGCCCGGCGGCCCCCGCGCCCGCCCGGCGGCGGGCGCGCCACACGTCCCCGGGCCCGCGCACCGCACCCCCACCGCACTCGCACCGCACTCGCGCAGAGGAGCGCACCATGAGCATGGCCGTGGTCGGCTTGATCGCCGGAATGGCACTGGGCTTCGCCGGGTACTTCGGCGGCTTCGGAGCCTTCCTGCTGGTGGCGGCGCTGGGCGCCGTCGGCTTCGTGGCCGGCCGGTTCCTGGACGGCGACCTCGAACCCGGGGACTTCTTCCGGGCCCGTGACGACCGGCGGCGGTGACGGGTGCCCGCCCCGTCCGTCGGGCCCGCCGAGCGCGGCGCCACCCGGATCGCGGACCGGGTGATCGCCAAGATCGCCGCACAGGCCGCCCACGAGGCACTGGAGACCGCCCCCGAGCCCCCCGGCGCCCGTCCGCACGCCACGGTCGTCGTCCACCAGGACACCGCCCGGGTCCGGATCGTCCTGGAACTCGGCTACCCCGCCGACATCGGCGCCCACTGCGCCGCCGTCCGCCGCCGGGTCACCGAACGGGTCACCTCCCTCGCGGGACTGGAGGTCCCCGAGGTCACCGTCCTCGTCGAACGGCTGCGCCCGCCCCGGGACGGCGAACACGGGACCCTGCGGTGAGCACGGCCCCCGGGCCGGCCGCCCGTCCGGCGGCCCCCGCCCCGGACGGCACCGACGCCCCCGGGCCCGAGGCCCCGCGGTCCGTCCCCCGCCGCTTCTGGTCCGCCCGCCGGGTCCCCGCCGCGTTCGCCGCCCTGGTCCTCCTCGCGGGCGCGGGGCTGCTCCTCTACGACGTCGCCGCCGTCCGCGCGGGCCGCCCCGCCATGGCCTGGCGCCGCGCCCTCGCCCGGGAACTCGCCACCCGCCCCCTGGACGACACCGGGGTCCTCCTCGGCGCGGGCGCCGCCGCCGCGCTCGGGCTGCTCCTCCTCGTGCTCGCCCTCACCCCCGGTCTGCGGGCCCTGCTGCCGATGCGCGGACCCGTCCCCGACCTGAGTGCCGCACTCCACCGCCGCGCCGCCGCCACGGCCCTGCGCGACCGGGCCGTCGAGGTCTCCGGGGTGCAGTCGGTCCGGGTCCGGGTGCGCCGCCGCCGGGCCGACGTCCGCGCGGTCTCGCACTTCCGCGACCTGGCGGACGTCCGCCGGGACCTCGACGCGGTCCTCACCGACGGCGTCCACGACCTCGGCCTCGGCCACCCCCCGTCGCTGCGGCTGCGGGTGCGGCGCCCCGGTCGGAAGGGATGAACCACGTGCTCCGCACCGTCAACCGGCTGCTCCTCGGAGCGATCGGACTGGTCCTGCTGGTCGGCGGGGGCTCCGTCCTCGCGGTCGGGCTCGGGGTGCGCCCGCCCTCCTGGTGGGTGCACGAGGGGCGGGGCGACGTCCTGCTCAGCGCCGCCCGGCGCACCCGGTGGCGGGACGAGGGCTGGTGGTGGCCGACGGTGATCGCGGTGCTGGCCGTCTTGGTGCTGCTCACCCTGTGGTGGCTCACCTCGGTGCTGCGCCGCCGCCGTCTCGCCGAGGTCCTGGTGGACAGCGGGGACGGCGAGGCGGCGCTGGTGCGGGGGCGCGCCCTGGAGGCCGCCCTCACCTCGGAGGCCGGACACCTCGACGGGGTGGGCGCCGCCGCCGTCACCCTCACCGGCCGCCGCACCGCGCCCGCCGCCCGGGTGCGGCTCACCCTGGAGCCGCACGCCGCGCCCCGCGAGGCGCTGCGCGGACTCGGTGACGGGGTCCTCGCGGATGCCCGCGCCGCCACCGGACTGGCCCGGCTGCCCGCCACGGTCCGGCTGCGCGGCGAGCGCCACCCCGCCGAACGCGTCACCTGAACCGCGCGGACGCGCCGTCCGGACGGGCCGTCGTCCCGCCGTCCGGTCAGAAGCCGCGCCGCGTCCCGCCGTCGACCGGCAGCATCACGCCGGTGAGGAACGAGGCGGCGGGGGACAGCGCGAACGCCGCCACCTTGCCGAACTCCTCGGGGGTGCCGTAGCGGCGCAGCGGGACGCGTGCCTCGTGGGCGGCCCGGGTGGCCTCCGGGTCGGCGGAGAGCGCGTCCAGCTCCCGCACCCGGTCGGTGTCGATCAGCGACGGCAGCAGCCCCACCACCCGTACGCCCCGGGGGCCCAGCTCCACGGCGAGGGACTTGGCGAAGCCCGCGAGACCGGGGCGCAGCCCGTTGGAGATGGTGAGTCCGGAGATCGGCTCGTACACCGAGCCGGAGAGGACGAAGCCGATGACCCCGCCGGGGCCCAGTTCGGCGGCGGCCGTCCGGGCGAGCCGCACCGCCCCGAGGAACACCGTGTCGAACGCGGTCCGCCACTGCTCGTCGGTGTTGTCCGCGAGGTATCCGGGCGCCGGACCGCCGACGCTGATCAGTACGCCGTCGAAGCCGCCGAAGTGCTCCCGGGCGGCGGCCACCAGCCGTTCCCCGGTCGCCGGGTCGGCGTTGTCCGCCGCGAGACCCACCGCGTCCGGTCCCAGCTCCTCGGCGGCACGGGCGGCGCGGTCCGCGTCCCGTCCGGTGATCACCACCTTGGCGCCGTCGGCGACGAGGGCGCGGGCGGTGGCGTTGCCGAGGCCCCGGGTGGCGCCGGTGACGACGTAGACACGGTCCTTCAGTCCAAGATCCATGCCCCTATCCTGCCCCCGGCCCCGACGGGCGGGGGCACCGGCCGGTCCGGACGGTGACCGGGTCGTGCCGCGCCGGGGCCCGGGCGGGCCGTCCGGGGGCGGGTGCGCGTGCCGTGGGACCGGTGCCTCCCGGGGCGCGGTCACCGGGGGCGGCGGGCCGGACGCCTCGGGACCGTGGGCCGGACGTCCCGGGACCGTGGGGGCTCAGACGCCCGCAGGCGTGGACGGCCGCTCCGCCGCGGCGGCCTCGCGGGCGGCTTCGGCGGCCCGGTCCCGCAGCTCGCGGCGGACCAGGATCACCCAGCCCACCGGTACGGCGGCGGTGAACAGCCACCACTGCACGGCGTACGCCATATGGGCGCCGATGCCGCTGTGGTCGGGGGAGGACAGCGGCTGCGGGGTGCCGCCGGACGGGGCCGGCGCGACCAGCTCCACGAAGCCGCCGAGCACCGGCTTGCCCAGCTCCTCGGACATGGCCGCGCTGCCGATCAGCATGATCATGCCGTCGGGCAGCCCCCGGAGGTCCTTGATCCCGCTCTTCGCGGTGGTCTCGTCGGGCATCAGCCGCCCGGTGACCGTCACCTCGCCGCGCGGCGGCGCGGGGATGGGGGGCACCTCGGTCTGCGGTCCGTCGGCGGGGATCCAGCCCCGGTTGACCAGCAGCACCCGCCCGCCGTCGAGGACCAGCGGGGTGAGCACGTGCACCCCGATCTGGTCGTCCGCGTTGGTGCGGCGGCGCACCACGAACTCGTTCCCGGTGTCGAAGGTGCCGCGTGCCGTGACCCGGCGGTACCGGTCGGAGTCGGGCACCTGGTGTCCGGGGGAGGTCAGCTTCCCGACGGGCACCGGCGGTGCCTCGATCGCCGCCCGGACCCGCTCGTTGTGGGCCACCCGGTTCTCGTGCCGGTGGAACTGCCAGAAGCCCAGCTCGATCATCGCGGGGATGAGGACGAGGGCGAGGAGGGTGAGGATCACCCACTGCCGGGACAACAGGAAGCGGTACACCCCACGACCGTACAACCCGGACCGGCGGCGCTCCCCGCCAGGGGTGCCGGGCGGGGCGCCTCCGGTGCCGGGGCGGGTACCGGGCCCGCGCGGCGGGTACCCGCCGGGCGGCGCGGTCCGGTCGGGCGGTGCGGGCGGGCGGCGGTCCGGGCGGACCCGGTCGGTTCAGACCCGGTCGATGATCCCCACCCGCCCGTCGGCGCGGGAGCAGTGGGCGCCGCAGTACCAGTGCCCCGCCACCTCGACGCCCTGACCGATGATCTGGACCCGGCAGTGCTCGCACAGCGGCGCCATCCGGTGGATGGCGCAGGCGAAGCAGTCGAAGACGTGCACCGCGCCCTGCGCGTGCACCTCGAAGGACATGCCGTAGTCGTTTCCGCAGACCTCACAACGTGCCATGCGCCACAGGGTGCGGTGCGGGTTCCGCACACGGCGGGCGGCGGGCCGCGCGTCCCGCCCGTTTCACCCGACCATCCGATCGTCGCACCGCGCTCCCGGGAACGACACGAGCGACGGGAGCGCGCCGGTCCGTCAGCCCTCCCCGGCGGGCTCCACGTCCCGCAGCAGCTGTCCGAACGCCGCCTCGTCGATCACGGGGGTGCCGAACTGACGGGCCTTCGCCACCTTGCTGGTGGCCCCGTCCGGGTCATTGGTGACCAGCAGGCTCGTCAGCCGCGACAGGCTCGTCGCGACGTGCAGCCCCGCCTCGACGGCCCGGTCCTCCCACAGCTCCCGGTCCACCGAGGTGTCCCCGGAGAACGCCACCCGCATCCCCTGCCGCAGCGCCCCGCCCGGTACGTAGCGCCCCGGGTTGGGGTACGGGCACGGCGGACGCTTGCGCGACGGGCGCCAGCTCGACGGGGCCCCGCCCGACCGGCCGCCGTACCCCGACTGACGCCCGATCACCGGCGCCGCCGCCCCCCGCGCCCACTCGGTCAGCGGGAGGCACTCCAGCAGCGGCAGCCGCAGCCCGCCGCGCGCCGCCGCCCGCAGACTCGGCCGGAACGCCTCGGCCAGCACCCGCGCGTCGTCCAGCGCGTGGTGCGCCCGCTGCTGGACCACCCCGAAGTGGGCCGCCAGCGACTCCAGCCGGTGGTTGGGCAGCGGCAGCCCCAGCTCCTTGGAGAGCGCGATGGTGCACAGCCGCTGACGGACCGGCGGGACGCGCTCCGCCCGGGCGTACTCCCGGGCGATCATCGACCAGTCGAAGGCCGCGTTGTGTGCCACCAGCACCCGGCCCTCCAGCCGGGCCGCGAACTCCCCGGCGATCTCGGTGAAGAGGGGCGCGCCCGCCAGCTCCCCGGCCGTCAGCCCGTGGATCCACACCGGACCGGGGTCCCGCTCCGGGTTCACCGTGGTGTACCAGTGGTCCTCGACCTCGCCCCGCGCGTCCAGCCGGTAGACCCCGGCGGACACGATCCGGTCGTCCCGGGAGAGACCGGTCGTCTCGACGTCGACGACCGCGTACCCCTCGGGGTAGGCGGTCGGCCACTCGGGCGGGTGCGCTGCGGTCGTTCGGTCGTCGAGCATGGTCACTGAGGATACGTCCCGGCGCCGACACCCCGTCCGCCGCCACCCGTCGGGGGCGGCCCCGTCCGGGGTCCCGGCAACTCACCCCCCGGGGCGCGCGGTTGACGACGGGCCGGTTCCCGGCGCGGCGGACCGGTCCGTCCGGCGGTCCGCCGGGGCCAGCGCGGCCACCAGGTCCCGGGCCGTCAGGGGGTCGAGTCCGCAGCCGTCGACGGGCCCCGGCAGCAGCCGGTACACCTCGCCGGTGACGTCCTCGGGCGCCGGATCGCCCGCCACCAGGGCCAGCAGCACCCGCCTCCCGGCCGCGTGCGCCGCGACCAGCGCGTCGACGTCCCCGTGCCGCACCCCGTCGGGCGCGCCCGCCTCCCGCACCCGGGCCGCGAACGCCGCCCGGTCCTCCCCGTCGGCCCGCCGGTACCGCCGCAGTTCACCCGTCCCGTCGCCGCCGGGCGCGCGGTGCGCCACGGCCACCTCGTCGGCGCGGGCCGCCCCGTGCCACACCGCCAGGTCCCACAGGGTGACCCGGCCCGCGCCCAGGTGCCGGTACAGATCGCGGCTCAGCCGCCCCAGCCGGAAGCGGTGCCGGGACACGTGGTGGTACCCCTCGGACACCGGCAGCTGGACGTCCGTCCACACCGACACCCGCCGCACCAGGTCCACCAGCATCGGCAGCT
Source organism: Streptomyces sp. JNUCC 64 (assembly GCF_054484115.1). Classification (NCBI taxonomy): domain Bacteria; kingdom Bacillati; phylum Actinomycetota; class Actinomycetes; order Kitasatosporales; family Streptomycetaceae; genus Streptomyces; species Streptomyces sp. JNUCC 64. The sequence goes on from NZ_CM137015.1 coordinate 6,669,195, forward strand.
GGATCCGGCCCGGCCCCGTCAGCTCGAAGCGCTGCCGCACCGCCCCCGGGTGGAACCGGCCGTCCCGGCCCTCCCGGGGCAGGGCCATGAACCCGGCGAACCCCTCGGCCAGTTCCCCGAAGGGCGTGTTGTCGAAGCTGAGGACCACCGGCACCAGGTAGCGCGCCCCGGACCGGGCGAGGGCCGCCGGGTCCAGGTCCACGTACTCGGTGGCGCCGTGCGGGGCGGGCGCCGAGGTGAGGTCCCCCGAGTGGACGGCCGCCCGCCCGCCGAACGTCAGCTCCGTGTAGTCGCAGAGCCCGGCGAACCCCCAGCCGGCGTCGTACAGCGCCACCGACAGGTCCAGGTCGACGGAGTCGGTGCCGGGCTGCCGCCAGTGCAGGAACAGCCGGACGACGTCCCCCTCCGGCAGCGGTCGCACACTGCCCCGGGGCAGGTCCACCAGGGCCGCCGACGCGGTGTGCTCGGCCGACGGCACCGGCAGGTCCACCAGCTCCGCGTCGATCACCGCGAGGTCCACCGGGGGCGCCCCGGCCAGCCGCCGCAGCACCTCCGCCTCCAGCGCCCCGCACACCTCCCGGACCAGCGGGCCCGGCAGCGGCGCCCGGACGTCCGGTACGGCGTAGGTGTGCGCGGCCCGCCTCCGGGGCAGGAACACCCGGCGGTCGCCCGGCCGCTGACGGGTCCGCAACTCCCCGTACGCCGCCAGCAGCGGACCGGGGCCCGCCCCCGGCAGCGCCCGGCCCAGCGCGGCGGCCACCGCCGGGTCCGGCCCGTCCGGGCCCGACACCCGCAGCACGTGGTCGAGTCGGCGCAGCAACTGCCCCGGCCGCCCCAGCAGCAGCCCGAACGCCGCCGCGCCGTCCCCCGAGGCCAGCGCGGCCTCCACCGCCGCGCCGTGCCGCACCGGCCGCAGCCGTCGGCCCACCCGCCGCACCGCGTCCGGGTGCGCGTCGGCCGTCGCGCGCAGCGCCGCGCCCAGCGCGTCGGGCCGCAGCCGGGTCCCGCGCACCACGGCGAACGCCAGGGCCGCCCCCGGGTGCCGCTCGTGCCGTTCGAAGGGGTGCAGCACCTCACCGACGGCCTTCCACCACCCGGGCCGTCGGCTCATGTCCTCGACCAGCGCCCGCACCGGCAGCGCCTCCAGCGCGGCCAGCAGCTCCCGGCGCAGCCCGCGCGGAAGGGACCGCAGCGGCCCCGGGCCGATGAGGTCGGGCCCGCAGCCCGACCACACGCGCAGCAGCCGCAGCACGTCGGTGGCGGTGGTGAGCCGCCCGGCGAGCAGCGGCCGGACCGCCTCCCGGGTGGCGGGGGAGCGCAGCAGCGTCCCGAGGACCAGCGCCTTGGACTCGCGCACCGGGATCTCGTCGGGGAGCCAGTCGGCCGGGGGCGGCGCGTGTTCCAGCAGGACCGTCAGATCCGCGCGGTCCCGGGGGTTCAGCGGGGTGCGCCGGGCCAGCAGCCGGTTCAGCGCCCGGCCGGTGTCGGCGGCGAGGTCGGTGCCCAGCAGCAGCGGGGCGAGCGGTCCGGGCAGGACGGGGAAGGGCTCCTCGTCGGCCTCGTCGACGGGCACCAGGAACGGGTCGTCCGGGTCGATCCGGCGGTTGCACAGCGGGCAGCCGGTGTAGTCGGCGCCGTCCCAGCAGGCCCGGCACACCAGGTGGGCGCAGGGCGCCACCGGACGGACGGTGCCCGTGGCGGCGCACAGCACGCAGGGCTGCTCGGGACGCTGGCGCAGCAGCGCGCGCACCCGCCGCGCGTACAGCTCGTGTGAGTCGTCCGGCACGGAGACCGGGAAGTAGCGGAACAGCGGCCGGTGGACGCGGTGCGCGCCGGAGAGGGCGTCCAGCCGGGCCAGCAGGTCCTTGACCGCCACCCGCTGAGTGATCCGGCCCAGTCCGCCGAGGGCCTCGCGCAGCGGACGGGTCAGGGTGTACCCCCGCTCCAGCAGCCAGATCTCGGCCGCGACCAGCGTCTTGGGGTCCGGCGCCCGCCCTCCGGTCCGCGCCGGGCAGTCCAGGTACACCGTCCGCAGCCGCCGGAGCAGCAGCAGGGACAGGTCGTTGTCGTTCATCAAGGCCCCCGGGATACGACGAAGCGGGGGCGGAGAGTGAGCGCGCTAGGGAGTCTTCGCAGAGGATGCAAGGAGAAGGAAGCACGCCGCGGAGCCGCCCCCGCGAGGGGGAGTCTAGGCGGTGCCGGTGACGGCCCGCCACGGGGTTTCCCGGGCCCGGCGCCGGGGTTCAGCGGCACCCGGCACCTGGGCACCCGGGCATCGGGCCATCGGGGTACCCGGGCGGCGGGGGCTCCGGAGGGGCGCGACGGCCGGACGCGGTACGACGCCGGGACGGTGGGACGGCGGGGTGACCGGCGGCCGTCCGGCGGAAGGACCGCGCGGTGGCCGCCCGCCACCCCGGGGCGCGGTCGGCGGCCGTCGCACGGCAGGATGGGACGCATGAGCATCGTGAAGATCAACGTCCTCACCGTCCCGGCCGAACAGCGCGAGGTGCTGGAGCGCCGGTTCGCGTCGCGCGCGGGGGCCGTCGAGGGCTCCGACGGCTTCGAGTGGTTCGAGCTGCTGCGCCCGGTCGAGGGCACCGACCAGTACCTCGTCTACACCCGCTGGCGTAGCGAGGAGGACTTCCAGGCGTGGATGGACGGCCCGATGAAGGCCGCCCACCAGGGCGGTGCCAGCGAGGGCGAGCGGCCCCGGCCCGCCGCCTCCGCCTCCACCGTGTGGTCGTTCGAGGTCGTCCAGCAGGCCGGTCCCCGCACGGACTGACCACCACGACGGCCCGCACGGCCCGCCGGAACGGACCCGTGGCGGGTCGGCCCGGCGAGCACGTGGGTCCGGCGACATGTGGGTCGGCGGCACGCCTACGGTGATCCGCCTGGTCGCCCCCCCCGGGCGCGCCCGGCCCCGCGCGGCGCGCCGGGGCGTGCTCCCGGCGTGCCCGCCCCGGCGGTGAGACGCTCGCCGGGTGAGCGAACCGACACCCCCGCCCGCCCGGCCGTCCCACCAGGAGGCCCACGGCGGCGCCCTCGGCGGACGGCTCAACTGGCTGCGGGCCGCGGTCCTCGGCGCCAACGACGGGGTCGTCTCGACGGCGGGCCTGGTGGTCGGCGTCGCGGGCGCCACCGACGACCGGGCCGCCCTCTTCACGGCGGGCCTCGCGGGACTGCTCGCCGGATCGCTGTCGATGGCGGCGGGCGAGTACGTCTCGGTCTCCACCCAGCGCGACGCCGAGAAGGCCGCCCTGGCTTAGGGGGTGTCTGACGATTCCCCGCGGCGTCACGGCGCCCGGCACGCCCGCTCGCCGCGTTGCCGAAAAGCCCTAGTAGCTCCGCTACGAGGACTCTCCGGCGCCTTGCGATCGCACGCACCGGACACCGCTCCTCACTCCACGGGGAATCGTCAGACACCCCCAGGAGCGCCGCGAGCTGCGGGAGGAGCCGGAGGCCGAACTCGCCGAGCTGACGGACCTGCTGGTCGCCCGGGGCCTGAGCGGACCGGTGGCCCGGGAGGCCGCCGAACAGCTCACCGCGCGGGACGCGCTGCGCGCCCACGCCCGGGTGGAGCTGGGCATCGACCCCGACCGGCTCACCAACCCCTGGCACGCGGCCGGGGCGAGCTTCCTCGCCTTCACCGTGGGCGCCCTGCTGCCGCTGCTGGCGATCGTGCTGCCGCCCGCCGACTGGCGGCTGGGGGTGACCGTGCTGTCGGTGCTCGCCGCCCTGGTCCTCACCGGCTGGTCCGGCGCCCGGCTGGGCGCGGCCGAACCCCGGCGGGCGGTGCTGCGCAACGTCGGCGGCGGCGCGCTCGCGATGGGCGTCACCTACGCGGTGGGCTCGCTGCTGGGGGCCGCCGGGATCTAGCGACCCGGCCGTCCTCCCCGTCCTCCCCGTCCCCCCGTCCTCTCCGTGCCGCCGTGCCCGCCGGTGTGACCACGGGACCGGCGCCCTTGGCGGAGGTGGACAGGAAACGCGCCGGTCCGCGCCCTGATACTTGTCGGTAACCACGTCTGGTGGAGGCCCGGGGCGCCGCCGTACCGTGCACGCATGCCCCCTCTGCCCGACGTCGTGCTGTGGTCCGTGCCCGCCTTCGTCCTGCTCACCGTCGTGGAGATGGTGAGCTACCGGCTGCGCCCCGACGGGGAGGCGGCGGGCTACACGGCCCGGGACACCGCCACCAGCCTGACCATGGGGGCGGGCAGCGTCCTCTTCGACCTGCTGTGGAAGGTGCCCGCCGTCGCGGTCTACACGGCCGTGTACGAACTCACCCCGCTCCGGGTGCCCGTCCTGTGGTGGACGCTGCCGCTGCTGCTGCTCGCCCAGGACTTCCTCTACTACTGGTCGCACCGCGCCCACCACGTCGTCCGGGTGCTGTGGGCCTGCCACGTGGTGCACCACTCCAGCCGGAAGTTCAACCTCAGCACCGCGCTGCGCCAGCCCTGGACCAGCCTCACGGTCTGGCCGTTCTACCTGCCGCTGGTGGCGGCCGGGGCGCATCCGGCGGCGGTGGCGTTCTGCTCCTCGCTCAACCTCGTCTACCAGTTCTGGATCCACACCGAACGGATCGGCCCCCTGCCCCGGCCCGTCGAGTACCTCTTCAACACCCCCGTCCACCACGGGGTGCACCACGCCTCCCAGGGCGACTACCTGGACCGCAACTTCGGAGGTGTCCTCATCGTCTGGGACCGGCTGTTCGGCTCCTTCGCCGCCCGGACCGAGCGGCCCGTGTACGGGCTCACCAAGGACATCGGCACCCACCACCCGCTACGGGTCGCCACCCACGAGTACGCGGCCATCGCCCGGGACCTGCGCACCGCCACCACCTGGGGCGAACGCGCCGGACGGCTGCTGCGCGGCCCCGGCTGGCACCCCGCCCCCTCCCCGCCGCCCGCCCCGCCCTCCGGAGACCCCGCGTGATCCCGCGTCCCCTGCCCGCCGGTCCCACCGACCGCCGTCCCGCCCTGGTCCGCGGTCTGTTCGCCGCGTACGCGGCGGCCGCCACCGCCGACGTGGCGGTCCTGCTCGCCGGATCGTCCGCCGGGCACACCGCCGTCAAACCCGTGCTGCTGCTCCTGCTCGCCGTCTGCGCCGCCCTGTGCGGCGGGCCCCGGCTGCTGACCGTGGCGCTGCTGTGCGGCTGGGGCGGCGACGTGCTGCTGCTCGTCGACGACGACACGGCGTTCCTCGCCGGGATGGCGTCCTTCGCCGTCGGCCACGTCTGCTACCTGGTCCTCTTCGCCCGCTACGGCGCGCCCGCCCGGGACCCCGGGGCCCGCTCCCGGCGCGCCGCCCTCGGCGGTGCCTACGCCGCCGCGCTGGTCGGCACCGTCGCCCTGCTGTGGCCGGACCTCCCGGCGGGGCTGCGGATCCCCGTCGCCCTCTACAGCGCGCTGCTGACGGCGATGGCGTTCCGGGCGGGCGCCCTCGGCCCGGCCGCCGGGCTCGGCGGGGCGCTGTTCCTGCTGTCCGACACGCTCATCGCCACCGGGATCGCCGACTGGCCGCAGCTGCCGAGCCCGGACTCCTGGGTGATGCTCACCTATCTCGTCGCCCAGTTCCTGCTGGCCCGGGGCGTCCTGCTGGCCTTCGCCGCGCGGAGGGACGGCCCGGCGGCGTAGCGTGGGGGAACGGCACGGCCGTGGACCGGTGCCCCGCGACCGGTCGTGCGGGCGGACCCCGGACGGGAACACCGGCGCCGCGACACCGCGCCGGAACATCTCCGACCGGGAACACCTCCGGCCGGAATACCTGCGACCGGGACGCTCCGCCGGAGCACCGCACCGGGGTCCCACCGGGGTCCGGCACCGGAACGCACCGCACCGGGGTCCGGAACCGTCCCCGGCACCAGGCCCGGTACCGGAATCCGCCGCCGGAATCCGCCGCCGGAGTCCGGCACGGGCACCGGCACGGCACAGGGACGGTCCCATGCGCGCCACCACCATCCACGGCCCCCGTGACATCCGGGTGGAGGACGTGCCCGCGCCCCGCGTCCAGTACCCGACCGACGCCGTGGTCCGGGTGGTCCGGGCGGCCGTGTGCGGCAGCGATCTGTGGGCCTACCGGGGAGCGGCCCGGCGGCGGCCGGGACAGCGCATGGGGCACGAGTTCCTCGGGGTCGTCGAGGACACCGGCGCCGAGGTGGCCGGGAGCCGCCCCGGGGATCTGGTGGTGGCGCCCTTCACCTGGTCGGACGGGGTGTGCCCGGCCTGCCGGGAGGGGCTGACGTCCTCGTGCGAGCGCGGCGGCGCCTGGGGACGGCCCGGCTACGACGGCGGCCAGGGCGAGGCGGTGCGGGTGCCGTACGCGGACGGCACCCTGGTGCGGCTGCCCGCCGGGGCGGCCGGGAACGACCGGCTGCTGGCCGCCCTCACCGCCCTCTGCGACGTCCTCGGCACCGGTCACCACGCGGCGCTCGGCGCGGGCGTGCGGCCCGGCGCGACGGTCGCCGTGGTGGGGGACGGGGCGGTGGGCCTCTGCGCGGTGCTGGCCGCCCGCAGACTGGGCGCCGAACGGATCGTCACCCTGGGACGGCACGGCGCGCGGACCGGGCTGGCCCGCCGTTTCGGCGCCACCGACGTGGTCGCCGGGCGGGGCCGGGAGGCGGTGGACGCGGTCCGGGAGCTGACGGGCGGCCGGGGCGCGCACGCGGTGGTGGAGGCGGTGGGCACCGAGGAGTCGATGCGCACCGCCGTGGGCGCCGCCCGGGACGGCGGGGCGGTCGGCTTCGTCGGGGTGCCGCACGGCAGCGCCTCGGGGGTCGACCTCGGGGAGCTGTTCACCCGGAACGTGGCGCTGCGCGGCGGGATCGCCCCGGTCCGTGCCCATCTGCCGGAGCTGCTGCCGGAGGTCCTCGACGGTTCGCTGGACCCCTCACCGCTCTTCGACCTGACGGTCGGTCTGGAGCGGATCGCGGACGGCTACCGGGCGATGGACGAGCGCACCGCCCTCAAGGCGCTCGTGGTGCCCTGAACGCCACGGCGCCGGTACCGGACCGCCCCGCGTCCAGCCGCGGGAGACGGCCTAGGCTCCTACGCATGACGGAACCCGCCACGGAACGCGTGACCGAGCCGGAGCCCATGACGGAACGGACGACCGGGCACCCGGCCGACCGCCGGACGGGGCGGACGGCGGAACGGGCGACGGAACGCGCGTCGGTACCGGTGACGGACCATCAGGAGCACCCGGCGGACCACCGGGCCGAGCACCGGGCGGACCCCCCGGCGGAACGGGCGGCCGGAGGGGCCGGGCCGACCGACGCCGAGGTGGCCGTGGCCGCCGCCCTGGCCGGTGCCGAGGTGGTGCGCCGGGCGTACGGCGCGCCGCTCGCCCGGGTGGACAAGGGCGGCGGCGACTTCGCCACCACCGCCGACCTGGAGGCCGAGCGGGCCGTGCTCGCCGTCCTCCGCGCGGCCCGCCCCGGGGACGCGGTGATCGGTGAGGAGGGCGGGCGGCAGGGCGGCGCCGACACCGGACGGCAGTGGTGGGTGGACCCCCTGTGCGGCACGCTGAACTACGCGGCGGGCACCCTGGTGGTCGCCGTCAACGTGGCGGTGCGCGGCGGCGGTCGCCGATCCGTTCGGCGGGGAGGTCTACCTCTGATCTTGGCCAGTGCTCCACCCCTCAAGGGCGGGGGTGAAGGCCGTCCTTGGGGCGGAGGTGCGAAGTGCCGGGGTTCGCTGCGCCTTGCCGTGATGGTCAGACGGGCCGCTTCTGGTTCTCGATGTACTGCTTGACCACGGTCAGCGGTGCGCCGCCGCAGGACCCGGCGAAGTAGGAGCCGGACCAGAAGTGCCCTCCCCACAGGTACCGTCGGACGTGGCTGTCGTACTCCTTGCGCAGCATCCGGGCGGACACACCCTTGAGGGAGTTGACCAGCTTCGAGAGCTGGACCTTTGGCGGGTAGTGCACGAGCAGGTGCACGTGGTCGTCCTCGCCGTTGAACTGTTTCAGCTCGGTCTCGAAGTCCGCGCATACCTCTCTCATGATCTCTTCGCACCGCGTCAGCATGGCGTCGGTCATGGCGTTGCGCCGGTACTTGGTGACGAAAACCAAGTGGACATGCAGGTTGTGGGTGACGTGACAGCCGGTGCGTACATCGGGATTTGGGTTCCAGCGTGGTGACATAAACCAAAGGGTATGGTGATCGGCGTGCAGCTTCGGTACAGCTTCCGCGTGTACCCGGGCGCCGGTCAGCGCGTGGCGTTGGCGCGGGCGTTCGGGTGTGCCCGGGTGGTCTTCAACGACGCCCTCCGGGCCCGTGAGACCGCCCGGGCCGCCGGGCTGCCGTTCATCCCGTCCGGCGAGCTGTCCAAGCGGCTCACCGCCTCGAAGAAGACCCCTGAGCGGGCATGGCTCGCCGAGGTGTCCTCGGTCGTGTTGCAGCAGTCCCTCCGGGACCTGGACACCGCCTACAAGAACTTCTTCGACGGGTTGAAGGGCAAGCGGCCGAAGACGGGACCGCCCCGGTTCAAGTCGAAGGGGGACACCCGGCAGTCGGTCCGCTTCACCGCCAACGCCGGATGGAAGATCACGACCGGCGGGAAGCTCCGGCTGCCGAAGGTCGGTGACGTTCCGGTCAGGTGGTCACGTTCCCTGCCGTCCACTCCGTCCACGGTGACCCTGGTCAAGGACCGTGCGGGACGGTACTTCGCCTCGTTCGTGGTCGAAACCGAGCCCGGGATCCTGCCCACCACGGACAGCGTGGTCGGGGTCGACCTGGGACTGACGCACTTCGCGGTCCTCTCGGATGGCACGAAGACCGACAGCCCCCGCTTCCTGCGCCGGGCCGAGAAGAAGCTGAGGAAGGCGCAGCGGGATCTCAGCCGCAAGGCCAAGGGATCGAAGAACCGGGCCAAGGCCCGCATCAAGGTCGCACGCGCCCACGCACGGACCGCCGATGCGCGGCGCGAGTTCCACCACCAGCTCTCCACGAAGATCATCCGCGAGAACCAAGCGGTGGCCGTGGAAGACCTGGCGGTCAAGGGGCTCGCCCGCACCCGCCTCGCCAAGTCCGTGCACGACGCCGGATGGTCGGCGTTCCTCATGATGCTGGAGTACAAGGCCGCCCTGTACGGCCGCACTCTCATCCGTATCGGACGCTTCGAGCCGACGTCTCAGGTGTGCTCGCAGTGCGGCGTCAAGGACGGCCCCAAGCCCCTGCACATCCGTACGTGGACATGCGGGGCCTGCGGTGCCCACCTGGACCGGGACATCAACGCGGCGGTCAACGTCGCCAAGGCGGCCGGACTGGCCGTGTCAGCCTGCGGAGCGCGGGTAAGACCGGGACCCGTCCCGGCACAGCGCGGAGAAACAGGAACCCACCCGAAGCCCCAGCCGGTATCCACTGGCAGGCAGGCGCGAATCTCCGCCCTTTAGGACGGAGAGGATGTCAATTCACCGACGGCCGTACCCGCCCCGGGTGCGGCACCGGGGCGTCGACGCGGACCTGGTGCCTACCTCCGCCACCCGGCTGGTGGACGTCAACCTGGACCCGCCGTTCTCCGGCGCCCCCGCCTTCCGCGCGGTGGACCTGCTGGCCCACCCCGGGTTCGCCGGGTCCTTCCGCCCCGGGTGGTGTCCAGCACGCTGGCCCTGGCCCTGGCCTGGGTCGCGGCGGGCCGCCGGGCGGCGTACGTCACGGACGGTGCCGACCTCTCGGAGAGCGTCCACTTCGCGGCGGGCATCGCCCTGTGCCGGGCGGCCGGATGCGTGGTCACCGGAGTGGACGGCGCCCCGCTCGGCCCGGGGGGACGGGGACTCGTCGCCGCCGCCGACGCCGCGACGCACCGACGGCTGATGGCACTGATCCGGGGCTGAGGGCCGCCCCGGAGAAGGGGAGCCCGCCCCGGGTACCCCGCCGGGTCATCCGCCCCGGCCGCTCGGCGCGTCCCCACGGCCCCGGCTCAGCTCGGTCCCGCCCGGCCCCGCCGTCTCCCGGCCCCGCCCGTTCCCCCGGCCCGTTCCCCCGTTCCGTCCCGTCCGGCGGAGCGCCGCCCGCAGACGCCGTCGGGGGTCCCGTCGGGCGGCGTCGCGCCGCTCACCACCACAGGGCGCCCCACCGGATCGGCACCGGCACCGCGGTGAGCAGCGCCGACACGGCCACCACCAGGGCGAGGAGAGCGACCTCGACCCGGGCCGGGGCGTACGCGGCCAGCGGATCGGCCGGACGGGCCCGCCGTCCGTGCCGCCCGCGCCGTCGCGCCGCCCGCCGCAGCCGGGCCCGCGCCATCGCCGCCAACCCCACCACGACGACCACGAGCAGCAGCTTCGCGGCCAGCACCCGGCCGTAGGAGGTGGTCCGCAACTGATCGAGGAGGGTGTCCGGCGGCATCCTGCGCAGGGTGCTGACCACCCCCGTCGCCGTCACCCCGGCCAGCATGCCCGCCGCCACCCGGGCGTAGGCCCCGAGCAGCGCGGAACCCGCCAGGGGGGACACGGACCGCCACCGCCATCCGGCCCGCACCGCGTACAACAGCCCGCCCACCCACAGCGAGGCGCAGGTCAGATGGACCAGGGTCAGAGCCGAGCCGACCAGCGGCTGCTGTTCCGTCACCGGATGCGCGCGCAGCGCCTCGGCGACGACGACCGCGGCGAGCGGCAGCACCCGCAGGGCGGCCGACCGCGAGCGGTACAGCAGTCCCGCCGCGATGAACGCGTTCACCTCGATCAGCGCCAGCGCCCCGTCCCGGGTCTGGTACAGCCCGCCGAGGTCCATGTCGGCCGGTCGCGAGGGCACCAGGTTCCCGGTCGCGACCACCGAGGCCAGCCCCAGCGCGGCCACCGTCCCCGCGAGCGCCGCGTACCCCGACCACGGGGGCGGCGGTCCGGTGACGGGGACCTCCGGCACCCGGCGGGTCAGCCGTCCGCCGAGCACCTCCCCGGCCTGCACGGCGAGCGCGGCGAACAGGACGGTGCGCAGCAGTCCGATGCCGGGGACGCCGGGCGCCGGGTCCTCGCCGGTTCCGTCCAGCGCCAGCGAGGGGCCCAGCAGCGGTATCAGCCCGGCGAGCAGCAGCAGGACGAGCACGGCGACCGTACGGGCGAGGGGGCCGCGCCGTGTCGGCCGGGCGACGGGCGACGGCGGCCGGACCACCGCCGTGTCGTCCGCCGCCCCGGATATCGGGGGTAGGGAGTCCACACCGAATCTTCACCACCCGTGACGGACGGGGGCAAGTCAGACCGGGTCGTCCCGCCAGCGCGCCGGGTCGGCCGCCCACGGTCCGGGCGGGGCGGCCCAGTCGAGGGGACCGCCCGTGAACCGGACGGGCGGCAGGGCGTGGCGCAGCCGTCCGGTTGGCGTGTCCCGTTCCACCAGCCAGACGTCCGGCGCGTCGTAGCGATCGCCCGTGACGGTCCCCACCGGTGGGTGGGACCGGGGTGCGGGGACCGGGGCGGCTCCGGTCAGCCAGGCCGCCGTACGGGCCAGCGAAAGGCTCACGGACCGTCCCCCGCCGTCCTGGTGACGTTCCGTCAGGGAACGCAGCACCGCCGCGGCGAGCAGATAGCCGCTGCCGTGGTCGAGGGCCTGCGCGGGCAGCGCCCCCGGCTCCCCGCCGGGCGTCCCCTCGGCGTGGGCGATGCCGGAGGCGGCCTGCACCAGGCTGTCGAAGCCCCGCCGCCCGGCCCAGGGCCCGGCCGTCCCCCAGGCCGACAGCCGGGCGACGACCAGTCCGGGCCGTCGGTCGGCCAGCGCCTCGGGGGACAGCCCGAAGCGGTCCAGGCCGCCGGGCCGGTACCCCGTCACCACCACGTCGGCCCGCTCCAGCAGCGCGTCGAGGTCACGGCGTCCGGAGCGGGTGGCCAGGTCCAGGGCCGTCGACCGCTTCCCGAACCCGGTGTCGGCGTGCGCGTCGGCCAGTTCGGGCAGTCCCGGGGCGTCCACCCGCAGCACGTCCGCGCCGAGCAGGGCCAGCACCCGGGTGGCGACCGGCCCGGCGATCACCCGGGTGAGGTCCAGGACCCGCACCCCGGCGGCGGGCGGCTCACCGTCCGCCGGCGGGTGCGGCGGGGGCGCCTGGCCCGTCCGGGAACCCGACGGCTCCCGGACGACCAGGGGCCCTCCGGCCGCCGCCGCGCCCGCCGGATGGGCGGCCCACCCGGCGGGGGTGCGCAGGGCCACGGCCAGCCCGCCCGCCGCGTACACCGTCTGCTCCGTCCGGGTGGCGTCCCGGTCGGCCAGGGCCCGGGCGACGCGCGCCACGGCCTCCTCGTCGTCCGTGCCAGGCGGCACCCCCAGCGCGGTCAGCAGCCGGGCCCGGTGGTGCGGGTAGTTGGCGTGGGTGCGCACCCAGCCGTCGGCCGCGCGCCACCACCGCGACAGCGGGGCGAAGGTGACCGGCGTCCGTCCGGCCACCCGCAGGTGCCGCTCGCTGACGAAGGCGGTGGCCACCGCCCCGTCGTCCACCCGCACCTCCGGGACGTCCGTACCGGGCCGCCGGGCGGCGGCGAGTTCGGCCGCCGCCAGCGCGCAGGAGCCCACACAGGCGCGGGCGAGGTCACGGACCGGCAGCCGCGCGGACAGGGCGCCCTCGCGGACGACGACGGTGACCCGGTCGAGCAGCGCGGGGTCGCCGCCCAGCGCGGCCCAGGCGGCGGCGGTGTCCGGGGCGACCGGCCCGGACGGCTCCGACGTTCCGGTCGGTCCGGACGGTCCGGGCGGCTCGGTCGGCGGGGGGTGCGGAGGAGTCATGGCCGCGACCCTAGACCCGTGGCCGGACCGTCGGGAGGGCGAGTGACCCGGGCCGTGGGACGTGCCGGGGCGGCCACATCGCGACGAGCGCCGGACGTGACGGGACCGGCCCGGACCGGGGCGGGGTGCGGTGAGGGCCGGACGTGACAGGGCCGGGGCGGGGCGCGACGAGAGCCGGACGTGACGGGGCAGGACGCGGCGAGGGCCGGTGCCGTCCGACCGGACGGCGGACGCGACGGGGCCGGGGCCGTCCGACGGGCGCGCGTTACCCGTCGGACGGCCCCGGCCCGGGGCGCGTCGGTCGCCCGCGCTACCGCGCGGGCCCGCGCTTACTTGTGCTTCTTGGCGACGGCGTCCAGGGCGTCGGCGACGCCCACCCCGTAGAAGCCGTTGCGGTTCTTGCCGCCCTCGCAGACGGCGTCGACCTTGCCGTCGCCGTTGATGTCGTACGGGTCGGTGCACGGGGTGGCGTCGGCACCCCGGTACAGCAGCGCCTTGACCTGCTCGGGGGTGGCCCGCGGGTGGGTGGACTTGATGAGCGCGGCGACCCCGGCGGCGTGCGGGGAGGCCATCGACGTCCCGGCCATGTAGCCCCAGCGCCCGCCCGGCAGGGTGCCGAGGATCAGACCGCTGGTGGCGGGCGCCTCGGGACGCTGGTACGCGGTCGAGTCGCCACCGGGGGCGGCGATGTCGACGACGCCCTTGCCGTAGTTGGAGAACGACGACTTGAGGCCCTTGGCGCCGATCGACGAGGTGGTCACCACGCCGGGGAGCTGGGTCGGGATGTCGAGACACTCGGACGGGTCCACGACCCGGGTGCCCGGGACGCTGTCGTTCGGGCTGGACGGGTCGGTCAGCTCGTCGGCGGCCAGGTCGAAGTTCTCGTTGCCCGCTGCGGCGACGTTCACCGCGCCCTTGCGCTCGGCGTACCGGGCGGCCCGCGACACGGCCTCGACCAGGGCACGCTGGTCCGGGTCGTCGTCGCAGTTGAAGTACCACGGGTCGGTGTAGTAGCTGTTGTTGGTGATGTCCACGTCGTTCTCGGCGGCCCACATGAAGCCGCAGACGACGGCCTCGGTGTAGAAGAAGCCCGCCGGGGTGGACACCTTGATGCCGGAGACCTTCACGCCCGGCGCGACCCCGGTCATGCCCGCGCCGTCCTTGGCCGCGGCGATCTCCCCGGCGACGTGCGTGCCGTGCGCGCTCTCGCCCGCGCCCGGACGCCAGGCGCCCTCGGTGGTGTCGGGCTTGCCGCCCACGCAGTTGACGGACGCCTCGCGGTCGAAGTTCGGGGCGATGTCCGGGTGGGTGTCGTCGACGCCGGTGTCGATGACGGCGACGGTCACGTCCCGGCTGCCCAGCGTCTTCTCGTGCGCCTTGTCCGCCTTGATCGCGGGCAGGCTCCACTGGAGCGGCTGCAGCGGGTCCTGGGTGCCGGTCGCCGCCTCGGTGGCCGCCCGGACCTCCTCGGCGGAGAGCACCTGCGGCGCCCCGACGACCTCGGTGGCCTGCGCGGGCAGCGGAGCGGTCCGGGTGGCGCCCGCCGACTCGACGCCGCGCACGGTGCGGAGCACCTTGGCGAAGTCCGGGTCGGTGGAGTGGGCGACGATCACGCCTATCTTCGCGTAGGTGGCGACGACGGTGCCCCCGGCGCGGGTGATGGCCCGCTCCACGGAGTCGGCGGCGTGCCGGTGGCGCAGGTTGACGACGTAGCTGAGGTTGGTGCCCTCGGTCACCGTGGCGGCGCTCAGCGCGGCCGGGGTGGCCTCCGTGTCGGCGGCGGTCGCCGGGGTGGCGTGGGGGAGGAAGGCCAGGGTGGAGGCGACGGCCATGCCGAGCGGAACGGCGACGGTGCGCCGGGTGAGCGGGCGACGGTTGTTCATCTGATCTCCGGATCGTCGTACCGGCGCGCACGGCGCGCCGGGGTCGGGGGTGGGGAACTCGGGGGAGGGGAGGGGAGTGCGGGCGGGCACGGCGTCCGGCGGCTACGGCTACCGGGCCGGGGCTCCACGGGCGGGGCGGCGGGCGCCGCGCGGTGTCCGCCGGGTGCGCGGGCCGCCGGTGCGGGGAGGGGGTGTTCCGTCCCCGGGGGCCGGACGAAGGCCGGGACCGGGGTCCGGGACCTCCCGGACGGGGTCCGGTGCGGTGGAGTCCGCGCGAGTGCGACGGGCTCCGGGCGTCCCGGCCGCCGGAAGCGCACGCGCCGTCCGGAACGGTCAGCGCCGTCCCGAACCGTCAGCGTGGTCCGGGTCGCCGGGTCGCCGGGTCGCCGGGTCGCCGGGTCGTTCGGGCTGGTCAGGCAGTTCGGGCAGTTCGGTTCGTTCCGCCGTCCGTCGGCGCCTCGTCGGGCGGTCGTTCCGGCGCAGGGCGCACGGAGCGCACGGCGCGTGCGGTACGCGCGGTGTGCGTGCGGTGCCCGCCCCACGGTGTCGTACGGGTCGTACGTGTCGTGCTCGCCGCCGCACCCGTCCCGGTGGCCCCGGGGCGGACGACGGCCCGCCGGCCGGGCGTCCCCCCGGGGCCGGTCCCGGTCCGGTCCGGGCCGAACGGGTCGGCCGGACCGGACCGGGAGGCCGGTCTCAGTGGTGCGGAGCGGTGCGGTGGTCCGGTCAGTCGACGGCTTCGAGGGCGTCGACGATGCCGAAGCCGTAGAAGCCGTTGACCCGCTTGCCGCCCTCGCAGACCGCGTCCACGACCCCGTTCCCGTCCGGGTCGTAGGGCTCGGCCGGGCAGCCCGGGTTGTCGGCCTGGGCCTTGAGCAGCGCCTGGATCGCCGCCGGGGAGGCCCACGGGTGCTCGGACTTCAGCAGCGCGGCGACCCCGGCGGCGTGCGGCGCGGCCATCGAGGTGCCCTGGAGGTAGGCGTAGTCGTTGTTGGGCATGGTGGAGAGGATGCGCCCGTTCTTCGACGGGGTGTCGGGGATCTGGTAGCGGCGGTCGCCACCGGGAGCCGCGACGTCCACCACGGGGTGGCCGTACGAGGAGTAGTACGACTTGGCGTCCTTCGAACCGGTCGCGCTGACGGTGACCACGCCCGGGAGCTGGGTGGGCAGGTCGTAGCACTCGCTCGGGTCGATGGTCCGGGGCACCGGCACCGTGTCGTTGGGGCTGGAGTCGTCCAGGATCGCGTCCCCGCCGAGGTCGTGGTTGGAGTTGCCCGCCGAGGCGAGGTGCAGCACGCCCTTGCGCTGGGCGTACAGCTGGGCCCGGTTGACGGCGTGCACGACGGCCCGCTGGTCGGGGTCGGCCATGCAGTTGTACAGCCACGGGTCGATGTAGTAGCTGTTGTTGGTGATCTCGACGCCGCGGTCGGCGGCGAACACGAAGGCGCAGACCACGGCCTCCGGGTAGAACAGCTCGGTGACCGGGTCGGCGACCTTGATGCCGGAGACCTTCACCCCGGGGGCCACGCCCGCCACGCCGATGCCGTTGCGGGCGGCGGCGATCTCCCCGGCCACATGGGTGCCGTGGTAGTGGTCGGGCGTCTGGGGCCGCCAGGCGCCCGGCGAGGTGTCGGCCTTGCCGCCCACGCAGTTCGCGGACTGGGAGGCGGAGAAGTTCGGCGCGAGGTCCGGGTGGGTGTCGTCGACGCCGGTGTCGATCACGGCGACGGTCACCTTGGAGCTACCGGGGTTGATCTTCGCGGCCTTGTCGGCGCCGATCGCCCGGATGTCCCACTGTTCGGCTTCCAGCGGCTCCGTGTCGGGCACCGTGTTCTTGCCCGCGGCGGCGAGGGACGCCTTGCCCGCGGCGGCGGCCGCGGCCTTCGACAGGTACTCCGGGGGGCCCTCCTGGGTGGTGCCCGCGGCGCGCAGCGGCGCGGTGCGGGTCGCCCCGGCGGAGGTGACGCCGCGCACCTCGCGCAGGGTCTTCGCGAAGTCGGGGTTGGCCGAGTGGGCGACGATCACGCCGATCCGGTCGTACGCGATGACGACCTCGCCGCCCGCGCGGGCGATCGCCTCGCGCACCGAGGCGACCGTCTTGCGGTCGACCCGGGTGTTCACCACGTAGGCCTGCTTGGGGCCGTCGGTGGGGGCGGTCACCGGGATGGTCGCCGCCGGTGAGGCGGTGGACGAGCCGACCGGTACGGCGGACGCGGTGCCCGGCAGGAAGCCGAGAGCCGCGGTGAGCGCCAGACCGACCGGCACCGTCAGGGCCGAACGGCGTCTGGAGCGCAGCGGGACCATGGGATCTCCACATCATCCGGAAACGGGGGGAGCCCGACCGGGGGGTCGTTGGTCGGGCAGGTACATGACGTATGGCTCAGGGGTGAAGCTATCCCCCGGCGTCCCCGCCCTTCAATGATTTCCCGAAGAAATGCCGAACACGCCGTTCTATGCGCGTCCAGTTGGGGGGAATGCGCGCGGCACCGTCCCTGGTGAGCGCGTGGTGCCGTGCCCGGTGGACGTGCGGCGCCGCCCCCGGTGGGCGCGCTGCGCCGTGCCCGGCCGAGTCCCCGTCACGGGTACCCGGCTGAATGTCCGTTCAGTCCCCGGCGGCCGCTTCCTCCGCCCCCGCCCGGCCGTTGGACACCCGGAACGGACCGTGAAGCCCCCTGTCGGATCACGCTCCCGGGGCCTAGGGTCTCTCTTTCGGACCGGGCGGGACCAGCGCGTCCGGCACGGTCCGCGGGCGAATCAGGCATCCCCGGGCGCGATCCGCGTCACCGTGAGGCCCGAGGAAACGACATGACCGAACTGCACCTCCCCGACCCGGGGCCGCCCCCGGCGCCCGTCACCACCCGCACCACCGCATCGCGCACCACAACAGGGTCACACCCCCCATCCCCAGGAGACTCCGTGGCAACCGACGCACCACCCCCACCGCACGACGACGGCCCGCCCCGCCGGACCGGACTGCCGTCCACCGAGGAGTTCGCCGAGGTCCAGAGCGGCCCGGAGTTCACCGAGCTGCGCCGCTCCTACCGCTCCTTCGCCTTCCCCCTGACCGCCGCCTTCATCGGCTGGTACCTGCTCTACGTGCTGCTCTCCAACTACGCGGGCGGCTTCATGGGCACCCGGCTCTTCGGCAACGTCAACGTCGCCCTGGTCCTCGGCCTCGCCCAGTTCCTGACCACGTTCCTCATCGCCTGGTGGTACTCCCGGTACGCCGCCGCCCAGCTCGACCCCCGGGCCGAGGCCATCCGGAACCGGCTGGAGGGCCGCCCGTGAGCGCCGCCGCGCACCTCGCCCCGGCCGTCCTCGCCGCCTCCTCCGAGGCGAGCGAACACCGGCCGCTGATCGTCTCCCTGTTCGCCGCGTTCGTCGTCGCCACCCTGGCCATCACCGTGTGGGCCGGACGCCAGACCAAGGACGCCGCCGACTTCTACGCGGGCGGCCGCCAGTTCACCGGCTTCCAGAACGGGCTCGCCGTCTCCGGCGACTACATGTCCGCCGCGTCCTTCCTGGGCATCGCCGGGGCCATCGCCCTCTTCGGCTACGACGGCTTCCTCTACTCGGTGGGCTTCCTCGTCGCCTGGCTGGTCGCCCTGCTGCTGGTCGCCGAGCCGCTGCGCAACTCCGGCCGCTACACCATGGGCGACGTCCTCGCCTACCGGATGCGCCAGCGCCCGGTGCGCACCGCCGCCGGCACCTCCACCATCGTGGTGTCCGTCTTCTACCTGCTCGCGCAGATGGCCGGGGCGGGCGTCCTGGTCTCCCTGCTGCTCGGCATCACCAGCGACGCCGGCAAGGTCACGATCGTCGCCCTGGTCGGGGTGCTGATGATCCTGTACGTCACCATCGGCGGGATGAAGGGCACCACCTGGGTCCAGATGGTCAAGGCGGTCCTCCTCATCGGCGGCGCCCTCCTGATCACCTTCCTGGTGCTGCTGAAGTTCCGGTTCGACGTCTCCGACCTGCTGGGCACGGCGGCCGCGAACAGCGGCAAGGGCGCCGCCTTCCTGGAGCCCGGACTCAAGTACGGCGCCACCGCCACCTCGAAGATCGACTTCATCTCACTGGGCCTCGCCCTGGTCCTCGGCACCGCCGGACTGCCGCACATCCTCATCCGCTTCTACACCGTGCCCACCGCCAAGGCCGCCCGGAAGTCCGTGAACTGGGCCATCGGCATCATCGGCGCGTTCTACCTGATGACCATCGCCCTCGGCTTCGGCGCGGCGGCCCTCATCCCGCCCGGGGAGATCACCGCCTCCAACAAGGCGGGCAACACCGCCGCCCCCCTGCTCGCCCTGCACATCGGCGGCACCGACTCCACCTGGGGCGCCGTCCTGCTGGCGACGATCTCCGCCGTCGCGTTCGCCACCATCCTCGCGGTGGTCGCCGGACTCACCCTCGCCTCGTCCTCGTCGTTCGCCCATGACATCTACGCCAACGTGATCAAGAAGGGCCGGGCCACCGAGAAGCAGGAGCTGCGCGCCGCCCGCTGGGCCACCGTCGCCATCGGCGTGGTCTCCATCGGCCTCGGCGCCCTCGCCCGCGACCTCAACGTCGCCGGACTGGTGGCGCTCGCCTTCGCCGTCGCCGCCTCCGCCAACCTGCCGACGATCCTCTACAGCCTCTTCTGGCGCCGCTTCACCACCCGGGGCGCCCTGTGGTCCATCTACGGCGGGCTGACCTCGGCGGTCGTCCTGGTGCTCTTCTCCCCGGTCGTCTCCGGGAAGCCGACCTCCATGTTCCCGGACGCCGACTTCCACTGGTTCCCGCTGGAGAACCCGGGGATCGTCTCCATCCCGCTCGGCTTCCTGCTCGGCTGGCTCGGCACCCTGCTCTCCAAGGAGCCCGCCGACTCCGGCAAGTACGCCGAACTGGAGGTCCGTTCGCTGACCGGCACCGGCGCCCACTGACCGGACCCGGACCGCGCCGCGCGGGCGCCCGGTGTCCCGGACGGGGCCGGGCGCCCGCGCGCGACGGGGATCACCCCGGCCACCCCCCTCGCCTCGCGTAGGCTCGTGTCGGAGCCCCGGCGACCGCCCGGCCCGGGACGCCCCGGCCGGACCGCCCCCGGCCGCGCCGACACCGAGGCGCCACCGGGCGCGACCGAGGCACCACCGGGAAGGGGGCCCACATGCTCATCGACACCCATGGCCGCGTCGCCACCGACCTCCGGGTCTCCCTCACCGACCGGTGCAACCTCCGCTGCACCTACTGCATGCCCGAGGAGGGGCTGGCCTGGCTGGCCAAGGACGACCTGCTCACCGACGACGAGATCGTCCGCCTGGTGCGGATCGCCGTCACCCGCCTCGGGGTCACCGAGGTCCGCTTCACCGGCGGCGAGCCGCTGCTGCGCCCCGGACTGGTCGCCATCGTGGACCGGGTGGCCGCGCTGGCCCCCCGCCCCCGGATCTCCCTCACCACCAACGGCATAGGACTGGCCCGCACCGCCCGGGCACTGCGCGACGCGGGCCTCGACCGGGTCAACGTCTCCCTCGACACCCTGCGCCCCGAGGTCTTCAAGGCCCTCACCCGCCGCGACCGGCTCTCCGACGTGCTGGCCGGTCTCGACGCCGCGCGCCGCGCCGGGCTCGCCCCGGTCAAGGTCAATGCCGTGCTGATGCCCGGCCTCAACGACGACGAGGCCCCCGACCTGCTGGCCTGGGCCCTCGACCACGGCTACGAGCTGCGGTTCATCGAGCAGATGCCGCTGGACGCCCAGCACGGCTGGCGGCGCCAGGGAATGATCACCGCGGACGACGTCCTCGCCTCGCTGCGCACCCGCTTCGCCCTGGAGCCCGAGGAGTCGCGGCGGCGGGGGTCGGCCCCCGCCGAACGCTGGACGGTCGACGGCGGCCCCCACCGGGTCGGGGTGATCGGCTCCGTCACCCGGCCGTTCTGCGCGGCCTGCGACCGCACCCGGCTGACCGCCGACGGACAGGTCCGCGACTGCCTCTTCGCCCGCGAGGAAACGGATCTGCGGGCGGTGCTGCGGGCCGGGGGCGACCCCGGGCGCGCCGACGAGGAGATCGTCCGGCGCTGGCGGCGGGCGATGTGGGGCAAGAAGCCCGGCTCCGGCCTCGACGACCCGTCGTTCCTCCAGCCGGACCGGCCCATGTCGGCGATCGGCGGCTGAGCCGGGCGGGGCGTCAGCCCTTGGCGGGATCCCGCCAGTCCGCGAGCGGCACCACGTCCTTGAGGAAGCCGCGCACCCCGAGGAACTGGGAGAGGGACTCCCGGTGCTCCTCGCAGGCCAGCCACGTCTTGCGGCGCTCCGGAGTGTGGATCTTCGGGTTGTTCCAGGCGAGCACCCATACGGCGGCGGCCCGGCAGCCCTTGGCGGAACACACCGGCGGGCCCGGCACGGGCTCGGGGGCCGCCCCGGGGAAGCCGGGGAAGGGGAGCCCCGGCAGCCCGGCGGTCCCCGACGCGCCGGGGCCGTCCGACGGCTCCGGCGCGTCGGACGGGCCAGGGGCGCCGGAGGCGGCGGGGGTGCCCGGGGCGGGCGGGGACGGGAGCCCGGCAGCCGGGGAGGAACCGGTGCGCGGGGGAGGGCCGGAAGGTGGGGAGAACGCGTTCACCCCACCACAGTAAGCGAGTGATCCGTACGCCCCGCCGGGCGGGAGGGCCCCGGCGGCGGCTCGGGAAGCAGCCCCGGAACGGCCCTGGAAACGACTCGGCGCACGGCCCCGGACACAACGACGCCGGGCAGCCACGGGGGGAGCTGCCCGGCGTCGGTCCGTCGCTCCGACGGGGGATGCGGAGCGCGTACGCAGTATGTCACGCGTCACCCTCCGCCCGGCACCGGATCCGCGTGATTCATCTGAGCATTTCTTGAGCTTGGCGTGATGGCTCCGCTCAGGCCGTCGGCCCCGGCGCGGACCCCCCGGCCCCGCCCCCGTCCTCGGGGGAGGCGCCCCCGGGGGATTCCGCACCCGGTTCCGCCGCAGGTCCCGGCAGGGTCGGCGGGGCGGGCACGGGCACCAGGATCGAGGGCAGCGAAGTGGCGTTCTCCCGCCCGCCGTTGGCGATCACGACCGCGATGTACGGCAGCACCGTCCCGAGAACCAGCGCCACAATGGCCACATAGCGTTCCACGTTCCACAGCGCCACGCCGAGGATCACGGAGGCCGTGCGGATGGACATGGAGATCGCGTACCGCCGCTGTCTGCGGCGCACGTCCTCGGCCAGCCCCTGCCGGGCCCCCGTGATCCGGAAGACCTCGGCGCCGCCCCGCTTCCGCATCGCGTTCCACCACCGCCCCGCTCCGCCGGACCCCCGTGGCCCGGACCGTTCTCACGGTACGCCCCGGCCGGACGGGCCACGAGACCGGGGCGCACCGCCACCGCGCGAAGCCGCTGCGCCATACCGCGTACCCGTCCGCCGACATGCGCCGTACGCGCATCGGTCGGACACTGGGCACGAACGACGCACCACCCGCCGAGCCGGATTCAGGAGGCACCCATGGGCTGGTTGTGGGCGATCATCGTCGGTTTCGTGCTGGGACTCATCGCCAAGGCGATCCTCCCCGGCAAGCAGCACAGCCCCCTGTGGCTGACGACGATCTTCGGCATCATCGGGGCCGTCATCGGCAACTCCCTGGCGGCCGCGTTCGGCATCGCCGAGACCAGGGGTTTCGACTGGGGCAGACACACCCTCCAGCTCATCGCGGCGATCGTGGTGGTCGGCCTCGGTGACATGGCGTACATGGCGCTGTGGGGCAACAAGAAGAAACAGGGCGCCTGACGACGGCTCCCGGAGCCGGGCCCGGCGACGGTCCCGGACACGACCCCCGTGTTCCCGAGCGCCGGGCGTCCGGGCGCGGGGCCTCAGCCCGCGTCGCCCGTGACCTCGATCGCGGCCAGGTTCCGCTTGCCGCGCCGCAGCACCAGCCAGCGGCCGTGCAGCAGCTCCGCCGTCTCCGGCACCGCGTCCTCGGCGGTGACCTTGACGTTGTTCACGTACGCGCCGCCCTCCTTCACGGTGCGCCGCGCGGCCGACTTGCTCGCCACCAGACCCACCTCGGCGAACAGGTCCACCACCGGGGCGAGCGCGGCGACCCGGGCGTGCGGCACCTCGGAGAGGGCCGCCGCCAGCGTCGCCGGGTCCAGGTCCGCCAGCTCGCCCTGGCCGAACAGCGCCCGCGACGCGGCGGTCACCGCGGCGCACTGCTCGGCGCCGTGCACCAGCGTGGTCAGCTCCTCGGCCAGCGCCCGCTGCGCCGCCCGGGCCTGCGGACGCTCCTCGGTGGCCCGCTCCAGCTCCTCGATCTCCTCGTGGGAGCGGAAGCTGAAGATCCGGAGGAACTTCGACACGTCCCGGTCGTCCGCGTTCAGCCAGAACTGGAAGAAGGCGTACGGGGTGGTCATCTCCGGGTCCAGCCACACGGTGCCCGACTCGGTCTTGCCGAACTTGGTGCCGTCCGCCTTGGTGATCAGCGGGGTGCCCAGCGCGTGCACCTGGGCGCCCGGCTCGACCCGGTGGATCAGGTCGGTGCCGGAGGTCAGATTGCCCCACTGGTCGCTGCCGCCGGTCTGGAGCGTGCAGCCGTACCGCCGGTACAGCTCCAGGTAGTCCATGCCCTGCAGGATCTGGTAGCTGAACTCGGTGTAGCTGATGCCCGCGTCGGAGTTGAGCCGCCGGGAGACGGCCTCCTTGGCGATCATCTTGTTGACCCGGAAGTGCTTGCCCACGTCCCGCAGGAACTCGATGGCCGACATCCCCTGGGTCCAGTCCAGGTTGTTGACCATGACGGCCGCGTTCGGGCCCTCGAAGTCCAGCAGCGGCTGGATCTGTCCCCGCAGCCGCTCCACCCAGGCCGCGACGACCTCGGGCTCGTTCAGCGTGCGCTCCGAGTTCGGCTTGGGGTCGCCGATCAGCCCGGTGGCCCCGCCGACCAGCCCCAGCGGACGGTTGCCCGCCCGCTGGATCCGCCGCATGGTCAGGATCTGCACGAGGTTGCCCAGGTGCAGACTGGGCGCGGTCGGGTCGAAGCCGCAATAGAACGTGACGGGACCGTCCGCGAACGCTTTGCGCAAGGCGTCCTCATCGGTGGACAGGGCCAGCAGCCCGCGCCACTTCAGTTCGTCGACGATGTCCGTCACGGTCTCGTGTCTCCTCGTAGTGCTTGTTCGTCCCGGCACCCGGCACCCGACGCCCGGTACCGGGGCGGTGCCCGTCCGGCCCGGGTCCACCCGTGCCGTCCGGCCGTACCGGCGCGTGGGCGGCCGGTACGGCCAGTCTAGCCAGCGGCGTCACACGCCCTGGCTCACCGAACTCATGTTGAAGTCCGGCACGCGCAGCGCGGGCATCGCCGCACGAGTGAACCAATCGCTCCATTCGCGGGGCAATGTCTTTTCCGTCCGCCCGGCCTCCACGGCCCGTCCCAGCAGGTCCACCGGCGACTCGTTGAACCGGAAGTTGTTGACCTCCCCGACCACCTCGCCGTCCTCCACCAGGTACACCCCGTCCCGGGTCAGCCCGGTCAGCAGCAGGGTCGCCGGATCCACCTCGCGGATGTACCACAGGCAGGTCAGCAGCAGTCCCCGCCCGGTCGCCGCGACCATCTCGTCCAGGGAGCGGTCGTCGCCGCCGTCCAGGATCAGGTTGCCGATGCCCGGCGACACCGGCAGCCCGGTCAGCCCGGCGCTGTGCCGGGTGGTCACCAGCCGGGACAGCGCCCCCTCGCTGATCCAGTCCGTCGCGGTCAGCGGCAGCCCGTTGTCGAACACCGAGGACTCCCCGCCGGAGGAGTGCGCCAGCACGAACGGCGCCGTCTCCAGCCCCGGCTCCGCCGGATCGCTGCGCAGGGTCAGCGGCAGCCCCGCCAGCTTCTCCCCGACCCGGGTGCCGCCGCCCGGCGTCGAGAACACCGTCCGCCCCTCGGCCGCGTCCCGGCCCGCCGCCGACCAGTACTGGTAGATCAACAGATCGGCCACCGCGGTCGGCGGCAGCAACGTCTCGTAGCGCCCCGCCGGAAGGTCGATCCGGCGCCGCGCCCAGTCCAGCCGCCGGGCCAGAGCGGCGTCCAGCTCACCGGGGTCCACATCGGTGAAGTCCCTGGTCGCGCGCCCCGCCCAGGCCGAACGGGTGCGGTCGGGGGACTTGGCGTTCAGCTCCAGGGTGCCGGTGGGCTGGTCGTGCCGCAGCCGCAGCCCGGCCGAGGTGCCCAGATAGCTCGACACCAGCTCGTGATTGGCGAAACCGTACAGCTCCCGGCCGCCGGAGCGGGCCCGGGCGAACGCCTCCCCGAGCGCCGGGGCGAACGCGGAGAACACCGCCGAGGACGTCTCGGCCGGGGCGTCGGTGAAACCGGGGGACGGCGGCGTCCCGGTCACCAGCGGCTGGGCGTCCTCCGCCGGGCCCGCCGCGTGCGCCGCCTCCTCGGCCGCCCGCACCAGCGGCTCCAGGTCGTCCGCGGTCACCGCCGAGCGCGACACCACCCCGGAGGCCGTCCCCTGGCCGCCGTCCACCGTCGCGATGACGGTGAGGGTGCGGCCCCGGGTGACCCCGTTGGTGGTCAGCGCGTTGCCCGCCCAGCGCAGATTGGCCGTGGACCGCTCGTCCGCGATGACCGCGCAGCCGTCCGCCCGCGACAGCTCCAGCGCCCGCTCGACCAGCTCGTGCGGCTTGCTCACCCGTGGGCTCATCGACCGGCCTCCTGCGTGGTGTTGAGGATGTTGACGCCCCGGAACAGGGCGCTGGGGCAGCCGTGGGAGACCGCCGCGACCTGGCCCGGCTGGGCCTTGCCGCAGTTGAAGGCGCCGCCGAGGACGTACGTCTGGGGGCCGCCCACCGCCGTCATCGACCCCCAGAAGTCGGTGGTCGTCGCCTGGTAGGCCACGTCGCGCAGCTGACCGGTGATCCGGCCGTTCTCGATGCGGAAGAACCGCTGCCCGGTGAACTGGAAGTTGTACCGCTGCATGTCGATCGACCAGGACCGGTCCCCGACCACGTAGACGCCCCGCTCCACCCCGCCGATCAGGTCCTCCGTGGACATCCCCGCCGGGTCCGGCCGCAGCGACACGTTCGCCATCCGCTGCACCGGGACGTGCCCGGGGGAGTCGGCGTACGCGCACCCGTTGGACCGCTTGAAGCCGGTCAGCCGGGCGATCCGCCGGTCCAGCTGGTAGCCGACGAGCGTGCCGCCGCGGACCAGGTCCCAGGACTGCGCGGCCACCCCCTCGTCGTCGTAGCCGATGGTCGCCAGCCCGTGCTCGGCGGTGCGGTCGCCGGTCACGTTCATGATCTCCGAGCCGTACCGCAACTTGCCCAGCCGGTCGAAGGTCGCGAAGGAGGTGCCCGCGTACGCCGCCTCGTAGCCCAGCGCCCGGTCCAGCTCGGTGGCGTGCCCGATCGACTCGTGGATGGTCAGCCACAGGTTCGACGGGTCGACCACCAGGTCGTACAGCCCCGCCTCGACGCTCGGCGCGAGCATCTTCTCCGCCAGCAGCTCCGGGATCGACTCCAGCTCGCCCGCCCAGTCCCAGTGGTTCCCGGTCAGGTACTCCCAGCCCCGCCCGACCGGCGGCGCCAGGGTGCGCATCGAGTCGAACTCACCGGTCGACTCGTCCACCGCCACCGCGGTGAACTCCGGATGCAGCCGCACCCGCTGCTGGGTGGTGACGGTGCCCGCGGTGTCCGCGTAGAACTTGTTCTCGTGGACGGTGGTCAGCGCCGCGTCCACATGGGTCACGCCCTTGGCGGCCAGCAGCCGCGCGCTCCACTCGGCGAGCAGTCCCGCCTTCTCCTCGTCGGCCACGGTGAACGGGTCCACCTCGTACGACGACACCCAGGTCCGGTCGGCGTGCACCGGCTCGTTCGCCAGCTCCACCCGCTCGTCGGACCCGGCCGCCCGGATCACCTGGGCCGACAGCTTCGCCATCGCCACGGCCTGGGAGGCGACCTTGGCCGCCGCGTCCATCGTCAGGTCGACGCCCGAGGCGAAGCCCCAGGTGCCGCCGTGGACGACCCGCACCGCGTAGCCGAGGTCGGTGGTGTCCGACGAGCCCGACGGCTTGGCGTCCCGCAGCCGCCAGGAGGCGCTGCGGACCCGCTCCAGCCGGAAGTCCGCGTGCTCGGCGCCCAGCGCGCGGGCCCGCGCGAGCGCCGCGTCGGCGAGGGCCCGCAAGGGCAACGCCGTGAAGGCTTCGTCGATGGAATGTGGCACGGAGGGTCTCCCTGCGGGCGTGAGGGGCGGTGGTGTCGGGTCGTCCGGGGGCCGGCGCGGGGGCGCCCGGCCCGGTCCGGGCCGTCGCGCGGACGACGGCCGCCGCCGCGCCGCCCGGCCCGCACCGATCATGTCCGACGCGGGTCCCGATGGCCACATCCTGACGGCTCCCGGGGCCCGCCGTTTCTGTAGGGACTCAACAGCGAGCCCCGCCCGTCGCTGTCGGTGGCCGATTCTCCCCGGACCAGACGGTACCGATAGGTTTCAGATCGGGGGCGGCACGGACGCCCGTCGCCGTGCGCGGCGGACGCCGCCACGTCAGCAGACCGCTAGTGAAAGGGTGATCCGTTGAGCCGCTCGGTTCTCGTCACCGGAGGAAACCGGGGCATCGGCCTCGCCATCGCCCGCGCGTTCGCCGACACGGGCGACAAGGTCGCGATCACGTACCGCTCGGGCGACGCCGAGGCCCTCCGGGCCCAGGGCTTCCTCCCCGTCCGGTGCGACATCAACGACACCGAGCAGGTGGAGCAGGCCTACAAGGAGATCGAGGCCGCCCACGGCCCGGTCGAGGTCCTCGTCGCCAACGCCGGGATCACCAAGGACCAGCTCCTGATGCGGATGACCGAGAAGGACTTCACCTCGGTCGTCGACACCAATCTGACCGGCACCTTCCGCGTGGTGAAGCGCGCCAACCGGGGCATGCTGCGCGCCCGCAAGGGCCGGGTCGTGCTGCTCTCCTCCGTGGTCGGGCTGCTCGGCTCCGCCGGACAGGCCAACTACGCCGCGTCCAAGGCGGGCCTGGTGGGCTTCGCCCGCTCGCTCGCCCGGGAGCTGGGTTCCCGGAACATCACCTTCAACGTCGTCGCCCCCGGCTTCGTCGACACCGACATGACGGCCGCCCTCAGCGAGGAACAGCGCGCCGCCATCGTCGGACAGGTCCCGCTGGGCCGTTACGCCTCCCCGGAGGAGGTGGCCGCCGCGGTCCGCTTCCTCGCCTCCGACGAGGCCTCGTACATCACTGGAGCCGTCATCCCGGTTGACGGCGGACTGGGAATGGGTCACTGATCACCATGAGTGGAATCCTTGAGGGCAAGCGCGTCCTGATCACCGGTGTGCTGCTGGAGTCCTCCATCGCCTTCCACACCGCGAAGCTGGCCCAGGAGCAGGGCGCGGAGATCATCCTCACCGCCTTCCCGCGCCCCACGCTCACCGAGCGCGTCGCCCGGAAGCTGCCCAAGCCGACCAAGGTCATCGAGCTGGACGTCAGCGACGACGAGCAGCTCGCGGGCCTCGCCGACAAGGTCGGCGAGGAACTGGGCGGCCTCGACGGGGTCGTCCACTCCATCGGCTTCGCCCCGCAGGACGCCCTCGGCGGCAACTTCCTGAACACGCCCTTCTCGTCGGTCGCCACCGCCATGCAGGTGTCGGCGTTCTCGCTGAAGTCGCTGACCATGGCGTGCCTGCCGCTGATGCGGAACGGCGGCTCGGTCGTTGGCCTCACCTTCGACGCCCAGTACGCCTGGCCGCAGTACGACTGGATGGGCCCGGCCAAGGCCGCCCTGGAGTCCGTCAACCGGTACATGGCCCGTGACCTCGGCAAGCAGAACATCCGCTGCAACCTGGTCTCCGCCGGACCGATCGGCTCCATGGCCGCCAAGTCCATCCCCGGCTTCGACGAGCTGGCCGCCGTGTGGGACAGCCGCGCCCCGCTGGAGTGGGACCTCAAGGACCCGGAGCCCGCGGGCCGGGGCGTCGTCGCCCTGCTCTCGGACTGGTTCCCGAAGACCACCGGCGAGATCGTCCACGTGGACGGCGGACTGCACGCCATCGGCGCCTGACCGCCACCGGCCCGCCGTACGCGCCGACGCCCCGGCTCCCGCACCGCGCGGGGGCCGGGGCGTCGCCCGTTCGGGTCAGCGGACGGGCGGGACACGGGCCGAACGGGTCACACTGGACGACGAGTCTCCCCCTTGTGGTGCAGCCGCGACGGCGCTCCTCCGCCGCGGTACGGCCGAGGAGGTTGCCTGGTGCGATGGTCCTACGCGTTCGTCCCGCTGCTCGCCCTGCTGGTCTTCCTGACCTCCCTGCCCGCCGGCGCCGATCCGCGCCGCCCCGATCCCGACGGGGAACCCGGGCGCCCCACCCGCGCCGGGGGTGACTTCGGACGGGACGGCCCCGAGTGCCGCACCTCGGTCGAGGGCACCGAGGCCGTCGCCCACTGCCACAACCCGTATCCGGCGGTCTACCGGGTGACGCTGCACGTCGAGTGCGCGCGCTGGTGGGACCTCGACACCGACGGCGCCGCGGTGGAGGTCCGCCCGGCCGGGACGGTACGGCTCTCCGCCCGTTGCTGGGACGGGGTCGGCGCGGCGTGGGTGACCCAGTCCCTGGTGCCCTGACCGACGGCCGTTCCGTACCGCTCTCCGCCGTACCGTTCAGGGGGCCGTCCCGCACCGGGACGGCCCCCCGAACGGTGGCGCCGCTGACCGGGGCCGCCGGACTCAGCGGACGACGGGGTCCGCGTCCGCACCGCCCGCCGCGTCCGTGCCGTTGGCGGTGCCGCCCGTGGCGGCGGCCTCCGTACCGTCCTCCGTGTCGTCCGGCAGCCGCTCCGGGCGGCACACCGAGGAGTGGGCGGCGGCCTCGGCGGCGGCGGCCTCCGCGTCCCCCGACCGGATCGCCTCGACCAGCCGCGCGTGGTCCATGTGCCGGTCCGGCGCCAGGGTGGGGCCCACGTCCCGGCTCAGCCAGTCCCGCAGCACCTCGCCCAGGTCCGCGTACATCGCGGTGAGGACGTCGTTGTGGGAGGCGGCCACCACCGCGAGGTGGAACGTCGCGTCGGCGGTCACGAACGCCTCCGCGTCACCGGACGCCCACGCCTCCTCCCGCTGCGACAGCAGCGCGTCGAGCTGCTTCAGATCGCGCTCGGTGCGCCGCCCGGCGGCCAGCCGCGCCGCGCTGGGCTCCAGGGCGGCGCGCAGCTCGGCGATGTGCCGGGGGTCGGCGTCGGTGAACCGGCGCCGCATCACCCCGGCCAGCTCGCTGGTGGCCGCCACATAGGTGCCCGAGCCCTGCCGGATGTCCAGCAGTCCGTTGTGGGCCAGCGCGCGCACCGCCTCCCGGACGGTGTTGCGGGCCACCCCCAACTGCTCGACCAGCTCGGGCTCGGTCGGGATACGGGAGCCCACTGGCCACTCGCCGGAGGTGATCTGCGCCCGTAGCCCGGCGATCACCTGCTCGGACAACGCCGATCTACGGGGGTGGCTCAGCGGCATGACGGCGATCCTTCGCGAGACGTCGACGGACGGGGCGGAACGGGGACGGGACCGGGAGCGGTGGCGGCGCGGTGGCGGACGGAGACGGAACGGGGACGGGGACGGGACCGGACGGGGCCGTCCGGGCCGGGCCCGCCCGGTGGCCGAGGTACCCGGAGTGGCCGAGGTGGCCGGAGTCACCGTACCCGGGTCGTACCGAGGCGCCCCTTAATCATCCCATGATTCTATGATGGGGTTCATGCCCAGCGAGGAGACTCCCACGATCACCCGGACCGACGCCCAGCCCCGGACCGTCACCCCGCCCGCCGTCCCGGCCCCCTCGACGGCCGCCGCCCCGGCCTCCCGCGCCCGGCGGACGGGCGGCCGGGTCCTGGTCGGCGTCGCCATCGTCCTCGCCGCCCTCAATCTGCGCCCCGCCGTCACCAGCCTCGGCGCCCTCCTCGAAGAGGTGCGTACGGGCCTGGGGATGAGCGCCACCGTCGCCGGACTGCTCACCTCCGTCCCCGCGCTCTGCTTCGCCGTCTTCGGGATCACCGCGCCCCGCCTCGCCCGCCGCTTCGGCCCCGGGGCCGTGGTCTGCGCGGGCACCGCCGCCATCGCCATCGGACTGGCGGTGCGCCCCTTCGCGGGCGGTACCGCCGGATTCCTCGCGGGCAGCGCCCTCGCCCTCATGGGCATCGCGGTCGGCAACGTCCTGATGCCGGTGATCGTCAAGCGCTGGTTCCCCGACCGGGTCGGCACCATGACCGGGCTGTACTCCATGGCCCTCTCCCTCGGCACCTCGGGCGCGGCGGCGGTCACCGTCCCGCTCACCACCGGAGCGCTCGGCGGGGACTGGCGCTCCGGGCTCGCCGTCTGGGCCGCCCTCGCCACGGTGGCCGTGGTGCCCTGGCTGTTCCTCGCCCGCCGCCGGTCCACCGCCCCCGCCCCCGTCCGGTCCGCCGAGGGCCCCGGCGCCGACGGTCTGCGGATCACCCGCAGCCGCACCGCCTGGGCGCTCGCCGCCTTCTTCGGCCTCCAGTCCACCGCCGCGTACATCACCATGGGCTGGATGCCGCAGATCTTCCGGGACGCGGGGGTTCCCGCCGACACCGCCGGGCTGCTGCTCGCGGTCGCCATGGCCATGGGCGTCCCGCTCGCCTTCGTCATCCCCCGGATCGCCACCCGACTGCCCCACCAGGGCCCGATGGCCGTCGCGCTGGGAGTGGCCGGACTGGTGGGCTACACCGGGCTCTACCTCGCGCCCGCCGCCGGAGCCTGGGCCTGGGCGGTCCTGCTGGGCGTCGCCAACTGCGCGTTCCCGCTGGCGCTCACCATGGTCGGGATGCGCGCGGGCACCGCCGCCGGGGTGGTGAAGCTGTCGGCCTTCGCCCAGAGCACCGGATACCTGCTGTCCATCCCCGGACCGCTCCTGGTCGGCGCGCTCTACCAGCACAGCGGCGGCTGGGGCCTGCCCATCGCCCTGATGGCCGCGCTGCTCGTCCCGCAGATGGCGGCGGGCGTCCTCGCGGGCCGCGACCGCACGATCGAGGCCGAATGGGCGGCACGCGGCTGACCCCGCCGAGGGGACCGGGCGGGGCGGTGCGAGACTGGGCGCATGCCTGTGCTCGAACCGAACCCCCAGAACGGTCAGAAGAAGCTCCTCCTCGTCTTCGGGGGGATGCTCGCCATCACGGTCATCATCGGGGTGATCGCCACCATCGCCTCTCCCTGACCGTCACCACCCGCCTCCCCTGGCCTTCACCACCGCCCCCGCCGTGACCGTCCGGGCCCGGCCGGACGGTCCCCGAAGCCCCGCCGGAGCCGGAGGCGGGTCAGCGCCGGAGACGGAGACGCTCCCCGGAGACACCGGGGGAACACCGTGGGAGCACCGGGGGGACCTCCTCAGGGGGGACAGCCCCCCATCCCCTAGGGGGCAGGGGTCAGGGTCAAGTGGGTGGTCCTCCGGATGGGTTGGGGCACCCGCCCCGCGTAGCTTCGACGTGTGCCGCACCGCCCGTGGCGCACCCGCACCGAAGCCCGTGGAGGCGTCATGCCGTCCCGCCCGCACCTCCGGCCGATCCGCCCCACCGCCACGGACGGCGCCGGGGTCCGGCTGCCCTGGTGGGCGGTGGCCCTGCCGGTGCTCGCCTTCGGCGCGCTGCTCCTGCTGCTGCTCAACCCCGCGGAGGCCCACGCGGCGCCCGCCGACCCGTCCCTGAACCCCCTGCTGGAGCGGGCCCGGGTCCTGCTGACCCGCTGAGCCCTCCCAGGCCCGCCCCGCCCTTCGGGAGGCCCGGAGTCCCGCTGTCCGGGGAGCCCGGAAGCCGCCCGTCAACTCCCTGCGCCACGCATCGCGTTTCATGCGAAGCTTGACCGCATGAGCGTCGCAGAACCCCGCAGGATCATCGTTTTCCGGCATGCCAAGGCCGACTGGCCCGACGTCGCCGACCACGAGCGCCCGCTCGCCGAGCGCGGCCGGAAGGACGCCCCCGTCGCCGGGCGCAGGCTCGCCGACTCCGGCGTCACCCTCGACCTCGCCCTCTGTTCCACCGCGGCCCGGACCCGCGAGACGTGGAAGCTGGCCGTGCAGGAGCTTCCGCACCGCCCGAGGACCGTCTACGAGGAGCGGATCTACGAGGCGTCCCCCGGTGAGCTGATCGCCGTCCTCAACGAACTCCCGGAGGACGTCCACGACGTCATCCTGATCGGCCACAACCCGGGCGCCCAGGGACTCACCGAGACGCTCGCCGGTGCCGCCGAGGGCGACGCCGCCGCACGGCTGGCCCGGCGCGGGTTCCCGACCGCCGCGTTCGCGGTCCTCACTTTCAGCGGCCCCTGGAAGGCCCTGGAACGGGGGACGGCCACCCTCACCGGCTACTGGGCCCCCGGCGACACCCCGTGACACCGGGGCGTCGACGCCCCGTGACCACCGGGACGGCGACGCCCCGGACCGACCGCCCCGCGCGCCGGACCGGTCATCCGTCCGGCGCCGAGGCTATGTGCCGGGGCGGCGGGCCTCAGCCCGCGTCACCCGCGCCCACGGTGCCCTCCGCGCCCACGGCGTCCTCCGTGCCGTCGCCCGAATCCGCGGTCTCGACCTCCTCGCGGGAGATCCCGAGGAGGTACAGCACGGTGTCGAGGAACGGGACGTTCACCGCCGTGTGCGCGGCCTCCCGCACCACGGGCTTCGCGTTGAACGCCACACCCAGCCCCGCCGCGTTCAGCATGTCCAGGTCGTTCGCGCCGTCCCCGATCGCCACGGTCTGGGAGAGCGGCACCCCCGCCTCGTCGGCGAACCGCCGCAGCAGCCGCGCCTTGCCCGCGCGGTCCACGATCTCGCCGGTGACCCGGCCGGTCAGCCTGCCGTCCACGATCTCCAGCGTGTTGGCCTGCGCGAAGTCCAGCCCCAGCCGTTCCTTGAGGTCATCGGTGACCTGGGTGAACCCCCCGGACACCACCCCCACCTGGTAACCCAGCCGCTTCAGCGTCCGGATCAGCGTCCGGGCGCCCGGCGTCAGCCGCACCTCCGCGCGGACCTTCTCCACCACCGAGGCGTCGAGCCCCGCCAGCAGCGCCACCCGGGCGTGCAGCGACTGCTCGAAGTCCAGCTCCCCCCGCATCGCGGCGGCCGTCACCTCCGCCACCTCCGCCTCGCATCCGGCGTGCGCGGCGAACAGCTCGATGACCTCGTCCTGGATCAGCGTCGAGTCGACGTCCATCACGACCAGCCGCTGGGCCCGCCGGTGCAGCCCCGCCGCCACCACGGCGATGTCGATGTCGAGCGCCGCCGCCGCCGTCGCCAGCTCGGTGCGCAGCACCTCCGTCGCCACGCCCGACACCGCGAACTCCACGGCCGTCACCGGATACTTGGCGAGCCGGAAGATCCGGTCGATGTTGCCGCCGGTCGAGGTGATCCGGGCCGCTATCCCCGCCGTCGACTGGGCCGTCAGCGGATGGCCGAGCACGGTCACATGGGAACGGCCGAGCCCGCGCGGCCGGTTGTCGCCCCGCCCGGAGATGATCTCGGCCTGCATCTTCATGGACTCCGCCCAGCCGTGGACGGTCGCCCGCAGATCGCCAGCGCGACCGTGCGAGGGCTCGGTGACCAGCGCGCACAGCGTGATGCGGCCACGGGTGACGACCTGCTCGATGTCGACCACGTCGACGGAGTAGGCGGCGAGGGTGTCGAACAGTCCGGCGGTGAGACCGGGCCGGTCCTTGCCGAAGATCTTGACCAGGAGGGTGGGAACGTCTGAGGTCTGCGAAGCGCTCATGGTCCCTCCACGGTATCCGGCGCGGAGGGCGGACGCGCGGGTGGTCCGGGGAGCGGACAGCTCGTCGCGCGCCCCGGGCGTGCGCTGCCTCCCGCCCCCGCCCACCAGCGGCTCCGTCCGCCCCCGTCCACACTGTCCGTCCCGTCCGCCGCCATCACCCCGGACGACGGCCCCGGCCCCGGAACACCGCCCCCGCGCCCTCCGCCGACACCCTCCGGAAGCTCCTTCGCGCCCGCCCCGTCCACCCCTCAACGCCCCCGCCGGGAGGGCCCGTCCGACAGCCGTGACCCGGCCCGACTTTCGATTCCGGGGCCCGGCCTGGAATAGTTCCCCACATTGTTCGACATCCCTAGACCCCCATCGCCGGGGGAACATATCGGGGGACACATCAGTGGGGCATGGAGTGCCGGAACTCGTACTGGAAGTGAACGGACGGACCTGGACGCTCGACCCGTCCAGGCCCTGGACCCTCGGACGTGATCCGCAGGGGGACATCGTGCTCGATGACGCCAGGGTCTCCTGGCGGCACGCCACCATCAGCTGGAGCGGACGGACCTGGGTCGTCGAGGACCACGGCAGCACCAACGGCACCTTCGTGCAGGGCCACCGCGTCCAGCAGATGGAGATAGGCCCCGGCTCGTCGGTCCACCTCGGCAACGCGACCGACGGTCCCCGGGTCGACCTGCGGGACCCCGCCGCCGTGGCGCCTCCGCTCCAGGGCGGCGCGCCCGGACAGCACGCGGGATGGGGACAGCAGCCCGCCGGACAGCCGCCGGAACAGGGCTGGCAGCAGCAGCCGGAGCAGCACCGGCCCGCCCCCGGGGTGCCCCGGCAGGGCGCGGGCCCGGACGGCGCCGGGGGGCCGGACGTCTACGGCGACCGCAGCCCCACCACGTTCCACCAGTTCTCCCTCGGCCACGTCATGCGCATCGGCCGTGCGCTGGAGAACGAACTGGTCGTCTCCGACCTCCAGGTCTCCCGCCACCACGCCGAGTTCCACGCCACGCCCGACGGCCGGTTCGAGATCCGTGACCTCGGCTCCCACAACGGCACCTACGTCAACGGCATGCCGCTCGCCAAGAGCGGCAGCGCGCGCATCGGCCCCACCGACATCATCGGCGTCGGCCACTCGACCTTCCGGCTGGTCGGGGACCGGCTGGAGGAGTTCGTCGACACCGGCGAGGTCTCCTTCTCGGCCCGCCACCTCACGGTCACCGTCGACGGCGGCAAGCAGATCCTCAAGGACGTCTCCTTCGGCGTCCCCGAGAAGTCCCTGATCGCGGTCATCGGCCCGTCCGGCTCCGGCAAGTCCACCCTGCTCAAGGCGCTCACCGGCTACCGTCCCGCCGACCGGGGCGACGTCCTCTACGACAACCGGAACCTGTACAAGCAGTTCGCCGAGCTGCGCCAGCGCATCGGACTGGTCCCGCAGGACGACATCCTGCACAAGGAGCTCAGCGTCCGGAAGGCGCTCCGCTACGCCGCCAAGCTGCGCTTCCCCGCCGACACCAGCGAGCAGGAACGCGAACAGCGCATCGGCGAGGTGCTGCGCGAGCTGAAGCTCGACATCCACAAGGACAAGAAGGTCACCTCCCTCTCCGGCGGCCAGCGCAAGCGCGTCTCGGTGGCCCTGGAACTGCTGACCAAGCCCTCCCTGATCTTCCTCGACGAGCCGACCTCGGGCCTCGACCCGGGGATGGACCGCGATGTGATGCAGCTGCTGCGCGGCCTCGCCGACGACGGCCGCACCGTCCTCGTGGTCACCCACTCGGTCGCCGAGCTGGCGATCTGCGACAAGCTCCTGGTGATGGCCCCCGGCGGTTCCGTCGCCTACTTCGGCCCGCCCGAGGAGGCCCTGAACTTCTTCGGCTACGAGACCTGGGCCGATGTGTTCTCCGCCTTCGAGAACTACCGCGACTACGACTGGGCCGGGCGCTGGAAGGGCTCGCAGCACTACCAGATGTACGCCGCGGACATCGACGCCGTGGCCCCGCAGTCGGTGCAGATGCCGTCCCCGCAGTCGGTGCGCCCGCCCAAGCCGCAGAGCTGGGGCTCCCAGCTGCTCACCCTGGTCAGCCGCTATCTGTCGGTGATCGCCTCCGACAAGGGCTTCATGGCCCTGATGCTGGTGCTCCCGGCGGTCCTCGGCTCGGTCAGCCTGCTGATCAACCCGGACCAGGGACTGCTGCCGAACGAGCCCGCCCCCGACGGACGGCTGGTGCCCAACGGCACCGCCGCCACGGTCCTGCTGATCATGGCCGTCGGCGCCTGCTTCGCGGGCGCGGCGAACTCCGTACGCGAACTGATCAAGGAACGCGTCATCTACGAGCGGGAGCGCGCGACGGGCCTGTCCCGTTCCGCGTACCTGATGTCCAAGGTCATCGTCCTCGGCCTGATCACCGCCCTCCAGGGCGCGATCGTGGGCGGCATCGGCTTCACCATGCGGGAGGTCCCGGAGGAGGGCGTCGTCCTCGGCGGCCTCACCCTGCTGGAGCTGTGCCTGCCGATCATGGCCCTCGGCTTCACCTCGATGATGTTCGGCCTGATCATCTCCGCGCTGGTCAAGACCGCCGAGAAGACCATGCCGCTGCTGGTGATGTTCGCGATCATCCAGGTCGTCTTCACGGGCTGCCTGTTCACCCTGAACGGCAGCGTCGGCGTCAACGAGCTGTCGTATCTGATGCCGTCCCGCTGGGCGGTCGCCGCAGCGGGCGCGACCCTCGACTTCAACCGGGTCAACCCCAACACCGACGACCCCACCAGCACCGACCCGCTGTGGGACCACGACGGGGGCACCTGGCTGCTCGACATGAGCGCCCTGCTGGTGCTCGGCGCCCTGTGCGGGGTGCTCGTGGCCCGCTTCCTGCGCCGCCACGAGCCGGAGGTCATGCGCGGCAAGTGACGTCCCGCCCCTCCCCGGGGCACCCATGACGACGAGGGCGGCACCAGTGCGGGTGCCGCCCTCGTCGTCGCCCGGGCACGCGGCCCGTGGGGTTCCTGGGGATCAGTAGGCGCCGAAGACGTTGTCGATCGAGCCGTACCGGTCGGCCGCGTAGTTGGCGGCGGCGGTGATGTTCGAGACCGGGTGGTAGATGTCGAACGGCGTTCCGCTGACGTGGTACGCGCTGAAGGTCGGCGGGATGACCTGGAGCAGGCCCTTGGACGGGATGCCGTTGCGGGCGTTGATGTCCCACAGGTTGATGGCCCGCGGGTTGCCGCTCGACTCCCGCATGATGTTGCGGTACAGCCCGTTGTAGCTGCCCGGGATGCCGTTCTTGCGCATCACGTCGAGGGACTCGCGGATCCAGCCGTCGAGGTTGTTCGCGTAGACCACGGTCCGGGCGGCGGTGCGGCTGGCGGACGTCGGCTGCTGGCGGGACGCCTCGGCCGCGGCCTTCGCCTCGGCGGCGCGCTCGGCCTTGGCCGCGTCCACGGCCTTCTTCGCCTCGGCGGCGCGCCGGGCGTCGGCGGCGGCCTTCTCGGCGTCCGCGCTCTTCTTCGCCTCGGCGGCCCGCTGCCCGGCCAGGCGCTCGGCGGCGGCCCGGGCCTTCTGGTCGTCCGCGGCGCGCTGGTCGGTGACCGTGGTGCGGACGTCCTCGATCTTCTTGTTCTGGAAGGCCGCGGGGGCGGCCTCGGTCACGGGGGCCTCGGCGGCGTCGGCCGGGACCAGGGAGAGGGCGAGGGCCGCCGCACCGAGGGTCGCGACACCGGCGATGGAGAACTTGTGGATCCGGGTCAGCGACGTGCGTCGCCCACCGGAGGCAGAGCGGTTCTTCGACATGGCGGGACCTCTTCGAGTAGCGGGTGTCGCTCGTGGCCCGGCAGGGGACTGGTGTTTCCGACACGAACGCCGCGGGCAGACTCCCGCGGCGCTGAGCGACGGCAGCCATTCTTAGCTCCCGCAAAATTCGCTGGCAATCATGTGACGTACGAAGCGGAGTAGTGGATCAGGGGGGTGAACGAACCGCCCGAATCCGGCATCGTTCCCGCTAGTGGGCCCCTCGTCGCACCACTAGGGACCTTCGTACGTGATGTGCGTCCTATGCCGGGGCTCACACCGCCCCACCCCGCATCTCACGGAACGTTGCGACAGCAACCCTCAGGGTGAGGGGTGTCGTACCCGAGGCGGACCCGCCCGCCCCACCCCTCGTCCTGAGGGTGGATCCGGGGCCCGCCCTCCCGGCTGACGGCCCGGTTTCCCGCCCGGCCCCCACCCGGTTTCCCGCCCGCCGCCGACCCGACTCCCCGCCCGGTCGCTCGCCCGGGTTTCCCGCCCGCTCCAGCGGCGGCTCCTCGCCCGCTCCCGGCCCGGCTCCCCGCCCCCGCCCCCTCCCTGCTCGTCGTTCGTCCGCCTTCCGCCTCCGGCATGGCGGACGCCCCCCGCCTCCGCCCTGGGTGGAGGGCGGGGACGGAGGGCGTCGGCATTCCTCTCCGCTATATACGTTTCATCCTCTTATGTCCGCATGTCGTCCAGGGTGAAGAAGGGAGAGGGGCAGAGGGGGGGAAGTGAGGCGAGGAGAGTGGGGAGAGTGAGGAGACGGGACGAGGCCGGAACGGCCGTCACCGCCGCGCCAGCAGCGCGGGGGCGTCGTACCGCCCGCTGGGCGCCCGCTCGTCCAGCAGCCGCAGGAACGCCGGAACCACCCGCTCCGGCAACGGACGCGCCGAGGTGTCCCCGGACGGCTCCGCCGCCTGGTACAGGTCCGTGCGCATGTCGCCCGGATCGACCGCCCACACCCGCAGCCCCGGCTCCTCCACCGCCAGCACCGCCGCCAGCTGGTCCAGCGCCGCCTTGGACGCCCCGTACCCGCCCCAGGTCGGGAACGCCTCCGCCGCCGCCTCCGAACTCAACGCGACGACCGCGCCCTCCGGCGCCCGCCGCAGCAGCGGCAGCGCCTCCTGCGCCAGCCCCAGCGCCGCGACCACGTTCACCTCCAGGGCGTGCCGCAGCCCCTCCAGCGGCTGGGCGTCCAGCCGGACCAGCGGCTCGGCGCCCAGCACGCTGGCGTTGCTCACCAGCAGGTCCAGCCCGCCGAGCGCCTCCGCCGCCGTCACCAGCTCCCGGCGGTGCGCCGGGTCCGTCACATCGCCGGGCAGCGCCGTCACCCGGGTCCCGTGGGTACGGACGTCCGTCGCGGTCCGCTCCAGCACCGTCGCCGTCCGGGCGTCCAGCACCAGGTCCCAGCCCCGCCGGGCCAGTGCCAGTGCCAGGGCCCGCCCCAGCCCCTTGG
Organism: Streptomyces sp. JNUCC 64; assembly: GCF_054484115.1. Lineage (NCBI taxonomy): Bacteria > Bacillati > Actinomycetota > Actinomycetes > Kitasatosporales > Streptomycetaceae > Streptomyces > Streptomyces sp. JNUCC 64. The sequence continues at coordinate 6,708,718 of NZ_CM137015.1, forward strand.
AAGCCCCCGTGATGATCGCCACCGGCATGCGCGTCGGTTCCCCTCTGTCCCTCTGGTCCCGGTGCTTCCCCCTTCCCCGCCACCGGGGAGGGCCCGAGCACCGCCGACGGTCCGCCCGCCGACCCGTCCACCGTAGGAACCCCTGGCCCCCACCGCCTCGGACGTCGGCCGTGACCACTCGGGTCCCTTGGGCCTAGGCCCCGAGCCCTAGCCCGCCGCCGTCCGCCGTCGGATACGCGCCGTCACACCCCGCCGGTACGGTGAACACATGAGTCACGGCCTTCCGTCCGGCCTCTCCGCGGTCAGCTCCGCGCTCCTGGCCATGAGCAGACACCTGGAGGTCAGGGACGTCCTCAAGACGATCGTGGCCTCCGCCCGCGAACTCCTCGACGCCAAGTACGCCGCCCTCGGCGTCCCGGACGACCACGGAGGGTTCGCCCAGTTCGTGGTCGACGGGGTCAGCGACGAGCAGTGGCGGGCCATCGGCCCCCTGCCCCGGCAGCACGGCATCCTCGCCGCCATGCTGGAGGACGCCGGGACGCAGCGCCTCGCGGACGTCCGCGAGGACCCCCGCTTCGAGGGCTGGCCCGCCGCCCATCCGGAGATGTCCGACTTCCTCGGCATGCCCATCCGCGACGGCGAGGAGATCATCGGCGCGCTGTTCCTCGCCGACAAGGAAGGCAAGGGCGCCAAGGGAGACGAGCGGGACGAGGGAGACGGGACGGGCGAGGCGGACGGGCCCCACGCGGAGCGCACCGCCCCCGACGGCTCCTGCGGCTTCACCCAGGAGGACGAGGACCTGCTGGGCATCCTCGCCCAGCACGCCGCCATCGCCCTCACCAACGCCCGCCTCTACGAGCGCAGCCGGGAACTCACCATCGCCGAGGAACGCTCCCGCCTCGCCCACGAACTGCACGACGCGGTCAGCCAGAAGCTGTTCTCGCTGCGGCTGACCGCCCAGGCCGCCACCGCCCTGGTCGACCGCGACCCGGTCCGCGCCAAGGACGAGCTGACCCAGGTCGCCGCCCTCGCCGCCGAGGCCGCCGACGAGCTGCGCGCCGCCGTCGTGGAACTGCGCCCCGCCGCCCTGGACGAGGACGGCCTGGTGGCCACCCTGCGCACCCACGCCCAGGTCCTCGACCGAGCCCACTCCGCCCGCGTCACCTACCAGGGCCAACTGCCCCGCGCCCTGCCCGCCTCCCAGGAGGAGGCGGTGCTCCGGGTCGCCCAGGAGGCCCTGCACAACGCCCTGCGCCACTCCGGAGCGGGCCGGGTCGACGTCCTGCTCGCCCCGCGCGGCCGGGGCGCCGTCCTGCACGTCGTCGACGACGGCACGGGCTTCGACCCGCTCGCCGTCCGCAACGCGGGCCGCCACCTCGGGCTGGTGTCCATGCGCGACCGCGCCGACGGCGTCGGCGGCAAGCTGACCGTGACGTCGGAGTCCGGCAAGGGCACCACGATCGAGATGGAGGTCCCCGGTGGCTGACAAGAGCATCCGCGTGCTCCTCGTGGACGACCATCAGGTGGTCCGCCGAGGGCTGCGCACCTTCCTGGAGGTCCAGGGGGACATAGAGGTGGTCGGCGAGGCCGCCGACGGGGCCGAGGGCGTCGCGCGGGCCGAGGAGCTGCGCCCCGACGTCGTCCTGATGGACGTCAAGATGCCCGGCATGGACGGCGTGGAGGCCCTGCGCAGGCTGCGGGAACTGGACAACCCGGCGCGGGTCCTCATCGTCACCAGCTTCACCGAGCAGCGCACGGTCGTCCCCGCCCTCAAGGCGGGCGCCTCCGGGTACGTCTACAAGGACGTCGACCCCGACGCCCTCGCCGGGGCGATCCGCTCGGTGCACGCCGGTCACGTCCTCCTCCAGCCGGAGGTCGCCGACGCCCTGCTCAGCCAGGAGGGCACCGGCGGCGGCCAGGGCCGCGCGGGCTCCCTCACCGAACGGGAGCGGGAGGTGCTCTGTCTGATCGCCGACGGACGCTCCAACCGGGAGATCGCCCGTGCCCTCGTCCTCTCCGAGAAGACGGTGAAGACCCATGTGTCGAACATCCTGATGAAGCTCGACCTCGCCGACCGCACCCAGGCCGCCCTCTGGGCCGTCCGGCACGAGGTCGCGGGCTGATCCGCGCCCGGCTCCGTCCCGCTGTGACCAGGGCCGTCCCGCCCGGCCCGGTCCAGGGGCGCACTCCGGCGCGCGCCCGGACCCGTGATCACGGCCGGTTCCGTTCCGGTATGAGATTCATACCGTCGGGTGGATGTCACTCGAACGGCGTATCCCGGACCCGTCCCACCCCGTTCACCCGGGTGGGTCGCGACGCACGGTCGCGACCGGCCAAGGAGGAGCGAGAAGTGAAGAACCTGAAGCGTGCCGCAGCCCTGACCATGGTGACCGGCGGCCTGATCGCCGCGGGCGCGGGCCTGGCCTCCGCCACCGGTGGCGCGCACGCGGGCGGCGGCGCCGTGAACTCCCCGGGCGTCGGCTCCGGCAACGTCGTCCAGGTCCCGGTCCACGTCCCGGTGAACGTCGTCGGCAACACCGTCAACGTGATCGGTCTGCTGAACCCGGCGTTCGGCAACACCGGCGTCAACCACTGAGCCGACCCGCCCGTGTGATCCGGCCCCCCGGCCCTCCGCCGGGGGGCCGCTCCGTTCCCGCGCCGCCCCGGCCCTCCACCGCTCCGATGGTCCGCCCATATGCCTATTACTCCGATCGGGCCGATCGAGGGCGGTTCCCGTGTCGTCCCCTGGGGGCGCACGTTCTCAGCGTGCGACCCGTAGCCGGGTCGCCACGCTCACCCAGGAGGAATTCCATGAAGATCGCGAAGAAGGCGGCCCTGGTCGTCGCCGCCGCCGGGGTCGCCGCCGGTGCCACGGCCGGTGCGGCCGTCGCCAGCGCGGGCGCCGAGGGCGCTGCCGTCGGCTCCCCGGGCGTCATCTCGGGCAACGTCGTCCAGGTCCCCGTTCACGTTCCCGTGAACGTCGTCGGCAACACCATCAACGTGATCGGTCTGCTGAACCCGGCGTTCGGCAACACCGGCGTGAACGGCTGACCCGGCACCACGCACGGTTGGGGCCCCCGGACCTGGTCCGGGGGCCCCACCGCGTTTCCCGGCCGTCCCTCAGTTCCGCTCCCGGGCCTCCACCCAGGCGTTGTACGCCGCCACCCGGGCCCGCCGCGCCGTCCGCTCCACCGGCCGCAGCGCCTCCGCCCGCGCCGTCAGCTCCGCCGCGCTCACCGCGCCCCCGGTCCGGTGCTCCTGCGCGTACTCCTCGGCCACCGACACCAGCAGCCCCACCCGCCGCGCCAGCTCCAGCACCCGCACCGCGCGCGGCGGATACCCCGGCGCCAGCTCCCCGGCCCCCTCCTCGGCCCGCGCCCGGTAGGCGTCCGCCGCGGCCTCCGCCACCGGCCCGGAACCGGCCAGGTCCAGCCGGGAGAGCACCCGGGTGGCCTCCCGCAGGGCCTCCGCCAGCTCCCGCTCCGCCTCGCCCAGCGAGGGCACGTCCGCGGGCGGCGCCTGCCGCACCGGCGCGCACCGCCACACCACCTCGACGTGGACGTCCCCCTCCGGCCCCGCCTCCAGGACGTCCGGCACCAGCCCCAGCGCCACGCCCTCGCAGACCACCGCCTCCCCGGCGGCCAGCGCGGCGGCGTTGAACTCCGGCGGCCCGCTCAGCCCCAGGGGATGCCCCGGCACCGGAAGCGCCACCCGCAGCCCGGTCGCCCCCAGCGCCCGCAGCCGCCCGAGCGCCAGCGTCAGCCCGACCCGCCCGGACTCCCCGGGCACCCCCTCGACCCGGTGCGCGACGTCGTCCCCCACCACCTCCCGCACCGCGTCATCAGGTGAGACAAAACCGGCCAACAGGGCGTTTCCCCAGGCCGCCAACCGTCCAGAGCGTGGTTCCACAAGCATGCGACCACCCTAAGGACCGACCACGGGCACGGCGCGCCCGACCGGTGGCGTAGGTTCTATCCGACGGGGGCTGCGTCCACCGACGCACGCGACGGCCGAACTGCATGGGAGACAACGCGCTCATGAGCGATGTACTGGAACTGGTGGACGTATCAGTGGTCCGCGAGGGCCGGGCCCTGGTGGACCAGGTCTCCTGGTCCGTCAAGGAGGGGGAGCGCTGGGTCATCCTCGGCCCCAACGGCGCGGGCAAGACCACGCTCCTGAACGTCGCCTCCAGCTATCTCTTCCCCAGCAAGGGCACCGCCACCATCCTCGGCGACCAGCTCGGCAAGGTCGACGTCTTCGACCTGCGCCCCCGCATCGGCGTCGCGGGCATCGCCATGGCGGAGAAGCTCCCCAAGAACCAGACCGTCCTCCAGACCGTGCTCACCGCCGCGTACGGCATGACCGCGGGCTGGCACGAGGACTACGAGGACGTCGACGAGCGCCGCGCCCGCGCCTTCCTCGACCGGCTCGGCATGAGCGACTACCTGGAGCGCCGCTTCGGCACCCTCTCCGAGGGCGAGCGCAAGCGCACCATGATCGCCCGCGCCCTGATGACCGACCCCGAGCTGCTCCTGCTGGACGAGCCCGCCGCCGGACTCGACCTCGGCGGCCGCGAGGACCTGGTCCGCCGCCTCGGCCGTCTCGCGCGCGACCCCATCGCCCCGTCGATGATCATGGTCACCCACCACGTCGAGGAGATCGCCCCCGGCTTCACCCACGTCCTGATGATCCGTCAGGGCGAGGTCCTCGCCGCGGGCCCGCTCGAACTCGAACTCACCTCCCGCAACCTGTCCCACTGCTTCGGCCTGCCGCTCGTCGTCGAACAGCGCGGCGACCGCTGGACCGCCCACGGACTGCCGCTCTCCTGACGCCCCGCCCCGGGCACCCCACCGGCCCCACGCGTCACCCCCACCCGCCGGACCGGGCGCCCGGGCACCCCAACCCCCGCCCCACGGAACCCCCTTGCCCGATCTGCCCGGATAGAAGACCTGCCGCAACACTCCCCGCGGTCCTACCATGACGGTGTGGACATCGACGCGTGGGTGTGGTGGCTGATCGGCGCCGTGGCGCTGGGTATTCCGCTCGTGGTGACGGCCATGCCGGAGTTCGGCATGTTCGCCGTCGGGGCCGTCGCGGGCGCCGTGACGGCGGCACTGGGAGGCGGTGTCGTCCTCCAGGTCATCGTCTTCGTGGCCGTCTCGGTCGCCCTCATCGCCGTGGTGCGCCCCATCGCGGCCCGGCACCGGTCACAACTGCCCTCGACCGCCTCGGGCGTCGACGCCCTGAGGGGACGTCAGGCCGTGGTGACCGAGCGCGTCGACGGACGGGACGGCCGCGTCAAACTCGCCGGGGAGATCTGGTCCGCCCGTGCCCTCGACACCGACCGGACCTACGAGGTGGGCGAAGAGGTCGACGTGGTCGAGATCGACGGAGCCACCGCCATCGTCATCTGACGGCCCGGCGGTTCACCCTCCCGGGGCCGCGCGCGCCGGACCGGGAGGCCCGGGTGGCCGGAACACCTCACGGACCGCCCGGCCTTCTGAGAGACTCGACCGGAAAGATCTTCAAGTAGCCGGACAATCCTCCGATCGTCCGGAAACGCCGAGGCACGAAGGGTACGGGGAGCCACGATGGAACCGATCATCATCGTCCTGATCATTCTGGTGGTGCTGGTCTTCATCGCCCTGATCAAAACCGTCCAGGTCATCCCACAAGCGAGCGCCGCCATCGTCGAACGGTTCGGGCGCTACACCCGCACCCTCAACGCGGGCCTCAACATCGTGGTCCCGTTCATCGACTCCATCCGCAACCGCATCGACCTCCGTGAGCAGGTCGTGCCGTTCCCGCCGCAGCCGGTGATCACCCAGGACAACCTGGTCGTCAACATCGACACCGTCATCTACTACCAGGTGACCGACGCCCGCGCCGCCACCTACGAGGTCGCCAGCTACATCCAGGCGATCGAGCAGCTCACCGTCACCACCCTGCGCAACATCATCGGCGGCATGGACCTGGAGCGCACCCTCACCTCCCGCGAGGACATCAACGCGGCCCTGCGCGGCGTCCTCGACGAGGCCACCGGCAAGTGGGGCATCCGCGTCAACCGCGTCGAACTGAAGGCGATCGAGCCGCCCACCTCCATCCAGGACTCGATGGAGAAGCAGATGCGCGCCGACCGCGACAAGCGCGCCGCCATCCTCACCGCCGAGGGCATCCGGCAGTCCCAGATCCTCACCGCCGAAGGCGAGAAGCAGTCCGCGATCCTGCGCGCCGAGGGCGAGTCCAAGGCCGCGGCGCTGCGCGCGGAGGGCGAGGCCCAGGCGATCCGCACGGTCTTCGAGTCCATCCACGCGGGCGACCCGGACCAGAAGCTGCTCTCGTACCAGTACCTCCAGATGCTGCCGAAGATCGCCGAGGGCGACGCCAACAAGCTCTGGATCGTCCCCAGCGAGATCGGCGACGCCCTCAAGGGCCTCTCCGGAGCCTTCGGCAACATCGGCGGCGGCCCCACCATCCCGGGCCCCACCATTCCCGGCCCCACCACCTCCCCGGCCGAACGCCGGGAGGCCCCGCCCCTCGACTGACCCCGGACACCACGACGCCCCCGGACCCGTACAGGGTCCGGGGGCGTCGTCGTCCACGGCGGTACGGCCGTACCGAGGGCGTTACGCGGCGGCCCCGGAGCCCCACGCCCGCCCGGCACCGTCCGAAAGCCACTCCGGCAGCGCCTCCCCCTCCAGCCCGAGCGCCAACAGCATCGCGTCCGCGGGACTCGGCTCGAACGGCTGCCGCAGCAGCGGCATCCCCGCCTGCTCGGGCGTCCGGTCCGCCTTGCGGTGGTTGTCCTCGGCGCAGGAGGCCACCGTGTTCAGCCAGGAGTCCGCGCCCCCGCGCGACCGGGGCACCACATGGTCCACGGTCGTCGCCCGCCGCCCGCAGTACGCGCACCGGTGCCGGTCCCGGACCAGCACCCCCCGCCGTGACCACGGAGCCCGTCTTCGGAAGGGCACCCGTACGTACCGGCACAGCCGGATCACCCGCGGCGCCGGAAGCTCCACGGCCGCCGCCCGCATCCGCAGTTCGGGGTGGGACTGTTCCACGACCGCCTTGTCCTGGAGCACCAGAACGACCGCGCGGTGCAGGGTCACCGTCGACAGCGGTTCGAAACTCGCGTTGAGCACCAGCGTGTCACGCACTCCGCCCACCTCCCGTACGGACCGGCACGCCCCCCTGGCGGGCCGGGACCCACTCTGGCCGGGCCCGACGGGATGGACAACGCAATATCCGCGGGCACCCGGGACTGCTGACACCAGCGGGACGGCCGTGGACCGTCGGCCCGCGACACGAAAAATGCCCGCCTCTGATCACTTCCAAGACCAGAGGCGGGCAAACGTCCCGCGAACGCCGACTTACCGGGTCGACCGCCGGAACTCAGCCCCCGGCGGGGGCCGCGTACTCACCGATCAACTGCGCCCGGGCCAGCGCGTGGAACCGCAGATGGAAACCGACCACCGCGGCCGACGCCTCGGCGTCCGGCCCCAGCTTCTCCGCGTCCACCGCGTAGACGGTGAACACGTACCGGTGCGCCGGGTCCCCGGCCGGCGGCGCGGCACCCCCGAAGTCCTTCGTCCCGTAGTCGTTGCGCACCTGGACGGCCCCCTCGGGCAGCCCGGCGAACGCGCCGCTGCCCGCGCCCGCGGGCAACTCCGTGACGGAGGAGGGGATGTCGAACACCGTCCAGTGCCAGAACCCGCTGCCGGTCGGGGCGTCCGGGTCGAAGCAGGTCACCGCGAAGCTCCCCGTCCCGGCCGGGAAACCCTCCCACTTCAGATGGGGCGAGGTGTTCCCGCCCGCGTGGACCTGGGCGTCCTTCAGCACCCCGCCCGGCTCGACGTCCTCGCTCACCACGGTGAACGAGGGCACCGGCGGGTGGAAGTCATGGGGGAGCGGCGGCCTCTGGTCCTCGGTCACCTGGTACCTCCTGCGTCTGTTGCGGTCCGCGCGTTCCCACGGGAACGCGCCGCGTCGGATGCCGAGCCTAGGACCAGTTGCGCTTTCCGCCGACCTCCGACAGCCACTGGTTGAGGTAGGCGGTCCAGTCCGTCCGCTGGAAGTCGTTCAGCCCCACCTTGAAGGCCCGGAAGCTGTCGCCGCCCCCGGTGAACAGACCCGGCTTCTTGTCCATCTCCAGGACGACGTCCATCTCGGTGCCGTCCGCGACGAAGCTCAGCTCCACCTGGTTCAGCCCGTGGTACTGCTGCGGCGGAAGGAATTCGATCTCCTGGTAGAACGGCAGCTTCTGCCGGGTGCCCCGGATGTGCCCCCGCTCCATGTCGGCGCTCTTGAAGCGGAACCCGAGCTGCGCGAACGCGTCGAGGATCGCCTGCTGCGCCGGCAGCGGGTGCACGTTGATCGGGTCCAGGTCACCGGAGTCGACGGCCCGGGCGATCTCCAGCTCGGTCGACACCCCGATGTTCATGCCGCGCAGGTGCTGCCCCCCGAAGTGGGTGATCGGCGTCTCCCACGGGATCTCCAGCCCGAACTGCACCGCGTGCACCGCTCCGGCCTGGAGCTCGAACGCCCCGCCCAGCCGCTGCTTGGTGAACTCGATGTCCTGCTTGTACTCCTGGTCGTTGCTCTCGACCTCGACCTTGGCCTGCAGACCGACGGAGAGGGCCTCGATCTTCTGGTTCACCGAACCGCCCTGGATGCGGACCTCGCCCTGCACCACTCCGCCCGGTACGACGTTGACCTCGGTGAGCACGGTCTCCACGGACGCGCCACCGGCGCCCATGCTCGCGAGCAGCTTCTTGAAACCCATGACTCTCCTTCCAGGCACAACGCCTGTGCTGGTCGATCTCTGACACCTAGGAACGCACACGGACCCCGGCCGGTTCCGCGCCGGGTCGCCCCCGGCCGCCGGACCGCTCCGCTCCGGAACCCGTCCACTACGCTCGGCACGCATGACCGAGCCCTCCGACCGTATGCCGCTGCCCCGGGACTTCTTCGACCGCCCCGTCCTGGAGGTCGCCCCCGACCTGCTCGGCCGCACCCTGGTGCGGAACTCCCGGGACGGCCCGATCGAGCTCCGCCTCACCGAGGTCGAGGCGTACGCGGGCCACATCGATCCCGGATCCCACGCCTACCGGGGCCGCACCGCCCGCAACGCCGTGATGTTCGGCCCGCCCGGTCACGCCTACGTCTACTTCACCTACGGCATGTGGCACTGCCTGAACCTGGTCTGCGGCCCGGAGGGCTTCGCCAGCGGTGTCCTGCTCCGCGCGGGCGAGATCGTCAGGGGAGCGGAGTCGGCATATAAACGTCGACTTTCAGCCCGAAGCGACAAGGAACTGGCCAAAGGCCCGGCCCGCCTCGCCACAGCCCTGGACGTCGACCGAGCCCTCGACGGTACGGACGTCTGTGCCGGCCCGAACGCCCCGCTCTCCGTCCTGCACGGCACGCCCGTACCCCCCGACCTGGTGAGGAACGGTCCCCGTACCGGAGTCTCCGGTGAAGGAGGGGTCCACCCCTGGCGCTTCTGGGCCGACGGCGACCCCACGGTCAGCCCCTACCGGGCCCACACCCCCCGCGCCCGCCGAACTTGACTCCCCCCTGACCGATCCGTAACGTGGCACGAGCCGCTTGAACAGGCAACGGCTTCACGCCACCAGCCGAAGCGGCCAACCACTACTACGACAGCCCCTGAGGGGCCTGATTTTCGCGTGCCGAAATTCAGGTTCCCGGATCTCGATTATGAGTTTCCCGAGGGATTCGGTTAGCGTAGTGAATGTCGAAAAGGCCGCGAGGCCCGGAAGGCAAGCAGGAATCCCGTTCGACAGGGAATCGGATCGAAACAAGATCTGATAGAGTCGGAACCGCCGGAAAGGAAAGCGCGGAAGCGCTGGACTGGAAAGCACCGAGGAAATCGGATCGGAAAGATCTGATAGAGTCGGAAACACCGAAGGGAAGCGCCCGGAGGAAAGCTTCAGCCGAGAGGCTGGGGTGAGTACAAAGGAAGCATCCGTTCCTTGAGAACTCAACAGCGTGCCAAAAGTCAACGCCAGATATGTTGATACCCCGTCACCTAGACCGCTAGGTCTGGTGATGAGGTTCCTTTGAAGAAATACACAGCGAGGACGCTGTGAACAGTCGGGGATATTCCTCCCCGGTTTGTTCCGCTCTCGTGGTGTTCACCCGATTACGGGTACACATTCACGGAGAGTTTGATCCTGGCTCAGGACGAACGCTGGCGGCGTGCTTAACACATGCAAGTCGAACGATGAACCGGTTTCGGCCGGGGATTAGTGGCGAACGGGTGAGTAACACGTGGGTAATCTGCCCTGCACTCTGGGACAAGCCCTGGAAACGGGGTCTAATACCGGATATGACCTGCCCCTGCATGGGGGCGGGTGGAAAGCTCCGGCGGTGCAGGATGAACCCGCGGCCTATCAGCTAGTTGGTGAGGTAACGGCTCACCAAGGCGACGACGGGTAGCCGGCCTGAGAGGGCGACCGGCCACACTGGGACTGAGACACGGCCCAGACTCCTACGGGAGGCAGCAGTGGGGAATATTGCACAATGGGCGAAAGCCTGATGCAGCGACGCCGCGTGAGGGATGACGGCCTTCGGGTTGTAAACCTCTTTCAGCAGGGAAGAAGCGAAAGTGACGGTACCTGCAGAAGAAGCGCCGGCTAACTACGTGCCAGCAGCCGCGGTAATACGTAGGGCGCGAGCGTTGTCCGGAATTATTGGGCGTAAAGAGCTCGTAGGCGGCTTGTCGCGTCGGTTGTGAAAGCCCGGGGCTTAACCCCGGGTCTGCAGTCGATACGGGCAGGCTAGAGTTCGGTAGGGGAGATCGGAATTCCTGGTGTAGCGGTGAAATGCGCAGATATCAGGAGGAACACCGGTGGCGAAGGCGGATCTCTGGGCCGATACTGACGCTGAGGAGCGAAAGCGTGGGGAGCGAACAGGATTAGATACCCTGGTAGTCCACGCCGTAAACGGTGGGCACTAGGTGTGGGCAACATTCCACGTTGTCCGTGCCGCAGCTAACGCATTAAGTGCCCCGCCTGGGGAGTACGGCCGCAAGGCTAAAACTCAAAGGAATTGACGGGGGCCCGCACAAGCGGCGGAGCATGTGGCTTAATTCGACGCAACGCGAAGAACCTTACCAAGGCTTGACATACACCGGAAAGCATCAGAGATGGTGCCCCCCTTGTGGTCGGTGTACAGGTGGTGCATGGCTGTCGTCAGCTCGTGTCGTGAGATGTTGGGTTAAGTCCCGCAACGAGCGCAACCCTTGTCCCGTGTTGCCAGCAACGGTTTCGGCCGGTTGGGGACTCACGGGAGACCGCCGGGGTCAACTCGGAGGAAGGTGGGGACGACGTCAAGTCATCATGCCCCTTATGTCTTGGGCTGCACACGTGCTACAATGGCCGGTACAATGAGCTGCGATACCGTGAGGTGGAGCGAATCTCAAAAAGCCGGTCTCAGTTCGGATTGGGGTCTGCAACTCGACCCCATGAAGTCGGAGTCGCTAGTAATCGCAGATCAGCATTGCTGCGGTGAATACGTTCCCGGGCCTTGTACACACCGCCCGTCACGTCACGAAAGTCGGTAACACCCGAAGCCGGTGGCCCAACCCCTTGTGGGAGGGAGCTGTCGAAGGTGGGACTGGCGATTGGGACGAAGTCGTAACAAGGTAGCCGTACCGGAAGGTGCGGCTGGATCACCTCCTTTCTAAGGAGCACTTCTTACCGTGGTCGTCTTCGGATGATCCCGGTCAGAGGCCAGTACACCGGCGAATGTCCGGTGCTGGTTGCTCATGGGTGGAACGTTGACTATTCGGCCTGTTATTCGGGCCGGAGGCCGCTAGTACTGCTCTTCGGAGTGTGGAACGCGTGATCTTCGGACGGGTACGGGCCGGGCATGCTGTTGGGTGTCTGAGGGCACGGCCGTGATGGCTGGGTCTTCGGTTGCCGACCCCGGTAAAGGTCTGTTTCGGCGGGCTGTGACGGGTGGTTGGTCGTTGTTTGAGAACTGCACAGTGGACGCGAGCATCTGTGGCCAAGTTTTTAAGGGCGCACGGTGGATGCCTTGGCACCAGGAACCGATGAAGGACGTGGGAGGCCACGATAGTCCCCGGGGAGTCGTCAACCAGGCTTTGATCCGGGGGTTTCCGAATGGGGAAACCCGGCAGTCGTCATGGGCTGTCACCCTTGCCTGAACACATAGGGCATGTGGAGGGAACGCGGGGAAGTGAAACATCTCAGTACCCGCAGGAAGAGAAAACAACCGTGATTCCGGGAGTAGTGGCGAGCGAAACCGGATGAGGCTAAACCTTGTATGTGTGAGACCCGGCAGGGGTTGCATGCAGGGGGTTGTGGGATCTCTCTTTTACAGTCTGCCGGCTGTGAGGTGAGTCAGAAACCGTTGATGTAGGCGAAGGACATGCGAAAGGTCCGGCGTAGAGGGTAAGACCCCCGTAGCTGAAACATTGACGGCTTGCTTGAGAGACACCCAAGTAGCACGGGGCCCGAGAAATCCCGTGTGAATCTGGCGGGACCACCCGCTAAGCCTAAATATTCCCTGGTGACCGATAGCGGATAGTACCGTGAGGGAATGGTGAAAAGTACCCCGGGAGGGGAGTGAAATAGTACCTGAAACCGTGTGCCTACAAGCCGTGGGAGCGTCGCACAGGGAAGCTTGCTTTCTTGTGTCGTGACTGCGTGCCTTTTGAAGAATGAGCCTGCGAGTTTGCGGTGTGTTGCGAGGTTAACCCGTGTGGGGAAGCCGTAGCGAAAGCGAGTCCGAATAGGGCGTTTGAGTAGCATGCCCAAGACCCGAAGCGGAGTGATCTAGCCATGGGCAGGTTGAAGCGGCTGTAAGAGGTCGTGGAGGACCGAACCCACCAGGGTTGAAAACCTGGGGGATGACCTGTGGTTAGGGGTGAAAGGCCAATCAAACTCCGTGATAGCTGGTTCTCCCCGAAATGCATTTAGGTGCAGCGTCGTGTGTTTCTTGCCGGAGGTAGAGCACTGGATAGGCGATGGGCCCTACCGGGTTACTGACCTTAGCCAAACTCCGAATGCCGGTAAGTGAGAGCGCGGCAGTGAGACTGTGGGGGATAAGCTCCATGGTCGAGAGGGAAACAGCCCAGAGCATCGACTAAGGCCCCTAAGCGTACGCTAAGTGGGAAAGGATGTGGAGTCGCAGAGACAACCAGGAGGTTGGCTTAGAAGCAGCCACCCTTGAAAGAGTGCGTAATAGCTCACTGGTCTAGTGATTCCGCGCCGACAATGTAGCGGGGCTCAAGCGTACCGCCGAAGTCGTGTCAATCCAGCATATAGGGCCAACGCCCGCTGGGTTGGGTAGGGGAGCGTCGTGTGCCGGGTGAAGCCGCGCCGGAAGGCAGTGGTGGACGGTTCACGAGTGAGAATGCAGGCATGAGTAGCGATACACACGTGGGAAACGTGTGCGCCGATTGACTAAGGGTTCCTGGGTCAAGCTGATCTGCCCAGGGTAAGTCGGGACCTAAGGCGAGGCCGACAGGCGTAGTCGATGGATAACCGGTTGATATTCCGGTACCCGCTGTAGAGCGTCAAACATTGAATCCTCTGATGCTAAGCCCGTGAAGCCGCCTGCCTCCAGTTTTGCTGTGGGTGGGAGTGGTGGAGCCGGTGACCCGAGGTGGTAGTAGGTGAGTGATGGGGTGACGCAGGAAGGTAGTCCAGCCCGGGCGGTGGTTGTCCCGGGGTAAGGGTGTAGGCCGAGTGGTAGGTAAATCCGCTACTCAATAGGCTGAGACCTGATGCCGAGCCGATTGTGGTGAAGTGGATGATCCTATGCTGTCGAGAAAAGCCTCTAGCGAGTTTTATGGCGGCCCGTACCCTAAACCGACTCAGGTGGTCAGGTAGAGAATACCGAGGCGTTCGGGTGAACTATGGTTAAGGAACTCGGCAAAATGCCCCCGTAACTTCGGGAGAAGGGGGGCCATTTCTGGTGATGGGCTTCGCGCCTTGAGCTGGGGGTGGCCGCAGAGACCAGCGAGAAGCGACTGTTTACTAAAAACACAGGTCCGTGCGAAGCCGTAAGGCGATGTATACGGACTGACGCCTGCCCGGTGCTGGAACGTTAAGGGGACCGGTTAGCTGCATTTCGGTGTGGCGAAGCTGAGAACTTAAGCGCCAGTAAACGGCGGTGGTAACTATAACCATCCTAAGGTAGCGAAATTCCTTGTCGGGTAAGTTCCGACCTGCACGAATGGCGTAACGACTTCTCGACTGTCTCAACCATAGGCCCGGTGAAATTGCACTACGAGTAAAGATGCTCGTTTCGCGCAGCAGGACGGAAAGACCCCGGGACCTTTACTACAGTTTGATATTGGTGTTCGGTTCGGCTTGTGTAGGATAGGTGGGAGACTTTGAAGCGGCCACGCCAGTGGTTGTGGAGTCGTTGTTGAAATACCACTCTGGTCGTGCTGGATGTCTAACCTGGGTCCGTGATCCGGATCAGGGACAGTGTCTGATGGGTAGTTTAACTGGGGCGGTTGCCTCCTAAAGAGTAACGGAGGCGCCCAAAGGTTCCCTCAGCCTGGTTGGTAATCAGGTGTTGAGTGTAAGTGCACAAGGGAGCTTGACTGTGAGACCGACGGGTCGAGCAGGGACGAAAGTCGGGACTAGTGATCCGGCGGTGGCTTGTGGAAGCGCCGTCGCTCAACGGATAAAAGGTACCCCGGGGATAACAGGCTGATCTTCCCCAAGAGTCCATATCGACGGGATGGTTTGGCACCTCGATGTCGGCTCGTCGCATCCTGGGGCTGGAGTCGGTCCCAAGGGTTGGGCTGTTCGCCCATTAAAGCGGTACGCGAGCTGGGTTTAGAACGTCGTGAGACAGTTCGGTCCCTATCCGCTGCGCGCGTAGGAGTCTTGAGAAGGGCTGTCCCTAGTACGAGAGGACCGGGACGGACGAACCTCTGGTGTGCCAGTTGTCCTGCCAAGGGCATGGCTGGTTGGCTACGTTCGGGAGGGATAACCGCTGAAAGCATCTAAGCGGGAAGCCTGCTTCGAGATGAGGGCTCCCACCCACTTGATGGGGTAAGGCTCCCAGTAGACGACTGGGTTGATAGGCCAGATATGGAAGCCGGGTGACCGGTGGAGTTGACTGGTACTAATAGGCCGAGGGCTTGTCCTCAGTTGCTCGCGTCCACTGTGTTTGTTCTCAGGCAACGAACAGTTGTGTCGGCTGAACGGCAGCACTAATCAATTGAAGAGTGTGCTTGTTCGCTGAATCCTGTTCGTTTTCCCTCGCCCTGGGCGAGGTGACTGATAGGGTTTCGGTGGTTATAGCGTTAGGGAAACGCCCGGTTACATTCCGAACCCGGAAGCTAAGCCTTTCAGCGCCGATGGTACTGCAGGGGGGACCCTGTGGGAGAGTAGGACGCCGCCGAACAATCTTTCTAGGACCCTTGGTCCCAGCGCACATGCTGGGACCAAGGGTCCTTTTTGTTTTTCTGAGGAGCGCCAGCCATACGGCTGCGCGAGAATGACTGCGGTACCGAAGACAGGAGTCACCGATGTCCACCAACTCTCCCGACGACCGGCCGGAACGGGACCAGCAGCGGCGGGACAGCGGCGACCGTGGGGGGTACCGCGGCGGTCCTCGACGCGACAACGACCGGGCGGGATACGGCCGTCGTGACGATCGCGAGCGCGGTCGTGACGACCGGGGCCGCTTCGACCGTGACCGGGACCGTGGCGGTTCCGGTGACCGGCGCGAAGGCGGCGACCGTGGCGGACGTCCGCCGTTCCGCCGTGACGACCGCGACCGTGGCGGTTTCCGCCGCGATGACCGTCCGTCCGGTGGTGACCGTGGTGGGTTCCGTCGTGACGATCGGCGCGATGACCGCCGTGACGATCGTGGGCGCGACGGCGACCGTCCGGGCTTCCGCCGTGATGGTGACCGTCCTCCGTTCCGTCGTGACGACCGTCCGTCCGGCGGCGACCGTGGCGGTTTCCGCCGTGACGACCGTGGCCGTGACGGGGACCGTCCGGGCTTCCGGCGTGACGATCGCCGGGATGACCGTCGTGATGACCGGGACCGTGGTGGTTACCGGGGTGGCGATGACCGTGGTGGGCGTGATGGGGACCGTGGTGGTTTCCGCCGTGACGGTGACCGTCCTCCGTTCCGTCGTGACGACCGTCCGTCCGGTGGCGACCGTGGTGGCTTCCGCCGCGACGACCGTGGGCGCGATGGTGACCGGGGCGGGTTCCGTGGGCGGGACGGTGACCGTCCCTCGTTCCGTCGCGATGACCGCCGTGACGACCGTGGGCGCGACGGCGACCGTCCGGGCTTCCGCCGCGACGGTGACCGTCCCTCGTTCCGTCGCGATGACGACCGTGGCGGTTTCCGCCGTGACGACCGGGGCCGTGATGGTGACCGGGGCGGGTTCCGTGGGCGTGATGGTGACCGTCCTCCGTTCCGTCGTGACGACCGTCCGTCCGGCGGCGACCGTGGCGGTTTCCGCCGTGACGACCGCCGTGACGACCGTGGGCGCGACGGGGACCGTCCGGGCTTCCGGCGTGACGATCGCCGGGATGACCGTCGTGATGACCGGGACCGTGGTGGTTACCGGGGTGGCGATGACCGTGGTGGGCGTGATGGGGACCGTGGTGGTTTCCGCCGTGATGGTGACCGTCCTCCGTTCCGTCGTGACGACCGTCCGTCCGGTGGCGACCGTGGCGGTTTCCGCCGCGACGACCGGGGCCGTGATGGTGACCGGGGCGGGTTCCGTGGGCGGGACGATCGTGGGCGCGGGCCGCGGCGGGACGACGACCGTGGCGGACGCCCCGGTGGGTACCGCGAGCGGGGCGACGACCGTGGGTACCGGGGCCGGGACGACCGGGACCGGGACCGTGAGCCGGTCAAGCGGCTTCCCATCCCCGAGGACGTGACGGGCGAGGAGATCGACAAGGACGTGCGGCAGGAGCTGCAGAGCCTGCCGAAGACGCTCGCCGACGACGTCGCGCGGAACCTCGTCATGGTCGCCCGGCTGATCGACGAGGACCCCGAGGGCGCCTACGCCTACTCCCGCATCGCGCTGCGGCTCGCGTCCCGTGTCGCCGCCGTGCGGGAAGCGGCCGGTTTCGCGGCGTACGCCAACCAGAAGTACACCGAGGCGCTCGCGGAGTTCCGTGCCGCCCGGCGGATGACCGGCAACGTGGAGCTGTGGCCGCTGATGGCCGACTGCGAGCGGGGCCTCGGGCGTCCGGAGAAGGCGCTGGAGATGGCCGGTGCCCCCGAGGTGCACAAGCTCGACAAGGCGGGACAGGTCGAGATGCGTCTCGTCGCGGCGGGCGCGCGGCGTGACCTGGACCAGCTGGACGCGGCGATCGTCACCCTCCAGAGCCCCGAGTTGGCATCGCACTCCGTGCAGCCGTGGACCGCGCGGCTCCGGTACGCCTACGCGGACGCCCTGCTGGCCGCCGGTCGCGAGTCCGAGGCCCGTGAGTGGTTCGCCAAGGCGATCGAGTCCGACAAGGACGGCACGACTGATGCCTCTGACCGGCTCGCCGAGCTGGACGGGGTCGAGTTCGTGGACGCCCTGGACGAGAGCGTCGAGGGCGTCGAGGTTGCTCAGGACGAGACCGCTCCCGGGTCGGACGGTGCCGCCGAGGACGTTGAGGCCGCTGACGACCTCAGCGACGAGGACGACGTCACGGAGGTCGACGACGCCACCGAGGCCGAGGCCGACGAGGACGCCGAAGGCGATGACGCTGTCGAGGCGGCCGTCGATGGTGCTGAGGACCTCGACGAGGACGCCGATGACGAGGGTGTCCAGGCGCCTCGGGGCGAGGACGGCGGCGAGGCCCGGGACTCCGGGTGATGAGTGAGCGGGCCCGGTTCAGGGCCCGGCGATGAATCGAGGGGCGGACTTCACGGAAGTCCGCCCCTCGGTCGTTTCGGCGGGCGGTTCAGAGACCCAGGTGGCGGAGGACCAGTCCGGTGGCCGGCTTCGGGCCGAACGAGGTCGACTTGCGCGGCATCGTGACGCCCTGCCGCGCCAGCTCGCGGACCACGTCCTCCCGCACGGGGTGCAGCAGGACCGCTGTGCCGCCGTTCTGTTCCGCCAGGGCGACCGTGGCCGCCGTGTCGTGGATGTAGGAGATCTGCTCGGGGCCGTCGGGGACGCCCCACAGACGGTCCAGCAGGACGGAGTGCAGCACGGTGGCGTCGAGGGAGCGCCACGCCGCCGGACGGTCTTGCGGGACCGTGCGGCGCAACAGCTCCGGGTCCGGCCGGTCGACCAGGTGGAACGTGCCGCCGTCCGTGAGCAGGAAGGCGTTGCCCTCGGCCGCCGCCCCGCCCAGGACGGCCATCGCCCGGTCGAGGGGGCCCTCCACGGTGCGCACCCGGAAGCGTCCGTCGAGCGTGTCGAGGGCCCGGGAGAGCGGGAGTCGGTGCAGCAGCCGGTGGATGGCGCGGACCCGCAGCGGATACCGGACGGTGTCGACCAGGAGGACCAGGCCCTGGTCCCAGGGGCTGGGCGACGGGTGGGCCGACCGTAGCCGCAGATAGGTCGCCCAGCGGTGGTGGCCGTCCGCGATGAGGGCCTGGTGGCGCGCCAGGTCGGCGCGGATCTCCTTGACCTCGCCGGGGGCGGTGACGGACCACAGGCGGTGCCGCACCCCGTCCTCCGTGGTCGTCGTCAGCAAGGGGGGCCGCCCGGCGACCCGGTCCACGACAGAAGCCGTGGCGCAGCCGGTCTCGTCGCCCCGGTAGGTGAGGAGGAGGGGTTCGAGGTTGGCGTTGGTCGCCAGCATCAGGGCCGCGCGGTCCGCCACCACCGGGGCCATCACGTCCTCGTGGGGCAGCACGACCCCCTCGGACGGCTCCGACAGTCGCAGCGCGCCGATGACCCCGCGCTGGAGGTGCTCGCCGTCCCGTTGCTCGTACACGTACAGGCCGGGCACCGGATCGGCGGCGAGGACCCCGTCCGCCAGCCAGCGTCCGAGGGTGTCGGCGGCCCGCTCGGTGCGGGCCGCGGGGGACACGGCCTGGGGGAGGATCAGCCGGACGATGTTGTGCGGGTCGGAGGACTCCAGATGGTGCAGACCGTCGGGGCGCACCACCACGTCGTA
The DNA here is from genome assembly GCF_054484115.1 of Streptomyces sp. JNUCC 64. NCBI lineage: Bacteria > Bacillati > Actinomycetota > Actinomycetes > Kitasatosporales > Streptomycetaceae > Streptomyces > Streptomyces sp. JNUCC 64. The sequence goes on from NZ_CM137015.1 coordinate 6,727,818, forward strand.
CGGGGGCGAGGTCACGGCGGCGAGGCTGCCGACCTTCTCGGGGACGTAGCGCACCCCTCGGAAGGGCGTGAGCTCCAGGCCCCGGGCCGTCTGGTCGTCCGGCCGAGGTCGCCCGGCACCCGCGTCGTTCATTGGGGCATCGTAAGTCGGCCGTCGTGGTGGGGGATGATCGGGGGAGCGCGAGCGACGAGGAGCGAGAACGATGAGCCAGACCGTCCGGACCAGGCCAGAGGGCAGTGCCCGCCCCCTGAACGAGGCGTACGACACCGCACTGCTGGATCTGGACGGGGTGGTGTACGCGGGGGGCAGCGCCATCGCCCACGCCGTCGACGCCCTCGACGTGGCGGGTACGCGGGGGATGCGGCTCGCCTATGTGACCAACAACGCGCTGCGGACGCCCGACGCGGTCGCCGGTCACCTCACCGAGCTGGGCATACCGACCGCCGCCGGAGAGGTCATCACCTCGGCGCAGGCCGTGGCCCGGCTCATCGCGGAGGACGTGCCCGAGGGGGCCCGGGTCCTGGTGATCGGTGGCGAGGGGCTGCGCGTCGCGCTGCGGGAGCGGGGGCTCACCCCGGTGGAGTCCGCGGACGACGACCCGGTGGCCGTCGTCCAGGGCTACGGCGGTCCCGAGCTGCCGTGGGGGCGGTTCGCGGAGGCCAGCTACGCCATCGCCCGGGGAGTGCCCTGGTACGCCTCGAACACCGATCTGACGATTCCCAGCGGGCGGGGCATCGCGCCCGGGAACGGCGCCGCGGTGGAGGTCGTCCGGATCGCCACCGGCGCCGAACCCCGGGTCGCGGGCAAGCCGTTGCCGCCCATGCACCGGGAGACGGTCCTGCGGACGGGCGCGCGCCGTCCGCTCGTCGTGGGCGACCGTCTGGACACCGACATCGAGGGCGCGTTCAACGGGGGTGTGGACTCGTTGCTCGTCCTCACCGGGGTGACCGACGGGGCCCTGCTGCTCGCCGCCCCACCCCAGCACCGGCCCACTTATGTCGACGCCGATCTGCGCGGGCTGCTGACCGGGCAGCCGGACGTGGTGGCCGGGGAGGGCGACCGCCCGGGGGCCTTCCGCTGCGGCGCCTGGACCGCGTGGGCCGGACCGGAGCGGCTGGAGGTCTCGGGCGGGCCGGAAGGGCCGGACTCCGCGCTGGACGGTCTGCGCGCCCTGTGCGCGGCGGCGTGGACGGCGGCCGGGGACGGGAGCTGCGCCCTGGACGGTACGGCGGCCCTGGGCCGTCTCGGTCTCTAGGCGCCGCCGTCCCCGAGCCTCCGGCCGGATCGTACGGACCGGCGGGTCCGGGCGGCGGGCGGGGGAGGGGCCGGGATCATCCGGGATCAGAGCAGGGTGCGGAGCTTGAGCAGGTCCCGTACCCCTGCCTCCAGCTTGATCCGCCCCGAGGCCCAGGACCTGGCGAAGTCCAGACGGCCGTCGACCAGGGCCACCAGGTCGTCGCCGGTCATGGCGAGCCGGATCCGCGCCCGTTCGGGCGGGGGTCCGGGCGTCGTGTCCAGCACCTCGATCCGACCGTCCCTCAGCCGTCCCGTGAACGTCACGTCCAGGTCCGTGATGTGGCAGGTGAGGGAGCGGTCCAGCGCGGCGACACCCCGTACGCCGCCGTCGGCGGTCGCCAGATTCTCCGAGAGTCGGTCGAGTGCGGCGCGGCACTCCTCGATCGTGGTCATCGGGACCGACGTTACCCCAGTGCTTCGGGGTAGCGTCGGGGCATGAGCAGCGACTTTCCGTCTCGTTCGGGGGCCGGGCCGACGGGGTCCGGTCCCGGTCCCGTGGCGCCGCCCGGGGAATCGGGGGCCGGTCCCGCAGGGGAGCCGGTCCCGGTGGTTCCTGAGCCGACGGTCCCGGAAGCGCCCGCGGTGCCGGGACCCCTCGGTGTCGAACGGTCGTCCACCGGGCGTCCGGAGACCGACGCCCACCTCCGGAGGCTGGCCGAGGTGGACCACCTCGCGACCGAGGGCCACCTCGCGGTGTACGAGGATGTCCACGAGGGCCTGCGCGACACGCTGACCGCGCTCGACGAACGCACCGGCCCCCCGGTCCCCGCGCCCCCGCGCGGACCGGCCCCCTCGTACGACCACAGGAGCTGAACCGAACGTGGCAGGAGTGGCACGCCGCCGACTCGACGCCGAACTGGTCCGCCGCAAGCTCGCCCGCTCGCGTGAACACGCCAGTCAGCTGATCGCCGCCGGACGGGTCACCGTGGGCGGCACGCTCGCGGCCAAGCCCGCGACCCAGGTGGAGACGAGCGCCGCCATCGTCGTCAGACAGGACGACGCCGACCCCGACTACGTCTCGCGCGGCGGCCACAAGCTCGCCGGGGCGCTGAAGGCGTTCGTCCCGGGCGGGCTGGTCGTCGAAGGGCGGCGGGCCCTCGACGCGGGGGCCTCCACGGGCGGTTTCACCGATGTGCTGCTGCGCGCGGGGGCGGCTCATGTCGTCGCCGTGGACGTCGGGTACGGACAGCTGGCCTGGTCGCTCCAGAGCGATGAACGGGTCACGGTCAAGGACCGCACCAACGTCCGGGAACTGACGCTGGAGGCGATCGACGGGGTGCCCGTGGACCTCGTGGTGGGGGACCTGTCCTTCATTCCGCTGGGCCTGGTGCTGCCCGCCCTCGCCCGCTGCACGGCCGCTGACGCCGATCTGGTGCTGATGGTCAAGCCCCAGTTCGAGGTGGGCAAGGAACGACTCGGCACCGGAGGCGTGGTCCGCAGCCCCGAACTGCGCGCCGAGACGGTGCGCCGGGTGGCGGAACAGGCCGCCCAACTCGGCCTGGGGGTAAGAGGGGTGACGGCCAGCCCGCTGCCCGGGCCCGCGGGGAACGTCGAGTACTTTCTGTGGCTGCGGGCCGGGGCACCCGAACTCGACCCCGCGGACATTGACCGTGCAGTGGCGGAAGGACCGCGTTGACCCAGAGCCGAGTTCGTACCGTATTCCTCCTGGCGCACACCGGACGGGCCGCCGCGATCCGCAGTGCCGAACTCGTCGTCCAAGGGCTGCTCCTCGCCGGACTCCGGGTCCGCGTGCTGGAGGCGGAGGCGTCCGACCTGCCGCTTCCATCGTCCGTCGAGATCGTCCAGGAGGCGACCCCCGCCTGCCTCGACGGCTGCGAGCTGCTGATCGTCCTCGGCGGTGACGGCACCCTGCTGCGGGGCGCGGAGTTCGCGCGCGCCTCCGGGGTGCCGATGCTCGGGGTCAACCTCGGCCGGGTCGGCTTCCTCGCCGAGGCCGAGCGCGACGACCTCGACAAGGTCGTGGACCGGGTCGTGACCCGTGCCTACGAGGTCGAGGAACGCATGACGATCGACGTCGTCGTGCACCGCAACGGGGATGTCGTGCACACCGACTGGGCGCTGAACGAGGTGGCCGTTCAGAAGGTGTCGCCGGAGCGGATGCTGGAGGTGGTCCTGGAGATCGACGGGCGGCCCGTGACCGGCTTCGGCTGCGACGGCATCGTCTGCGCGACCCCGACGGGCTCCACCGCCTACGCCTTCTCCGCGGGCGGGCCCGTGGTGTGGCCCGAGGTGGAGGCGCTGCTCATGGTGCCGATCAGCGCGCACGCGCTCTTCGCCAAGCCGTTGGTGACCTCCCCGGACTCGGTGCTCGCCGTCGAGGTGCAGCCGCACACCCCGCAGGGGGTCCTGTGGTGCGACGGCCGTCGCACCATCGAGCTGCCGCCCGGCGCCCGGATCGAGGTGCGGCGGGGTGCGGTGCCCGTCCGGCTGGCGCGGTTGCACCACGCGTCGTTCACCGACCGGCTCGTCGCCAAGTTCGCGCTGCCCGTGTCCGGTTGGCGGGGCGCCCCGCACTGAGCCGCCCGGCCCGGCGCCCGGGCGGGTCGTCCGGGGCACGGGAAGGGCGGGGCGCGCGGAGGGTCGGTCGGCGGTCCGGGGCGTTCGGCTGCTCATGCCGTCCAGCGTGCGCTCCGGCCGGGCCCCGGCACCATGAGGCCGACCGCACGGTCCGGCTGCGGAAAACCACAGGGAACCCCGCCCGCTGGGGGGAGAACCGCAGGGGAACCCCAGCCGTTGTCCCTCGCCGGTCGCCGGTCGCCGGTCGCCGGTCGCCGGTCGCCGGTCGCCGGTCGCCGGTCGCCGGTCGCCGGTCGCCGGTCGCCGGTCGCCGGTCGCCGGTCGCCGGTCGCCGCTCGCCGGTCGCCGGTCGCCGCTCGCCGGTCGCCGGTCGCCGCTCGCCGGGGCGGCAGCGGACGTGTGCCGTGCCGCGCGTGGGGCGGGGTGGTGCCGACGGGCCACCCCCAGGGGTGACACCCTCCGCCACGTGGCGCTCGTCACCTGCGTCTTCGTCGAACCGGGGCGGGGTCCGTCGCACAGCGGGGCCGTGACCTCGTAAGGTCGTGTCCGTGTTGGAGGAGATGCGGATACGGTCGCTCGGGGTCATCGACGACGCGGTGGTCGAGCTGTCACCCGGCTTCACCGCCGTGACGGGCGAGACCGGCGCGGGCAAGACCATGGTCGTCACGAGCCTGGGCCTGCTGCTCGGCGGGCGCGCCGACCCGGCCCTCGTGCGGATCGGCGCGAAGTCGGCGGTCGTGGAGGGCCGGATCAGCGTGCCCTCGGACGCGGCGGCGGCGGCCCGGGCCGAGGAGGCGGGCGCGGAGCTCGACGACGGCGTCCTGTTGGTCAGCCGTACCGTTTCCGCGGAGGGCCGCTCCCGGGCCCACCTGGGCGGGCGTTCCGTCCCCGTAGGCGTGCTCGCGGAGCTCGCGGACGACCTGGTGGCGGTGCACGGCCAGACCGACCAGCAGGGGCTGCTCAAGCTCTCCCGGCAGCGCCAGGCCCTCGACCGGTACGCGGGGGACGCGGTCGCCGTCCCGCTGGCCCGGTACGCCACCGCGTACCGCCGGGCGCGCGCCGTCACCGGGGAGCTCGACACGCTGACCACCCGGGCGCGCGAGCGGGCGCGCGAGGCGGAACTGCTGCGGTTCGGTCTCGACGAGATCGAGGCCGTGGCGCCCCGGGCGGGGGAGGACGTCGAACTCGGCGCGGAGGCCGAGCGGCTCGGGCACGCCGAGGCGCTGGCCTCCGCCGCGACCGTCGCCCACGCGGCGCTCGCCGGGAACCCCGAGGACCCCGAGGGCATCGACGCCGCCACCCTGGTGGCCGGGGCGCACCGGGCCCTGGAGGCCGTGCGTTCGTACGATCCGGCGCTCGCCGCGCTCGCGGACCGGATCGGTGAGATCGGCATCCTGGTGGGCGACGTGGCGGGTGAGCTCGCCGGGTACGCCGACGACCTCGACGCCGATCCGCTACGGCTCGCGACGGTCGAGGAGCGCCGTGCCGCCCTCGGCCAGCTGGCCCGCAAGTACGGCGGTGACGGGCAGGACACCGCCGCCGTGCTGGCCTGGGCCGAGCGGGGCGCGGTCCGGCTCCTGGAACTCGACGGGGACGACGACCGGATCGGCGAGCTGACCGAGGAGCGCGACGCGCTGCGGGGCGAACTGGCCGGACTCGCCCGGACCCTGACCGGGGCCCGTCAGGAGGCGGCCGCCCGGTTCGCCGACGCGGTGACCGCCGAACTGGCGTCCCTGGCGATGCCCCACGCGCGCGTGCGGGTCGACATCCGGCAGACCGACGACCCGGACGGCGTGGAGGTCGACGGCCGGACCGTCGCCTACGGGCCCACCGGCACCGACGAGGTGGAACTGCTGCTGGCGCCCCACCCGGGCGCCCCGCCCCGGCCCATCGCCAAGGGCGCGTCCGGCGGTGAGCTGTCGCGGGTGATGCTCGCCGTGGAGGTCGTGTTCGCGGGCACGGACCCGGTGCCCACGTACCTCTTCGACGAGGTCGACGCGGGGGTCGGCGGCAAGGCGGCGGTCGAGATCGGGCGGCGTCTGGCCCGGCTGGCGAAGTCCGCCCAGGTCGTCGTCGTCACCCACCTCCCCCAGGTCGCGGCCTTCGCCGACCGGCAGTTGCTGGTGGAGAAGACCCATGACGGGTCGGTGACCCGGTCCGGGGTGAAGGTCCTGGAGGGCGAGGACCGGGTCCGGGAGCTGTCCCGGATGCTCGCCGGACAGGAGGACTCCCAGACCGCCCGCGCCCACGCCGAGGAACTCCTCGCGGCGGCCCGCGCGGACGGCTGAGCGGACGTCCGGGACAGCCCGTCCCGTCCCGACCGTGCCCGTCTCCTCAGGAGGCGGGCACGGTCGGTGTCGTTTCCGGGGGCCTCGGTACCTCGGGGTCGTCGGCGCGGTGCGGGGTGCGTCCCGGGCGTTCCACGGGAGCGGCCCCGATGGCCGCCCAGGGCGTGGGACGGGCGCTACCACAGACGTCCGGGCGTCGCCGTGACGGTGGACGGGGAGCCGTTTCCCCTGGTGGGGCGGCCCGTTCTGCCGTCCGGCCAGGTGAGCACCCTCGTCCGGCGGGGCGAGCACCGTGACGAAGGACGTCGAGGCCTGAGCGGGTGTCACCTGAACGAGTGAAGGTGACTGGTGTGACCTCGGTGTTGCCACCTCGTGGAGTCGAGCGGTAACGGAACGCTCGTGCGGGATGGCATCCTTGGCGGGGTGCCTCTCACTCCGAGCACCGCCGTTCCGCCGCCCGTGCCGAGCCCTACCGTGACGCCTTCCCCGTGACGCGCCCCTCCGTGGCCGTCCCCCGCCGAAACAGGAGTTCCGCCCCGGTGATCACCCACGCGCCGCACGGTCAGACGCCCTTGCGTACCGTGCAGGTGCTCGGTGGCGGGAGCGCGGGAAGCGGCGCCCATGTGTGGTCGTTGACGGCCGGACTGGTGGCGCGCGGCGTGCGGGTCACCGTGTGCGCGCCCGCCGAGGTGGGCCGGGCGTACGCGTTCGACGCCGTCGGAGCCTCCCAGGTGCCGATCCCGCGCCGGAGCGACCCGGGTTCGGTGGCGGCGCTCCGCGCGGTCTGCGCGGAGGCGGACCTGGTGCACGCGCACGGGGTGAACGCCGGGTTCCGGGCCGCGCTCGCCCTCGGCGGGCGGCGGGTGCCGCTCGTGGTCACCTGGCACGAGCGCCCCTTCGCCCGGGGCGCGCGGGCGAAGGCCGTGCGGCTGATGGAGCGCCGGGCCGTCAGATCGGCGTCCGTGGTGCTCGGGACCTGCGGCGATTTAGTGGACCGCGCCAGACACCGGGGTGCCCGGGACGCCCGGCTGGCCGCAGCCGCGTTCCCCGCCCGCCAGGGCGCCCCCGGTGGGGAGCCGCACCCCGACGACACCGACGTCGCCCCGTACAAGGCGCGGGCCGAACTGGGCGCGGTGGAACGCCCCCTGCTGGTCGCCGTCGGCTCGCTGGACGAGGGCCGGGGGTACGACACCCTGCTGGACGCCGCGCACGCGTGGCTGGGCCTCGATCCGGCGCCGTTGGTGGTCATCGCCGGGGAGGGGCCGCTCCGGGCGGCGCTCCAGCGGCGGATCGAGGCCGAGTCGCTTCCGGTGCGGCTGCTCGGACACCGCCGGGACGTGCCCGATCTGCTCGCCGGAGCGGACGCGGTGCTGCTGGCGGCCCGGTGGGAGGCACGGTCCCTGGTGGCGCAGGAGGCGCTGCGCTCGGGCGTCCCGCTGATCGCCACCGCCGTCGGCGGCACCCCCGAACTGGTCGGGGACGCGGCGGAGCTGGTGCCCTACGGGGACGCGGTGGCCCTGGGGCAGGCGGTCGTCCGGCTGCTGGGCGACCGGGCCCGGCGGCAGTGGCTGCGGGAGCGGGGGTTCGCCCAGGCCGCGACCTGGCCCACCGAGGACGACACGGTGGCTCAGGTGCTGAGCGTCTACGACGAGCTGACCGGGCCGCTGCTGCGCTGACCGCGGCCCTGGTCCGTCCGGTCGCCCTGCCGTTCGGTCCGGTCGCCTGGCCGCCTTGGAGCCGCCGGGTGCCCGTCCAGGGTCCTCAGGCACGCGTCTCTGCCCGGTGCGCGCCCCGGGCTCATCCGGCGCCCGTGTGTCTGCAGGCCCGTAGCGCGAGGCTCAGGGCCAGGACGGTCTGCGGATCGTCCAGGTCGGTGCCGAGCAGCTCGCCGATCCGGGCCAGCCGGTTGTACAGGGTCTGCCGGTTGAGGTGCAGTTCACGGGCGGTCTCCGCCTTGCGTCCCGCGTGCGCCAGATAGCTCTCCAGCGTCGGCAGCAGCGGGGGCCGGGCGGTGCGGTCGTGCTCGCGCAGCGGTCCCACGGCGCGGTCCACGAACGCGGCGAGGTCGGGATGGCCGCGCAGCCGCCACAGCAGCAGGTCGATGTCGAGGCGCCGGGCGTCGTGCCAGGGCCGGTCGTCCAGACCCTGGGCGGCGGTCGCGGCCTCGGCCGCGTGCCGCAGCCCCGCCGGTGCGGTCGTCCAGTCGCCCGGGGCGCCGACCACCACGACGGGTGCCCGGCCCCCAGGACGGCCCGCCCCGGCCCGCTCGACGCCCGCCCGCAGCGCCGCCGCGACCCGGTCGGCGACCGTCTCGCGCTCCTCCCGCGAGCGCAGCGCCAGCAGCAGCGGAACCCGGCCCTCCACCGGGCGCACCCCCAGCAGCAGGGGTACGCCGGTGGCGGCCAGTTCCCCGGCGACCGCGCGGGCCAGCACCGCCCAGCCGCCCGCCGCGAGTCCGCCGCCCTCGGGGAGCCGGGTCACGACCGGCAGCAGCGGCGCGTCACCGGGGCGGAAACCGAGCACCCGGGCCTGGGCGGGCGCGTCCCGGGGATCCACCCGGCCCTCGGCCAGATCGGTGAGGAAGTCGCCCCGGCCGCGTGCCGCCAGCTCCTCCTCCTGGCGGGCCTGCATCAGGGCCACCGCCAGCGAGTCCGCCGCGCGCTCGGCGGCGATCCGGTGCACGGGCGCCGGGTCGGCGGCCACCGGCAGCAGGACCAGCCGGGCCCGGACGGCACCCGGGCCGGGGCCGTCGCCCGGGACGTCCACGAGGACGGCACCGGCGGGCGGCTCCCCGGCGCGGGCGTCGCGTCCGCCGCGCAGCCGCTCCCACACCTGGAGGGGATCGGCGCCGCCGGTGCCCGCTCCGGCGGCGTACAGCAGTTGCCCGTCCGGGGTCTCCAGGAAGACCGGGTTGCCCGCGAACTCCGCGAGGACGGTCAGCACCCGGGGGACGCCCCCGCCGCCGAGCAGCGCCCGGGTGCAGCGGTGGGCGACCTCGTCGGCCCGTTGGAGGAGCGCGTAGTGGCCGTTGACGATCTCGGTGTGGACCTCCTCCGTGACCGCCACGAAGGGCACCTCGCGGTGCAGCTGGACCAGGGGGAGGCCCACCGTGCGGGCCGTCTCGACCAGCGGTCCGGGCAGCCGGGTGAACCGGGGGCCCAGCTCGACGACGAGGGCGGCGATGCCGCGCTCCGCGAGTTCCCGGACGAACGCCCGCTGGTCGGCGGGGCGGGTGCTGAGGGCGAGCCCGGTGGTGAGCAGCAGTTCGCCGCCCTTGAGCAGGGACGCGATGTGGGGCACCTCGCCCGCGTGGACCCAGCGCACGGTGCGGTGCAGCCGGTCGGGGCAGGCGACGACCTCGGGGAGCCCGCCCCGCAGCCCCGGCAGCTCCAGTGCCCGTCGCACGGTGATTCCGCCCTGGGTGTCCGTCCCGTCCCGAGTGTCCATGCTGGGACGCTACCCGCCCGTCGGAGGGCGCGGCATCCGGGTCCGGTCCGGCCCGCCGGGGTGGGGTGAGCCCCCGGCGGACGGGACCGCCGGGGGCCGGGGGATCAGCCCCCGTAGGCGCCCGAGGCGGTGAGCCTGAGGGCCGTGTCGATCAGCGGAACATGGCTGAAAGCTTGCGGAAAGTTGCCGACCTGGCGCTGGAGACGGGGGTCCCACTCCTCCGCGAGGAGCCCGAGGTCGTTGCGGAGGGCGAGCAGCTTCTCGAAGAGCTTCTGCGCCTCCTCCACCCGGCCGATCATCGCGAGGTCGTCGGCGAGCCAGAAGGAGCACGCCAGGAAGGCGCCCTCGTCGCCCTCCAGGCCGTCCACGCCCGCGTCCTCGCCCGAGGTGGGGTAGCGCAGGATGAAGCCGTCGGAGGTGGACAGCTCGCGCTGGATGGCCTCGATGGTGCCGATGACCCGCTTGTCGTCGGGCGGCAGGAAGCCCATCTGCGGGATGAGCAGCAGGGACGCGTCCAGCTCGCGCGAGCCGTACGACTGGGTGAACGTGTTGCGTTCCTTGTCGTAGCCCTTCTCGCAGACGTCGCGGTGGATGTCGTCGCGCAGCTGCCGCCAGCGCTCCACCGGGCCCTCCGCGTCCCCGGACTCGATGAGCTTGATGGTGCGGTCCACCGCGACCCACGCCATCACCTTGGAGTGGACGAAGTGGCGGCGGGGCCCGCGCACCTCCCAGATGCCCTCGTCGGGCTCCGTCCAGTGCTGCTCCAGATAGCCGATGAGCCTCAGCTGGAGCATGGAGGCGTAGTCGTTGCGGGCCAGCCCGGTCATATGGGCGAGGTGGAGGGCCTCGGTGACCTCGCCGTACACGTCCAGCTGGAGCTGGTGCGCGGCGCCGTTGCCGACCCGGACGGGGGTGGAGCCCTCGTAGCCGGGCAGCCAGTCCAGTTCGCTCTCGCCCAGCTCCCGCTCGCCCGCGATGCCGTACATGATCTGGAGGTTCTCCGGGTCGCCCGCGACCGCGCGCAGCAGCCACTCCCGCCAGGCGCGGGCCTCCTCGCGGTAGCCGGTGCGCAGCAGCGAGGAGAGGGTGATGGCGGCGTCCCGCAGCCAGGTGAAGCGGTAGTCCCAGTTGCGGACCCCGCCGATCTCCTCGGGCAGCGAGGTGGTGGGGGCGGCCACGATGCCCCCGGTGGGGGCGTAGGTGAGCGCCTTGAGGGTGATCAGGGAGCGGACCACGGCCTCCCGGTAGGGGCCGTGGTAGGTGCAGTGGTCGACCCACTCGCGCCAGAACCCGGCGGTGGCCTCCAGGGCCGCCTCGGGCTCGGGGCGGGCCGGGGGCTCGTGGTGGGACGGCTGCCAGGACAGGGTGAAGGCGACGCGCTGACCGGCGGCGACGCTGAAGTCCGCGTAGGTGGTCAGGTCCTCGCCGTAGGTCTCGGCGTCGGTGTCGAACCAGACCGAGTCGGGGCCCGCGACGGCGACCGTGCGGTCGTCCACCCGGTGCACCCAGGGCACCACCCGGCCGTAGGAGAAACGCATCCGCAGGGCGGAGCGCATGGGCACGTTGCCCGAGACGCCCTCCACCACCCGGATGACCTGCGGCGCGCCGTCGCGCGGCGGCATGAAGTCGGTGACCCGGACCGTGCCGTGCGGGGTGTCCCACTCGGAGTCCAGGATGAGCGAGTCGCCGCGATAGGTCCGGCGGGTCGCGGGCGGCGGGGCCTGGTCGCCGTGCGCCGGGCCGAGCCGCCAGAAACCGTGCTCCTCGGTACCGAGGAGGCCGGCGAAGACGGCGTGCGAGTCGAAACGGGGCAGACAGAGCCAGTCCACCGTGCCGTCCCGGCAGACCAGGGCGGCGGTCTGCATGTCCCCGATGAGTGCGTAATCCTCGATGCGCCCGGCCACGTGCAACTCTCCAGTCGAACGGCCGCCGACCCGGCCCGCGAGGGGCCTGCCGTGCGGTCAAGATTCCAGTTCAAGGGCGTGCCGACGGGCTCGTGGTACCGGGGACGGGCTGGGGTGGTGCCGTTTTGCCGGCCTGGCTCGGCAGCAATGTCCGATGAGGATACGACGCGCTCAGGGGTCGCGGGTCCCGCTCAAGTGAACACTTTTGCGCCAAGCGGGTGAGCCCCCGGAGCGTGTCGTACCACCGTCGTACGGCCCGCCCCGGCCGCCGTCCGCCGGGTGGCGGGCCACGGGGGCCCGCGCCGGAGGACGGTTTCCCGGGCCCGCGCCCCCGGGTACGGCGCGGGCGGTCTCCTCCCGCGTTCCCCGTGTCCGTTCCGTGGCGACCCGGACGCGCACCGTGGCCGGGAGCGGGGCCGCCGGGTCGCTGATACCCTGGTAGCCCGTGGACCGGTGGGCTCGCGAGAGTCCGCAGCGACAGCGACGAGACCCCCGAACCGCAGCGCAGGCACCACCCGATTCTTCCGGGCCGGGCGCCGATCCGCATCTCAGACAGCGACCACGGGAGCCCCCTCTTGGCCATGCCGAACCGATCCGCGACGTCCCCGACGACCAAGCACCTCTTCGTCACCGGAGGGGTCGCCTCCTCCCTCGGCAAGGGCCTGACGGCCTCCAGCCTGGGCGCGCTGCTCAAAGCGCGGGGCCTGCGGGTCACCATGCAGAAGCTCGACCCCTACCTGAACGTCGACCCCGGGACGATGAACCCGTTCCAGCACGGCGAGGTCTTCGTCACCAACGACGGAGCCGAGACCGACCTCGACATCGGGCACTACGAACGCTTCCTCGACGTCGACCTCGACGGCTCGGCGAACGTCACCACCGGACAGGTGTACTCGCAGGTCATCGCCAAGGAGCGGCGCGGCGAGTACCTGGGGGACACCGTCCAGGTGATCCCCCACATCACCAACGAGATCAAGCAGCGCATCCGCCGCATGGCCACCGACGACGTGGACGTCGTCATCACGGAGGTCGGCGGCACGGTCGGCGACATCGAGTCGCTGCCGTTCCTGGAGACGGTCCGCCAGGTCCGTCACGAGGTCGGCCGGGACAACGTCTTCGTCGTCCACATCTCGCTGCTGCCCTACATCGGCCCGTCCGGCGAGCTGAAGACGAAGCCGACCCAGCACTCCGTCGCCGCGCTGCGCAACATCGGCATCCAGCCCGACGCCATCGTGCTGCGCGCCGACCGCGAGGTGCCCGTCGCGATCAAGCGCAAGATCTCCCTGATGTGCGACGTGGACGAGGCCGCCGTGGTGGCCGCGATCGACGCCAAGTCGATCTACGACATCCCCAAGGTGCTCCACACCGAGGGCCTGGACGCCTATGTCGTCCGCAAGCTGGACCTGCCGTTCCGCGACGTGGACTGGACGCTCTGGGACGACCTGCTCGACCGGGTCCACAACCCCGAGCACGAGGTCAACGTCGCGCTCGTCGGCAAGTACATCGACCTCCCCGACGCCTACCTCTCGGTCACCGAGGCGCTGCGCGCCGGAGGCTTCGCCAACCGGGCCCGGGTCAAGATCAAGTGGGTCACCTCCGACGACTGCCGCACCCCCGAGGGCGCGGCCCGTCAGCTCGGCGACGTCGACGCCGTCTGCATCCCCGGCGGCTTCGGCGACCGGGGCGTCAGCGGCAAGGTCGGCGCGATCCAGTACGCCCGCGAGAACAAGGTGCCGCTGCTCGGCCTCTGCCTGGGCCTCCAGTGCACCGTCATCGAGGCGGCCCGCAACCTCGCCGGGATCCCGGACGCCAACTCCACCGAGTTCGACCCGGCCACCGGCCACCCGGTGATCTCCACCATGGCCGAGCAGCTGGACATCGTCGCCGGCGAGGGCGACCTGGGCGGCACCATGCGGCTGGGCATGTACCCGGCGAAGCTGGCCGAGGGCTCCCTGGTGCGCGAGGTGTACGACGGCAAGGAGTACGTCGAGGAGCGCCACCGCCACCGCTACGAGGTGAACAACTCCTACCGCGTCGAGCTGGAGAAGAAGACCGGGATCCAGTTCTCCGGCACTTCCCCGGACGGCAAGCTCGTGGAGTACGTCGAGTACCCGCGCGAGGTGCACCCCTTCCTGGTCGCCACCCAGGCGCACCCGGAGCTGCGGTCCCGTCCGACCCGTCCGCACCCGCTCTTCGCGGGTCTGGTCAAGGCGGCCGTGGCGCGCAAGACCGCCGAGTGACCAGGGTCCCGTCGGCACCGGGCGTCCGTCGCGCGCGCGACGGCGCCGGCGCGGCGACGGGACCGGACGCCCCCGCCCCCTCGGGGCGAGGGGCCGCCCGTACCCGCCACTGACAGGCGATACGGTGAACGACCGGGGCGCGTGCTTCACGGCACGCGCCCCGGTCGTTCACGTACCACGGGAGGAAACACGGCGATGACCATCAAGGACACCCCGCAGGAGTGGGAGATCCGGGACAGCCGCACGCCGTTCACGGGCAACAAGACGGCGGTCCGCACCGACGACGTGGTCATGCCCGACGGCTCGGTCGTCCACCGCGACTACCAGGTCCACCCCGGCTCGGTCGCCGTCCTCGCCCTCGACGACCGGGACCGGGTCACCGTCATCAACCAGTACCGCCACCCCGTGCGGCACCGGCTGTGGGAGATCCCGGCGGGCCTGCTCGACGTCCCCGGTGAGAACCCGCTGCACGCGGCCCGCCGCGAGCTGTACGAGGAGGCCCACATCGAGGCCGGGGACTGGCGCGTCCTCACCGACGTCTACACCAGCCCCGGCGGCTGCGACGAGTCGGTGCGCGTCTTCCTCGCCCGTGAGCTGTCCACCGCCGGGGGAGAGCGGTACGCCGTCGAGCACGAGGAGACCGACATGACGGTCACCTCCGTCCCGCTCGCGGAGCTCGCGCGCGGCGTCCTCGCCGGGGAACTCCACAACAACTGCCTGGTCGTCGGGGTGCTCTCGCTGATCGCCGCCCGGGCGGGCGACGGCCTCGACGCGCTGCGCCCCGCCGAGGCGCCCTGGCCCGCCCGCCCCTTCGACGTCTGACGGCCCCGGCCGCTCCCCCGGCCCGTCCGGTCGGATCAGCGGATGATCCGATCGGGCGACCCGTCCGCCCCGCCCGCCGTGCTCCCCGGCCTTCGTCGCAGAGCGTGAACTAGGCTCTGAAAGCACCCCGTCCGGAGCCCCGGCGGGCACCTGCGCGCAGTGGAACGGGAGTGGGCCCGTGACGGACCAGGCGGTGGACACCGGCCAGACGAGGCTGTCCGCGGACGGACGTCCCCCGACGGCCTCGGACGACCTCACGGACAGTCAGTTCCTCGGCCGTACGAGGGAGTTGAAGGAACTCCGGGCCGACATCGAACGCGCCGGACTGGACACCCTGGCCGGACGCAAACCCCCCAGCGCGCGGGTGCTGCTGATCGCGGGACGCCCCGGCTCGGGCCGCACCGCCCTCGCCGGGGAACTCGTCCGCCGGGTCGCCCACCGTTACCCCGACGGAGTGCTCAGCGCCCGGCTCACCGACCCCGACGGCACTCCGGTGCCCACCGAGCGGGCCGCCCGCGCCCTCCTCGACGACCTCGGCGTCCCCGCGCCCGCCGGAGCGCCCCCCGAGGACCTCACCGCCGAGCTGCGCGCCGCCCTCGCCGACCGGCGCGCCCTGCTCCTCCTCGACGGCGCCACCGACGCCGAACAGGTCGACGAACTCCTTCCGCCCACCCCCCAGGGCCTGGTGATCGCCGTCACCGAGCGCCCCCTCACCGGCCTCGCCGACGTCCGGCCCTGCACCCTCGGCGGCCTCGACACCAAGTCCGCCGTGGAACTGCTCACCCGCTGGACCGGCTCCGTCCGGGTCACCGTCGACCCGCGCGCCGCCGAGGGGCTGGTCGAGGAGTGCGGCGCCCAGCCCGCCGCACTGGTCCTCGCCGGGGGCTGGCTCGCCGCCCGCCCCCAGGTCTCCCTCGCCGACCTCGCCCGGCGGCTGCGCGCCCGGGGCGACGAAGGACCAGCCCTCGCCCGGGTCTTCCAGCACGCCTACGAGGCCCTGCCCGCCCCGTCCGCCCGGATACTGCGACTGCTCGGCCTCACCCCCGGCGGCCTCGCGGACCCGCACACCGCCTCCGCGCTCGCGGGCTGCTCGGTCTCCGCCGCCCGCGCCCTCCTCGACGACTTCACCGCCCTCGGACTGCTCCACCGGGTGCCCTCGCCGCTGCCGCAGTACCGGGTGCCCGACTGCCTCGCCCCGCTGCTGCGGGCGCGCAGCGAGGCCGAGGACCGGCCCGGCGAGGTCCAGCTCGCCCGGGCCCGGATGCTGGAGCGCACCGTGCGGCTGCTCCAGTCCTGCCGGGCGATCACCCAGACGGATGACGCGCTGGCCCAGAGCAGACTGGCCGGACTGCCGCGCGCGCTGCGCTTCCCCAGCCCCCGGGCGGCCGCCGACTGGCTGCGGCTGCGCCGTCCCGCGCTGCTCGCCGCCGCCCGCGCGGCCGTCGCCGACGGACAGCTGGACACCCTGGCGCGCCGGCTGATGGCCGCGCTCACCCGCGCCCTCGTCGCCCACGAGGGGGCCGTCTCCGCCGCCGCCGACCTGTACGTCATCCACCGGCTGGTCCTCGACGTCGCCGAGCGCCGCGACCTGCCGCGCGAACAGGCCGCCGCCCTGCTGAACCTGGCCGACCTGGACGCCCGCGCGGGCCGGACCCGGGAGGCCCTGGTCCGCTACCGGGCCGCGCTGGACGCCGGACGCCGGGCCCGCGACCCGTACGCCACGGGCCGCGCGATGGAATCCGTCGGCGGGGCCTACCAGGAGCTGGGCGACTGGCACCGGGCCGCCGACTGGTACGGGCGGGCGCTGGCCCAGCGGCTGGCCCGCGACGAGCGCGAGGACGCGGCCCGGCTGCACGGCCGGATCGCCGGGGCCCAGACCTACGCGGGGCGCTACGGGGACGCCCTGCGCAACTGGCGGTCCGCGGTCTCCGGCCACCGCCGGGCCGGGGACACCCAGGGGGTGGCCCGGGCGCTGAGCGAGCTGGCCCGGGTCCAGGAGTACGCGGGCCGTCCGGAGGAGTCCCTGGGGACCTGCCGGGAGGCCGTCGAGTGGGCCCGCCGGGCCGAGGACGCCCGGCTCCAGGCGGCGCTGCAACTGCGGCTGGCGGACACCCTCGACCGCCTCGGGGAGACCTCCGCCGCCCGGCTGCACCGGGGCGCCGCGGACCGGATGCTGGGGGAGGACCGGGAAAGCGACGGCCGGGGCGCCGTCCCCTCGTCCGAGGACGGGGAGGGGGACGGCCCGGGCGCCGGTCTCCGGCCCGGGGACCGGCCGCACCGGCCGGAGCCGCGCGGCGGAGCCGTGGCCCCGGAGGCGGAGCCGCCGACCGGGGACGGGGCGCGGGGCCGGGCCGACGCGGCGGATCAGGCCGGTCCGGCGGGGCGCACCGGTCCGGCGGGGCGTACCGGGGCGGCGGACCGTGCCGGGGGCGTCAGCGGGGCCGATCGCACCGAGGGGGCCGACCGCGTCGGCGGGGTCACCACGGCCGAAGCGGCGGACCCTGAGCATCAGGCCGCCTCCGCCTCCGCCTCCGCCTCCGCCACCGGCCCGGACGCCGACCCGGGCACCGGCCCCACCGCCCCCCGCACCGGCCCCACGGTCCCGGACGGCGACGCGGTCCCGGCCGACGGTCCGGTGCCCACGACGACGGATTCCGAGCGGCCCGGCGCCGGGTCCGGACGGGTGGCCGCCGCCGGGGAGGGGACGGGTCCGGAGGGCGGGGCGGACGGGGTTCCGGAGCCGTCCGGGGCCGGTGGGAGCCGGGTGCCGGTGCGGTCGGCCGAGGCGGTCGGCACCGTCCCGGCCGAGGCGTCGACCAGCGGGAACGAGGCGGAGCCCCTCAGGGAATCACCCGTCCCGACCTACGAAATCCGTAGTGCATCCCGCAAGGATTGATGCTTTGGAAGGCTAGACAGCGGGAAATCCTTAATTAGACTGGCTCTGCCGCGTCCTTCGTGGTGCCTCCCGGTATGCCCCCGTGTGCCCGGGTGTGTCGTGTGTTACCCGAAACCCTCTGAGCCAAGGACCGTGATCGACGATGAAGGTCGGCATCCCCCGCGAGGTCAAGAACAACGAGTTCCGCGTCGCCATCACCCCCGCCGGTGTGCACGAGCTGGTCCGCAACGGCCACCAGGTCGTCATCGAGCGGAACGCCGGAGCGGGCTCCTCGATCACGGACGCCGAGTACGTCGCCGCCGGAGCGGAGATCCTCGGCACCGCCGACGAGGTGTGGGCCGCGGCCGACCTGCTGCTCAAGGTCAAGGAGCCCATCGCCGAGGAGTACCACCGCCTCCGCAAGGACCAGACCCTCTTCACCTACCTCCACCTGGCCGCCTCCAAGGAGTGCACCGACGCCCTCGTGGAGTCCGGCACCACGGCCATCGCCTACGAGACCGTCGAGCTGCCGAACCGCGCGCTGCCGCTGCTCGCCCCGATGTCCGAGGTCGCGGGCCGGCTCGCCCCGCAGGTGGGCGCCTACCACCTGATGCGCCCGGTCGGCGGCCGCGGTGTGCTGCCCGGCGGCGTCCCCGGTGTCGCCGCGGGCAAGGCCGTCGTCATCGGCGGCGGGGTCTCCGGCTGGAACGCCGCGACCATCGCCATCGGCATGGGTTTCCACGTCACCCTCCTCGACCGGGACATCAACAAGCTCAAGGAGGCCGACAAGGTCTTCGGCACCCGCATCCAGACGGTCGTCTCCAACTCCTTCGAGCTGGAGAAGGCGTGCCTGGACGCCGACCTCGTGATCGGCGCGGTGCTCATCCCCGGGGCCAAGGCGCCCAAGCTGGTCACCAACGACCTGGTGTCGCGGATGAAGCCCGGAAGTGTCCTTGTCGACATCGCGATCGACCAGGGCGGTTGCTTCGAGGACTCGCGTCCCACCACGCACGCCGAGCCGACCTTCCCGGTGCACGGCTCGGTCTTCTACTGCGTCGCCAACATGCCCGGCGCGGTGCCCCACACCTCCACCTACGCGCTCACCAACGCGACGCTGCCCTACATCGTGGAACTGGCCAACCGGGGCTGGGCCGAGGCGCTGCGCCGTGATCCCGCGCTGGCCAAGGGCCTCAACACCCATGACGGCAAGGTCGTCTACCGCGAGGTCGCCGAGGCCCACGGCCTGGACCACGTCGAACTGGACTCCCTGCTGGGCTGAGTTCCCGCCCCGCCGTCCGACGCGCCCGACGCCCGACGCGCGCCGCCCGTTGCCCGGCGCGCGGTCAACGGGCGGCGCGCGGGCTCACGCGTACGGCCGGACCCTTCACCGGGGGTCCGGCCGTACGCGTGTCGCCGGTGTGGATCGCGCCACTGTGCGAACCCCCGTGCCGTGTTCGCGTGTTCCGTGCCCGGGCGCCGGACGACTCGCCTGGAACGTCATGCTTCGACCGCTTCGTACACCTGCGAAAACCGGTTCCGGTCAGCCGTACGCCCTTGACATCGACGGGTTCCGATGCCGACACATCGCGCCGGGTCCGGTGGATTGTGTTGCTGCGGAGCGGTGACACGCCATAGAGTCGCCAAACGTCGGCATGGTGCCACGCTGACCTATCTAGAAGTTCCCTGGTCACCAAGGAGGTAAGACGACTTGTGAATGAGTCGACATTTACTCCCGGGGGTGGTCAGCCGGGAACCCCCGTGCGGGGCCTGGGCCCCTCCGGGTTCGAGGCTGTCGGCTCGGTCGCTGTCCGCACCTTCGCAGCCCACCAGAGTCCGCACCGGATCCAGACAGCACCCCCGAGCATGGATGGCCCTCACGTGAACGCCACGGCCGGCGGCCGAAGCGGCGGCAGCCACTTCGCCGACTACGACGACCTGCCCGAAGGGCACTTCTACGACCCGGACGCGGAGTACGAGCCGGATCCGGAGTACGCGGCCACGCTCGCGCCCGACGCGGCGCGCCAGCGCCGGGAGCGGATCGGCCCCACCGGCCGTCCGCTGCCGTACTTCCCGATTCCGGGTCCGCTGACCGAGCACGGCCCCGCGAAGATCATCGCGATGTGCAACCAGAAGGGCGGCGTCGGCAAGACCACGTCGACCATCAACCTGGGTGCCGCGCTCGCCGAGTACGGCCGCCGGGTCCTCCTCGTGGACTTCGACCCGCAGGGCGCCCTCTCGGTCGGCCTCGGGGTGAACCCGATGGAGCTGGACCTGACGGTCTACAACCTGCTCATGGAGCGGGGCATGGCCGCCGACGAGGTCCTCCTCAAGACGGCCGTCCCGAACATGGACCTGCTGCCCAGCAACATCGACCTGTCGGCCGCCGAGGTGCAGCTCGTCTCCGAGGTCGCCCGGGAGTCCACGCTCCAGCGCGCGCTCAAGCCGCTGATGGCCGACTACGACTACATCGTGATCGACTGTCAGCCCTCGCTGGGCCTGCTGACGGTGAACGCGCTCACCGCCGCGCACAAGGTCATCGTGCCCCTGGAGTGCGAGTTCTTCGCGCTGCGCGGTGTCGCCCTGCTCACCGAGACGATCGAGAAGGTCCAGGAGCGGCTCAACCCGGAGCTGGAGCTCGACGGCATCCTCGCCACCATGTACGACTCCCGTACGGTGCACAGCCGCGAGGTCCTCGCCCGGGTGGTCGAGGCGTTCGACGACCACGTCTACCACACGGTGATCGGCCGCACGGTGCGCTTCCCGGAGACCACCGTCGCGGGCGAGCCCATCACCACGTACGCCTCCAACTCCGTGGGCGCCGCCGCCTACCGCCAGCTCGCCAGGGAGGTGCTCGCCCGGTGTCACGCCGAGTGAGTCTGCCCGGAGCCGACGAGTTGTTCCGCACCACCGGGGGGACGGCGCTGCAGTCGTCCTCCCCCCGGCGCCCGGCGGGCGAGCCGCGGGTGCCGGGTCCCGCCGACGGCGAGGACCCCGCCGAGGAGGGCGTCCCGCCCCAGGACGGGTCACGGCGGTCCGAACGGATCCCGGGGCGCCGGGAGGCACCGGCGCCCGGTGAGGGCGGCGAGCACACGGCCGCCGGGGCCGACGGGGCCGAGTCCCGGACCCGGGGCGCCGAGCGCCCCTCCGACGACCTCGACCAGCCCCTGGTGCGGTCCGGACGCCGGACCCCCCAGGAGGGCTCGGGCGGAACGTCCGGCAGCCCGTCCGGAACCGGCCGGGGCGCCGCCGCGGCGGGCGCCACGGGGTCGGCCAAGCGGCGCGGACGGACCGCGACCCGCAGGCCCAGCGGACGCGAGCGCCACGACGAGAAGATCACCGTCTACGTCTCCGCCGAGGAACTGATGGACCTGGAGCACGCCCGGCTGGTCCTCCGGGGCGAGCACGGACTCGCGGTGGACCGGGGGCGGATCGTGCGGGAGGCGGTGGCCGTCGTGCTCGCCGACCTCGAAGCGCGGGGCGACGCGAGCATCCTGGTGCGGCGGCTCCGTGGTCGGTAGCCCTCGACGGGGGCGACGCGTTCTGGGTACGGGCCCCGGGGGTGGGGAGCGGGCCGTGGACCCTTCGGCGGAACCGGTCGGTCCGGTGTCCGCGGTGCCGGTGTCCGGCGAGCCTTCCGGCGCGGAGACGGATCCGCCCGTCCCGCCGCCCGAGGCCGTTCCGACCGGAACGGACCACCATCCGACCGTGACGGACCGCGAGCGGACCGGAACGGATGACGAGCGGACCGGAGCCGACCACCAGCGGACCGGGACGGACCACCAACCGACCGTCACGGATGACGGGCCGACCGGTGACGACCCGGCCGGGGCCGGGGACGGCCGGGAGGAGAAGACCGCCGACGGCGGCTTCCGGGTCCGGCTGGCGAACTTCGAAGGGCCCTTCGACCTGCTCCTCCAGCTCATCGCACGGCACCGGCTGGACGTGACCGAGGTCGCGCTGTCCCGGGTCACCGACGAGTTCATGACGTACATCCGCGGCCTGGGCCCGGACTGGGACCTCGACGAGACCACCGAGTTCCTCGTCGTCGCGGCCACCCTCCTCGACCTCAAGACGGCCCGGCTGCTGCCCGTCGCCACCGTCGAGGACGAGGCGGACCTCGCGCTCCTGGAGGCCCGGGACCTGCTCTTCGCCCGGCTGCTCCAGTACCGCGCCTACAAACGGATCGCCGAGATCCTCGCCGACCGTCTGGAGGGCGAGGCGAAGCGCCTGCCCCGGACCGTCGGACTGGAGCCGCACCACGCCGAACTGCTGCCCGACGTGGTCATCGGCGTCGGGGCGGAGGGCCTCGCCCGGCTCGCGGCCCGGGCCGAGCGGCCCCGGCCGGTGCCCCAGGTGTACGTGGACCACGTGCACGCCCCGCTGGTGAGCGTGCGGGAACAGGCGGCCGTCCTGGCCGGCCTGCTGCGCGCCCGGGGCCGAGCGAGCTTCGCGGAGCTGATCGAGGACACCCGGGCCGACGGCGACACCCTCACCGTGGTGGCCCGCTTCCTGGCGCTGCTGGAGCTGTACCGGGAGAAGGCGGTCGCCCTCGACCAGGAGGCCGCCCTCGGCGAGCTGCTGGTGCGGTGGACGGGCGGCGACGGGGACGGCGTGCCCGGGGTGACCGACGAGTTCGACCGGCCCCCGGCGGCGGACGGGACGACGAGCGGCGACGACACCGGTGCCGGACGAGGGTCCGGCACCCGGACGGGGAGTGCGGTGTGAACGGACGGGACGACGGCCTCCCGGGCGGAGCGGCGGAGCTGGAGCTGCGGCCCGCGCTGGAGGCGGTGCTGATGGTGGTCGACCAACCGGCCACCGAGGAGCACCTGGCGAAGGTGCTGGGACGCCCCCGGCGCCTGATCGCCGACGCCCTGCGGGAACTGGCCGACGAGTACACGGTCCAGGGCCGGGGCTTCGAGCTGCGGCTGGTCGCGGGCGGCTGGCGCTACTACACCCGTCCCGCGTACGCGGCGGCGGTCGAGGGCTTCGTCCTGGACGGCCAGCACGCCCGGCTCACCCAGGCGGCGCTGGAGACCCTGGCGGTGGTCGCCTACCGGCAGCCGGTCTCCCGTTCCCGGGTCTCGGCGGTGCGCGGGGTCAACTGCGACGGGGTGATGCGCACCCTCCTCCAGCGCGGGCTGGTCGAGGAGGCGGGCACGGAACCCGAAACAAGTGCGATCCTGTACGGGACGACGCACTACTTCCTGGAGCGGATGGGCCTACGCGGCCTGGACGAGCTTCCCGAGCTCGCGCCCTTCCTCCCCGAGGCGGCGGCGATCGAGGCGGAGACGCAGG
This sequence comes from Streptomyces sp. JNUCC 64, assembly GCF_054484115.1. Taxonomy (NCBI): domain Bacteria; kingdom Bacillati; phylum Actinomycetota; class Actinomycetes; order Kitasatosporales; family Streptomycetaceae; genus Streptomyces; species Streptomyces sp. JNUCC 64. The sequence goes on from NZ_CM137015.1 coordinate 6,750,526, forward strand.
AGGGCGTACCGTCGTTCGATCCGGACGCACCCGAATCCGGGACCTTCGAGCACGCAGACGACAAGACGGAACTTTGATGCGAAGCAGCGGCAGCGGCAGCGGCAGGAACAGCGGACGCGGTAACCACCGCGGCGCGGGCAATCAGCGCGACGACAAGCAGCAGCGCGCCGGGCGGCCCCGCCCCGAGGAGCGCCGCTACCCGACGGGCGGCTCCGGCGGCGGATCGGGCACCGGAGGCGCGGGCGGGGGCGACGCCCGCAAGGGCCGGGGCGCGACCGCCCGCGGCGGCGCCAAGGGCGGCCCCAAGCAGTCCCCCCAGGCGCGGGGCGGCCGGACCGCCCCCGGGCGGTCCCGGGAGTACGAGGCCCGGGCCGAGGAGCGCAACCGGGAGCGGTACGCCGAGAAGGAGAAGAAGGCCGCGCCCCCCAAGACCTTCCCCGGCGCGGAGCAGGAGGGCGAGCGGCTCCAGAAGGTGCTGGCCCGCGCGGGCTACGGCTCCCGGCGCGCCTGCGAGGAGCTGATCGAGGACGCCCGGGTGGAGGTCAACGGCGAGATCGTCATGGAGCAGGGCCTGCGGGTGGACCCGGCGAAGGACGAGATCAAGGTCGACGGGCTGACCGTGGCCACGCAGGCCTACCAGTTCTTCTCGTTGAACAAGCCCGCCGGGGTCGTGTCGACCATGGAGGACCCCGACGGCCGTCAGTGCCTCGGCGACTACGTCACCAACCGGGAGACCCGCCTCTTCCACGTGGGACGGCTCGACACCGAGACCGAGGGCGTGATCCTGCTCACCAACCACGGCGAGCTGGCGAACCGGCTGGCGCACCCCCGGTACGGCGTGAAGAAGACCTACCTCGCGCACATCGTCGGCCCCATCCCGCGCGACCTGGGCAAGCGGCTCAAGGACGGCATCCAGCTGGAGGACGGCTACGCCCGCGCCGACCACTTCCGGGTGGTGGAGCAGACCGGCAAGAACTACCTGGTCGAGGTGACCCTGCACGAGGGGCGCAAGCACATCGTGCGGCGGATGCTCGCGGAGGCCGGGTTCCCGGTGGACAAGCTGGTCCGGGTGGCCTTCGGGCCGATCACCCTGGGCGACCAGAAGTCCGGCTGGCTGCGCAGGCTCTCCAACACGGAGGTCGGCATGCTGATGAACGAGGTCGATCTGTAGACCCGCCGGGTGGGCGGGGCCCCAGCAGGGCGTCCCCCCTCCTCACGAGGCCGGGTCCGGAGTCTCCGGGCCCGGCCTCGGCGCGTTCCGGCCGCCGTGACGTGGGAAAGCGGCCGGAGGGGCTTGTCGTCAGGGCGACGGAATATTTATAGTCGACCTGACCAATAAAGGGGCGGGGTCCGTCCCGCGGCGGCCCGTGCCACCGCGTCCGCGCGCCCGCCCCGGTCGCCGCCGCCCCGCCGGGGCCGGTGGACCGGGCCCACGGGGGTGGTCCGGGTTCCCGGCCCCGGGGGACGACGGGCCGCGGCGCCGTCGAGCGGGCGTCACCGAGCGATTCCCGGAGGGCCGTCATGAGCACCCGTCCGCACCGGCCGGAGGACCCCGTCCCCCAGGCGCCCGCCCGGCCCCCCGAGGGGTACGACAAGCACGCGTTCGAGCCCTTCGCCGTCACCGTCGACCTCGCCGTCCTCACCGTGCGCGCCGGTACCCTCCACGTCCTGCTGGTCGAACGCGGCCAGGAGCCCCACCGGGGACGCTGGGCGCTGCCCGGGGGCTTCGTCCTGCCGCACGAGTCCGCCGAGACCGCCGCCCGCCGCGAACTCGCCGAGGAGACCGGGCTCTCCACCACCGGCTTCCACCTCGAACAGCTGCGGACCTACAGCGAACCCGACCGCGACCCCCGGATGCGGGTGGTCTCCGTCGCCTACACGGCACTGGTGCCCGGACCGCCCGAACCGCGCGGCGGCGGTGACGCGGCGCGCGCCCGCTGGACGCCCGCCGAGCACTGCGGACCGCTCGCCTTCGACCACGACCTGATCCTCGGGGACGCCCGCGACCGGATCGGCGCCCGGCTGGAGTCCACCTCGATCGCCACCGCCTTCTGCCCGCCCGAGTTCACCCTCGGCGAGCTGCGCGGGGTGTACGAGGCGGTGTGGGGGACCCCGCTGGACCCGGCCAACTTCCGCCGCAAGGTCCTCGCCGCCCCCGGCCTGGTCCGTCCGGTCCCCGGCGCCGCCCGGCTCACCGGCGGCCGGGGCAAACCCGCCGCCCTCTACCGGCCCGGCACCGCCACCGCCCTGAACCCGCCCCTGACCCGCCCGGAAGGACCGCGCGCATGACCACCACGTCCACCGCCCCGCCGCCCGCCCCGGCCCCCGGTCCCCGGCGGCCCGCCACCGGAGCCCTCCTCGGCCTCGCCCTCGGGGACGCCCTCGGCTTCCCCACCGAGTTCGACGACGTCCCGGCCATCCTCGCCAAGTGCGGCCCCTGGCGCGCCATGGAACTCCCGGCCCCGGCCTTCATCACCGACGACACCCAGATGACCCTCGCCCTCGCCCGGGGCACCCGCACCGCGCTGGAACGCGGCACCCTCGGACCGCTCCGGTTCACCCGGCCGGTACGGGAGGAGTTCGTGGAGTGGTACCGGTCGCCCGAGAACAACCGGGCCCCCGGCCGCACCTGTCTGACGGCCTGCGCCCTCCTCAAGGACGAGCGGCGGGCCTGGCAGGACGCCAGCCAGCTCCACTCCAAGGGCTGCGGCGCCAACATGCGGGTCGTGCCCCTCGCCCTGGTCCCCGGCCTCGACGACGAACAGCGCGCGGGCGCCGCCCAGCTCCAGGCGGCCCTCACCCACGGCCACCCCACCGCCCTCGCCGCCTCCGACCTCACCGCGCACGCCGTACGGCTGCTCGCCCAGGGGACCCGGCCGGACGGACTCCTGGCGCTGCTGCGCTCCTACGCCGCCGAGCAGCGCCCGCGCTACCACGAGCGCTGGCTCGGCGATCTGTGGCGCCGGGCGGGCGACCCGTCCCCCCGGGCGTTCGCCGCGCGCGGCTGGGACGAGTGCGCGGCGGCCCTGGACCGGGTCGGGGCCGCCCTGGACGCCCCCGACCCGGAGGGCGATCCCTGTCTGGCCACCGGGGAGGGCTGGATCGCGGAGGAGGCGCTCGCCACCGCGCTGCTGTGCTTCCTGCTCTTCCCCGCCGACCCCGTCACCGTGCTCCGCCGGGCCGCCTGCACCAGCGGCGACTCCGACTCGCTGGCCTGCCTCGCCGGGGCCCTCGCGGGCGCCCACCACGGCCCGGACGTCTGGCCCGCCGCCTGGGTGGAGCGGCTGGAGCACCGGGACGAGCTGCTGGCCTTCGGGACGCTCTGGGACGGCTGACGTCGGCATCAGCCCCGGGTCGGACCGGGCCGCTACCGGACCGGCCGCTACCGGGCCGCCCCGGCCGAGCGGGCCCGCACCGAGACCAGGAACGCCTCGACCCGGTCACGGTCCGGCTCCGGCGGCAGCGGGCTGTCCGGCAGCGCCTCGGCGGCCTGCGCGGCGAGCCGCTCCATCCGGGCCTCCACCCCGGCCCAGGGCACCTCGCCGCGCCGCACCGCGAGCAGCGCCTCGCGCTCCGCCCCCACGTCGACGGTCAGCGTCCCGGTGCGCAGCAGGTCACGGCAGGAGCGCAGCAGCCGCAGCATGTGCATGGCGTGCTTCCAGCGCGGCGCGCCGTGCCGCCGGACGTCCGCCGCCAGCCGGTCGCGCTGGGCGTTCGCGTACCCCGTGAAGGCCGGGTACGCCCGCCGGGACAGGAACGCGTCCCGCAGGTCGAGCAGCGCCCGCCCGGTGTCGTCCGCGTACTCCACGAGGGGGGAGTGCAGACACTCCAGGATGTTCGGGTTGGCCCGCAGCGCCAGCTCGCAGAAACGCTCCAGCTCCCAGCTGAACCGTTCCTCCTCAGGGCCCTCGACATGGGTGGGCGGCTTGTCGAAGCGCCAGAACAGCGGCGTCGGCGCGACGTACACCCCCCGCCGGTCGGTGTCGCTGCCCTCGGTGGCCAGCCCGAAGGCCCGCGACCCCATCACACAGGAGTAGACGGTGTGCTCGCGCACCAGGTGTACGGGGTCCTCGACGGCCATGGCGCACAGCGTACGGGCGGGCCGGGACCGGCCGTCTCGGGGACCGGGCGCGGATGACCGCACCGGCCCGGGCTGACTAGGCTGGCCACGGGCCGGTGCGCGTCCCGGCGGCCCCACGACCACGCGGCGCCCCGCCGGACCCCGGCTCCGGCGGCGGAACGGAAACCGAAGAGGAGCAGACGGTGGCGGTACGAGCGGTCCGAGGGGCCGTCCAGCTGGAACGGGACGAGGCCGGACACATGGACGAGCGCGTCGCCGGGCTGCTGGAGGCGGTCCTCGAACGCAACGGCCTGACCCCCGAGGACCTGATCAGCGTCTGGTTCACCGCCACCCCCGATCTGCGCAGCGACTTCCCGGCCGCCGCCGCCCGGCGGCTCGGCATCACCGACGTCCCGCTCATCTGCGCCCAGGAACTCGCCGTCGAGGGCGCGATGCCCCGGGTGGTCCGGATCCTCGCGCACATCGAGACCGAACTGCCCCGCTCCGCCGTCACCCACGTCTACCTGGGGGCCGCGGCCGCCCTGCGCAAGGACATCGCCCAGTGAGAACCGCACTCGTCATCGGCACCGGCCTCATCGGCACCTCCCTCGCCCTGGCCCTCACCGGCCGGGGGGTGACCGTGCACCTCGTGGACCACGACCCGCAGCAGGCCAGGACCGCCGCCGCGCTCGGCGCCGGGACCGACGAGCCGCCCACCGGTCCGGTCGACCTCGCGGTCGTCGCCGTGCCGCCCGCCCATGTCGCCGCCACCCTCGCGGACGTCCTCGGCCGGGGCGCCGCCCGTGGCTGTCTCGACGTGGCCAGCGTCAAGGGCGGGCCGCGCCGCGAACTGGAGGCGCTCGGCGTCGACCCGGCGCACCTCGCCCGCTACATCGGCACCCACCCCATGTCCGGCCGGGAGAAGTCCGGTCCGCTCGCCGCGACCGAGGACCTCTTCGAGGGGCGGCCGTGGGTCCTCACGCCCACCCCGGACACCGACACCGAGGTCCTGAACCTGGCGCTGGAGCTGGTGGCGCTCTGCCGGGCGGTGCCCGTCGTCATGGACGCCGACGCCCACGACCGCGCGGTGGCGCTGGTCTCCCACATGCCGCACCTGCTGTCCAGCCTGGTCGCGGCCCGGCTGGAGCACGCCGAGGAGTCCGCGGTCCGGCTGAGCGGCCAGGGCATCCGGGACGTCACCCGGATCGCCGCCTCGGACCCCCGGATGTGGATCGACATCCTGTCCGCCAACCCCGGCCCGGTCGCCGATCTGCTCGCCGAGGTGGCCGGGGACCTGGACGCCACCGTCCGGGCGCTGCGGGAGCTGCAGTCCGCCGACGGGGAGAAGCGGCGCGCCGGAAGCGCCGGGATCGAGGCCCTGCTGCGGCGCGGCAACACCGGCCAGGCCCGGGTGCCCGGCAAGCACGGCACGGCGCCCGCCGTCTACGAGAGCGTGGTCGTGCTGATCGGGGACCAGCCGGGCCAGCTCGCGCGGATCTTCGCGGACGCGGGGGCGGCCGGGGTGAACGTCGAGGACGTCCGCATCGAGCACGCCACCGGACGCCAGGAGGGCCTCGTCGAGCTGGTGGTCCTGCCGACGGCCGCGCCCGCGCTCACCGCGGCGCTGCGCGAGCGGGGCTGGGCGATCCGCCCCTGAGACCGGGTGGGCCGGGACGCCGCGTCCCGGCGGCCCGGCCCACCCTCCCGCCCGCCGCCACGGCGCCCGCCGGGTGCTGGCCGGGTGCCCCCGCCGGAACAAGTAACCTTGTCCGGGGCCGTTCACCGCCCCGGACCGAGCCGTCACACCCCCTCTGGAAGGTGCCCCGTGGAAACCGTCGCCGGAACCACCGCAGTCATCGTCGCGATCGACGGTCCGTCCGGCACGGGCAAGTCCAGCACCTCCAAGGCCGTCGCCGCCCAGCTCGGCCTCAGCTACCTGGACACCGGCGCCCAGTACCGGGCGATCACCTGGTGGATGGTGCACCACGGGGTCGACGTCACCGACCCGGCCGCCGTCGCCGCCGTCGCGGACAAGCCCGAGATCGTCTCCGGCACCGACCCGGCCGCCCCGACGATCACCGTCGACGGCACCGACGTGGCGGGCCCGATCCGCACCCCGGAGGTCACCTCCAAGGTCAGCGCGGTCAGCGCGGTGCCCGAGGTCCGCACCCGGATCACCGAGCTGCAGCGGACCATCGCCGCGTCCGCCGAGGGCGGCATCGTCGTCGAGGGCCGGGACATCGGCACCACCGTGCTGCCCGACGCCGACCTCAAGGTCTTCCTCACCGCCTCCCCGGAGGCCCGTGCGGCCCGCCGCAGCGGCGAGCTGAAGGGCAGCGACGTCAAGGCCACCCAGGAGGCGCTGGTCAAGCGGGACGCCGCGGACTCCAGCCGCAAGACCTCCCCGCTCGCCAAGGCCGCCGACGCGGTCGAGGTCGACACCACCGACCTCACCCTCCCGCAGGTCATCGAGTGCGTCGTCACCCTGGTCCAGGAGCGGCGCGGCGGTCAGGTCCTCGTCGACGGCGGGCGGGCGGGCCGGTGACCGACGCCGGAGCGGGGGTCCCCTCGACCCGGAGCGCCGACGTCGGCCGCCGGATCGGGGTCGGCCTGATGTACGGGCTGTGGAAGCCGCGCGTGCTGGGCGCCTGGCGGGTCCCCGTGACCGGTCCGGTGATCCTCGCCGTCAACCACTCCCACAACATCGACGGTCCGATGCTCATGGGCACCGCGCCCCGGCCCGTGCACTTCCTGATCAAGCAGGAGGCGTTCGTCGGCCCGCTCGGACCCTTCCTGGAGCGGATCGGACAGCTGAAGGTCGACCGCTCCACCGCCGACCGCTCCGCGATCACCCGCGCGCTCGGGGTCCTGGAACGGGGCGGCGTCCTCGGGATCTTCCCGGAGGGCACCCGGGGCGAGGGGGACTTCGCCTCGCTGCGCTCCGGGCTCGCGTACTTCGCGGTGCGCTCCGGCGCCCAGGTCGTCCCGGTCGCGGTGCTCGGCAGCACCGAGCGCCGTGGCCGTCTGATACCGGGGCTGCCCCCGCTGCGCGGCCGGGTGGACGTCGTCTTCGGCGCCCCCTTCCGGGCCGACGACGGCAGCGGCAAGCGCACCCGCACGGCGCTGGACGCGGCGACCGCCCGTCTCCAGGAGCGCCTGACCACCCACCTGGCCGACGCCAGGCGGCTCACCGGCCGCTAGGCGACACTTGAGTAGTGGATCACCCGGAACGGGCCGGTCCACCGATCACCACGATGAACGAGGTACGGACGTCATGAACGAGCACACTCCCTCCGGGGCCACGGACGACGGGCACGACCACGGGGCCCTCGGGGACGCCGAGTACGCGGAGTTCATGGAGCTCGCCGCCGAAGAGGGCTTCGACCTGGAGGACGTCGAAGGCGCGATCGAGGAGGCCGGACACGGTCCGCTCCCGGTCCTCGCCGTCGTCGGCCGCCCCAACGTCGGCAAGTCGACCCTGGTCAACCGGATCATCGGCCGCCGCGAGGCCGTGGTCGAGGACCGGCCGGGCGTGACCCGGGACCGCGTCACCTACGAGGCCGAATGGGCCGGGCGCCGCTTCAAGGTCGTCGACACCGGCGGCTGGGAGCAGGACGTCCTCGGCATCGATGCCTCCGTCGCCGCCCAGGCGGAGTACGCCATCGAGGCGTCCGACGCGGTGGTCTTCGTGGTGGACGCCACGGTCGGCCCCACCGACACCGACGAGGCGGTCGTCCGGCTGCTGCGCAAGGCGGGCAAGCCCGTGGTGCTGTGCGCCAACAAGGTCGACGGTCCGAGCGGCGAGGCCGACGCGACCGCGCTGTGGTCGCTGGGCCTCGGCGAGCCGCACCCGGTCTCCGCCCTGCACGGCCGGGGCACCGGCGACATGCTGGACGCGGTCCTGGAGGCGCTGCCGGAGGCCCCCGCGCAGCGCTTCGGCACGGCGCTCGGCGGCCCCCGCCGGATCGCCCTCATCGGTCGCCCCAACGTCGGCAAGTCCTCGCTGCTCAACAAGGTCGCCAACGAGGAGCGGGTGGTCGTCAACGAGCTGGCGGGCACCACCCGCGACCCGGTGGACGAGATCATCGAACTCGGCGGCATCACCTGGAAGTTCGTGGACACCGCCGGTATCCGCAAGCGGGTCCACCTCCAGCAGGGCGCCGACTACTACGCCTCGCTGCGGACGGCCGCCGCCGTGGAGAAGGCCGAGGTCGCGGTCATCCTGATCGACGCCTCGGACACCATCAGCGTCCAGGACCAGCGCATCGTCACCATGGCGGTGGAGGCGGGCCGCGCGATCGTGGTCGCCTACAACAAGTGGGACACCCTCGACGAGGAGCGCCGCTACTACCTGGAGCGGGAGATCGAGACGGAGCTGGCCCAGATCGCCTGGGCGCCCCGGGTGAACGTTTCGGCGCGCACCGGCCGTCACATGGAGAAGCTGGTCCCGGCGATCGAGACGGCCCTGGCGGGCTGGGAGACCCGGGTGCCCACCGGACGGCTGAACGCGTTCCTCGGTGAGCTGGTGGCCGCCCATCCGCACCCGATCCGGGGCGGCAAGCAGCCGCGCATCCTCTTCGGCACCCAGGCCGGGACCAAGCCCCCGCGGTTCGTGCTCTTCGCCTCCGGCTTCATCGAGCACGGCTACCGGCGCTTCGTGGAGCGCAGGCTCCGCGAGGAGTTCGGCTTCGAGGGCACCCCGATCCACATCTCGGTCCGGGTCCGCGAGAAGCGCGGCCGCAAGAAGTAGCCCGCTCCCCGCGCCGGAGGCCCGCTCAGGGCTCCCGGCGCCGGGCGGGCGGCAGCGCGGTCGGCGGAACGGGCCGCCCGCGCTGCCAGACGGGCACCATCCCGACGGGCGGCCGGTCGTGCCGCTCATGACGGGCCCAGGGGTCCTGACCGGGACGGTGCCGGGGGTCCGGGACCGTCCCGGCCCGGGGAGCCGTGGCGTACGCGCCCGCGGTGAACCCCGGGGGCGGGGCGCCGTACCCGGAGGCGTGCCGGGGCTCGGCGCCGTGCCGGCCGTCGTGGCCGTACCGGCCGTCGGCGGCGTAGCGGGTGTCGGAGCCATGACGGGTGTCGGGGCCCGCGTACCGGGCGCCGTCGGCCAGCGGGCCGTGCGGCCCGGCGCCGAAGGCGGTGAACCGCGTCCCCTCCTCGCCGCTGCGGTCCCCGGGCAGGGCCCGGAAGAGTCTGCGGTACTCGGCGCAGAGCGCGTCGTAGATCGGGGTGGCCGACACCGTGTGCAGCGGGTCCCGCGCGACACGCGCGGACGGGACGGGGCGCTGCCCGAAGGGGCGGAGGACAGGGTCGTCAGGGTGCACGAACTGCCAAACGACCCCGGGCCCCGACGGATGCGGGCCGGGGTCGCGGTTTCCCGGGGCCGGAGCGCGGTGCCCCGGCGCGCGCGGCGCCCGGGTCACGGGCCCGGTGGGGTCAGTACCGGGCCCGTGACGGGGGGTCAGGTGCCCGCGAGCGGCATCGCGCAGGCGACCAGACGGCCGTCGGCCGCGGCCTTGTCCAGCGCGTCGCGCAGCAGGTCCTCGCGCGGCTGACGGCCGATGGAGCCGACGGGGGCGGCGAACACCAGTACCCGCTGCGACTTGTTGGCCTCGGCACGCCAGCCTTCGGTGACCTGGAGCGGCTGGTGCGCCTGCCACCAGGCGACGGGCTGACCGCCGCCCGGGCCGGGCTGGAGCACCGCGTGCAGCTTGCCCGCCGCCAGCAGCACCGACCAGCCGGGCAGCACGGCGGGGGCGGTGTTCACACTGCCCACCGGCTGGAAGCCCTGTTCGGCCAGCAGGGAGAGGAACTCGTCGCCGTGCTCGCCGGGGGTTCCGGCCCGGGCGATGGGCGCGGTGGGCTCCACGACCAGGGCGGGGTGCAGATCCCCTCCGACCAGCACCAGTCCGCTGGTGATGCCCAGGACGGCCTGCTCCGGCGCGCCGGGCTCGCGCGCGGGCGGCGCGCCCTCCTCGCCGGTGATGGAGCGGACGGCCCCCTTCAGCTCGTCCTCGCCGACCCGGACGATCTGCGAGGGGAGGCAGTGGGCGTGGGCGAAGGCGAGGACGGCGGTCTCCTCGCCGATGAACAGGACGGTGCTGGTGCGCTCCCGTTCGGAGTCGCCCGGGGCGCGGCAGGACGTGCAGTCGTAGCCGCCCGGGGCGTTCTCACCGGCGAGCAGTCGGTCGGCTTCTGCGTCACCGATCTCGGCGCGTACGTCATCGCTGACGTCGAGCATGCGCGGCACGGGGGCTCCTCGGTTCTCGTACGTGCGGCGCCGGGTGGCGCCCGGCTCGAACCGGGCGGTTCCCGGCCGATGGGCCGGGCGGTCCCCGGCTCATGTCAAGGACAACGGGGAAGCCTCGGGCGGGGTCACGCCCCCAGGGGAACGGAATCGCACCATCCGGCGCGGAGCGCGAGCCGACGGGGGAGTCCGGTCGCGCCCGGTCAAGTGGGTTGGGCGTCAACCGAGTTGGCCCGGTGAACCGCGTCACGGTCCGACCGGTCGGGCGGGCGGTAAGTCAGGACATCAGATGATGAAAGGGGTGACCGGAACTCGACGCTACCTCCGGTAAGGGGCGACGGGTCCGCCGATCCCTCAGGGCCCCGCGCGTCCGGTCCGCCCCCTCCGGGTCCCGGTGGCGCCCCGGGCGCGGGGCGCGGGTCCGGGGCCCTGGCAGACTCGACGCCATGTTGGAGACCTCGGCCCGGCTGCTGCGTCTGCTCTCCCTGCTCCAGGCCCAGCGCGAGTGGCCGGGCGCGGAGCTGGCCCGGCGGCTCGGCGTCACCCCGCGCACCATCCGCCGCGACGTGGAGCGGCTGCGCGAGCTCGGCTACCCCGTCAACGCCACCCCCGGCACCGGGGGCGGCTACCAGCTCGGCGCCGGTGCCGAACTCCCGCCGCTGCTGCTGGACGACGACGAGGCCGTCGCGGTCGCGGTGGGGCTGCGCACCGCCGCCGGACAGGGGGTGGAGGGCATCGGGGACAGCTCGGTGCGGGCCCTCGCCAAACTGGAACAGGTGCTGCCGCACCGGCTGCGCCGCCGGGTGGGCGCGCTGACCGGGTTCACCGTGCCGATGCTGCGCGGCGGCCCCGCCGCCACCGTCGACCCGGCCGTGCTCACCGAACTCGCCGCCGCCTGCCGGGACGCCGAACGGCTCCGGTTCGGGTACCGCGACCACACGGGCGCCCTCTCGCGGCGGACCGTCGAGCCGTACCGGCTGGTGTGCACCGAGCGCCGCTGGTACCTGGTCGCCTGGGACCTGGACCGCGAGGACTGGCGCACCTTCCGGGCCGACCGGGTCGAGCCCCGGCCCCCGCACGGACCGCGCTTCACCCCGCGCCCCCCGCCCGCCGAGGACCTCGCCGTGTACGTGGCGAGCGGGGTGTCCACCCGGGCGTACGCCGCGCGGGCGGTGCTGCGGCTGTTCGTGCCCCTGGCGGTGGCCGCCGAGGGGATCACCCCGGAGGACGGCGTCCTGGAGCCGGACGGGCCCGACCGCTGCCTGTTGCGCACCGGGGCCGCGAGCCTGGACGTCCTCGTCATCCACGCGGTGCTGCTGGGGTTCGACTTCGAGGTGGTGGAGCCGGTGGAGCTGGCCGACGCGGTGGCGACCGTGCGGGACCGGCTCTCCCGGGCGCTGGACGCGTCGTCCGTTCCGCGCTCCGGCTGACCCGGGGGCCGTCGTGAGGGGCGCGGCCGATCCACCGGAGCCTTCCGGGTGTTGTGTGCGGAAACCGTGAAAATCTTCCGGCCCGTCGGCTTTTCGGATAGTCGGTGGATCGGGTCTCCAGCCGGATTCCACCGGTTTCCGAACGGATCGCTTCGAAGTGTTTTCCCTTGCTTTTCCCGGGGGTTCGGAAATGCGGGGAGCGCCATCGCCGAAGGCGATTGGGGGAAGCGGAAATCCGCTCGTTCGTGTGAGTCGGGGGAAGGGAAACGGGTGTCGTGATCCTGTGACACAAGCGTGACCGGAGGGGGACCGTTCCGGGCCGCCCCCGGTTACCGTGACGGGCATGGAACCCCAGTGGCGACCGCCCGCAGAACCCGAGGACGACCCGGACGAGTACGTCGGACGGGAGGAGGCCCAGGCGGCGCGGCTCGCCCGTGAACGCGGCTGGTCCGAGGTCCGCGTCCTGGCACCGGGCACCTTCGTCACCATGGAGTACCGCTTCGGGCGGCTCAACTTCGAGGTCGAGGAGGGTCGGGTGCGGCGCTGCTGGCGGGGGTGAGCCGGCCCCCGTGGAAGAGGGGGGAACGCCGAGGCCCCGGCTGCCCCTCGGGGGGCCTCCGGGGCCTCGTGGCGGAGACGGGTGCGCGTACCGTCCCGGGGCGGCCGTCCAGCCGCCGGACGTCTACCGGCCGGTCGGCGGCGCGGCGGGCACCGTGTCGGGGGCCGGTTCGGCGCGGCGCGACGGCAGCCGTCCGCCGACCGGGGTGACCGGCGCGCGGTCGGGGCGCGGGGTGTGCCCGCCGGGGGCGGACCAGGTCGTGGACTCCCTGACCGGGGACTTCGCCGGGGCGGGCGAGGGCACCGTGACCCGGGGGACCCCGGCCGCGCCGGGCAGGGCCACCGGGACGGGCGACCCGCCGTGCTTCGGGGCCCGCCGGGACAGTGCGGCGCGCCGGGCCAGCAGCCACGCCTCCACCCGGGCGACCGTCGGCTCGAACCAGGGCAGGGCCAGCAGGATCAGCAGTCCGGCGGCCCAGCCGAGCAGGACGTCGCTGAGCCAGTGCGTACCCAGGTAGACGGTGGTGAGGCCCACGCCCAGGGAGACCACGGCGGACAGCGCCGACAGATAGCGGCGGGTCCGGGCGGTGGAGGCCAGATAGGCGAGGATGCCCCAGGTGACCACGGCGTTGGCGGTGTGGCCGGAGGGGAATATATCGCCGCCGAGCCACATCTCGTTCGAACCGATGACCGTCGCGTAGTGCGGACCGAGACGGCCCATGCCCAGCTTGGCCGCGCCGACCGTGACGTTCAGCAGCAGCAGGCACAGACCGAGGATGAGCAGGGGGCGCAGGGTGTGCTGCCGCCAGGAGCGCCAGCCCAGCCAGGCCGCGACCATCACCGCGGTGGGGCCGCGCTGGCCCAGTACCACGTAGTAGTCGAGGAACGGGTGCAGTTCCGGCCACTGCTGGTACGGCCGGAAGAACATGACCTGCCAGTCGAGGCGGACCAGCCACGAGGTCGTCAGGACCGCGACGACGATCGCCGCGTAGAACGCCAGGGTCGCCGAGAAGAGGACGACCCGGTGTCTGCTCATCTCCGGCGCCCGGACGTGGGCCGGACGTTCCGGCTCACGGTCCAGCCGGGCGAACACCCGGTCCAGACGGGTGAGGTTTCGTTCGGTACGCACCCAATCGACGTTACAGGGGCCCACCGACAGCCAGGTCGAATCCCCCGGGTTGTGATGACCATGTGATGTGGCATTCCTCTCAGCGGAGGCGGCATTGCCGGGCCGGGCCTATTTCATGAAGGAGTTCTCATACCTTTCGGCGGGCCTATCGCGGGGCGCTTTCACGCCGGTGCGCAATTCCGCGCCCCCGGACCGGGTGGCGAATTCCCGGCGCGGCACGCCAACGATCTTGGGCGGTCCGGGAGTTGGCGGTCACCCAGCGGTAGGGTGCGGATGCGTCTCGTCACCGGACGCGCGGGGCGCGACGAGTGCCCCGGGTCGGTGGTGGCGGGCGCCCGGGGCCGGGCGTGGCGCGCCTCACACCGGTCCGGCGCCGTCCGGGAGCTCCCCTTCCGCCCGGTCTCCGCCGACTCGCGTACGCTTGCGGCTCACTCGCCTCGCGAGGCCGGAACCGGGGGCAGTCCCCACCCCCGCGGCGGACCGCCCCGTCCGCGACACCGCCGCGACGCGAGAGACCACCGGGAGGTACCGCATGCCAGGGACGACCACGGCCGCCCCGCGCCGGTCGGGGGACGACGACCCCCGTTCCCGCGTCCGCCGTGCCGGGGCGTCCCCCGCCCGACTGCGGGCCGCCCTCGACGTCACCCGGGCCCCCGGCGGCGGGGCCAACCGCTGGCTGGTGCTGCTGGTGCTCTGCGTCAGCCTGCTGCTGGTCGCCGTGGACGCCACCGTCCTGCACGTGGCGGTCCCCGCGGTCACCGAGGACCTGCGGCCCAGCGGGGTCGAACTGCTCTGGATCGTCGACGCCTATCCGCTGGTGTGCGCCGCGCTGCTGATCCTCTTCGGCACCCTGGGCGACCGGATCGGCCGCCGTCGGGTGCTCCTCCTCGGCTACGCGCTGTTCGGCGTCGCCTCCGCCTTCGCCGCCTTCGCCGACCACCCGGGCGTGCTGATCGCGGCCCGCGCCCTGCTGGGGGTCGGCGGCGCGATGATCATGCCCGCCACCCTCTCGATCCTGCGGCAGGTCTTCCCCGACCGGCGCGAGCGCGCCTTCGCCATCGGGATCTGGAGCGCGGTGGCCGCCGTGGGCGCCGCCGCCGGTCCGCTGCTCGGCGGATTCCTCCTCGAACACTTCTGGTGGGGCTCGGTCTTCCTCATCAACATCCCGCTGATGCTGGTCAGCCTGCCGGTGGGACGGCTGCTGCTGCCGGAGTCCACCGGGGAGCGGGACGGGCCCTGGGACGTGACCGGCGCGCTGATGGCGGCGGCCGGGCTCTTCGGCACGGTCCTCGGGGTCAAGCGGATCGGCGGCGGCGAACTGGGCCCGGACACCGGCGGACTGCTCACCCTGCTGCCGCTGCTCGGCGGGGCCGCCCTGCTGACCGCCTTCGTCCGGCGCCAGCGCGCGCGGCGGCACCCGCTGGTGGACCTCGGGATGTTCGCCCGTCCGGCGTTCAGCACCTCGGTCGGCTGCATCGTCCTGGCGATGCTGGCCCTCGTCGGACTGGAACTCGTCGCCGCCCAGTACCTCCAGCTCGTCCTCGGGCTCTCCCCGCTGGAGACCGGACTGCGGCTGCTGCCCCTGACCGTCGCCGCGATGGCCGCCGGACTCGCCGGGGCCCGGATGCTGCGGCGGTTCGGCCCCCGGACCATGGTCGCCCTCGGCTTCGCGCTGACCGCCGCCGCGGTCCTCACCCTCACCTTCATGGGCCACCAGGACAACCCGGGGCTGCTGCTCACCGGCTTCCTGATGCTCGGCTTCGGACTGGAGACCACCCTCTTCGGGGCGTACGAGTCCATGCTGGCCGAGGCCCCGCCGGAGCGGGCGGGCGGCGCGGCGGCGATCGGGGAGACCTCCTACCAGCTCGGCGCGGGCATCGGGATCGCCCTGCTCGGCAGCGTCATGAACGCCACCTACGGGCACGGACTGGCGGGGCTGACCGGGGTCCCGTCCGAGGCGCGGGAGGCGGCCCGGCACTCGCTGGGGGAGGCGTACGAGGTCTCCGGACGGCTCGCTGAGGGCCCCGGGGAGGCGCTGCGCACCGCCGCCCGGGACGCCTTCGTGACCGGACTGCACATGACCCTGGTGGTCAGCGCGGTGCTGCTGCTGCTCGGGGCGCTGGCCGCGCTGCGGCTGCCCCGGCTGATGGTGGACACCCCAATGACCGCCGCCGCGCCCTGCCGCCCGGTGTCCGGCGCCGAGGTGCCGCAGCCCCGGGGCGCGTCGGCCGCGCGGGCCTCCGCCGACGCGGTGGTGTGAGCGCCGCGTCAACGGAGCTTGGGCCGTTGCGGGGCGCGGGGTCCCGGGCTAACGTCAGCGCCGGTTACCGCCGCTAGCCGAGCCCGCCGGAGGCCGCCCGTGCCCGTGTCGTCCGTCCCGCCGCCCTTCGACCCCGCCGATCCGCTCGGTCTCGACGACCTGCTGGAGCCGGAGGAGCTCGCGGTGCGGGCCACCGTCCGGGCCTGGGCCCGGGAGCGGGTGCTGCCCGGGATCGCCGACTGGTACGAACGCGGCGA
Source organism: Streptomyces sp. JNUCC 64 (assembly GCF_054484115.1). NCBI lineage: Bacteria > Bacillati > Actinomycetota > Actinomycetes > Kitasatosporales > Streptomycetaceae > Streptomyces > Streptomyces sp. JNUCC 64. The sequence goes on from NZ_CM137015.1 coordinate 6,766,467, forward strand.
GCTGCCCGTGCTGCGCGAACTCACCCGGGAACTCGGCGCGCTGGGGGCCCTCGGGATGACCCTGGAGGGGTACGGCTGCGCGGGCGCGGGCGCGGTGCCGTACGGGCTGGTCTGTCTGGAGCTGGAGGCCGCCGACTCGGGCGTCCGTTCCCTGGTCTCCGTACAGGGCTCGCTCGCGATGTACGCGATCCACCGCTACGGCTCCGAGGAGCAGCGGCGGCGGTGGCTGCCGGAAATGGCGGCGGGCGAGACGATCGGCTGCTTCGCGCTGACCGAACCGGACCACGGCTCGGACCCGGGCTCCCTGCGCACCCGGGCCCGGCGCGACGGCGGCGACTGGGTCCTCGACGGGCGCAAGACCTGGATCACCAACGGGTCGGTGGCGGGGGTCGCGGTGGTCTGGGCGCGGACCGGGGAGGGCATCCGGGGGTTCGTGGTCCCCACCGACACCCCCGGCTTCTCGGCCTCCGAGATCCGGCACAAGTGGTCCCTGCGCGCCAGCGTCACCAGTGAACTCGTCCTCGACGGGGTGCGGCTGCCCGGCGACGCGGTGCTCCCCGGGGCCCGGGGGCTCGGCGGTCCGCTGGGGTGTCTGGCGCACGCCCGCTACGGGATCGTCTGGGGGGCGATGGGCGCGGCCCGGACCTGCTTCGAGACGGCGCTCGGCTACGCGCGGGAGCGGGAGCAGTTCGGCAGGCCCATCGGGGGGTTCCAGCTCACCCAGGCGAAACTGGCCGACATGGCCGTCGAACTGCACCAGGGCGTCCTGCTCGCGCACCACCTGGGACGCCGGATGGACGCCGGACGGCTGCGGGCGGAGCAGGTCAGCTTCGGCAAGCTGAACAACGTGCGCAAGGCGATCGGGATCTGCCGTACCGCCCGGACGGTGCTCGGGGCGAACGGGATCTCCCTGGAGTACCCGGTGATGCGGCACGCCACCAATCTGGAGTCGGTGCTCACCTACGAGGGCACCGTGGAGATGCACCAGTTGGTGCTGGGCAAGGCGCTCACCGGGCTCGACGCCTTCCGGTAGGCCCCCGGCCTCCCGGTCGCCGGTCCGGATCGCCGTCCGGACCGGGCCCGGCGCCCCGGCCGCGCCGGTGAGCGGCCTCGCCTCAGCTCTGGTTGAAGAAGTTGTCGTTCCGCCGTCCCGGGCCCTCGCCGTTGATGACCTCGGTGTGCGAGGGGGACAGCAGGAAGACGCGGGTGGCCACGCGCTCGATGGAGCCGCGCAGGCCGAAGGTCAGTCCGGCCGCGAAGTCGACCACGCGCTTGGCGTCGGTGGGCTCCATGGCCGTGAGGTTGACGATGACGGGGACACCCTCGCGGAACAGCTCGCCGATGGCGCGGGCGTCCCGGAAGCTGTCCGGGGTGACCGTGCCGATCCGGCGCCCGCTCTCCTCAGCGGTGTCCGAGGCCAGCTGCACGCGGGGGTCGGTCACCCAGGCGTTGCCGTGGCCTTCGGTAGCGTCGTCCGTGTCGGCCTCGTAGCGGTCGTAGTAACGCTCGTCATCGTTGTCGTCGACGAGGCCAAGCCAGGCACTCGCCTTGCGCACCGATCCCATGGACGCCTCCTCTCACAGCGGTCTTGCGTGGTTCCGCCCCCTATGGTCGTCCATGATGCTGACAACGCGCCAAGGGGAACGTGACCGCGCGGGCTTTTCGTGACGGTACTGGTGCACAGCAAATCGGTTGTGGTCCCTTGATTCCAAGGGTCGTGCGGAACAACGCTGCTGACTGTGAGTGAAATATGATTTCTCGCGGCGTTTGGGTGACGGTCGGGGCGTCCGGGTGAACGGTCCGGTCGCTACCATGCGCCCCGAAAGGTCGTACGACGGGGGAGAGTGGCGTTGTGTTCGGAATCGTGAGGCCGTGTCGGCATCGGCTGGGGGAGCGGCTCAGCGAGGAGTGGCTGGCTCATTTGTGCGGTTTGTGCCTGGCGTTGCGAGGTGACCACGGGCAGTTCGCCAGGATCGTCACTAATTACGACGGGCTGCTGATCTCGGTTCTGACGGAAGCTCAGGCCGCGCCGGACGCCGGGGGGCGGCGCCGTGCCGGTCCCTGTCCGCTGCGCGGGATGCGCGGCGCCTCCGTCGCGCGGGGGGAGGGCGCCCGGCTCGCCGCCGCGGTCTCCCTGGTGCTGGCCGCGGCCAAGACCCGGGACCACGTCCTGGACGGTGACGGTGTGTTGGCCCGGCGTCCCGTGGCCGCCGCGGCCCGGCGTGTCGCGGCACATTGGGACAAGGCGGGCAGGAGGACCGGTGCGGACGTGGGATTCGACACCGCCGTCCTGGTGGCCGCCGTCGACCGGCAGACGGACGTCGAGGCCCTCGCGGGGCCCGGCACCCCGCTGCTGACCGTCACCGAACCCACCGAGACGGCCACCGCCGCCGCCTTCGCCCACACCGCCGTCCTCGCCGGGCGGCCGGACAACGCCGCGCCGCTCGCCGAGGCGGGACGGTACTTCGGGCGGCTGGCCCATCTCCTCGACGCCGTCGAGGACCGGGACGCCGACGCCGCCTCCGGCGCCTGGAACCCGCTCACCGCCACCGGCACCGACCTCGTCGAGGCCCGGCGGCTCGCGGACGACGCCCTGCGCGGGATACGCCTCGCGCTGCGCGAGACGGAGTTCACCGACGGCCGCCTCGCCCACCGGCTGCTCGCCCACGAACTGCGCACCTCCGTGGACCGGGCCTTCGGCGGCTCCGTGTGCTCGCACGGCGTGGACCCCGGCGCCGAGCCGGTGGCGGGACCCGGACCGGTGGTGCCGGAGGCGGAGGCCGCGCGCGGGTCCGGCGGCACCGGTGCCCCGCCCCGGCCGCCCCGGCCGCCGCTCCGGGAGCGGCGCGGGCTGCTCGCGGCCTGCGCGGTGTGGGCCGGGCTCGCCTGCACCTGCCAGATCTGCTGCGGCGAGTACGAGGACCCCTTCACCGGGCAGCGCCGCGAAGGGCTCTGCAACTGGTGCGCGGACTGCGCCAACTGCGGGGAGTGCTGCAACTGCTGCGGAAGCTGCGGCAGCGGCGAGGGCAGTGACGGCGGGTGCTGCGACTGCAACTGCGACTGCAACTGCTGACGGCGTTCCGGCCCGTCGTCCCGGGGAGGGGAGTCCCCGGGACGACGGGCCGGTGCCGGTGGGGGCGCGGTCAGGTCCGCGCCGCCGTGGTGCGGGGCGCCGCCGCCGGGTGACGGGACGCCGTCGCCGTCACGCCTTCTTCGGCGTCTCCGGCGGGGAGATCTCCGAGGTCTCGATGGCCGAGCCCTGGGTGCCCCACTTCTTCAGGATGCGGTCGTACGTCCCGTCCTTCAGCAGCTTGTTGACGGCCGCCTGGAAGGCGGGCGCCAGCGGGGTGCCCTTCTTGAAGGCGAAGCCGACGTCCAGCCGGTGGTACTCGTTGAGGAACTTCACCCCCTTCTGGCGCGCCACCGCGTAGCGCAGTCCGTTGATGGTGCTCATCACCACGTCGGCCCGCTCCTGCTGCAGCGCGGACCAGATGGCGCTCTGGTCGCTGTAGGTCTGCACCTCGTAGGGCTTCTCGCCCGCTTTCTCGCACAGGTGCTTGTTGTCCTGGAGCGTGGCCTCGAAGGTGGTGCCCACGCTGGTGGCCACCTTCAGCCCGCAGAGCTGCTCCAGCTTCTCGATCTCCGGCACCCCGCTGTCCGTCCGGGTGGCGAAGCCCTGGCCGTCGTTGATGTAGGTCACGAAGTCGATCGTCTTGCGGCGCTCGTTCGTCACCCCGAAGTTGCCGGTGCCGATGTCGTACTTGCCGCTGTCGAGCGCGGGCAGGATCGCCTCGAAACTCGTCACCTCGCGCTTCAGCTCGATGCCGAGCGCCCGGCCCACCGCCTCCGCGAAGTCGACGTCCTGGCCGGTGAGCGTCTTGCCGTCCTTCAGGTACGCGGTGCCGGGCGGGCTTCCGCCGACGCTGGTGGCCAGGTTCAGCGAGCCGCGCTCGCGCACCTCCTCGGGCAGCAGCGCCGCGGCGGCCTCGTCCTTCTTCACCGCGGAGATCACGTCGGTGGTGGGGATGTCGGACTTCTTCGCGGCGTTCGTCCCGCCGGCCGGGGCGGCGGCCGTGGGCTCCCCGCCCCCGCACGAGGTGACGGTCAGCGCGGTGGCGGTGATCAGCGCGAAGGTGACGAGGCTGCGGTGTCTGGGAAGGGTGGGCGTACTCATGGCGTGACGTTCTCCAAGAACCGTGCGGACGGGACGACGAGTCCCGGGGCGAGCGGGGAATCCGTCCGGGGCGGATGCGGGGCCGACGGAACGACGGCGTCCGTCCGCGCCGCCCGCCCCCGGTGGCGACGGGGGAACGGGCACGGCGGACGGACGGGCGCGGCGGTGACGACGGGAACCGGCCCGGACGGTACGGGTGGAGCGAGGGGAAGGTGCGGTGGCGCGTGTGTGTGTGAAGGCACTACGAGAAGCGGGGAGTGCGGGGAGGTCGCCGCGAGGGCGCGATGGACGCCGCGCACGCGGGGGAGGTGACACGGACGGCGCCGACGCGTCGCGCGGACGGATTCAGGCCGCGCGGACGGAAAGGGAGCCCGTCACCGGGGAGGACGCGGAACGGCTCCCGCGTACGTCAGGACGCGGAGCCGGGCAGCGCGGGGTCAGCTCAACAAGACGCCGACCACACTCGACCGAAGTCGATGTGGGAGCGCGTGACCAGCCACTGCTGCGGATGCATGAGCACAAGTGGAACAGGCATCCGGTTCCCCGTCAACTGAGATGAGACGCAAAGCTCAGAGTGTGGACAGCCTTGACAGAGCGGGCGACAAGACCCTTAATCTCAAGGCGTCTTGGGAAATGGACCGCTGCTGAGGGGCTCGGTCCGGCTCCCCGTGTGAAGGCCAGTCCGTGCCGACTTCCCGTGCCCGCGGAGCCTTCGCATGTCCTTGCCCACGCTCGACAAGAGCCCCCCAGCCCCCGTCCCGTCCCGCGCTCCCGACACACCCGTCCGGATCGTCCGACGGCCCAGATTCGGCCAGTGGACCGCAGCCGCCGTCCTGCTGGTGCTGCTCGCCGCCGCCGCCCGGTCCGTGGTGCTCAACGACGCGTTCCAATGGGACGTCGTCGGCCAGTACTTCACCACCGCCGCCGTGCTGCGCGGGCTCTGGCTCACCCTGTGGCTGACCGCGGTCGTCATGGTGCTCGGTTTCGGCCTGGGCGCCGTGCTCGCCGTGATGCGACTGTCGGACAACCCGGTCCTGCGCGCCATGAGCTGGGGCTACGTCTGGCTGTTCCGCTCGATGCCGATCCTGGTGCAGCTGCTGTTCTGGTTCAACATCGGCGCCCTGTACCCGCAGATCCTCGGGGTGCGCACGGTCAATCTGCTGGACCCCATCACCGTCGCCGTCATCGGACTCACCCTGCACGAGGCCGCCTACGCCGCCGAGGTGGTGCGCGGCGGCATCCTCTCGGTGGGCCGTGGCCAGATCGAGGCCGCGCAGGCCGTCGGGCTCAGCCGCTGGCGGCGCTGGCGGCGGATCGTCCTTCCGCAGGCCATGCGGTCGATCGTGCCCCCGGCCGGGAACATGCTGATCGGCACCCTCAAGGGCACCTCCATCGTCTCCGTGATCGCGGTCGCCGACCTCCTCTACTCGGTGCAGCTCGTCTACCACCGCACCTACGAGGTGATCCCGCTGCTGCTCGTCGCGACCATCTGGTACGTCGTCGTCACCTCCGTCCTCAGCGTCGGTCAGTACTACGTGGAGCGGCACTACGCCCGCGGAACGGAGACGGCCCGGTGAACGCCGCCAGTCTGGTCATCGTCGGCGCCGGCCCCCGGGCCACCGGGCTGCTGGAGCGGGTCGCCGCCAACGCGCCCGCCCTGTGGCCGGGCCCGGACGAGGGCTCCGCCGCGCTCGACATCCACCTCGTCGACCCCTACCCGCCCGGCGGCGGGCGGATATGGCGCCAGGAGCAGTCCCCGCTGCTGTGGATGAACTCCATGGCCGAGGACATCACCATGTTCACCGACGAGACCGTCCCGCTGGAGGGTCCCGTCAGTCCCGGCCCCACCCTCCACGAGTGGGCGGGCGTGGAGGGCACCCGCTTCCCCGGGCGCCGGCTCGGCGGCTCCTATCTGCGGTGGGTCTACGAACGGGCGGTGGCCGCGCTGCCCCCGGGCGTCCGGGTCCACCACCACCCCCGCCGCGCGCTCCGGCTGGAGGGCCCCCGCCAGGGCCGTCAGCGGGTCTGGGTCGAGGGCCGCGACGAACCCCTCCCCGCCGACCTGGTGATCCTCTCCCTCGGTCACGTCGGTGCCGAACCCGACGCGGAACAGCGGGAGTTGAGCGCCTACGCCGACCGGCACCACCTGCTCTACCTGCCGCCCGACTACACCGCAGACACCGATCTGTCGGGCCTCGCCCCCGGGGAACCGGTCCTGGTGCGCGGCTTCGGCCTCGCCTTCGTCGACCTGACGATCCTGCTCACCGAGGGCCGTGGCGGACGGTACGAGGAGGGCCCCGACGGCGAGCTGACCTACCGGCCCTCCGGACGGGAGCCCGTACTGCACGTGGGCTCCCGGCGCGGGGTGCCCTACCACTCCAAGATCGGCTACGGCTGGACCGGCGAACGCCCGCCGCTGCCCCGGTTCTTCGGCCCCGCAGAGGTGGACGAGCTGCTCGCCCGGCCCGGCGGCGCCGACTTCGCCCGGGACGTCTGGCCACTGGTCGACAAGGAGCTGGGCTTCGCCCACTACCACCGGCTGTTCACCGCGTACCCCGAGCGGGTCCGCACCGCCTGGGCCGACTTCGAGGAGAAGTACGCCGCCGCCGCCCCGCTCAGCCCCGAACTCGCCGCCCTGGTCGCCTCGGCGGTGCCCGACCCCGCCGACCGGCTGGACCTCGCCGCCGTCGACCGCCCCCTCGACGGCGTCCGCTACCCCGACGCCGACGCGCTCCAGGAGGGGCTGCGCGCCTATGTCACCGCCGACCTCGACCGCCGTCACGACCCCGGACACAGCTCCGACCTGGCCGTCTTCCTGGGACTGCTGTCGGTGTACGGGCAACTCGTCCGGCTCGGCGACACCGGCCCGTGGTGGCACGGCTTCTTCAGCTACCTCGCCTCCGGCCCGCCCGGCCCCCGGCTGCGCCAGCTCCTGGCGCTCTCCCGGGCCGGGGTCGTCCGCTTCCTCGGCGCCGATGTGACCGTCACCGCCGAGGACGGCGTCTTCCGGGCGGCGAGCCCGTCGGTGCCCGGCCACACGGTCACCGCCCGCGCGCTGGTGGAGGCCCGGCTGCCGCAGCCGACCCTGGCGGAGACCACCGACCCGCTGCTGCGGGGGCTGCACGCCGAGGGCGCGCGGGCCACCGGGGAGGGACTGCTCGCCGTGGACCCCGCGGACGGCCGGGTCCTGGACCGGGACGGCACCCCGCACCCACGGCGGTTCGCGCTCGGCCCGCACACCGACGCCCGGGGGGCCGGGGCGTTCACCCGCCCCCGGACCGGCGGGCCCGCCTTCCGGCAGAACGACGCGACCGCGCGCACCGTGCTCGCCCTGCTGCGCGACCTGTCCTGTCGCGCCGCGGCCTGACAGTCCGTCCGGCCCGTTCCGTCCGGCCCGCCCGGCGTCCGTGAACCCTCCGTGCGCGTCCGCGTACCCAAGGCCCCGAGGAAGACCCCATGTCCCTGACCAGTGATCCACCCCTCGACACCACCGACAAACGGCCCGCCCGTCCGGCCGACGACTTCGGCTCGCTCAAGGTGGTCCCGGTGCGCCACCCCTGGCGCTGGGCGGCCGTGGTGGTCACGGCCGTGCTCCTCGCCCAGTTCGTCCACGGACTGGTCACCAACACCGGCTGGGAATGGGAGGTGTTCGCCGAGTTCTTCACCGCCGACGTGGTCCTCAAGGCGGTCTGGGTCACCCTCCAGCTCACCTTCTACGGCACCGCCGTCGGCTTCGCCCTCGGGATCGTGCTGGCGTTCATGCGGCTGTCCGCGAGCCCCTTCCTGAAGTCGGTGGCCTTCGCCTACATCTGGGCGTTCCGCTCGATCCCGCTGATCGTCCAGCTGCTCTTCTGGTTCAACCTCGCCTATCTGTACAAGGAGTTGCAGTTCGGCATCCCGTTCGGACCGGGGTTCCTCACCTTCGACACGATGGGGCTGGTCGGCGCGATGAGCGCGGCGGTGCTCGGGCTGGCCCTGCACCAGGCCGCCTACGCCGCCGAGATCGTCCGCGGCGGGGTCCTCTCGGTGAACGCCGGACAGCTCCAGGCCGCCGCCGCGCTGGGCATCCCCCGGGTGCGGCAGATCCGCCGGATCGTGCTGCCGCAGGCCATGCGGTCGATCCTGCCGAACGCCGCGAACGAGGTGATCTCGCTCTTCAAGGGCACCTCGATCGTCTCCGTGATGGCCATCGGCGAACTCTTCTACCAGGTCCAGGTCATCTACGGCCGCAACGGGCGCGTGGTCCCGCTGCTGATGGTCGCGACCGTCTGGTACATCCTGCTGACCACCGCGCTCTCCGTCGTCCAGTACTACGTCGAACGGCACTTCTCGAAGGGGGCCACGCGATGAGCGCGCCCGTACCCGCGTCCACGACCGCACCGACCGGGGACGCCCCCGCCGACGTCAAGGGCGGACCGGCCGACGCCGACCCGGACCGGTCCGCCCCCGGGCCCGACGGGGCCGTGACCAAGGGGGACGGGTCCGCCCCGGAGCCCGGCGGCGCCCCCGCGCGGGGGGACGGGACGGAGTCCGCGCCGGACGTCATGGTGGACATCCGGGGCGTCCACAAGAGCTTCGGCGGCCAGGAGGTGCTGCGCGGGATCGACCTGCGGGTCGCCCCCGGCGAGGTGACCGTGATCCTCGGGCCCTCCGGATCCGGCAAGTCCACCCTGCTGCGCACCATCAACCACCTGGAGAAGGTCGACAGCGGCTGGATCAGCGTGGACGGTTCCCTCATCGGCTACCGGCGCTCCGGCGACAAGCTCTACGAACTGCGTGAGCGCGAGGTGCTCAAACAGCGCACCCGGATCGGGTTCGTCTTCCAGAACTTCCACCTCTTCCCGCACCTCACGGTGGTGGAGAACATCGTCGAGGCCCCGATCTCGGCGCTGAAGCGCCCCCGCAAGGAGGCGGTCGCCACCGCCGAACGGCTGCTCGCCCGGGTCGGACTCGCCGACAAGCGCGACGCCTACCCGGCCCAGCTCTCCGGCGGCCAGCAGCAGCGGGTCGCCATCGCCCGGGCGCTCGCCCTGGAACCCCGGCTGCTGCTCTTCGACGAGCCGACCTCCGCCCTCGACCCCGAACTGGTCGGCGAGGTGCTCGACGTCATCAAGGACCTCGCCCACCAGGGCACCACCATGATCGTCGTCACCCATGAGATCGGGTTCGCGCGGGAGGTCGCGGACACCGTGGTCTTCATGGACGAGGGCCGGGTGGTGGAACAGGGCCCGCCCGGCGAGGTCCTCGACGACCCCCGCCACGAGCGCACCCGGACGTTCCTCTCCAAGGTCCTGTGAGACCCGCGCCGTCCGGGCGCCCCCGGGACCACCGGCCGCGGCCGTCCGCGCCGCCCGGCTGATCCCCCTCAGACCCCACCGGACCGCCCGCCGGTCCGCAGCACCCTCATCGGTCCACCCGCAACAACAGGAGTACACCGTGTCATCCCGCACCCTTCCCACCGCCAGAACCTCCAGCGGCACCGCCGCCCACCGCCTCGCCCGGCGCCGGACCGTGCTGCCCGCCGTCGTCCTGCTCGCGGCCCCGCTCCTCGCCGCCTGCGGCGAGGACGAGGACAGCGGGTCCTCCAAGAAGTCCGGCCAGGCCAAGAACGACCGGGTCGGGAGCCTGAACATCGGCCCCGACCAGGACCGCGTCCGGGGGAAGAAGGACGAGAAGATCGCGGCCCTGCTGCCCGAGGAGGTCCGTGAGCGCGGCACCCTGCGGCTCGGTCTGGGCGCCGACTCCTCGCCCCCGCTCGGCTTCTACGCCACCGACGACAAGACCCGCATCGGCTCCGAGATCGACCTGGCGATCCTGGTCGCGGACACCCTCGGCCTGGAGACGGACCAGCAGACCGTCTCCTGGGAGAACCTGTTCGTCGGCCTCGACAGCGGCAAGTTCGACGGGGTCTTCTCCAACGTCACGGTGACCGAGGAGCGCAAGGACAAGTACGACTTCGCCACCTACCGCCTCGACAACATCGCGTTCGAGGCGAAGAAGGGCAGCGGCTGGAAGGTCGACGGCCCCGAGGACGTGGCGGGCAAGACCATCTCCGTCTCCTCCGGCACCAACCAGGAGAAGATCCTCGTCGACTGGAGCGAGCAGAACGAGAAGGCGGGCCGCAAGCCCGTCGACATCAAGTACTTCCAGAAGGACAGCGACTACTACCTCGCCCTCCAGTCCGGACGGATCGACGGACACCTCGGCCCCAACCCGACGGTCGCCTACCACGTGGCCTCCGCGGGCCAGAGCGAGGTCGTCGGAACGCTCTCCGGGGCGGGCGGCGACCTCCAGGGCAAGATCGCGGCCACCACCAAGAAGGACAGCGGTCTGGTCGAGGCCTACGCCGCCGCCATCGACAAGGTCATCGCCGACGGCTCCTACCAGAAGGTCCTCAAGCGCTGGGGCCTGACCGGGGAGGCCGTCGAGAAGTCGGAGATCAACCCCGAGGGGCTGCCCCGCCCCTGACCCCGCCGCGTCCGGTCCCCGGCCGTTCCGGACCGCCCCCGACCAGGGCGGTCCGGACGGAAGGGGGCCGGGCCGGTCCCACCCCCACCAGAAAGGCCCATCCGCATGTCCGCTTCCCCCGGCCGGGGGCTGTTGCACCTGGCCGCCGCCGTCGACCTGCCCGACACGTACGACCCGGGGGAGTACGCCGGGCTGACCCGGCTCGCCGAGCGCGGCGCCCTCGACTTCGTCACCCTCGACGACTCCTACGGCCGTCCCGGCCCCGACGCGCTCGCCGTCCTCGCCCGGCTCGCCCCCGACACCCGCCGGGTCGGACTCGTCCCGACCGTGACGACCACCCACACCGAGCCCTTCCACCTCCAGGCCGCCGTGGCCACCCTCGACTGGGTGAGCCGGGGCCGCGCGGGCTGGCGTCCCGACGTCTCCGTCAGCGAGGCCGAGGCCCGGCTGTTCGGCCGCCGGCACTCGGCGCCCCCCGACCGGCTCTGGCAGGAGGCGGGCGAGGTCGCCGAGGTGTCCCGACGGCTCTGGGACAGCTGGGAGGACGACGCCGAGATCCGCGACGCGGCCACTGGACGCTTCGTCGACCGCGACAAACTGCACTACGTCGACTTCGAGGGCGCCACCTTCGCCGTCAAGGGACCCTCGATCGTGCCCCGGCCCCCCCAGGGCCACCCCGTCATCGTCGTCGACGCCACCGACCCGGCCGCCCGCGACACCGCCGCCCGGCACGCCGACGTCGTCCTGGTCCGGGCGGCCGGGGCGGCGCAGGGCGCGGCCCTGCGCGACGAACTGCGCGCGGCGGCCACCGCCCACGGCCGCGACCCCGACACCCTGCGCGTCCTCGCCGCCCTCACCATCGACCTCGGCGAGGGCGAACACGCCGCCGAACCCGGCCACGGCGGCGGCGGACCGCGCCCCAGCCCGCACGGCCCGCTCTACCGGGGCGGCCCCGTCGACCTCGCGGACCTCATCGCCGCCTGGCACGGCCACGGGGCCGCCGACGGGTTCCACCTCACCCCCCTGGAGCCGCGCCGCGACCTGGAACGGCTCGTCAACGGAACGGTCCCGCTGCTCCAGCACCGGGGGCTGTTCCGCACCTTCTACCCGGGCAGCACGCTCCGCGAGCACCTGGGGCTCGCGCGGCCCGCCAACCGCTACGCCCTGACGGGGGACCCCTCATGACCGACCGCCCCGCGCGCCCGGACCGGGGCGGCCGTGCCCGTCGGCAGATCCATCTGGCCGCCCACTTCCCCGGCGTCAACAACACCACCGTCTGGTCCGATCCGCGCTCCGCCTCCCAGATCGACTTCGCCTCCTTCGAGCACCTGGCCAGGGTCGCGGAGGAGGGACTCTTCGACTTCTTCTTCCTCGCGGAGGGCCTCAAGCTCCGCGAGCACAAGGGACGCATCCACGACCTGGACGTGGTGGGCCGCCCCGAGTCGATCACCGTGCTCAACGCGCTCGCCGCCGTCACCGACCGGCTGGGCCTCGCGGCCACCGTGAACGCCACCTTCAACGAACCCTTCGACCTCGCCCGGCGGCTGGCCACCCTGGACCACCTCAGCGGGGGTCGGGCCGCGTGGAACGTCGTCACCTCCTCGGACGCGTTCACCGGACAGAACTTCCGGCGCGGCGGCTTCCTCGACCGGGCCGACCGCTACACCCGCGCCGCCGAGTTCGTCGCCACCGCCCGGGAACTGTGGGACTCCTGGGACGCCGACGGCACCCAGCACGCCTTCGCCCACCGGGGGGAGCAGTTCGACATCGAGGGGCGGTTCACCGTCCCCCGCTCCCCGCAGGGGCACCCCGTGGTCATCCAGGCCGGGGACTCCCCGCAGGGAAGGGAGTTCGCCGCCTCCGCCGCGGACGTGATCTTCAGCAGGCACGGCACCCTGGAGGCCGGGCGCTCCTTCTACACCGACGTCAAGGACCGGCTGCCCCGCTACGGACGGACCGCGCGGGACCTGAAGATCATGCCGGGGGTGACCGTCGTCCTCGGGGACACCGTGGCGGAGGCGCAGGAGCGCGCGGCGGGCATCCGGCAGCAGCAGATCTCCCCGCAGAACGCGATCAACGCCCTGGAGCAGATCTGGGGCGTGGACCTGACCGACCACGACCCCGACGGTCCGCTGCCCGCCGGCGACCCGGACCTCGGCTCGGGCGTCGTCCAGGGCCGGACGACCATGGGCGACCCGCTCGCCATCGCCGCGAAGTGGCGGGCCCTGTCGGAGGCCAAGGGCCTGTCGATCCGGCAGACCGTGATCGAGGCGACCGGACGGCAGTCCTTCATCGGCACCCCGGAGACGGTCGCGGACGAGATGATCGAGTTCGTGGAGACGGAGGCGGCCGACGGCTTCATCCTCGTCCCCCAGCTCACCCCGGGCGGACTGGACGACTTCATCGCCCGGGTGGTGCCGATCCTCCAGGAGCGCGGTGCCTTCCGCACCGCGTACACGGGCACCACCCTCCGGTCCCATCTGGGACTGCGGACCCCCGGCACGGGGTCCTGAGCCGGGGCGCGGTCCCAAGGCACCGGGCACACGGCACGCGCACGGCGCGCACCACGGACACGGCGGCACGTCCCGCACCACGGGACACACGCACCACGGGACCAGCGGCGCTTCCCACACCACGGGACACGGCACACACGCACCACGGGACACGGCAGCGCGTCCCGCACCACGACGGGGCACGGCGCACGACGTGCACCACGGGACACGGAACGACGGAACGACGGAACAGAGGAAGGCACCGTTATGAGCGAGGACAGCACCCGGCGGGACCCGGCGGACGCCGGACAGGAGTGGAAACGGTGGCACGCCCAGCGCACCGAGGCGGTCGCCGCGCCGTACGGTCCGCTGGCGCTGACGGGCACGTACTGGCTCGCGGATCATCCGGACGGTCTGGTTCCGGCCATTCCGGGGCGCTGGACGGTCGCTCCGGACGGTTCCGGGGTGGTGCTGACGGCCGCCCCCGAAGAGGGGCTCACCGTCGACGGGCGGCCGTTCGCCGGAGAGGTCCCGCTGATCGCGGACACCGGCGCGCCGGAGGCCGCCCGGGTGGCGCTGGGAGGCCGCCGGTTCGTCGTCCTCGCACGTGAGGGGCTGTGGGCGGTACGGGACTTCGACCCGGGGTCGGCGGCCCGCGAGGCGTTCCGGGGGATCGAGGCCACCCCGTACGGGGCCCGCTGGTCGGTGCCCGGACGGTTCACCCGGTACTCCGGCGACCGCCGCACGGTGGAGGTGGAGAACGCGGACGGACGGCGCCGGGGACTCGGGTTGGACGGCACCCTCGCCTTCACCCTCGACGGAACGGAGCACACCCTCCAGGCGGGGGTGGAGGCCGACGGCTCGCTGTGGGTGGTCTTCGCGGACGCCACCAGCCAGAACGCCTCCGAGGACGGGGGGAGTTTCCGCTTCCGCTTCCTGCGTCCCCCGCCGCCCGACGCCGAGGGGCGCACCACGGTGGACCTCAACCGCGCGCTGTTGCCCCCGTGCGCGTTCGCGGACCACTTCATCTGCCCGTTCCCGCCGCCGGGCAACACCCTCCCGGTGGCGGTCGCCGCTGGTGAGCGGCGTCTGACGGGACGGTAGCCGGACTCCTCGACGATGAGCGCGGGCGCGACGGGGGCGCCCGCGCTCACGGCTGTCCGGCCGGGGCGGACGAGGACGCGGTGACGGCCGGGGCGGCCGGGGGCGACGGCGCCGGTGTGGCGGTGGGGAAGCGCCGTTCCGTCCGCCGGGCGGGGCGGCGGGGGGTCCGTCCGCCGGGTCCGCCCGCTAAGGCCGAAAGGGCCCCTTGTTCCGGTGCGCCGGGTCTCGGAATACTCCCGATCAGCGCTTGTCAGGGTCATGGCATGTCCGGTAATCGGAGGGCCGCCCGCCCCTTGACTGCGCCTCACGGACCGCGCCACACCCCTGGCCCCTGACTTCCCTCGGGAGGAATGATCACGTGAGGAACAAGCGCACCACCCCCCGCTCCGGTATGAGCCGCCGAGCCAGGCTCACCGCCCTCGCCACCGGATTCGTGGCCGCCGCCGCGATGATCGTGCCCTCGGCCGGCACCGCCGGTGCCGGGACGGCCCGCACCTATGACGCCGTCGAACTGGCCAAGGCCAGCAACTCCGTCCTGGAAGCCGATGTCGCGGGCACCGCCTGGCGGGTCGACCCGTCGTCCGGCCGGGTCTCCCTCACCATCGACAGCACGGTGTCCGCGGCGGAGATCGCCGAGATCAAGAGCAAGGCCGGGAACGCCGCCGGGGCCATCGACATCACCCGGGTCAAGGGCAAGTTCGCCCCGCTCATCTCGGGCGGCGACGCCACCTACGCGACCAGCTGGCGCTGTTCCCTCGGCTTCAACGTGCGCCGGGGCACCGTCCGTTACTTCCTGACGGCCGGACACTGCACCAACGGCGCCGGGAACTGGTGGTCCAACTCCGCCCGCACGATCCTGCTCGGCCCGACCGAGGGCGGCAGCTTCCCCGTCAACGACTACGGTCTCGTCCGCTACACCAACGCCTCCATCCCCTCGCCGAGCACGGTCGGCGGCCAGACCATCACCAGCGCCGCCACCCCGACGGTCGGCACCACCGTCTACCGGCGCGGCTCCACCACCGGTCTGCGCAGCGGCCGGGTCACCGGTCTCAACGCCACCGTCAACTACGGCGGCGGCGACGTCGTCTACGGCATGATCCAGACCTCGGTCTGCGCCGAGCCCGGCGACTCCGGCGGCTCGCTGTACGCCGGGACCACCGCCTACGGCCTCACCTCCGGCGGCAGCGGCAACTGCACCTCCGGCGGGGTGACGTTCTACCAGCCGGTCGTGGAGGCCCTGAACGTCTACGGCCTCACCATCGGCTGACCGCTCCGGCCGGTGCGCTGATCCGCCCCCGGCCGGTACCGGCACTCCGTAGGATCGCGAGCCCCCGCCGGACGTCCGGCGGGGGCTCGCGGCGGGGGCGGAGTCACGCGCCGGGCGGGCGACGGGAACGAGCGGGGCCGACGGCACGGGACGCGGACCGCGCGGTACGGGGAGGGTGTGGGTCATGCCGGACGGAGAACGGGATTCCGGGCGTCGGCGCGGGCGACGGGGGCGGGGCCCGGGGGAGGACGGCGACGGCCAGCGCCGGGTGCGGCGCGACCGGGTGCTGTTCACCACCCCGATCGTGCTGCTCGCCGTGCTGGGCGCGCTCCTGGTGTGGGAGGTCGTCCGCTCCAACGTGACGGGGGACCTCGCGCACCAGTGGCCCTGGCGGTTACGCCTGATGGACATGAACCCGCTCGGCAGTCTGATCGCGGTGGCCGCGGCGGCGGTGCTGGCCCGCGCCCAGTACACGGCGGCCGTCCTGCCCGCGCTGGGCTGGCGCTCCGACTGGCGGCCGGGGAGCCTCGGCACCGGGGATCCCACCTGGCAGGCGGGCATCCTCAACGGCGGCCGCCAGCAGGCGGTGATAGAGGCCGTCGACTACCGGATCGTCCTCGCCGACGGCACCGCCTCGCCCCGGCTGGCCTTCGCGGAGGCGGTGGAGTTCCTGGCCGCCGCCGGGTTCGCCCCGGGGCGGGACTTCGCCCTGGTGCGGTACGGCGCGGGCTTCCCGCTGATCCCCTCCGGGGCGTACGACACCGTCAAGGCGGGGGAGTTCACCCGGGGGTTCGTCGACGGGGTCGCCGGGTTCGGGATGCGGGTACGGGTGCTGGACGCGGCCGGGGACAGCCATGAACGGGTCATGGACCTGTTGAAGGGGGCGCGGTAGCCGGTTCCCGGCGGGGCGCGGGCGGTGGGCGGGCGGCTGAGTGGTGGGCCCCGGCTGGTTCGGGCCCGTCGGCCGGTCGGGGCTGGCCGGTGGGTCGGGGGCCGGTGCGGCGCTGCGGCGGTGCGGTGCGGTGCGGTGTGACGGGACGGACGGGACGGGACGGCGTGGCGGTGCGGTGTGATGGTGTGACGGGACGGCGTGGCGTGGCGGTGTGGCGATGTGACGGGACGGCGTGGCGTGGCGGTGCCGTTGGGTCCGGGCGGCACCCGGACCTCCGCTCCCGGACCGCCCGGACGGTCGCCGTCAGACGGCCGGGGGATCGTCCGTCCGCTCCCCGGTCAGCCAGTCGAGGACCTCCGGCAGCGCGGCGATCGCCCCGAAGTGGCCCGCGCCCGGCGCCAGTACGGGACGGACCCGGGGCAGCCGCCGGGCCAGCCAGTGGAAGTGGTCCACCGGCGAGAAGGTGTCCTCCGCGCCGTGCCAGAGCAGCACCGGACGGGTCACCGCCTCGGGGTCGAACCCCCAGGGCCGCACCGAGGCGACCATGTCGTCCAGCCAGCCGTCCGCCGATTCCCGCAGTGCCTCCCGGTAGTTGAGGAGCAGCATCTCCCGGACCCCGGGGTCGGCGATGATCCGGCGGTCGGACGCGGTGAGACCGCCCTCGATGTCCTTGAGCAGCTGCTCCGGGTCCCGGAGGATGTGCTCCCGGCGCTCCGCCACCACCTCCGCGCTCCGCTCGGGCCCGGTCAGCGCCCGCTCGTACTCCCGGACGTTGAACTCCGTCATCCCGGCGGTCCAGTCGAGCCCCGCCGCGTCCCGGGGCGCCAGGCTCACCATGGCGGCGACCCGGCGCACCCGTCCGGGCAGCAGCGCCGCGCAGGCCAGCGCGTGCGGGGCGCCCCCCGAACGGCCGAGGACCGCGAACCGCTCCACGCCGAGGGCGTCGGCCACCGCCGCCGCGTCCCGGGCCGCGTCCACCACCCGGCGGCCCGGCGCGCGGTCCGAACCGCCGTAGCCGGGACGGTCGTACGCGAGGAACCGGACGTCCGGCCGCGCCGCCGCCACCGCCCGGGGGACCACGCCCGGACGGCAGCCCGGGGTGCCGTGCAGCAGCAGGACCGGGGTGCCGTCCGGGTCGCCCCACTCCGCCACCGCGATCCGGCGCCCGTCCGGCCCGCCGACCTCCGTGACCTCCGCGCGCATGCCGCTCCCCTCCGTGCCGTCGCCGCCGGTCCGGTGAGCGGCCCCGCCGTCCGTGGCCGGGCGTCGCGCACCGGGTGGCGACCTTACCCCGGGGGCCTTCGCGGGGCGGCGGGCGCGGGTGCGGTGCCCGAACGCCGTCGCGCGCCGTGGCAGTCCAGGTGGACGAGGACGCTCCAGCCGGGGCCGGAGTTCGTGAGGTGGTGCTGGGTGTCGTAGGGCTCCCCGGCCCGGAGCAGCCGTCCGCAGCGGCCACAGACGTTCACCACGCGCTGACCCCCACGGCGACCGTGTTCGGCCCGGCGACCGCGGCCAGCGCGCGCAGGACGACGACGAGCCGCCGTTCGTCGAGGTTCTCCACCTGCCACAGGGGCACGAGCCGGGGAAAGCCGATCGCCACGACCAGGTCGAGGAAGGCCCGTTCGTTGGTGTCCAGGACCAGGGTGCTCCGGTAACGCGCCTCGAACCGGGGCCAGTCGCAGTGCGCGGTCGTCCCGTTGTCGACGACGAGCAGCTCTCGGACGTCCTCACGGGCGAGGAGGTCGCCCTCCTGGACCAGCGCGGCGATCGCGGCCCGTTCACCGGTGTCCCGGGTGCCGGCCCAGTGGGTGATGCGGTCGGCCAACGACGGCGGGTGATGCTCTTCCGGCTCCTCCACCGCCTTGCCCATCACTGTGCTTGTCTCGGGTTCCCACATGACGTCCCCGTCCGCTCGAATGTCTTGGACCACTCAGAGCATGGGGCGCCGGAAGGGGGCAAAGGGATACGCGGTGTATCCCCTGCCCGCCCGGGTGAGTGGAGGCGATGGGTTATACGACGCCCATCCACTCCGCGAAGCCGGTGAGAGCGCTGTCCGTTCGCCGTACCCGGCGCAGGGTCCGTGTCGCCTCCTGCGCCCAGGGGTGCCGCCGGGTGTGCTGCGGTGCGATCCGGCGGGCGGTCCGCAGTGACTCGTAGGCGTCGGTCATGCGTCCGCTCCACACCTGGGCGCGCGCGATCTCGATGTGGAACCCCGACGAGCGCTCAGCCGTGAGACGGGGTGGCGGACTCCACGCGTGTGCGAGGTCGAGGGCTCGGGCGACATGATCGCCGCCGAGGCTGATGGCCACGGAGGCCTCGTGGACGCGGACGCTGTCGGGCCCGAAAGCCGTGCCACCGTAGACGTTCTCGTTCAGTGTGGCGCTCAGCGAGCGGGCCTCGGCCAGGTGCGCGATGGCGCTGTCACCGTCTCCCGCCCGTCCGGCCAGCACCGCCGCGCGCATGTGCAGAGCGCCCCGGGCCGCCGCAGCGGCGGGAGCGGACGGTGGCGGGCTGTCGTCAATGGCGTTTTCGAGCGCGCGCAAGCCTGCTTCGTGGGCTCGGGCGGCGAAGAACGTCTCCGCACGGACATAGGCCACTCCCGCCCGCAGCAGCGGGTCCCCGACATGGGCGGAGGCCCAGCGCATCAAGTCGATGAGGCGTGCCGAGAGGTCGTGCGCCGAGTGCTTGTAGGCGGCAGCGTCGGCGGTGCGCGCCACAGAGGTCAGGAGACGCGCCGCCGTCAGACGCTCTTGCCCGGCGCTGTGGTGGAACAACGCCAGGCAGTCGGTCACCAGGGCGGGCGCGTGCTGGGCGATGAGCCCGTACTGGGCCCCACCCCGCCAGAGGGCGGCGTCCTCCACCGCTCGCCGCAGGACGTCCGGGGCACGCGTGGGGGGACCGAGGGGGATGTCATAGGCGGCGATCGCGGCGGAGAGCCGGGGCAGGGCGCTCTGCACGCGGAGTTCGGTTCCCGTGTAGCCGGAGACGAACCGGGCGGGGTCGGTCCGTAGGGCGGCGGCGATGGATTCGAGGGACGCGTCGCTGGGTGAGCGGACTCCTCGTTCGATGGCCTTGACCGTGGGAAGCGACAGATGGGCCGCGCGGGCCAGCTCCGCTTGGGTCAGCCTGCGTGCCTGACGGGTCGCGGCGATGCGCTGGCCCACGTTCCGTGCGTGGTGCGGTGTGTTCGTGGACATGGACGGGCTCCGTTCCGTACGTCGCCACGAACCGTACTCGGGAGGGCACGTTCCGTTCGGGTGAACGCCGGTGACGGCCGCCAGGGACCCCCGCCGTCTACCGCCCGATGGCGGCCACGAGCGCGGTGAGGTCGTCGATCCGCCAGTCGGCTGCGGCCACGACATCCGGTGCGTCGGCCCAGAACAGCCCCCATGGCCCGCGGCGCAGATGGGCCGTGCGCAGACCGGCTGCCTTCGCCGGGAACAGGTCGTTGACGGGGTGATCGCCCACATACACCGTCTCTTCGGGAGCCCCCCCGGCCACGTCGAGCACCCGGGCGAAGAACTCGGGGGAGGGCTTGGCGACGCCCCATTCGCCCGAAGTGACGATCAGGTCGGCGGGTAGGTCCAGTGCGCGGAGGAGTTCCCCCACCCGGGCGGTCTGGTTTCCGGCGATGACGACGCGGACGCCGTGCGCGCGGAGTGCGGTGAGGGCGGGGCGCACGTCCTCGTACAGATCGGTCTCGTCCAGCTGTTCGCCCAGGCCTGCCCGTTCCCGTGCCGCGTACTCGGTGGCGAGGTCGATGCCGGGCCGGACCAGCCGCAGGGCGTCCGCGTTGTCGCGTCCCCGCGCGACGACGGCACCCACCAGCGCGGACACCGTGTGCCGGGGCGCGCCCAGCCAGTCGGCCCACGCGCCCCAGAAACGGTCGTCCTTGACGAGGGTCTCGCCGACGTCGAACACCACGGAACGGATCATCGTCGGAGACTACTCAGTCGACGGGCGCCCGCCCCCCTCACCCCACCGGCGGGCTCTTCCGCCGCAGCGACGTCAGTACGGTCAGGGCGGTGCCCCCGGCCGCCCACGCGGACAGCACCAGCAGCGGGCCGGTGACCGCGTTGCCGTGGAAGTAGGCGATGGAGCGGGCCGTCCAGGTGCCCGCGCCGGGTGGCAGGGCGGGGCCGATGGCCTTCCAGAACGGGGGCAGCATCGGGGACGGGAACGCCCCGCCCGCGCTGGGGTTGCCCGCGATGACGATGAGGAGGATGGCCAAGCCGATGCCCACGATCCCGGTGAGGCCCTGGAGGGCCAGGGTCGCCGCGCCGACCGCGAAGGTCACCAGCGCGCCCAGTCCCCACAGCGCGAGGACGCTGCCGGGCAGCGCCCCGAGGACCGGCCCGATGATCACCGCGCCACCGATCCCGCCGACCAGGGAGGCCAGCGCCAGCGCGCCCAGCCGGATGCCCGCCCGGGACGGGTTCGCGGGCCGGGCGCCCGCGCTGATGGCGAGGATCGACGCGCAGAGGTAGCCCCCGACGCACCAGCCGACGACCAGGTAGAACGAGGACAGCCCCTCGAAGTCGTCGGGCGAGGCGGGGGCCACGTCGACGGTCTCCACCGTCCGGCCCTGGGGGGCCAGTGCCTCCGTGACCAGCTTGACCAGCGTGGCGGAGAGCGCGGCCCCGCCGCCCGAGGCGACCAGCAGGGTGTCCGATCGGCCGTCCGGGTCGACGATCAGGGCGCCGTCGATCTCCCGGTCGAGGACCTGCGCCCGGGCGGCCCCGGCGTCGGCCACCGTCCGGGGGTCCAGCGGAGCGCCGGGGAGGTCGGCCAGTTCGGTCACGATCCGGTCGGCGTTCGCGGCGGGCGCGGCGACGCCGAAGGGCACGTCGGTCGGCTCGGGGTCGTGCAGGGCCCCGACGTAGGAGGTGATGAAGAGCAGCTGCAGGACGACCACGCCGACCACCAGCAGGGCCGCGCGCGGGGTGACCGCGCTCTTCAGTTCGTCGACGAAGCGCATGCCCTCACGGTCCGGTCCACCGGGTCCCTCCGCAGGCGGGAGGGGTCTGAATGGCGGAGCCCGGTGGCGGTGGACGTACGGGCTCGCGGGCCGCGCGTCACCGGGAAGCGAGGGGGCGGCGGGCGCCCGGACCGGGGCGGGAGGGGCGCGTGACCGGGGGAGGGACGGCGGGCGGAACGGGCTCCCGGGGCCAGTGACGGAACGCGCTCCCGGTGGTCCGGTGGGGGACGGGACGCGCTCCCGGTGGCCCGGTAGGGGACGGAACCGGGGCTCTCGGCGGTCCGGTCCCGGTGGCGGAACGGGCTGCTCCCTGCGGTCCGGTGCCGGAGGAGGAACGTGATCCCGGGGTCCGGTGCCGCTGACGGGCTTGGTGGCCCGCGAGCCGGTGACGGCCGCCGGGTCGACCCCGTGCCGGTGACGGGCCGGGGCCCCGGACAACGCGCGTCGGGGGTACGCGCCCGGAACGGCGCGTACCCCCGACGGCAAGCGTGGTGGATCTTCGATCAGCCAGTGTCCGGAGCGAGCGGGCAGACCCTCTCGCTCCGGCACCCGGCTCCGGGTGGCCGCTTGTTCAGCGGCCACCCGACCTGGCGGCCATCCCAACCCCGGAGGTGGCTGCCTGGCGCGGCGGTCGTCCCTCAGCGACCGCTGCGACCGCCGCCCGTCGCCGCACGGCGGCGGGCGGAGGCGAACAGACCGGCGGCGCCGAGACCGAGGACGGCCGCACCACCGATCGCGATGTAGGGCGTGGAGCTGCTGCCACCGGTCTCCGCGAGGTTCTCGGTGGTGCCGCCCTGCGCCTTGGCGCCGGACTCGCCCTTGGGGGCGGTGCCCTGGGCGCCGCCGCTCTCCACGGCGGTCACGGAGCCGGGGCCGTCGGTGGCGGAGGCGTTGGCCTCGCCCTTGGTGCCCTTGCCGGTCTGGCCCTCGGGGGCCATGTCGCCGTGGCCGCCGTGCTCGACGGTCGACTGGTCGCGCTCCTTCTCGATCACCTTGTCGCTGGGCGCGGAGGCGACGGGGGCGGGGGCGTTGCCGGCGGAGGTGTCCTTGCCGAACACCACGTCGGAGCAGGTGTAGAACGCCTCGGGGGAGTCCGAGCGCTGGTACACCGAGTAGATCAGGTGGCGGCCGGAGCGCTGCGGGATGTCACCGTCGAAGACGAAGGAGCCGTTCTCCAGCCGCGGGTTGGTCACCGTGGCGAAGGGCTGGGCCTCCAGGTCGGACCACTTGAGGGCCTTGGTGGGGTCGTAGCCGACCTTGGTGACGTAGAGCGCGATGCTGCCCTTGTGGGGGGCGGTCGCCCGGTACTTGAACGTGTGGTTGCCGGAGTTCAGCTGCGAGGCGGGCCAGTCGGCGCGCGGGGCGTCGAGCCCGGCGTACTTCGAGCGGTTGGCGCTGCAGAGCTTGCCGTCCGGGATGATCTGGCGGTGCGCACCGGCCGCGTTGGCGATGTTCACCTCGTTCCAGTCGTACAGCGGCTGGGTGCCGCCGGCGGCGACGAGGGCCTTGCAGGCGGCGGAGTCGGGGCTTTCGGGACCCTCGGCGAAGCACGCCGAGATCCGGCTCACCGGGTCGCTCATGGAACCGTGCGCAGCCGCGGGGGACGCGTTCAGGACGGTGAGGACGAGCGGCGCGACACCGAGAGCGGCGATCGCGGCGGCCGTACGGCGAGCGGTCATGGACGGTCTCCTCAGACTTGCTTAGCGGGGGGAACCCGGGAGTCGTACGGGCGGTGTACGACTCCCGGGCAAGGGGAAAGCTAGTCGCTCTCCGCCCTCGAATCCGCTGTCGGAGGCCACTCCTGGTGATCTTTATGGCCCTCTTAAGGGAGGCATCGGGTTGCGCTCAGATCGCGCCCCGATACGTCCGAATCCTCACGGCGATGTGTCCGCCGGAATGAGGCGCGGGGGCGGTCGATCGGGGTGGTGCGGGGGGGTGGCGCACTCGGTCACGGGGCTCTTTTCGCAGCTCAGAGCGGTGGACCGGGTGCTCATGGGGTGGTGCGGAAGCATTCGGGCACGGGTCGCCGGAACATGACGGGCGCCCGTGCCAGGGTCACTGACGGGCCCGTCGGGGCCGCTCGATCCACTGGTAGCGGCGCTCGGGGCGGCCCGCGCCGCCGTAGCGGAGGGTCACCTCCACCCGGCCCGTCTCCGCGAAGTACTCCAGGTAGCGCCGGGCGCTGACCCGGGACAGCGACCCCTCGCGCGCGCACTCCGAGGCGGACAGTCCTTCGGGGTGCTCGCGCAGGGTCCGCTCCACGAGGTCTGCGGTGTGCAGGGCGAGGCCCTTGGGGAGCTGGTCGCGGGCCCCTGGGGGGCGACTGCCGAACAGTTCGTCCACGTCCTCCTGGCGCGCCTCGTCGAGACCGGCGAGCCGGGCGCGGACCGCCGCCACGTGCCGCATCTGCTCCTGGAGCGTGGTGCGCTCGAACGGCTTGATCAGATAGTGCAGCGCGCCCGCGCGCAGCGCGGACCGCACGGTTCCGGCGTCCCGGGCGGCGGTGATGAACAGAACGTCCACCGGCACCCGCTCGGGATCGCGTTCCTCGGCCGCCCGGATGCCCCGCAGCACGCCGATGCCGTCCATGTCCGGCAGGTACACGTCGAGAAGGACGAGGTCCGGTCGGAGGGACTCCACGGAGCGCAACGCCTGCTCACCGTTGTGTGCAACCCCAACTACCGTAAAGCCCGTCATTTCGGACACGTACCGGCTGTGCAGGTTCGCGACCATAAAGTCGTCGTCCACTACCAGTACTTTCGTCATCGCCGCAGGCTAAGCGTGTGAACACAAGGACCACAACGTCCGTTGGTTGCGGAAGGGAGACAGGCTCTTAACGCGCAGGCAACATGTGGGCCACCTCACAGATAAAAGTCATGTGAGGAGTTCCTTATCGCCTCTCATGACGAACAGGTGGTGGCACGCGTGCGCCTGCGCACTCCCCTAGCCCTGCTCGGGGCAGCGGTTCTGGTCCTGGTGGGGCCACCGCTGATCACCACGGGCAGTGACTCCGAGACCGGGACCAACATCCCGGGACTGCAGTTCATGGTCCCGAACACCCCCGGCGGTGGTTACGACATCACCGCGCGCACCGCGGCGAAGAACGCCGAGGACGCCGGGCTCAGCCACGGCATCGAGGTCTTCAACCTGCCCGGTGCGGGCGGCACGGTCGGCCTCGCCCGACTGGTCAGCGAGCACGGCAACGGCAAGCTCGCGATGTCGATGGGTCTCGGCGTGGTCGGAGCCGTCCGCTCCAACGACGCCCCGAAGACGCTCGCGGACGCCACCCCCATCGCCCGGCTGACCGAAGAGCCGGACGTGGTCGTCGTCTCCAAGGACTCCCCCTACAAGACGATCAACGAGCTGGTCGACGCCTGGAAGGAGAACCCCGGCAAGCTCCCCGTCGGCGGCGGCTCCTCCCCGGGCGGCCCCGACCACCTCGCCCCGATGCTGATGGCGCGCTCCGCGGGACTCTCCCCGAAGGACGTCAACTACATCCCCTTCGACGGCGGCGGCGAACTCCTCGCCTCCATCCTCGGCAACAAGGTCGGGTTCGGCGTCTCCGGCGTCGGCGAGTACCTCGACCAGATCAAGTCCGGCGAGCTGCGGCTGCTCGCGGTCACCGGCCCCGAGCGGGTCGACGGCCTCGACGCCCCCACCCTGCGTGAAGCCGGTTACGACATGGACTTCACCAACTGGCGCGGCATCGTCGCCCCGCCCGGACTGACCGACGCCGAGCGCGACAAGCTCATCGGCCTCGTCGAGAAGCTGCACGCGTCCAAGGAGTGGAAGGCCTCCCTGAAGAAGAACCGCTGGGACGACGCCTTCCTCACCGGCGACAAGTTCGGTGACTTCCTCGACGCCCAGGACAAGCGGGTCGTGTCCGTACTGAAGGAGCTGGGACTGTGACGACCATCGAACCGCCCGGACGTCCAGGCTCCCCCGACGGAGCCGACGCCACCACCAAGCCCGCCGGGCAGGAGCCGGGCCGCCGCTCCTGGCTGCGCGAGTACTCGGAACTCGGCGTCAGCGTCCTGCTCGTCGCCCTCGGCGTCCTCGTCCTCGTCGACGCCCTCACCATGGACCTCGACATCGCCCAGCGCGGGCCCGTCGGTCCCAAGACCGTGCCGATCGTCATCGGCATAGGTCTGCTGGTGATCGCGGTCCTGCTCGCCGTCGACGTCCTGCGCGGCGGTCGCGGCGAGGCCGAGGGCGGCGAGGACATCGACCTCAGCGAGCCCGCCGACTGGCGCACGGTCCTGCTGCTCGCCGGTGTCTTCCTGGCCACCGCCGTCCTCATCGAGCCCCTCGGGTTCCCCATCGCGGGCGCCCTGCTCTTCTGGGGAGCGGCCTACTCCCTCGGCAGCCGGCACTTCCACCGCGACCCCCTGATCGCCGCGGTGCTCTCGCTCACCGCCTTCATCATTTTCGACCGCCTGCTCGGCGTCCCGCTGCCTGGCGGCCCCCTGATGGGAGTGCTGTGAGATGAATGCCTTCAACTCCCTGATCGACGGGTTCGGCACCGCCCTGACCCCGATCAACCTGCTCTGGGCCGTCATCGGCGTCCTGCTCGGCACCGCCATCGGCGTCCTGCCCGGCATCGGCCCCGCCATGGCCGTCGCCCTGCTGCTGCCCGTCACCTACGGACTCGACCCCACGGGCGCGTTCATCATGTTCGCCGGTATCTACTACGGCGCCATGTTCGGCGGTTCC
Source organism: Streptomyces sp. JNUCC 64 (assembly GCF_054484115.1). Lineage (NCBI taxonomy): Bacteria > Bacillati > Actinomycetota > Actinomycetes > Kitasatosporales > Streptomycetaceae > Streptomyces > Streptomyces sp. JNUCC 64. Next base: position 6,792,555 of record NZ_CM137015.1, read on the forward strand.
ACCACCTCCATCCTGCTCAACACCCCGGGTGAGAGCGCGGCCGTCGTCGCGGCCATGGAGGGCAACCCCATGGCGAAATCGGGGCGCGGGTCACAAGCCCTCGCCGCGGCCGCCATCGGCCACTTCACCGGTGGTCTGATCGGCACCCTGCTGCTCGTCGCGCTGGCCCCCGTCGTCGCGGACCTCGCCGTCGACATCGGCGCCCCCGACTACTTCGCCATCATGGTCCTGGCCTTCATCGCCGTGACCTCCGTGCTCGGCTCCTCCCGCATCCGCGGTCTCGCGTCCCTGCTCATCGGTCTCACCATCGGCCTCGTCGGCCTGGACCAGATGACCGGTCAGTCCCGTCTCACCTTCGACAACCTGCACCTCGCCGACGGCGTGGACGTCGTGATCGTCGCGGTCGGACTCTTCGCGATCGGCGAGGCCCTGTGGGTCGCCGCCCACCTGCGCCGCGGCGCCACCGAGCCCATCCCGGTCGGCCGCCCCTGGCTCGGCCGCGACGACCTCAAGCGCACCTGGAAGCCCTGGCTGCGCGGTCCGTTCATCGGCTTCCCGTTCGGGGCGATCCCCGCGGGCGGCGCCGAGATCCCGACCTTCCTCTCGTACGTCACCGAGAAGAAGCTGTCCAAGAACAAGAAGGAGTGGGGCAAGGGCGCCATCGAGGGCGTCGCCGGACCGGAGTCGGCCGCCTCGGCCTCCGCCGCCGGAACCCTCGTCTCCATGCTCACCCTCGGCCTGCCCACCACCGCCGTCGCCGCGGTGATGCTCGCCGCCTTCCAGCAGTACGGCATCCAGCCCGGCCCGCTCCTGTTCGAGCGGGAGCCCGACCTGGTGTGGGGCCTCATCGCCTCCCTCTTCGTCGGCATGGTGCTGCTGCTCGCCCTCAACCTGCCGCTGGCCCCGGTGTGGGCGAAGCTGCTCCGGATCCCGCGCCCCTACCTCTACGCCGGCATCCTGTTCTTCGCCGCGCTGGGCGCCTACGCGGTGGGCGGCGAGTCCCTCGACCTGGTGATCCTGCTGCTCATCGGTCTGCTCGGGTTCGGCATGCGCCGCTACGGTCTGCCGGTCCTCCCGGCGGTCATCGGCGTGATCCTCGGCCCGAACGCGGAGCAGCAGATGCGCCGCGCCCTCCAGATCAGCGACGGCAGCGTCTCCGGACTGTTCAACACGCCGTTCTCGATCACGGTCTACGTGATCATCGGGCTGATCGTGGCCTGGCCGCTGATCGCCAGGCTGGTCCGCCGCCCGGCCGCCGCCACCGCGGTACCGGCCGAGCGGAAGACCCCGGTCACCGTCGGGGCCCCGGCCGAGCGCGCCGAGGGCGACGCCCCGGCCGCCGGTGCGGACGCCGACGCGGACGCCCCGGCCACGCCCGCCACCCCGGCGGGTACGGACGGCGCCGACGGTTCCGACGACCCGGACGACTCCGGGACGAAGGGCCGCGACACCCGGAGCTGATCCGGAACGGGCCCCCGGACCCACCCCCACCGGCCGGGCGCGGAACGCCGACCGCTCCATCCGTCGGCGCCCGCGCCCGGCCGTCCCTTCCCCGGAACCCCGGGGAACGGCGGTGCCGGGCCCGGTCGTATACGAAACGCCCCGTCGGAGGGCCGGAGGAATTCCCCCGACAGGGTGAGCGCACACCCCCGGTGGGGGCCGTCGGACGGACGGCCCCCACCGGGCGTTCCACCGCCCGGGACCACCGGGGGAGAACGCGAAGTGCCCGGCACCGATCCCCGGTGCCGGGCACTTCGCGTCACGCACGCGCCCGGGGCCCCGCCCCGCGCGGTCAGCCCTCGGGCCACCAGGTGCGCTGGATGTCCTTGCGGATCTCCGGGCGCTCCCGGGAGAGTTCCTCGCTCTCGTCCCGCCGTACCCGGCGGGTGTCGGTCCTGCTCGGCGTCTTCTGCACGGTCACTCGGCGCATGACAGCCTCCTTGGGGACTACCTCTTCCCGCGTTCGCGCGGTGCTAGACCCGTTGGGGGAGGGTGTCTCACCACGGGGCCCGCTGTCAGTGGCGGATGTCACCCTGGCGAGGTGGAAAACGACCTCGCCGCCGACCGCCTCCGCGTCCCCTCCGACGGCCTCCCCGCGCCCCAGCCCCCGCCCCCACGGCACACCGAGGTCGTGGACGTGCACCTCGTCGTCCGCCGGGGCGACGAGGTCCTGCTCGCCCGCCGCGCCCGCACGGGCTACGGCGACGGGCTGCTCCACGCCCCCTCCGGTCACGTCGAGGACGGGGAGGACGTCCGCGCGGCGATGGTCCGCGAGGCCCGGGAGGAGACCGGGCTGCGGCTGGCCCCGGAGGACCTGCGGACCGCGCTGGTCATGCAGCACCGGGGGCCCGGCGGGCGGCCCCGGATCGGCTGGTTCTTCGAGACCGCGTACGGCGTCGGCGGCGAGCCGGTCAACGCCGAGCCCGACAAGTGCTCCGAGCTGGTCTGGTCCCCGCTCGCCGCGCTCCCCGAGGACATGATCGGTTACTGCCGGGCCGGTCTGGACGCCTACCGCGCGGGCGAGCGGTTCCTGCTGCACTGGCACCAGGATGAGGACCCCGTCCGTTACGACCCCCACCGGGACCGGTCCGTGGTCCTGCCCCCGAGCGGCGCCCCGGTGTCGGGTTCCCGGGTGTCGGGTTCGACGGCCCCCGGCTCCTAGGTGTCCGGTCCGGTGGCGTTCGGCTTCCCGGCGTCCGGTCCGGCGGTGTCGGCTCCCCGGCGTCCGGTCCGGCCGGGGAGCCGGACGGCGCGCGGGAGCGCCGACCCCGCGGGCGGCCGGGCCGGGCCGGGCCGGGCCGCTGGACCGTCACCTGGCCGGATGGCCCGCTGTCCGGACCGCCGCCGGGCCGCCGCAGGGACGGGCGGCGGTCCGGGCGGGCGGAACCATCGGTGGGAGACCCGGGGACATCCGGGGACAGCCATGGGCGCCGGTGGGGGCGGCGGTGCGGTGGAGATCCGGGAAGGTGCCCGGCCGCCGGGGCCCGGGCCGGTCAGCGGGGCGGGAAGAGCGTCGGGTCGCCGGAGCGGGCCAGCCGCTCCAGCTCGTCCAGGGCCGCCACGGCCTCCCGGGCCGCCCCGGGATCGCTTTCGGCGATCCCGCTGGCCGCGAACTCGTCCTCGTCCAGCCGCAGCACGGCCGTCCGGTCCACCGACACCCACAGGTCCAGGTCCAGGTCCGTCACCACGATCTCCCCGGCCGTCACCTCGGCGGGCCGGGTCACGTCGCAGTACCAGCCCTTCAATACGCCCCCGCCGGTGCGGACCTCCTTCACCGCGTACCACCGGGTGCGCCAGTAGCGCTCGGTGAAGACGTCGCCGGGCTCGAAGCGGACGAACCCGAAGTCACGCGTCCCCGCCCCGGCCCAGGGCGCCCGGACGCTCACCCGGTCGCCGTCGTCGTCCAGTAGCGCGGCCGGGTAGCGGATCTTGACGCGTCCGCCCTTGGTCAGGACGACGTCCACGGTGGTGCTGCCGGGTGCGCCGTCACCCGGGCGGGGCCGCTCAGCCGAGGTCGCGGACATGGCGCACCTCCGTCGCGCAGACCGCGTACCCGAACCAGTCGTTGACCGCCAGCATCGGGCCGTTGCCCGTGTCGTTGCCGGTGAACGCCTCGGTGACGCCCGCCTCCCGGGCGCGGTGCAGGGAGTCGTTCTTGACGGCCTTGGCGAGTCCGAGGCCCCGGTGGGACCGGGCGGTGCCGGTCATCCCCGTCACGTACCGGCCGCTGCCGTCGGTGCGGGCCACGGTGAACGCGACGGGCCGCCCGCCGTCGACGGCGACGGTCGTCAGCTCCCGGTCGAGCAGCGGGTGTTCCCAGGTGGTGCGGAGCCAGTCCGCGTAGTCCGACAGATCGGAGGGGAGGTCACCGGGTTCGTCGGCGGTGCAGTGCGCGTCCAGGTCGAACAGCGGACGCGGGTCGTCCGCGAAGTCGGCGGCCGTGCGCAGCTCCACCCCCTTGGGCGGGGCGGTCCGGGGCGGCAGCGCGGCGAGGTCCAGCCGCAGGAAGTGGGCGCTGCGGCTGGCCCGGTAGCCCCGGCGCTCCGCGAAGGCGAGGGACTCCGGCTCGTCCATGACCCAGACGTACACCCGGCGCACCCCCAGCCCGGCCAACTGCTCCTCGGCGGCCCGCACCAGCAGCGTTCCGGCGCCCAGCCCCCGGCGGTCGGGGTGGACGTAGAAGTTCGCGTACCCCTGCCCCGGCTCGGGGGAGTCATGGGCGACGCCCAGCTGGACAGTGCCGATGATCTCGCCGTCCGACTCCGCGACCAGCGGCCGGTAGTGCGCGTCGGGATGGGCCCGGGCGACGTCGAAGGTCACGGACCCGGCGGTGGAGAGGAGGAACGGGACGGCGGCGTTGCGCACACGGGCGAAGCCTTCGGCGTCCTCGGGCCGGAAGGGGCGTACCAGGGGGGTGCTCATGGACTCACGCTAGGCCGGGCCCCCGGGTCGGCGCTCCTGAATTTCCGGTGGTCAGCGGGGTGTTCACCGCTGGTGGCCGGGTGCGCGGCGCCAGGGGGCCTCCCCGGGGACCGCCGTCGCCCGCCGGACGGGGGTGTCGTCCGTCCGCGCCCTGCCGGGGGGACGGTGTCCGCTGCGTCAGAATCGTCGGGTGACGTTGACGATCGTGATCGACCCGGCCGAGGGCACCGCACCCTTCGAACAGCTCCGCGCGCAGATCGCGGACCAGGCGAGGTCGGGCGTCCTGCCGACCGGCTACAAGCTGCCGACCGTCCGTGGGCTCGCCCAGGAACTGGGGCTCGCCGCGAACACCGTGGCCAAGGCGTACCGGGTGCTGGAGGCCGACGGGGTCATCGAGACCCGGGGCCGCCTCGGCTCCTACGTCGCCGCCGCGGGGGACGCGGCCAGCCGGGAGACGGCCGCCGCGGCGGCGGCCTTCGCGGAGCGCGCGCGGCACCTGGGGGTGCCCGAGTCCGAGGCCCTCCGGGCGGCCCGGGAGGCGCTGCGCGCGGCGTACGGCCGCTGATCCGCACCCCTTCGGGCCCGGTGCGGTTCCGCTCCGAACCGCACCGTGCCCGGTCCGGCAGCGGCACGCGCGCGGCGGCTCCGACCGTTCCGCCGACGGTCTCCCCGTCAGCGACCGGAGCCGTCCGCGACCGGAGCCCGTCCGTGCCGGGCGGTGTCCGCTCAACGCCGAGTCGTGTCCGTCATGCCCGCCCGTGCCCGTCGGTGTCCGTCACCGTCCGGCCGGGTCCGGCGCGGTGCGGCCGGGTCCGGCGGTCCGGGCGGCGGTCAGCGGTGAAGGTCGATCAGCCGGGCCAGCTGACGGCCCGCCGCCTCCAGCGGGGCGGGGCTGCGGGACACCTGGGCCGCCAGCTCCGCCCCCTCCAGGGTGCTGATCACCACGGAGGCCAGTTCCTCCGCGACGTCCCCGGCGAACCCGGCAGCCCGCAGCCGGACGGCGACCTGCTCGCGCCAGCGGGCGAAGGCGCGCGCCGCCGCCTCCTGGATGTCGGGGGCCCGGCCCGCGGTGCCGAGCGCCGTGGAGGCCACCGGGCAGCCCTCCACCCAGTCGGAGTCCCGCAGTCCGGCGGCGAGGCCGTCCGCGCAGCGGGCGACGGCCTCGGCCGGGTCGTCCGTGGCGTTCAGCCAGCGGTCGAGCTCATCGGCGAACTCCTCCTCGCCGTGCCCGATCGCGGCGACCGCCAACTCCTGCTTGCCGCCCGGGAAGAAGTGGTAGACCGAGCCGAGCGTGGCCGACGCCTCCAGGGAGATCTGTTTGATCCCCGTGCCGTCGTAGCCCTGTCGCTGCATCAGATGTGAGGCCGCCCGGACGATCCGCTCCCGGGTGCCGAGCCCGCTCGCGGGTCCGGTGGCCGTGGCGGTGTCCCGCGCGGCTGTCGTCTTCTCGTCAGTCGTCTTCACGTTCCGAGTGTACCGAGGGCCGGGTAGAACGTTCGTTTTAGCTCTGCTAGGGTCCTTTCTAGATAGAGCGCTCGTTCTAGAGCGCCCCATCCGATGACCCCGTGGGTCGTCAACGATCACGTCACCGGGCGCGCACGCGCCCCCCACCACGGCGCACGCCGTACGGAGAGGAACACGACATGGGCGCGAAGGCAGTCACCCTGATCGGACTCGGCCCGATGGGACAGGCGATGGGCAGGGCGTTCCTGGACCAGGGGTACGCGCTGACGGTGTGGAACCGCAGCGCCGGACGGGCCGACGGACTCGTCGCCCGGGGCGCGGTCCTCGCGGAGAGCGTCGAGGCCGCCCTGAAGGCGAACGAACTGGTCGTCCTCAGCCTCACCGACTACGAGGCGGTGTACGCGATCCTCGGACAGGCCGGGTCCGCGCTCGACGGCCGGGTCGTCGTCAACCTCAGCTCCGACACCCCCGAGCGGGCCAGGGAGGCAGCCGCCTGGGTGGCCGGGCGCGGGGGAGTCCAGCTGACCGGCGGGGTCCGCACCCCTCCGTCCGGGGTGGGCGACCCGGCGTCCTCCACCTTCTACAGCGGCCCCCGCGAGGTGTTCGAACGCCACCGGCCCGCGCTGGAGGTGCTCACCGGCACCGACTACCGGGGCGAGGACCCGGGCCGGGCGGCGCTGTTCTACCAGCTCCAGATGAACGTGTTCTGGACGACGATGCTGAGCTGGGTCCAGGCGATCGCGCTGGCCGACGCGCACGGCATCTCCGCCGAGGAGTTCCTGCCCTACGCCAAGGACACCGCCGACGTCGCCCAGTTCCTCGACTTCTACACCCCGCGCGTCGACCGGGGCGAGCACCCCGGTGACGTGGACCGGCTCGCGATGGGCGTCGCCAGCGTCGAGCACGTGCTGCACACCGTCCGGTCGGCGGGCGTCGACACCACCCTCCCGGCCGCCGTGCACGAGGTCTTCGCCCGTGGAGTGGCGGCCGGACACGGCGCCGACAGCTTCACCAGCCTGCTGGAGGTGATCAGGAAGGCGGCGTGACCCCCTCGGGCCGGGGCGCGTCCGGCGCCCCGGCCGCCGGGCCGCTCCCGGTGGCCGCCCCGGACCGTCCGCGCGCCCGGTCCATCGCCCGCCACTCCGGGCGCAGCCCCGTCACCGTGGTCGTCAGGAAGTACAGCGCGCCGCCCGCCAGCAGCGCGGCGGCGAGCCCGAAGGCCGAGGCGGCGGCCCCCGCGAGCAGCCCGCCGAACGGTATCCCGGCCCAGGACAGCGAGTGGACGAGGGCGCTCACCCGGCCGAGCAGCGGCCGGGGCACCCGCTCGTAGCGGACCGCGCCCAGGATCGGGTTCAGGAAACCGCTGCCGAACCCGTCGACCACGAACACCGCCACCACCACCGCGACCGGCGCGTCCACCGCCAGCACCACGAACCGGGGCGCGCCCGCGAGCAGGAAGCCGGTGAAGAACACCGTCCGGCGCGGCAGCCGGTGCGCCACGGCCGAGGCGATCAGCCCCGCGCCGATCGACGCCGCCCCGCCCACCGCGCCGAGCAGCCCGACGAGCGCGGGTCCGTGCCCCGCCTCCAGGGCCCACAGCGGCAGCAGCACGGTGAGGAAACCCGTCGCCAGCAGATTGGTCACGGAGATCATCGCGGAGAGCCAGAGCAGCAGCCGGTCCCCGCGCAGGAACGCCAGCCCGGCGCCGAACCGCCGCCAGTACCCTTCGCCCTCCGGGCGCTGCTCCGGAACTTCGCCCGGAGCCGCGCGAAGGCCGTTGCCCGGGGCGCCGCTCCGTCCCGCCGCACCCCGCCCCATGCCCCGGGGCAGCGCCACCGCGACCACCAGGGAACCCGCCGCGAAACACAGGGCGTTGACCGCGATCCCGGTCAGCGGTCCGACGGCGGCGACGAGCACCCCGCCGAGCGCCGGACCGAGGGTCCCCGCCGTCCGTTCGGTCACCCCGGCCAGCCCGGCGGCCCGTTCCAGCGGGACGGCGCCCCGCTCGGCGGCCTCGGGCACCAGCACCTCCTTGGCCAGGTCGCCGGGTCCGCGCGCCGCCCCGATCACCGCGACCAGCGCCAGCAGCGCGGCCACCGGCAGTGTCCCCGCCGCGTGCAGCAGCGGCACCGCCAGGGCCGCCGCCGCGCTCACCAGATCGGCGGCCCAGGAGACCGTCCGGGGACCGGCCCGGTCGACCAGCGGTCCGCTGAACGCCTTCACCAGGACGTACGGCGCCATCTCGGCGAGGACCACCAGTCCGGCCAGGGTGCCGTCACCCGTCGCGCCGAGGGCGAACCAGGGCAGGGCGATCGCGGAGATCCGGGTCCCGGTGAGGGAGACCGCCATCGCCGCGAGCACCCCGCCGAGCGGCAGCCGGGCGCGCCCCGCCGTCCGGCCACCCGCGCTCCGCGCGCCCCTGTCCCGTACCACTCCGTGCTCCGTCCGCCCGTGCCCTCTTCGCCGTGCTCTTCCCGCCCGGGAGCCCTCGGGTCGGCCCGGGAGCGCGCGGCCGGTCCGGGAACCCCAGTGGCCCCGGCCCCCGTCCGCCTGCGGCCCTGGCCCTGGCCCCCGTCCGCCCCCAGCCCCCCTCCGCCCGTGGCCCAGTGGGCCCCGTCGGTCCGGGAGTTCCGTTGGGATCGGCTCGGGAAGGCCGGGTCCGTACGCCTCCGGGTCCCTCCGCCCCGGGACCGTGCGCCGGGAGGCCCGTCCGGCCCACGGGCGACGGTGGCCTACAGGTACAGACCGGCGTCCGTGCCGTCGCGCGGGGCCGGGACCTCCGCCGGGGAACCGCCCCTGCGCAGCGCGAAGAGTTCCGCGAGGGTCGCGCCGTCCCGTCCGACGCCCTCCTCCGAGCCGAGCCACTCCACGGCCTCCGGGCGGGTCAGCGGACCCACCTCGATCCGGGCGAGGCACCGACCGGGCCGCACCACGGCCGGGTGCAGCCGCTCCAGGTCCTCGTTGGTGGTGATCCCGACCAGGACGTTGCGGCCCTGGCCGAGCAGCCCGTCCGTCAGGTTCAGCAGCCGGGACAGCGCCTGCCCCGTCGCGTTCTTGGCGCCGCCCCGGATCAGTTCGTCGCAGTCCTCCAGGAGCAGCAGCCGCCAACGGCCCTTCTCGCCGCCCTCGTCCTCGCCGATGGCGATGTCCATGAGGTAGCCGACGTCCGAGAACAGCCGCTCCGGGTCGAGGACGCAGTCCACCTGGCACCAGTCCCGCCAGGACCGGGCGAGGGTGCGCAGCGCCGAGGTCTTGCCGGTGCCCGGCGGCCCGTGCAGGAGCAGCAGCCGTCCCGTGACGTCCTCGGCGGTCAGCTTCATCAGCCCGTCCAGCGCCCCGGCCACCGGGGCGGTGTAGTTGGCCCGGGCCTCCTCCCAGGTCAGGGCGGAGATCTGACGACTGGTGCGGTGCGGCCCCCGGCGCGGCGACACGTACCAGAAGCCCATCGAGACGTCCTCCGGCTGGGGTTCCGGTTCGTCGGCGGCGCCCTCGGTCGCCAGCTCCAGCACCCGGTCGGCGAGTTCCTCGCTGGTCGCGGTGACGGACACGTCCGCGCCCTGCCGCCAGCGGTTGGCCAGCAGTGTCCACCCCTCGCCCACCGCGAGCGTGCTGCGCTGCTGGTCGGTGCGGGTGGCGCGGACCACCGTCGCGTCCGGGGGCAGCAAGGCGGCGCCGGACCGCACCCGTTCGATGCTGGTGCGGCGCGCGTAGGGCTGCTCGCCACTGGCGAACCGGCCCAGGAACAGGGCGTCCACGACGTCCGACGGACTGTCCTCGTCGTTCAGCCCCACCTGGAGGGGGAGCGCGGTGGCGAACCGGTCCGGGACGGCGGGCGCCGGGGCGGCGGCCGGGGGTCCGGAAGGCGCGGGGGCCGTGGTGGGCACGGCGGTCGGGGAGGAGGACGGGGAGGGAAGGCCGGGGGACGGGTGCGTCAGCGGGTCCTCCGATCGTGCGGGTGTGGCAGACATGACGTCATGATCCGGCACCCCGCGTTCCCGCGCACCCGGGTTTTCGGGCGCCCCCGCCTACCCCGCCCCACGGCGCGTCCACCGGCCGCCCCACGGCGCGTCCGCTCCCCGACCGCGCCCGACCGCGCGGCGCGCCCCGCCCCGTGGCGCGCTCCGGAGCCGTTCCGTGGCACACCGACCGCCCCACGGCACGCCCGCGTCCGTCCGCGTGGCACGCCCACCCAACACGGGAGTTACGGTGCCCCTGCGGCCCCTGCGGCCCCTGCGGCCCCTGCGGCCCCTGCGGCCCCTGCGGCCCCTGCGGCCCCTGCGGCCCCTGCGGCCCGGCACCGTCCAGCGCCGGACCCGCCCCGTGGCGCGCTCCCGAACCGTCCGGCGTCGGGTTCCGCGCCGCCCGGCACACGGCCCGCCGGGCGCCCGCGCCCCCGCTCCCCCCTGGTGCCCCCGCCGTGCCCCCACGGCCCCGCACCGACCGCCGCACGGGTACTGACCGCCCCGGGACGCCTTGGCTACGCTGGCCGGTGATGGCACGTCACGAGCGGTACCCCGGGGCCCGGCGGTGGCGGCCCGCCGCCCTGTTCGGCGCGGTGGCGGCGCTGGTCCTCGCCCTGGCCCTGGCCGCCGCCCCGTCCGGTGACGGACCGTCGGCCGGGAGCACCACCCCGGACGGCGCGGGGGTGCGCGGCGACCCCGCCGCTCCGCGCGGCCCGTCCGCCCCCGAAGTCGGCTGGGGCTTCACCCACACCCAGTACAGCGCCGACCACGGCGAGACGGCGGCCGTCTCCCGCGCGCGGCGGTTGCTGTCGGATCCGCCCCTCGCCCAGAACCAGCACCTGATGGGCTGGGGGGCGGGCAACCCCGAACCGGTCCCGGGACAGTACGACTTCGCCGATCTGGACAGCCGAATCGGCTTCGTCCGCTCCACCGGCGGCACCCCGGTGATCACCCTGTGCTGCGCCCCCGACTGGATGAAGGGCGGCGAACCCGGCGCCGACCGCACCGACTGGAGCCGGCGGGCGCTGGAGACCGCGCCCCTCCCGGAGCACTTCCAGGACTTCGCGGACCTCGCCGCGACCGTCGCCCGGCGCTACCCCGAGGTCCGCCACTTCCTCGTCTGGAACGAGTTCAAGGGCTTCTGGGACGACGCCCGGGGCCGCTGGGACCACGAGGGGTACACCCGTCTCTACAACCTGGTGTACACGGCGTTGAAGGAGGTGGACCGGGACATCCGGGTCGGCGGCCCCTATCTGGTGATGGACAGCGTCGACCCGGACGACCACCGCGCGGCCCCCGCGCCCCGGGGCCCCTGGGGCGCCCTGGACCGACGGGTCCTCGACGCCTTCGCCTACTGGAACGCCCACAAGAAGGGCGCCGACTTCGTGGTGGTGGACGGGTCCAGCTACACCGTCGACGACGACTTGAGGCCCGACGCGTTCGGGGCCACCGCCAAGTTCACCGCCGTGGGGAAGTGGGTCCGGGAGCGGACGGGGGACCTGCCGCTGTGGTGGGCGGAGTACTACGTCGAGCCGGACGCGCCGGACGCGCCGGACGCGCCCGACGGACGGGAGTGGTCGGAGCGCGAGCGGCTCGCGGTGCACGCCGCCGCGCTGATCGCCCTGGCCGAGTCCGGTGCCACCAGCGGCTTCTACTGGAACCCGCAGCGCCGGGGCGCCGACTGTCCCGGCTGTCTGTGGCGTTCCACCCGGCTCGCCGACGGCGGCACCCCGCTGCCCCCGCACGGGCTGCTGTCCCGGTTCGCCCGGGAGTTCCCGCCGGGCACCCGTTATCGGACGGTCCGCGTGACGGGGTCCGGGCTGCGGGTGCTCGCCGACGACACGGCCGTCCTCGTGGTCAACACCCGTGACGTTCCGGTCACCGCCGGGGTGGACGGCCGCACGGTCCGGCTGCCGGGGTACGGGACGACCTGGCTGGAACGCTGACCCGGGTCGCCGGACGGCCCCTTCCCGCCCCGACGGCCCGCCCCGACGGCCCGACCGACCGGACGGCCCGACCGCCGGACGACCGGATGGACCGCCGGACGGCGGCCCGGCCGGACGGCGGAAGGACCGGACGGCCGGACGGCCGGACGACCGACCGGGGCGGGGGCCGGGCGGGCCCCTACGCCAGCGTCGTGAACCGGTGTGCCAGCGACACCGCCAGCACCACCCCCGGCGGCAACGCGCAGCCGAGGGCGATCCGCAGCAGCCGGGTCCGCCGGGCCCCGGGCCGGACGCCCACCCGGACCGCCTCCCCCCCGCCCAGCAGCACGATCAGGGCGAGCGCCGCCCAGCCCCCGGCGACCGACCAGGGGGTCCAGGTCACCCGGGGCCCCGGCGGTCCCGGGTCGGGGCGGGCCACCGGTCCGGGCGGGGGCTTCCGCAGGGCGTAGACCACCGCGTCCCGGTGGGCGAACACCCTTCGCAGCTCGGGCCGTTCGTCGAGGTTCGCGCGGAGCCGGGCGTCCCACCCGGCCGGGTACCCGGCGTCCAGCCGCAGGGAGACGCTCTGGGAGGCGCCGACCATCAGGTACGACCGGGGGCCCGCCTTCCGCAGCGCGGACACCAGACCCGCCGTCCGCTCCGGGTCGACCGGGGCCAGTACCGGGACGTAGGTCACCCGGGCCATGTCCCGCGCGCCCCACGGCAGCGCCGGGGTCACGTTCACCACCGGGTCGTCGCTGAGCCACAGCAGTCGCGCGGTCGGCTCGTCGTGCGCGTACACGTACTCCATCGCCGTGACCTCGCCCGGACGGACCCGCTCGAAGGGCTCGTTGCCCCAGCGCGCCACCAGGAAGCCGCCCAGCAGCACGGTGCCCACCAGCAGCGCGGCCAGCGCCGCCCGGCGCGGACGGCGAGCGGTGCGCGGCGCGGGGCCGCCGGGGCGGGCGGGGCCGTCGGGCCGGGCGGGGGACGGGTCGGTACGGGGGAACAGCGCGAGCCCGGCCAGCAGCGCGGCGCCCGGCAGCGCGAACATGAACACCCGCAGCGCCATCTCCCCGCCGTACGACTGCATGCCGAAACCGAGGAACGGCACGAACGCCAGCACCGGCAGGGCGCGTTCGGCGTACCCGGCCCGGTGCCGCCGCAGCCAGCCCGCGCAGCCGAGCAGCAGCACCGACCCGGCGAGCGCGACCCGGGCGTACAGCACCAGCCGGTGGGTGTCGCTGCCGCCCTCGATCCGTCCGGACACCGACGAGGTGACGTTGGAGCCGACCCCGCCGACCCCGCCGAACAGTTCGTCGAAGTGGCCCGACCAGTACGGCTCGGCCAGGAAGCCGATCCAGGCGAGCGCCATCACCCCGAACAGCAGTGGCAGCCCGCGCAGTTCACCACGGTCCACCAGCACCAGGGCGGTCAGCACGCCCAGCATCACGAACGGCGTCAGCTGATGGGCCGAGACGGCCGCCGCGAAGAGCAGCACCAGCACCGCCAGCAGGGCCCCGCGCTGGCCCCGGGTGGCGGGCGTGGCCTCCAGCCCGCCCGGCACCCGCCCGCCCGGCGCCTTCACATCGGCGGCCCGCCCGCCCGGCGCCTCCGGGACGGGAGTCGGCCCATCCCGCACCCCCGTGCCGGGTCCGCGTCCGTCCGGCCCCCGGGCCCCGTCCGTGCCGTCCGCCGGTGCCCGGAGCCGGAACCACCGCAGCAGGACCGCCGCGAACACCAGGTACAGCAGATGGGTGAAGCCCTGGGGGGAGAAGTAGTCCTGGCCGACCCAGGAGCCCAGCGCGAAGATCCAGACCCCCGCCCACCGGGCCCGCCAGCTCGCCCGCAGGGTCCGCGCGATCATGAACACCGGTACCAGACAGAGGAGTTGGAGGACCGTGGGCCACCAGCGGATCACCTCGGTGAGATCGCCCGCCCCGGCCGCCCGGGCGAGGAACGCGGCCCCCGCGAAGAACCCGGGCCAGCTCCAGCGGGCGTCGAGGTCGGGCGCCGCCGTCCCGGTGCGGTCGAGGTGGTCGAGGAACCCCAGGTGCTGGTAGGCGGTGGCGAACCGGGGCTCGTCCTCCAGCACGGCGGGCAGCGCGTGCAGCGACACCACGGTGGCGGCCAGCGTCAACGCCAGCGGGAACCGGTGCTCGCGCCGCCGCCCCAGCAGCCCCCCGAACACCACGGCCAGCAGCGCGGCGCCCGCCAGGACCGGTGGCGGCAGCACCTCGACCAGTCCCAGGCCGCCCATCCGGTCCAGATCCCGTTCGTCCAGCCGCAGCGCGGGCAGCCAGTACAGCCCGAGCGCCAGGAGCAGCAGCGCGACCGTCAGCGCGCTGACCGCGCGGCCCGCACCCCGCCGCCCCCCGCCGTCCGTTCCCGTCCCGCCCCCGGGGGACGGCGGGGGCGGGACGGGCGCGGGCGGCCGGGCCCAGGACGGGCGGCGGACCCGGCGGCCGTCCGGGCCGGGCGGGCCCCGGTGGGCGACGAGCGCGGGCACCCCCAGGTCGGAGAGGTCCCCGTCCGGGGCGACGTCCGCCGCCGCGACGCCCGTCGCGCCGCCGCCCCGCCCGCCGTCCGGCGCGCCCCGCACCACCCGGTACAGCCGGGGCGCGGCGATCAGCACGACCACCCCCAGCGCGGTGACCTCGGCGATGCCCGCCGCGGTGAGCCCCGCCCGGGGCAGCAGCAGGAGCGTGAGCCCCAGCACCAAGGCGCACAGCAGTCCCTGGAGCCAGGCGAGCGGCGCGGTGCGGCTCCGGGCGCGCAGCACCGCGAAGTACGTCTCCACCACCACCCGCAGCAGCGCGCCCACCGCCAGCCAGCGCAGCAGCGCCGTCGCCGCGTCCGCGTACCCGCCGCCGAACACCCCGAGGGCGTACGGCGCGCCCAGGAACAGGGCGGTGCACACCGGCAGCATGATCCGGGTCATCCGGCGCAGCGCGGCCCGGGTGTGGGCGGCCAGCCGCGCCGGGTCGTGGGCCCCCTCGACGGTGAGCGAGGCGCCCATGTTGACGGCGAGCAGCCCGACGGTGCCGCCGATGGTCGCCGCCACGTAGTAGTGGGCGTTGTCCGCCGGGTCGATCCGCGCGGCGATGATCACGGGCACCAGGAACACCACGGCCAGCGAGAACAGCGAGCCGGTGGAGTCCCCGGCGAGGAACCGGCCGATCTCCCGCGCGCTCGGCGGCCGGGCCCGGTCCCCGGTGGCCGCCGTGTGCCGGGGGACCAGCCGGCGGAACACCAGCCAGCCCAGCGGCAGCACCGAGAAGGCGGTGGCCACCGTCCAGGAGACGAACACCCCGGTGGCGGGGAGCGCCGTCGCCAGCACCACCAGCAGCGCCAGCTTCACCGCCGAGAACACGGTGTTGCCCACCGGCACCCACACCGCGCCGCGCAGCCCGGTCAGCACCCCGTCCTGGAGGGTGAGCAGCGCCCAGGCGACGACCGCGACGACGAACCCGGCGCCCGCCAGCGGCTCCGCCAGGAACCGGTACGACGGCCCCCACCACCCGAGCGTCAGCAGGAACCCGGCGGCGGCGGCCGCCACCACCAACGCCCCGCCCGTGTACGTCCGCAGCACCAGGGAGCCGGTGGCCCGGCCCGCGACCGGCAGGAACCGGGCGAGCGCCCCGGTGAGCGTCACCGCCGTCAGCCCGGCCAGCAGCTTCATCGCCGCGATGGCCGCCGAGCCCTGGCCGACGGCCTCCTCGGAGTAGTGGCGCGCGGCGGCCAGCCAGTAGCCGAGGCCGAGGAGCGCGCTGACCCCGGTGTTGAGCATCAGCGCGTACGCGTTGCGCAGCAGCGGGCCCCCGCCGCCCGGCTCCGGCGGACCGGACGCCGGGGCGGCGGGGGGCGGAACGGTGGCGGTCGTCTCGGACACGGGTACGGGTGGCCTTCCGGTTGCGGACGCGGAGACGGGTGGCCTTCCGGGCGGACGGGAGGGTGTGCGGGCGGCCTTCCGGGCGGACGGGGTGCGGGGGTACGGGGCCTTCCGGGCGGACGGGCCGGACGGGGGTACGGGCCGGACGGGGTGCGGGCGGTCCGTGGTCAGACGGGGGCGCGGGCCGCCTTCCCGCCGTACCCGGGCGGGGCCGCCGTCCGGTACAGCCGCCGCAGACGGCGGACCACCGCGTACCCCCGGGTGAGGACGCGGTCCCGGGCGAAGCACCGGACGACGCCCCGGCCGTCCAGCAGCCGGGCGAACTCCTCGGCCCCGGTGGCGCGCCGCACGGTCACCCGGCGCAGCGCGTACGGACCCTGCGCCCGGCGGGCGAGGGCGTTGCCGACGGCGAGCGCCTGCGCGTACCCGGCGGCCCGCACCGCCCGCCGCACCCGCCGGTCGGAGTACCCGTACGGATAGGCGAACGACACCGGCCGGACGCCGAGTTCGGCCGTGGTGATCTCCGCGCAGCGGGCCAGCTCCCCGTCGAGCGCCCGGTCCGGGAGCTGGTCGAGCTGGGGGTGGGTGTGGCTGTGCCCGCCGATCTCGACGCCCGCCGCCGCCAGTTCCCGCACCCGCGCCCAGTCGAGCATCGGCCCGAGTTCCCCTCCGGTGTGGTGACGGCCGGGCAGCCAGCCCGTCGTCAGGAAGAGGGTGGCGGGGAAGCCGTGGCGCGCGAGGACCGGCAGCGCGTGCCGGTGGACGCCCGCGTAGCCGTCGTCGAACGTGATCAGCACCGGACGGGCGGGCAGCGGGGCGCCCTCCCGCCAGACCCGGGCGAGCCCGGCCGTGGTCAGCGGGGTGCAGCCGCGCGCGGCGAGCAGCGCCATCTGGGCCGCGAACGCCTCCGGGGTGACGGACAGCGCCCGGGTCGCGCGCCCGGGGGAGCGGTCGACCGCGTGGTACATGAGGACGGGCACCGCCCGCCCGGCGTCGTCGCTCATCCGGTGCCCCCGCCGGTCGGCGCGGTGGCGGGGAGCGCGGGCGGCACGGCGAAGGCCGCCCCGCCGCGCCGGGCCCGCAGCGTCCCGAGCGCGTACCCCCCGGCCGCCGTCAGCGTCCCGGCCACGATGGCGCCCGCCCGGCCCGCCCCGCCGGGCCGGGCCAGCAGCGCGTCCCGCAGCCCCCGGGCGATCCCGGCGGGCAGCACCCGGGTGGTGTAGCGGCGTTCGGACTCCAGGCCCCGGGCCGCCCCCACGCTCCGGGTGACCAGCGCCTTGGACAGCCCCTCGGCCCAGGCCCGGGACCGGAAGTAGCGGAACCGTTCCCGGGCGGCGGGCACCCGGTGGTGGATGACCGCCCGGTCGTCGATCAGCAGCACCGCGTCCGGCCGGGCCCGGGCGAGCCGGATGCACAGTTCCGTCTCCTCGCAGCCCAGCGGACGGTTGTCGCCGTCACGGCCGATGCCGGTGGCGAAGCCGCCCGCCGCCTCGAAGGCGGTGCGCCGGAAGGAGGCGTTGCCGCCGAGGACGTTGCGGACCCGGGCCCGGCCCCTCGGCTGCCCCCGGTAGGTGCAGCCCACGATCCAGTCGAACTCCTCCGGGAACCAGACGGGACGCCGTCCGGAGGCCCAGGCGGGCACGGTCCGGCCGCCGACGGCCATCACCCGGGGGTCGTCGTACCCGGCGGCCAGCCAGCGCAGCCAGTCGCGTTCGGCCACCGCGTCGTCGTCGAGGAAGGCCACCACGGGCGCGCCGGAGGCGGCGATGCCGGTGTTGCGGCCCGCCGAGAGCCCGCGCGGCCCGCTGTTGGCGAGGACCCGTACGGCGGGGCCGCCGGACGGCTCCGCCGCACCGTGCGCGGGGTACTCCCGCGACAGCCGCTCCAGCAGCGCCCGGTTGTGGTCGACGACCAGCAGCACCTCCCGGGGCGGCAGCGACTGGGCGCGCGCCGAGGCGACGGCGGCCCGGATGTCGTCCCACCGCTCCTCGGTGTACACGCAGATCACCACCGAGACGTCGCCCGCCGGTCCGTGCTCCCCGGCGGCCGGGCCGCCGCTCATGACGCCCCGTTCCGGGGACCGGCGAGGACCGCGCGGGCCGGGTCCCGGTGGGCCCGGCGGCGCGCCCGGCGGGTGGAGCGTTCCCGGAGGATCACCCGCAGCACCCGCAGCCCGTCGCGGACCGCCCGCAGATTGCTGGCGCCGTGCAGCCGGAGGTATTCGTGACTGGGTATCTCCTGCACCCGCAGTCCGGCCTTGACGACCCGGATGTTCATCAGGGTCTCCACCTCGAAGCCGGTGCAGTCCAGGTCGATCTCGTCGAGGCAGTGCCGCCAGAACGCGTTGTATCCGTAGCAGAGATCGGTGTAGCGGGCGCCGAACTTGGCGTTGACGGCCGCGCACAGCACCCGGTTGCCGAGCCTGCGGACCGGGGTCATGTCGTCGGTGCCGCCGCCGTTGGCGAACCGGGAGCCCTTGGCGAAGTCGGCGCCCGACACCAGGGCCGACACATAGCTGACGATCTCCCGTCCGTCGGCCGAGCCGTCGGCGTCGACCATGACGATGATCTCGCCGGTGCAGGCCCCGAACCCGGCGATCAGCGCGTCGCCCTTGCCCCGGCCGGTCTGGGGGACCACGGTGACGTCGGCCCGCAGCCTCCGGGCGACGGCCACGGTGTCGTCGGTGGAATTCCCGTCGACCAGGACCACTTCGTGTATCCAGTGCGGCAGGGACGCGAACACGTGCGGAAGGTTCTCGGCCTCGTTCATCGCGGGAATCACCACGCTCACCCGAGGGGTGATCGCGAGATGGGAGGTGACCGGAAGATAACGGGTCTCCTCGTGGGAGGCCAGGGGTAAGGCGCCCTGATGGTGATCGACGGGGCGCACGGAAGAAGAACTCATGTCGGTGTTCCCTCTCGTCCGGTGGACCGCTGGTGAGCGGTGGTGCTGTGCCCGGTGCGAAAGGGGGGCTCCCGCCCGGGCCGCGCGGCGGGGAACGCCGTCGGGCCGGGGCGGGTGAGACGAGTGGGCGCGCGGCATCCCTCCCCGGCGACCCGTGTGGTCCGCCGGGAACGGCACCCCCCTACCGCGCTACCCGCCGCCGGCGTTCCGGGCACTGGGCCCTCCCCCGGGCCGTGTGCGGAAAACCGGGGCGAGCGGATGAGACGGCAATGACGCTGAGAACTCTAGAGCACGGCCGGTAAGGCCGTCCTCACTTTTGGGGAATATGGTTGACTTTCTCGGGAGTTCGGAGACGCCCGGTCGGATGAATGGGCATTTCCGTCCCGCTGTTCACGGTGCGCACATTTCCTTTCATCCCCGTGACCGCATTTTCCCCACGCGTTTCAGAAAGGCGTCGGCGGGTGCGAACAGTTCCGGACGGGACACCACGGCGCCGCGCAGCGCGCGCACCGGGGCGCGCCGCGCCCGGTGGCCGAGCGCCACCGGATGACGCCGGGTCACCCACCCCTCGGAGACGGTCAGCCGCCGGGTGCTCAGCGCGTCCTTGTACGCCTTGTCGCCCCGTCCCAGGTCGAGGTGGCCGACCCCCTCGGCGGCCGCCCCCTCGGCCATCCGCAGATGCAGCACCAGCCCCGGCGAGTAACGGGCGAACGCCGGGTCGTAGGCGGGGAACCAGCAGGCGAGGACCCCGGGGGAGCGCAGCCCCAGGTGCGCGGCGACCGGCCGCCGCCCCGCGTAGAGCACCGAGAGCCGTCCCGCGCAGCCGGGGGAGCGGGTGTGGAAGAGGTGACGGACCAGACCGGTGATCCACTCCCGGGCGAACCGGTCGGCCCGTCCCGTCCTGCGGTACTGGGCGGACTTCCACGCCATCAGGGTCCGCAGGGCCTCCGGGTCCCGTTCGTCGTGGACGTACCGCAGTTCCCCGTGGTCCCGGGCGAGCCTGCGCTCCTTGGCGAGGGTGGTCCGGGTGAACTTCGGCGCCCGCTCCCGCAGTCCGGCGAGGTACGCCGGATAGCCCTGGGCGACGTCCATCACGGGGGAGTCGAAGCGGCCGGTCGCCGTTGCCTCGAATCCCCCCTGCCCGGCGACCAGGTGGTCGTACTCCCACACCGCGAGCGAACAGCCGCGCAGCAGTTCCCGGGCGTCCCAGGTGAAGCCGGGCCGGTGGACGACGCCCTGGGCGTCGGAGAGCCCGAGGCCGACCGCCCGGCCCACCCCGGCCACCGTCCGCTCGTGGGGGAAGAACGCCACCGGGACGCCGGACTCCCGGACCACGGCGATCCGCACCCCGCGCCGGTGGCGGCCCACCGCGAGGGCGAAGCCGGGGGAGAGGAAGGGGTTGGCGAGGGCCTCGGCGCCGTGCGCGGGGGCCTGTTCCTGGAGCGCCGTCCACACGGCGCGGTCCGCCGCCGAGAGCTCGCCGGGTCGGTGCACGCTGATGTCCACGTCAGGGGGTCCGCCTTCGCGCCGGGCGGCCGGAGGGCCGCCGCACCAGTGTCAGCAGCAGGGTGAGCGAGCTGAGCGCCGCCACCGTGACGATCCCGCCGGCCATCGACCAGCGGCCCAGGGCGAGCATGCCCTGGGCGACGAGCAGGTCGACCGCGAGCGCCCCGGCCACCGAGACCACCGCCCTGCTCCACGGGTCGACCCCGCGCAGCACGGCGGCGAACGCCGCGCCCGGCGCCGCCACCAGGAAGAACAGCACCAGCGGGGCGCGCAGCGGGGACGGCCGGTCGACGAGGGCGAGCCCGGCTCCGGCCATCGCCACCACGAGCGCGGCCCCCAGGAGCACGGGCGCCGCGTTCCTCGTTCCGACTGATCCGACCGATCCCGCTGGTACGGCGGATTCGGCTTGTTGGGGCGGTCCGGGCGGTCCGGGCGGTCCGGGCGGTCCCGGTGGTCCGGGCGGTCCCGGTGGTCCGGCGGTCGGGCCACCGGGTTCGTCGTCGTCCTCGGAAGCGGGTGGATTGACGGATGTGGTGTGCATTGGCGGCTTTCCCCCCGAAGCGCCGGATGCGGGGCTTCAATGTGGCCCAGCCGCCGGGGCGCGGTCAAGACGTCCGGACGGGCACGGGGAGCGTTCCGGGGGGCGCGCGGACGGGGCGAACTTCCTTGGGAGCGAGCCCACTTGAGGGTTCCTCCGGATGAGGTGGCACCGGCCCGGCGGAGGGGCGCGACCTCCTTGGCGCCCGGTCCGGCGGCCCCGGTCGCGCCCCGGAGCCATGGGGCGTGAACGGAATCATGTGCGCCGGTCTGGTGGCGCACGCGCCGTGTGGTGCTCCTTGTGCATCCAGGGAAAGGCGCGGTGACGGTGCGTCATTCGATGGTCGGGGAAGGTAACCGGACGCCCGGAGCGTCAGCCACGGCGGTTCCGGGAAGGAGAACCGCAAGACTGTCATGAACACATCCATTCGGATGGTCGTCCGGTGCCGCGGTCGCCGCCGATTTCCTGCTAAAGGGAGGTTCCATGAGACATTCCCGACTCAAGGCGACCAAGGCCGCGTTCGTCGCGCTCCTCGTCGCCGCAGGACTCACCCTGACCGCCGCCGCCCCGGCCCAGGCCGCGGCCACCGGCTACGTGGCCCTGGGGGACTCGTACTCCTCCGGCCTCGGCGCCGGCGCGTACGACGGCGCGAGCGGCTCCTGCAAACGCACCCAGCGCGCCTACCCCGCCCGCTGGGCGGCCGCCCACTCTCCCTCCTCCTTCGACTTCACCGCCTGCGCGGGCGCCCGCACCAACGACGTCCTGGAGAAGCAACTCGGCCCGCTCGGCCGTGCCACCGGGCTGGTCAGCCTCACCGCGGGCGGCAACGACGCGGGCTTCGCGGACGTCATGACCACCTGCGTCACCAGCTCCGAGAGCACCTGTCTGGCCCGGATCGCCAGCGCCCGCTCCTATGTGAACGGCACGCTCCCCGCCCGGCTCGACACGCTCTACCGGGCGATCTCCGACCGGGCGCCCGCCGCCCGGGTGGTCGTCCTCGGCTACCCCCGCTTCTACCAGCTGAACGGCAACTGTGTGGCGGGGCTCTCCGAACGGGAGCGCGGGGCCATCAACTCCGCGGCCGACCTGCTGAACGACGTCACCGCCAAGCGCGCCGCCGACCACGGCTTCGCCTACGCGGACGTGGCCGGACGGTTCACCGGACATGAGATCTGCTCCGGCGACTCCTGGCTGCACAGCGTCAACCTGCTCAACATCAGCGAGTCGTACCACCCCAAGTCGGCCGGTCATTCCGGCGGGTACCTGCCCGCCCTGACCTCCGCCGTCTGACCCCGCGCCGTCCGGCGCGGCACCGGGGGCCCGTCGTCCGACGGGCCCCCGGTGTTTCCCCGCGGACGGTCAGCGCGCCGCGGCGACGGCCAGCGCCCCCGCCACCAGGACCAGCACCACCGTGGTGACGAGCGTCAGCACCAGGGCGCCGCACCCCCGCCGCCGCCCGGAGGCCGTGGCCCCGGTGTCGGGGTCCGGGACGACCGGGGCCGGGCCGTTGCCGCCAGCCCCCTCCCGTCCCGCCCCACCGGGCCCGCCCGTGCCGCCCGTCCCGTCAGGACCCGGGGAGGTGCCGGACGCCCCGGCCGCGCTCGACGCCCCGGACGCGCCCGTCCCGCCGACGGGCCCGCCGCCCGCCGCCACCAGCCGCAGCGCCCGCTGCGCCTGGTCCGCCGTCATCCGTGCGGCCGGGTCCTTGCGCAACAGCCCCTCGATGACCGGCGCCAGCGGCCCGGCGGACAGCGGTGCCGGCGGCTCCTCGTCCACCACGGCCCGCAGGGTGTCCGCCGGGGTGCCCCGCCGGAACGGCGAACGCCCCTCCACCGCCACGTACAACAGCACCCCCAGCGACCACAGGTCCGACTCCGGGGCCGCCCGCCCGCCCAGCGCCCGCTCGGGGGCCAGGTACTCGGGGGAGCCGGTGATCTCGCCCGCCCGGGTCAGCGCCGAGGTGCCCCCGGCCGTGGTGGCGATCCCCACGTTGGACAGCGTCACCCGGCCGTCGTTGGCGAGCAGGACGTTGCCCGGTCTGACGTCCCGGTGCAGTACGCCCACGCCGTGCGCGGCCCGCAGCGCGCCCAGCACCTCGGCGCCGATCCGGGCCGCCCGCCGGGCGGGCAACGGCCCCTCGGCGCCCAGTTCGTCCGCCAGTGAGAGCCCCCGGACCAGTTCCATCACGATCCAGGGCCGCCCGCCCTCCAGCGCCACGTCATGGACGGAGACCACCCCGCGGTGGGTGATGCGGGCGGCCGCCCGGGCCCCGCGTTCCACCCGCGCGTACAGCCGGGCCGTGGCGGTCACGCCCAGTCCGGCGGGGGCCCGTACCTCCTTGACGGCCACGTCCCGGCGCAGCGCCTCGTCCCGGGCCAGCCACACCGTGCCCGTGTCGCCCTCGCCGAGCGGGGACAGCAGCCGGTAACGGCCGCCGACCACCTCGACGGGCGGAATCCGGCCGCCCCCCGCGCCGTCACCGCCGTTCCCGGGGCCGTCCGCGCCGGTGCCGTGGGCGCGGCCCGCGCCGTCGTCGCCGTCCGTACCGTCCGTGTGGTCCGTGCCGTCTGGTCCCCGGGCCACCCGCGTCCCCCTTCACCGCGTCCGACGTCCCCAAAGTAAGGCCGTCCGCGCCGGGTGGCGACCCTCCGGGAACCCCCGGACCCGACCGCCCGGATCACTGCGCGCGAGGTGGTGAAAGAGGAGGGGCGCGCGCGGGTCGGTGCGCCGGGTGGGACGGTTGGTGCGACACCCCTCCGGGTGTGCGTCCCGGTGTCGCCTGGCGTGTCACCGGAGGCGGGATACCGGGGTGTGACGGTGGGGAGATAGGGTTACCCTGCCCGGGCCGGGTGCCCTCGTACGGGTGGGGAGAGAAATGGAACCGATGACAGTCCGTGGCAGGGCGCGCGTCCCTGCCATCACATGCGGAAGCAGCGCGACCAGTACGCGTCTGGACCGGCACCTCGCGGTGCTGGGCGGGCCCGCCATACCGCAGCGCGAGGCGGCCGAGGCCACCCTGCTGATGCGTGAGCTGACCACGCGCACCACCGCCCACGAGGCGACCGGCCGGGGGGCCCGGGTGCGGCGCGTGTCGCTCTTCGCCCCGCTGCGCCGACTGCGCCGCTCGCTCTTCGGCGGCCACTAGCCGCCACCGAGGCACACGACCCGTCGGCCGCGAGGGCGCCCCGGAGCGTCCCCGGCACCGTCCTTCCCGTGCGCCCCGCGCCCGGGCCGTGTGCCCTTCGATCCGCCCCCGGCTTCCTTCGGCGTGCCCGCCCGGTGTTCCCGACCGGCGGGTCCGTCCCCGTTCCCGTCGTTGCCGCCGTTCCCGTCCGTCGTTCGCGCGGTGGTGCGTCCCGCGCGCGCCGTGGCACCGGCTCCTCCCCGGCCGGTGCGCGCCGTCACCGTGGCTCAGGCGGGCGGATGGGCGTCCAGGCTGACGGTGAACGAGAACCGGTCGCCCCGGTAGTGGATCACCGCGAGGTCGAGCACCCGGCCGTCCTCGTCGTGGATCACCCCCGTGTAGTGCAGGATCGGACTGAGCAGCGGCACGTCCAGCAGCCGTGCCGTGTCCGGGTCCGCGAGCCGGGCCTCCACCGTGTCGGTGATCCGGCCGATCCGGGCGCCCGCCACGTCCCGCAGCACCTTGGTCATCGGCCAGCGCTCCAGGTCCGCCGGGTCCATCCGGTCGGCCAGCTCCGGACGGACGTAGTTGCGCGCGTGGTTGGTGGGCTCCCCGGTCCCCTCGTCGCTGCGCAGCCGGTGGTAGGTGGCCACCTCGGTGAGGTCCGGGAAGAGGTCCGCGTAGGGGTGGGGCACCGGGACCCGGCCGTGCTCCAGCAGCCGGGTCGTCATCCCCGACTGCTGGGCCACGATCGCGTCCACCGACCCCAGCAGCCGCACCGGCGCCCCCCGCCGCGCGGCCGGTTCGATGAAGGTGCCCCGTCTTCGGTGGCGGCTGATCAGCCCCTCGTCCTCCAGCTCCTTCAGGGCCTGGCGCATGGTGAGCACGCTGACCCCGTAGTGCGCGGCGAGGCGCTCCTCGGTGGGCAGCCGCAGCGGGGCGTCCGGGTCCCGCCCGAGTATCGAGGCCCTGAGCGACTGGGACACCTGGTACCACAGGGGCAGCTTGCGGTTCAGGACGATCGAGTCCGGGGCGAAAGCGATCACGACGTCTCCGAATCGTCCGGTGCGGCGGCCCCGGGGACGCGCCGTCAGAGGTGGTGCGGGAAATGGCGCTCCAGACCTTGCCACACATCGTCGTACCCGCGCTGGAGGTGGTCCGCGCGGGCGGCCTGGGCGGTGGCGACCACGGGCCACCGGGTCTCGAACATGAAGGCAAGCCCGTCGTCGATCCGCTGCGGCACCAGCTCGGCGGCGCTCGCCCGGTCGAAGGTCTCCCGGTCCGGCCCGTGCGCCGACATCATGTTGTGCAGGGAGCCGCCGCCCGCCACGAACCCGCCCTCGCCCCCGGCCTTGGCGTCGTAGGCGCCCTCGATCAGCCCCATGTACTCGCTCATCACGTTGCGGTGGAAGTACGGCGGGCGGAAGGTGTCCTCCCCGACCAGCCAGCGCGGCGCGAAGACCACGAAGTCCACCGCCGCCAGACCGGGCGTGTCCGAGGGCGAGGTGAGCACGGTGAAGATCGACGGGTCCGGGTGGTCATAGCTGAGGGAGCCGATGACGTTGAAGGTCCGCAGGTCGTAGACGTACGGGGTGTGGGTGCCGTGCCAGGCGACGACGTCCAGCGGGGAGTGGTCGTAGGTCGCGGTCCACAGGTTCCCGCAGAACTTGTTCACCACCTCCACGGGGCCCTCGGACTCCTCGTAGGCGGCGACCGGCGCCCGGAAGTCCCGCGCGTTGGCCAGTCCGTTGGCGCCGATCGGGCCGCGCTCGGGGAGCTGGAAGGGGCGCCCGTAGTTCTCGCACACGTAGCCGCGCGCCGTGGACGCCTCCCCGCCGGGCGCCGGGTCCAGCGGATCGGCCCGGAAGCGCACCCCCCGGGGGACCAGCGCGACCTCGCCGGGCCGGACCGCCAGCAGTCCCAGCTCGGTGCGGAGCAGCAGCCCGCCGCGCTCGGGGACGATCAGCAGCTCCCCGTCCGAGTCGCTGAACACCCGGTCCATCGGGGCGTTGGCGTGGTAGAGGTGCACCGCCATCCCCGACCGGCTCGCCGCGTCGCCGTTGCCGCCGAGCGTCCACAGCCCGGACAGGAAGTCGGTGCCGGGCGCGGGCGCGGGCAGCGGGTCCCAGCGCAGCCGGTTGGGATCGGGCACCGTCTCGGTGAAGGGCGCCGTGCGCAGGGCGCCGTTGCCGACCGGGCGGAAGGCGGGGTGCGCGGCGGACGGCCGGATCCGGTAGAGCCAGGTGCGGCGGTTGTCGGCGCGGGGCTCGGTGAAGGCGCTGCCGCTGAGCTGCTCCGCGTACAGCCCGAGGGGGGCGCGCTGGGGCGAGTTGCGGCCCAGCGGCAGCGCGCCCGGGACCGCCTCGGTGCTGTGTTCGTTGCCGAACCCGGTCAGATAGGTCAGTGTTCCGGCGGTCTCCCGGGCGGCGTCCCCGCTCATCGGCACTCCCTCGTTCAGCCATTCCTCTGTACCACCGTAGGATTCGGCCCCCGCTCGCGCAAGGGATGCGCGCCCCGCGTCCCCGGGCTCAAGGCGTCGCACCCGGTTCCCCGGGTCGCTCGCCGAGTCCGGCCAACTTCCCCGCAGTGCCCGGGACTTGTGGTGTGGCGGTGTGCCGGGTGAAGGATGTGACGGGACTCCCCCACTGGTCCATACCAGTCGGTATGCTCTACGGGACCGCTGCCCGCCGAGTGCCGTTCCGCACCGTGGAGTCCCCATGCCGTCAGGGTCCTTAACGTCCCCCGCGTCACCGTCCCCCGTGCCCGGAGCCCCCCGGACCGCCCTGCGGGTGTGCCCGCTGTGCGAGGCGACCTGCGGACTCACCCTCACCATCGAGGGCACCGCCGTCACCGGCGCGGGCGGAGACCGCGAGGACGTGTTCAGCCGCGGGTTCATCTGCCCCAAGGGCGCCCTGTTCGGCAGCGTCGACGGTGACCCCGGCCGGCTCACCCGCCCCCTGCTGCGCAAGGCCGGACGACTGGTCGAGGTCGGCTGGGACGAGGCGTTCGACGCCGTCGCCGCCGGGCTGCGCCCCGTCATCGAGACCCACGGCCCCAACGCCGTCGGGGTGGTCCTCGGCAACCCCGGCGTCCACACCGTGGCGGGCGTCCTCTACCCGCCGCTGCTGGTCAACGGGATCGGCACCCGCAGCCTCTTCACCGCCACCACCCTCGACCAGATGCCCAAGCACGTCTCCAGCGGCCTCCTCTTCGGCGACGCCCACGCCGTCCCGGTGCCCGACCTGGACCGCACCGACCATCTGCTCCTCCTCGGCGCCAACCCCGTGGAGTCCAACGGCGGTCTGTGCGCCGCCCCGGACTTCCCCGGCCGGCTGGAGGCCCTGCGCGCCCGGGGCGGCACCCTCACCGTGATCGACCCCCGCCGCACCCGCACCGCCCGTCTCGCGGACCGCCACGTCCCCATCCGCCCCGGCACCGACGCCCTGCTGCTGGCCGCCATGGCCAACGTGCTGTTCGCCGAGGGCCTCGTCCGCCTCCGCCACCTCGCCCCGCACGTCAGCCAGGTCCCCGAGGTCGGCCGGGCCCTGGTGGAGTTCACCCCGGAGGCCGTCGCCGACGCCTGCGACGTGACGCCCGCGACGATCCGGGCCCTGGCCCGGGAACTGGCCGCCGCGCCCACCGCGGCCGTATACGGCCGCATCGGCAGCGGAGTGCTGTTCGGCACCCTCACCAGCTGGCTGGTCGACGTCCTCAACGTCCTCACCGGCAACCTCGACCGTCCCGGCGGCGCCCTCTTCCCCCAGTCCGCCACCGACCGGCCGCCCCGCCCCGCCGGACCGGGCCGGGGCTTCCCCCTCGGCCGCTGGCGCAGCCGGGTGAGCGGCCACCCCGAGGTCAAGGGGGAGCTGCCGATCGCCGCCCTCTCCGAGGAGATCGACACCCCCGGCGCGGGCGTCCCCGGCGGCCTCGGCGGCGGCCCGCTGCGGGCCCTGATCACCAGCGCCACCAACCCCGTGCTGTCCGCCCCCGGCGGCGACCGCCTCGACCGGGCCCTGGCCGGGCTGGACTTCATGGTCAGCGTCGACCCGTACCTCAACGAGACCACCCGGCACGCCCATGTCGTGCTGCCCCCGCCGAGGCCCTCGCGCAGCCCCCACTACGACTTCGCGTTCAACATGGTCGCGGTGCGCAACCAGGCCCGCTACAGCCGTCCCGCCGTCCCCCTCGACCCCGGCGCGATGGCCGAGACCGAGATCCACGCCCGGCTGGTCCTCGCCGCCACCGGACGCCACGGCGCCGACCCCTCGGAGGTGGACGCCCTCGTCGTCGGCACCACCCTCCGGCAGGCCGTCGCCGACCCCTCGGGCCCGGTCCACGCCCGGGACCCCGAGGCCCTCGCCGCCGAGCTGCACGGCGCCTGCGGGGCCGAACGCCGCCTCGACCTGATGCTCCGCCTCGGCCCCTACGGCGACGGTTTCGGCGCCCGGCCCGACGGGCTCACCCTGCGCCGGCTGCTCGACGCCCCGCACGGGGTGGACCTGGGACCGCTGCGCCCCCGGCTGCCGCAGCCCCTCGCCACCCGCAGCGGCCGGGTCGAACTGCTGCCGCCGCCGATCGTCGCCGACCTCACCCGGCTCGCCCTCGCCCGGCACGACCGGCCCGGCGGGTTCGTCCTGGTCGGACGGCGTGATCTGCGCTCCGGCAACAGCTGGCTGCACCACGTGCCCGGCTTCGGCGGCGGCTCCCGCGACCGCGACCTCCACGTCCACCCGGAGGACGCCGGACGCCTCGGCCTCGCCGACGGCGACCGGGTCCGGGTCACCGGCTCCGGAGGGACGGTGGAGGTGCCGGTCGGGATCACCGACTCGGTCCGCCCCGGAGTGGTCAGTCTGCCGCGCGGCTGGGGCCACGACCGGTCCGGCACCCGGTTGCGGATCGCCACCGCGAATCCCGGTGTGAACGTCAACCGGCTCCTCGACGGCAGCCTGCTCGACCCCCTGTCCGGGACCGCCGTGCTCAACGCGCTCCCCGTACGCCTCACGGTCATCCCGTCGTGACCTGGACTTTCGCGCTTATTGCTCTCATGTCAACATCTTGTTAACTCCCTGCCGCGCGACCTAACGTCCTGCTGACCGCAGGCCCTGGTGTGAGAGCCACACGGTTCAAGGGCGAACGTTAGGTAATCCACTCATGCTGACCATCCTCGGCTTTGCCATGATCGCGACCTTCCTGGTCCTGATCATGATGAAGAAGGTCTCGCCGATCGCGGCGCTGGTCCTCATCCCCGCTCTGTTCTGCGTGCTCGTCGGCAAGGGGGCGAACCTCGGCGACTACGTCATCGAGGGCATCGGCGACCTCGCGCCCACCGCCGCGATGCTGATGTTCGCCATCGTCTACTTCGGGGTGATGATCGACGTCGGCCTCTTCGACCCGATCGTCCGGCTGATCCTGCGGTTCGCCAAGGCCGACCCCCTGCGGATCGTCGTCGGCACCGCGCTGCTCGCCGCGATCGTCTCGCTGGACGGCGACGGCTCCACCACCTTCATGATCACCGTCTCGGCGATGTACCCGCTGTACAAGCGGCTGGGGATGAGCCTGGTCGTGATGACCGGCATCGCCGCCACCGCCAACGGCGTCATGAACACCCTGCCCTGGGGCGGCCCCACCGCCCGCGCGGCGACCGCCCTCAAGCTCGACGCCAGCGAGATCTTCGTCCCGATGATCCCGGCCCTGGCCGTCGGTCTGCTCGCCGTCTTCGCCCTCGCCTACGTCCTGGGCCGCCGCGAGCGCAAGCGCCTCGGCTACCTCTCCCTCGACGAGGTCATCGAGGGGGAGACCACCGACGAGAAGGTCCTGGTCGGCGCGGGCGGCGAGAAGGGCAAGGGCAAGGGCGCGGCCAAGAGCACCGTCAAGGGCACCGGCTCCGGCGCCACGACCGGCTCCGCCGCCACCGCCGCCGGTGACGACGACGAGGAGCACGAGGGCTTCCACGTCCTCGACCCCAACCGGGCCACCCTGCGCCCCAAGCTCTACTGGTTCAACGCGGGCCTCACCATCGCCCTGCTCACCGCCATGATCATGGAGCTGCTGCCGATCCCGGTGCTCTTCATCCTCGGCGCCGCCCTCGCCCTGACGGTGAACTTCCCGCACATGCCGGACCAGAAGGCCCGGATCGCCGCCCACGCCGAGAACGTCCTGAACGTCTCCGGCATGGTCTTCGCCGCCGCCGTGTTCACCGGCGTCCTCCAGGGCACCGGCATGGTCGACGACATGGCCAAGGCCGTCGTCTCCGCCATCCCCGACTGGATGGGCCCGCAGATGGCCCTGGTCACCGGTGTGCTGTCGATCCCGTTCACGTACTTCATGTCCAACGACGGGTTCTACTTCGGCATCCTCCCGGTCCTCGCCGAGGCGGGCGCCGCCCACGGGGTGCCCCCGCTGGAGATCGCCCGGGCCTCCCTGGTCGGTCAGCCGCTCCACATGTCGAGCCCCCTGGTCCCGGCCGTCTACGTCCTGGTGGGCATGGCTAAGGTCGAGTTCGGCGATCACACCCGGTTCACCGTGAAATGGGCCGCGCTCACCTCCCTGGTGGTGCTCGGCGCCGGGTTCCTGTTCGGCATCCTCTGAGAGCCGGGCGGGCGCGCCCGAAGGGAAGGCGACACGTGTCCATACCCGGCGACACACCCGGCGACAGACCCGGCGGCGCGCGCCGTTACTGGCTGCTCCGCCTGGTCATCGCGTTCGCCTTCGCGCAGGCGGCCGTCTCCATGGCCCGCCCGGCGGTGTCCTACCGGGCCCTGGCCCTGGGCGCCGACGAGCGGGCCATCGGCGTCATCGCGGGCGTCTACGCCCTCCTCCCGCTCTTCGTGGCCGTCCCGCTCGGCCGCCGCACCGACCACGGCCGCTGCGCCCCGCTGCTGCCCGCCGGGGTCGTCCTCATCGCCGGGGGCTGCGCGCTCAGCGCCACCGCCGGCTCGCTGACCGCGATGGCCGCCTGGAGCGGGGTGATGGGACTCGGCCACCTCGCGTTCGTGATCGGCGCCCAGTCCCTGGTCGCCCGCCAGTCCGCCCCCGCCGACCAGGACCGCAACTTCGGCCACTTCACCATCGGCGCCTCGCTCGGCCAGCTGATCGGCCCGATCGGCGCGGGCCTCGTCGTCTCCGGCCAGGGCGCCGAACTCGCCCGCACCAGCGCCCTCGCCCTGGTGGCCGCCGCCGTCACCGGCGCGGTCGGGCTGGCCTCCCTGTGGCGCGTCGAACACCGGGCCGCCCCCGGCCGGGCGTCCGCCGCCGGGACCCCCGGCGGGCCCGGCGGCCCCGTTCCCGTCCATCGCATCCTGCGGACCAAGGGGGTGCCCGGGGGCATCTTCATCAGCCTCGCGGTGCTGTCCGCCACCGACGTCCTCACCGCCTATCTGCCGGTCCTCGGCGAGGACCGGGGGATCAGCCCCCTGGTGAT
The DNA here is from genome assembly GCF_054484115.1 of Streptomyces sp. JNUCC 64. NCBI lineage: Bacteria > Bacillati > Actinomycetota > Actinomycetes > Kitasatosporales > Streptomycetaceae > Streptomyces > Streptomyces sp. JNUCC 64. Next base: position 6,823,712 of record NZ_CM137015.1, read on the forward strand.
CGGACTGCTGCTGAGCCTGCGGGCCGCGGCCACCATCGCCTGCCGACTGGCCATCACCCCGCTGCTCCGGATCCTCGGCCGGACCGTCCTGCTGGTGGCGAGCTGTCTGCTGGCGGGCCTGCTGTGCGCGGGCGTCGCGCTGCCGGTGCCGGTGTGGGCGCTCGCGCTGATGCTCGCCCTGCTGGGCTTCTGCCTCGGCGCGGGGCAGCCGCTCTCCATGACCACCGTGGTCCAGGCCGCCCCGCCCGACGCCCGCTCCACCGCCCTCGCCCTGCGGCTCACCGGCAACCGGCTCGGCCAGGTCGCCGCCCCGGCCGCCGCGGGTCTGGTGGCCGGGAGCGCGGGGACGGGCGCCCCGTTCGTGCTGATGGGCGTGTTGCTGGCCGGTTCGGCGGGCCTGGCGCTGCCCCCTCGGGGGCCCCGTGCGGGGGCCACCGGATAGACCCGGCGGGGCGGGGCGCCTCCTCAGGTCCTCGCGCGGGCCTCATGGGCGGGGTCCCGGGCCGGGTGAGTGGTGTCCCGGGCGTCGCGCCCGGCGCCTTGGGCGGGCGCCGCCGGGTCCGGGGCGCCCTCGCGCGCGGCGCCCCGCGCGTGCGCCGCCGGGTCGGGGACGCGTCCCGCCGGGTCCGGTGTGGGCGTCGCCGGGTCCCGGGCCTCACGCCCCGTGGCTCCGGCCTCACACGGGGCGCCCCGGACGTCCGTCACGGTGTCCTGGGCGGCCGAGGCGTCCCGGACGGCCGCCACGGTGTCTCCGGTCTCCCGCCCGGCTCCGGCCTCCCGCGAGGTCCCGGGCTCCCGTGCCGTCCCCCCGGGGTACCGCAGCGCCAGCCCGTCCAGCAGCGCGGCCAGCCCCGTCTCGAACGCCCGGTCGTCCACCAGCGGCCGCCGCTCCGCCAGCAGGTGTGCCTGCCCCAGCCGGGGGTAGGCCGCCCGGTCGTAGGCGTCCACGTCGTCGACGAAGCCCCCGGCGAACGACCCCAGCGCCGAACCCATCACGAAGTACCGCATGGCCGCCCCCACCGAGGTCGCCTGCGCGGGCGGCCACCCCGCGTCCACCAGCGCCCCGAACACCGCGTCCGCGAGCCGCAGCGCGGCGGGCCGTCGCCCCGGCCCCCGGGCGAGCAGCGGCACCACGTGCGGATGGGCGCTCAGCGCCCGCCGGTAGGACACCGCCCAGTCGCCGAGCGCGGTGCGCCAGTCCCGGCCGTCCTCGAACACCGACAGGTCGACCTGCGCGCTCACCGAGTCCACGACGGCGTCGAGGATCTCGTCCTTGGTCCGGAAGTGGTTGTAGAGGGAGGGCCCGCTCACCCCCAGCTCCGCGGCGAGCCGACGGGTCGACAACGCCGCCAGCCCCTCCGCGTCCACCAGGCCGAGGGCCGTCTCGACGATGCGTTCCTTGCTGAGGAGGGGTCTGCGGGGTCTGGGCATGCGCCACATCGTAGGGCCGTCCACGCCCGCCGACGGCCCCCTCCGGACACCGGTTCCCGGGGCCCGCGCACGGTCGGCGCCGCCGTGAGTACGGGTCTGAGTAGCCGTACGGATGTGGTTCCGGCCACACCGGGGCGAAGCTCGGGGCATGAGCGAATCACCGGTCAAGCAGCAGTCGACGGCGGCCTTCTACGGCCAGGCCGTCGTGTCCTTCGTCATCGCCCTGGTGGCGATGGGCGTGGGCATCGCCAAACTGGACGCCGACGCGTGGGTCCGGGGCTTCCTCGCCATCTCGGTCCTCTACCTCGTCACGTCGAGCTTCACGCTCGCCAAGGTGATCCGGGACCGCCAGGAGGCGGACCGCATCCACAGCCGGGTGGACCGGGCCCGGGTGGACAAGCTGCTGGCCTCCCACGACCCCTTCGAGAAGCTCTGAGGTGCCACCACGCCCCGGGTGCGGCAAGATCCGCGAGAAACGGCCTAAGCGCCCGCTCACCCCCTCGGGGTATCGTGGCGTCGGGCCCGCGCGACCCCCGGCCCCCGGCCACCGGACCCGGCCGACGGGGGCGAGGGAGAGGGAGCACCTGATGACTGCGGCGGACGATACGGGCGGCGCCCCGCTGTGGGACGGGGTCACGCCGGACGCGGCCCGGCGGCTGCTGGTCGCCGCGGTGGAGGCGTTCGCCGAGCGCGGCTACCACGCCACCACCACCCGGGACATCGCGGCCCGCGCCGGGATGAGCCCCGCCGCCCTCTACATCCACTACCGGACCAAGGAGGAACTCCTCCACCGGATCAGCCGGATCGGCCACGACCGGGCCCTGGACGTCCTGCGCCGCGCCGCCGACCGGCCCGGCACCCCCGCCGACCGGCTCGCCGACGCCGTCCGCTCCTTCGTCGGCTGGCACGCGGCCCAGCACACCACCGCCCGGGTCGTGCAGTACGAACTCGACGCCCTCGGCGAGGAGGCCCGCGCCGAGATCGTGGCGCTGCGCCGCCGCACCGACGCGGTGGTCCGCGACCTCGTCGAGGAGGGCGTGCGCGCGGGCGAGTTCGCGGTGGAGGACGTCCCCGGCACCACGGTCGCCGTGCTGTCGCTCTGCATCGACGTGGCCCGCTGGTTCAACGTGACGGGCCGCCGCACCCCCGACGAGGTGGGCGCGCTCTACGCCGACCTGGTGCTGCGGATGGTCGGCCACCGGGAGCCCTGAGGGTCCGCCCCCGGGACGGGACGGGGTCGCTCGGGGCGGCTGAACGGGGGCGGGGGAACCCGGAGGGAACCGCCGCCGTCGCGCGGACACTTCCCCATGTGGAGTCCCTACTGAACGAACGCGTCCGGTCCGGCGACCGGGCGGCGTTCGCCGAGATCTTCGACGCGCACGCCCGGGCGGTCTACGCGCACGCCGTCCGGACGACGGGTGACTGGGCCCTCGCCGAGGACGTCATGTCGCTGACCTTCCTGGAGGCGTGGCGGCTGCGCGACAAGCTGCGCGGGGAGGTCCGCAGCGTGCGGGCCTGGCTGCTCGGCATCGCCACCAACGTGCTGCGCAACACCGCGCGGACCGCTCGCCGCCACCGTGCCGCGATGTCCCGGCTGCCGCCTCCCGAACCCTTCCCCGACCCCGCCGACGCGGTGGTCGGACGGCTCGCCGACGGTCAGCGGCTGGCCGCCGCGGCCCGCGCCCTGCGACGGCTGCGGCGGGGCGAACGCGAGGTGTTCGCCCTGGTCGTCTGGTCGGACCTCGGGTACGCGGCCGCCGCCGAGGCGCTGGGCGTGCCGGTGGGCACCGTCCGCTCCCGGCTCTCCCGCGCCCGGGAGAGGCTGCGCGGGCTGGTCGAGGAGGAACTGGCGGCCGACCGGCCGCCTTCCGGAGGCGGCCCCGCCCCGAGGCCCCCGGCACCCCCGGCACCCCCCACGTGCTCGACGACAGAGACCGGCACCTCCCACGGGAAGGGCATCGCATGATCCCGCACTCGCACGAGCCGCACGAGCCGCACGAGCCGCACGAGCCGCACGAACCGAGCGAACCGAGCGAACCGAGCGAACTCCGCGAACGCGCGGCGGCGGCCCGGACGCTGCCCCCCGCGCCCTGCCCCGGGCCGCCCCCCGAGCGGCTGCGCCACCGCCGGGACCATCTGCTCGCCGAAGTGGACCGGTCGTCCGGCCCGTTCGCCCGCCCGTATCCCCGTCCCCGGCGGCGGACGCTGATGGCGCTGGCCGCCGTCACCGCCGCCACGGTGACCGCCACCGTCCTCGTTCTCGGACCCGGTGACGAACCGGCCCGCCGGGACGGCGGCCCGCCCGCCACCGCCGCGACGGTACGGCTGCTGGAACGCGCGGCGCTGGCCGCCGCCGCGACACCCGTGGAGGCACGGGGACGGAAGTACGAGTACGCCAAGGTGGTCGGCCACAGCTCCTCGCTCACCGAACGTCCGGAGGACGGCCGGATGGAACTGGCCCGCGAGGACGCCGGGATGGAGGAGTGGCGGTCGGTGGACGGCAGCGCGCCCACCCTCCGACGCGCGGACGGCGAGGACATGACGCTGTCGGACTCCCCGCCGGGCGAGGGGAACCTGGACTCGCCCACGTACGCGTACATGTCCACCCTGCCGACCGACCCCGAGCGCCTCCTCGACCTCGTCTACGAGGACACCTTGCGCAACCACGGTCCGGGCAGCGACTCGACCAAGGGACCCGACCAGCACGCGTTCGTCATGATCGGAGACCTGCTGCGGCAGACGGCGGCGCCCCCCGAGGTCACCGCCGCCCTCCTCCGGGCCGCCGCCCGCATCCCCGGGGTCGTCACCGTGCCCCGGGCGGTGGACGCGGCCGGTCGCCGGGGCGTCGCGGTCGCCCGGTCGCACGACGGCGAACGGGAGGAGTGGATCTTCGATCCCCGGACCTGGCGGTACCTCGGGAAGCGCTCGGTCCTGCTGGAGGACGGTCCCTGGGGGAAGGCGGGGGAGACGGTGGACTCCACCGCCGTGGTCAGGACGGGCTTCACGGACGTGGCGGGCCGGGTGCCGTGACCGGGACGACGGGATCGCGCGGGGTCCGGCCGCCCGGAAGGCCCGGAAGCTCCTGAACCCCGGCGTATCCGGAACCCCGGCGGGCTCAGAACGAGTAACGGGAGACGGTCTCGGCCACGCACACCGGCTTCCCGCCGCCCTCGCGCTCCACGGTGACCAGGGTGACGACCTGGACCCCGGACGTCCCGCCCGCGACCGGCGGGACGTCCCGCACCCCGAGCGGTTCCACCGTGGCCCGCAGCCGCGAGCCCACCGGCACCGGCGCGGGGAACCGCACCCGGTCGCTGCCGTAGTTGAGGCCCAGTCGGGCGCCCGCCACCCGCATCACCCCCGCCGTCAGCAGGGGCAGCAGCGACAGCGTCAGATACCCGTGGGCGACGGTGGTCCCGAACGGGCCGTCCGCCGCCCGCTCCGGGTCGACGTGGATCCACTGGTGGTCGCCGGTCGCCCCGGCGAAGAGATCGACGCGTTTCTGGTCGATCTCCAGCCACTCGCCGGGCCCCAGCCGGGTACCGACGGCTGCCCGCAGCTCCCCGGCGGAGGTGAAGACCCTCGGCCCCGTCATCCCGCTGACCTCCCGCGCGGCACCGCCGGTACCGCTTCCGTCCTGGTCCGCCCAGCATCCGGGGGCGGTCGGACCCTGTCAACGCGGGGCGGCCGGGCGGGCCCCGGGGTGGGTAGGCTGCGAAGGGTGCCTCAGATCCCGGTCAAGATCAACGAACTCACGGTCGGCCAGCTCGCCGTCCGCAGTGGAGTCGCCGTCTCCGCGCTGCACTTCTACGAGTCCAAGGGGCTCATCAGCAGTCGCCGCACCTCCGGCAACCAACGCCGCTTCCACCGGGACGCGCTGCGCCGGGTGGCCTTCATCCGGGCCGCGCAGCGGGTGGGCATCCCGCTCGCCACCATCCGGGACGCCCTCGCCGAACTGCCGGAGGAGCGCACCCCGACCAGGGAGGACTGGGCCCGGCTGTCCCGGACCTGGCGCACGGAGCTGGACGAGCGCATCCGACAGCTCGGACGGCTGCGCGACCACCTCACCGACTGCATCGGCTGCGGCTGCCTCTCCCTGGAGAACTGCGTCCTGTCCAACCCGGACGACGCCTTCGGCGAGAAGCACACGGGTTCGCGGCTGCTGCCGTCCCACCTCCAACGGTCCGCCCCGCCCGGACCGGACACCCCCGCCCCCGGCGTCGCGGACACCCCCGCTCCGTCCTGCGCCGACGCCTCCTCCCCGCCCACCGTGGAGGAACCGCTCCGCCCGCCCCTGGACTGACACCGTCCCGGTGCCGCCGTCCCCGGGGCCGTCGCGGTCCCGGGCCGAAGCCCGTTCCGGTGCCCCCGCGCCCGGCGGTGCTTCCGCCCGGCGGGGCCTCCCGTCGACGCCGTCGGCCCGCTGACGTCACCGGCCCGCCGACGCGGTTCCGGCGCGTCACGATCGTGTCGGGGCCGCCCCCGTCCGTCCCTCTGACCGGCCCCTGGTCGAACCCCTACACCCCCACCAACGCCCGCGCCCGCTGCGCCCGGGCCACCGCCCCCGTCGTCAGCACGGGGCGCGGGACGACGATCCCGCAGGTCCGGCAGACCGCCCCGGACGACGGCTCGTGCGTCAGGTCGTGCCGCCACAGCAGCCGTTCGTCACCACAGACGGGGCACTCGTCACCCGCCTCCCGCTCCAGCGCGGCGATCAGCCGCCGCAGCACGTCCCCCAGCGCGGCCCCGGGGTGCACCCGGGGGTCCTCGCACCAGGCGACCCCGAAACCGCCCCAGGTCAGCCGGTGCCAGTCGTCGGCGCTGCCGGGCCGCCGCAGGCCGTCCTGCTTCTCCCGCCGCCGCCGCTGGGCGAACGCGGTCTCGTAGGCGAGCCACACCGCGCGGGCGTCCTCCAGCTCGTCGAGCGCCGCCACCAGCCGTGCCGGGTCGGGCGAACGGTCCTCGGGCCCGAAGCCCGCCCGGGCGCACAGATGGTCCCAGGTGGCCCGGTGCCCGTAGGGCGCGAACCGTTCCAGACACTTGCGCAGGGAGTACCTGCGCAGTGCCAGGTCATTGCGGGGGTCCCGCACCTGTCTCGCGAGACTCCGGAATCCGGCCATCCTTCTGCACCTCCGTCACTTACGCGACTGCGCGCGTCAGACGTCGTTCGGGCGTTTCCGAATAGACGAATGAGGGACCGGATTGGCTCCCTCTCATCTTCGACGGATGTGCGTACCTGGCCGGAACTTGTCGTTCTGGAGCCCATCAGTCCCGGTCGCGGGTTCGGCCCCCGGAAGAAGTTGACGAATTGTTCATTGCCGGGGACGGTCCGGACGCCCCGGCCGGTCGTCCCCGACAGCGACGCCCGTCCGCCCGCTCGGCCGGACCGGAGCGGGGAGGGCCGAGGCCCCCGCACTCCGGCCCGCCGGGGTCAGCCGTACGCCAGGTACCTCCGTCGCACCGCGCGGAACGCGGACAGCTCCGTCCGCCAGGCCGCCACCACCTCGTCCGTCCCGGCCCCGGCGTCGATCAGGGTGCGCACCAGCGGCGATCCGGTGAGGTGGTCGACCCAGTGGGTGCCCGGCGCCCGGTCGAACCGCCAGACGAACCCGTTCCACACCCGGCGCGCGGTGACCAGCAGTCCGATGCCGGTGCGGACCGGATCGAAGACCTCCCGGTCGTGGACGTGCAGTTGGACGCCCCCGACCGTGGTCCCGGCGAACTTCCCCGAGATCGGCGTGAAGTACGCCTCGCGCAGCCGTACGCCCGGCAGCTCCAGCTCGTTGGCGGCGGCGGCCCAGCGGCCGTCCAGGCCCTGGGCGCCGAGCAGTTCGAAGGGCCGGGTGGTGCCGCGTCCCTCCGAGAGGTTGGTGCCCTCGAAGAGGCAGGTGCCCGCGTAGACGAGGGCGGTCTCCGGGGTCGGCACGTTCGGACTCGGCGGCACCCAGGGCAGTCCCGTCGCGTCGTGGAAGTCCCCCCGCCGCCAGCCGGACATCGGCACCGTGTCCAGCTCGACCGGGCCCGTCAGGTACTCCCCGGCGAACAGCCGGGCCAGCTCCGCGACCGTCATCCCGTGCGCCTGCGCCAGCGGCTCCCGTCCCACGAAGGTCGCGAACTCCCTGCGCAGCACCGGCCCGTAAGCGTTCCGTCCGGTCACCGGGTTGGGCCGGTCCAGCACCACCACCCGCTTGCCCGCGAGGCCCGCCGCCTCCATGCAGTCGTACAAAGTCCAAATATAAGTGTAGAAACGCGCGCCGATGTCCTGGATGTCGAAGACGACGGTGTCCACCCCCGAGGTCCGGAAGACCTCCGCGAGCCGTTCGCCGCGCAGCCGGTAGGTGTCGTGGACGGGCAGTCCCGTCGCGGGGTCGTCGTGACGGCCCTCGGAGCCGCCCGCCTGGGCGGTGCCCCGGAAGCCGTGCTCCGGGCCGAACACCGCGACCAGGTCCACCCGGTCGTCGGCGTGCATCACGTCCACGACGTGCCGCAGATCGCGGGTGACCCCGGTCGGATTGGTGACGATCCCGACCCGCTCGCCCGCCAGCCGGGCGTAGCCCTCCGCCGCCAGCCGCTCGAAACCGGTCAGCGTCCGTCGGCGCGGCCCCGGGCCGTGGGCGGCGGCGGGCCCGGCCGTACCGGCTCCGGCGCCCGTGGCCAGCGCGGCGCCGCCCGTCGCGGTCAGCAGTCCCCGTCGGGAGACGGTCATGAGGCGACCTCCGTCTTCGGACAGACCCAGGCGAAAAGCGTCATGTTCAGACCTTCCGGTGGGAAAAGCGGTCATCGTCGCGCACGCTAGCGCGCGGACCGTCCGGGCGGAACGGCACGGCACCGGGGTGTCAGCGCCCCTCGGCCGACCGGGTGCCGGACCCCCTCGCGCCGGACGCCCCGGGCGGCGGTAGGGTCCAGCCCGTCCCGGGGCCGCCCGGTGACCGCCGGAGCCCGTTCCACGACCGGAGCGGCCCGGCCCACGACCACGGAAAGGCGGGTGCGCACGTGCCCAGGACGACCGACGGAGACGGCGTCCCCGTCCCCCAGCGGCTCTTGGCGGCGGCCACCCGCCTCTTCGCCGACCGGGGGTACGACCGCACCTCCGTCCAGGACATCGTGGAGGCCGCCGGGGTCACCAAGGGCGCGCTCTACCACTACTTCGGATCCAAGGAGGACCTGCTCCAGGAGATCTACGCGCGGACCCTGCGTCTGATGCAGGAACGTCTCGACGCCGTCGCCTCGTCCGACGCGCCCGTCGAGGCCCGGCTGCGGCAGGCCGCCGCGGACGTCGTCGTCCTCACCCTGGAGAACCTCGACGACGCCGTCATCTTCCAGCGCTCCACGCACCAGCTCAGCCCCGGGAAGCTGCGCCGGGTCCGGGCCCAGCGGCGGCGCTACCACGAGCGGTTCCGCGCCCTCGTCGAGGAGGGCCAGGCCACCGGGGTCTTCAGCACCGAGACCCCGGCCGACCTCGTCGTCGACTACCACTTCGGCTCGGTGCACCACCTGCCGGTCTGGTACCGGGCGGACGGCGCCCTCAGCCCCCGGCAGATCGCCGACCACCTCGCCGGACTGCTGCTGCGCGCCCTGCGCCCCTGACGGCGCCCTCCGATGCGTACGCCGGGCGTCCCCGCCCCGGCGTACGGCGGCCGGGGCCGCCCGGGAGGTCAGAACACCACCACCGCCGCGCACCCCGCGAGGGCCACCGCGCACACGGCGGTGACCGTCGCCAGCCGGGGCGCCAGCGCCTCGGGCTCGGGCCCCTCGGCCAGTTGCCGCGTCCTGCGGTGCGCGACCGCCAGGAACCCCAGCCACACCAGGACGCAGAGGGCGCCCGCCACCGCGCGGGCCGCCGGGGTGCCCCCGTCCGTCATGGACCGCACCGCGAGGACGGCCACCACCGTCGAGGTCAGCGTGGTGCGGCGCCACGCCAGCCGGGTGCGTTCGGGCTGGAGCCCGGGATCACGGCCGGGGCCGTTCATCCCGCCCAGCCCGCCAGCACGATCACGACCATCGCCAGCGCCACCACCGCCACCACCAGGCTCAGCAGCGCGGGGAACCGGGTCACCGGCAGGTCCTCGCCCCGCCGCATCGCCCGTTCGCAGCGCACCCAGTGGTTCACCGAGCGCAGGGCGCACAGCACCCCCGCCGCGAGCAGCGCGAGGGCCAGTCCGACCCGCCAGCCCCAGCGCAGGTCCGGCAGGAACTGGTCGACCGCGAAGCCGCCGCCGATCAGCGCCAGCGCGGTCCGCAGCCAGGCCAGGAAGGTGCGTTCGTTGGCGAGGGAGAAGCGGTAGTCGGGGGTGTCGCCCTCCCGGGCGATCCGCTGCGGCGTGAACCAGAGCCGCAACGAGGCCAGCGCGCCCGGCACCCGCCCCGCGTCCCCGCTCATCCCGCCTCCCCGGGGCCGCCGCCGGGGTGGCTCCCCGGGGGCCCGGCGGCGCGGTGGGCGCGCAGTCGCCGGTACGCCTCCACCCCGTCCGGCACCCAATCCCAGTCGTCGAGCCGGTCCAGCAGCTCCTCCTCGGGCAGGAAGGCGTGCCAGGCCACCTCCTCGGGCTGGGGGCGCACCGGCAGCGCGCAGCGCACCTCGTGGACGGCCGACCACCAGGAGCCGCCGCCGGAGTCGCGGTACAGGAAGGTGAACAGGGGGGTGGGCGCGGGCAGTCCGGTGACGCCCAGCTCCTCCTCGGCCTCGCGCAGGGCGGCCGAGGCGTAGTCCTCACCGGCGCCGACCACTCCGCCCACGAACATGTCGTGGAGCGAGGGGAAGGCCAGTTTGGTGGCGGTGCGGCGGTGGACGAACACCCGGTCCTCCGGATCGCGGACGAAGACGAACACGCAGCGGTGCGTCAGCCCGCGCGCGTACACCTCGCCCCGGGGCGCCCGCCCCACGACCCGGTCCCGCTCGTCCACCACGTCGAGTATCTCGTCCGCGGACCCGCCACCCTCACCCATGTCTCCATCCAATCACCGCCCCATGAGTCCCGCGATTCACCCCCGTCACTTCCGTATCGGCCCTGGTCCGGGCCCGTCCGACGACGCCCGAGCCGTCCGCGAGAGCCCCGCCCCGGACGGAAACACCCGGCACGGAACTCACCCCCCGCCCCCCTGCGCCCCCGCCGCCCCGTGGTGCAGTTCGCCCGCCCGGGCGAACCGCTCCGCGCCCCTCGGCAGCGCCGGATGCAGTCCCAGCAGCACGATGCCGCCCACCGCCGCCGCGAGCCCCGCCGCCTCCCAGGCCAGCGCGGCGGGGTCGGTCCGCAGCCGGTCCCCGAGGAACCCGACCCCGCACAGGATCCCGGCGAGCGGCTGCGCGGCGGTCAGCGAGGGCAACGACATTCGCAGCGGCGCCGTCTCGAACGCGCTCTGCACCAGCAGCAGCCCCGTCACCCCGAGCGCCAGCACCGCGTACGGCTGCCAGGTGGTCACCACCGCGATCAGCCCCCCGTCGCCGAACCGCAGTCCGGTCACCCGGGTCAGCGCGTCCTGTACGCCGTACAGCAGCCCGGCCGCGGCCCCCAGCAGCACCGGTGCCACCACCAGCCGGGACCGCAGCGCCAGCACCACCAGCAGCGCCGCGCACCCCAGCACCGGCCCGATCACCAGCCACTGCCGCCAGGGGTCCGCCACCGCCTCCCCGGCCTGGGGGTGCCCCGCGACGATGAAGGCGCTCACCCCGCCCGCGAGCAGCGCCAGCCCGCCCCAGCCCTGGGCCCCCAGCGGCTGTCCGGTCCGCCAGCGCGACAGGGTGAGCGCGAACAGCAGATGGGTCGCCAGCAGCGGCTCCACCAGGCTCACCTGGCCGTGCCCGAGGGCCAGCGCCCCGAGCACCATCCCGCACGCCATCAGCGCGATCCCGGCCAGCCAGCGCGGCATCCGCACCAGGTCCAGCAGCAGCCGGAAAGAGAGGAAGTCACCGAGCGGCGCCCGCTGCGCCGCGTCCTGCTGGAGGACGAACCCGAAGCCCAGACAGCAGGCCGCGCTCACGGCGAGCACCACCACGAGTACCGACACGCCCCGGACCACCTCACGACCGCCGGGCCCGGCGCGCCGGGCGTCCGGACAGGACCGGCGCGGCCCGTCCCGCCGCCGTTCGACCGGCCGGGGGCGACCGCGCCCGGGAACGGACCGCGTCGGGGGAGTTGACGCGCGTCGATCCCGTCCCCAAGGATCTGACCCATCAGTAACCTCCAGTATCCCAGCCGCCGCCCCACCCCGCTGGGGCGGCGGAGCGCGCCCGGCCGGAGCGGCGGCGCGGTCGGCGTACGGCGCCGGGGCGATCCGCGGCCCCGCCGGAACCGGCCACCCCCGGAACCGAAGCGCGTGTACACGTCATCCGTGGGGTAGGACGCCTCCACGCGACGGAGCGGAACGGAACGGGCGCCGTCCCGGAGAGGGGGGAGGCGCCGTCCCGGAGCCGGGACGGGAACGCGTCCGCCGGGACGGTCGCGTTCCGGGGCGGCGGTTCGCCCGGCGAGCCTCCGCCGGCGACGGCGAGTGGGGAGGAAGCGGCACCGAAGGGACAACCCGGTCCGACCGTAGGGCACTTGACACGTGTAGGTAATCCGATGGCTCTTGACTAGGGGAGCCCGCTACCGGTTTGCTGTCCGTGATCATTCGCTCAACAGACCGTGTCGGGGAGGAAGTCCCGCGGTGACGCCACCCCCACCGCCTCTGGGTCGCTCACGCAAGCGCAGCGCGCACGCGTTCGATGCCGCCCTCGATGACGCGCCCCTCGCCACCGCGCGCACGGCGCTCGCCCAGGGCCGCTGGTCCACCGCCCGTGGACTGCTGGTCGACACGGGCGACGACTGGGACCGCCGGGGCCACCGCATCACGGTCCTCGCCCAGGAGAGCACCACCCTCGCCTGGGCCCAGGACTGGCGGATCGCGGAGCCCGAGTCCGCCGACGCGGTCGTCCTGGTCGCCCTCGCCACCGTGTGGCGCGCGCTGCGCGGCAAGGCCCGTCCCGACGCCGCGCGGGCCGCCTGCCGCGCCGCCGCCGGATTGCTGCCCGACGATCCCACCCCCTGGCTGGGACTGCTCGTGCTGGAGCGGTCGCTGGGCGCCGAGGAGGACGTGGTCCGGCTCTTCGACGAGGTCCGCCACCGCCACCCCGAGCACCACCACGCCCACCACCTGATGATCGCCCGGCTCGCCGAACGCCGCGCGGGCGCCGGACAGGACCCCATGCACGAGGTCTACGACTTCGCCTCCTGGGCGGCCGAACAGGCCCCGGCGGACTCCCCGTTGGCGATCCTCCCGGTCGTCGCACACGCCGAGCGCTACCGGGTGCTCGCCGCCGCCGGGACCGAGCCCGTCGACCCGCTGTCCTCGGGGCACTGGGTCGGCCGCCGCGCCCGTCAGGTGATGAAGGCCGCCTTCGACTGGTGGCTGGAGTGGGAGCGGGAGGACCACCCCCGCAACCGCGTCGACCTCAACTTCCTGGCCCACGCCAAGTACTGCGGAGGCAGGGGCGCCGAAGCCGCCGCCCTCTTCCACCGCATCGGCAACCACATCACCCCCGACCCCTGGTCCTATCCGGACCGGGACCCGTTCGAGGCGTTCCGGGAGGCGCGCGGCGTCTCCCTGGGCACCACCTGACGGGCCCCTTCCCACCGCGCCCACGGCGTCCGGCGCGGTAGCACCACCCCGCACCACGGGTACCTTCCGGTACCCCGCACCACGTACCACCCGCACGACGGCACCACCGCGCCACCGGACGGCACACCAGTGCGACGTACGCACGTACCGCGCGCTCCCCGTCCGGGGGACGGCACCCCGCGCCCGCACCAGGGCGCGGACCGGCCCGGCCCGCCACCGGACCGCACCAGCACCGCCCGCACCACGTCCCGAGGAACCACGCGAAAGGACCATCCCCGCCATGACGACGGGCAGTTCGAGCGACACCAGATCCACCGCCGGCCCCGGCGGCGCCACGACCGGCGGGATCAACACCTTCAAGGGCCACGACCGCGCGCTGCGCGCGGACCGGCTCGGCACGGCGGGCCTGCTGCTCTCCGTGCTCGCCGCGACCGGGCCGCTCATGGTCGTCGCGGGCGTCATGCCCACCACCTTCGGCGTCATGGGCATCGTCGGACAGCCCCTCCTCTTCGTCCTGCTCGGCGTGGTCCTGATCCTCTTCTCCTTCGGATACGCGGAGATGAGCCGTCACGTTCACAACGCCGGCGCTTTCTACGCCTACATCTCGCGCGGCCTCGGCGGCACCGCGGGCGCGGGCGCCGCGTTGGTGGCGCTGGTCGCCTACAGCGCGCTCCAGGTCGGGCTCTACGGACTCTTCGGCTTCGAGGTGTCCCTGCTGGTCAACCACCACTTCGACGTCGACCTCGTCTGGTGGGTCCCGGCCCTGCTGTGCGCCCTGGTGGTCGGGGCCCTGGCCCTGATGAAGATCGACGTCAACGCCCGGGTGCTCGGCGTGCTGCTGCTGATCGAGGTGGCGCTCGTCGTCATCTTCGACGTCGCCGCGCTCTCGGAGCCCGCCAAGGAGGGGGTGTCCCTGGCGGCCTTCAACCCCGACACCCTGACCAGCGCGGGCATCGGCACCGCGCTCTGCTTCTGCATCGCGGCCTTCACCGGCTTCGAGCAGGCGCCCGTCTACGCCGAGGAGACCAGCCGCCCGCAGGTCGTCGTCGCCCGGGTGATGTTCCTCGCCGTCGGCTTCGTCGCGCTGTTCTTCGCCTTCAGCTCCTGGGCGCTGACCGTCGCCGCGGGCCCCGACGGCATCGTCCCCGCCGCCCGGGAGCACTCCGCCGGGCTGCTGTTCCACCTCACCGAGAGCAGGCTGGGCGAGACCTTCGCGGACATCATGCACGTCCTGCTGGTCACCGGGGTCTTCGCCGCGACGCTGAGCTTCCACAACGTCGTCTCCCGCTACGCCTTCGCGATGGGCCGCGAGGGGCTGCTGCCCGCCGCCTTCGGCCGGACCAGCAGCGCCAGCGGCGCCCCCGGCACCGGCGCGCTCCTCCAGAGCGGGATCACCCTGGTGGTGATCCTGCTGTTCGCGCTCACCGACGACAAGCCGGTCGGCGACCCGACCGCGCCGATCCTGCGGCTGTTCACCTGGATGGGCAACATGGGGGCCTTCGGCGTCATCCTGCTGATGGCCACCGCCTCCCTCGCGGTGATCGTCTTCTTCGTCCGCCGGGGCGCCGCCCGGGTCCAGCTGTGGCGGCTGATCGCCTCCGGGATCGCGGGCGCGGCCCTGCTGGTCATCGCCGGGTACACGGTCAAGGACTTCGACGTCCTGGTCGGCGCGGGCGCCGACTCCGCGCTGCGCTGGGTGCTCCCCGGAGTGATCGCCCTCGCGGCCGTCGTCGGAGTGGTCCTCGGCGCGGTCCTGAAGAAGCGCGCTCCCGAGACCCACGCCCGGATCGGCCTCGGCAACGAGGCGTTCCAGCTGGAGAAGGCCGCCGAGGGCGGTTCCTGACCCCGGCGTCGCCGAAGGACGCGGGAGGGGGCGGTCGCCGTACGGCGACCGCCCCCTCCCGCGTCGTGCGACCCGTTCTAGATCACCAAGGACAGCAGCAGGACCACCGCTCCGGCGACGACCGAGATCACGGTCTCCATCAGCGACCAGGTCTTGATCGTCTGACCGACGCTCATCCCGAAGTACTCCTTCACCAGCCAGAAACCGGCGTCGTTCACATGGCTGAAGAAGAGGGAGCCCGCGCCGATCGCGAGGACCAGCAGCGCCAGATGGGTGCTGGACATGTCGGCGGCCAGCGGGGCGACCAGACCTGCGGCGGACACCGTCGCGACCGTCGCGGAACCCGTGGCGAGCCGGATGACCACGGCGATCAGCCAGGCGAGCAGCAGGGCCGGGATCGACCAGCTCTCGGAGATCTCCAGGACCATCTGGCCCACCCCGGAGTCGATCAGCGTCTGCTTGAAGCCGCCACCGGCGCCGACGATCAGCAGCACACCGGCGATCGGGCCGAGGGACTTCTCGACGGTCGTCGACAGCCGTCCCTTGGTGAACCCGGCGGCCCGTCCCAGCGTGAACATGCCGACGATGACCGCGGCGAGCAGCGCCATCAGCGGCGAGCCGATCACGTCGAAGACCCGCTGCACCGTGTTGGTGGGGTCGTCGACGATGATCTCGACGAGCGCGCTGCCGAGCATCAGCACCACCGGCAGCAGCACGGTGAAGACGGTGGCGCCGAAGCCGGGGCGCTTCTCCAGTTCCTCGGAGGGGCGCGCGGGGATCATGTTCTCCGGCACCGGGACGTCCACCCAGCGGGCGGCGTACCGGGCGAAGACCGGACCGGCGATGATCACGGTCGGGATGGAGACCAGGACGCCCAGCGCCAGGGTCAGCCCCAGGTTCGCCTGCACCGCGTCGATCGCCACCAGCGGACCGGGGTGCGGCGGGATCAGGCCGTGCATCACGGAGAGACCGGCGAGCGCGGGGATGCCGATCCGCATCAGCGAGTAGTCGCCGCGCTTGGCGACCATCAGCACCACGGGGATCAGCAGCACGATGCCGACCTCGAAGAAGAGCGGCAGACCGATCACCGAGGCGATCAGCACCATGGCCCAGGGCATGGCGCGCCCGCTGGCCCGGGCCAGGATCGTGTCCACGATCTGGTCGGCGCCGCCGGAGTCCGCGAGCAGCTTGCCGAGGATCGCGCCCAGCGCGATCAGCACGCCCACTCCGGCCACCGTGCTGCCGAGACCGGTGGTGAAGCTCGGGATCACCTTGTCCAGCGGCGCCCCGGCGAAGGCGCCGAGGGCGAGCGAACCGATGGTCAGCGCGAGGAACGCGTGGACCTTGAACTTGGTGATGAGCAGCACGATGACGGCGATGCCCGCGAGCACGGCCACCCCGAGCTGGGCGTGGCCCGCTGAGGTGATCGGCTCCGCGGGGGCCGCTGCCAGCATCTCGACGCTGAGTCTGGTCACGGTCGGTTTCCTTGGGTGCTAGGTCGTACGTCCTCGGGGACGCACGGGTGAGGTGTCGGGAGGCTGTGGGGGTGTGCCGCGCGGGGGGCGGTCCGACGGGCGCGCGGCGGGCCCGGCGGCCGGGTCAGCCGGTGGGGCCGGGGACCGACGGGGCTCCGTACCGCGCGGCGAGCGCGGTGACGGCCCGGTCGGTGATCGCCCCGGGGTCGCCCGCGACGTCCACGTCCACGCCCGCCTCGTCCGGCTCCAGCGGCTGGAGGGTGGCGAACTGGGAGTCCAGCAGGGCGGTGGGCATGAAGTGGCCCTCGCGGTGGGACATCCGCTCCTCGATCAGCGTCCGGTCCCCGGTGAGGTGGACGAACAGCAGCCCGGGCGCGGCGGCGCGCAGCCGGTCGCGGTAGCTCCGCTTGAGCGCCGAACTGCTGACCACCCCGCCGTGTCCGGCGCGGCCCGTGGCCCACGCCCCGATCGAGTCCAGCCAGGGCAGCCGGTCCTCGTCGGTGAGCGGGGTGCCCGCGGTCATCTTGGCGATGTTCGCGGCCGGGTGGAAGTCGTCGCCCTCGGCGTACGGAACGCCGAGCCGGTCCGCGAGCAGCGGGCCGATCGTCGTCTTCCCGGTCCCCGCCACGCCCATGACCACGATGACATGGGGCGTCGGAGCTGTGTTCGTCACGTCAGGAGTCCTTGTTGTCGGTCGGCGGCCGAGACGGTCCGGACCGCCCGGAGGTCAGGGGCGGCCCGGGGGCGGGATCGCCCTCTCGGGTCGGCGGCGGCCCGGGTCCTCGGGCGCCGTCGCAGGGACGTGACGTCTGGGTGTCACGACACCGAACGACACTGAAACTCATAAGGTCTGATGAATTCAAGTGGGGGTGATGTAAAAGTCTGACTTTTCGAGTTCGTGGACGGGTGCAGCAGCTCGTAGGCTGAGCGCCATGACCTCACCGGGCCGCGGCCTGCACGCCCATGTCCTCGACACCCTCGGCCCGGCGATCACCGCGGGCGAGTACCCGCCGGGCAGCGTGCTGCGCACCGACGAGCTGGCCCAGCGCTTCGAGGTGTCCCGCTCGGTGATGCGGGAGGCCGTCCGGGTGCTGGAGTCGATGCGGCTGGTGGAGTCCCGCCGCCGGGTCGGCGTCACCGTCCGCCCCACCCCGGAGTGGAACGTCTACGACCCCCAGGTCATCCGCTGGCGCCTGGCCGGGGCCGACCGGCCCCGTCAGCTCCGCTCGCTGACCGTCCTCAGGTCCGCCGTGGAACCGGTCGCCGCCGGGCTCGCCGCCCGCCAGGCCACCGCCGAACAGTGCGCCGCGCTCACCGAGTGCGCCCTCGGCATGGTCGCCACCTCCCGGGGCCGCCAGCTGGAGGCGTACCTCGTCCATGACATCGCGTTCCACCGGATCGTCCTCAACGCCTCCGGCAACGAGATGTTCGCCCGCCTCGGCGACGTCGTCGCCGAGGTCCTCACCGGACGCACCCACCACCAGGTCATGTTCGAGGACCCCGACCCGGCGGCCGTCACCCTGCACGTCCAGGTCGCCGAGGCGGTCCGGGAGTCGGACGCGGCCCGCGCCGAGGAGCTGACCCGGCAGATCGCCGTCGGCGCGCTGAGGGAACTGGACGTCCTGGCCCCCTGACGCCCGCCGTCCGGGACGGCGGGAGCGGCACCCGCCCGGCCCTCCCGGCGGCGGAGCCCCGGCGACGGGCCCGGAAACCGAACGGGGAAGCCCGGAAGCGACGGAGGCCGGAGTCCGGGAGCGCCGGGAACGGGCTGGGGACGGGTCCGGCTCCCGCGTCGGCCCCGCGCTCAGCCGGTCCCGTCGTCGCTCAGCCGGTCCCGTCGTCGGGGAAGACCCCGTCCACGTACACCCAGGACCCGTCCACCCGGCGGAACGCGCTCCGCTCGACCATCGCCCCGGCCCGCCCGCCGTCCGCGTACGCGGCCCGGAACGTCACCGTCCCCCGCTGGTGGAAGGCCGATCCCTCGGCGACGCCGATGATCTCCAGCCCGGTCCAGCGCGGCCCCTCCGAGGGGTCCAGCGCCGGGGGCCGGGTCGACGGGTCCCAGGTCCGCAGCAGATAACCGGCGTCCCCGACGACGTAGGCCGCGTACCGCGAGCGCATCAGCGCCTCGGCCGTCGGCGCGGCGGCCTCGCCCCGGTGGAACCGCCCGCAGCACCGCGCGTACGGCTCGCCCGTGCCGCACGGGCACGCCACGGGCGGACCGGGGGAACGGGAGCTCCGCGCGGAACGGGAACCGGGACGGGGGGTGCGTCGGGCCATGCCCGCCATTGTGCCGCAGCGCTCCCGTCCCACCTCCCGCCCGCGTCCCCACGGAACCCGGCGGGCCCACGGCGTCGGACACCCGACGGCGGCCCCACGCTCCCGTCCGCGTGGTACCGGCAACGTCAACGGCGACTGGCTGCCGAGGAGTTCGCTGTACACCGAGGTGATCGAGGCCGAGTTCCGCGGCCGGCCCCCGGCGGACCGGGCACGGTCACGGAGGGGATGCCGGAGGCCCGGGCGCAGGTACGGGACGCGACGGCGCCGCCGGTCCGGCGGCCGTGCGCCCGGTCCCGCTGGGGCCGTCCCGGTCAGACGTGGGTCCTGACCTGCTTCACCGGGTGGCCGAGCGCGTCGCCGAGGGCGGCCAGTTCGCCCTTGTCGAACCAGTCGCGTGCGGGGTTCCAGACGGCGATCTCGAAGCGGGCGAAGCCGTACGGCCCGCCGTAGTCCAGTACGTCGAGCGAGGTGGCGGTGGAACAGCAGGGCACGTCCACGGCCAGGGTGGCGAAGCCGTCCTCATGGCTGTCCAGCAGGTCGGCGTACCACTCGGTGTCGATCGAGGCGCCGCAGTGGGGGCAGCCGATCCGTTCCAGACCGTCGCCACCGCCGACGGGGGCGAGCGCGTCGTGCCAGAGGACCTCGACCTCGGCCTCCACGCCGTCGGGCACTCCGGGGGCCAGGTCCCCGGCGAGCGCGGCGGTCCGCTCGGCCGCGGCCCGGCCGGGCCGCCACTGGTGATCGGTCGGGACGATCGACAGGACGTCGTCGCTCATGGGTTCGCTCGATTCGTGGGACGCGGACGTCCGGCGGGACGCCGTGATCGTGGGACGGTGCGACGGGTCGGCCGCCTCGGGTGCCGACCGACCCGACGGGCGTCATCGGCCCGACGGGGAAGTCCGGCCGGGAAGCCCGGCGGCCGACCGCCGGTCGCGGCATCGTCCGGAAAACAGAAGAACCCCAGATCGACTGGGGTTCCCGTTGGTGTCCGAGGGGGGACTTGAACCCCCACGCCCGATAAAGGGCACTAGCACCTCAAGCTAGCGCGTCTGCCATTCCGCCACCCGGACCGGTGGTCTGTCGCGGTTTCCCGCGGCGACGTGGGAAACCATAGCAAAGAATCCGGCTCTCTGATCACGCCCGCCGCCCCGCCCCGGGGCCCGCGCGGCCCACCCGTCGCGGGGGCGCGCGGCGGAGCGCGTGAACGGCGTGTGTCGGGCGGGGACCGCCCTTGGGGGGTGACGGGGTCCGGGGGGAGGATGGCGGGGAACCGCAGGCAGCGACAGCTGGGAGGAACCGCCGTGAGCGAGGCGAACAGGGCCGCCGGAGCCCGGGCCGTGACCGGACAGGACGAGGTCGCCGACCTCTGTCGTGACCTCATCCGGATCGACACGAGCAATTACGGCGACCACTCCGGTCCCGGTGAGCGCAAGGCGGCGGAGTACGTCGCGGAGAAGCTGGCCGAGGTCGGGCTGGAGCCCCGGATCATCGAGTCCCACCCCGGCCGGGCCTCCACGGTCGCCCGGATCGAGGGCGAGGACCCGTCCCGTCCGGCGCTGCTCATCCACGGGCACACCGACGTGGTGCCCGCGAACGCCGCCGACTGGACCCACCACCCGTTCTCCGGCGAGATCGCGGACGGGTGCGTCTGGGGGCGGGGCGCCGTCGACATGAAGGACATGGACGCGATGACCCTCGCGGTCGTCCGCGACCGGCTGCGCGAGGGCCGCAAGCCGCCCCGGGACATCGTGCTGGCCTTCCTCGCGGACGAGGAGGCGGGCGGCACCTACGGCGCGCGGCACCTGGTCGACAAGCACCCCGACCTCTTCGAGGGCGTCACCGAGGCGATCGGCGAGGTCGGCGGCTTCTCCTTCACCGTCAACGAGAAGCTGCGGCTGTACCTGGTGGAGACCGCCCAGAAGGGCATGCACTGGATGCGGCTCACCGTCGAGGGCACGGCCGGCCACGGCTCCATGACCAACGACGACAACGCCATCACCGAACTGTGCGAGGCCGTGGGACGGCTCGGCCGCCACCAGTGGCCGGTGCGGGTCACCAAGACGGTGCGTTCGTTCCTCGACGAGCTGTCCGACGCGCTCGGCACCCCGCTGGACCCGGAAGACATGGACGGCACGCTCGCCAAGCTCGGCGGCATCGCCAAGATGGTGGGCGCGACCCTGCGCAACTCCGCGGCGCCCACCATGCTCGGCGCCGGGTACAAGGTCAACGTCATCCCCGGCGAGGCCACCGCCCATGTGGACGGCCGCTTCCTGCCGGGCCACGAGGAGGAGTTCCTCGCCGACCTGGACCGCATCCTGGGCCCCCGGGTCCGCCGGGAGGACGTGCACGGCGACCGGGCGCTGGAGACCAGCTTCGACGGCGACCTGGTGGACGCGATGCAGACCGCCCTGAGGGCCGAGGACCCCATCGCCCGGGCCGTCCCGTACATGCTCTCCGGCGGGACCGACGCCAAGTCCTTCGACGACCTCGGCATCCGCTGCTTCGGGTTCGCCCCGCTGCAACTGCCGCCGGAGCTGGACTTCGCGGGCATGTTCCACGGAGTGGACGAGCGGGTGCCGGTGGACGGCCTCCGGTTCGGCGTCCGGGTGCTGGACCGGTTCATCGACGCCTCCTGAGCGCCGCCGGGGGCCGGAATCGACCGTCTGTGCGTGCCCGACTGGAACGGGTGAATCCGAAGATACGCTCGTAGCTCCATTGCCTCCCCCTCGTTACTGGTCATGCGGCCCGAGGCTTGGGCCGCACTGCCCAACAAGGAGGAACAATGATCAAGAAGGTCGTCGCCGTCGCGGCCGCCGCCGGTGGCCTCATGCTCGCGGGCGCGGGTCTCGCCACCGCCGACGCGGGCGCCCAGGGTGCCGCCGTCGGTTCCCCCGGCGTGCTCTCCGGCAACGTCGTCCAGGTGCCGGTCCACATCCCGGTGAACGTCTGCGGCAACACCGTCAACGTGATCGGGCTGCTGAACCCCGCCTTCGGCAACACCTGCGTCAACGGCTGACGCCACGCCTTCCCCGAGGCCCTGAGGTACCGGCCCCGGAGCGCGACCCGCGCGTTCCGGGGCCGTCGTGTCGTCCGGATAGAGGCGCCGGGGCGTGAACGCGCCCGGCCCGGCGCCCGCTCCGGCGCGCGCTCCCGCCCGCCCGGAGGTGGACTTGCCTGTGGATCACAAACGGCCATTCCCCGGGTCGCGCGGGGGAGACGACGGCCGGATCCGCATGGTGTCGGCACTCCCCGGCCCACGACTGTCCGTCACGGCGGAGGGGGTCCCGCCCGGGCGGGACCCCCTCCATCCGGGCCGTGGCCCCTCACCAGGTGGCGCGCAACTGGCGGATGATCCGCCGCCGCAGCCGCACCCGGCGGCTTCCGTCGGGATTGAGACGCAGCCGCTCCAACTCCCAGTGTCCGTACTCTGCGTGGTCGGTCAACAGGCGGGTGGTGTCCTTGCGGGTCACCCCGCGCGGAACGTACACGTCGACAAATTCGTATTCCGGCATCGCATCTATTGTGCGGGCACCGGCCTGGTACGGATAGCGTCTGCACTATGTCTGATGCTGCGCAGCCCACGGTTGCCGAGGTACGCGCCGCCGCCGAGGCGGTGAAGGCCGCTCTGGACCGCCACCTCGTGGCGGTCGAGAACCGGTCGGGTGAGGACGACCCGGCCGTCTACGAGGCGTTCAACGAGCTGGCGGTGGCGGCCGAGGAGTACGACGAGCTGCTCTACGACCGCTACGACGAGGTCACCCCCTTCGAGATCCCCGCCGCGGAGGACGCCCTGCCGCCGTACACGGGGCCCGAGGAACCGAACGCGCTCAGCGTGCTCATCCGGCGGGACTACGCCGTGGTGGAACCCCAGCGCCTGATGGCCCAGGCCCAGCGGGTGGAGGCGGCCGAGGCGGACGGGGCGCCGCTCGCCGACACGGTGGGCGCCACCGTGCACGGCGCGCTCGGCGTCCTCTTCGGGGAGTTCGAACCCGACGAGATCGCCTCCCGGCACAAGGAGTTCGGGCTGGAGGAGGGCGACTCCACCCTCTGGGTGACCGCCGCCGACGAGCCCGCCGACCCGGGGGAGTGGCTGGAAAGCCCCTTCGACCAGGCCGATCCGCAACGGGTGGTCTGCCGCTTCGACGTCAGCGCCGTGTTCGACGACGACGCGGACGTCGACGTGGACGACGATGACGACGGCACCGATGTCGACGTGGACGACGACGGCGTGGACGTCGACGACGCGGACCACGTGGACCACGCCCACGGGCCCGACGAGACGGACGACGACTAGGACGGGCACCGGAGGGCGTGGCGGAGGGGCGCGCCGGACGGGCTTCCGGCACGGGCTCCCAGCACGGACGACGGAAACGGACGACGCGGAAACACCACGACCGGGGTAACGGCGACGGCTCGGACCGTCCGCCGGTGCCCCGGTCCCGGCTTTCCGGCGGCCCCCGCGTTCAGCGGGGAGGCCGCCGTCGTCCGTCCGTCATCCGGCGGCGGCCGGGACCTGCGCCCGCAGCAGCGCCGCCAGCCGGGTCGTCCGGGGCCGTGGCGCGCCCTCCGCGACGGCGCGCGGCAGCGCCTGTTCCACCCCGTGCACCACGGACAGGTGCCGTTCCCCGCGCCCGAACGCGGTGTACACCCACGCCCGGTCCAGGCTCCCCGCGGCGTCCCCGGGCAGCACCACCACCGCCGCGGGCCAGTGCCGTCCCACCGCCTGGTGCGCGGTCATCGCCCAGCCGTGCCGCACCGTCCGCTCCACCCGCTCCCGGGGCACCAGCACGGGCGAGCCGTCGCACTCCAGCCGCAGGCCCTCGGCGTCCGCGCCCACGACCCGCCCCGGAGCGGACCGTCCCGGGGCCGGGGACCAGACGATCCGGTCGCCCGGGTCGAAGCCGCCGAAGCGGCCCGGTCCGGGGTTGAGACGTTCCTTCAGGGCGGTGTTCAGCGCGCGGGTGCCCGCGGCGCCGCCGTGGCCTGGGGTGATCACCTGGGTGTCGCCGGGCGCCACTGAGAAGGCCCGGGGCACCGAGTCCGCGATCAGCTGGACCGTGCGGTGCACCGCTTCCCCGGCGTCCCGGACCGGCACGATGACGACCTCCTTGCCGGGGGCCGCCACCTGGTTCAGCTCGCCGAAGGCGACCCCGCTGGTCAGCTCGCCGATCGGGCCCGGGTCGGGGGTCCGGGAGGCGATGTGGGGACAGGCCCGGGCGGCCAGCAGATCGGCGAAGACCCGGCCCGGTCCGGCCGACCACAGCACGGCCGGGTCACCGCTCAGCACCAGTCGCGCCCCGTCCGGCAGGGACTCCACCAGCGTCGCCGCGGTCTCCACGTCGAGCTGCGGGGCGTCCAGCACCACGAGCAGGTCCACGGCCAGCGCGCCCTCGGCGTCCCGGCCCGGTCCCTCCGTCCCGGACAGCAGTCCCGCGACCGTCACCACGACGTCCTCGGGCGGCGCCGTGCCGTCCGTGGTCAGCCGGGCGGCGAACCGGTCCCGTCCCCCGGTCGTGTGACACGCCGCCACCACCCGGCGGCCCGCCGCGAGCGCGGTGCCGACCAGGACCGCGACCTCGCCACGGGCCGCCTCCCCGCCGGTGTGCAGCACCAGGGGGTGCGCCGCCGAGGCCCGGACCAGCTCGGACGCCCGGCCGTCCGGTCCGTCGTCCGTCCCGGCCGGGACGTTCAGCAGCCGGGCGAGCCCGTCCGCGAGGCTCTCCTCGGCCAGCGCGTAGCGCTCCAGCCCGATCAGCACCCGCACCGGACGACCGGGGGCCTCCCCGTCCTCGTCGCCCTCCCCGGTTCCGTTCCCGTCCTCGTCCGGCTTTCCGGCAGCGGACGTGCCGGTGTCCTCCGGGGCGTCCTGGAAGGCCAGCGCCTCGCCCTCGGCGAGGGCGCTCTGCACGGCCGCGCCGGGGTCGGGCACCGACCGCTGGGCGAGGGCCCCGCTCAGCGCGGCGGAGTCCAGCGCGGTGTGTCCGGCGAGGGCGGCCTGTCCCAGCAGCCAGACGGTGAGGGCCCGGCCGCGCCGCTCGTCGTCGGGACCGCACCCGGGCCCCAGCGACGCCCGCGCGAAGCCGTCGGCCTGCTCGGGCCGGACGCCCGGCACCCTCAACAGCAGCCAGGGGTCCTCGCGCAGCCGCTCCGCCGCGTCCTCCCCGAGGGCCGTGGCGACCTGGTCGGCCAGGGTCTCCGGGGCGCCGCCCCCGGCCAGCACCGCGCGGACGGCGGCCGTGGCGGCGGGCGGGGGCTCCACGGCCGTCGCGGCCGGGGCGGGGGTCCGGGGACGCGGGGGCGCGGCGGCCGGTCCGGGGGCCCGGGGGGCCGGGGCGGGCGCGGTGAACGTCCGCGCGGGCTTCTCGCCGCTCTCCACGGCCCGGACGGCCGCCAGCAGTTCGGCCGCGGTGCCGCTCAGCTTGGCGCCGCTGTCGACCGGACCGTCCCGTTCGGCCTTCCGCCGCTCGATCCGTTCCCGGAGCTCCCGCTGGGCCGCCAGCTCCGCCTGGGCCTCCGAAGGTCCGGGGGCCGGGTCCGCGCCTTCCGGGGACGGTTCCGTCGTCCCCGCCGGGCTCACGCCTTCGTCGCTGTCGCTGTCGCTGTCGCTGTCGCTGTCGTCGGTGGCGGGTGCGGCGAGGGCGCCGTCCGCCCCGCCCGCCTCATCCGCCTCGTCCGGCCCGTCAGCCCCGCCGACGACCTCGTCGGCGTCGTCCACGCCGCCGTCGGCACCGTCCTCGGTGCCGCGCCCGGTGCCGTCCGCCTCCGGGGCGTCGTCCGCGTCGGCCGGGGTGCTGTCCGGGAGCCCCTCGGGGGCCGTCGGCTCCGCGCCGTCGGGGGCGTTCCCGGCCACCGCCCCGTCCCCGGGGCCCTCGGCCTCCGGGCCGGGCGCCTCGGCTTCAGAGTGCGTGCTCACAACGTGCTCCAGTCCTGGTCGGGATAGCGGTGGACGGGCGCCGACACATCGTCGAGGGCCCGGCAGATCTCGTCCGGAAGACTAAGCGTCTCCACTGACAGCGCCGCGTTGAGCTGCCGCGCGTTGCGCGGACCGATGACCGGGGCGGTCACCCCGGGGCGGTCCCGCACCCAGGCGAGGGCCACCTGGAGCGGGGTGACGGCGAGCCCGTCCGCCGCCGTCACCAGGGCGTCGACGATCCGGCCGCCCTCGTTGTCCAGATAGGGCTCGACGAACAGGGAGAGGTGCTCGGAGGCGCCGCGCGAGTCCGGGGGAGTGGCGTCGCGGTACTTCCCGGTGAGCACGCCGCGGCCCAGCGGGGAGGACGGCATCAGCCCGATGCCCAGGTCGATCGCGGCGGGCAGCACCTCGCGCTCCACCCCCCGCTGGAGCAGGGAGTACTCCATCTGGGTGCTGGCCAGCCGGGCGCGGGTGCCGGGCGCGGCGAGCTGCCAGGTGGCGGCCTTCGCGAGCTGCCAGCCGCAGAAGTTGGAGACCCCCGCGTACCGGGCGCGTCCGCTGCTGACGGCGATGTCGAGGGCCTGGAGGGTCTCCTCCAGCGGGGTCGTCGGGTCGAAGGCGTGCAACTGCCACAGGTCGACGTGGTCCGTGCCGAGCCGGGCCAGCGAGGCGTCGAGGGCGCTCAGCAGATGTCCGCGCGAGCCGTCGAAGCGCCGGTCCGGATCGGGCACGCTGCCCGCCTTCGTCGCGATCACCAGGTCCCGTCGGGGGACGAGCCGTTCTATCAGCTGCCCCAGCAGGTACTCGGCTTCCCCGCCGCCGTACACGTCCGCGGTGTCGACGAGGGTGCCCCCCGCCTCCCAGAAGGTCTTCAACAGGTCGGCGGCGTCGCTCTCGTCGGTGTCGCGGCCCCAGGTCAGGGTGCCGAGGCCGATGCGGGACACACGCAGGCCGGTGCGGCCGAGATACCTCTGCTCCATGGGCGTTGACATTACTGGCCGGAAGTCCACGGGCGTGGATGCCTGTGGACAACCGGCGGCAACCGGGGCCGAACCGTCACAGTGGGGCCTTTCCCCCACCGCCCCCATCGCCCCCATCGCCCCCGCCGTCCCGTCCGTCCCGTTCGTGCCGCCTCGCCCGCCCTTGTCGCCCCATCCGTTCCGCCTCGCGTCCCGCACGCCTCGCGCGCCCCGTCCGCCGTGCGCGACCGCCCCGCCGCGACCCCGCCGCGCCCCGCCCGCCGTGCGGGTGCCCGTGCGGGCGCCCGTGGCGCCCGGAGCGGCCCCCGCGACCCGTCCTGACGGATCGGCCACCGCGCGCTAGGGTTCGCCGCACAGGTACGTTACTCACCAGTAAGGGGATCGGCCATGCAGCTCGGGATCAACCTCGGCTACTGGGGCGCGGGAATGGACGGCGACAACCTGGCGGTGGCCCGGGAGGCCGACCGGCTCGGCTACGCCGTGTGCTGGGCCGCCGAGGCGTACGGTTCCGACGCCCCCACCGTGCTCTCCTGGGTGGCCGCGCACACCGAGCGGATCGACGTCGGCTCGGCGATCCTCCAGATCCCCGCCCGCCAGCCCGCGATGACCGCGATGACCGCCGCCACCCTCGACTCGCTCTCCGGCGGCCGGTTCCGCCTCGGCCTCGGGGTGTCGGGGCCGCAGGTCTCCGAGGGCTGGTACGGGGTGAAGTTCGACAAGCCGCTGGCCCGCACCCGCGAGTACGTCGAGATCGTCCGCAAGGCCATGAGCCGGGAGCGCCTCACCCACGAGGGACACCACTGGACGCTTCCGCTGCCCGACGGCCCCGGCAAGCCGCTCCGGCTGACCGTGCACCCCGAGCGCCCCCGCGTCCCCCTCTACATCGCGGCGATCGGCCCCAGGAACCTGGAACAGACCGGCGAGATCGCCGACGGCGCCCTGCTGATCTTCTCCTCGGCCGAACACCTGGAGGACACCGCGGTCCGTCATCTGCGGGCGGGCCGGGAGAAGGCCGGGCTGACCCTCGACGGCTTCGACGTCTGTCCCACGCTGCCCCTCGCGGTCGGGGACGACAAGGACGTCACCGCCCTCGCGGACGCCTTCCGCCCCTACACCGCGCTGTACGTCGGCGGGATGGGCAGCCGTCAGCAGAACTTCTACAACCAGCTCGCCCGGCGGATGGGCTACGAGGCGGCGGCCGCCGAGATCCAGGACCGCTACCTCGCCGGGGACAAGGAGGGGGCGGCCGCCGCCGTTCCGCACGAGCTGATCGACTCCACCACCCTGCTCGGTTCCGTCGACCGGATCGCGGACCGGATGCGGGCGTACGCCGCCGCCGGGGTCACCACCCTCACCCTCGCCCCCGCCGGGCTCACCCTCGACGCGCGGCTGGCCGCGCTGCGCGCCGGGACCGAGGCGCTGGAACGCGCCGGACTCGGCTGACCCCGGCCCGGGGCCGCCCGCCCCGGCCCGCGCGGCGGTACGACGGAACCGCCCTCCGGCCGCACGGGCCGGAGGGCGGTCGTCCCCGGAGAAGGGTTCCGCGGCCGTGGTGGGGGCTCGGGGGTCTTCCCCGCCACGGCCGTCACCCAGCACAACGCGCCACCGGCCGCACGGTTACGCACCGGACCGCCCCGTCCGTGTCCCCCGTTCGGCGGAGTCCCCGCACACCCGTGTTGCCGTCCGCCGCCTCCCGCACTTGACTCGTTCTGCGCGGACCCCTGCACGGAGGTGGCAGTCATGCTCTCGGCCAAGAGTCTGTTCCAGGAGATCCTCGACGACGACGAGTCGTTCCGGCTGTTCTGCTCCATCGCGGCCAGCGGAGAGTCCCAGGGCGGCTGGGAGAACGCCCGCATCGCCGCTCTCGTCCCCGCCGTCGAACGGGACCTCGCCCCCAAGGTCGTCCGGCACGGCGCCGACGAGGACAAGCACGGACGGATCTTCAACGCGCTGATGAGGAAACGCGGCCTCACCCCCGTCGAGGTCCCGCCGGACACCGACTACACCATGCTGCTGGAGGGCCGGGGCATCGGCCTCGCGCACGACAAGCTCCGCCGGGACGAACCCCTGACCGTCCGGGACCTCGTCACCTACCTCGCCCACAGCCGGGTCACCGAGCAGCGCGCCTCCGAACAGATGGAGCTGCTGCGCCGCCTCTTCGGCGACCACCCGGACATCGGCCGCGCGGTGAAGATGATCTCCAACGACGAGGACAACCACCTCGCCTACTGTCACGAGGAACTGCTGCGCTTCGCGTACGCCGGACACGGCCGGGCCATCCAGCGCACCCTGCGCGAGTGCGCCCACGCCGAGATCCTCGTCTACCGCGACGTCAGCCTCGCCGTGATGGCCCACATGGGACGCATCCTCGGCTGGTCGCGGGCGAAGGCCGCCGCCCTCGCGGCGGGCATCCACGCCGTGTACGCGTACGAACGGGCCTTCGGCTGGCGGCGGATGGTCTCCCTGACGATGCCCGAACGCCGCGACGCCCTGGGCGGCCCCGCCTCCGCCGCCGAGTTCGCCTGAGCCGCGCGCCGGTTCCCGGCGGGAGCGCCCCGGGAACCCATCGGGAACCCGCCGGGAATCCACCGGGAACCGCCGACGGCCCGCCGCGCCGCCGCACCGCTGTCCGCACGGCCGCCGTCGGTCCGTCGGTTCCGTCGGCCGTCGGCCCGTCCGCCGTACGACGGCGAGGGCGTGACGGCACGACCTAGGCTGTCGGCATGCCCACGCTGATCCTCGTCCGGCACGGACGTTCCACCGCCAACACCGCGGGCCTGCTCGCGGGCTGGACCCCCGGCGTCACCCTCGACGAGCGCGGTACCGCCCAGGCGGCCGCCCTCCCCGGCCGCCTCGACGGGGTCCCGCTGGCCACCGTGGTCAGCAGCCCCCTCGAACGCTGTCTGCGGACCGTCGCCCCGCTGCTCGACGCCCGCCCCGGCCTCACCCGCCACACCGACGACCGGCTCGGCGAGGCCCACTACGGCGACTGGACCGGCCGCAAGCTCGCGGAGCTGAACGACGAACCCCTGATGGCCGCCGTCCAGAGCCACCCCTCCGCCGTCGCGTTCCCCGGCGGGGAGTCGATGCGGGCCATGGCCGCCCGCTCCGCCGAGGCCGTCCGGGAGTGGAACGAGCGGGTCGCCGACGAGCACGGCGCCGACGCCACCTATCTGGTGTGCTCGCACGGCGACATCATCAAGTCGCTGGTCGCCGACGCCCTCGGACTCCACCTCGACCTGTTCCAGCGGGTGTCCGTGGAACCCTGCTCCGTGACCGTCATCCGCTTCACCCCGACGCGGCCCTTCCTGGTCCGGCTGGGGGACACCGGGGACTTCGCCTCGCTCAAACCCCGTGACCTCCCGCCCGGCTCCGGCCCCGCGACCGCCGGGGGCGACGCCACCGCCGAGGTGGGCGGAGGCGCGGGCGCGCCGTGATCGCGGACCGCAGTAGGGTGAGGCGGTCGGAGCAACGCAGCAGCATCCCCTCGCCGGTCGTGTGACCGGCCCGTCGAGATCCCAAGGGAGACAGGACGTGTCCCGTCAGGTGTTCCTCTACGACCCACCGGAGCGTTTCGTGGCCGGTACGGTCGGTCTGCCAGGGCGCCGCACCTTCTTCCTCCAAGCCTCGTCCGGCTCCCGGGTCACGAGCGTCGCCCTGGAGAAGACCCAGGTCGCCGCGCTCGCGGAACGCATGGACGAGCTGCTGGACGAGGTGGTCCGGCGCAGCGGCGGCAGCGCGGCCGTGCCCGCCGTGGCGCCCGCCGAGATCTCCGACACCGCCCCCCTCGACACCCCCGTGGAGGAGGAGTTCCGGGTCGGCACCATGGCGCTGGCCTGGGACGGCGACGACCAGTGCATGGTCGTCGAGGCCCAGGCCCTGGTGGAACTCGACGCCGACTCCGACGAGGACCTCGCGGAGGCGGAGGAGCGCCTCCTCCAGGACGAGGAGAACGGCCCCCCGATGCTCCGGGTCCGGCTCTCCGGAGCCCAGGCCAGGGCCTTCGCCAAGCGCGCCCTGGACGTGGTCAACGCGGGCCGTCCGCCCTGCCCGCTCTGCAATCTGCCGCTCGACCCGGAGGGACACGTATGCCCGCGCCAGAACGGATACCGTCGCGGGGCGTGACCGTCACCGAGCTGCTGGCCCGGGGCGCGCTGACCGTCCGGGGCCGGATCCGGGAAGCCTCCAACACGGCCCTGTACTGCGAGGTCGAGCACGACGGGGAACGGGCGGCCTGCGTCTACAAGCCCGTCTCCGGGGAGCGCCCCCTGTGGGACTTCCCGGACGGGAACCTGGCCCGGCGCGAGGTCGCCGCGTACGAGGTGTCCGAGGCCCTCGGCTGGGGGCTGGTGCCCCCCACCGTGCTCCGCGACGGACCGTACGGCGAGGGCATGTGCCAGCTGTGGATCGAGGCCGTCGAGCCCCCGGGCCAGGGGCTGCTCGCCCTGGTCGACGCCGAGGAGCCCGGGCCCGGCTGGAAGGCGGTCGGTCCCGCCGACATCGGCGGGGGGCGCACCGCCCTGCTGGTGCACGCCGACGACGAGCGGCTGCGCCGGCTCGCGGTCCTCGACGCCGTCATCAACAACTCCGACCGCAAGGGCGGCCATCTGCTGCCCGCCGCCGACGGCCGCCTCTACGGCATCGACCACGGCGTGACGTTCCACACGGACGACAAACTGCGCACCCTGCTGTGGGGCTGGGCGGGGGAGCCGCTGACCGACCAGGCGCGGGACGCCCTCACCGGCCTCAGCGGTGCCCTGGAACCCCAAGAGCCCCTGGCCGTACGGCTGGCGGAGCTGCTCACCGGCCCCGAGATCGCCGCGACCCGGGCCCGGACCACGGCGATGCTGGCCTCCGGAGCCCATCCGGAACCGGGCGGCGAGTGGCCCTCGATCCCGTGGCCGCCCGTTTAAACCCCTGGCCACCGGTGTAGCGGACGCACCGTCCGGTTACGCTCATGTCATGCATGCCTGGCCCGCTTCTGAGGTCCCCGCCCTGCCCGGTGAGGGCCGCGACCTCCGGATCCACGACACCGCGACCGGGGGCCTGATCACCCTCGACCCCGGTCCCGTCGCCCGTATCTACGTCTGCGGCATCACTCCGTACGACGCGACCCACCTGGGTCACGCGGCGACCTACAACGCGTTCGACCTCGTCCAGCGCGTGTGGCTCGACACCAAGCGGCAGGTCCACTACGTCCAGAACGTGACCGACATCGACGACCCCCTCCTGGAGCGCGCCGAGCGCGACGGGGTCGACTGGGTCCGGCTCGCCGACCGCGAGACCACCCTGTTCCGGGAGGACATGACCGCCCTGCGGATGCTGCCCCCGAAGCACTACGTGGGAGCCGTCGAGGCCATACCGGGGATCGTCCCCCTCGTCGAACGCCTCCGCGACGCGGGCGCCGCCTACGAGCTCGACGGCGACGTCTACTTCTCCGTGGAGTCCGACCCCCACTTCGGGGAGGTGTCCCACCTGGACGCCGCCGCGATGCGGCTGCTCTCCGCCGAGCGGGGCGGCGACCCGGACCGTCCGGGCAAGAAGAACCCGCTCGACCCGATGCTGTGGATGGCCGCGCGCGAGGGCGAGCCCCGCTGGGACGGCGGCTCCCTCGGCCCCGGCCGCCCCGGCTGGCACATCGAGTGCGTGGCCATCGCCCTCGACCACCTCGGCATGGGCTTCGACGTGCAGGGCGGCGGCTCCGACCTGGCCTTCCCGCACCACGAGATGGGCGCCTCGCACGCCCACGCCCTCACCGGCGAGCACCCCTTCGCCCGGGCGTACGTCCACGCCGGGATGGTCGCCCTGCACGGCGAGAAGATGTCGAAGTCCAAGGGCAACCTGGTCTTCGTCTCCACGCTGCGCGCCGAGGGCGTCGACCCGGCCGCGATCCGGCTCGCCCTGCTCGCCCACCACTACCGGGCCGACTGGGAGTGGACCGACGACGTCCTGCGGGACGCGGTGGCCCGTCTCGACCGCTGGCGCGCCGCCGTCTCCCGGCCCGACGGGCCCGGGGCTGAGGCGCTGGTCGAGGAGATCCGCGAGGCCCTCTCCCAGGATCTGGACGCCCCCGCCGCCCTCGCCGCCGTCGACCGCTGGGCCGCCCGTCAGGCGGAGCACGGCGGCGACGACGAGGGAGCGCCCGGAGTGGTCTCCCGCGCGGTCGACGCCCTGCTGGGCGTCGCCCTGTAGGTCCCGGCGCCGCGGGCCCACGGCCGCGTCGGCCGCCGGTCCGCGGCGCGTGGTCCGTCCGGTTCCCCGGCCAGTCCGGGGACGGGAACCCTTCGGTGGCCCGTGGCCCGTCCCCCCGGACAGGCCACGGGCCACCGCCCTTCAGCCGTCCGCCTCCACCGCCGTGAGGCGGCGCCGCAGATGGTCCCGCTCGGGCCCGGTGCCCGCCAGGGCGAGCGCCGCCCGGTAGGCGTCGGCCGCCTCGGCCCGCCGCCCCAGCCGGTGGAGCAGCTCCGCGCGGGCCGCCGGATACGGGTGGTGGTCCCGCAGCCGGGGCTCACCGGCGAGCCCGTCCAGCAGCGCGAGCCCGGCGGCGGGCCCGTCCCGCATGGCCACCGCCACCGCCCGGTTCAGTGCCACCACCGGGGACGGGGCGATCGCCGCCAGCACGTCGTACAGCGCCACGATCTGCGGCCAGTCGGTGCCCGGCAGGTCGGGGGCCTCGTCGTGCAGCGCGGCGATCGCGGCCTGCACCCCGTACGGCCCGGGCGGGCCCCCGGTCAGCGCGGCGGGTACCAGGGCCAGCCCCTCCCCGATCATCGGCCGGTCCCAGCGGGCGCGGTCCTGGTCCTCCAGCAGCACCAGTCCGCCGTCGGCACCCACCCGCGCGCCCCGCCGGGCGTGCGTCAGCAGCATCAGCGCCAGCAGCCCCGTGACCTCCCGTTCCCCGGGGAGCAGCCGCCGCAGCAGCCGGGTCAGCCGGATGGCCTCCTCGGCCAGGTCGGGCCGTTGCAGCCGGGGGCCCGCACTGGCCGCGTACCCCTCGGTGAAGAGCGAGTAGAGCACCTGGAGCACCCCGGGCAGCCGCTCCGGCAGCTCGTCGGGGCCCGGCACCCGGAACGGGACGCGCGCCTCGCGGATCTTCTTCTTCGCCCGGACGATCCGCTGCGCCACCGTCGCGGTGGGCACCAGGTGCGCCCGCGCCACCTCCGGGGTGGTCAGCCCCGCCAGACAGCGCAGCACGAGCGCCCCCCGGGCGTCCGCCGCCAGCGCGGGATGGGCGCAGGTGAAGAAGAGCTGCAGCCGTTCGTCGGGCAGGTCCCGGTCGGCGTCGGCGGGCGGCGCCGGGGCGGCCCGTTCCGCCTCGGCGCCCAGCACGGCCAGCCGTGCCGCGTAGGTCCGGTCGCGGCGCAGCCGGTCCACGGCCCGGCGCCGGGCCGTGGTCAGCAGCCAGGCGCCGGGCCGCGCCGGGACCCCGTCCACGGGCCAGCGCCGCAGCGCCGCCTCCACGGCCTCGGAGGCGACCTCCTCGGCCAGGTCGAGATCGCCGAAGCGGCCGACGAGCGAGGCGAGCAGCCGTCCGTGCTCCTCCCGGAACACCTCCTCCACCACCAGGTCGGCGCCCTCCGCGCGGTCCCCGGGGCCCCTGGCGTCCCTGTCGCCTCCGTCGCCTCCGCCGTCCCGTGCGGTCCGGCCCGTGTCCGTCACGGCGTCCCTCAGACGAGGAAGTCGTCGGTGTCCGCGACCGGGCGGACCACCACGGCCCCGTCCCCGCGCGCCCCGGGACAGCGGGCGGCCCAGTCCAGCGCGGCGTCCAGGTCCGGCACGTCGATGACGTAGAAGCCGCCCAGCACCTCGCGGGACTCCGCGAACGGCCCGTCGGTCACGGTCCGCCCGCCGTCGGCGCCGACCCGGACGGTGGTGGCGCTGACGAAGTCCGCGAGGGCCTCGCCCGACACGTAGATCCCGGCGTCCCGCACGGCCTTGGTGTACGCGATCCAGTCGGCGACCTCGCACCCGGCGTCGTCCCCGGTGGCTCCGCCAGCGGCCTGGGTCGCGCCCGCCTGGATCAGCAGCATGTACTTCATCGTCCGACTCCCGTCGTCGTGGAGGTGTTCCGGCGGTGGCCCGCCGCACACCCTCACGACGAACGGGGGGCCGCCGGATCGACACCCCGGTCGGCAATCTTTCCCCGGACGTCCGGGAGCGGCCGTCCGGCCCCGGGGAACGGGACGGGCCGCCGTCACGGGAGGTTCCGTGACGGCGGCCCGTCGGCGTTCCGGCGTCGGTGTGCGGCGTCCGGTCGGGTCAGTCCCCGTCGGGGGCCGGTCCGTCGGTCTCCGGGGCCGGTGCGTCCCCGTCCGGCCCTTCGGCCTCCGGGGCGTCCCCGGGCTCCTCCCCGGACCCGGAGCGCGCGCGGCGGCCGGGGGCGCCACGGCCCTCGGAACCGGTCTCCTGGGGGTCGCGGGAGCCGGAGCCTTCGGTGGCCCTCGGGGCGCGGGGCGGCCGGGCGCGTTCGCCGGGGCCCTCCCGCAGGTACGAGGTGGTCTCGCCGTCGGTGGCCAGCCCGGGGGCGGTGGCCGCGGGGCCGCCGCCGTCCCGGCGCCGCAGATACCGTTCGAACTCCCGGGCGATGGCCTCGCCGGACGCCTCCGGCAGTTCCGCCGTGTCCCGGGCCTCCTCCAGGGTCTGCACGTACTCCGCCACCTCGCTGTCCTCGGCGGCGAGCTGGTCCACGCCGAGCTGCCAGGCCCGCGCGTCCTCCGGCAGCTCGCCGAGCGGGATGCGCAGGTCGATCAGGTCCTCCAGCCGGTTCAGCAGGGCCAGGGTCGCCTTCGGGTTCGGCGGCTGCGACACGTAGTGCGGGACCGCCGCCCACAGCGACACCGCCGGGACGCCGGCGTGGGTGCACGCCTCCTGGAGGATGCCGACGATGCCGGTGGGGCCCTCGTACTTGCTCTCCTCCAGGTCCATGGTGCGGGCCAGGTCGGGGTCGGAGGTGACCCCGCTGACCGGGACCGGCCGGGTGTGCGGGGTGTCCCCGAGCAGTGCCCCGAGGATCACCACCAGCTCCACGCCCAGCTCATGGGCGAAGCCGAGCAGCTCGTTGCAGAACGAGCGCCAGCGCATGGACGGTTCGATGCCCCGCACCAGCACCAGGTCCCGGGGCTTGTCGCCGCCGATCCGGACCACGGACAGCCGGGTGGTCGGCCAGGTGACCTTCCGGACCCCGCCGTCCAGCCACACCGTCGGACGGTTGACCTGGAAGTCGTAGTAGTCCTCCGCGTCGAGCGCGGCGAAGACCTCGCCCTTCCACTCCCGGTCGAGGTGCGCCACGGCGGTGGAGGCGGCGTCACCGGCGTCGTTCCAGCCCTCGAACGCGGCCACCATGACCGGGTCGATCAGCTCGGGGATGCCGTCGAGCTCGATCACCCAGTGCCTCCTTCCGACAAGCACTCACGTACGCCCCAACCTTACGGCCAACGGGACGCCCCGCCGCAGCCCCCTCGCACGGGGGAGTGAACGGACACTGCCCCGGTCAACGCCCCGCGACACCCCGTAGCGCGAACCAGTGACCCGGGTCCCGGCCGCCCCGGGGGGAACGGACGGCGCGGGACCGGCTCAGCTCCACAGGGTGCTCGGCGCCTCCCGGCGCACCACGGGCGCGATCTCCTCGGCGAAACGTTGCAGCGTCTCGATCTGCTCGGCGCCGGACAGCCCGAAGCCGTCCACCGTCACCGACTGCAGCTGGTGGCGGTACGCCGCGTGGTACCCGAGGAGCTTGTCGATGATCTGCTGGGGCGATCCGATCAGCTGGGGGCCGTTGGCGATGGCGTCCTCGATGGTGGTGAACGGGGTGTTGTACCCCGGCCGCCCCACCAGGTGCGCCTTGAAGCCCTGCCGCACCCGCGCCTCGTACAGCTCCTTGTAGCGGGTCACGGCGAGTTCCGGGGTGTCCGCGATCAGCAGCCCCCCGGACCCGGCGCCCACGTACGCCCGCGCCGGATCGTGTCCGTACGCCTCGAACCGCTCCCGGTAGTGGTCGAGCAGCCGGACGTACGCGGCGCGCGGCTGGACGGCGTTGGCGGTGAACAGCGGATCGCCGTGCCGGGCGGCCAGCTCGGTGGAGTGCAGGCTGGTGGCCGAGCCGTGCCAGACCCTGGGGGGACCGGCGAAGGGCCGGGGCACGGTGGTCACGCCCTTCAACGCGGGCCGGAACTCGCCCTCCCAGTCGACCTCCTCCTCCCGCCACAGCCGCCGCAGCAGTTCGTACTTCTCCTTCTGGAGGTCCCACTGCCGTTCCTCGTCCAGCCCGAACAGGTCGAAGTGCCCGGCCTCCGAGCCCTTGCCGACGACCAGCTCGATCCGGCCCCGGGAGAGCTGGTCCAGGGTGGCGTAGTCCTCGGCGACCCGCACCGGGTCGAGGATCGCCACCACCGTCACCCCGGTGAGCAGCCTGATCCGGCTGGTCCGCGCGGCGAGCGCGCCCAGCAGCGCGGTGGGGCTGGAGGAGAGGAACGCGCCCGTGTGCCGTTCCCCGATCGCGTACGCGTCGAACCCGAGCCGCTCGGCGGCCACCCCGGTCTCCACCACCTCCTCCAGCCGGTCCGCGGCGGAGGGGAGCGCGCCGGTCAGGGGATGGGGGGCGTGGCCGACGATGGAGAGCACCTGGAACCTCATGCCCTCCACTGTCCCGGCGGGGTGTTGCCGGGGTGTGTACGCGGTGTGGCGGCGATCATCCCGGACGGCCCGCGCGGCCGTGCGGGACGGGGACGTTCCCCGGTGCCGTGACCCGGCGCGGGGGGACGGGGGAACGGGGGGACGGGACGGCGACGGCCGCCGGGGAGCACCTCCCGGCGGCCGCCGTCCCGGACCGGTCCAGGGCCTGTCCCGGTCGGCTCCGGTCGGTTCCGGGCCGGTTCGGGGCTGGCCCGGAACCGAGCCGGTCAG
Source organism: Streptomyces sp. JNUCC 64 (assembly GCF_054484115.1). Classification (NCBI taxonomy): domain Bacteria; kingdom Bacillati; phylum Actinomycetota; class Actinomycetes; order Kitasatosporales; family Streptomycetaceae; genus Streptomyces; species Streptomyces sp. JNUCC 64. The sequence goes on from NZ_CM137015.1 coordinate 6,861,131, forward strand.
TCCCGGCGGGTCCCGGTCGGTTCCCGTCAGTCGCGTTTGGTCGCGGTCGGTCCCGTTCAGGCCCGGGCGTCCAGCAGCCGCTGGACGCGGGCCCGGACGTCCGTGGAGTCCAGGCCGCGGATGGTCAGCGTGGTCCGGCGGCGCAGCACGTCGTCCGCGGTCTCGGCCCACTCGTGGTCCCGCGCGTACACCACCTGGGCCCAGATCTCCGGGGCGTCGGGGTGGACGCGCTCGGCCAGTTCCGGGTCCTCGTTGGCCAGCCGGGCGATGTCGAAGGACAGCGAGCCGTAGTGGGTGGCCAGGTGGCGGGCGGTGTCGGCGGCCATCCGGGGGCCGGGGGTGCCGCCGTCCACCAGCAGCCGGTGCGCCACGGCCTGCGGGTTGGCGACGCCCGGCAGCGGCAGTCGGCTCGGCAGCGAGGACATGGGCTCCATGTCCTCGCCCAGCGGACGGCCGGGCAGGGTGGCCAGCTTGTTCATGATGGTGCGGCCGATGTGGCGGAAGGTGGTCCACTTGCCGCCCGCGATGGACAGCATCCCGCCCCGGCCCTCGCTGACCACGGTCTCCCGCTTGGCCTGGGAGGTGTCGCCGGGGCCGCCCGGCAGCACCCGCAGCCCCGCGAAGGAGTAGGTGATCAGGTCCCGGTCCAGCTGGCGGTCCCGGACCGAGAACGCGGCCTCGTCGAGGATCTGCGCGGTGTCCTTCTCGGTCACCGCCACGTCCGCCGGGTCGCCCTCGAACTCCTCGTCGGTGGTGCCGAGCAGGAGCATGTCCTCCCACGGCAGCGCGAAGGTGATCCGGTACTTGTCGATGGGGGTGGCGAGCGCCGCCCGCCAGTGCGAGGTGCGCTTGAGCACCAGGTGGGCGCCCTTGGAGAGCCGGATCGACGGATCGGCTCCGGCGTCCTCCATCCGCCGCAGGTGGTCCACCCAGGGGCCGGTCGCGTTGAGGACGAGCCGGGCGTCCACCCCGAACTCGGAGCCGTCCAGCCGGTCCCGCAGCTCCGCGCCGGTGACCCGGCCCCGGGTGAAGCGCAGTCCGGTGACCTCGGCGTGGTTGAGCACCACGGCCCCGGCCTCCACGGCCGCGCGGACGGTCATCAGGGCCATCCGGGAGTCGTTCATCTGGCCGTCGCCGTACACCGCCACGGCCTTCAGGCCCTCCGTGCGCAGCTCCGGCACGTCCCGCTGGGCCCGGGCGGGCGACAGCAGATGGCCGACGCCGTCACCGAAGGCGGAGAGCGCCGAGTAGGCGAAGACGCCCGCGCCCAGCTTCGCCGCGCCGTGCGGACCGCCCTTGTAGACCGGCAGGTAGAAGGTCAGCGGGTTCGCCAGGTGCGGTGCCACCTCGCGGGAGACCGCCCGCCGCTCGAAGTGGTTCTCCGCGACGAGCTTGACGGCACCGGTCTGGAGGTACCGCAGTCCGCCGTGGAGCAGCTTGGAGGAGGCCGAGGAGGTGGCGCCGGCGAAGTCGGCGGCGTCCACCAGGGCCACCCGCAGCCCCGACTGGGCGGCGTGCCAGGCCGTGGAGATGCCGAGGATGCCGCCCCCGATGACCAGGAGGTCGTACGTGGCCCGGGAGAGCTGTTCCCGGGTCTCGGCGCGGCTCGGGTGGGAGCCCGCCGACGGGTGCAGTCCGAGGGTGGGGTAGGCGGCGCCTGGCTGGGTGGTCATGGTGTGGTGCTCCTCGTCAGCGTGCGAAGACGGCGCCGCCGGGCCGGACCCGGCGGCGCCGCCGGGGGTCAGCTCTCGTCGTCCTCGATCCAGCCCATGGTCCGCTCGACGGCCTTGAGCCAGTTCTTGTACTCGCGCTCCCGCTGGTCCGCGTCCATGCGGGGCGTCCACTCGGCGGCCCGGCGCCAGTTGGCGCGCAGGGCGTCGGTGTCCGGCCAGAAGCCGACGGCGAGGCCGGCGGCGTAGGCCGCGCCGAGGCAGGTCGTCTCGGCGACCATGGGGCGCACCACGGGTGCGTCCAAGACGTCGGAGAGGGTCTGCATCAGCAGGTTGTTGGAGGTCATCCCGCCGTCGACCTTGAGCGCGGTCAGCTCGACGCCGGAGTCCTTGGTCATCGCGTCGGTGATCTCCCGGGTCTGCCACGCGGTGGCCTCCAGGACGGCGCGCGCGATGTGCGCCTTGGTCACGTACCGGGTCAGGCCCGCGATCACCCCGCGCGCGTCGGAGCGCCAGTACGGGGCGAACAGCCCGGAGAACGCTGGGACGAAGTAGGCGCCGCCGTTGTCCTCGACGGAGGAGGCCAGCGTCTCGATCTCGGCCGCGGAGTTGATCAGGCCCATCTGGTCGCGCATCCACTGCACCAGCGAACCGGTGACCGCGATGGAGCCCTCCAGGGCGTAGACCGGGTCCTGGTCCCCGATCCGGTAGCCGACCGTGGTGAGCAGCCCGGAGTAGGAGTTGATCAGCTGGTCCCCGGTGTTCATCAGCATGAACGTGCCGGTGCCGTACGTGGACTTGGCCTCGCCCACGCCGAAGCAGGTCTGGCCGAACAGGGCCGCCTGCTGGTCGCCGAGGGCCGAGGCCACCGGGACGCCGCCGAGCAGCTCGCCGAGCGGACCGCCCTTGACCTCGCCGTACACCTCCGAGGAGGAGCGGATCTCGGGGAGCATCCCGGTCGGCACGCCGATGGACGCCGCGATCTTGGGGTCCCACTGGAGGGTGTGCAGGTTCATCAGCATGGTGCGGGAGGCGTTGGTGACGTCGGTGACGTGCCGTCCGCCGTCGGTGCCGCCCGTGAGGTTCCAGATGACCCAGGAGTCCATGGTGCCGAAGAGGATGTCCCCGGCCTCGGCGCGCTCCTGGAGGCCCTCGACGTTCTCCAGCAGCCAGCGGGCCTTGGGGCCGGAGAAGTAGCTGGCGAGGGGGAGTCCGGTCTCGCGGCGGAAGCGGTCCTGGCCGACGTTGCGGCCCAGTTCCTTGCAGAGTCCGTCGGTGCGGGTGTCCTGCCAGACGATGGCGTTGTGCACCGGCTCGCCGGTGTGCCGGTCCCACAGCAGGGTGGTCTCGCGCTGGTTGGTGATGCCGACGGCGAGGATGTCCCCGCGGGTGATCCCGGCCTTGCGGATCGCCCCGGCGACGACCTCCTGCACATTGGCCCAGATCTCGGTGGCGTCGTGCTCCACCCAGCCCGGCTTGGGGAAGATCTGCTCGTGCTCCTTCTGGTCGACGGAGACGATCCGGCCGTCCCGGTCGAAGACGATGCAGCGGCTGGACGTGGTGCCCTGGTCGATCGCTGCGATGTACGGGCCGGTGGGGGTCGTGGCGTCGGTCACGGGTCTGCTCCTGGGGTCCGGGACCCGGGCGGTCGCCCGGGGCCTTGTGGTCTCGCTGGTTCTCGTGCGCGGGTCGCGGTGACTACGCGAAGGCGATGTTGTAGATACCGCCCGCGGCGGCCCCGCCAATCAGCGGCGCCACGACGGGTACCCATGCGTAGCTCCAGTCGGACCCGCCCTTGTTGGGCAGGGGGAGCAGGGCGTGGACGATGCGGGGGCCGAGGTCGCGTACCGGGTTGATCGCGTATCCGGTGGGCCCGCCCAGGGAGAGGCCGATGCCGACCACGACCAGGGAGGTGATCAGGGCGCCGAGGACGCCGAGGCCGTCGCCGTCCGCGTTGAGGCCCTGGGTGAGGATCGCGAGGACCAGCACGACGGTGGCGATGACCTCGGTGGTGACGTTCTGGACGGCGTTGCGGATCTCGGGGGCGGTGGAGAAGATCCCGAGCACCGGGCCGGGGCCCTTGGGGTCCTGGGTGCCGGGCGCCCCGACCAGGTCGCTGTCCGTCAGATGGGCCTGGAACTGGCCGTAGTAGGTGATCCACACGAGCACGGCGCCGAGCATGGCGCCCAGGAGCTGCGCGGCCAGGTAGGCCGGGACGTCGGCCCACTCGGTACCGCCCTGGACGGCGAGGCCGAAGGTCACCGCGGGGTTCAGATGGGCGCCGGAGACGCCGCCCGCGAGGTAGGCCGCGGTGAGGACCGCGAAGCCCCAGCCGAAGGTGATGGCCAGCCAGCCCGCGTTCCGGGCCTTGGACCGCTTCAGGGTGACGGCGGCGCAGACACCGCCGCCGAGCAGGATGAGGACGGCGGTTCCTATGGTCTCGCCGATGAAGATGTCGGAGGTGGACACCCGCGACTCCTTTGTTGCTTGTGTCGCCACACTCTAGCGCGTATTGCCGTTAGGTGTTCGACAATGCCGACCGATGGACGGGAGTCTTGTCCGGTTGTTACCGGTGAGTCAAGGGTTCTGTCATCGAGAACGGGATCGTTATTGATCGCGAAGGCTTATCGAACGGGCATCGTGGCTGCCGCTGCCGCTGCCGCTGCCGCTGCCGCTGCCGCTGCCGCTGCCGCTCGCCGCCGTCGCTGCCGTGGCGCCGTCGTGACCGCCGTGGCCTTCCCGGGTCCGCCTACCCCGACCGGGGCGGGCGGACGCGAAAACGCCCCACGGGCGTCCGTGGGGCGGGGGAGGGTGCGGAAGGCCGTCGTCGGAGGCGCGGCGCGCCCGCGCGGGCGGGCGCGCCCCCGCGTGCGCGGGCCGGGACGGGCGTGGGGGCTACGGGCCGGAGGGCCGTCGCGGGGCCGGAGCCGCGTTGAAGGCGGGCGGCCCCCTCAGAAGCGGCTGGCTCCCAGGTCCCGGGAGACCGACCGCGCGCACTCACGCACCGAGGCGATCAGTTCGGGCCGCAGCGCGCCGTCCGCCCCCCGGACCCGTTCCACGGCCCCGGTGATCCCGACCGCGCCCACCGGCATCCGGCGCCGGTCGTGAATCGGCGCGGCCACCGACGCCACGCCCTCCCAGGTCTCCTCGACGTCGGAGGCGTACCCCCGGGCGCGGGTCAGTCCCAGCACCTCCTCGAAGCCGTCCAGGTCGCAGACCGTCGACCCGGTGAACGCCTTGCGGTCGGCCTCCAGCGCCTCGCTGTGGGCCACCGGGTCGTAGGCCGCGAGCACCTTGCCCAGCGCGGTGGAGTGCAGCGGCTGCATCGCCCCGACCTCCAGCACCTGGCGGCTGTCGTCGGGCCGGAACACGTGGTGCACGATCAGCACCCCGTGCTGGTGCAGCACCCCCAGGTAGACGCTCTCGCCGCTGGACCGGGCCAGGTCGTCCGTCCACACCAGGGCGCGCGCCCGCAGCTCGTGGACGTCGAGGTAGGTGGTGCCCAGGCGCAGCAGCTCGGCGCCCAGCTGGTAGCGGCCCGAGGCCGGGTCCTGTTCGACGAACCCCTCGGCCTGGAGGGTGCGCAGGATGCCGTGCGCGGTGCCCTTGGCGAGGTCGAGGGCGGAGGCGATGTCGGAGAGGCCGAGCCGCCGCTCACCACCGGCGAGCAACCGCAGCATCGCCGCGGCCCGTTCGAGCGACTGGATGTTCCTCGCCATCGCCCCGCCTCCTTCGTCTCTTCGGTCCGCTGCCGTCGGCCGCCGTAGCGCGTTCGGCAATGCTGAACAATATCGGTCTTCGCCGACCCGGTGCTCCGGGTGGTGAGCGTATGTTTCCACCCGGCCGGGCCCGGTGGTGACACCCGCCGCGTCCCGGCCTGGTGCGGACCGCCTCTCCCGGACGTCCGGGAGGCGGGGCGGGCGCGGGGCGGGGTCCTCCGGCCCGTCCGCTCCGCGCGGGTCCGTCGTGGCCGGTCGCGCCGTTCCCCGCGCCCCCTTGACCGGGTCGCTGTCCGTGGTCGTCTGCGGGTGCGTCGTGGTTGCTCGCGCCGTTCCCCGCGCCCCTTTCGGGGCGTCCGGTGTGGCGGTGCCCTGGCCCCGGGGGTTCCCTGTGCCCTTCGGGGTGCCCGGTGTCGGGGGGTGTCCTGATCCCGATTGTTCCCTGTGCCCCTTGGGGCGTCCGGTGCCGGACGGTGTCCTGATCCCGGCTGTTCCTGTGTCCCTTGGGGCGTCCGGTGTCGGGCGGTGCCCTGGTCCCGGGGGTTTCGCCGTGTCGCTCCGGGGCGTCCCCGCCCCGCCCGGCGTGCCGGGCGCGTGTGTCGCCACGGTCGGGTCCGGCCGTGGCGCGGGGGACGTTCCGCCGCTCACCGGACGACACCACCCGAGCGGCCCACCGGATGCCCCCCGTCGGCCCACACCCGCCCCCGGGGGAACGGCCGCCACCCCCACCGGAACGTCTCCCCGGAAGGATGGAACACTCCCTTCCGGGCGCCCCGCCGACCCCCGGCGCCGTCCATCCGCCCGTCCGCCCCGTGGACGCGCCCGCACGCCGCCCCCCGTCCCGGCTACCCTGGGCGGGTGCGCCTTCCCGCGAAGCCGCAAAGCCGACAGCCGTCGCATCCCAGGGAGCCCTACATGGCCTCGTCGCCCACCCCGTCCGCCGCGCCCGCCGACAGCCGCGCCCGCACCGACGCCCTGCGCGAAGCCCTCGCCAGCCGCGTCGTGGTCGCCGACGGCGCCATGGGCACGATGCTCCAGGCCCAGGACCCCACCCTTGAGGACTTCCAGGACCTCGAAGGCTGCAACGAGGTCCTGAACGTCACCCGGCCCGACATCGTCCGCACGGTGCACGAGGCGTACTTCGCCGTCGGTGTCGACTGCGTGGAGACCAACACCTTCGGCGCCAACTTCTCCGCCCTCGGCGAGTACGACATCCCGGAGCGGACGTACGAGCTGTCCGAGTCGGGCGCCCGGATCGCCCGCGAGGTCGCCGACCGGTTCACCCTGGAGACCGGACAGCAGCGCTGGGTGCTCGGCTCGATCGGCCCCGGCACCAAGCTCCCCACCCTCGGCCACGCCGAGTACGCCCTGCTGCGCGACTACTACCAGCGCAACGCCGAGGGCCTGATCGCGGGCGGCGCCGACGCCCTCATCGTGGAGACCACCCAGGACCTCCTCCAGACGAAGGCCGCCGTCCTCGGCTCGCGCCGCGCCCTGGAGGCCACCGGCACCGATCTGCCCGTCATCTGTTCGGTCACCGTCGAGACCACCGGCACCATGCTCCTCGGCTCCGAGATCGGCGCGGCCCTCACCGCCCTGGAGCCGCTCGGCATCGACATGATCGGGCTGAACTGCGCCACCGGTCCGGCCGAGATGAGCGAGCACCTGCGCTACCTCGCCCGCAACTCCCGGATCCCGCTCTCCTGCATGCCCAACGCGGGCCTGCCCGTCCTCGGCAAGGACGGCGCCCACTACCCGCTCACCGCCCCCGAACTCGCCGACGCCCAGGAGACGTTCGTCCGGGAGTACGGACTGTCGCTGGTCGGCGGCTGCTGCGGCACCACCCCCGAGCACCTGCGCCAGGTCGTGGAGCGGGTGCGCGGGCTCACCCCGCCCGTCCGCGAGCCGCGCCCCGAGCCCGGCGCCGCCTCGCTCTACCAGACCGTGCCGTTCCGCCAGGACACCTCGTACCTCGCCATCGGCGAGCGCACCAACGCCAACGGCTCCAAGAAGTTCCGCACGGCGATGCTGGAGGGCCGCTGGGACGACTGCGTGGAGATGGTCCGCGACCAGATCCGCGAGGGCGCCCACATGCTCGACCTGTGCGTCGACTACGTGGGCCGGGACGGCGTCGCCGACATGGCGGAGCTGGCCGGACGCTTCGCCACCGCCTCCACGCTGCCCGTCGTCCTCGACTCCACCGAGGTCGAGGTGCTCCGCGCGGGCCTGGAGAAGCTCGGCGGCCGGGCCGTCATCAACTCCGTCAACTACGAGGACGGCGACGGGCCCGAGTCCCGGTTCGCCAAGGTCACCGCCCTCGCCCGGGAGCACGGCGCCGCCCTGATGGCCCTCACCATCGACGAGGAGGGCCAGGCCCGCACCGCGGAGAAGAAGGTCGAGATCGCGGAACGGATCATCGACGACCTCACCACCAACTGGGGCGTCCTGGAATCCGACATCCTCATCGACACCCTCACCTTCACCATCTGCACCGGTCAGGAGGAGTCCCGCAAGGACGGCATCGCCACCATCGACGCCATCCGCGAGCTGAAGCGCCGCCGCCCGGACGTGCAGACCACCCTCGGACTGTCCAACATCTCCTTCGGCCTCAACCCGGCCGCCCGGCTCGTCCTGAACTCCGTCTTCCTCGACGAGTGCGTCAAGGCCGGGCTGGACTCGGCCATCGTCCACGCCTCCAAGATCCTCCCCATCGCCCGGCTGGAGGAGGAGCAGGTCCAGGTCGCCCTCGACCTCATCTACGACCGCCGCGCCGAGGGCTACGACCCCCTCCAGCGCCTCCTCGAACTCTTCGAGGGCGTCGACACCCGGTCGATGAAGGCGGGCAAGGCCGAGGAACTCGCCGCGCTGCCGCTGGAGGAGCGCCTCAAGCGGCGCATCATCGACGGCGAGAAGAACGGTCTGGAGGCCGACCTCGACGCGGCGCTGGCCGAACGTCCCGCGCTCGACATCGTCAACGAGACCCTCCTCGACGGGATGAAGGTCGTCGGCGAACTCTTCGGCTCCGGCCAGATGCAGCTGCCGTTCGTGCTCCAGTCCGCCGAGGTGATGAAGGGCGCCGTCGCCTACCTCGAACCCCACATGGAGAAGTCGGACGCGGAGGGCAAGGGCACCATCGTGCTCGCCACCGTCCGGGGCGACGTCCACGACATCGGCAAGAACCTCGTGGACATCATCCTCTCCAACAACGGCTACAACGTCGTCAACATCGGCATCAAGCAGCCCGTCTCCGCCATCCTGGAGGCCGCCGAGGAGCACCGCGCCGACGTCATCGGCATGTCCGGTCTGCTGGTCAAATCCACGGTGATCATGAAGGAGAACCTCCAGGAGCTGAACCAGCGCGGGCTCTCCGCCGACTACCCCGTCATCCTCGGCGGCGCCGCGCTCACCCGGGCCTACGTGGAGCAGGACCTCCACGAGATCTACGAGGGCGAGGTCCGCTACGCCCGCGACGCCTTCGAGGGCCTGCGGCTGATGGACGCGCTGATCGCCGTCAAGCGCGGGGTCCCCGGGGCGTCGCTGCCCGAGCTGAAGCAGCGCCGGGTCCGCGCCACCACGGCCACCGCCCCCGTGGTGGCGGACCACCCCGAGGAGGGCACGGTCCGCTCCGACGTCGCCGTCGACAACCCCCTGCCGACCCCGCCGTTCCTGGGCACCCGGGTGATCAAGGGCATCCAGCTCAAGGAGTACGCCTCCTGGCTGGACGAGGGCGCCCTGTTCAAGGGCCAGTGGGGCCTCAAGCAGAACCGCGCCGGGGACGGCCCCAGCTACGAGGAGCTGGCCGAGACCGAGGGGCGGCCCCGGCTGCGCGGCTGGCTCGACAAGCTCCAGACGGAGAACCTGCTGGAGGCGGCCGTGGTCTACGGCTACTTCCCCTGCGTCTCCAAGGGCGACGACCTGATCATCCTGGACGAGGCGGGCAACGAGCGGACCCGCTTCAGCTTCCCCCGCCAGCGCCGGGGCCGCAGGCTCTGCCTCGCCGACTTCTTCCGCCCCGAGGAGTCGGGGGAGACCGATGTGGTCGGCCTCCAGGTCGTCACCGTCGGCTCCCGGATCGGGGAGGCCACCGCCGAACTCTTCGAGGCCAACGCCTACCGCGACTACCTGGAGCTGCACGGGCTGTCCGTCCAGCTCGCGGAGGCGCTCGCCGAGTACTGGCACGCCCGGGTCCGCTCCGAGCTGGGCTTCGCCGGGGAGGACCCGTCCGCGATCGAGGACATGTTCGCCCTGAAGTACCGCGGTGCCCGTTTCTCCCTCGGCTACGGGGCCTGCCCCGACCTGGAGGACCGCGCCAAGATCGCCCGGCTGCTGGAGCCCGAGCGCATCGGGGTGGTCCTCTCCGAGGAGTTCCAGCTCCACCCCGAGCAGTCCACCGACGCCATCGTGATCCACCACCCCGAGGCGAAGTACTTCAACGCCCGCTGACCCCACGACCGGACGGTCCGCGAACGGCCGGTCACCTCCCGTTCCCAGGAGGTGACCGGCCGCGCACCTGTTTTCCCCCGCCCCCACCTGCTCTCGCCCCGCCCCCCAGCCGGTTCTCCCCCGCCACCCGGCCCCGGACGGGGAGCCCGGAGGGAAACCACCGGGCGTTTTCCGCCACCGCGCCGTACACTGGTCGGTCCAGTGCAGGCCGGCTGCCTTCCGCGGGGACACCGCGGCGCGCGCAGTCGGCCTCTTCGTCCCTCATGGAGGTGTGCCCGGATGACCACCACGGTTCCCGCGCCCGGCAGCAGGTCCGCCGACGGTTCCGCGCTCCAGGCCGTCCTCCTCGACATGGACGGCACCCTCGTGGACACCGAGGGCTTCTGGTGGGACGCGGAGGTGGAGGTCTTCGCCGCGCTCGGCCACCGGCTCGACGAGGCGTGGCGGCACGTGGTCGTCGGCGGTCCGATGTCCCGCAGCGCCGGGTTCCTCATCGAGTCGACCGGCGCCGACATCACCCTCCCCGAGCTGACCGTCCTGCTCAACGACGGGTTCGAGCGACGGATCAGCCGGGCGCTGCCCCTGATGCCCGGCGCCGCCCGGCTCCTCGCCGAGCTGGCCGCCCACCGGATCCCGACCGCCCTGGTCTCCGCCTCCCACCGGCGCATCATCGACCGGGTCCTGCACTCGCTCGGACACGGCAACTTCCAGCTGACCGTCGCCGGGGACGAGGTGGAGCGGACCAAGCCGTTCCCCGACCCGTACCTGATCGCCGCGGCGGGCCTGGGCGCCGACCCCGCGCGCTGCGCCGTCGTGGAGGACACCGCCACCGGGGTGGCCGCCGCCGAGGCCGCGGGCTGCCGGGTGGTCGCGGTGCCGTCGGTGGCGCCGATCCGGGCCGCCGCGGGCCGTACCGTGGTCTCCTCGCTGGAACAGGTGGACCTGGCGTTCCTGCACGACCTGATGAGCCCCAACTGACCTCCCGCCGCCGGTAGGTCCCTTCCAGGGGCCCGCCCCCGGCCTGCGCGCCGTCGCCGTCCCGCCACCGCTCCCGGTCGCCGCGCCGACTCGCCACCGTTCCGGGTCCCGGTCGCCGCCCCGTCCCGCCCCCGGTCCTGGTGGCCGTCCGACCCCGCACCGGTGCCGGGTCCGCCGCGCCCGCCCCGCTCCGGACCCCGCTCCCCGTCCGGTGTCCGGCTCGTCGTCCGGGCCGGTGTCCGGGCCGCCCGTTCCCGTCCCCGCCGTCCTCTCCGTCCCCCTCCGTCCGGTCCGGCGCGCTCGCCTGCGCGTCCGGATCGTCAACTGCGCATCGATGAAGTCCGGTTCGCACGGAATGCCCTGACGGAGGTCAAGGCTGTCCTGCGGATCGCCGAGACCGACCGTGTGAGCTTTGCCACGCCGGTCGGGGTCGACAGCCCAGACGCCCTGTGCAGAACGTCCCCCGCCCCGTCCGGAAGGGGCGTCCATGTGTCCCGATTGGTGAAAGGACGCACGAAACCTTCCGCTGTCGGTTGTTCGGTGTGTCGGGCACCGGCTTCAGAGCGTGAGGGGCCCCGGTCCGCCGTCCGGTCGGGGGGTCCCGGCCCGCCGCACTAGGGTCGTCGCGAGAACCTCGCCGGAATCCCGGACACCGCCCTCACACCCCCGTCGCCGGTGTCCGGGGATCAACCGCTCTGGAGAACCCCGCCCATGAACCGCAAGACGTTGGTGCTGCCGGCCGTCCTCGGCCTGTTCACCCCGGTCCTCGTCGCCTGTGGCGAGCCCGACGGCGGGGAGCGGGCCAAGCACGCGATCACGGTCGGCACCACCGACACCCTCGCGGCGACCAAGAAGGCGCCCGCGCCGCTGGATCCGGCGTCCGCCTACGACGTCGGTTCCTGGAACGTGCTGCGCCAGTCCCTCCAGACGCTGATGACCCTGCCGCGCGGCGGTGGCGTGCCGGTTCCCGACGCGGCCGAGAAGTGCGGCTTCACGGACACCGGCAACGAGCGCTACGAGTGCACCCTGCGCGACGGACTGACCTTCGCGAGCGGGGCCCCGGTCACCGCGACCGACGTCAAGCACTCCATCGAGCGGGTCCTCACCATCAAGGCGCCCAGCGGCGTCGACGCCCTGCTCAACACCATCGACACGGTCGAGACCCAGGGCTACAAGAAGGTCGTCTTCCATCTGCGGACCCCCGACGCGACCTTCCCGTTCAAGCTGGCCACCCCCGTCGCCAGCATCGTGCACCCCGAGGACTACCCCGTCGACCGGCTCCGCAAAGGCTTCCGCGTCGACGGCTCCGGCCCCTACACCCTGAAGGCCGAGACCGACGGCGACACCGTCACCAAGGTGGTCTTCACCAAGAACGACCGGTACGAGGGTCCGCACACCCCCAAGAACAGCAAGGTCGAACTCCGTCACTTCGCCGACGCCGAGGCCATGGGCGCGGCGCTGGACGGGGACGAACTCGACCTGATGACCCGCACCATGTCGCCGCGGCAGGTCGAGAAGTTCTCCAAGAGCTCCGACGGGGACGTCGAACTCGTCGAGAACTCCAGTCTGGAGATCCGCTACCTCGGTTTCGACACCGACGCGCCCGTGGTCCGCGAGAAGGCGGTCCGCCGGGCCATGGCCCAGATCATCGACCGCGGCGAACTCGTTTCCACCGTCTACGGGGAGATGGCCGACCCGCTCTACTCCCTGGTTCCGGCCACTCTCACCGGACACTCCAGCGCCTTCTTCGACGAGTACGGCGCGCCGAGCACCAAGAAGGCCCGCGCGATGCTGCGCGAGGCCGGGATCACCACACCCGTCAAGCTCACCCTCCACTACACCACCGACCACTACGGCCCCCACACCAAACGGGAGTTCGAGGTGCTCCGGAAGCAGCTCAACGCCAGTGGTCTGTTCGACGTCGACGTCAAGGGCACGGAATGGGTCACGTTCCGAGCCAGGGAACTCGACGGCGAGTATCCGGTGTACGGTCTCGGGTGGTTCCCCGACTTCCCCGACGCCGACAACTTCCTCGCCCCCTTCCTCGACAAGGGCAATTTCCTCGCGCTGCCGTACGTGAACAGCGTCATCCGTGACGACCTGATCCCCGAGTCGCGCCGCGAGGCGGACCGGCTGGGCGCGGCGGACAGCATCAAGGAGATCCAGGACATCGTCGCCGAGGACGTGCCCGTACTGCCTCTGTGGCAAGGCAGGCAGTACGTGGCCGCGCGCGACGGCATCCAGGGTGCCGAATGGGCACTCGACTCTTCGTCGAACCTTCAGTTGTGGGAGCTCAGCCGCGGAGTCAGCGGCTGAACTCCCTTGGACCCCCCAAGGTAGATTGTGAAGAAGCGCACCCAGTGGTCCGTCCTGTCGATAGCCACGGGGCTGGCCGCCGCCACCCTGAGCGGCTGCGGTACGGAGAACGGAGAGTCCGGCAGCGGAGGTTCCGTCGTGGTCGGCATGACCGACGCCGTCCACGCGACCGACCCCGCCTCCGGCTACGACCCAGGCTCGTGGCTGCTGTTCAACAACGTGTTCCAGTCCCTTCTCAGCTTCCCGGTCGGCAGTACCCAACCGGAGCCCGAGGCCGCCGAGCGATGCGACTTCACCGACGTCCAGGCCAAGGTGTTCGAATGCACCCTGCGCAAGGGCCTGAAGTTCAGCAACGGCAACGCGCTGACCTCCGCCGACGTGAAGTTCTCCTTCGACCGTCTGATGCGCATCAACGACGACGCGGGTCCGGCGATCATGTTCCCCATGCTCGACCGGGTGGAGACGCCGGACGCCGAGACCGTCGTCTTCCGGCTGAACGTCCCCGACGCGACCTTCCCCAGTAAGATCGCCTCCGGCGCGGGCTCGATCGTGGACCGGCGCGAGTACCCGGCCGACAAGCTGCGCACCGACGGCCGGGCGGTCGGCTCGGGCCCCTACAAGCTCGACTCGTTCGCCAAGGAGCGCGCGGAGTTCTCGCGCAACGGCTCCTACAAGGGCAACGCCAAGCTCCGCAACGCCAAGATCACCCTGCGGCTCTTCGGCGGTGACCAGAAGGCGCTGAAGGAGGCGCTGATCGGCGAGGAGGTGGACGTCGCCTACCGCGGTCTCGCGGCCAAGGACATCGCCGAGATCGAGAACGACACCAGCACCGGCACCGGCATCGACCTCGTGCCCGGCAGCAGCGCCGAGGTCCAGCACCTGGTCTTCAACGTGAAGGACCCGGTGGTCGGCAAGGAGGGCGTCCGCAAGGCGATCGCCCAGCTGATCGACCGCGAGGAACTCGTCCACCAGGTCTACGACTCCACCGCGGACCCGCTGTACTCGATCATCCCGGCCGGGATCACCGCGCACAGCACGGCCTTCTTCGACGAGTACGGGGGCCGTCCGCAGCGGGCCAAGGCCAAGGAGGCGCTCGTCGCCGAGGGCATCACCGACAAGGTGAAGCTGACCCTGTGGTCGACCCCCTCGCGGTACGGTCCCTCCACCGACCGGCAGTTCAGGGCGATCGCCCGGCAGCTGAACGAGAGCGGGCTGTTCGACGCCCGGGTGCGCTCGGTCGAGATCGGCCAGTACGAGAAGGACATCGCCGCGGGCAAGTACGGGGTGTACGTGAAGGGCTGGGTCCCGGACTACCCGGACCCCGACAACTTCACCCAGCCGTTCTTCGGCAAGGGCAACGTCCTCGGCAACAACTACGAGAACCGCACCATCACGGGCGAGATCATCCCGGCCACGGCCGCCGAGAGCAGCCGCGCCGCCACCCGCAAGGACTACGGCAGGCTCCAGGACATCGTGGCCAGGGACGTGCCGATCATCCCGCTCTGGCAGGCCAAGCAGTACGCGGTCGTCCGGGACAACGTCTACGGGCTGGAGAACTGCCTCGACGCCTCCACCGTGTTCCGGTTCTGGGAGATCAGCAAGGGCGAGTGAACGAAACGCCCGCCGGGGTCCGTCGACGACGGACCCCGGCACGGGGAAGGGCTGTGGGGCGCCGTCCGGTACCGGACGGCGCCCCACAGCCCTTCCCCGTGCGCGCCTTCCCGGTAGGGGGCTCCCCGTGTGCGTCCGAAAACCGGAACGTTCCCGTCCGCCGGGAACCGGCGCCGCCCGGCCGGGAACGGTCCCGTCCTACTGGGCGCCCGGGCGGACCAGACCGCTCTCGTAGGCGTACACCGCCGCCTGGACGCGGTCGCGCAGCCCCAGCTTGGTCAGGACGTGGCCCACGTGCGTCTTCACCGTCGTCTCGCTGACGAAGAGGTCCGCCGCGATCTCGGCGTTGGACAGCCCCCGGGCCACCAGCTTCAGCACCTCCACCTCGCGGTCGGTGAGGGTGTTCAGGGCGTCCGGCACCGGTTCGTCGCCGGACGGGAGGTGATCGGCGTACTTGTCGAGCAGCCGTCGGGTGATGCTCGGCGCCAGCATCGCCTCGCCCGCCGCGACCACCCGGATCGCCTGGACCAGTTCGTTCGCGGGCGCGTCCTTCAGCAGGAAGCCGCTGGCCCCCGCCTTGAGCGCCTCCACCACGTACTCGTCGAGGTCGAACGTGGTCAGCACCAGCACCTTGGCCGGACCGTCCCGCCCCGGACCGGTGATCTGCCGGGTGGCCTCCACCCCGTCCATCCGGGGCATCCGGATGTCCATCAGGACCACGTCGGGCTGGAGGGCGCGCACCTGGTCGAGCGCCTGGAGGCCGTCCCCGGCCTCGCCGACGACCGCGAGGTCCGCCTCGGCCTCCAGGATCATCCGGAACCCGGTGCGCAGCAGCGGCTGGTCGTCGACGAGCAGGACACGGATGGCCACGTGAGTCTCCTTTTGCTAGACCGGGCCCATTCTGCCCTGTTCCGGCCCCGTGGGTGCCGTCGCCCCGGGCTCCGGAGCGGTCCCGGACTCCGGGTCCGGTCCGGCGGCCCCGGGCGCGAGCGGCAGCGGATACGGCGGGGGAGTGCCCCCGAACTCCGGGCAGACCGCGCGGTGGTCGCACCAGCCGCACAGCCGGGTGCGGCGCGGACGCCAGTCGCCGGTCTCGGTCGCCTGCCGGATCGCGTCCCACAGGGCGTGGACCTTGCGTTCCACCCGCTCCAGGTCCGCGACCACCGGATCGTAGGTGAGGACGTCACCGCTGCCCAGGTAGACCAGTTGGAGGCGGCGGGGGACCAGCCCCTTCAGCCGCCAGACCACCAGGGCGTAGAACTTCATCTGGAAGAGGGCGCCCTCCGCGTACTCCGGCCGGGGAGCCTTGCCCGTCTTGTAGTCCACGATGCGGACGTCGCCGGACGGCGCCACGTCCACCCGGTCGATGATCCCGCGCAGCCGCAGCCCCGAGGGCAGCCGCGCCTCCACGAACAGCTCGCGCTCGGCGGGCTCCAGCCGGGTCGGGTCCTCCAGCGTGAACCAGCGCTCGACCAGCGCCTCGGCCTCTGCCAGCCACCGCGCCAGCCGCTCGGCCTCCGTCCCCTCCACCGCCCCGGGGGCCTCCGCGTCCTCCCGGAAGAGCCCGGCCAGCTCCGGCTTGGCCGTCCGCATCCGGTCCCACTGGCCCGGCACCAGGGCCCGGGCCCGGGGGGCCGTCCGCTCGGCGGCGGGCGCGTCGAAGAGCTGTTCGAGGACGGCGTGCACCAGGGTGCCCCGGGTCGCCGCCGGGCTCGGCTTCTCCGGCAGCTTGTCGATCACCCGGAAGCGGTAGAGCAGCGGACACTGCATGAAGTCGCTCGCGCGCGAGGGCGACAGCGACGCGGGCCGCGCGGGCGCCACGGCTTCACCGGTACGGGTCTCCATGGGGACAGACCCTAAGGCCCGCCACCGACACCAGGACGCATACCATCGACGACGGACCCCCCGGGAATGCATGATCGGGGGCGAGGGACACCGAACGAGGGGACACCGTGACTGAGAGCGGCGGGACCGGTCAGCCGCGACCGGACGACGACGCGACGGCCGGACCGCACCCGCGACCGGACGACCCGGGCGCCGCTCCCGACGCCCGGCCCGGCACCGGACGCCCGACCCCGGCACCCCCCGACGGTGAATCCGGGAACGGCCCCGGACCCCGGGAGGCCACCCCCTCCGGGAACGGCCCCTTGCCCGAGAGCACCCCCGCACCCGGGGACGCCTCCACTCCGGGAGACGCCCCGGCCTCCGGCGGCGTTCCCGTCCGAGAAGACGCTCCCGCCTCCGACGGCGCTCCCGCCTCCGACGGCGCTCCCGCCTCCGACGGTGCTCCCGCCTCCGACGGTGCCTCCGGAGACGGCCGTCCGCCCGGGAACGCCTCCTCCGGGGACGTTTCCCCCGGGAGCCCCTCCTCCAGGGACGCCTCCTCCGGGAACGGCCCTGCCGGAGCCGCCCCCCGGGAGGAGCCCCCCGCCCCCCCGGCCGAGGCCCCCACCCACCCGGAAGGCGAGCGCCCGTCCGCGGGCCCCTCCCTGGTCAAACCCCCCGCCCGGGCCCCGGAGCGCCCCTACGCCGACACCCGCCCCACCGCCGGCGGCGGGGCGTACGGCACCCCGCCCCCCGCCCCGTCCGGCCCACCCCCGGGCCCGAAGGGGCGCAAGGACCCCGGCGGCGGCATCCTGATGGGCCGCCCCTTCGGTGTCCCGGTCTACGTCGCCCCGAGCTGGTTCCTGGTCGCCGCCCTGATCACCTGGGTCTTCGGCGGTCAGCTCGACCGGGTCCTGCCCGAGCTGGGCGGCGCCCGGTACCTGGTCTCCCTGTTCTTCGCCGTGGCCTTCTACGCCTCCGTCCTCGTCCACGAGCTGGCGCACACCGTGGCGGCCCTGCGCTTCAAGCTGCCGGTGCGCCGCATCCAGCTCCAGTTCTTCGGCGGCGTCTCCGAGATCGAGAAGGAGTCCGAGACCCCCGGCCGCGAGTTCGTGCTGGCCTTCGTCGGACCGCTCCTGTCGCTCGTCCTCGCGGCCGTCTTCTACGGCGGCATGCTGCTCGTCGAACCCGACACGGTCCCCGGTGTGCTGCTGGCCGGACTGATGATCTCCAACCTGATCGTGGCCGCCTTCAACCTGCTGCCCGGGCTGCCGCTCGACGGCGGCCGGATGCTGCGCGCGGTGGTGTGGAAGATCACCGGCAACCCCATGAGCGGCACCGTCGCCGCCGCCTGGGTGGGCCGGGCCCTCGCCGTCACCGTGCTGATCGGTCTGCCGCTGCTCACCCAGTCCGGTGTCCTCGGGCCCCAGCCCGACGGCATCGACGCCATGGACACCGTCACCGACGCCCTGCTCGCCGCCATCCTCGCCGCCATCATCTGGACCGGCGCGGGCAACAGCCTGCGGATGGCCCGGCTCCGGGAGCACCTCCCCGACCTGAGGGCCCGCACCCTGACCCGCCGGGCCGTCCCGGTGGAGACCGACACGCCCCTGTCCGAGGCGCTGCGCCGGGCCAACGCCGCCGGGGCGCGTGCCCTGGTCGTGGTCTCCCCGGACGGCGAGCCCGTCTCGGTCGTCCGGGAGGCGGCGATCGTCGGCGTCCCCGAGCACCGCCGCCCCTGGGTCGCGGTGAGCGGCCTGGCCCAGGACCTCACCGAGGGGATGCGGGTCTCCGCCGACCTCGCGGGCGAGGACCTCCTCGACGTGCTGCGCGCCACCCCCGCCACCGAGTACCTGGTGGTGGAGGATTCCGGCGAGATCTACGGAGTGCTCTCCGCGGCGGACGTGGAGCGGGCCTTCGTCCAGGCCATGGCCCGCCCCTCCTGATCCCCCGCGCGGCCGGGACCGGGCGGGGCGTGCCGTCCGGCCCGGGGCCGCCGTGGTCGGCGTCCCCCGCGACGACCGGTAGGCTGGTCACATGTCCGAACCGACCGGTGCCGC
This sequence comes from Streptomyces sp. JNUCC 64, assembly GCF_054484115.1. Classification (NCBI taxonomy): domain Bacteria; kingdom Bacillati; phylum Actinomycetota; class Actinomycetes; order Kitasatosporales; family Streptomycetaceae; genus Streptomyces; species Streptomyces sp. JNUCC 64. Next base: position 6,879,752 of record NZ_CM137015.1, read on the forward strand.
CCGCCGACGCGGGCCCTTCAAGGTCGGGGACCAGGTCCAGCTCACCGACCCCAAGGGACGCCACTACACGTTCACGCTCGAAGCGGGGAAGAACTTCCACACCCACAAGGGTTCCTTCCCGCACGACGAGCTGATCGGCTCCCCCGAGGGCAGCGTTGTCCGCACCACGGGGAACGTCGCCTACCTAGCGCTGCGCCCCCTGCTCCCCGACTACGTCCTGTCCATGCCCCGCGGAGCGGCCGTGGTCTACCCCAAGGACGCGGGGCAGATCCTCTCCTTCGCGGACATCTTCCCCGGCGCCCGCGTCGTGGAAGCGGGCGTGGGATCCGGCTCGCTGAGCAGCTTCCTGCTCCGCGCCATCGGTGACCAGGGCATGCTCCACTCCTACGAGCGCCGCGAGGACTTCGCGGACATCGCCCGGCAGAACGTGGAGCGCTACTTCGGCGGCCCCCACCCCGCCTGGCAGCTCACCGTGGGCGACCTCCAGGACAACCTGTCCGACACCGATGTCGACCGGGTCATCCTGGACATGCTCGCCCCGTGGGAGTGCCTGGAGGCCGTCTCCAAGGCGCTCGTCCCCGGCGGCATCCTCTGCTGCTACGTGGCGACCACGACCCAGCTGGCGCGGACCGTGGAGTCCATCCGGGAGATCGGCTGCTTCAACGAGCCGACCGCCTGGGAGACCATGATCCGCAACTGGCACATCGAGGGTCTCGCGGTCCGCCCGGACCACCGCATGATCGGTCACACCGGCTTCCTCCTCACCGCCCGTCGCCTCGCCGACGGCGTGGAGCCGCCGATGCGCCGCCGCCGCCCCGCCAAGGGCGCCTACGGCGACGACTACTCGGGACCCAACGCCGACGGCGGCGCCACCCGCTGACCCCGCCCACCCGGGAGCCCGTCCCCACCGGCCCGGCGCACGGCATCCGTGCCGCCGAAACCGCCACGACGGTCTCCAGCCCCTCCAACGCGCCGACGCCCCCGCCGAGTTCCCGGTCCTTCCGGAGAACCCGGCGGGGGCGTCCGCGCGTTGGGCACCCGACGCAACCCGGCCGGTCCCTCGTCGAGGGACCCCGCCCCCGCCGTTCCCCGGCCCCGGCCGGTGTGGCACGATGCTGGCCACCCCACCGGCACAGCCCTCACAGGAGACGCTTCCTCGTGCAGCAATCCGCCGTTCCGGAACTGGCGCACACCCGCACCCGGCCCCTCCACTGGGTGGCCACCGCCGCAGCGCTCGCCGCGGTGATCGCGGCCTCGTCGGTCCTCCAGCCGGAGCCGGCGACCGCCGTCGCCGGGGACCGCCCGTCGGACGCCCGCCGGGCTCCCGCCGGGCCCGCGCCCGACCCGTCCGAGGTGACGCTCCCGCTCGACTGCGGCCCCGTCCCGGTCCGGGTCGTCCGACGGGCCACGGGCGACCTGGACGGCGACGGAACCCCCGAGACCGTCGCCGTGGCGCGCTGCGACACCTCCATGGGCACCCCGCCCAACGGGGTCTACGTGATCACCCGGGCCGGGGCCCGGGCGACCCCCCGGGTAATCGCCACCCTGGTCCGCCCCGCGGACCGGCTCAACGTCGCCGACCTCGCCGTCAGGGGCGGTTCCGTGGTCGCGACGCTCCTCGGCTACTCCTCGCCCGAGGTGCCCAACTGCTGCCCGGACGAGCGGCGGCGCACCAGCTGGACCTGGCGCGACGGCCGCTTCGTCAGCACCGACCCCGGCGACGCCTTCCGGACGTGAGACGGCCGCCGGGCACCGGGTGCCGGGTCAGGCCGCGTCGGGTCCGTAGACCTCGACCCGGTCCGCGACCCGGCGCACATGGATGCAGTCCCCGGGGCACTCCCGCGCGGAATCGGCCACGTCCCGCAGCAGCGGCAGCGGCACCCTGGTGGTGGCCCCCGGCTGCTGGAGCAACTCGTCGTCCGGGCTCTTCACATAGGCCAGCCCGTCGATGTCCAGCTCGAAGACCTCGGGGGCGTACTGGACACAGATGCCGTCGCCCGTGCACAGGTCCTGGTCGATCCAGACCTCCAGCTCGGGGCCCTCGCCGCCGTCGCCGTCCCGTGTGCCGGACCGGTCCTCTCGCCGCACCGTCGTCCTCCCGCTCATGACCTCGTTCACGCGCCCTCCGGACCGGCCGCCCCCACCGGGGGAGCCGTGCCGCGCGGACGCCGGACGTCTCGACGATACAACCGCCCGCCCCGCCCCCGGAGCCCCCGTCGCGGGCGCACGGAGCGTGACCGGGCAACGCCTCCGCGACGGCCCCCTCCCTGGCCGAAAACCCGGTCGGAACCCCCATACCCGACGGGTGGCACTCCTCACACGCCGCCCGCCGTTTCCCTTCCCGTGCGTCCCCGTCTCCCCACAAGTCGGCCCTCCCCTGATGGGTGTTGACCACTTCCCGGGCGCACCCGGCCGCTTTCAGAGGTGATTCCGTGGGTATCCACCTGGCGTGAGGGAGAGCGCAAGGGTGAAGATCGGACACACCCCCACGGTCTTTGTGATCTAGGGGTTTCAATCGACACCCACCCAGGTAGGGTCAGGAAGCGTCCAGCTCCCCTTGGAGGAGGTGAGGACCGTGGCAGCCCACGACGATGACATCAACCGCGGCATCCGCCCGGGTCGGGGGTCCGATGACCCGGCCGGTCAGATCGCCTATCTTGAGCAGGAGATCGCCGTCCTGCGACGCAAGCTCGCCGACTCTCCGCGGCACACGAGGATTCTCGAAGAGCGGATCGTCGAGCTACAGACCAACCTGGCCGGTGTGTCCGCGCAGAACGAACGACTCGCGAACACGCTCCGTGAGGCCCGCGACCAGATCGTGGCCCTGAAGGAGGAGGTCGACCGGCTCGCGCAGCCGCCCGCCGGTTTCGGCGTCTTCCTCACGGCCAACGAGGACGGCACGGCCGACATCTTCACCGGGGGCCGCAAGCTCCGGGTGAACGTGAGCCCCGGCGTCGAGACCGACGAACTCCGGCGCGGCCAGGAAGTCATGCTGAACGAGGCGCTCAACGTGGTCGAGGCCATGACCTACGAGCGCGTCGGCGACATCGTCACCCTCAAGGAGGTCCTGGAGGACGGCGAACGCGCCCTGGTCGTCGGGCACACCGACGAGGAGCGCGTCGTCCGGCTCGCGGAGCCCCTCCTGGACGTCACCATCCGGCCCGGCGACGCCCTCCTGCTGGAACCCCGCTCCGGCTACGTCTACGAGGTCGTGCCCAAGAGCGAGGTCGAGGAACTCGTCCTGGAAGAGGTCCCGGACATCGGCTACGAGCAGATCGGCGGTCTGGGCAACCAGATCGAGATGATCCGCGACGCGGTCGAGCTGCCCTACCTCTACCCGGACCTGTTCAAGGAGCACGAACTGCGCCCGCCCAAGGGCGTCCTGCTCTACGGTCCGCCCGGCTGCGGCAAGACGCTCATCGCCAAGGCGGTGGCCAACTCCCTGGCGAAGAAGGTCGCGGAGGTCACCGGCCAGTCCTCGGGGAAGAGCTTCTTCCTCAACATCAAGGGCCCCGAACTGCTCAACAAGTACGTGGGCGAGACCGAGCGGCAGATCCGTCTGGTGTTCCAGCGGGCCCGTGAGAAGGCTAGCGAGGGCACCCCGGTCATCGTCTTCTTCGACGAGATGGAGTCCCTGTTCCGCACCCGCGGCTCGGGCGTCAGCTCGGACGTGGAGAACACCATCGTGCCCCAGCTCCTCGCCGAGATCGACGGCGTGGAGGGCCTGGAGAACGTGGTCGTCATCGGCGCCTCCAACCGCGAGGACATGATCGACCCCGCGATCCTGCGGCCCGGACGGCTCGATGTGAAGATCAAGATCGAGCGTCCGGACGCCGAGGCGGCCAAGGACATCTTCGGCAAGTACCTCACCGAGCGGCTCCCGCTGCACGGCGACGACCTCGGCGAGCACGGCGGCGACCGCGGGGCCACGGTCCACGGCATGATCCAGACCGCCGTCGAGCAGATGTACGCCGAGTCCGAGGAGAACCGTTTCCTGGAGGTCACCTACGCCAACGGTGACAAGGAGGTCCTCTACTTCAAGGACTTCAACTCCGGCGCCATGATCGAGAACATCGTGGGGCGCGCCAAGAAGATGGCGATCAAGGCGTTCCTCGAACAGAACCAGAAGGGTCTGCGGGTCTCCCACCTCCTCCAGGCGTGCGTGGACGAGTTCAAGGAGAACGAGGACCTGCCCAACACCACCAACCCGGACGACTGGGCCCGGATCTCCGGCAAGAAGGGCGAGCGGATCGTCTACATCCGCACCCTGGTCACCGGGAAGCAGGGCGCCGACACCGGACGCTCCATCGACACGGTGGCGAACACCGGTCAGTACCTCTAGGTGCCGGGGCGGTCGCGGGCCCGAGGCGCCCGCGGCCGTCCGTCCCGGCCGGTCGCCGCACCCGCGACACGGCAGTGACGAAAACGATCTCCCCCTCGGCGCGGCGCGTCATAGGCTCGTCACCACCAGCGCGCGCCGCGCGGCGCGGGGACGGGCACCGCACCGCGCGCCGGAGCACCAGCGGTACGTGAGCGGCGCCCCCGCCCGGGGGTGCCGCCGGGCAAGGAGGGCCGCATGACCGTACGGCGAGTAATGGGCATCGAGACGGAGTACGGCATCTCCGTCCCCGGCCACCCCAACGCCAATGCCATGCTCACCTCGTCCCAGATCGTCAACGCCTACGCGGCGGCGATGCACCGGGCCCGCCGGGCCCGCTGGGACTTCGAGGAGGAGAACCCGCTGCGCGACGCCCGCGGCTTCGACCTCGCGCGCGAGGTCGCCGACGCCAGCCAGCTCACCGACGAGGACATCGGTCTCGCCAACGTCATCCTGACCAACGGCGCGCGGCTCTACGTGGACCACGCCCACCCCGAGTACAGCTCCCCGGAGATCACCAACCCCCGCGACGCCGTCCTCTGGGACAAGGCGGGAGAGCGGATCATGGCGGAGGCCGCGGAGCGCGCCGCCCAGCTGCCCGGGGCCCAGCCCATCCACCTCTACAAGAACAACACCGACAACAAGGGCGCCTCCTACGGGACGCACGAGAACTACCTGATGAAGCGGGAGACCCCGTTCTCGGACATCGTGCGCCATCTGACGCCCTTCTTCGTCTCCCGGCAGGTCGTCACCGGCGCCGGACGGGTCGGCATCGGCCAAGACGGCCACGAGCACGGCTTCCAGATCAGCCAGCGGGCGGACTACTTCGAGGTCGAGGTGGGGCTGGAGACCACCCTCAAGCGGCCCATCATCAACACCCGGGACGAACCGCACGCCGACGCCGAGAAGTACCGGCGGCTCCACGTGATCATCGGGGACGCCAACCTCTCGGAGATCTCCACCTACCTCAAGCTGGGCACCACCGCGCTGGTGCTGTCCATGATCGAGGACGGCTTCATCGCCGTGGACCTGGCGGTGGACCAGCCCGTGCGCACCCTCCACCAGGTCTCCCACGACCCCGGACTGCGACGTCTGATCACCCTCCGCAGCGGACGGACGCTCACCGCGGTGCAGCTCCAGATGGAGTACTACGAGCTGTCGCGCAAGTACGTGGAGGAACGGTTCGGGGCCGACGCGGACGAGCAGACCAAGGACGTCCTCGCCCGGTGGGAGGACACCCTGAACCGGCTGGAGAACGACCCGATGAGCCTCGCCGGGGAGCTGGACTGGGTCGCCAAGCGGGAGCTGATGGAGGGCTACCGCCGCCGCGACGGACTCGACTGGGACGCCGCCCGGCTGCACCTGGTCGACCTCCAGTACGCCGATGTGCGCGCCGAGAAGGGCCTCTACAACCGGCTGGTCGCGCGCGGCAGGATGAAACGCCTGCTGGACGAGGCCGAGGTGGACCGGGCCCGCTCCAAGCCGCCGGAGGACACCCGGGCCTACTTCCGGGGCCGGTGCCTGGAGCAGTACGCCGACGACGTGGCGGCGGCCTCCTGGGACTCGGTGATCTTCGACCTGCCGGGCCGGGACTCCCTCCAGCGGGTCCCGACCCTGGAACCGCTGCGCGGCACGCGCAACCACGTCAAGGCGCTCCTCGACCGCTGTCGTACGGCCGAGGACCTCGTCAAGGTCCTGTCCGGCGGCTGACCGGCACCGGAGCCGGGCCGGACGGGCCGAATCCGGACCCCGGGCGGGGCTGAAGGGCACCGTCCCCGGGAATCATGGAGGTGGTCCCCGTGCGTTGTACCAACACGGGGGCCGATGTCGGACCCAGCTTGTAGGGTCTGATCTTGACCGATCGAACTGAGTCGGGCGAACCGAGCGGGGTGAGGGTTGATGGCGACCAAGGACACCGGCGGCGGACAGCAGAAGGCCACGCGCACCAACGAGGAGACCGAGGAGCAGGCGCAGGACGCGCAGGTCTCCGAGGACCTCAAGGAGCGCCAGGAGAAACTGAGCGACGACGTCGACTCCGTCCTGGACGAGATCGACGACGTCCTGGAGGAGAACGCCGAGGACTTCGTGCGCTCCTTCGTGCAGAAGGGCGGGCAGTAGCGGCCCGCCGGACCGCGCGGCCCGTCCCGTCCCCCGGGACCGGCCGGGCGCGCGGCTCCGGCGCCCACGCCCGGACGGTGCGCGGCCGGACTCCCTTCCGTCCGCCGCGCACCCCCGCTTCCGGCCCCTGAGGGGCCGGCGCGGCCGGGCCCGACGGCACCGGCCGGTGGCCGTCGCGCGCGGCCCGGGCCCCGCCGTCCGTCCCGGGCGGGCTCCGTTCCGCCCGGCATGTGGATCACGGACGTGAGCCGGGTAGGGTCCCTGGCGTACCGTGCTTCAACTGCAATCCGGCCATCGGCGAGTTGGGCGCCGATCCCGACACCGTCCGCAGGGCTGCCGCTTATCTGGGAGGAATCTCGTGGAAGCCAACAACCGTGGCACCGGGCGTCTACCAGCTGCCTTCCTGACCCCCGGCTCGTCGTCCTTCGTGGACTTCCTCTCCGCGCACCAGCCGGAGATCCTGCCGGGCAACCGGGTGCTGCCCCCGGTCCAGGGCACGATCGAGGCGCCGCACGGCACCACGATCGTCGCCGTGACCTTCCCGGGCGGCGTGGTCCTCGCCGGTGACCGGCGGGCCACCATGGGCAACATGATCGCCCAGCGGGACATCGAGAAGGTGTTCCCGGCGGACGAGTACTCCGCCGTGGGCATCGCCGGCACGGCCGGTCTCGCGGTGGAGATGGTGAAGCTCTTCCAGCTGGAGCTGGAGCACTTCGAGAAGGTGGAGGGCGTCCAGCTCTCCCTGGAGGGCAAGGCCAACCGGCTCTCCACCATGATCCGTTCCAACCTCGGGATGGCCATGCAGGGCCTCGCCGTGGTGCCGCTCTTCGCCGGGTACGACGTGGACCGCGAGCGCGGCCGCGTCTTCTCCTACGACGTCACGGGCGGTCGCAGCGAGGAGCACGGTTACGCGGCCACCGGCTCGGGGTCGGTCTTCGCGCGCGGCTCGATGAAGAAGCTCTACCGCGACGACCTCACCGAGGAGCAGGCCACCACGCTCGTGGTGCAGGCGCTGTACGACGCGGCCGACGACGATTCGGCGACCGGCGGACCCGACGTGGCCCGGCGGATCTACCCGATCGTGACCGTGATCACCGAGAGCGGGTTCCGCAGGCTCACGGACACGGAGTCCTCCGAGATCGCCCGCGCGATCCTGGAGCGGCGTCTGGAGCAGCCCGACGGCCCCCGCGCCGCCCTGCTCTGACCCGTCGGCCGAAACCGTAATCGCCACTCACAGGAAGGGACGGACAGCCGGTGTCTACGCCGTTCTACGTCTCACCCCAGCAGGCCATGGCCGACCGGGCGGAGTACGCGCGCAAGGGCATCGCCCGGGGGCGCAGCCTGGTCGTTCTCCAGTACACCGACGGCATCGTGTTCGTCGGTGAGAACCCGTCCCGCGCGCTGCACAAGTTCAGCGAGATCTACGACCGCATCGGCTTCGCCGCGGCGGGCAAGTACAACGAGTACGAGAACCTCCGGATCGGCGGGGTGCGCTACGCCGATCTGCGCGGCTACACCTACGACCGCGACGACGTGACCGCCCGCGGGCTGGCGAACGTGTACGCCCAGACGCTGGGCACCATCTTCTCCAGCTCGGCGGAGAAGCCGTACGAGGTGGAGCTGGTCGTCGCGGAGGTCGGGGAGTCCCCGGAGGGCGACCAGATCTACCGGCTGCCGCACGACGGGTCGATCGTCGACGAACACGGTTCGGTCGCGGTCGGCGGGAACGCCGAGCAGATCAGCGGCTATCTGGACCAGCGTCACGAGGACGGCATGTCCCTGGCGGCGGCGCTCAGACTGGCCGTGCAGGCGCTGTCGCGGGACACCAACGGCACCGAGCGGGAGATCCCCGCCGAGCGCCTGGAGGTCGCGGTCCTGGACCGCACCCGTCCCCAGCAGCGCAAGTTCAAGCGGATCACCGGGCGTCAGCTCTCCCGGCTGCTGGAGGAGGGCCTCCAGCCGCCCGCCGAGGCCGCGGAGACCGCCGCCGGGGAGCCGGAGGGCGACGCCCCGGACGCTTCCGACGCCGCCCCGGACTCCGGGGACGCCACCGGGTCCTGACGTCCGCGCACCTGCCCCGGGCCGGCCCCGCCGCCGGTCCGGGGCTCCGCCGTGCCCCGGCGGCCCCGGGGCGTCCGGAGCGCCGTCAGGGTCCGGGGGGCGCCGCCCCGGTCGAGTCGCGGACGACCAGCTCCACGGGCAGCGTCACCGGCGACGGTCCCCCGTCCCCCCGGGGTTCCAGCAGCTCCAGCAGCGCCCGCATCCCGTGCGCGCCGACCTCCTCGGCGGGCAGCCGGACGGTGGTGAGCTCGGGGTCGACGGCCCCGGCCAGCGCCAGATCGTCGAAACCGGTCACGGAGAGGTCCTCGGGCACCCGCAGCCCGAGGCGGCGGGCCGCCTTGAGGACGCCCGCCGCGAGCAGATCGCCGTCGCAGACCACGGCGGTCGGCCGCCGCCCCGGCGGCAGGGCCAGCACCTCGCCGACCGCCTCCCGTCCCGCGTCCACCCGCAGCGGCGCGGTGACCGGCCCCCCGGGCGCCCGCGCCTCGCCCAGGGCCTCGGCCAGCGCCCGGGCCCGGACCCGGAAGGTCCACGAGTCGACGTCGGCCGCCAGGTGCAGCACCCGGCGGTGACCGAGGGCGAGCAGATGCCGGGCCACCCGCCGGACGCCGTCGGCCACGTCCAGATTGACGACGGCCGTGCCGGGCGGCGCCTCGGCCGGGTCGGAGTCCAGCATCACCAGGGGGAGCGCGTCGCCCCGCAGCGCCTCGACCGCCTCCGCGGCCATCGAGGAGGCGATCACGCCGTCCAGGGCGGCGCTCGCCGACGCGAACGGGTCGGGCGCCGTCCCGGTGACGGCGGAGAACGGGTACAGGACCACCCCGAAGCCGTGTTCGGCGGCGACCCGGGCGGCTCCGGCGTGGACCCCCGAGAAGAAGTCGTTGGTGAGGACGGGGACGACGAGCAGGGCCGTGCGGGTGCGGCCCAGCCGTAGGGTGCGGGCGGCGAGGTTGGGCCGGTAGCCGAGGTCCCGCGCGGCGGCCCGGACCCGCTCGGCGGTCGCCTCCGCCACCCGCCCCCGCCACTTCTCCCCGAGGACCAGCGAGACGGCCGCCTGGGAGACCCCGGCCGCGGCGGCCACGTCCCGGCTGGTGGGCCGGGAACCGCGCCCCGCCGCCCCGGTCTCCCGGCCCGCTGCTCCCGCTGCTCCCGCTGCTCCCGCTGCTCCCGCTGCTCCCGCTGCTCCCGCCGCTCCCGCCGCTCCCGCCGCTCCCGCCGCTCCCGCCGCTCCCGCCGCTCCCGCCGCTCCCGCCGCTCCCGTCTCCTGGGCCACCGTCCCCGGCGTCTCCCGGGTCCGGGTCCGCCTCGTCCCCGTCTCTCCCGTGGGGGTCTCCCGCGTCCGCGACGACGGTCCCCGGCCGCCGGGGCTGGGGCCCTGCGTTCTCACCACTGCGCTCCCACCGGTCCCCGGCGTCCGCCGGAGGGTCTGTTCGCGGTGCCGGGCCAGGGAGGCCGGGTGGACCGCCGGACGGTCCACATGGTACGTATGACCAGCCAAGTTATACGTAACACGTCAAAGAAGGGGAGGGCCGGGCATGGCCTCGGGGTACGCGGAGATCCTCCGGACGCGCTACGCGGCGCGGCTGCTGGCCGGAACGCTCGTGGGGCGGCTGCCCAACGCCACCGCCCCGCTGGCCATCGTGCTGCTGGTCCGTTCGGAGGGCGGGAGCTACGGCCTCGCGGGGGCGCTCGCCGCCGTCTACGGGCTGGCCCACGCGATCGGCCAGCCCCTGCTCGGACGGCTGGTCGACCTGCGCGGCCAGCCGGGCGTCCAGCTGCCCGCCGCGCTGCTGTCGGCGCTCGGCGCGGCCGCCCTCGCCCTCAACGGGACGGACTCGCTGGCGACGGCGTACGCGGCGGCGGCCGTCGCCGGGCTCTTCACCCCGCCCCTGGAGGGCGGTCTGCGGGCCCTGTGGCCCTCGGTGCTGACCCGTGAGGGCCAGGTGCACCGGGCGTACGCGATGGACGCGGTGGCCCAGGAGGTCATGTTCACCGTCGGACCGCTGCTGGTCACCCTGTGCGTGGCGCTGTGGTCGCCCGCCGTGGCCCTGCTGGTCATCAACGGTCTGGGGGTGCTCGGCGCGCTGTCCGTGGTGGTCTCCAAGCCCTCGCGGGCCTGGCGTTCGGCACCGCGCGAGGCCCACTGGCTGGGCGCGCTGCGCTCGCCCGGACTGCTGACCCTGCTCGGCGCGTTCCTGTGCGTGGGCGCCGCGCTCGGGTCCATCACGGTGGCCGGGGCGGCGTACGCGGAGGGCCGGGGCGGGGACGCGGTGTACGGCTGGCTGATGGCGGCCCTCGGGCTCGGCGCCCTGATCGGCGGCTCGGTGTACGGGGCCAGGCCCTGGCCCGGCGCGCCGGAGTCCCGGCTGCGGGTGCTGGTGGCCCTGCTCGCGGTCTGCTACCTCCCGCTGGTGCTCGTCCCCGGTCCGGTCGGGATGGTGGCGCTCGCCGCGCTCGCCGGGGTGTTCCTGGCGCCCGCGCTCGCCTGCGCCTTCGTGGTCGTGGACCGCCACGCGCCGCGCGGGACGGTGACCGAGGCGTTCTCCTGGCTGGTGACCACCTTCAGCGTCGGCGCCGCCGCCGGGACCGCCGTCACCGGGCCGGTGGTGGAGTGGGGCGGGGTGCGGTCCGCCTTCGCCGTCCCGGCCGTGGCGGGCTTCGCGGCCCTGGCCGTGCTGGCCGCCGCGCGGGCCGCGCTGACGACCGCGTCCGCCGCCTTCGCGGCGGACGGGACGGAGGGGGCTGAGGGGGCCGACGACGGGACGGCGGCCTCCGGGGCGACCGGGTCATCGGAAAATGATCGGAACGGTACGGTCGAACCCGGTTTCAGTGGTGGGCGTCAGGCGTAATGTTCAGTCATGGACCGCCGCATTTTCGGGCTGGAGAACGAGTACGGCGTCACGTGTACGTTCAGGGGACAGCGTCGGCTGTCTCCCGACGAGGTGGCTCGGTACCTCTTCCGCCGTGTCGTGTCATGGGGCCGGAGCAGCAATGTCTTCCTGCGCAACGGCGCCCGTCTGTACCTCGATGTCGGATCGCATCCGGAATACGCGACCCCCGAATGTGACAACCTGACCGAGCTGGTCACCCACGACAAAGCCGGTGAGCGCATTCTCGAAGGGCTGCTCGTCGACGCCGAGCGCCGCCTGCACGAGGAGGGAATCGCGGGCGACGTCTACCTCTTCAAGAACAACACGGACTCGGCGGGGAACTCCTACGGCTGCCACGAGAACTACCTGGTGGCCCGGCACGGGGAGTTCTCCCGGCTCGCGGACATCCTCATCCCGTTCCTGGTCACCCGTCAGCTGCTGTGCGGCGCGGGCAAGGTCCTCCAGACCCCGCGCGGCGCGGTGTACTGCGTCAGTCAGCGGGCGGAGCACATCTGGGAGGGCGTCAGTTCCGCGACGACGCGCTCCCGCCCCATCATCAACACCCGGGACGAGCCGCACGCCGACGCCGAGCGGTACCGCAGGCTCCACGTCATCGTCGGCGACTCGAACATGTCCGAGACGACCATGCTGCTCAAGGTCGGCGCCACCGACCTGGTGCTGCGCATGATCGAGGCGGGCACCGTGATGCGGGACCTGACCCTGGAGAACCCCATCCGGGCGATCCGCGAGGTCAGCCACGACATCACCGGCCGCCGCAAGGTCCGGCTGGCGAGCGGCCGCGAGGCGTCCGCCCTGGAGGTCCAGCGCGAGTACTACGAGAAGGCCGTGGACTTCTGCGAGCGCCGCGGCATCCGCACCGGCACCACCGAACAGGTGCTGGAGCTGTGGGGCCGGACCCTCGACGCCATCGAGGCCGAGGACCTCGACCGGATCTCCACCGAGATCGACTGGGTCATCAAGTACCAGCTGATCGAGCGGTACCGGGCCAAGCACAACATGAACATGTCGAACCCGCGGGTCGCGCAGATAGACCTCGCGTACCACGACATCCACCGCCGCCGGGGCCTCTACTACCTGCTGGAACGGAAGGGACAGACCGCCCGGATCTGCGACGACCTCAAGATCTTCGAGGGCAAGTCGGTCCCCCCGCAGACCACCAGGGCCCGGCTGCGCGGCGACTTCATCCGCCGGGCGCAGGAGCAGCGGCGGGACTTCACCGTCGACTGGGTGCACCTCAAGCTCAACGACCAGGCACAGCGCACCGTGCTGTGCAAGGACCCCTTCCGGTCGGTGGACGAGCGGGTGGAGAAGCTCATCGCCGGTATGTGACCGACCGGTTGACCGGCCGTCGGCGGCCGGTGGCCGGAACGCCCGGGGGGCGCCGTACGTTGGCCGTGCGGCGCCCCCTCAGCCGTGGCCGCCCGCCGTCCCCGCGCGTTCGCCGCGGGACCGGTGCGCCGGCCGCGGGCCGGAGCGCCGGGGCGGGGCGGGACCTCAGTAAGGTGGCGCGCACGCCAACCGCAAGAACGACCGATACGAGGCCCCCACCGTGCGCCGACGCTCACTTCTCCTCGCCGTACCCGCCGGACTGCTGACGCTCGCCGGCTGCGGTGACGACAAGTCCGACAAGAGCAGTGCCAGCCAGAGTTCCTCCCCCTCGGGCACCCCGGGCCCGCAGAACTCGGCGAAGATCGTCTCCGGCCCGGTGCCGGACATCACCGCGGGCAAGGCGTTCGGCGAGAAGCCGACCGTCGCCAAGGGGTCCGGCGAGCCCTCCCCCGAGCTCGCGGTCAAGACCGTGGTGGCGGGCTCCGGAGCCGCCGTCGCCAAGGGCGACTACCTCCAGGCGAACTACCTGGGGCAGATCTGGAACACGGCCAAGGTCTTCGACAACTCCTTCGACCGCGGCGCCCCGGCGATCTTCCAGATCGGCGTCGGCCAGGTCATCCCCGGCTGGGACATGGCCCTGGTGGGCAAGAAGGCCGGGACCCGGGTCGAGCTGGCCATCCCGCCGGGCCTCGGCTACGGCGAGCAGGGCAACGAGCAGGCGGGCATCAAGGGCACCGACACGCTGGTGTTCGTGGTCGACGTGGTGGCCTCCTACAACGGCAAGAGCTCCGCCAAGGGCAAGGCCGTCGCCCAGGACGACAAGGCCGTGCCGAAGGTCGGCACCAACACCGACGGCAAGGCCCCCTCCATCGACGTCCCGAAGACGGCGGCGCCCAAGGAACTGGTGTCCGAGTACGTCCTGGAGGGCGACGGCGAGGTCGTCAAGGAGACCGACACGCTGCTCGTCCAGTACAAGGGCGTCCTCTGGGCCGACGGCAAGGAGTTCGACTCCTCGTACCAGCGCGACCAGCTCGCCCAGTTCGGGCTCAACCAGGTGGTGAAGGGCTGGGCGCAGGGCCTGACGGGCAAGAAGGTCGGCTCCCGGGTCGTCATCGTCATCCCGCCCGCCCTCGGCTACGCTGACCAGCCGCCCAAGGACAGTCCGATCAAGAAGGACTCCACCCTGGTCTTCTCCGTGGACATCCTGGCGAAGATGTAACACTGGGCGGGTTGCCCATCCAATCGAGCAGGAGCATGACGTGAGCATCGAGAAGCCCGAGATCGACTTCCCCGAGGGCCAGCCCCCCACGGAGCTGAAGATCGACGACATCTGGGAGGGCGACGGTGAGGTGGCCAAGGCGGGCGACCTCGTCTCCGTGCACTACGTCGGCGTGGCCTTCTCCACCGGCGAGGAGTTCGACGCCAGCTGGAACCGTGGCACCCCGCTCCAGTTCAAGCTGGGCGTCGGCCAGGTCATCCCCGGCTGGGACCAGGGCGTCCAGGGCATGAAGGTCGGCGGGCGTCGTAAGCTGACGATCCCGGCGCACCTCGCGTACGGGGACCGCGGCGCGGGCGGCCGCATCGCCCCGGGCGAGACGCTGATCTTCGTGTGTGACCTGGTGTCGGTCTGACCCCACCGGAACCGGTCACTTCCGATCGGGTGAGGGCCCGCGTCCCCCAGGGGCGCGGGCCCTCGGCTTTTCCCGCGACGCCCCGGGACGGTACGGTCGTCGGGCGGGTGGGGCGAACGAGAGGACGTAAGGCGTCGATGGCCATCTCCAAGGCCGAGCGGTTGATGAATCTGGCGCTGTGTCTGCTCGGGACGCGGCGCCCCCTCAGCAAGCGGGAGCTGCGCGGCTCCATCGAGGCGTACATCGAGGCGTTCGGACCGGGCGAGGGCTCCCTCGGCGGCGACGACTCGTTCAACCGGATGTTCGAGCGCGACAAGGACGATCTGCGGGAGCTCGGACTCGTCATCGAGACGGTGGAGAGCCTCGACGGCGAGGTCGGCTACCTGGCGCGCCGCGACAGCAACCGCCTCCCGCCCATCTCGCTGGACGCCGAGGAGGCCGCCGCCCTCGGGCTCGCCGCGAAGGTCTGGCAGCAGGCCCGGCTCGCCGGGGCCGCCAACGGCGCCCTCCAGAAGCTGCGCGCCGCCGGGCTGCCCGACGAGGTCGACCCGCACGGCGCCCACGGCGCCCTGGAGCCCCGCATCCCCGTGCACGAGGCCGCCTTCGAACCGCTGATGCTCGCCTGCCGCGACCGCCGGCCCGTCCAGTTCGAGTACCGCAAGGCGAACGCCGCCCGCCCCGAGCCGCGCCAGGTCGAGCCCTGGGCCCTGGAGTGCTGGCGCGGCCACTGGTACCTCGCGGGCTGGGACCGCGACCGGGAGGCGGAGCGGGTGTTCCGGCTCTCCCGGATCACCGGGCGGGTCCGCAGCCGCTCGGGCGCCTACCGCGCCGCCGTGCCCGACGTCGTCACCGTCCGGGAGACCGTCGCCCGCTGGGCGGGGGAGGGCGCCGACCGCACCGCCCGGATCAGGCTCCGCGCCGGAGCCGGGTACCCGCTGCGCGCCAAGGCCGAGAAGGTCCGGGACCTCGGCGACGGCTGGGACGAGCTGGAGATCCCGTACGGGCACGGACTGGACGCCTGGCTGGTCGAGTTCGGCCCCGACGTGGTGGTGCTGGACCCCGCCGAACTGCGGGCGGACGTGGTGGACCGGCTGCGCGCCGTGGCCAAGGGTTAGAGGGGGAGACGTACCACCGTGGCAGGAAAGCCCGCCAGGCCCGCGCGCCCGGCCAACGCCATCGACCAGACCCGTCGGATGCTGTCCCTGGTCACCTATCTGCGCGAGCGCCCCGGCGCCCGGGTGGAGGACGTGGCACGCGCCTTCGGGATCAGCGAGGACGAGCTGATCTCGGACCTCGACGTGCTGCCGCTGTGCGGCACGAGCTTCCGGGGCGGCGACCTCCTCGACATCGACACCGACGGCGACCGCATCTGGTGGCGCAACCCCCAGGCGCTCAGCGCCGAGGCGGCGGCCCCGCTGCGGATCTCCGCCGACGAGGCCACCGCGCTGCTGGTCGCCGCCCGCGCGGTGGCCACCCTGCCGGGGCTGCGCGAGGGCGACCGTCAGGCACTGCTGCGGGCCACCGCCAAGGTGGAGGCCGCGGCGGGGGAGGCGGCGGCCCCCAGCGCCCGGCTGTCGGTCACCTTCGAGTCCGAGGGCGGGGTCTTCGCCGATGTGGACCGGGCGATCTCCGATCGCCGCAGGCTCTGGATCAGGTACTACTCGCCCGCCCGGGACGAGGTCACCGAGCGGGAGATCGACCCCATCCGGCTGGTCAGCGTCGGACACACCTACGTCGAGGCGTGGTGCCGCCGCTCCGAGGCCCGGCGCACCTTCCGGCTGGACCGGGTCGCCGAGATCAAGGTTCTGGACGAGCCCTCGGCGCCGCCCGAGATCGAACCGCGCGACCTGTCCGAGGCGCTGGTCCAGCCCGCCGCCGAGGACCCCGAGGTGGTCGTGGAGGTGGGACCCGGCGGTCGTTGGGTCGCCGAGTACTACCCGCACGACAGCGCCGAGGAGCTGGGCGACGGGGGGCTGCGGATCACCCTGCGCGCCTCCGACCCGGCCTCGCTGCGACGGCTCGCGCTGCGGCTGGGCCGGGACGGGCGGATCGTGGCGCCGGGGGAGCTGGCGGACAGCGCCCGGCGCGCCGCCCGGGAAGCCCTCGCCGCCTACGACGAGGGGACCGACGGCCTTCCCGCCGCCGACGTCTCCGCCGACGGTCGGGAGCGCGGACGGTGAACACCCCCCAGGGACCCGCCGCCGGACCGGGTGGTTCCGCGTCCGAACCATCCGGCATAGCGAACGTGCCCGAGCTGGCGATGGTCACCCCCGTCGTCTTCCGGGCGGGGTGCCCCGACTGCCGGGCCCGGTTCGAGCTGCCCGCCGCCGCCCTGCGGCTCGCCATCGGCGGCTCCCCGCACACCACCTTCTACTCCTTCACCTGCCCCGAGTGCGAAGCGGCCGTCCGCAAGCCCGCGGGCGAGCGCATCGTCGAGCTGCTCACCGGCGGTGGGGTGCGCACCCTGCGGCTGCACCCCACCGTCTAGGCTCGGCGCATGTTCTGGGCCATGTTCGCGATCGCCGTCGGTTTCCTGGGTCTGCTGGTCCTCGGGGTGTTCGCCGTCCGGGTCGCCGTGGCGGCCGAGCGGCTGGGTCGCCAGGTCGCGGAGTCCGCCCGCCGGATCGGCACCGCCGCCGAGGACCTGGAACGGGTCTCCGGGACGGCCGCGCGGACCGGACACGACGTCCTGCGGTGACGTCCTCCCCCCCGGTCGGCGGGGGCGGCCGGACGGGGTGTCCGTCCGCTCACCCAGGGTGTCGGACGGTCCGTGCGCACGCAGGTCTCGGTCCCGTCAAGCGCGGGCTTCCGATCTGTCCGAGCCCGAGGGCGGGCAGGTAGGCTGCCCACACGGCCCGGTGAGTGAGGCACGGGCCGGAACAGGGAGTACGTGCGGGGATTGCCTCTGGTTCACCCCTGAGCGTTACGATCGCAGCTGGCGCGGCGCGTCGGACACCGGTCCGGCCGACCGGCCAGCAACCCGCCCCAAGCCGCCTCGGTGAGAAGGTAAACGTAGATGTTCGGTGGACGGATCGGCCCGCTTGAGATCACTCTGATCCTCGTCATCATCCTGCTGCTGTTCGGCGCGAAGAAGCTCCCCGACATGGCGCGTTCCCTCGGCAAGTCCGCCCGCATCCTCAAGAGCGAGGCCAAGGCGATGAAGTCGGAGGGGCAGGAGCCCGCGCCGACCGAGCCCCTGCACAAGGAGCAGCCTCCGGCCCAGCGCACCATCAAGGCGGCCCCGGGCGACGTGACCGGCTCCCGCCCGGTGAACGAGCCCACGGACACGACGCAGCGCTGACACAGGGCCGGGGCGCGCTCCCGGCCCGCCGCACGAGATGAGGACGTGGGTTGCTCAAGTCTGCCCGCAAGAAGGAGAAGGACCCCGAGGGGCGGATGCCCCTCGTGGAGCACCTGCGCGAGCTGCGCAACCGCTTGGCCAAGGCCGTGGTGGCGGTCCTGGTGGTCACCATCGTCGCCGCGTTCTTCTACAAGGACATCGTCGAGTTCATCACCGACCCCGTCCTGGAGGCCGTGGGCTGTGAGGCGAGCTTCTCGGAGCTGGCCAAGGAGAAGGACGGCACCTGCGCGCGGATCGTGCTGAACGGTCTCATCACCCCGTTCACCCTGGCGCTCAAGGTCTCGCTGATGGCCGGTGTGGTGGCCTCCTCGCCGATCTGGCTCTACCAGCTGTGGGCGTTCGTGGCGCCCGGGCTGCACCGCAACGAGCGCAAGTACACCCTCGCGTTCGTCGCCGCCGGTGTGCCGCTCTTCACCGGGGGCGGCTTCTTCGCGTACCTCACGCTGCCCACCATGGCGACGGTGTTGCTGGAGTTCTCGCCCGCCGACCTGGACAACCAGCTGCCGCTCGACGAACTGCTGGACCTGATCACCCGGATGGTGCTGGTCTTCGGGGCGTCCTTCACCCTGCCCCTGTTCCTCGTGATGATGAACATGACGGGCATGATCACCGGCAAGCGGATGCTCGGCTGGTGGCGGGGGATGATCCTCGGGGTCGCCCTCTTCGCCGCCTTCGTCACCCCCAGCACGGACCCGCTGTCCATGATGGCGCTGGCCGGACCGATCTGGCTGCTCTACCTCCTGGCCTCGGGGATCTCCCTGCTCAACGACCGCCGTCGGGCCCTGCGGGAAGCCGCCGGACCGGCTGACGACGAGGCGTCGGACCTGGACCTCACCCCGTCCGACATCGGCGACGTCGAAACGGTGGGCGCCCGGCCGTCCCTGCCCGGGCAGTCCGACGCGGGCCGCACCCACCGGGTGAACGGCTACGACGACGTGACCTGAGCCCGGTCAACCGGTCCACGGACCGGGACGACACGGAGGGGCCCCGGCGGACGCCGGGGCCCCTCCGCGCGTCACGGAAGGGTCCGGGGCGCCCCGTCCGGGCACCGCGCCGACCAGCGCCGATACGACGATCCGGATATCGATCGCTTGCTGTCACAGGGGGCGGGTAACCTCGAAAGCACGATGACAGAGGATCTCTCCCCGGCCGAGCGGTACGCGGCGTCACGCCAGCGCGCCGCCGAGCAGGCCACCGCGCTCGGCACCTTCCGCGAGATGTACGACTTCGGTCTGGACCCCTTCCAGATCGAGGCGTGCCAGGCCCTCGAAGCGGGCAAGGGCGTGCTGGTCGCCGCCCCCACCGGTTCCGGCAAGACGATCGTCGGCGAGTTCGCCGTGCACCTCGCGCTCCGCCAGGGCGGCAAGTGCTTCTACACCACGCCCATCAAGGCGCTGTCCAACCAGAAGTACGCCGACCTCGCCAAACGGTACGGCGCCGACAAGGTCGGCCTGCTCACCGGTGACAACAGCGTCAACTCCGACGCCCCCGTGGTGGTGATGACCACGGAGGTCCTGCGGAACATGCTGTACGCGGGCTCGCGGTCCCTGCTGGGGCTGGAGTACGTGGTCATGGACGAGGTCCACTACCTCTCCGACCGGTTCCGGGGCGCCGTCTGGGAGGAAGTGATCATCCACCTCCCCGAGTCGGTCACCCTGGTCTCGCTCTCCGCGACGGTCTCCAACGCCGAGGAGTTCGGGGACTGGCTCGACACGGTCCGTGGCGACACCGAGGTCATCGTCTCGGAGCACCGCCCCGTCCCGCTCTTCCAGCACGTCCTGGCCGGACGCCGCATCCACGACCTGTTCGAGGAGGGCGAGGGCCGCAAGCGGGCCGTCAACCCGGATCTGACCCGGATGGCGCGGATGGAGTCCTCCCGTCCGAACTGGGGCCGGGACAAGCGGCGCGGCCGGGGCGTCCGGGAGGCCGACCGCGAACGGGAGCGCCGCCAGCGCTCCCGGGTGTGGACGCCGGGCCGCCCCGAGGTCATCGAGCGCCTCGACGCGGAGGGGCTGCTCCCCGCCATCACCTTCATCTTCAGCCGCGCCGGGTGCGAGGCGGCCGTCCAGCAGTGCCTGCACGCGGGGCTGCGGCTCAACGACGACGAGGCCCGGGCCCGGGTCCGGGAGATCGTCGAGGAGCGCACGGCCTCCATCCCCGACGAGGACCTGCACGTCCTCGGCTACTTCGAGTGGCTGGAGGCCCTGGAGCGCGGGATCGCGGCCCACCACGCCGGGATGCTGCCGACCTTCAAGGAGGTCGTCGAGGAGCTCTTCGTGCGCGGCCTGGTGAAGGCGGTCTTCGCGACGGAGACCCTGGCGCTGGGCATCAACATGCCCGCCCGGTCCGTCGTGCTGGAGAAGCTCGTCAAGTGGAACGGCGAGCAGCACGCCGACATCACCCCCGGTGAGTACACCCAGCTCACCGGCCGGGCCGGGCGCCGGGGCATCGACGTCGAGGGCCACGCCGTGGTGCTGTGGCAGCGCGGGATGAACCCGGAGCACCTCGCGGGCCTCGCCGGTACCCGCACCTATCCGCTGCGCTCCAGCTTCCGCCCCTCGTACAACATGGCCGTCAACCTGGTGGAGCAGTTCGGACGGCACCGCTCCCGGGAACTGCTGGAGACGTCCTTCGCGCAGTTCCAGGCCGACCGCTCGGTGGTCGGCATCTCCCGGCAGGTCCAGCGCAACGAGGAGGGGCTGGAGGGCTACAAGGAGTCCATGACCTGCCACCTCGGCGACTTCGAGGAGTACGCGGGGCTGCGCCGTCAGCTCAAGGACCGGGAGACGGAGCTGGCCCGGCAGGGCGTCAGCCAGCGCCGGGCCGCCGCCGCGGGCGCCCTGGAGAAGCTGAAGCCCGGTGACGTGATCCACGTGCCGACCGGCAAGTACGCGGGGCTCGCCCTGGTGCTGGACCCGGGGCTGCCCGCCGGACGCACCAACGGGCACCGGGGCTTCGATCCGCACGACGGTCCGCGCCCCCTGGTGCTCACCGCCGAGCGCCAGGTCAAGCGGCTGGCGCCGATGGACTTCCCGGTGCCGGTGGAGCCGTTGGAGCGGATGCGCGTGCCGCGTTCGTTCAACCCCCGCTCGCCCCAGTCCCGTCGGGACCTCGCCTCCGCGCTGCGCACCAAGGCCGGTCATCTGGTCCCCGAGCGGCACCGCAAGCAGCGCGCGGCCGCCGCCGACGACCGCGAGCTGGCCCGGCTGCGCGCGGAGCTGCGCGCCCACCCCTGTCACGGCTGCGCGGACCGCGAGGACCACGCGCGCTGGGCCGAGCGGTACCACCGGCTGGTGCGGGACACCACGCAGCTGGAACGCCGCATCGAGGGGCGCACCAACACCATCGCCCGCACCTTCGACCGGATCGTCGCGCTGCTGACCGAACTGGACTATCTGCGCGGCGACGAGGTGACCGGGAACGGCCGGCGGCTGGGCCGTCTCTACGGCGAGCTGGACCTGCTGGCGAGCGAGTGCCTGCGGGCCGGGGTCTGGGAGGGCCTCACCCCGGCGGAGCTGGCCGCCTGCGTCTCCGCCCTGGTGTACGAGGCCCGGGCGGCCGACGACGCGCTGGCGCCCAAGGTGCCGTCCGGGAAGGCCAAGGCGGCCCTCGGCGAGATGGTCCGGATCTGGGGCCGGCTCGACGCCCTGGAGGAGGACTTCAAGATCAGCCAGACGGAGGGGGTCGGTCAGCGCGAACCCGATCTCGGGTTCGCCTGGGCCGCCTACATGTGGGCCTCGGACAAGGGCCTCGACGAGGTGCTGCGCGAGGCGGACATGCCCGCGGGCGACTTCGTGCGCTGGTGCAAGCAGGTGATCGACGTCCTCGGTCAGATCGCCGCGGCCCCCGGGGCCCCGGAGTCCTCGACGGTGGCGAAGAACGCGCGCCGGGCCGTGGACGCCCTGCTGCGCGGAGTGGTCGCGTACTCCTCGGTGGGGTGAGATCACCCGCTCCGTGCTGACGGCCCGTCCCGGAAGGGGCGGGCCGTCGCGCGTGGTGCGGGCCCCGGCGGCCGGTCCCGGACGGAGCCGCGCGCCCCTTCGAGGGGCGGTTCCACGGCGGGACGGTTCCGAGGGGCGGGGCGGTGCCACCGGGCCCCGGGCGGGGTTCCGTTCCCCGTCGGGAGCGCCGTCCGACCTCCCCGGCGGGTCGTGCGCGCCCCTTCCGCACGCCCCCGGATCATCACTCCACGTGTGCGGTGGATTCCCCAGCGTGTAAATCGGCCGAGTGTAGTGGCCCGCGCACCTGGTTTTCAGGTGCTTCCCGAATATGACACGGCGATGAACCGCCCGCACTAAGCTCGCTCGCAGCGCTCCGAGTTGAGGTGAATGAGGTAAATCGTGCGCTTGTTCACCGGAATTCCCGTTGGTGGGAATCCTTCCGGAGGCTCCCGTGTGTCCGGCACCCCGGACCCACACTGGAAACCGCACTGATCCACCCGAAACACCCCAGCTCCACCCGGACAGACCGACCATCCCCGAGCCGACTCCCCCAGAGGGCATACATGGTGAGTGTTCACACGCCTCCCGGTGGCCGAAGGATCCCCCATTGGCGGGTCTTTCTGCTGCCGACCGTCCTGATGGCCGCCGTGACCGGGGGTGCCGTCGCCGCCGTCGCGGAACCGGCCCGGCTCACCGTGGCCCTGTGCGGGGCGATCGGCACCGCGCTGATCCTCGCCACGGCCGGTGAGGCCGCCCGCCGGGGACGGCGGCTCGGGGCCCTGCGCGCCGACTTCGCCCGCCGCACCGCGTACCTGGAGAAGCGCCTCGCCACCCAGGACGCCGAACTCCTGCACTTCGGAAGGCAGTTGCTGCCCGACGCCCTGTTCCGCCTCCGGCAGGGCGAGTCGCCCTCCGACGTGGTCCGGGCCGTCGTGGACGCCGACCCCGCCTACCGCGACCTCCCCGACACCCAGCGCGCCCTGCTCAAGGACGTCCTCGACATCGTGGACAACGAGGAGGCCGTCCGCGAGTCCACCCAGCGCGCCTTCGTCAACATCGCGCGCCGGGTGCAGGCGATCGTCCACCAGCAGGCCGCCGAACTCCGCGAGATGGAGGAGGACCACGGCCGCAACCCGGAGGTCTTCGACGACCTGCTGCGCATCGACCACGGCACCGCGCTGATCGGCCGTCTCGCGGACTCCATCGCGGTGCTCGGCGGAGCCCGTCCCGGACGTCAGTGGCCCAAGCCCGTACCGCTGTTCAGCGTGTTGCGCGGAGCGATGTCCCGCATCCTGGAGTACCGCCGGGTGGACCTGCACTCCATCGCCAAGGTCGCCGTCCGGGGCACCCACGTCGAGCCGCTGATCCACGCCGCCGCCGAACTCCTCGACAACGCCACCCGCTACTCCCCGCCGCAGACCCGGGTGCACGTCACCGCGGTGGAGGTGCAGACCGGCATCGCCATCGAGATCGAGGACGGCGGGGTGAGCCTCAGCGAGGAGGCCCGGCTGCGCGCCGAACGGATGCTCGCCCAGGCCCAGGCCGGGATCGACCTCAAGGACCTCGGGGAGACCCCCCGGCTGGGCATGGCGGTCGTCGGCCGCCTCTCCCAGATGTACGACATGCAGGTCTCGCTGCGGCAGTCCGCCTACGGCGGGGTCCGCGCGGTGCTCATCGTGCCGCGCGACATGCTCACCTCCGGGCCCGCGCCCGGTATCGCCCACGGCATCGGCGCGACCGCCGTCCCCCGGGTGAACGACGACGGCTCGCTGGTGCAGGAACCCCAGCGCAAGGCCAAGAAGCGCCGTCCCACCACCGGACCGCGCCGACCCGACGACGACCTGGCGGCCACCGGCGCCGAGGGCGGCCCCGCCGTCACCGAGTGGACCGCGGGCGGTCTGCCGCAGCGCCGCAGCCGGGTGAAGACCCCGCTCACCCAGCGGTACGCGGACGCCGCCGCGGCCCGGACCGCCGAGGCCGCCGGACAGCCGGACCCCTGGGGGGCGCCCGACCCCGCGCGGGACGACAAGCGCGACGAGCCCGAACCGGGGCTCTGGGTCGAGGCGTTCATGAACGGCATCAAGGGCCGTGACCCCAAGACCGCCTCCACCTCCACGCCGGGCGCCGGGCCCGCCGCGCCCCGCCCGGGGGGCGCCGTCAACGGCGTCGGCCGCCCCGGTCACCTCGGCACCCACCCGCACCCGAACAACGATGACCTCATGGACGAGGGGGACCGCACGTGATCCAGCAGCGAGCCAACTTCGACTGGATGCTCAAGGAACTCGCGGACGGAGTGCCGCAGACCCGTCAGGTGGTGGTGCTCTCCGCCGACGGACTGCGCATCGCCCGCTACGGCGGCGAGCCCGATGCGGCGGACCGGCTCGCCGCCGCCTGCGCCGGGCTCCAGAGCCTCGCCACCGCGGTGGGCGCCGAGATCCCCGACAGCGACGGCCGGATGCGCATGGTGATCATCGAGGTCAGCGGCGGCTACTTCTACCTGATGGCCGCGGGCGCGGGCGCGTTCCTCGCCGTCCTCGCCGACGACACCGTCGACGCCGGTCTGATGAGCAGCCGCATGCGCGACCTCGTGGTACGGATCGGGGCCCACCTCACTAGTCCGCCCAGGCGTGACGGACGGACGGTATGACTCCTCCGCAACGCCGTCGCCGTACCCCCGAGTCCAGTCAGGAGCAGGAGAAGGACCCCGAGCGGCTCTACGTCATCACGGGCGGTTCCGAGGCGGAGGGCCGCGCCGAGGTCGACCTGGTGACCCTCATCGTGACCCGCGCCGACCCCTCGCCCACGGCCCAGCCGGAGCAGGCGGCGGTGCTCCGGCTGTGCCGCTCCCCCCTGTCCGTCGCCGAGATCTCGGCCTACCTCGATCTGCCGTTCAGCGTGGTGACCGTCTTGCTGACGGAGCTGCTGACGGCCGAGCTGGTGCAGGCGCGCGCCCCGATCGTGCGGTCCGCGCTGCCCGACCGTTCCCTTCTCGAAGCGGTGATGCATGGACTTCAAAAGCTGTGAGAACGCGCTGGGCACCGTGCCCGTGGTGCCCGCCCAGGGCACCGGCCCGCGCTCCGGGCCCCGCGCCGAGGAGCATCTGCCGGACACCGCGGACGCGGCCGTCAAGATCGTGATCGTGGGCGGGTTCGGGGTCGGGAAGACCACGATGGTCCAGGCGGTGAGCGAGATCCGTCCGCTCACCACCGAGGAGACCATGACCCAGGCCGGGATCGGGGTCGACGACGACTACGGTTCCGAGTCCAAGACCGCCACCACCGTGGCGATGGACTTCGGACGGATCAGCATCACCGAGCGGCTGGTGCTCTACCTGTTCGGCACCCCCGGCCAGGAGCGGTTCTGGTTCCTCTGGAACGGCCTGTTCGAAGGGGCCCTGGGCGCCGTCGTCCTCGTCGACACCCGGCGTCTGGAGGTCAGCTTCGACGTGATCGGGCGGCTGGAGGAACGGGGGGTCCCGTTCGTCATCGCCGTCAACGACTTCCCCGACGCGCCCCGCTACCCGCTGGCCGAACTGCGGGCCGCGCTCGACCTCCCCGACGACGTCCCGATCATGAACTGCGACGCCCGGCGGCGGGCGTCCAGCCGTGACGCCCTGATGACCCTGCTGCACTTCCTGCACTCCCTGGCCGCGGCGCCCGTCTGAAGCACTCCGCGCACGCCGCCGCGGACCGCGGTCACGCGGTCCGCTCCGGTCACCCCGACCTCTCCCGGCCCACGGGCCACCGACCCGGACTCCTCGGAGCACACACCGTGACCACGCCACCCAGCCTTCCCGCCGACACCTCCGGCGCCACCGGTACCCCCGCCGCCGACGACCCCGTCCCGATCCCGCCCCCGGGCTGCCCCGCGCACGGCCTCACCGGCAGGCGCCGACTGTACGGTCCCGAGGCCGACACCGACCTCGCGGGCCTGTACGAGAAACTGCGCGCCGAGCACGGACCGGTGGCGCCGGTGCTCATCCACAACGACGTGCCGATGTGGGCGGTGCTCGGGCACAGCGAGAACCTGCACATGGTGCGCACCCCCTCGCAGTACAACCGCGACGCCCGGGACTGGACCGCCGTCCTGGACGGCAGCGCCGGACCCACCCATCCGCTGGCCCCCGTCTACAGCTGGCAGCCGATCTGCAGCTTCGCCGAGGGCGCCGAGCACCAGCGGCTGCGCGGGGCGGTCACCGGGGCGATGGCGACCATCGACCACCGGGGCGTGCGGCGGTACATCAACCGCTACAGCCAGCGGCTCGTCAACGACATCTGCGAGCGGGGTCAGGCCGATCTGGTCGGGCAGTTCGCGGAGCAGCTGCCGATGGCGGTGATGTGCGAGATCCTCGGCATGCCCGAGGAGTACAACGAGCGGATGGTGCAGTCCGCCCGCGACATGATCAAGGGCACCGAGACCGCCATCGCCAGCAACGAGTACGTGATGAGCGCGCTGATGCACCTGGTGGCGCGGCGCCGGAGCAAGCCCGCCGAGGACTTCACCAGCGCCCTGATCGCCCACGGCTCCCAGCTCACCGACGACGAGGTCGCCCAGCATCTGCGGCTGGTCCTGATCGCCGCCTACGAGGCGACCGCCAACCTCATCGCCAACGTGCTGCGGATGGTGCTCACCGACCCCCGGTTCCGCGCCCAGCTCAACGGCGGCCAGATGACGGTGCCCGAGGCGGTGGAGCAGACCCTGTGGGACGAGCCGCCGTTCTCCGCCATGGTCGGCTACTTCGCCAAGCACGACACCGAGCTGGGCGGTCAGCGCATCCGGGCGGGCGACGGGCTGATCTTCGGGATCGCGCCGGGCAACGTGGACCCGGCCGTCCGTCCCGATCTGCGCGCCAACATGCAGGGCAACCGCTCGCACCTGGCCTTCGGCAGCGGACCGCACGAGTGCCCGGGCCAGGACATCGGCCGGGCCATCGCCGACACCGGCGTCGACGCGCTGCTGATGCGGCTGCCGGACGTCCGGCTCGCCGTCGGCCCGGACGAGCTGCGGTGGCGGTCCACCATCCTCTCCCGGCACCTGGTGGAACTGCCGGTCACCTTCGTCCCGAGGCCCCCGCAGGACGTACGGGCCCGGCCCAGCATCGGCAAACCGTCCGGGACCGGCGGCGACTGGCAGATCTCCTCGCCCGCCCCGCTCTCCGCCACCGCCGACCTCGCGGGCGCCGCCTCCGTTCCGCTGCCGCCGACCGCCGAACCGGTCGAGCCCGCGCCGACCCCCGCCCAGCAGGGGCTCTGGCGGCGGCTCACCCGCTGGTGGCGCGGCTGACCCGGACGCGCCCCGGGCCGTGAGCGGCGGCCCGGGTCACGGGGCGAGGACGCGGTCGCTGGTGAAGCGGCGCGCCTCGCCCGTGACCGGGTCGGTGAACTCCAGCAGCCGGGCCAGCAGCCGCAGCGGCTCGCCGAACTCCCCGGGCGGCACGGGGTCCCGCACCACCGGGTACAGCGGATCGCCGACGATCGGCACGCCCAGCGCGTTCATGTGCACCCGCAGCTGATGGGTGCGGCCGGTCAGCGGGACCAGCCGGTAGCGGGCGACCGCCGCCGGGCCCCGGCCGTCCGGCGCGGGGGGCACCCGGTCGAGGAGTTCGACGCGGCTGACCGCGTTGGGCTCCCCGGGGACCTCCCGCGCGGTCAGCACCCCGCGCTCCTTCTCGATCCGGCTGCGCACCGTGCGCGGCAGCTCCAGGTCCTCGTCGTACCGGGCCAGCGCCTCGTACTCCTTGCGCACCAGCCGGTCCCGGAACAGGTTCTGGTAGGCGCCGCGCTCCCCGGGGCGGACGACGAACAGCACCAGGCCCGCCGTCAGCCGGTCGAGGCGGTGCGCCGCGCCCAGGGCGGGCAGGTCGAGGTCCCGGCGCAGCCGGGCCAGGGCCGTCTCGGTGACATGGCCGCCGCGCGGGGTGGTCGCCAGGAAGTGGGGCTTGTCCACCACCACGATGTGCGCGTCGCGGTACACGACGGGCAGCGGGAACGGGACCGGGGGCTCCGGCCGCAGCTCGCGGTGGAACCAGAGCGTCAGCCCCGGGACGTAGGGCGCGTCCACGGCGACGGGGCGGCCGTCGGCGGTGACGAAGGCGCCTTCGCGCAGCATGGCGTCGATGGTCTCGGGCGGTGGGGCCAGCCGGTCCACTAGGTGATCGCGGACCGTGCGCCAGGGGCCGTCGGCGAGCGGCAGCCGCAGCCGGGCCGGGTCCACCCCCTGGCGCTGGGGGAGGGGAGCGGGGTGCCTGGGGCGGGAGCGCGACATGGTGCCGTCGAGCGTAGCCGCCCGTCCGGCCGGAGCGCCGCCACGGGCTTCCCGTGGGTCTCCCATGGGCTTTCCGGCCGGGTCTCCCGTAGGTCTCCCCGCAAGCCTCCGGCCGGGCTTCCGGTGGCTTCCCCGTGGGTCTCCTTCCCTCCCGGGCCGGGCCCGGACACGAGGAACCCCCAGGGGGCTCCGGTCCCTGGGGGTTCGTTCGGGGGCCGCGGGCGCGGCCGGGTGGGGAGGGTCAGGCGGCTTCCTGCTCGGCCTCCACCTGGGCGTTCCACTGGGGCTTGGACGCCTGCCAGCCGTCCTCGTTGTGGCCGAGGCGCCAGTAGCCGGAGATCGAGAGGTCCTCGCGGGGCACCTGGCGCTCCATCCGCAGCACCCGGCGCAGCTCCTTCACGAAACCGGCCTCGCCGTGGACGAACGCCTGGCAGCGGCCCGTCGGGAACTCCAGCGCGCGCACCGCCTCCAGCAGTGCCTCGCCGACCGGCCGGGCGCCCCGGTGCAGCCAGGTCACGGGGGCGCCGGTGGCGATCGGCTGCTCCTCCTCGGGGCCGGACACCTCGATGAAGGCGTGCACGGTGGCACCGGGCGGCAGGGCCTCCAGGGAGGCGGCGATGGCGGGCAGCGCGCTCTCGTCCCCGGCGAGCAGATGCCAGTCGGCGTCGGCCGAGGGGGCGTAGGCGCCGCCGGGGCCGAGGAGACGGATCTCCTCGCCGGGCTGGACGCGCGCGGCCCAGGGACCCGCGACGCCCTCGTCGCCGTGGACGACGAAGTCGATGGTCAGCTCGCGGGTCTTGGGGTCCCAGGCCCGCACCGAGTAGGTGCGGGGCACGGGCCACTGGTCGCGGGGGAACTCGGCGCGGATCCGCTGGATGTCGAACGGCTCCGGGTAGCGGGCCCCGGCCGGGGGGAACAGGAGTTTGACGTAGTGGTCGGTCCACTCGTCGGCGGAGAACGCGGAGAGCCCGTCGCCGCCGAGCACCACCCGCCGCATGTGCGGAGTGAGCCGCTCCGTGCGCAGGACGCGCCCGACATGCGTCGTCGGTGCCTTGCGTGCCGGTCGCTCTGCCATGCGGACTCCCCTGATCGCGGTTAACTTAGGCAAGCCTAAGTTAACACCTCATGGGGTGAGCGTCGAAAGCAGCCGGGTCAGCGAGCCCCCGAGGCCCCAGCGCTCGGCGAGGCGGTCGAGGGCCTCCGGGTCGCGCGGGACGCGCGGGAGCGCCGTGTCCACCGGGGGCAGCGGGACGTCGTCGGCCACCCGCACCACGGTCGGCGCCACCGCCAGATAGGGGCGGG
This sequence comes from Streptomyces sp. JNUCC 64, assembly GCF_054484115.1. NCBI lineage: Bacteria > Bacillati > Actinomycetota > Actinomycetes > Kitasatosporales > Streptomycetaceae > Streptomyces > Streptomyces sp. JNUCC 64. The sequence continues at coordinate 6,909,028 of NZ_CM137015.1, forward strand.
ACTCGTGCAGCCGCCGTCGCTGGGTCGGGGTGAGCTTCGCGGCGGGCCGGTCCACGGCGGCCAGGATCCCGGCCAGGTCCCCGAACTCCGCCAGCAGCTTCGCGGCCGTCTTCTCCCCGATCCCCGGCACCCCGGGCAGTCCGTCGGACGGGTCGCCGCGCAGCAGCGCCAGATCCGCGTACCCGGCGCCGCCGACCCCGTACTTCTCGCGCAGCACGGCCTCGTCGGTGAGCTGGAGGGTGCCCACCCCCTTGACCGGGTACAGCACCCGGACGCCCCGGGCGTCGTCCACCAGCTGGTAGAGGTCCCGGTCGCCGGTGACGATGTCCACCGGGCCCTGCGCCCGCGCGGTGAACGTGCCGATGACGTCGTCGGCCTCGTACCCCGCGACGCCCACCCGGGCGATGCCGAGCGCGTCGAGCACCTCCTCGATCACCGGGACCTGCGGCGAGAGGGTGTCCGGCACCTCCTCCTCGTCGGGGCCCGTCTCCGTCTCCACCGCCACCCGGTGCGCCTTGTAGGAGGGGATGAGGTCGACCCGCCACTGGGGGCGCCAGTCGGCGTCCATGCAGGCCACGAGGGCGTCCGGGCGGTGGTCCCGGACCAGGCGGTCGATGAACTCCAGGAGGCCGCGCACCGCGTTGACCGGGGTGCCGTCCGGAGCCCTGACCGACTCCGGGACCCCGAAGTAGGCCCGGAAGTAGAGGGAGGCGGTGTCGAGGAGCATGAGCCGTGGGGTTCGCTGAGTCACGTCCGCATCATGCCCCACGGCGGTGACGGTCCGTCCGTTCCGCGCCCGTCGTCGGCTGTTGGCCGTCGGTCGTCCGCGGTCGGGTCGTGCGCCGCCGGGGCGCCGGGCCCGGCCGGGTGCCGTCGCGTCGCCGGGCGCGGGCGCGGGCGCGCGGGTGCGGGCGGGCGTGTCCGTGTGTCGCGCGTCCGTGACGCGTGTCACTTACACGTTTGTGGTCGGGGGGTCCGGGGAGGCGCGCGACCGGAGTGAACCCGTTCCCGCGCCCGCCCCGGGCACCGGCCGGGCGCGGACCGACGCCGCCCCGCTCCACGGCCCGCCCGGGGGACGGCGGGCCGTTCTTGGCCCGACCCGAGAGGTTCATGTGACCAGGCTTGAGGCCGAACACCTGTACAAGGTGTTCGGAAGACGACCCGACTCCGCCGTCGAGCGGCTCCGGCGCGGAGCCGACCGGGAGGAACTGCGCGCCGACGGGGTGACCGCCGCCGTCATCGACGCCTCCCTCACCGTCGAACCCGGCCGGATCTCCGTCGTCATGGGCCTCTCCGGCTCGGGCAAGTCCACCCTCCTGCGCATGCTCAACGGGCTGCTCGCCCCCACCGCCGGACGGGTCCTGCTCGACGGCCAGGACCTCACCGCGCTCGGCCCCCGGGAGCTGCGCGAGGTCCGCTCCCGCCGGATCGGCATGGTCTTCCAGCACTTCGCCCTCTTCCCGCACCGCAGCGTCCTGGACAACGCCGCCTACGGACTGGAGGTGCGCGGGGTCGCCCGCGCCGAACGCCGGGAACGCGCCGCCGAGGCGCTCTCCGTCACCGGACTGGCGGGCTGGGAGGACAGCTGGCCCGACGAACTGTCCGGCGGGATGCAACAGCGCGTCGGCATCGCCCGCGCGCTCGCCACCGACGCCGACCTCCTCCTGATGGACGAGTCGTTCAGCGCCCTCGACCCGCTGATCCGCCGGGACATGCAGGACCAGCTGCGCGAACTCCAGGCCCGGTTCCGGAAGACCGTCGTCTTCATCACCCACGACCTCAACGAGGCCGTGCGGATCGGCGACCGGGTCACCGTGATGCGCGACGGCCGGGTGGTGCAGAGCGGCACCCCCGAGGACGTCCTGCTGCGTCCGGCCGACGACTACGTGGCCGCCTTCACCCGGGACGTGGACCGCTCCCGGGTGCTCACCGCGGCCTCCGTGATGGACCGCGCCCCGGCCGGTGACGAGGCCGACTGCTCCTGCGCCACGGCCGGACCGGACACCTCCTTCGCCGAACTCTGCGCGCTCGGCGCCCGGGTCCCGCACCCCGTCGCCGTCCTCGACGGACGGCGGCTCGTCGGCGTGGTGCCGCGCGCCCGGCTCCTCGGCGCGCTCGGCGACCCCGACGGGACACCGCTCCCCACGACCCCCTGCGACGCTCCCCGGGACCCGGGAGCCACCCCCGCGCACGGTCGCGGGCGGGCGGTGAACGCCGATGCCTAGGCTGCCCCTCGGAGACTGGGTGGACGGTGGCGTGGACTGGCTCGTCACCCATCTGGGCTGGCTCTTCGACACCCTCAAACGCGTGGTCCAGGGCCTCTACGACCTGATGGAGACCGTCCTCGGCGCTCCCGAACCCCTGATCCTCGCGGGCGGGTTCGCGGTCCTGGCGTGGTGGCTGCGCGGACCGGTCGCGGGCGTCCTCGCCTTCGGCGGCTTCGCGCTGATCGACTCCCTGGAACTGTGGGACAAGTCGATGTCGACGCTGGCCCTGGTGCTCGTCGCCACCCTGATCGCGCTGGCCGCCGGGGTGCCGCTGGGCATCTGGGCGGCCCGCTCGCGGACGGTCGGCGCGGTGCTGCGGCCGGTCCTGGACCTGCTCCAGACGATGCCCTCGATGGTGCTGCTGATCCCGGCCATCCTCTTCTTCGGGATGGGCGTCCCGGCCGGGGTGGTCGCCACCCTGGTCTTCGCGATCGCGCCGGGGGTCCGGATGACCGAACTCGGCATCCGCCAGGTCGACCCGGAACTGGTCGAGGCCGCCGCCGCGTTCGGCGCCACCCCGCGCGCCACCCTGCTGCGGGTCCAGCTCCCGCTCGCCCTGCCCACCGTGATGGCGGGCGTCAACCAGGTCATCATGCTGGGCCTGTCGATGGTCGTCATCGCGGGCATGGTCGGCACCGGCGGACTCGGCGGCGCCGTCAACGAGGCCATCGGCCGGCTCGACATCGGCCTCGGGTTCGAGGCGGGCATCGCGATCGTCGTCCTCGCCGTCTATCTGGACCGGATGACCGGCGCGCTCGGCGAACGCGTCTCCCCGCTCGGGCGCCGCGCGGCCGAACGGGCGCGGGCCGCCGCCAAGCCCTCGTTCTGGCGGCACCGTCCCCGGCCCGCCGTGGCCGTGATCGGTCTGGTCGTCCTCGCCCTGGCCGACGGCGGCACCAGCCTGCTCGGCGGCTCCCGGGACACCACCGCGGCCCCGGGCCGGGCCGGGACGATCAGGATCGGGTACATCCCCTGGGACGAGGCCATCGCCTCCACCTTCCTGTGGAAGGAGGTGCTGGAGCGCCGGGGCTACCGGGTCGAGGCCACCCAGTACTCCGCCGGACCCCTCTACACGGGCCTCGCCCGGGGGCAGATCGACTTCCAGACGGACAGCTGGCTCCCGGTCACCCACGCCGAGTACTGGGAGAAGTACGGCGACGACCTCGACGACCTCGGCGCCTGGTACGGCCCGACCTCCCTGGAGATCGCCGTCCCCGCGTACGTACGGGACGTGGACTCCCTGGACGACCTGAAGGGCGCCGCCGACCGGTTCGGCGGACGGATCGTCGGCATCGAACCCGGCGCCGGGATGATGGGCCTGCTCAAGGACGAGGTGCTGCCGGAGTACGGCCTCGACGGGGAGTACGAGGTGGTCGACGGCTCCACCCCCGCGATGCTCGCCGAGCTGAAGCGGGCCTACGCCCGCGAGGAGCCCATCGCCGTCACCCTCTGGTCACCGCACTGGGCGTACGGCGACCTCGACCTCCGGAAGCTGGCCGACCCCCGGGGCGCCTGGGGCGAGGGCGACGACGTGCACACCCTGAGCCGGAAGGGGTTCGCCGACGACCACCCCGAGGTGGCGCGCTGGCTCAAGGACTTCCGGATGACCGAGGAACAGCTCACCGGTCTGGAGGCGGACATCCAGCGGGCGGGCGAGGGCGGGGAGCGCCGGGCCGTCCGCGACTGGCTCGCGGACCGTCCGGAACTGCTCGACCGCTGGGCCCCCGTGTCGCCGCGCGAGTGACCCGACGGCGTCCGCGCCCGGCCCGGCGTCGTCCCCGCGCGGGCCCGGCGCGGTCTCCGCGCCGCCCTCGTGGGGCCCGCCGTCAACACGGCGCCTCGCCCTTCGGGGGGAATGGCGCGAAAATGTGGATGTGAGCGGCGCGCACCCGGTGCGACGGGGCGGGCTTCGCCGTTGTGGCGGGGTCCGCCCCCCGCGCGTGCTCTACTAGCGACGGCTGTTTGCCGAACATGCGTAGGGTGCAGGAAACCGTCGGGCCCGTACGGGCCCGACGAGCCACGACGAGCGGGGGAGGGAGTCGGCACGATGGACGAGAAGGAATCCTTTCGGGTGGGCGCGGCCGTCCGGCGACGGCGCCGCTCCCTGGAACTGACGCTCGCCGTGGTCGCCGCCCGCAGCGGGCTGTCCGTCCCGTTCCTCAGCCAGGTCGAGAACGAGCGCGCCCGGCCCAGCCGGGCCTCCCTGGAGAAGGTCGCCGACGCCCTCGGCACCACCGCCGTCGAACTGCTCGCCGCCGCCGACCCGGCCTGCACGGTGGACGTGGTCCGCGACGAGACGTCCACCGCCCCGGCCAACCCGTCCGCCCCGTCCGAATCCCGGGACGAGCCCCCGCGCAGCCGGGTCCGCGCCCTGGTCAGGGGCCATCAGCAGCTCCACGCCACCGAGTTCACCGGCGACCACGACACGGCCCGCGAGTTCCGCCACCGCAACGACGAGATGCTGTACGTCGCGGACGGCGCGGTGGAGATCGAGGCCGAGGGCCGCGCCTACCGGCTCGGGCGCGGCGACACCCTCTACCTCACCGGGGGAGTGCGGCACCGCTGGCGCGCCACCGAGCCCGACACCCGGGTCCTGGTGGTGGCCGTCGCCGAGCACATCGACGCGGTGCAGGACCGTCGCAGATGAGTCCGGAGTGGGCGTCGGGACCTCCGCCGCTCACTACGCTGACCCCGTGAACTCTGCCCGGATCGTCTCCCTGGTCCCCTCGCTGACCGAAGCCGTGGCGGTGACCCTGCCCGGCGCGCTCGTCGGCGCCACCGACTGGTGCACCCGGCCCGAAGGGCTCGACGCCGTCCGCCTCGGGGGCACCAAGAACCCCGACGTCCGGCGGATCGTCTCCCTCGCCCCCGACCTGGTCGTGGCCAACGAGGAGGAGAACCGCGCCCGGGACATCGCCGCCCTGCGGGCCGCGGGCGTCGAGGTGCTCGTCACGGAGATCCGTTCGGTGCAGCAGGCGTTCCGGGAACTCGACCGGGTGCTGCGGGAGTGCGGGGGGCGGGGACGCCCGGGCTGGCTGGACCTCGCGGAGTCGGTCTGGTCGGGCATGCCCGAACCGTGGGAGCGCGTCACCGCCGTGATCCCGGTGTGGCGACGGCCCTGGATGGTGCTCGGCCGGGACACCTACGCGGGGGACGTCCTGGCCCGGCTCGGCGTCGACAACGTCTACGCGGACCACGGCGACCGCTACCCCCACGTTCCGCTGGAGGAGCTCCAGAACTGCGGGGCCGACCTGGTGGTGCTGCCGGACGAGCCCTACCCCTTCGGCCCCGGCGACGGGCCCGAGTCGTTCGGACCGCCCGCCGCCTGCGTCAGCGGACGCCATCTGACCTGGTACGGGCCCTCGATGGCACAGGCGCCCGGGGTGATCGGCGCGAGCCTGCGGGGCGTGCTGCGGGGCCGGTGAGCCCCGTGCCCCCGCCGCCGTCACCCCGACGGTCGGTGCGAGGCCGTGCCGACGGGCGCCGGACGACGCCGACGGGCCGGTCCGGACGGGTGCCGGTGGGCGACGTTCGGTGGCCGCGCGGTGGCCGCCGACCGGGGCGGCCCGGCGCGGTCCGGATGCCGGAGAGGGCGGTCGGCGCGGTCCGGACGTCCGGAGAGGCGTGCTGGCGGGGCGGTTCAGCGCGCGGGGACACCGGTGGGGCTGGTGGTGCGGGCCCGGCGGAGGGGGCGGGTCAGCGCGCGGTGGACGCCGTGGGGAGTCGAGGGCCGGGGGTCGGGGCCGGGAGCCGTCCGCGTGCCAGGTCCAGGGCGGTGCGCGCCGCGACCACCGTCCACACCGCCGCCAGCCCCGCGTACAGCACGGCCGCCAGCGCGTCGTGGACCGCCCAGCCGGTCCGTCCGGCCAGCGCCGCCGCCCCCGTCACACAGGTCCCCAGCGGGAAGGTGAACGCCCACCACGTCATCGCGAACCGCAGCCCCCGCCGCCGGGCCCGCACCACCAGCCCCACCGACAGCGCCAGCCACAGGCATCCGAACCCCAGCACCGGCACCCCGTACGGCACGACCGCCGCCCCGAGGCCGTCGGCCAGCCCCGGGGGCACCGTCCCGGGCGCGGCGGCGGCGATCCGGTCCAGCGCGGTGGTGGACTGTCCGAGCGGCCCCAGCACCAGGAACAGGGCCGGGGTGAGCGCGGGTGGCGGCGGGCCGTCGGCCAGCAGCCCCGCGCACACCGGCACCAGCAGGACCAGCGCCCCCAGCAGCCCCGCGACGAGCGCCGCCAGGCATCCGTACAGCACGGGCCCGCGCGTCGCCGGGGGCAGCCACGGCAGGCACAGCGGGCCGGTCGCCGCGGCCACCACCAGCGGTACCACCGCGAGCAGCCACACCGGGGTGATCCGCCCGCGTGCCCGCCCCCGGCGCCGCGCCGTCAGCAGCCGGTACGGGACGACGACGGCGACCACCAGCGCCACCACCGCACCCGCCCCGGCCAGCACCAGCCCGAGGCCCACCGCCACGGACGCGCCCGGCCCCGGTCGGCCGAGGGCCAGCGCCCCGCCGCCGACCGCCAGCAGCGCCATCGCCAGACAGCCGTGGAAGGGGGCCGTCGCGGGGTCGTCGAGCGACCGGAGCGCGTGCTCCCGGTGGCGGCTCCAGTGCGCCGCCCGCGCGATGAGCACGGCGGTCAGCGCGGCCAGGGACAGCGCCCAGAGCCCCGTCCACAGCGGGCGGAGCGCCGTCGCCCCCGGGGTGAGCCCGGCACCCGCCGTGGCCGTGATCGCGGTGCCCATCGCGGTGGCGTACCAGTTCGGCCCGAGGTCCCGGACCGAGCGGCGGCGGGCGGTGCCGGTCCCGCCCGCCGGGGGCGTGGCCGGGGCCGGGAGGCGGCGCGGGGTCCGCGACGGCTCGGGGGAGGGGACCTCGGGGACCGGGGGGCGGGTGGCGATGGCCATGCGACCACCGTCGTATGGGGAACCGGCGCTCACCAGGGGCTCCCCGGCTATGAGGGCATAAGCTGGACTGATGAGCGAACCGGACACCGGGCCCGGACCCGACGGAGCGCGGGTGCCGCTCGCGCACCGGGTGCCGGACCTCGGGGCGCTGGAACTGCTGCTCGCCGTGGCCCGGCTGGGCAGCCTCGGCCGCGCGGCCCGGGAACTCGGCATCACCCAGCCCGCCGCCAGCGGCCGGATCCGGGCGATGGAACGACGGCTCGGGGTGGCGCTGGTGGACCGCTCGCCCCGCGGCTCCCGGCTGACCGCCGCCGGGGCGCTGGTGACCGACTGGGCCCGCCGGGTGGTCGAGGCGGCGGAGGCGTTCGACGCGGGCGCGCAGGCGCTGCGCGACCGGCGGGACTCCCGGCTCCGGGTGGCCGCGAGCATGACCATCGCGGAGTACCTGTTCCCGGGCTGGCTGATCGCGCTGCGCGCCCGGCGGCCGGACACGGCGGTCTCGCTGCTCGCCGGGAACTCGGCGGTGGTCGCCGAACGGCTGCTCTCCGGCGCCGCCGACCTCGGGTTCGTCGAGGGCGCGGAGGTGCCGTCCGGACTGGACTCCGCGGTCATCGGCCACGACCAGCTGCTCGTCGTCACCGCGCCCGGCCACCCCTGGGCCCGCCGTCGCGGCCCGGTCCCGGCCGGGGAGCTGGCCGGGACCCCGCTGATCCTGCGGGAGGAGGGCTCGGGGACCCGTCAGGTGCTGGCGCGGGCGCTGGGCGGGCTGGCCCGTCCGCTGGTGGAGCTGTCGTCCACCACGGCGGTGAAGGCCGCGGCGGTCAGCGGGGCGGGACCGGCGGTCCTCAGCGAACTCGCCGTCGGCGAGGAGCTGGCGGCCCGCAGACTGGTCGCCGTCCCGCTCCGGGACGTCGTCCTCACCCGGGCGCTGCGCGCGGCCTGGCCCCGGGGCCCGCGTCCCACCGGCCCGGCCCGGGACCTGCTGGCCCTCACCCGCTCCCGCGCCTGAGCCCGGCTGGGTCCGCGCGTCTTCGGGGCACGCGACCGGCGGCCCCCCTCCGGGCCCGGAGGCCCGGGAGGTGCCGCCACCGCGTGGGGCTCCTTCCCCCGTCTCGCGACGCACGGCACCGGACCCCGCTCCCTGATCCAGCCTGATCGGTGGCCCCGGCCGCGCCTGCCGACCCGGCCGCCCCTGCCGCGCGGCTGATCGGCTCCCGTCCGGACGGGTTCCCGTTCGGGCGGCCGGGAATCCGGCTGGAGGGGCTCCGGTCGGTGGGGCTCAAGCCCGCCCCGGGGGCGGTAGCGCGGGCCGTCCCAGAGGGCTTCCGGCCCCGCCCCGCCAGGGGAAGCGGCGCGGGGCGGGCGCGTGTCCGTGGGGCGTGACGGGGGCGGGGCCGGTGCTCGTGGCGGGGTACAGGCGGCTCAGGCCCCGGCGCCCGCCTCGACCAGCCCCCGAAGCACCCGGAGGTCCTCGCCCTGCTCGGGGTGCCACTGCACCCCGAGCACCCACCGCTCGCCGGGCAGCTCCACCGCCTCCACGGTGCCGTCCGTCGCGTGCGCCGAGGCGACCAGTCCCTCGCCGAGCCGGTCCACCGCCTGGTGGTGGTAGGTCGGCACCGGGGACGTGCCCGGCGCCAGCGCCGCGTAGCGGGTGCCCGGCACCGCGGTCACCGGGTGGACGCCGATGACCCCGACGCCGTCGGTGTGGCCGTCCAGGTGCTGGACGAGGGTGCCGCCGAGCGCCACGTTCAGCAACTGCATGCCCCGGCAGATGCCCAGCAGCGGGGTGCCCGAGTCCAGCGCGGCCCCGATCAGGGCCAGCTCCCAGGTGTCGCGCGCCCGGGCGGGCGGTCCGGTCCGGGGGTCCGGTTCGGCCCCGTACCGCACCGGCTCCACGTCCGGGCCGCCCGCGATGACCAGCCCGTCCAGCCGGGCCACCGTGGCGGCGGCGCGCTCCGGCTCGTCCGGCGGCAGCAGCGCCGCGAGCCCCCCGGCGGACTGCACGATCCGGGGGTACCCCACCGGCAGCAGCGCGGCCTCCAGCTCCCACACCCCCCAGCGCGCGCCCTCCTGGTACGTGCTCACTCCGATCAGCGGCCTGTCCACCACACACTCCTCGGTCCGTGGGCCCGCGCCCCGACGGCGGCGGGCCCGTCACACCGGGCGCGGTCCGGACGGCACGGGGCCGCCCGGACCGCGCCCGGTTCACTTCAGTTCGGCCTCGGCCGCCGCCAGCGCGGCGAACTCCTCCTCGGGGGCGCGGGCCACCAGCCGGTCCTTGCTGTACGCGCCGAAGTACCCGAGCGCCACCCCGTAGACCACCAGGGCGATCACCGCCGCCGTCACGTCCACCAGGAAGGTGGCGACGAGCGCCGCGCAGGCGAGGACCAGCGCCACCGAGGAGGTGAGCGTCCCGCCCGGGGTGCGGTACGGGCGCGGCAGGTCCGGTTCGCGGCGCCGCAGCACGATGTGCGACAGCGACATCAGGGCGTAGGAGATGGTCGCGCCGAACACCGCGATGTTCAGCATCCGCGCCCCGTCCCCGGTCGACGCGGCCAGCCCGAAGCCCAGCGCGCCCGGCACCAGCAGTCCCAGGTAGGGCGCCTTGCGGCGGCTGGTGAGGGAGAGGAACCTCGGCAGGTAGCCCGCCCGGGAGAGCGCGAAGAGCTGCCGGGACCCGGCATAGATCAGCGAGAAGAACGAGGCCACCAGGCCCGCCAGTCCCGCGTAGTTGACGATCCGGCTGAGCGCGGTCGGCTCGCCGTCCGGCTGGAGCGCCTCGACCAGCGGGTTGCCCGCGTCCTGGATGGCGGCGGAGCCCCGGGCGCCCGCCGCCGCGAGGAAGGTCAGCAGCGCGAGGACCGCCAGGATGGCCATCGACCAGACGATCGCCTTCGGCAGGGTGCGGGCCGGGTCCCGGGTCTCCTCGGCGGCCAGCGGCACGCCCTCGACGCCGAGGAAGAACCACATGCCGAACGGGAACGCCGCCCAGATGCCGAGCAGCCCCATCGGCAGCCACGAGGAGGAGCCGAACGCGTCCGGGTCGGCCGGGATGTCGTTCAGGCCCGAGGCGTCGAACTCGGTGAAGGCGCCCAGCGCGAAGACGAGCAGCGCGGCGACGGCGATGCCGGTGACCACGAAGCTGAACCGCAGCGCCTCCCCGACGCCCCACAGATGGATGCCTATGAAGATCACGAAACACGCCAGGTACACGGGCCAGCCGGAGGTCAGCCCGAACAGGCCGAGCGATTCGACGTAGTCGCCGATGAAGATGGAGATGGCGGCGGGCGCGAGGACGTACTCGATGAGGATCGCCGTCCCGGTGAGGAAGCCGCCCCAGGGGCCCAGCGCGCGGCGGGCGAAGCCGTAGCCGCCGCCCGCCGTCGGCAGCACCGAGGACAGCTCCGCCAGCGAGAACACCATGCAGGCGTACATCACGCCCATGAGCAGCATGGCGATGGCGAGCCCGCCGAAGCCGCCCTCCGCCAGGCCGAAGTTCCAGCCGGAGAAGTCGCCGGAGACGACGTAGGCCACGCCGAGGCCGGTCAGCAGCAGCCAGCCCGCGCTGCCCCGGCGCAGGGCGCGGCGGGCGAAGTAGTCGTCGTGGCCGTCCCCCGGTGGGGACGACGGGGTCTTCAGGGTCATGGCAGGGCTCCCCACTGGCGTGGCACCTGGGCGAGTTCAATGGAATGAGGCCATACCTTTGCGCCGCCGACCGGTAAAAGGCAAGACCCCTGCGTAACGTCGCCGTAAACCCGGCCCGGGGACCGCCCCCGCGCGGATCCCGGGATCCGCCCCCGCGAAGGTCCCGGGACCGTCCCCCCGGGGTCCCCGTCCGGGCTCAGGTCAGGAAGCCGCGCAGCAGCGAGGCGGTGCCCTCGCAGTGCTCGCGCATGACGGCCCGCGCCGTCTCCGCGTCCCCCGCCAGCACGGCCGCCACCAGCGCGTTGTGCTGCTCCTGGCTGTGCTCCAGATTGCGCACCAGCAGCGGGATGCAGTCCAGCAGGTCGTTGACCCGGGCGCGGACCGCCGCGTACTGGGCGGTGAGGCTCGGGGAGCCGGACAGCTCCGCGAGGGTGAGGTGGAAGAGGGTGTCCCGGCGGCGGTAGTCGGCGAGCGGGGCGTCCCCGGTCGCGGCCAGCGCCCCGCGCAGCCGGTCCGCCCGTTCCCCGTCCAGCCCGTTCGCCGCGCACAGCCCGGCCGCGCCGACCTCCAGCACCTCCCGGAACCGCAGCACGTCCTCCACGTCCACCTCCGCGACCCGGCGGCGCAGCTCCTCCCCGCCGTGCGAGCCGGTCCGGGGCAGGACAAACGTTCCGCCGTACCGGCCGCGCCGCGACTCCACCAGCCCCTGGTCCGTCAGCACCTTGATGACCTCCCGCAGGGTCACCCGGCTGACGCCGAGCCGTTCCGACAACTCCCGCTCGGACGGCAGCCGTTCGCCGTCCGGCACCAGACCGAGGCGGACCACCTGGAGGACCTGCTCCAGCGCCTCCTCGAAACCGTTCCCGGCCCGCACCGGGCGGAGTATCGGAGACAGCCGGTCATCGGTGTCCTGGCCCATCCGACCGCACCCCCTTCCCAATCAATGGTTCTCGTGCATACCTTATGTGCCCCGGCTGACCGAAGGAGGCCCTTTCCGTGGCAGACCGCACACCCCCGCTCTCCGTCGAGGCGCTGCGCGCCCTCGTCGCGAGCGGTGAGATCGACACTGTCGTCCTGGCCTTCCCCGACATGCAAGGACGGCTCCAGGGCAAGCGGTTCGCCGCCGGCTTCTTCCTCGACGAGGTACTGGAGCACGGTACGGAGGGCTGCAACTACCTGCTCGCCGTGGACACCGAGATGAACACCGTCGACGGCTACGCCATGTCCTCCTGGGACCGGGGGTACGGCGACTTCGCCATGCGCCCCGACCCGGACACCCTGCGCCGCGTCCCCTGGAACGCGGGCACCGCCCTGCTCATCGCCGACCTCGGCTGGAACGACGGCTCGCCGGTGGTCGCCGCGCCCCGGCAGATCCTGCGCCGCCAGCTCGACCGCCTCGCCGGCCTCGGCTGGAGCGCCCGGGTCGGCACCGAGCTGGAGTTCATCGTCTTCCGCGACACCTACGAACAGGCGTGGGACGCCGCCTACCGCGGCCTCACCCCCGTCAACCAGTACAACGTCGACTACTCCGTCCTGGGGACCGGACGCGTCGAGCCGCTGCTGCGCCGCATCCGCAACGAGATGGCGGGCGCGGGACTGACCGTCGAGTCCGCCAAGGGCGAGTGCAACCCCGGACAGCACGAGATCGCCTTCCGCTACGACGACGCCCTCGTCACCTGCGACCAGCACGCCGTGTACAAGACCGGGGCCAAGGAGATCGCCGCCCAGGAGGGCGTGTCGCTCACCTTCATGGCCAAGTACAACGAGCGCGAGGGCAACTCCTGCCACATCCACCTCTCCCTCGCCGACGCCGACGGCCGTCCCGTGTTCGCCGACGGCGGCGCGGACGACCCGTACGGCATGGCCCCCGTCATGCGGCACTTCCTCGCCGGACAGCTCGCCGCCCTGCGGGACTTCTCGCTGCTCTACGCCCCCAACGTCAACTCCTACAAGCGCTTCCAGCCCGGCTCCTTCGCCCCCACCGCCGTCGCCTGGGGCCATGACAACCGCACCTGCGCGCTGCGGGTGGTCGGCCACGGCCCCTCGCTGCGCTTCGAGAACCGGCTGCCCGGCGGGGACGTCAACCCGTACCTCGCGGTCGCCGGGCTGCTCGCCGCCGGACTGCACGGCGTGGAGCAGCGGCTCGAACTGCCCGAGCCCTGTACCGGCAACGCCTACACGGCCGGGTTCGACCACGTCCCCACCACCCTGCGGGAGGCCGCCGGCCTCTGGCGGGACAGCCCGATCGCCCGCGCCGCCTTCGGCGACGAGGTGGTCGACCACTACCACAACATGGCCCGCGTCGAACTCGACGCCTTCGACGCCGCGGTGACCGACTGGGAGCTGCGCCGCTCCTTCGAACGCCTGTGAGGAACGCCTTGCCGACCCCCCGCCCCCCGCACCCCGACGAGCCCTACGAGCTGACCGTCCTCAACCCGGCGACGGAGGAGGTCGTCGCCACCGTCCCCGGGGCCACCGCCGCCGACGTGGACCGGGCCGTCGTCCGCGCCGCCGCCGCCCAGCGGGTGTGGGCGGCCCTCGCCCCCGCCGACCGGGCCCGCGCCCTGCGCCGGTTCGCCTCCGTCGTCGACGCCCACCTCGGGGAACTCGCCGACCTGGAGGTCCGCGAGGCCGGACACACCATCGGCAACGCCCGCTGGGAGGCGGGCAACGTCCGCGATCTGCTCGACTACTCCGCCGGGGGAGTGGAACGGCTGAACGGCCGTCAGATCCCGGTGCCCGGCGGACTGGACGTCACCATCCTCGAACCGCTCGGGGTCATCGGGGTCATCGCCCCCTGGAACTTCCCGCTGCCCATCGCCGCCTGGGGCACCGCCCCCGCCCTGGCCGCCGGGAACGCCGTCCTCCTCAAGCCCGCCGAGACCACCCCCCTCACCGCGCTGCGGCTCGCCGAACTCGGCCGGGAGGCGGGACTGCCCGAACACCTCTTCCAGGTGCTGCCCGGCACCGGGACCGTCGCGGGCGACGCCCTGGTGACCCACCCCGGAGTCGCCAAGATCGTGTTCACCGGCTCCACCCGGGTCGGCAAGTCGATCATGGCCAAGTGCGCCGACCGGGTGAAGCGGGTGACCCTCGAACTCGGCGGCAAGAGCCCCAACATCGTCTTCGCGGACGCCGACCTGGAGGCCGCCGCGGCCGCCGCCCCGATGTCCTTCCTGGACAACAGCGGCCAGGACTGCTGCGCCCGCACCCGCGTCCTGGTGCACGAGTCGGTCCACGACCGCTTCCTCGACCTGCTCGCCCCCGCCGTCCGCGCCGTCCGGGTCGGCGACCCCGCCGACGAGAAGACCCAGATGGGACCGCTGATCTCGCGCGCCCAGCTCGACCGGGTCCGTGGCTACGTCCCCGACGAGCTGCCCGGCATCCGGGGGCGGTGCCCCGACGGCCCCGGCTTCTGGTTCGCGCCGACCGTCCTCACCGGCCTCGCCCCCGACGCCCCCGCCGCCGTCGAGGAGGTCTTCGGCCCCGTCGCCGTGGTCCTCCCGTTCCGCGACGAGGAGGACGCCGTCCGGCTCGCCAACGCCACCGAGTACGGGCTGTCCGGCTCGGTGTGGACCCGGGACCTGGGGCGCGCCCTGCGGGTCTGCCGCGCGGTGGCCGCGGGCAACCTCTCCGTCAACTCCCACTCCAGCGTCCGCTACTGGACCCCGTTCGGCGGCTTCAAGCAGTCCGGACTCGGCCGGGAGCTGGGCCCCGACGCCCTCACCGCCTTCACCGAAACCAAGAACGTCTTCCTCAGCACGGAGGTCTGACCCATGACCGGCACCCCCCAGAACGGTCCCGCCGACGGCAGCTGCCGCCGTCTGGTCGGCCGCACCGCGGTCATCACCGGAGCGGGCAGCGGCATCGGCCTCGCCACCGCCCGCCGCCTCGCCTCCGAAGGCGCCCACGTCGTCTGCGGCGACATCGACGAGCGGGCGGGCAAGGCCGCCGCCGACGAGGTCGGCGGCACCTTCGTCCGGGTCGACGTCACCGACCCCGAGCAGGTCGAGGCGCTGTTCAAGACGGCGTACGACACCTACGGCTCGGTGGACGTCGCGTTCAACAACGCCGGGATCTCGCCCCCCGACGACGACTCCATCCTCGACACCGGACTGGAGGCGTGGAAGCGGGTCCAGGAGGTCAACCTCACCTCCGTCTACCTCTGCTGCAAGGCCGCCATCCCCTACATGCGCCGCCAGGGCCGGGGCTCCATCATCAACACCGCCTCGTTCGTGGCCCGGATGGGCGCCGCGACCTCCCAGATCTCCTACACCGCGTCCAAGGGCGGCGTCCTCGCCATGTCCCGGGAACTGGGCGTGCAGTTCGCCCGGGAGGGCATCCGCGTCAACGCCCTGTGCCCGGGGCCGGTGAACACCCCGCTGCTCCAAGAGCTGTTCGCCAAGGACCCCGAGCGCGCGGCCCGCCGACTGGTGCACATCCCGGTCGGACGGTTCGCCGAGGCCGAGGAGATCGCCGCCGCCGTCGCCTTCCTCGCCAGCGACGACTCCTCGTTCGTCAACGCCACCGACTTCCTGGTGGACGGCGGGATCTCCGGGGCGTACGTCACCCCGCTGTAGGCCGCCGGACGGGCGCCCCGGACCCACCGGGGCGCCCGCGCCGTCACAGCGAGCCCAGGTCCGCGGTGACCCAGTGCTCCGGACGCATCCGGATGACGGTCTGGGCGCCGAAGTCGCCCTCCGCGAACGCGAGGTACCCGTCCACCTTGTCGGCGGGCAGATAGCGCGCGGCCAGCTCGCGGTGCTCCTCCGGGGTCGCCGCGGCGGTCGAGGTGACCGGGCCCTCCACCGACACGTACCGCACGGTCGGCTCCGCGCGGTCCACGAGGAGGGTGAACCGGCCCGCCGCCGCGATCAGCCGGGCCTTGCGCGAGTCCGTCCCGGTGAGGATCCAGACCTCGCCGCCGGGCGCGTACTGGTACCAGATCGGCACCGAGAGCGGGCCCCGGCCGGGGGACCCCGAGTCCACCGAGAGGGCCGCGATCCGGGCCTCGGCGAGGAACTCCTCGCGCTCCTGACGGGTGAGGGGCATCAGACCTCCTAGCGGGCGGTCCCCTCCCCGGACGGGGACGGGACCGGGTGTCCGGCCCGCCGCCGGACGTGACGGCGGGCGTCCCCCCGTTCTACCGCCGTCCCGCCCGGAAACGCCGTCACCGGGCCCGTCGTCGTCGGGCCGGGCGCGATCCCGCCACCCTTCCGCGTCCGCCGTCCCGTGGCCCCGCCGCCCTTTCCGTTCCCGCTGCTCCGGACGTCCCGCCGTTCCCGCTGGTCCCGTCGTCCGCGCCCCGGACGCCCGCCGGTCGGCCGGGAAGCGGGGCTCCGGGCCGGACGGACGAGGGGACGGCTCCCCCGACCGGACGGGCGGCGGTCCGTGTCCGGCGGCCCGGACGGCCGCCGTGGGCCCTGTGGTCCGGCCGTGGGTCCGGTGGTCCGGCCGTGGGCCCGGGCGGTCCGACCGTGGCCTGGTGGTCCGGCTGTGGGCCGGTGGCTCACAGGAAGGCGCGGCCCTCGCCCCGGTAGGTGGGCACCACCTCCGTCACCCGCTCGCCCCGCACCAGGTGCAGCGACGCGAAGCGCTCGCACAGCTCGCCCGCCTTCGCATGGCGGAACCACACCTTGTCGCCGAGGCCCAGCCCGTCCGCCGCCGCCCCGAACAACGGCGTCTGCACCTCGCCGGGGCCCTCCGACCGCCCGTACCGCAGCCCCGCCGGGAGCCAGGGCTCGGGCAGCCGGTCCGCCCCCGCCGGACCGGAGGCCGGATAGCCGCCGCCCAGCACGGTCACCACCCCGGGACCCGGCCGTCGCACCACGGGCTGCGCGAACAGCGCCGCCGGACGTCCGCTGAACGACGCGTAGTGGTCGAACAGCCGGGGCACGAAGAGCCCCGACCCCGCCGCGACCTCCGTCACCGCGCCCTCCGCCGCGGTGCGCTCCAGACTG
The DNA here is from genome assembly GCF_054484115.1 of Streptomyces sp. JNUCC 64. Classification (NCBI taxonomy): domain Bacteria; kingdom Bacillati; phylum Actinomycetota; class Actinomycetes; order Kitasatosporales; family Streptomycetaceae; genus Streptomyces; species Streptomyces sp. JNUCC 64. The sequence goes on from NZ_CM137015.1 coordinate 6,925,814, forward strand.
CCGGTGCCGCCGCCGTTCACGAACTCCAGGTCAGGGGCCTCGGCCCGCACCAGCCGCACCGCCTCGGCCCGTCGCTCCGCCAGCTCCCGCCGGGCCGCCGACTGCATCAGCCGCACCCCCCGCGACACCACCGGACGTCCGGCCACCGCGTCCCCCACCCCCGCGATGTGCGCCTCGTACGCCATCACCCCCACCAGCCGGAAGCCGGGCGTCCGGACCACCGCGCGGGCCGCCGCTGCCAGCGCGGCGGGGGAGTGCAGGGGTGAGCGGCGCGCCCCGATCCGCACCCGTCCGCCGCCCAGCCACAGCGAGGTGTCCAGCTCCAGACAGACCCGCACCTCGGCCGGTCCGCCGCGCGCGGCGTCGATCAGCCGCAGCTGGGCCGGGTCGTCCACCGTCACCGTGACCGCCGCCGCCAGCCGGGGATCGGCGGTCAGCTCCGCCAGGGCGGCCCGGTCGGAGGAGGGGTAGGCGAGCAGGACGTCCGGGAACCCGTGGCGCGCCAGCCACACCGACTCGGCCAGCGTGAACGACAGCACGCCCGCGAACCCCTCCCGGGCCAGCACCCGTTCCAGCAGCGCCCGGCAGCGCACCGACTTGGTGGCCACCCGCACCGGGGTGCCGCCCGCCCGGCGCGTGAGATCGGCGGCGTTGGCGTCGAAGGCGTCCAGGTCCACGATCGCCAGCGGGGCGTCCAGCGCGGCGGTCGCCCGGTCGTACCGGGCCCGTTCGACTGCGCGTTCGGTCATGGCCGCAGCCTGCCAGAACGGTTACCCGGGGGTAAGGGGGATGTACCGGGCAGATGCCTCCGGTGCGCCGGACCGTCTCCCCGTCGAAGGTCATCAACCCGTAGAGTGACGCGGACGCAAACGAACGGCCGGACCCCGGGCACCACCCCGGAGGACCGGCCCGCCGCGCCGCCCGCCGTGCGACCCGGCCGGGAACCCGGTGGCGGCGACCGTCCGAGGAGCCGTGGCCACGCCGTGGTCCGGCGCCCGGACGAATGTCCGGACCGGGGCCCTCGCCCCGGGGACGGACGACGTCCGTGGCCCCGCCACGGTCCGGGCGGTGGGCGGCCCCCGGACCCGGAGGGGCGGGCCGGAGCGGTCTCCGGCTCCGCGGACGCGAGCCCTTCCGGGCGGTCGGCGACGACCCTGCCCGGGGCACCGGACGGCCTCCGCCTCCCCCGCCCCGGACCGGGCCGCGAGGCACCGGAGGGGCGCCGGGCACCGCGCGCCCGGCAGGGTGCCCGGTCCGAGGGGGGCCGGCCAGGACATGGGGGGCGCATGAGCACGGACACGACCGGGCCCGCCCCCGCGTACCCGCCCGCGCCACCCCGCCCGCCCGCGCCCCCCGCGCGTCCCGTCGCGCCGCCCGCGCGCCCCGTGCCGCCCCCGCCCCGTCCCGCCGGGCCCCCGCCCGGTTCCCCGCCCCCGCCCGCGCACCCCCCGCGCCCTCCGGAGCCCCCGCGCCCCGTCCGCGCGCCGCACAGCGCCGCCGTCACCCCCGTTCCCGACCACTCCGGGGTGGCGAGTTCCGCTCCGCGCACCCCCGGTTCCCGCAAGTCGCTGGATACTCATGGGGTGTTCGACCCTCGTGGAATGGCTGACGACGACCCGGTGCCGGACGGCCCCGGGTACGGCGGCGCGCCCCGCCGTACCCGGCCGGAGCCGGACCCCGGCCCCGCCTTCACCACCGACTTCGCCGCGCCCGCGCCTCCCGGCCCTTCGGCCGCCCGCCGCCCGTCCGGCCCGACCGGTGGCCCGGGCCCCGCCTTCACCACGGGCTCCGGCACCGACTTCGCCGCGCCTCCCGGCCCTTCGGCCGCCCGCCGCCCGTCCGGTCCGACCGGCCCGTCCGGTGGCCCCGGCCCGGCCAGTGCCCCGGGCCGGAACCGTCGCACCGCCGCGCCCCCGCCCCCCGCCGCCTCCGCCCGGTTCCCCGACGAGCCGCCTCCGGAGCCCCGGGGCGCCCTCCGCCCTCCGCGCCGCTTCCCGGCCCCCGGAGCGCCCCACGACCCCCTCGGCTCCGAACCGCCCCACGACGCCCCCGGTTCCGAACTGCCCGGCGCCGGACCCGTCCACCGGCCCCGCCCGCCCCACCAGGGCCGCCCCGCCCATCCGGCGCCCCGCCACCCCGCCCCGGGACCGGACGGGACCCCCGGGTTCCCCGCCGGGGCCGCCTTCCCGGCGGGAGCCTCCGGCCACCCCCGCTCCGCCCCGCCCGGGCGGTACGGACCGGCCGCGCCCTTCGACGACGAACCGGTCCACCGGCTCCCCGTCGACGCCTTCCCCGACCCCGTCGCACCCGGGCCCGCCCCCGGACCCACCGGCTTCGCCCGCTACCGCGCCGCCACCGCCGCGGCCTGCGCCATCCTCGGCCTCGGCCTCATCGGCGGTGCCGTCACCGGCAGTTGGCTCACCGGCGACAGCACTGCGGCTCCCCGGCCCGTCGACGGCTTCAGCGCCGCCCGCGAGCTGTGGCACAACACACCCGTGGACGAACTGTTCCCCCGGGTCGTCCGGGGCGACGAGGCGGGCCCCGGCGGCGCCGACCGCGTCTGGCACCGGGTCGCCGTGGCCCCCGACACCACCTGCGCCAAGGGCCTCGCCCCCCGGCTGCGCCAGGTCCTGGCCCCGGTCGGCTGCGAACGGCTGCTGCGCGCCACCTACACGGACGCCACCCGCAGCCACCTCACCACCGTGGGGCTGCTGTTCACCACCGCGGACGCCCCCGCCATGCGCGCCCTGCGCACCCGGTTCGCCGAGGGCGGCCTCGACCGGCACCGCGAACTGATGCCCCGCGCCTACGGTCCCCAGGGCACCCCCGCCGCCGGGTTCGGGGACCAGCAGCGGGCGGCCTGGACGCTGTCCGTCCGCGCCGACGCCCCGGTGATCACCTACGCCGTCTCCGGCTTCGCGGACGGCCGGGTGGTCACCGACCCGGAACCCGCCGTCGAGGCCGCCCGGGGCGACGGCACCTCCGCCCCCTCGCAGTCCGGCCTCGGCCACGAGGCGAAGGGCCTCGCCGACCGCGTCGAACGCGCCCTGCGGCAGCGCGTCGCCGGCGCCACGGAGAAGGCGTCATGACCACGCCCGAACGCGCCGCCTCCCGACAGCCCGCGCCCCGGCGGCCCGTCACCCGGCGGACCGCCCTCCTTCCGACGGCGGTACCCCCGACGGCCACCCGACGGCCGTTGGCGCCCCGCCGCGCGACGCCTCCGCCCCGGGCCGCCGTCCGGGCCGCCACCGTCACCCTGTCCACGGCGCTCGCCGCTTCCCTCGCCCTGCTGCCCGCCACCGCCGCGCACGCCGACGGCATCCGCGCCCGCCAGTGGAGCCACGAGGCCCTCCGGGTCCAGGAGGCGTGGCGCACCACCAAGGGCGAGGGCATCGTGGTCGCCGTCCTCGACACCGGGGTGGACGACTCCCACCCCGACCTGACCGGCAACATCCTGCCCGGCAAGGACCTGATCGGCTTCGGCGCCGAGCGCGGTGACCGTCCCTGGGCCCGGCACGGCACCGCGATGGCCGGGATCATCGCCGGGCACGGACACGGCCCCGGCAACGCGGACGGGGTCCTCGGCATCGCCCCCGAGGCGAAGGTCCTCCCGATCCGGGTGATCCTGGAGGACGGTGACCCCGCCCGCAAGAAGGCCCGCGACACCCGGGGCACCGCCCTCGCCGAGGGCATCCGCTGGGCCGCCGACCAGGGCGCCGACGTCATCAACCTCTCGCTCGGCGACGACTCGGCCTCCGCCCACCCCGAACCCGCCGAGGACGCGGCCGTCCAGTACGCCCTGAAGAAGGGCGCCTCCGTCGTCGCCTCGGCGGGCAACGGCGGGGAGAAGGGCGACCACGTCTCGTACCCCGCCGCCTACCCGGGCGTCATCGCGGCCACCGCCGTGGACCGCTTCGGCACCCGCGCCCCGTTCTCCACCCGCCGCTGGTACGCCACGGTCAGCGCGCCCGGCGAGGACGTCGTCCTGGTGGACCCCGACCGCCGCTACTACGAGGGCTGGGGCACCAGCGCCGCCGCCGCGTTCGTCTCCGGCGCCACCGCGCTGATCAGGGCGGCCCACCCCGGTCTGACGCCCGCCCAGGTCAAACGGCTGCTGGAGGACACCGCGCGGAACCCGCCCGAGGGCGGCCGGGACGACTCCCGGGGCTTCGGCCTCGTCGACCCCGCCGCCGCGATCCAGCAGGGCGCCTCCGTCCGCCCCGACCCGCGTCCGGCGGCCCACCGCGAGCGCTACTTCGGTCCCGGCCCGGACCGTCCCGAACGGAAGGAGGAGGACAGCTGGATCACCCCGGCCGCGGGCGCCGCCGGGGTCGCCCTGCTGGCCGTCTCCGTCGTCCTCTGGCGCCGCCGCCCGGAGTGACCGCCCCAGCCCCAGGACGACACGCCCGACAGGAGACGCGGTGAACGACCCGACCACCCCTCAGGAACCCGCAGCGAGCACCACACCTGAACCAGGACGCCCCCGATAAGGGGTGCGGGGAACGGCGCGAGCACCCCCAGCGAACCCGCAGGGGACACCGCACCTGAGCCAGGACGCCCCCGATAAGGGGCGCGGGGAACTGCGCGAATGACCACAGCGAACCCGCAGAGGGACGATGCCCCCGGCTAGAACGCACCCGTTGGGGGCGCGAGGAACGGCGCGAGCACCCCCAGCGAACCCGCAGGGAGCACCGCACCTGAGCCAGGACGCCCCCGATAAGGGGCGCGGGGAACTGCGCGAATGACCACAGCGAACCCGCAGAGGGACGATGCCCCCGGCCAGAGCGCACCCGTTGGGGGCGCGGGGAACGGCGCGAGCACCCCGGACCACAGGGGCGAGACACCGACCCGCACCGACCGAGGCGCGCCCGGCGCACAAGCACGTGCCCGAGGGAGCCACCGACCGACTCGGGGCGCGAGCGGAGGAACGGCGACCGGCTCAGGTCCCGGCGGCGACCTCCACCGCCGCCCCGGCGACCCGCTCCACCACCCCGATCCCCTCCTCCAACGACGCATGGCCGTCGGACAGCACCGCCACCAGGTACTCCCGCCCGTCCGCAGTCACCCGCCCCACGCTGTTGACCACCCACAACCCCGTCGCGGACCGGGGCAGCCACCCGTTCTTCAGCTCCGGGTCCCCGTCGCCCGCCGCCGAGACCCCCCAGTCCTGCCCCTTCGTCACCCGCCCCATCAGCCGCCGCAGGAACGCCCGCGACGAGGCGTCCAGCGCCGCCCCGTCCTCCGGGGCGAACACCGCCCGCAACAGCGCCACCTGGTCCACCGCCGTGGTCCGGGTCAGCCCCCAGTGCCCCTCGGTGCCGCCCCGGGTCTCCTCCAGCCCCAGCCGCTCGTTCGCCGCGTCCAGCCCGTCGGACCCGCCGACGCTCCTCCACAGCGCGCTCGCCGAGTCGTTGTCGCTGTACTCGATCATCGCTGCCGAGAGCCGCCGCTCGTCCGCCGTCAGCGACCGCCCCGACCGCTGGGCGTCCAGCAGCAGCGCGGCCAGGATGTCCACCTTCACGATGCTGGCGGTCACGAACGGCGTCGACCCCCGGTAGGCCAGCGGCTCGCCGGGTCCGTCCAGGGGAGCCACCGCCACCGAGAACCGTGACCTCCCCCGGAGGCGGACGTTCTCCATGGCCCGGGCCAGCCGCTCCGCCCGGCGGTCGGCGTCCTGCCCGGACGCCCTGGCGGACCCCGTCGGGGACGGCCGCGCGGCGCCCGGGGACGACGACCGGGACGCCGTGTCGGGCGGCCCCGAGGAGGCCGGACGGGTCCGCCCGGAGGACGACGCGGGCGAGGAACAGCCCAGCAGTCCGCCCAGTAACGAGCCGAGGAGTATCAGCAGGACGATCCGGCGCCCGGACGGGGCGGTGCCCCTCGCCGGTGCGGATGAGCGCGGCAACATGCGGGGGATGCTCCGGCGCCCTCGTGTGGGTCCCGTGAGATGAATCTCAGCTTCCGCTGAGAATGCGGGCGGACCCCTCCCCGCCCCCTCGCCCCGGCCCGGGTCGGCCCCCACGGGGGCGTGTGACGGCCCGGCCCGCCGCCCCCGCCGGCCGGACACCACCCACCGAGGCCCCCACCGGGGCCCACTAGGATCGGCCCGTGGCGAAGAAGAGCATCCCGCAGCCCGGTTACTCCGACGACGACGGTTCCGCGGACCCCCGGCTGAGCGCCGCGCTCACCGCCTGGGCCGCCGACCGCACCGCCGAGGGACCCCTCCTGGAGGCGCTGCGGGGCACCCGGCTGCTGGTCCCGATGGTCGCCCTGCTGGGCGAGGTCGAGGAGGACGCGAACGGGCTGCGCCGCGAGAAGACCAGCGAGATGGCCGTGCCCACGCTGAAGGCGCGCGGCCGCACCGCCCTGCCCGCCTTCACCTCCACCGAATCCCTCGCCCGCTGGGACCCCGCCGCCCGTCCCGTCGCCGTCCCCCTGGAGCAGGCCCTGCGGGCCGCCGCCCACGAGAAGGCCGACACCGTCGTCATCGACGTCGCGGGACCCGTCCCCTACGAGCTGACCGGACCCGCGCTGCTCGCCCTCGCCGAGGGCCGCGTCAGCACCGACCCGCTCGCCGACCCGGCGGTCACCGGGGCGGTGCGGACGATCGTCGCCGCCGAGCCCGCCGTGGTCGCCGCCCATCTGGGCCCCGGCCCCGCCGACGGGGTCCTCGCCCTGGTCCTGGACCCGGCGGCGAGCGCCGCCGAGGTGGTGCGGGCCCTGGCCGGACGCCTCGCGGAGGACCTGACCCTGCGGGCGAGGCTGGTGCGCGGCCTCGACCTGGCGCTGCTGCCGCCGGGCACCGTCCCGCCCGGCCGCCCGCTGTACACCCGCGCCTGACGCGTCCCCGCCCGCCCGGCCGCACCGGACCGACCGTCGGCCCCTCCCCGGGGCCGGTCCCGGCACGACTCGGGGAAGCGGTCCCGGAGCTGCCGGGGGGAGGGGCCCCGGCACGGTCCGGAGAGGTACCGGAACCCGACCGGGGAAGGGCCCGGCACCGACTGGGGGAGGGGTCCCGGCGCGTCCCCCAGGCAGACGTCCCCCGCACCGGGAAAAGAACGAGGCCCCCGCACAGGCGGGGGCCTCGGCGCCGGACCGGCCCGTGCGTACGGACCCGTCCGGCGGGGGTGGTGCGGGCGGGGGTCAGCCGTAGACCGCGCCCGTGTACTTCTCGCCCGGACCCTGGCCCGGCTCGTCCGCCACGGTGGACGCCTCGCGGAAGGCCAGCTGGAGGGACTTCAGACCGTCGCGCAGCGGGGCCGCGTGGAAGGAGCTGATCTCGGTGCCGCCCGCGTCCACCAGACCGGCCAGCGCGTGGATCAGCTTGCGGGCCTCGTCGAGGTCCTTGTGCCCCTCGCCGTCCTCCGCGAGACCGAGGTTCACCGCGGCGGCGCTCATCAGGTGGACCGCCACCGTGGTGATCACCTCGACCGCGGGGACGTCCGCGATGTCCCGGGTCATGGTGTCGAAGTCGGGGGCCGTGGCCTCGGCGGCCTCGGCGGCCGGGCTCTCAGGGGTGGCGTCGCTCATGCCCCCACGATAGGCCGCCGTCCGGCGGGCCGGAGACCGGCCCCGGCGGCCCGCGCCCCGGGGACCCGCCCGGGGCGCGCGGCCCGGGTCCCCGCTGATTGGCCCTCTTGACGTGGAGCTGTTAACTTGTAACCACGACCGGCTGGGCATTCGCGTGCCCGGCCCACAAGTGGAGGCTCCGCTCTCCCACCTGACCGCCCTCCGGGGCGGCGGGTCACCGGTCAGGCGATCGTACTCCTTCGGGGTGCGAGCAGCCCGAATGCGCGCCCCGCTTCGTCGCGGCGGTGCTCCGGTACGCAAGGAGCCCCGTTGTGATCGTCCGGGGCATTTTTCGTGTACCGGCGCGGTTAGGTCTAACGAAAAGAGACGTTACGCGGCTGTCCGCCAGGCCGCCGCGTGGTGCTATCGAGGAGGATCCATCAGCGCCGAGCCCCGCATCAACGACCGGATTCGCGTTCCCGAGGTGCGACTTGTCGGTCCCAGCGGCGAGCAGGTCGGAATCGTTCCGCTCGCCAAGGCCCTGGAGCTTGCCCAGGAGTACGACCTGGACCTGGTCGAGGTCGCGGCGACCGCCCGTCCGCCCGTCTGCAAGCTCATGGACTACGGGAAGTTCAAGTACGAGTCGGCCATGAAGGCCCGTGAGGCGCGCAAGAACCAGGCGCACACGGTCATCAAGGAGATGAAGCTCCGGCCGAAGATCGACCCGCACGACTATGACACCAAGAAGGGTCATGTCGTCCGGTTCCTCAAGCAGGGCGACAAGGTCAAGATCACGATCATGTTCCGTGGTCGCGAGCAGTCCCGGCCGGAGCTCGGCTACCGCCTGCTCCAGCGGCTCGCGGAAGACGTCCAGGACCTGGGCTTCGTGGAGTCCAATCCGAAGCAGGACGGCCGAAACATGATCATGGTCCTCGGTCCGCACAAGAAGAAGACCGAGGCGATGGCCGAGGCCCGGGAGGCCCAGGCCGCCCGCAAGGCCGAGCGCCAGGCCCAGCAGCCGGGCCGCGTGCAGCAGCCCGCCGCCGAGGAGGAGGCCCCGGCCCCCGCCGAGGCCGCGGAAGCTCCCGCCGAGGTCGCGGAGGCCCCGGCCGAGGCGTCCGCCGAGGCGTGATCCCAGGGCTCGCGTCCGGGGATGTCCAACCACATACATGACGCTCCACCGTGCCCGGTCCCCGGACCGGGCGCCGGGGCGCCACCGACGAGGAGATAACGGCGCTATGCCGAAGAACAAGTCGCACAGCGGTGCCAGCAAGCGCTTCAAGATCACCGGCTCCGGCAAGGTGCTCCGCGAGCGTGCCGGCAAGCGCCACCTGCTCGAGCACAAGTCGTCCCGTCTGACGCGTCGCCTCACCGGCAACGCCGAGATGGCCCCGGGCGACGCCAAGAAGATCAAGAAGCTTCTCGGCAAGTGACGTCCGGCCCCTGAGGGGGCCGAGCGACGTCGGGACCGGGACCCAATCGATTACCGGGCCGTGTGAAGAGCACCACGGCCCCGCTACAAGGAGCTAACAAGTGGCACGCGTCAAGCGGGCAGTCAACGCCCACAAGAAGCGCCGGGCGATCCTGGAGCAGGCCAGCGGCTACCGCGGGCAGCGCTCGCGCCTGTACCGCAAGGCGAAGGAGCAGGTCACCCACTCCCTCGTCTACAACTACAACGACCGCAAGAAGCGCAAGGGCGACTTCCGTCAGCTGTGGATCCAGCGGATCAACGCCGCTGCCCGCGCCAACGGCATCACCTACAACCGCTTCATCCAGGGTCTGAAGGCCGCCAACATCGAGGTGGACCGCAAGATCCTCGCCGAGCTGGCCGTCAACGACGCCAACGCCTTCGCGGCGCTGGTCGAGGTCGCGCAGAAGGCGCTGCCGAGCGACGTGAACGCCCCGCGCGCGGCTGCCTGAGCCGTCGCCCCCGCCGCTCAGCGGCGGTGACGTCCGGACCCGTGGACCCGACCGGTCCACGGGTCCGGCTGCGTCCGCCCACGGTCCGGCCCCGGCCGACGACCGGGCGGACGCCGCCCGTACCGAACCCTCGACCACCGGGAGAGCCCGATGACCACCGGCCCCGAGCTGATCTCTCCGCGATCCGCGCGGGTCACCGCGGCCAGACGGCTCGCGCGCCGCAACGTCCGGGGCAAGGAACGCCTCTTCCTGGCCGAGGGACCCCAGGCCGTACGGGAGGCGGCGGCCCACCGCGTGGCCGACCGCCCCGTCCTCGTGGAGCTCTTCGCCACCCCGGACGCCGCCGACCGCTACCCCGACATCGTCGGGGAGGCCCGGAGCGCGGGCGCCCGCGTCCACCTCGCCGGTGAGGACGTCATCGCGGAGATCTCCACCACCGTCACCCCCCAGGGGCTCGTCGGGGTCTGCCGCTTCCTCGACACCCCCTTCGCGGAGATCGTCGCCGCCCGCCCCCGGCTGGTCGCGGTCCTCGCCCACGTCCGCGACCCCGGCAACGCCGGAACCGTGCTGCGCTGCGCCGACGCCGCCGGGGCCGAGGCCGTCGTGCTCACCGACGCCTCCGTGGACCTCTACAACCCCAAGGCGGTCCGGGCCTCCGTCGGCTCCCTGTTCCACCTGCCGGTGGCCGTCGGCGTCCCCGTGGAGACCGCGGTCACCCGGCTGCGCGAGGCGGGGACGCGGATCGTCGCCGCCGACGGCGCGGGCACCGACGACCTGGACACCGAACTCGACCGGGGCGCCATGGGCGGCCCCACCGCCTGGGTCTTCGGCAACGAGGCGTGGGGCCTGCCCGAGGAGACCCGCGCCCTCGCGGACGCCGTGGTCCGGGTCCCCATCCACGGCCGGGCCGAGAGCCTCAACCTCGCGACCGCCGCCGCGGTCTGCCTCTACGCCTCCGCCCGCGCCCAGCGCGCGGAGGGCGGCTGCCGAGCGTAGGGAGCGCGCGGACAGGGCGCCCACCGGCCGTCCCGCCGTCCCCCGCGCGCCCCACGGGTCTCCGCGCGTCACACGTGACTGGTAGTAGGGGACCGGCGACTAGTAGGGTGACGAACTCGGGGGCCCACTGCGCCAGTTCGAGAGGTGGGGTACGGGGTGATGAGGGTCGGAACCAGCGGTGCGGCGGCCACGGACGGCACGTCCGGTCCGGACGCGGCACCCTGCCCTGACGTGTACGGGATCGCCCCCGACGACCTCCCCGACGGGCTGGTCATCGCCGACGAGGGCGGCCGGGTCATCTGTTTCAACGCCGCAGCCGCCCGGATCACCGCCGTCCGCCCCGCCGACGCCCTCGGCGCCCCGCTGGAGCGCGCCCTCCCGCTGGAGGACCTGGAGGGCCGCCGCTGGTGGCGGCTGACCGACCCCTACGGCGGCCTCGCCATCCGGGGCGGCCAGCCCGAACGGAACCTGCTGCTGCCCGGCGGCCGGGAGGTCATGGTCACCGCCCGCTACGTCCGCACCGAGCCCAAGGGCCCCGTCCGCCGGGTCGTCGTCTCGCTGCGGGACACCGAGGGCCGCCGCCGCACCGAGCGCAGCCACGCCGAGCTGATCGCCACGGTCGCCCATGAGCTGCGCTCCCCCCTGACCTCCGTCAAGGGCTTCACGGCCACCCTGCTGGCCAAGTGGGAACGCTTCACGGACGACCAGAAGCGGCTGATGCTGGAGACCGTCGACGCCGACGCCAACCGCGTCACCCGGCTGATCGCGGAACTCCTGGACATCTCCCGCATCGACTCCGGGCGCCTGGAGGTCCGCCGCCAGCCCGTGGACATCGGCGCCGCCGTCGGCCGCCACGTCCAGGCGCACGTCGCCGCCGGACAGTCCGCCGACCGCTTCCTGGTCCGGCTGCGCCAGCCGCTGCCCGCGCTCTGGGCCGACCCCGACAAGGTCGACCAGGTGCTCAGCAACCTCCTGGAAAACGCCGTGCGGCACGGCGAGGGAACTGTCACCATCGAGGTGGCGCCCTCACCGTCACCCAGGGAACCCGGGATCACCGGAACCTCGGTCACGGTCAGCGACGAGGGGCCCGGCATCCCGGAGGAGTCCATGAACCGTGTCTTCACCCGCTTCTGGCGGGGCAGCAAGCGCGGCGGCACCGGGCTCGGCCTCTACATCGTCAAGGGCATCGTCGAGGCCCACGGGGGCACCATCACCGTCGGACGCTGCCCCACCGGAGGGGCCCAGTTCCGATTTACCCTGCCCGTGGCCACCCCCGCCTATCTGGTCTGAGGGTCCACGGGCACCGCAGTCAGGGCGGCCTCCCCGGCCGGTGCCCCGTACGCCACCGCGGTGCGACGGCAGGGCCTACGGCACGGGGGCGCCTCCCGACCCCGTTAGACTCGGCCTTTGGCACCTTTGCGTCCCCGTGGTCCGGGACGGCGACGTCCCCACCCGGGACGGGGCGCCCACGAGCCGGGCCGGGGACCATCCGCCAGCCAATCGGAAGCACGGGAAGAGATGTCGGCACCGAACAAGTCGTACGACCCTGTCGAGGTCGAGGCACTGAAACCGGAAGAGATCGAGCGGACGCGGGACGAGGCGCTCGCCGCCTTCGCCGCCGCCGGCGACCTCGCGCAGCTCCAGGAGGCGAAGATCGCCCACACGGGCGGCACCTCCCCGCTGGCGCTCGCCAACCGGGAGATCGGCGCACTGCCCCCGCAGGCCAAGGCCGAGGCGGGCAAGCGCGTCGGACAGGCCCGGGGCGCCGTGAACAAGGCCCTCGCCGCCCGTCAGGCGGAACTGGAGGCCGAGCGGGACGCCCGGGTCCTGGTGGAGGAGGCGGTCGACGTCACCCTGCCCTACGACCGCGTCCCGGCCGGTGCCCGGCACCCGCTGACCACCCTCATGGAGCGGGTCTCCGACGTCTTCGTGGACATGGGCTACGAGATCGCCGAGGGCCCCGAGGCCGAGGCCGAGTGGTTCAACTTCGACGCCCTGAACTTCACCCCCGACCACCCCGCCCGGCAGATGCAGGACACGTTCTTCGTCGCCGGTCCGGACGGGGACGGCGCGGAGTCCGGCGTGGTGCTGCGCACCCACACCTCCCCGGTGCAGGCCCGCGCGCTGCTCGGCCGTGAGCTGCCCGTCTACGTGGTCTGTCCCGGCCGGGTCTACCGCACCGACGAGCTGGACGCCACGCACACCCCGGTCTTCCACCAGATCGAGCTGCTCGCCGTGGACGAGGGCCTGACCATGGCCGACCTCAAGGGCACCCTCGACCACATGGTCCAGTCGCTCTTCGGGCCGGACATGAAGACCCGGCTGCGGCCCAACTACTTCCCCTTCACCGAGCCGTCCGCCGAGATGGACATGCTCTGCTACGTCTGCCGCGGCGAGTCCGTCGGCGACCCCGACCGCCCCTGCCGCACCTGCGGCAGCGAGGGCTGGATCGAGCTGGGCGGCTGCGGCATGGTCAACCCCCGGGTGCTCGTCGCCTGTGGCGTCGACCCGGAGAAGTACAGCGGATTCGCCTTCGGGTTCGGCATCGAACGGATGCTGATGTTCCGCCACAACGTCGAGGACATGCGAGACATGGTCGAGGGTGACGTCCGCTTCACCCGGCCGTTCGGGATGGAGATCTGATGCGGGTCCCGCTTTCCTGGCTGCGGGAGTACGTCGACCTCCCCGCCACCGAGACCGGTCGTGACGTCCAGACCCGGCTGATCGCCGCCGGTCTGGAGGTCGAGACCGTCGAACCGCTCGGCGCGGGCCTCAAGGGCCCCCTCGTCGTCGGTCAGGTCCTCACCATCGAGGAACTGGAGGGCTTCAAGAAGCCCATCCGCTTCTGCACCGTCGACGTCGGCACCGCCAACGGCACCGGCGCCCCGCAGGAGATCGTCTGCGGCGCCCGCAACTTCTCCGTGGGCGACAAGGTCGTCGTGGTGCTGCCCGGCGCCGAACTGCCCGGCGGCTTCGCCATCGCCGAGCGCAAGACCTACGGCCGGGTCTCGCGCGGCATGATCTGCTCCAGCGACGAACTGGGCATGGGCGACGACGGCACCAAGGGCATCATCGTCCTGCCGCCCGAGCACGAGGTCGGCACCGACGCGATCGAGCTGCTGGAACTCGTCGACGAGGTCCTCGACATCGCGGTCACCCCCGACCGGGGCTACTGCCTGTCGATGCGCGGAGTGGCCCGCGAGGCCGCCACCGCCTACGGACTGCCGCTGCGCGACCCCGCGCTGCTCGACGTGCCCGGCCCCAACGCCTACGGCTACCCGGTCCAGGTCGACGACCCCCGGGCCTGCGACCGCTTCACCGCCCGCACGGTCACCGGACTCGACCCCGAGGCCCGCTCCCCGATCTGGCTGCGCCGCAGGCTGCAGAAGGCCGGGATGCGCCCGATCTCGCTGGCCGTCGACATCACCAACTACGTGATGCTGGAGCTGGGCCAGCCCCTGCACGCCTACGACCGGCACCGGGTGGAGGGCCCCCTCGGGGTCCGCCGCGCCGAACCCGGCGAGAAGCTCACCACCCTGGACGGCACCCAGCGGGTCCTCGACGCCGAGGACCTGGTGATCACCGACAGCCGCGGCCCGGTCGGGCTCGCGGGCGTCATGGGCGGCGCCGACACCGAGATCGCCGACGCGGCCGCCGGGCCGCACGGCGGCGAGGCCACCGGCACCACCGAGGTGGTCATCGAGGCCGCGCACTTCGACGCGGTGACCATCGCCCGGACCGCCCGCCGCCACAAGCTGTCCTCCGAGGCGTCCAAGCGCTTCGAGCGCGGGGTCGACCCCAAGGCCGCCTCCGCCGCCGCCCAGCGCACCGTCGACCTGCTGATCCTCCTCGCGGGCGGCACCGCCGACGCGGGCGTCACCGAGTTCATCGGCCCCGACGCCCCGCGCACCATCCGGATCCACGCCGACCACCCGGACCGGGTCGCGGGCGTGGCCTACGGCCGGGAGACGGTCGTGCGCCGCCTCCAGGAGGTCGGCTGCGACGTCTACGGACAGGACGAGCTGACGGTCACCGTCCCGTCCTGGCGGCCCGACCTCACCGACCCCAACGACCTCGCCGAAGAGGTCATCCGGCTGGAGGGCTACGAGAACCTGCCCTCCACCCTGCCCCGGCCCCCGGCCGGACGCGGACTCACCGAACGGCAGCGGCTGCACCGCCGGGTCGGCCGGGCGCTCGCGGGCGCGGGCTACGTCGAGGCGCTGAACTACCCGTTCCTCGGGGAGCAGGCGTTCGACCAGCTCGGTCTCGCCGCCGACGACCCCGACCGCCGCACCGTCCGGCTGGTCAACCCGCTCAGCGACGAGGAGCCCGCGCTGCGGACCACGCTGCTGCCGGGGCTGCTCGCCGCGCTGCGCCGCAACGACGGACGTGGTTCCCACGACCTGGCGCTGTTCGAGACCGGGCTGGTCTTCCACCCCCGCGAGGAGCGGCGGACCGCGGCCCGGCTGCCGGTGGACCACCGCCCCTCCGACGAGGAGATCATGGGGCTCACGGCCGCGCTGCCGGTCCAGCCCCGGCACGCCGCGGTCGTCCTCGCGGGCGCCCGTGAGCAGGCCGGCTGGTGGGGCGCGGGACGCCCGGCCGACTGGGCCGACGCGGTCCAGGCGGCCCGTACCGTGGCCCGTGAGGTGGGCGCCGAACTCATCGTCGAGCAGGGGCAGTACGCCCCCTGGCACCCGGGCCGCTGCGCCGCGCTGTTCGTCGCCCTGGACGGGGTCAAGACCCTCGTCGGACACGCGGGCGAGCTGCACCCCCGGGTCGTCAAGGCGTTCGGGCTGCCCGCCCGGACCAGCGCGATGGAGCTGAACCTGGACCTCCTCCAGCGTTCGGGCGAGTCGGTGCCGCAGGCGCCCCGGATCTCCACCTTCCCGGTGGCGACCCAGGACGTGGCGCTCGTGGTGGCCGCCGAGGTGCCCGCCGCCTTCGTGGAGCACCAGCTCCGCCTGGGCGCCGGTCCGCTGCTGGAGTCCGTCCGGCTGTTCGACGTCTACACCGGCGACCAGATCGGCGAGGGCCGCAAGTCGCTGGCGTACGCGCTGCGCTTCCGGGCCCCCGACCGCACGCTGACCGTCGAGGAGGCGTCGGCCGCCCGTGACGCGGCCGTCGCCCGGGCGGCGGAAGGCGCGGGCGCGGTGCTGCGCGGAGCCTGATCCACCGGGCCGCCGGGGTCGCACCCGGTCGGCGTCCCGCTCGGGGGCGCGTCCTGATCACAGGGGCGCGCCCCCGAGCCGTTCCCGCTCCCCGCTCACTCGATCGGGTGGCAGCGCCGGTCGTCCCGCCCACCGGGGGGCACCGGCTCGCCAGAATCGATCCGGCCGTGCGGGTTTCGGCCCAGGAGCAGGGCTACGAGGGGACCACCGGCATGATCCGCGTCAGCTGGGGGCCCACCACCCCCCGGGTCCGGTCCGCCGCGCGGGCGCTGGGGCCGCCGACCCTCTGGGGCGCGCTCGCCGTCGGCTACGAACTGCTCTGCCCGCTCGCCCGGGACCCGGGGACCCGGGCCCGGATCGTCACCGGCGCGGTGTTCCTGGTCCTCGGGGCGGGACTCGCCGCTCATGTCCGCGCCCGCGTGCTGCGCGAGGTCCGGCAGCCGTGGCGGATCGCCCACGCGGCCCGGAGCGTCCTGCTGCGCCGTCTCCCCGAGCGGATCGGCGGCCTCGCCCTTGCCGGGGGCCGGATCCCCGCCGGACGCGGCGACCGGGTCGGCGGCGACCTCTACGACGTCCTCGCCACCGAGCACGGGGTGCGGATCGTCGTGGGCGAGGTCCGGGGCCACGGCCTCGCCGCCCTGTCGACGGTCGCGGCCGTCCTCGGCGGCTTCCGCGAGGCCGGGCACGACGAGCCGGAGCTGACCGGGGTGGTGCGACGGCTGGACCGCGCGCTCGCCCGGCACCTCGGGGACCGGCCCGGACCGCCCCCGGACGGCCCGCTCACCGAGGAGTTCGTCACCCTGCTGCTGGTGGAGATCGACGCCGACGGCGAGGTCGTCGCCGTCAACTGCGGCCATCCGTGGCCCTACCGGCTGCGCGCCCTCACCGGGCCCCGGGGCGCCCGGGGCCGGGCCTTCCCCGTCAGCGAGGCCGATCCGCTGCCGCCGCTCGGCCCCTTCCCGCTCCCCGCCGACCCTCCGCTGGTGCGCTGCGGACGGCTGCGACCGGGCGAGGCGCTGTTCCTGCACACCGTCGGGCTGGTCGACGCCCGGGACCGCCGGGGCCGGCCGTTCTCCCCGGAGGTGGCGCTGCTGAACGCCATCCGCACGGTGCCGCTCTCCCCGGACGGGGTGGTCCGCGCGGTCCTCGGGCAGCTGTCGCGGCACACCGGGGGGTCGCCCGACGCCGACGTCACCGTGCTGGTGCTGCGCGAGGACGGCGACCGCGCGGAGCCCCGGGCGGGCGGTCCGGTGCCCCGGCCCGCGCACCGGGACGGCCGGGCGGCGGTCCGGGGGTAGTCACCGGGGGCGGTGGGCGGATTCCGGACGGGGCGCGGGGGCGCTGTGGGTTGCCCGGTCCGGCCGTGGCACGCCTGTTGGGGCTGGGGCTGGGGCTGGGGCTGGGGCTGGGGCTGGGGCTGGGGCTGGGGCTGGGGCTGGGGCCCCGGCCGAGGCCGTGGCGTGCCGGGAGCGTGGGCGGGCCCCGGGGCCCGGTCAGCGTCCGGACCCGGTGGCCGTCCGGACCCGGTCGTCGTCGTCCGGGCCCGGCCGTCGTCCGGGGCTCAGCCGTAGGTGTAGAACCCGGAGCCGGACTTCCGGCCCAGCCGTCCCGCGTCCACCATCCGCTGGAGCAGCGGCGGGGCGGCGTACAGCGGTTCCTTGTACTCCGCGTACATGGAGTCGGCGACCGAGGCCACCGTGTCCAGGCCGATGAGGTCCGCGAGCCGCAGCGGGCCCATCGGGTGCGCGCAGCCCAGCTCCATCCCGTTGTCGATGTCCTCGCGGCTGGCGATCCCCGATTCGAACATCCGGACCGCCGACAGCAGATACGGGATGAGCAGCGCGTTCACCACGAACCCGGAGCGGTCCTGGGCCCGGATCGCGTGCTTGCCCAGGGTCTTCTCGACCATCAGCTGGGCGCGGCCGAGGGTGCCCTCGGAGGTGGTGAGCGCGGGGATCAGCTCCACCAGCGCCTGCACCGGGGCGGGGTTGAAGAAGTGGATGCCGATGACCTGGTCGGGCCGTGAGGTGGCGACCGCCAGCCGGACCAGGGGGATGGAGGAGGTGTTGGAGGCGAGGATGGCGTCCGGCCGGGTCACCACCTGGTCCAGGATCTGGAAGATCTCCGTCTTGACCTGCTCGTTCTCCACCACGGCCTCGATCACCAGATCGCGGTCGGCGAACTCGCCGAGGTCGGTGGTGAAGCTCAGCCGGTCCTGCGCGGCCGAGCGTTCCGCCTCGCTGATCTTGCCGCGTTCGGTGGCCTTGGCCAGGGAGCCGTACAGCCGGGTGCGGCCCAGCTCCAGGGCCTCGCCGGTGGTCTCGGCGACCCTGACGTCCAGTCCGGCGCGGGCGCAGACCTCCGCGATCCCCGCACCCATCTGGCCGCAGCCCACCACTCCGACGCGTGTGATGTCGGTCAGCGTGTCCGTCACTTCGTCCCCTTCGTGAACCTCGTTCCGAGCGGGCCGGGCGGGCCCGAACGGCTGCCTCCGTCCCGCACGGTACTCCGGATCTTCCCGCCGCCCGGTCGCCGGGGGTCGGGCATCCTGGGGGGACGGGGCCGGTCACGGCGTCCGGGGGACACGGCGTGGTGCCGGAGCGGAGAGGCGGGACGGCGGATGGGGTTCGTGAGCCGCAGGGAGTTCACGGTGGGATCGATGGCGGCCCTGGCCGGGCTGGCGGTGGCCGGGGACGCGGCCACCGCCAGCCCCCGGCCGCCCGCCACCGCTCCCCGTCGGGAGGTCCCCGAGACCCGGGGGATGTGGCTGGCCAGCGTCACCAACCGGGACTGGCCCTCCAAGGCCGGGCTCACCGCCGCCGAACAGCGGGACGAGCTGCTGCGCTACCTCGACGTGGCGGTGGAACGGCGGCTGACCGCCGTGATCCTCCAGGTCCGGCCCACCGCCGACGCCCTGTGGCCGTCCCCGCACGAGCCCTGGTCGCAGTACCTCACCGGGGTCCAGGGCCGTGACCCGGGATGGGACCCGCTCGGCACCGCCGTCGCGGAGGCCCATGACCGGGGGCTGGAGCTGCACGCCTGGTTCAACCCCTACCGCGTCGCCTTCCACACCGACCGGGAGCGGCTCGCCGCCGGACACCCGGCCCGCCGCCACCCGGAGTGGACGGTCCCCTACGGCGGCCGTCTCTACTACGACCCCGGTCGGCCGGAGGTCCGGACCTTCGTCCGGGACGCGATGCTGGACGCCGTCCGCCGCTACCCGGTGGACGCGGTCCACTGGGACGACTACTTCTACCCCTATCCGGTCGCCGGGCAGGAGTTCGACGACGACGCGTCCTTCGCCGAGCACGGCGCGGACTTCGAGGACCGGGCGTCCTGGCGCCGCCACAACACCGATCTGCTGGTGCGGGAGACCGCCGGGAGGCTGCGCGCGCTGCGTCCGGGCACCCGGCTGGGGATCAGCCCCTTCGGGGTGTGGCGCAACGCCGCCACCGATCCGCGCGGCTCGGACACCCGCGCCGGGGTGCAGACCTACGACGACCTGTACGCGGACACCCGCACCTGGGTCCGGGAGGGCTGGATCGACTACGTCTGCCCCCAGCTGTACTGGAACATCGGGTTCGAGGCCGCCGACTACGCCCGGTTGCTGGCCTGGTGGTCCGGGGTGGCGGAGGGCACGGACGTCGAGCTGTACATCGGGGAGGCCCTGTACAAGGCGGGCGACCCCGCCCAGCCCGCGGCCTGGCGGGACCCCGCCGAGCTGTCCCGCCACCTCGCCCTCGCCCGGGAGCGGTACCCCCGGGTGGACGGGCACGTCTTCTTCTCCGGCCGGGAGGTGCGCACCGATCCGACCGGGGCGATGGCCCGGGTGGTCCAGGACCATTACCGGGCGCGGGCGCGGGCGCGGGCGCGGGCGCGGTAGGGCGGTGGTCCGTGGGCCGGGGCGCGCCGCCGGGGCCGTCCGGCCGTGTCCGCCGGGGGCTCAGCGTCCGCTGCCGCCGCCGCGCCGGTCGCCGCCGCGCGGCGCGGAGCCGTGCCGGACGACGCAGTCGGGGCCGGGGGACTTGACGGCCTCGTGTCCGTTCTCGTAGCGGACGCGGTACGGCGGGCCGCCCGCGTCCCCCATCACCTCGACGATCTCCGCGACCCGGTCGTGCCGTCCGACGGTCCTGCCGTGCACCAGCAGCCGGTCGCCCTTGGTGGCTCTCATCCCGGTGCCCTCCTCGTCCGCCCGGCACGTGTCGTCCCGGGATGGTCCGTGTCGTATTCGTCAGTTTACGTCCGGGTTCGCCGCGAGGGTCGGGCGTGGGGTCGACGTCAGACGCGGGCCCGTTGGGTGACCGCGACGCAGACCAGTACCGCGGCCGCCGTCAGTGGTGCGGCCCAGCTCAGGGACTCGCCGAGCAGCAACACCGACCAGCCGAGGGTGAGCAGCGGCTGTGCGAGCTGGAGCTGGCTGGCGCGGGGGACGCCGATCGACGCCATGCCCCGGTACCAGACGACCAGTCCGAGGAACTGAGAGCCCGCCGCCACCCACAGCACTCCCGCCACCGCGCGGGCCGTCAGTTCGACCGGTTCGTGCGCCAGGGCCACCAGGGCTCCCGGCACGGTCAGCGGCAGGCACGCCACCAGCGCCCAGGCGATGACCTGCCAGCCGGGCAGGGTCCGGGCCAGCCGACCGCCCTCGGTGTACCCGGCGGCGCAGACCAGCAGCGCCCCGAGGAGGTACAGATCGGCGGTGCCCAGCGAGCCGCCGCCCCGGGTGAGGGTGAAGGCGGCCACGGCCAGGGCTCCCGCCGAGGCGGCGGCCCAGAACGCGGGGGAGGGGCGGCGCCCGGTGCGCAGCGTGGCGCAGACGGCCGTGGCCAGTGGCAGCAGTCCGATGACCACCGCGGCGTGCCCGCTGTCGGCGGTCCGCAGCGCGAGCGTGGTGAGCAGGGGGAACCCGAGGACCACGCCGCCCGCGACGACGGCGAGCCCCGGCCAGTGCGCGCGGTCCGGCACGGGGACGCGCAGGGCGAGCAGACAGCCGCCCGCGATCAGCGCGGCCAGCACTCCCCGGACGGTCACCAGCGACCAGGGGCCGAGGCCCGTGAGGCCCCAGACGGTGGCGGGGAAGGTGAGCGAGAAGGCGAGGACGCCCAGCCCCGCGAGGGCCGTCCCGCCGAGCCGGGCTCCACCGAGCCGGGCTCCGTCGGGTCGTGTTCCGCCGGACCGGACGGCGGGCCGGGTGCCGTCCGGCCGGACGCTGCCGGGCGGCGCCGGGGGAGTCCGGGGCGCGGGACGCTCAGGGGCGGCGGCCGGAAGCGCGTCCCCCGGAGGGGTGGTGACGGTCGGAGGTGCGGCGGCCGGAGGCGTGGTGGCCGGGGCGGCTGAGGCCGGGGGAGTAGCGGTCGAGGGAGCGGTGGTCGGGTCGATGACCGCTATCGTCTTGGATGAGGTAGCGCTATTGTCTGCTCTCATGCATGAGCGTAGCAGCGTCGATGAGCTGGTGGGTCTCCTTCGGGAGGAAGTGAAGCGCTACTCCCTGGATGAGAAGCTGCCGTCGAGTCGTTCGATGGTCGAGCGCTACCGGGTCAGTCCGGTCACCGTCTCCCGGGCGCTGGCGCGGCTCTCCGCCGAGGGGCTCGTGGTGACCCGTCCCGGCGCCGGTGCCTTCCGCGCCGGACCCCGCGCCGTCCCGTCCGCCCCGGTGGGGGACACCTCCTGGCAGGAGGTGGCGCTCAGCGCCGACGCCACCACCGATCCGGTGCCCCGGTCCGTCGACGCCTCCGGGGTCCTCGTCACCCTCGCCGCGCCCCCGGCCGGGGTCATCGAGTTCAACGGCGGTTATCTGCATCCGTCCCTCCAGCCGGAGCGGGCCATGGCCGCCGCGCTGGCCCGCGCCGGACGCCGCCCCGGCGCGTGGACCCGTCCGCCCGTGGAGGGGCTGCCCGAACTGCGGGAGTGGTGGGCGCGGGAGATCGGCGGCACCGTCACCGCCGCCGAGGTCCTCGTCACCGCGGGCGGGCAGTCCGCGCTCGCCACCGCGCTGCGCGCACTGGCCCCGCCCGGCGCCCCCGTCCTGGTGGAGTCCCCCACCTACCCCGGGATGCTGGCCATCGCCCGGGCCGCCGGGCTGCGCCCCGTGCCCGTCCCCCTCGACGCCGACGGGGTGCGGACCGGACTGCTCGCCGACGCCTTCCGGGCCACCGGCGCCCGGGTGTTCGTCTGCCAGCCGCTGTTCCAGAACCCGACCGGCGCCGTGCTGTCCGCCGAGCGCCGCCCCGAGGTGCTGCGGATCGCGCGGGAGGCGGGCGCCTTCGTGGTGGAGGACGACTTCGTGCGCCGTCTCGCCCACCAGGACTGCGGACCGACGCCCCGGCCGCTCGCCGCCGACGACACCGACGGGGTCGTCGTCCACGTGGGCTCGTTGACCAAGGTCACCTCGCCCAGCTTCCGGATCGGGGCGCTCGCCGCCCGGGGGCCGGTCCTCGACCGGCTGCGGGCCATCCAGGTCGTCGACACCTTCTTCGTGCCGCGCCCCTTGCAGGAGGCCGCTCTGGAGCTGGTCGGATCGCCCGCCTGGCCACGCCATCTGCGGTCCGTCGCCGAGGAGTTGAGGGTCCGTCGGGAGCGGATGCGGCTGGCGCTGCGGCTCGCGTTCTCCGACCTCGCCGGGGTGCGGGAGCCGCAGGTGGCCCTGGGCGGCTACCAGATGTGGCAGCGGCTGCCCGACGGCACCGACGAGGCGGGCGTCGTGGCGGCGGCACTGCGCCGGGGGGTGGCCGTGGCGCCCGGCCGCCCGTACTTCTGCGCCGAGCCCCCCGCGCCCCACGTACGGCTCAGTTACGCCGGGGTGGCGGGCCCGGCGGAGATCACCGAGGGTGCGCGCGGACTGCGGGCCGCCTGGGAGGACACCCGCTCCGGCGGCGCTTGAACCGGTTCCCGGCCCGGCTTCGAGCGACCGGGTCGGGCGACCGGTTCCCGAACCGCTGCCGGTGCCGGTACCGGGGTCCGCCCCCGGTGCCGCGCGGACCGCGTTCCCGCGCCGTCCCTCTGCCCGTCCCTTCCCGGCTCCCGCTGTTCCCCGGCCCCGCCGGTTCGTCGCCCCGCTGTTCCTCGGCCCCTCGGCCCCGGTCCGTCCCCCCTGGCCCCTCGGCCCCGGTCCGTCCCCCTGGTCCCTCGGCCCCCCCCGGTCCGTCGCCCCCGACCCCCCTCGGTCCGTCGCCCCCTGGCCCCTCGGCCCCTCGACCCCTCGGTCCGTCGTCCCTCGGCCCCCGGCCCTGAGTCCCGGCGTCCGTCGCCCCGCCGGTCCGCCGGTCCGGAGCCCCGGTGTCCCGTAGTCTCCCGTCCGGTCGCCCTGGCGTCCGTCACCCCAGTGGCCCGTCCCCTGGTGGACCCCTTTCCCGGAGGGACCGGCACCCTTCGGGACGGACCGGCTCCCGTACCCGCCCGCCCTCCGGAGGAGGCCGGGCGGCGCGCGCGGAAACGGTGGTGAACGGAAGCCCGCCTTCCGTGAAGTCTTGACCCCGGCCCCGCGCGGACCCCACGATCAGCCGCATGCAGGTTCGGGTCACGCTCATCGCCGCCGCCCGCAGCTCCCCGCTGCTCGCGGAGCGCTTCGACGAGGACCGGCCGCTCGACGAGGCCGGTTGGGAGGACGTGCGCCACGCGGCCCACGGTCTCCTCCCGTTCGGCGCGGCGGAGCTGCGCTACTGCTCGCCGACCGCGCGCAGCCGGGCCACCGGCGTCGCCCTCGGCTTCGCGCCGCTCGTCCAGCCCGCGCTCAGCGACTGTGACATGGGCCGCTGGCGCGGTCGCACCCTCGGGGAGGTGGCCCGTCAGGAACCGGCCGCCCTCGACGCCTGGATGCGCGACCCCCGTTCCGCCCCGCACGGCGGCGAGTCCCTGTGGCGGTTCATCGGCAGGGTGGGCCACTGGCTCGACACCCGCCCCGCCGACACGGAGACCGGGGTGCGGATCGTCGCCGTCACCGAACCCTCGGTGGTCCGCGCGGTGCTCGTCTACGCGCTCCAGGTGCCTCCGCTGACGTACTGGGGCATCGACGCGCGCCCCCTGTCGGCGGTGACCCTGGTGGGGGCCGCCGGACGGTGGAGCCTCCGGCTCGGGGACGCCGTCGGGCCGTAGCGGGGCCCCTTCCGCCGGGGCGCTGGAAGGGCGCCTGACCTGCGGGGGCGCCGGAGCGGACGGATGCCGTCGTGCGGGGCCGATCGGGTGGGCCTAGCCTGGATGGGCCGTTTCGTCCCTCGGTCGGCAGGAGGCCGCATGAGGTACTCACGGAAGCAGTGGCGCGCGATGTGCGTGGGGATCGCGGCGGCCGGACTCCTCGCCGGACCGGTGTCGTCCGGCACCGCCCACGCCTCGGCGGCGCCCGCCGCGTACACCGCCGCCGACTCTCCCTCACCACCACCCACCGGGGAGGGCACCGCATTCCCCGAACTCGACGCGGACCTCGCCGACCGGCTCGACGGCGCCGTCCGCCGGGTCATGGACGAGGCGGGGGTGCCGGGGGTGACCGTCGGACTGTGGGCGCCTGGCAAGGGCTCCTACGTGCGGTCGTTCGGCATCGCCGACAAGACCACGGCGGAACACATGGACCCCGACCTCTACATGAGGATCGGCAGCGAGACCAAGACCTTCACGGTGACCGCCCTGCTGGAGCTGGTCGACCGGGGCGCGGTGGGACTGGACGACCCCATCGACCGCTACGTGGACGGGGTGCCGAGCGGCGACCGGATCACCCTGCGGCAACTGGCGGGCATGCGCAGCGGACTCTTCAACTACTCCATGGACGAGGACTTCTTCAAGGCGCTGACCTCAGATCCACGGCGGCCCTTCACCCCCCGGGAACTGCTCGACTACTCGTTCAAGCACCCCCTCCAGTTCCAGCCCGGCACGGAGTTCGAGTACTGCAACACCAATCTGATCCTGCTGGGGCTGGTGGTGGAGAAGGCGGGCGGACTGCCGCTCCACGAGTTCATCCAGCGCAACATGCTGGACCCCGCCGGGCTGCACGACACCGTCTTCCCGACGGACGCCGCCTTCCCCGCCCCGCACGCCCACGGGTACACCGACCAGACCGCCTCCGGCCGGGTGGAGGACGCCACCGACTGGAACCCCTCCTGGGGCTGGGCGGCCGGGGCGATGATCTCCACCCTCCACGACCTGCGGCGCTGGGCCCCCGTCCTCGCCAACGGCACCCTGCTGACGCCGCAGACGCAGGCCGAGCGGCTGAAGACCGGGCCGACCGTCATCCCGGGCGCGGGCTACGGGCTGGGCATCTTCAACGTCCAGGGGTGGATCGGCCACAACGGCTCCCTGCCCGGCTACGAGTCCCTGACGATCTACCTCCCCGGACCCCGGGCCACCCTGGTCGTGCTGCTCAACACGGACATCACCCACGACGGCGAGGAACCGAGCACGCTGTTCGGCGCGGCGATCACCCGGATCGTCACCCCGGAGAACGTCTACGACCTCCCGGCCGGGAACGCCCCGTCCTCGTCCCCGTCACCGTCCTCCCCGGCCCCGTCCGCGGAAGCGGCGTCCGCCGACCGTTAGGCCCGCTCACCCGGTGGCGGCGAGACGGCGCCGGGCCTCGTCGCCCGACAGGTCCTCCTGATGGGTGAGGAAGACCCACACATGTCCGAAGGGGTCCCGGAGGACGGCGGTGCGGTCGCCGTGGAACCGGTCGCCGGGCGGCTGGAGCACCTCGGCCCCGGCGGCCTCCGCACGGGCCGTCAGCGCGTCGACGTCCGGGACGAAGACGTGCAGGGCGACGCTGGTGCCGCCGATCGCGGCCGGTGCGGCGAAGGGCGCGCTCCCGGACCCGTCCGCCCCGGAGTCGCCCAGCATCAGCACCGCCCGCCCGATGACGATCTCGGCGTGCAGGACGCCCCCGCCCGGGTCGTCCAGCCGGAACTCCTCACGGGCTCCGAACGCCCGCTCGTAGAAGTCGACGGCCGCGGCGGCGTCGTCGAGCATGATGTGCGGGACCACGGCGTGGCGGTACCGCTCGGGGGTCGGGTCGTGCGCGGCGCGTCCGGTCATGACGGCGGCCTTCCTCTCACGGGTCGTCTGCGGGGCACCGGACCGGTTCTCCGGCCCGTGGCCCGACCGTACGACCTCAACCGCACTCGGGCTCAAGGCCGCCGGGTCGTCCGGGCGGAGGGATACGTGTGTGCGATTCCGGGGCGTACGTGATAGTCACTACCTCCACGAAGGAGGTGATCGACGCCCTCCTCGACAGGCAGGGGGTGGGACATGGCGTCGCTCCGCGACTGGGGGCTCGCGCTGGGCACGAAGACGGGAAGATCCGTCGCACGGCTGGTGAAGGACTCCGGCGAACCCGACGCGACGCGGGTCCGCGAGGCCGCCGAGGCGGCCGACTGGGCCGGGGTGCGCGCGGTGTTCGAGGAGCGTCCTGGCAACCACGACCGGATCGAACTGCTGCGGGCCGTCGGCGACACCGACCGGGTCGAACGGTGGATCTGCGACGTCATGGCGGCGGAACCCGAGGCGGCGCTGCCCCGGGTGGTGGCCGGAATCCGCTACATCAGCTGGGGCTGGGAGGCCCGGACCGGGGCGCGCGCCCGAGACGTCTCCCGTGAACGGTTCGAGCTGTTCCACACCCGGCTGCGCGAGGCCGAACGGTGGCTCTACGAGGCGGCCGAGCGCGAGCCGGGATGGACCTCGCCCTGGTACGGGCTCCTGCTCACCGGCCGTGGACTCCAGGTCGGCCAGACCCTCGCCCGCCGCAGGTTCGAGGCCGCCGTCCGGCGCGACCCGCACCACCTGGCGGCACACCAGCAACTGCTGCAGCAGGTCTGCGACAAGTGGGGCGGTTCCCACGAGGCGGCGCACTCCTTCGCCCGGAAGGCCGCCGCCGGGGCGCCCGGCGGCTCCCCGCTGGGCCAGCTCGTCGCGATCGCCCACATCGAGCAGTGGCTCTCCCTCGAAGGCGAGGACGAGGAGCAACTGGAGTACATGCTGGGCGCGGAGGTGGAGGAGACCCTGCGGGAGGCCGCCGACCACTCCTACCGGCACCCGGACTTCGTCCCCGGGGGCGTCGGCGACGAGGTCCTGAACGCCTTCGCCATGGCCTTCGCCCTGGCGGGGGAGCGCGAGGCCGCGCGGGAGTGCTTCCGGGCCACGGAGGGCCGGGTCACCGAGTTCCCCTGGTACTACCTGGACGGCTCGAACCCGGTCCGGGCCTACCGGCGTCAGCGCTCGGCCGTCGGTCACTGAGCCGCCCGCCGGGCCGGCCGCCGGGCCTGGGCCGTCCCGCCCGCCAGCCCTCGGAGTCCGGGGCCTGCCCGGCCCCCGCCCGGTCGGGTGCCTCCGGTCCCGCCGGACCCGGCGCGTTCCGGTGCCTCCGGCCCCGCGCCGCCGCCGCGTCCGTCCGCCGTCCGTCAGCCGTGCCCGTTCCGCCCGTCCGCCGGGGGAATCCGGCCCCGTCCTCCCCCCTTCCCTCTCCCTACCTCCCCCGTCCCGCTTCCGCCCCGCCGGTCCCGGCGCGGGCCCGCCGACCGAAAGACCCGCCAGGTGCCCCAGCCCGACACCACCCACACCTTCCAGGTCGACCTGCGCGGCCTGGTCGACCTGCTCTCCCACCACCTCTACTCCAGCCCCCGGGTGTACCTGCGCGAACTGCTGCAGAACGCCGTGGACGCGCTCACCGCCCGGCAGGCGCTCACCGGCGGCCCGCCCGGCACCATCACCGTGCGCACCGGCGACGCGCTCACCGTCACCGACACCGGCATCGGACTCACCGAGGCCGACGTCCACCGGTTCCTCGCCACCATCGGACGCAGCTCCAAGCGGACCGTCGACGGGGCGCTGGACGGGGCCGGACTCGACGCCAGCCGGGGCGAGTTCATCGGCCAGTTCGGCATCGGGCTGCTCGCCTGCTTCGTCGTGGCCGACGAGATCACGGTGCTCAGCCGGTCCGCCGCCGACCCTTCCGCCCCCGCCGTCGAATGGCGCGGCCACTCCGACGGCCGCTACACCCTGCGCACCCTGCCGCCCTCCGCCGTCCCCGAACCCGGCACCACCATCCGGCTCACCCCGCGCGCCGACCAGGCCGAATGGACGAGCCCGGACCGGGTCGTCGCCCTGGCCCGCCACTACGGGCGGCTGCTGCGGCACGAGGTGACCGTCGTCGCGGGCGGCGGAACCCACCGGATCGACGAGACGCCCCCGTGGGAGCGGGACCACCGCTCCCCGCTCGCCCGCCGCGAGGCGCTCACCGCGTACGGCCGCGAACTCTTCGACTTCGCCCCGCTCGACCTCATCGAACTCGACCTCCCGGCGGTCGGGCTGCGCGGGGTCGCCTACGTGCTGCCCACCGCCGTCAACCCCGCCCAGCGCGCGGGCCACCGCGTCCACCTCAAGGGCATGCTGCTCACGGACGAGTCGTCCGCGCTGCTGCCCGAGTGGGCGTTCTTCGTGCGCTGCGTCGTCGACACCACCGGCCTGCGGCCCACCGCCTCCCGGGAGGCGCTGTACGAGGACGGCACCCTCGCCGCGGTCCGCGACGCGCTGGGCGACCGGATCCGCGACTGGCTCACCGGGCTCGCCGCCAGCGACCCGGCGCTGCTGCACCGGTTCATCGGCGTCCACCACCTCGCCGTCAAGGCGCTCGCCCGCCACGACGACGAACTGCTCCGCACCGTCCTGCCGTGGCTGCCGTTCGAGACCACCGACGGACACGTCACCCTGGAGGAGTTCGCCCGGACCCACCGCACGCTGCTGGTCACCCGGAGCGTCGAGGAGTTCCGCCAGGTCGCCCCCATCGCCTCCGCCGCCGGACTGGGCGTCGTCAACGGCGGCTACACCTACGACCGCGACCTGGTGCACCGGCTGCCCGAGATCCGGCCCGGCACCGCCGTCACCGACCTCGACCCGGCCACCGTCACCGCCCACCTCGACGCCGTCGACCCGACCGCCGAACTCCGCGCGGCGGCCTTCCTCGCCGTCGCCCGGGAGACCGTCGGCACCCACGACTGCGACGTCGTCCTGCGGGACTTCCAGCCCGTCACCGCCCCCGCGCTGCTCCTGGACAACCGGGAGGCCCGCCACGAGCGGACCCGCTCGGACCTCGCCGCCGACAGCGACGGGCTGTGGGCCGACATCCTGGGCTCGCTGCGCCAGGAGACCCCCCGCGCGCAACTCGTCCTCAACCACCTCAACCCGCTGGTCCGCCAGGCCCTCACGATCACCGAGCACGGTCTGGCGGTCACGGCCGCCGAAGCCCTGTACGGCCAGGCCCTGCTGCTCAGCCGCCGTCCCCTGCGGGCCGCCGAGAGCGCCCTGCTCAACCGGGCCTTCATCGGTCTGCTCACCCACGCCATGCACCGACCGGGCACGACGGAACCCGGCTCCGAGCCCCGGAAGGAACTGTAGATGCCGGACACCCCCGAGGCCCTGTTCGAAGCGCTGCGCGAGAACAACGAGCGGCCCCACGGCCTCCAGCGCACCGTCGCCGCCGAGGAACTCGCCGCCGCAGCCGAGCCCTTCGAGAAGACGGACGTCCTGGTCACGGCCCTGCTGGAGCTGATGGAGGCGTACGAGTTCACCGGCGAGCACCGCAAGTCGCCCGTGGTCTTCGCCCGGCTGCTCACCCTGTGGGACACCGACCCCGGGGCCTTCAGCGAATGGGAGGCCCAACAGGTCTTCTGGCGCTTCAAATGGGTGGCCGCGTCGCTGCTCCAGGTGCCCGAGATGCCGCTGGCCACCGTCCGGGGCTGGCTCGACCGGATGGCCGAACGCTACGCGCGGTCCGGTCACGACCTCCAGCCGGTGGCCGCCCTGCGCCACCGGGTCGCCGCCCACACCGGCACCGGCGTCGACGACGCCCACGACCTGTGGGTCACCCGGCCGCGCACCCCGCTCAGCGACTGCCTCGCCTGCGAGGTCCGGCACCTCGCCTGGCACCGGGTGGAGTCGGGCGACGACTCCGGGGCCCTCGACCACTGGGCCCCCGTCCTCGACGGCTCCCACGCCTGCTCCGAGGAACCCCAGACCAGCCAGGCCGGGGCGCTGCTGCCGCTGCTGCGGACCGGCCGCGCGGACGAGGCCCGCTCCCATCACCTCGCCGGGTACCGCAAGGTCCGGGGCAACACCGGGATGCTGGAGGAGGTCGGCCTCCACCTGGAGTTCTGCGCGCTGACCCGCAACGAGGGGCGGGGGCTGGAGATCCTCGCCGAGAACCGTCCGCTGTTCGAGGCGACCGGTGCCCCGCTCTCGCGGCTGGGCTTCCTCGTCGGGGCGGAGGTCCTGCTGGCCCGGCTCGTCGCGGACGGACACGCCGCCACCGCCGTCGCCGGACCGCCCGGACGGCAGTGGACCGCCGGGGAACTCCTCGTCCGGACGCGCTCCGAGGCGGAGGCGCTCGCCGCCGCCTTCGACACGCGCAACGGCACCACCGCCGTCGGGGACCGCCGACGGCGGCGCCTGGAGCGGGAACCGCTGGTCGACGCCCCGCTGCCGCTCGGACTGCGCACCGCCGTCACCCCCGCCCCGGTGGCCCCGGCCGCGCCCGCCGGTACCGCGGCCCCCGGTACCGCGACGGCGTCCGCCGGCCTCCCAGGGGATTTCGGCGCCCTGGTGCGCGAGGCACGGCGCCTCGCCGCGGGCGGACACCCCGGCGACACCCGGCTCTGGGCCCGGATCGAGGAGCGCCTGGCCGACGGCACCGGCTCCCACGACGACGCGCCCGGCCCCCGGGAACTCCTGCTCGCCGAACTCGCCGAGGAGCGGGCCTTCCGGCTCGCGGAGAAGGGCCGCGACCCGGAGAGCATCGCCGAACTGGAGCACGCCGCCGAACTCTACGACCGGCTGGGGATGCCCTGGCAGGCCCTCGCCGTCCGCACCCGCGCCCTCGCCTGGACGACCGGCGCCGCCCTTCACGCGGACGCGGACGCCGACGCGGAGACGGCCGACGTCCGGGGCGATGGGAGCCCCGACCCGGGGACGGCGGACGGCGGAGGCGGCGAACGCCCCGGCACGGAAACGGCGGACGGCCGGGACGACGAGCGCCCCGGCGCGGAGAAGACGGGCGGCCCGGACGACGGGGGCCCCGACGCGCTCCGCACCCGGCTCGACGCCTCGCTCCGCACGGCCGAACGCCTCCTGACCGAGGCGCCGCTCACCGGTGAACGCCCCGGGGCGGGGGAGACCGCCCCGGCGGACGAGGTGGCGGCGGGCCGCGTCCGGGCGTACTTCGCCGTCCTGTACGCCCGGGCGTTCGCCGCCTACCAGGAGGTGGTGCGGCGGCCGCCCGGGGACACCGGTCCGGCCACCGAGCGGTTCCGGGAACTGGCCGCCACCCTGAGCGCCGAGGCGGAGCGGCTGGGTCTGCGCCACCACACCGCCAGCGTCCGCCAGCTCACCGCGAGCCTCGCCGAACGGGCGGGCGACACCGCCCGCGCGGAGGAGGAGCTGAGGGCCGCGCTCACGGACGTCGAGGCGTCCGGCCGTCCCTGGCGGGGCTCCCGGCCGCGCGCCCTGCTCGCCCAGTTCCTGATGGCCCGGGACGCCTACGAGGAGGCGGCGGACCTGCTGCACCAGGCGATCTCCGACGCGGTCCGCCACGATGACGCCGAGTTCGCGCTGGCACCCGCGTACGCGCTGCTGGGCCACGCCACCACGCACCTCGGGGACGCCACGGGCGCGGTGCGCCACCTCTCCGAGGCGGCCGCGCGGTTCGACCGGAGCGAGGCCCACGAGGAGGCCGCCGACGTACGGCTCCAGCTCGCCGACGTCCTCGCCGGGTCGGGGCGGCGGGACGACGCGGTCGCGGTCCTGGAGTCCGTGGTCGCCGCCGAGGGGACCGTGGAACTCGACGCGCGGCTGCTCGCCCAGGCACGGCTCGCCCTGGCGCGCGGGCTGCGCGAGCTGGACGAGTACCTGCCCGCGGCCGAGGAGTTCCTGCGGCTCGCCGACACCGTCGCCGCCTGGGACGACGACCGGGCGGTGCACACCATGGTGGCGGCGGAGGCGGCCGTCACCCTGGCGATGGCCGACCGCTGGGACGCGGCGACCACCGCGTACGAGCGGGCCGTGGCGTCGAACGGGGACGGGCCGCACCCGTCCCGGATCACCCACATGATGTGCGAGTTCGCCCGGCTCGTCCTGCTGTCCCGGGGTTCCGACGGCCTGGACGTGGCCCTGGCCCATCTGACCCGGGCCGACACCGTCCGGGAGGCCGTGCCCGAGGGCACCGAGGGCTTCGTCCACTGGTACGAGGAGGGGACCGTCCACTACCGCCGGGCCCGGGCCCTCGCCGGGGCGGACCGCTCCGAGGAGGCGCTGCGCGAGGCGGAGGCCGCCGTCGCCGCCCATGAGCGGGGCGGCGCGGACGGGGAGGCGCCGCGCGCGGAGGCGCAGCGGATCGCGGCGATGATCGAGGGCGAGGGCCTCCAGCGGTCCGGGGCGGCCGTCGCCCGGCTGGCCGCGGCGTCGGCCCGCTGCCGCGCGGCGGAACTCCCGGACGCCGCCCGGATCCTCGACGAACTGCGGGAACGGTACGAGGGACGGGAGGGGTAGGGGGCCTGGGCGGGAGGGGGGAGGCGGGAGCCTCGGGGCGGGGCCGGGCAGCGGTTCCGCGCCCGGCCCGCTCGCCCGGCTCGCCCGGCCCACCCTGCCGGTCCCGCCCGCCCGTTCGGCCTGGCCTGCCTTGACCCGCCTGGCCCGGCCCGCCCGGCCCCGACCCGGCCGGGCGGGTGGAGGACCGGGCCCGCCGTCAGACGACCCCGCTCTCCGTACCGCCCCCGGAGCCGTCGTCCGCGGCCCTCCCCGCCCGGGCCCGCCCCAGGGCCCATCCGCCCGCGCCGGCCAGGACGGCCGCCCCCGCCCCGTACACCGGCAGCCATCGGGTCGTCGTGGCGGCCAGACAGTCGGCGACGGCCTCCTCGCGCCCGGCCTCCCGCGCCCGGGCCAGCGCGGTGCGGTCGCGGTCCGCCAGGGGACCCAGCGCGGCCTCGGCCCGGTCGGCGGCGTACGCGCCCAGCGAGGGGCAGACGGCCCGGGTGCCCGGCATCGGGAACAGCCACGCCCAGCGCTGGAGCGCGGGCGCCAGTACGAGGGCCGCGCACAACCCCACGATCAGCGCGAACGCCACCAGGCTCCGCGCGTACGGCGATCCGGGGCCGGGCGTCCGGGGCGGCAGCCGGGTGAAGGCGAGGACCAGGACGAGCAGCGTCCCCCCGAGGTAGGCGGAGAACCACTCCCAGGACCCCTGCGCGAGGACGAAGGCCAGCACGGCGGCGAGCGCGATGCCGATGACCCCCGGCTGACCGGGCGGGGCGGGGCGCGCGGACGGCCGCCGGTCGTCCGGTCCCGTGCGGGCCCCGTGCGGGACCCGCCCGGGGGTGTCGTGCGGGCCGGGGGCGTCCATGGCCGCTCCTGTGGGTCGGGGACCCCAGGATCCGGGCCCGCCGGGTCCCGTCCGGGAGCCATGCCGGACCGGCCGGTGATCTCCCCCGGGTCGGCGGCGCGTCGGCCCGGGAAGCACCGGGTGCCCGCGCCCGACCTCGCCGGGCCCGGCGACGCCCGCACCGGGTGCCAGCCCGCACCGGGTGCCAGCCCGCACCGGTGGCCAGCCCGCACCGGTGGCCCGCCCGCACCGGGCGGTGCCCGCCCGGGCCGGGGCGCTGACGCGGCGTCAGAGCGCCAGGACGGGCCGGGTGGAGAGGTCCTCGGCGCACTCCTCGCCGTCCGGGCCGTACACGAATCCGGCCATGGCGGGGTTGCGGTTGGCGGTGGCCAGCGGGAGCCAGGCCAGCAGCGCGCCGTAGCCGCCGCACACCGCCTCGCCGCCGTCCCCGCCGTGGACCGCGCCGTCGTCGGCGGTCAGCTCCGCGCGGTAGGTGTCGTGGGCGATGCGCAGTCCGAAGGCGCCGGGTGCGCCGTGCGGGCCCGCGCCCCCTTCCAGGGGGAGGAGGTCGAGAGGGCACTCGTCCCCCCAGCGGAACAGGGTGTCGGCCCCGGCCCCACAGGCGTGTTCCCACTCGTCGGAGCCGGGCATCCGCAGTCCTCGGGCCGCGAGGGCGGTCGCGGTCTCGGCGCGCGTCCCGGTGAGCTCCTCGTCCGCCACGGCCATCAGCACGGTGGCCAGGACGACGCTCCGGCGGGGGCTGAGCGTCCGTGCCAGATGGGTCCGCAGATCGGGGCCGGGCCCGAAACCCTGGTCCAGGCTCCGGGCGTAGTCGGCGCTCTGCTCCGGTGTCGGCCGCCAGGCGTCGGGGTCGAACCCGAGGGCCACCCGGCCGCCGGGCACCAGGGCGAACTCCTGTCCGTCGCGCTCGATCCGGACGCGGTGCAGCGGGGCGCCCAGGTGCGCCACGGTCTCGACGGCGGTCACCCGGCCCCCCACCCGGTCGGCGGCCTCCCGGGCGAGGCGTCGCGCGGTGGGCGGGTCGAAGGACCGCCACTGGTCGAGGGTGAGGTCGGCGAGGGTCACGCGCGCAGTGTCGCAGACGGGTCCGACACCGGACCCGGGCCCGCCGCCCCGGTCACCGACGGGCCGGGCCCGACCGCTCTGACCACCGGGGGACGGGTCCGGTGCCGCCGCCCCGGTCACGGACGGGCGGGTCCCCGAGGGACCGGTGGCCGACGAGCCGGTCACCGAGGGCCGGTCGCCGACCGCTCCGGCCGCCCCCCCCGGCTGCCGAGGACCCGGCCCGGCTTCCCACCGCCCGGCTTCCCGGCGGTCGGGGACTGCGCGCCCCGGGCCCGGCTCCCCCGGATGCCCGGGACGGCTGGTGCCGGGCCCGCCGTCGTCCGGAGCCGGTCAGCGGGCGGCGAGCAGTTCGAGCGTGTCGATCACCCGGTGGGAGAAGCCCCACTCGTTGTCGTACCAGGCGACCACCTTGACGTGACGGCCGTCGACGCGGGTGAGGGCCGAGTCGAAGACCGACGAGGCCGGGTTGCCCGTGATGTCGGACGACACGAGCGGGTCCTCCGAGTACTCCAGGACCCCGGCGAGCGGTCCGTCCGCCGCCGCGCGGTACGCCGCGAGCACCTCGTCGCGCGTCACCTCGCGGGCGACGGTCGTGTTGAGTTCGACGAGGGAGCCCACCGGGACCGGCACCCGGATCGAGTCGCCCGACAACTTGCCGTCCAGGCCCGGCAGGACGAGGCCGATCGCCTTGGCGGCACCCGTCGTGGTCGGCACGATGTTGACGGCGGCGGCCCGGGCGCGGCGGGCGTCCCGGTGCGGCCCGTCCTGCAGGTTCTGCTCCTGGGTGTAGGCGTGCACCGTCGTCATGAAGCCGTGCTCGATGCCCGCGAGGTCGTCGAGGACCTTGGCCAGCGGTGCGAGGGCGTTGGTGGTGCAGGAGGCGTTGGAGACGACCGTGTGGGTGTCCGGGTCGTAGGCGTCCGTGTTGACCCCGAACGCCAGGGTGACGTCGGCGCCGTCCGACGGAGCGCCGACCAGCACCTTCTTCGCACCCGCGTCGAGGTGGGCGCGGGCGGCCTTGGCCGAGGTGAAGCGACCGGTCGCCTCCAGCACGATGTCCACACCGAGGTCGGCCCACGGCAGTAGCGCCGGTTCCCGCTCGGCGAGCACCCTGATGCGGCGGCCGTCGACGACGAGGGCGTCCCCGTCCACGGTCACCGGGCGGCCGAGCCGTCCGGCCGTCGTGTCGTAGGCGAGCAGCCGCGCGAGGACGGCGGGCTCCGTGAGGTCGTTGACCGCGACGACCTCCAGGTCGCTGTCGCGTTCCAGCAGCGCACGCAGCACGTTGCGTCCGATGCGGCCGAATCCGTTGATGGCGATGCGCGTCATGAGTGGTGTCCCTTCGGTTCCCCCTCAATGTCGCGCCTCGCGCCCGCCCCCGACAGCGGCGCGATCGCCAGGGTTCGCAAGGATCGTGCCACCGCCACCGCCACCGCCACCGCCACCGCGACCACCGCCGGAGCCAGGGGCGACGGGCCACGGGCACCGGAAGCGGAGCCAGGGACCAACGGGCAGGTGACCGGGCCGGGCCGGTGGGCTACTCGCCCCGGGTGAAGGTCCGCCGGTACTCGCTCGGCGTCGTGCCGAGGACGCGCTGGAAGTGCGCCCGCAGATTGGCGCCGGTGCCCAGACCGACGTCGGCGGCGATCTGCTCGATGTGCCGCTCCGACCGTTCCAGCAGCTCACGGGCAAGATCGACACGGGCGCGCGTGACCCACTCCATCGGGGTGTACCCGGTGTCCTCGACGAAGCGCCGGGAGAAGGTGCGCGGCGAGACGGCGGCGTGCCGGGCGAGCGTTCGGAGGGCGAGGGGCTCGCCCAGCCGGTGCAGCGCCCACTCGCGGGTGGCGGCGAACCGCTCGCCGAGCGGTTCGGGCAGACCGCGCGGCACGTACTGGGCCTGGCCGCCGCTGCGGTAGGGGGCCGCGACCAGCCGCCGCGCCGCGTGGTTGGACGCGGCCACGCCGAGGTCGCCCCGGAGGACGTGCAGACACAGGTCGATGCCGGACGCCGCGCCCGCCGAGGTCAGCACGCTGCCCTCGTCGACGAACAGGACGTTCTCGTCGACCCGGACGAGCGGGTGCTTCGCCGCGAGCGCCCGCGCGTAGTGCCAGTGCGTGGTGGCGCGCTTGCCGTCGAGCAGACCCGTGGCGGCGAGCGCGAAGGCGCCCGTCGAGATGGCGGCGAGCCGCGCGCCCCGCTCATGGGCGGCGATCAGCGCCTCGACGACGGCCCGCGGCGGGTCGTCGCGCCCGGGGAACCGGTAGCCGGGAACGAAGACGATGTCGGCCCAGACCAGCGCTTCGAGACCGTGGGCGACGCAGTACGACAGCCCGTCGCCGCCGGTCACCAGCCCGGGGACCGCCCCGCACACCCGCACCTCGTACGGCATGCTCGCGCGGGTCGTGAAGACCTGCGCGGGGATCCCGACGTCGAGCGGCTTGGCCCCTTCGAGCACGAGGACGGCGACACGGTGAGGACGGGAGGCTGACACGGGACGAGGGTACGCGGCGCGCCCCGCCACCAGCCCGTGCCCGGACGCGGGTCAGTCGACCCACGGAAGCCGTACGGCTGACGTCCTCAGCGGGACGTGATCGTCGGCTCGGATGGTCAAAAGGGTGGTCGATCCAGTCCCATGTCAGGTCGGGTACCCGGATGAAGCCGGTGCACGGGCCGTCCGGCTGGCTGGGACCGAGCCCCCGGCACGACGGATCAGACGCGCCGCCCGAGGGCTTCCGCACCCGCCGACGCCGCCCTGACGGCCGTCCGGAGCGGTGGACGGGGCGAGGCCGGGCGGGGCGACGTCACGCGGGGACGCCGAGCGGCGGGTGGTCGAGCACCCGGGGCTTGTACTCGACCAGCTGGAGGCGGCCGTCGAAGGTGCGGTGCCCGGTCATTTCGAGGGCGACGTCCGGATAGCCGTCGTAGACGCGTTCTTCGCCCGTGGCCCCGGTGATCACCGGGAACATCACGACCCGGAAGCGGTCGACGAGCCCGGCGCGCAGCAGGGAGCGGCACAGGCTGAGGCTGCCGATGGTGCTGAGGAGCCCCGGGCCGCTCGACTTCATGGCGCGGACCGCCCCGACGGCGTCGTCGCGGACGAGCGTGGAGTTGGCCCACGTCAGCGGCGCCTGGAGCGAGGAGGAGAACACCACCTTGGACGCTCGCGTGAGCTCGTCGACGGACGCCTCCTCTTCGGGCCTGAACTCGTCCTGGCCGTTCGGGACCTCGCCCGCGGCGAAGCCCGACATCAGGCGGTAGGTGTTCGCTCCCATCAGATAGGTCGCCTCGGGCTGCTCGCCGAGCCACGCGAGGTACTCCGGGCCCTCGAGGCCCCAGAAGCCGGGCCAGCCCTCTCCCGACGCGTAGCCGTCGAGGGAGGTGATGAAGTCGACGAGAAGCTCCGACATGGCGGTGTCCTTTCCTGGGCCGTCATGAGCTTGGACCGGCCGGGAGCCGTGAACTCATCGGCCGCGCCGTGGAGCGACGAGAAAGTCCATGACGCGATGAGAAAGCCCCTGACGCCGCGGCCGGACCGGACCCACGACCACCCCATTGCATAAATGTGCAGCCATGCGTATAGTCATGTACCCCAGGAGAGAGGATCGGCATGACGACGCGGGTGGCGGTGGCCGGAGCCAGTGGGTACGCCGGAGGCGAGGTGCTGCGGCTGCTC
The DNA here is from genome assembly GCF_054484115.1 of Streptomyces sp. JNUCC 64. NCBI lineage: Bacteria > Bacillati > Actinomycetota > Actinomycetes > Kitasatosporales > Streptomycetaceae > Streptomyces > Streptomyces sp. JNUCC 64. Next base: position 6,963,510 of record NZ_CM137015.1, read on the forward strand.
GTCGGGCACCCCGGTGTGGAGATCGGAGCGCTCACCGGCAACTCCAACGCCGGACAGCGGCTCGGGGCGCTCCAGCCCCACCTCGCCCCCCTCGCCGACCGGGTGCTGGAGGCGACCACCACCGAGACCCTCGCCGGGCACGACGTGGTGTTCCTCGCGCTGCCGCACGGCGAGTCCGCCGCGGTCGCCGAGCGGCTCGGCCCCGAGGTGCTCGTCATCGACATGGGCGCCGACTTCCGGCTCCGCGACGCCGCCGACTGGGAGCGCTTCTACGGCTCCCCGCACGCCGGTACCTGGCCCTACGGCCTCCCCGAACTGCCGGGTGCCCGCGCCGCGCTGGAGGGGTCCAAGCGCGTCGCGGTGCCCGGTTGCTACCCGACCGCCGTCACCCTCGCCCTGTTCCCCGCGTACGCGGCGGGCCTCGTCGAGCCGGAGGCGGTGGTCGTCGCGGCCTCCGGCACCTCCGGCGCGGGCAAGGCCCCCAAGCCGCACCTGCTGGGCAGCGAGGTCATGGGCTCCGCCTCCCCGTACGGGGTCGGCGGCGTCCACCGGCACACCCCCGAGATGGTCCAGAACCTCGGCTCGGTCGCGGACGGGCCGGTGACCGTCTCGTTCACCCCGACCCTCGTGCCCATGTCCCGGGGAATCCTCGCCACCTGCTCCGCCCGCGCCCGGGACGGGGTCACCGGCGAGGCCGTGCGCGCCGCCTACGAGAAGGCGTTCGCCGACGAGCCGTTCGTCCGGCTGCTGCCCGAGGGCCAGTGGCCCGCCACCGCCTCCGTGTACGGCTCCAACACCGTCCTCCTCCAGGTGGCGTACGACGAGACCGCGCGCCGCGTCATCGCGGTGAGCGCCATCGACAACCTCACCAAGGGCACCGCGGGCGGCGCCGTCCAGAGCATGAACATCGCCCTCGGACTGCCCGAGACCACCGGTCTGCCGACGGTCGGCGTCGCTCCCTGAGCGGACCCGGCACCTCCGTCGACGGGCGTTCCGCGCCCGTCGACGGCGTTCCGGGCGCCGGACCGGACCGTCCCGCGACCCCACCCAGCACCGTGACCGCCCCGCGCCGCCGCGCGGACGGCGGGATACCCGGCCGTCCGGTCGTCCGACCGGACGGCACCGACAAGGAGATGCAGTGAGCGTCACCGCAGCACAGGGATTCACGGCGGCGGGCATCGCCGCCGGGATCAAGGGCAACGGCCTTCCCGACCTCGCCCTCGTCGTCAACCACGGCCCCCGTCTCGCCGCCGCGGGCGTCTTCACCTCCAACCGGGTCAAGGCCGCCCCCGTCCTCTGGTCGGAACAGGTCCTCAAGGGCGGACGGGTCGCCGCCGTCGTCCTCAACTCCGGCGGCGCCAACGCCTGTACCGGGCCCAAGGGCTTCCAGGACACCCACGCCACCGCCGAGGAGGTCGCCTCGGTCCTCAAGGTGGACGCGGGCGAGGTCGCCGTCGCCTCCACCGGCCTCATCGGGACCACCCTCCCGATGGACAAGCTGCTGCCCGGCGTCACCACGGCCGCCGCCCAGCTCAGCGAGTACGGCGGCGAGAAGGCCGCCATCGCCATCAAGACCACCGACACCGTCCACAAGACCGCCGTCCGCGCCGGGGACGGCTGGACCGTCGGCGGGATGGCCAAGGGCGCGGGCATGCTCGCCCCGGGCCTCGCCACCATGCTCGTGGTCCTCACCACCGACGCCGACGTGGACGCGGCCGGGCTCGACCGGGCGCTGCGCGACGCGACCCGGGTCACCTTCGACCGGGTCGACTCCGACGGCTGCATGTCCACCAACGACACCGTGCTGCTGCTCGCCTCCGGAGCCTCCGGGACCGTCCCCGACGCCGAAGCCTTCGCGCGCGCGGTCCGGGAGGTGTGCGACGACCTCGGCCGCCAGCTGATCGGCGACGCCGAGGGCGCCAGCAAGAACATCCGGATCGACGTGGTGGGCGCGGCGAGCGAGGCGGACGCCGTCGAGGTCGGCCGCTCCATCGCCCGCAACAACCTGCTCAAGTGCGCCCTGCACGGCGAGGACCCCAACTGGGGCCGGGTGCTCTCGGCGATCGGCACCACCTCCGCGGTCTTCGAGCCCGACCGGCTCAACGTGGCCATCAACGGCGTCTGGGTCTGCCGGAACGGCAGCGTCGGCGAGGACCGCGACCTGGTCGAGATGCGCTACCGGGAGGTCGTGATCACCGCCGACCTCGCCGCGGGCGCCGAGTCCGCCACCATCTGGACCAACGACCTCACGGCCGACTACGTGCACGAGAACAGCGCGTACTCCTCCTGACCCCGGCGGCACGACCCGGCCCGTCCGCCCCGCCCGGGACTTGCCCGTCCGCCCCGGGCGGGGGGGCCGGGACACACTCAGGACCAGGACCCCAGAGGAGCCATGAGCACCCGTAAACACACCGCCCTGCCGAAGGCGCAGACCCTCATCGAGGCGCTGCCCTGGCTGACCCGGCACCACGGCAAGGTCGTCGTCATCAAGTTCGGCGGCAACGCCATGGTGAACGACGAGCTGAAGGCCGCCTTCGCCCAGGACGTCGTCTTCCTGCGCCACGCGGGCCTCAAGCCCGTCGTCGTGCACGGCGGCGGCCCCCAGATCAGCGCCCAGCTCGACCGCCAGGGACTCGTCAGCGAGTTCCGCGCGGGGCTGCGCGTCACCACGCCCGAGGCCATGGACGTGGTCCGGATGGTCCTCGCCGGACAGGTCCAGCGCGAGCTGGTCGGCCTCCTCAACCGGCACGGCCCGCTCGCCGTCGGGATCACCGGCGAGGACGCCCACACCCTCACCGCCCGCAAGCACCGGCCGGAGCTGGACGGGGAACTGGTCGACATCGGCCGGGTGGGGGAGATCACCGACATCGACACCGGGGCGATCACGGCGCTGCTCGCCGACGGCCGCATCCCGGTCGTCTCCTCCATCGCCCGCTCGGCCGACGACGACCACGTCTACAACGTCAACGCCGACACCGCCGCCGCCGCGCTCGCCGCGGCCCTCGGCGCCGAGACCCTGATGGTCCTCACCGACGTGGAGGGCCTCTACGAGGACTGGCCCGACAGCGACGAGGTCATCAGCCGGCTCACCGCCCGCGAGCTGGAGAAACTGCTGCCCGACCTGGCCAGCGGGATGGTGCCCAAGATGGAGGGGTGCCTGTACGCCGTCCGCAACGGCGTGCGCACCGCGCGGGTGATCGACGGCCGGGTGCCCCACTCGATCCTGCTGGAGATCTTCACCGACGAGGGCATCGGCACCATGGTGGTGCCCGACGGCACCGCCCGCCCGGCCCGCACCCTCGCCCCGTCCGGCCCGACCGCCGGGTCCGACACGTCCCACGAACCCGAACAGGAAGCAGGGGGAACCCGGTGACCACCGCGAACGAGGAGCTGACCCGGCGCTGGCGGGACTCGCTCATGGACAACTACGGCACCCCCGCGCTGGCGCTGGCGCGCGGCGAGGGCGCCCGGGTGTGGGACGCCGACGGCAACGCGTACCTCGACTTCGTCGGCGGGATCGCGGTCAACGCGCTCGGCCACGCCCACCCGGCCGTCGTCGGGGCCGTCAGCCGTCAGATCGCCTCCCTCGGCCACGTCTCCAACCTGTTCGTCGCCGAACCGCCCGTCGCCCTCGCCGAACGGCTGCTCCAGCTCGCCGGACGGGACGGCCGGGTGTTCTTCTGCAACTCCGGCGCGGAGGCCAACGAGGCCGCCTTCAAGATCGGACGGCTCACCGGCCGCACCGGGGTGGTCGCCACCGAGGGCGGCTTCCACGGCCGCACCATGGGCGCCCTCGCGCTGACCGGCCAGCCCGCCAAGCGGGAGCCGTTCCTGCCGCTGCCCGGGGACGTCACCCACGTCCCGTACGGCGACGCGGACGCCCTGCGGGCCGCCGTCACCGAGGACACCGCCCTGGTGATCATCGAGCCGGTCCAGGGGGAGAACGGGGTCGTCGTCCCGCCGCCCGGCTACCTCACCGAGGCCCGCGCGATCACCGAGGCCACCGGCACCCTGCTGGTCCTGGACGAGGTCCAGACCGGGGTGGGCCGCACCGGCCACTGGTTCGCGTACCAGGCCCACGAGGAGGTGCGTCCCGACGTCGTCACCCTCGCCAAGGGCCTCGGCGGCGGACTGCCGCTCGGCGCGGTCGTCGCCTTCGGTCCCGCCGCCGACCTGCTGCGGCCCGGCCAGCACGGCACCACCTTCGGCGGCAACCCGGTCGCCTGCGCCGCCGGACTCGCCGTGCTCGACACGATCGGGGCCGAGGACCTGCTCGCCAACGTGAAGCGCCGCGGCGCGGCCCTGAGCGAGGCGATCGAGTCTCTGGGACACCCCTTGGTCCGCCGGGTCCGGGGTGCGGGGCTGCTGCTCGGTATCGTGCTCACGCAGCCCCGCGCGGCCCAGGTGCAGCGCGCGGCGCAGGACGCGGGTCTCCTGGTCAACGCGCCCGCCCCCGACGTCGTCCGGCTCATGCCTCCGCTGAACCTCCGCGACGACGAGGCGGAAGCGTTCCTCCAGGCACTGCCCGGTGTCCTCGACACAGCCCACGGGGACGGACGAGCCGGAGAATGAAGCGACGATGACGCAGGCGCAGGGCAACGAGCAGACGGGGCCCGCGGTACCGCAGACCCGCACGGCGCGGCACCGCAGGATCGTGGACATCCTCAACCGGCAGCCGGTGCGCTCCCAGAGCCAGCTGGCCAAGCTCCTCGCGGACGACGGACTGAGCGTCACCCAGGCGACGCTCAGCCGCGACCTCGACGAGCTGAACGCCGTGAAGATCCGCGACACCGACGGGGACCTGATCTACGCGGTGCCCAGCGAGGGCGGGTTCCGCACGCCACGGGCCCCGCTCGGCGGTTCGGCGAAGGAGGAGCGGATGCGCCGCCTCTCCGGGGAGCTGCTGATCTCCGCCGAGGCGTCCGCCAACCTCGTCGTCCTGCGCACCCCGCCCGGCGCGGCCCAGTTCCTGGCCTCCGCGATCGACCAGGCCGAGCTGCACGACATCCTCGGCACCATCGCCGGGGACGACACGGTGCTGCTCATCAGCCGGGAGCCACGGGGCGGCCAGGCGCTCGCCGAGCACCTGCTGCGGCTGGCGCAGAACGCGCGCTGACGGCGGCGCGGAACACGCGCTGACGGATCGACGGCCACGGGCCCCCGCCGACCGGCGGGGGCCCGTTCCGCGTCCCCCGGACCCGTGGCCGTCGGGCGCGGGGACCCGGGCCGCCCCGCGGGGCCGGGCCCGTGGCCGTCCGGGGCCCGGGCCCGTGGCCGTCCGGCGGCTCAGTACCGGGTCACCGCGGTCGGCCCGGAGCGGGTGCCGATCGCGATGTGCGGGCGCCGGGCCGGGTCGGCCCAGCGCAGCAGCGCCACCATGGCCGCGGCGGGCACGGACACGCAGCCCGCCGTGGCGCCCGCCCCGTCGGCGTGCAGGAAGATCCCGGCGCCCCGGCCGCGCACCGGACGGTCGTAGTTGAAGCCGGTGACCAGCGCGTGGGCGTACTGCGCGGGGTGGTCGACGAGGTGTTCGGCCTCGCTGGCGCGGCAGTGCGCGGGGCGCGGGTCCGTCCACCGGTTGTACGCCGGGGAGGCGTTGTCCTGGCACCACCAGGACGACTCCCGCACCGGACGGTGGGGGAGCCGGGTCCCGGCGGGCGGGTCGGCCAGCCCGAAGGCGAAGGGCAGCCGGTACAGACCGGTCGGTGTGGTGCCGGTGTCCTGACGGCGGACCGTGCCCTCGACGAGCCCGCCCGCGCCGAACCGGGCCGGGGCGCTCCCGGTGGCCGTCCAGCGCCCGTCCCGCCGGTCCCACCAGACGAGGACGCCCCGGGTGGCGCCGGTCCCGTCGGCCGTGGCGGTGATCAGCTGGTCGCCCCCGCCGGTGTCCGCCATCCGCGCGGGCAGCGGTCGCCCGTCCGGGACGGTGCCGGTGGCGTGCGCGGCGGGGCCTGGTCCGGGGCCGGGCCCGGCGGCGGTGGCGAGCAGGGCGGCGGACAGCAGGGCGGCGACGGTACCGGTGCGCATGAACCGGACCGTAGTGCGCGGCCCCGGCGACGGCAGCCCGCGTGGTCCGTCCGGGGCGGACGCCCACCCACCGGCCCGCCCGCGCGCCGATTCGCCGGCCGGCCGGCCCGACCACCGGCCCACCGGCCCACCGACCCACCGGCCCACGAGTCCACCAGCCCGTCCGCCCGGTCCGCGAGGACCCGGCGGGGGAGCGGGAACACCCGGAATTGACGAACCATGCGTATGACTGCATACTCATGCATGTCAGCGAACGCATTGTGAGGAGAAACCCGTGACCGAGCGCGTCGTACTCGCCTACTCGGGTGGCCTGGACACCTCCGTGGCCATCGGCTGGATCGCCGAGGAGACCGGGGCCGAGGTCATCGCGGTCGCCGTGGACGTCGGCCAGGGCGGCGAGGACCTGGACGTCATCCGCAAGCGCGCGCTCGCCTGCGGCGCCGTCGAGGCCGAGGTCGCGGACGCCCGGGACGAGTTCGCCGACGAGTACTGCCTCCCGGCGATCAAGGCGAACGCCCTCTACATGGACCGCTACCCGCTGGTCTCCGCGCTCTCCCGCCCCGCGATCGTCAAGCACCTGGTCGCCGCCGCCAAGAAGCACGGCGCGGACACCGTCGCCCACGGCTGCACCGGCAAGGGCAACGACCAGGTCCGCTTCGAGGCCGGCATCGTGGCCCTCGCGCCCGACCTCAAGTGCATCGCCCCGGTCCGCGACTACGCGATGACCCGGGACAAGGCCATCGCCTTCTGCGAGGAGAAGAACCTCCCGATCGCGACCTCCAAGAAGTCCCCCTACTCCATCGACCAGAACGTCTTCGGGCGCGCGGTCGAGACGGGCTTCCTGGAGGACATCTGGAACGCCCCGATCGAGGACATCTACGAGTACACGCAGAACCCGGCGGTCCCCCGCGAGGCGGACGAGGTCCTCATCACCTTCAAGGAGGGCGTGCCGGTCGCCATCGACGGCCGGCCCGTCACCGTCCTCCAGGCCATCCAGCAGCTCAACGAGCGCGCGGGCGCCCAGGGCATCGGCCGGATCGACATCGTCGAGGACCGCCTCGTCGGCATCAAGTCCCGCGAGGTCTACGAGGCCCCCGGCGCCATCGCGCTGATCACCGCCCACCAGGAGCTGGAGAACGTCACCGTCGAGCGCGAGCTGGCCCGCTACAAGCGCCAGGTCGAGCAGCGCTGGGGCGAGCTGGTCTACGACGGCCTGTGGTTCTCCCCGCTCAAGCGCGCCCTGGACGGCTTCATCAACGAGGCCAACCAGCACGTCTCCGGCGACATCCGGATCACCCTGCACGGCGGCCGGGCCGTCGTCACGGGCCGCCGCTCGTCGGAGTCGCTGTACGACTTCAACCTCGCGACCTACGACACGGGCGACACCTTCGACCAGTCCAAGGCGCAGGGCTTCATCGACATCTTCGCGCTGTCCTCGAAGATCGCCGCCAAGCGCGACCTGGCGTGACCGCGCGGGCCCGGTGACGGGCCCGCCCCGCCGGGGGAACCCGGTACCGTACCGACCGCCTCCCCGCCCCCGCGGCCGGGAGGCGGTCGCGCACCACCGTCGCGCGCGGGCGCGCGGGCGGGGCCGCCCCACCCATCGCAGCAGAGCCAAGGAGCAAGTGCAGTGAGCAGCAACAGCGGTGACGTCCGGCTCTGGGGCGCGAGGTTCGCCGACGGCCCCTCCGAGGCCCTGGCGAAGCTCTCCGCCTCGGTCCACTTCGACTGGCGACTGGCCCCGTACGACATCGCCGGATCGCGCGCCCACGCCCGGGTGCTGCGCGCGGCGGACCTGCTCACCGAGGACGAGCTGACCCGGATGCTGGAGGGGCTCGACCGGCTGGCGGCCGACGTCCAGGACGGCTCCTTCACCGGGACGGTCGCCGACGAGGACGTGCACACCGCGCTGGAACGCGGACTGCTGGAGCGGCTCGGCCCCGACCTCGGCGGCAAGCTGCGCGCGGGCCGGTCCCGCAACGACCAGATCGCCACCCTGTTCCGGATGTACCTGCGCGACCACGCCCGGATCATCGGCGGGCTGCTGCTGGAGCTCCAGGACGCCCTGGTCGGGCTGGCCGAGGCGCACCCGGACGTGGCGATGCCGGGCCGCACCCACCTCCAGCACGCCCAGCCGGTGCTCTTCGCCCACCACGTCCTCGCCCACGTCCAGGCGCTCTCCCGGGACGCCGAGCGGCTGCGCCAGTGGGACGAGCGCACCGCCGTCTCCCCCTACGGCTCCGGGGCGCTGGCCGGGTCCTCGCTGGGTCTCGACCCGGTGGCCGTCGCCCGGGACCTCGGCTTCGAGGGGGGCTCCGTCGCCAACTCCATCGACGGCACGGCCTCCCGGGACTTCGTCGCGGAGTTCGCGTTCATCACCGCCATGATCGGCGTCGACCTCTCCCGGATCGCGGAGGAGGTCATCATCTGGAACACGAAGGAGTTCTCCTTCGTCACCCTCCACGACGCGTTCTCCACCGGATCGTCGATCATGCCCCAGAAGAAGAACCCCGACATCGCGGAGCTGGCCCGGGGCAAGAGCGGACGGCTGATCGGCAATCTGACCGGACTGCTCGCCACCCTGAAGGCGCTGCCGCTCGCCTACAACCGCGACCTCCAGGAGGACAAGGAGCCGGTCTTCGACTCCTGCGACCAGCTGGAGGTGCTGCTCCCCGCCTTCACCGGCATGATGGCGACGCTCACCGTGAACCGGGAGCGGATGGCCGAGCTGGCGCCCGCCGGGTTCTCCCTGGCGACCGACATCGCGGAGTGGCTGGTCAAGCGGGGGGTGCCGTTCCGGGTCGCCCACGAGGTCGCGGGCGAGTGCGTCCGGGAGTGCGAGACCCACGGGATCGAGCTGGACCAGCTCACCGACGAGCAGTTCGCGAAGATCTCCCCGCATCTGACGCCGGGGGTGCGCGAGGTGCTGGACGTGCCCGGAGCCCTCGCGGCCCGCAACGGCCGGGGCGGCACCGCGCCGTCCGCCGTCGCCCTCCAGCTGGTCGAGGTGAAGTTCGACCTCGCGGTCCAGCGCGCCTGGGCCGCCCCCGACGCGACGCCCGCCGGGGAGTAACGCCCCGCGCGACCCCCGTGACCCGTGGCCCGGGGCCCGCCTCCGGGGCGGACCCCGGGCCACGGGCGTGCCGTCCACCCCTTGTGAGACAGGAATGTCTCACAAGGGGTACGATCGTCTCATGGCAGTTGACCGAGACGACGTCCTCCGCAGCGCCGCCGCGCTGCTCACCCGCAAAGCCACCGCCACCATGGACGAGGTGGCCAAGGCGGCCGGGATCGGCCGCGCCACCCTGCACCGCCACTTCGCGGGCCGGGACGCGCTGATCAGGGCCCTGGAGGACCTCGGTCTGCGCGAGTGCGAGGCCGCCCTCCAGGAGGCCCGGGTGGACGAAGACACCGCCGAGGAGGCCCTGCGGCGGCTCGTCGCCGCCTCCGAGCCCTCGGCCGGACTGATCGCCTTCCTGATCACCGAGAACCAGCTCTTCGAGGGGGAGGGCGTCCACGAGGGCTGGAACCGGCTGGAACGCCGGATCGACGGACTGTTCCGCCGGGGCCAGGAGAGCGGCGAGTTCCGCATCGACCTCAGCGCCGCCTGGTGCACCGAGGCGTTCTTCGGACTGATCAGCTCGGCCGCCTGGGCGGTGGCCAGCGGACGCGTGGCCCGCAACGACTACCGCACGATCATCATCGAGCTGATGCTCGGCGGAGTCCGCCGGAGCGTGACGCCATGACCAGCGGGAAGAGCGGGAAGAGCGGGAAGAGCGGAAACGCCGGGAAGACGGTGAAGGCCGGAACCACGGGGAACGCCGGGAACGAGGGCCGTGGGCAGGGCCCCGGGCGGTGGATCGCCCTCGCGGTCCTGGTCCTCGCCGTGCTGCTGGTCGCGGTGGACGCGACGGTGCTCGGCCTCGCCTCCCCCTACATCAGCGAGGACCTCGCCCCCTCCGGCACCCAACTGCTCTGGATCGGTGACGTCTACTCGTTCGTCATCGCCGGTCTGCTGGTCTCGATGGGCAGCCTCGGCGACCGCGTCGGACGCAAGAAGCTGCTGCTCGTCGGCGCCGTCGCGTTCGGCGGCGTGTCCGTCCTCAACGCGTACGCCACCTCGCCCGAGATGCTGATCCTCGCCCGGGCGCTGCTCGGCGTCGCCGGGGCCACCCTGATGCCGTCCACCCTGGCGCTGATCCGCAACCTCTTCCACGACCCGCGCGAACGCAGCGTCGCCATCGGCATCTGGGGCGCCGCCGCCTCGGCGGGCGCCGCCGTGGGGCCCGTCGTCGGAGGCTTCCTCCTCGAACACTTCTGGTGGGGCTCGGTCTTCCTGATCAACCTGCCCGTGATGGCGGTGCTCGTCCTCGTCGGAGTGAAGCTGCTGCCCGAGTCCCGCAACCCCCGGCCGGGTCCCTGGGACACGACCAGTGTCGCCCTCTCGCTGGTCGGCATGGTGGGAGTGGTCTACGCGATCAAGGAGACCGCCGCGTACGGGGTGACCGTGGCGGCGGCGGGCGCCGCCGTCGCGGGCGGACTGGCCCTGTACCTGTTCGTCCGGCGTCAGCTGACCCTCGCCTCCCCGCTGCTGGACATGCGGCTGTTCCGGCACCGGGGCTTCTCCGGCGCCGTCCTCGCCGACCTGCTGACCATCCTCGGCCTGGCCGGGATCGTCTTCTTCCTGTCGCAGTTCTTCCAACTGGTCCAGGGGCGCGGACCGCTGGAGGCCGGACTCGCCGAACTCCCCGCCGCGCTCGGCGCGGTGGCCGCCGGTCTGGTCGCCGGGACGGCGGCCCGCCGGTACTCGGTGCGCGCCGTGGTGGCCGGGGGGCTCGCGGCCATCGGGCTCGCGCTGGCCGTGCTCACCGTGCTCGACCGCTCCACCGGCTACCCGGTGCTCGGCGCGGTGCTGCTGCTGGTCGGCCTCGGCGCGGGCCTCTCGTTCACCGTCACCGCCGACGTCATCCTCTCCACCGTCCCCAAGGAACACGCCGGTTCCGCCTCCGCGGTCTCCGAGACCGCCTACGAACTCGGCGCCGCGCTCGGCATCGCCCTGCTCGGCTCGGTCCTCACCGGCGTCTACCGGGGCTTCACCGTCCCCGCCGGAACCCCGGACGGGGTCGCCTCGGCGGCCCGCGAGTCCCTGGGCGGCGCGGTGCGGGCGGTGGGCGCGCTGCCGCCGGACCGCGCCGACGCCCTGCTGACGGCCGCCCGCACCGCCTTCGTGGACGGCATGCGGCTCGCGGCGGGCGTCGGCGCGGCGGTGCTGCTCGCCACCGCCGTGGCCGCCTGGTACCTGCTCCGCGGCCAGCGGCTGGAGGAGACCGCCCCCGGCGAACCGGCGAAGGAGCCCGCCCACCCCTGACGCTCCGTCGGGCCCGTTCGCCGACCGAGCCCGGCTCGGAGCCCCCGGGTCGCGGGATCCCGGCCAGGGCCCCCGGCCCGTAGGGATCCCGGCCAGGGCCCCCCGGCCCGTAGGGATCTCGGCTCGGGCTCCAGCTCGTGGGGACCCCGGCCGAGGCGCCCCGCTCCTGCGTCCCGGCCCAGGGCCGCCCCGGGCCTCCCGGATCGGCCCCGTCGCGGGCCCCTCCGACCGGGGCGGCGTCCACGGCTCCCCGACGACCCGCCGGGCGCACCCCCGTTCAGGGGAATCCCGGAGCGGCGGCGCGCCCGGCGCGGTGATCCCCGCCCGGCCGGTGAGCACGCGGGGCGCGCGACGGCGCGGCCCCGGCGGACCGCGAGCGGCCCGGGTGCCCCTTGAGAATCCGGGACCCAGCGGGCATGTTGGAACCGGGACGCCCGGGGGAGGGACCATCATGACGCGTGACCGGGCAAGGTCCCGTAAGCCGGGCGCCGCGCCCGCTCCGTACGGCATGATGAAGCGCTCGCTCGGACACCACCGGCCCCCGCCCGGCCGGGCGGCGGCGCGGCCCGGACCACCCGGCCCGCCCCCGTCCCCGACCGGTACCGCGCGGCCCGCGGCCGTCCGCTGAACCCGCGCGGTGGCCACCGTGCGGGCAAGGACGGGGGAAGGACCCGTGAGGACGTGATGAAGCGCCTCTTACGGCGGACCGGACGGTCCGCGCCGCCCCGGACCCTGGTGGCCGCCTCCCTGGCGGTCGCCGTCGGAGTGGTCACCGGGCACCTGCTCGATCCCGACGCGCTCACCGGGGCGTCCTGGTACCCGGCCCTGGCCGGGGTCCTCCTCGCCGTCGGCCTCTACGGCAGCACCCACGAGATCGACCTGCGGGAGGTCCGCCGCGACCTGCGGGCCCTCGCGCTGACGGTGACGGTGGGCGTCCTGCTCAAGGCGGCGCTCATCGCGGGCGTCATGGTCGCGGCCTTCCGCGAACCCCAGTACCTCGTCCTCGGGATCGCCGTCGCCCAGATCGACCCGCTGTCGGTCGCCGCGATGAGCCGGGGCGACCGGATGTCGCCGCGCGCCCGGAACCTGCTCTCCGTCTGGGCGTCCTTCGACGACCCGATGACGGTGCTGCTCACCCTCTACTTCTCCGTCCTCGCCTTCCGCCTCTCGGGCCGCTCCGGCACCCCGGGCACCGGCCCCACCGGCGACGGACTCGCCGCCTACGCCCTGAGCCTGGGCGGCAACCTGCTGCTGTTCACCGCCGTGGCGGGCCTCGGGTACCTGGTCCGTACGCTGTCGCGGCGCGCCGCCGCCCGCGCGCGGCGGACGACCGCGACGGACGACCGGACGCCCCCCGCGCGGGTCCCGTCCCCCCGGCTCGGCGACGCCCTCTGCCTGCTGCTCGTCGTCGCCGCCGTGGCCGTCGCCGCGCCGTTCATGCTGATGCTGGCGGTCGCCGCGCTGGGCCTGGTGGTGCGCACCGGACGGTACGCCCCGCTGGTCAACCGCTCCGTCACGGTCGCCTTCGTGCTCGCCGCGCTGCTCCTCGGACTGCTCCTCGCGGACGGGGTCTCGCCCTGGCGGGGGCTGGTCCTCGGGCTCGCGGCGTTCGGGGCGCAGGCCCTCATCGGACTGCTGGTCGCCCCGCTGGTCTTCCCCGACCTCGCCCCCGGCGACCGCGTCCACCTGGGGCTCGGCCAGCAGAACGGCATCACCGCCGTCATCCTGGCCCTCGCCCTGGAACCCGACTTCCCCGGGACCGTCGCGATCGTCGGCCCCGCCGTCCTCACCGTCAACACCCTCCACTACGCCGCCAACGGGCTGTGGAACGCCCACCGGGCCCGGGTCGCCGCCGACCCGGGCGACCCGCCGCCCGCGCACGAGCGCCCCGGCCCCTCGGACGACGACGAGCCGCCCCCGCACCACCCGGGCGCCACCGGACCCGGGGACGCCCCCGGAGCCCCGGGAACCGTCCCCCACGCGGCCACCGGAACGGACGCGGTCCCGCCTCCCGCCCCCGTCCGGCCCGCCACCGACAGCGCACGACCCTGAAGGGACGGGACACCATGACCACCGCACTCCACCCCGTCCCGCTGCGCACCGCCACCCTGCTGCTCACCGGCACCGCCCTGCTGCTGACGGCCCCGCAGACCGCCCGCGCCGACGGCGCCGAGGACGATCTGCACCGGGTCTACTGCCTGGCCGACGAGCGCCGGGGCGAGGTCGTCACGGCCGCCGCCCGGCTCGGCCTCGCCACCGCCGTCCCCGGGGCCCCCGGCCGACTGCGCGCCGGATCCGGCGCGGACGCCGGACTGACGCTCGTCCAGTGGGCCGACCGGCGGCCCGCCGACTTCCGGCGGGTCTGCCGCACGGTGCTGGCCGCCAACGGGGACGCCGCCCCCGACAAGGGCGGGGGCGGCGACGGCGCCGGAGGGATCGGCACCGGACTGCTGCTGGCCGCCGTCGCCGCGGTCTTCACCCTGCTCGGCAGCGCCGTGGAACGCGGCGCCACCTACCGCCGCCAGCGCGCCGAGACCCTGGCCGCCGCCGCGCACGCCTACTCCTACGCCGCCGAGTCGTACCTGGCGGGCTGGCAGACCGGCGCCGACACCCCCTACGAGGAACTGGGCCGCTGCCGCGCCGAACTCGCCACCGCGCTGCGGGCGCTGCGCGACACCGGAAGCCGTCGCCGCAGCGCCCTCGACCTCGCCGGGAGGCTCCCGCTGCCCGAGGCGCCCGCGACCTCCGTGCGCTCCGGCGCCCGGGGTTTCGTACAGCTCGACGCGGACCGGCTGCGCGCCGAGGCGACCCGGCAGCGGAGCCTGCTCGCGGACGCGGTGGCCGCGACCGAGGCGCTCAACGCCTCCTTCGCCGTCTGGCACGCCCGCCGCGCCCTGCGCGCCCTGGTCCGGTCGCGGCCGGACCAGGGCGGAGCACCGACGGAACGGACCGGGGAAGGAGGCGACGGCCGGTGAACCCGCCGCCCGTACCGGAACAGCGGCCCCCGTCGGGGGCCGGGGAGTCGTTCAACCCGTTCGGGGTGCCGGTGACCTACGAGCGCCCCGGCCACCCCGGCCTGGTGCGCTGGGAGGCGGACGCCCCGCTCACCCCCTGGTGGATCCGGGGCCACGCCGACCTCTGGGTCCCGGTCGACCACACGGAGGTGCTGTTCAAACGGTTCGTGGAGCGCGGACCGGACCCGGTGGTGCTCTCCGACTCCCGCAACCACGGCCATGTGGTGGTCGTCAGCGGGGCGGAGGGCACCGGCAAGACCTCGCTGATCAACCGCTGCGTGGACGACCTGGCCCGACGGCTCGCCCCGACGGCCGCCGACGTCACCGTCCCCGGCGCGGCCCACGGGACGGAGGAGGGCGACGGAACCGCCCTGTGGCTGCCCCGCGACGGTTATCCGGGAGTGGAGATCGTCCCGGTGGGCGGATTCCGGAACGCCGACAACGGGTTCAGCCGCCGCAACGGCCGCCGCAGCGGAGTGGACGAACTGAACCGGAAGATCGCCGACCGGGTACTGGAGAAACTCAGCGAGGACGAGGAATTCTGGCAGGGTTTCGACCAGCGCCGCACACAAGCCGACGACCTTTCCTATGTCTATGAGGACATCAGTCGCCGACTCCAGTTCGTCCGTCGCATTCTGCTGGTCATCGTGCCGGACATGAGATGGCTCGACAACGGGCTGACGACCCAGTTCATCAGCAGTTTCCACAGCTGGTCCCAGCCCTCCATCGTCTTCTTCCTGGAAACCTCCCACACCGCTCTGCGGGAGGAACTGGAGAAGGAGTTCGAGGGCGTGCACGAACCCCATCTCACGCTCCTGGAAATGGGGTTGGTGAACGTCGAGGACTGGGACGCGTTCATCGCGCGCCGTACAGTGGTGAATGGACTTCCGGGGGACAGCATCACCTTTGCGGATGAAGTCATTCAGAACCGCCCAGAGCGGCATCTGTACAGAAATGTCAGACAATTGCAGGGATTCCTGCACGACATGTCGGACGAGGCGATCCGGAATCACCAGGCGGCGGTCAGGATGAGCCTGCTGCGCCGCTTCACCGAACGCCGGTCCTCGGTCGACCTGCCGGCCTTGAAGTTCTGAGCCGACGAACCGCACGCACGTCCCCCCGGGAGGGACCACCGAGATGAGCCAGACCGACGACTTCCTGCGGAAGGACAACCCCTTCCCCTTCAGTCCGGTCGTGCAACTGGGCGGCTTCGCCGACGCGGTCCGCATGGGCACCCGGCGGCCCAAGCGGTACCCGACCATCGTCACCGACGAGCTGACCCGGCTGCGGCGCCAGGTGGCGGAGTACCTCGAACGCCCCGGCCCCGGCGGCGACCTCGGGCGCGCGGTGGCCCTGGTCGGGGACTTCGGCGTGGGCAAGAGCCACATGGCCCGCGAGGTGACAGCCGCGATCCGCGCCGACGCCTCCGTCCCGCTGTGGGTCATCAACCAGCCCACCCTCGACCTCGGCGTGGTCTACCGCAACCGCATGGTGAGCCTGCGCGACGACACCGAGGCCCGGATCGCCTTCGAACGCGTGGTCTCCGCCTACTACGCCAACGTCGTGGTGGAGCTGCTGAACGGCCCCGACGCGGCCGAACTCCACATCGGCCCCCAGCACAAGGCCGTGGTCGCGGGCCTCAGCGACGGCACCTACGACCCGCGCAAGGTCATCCAGGCGTTCGGCATCGACAAGGAGCTGATGCACCGCCATCTGCGCGAGCACCTGAGGGTCGCGGTCGACCACCGCAAGTTCGCCGTCGGACTCGCCCTCCTCCTCGAAGGGGACTTCAAACGGGAGGTGTGGGACTGGCTCACCGCCGAGGAACCCAGCCAGGCCCTGCGGGACCGGGGCATCGGCGGCCCCATCGACAGCACCGAGGCCGTCTTCGACGCGCTGTGCGTCTTCAGCTTCCTGTACGGCCGGGTGGGCCAGCGCTACGTCCTGGTGATCGACGCGCTGGAGACCGTGCTGAGCTGGCCCCAGCGCGAGCGCAGCGAGTTCATGAACGGCTTCGAGAAGCTCGTCAACACCTACGTCAACCAGGACGGGCTGGTGCTGATGTGCATCCAGCCCGAGCCCTGGAGCCGGATGCCGCAGGGCCTGCACGAGCGGGTCCTGCAGATCTGGCCCACCGGGCTCGGCGAGACCGAGACCGCCCGGCTGGTCAGCGGCTACCTCCGGGTCGGCGGCGTCCAGGACCGGACCTCCGGCACCGACCCCACGGACCCCCGGCCCGGGCGGGCGGCATCGCCCCCGTCCGCCGGGGCCGGACCTCCCGACGGGGACGGGGCCACCGACTTCCACACCGTCGTCGCCCCCACCGACGACGACACCGGGGAGGTCGTCGTCGCCCCGTTCACCACCGAGGCCGTCGCGGAGATCGCGGAACTCTCCAACGGCGTCCCCCGGGAGATCCTCAAGATCTGCCGCCAGTCCTGGCAGCTCACCCGGGACGCGCTCGCCGTGGCGGTCGCGGCCGTCGCCACCCCGCCGCCCGCCACCCCCGCCCCACGGCCCGCCGGACCGGCCGCCGAACCGCCCGCCGGACCCGCCGCCCCGGTCGCCGCCGGACCCGCCGCCCCGGTGGTCGACGTCCCGCGCGTCCACGACGCCGTGCGCCACCTCTACGAACAGCGCGCCCGCACCGATGTGCTGCGCACCGTCGAACGCGCCCTCGCCCAGGGCCAGTGGCGCCGCGAGGCCCGCCCCCCGGAGCTGGGCGACCCCCCGCCCCCCGGCACCCAGGAGATCGCCTACTGGGTGCGGGTCGGGGCCGGGGCCGTCCTCGGGGTGCTGCCCTCCGCGTCCGTGCTGGAACCCCACGACCTCGAACGGATCGGCCGGGTCACCCGCGCCGCCCACCGCGCCTTCCCCCGGGGCGAGTGCGAGATCCTGGTCGTCGCCAACGGCTACGTCTCCCGCCGGATGCGCGACCGGGTCGCGGAGACCACCCGCACCTCACCCGTCGTCGTCACCGACAGCGGCTTCCCCGAGCGCCTCGACCGCGCCGTCACCCTCCTCGCCCAGCGGCTGGAGGCCGCCCAGCGGGAGAGCACCCTCGACCAGGTCCGGGCCCGCCTCGGCCGGGTCACCGAACAGCAGACCGGCACCCTGGAACGGGTGGAACGCCTCGACGCCCGGCTGGAACGGCTGGCGCTCGCCCCGCCCCGGACGGTCCGCTCCGACGAGAACGCCCACACCGGGGGACGGGAGCTGCCGCAGCCCGTGCGACGGCTGTTCACCGAGGCCGCCGAGGCCCTCGACCGGCTGATGGGGGAGCCGGTGGACCTGCGCCGCTCGCTCGGCATCGACGCGGCGGGCATGGCCCCGCCGGACGGCCGCCCCCAGCGGGTCACCTTCTCCGCCCCCCAGTTCCAGGCGATCGGGGTCACCACCCTGGTGCGGATGCTGATCCGGACCTTCCGCGACGGCGTCGGGGACTGGCTCGCCACCGTCGCCGACGGGGAACCCACCGACGACGAGCGCAACAGCCTCTTCGTGCTGTGCCGCAGCTTCGAGATCACCGTGGAGGTGCTCCCCGAGATCCGCCCCGACACCCTGCCGCCCGGCCCCGGCGCCCTGGACCGGGGCACCCGCGAACTGCGCAGCACCCAGGTCGCGGAGATACTGGGCACCCTCGCCGAACGGGTGCAGTCGACGGTGCTGACGCTCGTCACCAACGGCCGGAACGGGGGCGGGGAGCCTTCCTCGGCAGCTCGCTGAGGAGTTCGCCCAGCCGCCGTTCGGCGTTGCCCACCTCGTGCTGGTCGAGCGTCACCCCGCACACGAAGTCGCCGCCCCGGCCGCCGGGCAGCCAGTGGAAGTACACCGCGCCCTCCTCCACGTCCAGGACCAGCCGGTTCATCGCCTCCCGGCTCACCAGCTGGAGCATGTCCCGCAGCCGGGCGATGTCGTCGCGCAGCCGGTCCGCGAGGTCGCGGTACTTGCGGCGCCGAGCCGACGGCTGGATGTTCAGGAACCGCTTCCCGATCCGGGGGTCCTCGAAGGTGTCGCCCACACAGGACAGCTGCCAGTTCTCGTAGTACGCCAGGTACTGGAGGTCCACCGGGTTGAGGTGCCGCCCCCAGATCCCCCGCAGCCGCGCCACCAGCCGCTCGTCCACCCGCGTCCCGGCGGTGAAGTGCGGCTCCTGGGAGCCGTCGGGGACGTGGTACGGCTGGTCGACGATGCCGCCCGGGTTCTCCGCCGACCGGTTCAGCACGTGCACCCGGATGTCCGTCACCAGGTCGTTGAGGGTCCGGTCCATCTCCTCGACGCCGTCCCCGCGCAGGGTGATCCCGACGACGTGCTGCTGCTCCTTGACCCGGCCGCAGTACAGCCCGCCCGACGGGGTCGCCACCACCGTCCGCATCAGCGCCCCGGTGAGCAGCGGACCCAGCGCCTTGTCGAACGTCTCCACGCCCATCACCAGCTGCTGCCCGGGACGGCTCTCCACGTCGATCGGCAGGTCCAGTTCCCGGCCGCCCGGCAGCGGCGGGGCGTCGGCGGGCCGGACCACGAAGTCCACCACGCCGTTGCTGAAGTGGCTCAGCGAACGCAGCGCCCCGGTCCGTGCCACGGCCCGCTCGCAGCGGTCGCTGATCTCCGCGAACGGCGCCCGGCTCCAGTGCTCCGCGTACAGCGGATCGAGCGCGGCGGACCCGTCCGGGTCCGGGAGGTGTTCCCCACTCACGTCTGCTCACTCCCTCGTCCGTACCGCGTCCCGGACCGCCCGTCACACACCGGGCAGCTCCAGGTCGATGTCCGCGCGCCGCACCCCGGGCGCGGCCCGCCCCGTGTCGAGCCGGGCCCGGGTGTCCACCAGATTGGCGGCGACCAGCGCCCGCGCCGGGTGCTGGGTCATCCGCATCTCCTCGTACCCGTCGAGCGCCTGTTCCTCCAGCCACTCCGCCTCGTCGTAGGCGCCGTCCGCGACCAGGGTCCCGGCGAGGCCCGAGGCGGCGGCCACCGCCCACGGATGGGCCGTGCCGAGCCGCGCCTCCAGCCGCCGGTAGGCGTGCCCGCCCAGCTCCAGCGCCGCCGCCACCCGCCCCGCGCCCCGCTCGTGCACCGCGTGCCGGATGCGCGCCAGATGCGTGTACGGATGGTCCGTCCCCATCCCGGTGTCCAGCGCCCGCAGACACCGCTCCGACTCCTCCAGCGCCTCCCCGTGCCGGCCCACGGCGTACAGGTCGTTGGCGAAGCTGAACCGGGCCCGCAGGGTGACCGGACTGGTCTCCCCGAGCTGCCGCAGGCACTCCCGCAGCACCCGGTCGTCGCGCTCCCACGCCCCGGTGGCGTTGCCCAGCCGCCGCTCGCACACCGCGAGCCCGGTCTCCACCCGCGCCAGCTCCGCGAACGGCACCCGGGTCCCGGTGGCCCCGCCCTGCCAGCTCACGTACTGCTTGAGCAGGTCGTACGCCTCCCGGTCCTGCCCCAGCGCCCGCTGCGCGGCGGCCAGCGGGACGACCACGCCCCACGCGGCCGGGTCGTCGGGGCCGCCGATCGCCCGCCGCCGGTTCAACTGGCCCTGGAGCCGGTCGAGGGCGGCGGAGACGTTGCCGACGAGCGCCTCGCACAGGGCGAGGTTGTGCTCCGCCTGCGCGGTGGTCGGATGGTCCGGGCCGAGCAGCTCCCGCACCCGCTGGTGGACGTGGCTGCCCTGGGCGAGGGCGTCCGCGAAGTGCCCGTCGGCGCGCAGCAGCGCCCCGTAGGCGTCGGCGGACAGCAGGGTGCGCGGATGGTTGACGCCGAACGCGGCGCGGTAGCCGCGCAGGGCGGTCCGCGCGTGCCGGGACGCCTCCGGGTACTCGCCCAGTATCCGCAGCGCCGCCGCCATCACCTGGTGCAGCCGCAGGTACTCGGCGGTGGTCTCGTCCTCCCGCCAGTGCTTGTGGGCCCGGCCACCCAGTTCCAGGACCTCCCGCAGCCGCAGCTCGTCACGGGTCCTGGCCAGGTTCATCAGATGGTCGATGAGCCGTCTGCGCACCTCCGGGCGGGGGTCCTCCCAGATCCGCAGCGAGGTCAGCTGACGGGCCTGCTGGTCGCTGAACTCGGCACCGGCCCGCCCGCCGGACTCCGGCTGGGTGAACCCCGCGACCACCGACCGCAGTTCGTGTTCCCGCTGACGCCGCTCGGCGGCGGTCATCCGGGCCAGCACCGCGTCGCGCAGCACCTGGTGCTGGCGGACCGGGCGGTGCGGCCGGGCGAAGTCCACCTCCACCAGCCCGTAGCGGGCCATCGCCCACAGCGCCACATCCACCATCAGCGCGTCGCTGATCGCGGCGTCCCGGGGATCGCCGTCCGGATCGGCGGTGCGGCGCGCCAGCGCGTGCTGCATCTGCGGCGAGCGCAGCAGTCCGAGGCTCGCCCCCGGGCCGGTGAGCAGGGCGCAGCACTCCAGCAGCCAGCGGGTGACGGAGCTGTCGCCGCGCTCGTGGCTCCACGCCTCGGCGCCGGGGGACTCCCGCATCGCGCGCAGGGCCACCTCCAGCATCACCCGGGAGAGGGAGACCTCCTTGTAGCGGGCCAGCAGGCTCTGCTGCTGGGACACGAACGCGTCGCCGAACTCCCCGACGGCCTGTCCGACCGCCTCGGCGCGGGGCCGGTTGAGCGCGGTGAGCTGGCCCGCCCGGACCTCCACCCACGCCGCCGCGAGCCGGATCCGCAGCGGGACGTGGGCGACGGTGCGGCTGATCCGCTCGGCGTGCTTCACGGTCAGGCCCCGCACCCGGGTGGTCAGCAGGGCGCGGCTCTCGGCCGCCGTGAAGGGGGCCAGGTCCACCTGGTGCCGGGCGGTCGGCCCGGCCGGGTTCCGGGTGGTGAGCAGGACGTGGCCGCCGTCCTCCGAGCCGGGCATCAGCCGGGTGTCCAGGAGCAGCCCGGGGTCGCGGACGTCGTCGTAGACCAGCAGCCACGATCCGCTCTCCGGCGCCCGCAGATGGTCGAGCACCCGGCCCGGCACGTTCCCGACGGTGGGCAGCCCGAGGCGTTCGGCGAGGTGGGTGAGGCTGCGGCGGACGGCGCCCGCGCTGTCCGCCCGCACCCACCACACCACGTCGTAGTCGCCGGGGAACCGGTGGCAGTACTCCAGCGCCAGCTGGCTCTTGCCGACGCCGGGCGCCCCGGTGAGCACCCCGTGCCCCTGGGAGCGCCCGGCGGCGGACAGCGTCTCCCGCAACGACTCGAAGACCTCGTCGCGGCCCACGAAGTCCAGGTTGCGCGGCCGCAGGTTGTGATGGCGCGGCAGCCTCGGGAACCGGCGCAGCGCCACCGGCAGTTCACCGCCGGGCGGCAGCCGCAGCCCGCGCCGCAGCCGCAGCAGCGCCTCCGGTTCGGTGAGCCTGCGCAGCACGATCTGCTCGTGGTGGGAGAGCCCCCGGGGCAGCGGCTCCTCGTCGACGAGGAGCATCCGCACGTCGGGGTGGGAGAGGGTGGCGAGCCGGTCGGCCTCCTCGGGGGTGACACCGATCGGGGACAGCGCCAGCACCATGCCGCCCGGCGCGGGGACCTCGCCCTTGTAGGCGGCGAAGGACGCCCGGGACACCTGGACGCCCCGGGCCTCCAGCTGGGCCTCGATCCACTCGGCCCAGGCCAGGTGGCGGGGGGTGTGCAGCAGGGTCACCCGGCGCAGCTCCACCGGCCGGGACCGGGCGAGTTCGGCGGTCAGCTGGACGAAGACGGGCCGCAGCCCCTCGCCCTGCCCCGTCACGGGTGCCTGGGCGCACTCCGCGGCCACCGCGAGGGTGTCGGACTGGGTGTACAGCGGGTCGTAGGGGAACTCGACGTAGTGCGCGCCCGGCCCGTCCCCGAATCCCTCGAAGGAGTCACGGATCAGGGCCCGGGCGATGCGCAGCTGGTCGTTGGTCCTGCTGTCGGCGCGCAGTCCCACCGCGAGCACCCCGAGCCGTCCGGCGGCCCGCCGCCGCAGCGCGCGGGCGAGGCCCGCAGCCCCCTCGATCAGCCAGGAGTTGAGGGCGAAGCAGACCGCGAGGACGTGCGGCAGCGGCGCGAGGACCGCGTGGTCGTCGGCGGAGCGCGGCACCGGCGCGTCGATCAGCACGTCGTCGTACCCGGCGAGCCGGGCGCGGCCCGCGGCCGTACCGCGCCCGCGCACCGGGAGCCCGGCCAGGTCCGGCGGGTGCGGGGCGGTCAGCAGGTCCACCCGGACGGGTCGCCCCTGGAGCGGGACGCTCCAGCCGGTGGGCTCCGGCAGCGGGGTGCCCGGCAACCGGGCGTCCGCCGGGGGCGCCTCCCGCCGGACTCCGGGCAGCGCGCCGAGGTAGCGGGCCGCCCCGATCCCGGCGCCCCCGGCGGCGTCGACGACGAGGACCCGGCGCCCGGCCTCCGCGAGCAGCAGCGCGGTGTTGAGGACGGTGGTGGTCTGGCCGATGTTCTCCGCCGTGGAACAGAAGAGCGTGACACGGGGGAGGACGTCGCTCCCGGCCTCGACTGCCATGGTGGTCGCTCCACTTCTGGACTTCCGGGCCCGCCGCGCCCGGGTGGTCCGCTGGGGACGCGGTCCCGGAGGACGGCCGGGCCCCCGGCCGCCCCGGGACGCTAGAGGGAATCCTGGTACTGCGAGGCGAACATCCGGTCCGGGGTGCGCGCCGCCTCGTGGAGGCGGCGCAGCGCGCAGCCGAGCGCGGAATCGGGCAGCTCCGCCACCGTCTCGAAGGGGAGCGCGGAGAGGTCCGTCAGCAACGACTCGATCTCGTCTGGCACTTCGGCCGGGTCGGCCATGGGGGGATCGTCCACCCTTCTCGTCTCCGGTCCTCGCGGACGGGCGCACGGCTCACCATCGTAGCCAGCCCGGCGGTCGTGAACCAGGCTCACGGTCCCCGGTCAACCCGCGTGGACCCCCGATCGGGTCATCCGCGCGCGGGCCGCGGCGACCCTCCGTCACCCGTCGCTCCCGGGCGCCCCGCCGTACCCGGCCGGACTCCGGGACCGCGCCCGGGGCCGGGCCCCGCGCCGACCGCCCGCGTCGCCGGAGCAAACGCCCCGCGCGGGCGCCCGGCGCCCGGGGCGCCCGTGGTGGCGCGGGGGTGCTCCAGGTCGGCTGATTCACCCGCTTGACGATCGCGAGCGGCACTGAAAATACTGAACGGGCCTCCCTGTCGGAGCACGGCCCGGCACGACCGTCTGAGGGGTCCACGAACAGTGCGTGACGTGAATCCGGCCCGAACCGGTGAGCGGGGGACGAGCGGACCCCCGTCCCGGACCCCCGTCCCGGACCCCCGAGCCGTCGCCTTCCACTCCTTCATCCTCAAGATCCACGGCCGGTGCGACCTCGCCTGCGACTACTGCTACATGTACGAGAGCGCCGACCAGAGTTGGCGCGCCCAGCCCCGCACCATGAGCCGCCCGGTCCTGGAGCGCACCGCCGAGCGGATCGCCGAACACGCCGCCGCCCACGGGCTGTCCGCCGTCCGGCTCGTCCTGCACGGCGGCGAACCGCTGCTGGCCGGGCCCGCCGCCGTCGGCCACGCGGTGCGCGCGGTACGGGAGGCCCTCGGCCCCGGGGTCCGGCTGGACGTCACCGCGCAGACCAACGGACTCGGCCTGGACGACCGCTGGCTCGACCTCCTCGCCGGTCTCGGCGTCCGGATCGGGGTCAGCCTGGACGGGGACGCGACCGCCCACGACCGGCACCGCAGGCGGACCGGCGGCCGTGGCAGCCACGCCGAGGTCACCGCCGCGCTGCGCCGTCTCGTCGAGGGCCCCCACCGGGAACTCTTCGGCGGACTGCTCTGTGTGATCGACCCGCGCAACGACCCGGTCGCCACCTACCGCCATCTGCTGGAGTACGCGCCCCCGGTGGTGGACTTCCTGCTGCCGCACGGCAACTGGTCCGCCCCGCCGCCCGGCCGCCGCCCCGGTTCCCCGGACACCCCCTACGCCGACTGGCTGGCCGCCGTGTTCGACGTCTGGTTCGACGCCCCGGTCCGCGAGACCCGGGTCCGCGTCCTCGACGACCTGGTCGCCCTGCTGCTCGGCGGCCGGGCCGAGACGGAGGGGCTCGGGCTGGACCCCGTCGGCTACACGGTGGTGGAGACCGACGGCTCGATCGGCCGGGACGCGACCCTGCGCACCACCTACCCCGGCGCGATCGGCACCGGACTGCACGTGCTGCGCGACCCCTTCGACCGCGCCCTGCGCCCCGCCCCGGCGGCCACGGCGGTTCCGGTGGCCCCACAGGTCATGGCGTCCCCACCGGGCACGGCGGCCCCCGAGGCCCCAGCGGCTCCAACGGCCCCGGTGGACACGGGCGTTCCGGGACCCGGCCTGGCAGGGCTGTCGGCGCGCTGCCGGGCCTGCCCGCTGCACCGGGTGTGCGGCGGCGGACACGTCACCCACCGCTACCGCGCCGACGGCTCGGGGTTCGCCAACCCCAGCGTCTACTGCCCCGACCTCACCGCCCTCATCGGCCATGTCGCCCGACGGCTCGCCGAGGACCTCGGACGGCTGCTCGCCCGCCCGGTGGCGGGCGCCCCGTGACGGCCCCCCGGCACCGGATGAGCGGCGCGCTCCTCGACCGGATCGCGGCGGGTGACGGCGGCCCGGAGGCGGCCCGGCTGCTGCGCCGCGCCCAGTACAGCCGCCGACTGGCGCTGGTCCGCGAGGTCGTCGCGCACGCCGAGCGGCACGGCGGGCCGGGCGCGGCCACCGCCCGGGAGGCGTGGACCCTGCTCGCCGCCGCCCACCGGGCCTCCCCCCGGGCGGTGCGCGAGACGCTCACCTATCCGTCCGTCGGCCCGGCCCAGCTCCGCGTCCTCAACGCCCTGAGCGGTCCGGAGGCGACGGCCCGTGGCACCGACCGGCTGCTGGCCACCGCCGTGACCGCGACGCTGCGCGCCGGACTCACCACCACCACGACCCTGCCGGTGCGGCACGGGCTGGTGGTGCTGCCCGCGCTCGGCGCCGCGCGGTTCGGCGGCGTCCCGCACGGCGAACCGGCGCTGGTGCGGGTGCTCGGGTCCGGCGCCGCGACCGTCACCGCCGGGGGCCACCGGGTGACCGTCACCGAGCCCCTGCCGTCCGCCCCGGTGACGGACCCCCCGCCGGACGGGACCGGCTGGCTGCCGCTGCGCGTCCTGGCCGCCCCGGACGGCGGCCCGCCCCTGGTCCTGGACGACCTCGACGCCGACAGCTTCCCCGCCTCCACCGGCACCGGACGGCTGGCCCCCGCCGAACTCGCCCACTGGCAGCGCGCGTTCACCGGCGCCCGCCGGCTGCTGAGGGTCGCCCACGCCGGACAACTGGCCGAGGCGGAGGCCGTGCTGCGGGCCGTCGTCCCGGTGCTGTCCCCCGACTTCCGCGATCTGAGCGGCAGTTCCAACGAGACGTTCGGCTGCACCGGGATGTCCGTCCCGCGCACCTCCCTCGGATTCGCCCTGGACCTGGTCCACGAGGTCCAGCACAACAAGCTCGCCGCCCTCACCCACCTCTTCGACCTCGTCGACGACCACCCCGGGGACCTGTACTACGCCCCCTGGCGGGACGATCCCCGCCCGCTGATCGGTCTGCTGCACGGGGTGTACGCGCACCTGGGCGTCGCCCGGTTCTGGCTGCGGCAACTCGCGGTGGTGCGGGAGCCCGCCGGACGGGACCGGGCGTGGACCGAGTTCGCCCGCTGGCGGGACGTCACCCGGGAGGCGGGCGGCACCCTGCTCGGCAGCGGACGGCTCACCCCCGTCGGCACCCGGTTCGTCCGGGGAGTGGCGGCGGCGCTGCGGGCGCTCGACGCCCATGAGGTCCCGGCCCCCGCCGCGGCCCGCGCCGCCGACCTGGCCCGTGCCCACCGGGGACGCTGGACCCGCCGTCACACCGCCGCCCGCCCGTGACGGCGCACGGACGGGCGGAGGAGCGGCGGGACGGACCCGCCGGAAAGCGGAGGGGGAGAGGCCGGTACCGGGTCCTAGGCCGCCTTCGCCTTGGTCGCGTAGACGTCGACGTACTCCTGGCCGGACAGTCGCATGACCTCCGCCATCACCGAGTCGGTGACCGCCCGCAGTACGTACCGGTCCCGGTCCATGCCCTCGTAGCGGGAGAACTCCATCGGCTCACCGAACCGGACGGTGACCCGGCCCGGGTGCGGGATGCCCCGGCCGCCGGGCTGGAGCTTGTCGGTGCCGATCATCGCGAAGGGCACCACCGGCGCCCCGGTCATCAGGGTGAGCCGGGCGATCCCGGTGCGCCCCCGGTAGAGCCGGCCGTCGGGGGAGCGGGTGCCCTCTGGGTAGATCCCGAAGACCCGGCCGTCCTCCAGGATGCGACGGCCCGTCATCAGCGCGGCCACTCCGCCCCGGCCGCCGTCCCGGTCCACCGGCACCATGCCGACGCCGGTGAAGAACCACGCCATCAGCCGGCCCTTGAGCCCCTTGCCGGTGACGTACTCGTCCTTGCCGATGAAGACCACCTGCCGGTCGCAGACGAGCGGCAGGATCATCGAGTCGATGAAGGTCAGGTGATTGCCCGCCAGGATGACCGGACCCGTGCCCGGGATGTTCCGCGCGCCCTCGACCCGGAGCCGGAAGATCAGGCGCATGATCGGTCCGAGCACTGCCTTGATGAGTGCGAAACGGGACAACGGGCCCTCCGGGTTCGGGGTTCGAGGCTGCGCCAGCACGGTCCGCCAGCGGTCCGCGCAGGTGAGGACGATACTCGTGGGTGACCACCCCGCGCACATCGGGTTCACCGAATCGTCACGGGATGTCATGTCGATGTAACGCAGGGTGCCCCTGAGGGGGGAGTGCGCCGCGTGCCCGACCGCTGGCGTCCGGTTCCCGTTCGCCCGGGTGTGTCCCTCCCGTCACCGTCGCGTCCCTACGATCGCCGTCCCGTCGCCCACCCCGCGACGGCCACGCACAGCGGAGCGCGCCGCGTCGGCGCCCCGGGAGGGAGCACACATGGGCACGTCCGGAGGACGGGACACCACCCGGGACCAGCGGCGCGGTCCGGGACGCCGCGCGCTGTTCGGCGCCGCCACCGCCGCCGGGACGGTCGTGGCCCTGGGCGCGGGGGCCGCGGCCGCCGCCCCGGCGGGCCGTCCGGGCGGCGGGCGGGGGCTGCCGGTGCCCGCCGTCATCGCGCACCGGGGCGCCAGCGGCCACCGGCCCGAACACACCCTCGGCGCCTACCGGCTCGCCCTCGACCTCGGCGCCGACGTCATCGAGCAGGACGTCGTCCCGACGAGGGACGGCCATCTGGTCTGCCGTCACGAGAACGAGATCGGCGGCACCACGGACGTCGCCGACCACCCCCGGTTCGCGGACCGCCGCACCACGAAGACCGTCGACGGGGTCCGGGTCGCCGGCTGGTTCACCGAGGACTTCACCCTCGCCGAACTGCGGACCCTGCGGGCCGTCGAACGCATCCCGGCCAACCGCCCCCACAACACCCTCTACGACGGCCGCTGGCGGGTGCCCACCCTGGAGGAGGTGCTCCAGTGGGCCGACCGGGCGGGCCGGGACCGGGGCCGACCGGTCTGGCTGCACATCGAGACCAAGCACCCCACCTACTTCCGGGGGCTCGGCCTCCCGCTGGAGGAACCCCTCGCCCGGCTGCTGCGCCGGTACGACCGCCACCGCCGCTCCTCGCCCGCCTTCGTCCAGTCCTTCGAACCGGGCAGCGTCCAGCGCCTCGCCCGCCTCGTGGACACCCCCGGCGTCGTCCTGCTGTCCGCGCCCTCCTCCCGGCCCTGGGACTTCGTCGTCGGCGGTGACCCGCGCACCACCGCCGATCTGATCCGGCCCGGGGGCCTGGAGTGGATCGCGGACTTCGCCCGGGGCATCGGCCCCGCCCTCGACCTGGTCATCCCCCGGGGCCCGGACGGCCGCCTCACCGAACCGACGGACCTGGTCGCCGACGCCCACCGCGCCGGACTGCTCGTCCACCCCTACACCCTGCGCAACGAGAACCCGTTCCTGCCCGCCGAGTACCGCCGGGGCACCGCGTCCGACCGCTACGGGGACGCCTTCGGCGCGTACCGCCGCTATCTGGCGACCGGGATCGACGGCGTCTTCACCGACCACCCCGACACCGTCCTCCTCGCCCGCGCCGACCTGGACGCGGACTGACCCGCTGGCCGGGTCCCCCGACACGGACTGACCTGGTGGGTTGGTGCCCCGGCACGGACTGACCCGGCGGGCCGGTCCCCCGACACGGACTGACCCGCCGAGCCCGGGTGACCCGGCACGGACCGATCCGGTGGCCCGGCGGGGACCGCCCCCGGCGCTGACCGGATCCGGTACCCCCAGGCTCCGCGCGGCCCACCGCGCGGCGGCCCCCGCGTCAACCGCCGTCCGCGTCAACCCCCGCCCCGTGCCGTCCCCCGCACGGCTGAACCACCGCCCGGCCCGGCAACCCCGCGCCGGGCGGTGGCGTTCCGGCCACATGAGCCATCCCTTACCTCCGTCGCTGCCGCCCCCGCTGGACGCCCTCACCCCGCTGCTCGCCCACGCGGTCGCCGTCGAGGAGACCCGCTCCGGAGCCGAGTCCGACGACCTCGGCCAGGAGGTCTGGCTGCGGCTGCTGGAACGGCTGGCGTCCAGCGGACCGCCCCCCGACCCGGTCCGCTGGCTGCGCGCCGCCGCCCGGTCCGAGGCGCTCCGCAGCCACCGCGCGGCCCGCCGCGAACTGCCCTGCGGGACCCGGCTGCCCGCCGCCCGCCAACCGGACCCGGAGGAACTGGCCCTGCTCGCGGACCGGGACCGCGCCCTGCGCGCCGCCGTCCGCAGGCTCCCGGCGCGCTGCCGGGGGCTGGTGACGGCCTTTCTGTCGCCGGAGCATCCGACCTACCGCGAAATCGCAGGAGCGTTGGGTATCTCACAGGGAAGTCTGGGGCCGGAACGTTCCCGATGCCTGGGATGTCTGCGCAGAATGCTCGCGGCGGAGGTTGCGGTTCCTGACCCGTGGGGAAAGGAGCGTTAGACAACCGGTGGAGCGGGTGAGCAGGAGGCATGCGCACATGGGCATGAGCGTGACCATCTCCGTGGCGGCCGAGCGGGACGCCGAACAGATCCTCAAGTTGCAGTACCTGTGCTATCAGAGCGAGGCGGAGCTCTACGGCGACTACTCCATCGAACCGCTCACCCAGACGCTGGCCTCCGTCCAGACGGAACTGGCCACCGGACTGGTCCTGGTCGCCCGGCTCGGCGACGAGGTCGTGGCGTCGGTGCGCGGCGCGCTCGACGCGGAGGGCGTCGCCCGGATCGGCAAGCTCATCGTCCATCCCCGGATGCGCAGCCACGGCCTCGGCGGACGGCTGCTCGCGGCGATCGAGGAGCGGCTGGGCGCGGCGGGCACGGCCACCCGCTTCGAACTCTTCACCGGCAACCGCTCCGACCGCAATCTGCGGCTGTACCGCAAGCACGGGTACGCGCCCGTCGGCACCCGGCGGATCGACGAGCGGGTCACGGTGGTCACCCTCACCAAGCACACGGGCGGCGTGCTCACCACCACGGCCTGACGCCCGGGCGGGTCCGGTGCGCGGAACCCCCGCACCGGACCCGCCCGGGAGGGTCGCTCAGGAGGCGGGTTCCGCGTCCGGCGCGGCGCGGTGACCGCGCAGCCAGTACATCGCGGTCAGCGGCAGCAGCACCGGGATGAACAGATAGCCCATCCCGTACTCGGACCACACCGTGGTGTCGGGGAAGGCGGAGGGGTCGAGCAGCGTCCAGGTGCCCACGACGAGCACCCCGGCGAGTTCCGCCGCGCAGCACACCAGCGCGGCCCGGCGCGCCCGCTCGCCGCCGCGCACCAGCGAGTACGTGATGAAGCCGTAGACGAGCCCGGCGACCGCGGAGAGCGCGTACGCCAGCGGGGCCCGGCCGAAGTCCGTGCTGATCTGCACCGCCGAGCGCGAGACCGCGCCGACCACCATCACCCCGTACAGCCACAGCAGCAGGGTGCCCGGTCCGCTGATCAGCTTCCGGCGCCCGCCCGGGGCGTCCTGTCCGGTCACCGTCACCTCAGCCTCCCCAGATGTCGTAGAGCCGCACCTGGAGCACCGCGAGCACCACGCCGCCCGCCGCCACGGTCACCGAGCCCCACCGGGTGCGCTCCGCGAGGGAGAGGAAGGCCGCGGCGGGGACGCAGGTCGCGGACCCGATCAGATAGCCCACGAAGATCGCGGTGCCCTTCTCCGGCTTCTCCCCGCGCGCGAGCTGGACGATCCCGACCACCAGCTGCACGACCGCGAGCAGCGAGACCACGGCCATCCCGATGAAGTGCCAGTCCTTCGTCGGCTGGTCGCGGTACGCGGCGAAACCGCACCAGGCGGCGAGCGCGAGCGCCGCCACCGCGGTCGCGATCGTCAGTGCAGCAAGCATGCGGCCGACCCTATTACGCGCCCGACCCCGCCCGGGCGCCGCCCCCGCCCGGCCCGGCCGTGTCGGAACCGGGCCGGGCGGCGGCCGGTTCCCCGGTCCGTGGCCTTGGCCACAGTCGCGGGGGAGGGGCGGGGGCTCCCCGGGGGTGCCGGAGTGCCCCCTGGGCCCCGTAGCGGCTGGTGACGGGCGGGTGTGCGGGTGTTGGCGGGGGTACGCGGCGGTGTCCGGGGATTGTCCAAAACTGTCCGCTATACGGACAGTGGGGGTGGACAGCGCCGGGACGTCTGCTTTACTTGCCGACATGACCACGACGAGCAGCCGCACCCTTGCGACCGAGGCGATGATGACGCCCGGTGCTGCTTGTATGTGTCGAATGCGCGCCTTCTGAGGGCCCCCGCACCGCCTGGCCTCGCGCCCCGAAGCGAGACCGCCGAGCCGCGTCCCCCGACCTGACCGTCGAACGGACCCGCCGCCCGAGCGCACGTTCTCCCCCGCGTCACCACCACTCCGGGAACCGTGCCGCGTTCCGAAGAAGAATGCCCCGTGCCCGGCGCCCCACCACGGCGCCCGCACTCGACAGTGACGGAATCCCAGTGATCACCACCCAGGGCCTCACCAAGGTCTACCGTTCGCGCGGACGCGAGGTCACCGCCCTCGACGGCGTCGACCTCCACGTACGCGAAGGAGAGGTGTACGGCGTCATCGGCCAGAGCGGCGCCGGGAAGTCCTCCCTCATCCGCTGCGTCAACCTCCTGGAGCGCCCCACCGCCGGAACCGTGACCGTGGACGGCCGGGACCTCACCGCCCTCGCCGGACGCGGACCCCGCGCGGGCCGTGCCCTGCGCGAGGCGCGCAGCCGGATCGGCATGGTCTTCCAGCACTTCAACCTGCTGTCCACGCGCACCGTCCAGGACAACGTCGAACTGCCGCTGGAGATCCTCGGCGTCTCCGGCCGGGAGCGCTCCCGCAAGGCGCTGGAGCTGCTCGACCTGGTCGGCCTCGGGGACAAGGCCCGCGCCTACCCCGCCCAGCTCTCCGGCGGACAGAAGCAGCGGGTGGGCATCGCCCGCGCGCTCGCCGGGGACCCCAAGGTCCTGCTCTCCGACGAGGCGACCAGCGCGCTCGACCCGGAGACCACCCGCGCCATCCTCCAGCTGCTGCGCGACCTCAACCGCCAGCTCGGCCTCACCGTCCTGCTCATCACCCACGAGATGGACGTGGTCAAGTCGGTCTGCGACTCCGCCGCCCTGATGGAGGACGGCCGGGTCGTGGAGTCCGGGACGGTCGGCGAGCTGCTGGGCACCCCCGGATCCGAACTCGCCGCCGCGCTCTTCCCGGTCAGCGGGGACGCCACCGGCCCGGACCGGACGGTCGTGGACGTCACCTTCCACGGCGAGGCGGCCACCCGGCCCGTCATCTCCCAGCTGTCCCGCACGTACAACATCGACATCTCGATCCTGGGCGCCGCGATGGACACCGTCGCGGGCAAGCAGGTCGGCCGGATGCGCATCGAGCTGCCCGGCCGCTACGAGGACAACGTGGTGCCCGTGGGCTTCCTGCGCGAGCAGGGCCTCCAGGTGGACGTCGTCGACCGGACCCCGTCGTCCGCCCTGGTGAAGGAAGGTTCCCGGTGAACTGGTCGGAGATGGCTCCGCTGCTGGAGCAGGCGTGTTGGGACACCCTCTACATGGTCGGCTGGTCCACCCTGGCCGCCGTCGCGGGCGGGCTGCCCCTCGGGATCCTCCTGGTCCTCACCGACCGGGGCGGCCTCCTCCAGAACACCCTGGTGAACAAGGTCATCGGGCAGGTCGTCAACGTCGCCCGCTCGATGCCGTTCATCATCCTGATGGTCGCCCTGATGGGCTTCACCCGGACGATCACCGGAACGACCATCGGCCGGGAGGCCGCCATCGTCCCGCTGGCGATCGGCGCGATCCCGTTCTTCGCCCGGCTGGTGGAGACCGCCGTCCGGGAGGTGGACGGCGGACTGGTGGAGGCCGTGCAGGCGATGGGCGGCAACACCTGGACCGTGGTCCGCAAGGTGCTCGTCCCCGAGTCGCTGCCCTCGCTGATCTCCAGCGCCACCACCACCGTGGTCGCCCTCATCGGCTACAGCGCGATGGCCGGGACCGTCGGCGCCGGAGGACTGGGCGACATCGCCATCCGCTACGGCTACCAGCGCTTCGAGACCGAACTGATGTGGATCACCGTGGCGGTCCTCGCCGTCGTGATCTCCGTCATCCAGTTCGCCGGCGACTTCGCCGCCCGCTCCCTGCACCGCAGGACGGGCCGGGCCGGAGCCGGGCCCCGGCTGCGCTTCCTGCGGGCGGCCCCGCCGCCCGTCGGCGGAGCGGCGCCCGCCAAGGCCGAACTCGACCCCCTCAAGGTCCCCTGACCGGGAGACCTTCCCCGAACCTCGCCGACGCGGCGGCCCCCGGCCGCCCCGCCGGTGGACCCCACGCGTCCCGCGCACACCGCCGGGACCGGTACCACCCATGGAGAAAGGCACTTTTCGTGCGTAACACCGCCAAGATCACCACCGCTGTCCTCGCCACCGGAGCGCTCACCCTCGGGCTCACCGCCTGCGGCTCGGACAAGGACTCCGCCGGCACCGACGGACCGCTGCGGGTCGCCGCGACCGCCACCCCGCAGGGCGAGATCCTCGCCTACATCAAGGACAAGCTGGCCGCCAAGGAGGACCTGGAGCTGGAGGTCAAGGAGTTCACGGAGTACGTGACCCCCAACACCGCCGTCCAGGAGGGCGAGCTCGACGCCAACTACTTCCAGCACAAGCCGTACCTGGACGACTTCAACAAGAAGAAGGGCACCGACATCGTGCCCGTCCCGGACGCCACGGTCCACCTGGAGCCGCTCGGCCTCTACTCCAAGAACGTCAAGGACCTCGCGGACCTCAAGAAGGGCGCCGTCATAGCGGTCCCCAACGACACCACCAACGAGGCCCGCGCCCTCCAGCTGCTCGCCGCCCACGGCGTCATCGAGCTGAAGGAGGGCGCCGGATTCGCGGCGACCCCCAAGGACATCACCGCGAACCCGAAGGACATCACCTTCGAGGAGCTGGAGGCCCCGCACCTGCCCCGCGCCCTCGCGGACGTGGACGCCGCGGTGATCAACGGCAACTACGCGCTGGAGGCCGACCTCAGCCCCGCCAAGGACGCCCTCGTCGCGGAGAAGGCCGACGGCAACCCGTACGGCAACTTCCTCGCGGTCAAGAAGGGCGACGAGGACGACCCCCGGGTCAAGAAGCTCGCCAAGCTGCTGACCTCGCCCGAGGTGAAGAAGTTCATCGAGGACACCTACGACGGCGCCGTCATCCCGGCCTTCTGAGCCCGCTGACGGCCCCGCGCCGCGGGCCGGACGGCCCCCGCGCCGCCCACCCCGCGCCCCGGCCCTCCGCCCCGGTTCCCCGACCGGGCGGACGGCTCTGACCGGGGGACGGTCCCCGTCCCCCTCGTACGTCCCCGGAGAACCACCCCCATGCGCACCACCCGCACCCTCACCGCCCTGGCGGCCGGGACCGCGCTCGCCGTCGCCCTGACGGCCTGCGGTTCCGGCCCGTCCGGCGACGACGGCGACGGCCCCCTGGTCGTCGGCGTCACCCCCGTCCCCGCCGGCGAGGTGCTCGCCCACGTCAAGGCCGAGCTGGCCGCCGACGCGGGCCTCGAACTGGAGATCAAGGAGTTCCAGGACTACGTCCTGCCGAACACCGCCCTCCAGGAGGGCTCGCTCGACGCCAACCTGTACCAGCACCAGCCGTACCTCAAGGACTTCAACGAGTCCAAGGACACCGACCTCGTCGCCGTCACCGAGGTGTACCTGCCCCCCATGGGCGTGTACTCCAAGGAGGTCAAGGACGTCGCGGACCTCAAGAAGGGCGCCGTCGTAGCGGTTCCCAACGACACCACCAACGAGGGCCGCGCCCTCCGGCTCCTCGCCGACCGGGGGATCATCGGACTGAAGGCGGACGCGGGCCCCGACGCCAGCCCTGCCGACATCACCGACAACCCCAGGAAGCTCGTCTTCCGGTCGCTCGACCCGGCGCAGCTGCCGCGCTCCCTCGACGACGTCGGCGCCGCGGTCATCAACAACAACTACGCCCTCGACGCGGACCTCAGCCCCAAGAAGGACGCGATCCTCCTGGAGAGCGCCGAGGACAACCCGTACACCAACGTCCTCGCCGTCAAGAAGGGCGACGAGGACGACCCCCGGGTCAAGAAGCTCGCGAAGCTGCTCACCTCCCCCGAGGTCGCCGCCTTCATCGAGAAGACCTACCAGGGGTCCGTCCTGCCCGCCGGGCGGGGCTGAGCCCCCGCGCCCGGGGCGCCGCGGCCACCGCTCCGCACCGCCCCGGGCGCACCTCCCGGCACCACGGGTCCCACCCTCCCGTGGCGCCCCGTGGTGCGTTCCCGCGTCCCGATGCTGCATGCTGGTCCACTCAGCAACAGACCTGCAGGTTCCTGAAGGTGACGGAGCGACGCATGACGACCACCTTTCCCGACATCTCCCTCAGCACGGAACGGTTGGTCCTCCGCCCCTTCGAGGAGGCGGACGTCCCGGCCCTCACCGAGATGATGAACGACGAGCTCGTCGTCGCCTGGGCCACCGCTCCCCATCCGTACACCGAGGACGACGCCCGGGCCTGGGTCGCCGAGGGCGCCCCGGCCGCCCGCGTCTCCGGTCACGGCATCGTCTTCGCGGTCACCGAGTTCCTCACCCAGCGCCTGGTCGGCACCGTCCGGCTGCGCGCCGCCGACTGGCGGGTCCGCTCGGCCGAACTCGCCTGTGCGATCGCCCCCTGGGCCCGTGGCGAGGGCTACGCCTGCGAGGCCGCGCTGGCCACCGCCGGATGGCTCTTCCGCGACCAGAAGTTCGAGCGCCTGGAGTTGCGCACGGCCGCCGCCAACACCGCCGCCCAGCAGGTCGCCCAGAAGATCGGCTGCATCAGCGAGGGCGTCCTGCGCGGCGCCTGGATAGCGCGGGCCCGGACCGAGGACGGCGGCTGGACCGACCAGCGCACCGACCTCATCGTGTGGAGCCTGCTCCCCGAGGACCTGGAGGGCGCCGGAGAGCAGTTCGCGGGCGCCGACGCGTACACGGCCTTCACCGACGACTGGAACTGACCCCTCCCTGACCGTCCGCTCCCGCGCCGACCGCCCCGGACCGCCCCGACCGAGCCGGAGCCGCCCACCGGACCGCGGGGCCACCGGGCCGCCACCCGGGCCGCCACGCCGCCGGACGACCCGGACACCGGGCTCCACGGCCGTCGGCCGGACCTCGGTCACCGGGGCGCGCGCGCCGCCCCCACCCGGTACGCTCACGATGCCCGTGCGCGTGGCGCGCCCCCGCGCCCGGGTGTTCCGCGCGCCCTCCCGCGCGCTCCGGCCCCCGGCCGTCGGCGCGCCCGCCCCGCGTGTTCCGCCGCCCTCCGCCCCGGGCCCCTCTCGCCCCCTCTCGACCCCCCTGGAGACTGACGACGATGGCCGACCGGGTCACGGTGATCGGCTGGGACGGCTCACCGCTGCCCGCCGCGGCGCGCTCGGCGCTCGCGGCGGCGACCCTGGTCGCCGGGGCGGCCCACCACCTCGCCTTCCCCGAGGTGCCCCTGCGCGCCGAACGCGTCCGGCTGGGCAGCGTCGCCCTGGCCGCCCGGCGGATCGCCTCCCACCGGGGCACCGCCGTCGTCCTCGCCGACGGCGACCCCGGCTTCTTCGGGGTCGTCCGCGCCCTGCGCGACCCCGAGTTGGGGCTGGAGGTCGAGGTCGTCCCCGCCACCTCCGCCGTCGCCCGCGCCTTCGCCCGGGCCGGGATGCCCTGGGACGACGCGGAGGTCGTGGTCGCCCACCGCCGCACCCTGCGCCGCGCCGTCAACGTCTGCCGCGCCCACACCAAGGTCGCCGTCCTCACCTCCCCCGGCGCGGGCCCCGCCGAACTCGGGCTCCTCCTCGACGGAGTCCACCGCACCTTCGTCATCTGCGAGGAACTCGGCACCGACCGCGAACGCGTCACCGTCGTCACCTCCGACAAGGCCGCCGACCACACCTGGCGCGACCCCAACGTCGTCCTCTCCATCGGCGGCGCCGCCGCGCCCGAGCCCGGCTGGATCGCCGGACGCGCCCCCGGGACCGGCCCGCGCGGCTGGGCCCTGCCCGCCGACGTCTACGGACACGGGCTGCGGGAGAGCGAGAACGACCGGCTGCGCGCCGCCCAACTCGCCCGGCTCGGACCGCGCGTGGGCGACCTCGTGTGGGACATCGGCTGCGCCAGCGGGGCCTTCGCCGTCGAGGCCGCCCGGTTCGGCGCCGCCGTGATCGCCGTCGACCAGTACCCGGACAACTGCGCCCGCGCCGCCGCCACCGCCCGCCGCTTCGGCGTCCAGCTCCAGACCGTCCACGGCCGGGCCCCGCACGTCCTCGAAAGCCTGCCCGAACCGGACGTCGTCCGGGTCGGCGGCGGGGGAGCGGCCGTGGTCTCCGCCGTCGCCGACCGCCGTCCCGGCCGGATCGTCACCCACGCGGCCACCCGGGATACGGCCGAACGGGTCGGACGCGATCTGGCCGAGCACGGTTACGAGGTCGAGTGCGCCCTGCTCCAGTCGGTGGAACTCGACACCCGGGCCTGGACGGAACGGGAGCGGACGGTCGGCTTCCTGCTCTCCGGACACCTCCCCGACCGCGCCCCCTGAGCGTTGTGACGGCCCGCGCGGGGTAGGCTGGCCGATCGTTCGTACCGCACCGGACCGATGGCTCATTCATAGCCCAATGTCCAGAAAGGTCGCCCGTTTTGGGTGGACTGCGGTACGACGGCGACTCAGGACGCGCGACGTGGCGTAGTCCACAGAAGGCCGTTCCGGAACCACGTGCCGAGGCGGGGGCCAACCGGGACAATGCCTTCAGCCGATGTCACCGACGGGCCCGACGCCCGCGGGCGCCGTCGGCACCGGCACGTGCCGCGCGGCGCGTCCGCTCGTTCTCCGGACGGGCGGACCGGCGAGTCCGGCCCGGGCGGGCCGTACCGGCGGGGGCCGGAACGGTCGAGGAAGCACTACCGATGGGCGAGGGGTACGCATGACCGACACCGGCCGGACTTCGGACGAGGCACAGCCGGACCACCCCGGCGGGGGCACCGCGGCCGCGTCCGTCCGGCGCCGGACGGCACCGGACGGCTCCCCGGACCCCGACGGGCCCCACGAGGACGACCAGCTGCTGATGCCCGGCGCCCAGGGCGCCTGGAGCGACGGCCGGGGCGTCTCCGTCACCGCGGCCGCCCGGGCCATCGACGCCTACCCGCCCGTGGTCCACACCACTGGCGCCGCCCCCGCCGCCCCCCGGCCCGCCGGGACCCCCGCACCACAGGGCCACCCCGTTCCCGCCGCACCGGCCCAGGCCGTTCCTGTCGCCCAGCCCCACGCGGTTTCTCCCGCCCGGCCCGACCCCGTTTCCCCCACCCCGCCCAACCCAGCTCCCCCCACCCCGCCGAGCCCGACCGTGTCCGCTGGGCCCGCCCCCGTCCTCTCGGTGCCCACCTCGCTGGAGACACCGGACGACGACGAGCCCCCCAACCCGTACGAGGCCGACGCACCCGTGACCGCCGAACCCCCCGCCCCCACCCCCGCCACCGAGGTGCCCGCGCCGACCGGCCCCCCCGTTCCGGGAGAGTTCCCGGTCGCCGCGCCCGGGGCCACGGCCTCCGAGCCCGGCCCGCACGAGACGGGCGGCCGGGACGGCTCCGTCGCCCCCGAGCCGTCCGACGCCCGCGCGCCCGGCGCGCACCCGGTCCCCGGCCAGTCCGGCGGCCCCGCCCGCCGTCCCCTGCACGCCGCGCCGCCCACCCCGGACACCGCCTCCGGCCCGGTGCGCTCGCTCGCCGACCGGGGGCCCGCCGGCAGCGGTCGCCGCTCCGCCGTCCGGGTCCGCCGTCCGAACCCGCAGCCCGCGCGGCCGACCGTCCCCGAGACGGCCCCGCCGGTCGCGGAGCCGCTGCCCGGACCCCAGCTCGCGGAGATCCCGCCGCAGGCCGGAGCCCCCTGGGGCGCGCCGCCCGCGCAGGGCGCGCCGACGGCCGCCGACCCCGCCGCCCAGCCGTTCCCGCCCGCTCCGCAGGCCACCACCGCCGTCCCCACGATGGACGGCGCCCAGGTCCCGGCGTCCCCCGCCGACACCGGCTCGATGCCCGCCCCCGGAGCGGAACACCCCGCCCCCGTCCAGCCGCTGCCCGTGTCCACGGACGCCCCGGGCGCCGTTCTCACGGACGGCCGCGGCGTGCGGGTGGACCTTCCCCAGCAGCAGACCGCCCCCCAGGGACGGACGGCCACCCCGCCCGCCGGGGTCACCGTCCCGCCCGTGCCCGCCCCGGACGCCGCGCTGGCCGCCGTGGCCCGGGCGACCGGCGCCCTGCCGCTCCAGGACGCGGCCCCGGTGGGCGAGTTCGTCCCCGTCGAGGGCTCCGTCCCCACCACGCCGCACCTGGCGCCCACTCCGCCGCACGCGCTGGTCCTGCCGCCCGACCCGACCGCGCCCGTCGCCGCGCCGCAGCGGCCCGTACCGGCCGGGGCGTCCACCGCGACGTCCGTCCAGGACCCGGCGGCCGCGCCGGTGGAGTCCGGTCCCGTACCGTCCGGGGCGCCGGTCCCGTCCGACGCGCCGGAAGTGGCCGACGGGGCGGAGGAGGTCCCGGGCGACGGCCCGGCCGGGCCGTCCGCTCCGGCGGTCGTCTCCGCGCCGGAGCCCGCCGGGGCCACCGCCCCCGAGGCCCCCGCCGCGTCCCCGGAGCCTGCTGAGGCACCTGAGGCACCTGAGGCACCTGAGGCACCTGAGGCACCTGAGGCGGCCGGGGTGCCCGAGACGGCGGAGGCGTCCGCCGAGGCGGCATCCGTGGGGGAGGCGCCCGCCGTTCCCGCTGCCCAGGCCCCCGAGGCGTCGGCCGCTCCGGCCGCCCCCGAGGAGCCGTCCGGGGTCGCCGGACCGACGGCTGTCGCCGCCGAACCCGTTGCCGGACCCGTCGTCGACGCGGCCGTGGCCGTGGCCGGGACCCCGGACCTGTCCGCGCCCGCCGAGGCCGAGCCGTCCGGCACCGGCCCGGTGGAGGCGGTCACCCCCGCCGAGACGACCGGAACCGAGGCCCCGGCGGTCACCGGGGAAACCCCCGGGGACGCGCCCGTGCCGACGGCCGGACCGTCCGCCGCCGAGCCCGCCGAGCCCGCCGAGCCCGCCGAGCCGTCCGCCCCGGAGGCCGCCGCCCCCGTCGTGACGGAGGCCCCGGTCGTGGACGGAGCCCTGCCCGCCGAGGCCGCCGCCGTCCCCGTCGCGGAGACGGCCCCCGACGCCGGGACCGTTCCCGCCCCGGCCCAGGCCGCCCCGGCCCAGGCCACCCCGGCCCAGGCCGCCCCGGGCGAGGCCGCGCCGACCGCTGACCCCGCCCCGGCGCAGGACCAGGCCACCGTCCCGGCGCAGACCCAGGCCGCCCCCGGTCCGGACGCATCCGGTGCCGGTGAGCCGTCCCCCGCCGAGGGTGCCGCCGTTCCCGCCGCCGATCCGGTGGACGGGAACGGGACGGGTCCGGAGGAAGCCCCCGCTGCCCCCGGGACCGAGGACGGGACCCCCACCGCCCAGGACGTCCAGCAGGCCCCGGCCGCGCCGGAGTCCACCGGGGCCACGGGCCCGGCCGCCGCCCCGGAGCCCGGCACCGTGACCCCCGGTACCGGGGAGCCCCAGGCCGGGACCCCGGAAACCCCCGGGGCCGGGACGCCTCAGGCCACCGCTCCCGAAGCGGTGACGCCGGAGGCCGTGGCGCCCGAGGCCACCACCGGGCCGGGAGCCCAGGCCCCCGCCGCCGAGGCCGCCGCCGAGGCCCCGGCCACGACGGACACCCCGGTGGTCCCGGACGCCCCCGAGGCCCCCGCCGCGCCCGAAGCCCAGGACACGCCCCAGGCCGCCGCCACGACGGAGCCGGAAGCCGCCGCCCCGGCGGCCTCCGAGGCCCAGGCCCAGGCCGGGGCCGTGCCGGAGGCCGTCCACCCCGAGGGCGCCCCGGTCGTCCCCGCCGCTGTCCCGGTCACCGAGACGGCTGCGGCTCCGGCGACGGCCCAGGAGGCGAATCCGGAGACCGCCCAGGGCACCGACCAGCAGGCCGGCCCGGTGACGGACCCGCAGGCGCACTCGGAGGCCGACCCCGAGGCGGAAGCCCCCGCCCAGACCCCGGACGGCCTGCCCACCCACGCCGACGACGATCCCGTCGGAACGTCCGAGGCGACGGAGGCGGCCACCGTCACGGTCACCGTCCCGCGTCCGGACTCCGACACCCCGGGGACCCCGGAGGCCCCCGCAGCCGCCGGGGACGCGCCCGCGACCGAGGCCACCGCACCGTCCGGCGCCGACGCCGTGGACGGCACCGCCGCCCCGGCCGCCGTGGCGGAGGAACCGGCCCGTCCGGCCGCCGCCCCCGGCTACGACGAGGCGGAGCGCGAGGCCGTGCTGCGCGTCATGCGGGAGCGCCGGGACATCCGCAACGGCTTCCGCCCCGACCCCATCCCGCACGAGGTGCTGCTGCGCGTCCTGGAGGCCGCGCACACCGCCCCGTCCGTCGGGCACTCCCAGCCCTGGGACTTCGTGGTCATCCGCTCCGAGGAGACCCGGCGCACCATGCACGAGATGGCGACCCGCCAGCGGGACGCCTACGCGAAGTCGCTGCCGAAGGGCCGGGCCAAGCAGTTCAAGGAGATGAAGGTCGAGGCGATCCTCGACACCCCGGTGAACATCGTGGTCACCGCCGACCCGACCCGGGGCGGCCGTCACACCCTGGGCCGTCACACCCAGCCGCAGATGGCCCCCTACTCCTCGGCGCTCGCCGTGGAGAACCTCTGGCT
The DNA here is from genome assembly GCF_054484115.1 of Streptomyces sp. JNUCC 64. Lineage (NCBI taxonomy): Bacteria > Bacillati > Actinomycetota > Actinomycetes > Kitasatosporales > Streptomycetaceae > Streptomyces > Streptomyces sp. JNUCC 64. The sequence continues at coordinate 7,005,135 of NZ_CM137015.1, forward strand.
CGCGGCCCGCGCCGAGGGCCTCGGGGTCGGCTGGGTCAGCTTCTTCGACGAGCGCGAACTGGTGCGCGCCCTCGACCTCCCCGAGCACCTGGAGGTCGTCGCCTACCTGTGCGTCGGATACGTGGACGAGTTCCCCGAGGACCCCGAGCTGGTGCGGGCCGGATGGTCCAAGCGCCGCCCGCTGTCCTGGGTCGTCCACGAGGAGACCTACGGACGGCGCGTGCTGCCCGGGGCCGAGCCGCACGACCTGCTCTCGGAGACCGTCGCCGGAATCCGCCCGCTGGACGCCAAGGCGCTCGGCGAGGCGTGGGACCGGCAGAAGCGGATGACCAAGCCCGCCGGGGCGCTCGGCATGCTGGAGATCATCGCCGCGCAGCTCAGCGGCCTCTCCCGGACCTGCCCCCCGCCCGTCCCGGAGCCCGCCGCCGTGGCGATCTTCGCCGGTGACCACGGCGTGCACGCCCAGGGCGTCACCCCGTGGCCGCAGGAGGTCACCGCCCAGATGGTCGCCAACTTCCTGGGCGGCGGCGCGGTCTGCAACGCGTTCGCCCAGCAGGTCGGCGCCGAGGTCTGCGTCGTCGACGTCGGGGTCGCGGCCGAGCTGCCCGCCACCCCCGGGCTGCTGCCGCGCAAGGTCCGCGCCGGGACCGCCGACATGACCACCGGACCCGCGCTCACCCGCGAGGAGGTCACCTCGGCCATCGAGGTCGGCATCGAGACCGCCCGCGACCTGGTGGCGGCGGGCAACAAGGCGCTGCTGACCGGGGAGATGGGCATCGCCAACACCACCGCGTCGGCCGCCCTGATCTCCGTCTACACCGGGGCCGACCCGGCGGAGGTCACCGGCCGGGGCACCGGCATCAACGACGAGACGCTGGCCCGCAAGACGGACGTGGTGCGCCGCGCCCTCGAACTGCACCGGCCCGACCCGGCCGACCCCATCGGGGTGCTGGCGGCGGTCGGCGGCCTGGAGCACGCCGCGCTGGTCGGCCTGGTGCTGGGGGCCGCCTCGCTGCGGACCCCGGTCATCCTGGACGGCGTCAGCACGGGCGCGGCGGCGCTGGTCGCCCGGGCCATCGCCCCCGAGGCGCTGGCGGCCTGCATCGCGGGCCACCGCAGCGCCGAGCCGGGCCACGTCGCCGCCCTCAACACCCTGGGACTGCGCCCCCTGGTCGATCTCGACCTCCGGCTCGGCGAGGGCACGGGCGCGCTGCTGGCGCTGCCACTGGTGCAGAGCGCGGCCCGGGCCATGCACGAGGTGGCGACCTTCGACTCCGCCGGGGTCACCGAGAAGTAGCGCGTCCCCTGAAGGGGGAGCGGAGCACCACCCGGCCGGGCGTCCACGGGCGCCCGGCCGGGTGACGCTCCGGCCCGCCGCTCGGGCGCCGACGCTCCGGGACGGCCCCGGCCGCGCCCGTGACCAGCGGAACCGTATCGTTGACGGGCGGGAAACCCCGCCCGCGCACCACCGCACGCCCGGGCCCGGGCGATCCCCCACCGTCCGGAACAGTCCGCCGCTCCACCGTCGCAGCGGCCCACCCGAGGAGCCGCCATGTCCACGCCCGCCAGCGATCCGGCCTACCCCGTCGGGCTCCGTCTCACCGGCCGCCGCGTCGTGGTGCTCGGCGGCGGCCAGGTCGCCCAGCGCCGCCTCCCGGCCCTGGTCGCCGCCGGAGCCGACGTCCACCTGGTGTCGCCCTCCGCGACCCCGTCCGTCGAGGCCATGGCCGACGGCGGCGAACTGACCTGGCACCGCCGCCGCTACCAGGACGGCGACCTCGCCGACGCCTGGTACGTGCTGGTCGCCACCCAGGACCGCGAGGCCAACGCCCGGGCCTCGGCCGAGGCGGAGGCCCGCCGGATCTGGTGCGTCCGCTCCGACGACGCCGACGCCGCCACCGCCTGGACGCCCGCCACCGGCCACAGCGCCGGGGTGACCGTCGCCGTCCTCACCACCGACGCCCGGGGCCGCGACCCCCGGCACACCGCCGCGATCCGGGACGCCGTGGTCGAGGGGCTGCGGGACGGCACCCTCGTCGCCCCCCACCACCGGGACCGCGCCGCCTCCGTCGCCCTGGTCGGCGGCGGCCCGGGCGACCCCGAGCTGATCACCGTGCGGGGCCGTCGGCTGCTCGCCGAGGCGGACGTCGTCATCGCGGACCGGCTCGGCCCCCGCGATCTGCTCGCCGAACTCCCCCCGCACGTCGAGGTGATCGACGCGGCGAAGATCCCCTACGGCCGGTTCATGGCCCAGGAGGCGATCAACGCGGCCCTGATCGAGCACGCCCGGGCGGGCCGCGCGGTGGTCCGGCTCAAGGGCGGCGACCCGTTCGTCTTCGGCCGGGGCATGGAGGAGGCCGAGGCACTGGCCGAGGCCGGGATCCCCTACACGGTGGTCCCCGGCATCTCCAGCTCGATCTCGGTGCCCGGCGCGGTCGGCATCCCCGTCACCCACCGGGGGGTCGCCCATGAGTTCACCGTGGTCAGCGGCCACGTGGCCCCCGACGACGAGCGGTCGCTGGTGGACTGGGCGGCGCTCGCCCGGCTGCGGGGCACCCTGGTGGTCCTGATGGGCGTGGACAAGATCGACCGGATCGCGGCGGCCCTGATCGCCCACGGCCGGGCCGCCGACACCCCGGTGGCCCTGGTCCAGGAGGGCACCACCACCGCCCAGCGCCGGGTGGACGCCACCCTCGGGACCGTCGCCGCCGTCGTGGAACGCGAGGGTGTGCGTCCGCCCGCCGTGATCGTCATCGGCGAGGTGGTCCGGGTCGGCCCGCAGGCCCCCGCCGCCCCGACCGGACCCGCCCGGCGGGACTGAGCCGGGACACGGGTCCGGCGCACCGCGCCGCCGGACCCGCCCCCCTCCGACCGGAGCGCCCGTCCACGCGCCCCCGCGAACCATTGGCACCGAACCCGACAGGCGGAACCCCGTGGCCGAACTGATCACCGTCGAGGACCCCGACGACCCGCGACTGCGCGACTACACCGGACTGACCGACGTCGAACTGCGCCGCCGCCGGGAGCCCGAGGAGGGGCTCTTCATCGCCGAGGGCGAGAAGGTCATCCGCCGCGCCCGGGACGCCGGGTACATGACCCGTTCGATGCTGCTGTCGGCCAAATGGGTGGAACCGATGCGCGAGGTGATCGAGGAACTCACCGCGCCCGTCTACGTGGTCACCCCCGAACTGGCGGAGCGGGTCACCGGCTACCACGTCCACCGGGGCGCCCTGGCCTCGATGGGCCGCGCGCCCCTGCCGACCCCCGGGGAGCTGCTGGCGGACGCCCGCCGGGTCGCGGTCATGGAGTCCGTCAACGACCACACCAACATCGGCGCCATCTTCCGCTCCGCCGCCGCGCTCGGCATGGACGCCGTGCTGCTCTCCCCGGACTGCGCCGACCCGCTGTACCGCCGCTCGGTCAAGGTGTCCATGGGCGCGGTCTTCTCGGTGCCCTACGCCCGGCTGGAGTCCTGGCCGCGCGGACTGGAGACGGTGCGCGAGGCGGGCTTCGACCTGCTGGCGCTGACCCCCGACCCCTCGGCCGTCACCCTGGACGAGGCCGCCCCGCACCGCCGGGAGCGGGTCGCCCTGATGCTGGGCGCCGAGGGCGACGGACTCTCCGCCCGGGCCCTGCGCGCCGCCGACGAACGGGTCCGCATCCCGATGGCGCACGGGGTGGACTCGCTGAACGTGGGCGCGGCGGCGGCCGTCGCCTTCTACGCGGTCGCCACGGGACGCCCGGCGCCCTGAGCCACCGGCCGCCGGGCGAGGACCGGTGCCCGCGCCCCGGACCTCTCCGTCACGGAAGCTCCGGGGCCGTCTCCTCGGCGGAAGCCCGGGACCCGTGCTCCGTCGAGAGGACGGACGGGACGGAGGGGGCGCTCCCGAGGCCCCGGGCCGGGCCCTGGCAGCCCTGGGCCGCCGCGATGCCCAGCGCCACCAGCAGGGTCACCACCACGAACACGATCAGCCGCTGCCGCAGCAGCCGGGGGTTGGCCGGACGCCGTCCGGTCCCCGTCGGCCGCCGCCGTCCGTCGCGCGGCGCGGGCCGGGCGCCCGGACGTCCGCCGCGCGAACCGGCGCCCGACGGCGCGGGGCCCCGGCCGCCCGGCCGTCCCGCCCCGGAGGGCGGCGCGGTCCGCGTCGGCCGGGAGGCGCGCTGGGTCGGCTGGGGGGCCCGGGACGCCTTGGACGGCCGGGGCGGGGGAGTGCCTTGCGGACGGCGCTGGGTGCGCTGCGCCGCGTACTCCGCCGCGAGCCGTCCCGAGGGCTGGTCCGGCTCCTCCCGGGGCCCGGGGGGCCGCGCGGCGGTCAGCCCCTGCGCCTCGCGGGCGGCGATCTCCTTGAGCCGAAGGGACAGTTGCAGGGTGCTCGGCCGCTCCTCGGGATCCTTCGCCAGACAGGCCCGCACCAGCGGGGCCAGCGCGTCGGGCACCCCGTGCAAGTGCGGTTCCTCGTGCACCACCCGGTACAGCATCACCTCGGAACTGCCGTGTCCGAAGGGCGAGTCGGCGGTCGCGGAGTAGGCCAGCGTGGCACCCAGCGCGAACACGTCCGTGGCCGGGGTGACGGCCGCGCCCCGCACCTGTTCGGGGGCGAGGAAACCGGGGGAGCCGACCGCCGTGCCGACATGGGTCAGGGTGCTCGCGCCGGTCGCCCAGGCGATGCCGAAGTCGATGATCCGCGGCCCCTTGGGGGAGAGCAGGATGTTCGACGGCTTGAGGTCCCGGTGGACGACCCCTGCCTCGTGGACCGCGACCAGCCCCTCCGACAGCGCCGCCCCGATCGCCGCGACGTCGGCGGCGGGCAGCGGACCCTCGTCCGCGACCCGGTCGTGCAGCGAGGGCCCGGGGACGTACTGGGTGGCGAACCAGGGCCGGTCGGCCTCCAGGTCGGCGGCGACCAGCCGGGCGGTGCAGCCGCCCCGGATCCGACGGGCCGCCGACACCTCGCGGGCGAACCGCTGGCGGAACTCCTGGTCCTCGGCGAGGTCCGGCCGGATGACCTTCAGCGCGACCCGCTGGCCACGGCGGTCGGAACCCAGGTAGACGACGCCCATGCCGCCCGCTCCGAGCCGCCGGTGCAGCCTGAACGAGCCGACCACACGCGGGTCCTCACGCCTCAGGCGCATCATCGCCATGTTCATCCCCGCTGCCCGGTCCGGTTGACGAGCCACAGCTTACGTACACCGGGCCCGGAGCGCGCAGAGGCCGCGCCCTCTCGATTCGACCGTTTGCCCGTACCGCGCGGGCCCCGTGAAAGAGGGTCAGCGACCGGCCGCGTTCCCCGTCGCCCCGCCGTGCGGCGCGCCAACCCCGGCGACCGCCAAGGGGGTTGACGGAGCGGTGGCGGACCCCCGCGCACCCCGTCCCGGACCGCCGGGGACCCCGCGCTCCCCGGTCGGGCCCGGGGACGGAACGGGTCGCCGAACGGATCCGGGCGCCCGGGAGGGCCCGGCCCGAGTGAGCGAAGTCACCCGCCGCGGCGCCCGGCCCCGTCCGCGCGCCGCCCCGGGAGCCGTCCCCTCGGGGAAGACCCCGAGACGGCCGGTCCCGTCTCCACCCAGGGGAGTACGCGAGGGGCGCGCGGTCATCCTTCGGGAGGCCCGGCAATCGGTACGAGGGCATGACGACGCCCGGGGCCCCCGGCCATAGATTTGTGGTCAAGCGGTGGGCGCGGTACTCGTCCCCCGAGGTCAAGCGCCCACCGCTCCCGACGCGAAGGAGCGTGGCGGGGCTAACGAGGCCCGGCCCCGCACATCAGACGACCAGGAGAAGGACCATGGCGGACACGGCCACGCGGACGATGATCCGCGCACGGGGACGCAAGGCGTACGCGGCGTTCGACGGCGGCCGGTCCGGACGGCGTCACCCCTTGGTGGCGACGGCCATGGTCCTCCCCCTGGCGGCCCTGCTCGTGGTCGTCTTCGGCGGCTGGGAAGCGGTGGTCACCCAAGCGTCGTCCGTGGTCGAGGTGCTGGGGCGCTGAGCGGCGCCCCAGGCCCGGATGAGCGGTCCGGGCGGGGACACCCCGACCATGAAACCCCGTGGGGACGGGGGTGCGACGGACGGCACGATGCCCGCGCAACCTGGGGAGGTTGCGCGGGCACTTCGCTTTGCCCGCTGCCCGCTGCCCGCTGCCCGCTGCCCTGGCGCGCCCGGCCCCGTCCGTGCGCCGTCGGCCGCCGTTGCCTGGCTGCCCGCTGCACGCCGGGTCAAGCCTCGCCGTACCGGCACGCCGGGCCCCTCCCGGAGGTCGCGTCCTTCCCTTCCGGTCGTGGTCGGTTGCTCGCGCAGTTCCCCGCGCCCCTTTCGGGGGCCTTCCGCGGGGTCGTCGGCTGCGGGCCTGCCGTGGGTGTTCGCGCAGTTCTCCGCGCCCCTGGCGGGGCGCTCTGGTGGGGTGCCCTGACGCGCTCGGCCCTGTCCGTGTGCTGCCCGCCTCGCTCCGCTCCAGCCTGGTTTGCCCGTCCTGCTTGACTCAGTCTGCTCCGCCCCGGCCCGCCGGAGTGCCCCCACCCCGGCCCGCTGGAGCGCCCGCTCCGGCCCCCGCCCGGCCCAGCTCCGCCCCGCCCCGGAGCGCCTGCCAGCCCCCGTCCGCCGGAGCGGCCGCCCGCTCCGGTCCGGGGGGACCGTCCACTGTGGTGGGCTCGTAGGCTGGGCGGCGCGTGGCGTGTGGCGGCCCGGCACTCCGCCGCGCCGGACGGCGCCGGAGCGGGGGCGAGCGGTGAGCGACGCGGTGGTGCGGGGGCTACGGGACCGGGCCCGGGAGGCGGTGCACCGGACCGGGAGGCGGTGTGACTGCGCCGACGCGGGAACGGTCCTCGCCGAACGGGACGACGGCGTCGTCGTCCGGCACGCCGGGGCCGTCGCCAAAGCCCACGCGGACGGGACGGACCCCGGGGCCCTCGCCGTCCGGCTGGCGCTGGCCGGTCACCCCCTCCTGGCGGACGTCCTGCTGCCCCCGCTGACCCCGGCCCCCGCCCCGCTGCCCGACGGCCGCCCGGTCAGCCTCTGGCCGTACGGCCTGCCCGTCGACCCCGAGGCGCCCGGCAGCGCCCCCTGGGAGGACGCGGCCCGGCTGCTGGCCCGGCTGCACCGGGTGGACGTCCACCGGCTGCCGGGGCTGCCCGGCCCCCCGCCGCCCGCCCGGGGCCCGGCGAAGGCGGCGCTCGCGGTCGAACGGATGCGGGCCGCCGTCCATGGGGGAGCCATCCGCGAGAGGACCGTCCCGGGGAGGCCGGACGGCGCCCGGGCCGGGGGCGCCGGTCCGGCGGCGGGTGCCGTCGCGGTGGTGGAGCGCGCCTGGCGGACCCTGCCGCCCTGGGCGCGCGGCGCCGCGCCCCTCCCGGAGGCGGACACCCTCTGCCACGGCGACCTCCATCTGGGCCAGCTGGTCCGGGCCCCCGCGCCGGACGGCCCCTGGCGGCTGATCGACGTGGACGACCTCGGCACCGGCCCCGCGGTCTGGGACCTGGCGCGGCCCGCCGCCTGGTACGCCTGCGGACTGCTCGGCGCCGGGGAGTGGGACCGCTTCCTCGGCGCCTACCGGGCGGCGGGCGGGCCCGCCGTGCCCGCCGCGGGAGACCCGTGGCCCGCGCTGGACGTGGCGGCCCGGGCGCTGACCGTCCAGACGGCAGCCCTGGCGATCGCCCGCGCGCTCCGGGAGGGGCGCGGCCCCGACGACGACGAATGGGCGGTGCTCACCGCCTGTGACCGGATGGGCGCGCTCGCCCCGGTCGAATGACCCTCCTTCCGGAGGAGTTGACGGGGACGGAGGGGAAGTAGGGTGCGAGTGAACCAAAGCCGGGCAGTGTTCCGGTGAAGCGGTAGCGAACCACGAGGAGTTGAACCCGCCCATGCAGTGTCCGAAGTGCCACGCAGCCATGAGTACGTACAACCGCAACGGCATCCAGATCGAGCAGTGCAGCGGCTGCCGCGGGATATTCCTCGACTACGGCGAGCTGGAGGCGCTGACCCGGCTGGAGGCCCAGTGGGCGCAGCCCGCGCCGCCGCCCGCCCCGCAGGGTTACCCGGCGGCCCCGCCCGCCCCGGCCTGGGGCGCCCCGCACCAGGGTCACCACGGCGGTCACCACGGCGGCCATCACCGGAACAAGGGCTTCGGCCGGATGCTGTTCTCCTCCTGAGCCCGGTGTGAGCCCGGTCCGCCCGTGCGGCCGGACCCGCCCCCTCACGACGGGCGGGTCCGCCCTCTGACGGCGCGGACCCCGGTGCGGAGACGGCGGACCGGGTGGCCCGGTGGCCCCGGTCCGCTTCCCGTCGCCGTCCCGCTGCGTCGCGTACGTGTTCCGTCCGGGTGCTGAGGCCGGGAACGAACCAGCCCCCGGCATCGAGGACGACCGGGGGCTGACGGGTGGTGCGCGATACTGGGATTGAACCAGTGACCTCTTCCGTGTCAGGGAAGCGCTCTCCCGCTGAGCTAATCGCGCGGGGTGTTCCGGGAGGCTACCAGAGCCGGTCCCCTGGAGGGACCGCCGGTGCCGACCGGGGTGGTGCGGTGTACTGCGTGCGCGATACTGGGATTGAACCAGTGACCTCTTCCGTGTCAGGGAAGCGCTCTCCCGCTGAGCTAATCGCGCGGGGCACCCGATGCCGGGTTCCAGTGGACGATACTGGGATTGAACCAGTGACCTCTTCCGTGTCAGGGAAGCGCTCTCCCGCTGAGCTAATCGTCCTTGGAGGTGGAGACGGGATTTGAACCCGTGTAGACGGCTTTGCAGGCCGTTGCCTCGCCTCTCGGCCACTCCACCAGGGGTGCGGAAGGTTCCTGGGAACTCCCCGCTCCTGAGCGGACGACGAGGTTCGAACTCGCGACCTCAACCTTGGCAAGGTTGCGCTCTACCAACTGAGCTACGTCCGCCTGTCGTTTCGGTCCGCTCTCGCGTCCCGGCGACGTGTTGAACTCTAGCGGATTCCCGGGGAACCACAAAAACGCGTTTACGCAGCGTGCTGCCCCGGGACCGGCCCGGGGCGTCCCGGAGGCCCCCGTCCTAGACTCACAGACGTGCGTACCCTCCCTCCCCTGGCCCGCTTCGGGGGCCTGCTCGCCACCGGTCTGCGCGATGTGACCGGCGATGCCTCGGCCCTGGACAGCAGTGGTTTCTGGGCCGTCTGCGCCGATTTCGAGGGACGGCTGGTGTGCGCGCGCTTCGACGACGTCCGCCCCGACCCGGTGCCCGCGCCGGTGCCGGGCGCCTGGCGCGGCCCCGCTCCCGGTGACTGGCGGTCCTCCCTCGACCGCGCCGCGTACACGGAGGGTGTCCGCCGGATACGGGAGCACATAGCGGCGGGCGAGGTGTACCAGGCGAACCTGTGCCGGGTGCTCTCCGCGCCGGTGGCCCCGGACGCCGACGTGGACGCCCTGACCGCGTTGCTCGCCCGTGGCAACCCCGCCCCCTACGCGGGCACGATCCGGCTCCCGGACCACGGGGTGGAGATCGCCACCGCCTCGCCCGAGCTGTTCCTGCGCCGCGCGGGCCGGAGCGTCGAGTCCGGCCCGATCAAGGGCACCGGCCGCACCGAGGCCGATCTGCTGGAGAAGGACCACGCCGAGAACGTGATGATCGTGGACCTGGTCCGCAACGACCTCGGGCGGGTCTGCGTCACCGGCTCGGTCACCGTCCCCGACCTCTGCGTCGTCGAGAAGCACCCCGGCCTGGTCCATCTGGTCTCCACCGTGGCGGGCGAGCTGCGCCCCGGCGCGGGCTGGGCCGACCTGCTGTCCGCCGCCTTCCCGCCGGGCTCGGTCACCGGGGCGCCCAAGTCCAGCGCGCTGCGGATCATCGAGGCGCTGGAGACCGCGCCGCGCGGCCCCTACTGCGGCGGCGTCGGCTGGGTCGACGCCGACCGGGGCACCGCCGGGCTGGCCGTGGGCATCCGCACCTTCTGGATCGACCGCGCCGCCGGAGAACTGCGCTTCGGCACCGGCGCGGGCATCACCTGGGGTTCCGACCCCGAGCGCGAGTGGCACGAGACCGAACTGAAGGCGTCCCGGCTGCTCGCCGTGGCCTCGGGCGCCGCACCCACGACCACCGACCCCGGGGAGGGCTCCCTGTGAAGATCTGGCTGGACGGCGCGCTGCGGGACGGCGCGTCCGCGCGCGTCTCCGTCTTCGACCACGGACTGACCGTCGGCGACGGGGTCTTCGAGACCATGAAGACCTCCGGCGGACGGGCCTTCGCCCTGACCCGCCACCTCGACCGGCTCGCCCGCTCGGCCCGCGGCCTCGGTCTGCCCGAGCCCGATCCGGACGAGGTGCGCCGGGCCTGCCGGGCGGTGCTGGACGCCAACCCGGTGGAGCGCGGCAGGCTGCGCGTCACCTACACCGGAGGGGACTCCCCGCTCGGCTCCGACCGGGGCGGCAACCCGCCGACCCTGGTGGTCGCCCTCGGCCCGGTCCCGCCGCCCGCCGTCACCACCGCGGTCGTCACCGTGCCCTGGACCCGCAACGAGCACGGCGCCCTCGCCGGGCTGAAGACCACCTCGTACGCGGAGAACGTGGTGGCGCTGGCCCGGGCCCGGGAGCGGGGGGCCACCGAGGCGCTGTTCGGCAACACGGCGGGGCGGCTCTGCGAGGGCACCGGCTCCAACGTCTTCGTCGTCCTCGACGGGGAACTCCACACCCCGCCGGTGGCCTCCGGCTGCCTCGCCGGGATCACCCGGGCGCTCACCGTCGAGTGGACCGGCGCCCGGGAGACCGATCTGCCGCTGGACGTCCTGGAGCGGGCCGAGGAGATCTTCCTCACCTCGACCTTGCGGGACGTCCAGGCGGTCCACCGGGTCGACGGCCGGGAACTGCCCGCGCCCGGGCCGGTGACCGCGAAGGCGGCCCGGGTCTTCGCCGAGCGGTCCGCCGACGACCTCGACCCCTGACCCCCTCACGGCGCGCCGCGCGGTCGCGGGGCCGGGGAACGGGCCCCGGGGGAAAAGGGGATGACTGCCTCCGGCCCGCCGGGTAGACATCTTCCGATGACCACCACCCTGCGGCCGGCCGGGCCGCTCCAGACAGAAGCCGACGGCGGCCGTCGCCGGCGCTTCGGCATCCACGTCAACAGCCGCCCGGTGGGCGGGATCGAGCTGGGCACCGACGACCGGCTCGGCGCCCGGGTGGCCCGGGTGCACGCGCTGCGGGTCGAGGAGCCGGACCGGCGGCGGGGCCGGGCCACGGTCGCCGTGCTGGCGGCAGAGGAGGTCGCCCGGAGCTGGGGGTGCGGACAGATCGTGGCGTCCGTCCCGGCCGACGCGACCGGGGCGCTCGGCCTCGCCGCCGCCCTCGGCTACGTCGAACGCAACCGGAACATGGTCAAACGGCTGGGCGCCGCCCCGGTACTGCCGCCCGGGTCGGCCGCCCGGCCGATGACCCCGGCCGAGTACGGCCCCTGGCGCGCTTCGGGGGAGGAGGAGTACGTCCAGGACTGGGTCAAGCGGGGCGTCCCGGAAGCCGAGGCGCGGGCGAAGGCCACCCGGGACTGGGCCCGGTTGCTGCCCCAAGGGCTCGACAGCCCCGGTACGGTCCTGAGCTTCCTGGAGCACGAGGGGACGCCGGTCGGCACGATCTGGACAGCCCTCGTCGGCCCCGACCGGCAGCCGTACGTGTACGACATCGTGGTGGCGGAGGAACACCGGGGCCACGGCCACGGACGGTCCCTGATGCTGCACGCCGAGGCGGCGTCGCTGGCCGCCGGGGCCCGGGAGCTGGGGCTCAACGTCTTCGCCGGGAACGCCCCCGCCCTGTCCCTCTACACCTCACTGGGGTACGAGCCGACCGTCCACCACCTGTACAAGCCGCTGTAGGCCCGCGCTCCGGGGCTCCGCCCGGCCCGGACGGAACGGTCAGGCGGTCAGGCGGTCAGGCGGTCGAGGATCTCCTCGATCCGCTCCCGCAGGCCCTCCTGGGTCTGCCCGCCGTCGAGCCGCTGCCCGCCGACGACGTACGTGGGGGTGCCCGTCACCCCGATCGCCCGGCCCTCGGCCTCGTCGGCGTCCACGATCAGGATGTGCCGTCCGTCGACGAGGGCGGTGTCGAGCTCCTCGGCGTCCAGCCCCAGTTCGCGGGCGACCTCCACCAGCAGCTTCTCGCCCCTCCGGTCCAGCTCGCCGGTCCGCGCGAGGACGGCTGCCACGTACTCCCAGCCCCGGCCCTGGACCACGGCCTCCTCGGCGGCCTGCGCCGCGGCGAACGCGTGCCGGTGCTTGGCCAGCGGGAAGTGACGCAGTCGCACCTCCAGCCCGTCGCCGTACCGGGCCCGCAGCGCGCGGACGTCCTCCAGCGCGGTCAGGCAGTCGGGACACTGGAGTTCGCACCAGACGTCGAGCACGGGACGGGAGGGGGCCTGCGGGGCGGCGGAGTCGCTCATGGGGCCAGTCTCGCAGCTCGCGGGCGGTGCGGCGGGCGGCGGCCGGGCGGGACCTGGGAAGGAGATCGACCCCGAGTTCTCCCTGAGGTGCGCCCGGGCCGTGGCCCCGGGCACCCGGCCCGGTGCAGGATGGATGGGGACGAACCGTCCGACCGATCAGCCAGGAGGCCGGAATGATTGCCGAGACCGTGTGTTCCGCCGTGGCCGTGGCGGGCCTGGGCATCGCGGCGGTCACCGCCTACCGCAAGCGCTTCCTCGCCGCGACCAGGATCGCCGCCTACGCGCTCGTCCCGCTGGGCCTGGTGATGACCGGGGCGGTGCAGTGGCTCTCCGACCTGGTGTTCAGCCCGTCCAAGTGGATCGGCTTCGGGGTGCTGGGACTGGCGTGGGCGCTGTTCATGACCACCCGGGCCGTGGAACGCCGCCGGGGGACCGGCCGTGAGGGACGCCGGGCCGCGAAGGCGCGCGCCAAGGAGACCGCCGCCGGGGAGCGGGGAGCCGTGGCGCCCGGTGCCTCGTCGCCCGCGAGCGGCCGTCCCTCCCTCGGAGCGTCGCCCAAGCCGTCGTCCCGTCAGCGGCCGGCCTCCCCGGCGGGCGGCGCGGACGACTTCAGCGACATCGAGGCCATCCTGAAGAAGCACGGCATCTGAGGCCGGGTCCTCCGGAAAGCACCGTACGGGGGCAAGGGCGGACACCCGACCGAGCGGGCCGTCTCAGCATGTGACACGGAATCCGGTGAACTCCCGTCCAATACGGGCGTGTTGATCGCGCGCGGGTCCGGCGATGCGTCATCATCTGCGGGAGATGCTCGACACCACGCACCACGGTGGTGCCTTCGTCGATCCCTCCGCCGGACGCCCGGCGGACCGGGCCGCACCGGCCCCCGAGGACGACGGCGCCACCCGGAACCACACGTCCCCCTCCCCCCATACCGTGCGCCCCAGCACCCGCCGGGCGCGCAACCGGCACCCCGGTCCGCCGGTACCGCGACCACTCGTCCCCGACGCGCCCCACGCGCCGTCGGCGGGCCGGTCCGCTCCCGCCGCGCCGGCCGTCGGCCCGGCATCCGCCCCGGCGCCGGTCGGCGGTCGCCGGGCCCGGCTCTGTCCGGCCTCCCGGAAGGACGGCGCGCGGTCACCACGGGTGACCGTCCCGGGGGAGCAGACCGCCACCGCCTGCCGGACCCCCGTGCCCCGGGACCGCACGGCGCCCCCGGCGGCCCCGGGTGACGCCCGGCGCGCTCCGGGCGCCCCGTCCCGTCCTGTGGTGCTCCCGGCGCCCCGCCGACCCTCCGTGAGCGCCCCCGCGAGCCCTTCGGCGGCCCCGGGGGAACCCCGGCGGACCGGAACGGCCGCGGAGCCCGGGGAGGAGGCCAGGGGGTGTCTCTTCGCCCTCTCCCAGCCCCCGTTGATGATCTTCCTGACCGTGATCGGCACCCTGTTGATGATGGGCGCGGTCCACGACCTGTTCCTGCTCGGCCGCTGAGCGCCGGGCACCGGGCCCGTCAGCCCCCCGCCTCCCGGCGGCGGGCCCGGTACGCGGCGACGTGCAGCCGGTTGCCGCAGGTGCGGCCGTCGCAGTAGCGGCGGGACCGGTTCCGCGAGAGGTCCGCGAAGGCCCGGCCGCAGTCGGGCGCGGCGCAGCGCCGCAGCCGTTCCTGCTCCCCGGCGACCACGAAGAAGGCCAGGGCCATCCCGCAGTCCGCCGCGAAGTGGTCCGCGATCGAGGCGCCGGGCGCGAAGTAGTGCATGTGCCAGTCGTAGCCGTCGTGGTCGGTCAGCCGGGGAGTGGTCCCCGCCTCCGCCACGAGCGCGTTGATCAGCTCCGCCAGGACCGCCGGGCCGTGCCCGGCGAACACCTCGGCCAGCCGCTCGCGCGTACGGTGCACGGCCTTGAGGTCCTCTTCGGCCAGCTCCCCGACCTCGCTGATCCCGTGCGCGTCGACGAACGTCCGCAGCGCCGCCAGGTCGGGCAGCCCTTCGGCCCCGGCACCGGCCCCGTCGCCCCGCGGCGCGGAGTTCACCAGATCGACCACGGTGGCGAGGGCGCACCGGGTGTCATGGGCGATCAGCACGTAACGCTCCCTGGCCGGGGCGGGCCCCTGCCCCGCCTGCCCGCCGATGCTACTCGGCCCCGCTCGCGGCCAGGGGCGGCTCCGGAGGCGGCCGCCGCTCCCCGGCGACCCGCCCGGGGGCGGTTTCCGGACACACGACGGCGCCACCGCGCGGTGTCCCGCGGCGGTGGCGCCGTCGTCCGTGCCCGGCGCGCTCGCTCCGGGCGGTGGTAGCGGCCCGCACCGTCTCCCCGAGTCGGACGGTGTCGGGCTCGTGCGTCGGTTCCGTAGTCTCCCTGGTTCTCCCTGCCGGGCCGGTGGTGGTCCTCCGTCCGGGGCGGTCCCGGCCTAGCTCTCGGCCAGGATGTGGGACAGCTCGGTGTCGAGGTCGAAGTGCCGGTGCTCCGTGCCCGGTGGCACGGCGGCGTCCGTCCGCTTCAGGAACGATTCCAGGGCCCGCGCCGGGGCCTCCAGCAGGGCTTCGCCCTCGGGGGAGCTCAGGGCGATGCAGACCACGCCCTGACCGTGGCTCCGGGACGGCCAGACACGGACGTCGCCGGTGCCGGTGGGCCGGTGCAGGCCCTCGGCGAGGAGATCTCGGGCGAAGACCCACTCGACGGTCTCCTCGGCTCCGGTGTGGAAGGTGGCGTGCACGGCGTAGGGATCGGCCGTGTCATACCGCAGTCCCGCGGGAACAGGCAGTGAGGACTCGCTCGACACAACGAGGCGCAGGTGCAGCTCGCAGCTGACCGTGGTGTTCATAAGCGCCATGGCCTTTCGCTCAGTGTGCGCTCGGGGATTCGCACGTCGGCGAAATCGACATGCCACCTACGGTGCCGTTGTAAACCCCTCTGAGGGTTTTGCGTGTCTTTAGGTACCCCGTACGGCGGAGTCATTGTTGGTACCACGGGACCATTCCGGTGACCGGATTCCTTCAGGTACGTTTGTCCACATGAATACGGGGAGTGACGGAACGGGGAAGGCGGCCTTGGCGGTCGACGACGCGGATGACGAGCAGGCGGAACGACCCCTGGGCTCCCGGGCCCCGGAGTACGTCCAGCGGCGCAAGGTGCTGCACCTGAGCTGGCAGGTCGGTGTGTTCATCGTGGGACTCGCCGTGGTCGGCGCGGGTGTCGCGATGCTGGTGCTGCCCGGACCGGGCTGGCTGGTGATCTTCGCGGGCATGGCCATCTGGGCGACCGAGTTCGTCTGGGCGCAGCTGGTGCTCCGCTGGACGAAACGCAAGGTCACCGAGGCGGCGCAGCGCGCGCTCGACCCCAAGGTGCGCCGTCGGAACATGATCCTGACCGGGCTCGGCCTGGCCATCATGGGCGCCCTGCTGGGCGTCTACCTCTGGAAGTACGGGCTGACCATGCCCTGGGACGTCAACTGGTGAACCGGCCGCCCGGCGCGGACCCGCGCCGGGCCGTCCCCGTCCGGTCCGGCGGTGCGCCGGGGGTGGTCGGGGCACCGGCTGACATGCGGTAATGTTCTCCGTGCACCCGGGCGATTAGCTCAGTGGGAGAGCGCTTCGTTCACACCGAAGAGGTCACTGGTTCGAACCCAGTATCGCCCACCCCGGGAACCGTGGCCCGGAGGCCCCAAAGCCTCCGGGCCACGGCCATTTGGCGTGTTTCCCTCACCGCCCGTGACGTAGCCGAATTGTCACCATCGTTTTCCGGGGAATTCCACGAACCCGGAACTCCGCTTCTCCGCCGCGATTCTGACCACGGCTCAGACCGCCCTCGTCCGGGGCCCCGAGAGCGACCCCGGGGTGACTCCCGGACGACTCCGGGTGACTTCCGGGACCCGGGGGCACACTCGCCCCATGGACTGGTGTCACTACCGCTTCCACAGCCGCTGGGAACTGTCCGCCCCGCCCGCCGCCGTGCTCGCCGTCCTGGAACGGGCCGGGGAGTACCCCCGCTGGTGGCCGCAGGTCCGCGCGGTGGAACCGGACCCGGAGGGCGGCGGGGGCACCGCGCGGTTCCGCTCGTTCCTGCCGTTCACCCTGGCCGTGACCGTCACCCGGGTCCGCCGGGACCCCGCCGCCGGAGTCCTGGAGGCCGTGCTGACCGGGGACCTCGACGGCTGGATCCGCTGGACCCTGATGCCCCGGGACGGCGGCACGGTCGTCCTGTTCGACCAGGAGGTCGAGGCGCGGGCCGCTCTGACGCGGGTGCTCGCGGTGCCGGGGCGCCCCCTCTTCCGGCTCAACCACGCGTGGATGATGCGCGGCGGACGGCGGGGGATCGCCGCGCTGCTGGCCGGGGGATGAGCCGCGCCCGGTCCGGTGCGCGCCCCCGGCGGGGGCGCGAGGAGGGGCGTCCGGAGCGGGCGGGGGTCCCGGCGGTCCGGATCAGGTCCCGGCGGTTTGAACGAACCCCTCGGGGGCCTGTATGGTTCAGTCCGTTCCCGGGCGATTAGCTCAGTGGGAGAGCGCTTCGTTCACACCGAAGAGGTCACTGGTTCGAACCCAGTATCGCCCACCCGGAGAGAACCGGTCCGCCGTACGGCGGACCGGTTCTTCGCGTTCGCGGCCCGTCCGGCTCAGACCGCCGCCGTCGGCAGCTCGGGGCGCAGCGGCCAGGCCGGGTCCATCGGCTCGTCGGTGCCGGTGCGGGCGAACCACGAGGGCAGACCACGGGCCTGCGCCGCGTGCCAGACCGCCTGGAGCGTGTGCAGCTCGGCGGGGGAGAGGCGGTCGAGCCGGGCGGCGAAGCGGCGCCCCACCGCGCGCACGACCTCCAGGGCCGCCAACGCGTCCGTCGTGGTGTCCGGCCGCTCGGCGCGCTCCACGGAGTACTCCGCGCACAGGTCCGCGAGGGTCCGGCCGCCCTTGCGGTAGCGGTCGAAGTGCCGGTCCAGCACCCAGGGGTCGAGGACCCGTAACGGGGTGGTCTCCAGATAGCGGGTGAGCGGGGTCGCCCGGTGCCGTCGCAACTCGCGGTCCAGCAGGGTCAGGTCGAACGGCGCGTGCATCACCACCACCGGACGGCCCGTGGCGCCGTGCTCCCCGAGGGTCCGGGCGATCTCCTCCATCACCGGCGACGGCCAGCGCCCCTCGTGGGCCACCCGTTCGTCGGTCAGCCCGTGCGCGGCGAGGGCCTCCCCCGGCACCGGCACCCCCGGATTGACCAGCCAGCGGGTCGCCCGGGGCCGTCCGCCCGGCCCGTCCTGGCAGACGACCGCGGCCGAGACGACCCGGTCGGACTCGACGTCCAGCCCGGTGGTCAGGGTGCCGAAGGCGGCCAGCGGGCCCTCGTACCAGAGTGTCATGATCACCCAACCCCTCTGTCGAGCCTCGGCAGTTGACGTGTGTCCGCCCCCGCTCGGGTGATACCCGGACCGGCGCCGCGCATACGTGCGGGGGCCGCAACACCCGACCCGGCTACGGCACTTCGACGACCCGCTCTGGCCGTCCGTACGGGGTGGGGGCGACCCCGGCCCGGACGGGGTCCCGGCGGGTCGCCGGGCGGCTCCGGAGCGCGGCGCCGCACGGTGGTGACCGGTGGTGCGCGACGGGTCCGTCGTGCCGTCCCGCCCGCCGGGACGCGCCCCGGTCCGCCACGGGGCCGGAGCGGCCCGCCGGCGCGGTGTCCGGGGCGTCGCGCGGGGTAACCGTTTCGCGGGGGACGGCCCCGGCTCGGTACGATCCGGGGAGCGCTTCCCCCGATTCCGGGAGCGCCCCCCTTCAGGCAGGAGAGACCGGTGTCAGACGTCCGTGTGATCATCCAACGCGATTCCGAGCGGGAAGAGCGAGTGGTGACGACGGGCACCACGGCCGCTGACCTCTTCCCGGGGGAGCGCTCGGTCGTCGCCGCCCGGGTCGACGGCGAGCTGCGGGACCTCACGTACCCGGTGCGCGACGGGGAGCGCGTCGAGCCCGTCGACATCGCCTCCGAGGACGGCCTGAACATCCTGCGCCACTCCACCGCGCACGTCATGGCCCAGGCCGTGCAGGAGCTGTTCCCCGAGGCCAAGCTGGGGATCGGCCCGCCGGTCCGCGACGGCTTCTACTACGACTTCGACGTCGAGCGGCCCTTCACGCCCGAGGACCTCAAGGCCGTCGAGAAGAAGATGCAGGAGATCCAGAAGCGCGGCCAGCGCTTCTCCCGCCGCGTCGTCGGCGACGACGAGGCCCGCGAGGAACTGGCCGACGAGCCGTACAAGCTGGAGCTGATCGGCCTCAAGGGCTCGGCCTCCCACGACGACGGCGCGGACGTCGAGGTCGGCGCCGGTGAGCTGACGATCTACGACAACCTGGACGCCAAGACCGGCGAGCTGTGCTGGAAGGACCTCTGCCGGGGCCCCCACCTGCCGACCACCCGGAACATCCCGGCGTTCAAGCTGATGCGCAACGCCGCCGCCTACTGGCGCGGCAGCGAGAAGAACCCGATGCTCCAGCGCATCTACGGCACCGCCTGGCCCTCCAAGGAGGAGCTGAAGGCGCACCTCGACTTCCTCGCCGAGGCCGAGAAGCGCGACCACCGCAGGCTCGGCAACGAGCTGGACCTCTTCTCCGTCCCCGACCAGATCGGCTCCGGCCTCGCGGTCTTCCACCCCAAGGGCGGCGTCATCCGCCGGGTCATGGAGGACTACTCCCGGCGCCGCCACGAGGAGGAGGGGTACGAGTTCGTCTACACCCCCCACGCCACCAAGGGGAAGCTCTTCGAGACCTCCGGGCACCTCGACTGGTACGCCGACGGCATGTACCCGCCCATGCAGCTCGACGAGGGCGTGGACTACTACCTGAAGCCCATGAACTGCCCGATGCACAACCTGATCTTCGACGCGCGCGGACGGTCCTACCGTGAGCTGCCGCTGCGCCTGTTCGAGTTCGGCACCGTGTACCGGTACGAGAAGTCCGGCGTCGTCCACGGGCTGACCCGGGCCCGCGGCTTCACCCAGGACGACGCGCACATCTACTGCACCAAGGAGCAGATGGCGGACGAGCTGGACTCGACGCTGACCTTCGTGCTGAACCTGCTGCGCGACTACGGCCTCACCGACTTCTACCTGGAGCTGTCCACCAAGGACCCGGAGAAGTTCGTCGGATCCGACGAGATCTGGGAGGAGGCCACCGAGACGCTGCGCGCGGTCGCGGAGAAGCAGGGCCTGCCGCTGGTCCCGGACCCGGGCGGCGCCGCCTTCTACGGTCCGAAGATCTCCGTCCAGGTCAAGGACGCCATCGGCCGCACCTGGCAGATGTCGACCGTCCAGCTGGACTTCAACCTGCCGGAGCGCTTCGACCTGGAGTACACCGGCCCCGACGGCTCCAAGCAGCGCCCGGTCATGATCCACCGCGCGCTGTTCGGGTCGATCGAGCGGTTCTTCGCGGTGCTGCTGGAGCACTACGCGGGTGCCTTCCCGGCCTGGCTCGCGCCCGTCCAGGCGACCGGCATCCCGATCGGGGACGCGCACACGCCGTACCTGGAGGACTTCGCCCGGCAGGCCCGTCAGCGCGGGCTGCGGGTGGAGGTGGACTCCTCCTCGGACCGGATGCAGAAGAAGATCCGCAACGCCCAGAAGCAGAAGGTGCCGTTCATGGTCATCGCGGGCGACGAGGACATGGCGAACGGCGCGGTGTCCTTCCGCTACCGCGACGGCTCGCAGGAGAACGGCATCCCGGTGGCGGACGCCCTCGCCAAGATCGAGCAGGTCGTGCGGGACCGCGTCCAGAACTGACCGGGCCCCGGCCCACGGCCCCCGGGAGGTTCCCCCTCCCGGGGGTCTTATGCTGCACAGCATGACGACGAGTGAGCCGGAGCAGCAGATCGGAGTGGGCGTCCCCGACGCGTTCCAGCGGCTGTGGACGCCCCACCGGATGGCCTACATCCAGGGAGAGAACAAGCCCACCGGCCCCGGAGTGGACGACGGCTGTCCGTTCTGCTCCATCCCGTCCAAATCCGATGAGGACGGACTGGTGATCGCCCGGGGCGAGCTGGTCTACGCGGTGCTGAACCTGTACCCCTACACCGGTGGGCACGCCATGGCGGTGCCCTACCGGCACGTCGCCGACTACACGGAGCTGGACCGGGCGGAGACGCTGGAGCTGGCGGACTTCACCCAGCGGCTGATGACCGCGCTGCGGGCCGCCTCCGGGGCGCACGGCTTCAACATCGGCATGAACCAGGGGACGGTCGCGGGCGCCGGGATCGCCGCGCACCTGCACCAGCACGTGGTGCCCCGCTGGGGCGGCGACACCAACTTCATGCCGGTCGTCGGGCACACCAAGGTGCTGCCGCAGCTCCTCGCGGACACCCGGTCGATGCTCGCGGCGGCCTGGCCGGTGTGACCCCGGACGGTCCCCCCCCGGCACCGCGCGGGGGGACCGCCCGGTGCCGGGGGAGCCGCCCTAGGGACGCAGCACCACCTTGCCGACGGTGCGCCGGGCCAGCAGGTCCTCGTGGGCGCGGCGGGCTTCGGCCAGCGGATAGGCGGTCTCGGCCACCGGCCGCAGCCGCCCCCGGAGGGTGAGGTCCACCAGCTCCGCGAGCGGACCGGACACCGCGCCGGGCCGGGCCAGCACCGGACGCAGCCAGAACCCGACCACGGTGACGCCGAGCCGGCCCAGCCGGCCCGGGTCGAGCGGGGTGAACGCGGTCCGGGAGGCGTTGCCGTAGGTGACGAGCCGCCCGAACGGCGCGAGGGACGCGAGCCCCCGGTCGAAGAGGTCCCCGCCGACCGCGTCGAGGACCACGTCGGCCCGCTCCGCCAGGGGGTACGACGCGACGCCGTCCGCCCCCAGCTCCAGGGCCAGTCGCCGCTTGGCGGGCGACGACGCCTGTGCGAGCACCGTCCCCGCCCCGAACTCCCGGGCCAGCTGGACGGCCAGACTGCCCACCCCGCCCGCCGCGGAGTGGACGACGACGGCCTCCCCGGGGTCGAGCCGGGCCGCGGTGCGCAGCAGGTGCCAGGCGGTCAGCCCCTGCGTCATCAGGGCGAGGGCGCGTCCGGCGTCCAGTCCGTCGGGGACCTCCACCAGGCCGGACTCCTCGGCCACGGCCTGTTCCGCGTATCCGCCCGAGACCCGGGCGAGGACCCGTCTGCCGTCCGGGGCGCGCCCCACCACCTCGCTGCCCGGAACGTAGGGGAGCCGGTCCGCGTCGAGGTAGGAGCCGTCGGTCTGATGGGTGTCCGCGAAGTTCACCCCCGCCGCCTCGACGGTGAGGAGGACCTGCCCGGGACCGGGCCGGGGCGTCGGCAGCTCGACGGGGGTCAGGACCTCGGGGCCGCCGAAACGGTCGAATCGTATGGCGAGCATGGGGCACGGTATCGCGCCAAGGTGCCGACGGTCCCGACTCGTCCCGGCCGACATGGGTGCGTACAGTGCCCGGTGCACGTCACTGACCGGGAGGCCCCCGCGCGGGCACGGCCGTGACGTCGGGAGCGCCAACGGCCCCGGCATCAAGGACCGTTGGGGGACACGATCCGGACAGGTCGGGCCTGACCGGAGCCCGTGTCCGGCTGTCCGTGCATGCTTGGGGCAGTCCCGTGCTCATCACTCGTCGCTCGTCATCCCCTTCGGAGCGCCACATGACCAAGCAGCACCGCGCCCTTCGCACCCGTCAGGAGCTGATCCGCTCGGCGGCGGAGGTCTTCAACCGCGCCGGGTTCGCGGACTCCTCCATCATCGCCATCAGTTCCCGGGCGGGAGTGAGCAACGGTGCCGTGCACTTCCACTTCGGCAACAAGCGGGCCCTCGGGCACGCCGTGGAGACGGCGGCGGCCCAGGCGTTGCTGAACATCACCGGCCGGGTCCCGCTGCGGCACCCGGCGCCCCTCCAGCTGATGGTCGACACCTCCCACGCCCTCGCCCAGGACCTCCTGGACGATCCGGTGCTGCGGGCCGGGTTCCGGCTGGGGACCGACGCGACCTGGCGGGGCGAGGGCGATCTGTGGGAACAGTGGCAGGACTGGGTGCAGTTGATGCTCGTGGTGGCCCGGGACCAGGGGCGGCTGGCCCCGGACGCGGTGGTGGAGGACGCGGTCTTCGCCATCACGGCCGTGATGGCGGGGTTCGAGCTGCGGACCCGCACCGACGCCCGCTGGTGCTCGCGCGAGGGGATAAGCCGCTTCTGGAAACTGACGCTCCCCCGGCTGGCGCACGAGACGGCGATAGGCCAGCTGAACCCGGACGGCGCTCTGGCGCCGGTCTGGACGGTGGACGAACTCCGCGACGGTGGCTGGGAATTGACGGGGGACGGTTGCAAGGAGCCGTGCGGGGTGGCCTGACCCGTACCGATGGGGGACCGATGGGCGGCACTGCGGAAGACTCGGCACATGACTGAACACCTCCTCTCCGGCAAGGTCGTCCTGGTCACCGGGGCGAGCAGTGGGATCGGCGCAGCCGCCGCGCGGGTGTTCGCCCGCGAGGGCGCCGCGCTGGTCCTGGTGGCGCGACGCGAGGACCGGCTGGCCGCGCTGGTGGACGAGCTGCGGTCCACCGGTGCGACGGCGTCCTACGTGGTGGCCGACGTGACCGAGGGCGAACGCGCGGCGGCGGCCGTGGAGTCCGCGGTCGCCGCGCACGGCCGCCTGGACGCGGCCTTCAACAACGCCGGGACCGGCGGTGACCGCACCCCGATGCATCTGATGCCCGACGAGGTCTACGACACGCTGATGGACACCAACGCGCGGAGCGTCTGGAACTGCATGCGCCACGAGATCGCGGCGATGCTGGCGGGCGGCGGGGGCGCCATCGTCAACAACAGCAGTGTCGCGGGACTGGTCGCGATCCCCGCGGCGGCCCCCTACATCGCCTCCAAGCACGCGGTGGTCGGGCTCACCAGGGCGGCGGCGGACGAATACGCGAAGCGGGGGATCCGGGTGAACGCCGTCGCCCCCGGCACCACCCGCAGCGAGATCACCGCCGACTGGTTCGCCCGCAACCCCGGTCTGGAGGAGACGGTCAACTCCCTGACCCCGCAGGGGCGGACCGCCGAGCCGGAGGAGATCGCGGCGGCCGCCGCCTGGCTGTTGAGCGACCGCTGCCCCTTCCTGACCGGCACGGTGGTCCCGGTCGACGGCGGTTTCGTCAACCAGTGACCGCGCGGGCGGGGGCCGTCGTCGTGCTGGACGCCGACCCCCGCCCCGCGGGGACTAGAGCAGCAGTCCGCTCAGCGTCGCCTGGAAAGCGGTCTCGCCGTCCTGGGTGCCGCTGACCGCCACCGTGACGCGGTCGGAGCCGGGTGGGGTGAGGGTGGTGGCTCCGATCCGGCAGGGCCGGTCGAACTCGACGTAGCGGGCGAACGCGATCCTGAGGTGATGGGGTTCGAAGGGGTGGGGGGTGAGGACCGCCTGGGCGGCCTGGTCCGCGGCGTCGAGGAGGGCGAGTCCGGGGACGTGGTCGACCGGGTGGTCGAACATGAGGGTGTTCCCCGGGTCGTTGCGCAGTTCCCAGTGGTCCGGGCGCCCGCCGGGGGCGAGGCCCACGTCATGGACGTGCGTCCGTCCGACCAGCCCGGGATCCACTGGCGCCGGTACGGGCCACGCCCCCCAGTCGACGGTGGCGCGCTCGCCCCGGACCCGACGGTAGGCGGCGGGTGAGATCCAGCCAAACTCCGTCTCCGCCCGGGCGATGGTGCCGTCCTTCCCGTGGACGCGGAACGACATGGCCAGACCGCGGCCCGCCGGACCCTGCGCACGGGTCACGGTCACTTCCACCCCGAGCGTCCTGGCCCAGCCGTCGAGAGAGCGTGGCTGGACGTTGAACTCCAGGGTGTGGAGCAGTGTCTGATGAGAGGTCGGCACTCCGTACTCGGCATGGGCCACGAAAAGCCCGGTCTGCCGGATCGTCTGGGCCAGTATCCGCGGGTCGTAACGGCCTCGGCCGGGAACGGCGGGCCATTCCACGGTGAACGAGAATAAGCTCTCGCCGCTCCGCGCCCAGTTCTTGATGAGAATGGACTCACTGTGCTTCAGGTGGGTGTATTCACCCAACATGGGGATGCTGACAGCTGATTGACCGTTGCGAGTGGCTTCGCGAACAACACCGATCGCCTTAGCCAAAGGGTCCCCCCCTGGTGCGGCTGGAAGTTGTCTGTCGTGCTGTGGAGAGTAAGATACCGACTCTCCGTTCGATTTCAAGCGGAGCCCTGTGAGAATTCAAAAGACGGTCATAGACGCGCCCTTGGGGGTCTGGTGGCACGGCAAGCGCGCGGTAGGCGCACTCGCATGATCATTCTTGAGGCGATGGCGGAGCTGTTCAACGAGGTCGGCTACGACGCCGCGACGATCACCGCGCTCGTCGAACGCACGGGGCTGACCAGAGGAGCCCTCTACTTCCACTTCCCCTCCAAGGAGGACCTGGCGCGCGGGGTGCTCGCGGAGTCCTTGACGAAGGAGGGGGTCACCCCCCAGCAGTTCAAGCTCCAGGAGTGGGTCGACCTGGGGCTCGTCCTGGGCTACCGGCTCCCGAGGGAGCCGCTGATGCGCGCGGCCATCCGGCTCTCCGTGGACTGCCGGGCGCGCGGCCTCTTCGGCACCCGGTGGCCGGACTGGGTGGAACTCGGCGGTCAGCTGCTGGGCGAGGCCAAGGAGCGGGGCGAGCTGCTGCCGCACGCCGACCCCGAGTCCATCGCCAGGCTGGCCGTCGGCTCCTGGACGGGCGTGCAGTTGGTGACCGAGGAACTGCCCGGGAACCTGGAGCTGATCGACGAGATCTCCGCCCTGTACCAGCTGCTGCTGCCCAATGTGGCGACCCCCGGGGTGCTGGCGAAGCTGGACACCTCCCCCCACCGGGCGAAGCAGCTCCTGGAGGCGAGCCGGGCCGCCCCGGACGCCCCCGGGGCCGGATGACCGCCCCGGTCCCGCCGACCGCCCCGTCCCGGACGGCCGTCCCGGCCGACCTGACCGCCCCGGTGGGCCCGGTCGACGGTCCTTCGGCCCCGAATAACTGACATAGCGTCCGGTTTTCTTGGTCTCGGGGGCCGGGTAGGAGCGGCTCAACCCTCCGGAATCCCGGGGCGTCCTGTCCAGGGTCGGGGGTCGGGGCCGGTGTCCGACGCTCCGGTGCCCGGCCTCGTGCCGTAGTGGTGGGGAGGAAGTTGCGCGGGAGGCCGGATGATGTTTTGGTCGGCGTACCGAGGGTGTCGGCGCAGTGCGGGCGCCCGCGTCGCCGTCGCCGTCCGGGGGATTCGGGGAGACAAGTGGAGAAACCCACTCACAAACCGGGGGACTTACCCGCTCCCGGCATGCTGCTCGCCGATGTCGGCGCCCATCTGTTCGCGCCGCTGAGACGCGCCGAACAGCGGGTCAAGGCCGAGCAGTACGTCCGGGGCCTGCTCGCCTCGCCGGGGCGCAAGACCCTCCGGAACGTCGCGGCCGAGATCGACGGCGGCGCCTCCCGGCAGAGCGTGCACCACTTCATCAGCTCCTCGCCCTGGGACTGGGTGCCCGTGCGGCGGGCGCTCGCCCGCTACGTGCTGGGAACCCTGGAGCCGCGGGCGTGGGTCATCAGGCCCACCGCGATCCTCAAGGTCGGCCCGCACTCGATCGGGGTGGACCACCAGTACGTCCCCCACCTCGGCCAGAAGGTCAACGCCCAGCAGGTGCTGGGCGCGTGGATGGTCTCCGACGACGCGGCGGTCCCCGTCGACTGGCATCTGCTGCTGCCGCCCCGGTGGGCGGACGCCCAGCTGAGGCGTCGGGCCCAGGTGCCGGACGACGTGGTTCCGCTGACGCTCGACAGCGGTGTCCGGGAGGCCGCGCTCAGCTGTTCGGGGCTGACGGGCCCGATGAACGGCCCGGTGGTGGTGGACGTGCCGGGGGTGGCCGCGATCCCGCTCGCGCGCCGGCTGGCCGCCGCGGGCCTCACCTTTCTGATCCGGGTGGACCCGCAGACCTCGCTGCGGATCGACCGGACCCGGCTGCCCCGCTATAGCGGCGCCGAGCGTTCCGCTTCCCAACTGGCCCAGGCTTCCGTCCAGTTGAGGAGGCCGGTCACCTCTCCGGAGGGGGAGGTGACGACCACGGTGGCCATTCCCGTGGTCGGCGGTCCGCCGCCGGAGCCCGGTGCTCAACGGGCCTCCGGGCTGGTGCTCCTGGGCGCCTGGACGTCCGGTCCGCGCGACGCGTGCGAGCTGTGGCTGACCAACGCGGCCGTCCCCTGGCCGGCCCTGCTGCGGCTGATCCGGCTGCCCGGACGGATCGAGGGGTTCGCCGGGGTCGCGGAGCGGGTGGGGGTGCGGGACTTCGCGGGGCGCTCCTTCCTCGGCTGGCACCATCACATCACGCTCTCCTCGGTCGCCCATCTGATCGCCGTCCTCCAGGCCGCCGGGGTGGAGCGGCCGTGGGTCTCCGGAAGGCCCCGGCATGCGGTGTGACCTGGACCACTTTCTTAACTACCGTCCGGTAATTTGACACTCTCGCTTCCGTGCCGGGCTGTGATCCGGTCCGCTCCCTAGGCTGTTGCTTGCATTCCGTTCGGTATCCGGCGTCCGGCGCGCTCCGGCGCGACGGAACAGGAGCGTGACGAGGTGGCGTTCGCGTCGCGGGGCCACCCCGTCCGCCCGCGCCGCCGCGGCGGCTCCCGCCCCGTGGTGACGCTCGCCGGACCGTCGTGAACAGCCCGCTTCCAGCCCAGCCCAGGGAGAGTCATGCGCTTCAAGATGCTCGGCCCGTTGGAGGTGTCCGTCGACGGCAGGCCCATCGCCCTGGGCGGCATCAAGCAGCGAGCCGCGCTCGGATTCCTTCTCCTCCAGCCCAACCAGGTCGTTTCCACGAGTCAGTTGCTCAGAGCGCTGTGGAGCGTGGAGGGCGCCCCCGCGACCGCGCGCAAGATCCTCCAGAACGCCATCTGGGGGTTGCGCAGGGCCCTCACCGACGAGGGCGAACGCCAGGGCCCCGCCGCCCTGCGGACCCGGCCCCCCGGCTACACCCTCCAGGTCGACCGGGACCTCATCGACCACCACCAGTTCACCCGGTGGGTCGACGAGGGCCGCTCCCGACTGGCCGCGGGAGCCCCCGAGGACGCCTCCCTGCTGCTGCGCGACGCGCTCGCCCTCTGGCGCGGCCCCGCCCTGTCCGACCTGGTCGAGGCCGGAGTGCTGTGGCCCGAGCTGAGCACCCTCCAGGACACCCGGCTCGGGGTGCAGGAGGACTTCTTCGAGGCCCAGCTCGCCTCCGGCCAGCACTACCCGGTGCTCGGCGAACTGGAGGTCATGGTCGACAACGAGCCCCTGCGGGAACGGTCCTGCGGGCAGCTCATGCGCGCGCTGTACCGGTGCGGCAGGCAGGCCGACGCCCTCGGCGTCTACAGCAGACTGCGCACCGCCCTCGTGGAGGACCTGGGTCTGGAGCCCAGCCGTGAGCTGCGCACCCTTCAGCAGGCCATCCTCACCCACGACCCCTCCCTCCAACTCCCCGAGTCCCGCTCGGCGGTGCTCACCCGGCCCGGGACCGCCCCGTTCGCCGAGCGTCCGGAGCCCCCGGCCCCCGGCCCTGCCCCCACCGGGCACCAGGAGCCCGGCGGCTGGGAGCGGCGCAGGGCCGCGACCCTCCTCGTGCGCACCGAACCCGATCCGGAGCTGGAGGCCGACGGCGGCTTCGGCGTGAACGGCGGACTCGACGCCGCCGACTCCCTCGTCCGCCGGGAGATCGAACGGTTCGGCGGGGTCTTCGCCGGTGCCATGGGCGGTGTCAGCCTGGGGCTCTTCCCGGCCGGGGCGTACGGCGACGAGCACTCCGCCCGGGCCGTCCGGGCGGCGGTGGCCGTCCGCGACCGGATCGCCGGGCCGTCGGTCCGGGCCGTCCGCCGGAGTCCTGAGTGGTCCGGCGTCGGGGTCCGCGTCGCGGTGACGACCGGCGAGGCGCTGGTGCAGACCGGGCCGGGGCGCGGGGGCCCGGCGTCGGTCAACGGTGCCCTCCTGCACGAGTGCCAGGCCCTGCTGCCGCTGGTGCCGCTGGGGGAGATCCGGGTCTGCGGACGGACCCGGAGCGCCACCGAGGGGCTGCTCGCCTATCAGCGGGTCGCCGACGGCCAGGAGAGCTGGCAGGTCCGGGCGGCGCCGGGGGAACGGGCCGGTGGGATCGCCCCGGCCGAGGGCCACGCCCGGGAACTCGAACTGCTCACCGGCCTGCTCGACCACACCGCCCGCTGGCGCCGCCCTCACCAGGCGGTGGTGCTCGGGGCCTCCGACACGGCCCGGACCCGGGTCCTCGGGCAGCTGCGGGACCGCCTCGCCGGGGACCCCTCGGACCCCTTGGTGCTCACCCCCGACGGCACTGACGGTGCCGATCCGTACGCCCTGTACCGGCGGGTCCTGGCGGGCTACTGCGGGATCACCGAGCAGGACCCGCCCACGGACGTCTGGCAGAAGCTCGGCGACGCGGTCGGCGCCCTGGCGCGGGGACCGGCGCAGGCCCGCTGGCTGATGGCCCGGCTGGGGCCGGTGCTGGAAGGCGCCACCGAGCCGGTCCCCGACCTCTCGGAGCCGGACGAACGGCGGCTGGCCTGCGTCCGGTTCGTGGAGGCCGCGGCCCAGCACCGGCCCCTGGTGCTGATCGACGACGCGGCGCACCGGGCCGACGACGCGCTCGGGGGGTTCCTGGAGGAGGTCCACGCCACCGGCCGTCCGGTGCCGCTGCTGGCGGTGACCGGTGCCAGGCCGGAGGCGTCGGCGCACTGCTCCCGCTGGCTCGGCTCCCGGTGGTCCGTCACCACGATCACCCTGGGCACCCCGCCCGCCCCGGACCCCGGGGCCGGACGGCTCGCGGCGCCGTGGCTGGCGCTCACCCTGGAGGCCGCCCCCGTCGTCTGACCGGTGGCGCCGCCGGGACCCCGGTCCCGGCGGCGCCACGCGCGGCGGACCTACTGGGGGTACTGGACGCCTTGGCCGAGGCCGCCGTCCACGGGCAGCTTGGTCCCGGTGGTGAACGTGGCGTCCACCGCGAGGTACAGGGCCGCGCGCGCCACCTCCGCGACGCCCCCGTGCCGGCGCATCGGGGTCAGCTGGTCGCCGAGCGCGCTGAAGCCCGCCCGCTCCTCTTCGCTCAGCCCGGGCACGCCCATGCTGGGCGTGTCGATGAAACCGGGGCTCACCGCGTTCACCCGGATGTTCCTTGGCAGCAGTTCGGAGGCGATGACCTGCGTGAACGAGAACAGCGCGGCCTTGGAACCCGAGTACACGCTCATCCCCGGGGTGCCGCCCTGATCGGCCACGGAGCTGGTGAAGACGATCGACCCGCCGTCCTCGACCAGCGGAGCCAGCCGCTGCGCCGCGAAGAAGGCGCCCTTGGTGTTCACCTGGAACTGCTGGTCGAAGGTGGCCTCGGTGACCTGGGCGAACGGTTCGATGACCGCCGTGCCCGCGTTGACGAACAGATGGTCGAAACGGCCGAACGTCTCCTCCACCGTCTTGGCGAGCAGCTCGATCTCCGCCAGGCTCCCGGCGTCGGAACGCACCACATGGGCCCCGTCGCCGAGCGCGGCCCGGGCGCTGTCCACGTTGTCCGGGTTCCGTCCGGTCACCAGCACCTCGGCGCCGCCCTCCAGCAGGGCCCGGGCGATGGCCAGCCCCATGCCGTGGGTGCCTCCCGTGATGACGGCCTTCCGGCCCGTGTAGTCGCTCATCGTCTACTCCGTCCTCTCCGTTCGGCGGGGGCGTCCGGGATTCGGGGACGTCCGGCGTCGGCGCTGCCGGACACCGTCGGTGTGGTCGTGCGGAATCGACCGGACGCCGTGGTTTCGAATGCCGTAAGGCTCGCACAGGGGCGGTCACGGAAGAGCGCCCCGAACTCACCCGGAGGTAATCGCCGTCCGCAATTCCCGGACGCCGTCGATTGCCCGGTGATTACTTCCCATTAGCGTCCGCCTTGCCGCGACCTATTAGGTTCGGAACGCATGCCGACGTCGGCACGGTCGAACGTGTACCGAACAGCGTGACGTGAAGGGGAGACGATGACGGACAGTCAGGTCGAATCCGTACTGAAGGCGGTACGGGAAGCCGTGCCCACGTTCCGGGCCAACGGGGAGGACGCCGAACGGCGGCGCTGGATTCCCGAGGAGAACATCGAACTCCTGGAACAGGCGGGGGTGTTCCGCGCGGCCGTGCCCAAGCGCTTCGGCGGTCTGGACCTCTCCCTCGCCGACCAGGCGAGGATCATCCGGGAAGCCGGTCGCGGATGCGCTTCCACTGGCTGGTTGTCGATGGTCTGGGTCTCCTCCGCGGGACTGGCCGGGCTCTTCCCGGACCGGGCCCAGGAGGAGGTCTTCGCGGGCGGGTCGGTGCGCGTCTCCGGCGGATTCTCCCCCACCGGCACCCTCACCCCCACCGACGGCGGGTTCCTGCTGAACGGCAGCTGGAGGTTCAACTCGGGCTGCCGGGGCGCCGAATGGAACATCGCGGCGGCCTACGTCGAGAAGGAGGACGGCAGCCGGGAGGAGGCCGTCGCCATCCTGCCGACGTCCGAGTTCACCATCGCCGACGACTGGCACACCTCGGCCGCCGCCGGTACCGGCAGCTCGACCACCACCGCCGAGGACGTCTTCGTCCCGGCCCACCGGGTCGTCAGCTACGAGGACGCCGTCCTGAACACCACCCCGGGCCGTGACGCCGAGGTGACCCCCGGGCGCGGCTACGGCCTGTTCACCTACGTCATGGTGGAGTGCGCGGCGGTCTTCCTCGGCATCGCCCAGGGGGCCCTGGAGCTGTTCCTGGAGCGCGTCCCGGGCCGGGGCATCACCTACACCTCCTGGAGCGAGCAGAGCGAGCACCCGCTCACCCAGATCCAGGTCGCGACCGCCGCCAACAAGGCCGCCGCCGCCGACGCCCTGCTGCGCGAAGTGACCGCCCTGCTCCAGGAGCGCGCCGACGCCGGGGTGCAGCCCTCCTTCGAGGAGAAGGCCGAGGTCCGCGGCCGGACCGCGTACATCGTCCAGCTCGCCAAGGAGGCGGTGGAGATCCTGTACGGCGCCTCCGGCGCCACGGTGATCCAGCGCACGGTGCCGATCCAGCGCTTCCACCGGGACGCCCAGGGGTTCGCCCTGCACGGCATGCTCCTGGCCAGCACCAACCTGGAGGTCCACGGCCGGGTCCTGCTCGGCCTCGACCCGGACACCCCGTTCCTCTGACCCAGGACCCCGCGGGTCCGCGCGCGGCCGCCGTCGCGCGCGGACCCGGGCCCCGGGGGGTGCGGCCCCCGGTCCGGGGCGGGGGGAGACGACCGGTGCACGGCTGTCTCCCCCCGCCACCGGAGGATCCGGCGGACGCTCACCACGCGCCGGGGTTCACCCGGCGGGGGGCTGCCACATCCTGCTGCGCATGTCACGGCCCCGCAGGACCTGCACCCGGAACGGGTCCATCCGCAGCAGGCCGTACTCGGGGTCCGTCGGCCCCTTCTTCCAGTAGTGCACGGGGTCGTACCCGACGCCCCGGGGGCTGCCCTGGCGGTACAGCTCCCACACCTCGCGCTTGACCGTCGGGTCCTCGATCCACTCGGAGACGCTGTCCACGTAGACGGCGTTCTGCCGGGGGTTCCAGTACGAGCAGGTGACATGGGGGTTGTTGGTGATGTGGGCCGTCTTCACCGGTGTCTTGTAGGCGGCGATCCAGCCCACCGGACGGCCGTCGACCACCTCCCAGATGGGCAGCAGGACACGCGCGCGCGGCCGTCCCAGCTTGTCCACGGTGATCAGCGAACAGTAGACGATGTCCCGGATGTACTGGTGGAACTCGTCCGCCAGGTCCGCGAATTCCTCCACGCGTGTCGTCGCCACGGATCGGTGTCCTTTCTCGGTGAGCGGCCGCCCGGGACGGTCCCGGGCGCCGTGCCGCTCATGGTTCGGCCGGTCCGGCCGGGGCGTGCTCCCCGGCCGGACCGCTTTCATCGGTGGTCATCGGGTCGCCCCGCCGCCCGGAACGGGCGGCGGGGCGGGGTCGAACGGGGTGGACGCCCGGCCCCGCCGGTGACCGGCCCGCCCTCGTGCGGGTCCGGGCCGCCGGGGCCGCGTCCGGGGCGTCGGACGCGCCGGGCTCCCGGCGGGTCCGGCGCGTCCGGCCTTCCCGGACCGGTCCGTCCACGCGGCGGGCCGTCACTCCCGCCGGGGTCCGCGGCCGGACCAGGTCCGTCCCTTCCGGTCGTCGGCCGACGGCGCACGTCAGCCGACGACCGCGGCGTCCGCGGGGAACGACCGCCCCGCGACCAGCGCGGCCGCCTGTCCGGCCGCGCGGACGCCGCTCTCGATCGCGCCGTCCACGAAGCCGTTCCAGCCGCTGGCCAGACCGTCGTTCGCGAAGGCGATCCGGCCGTGCGGCCGCTGGACCAGGGGCAGGTCCAGCAGCTGGCCCGGCCGCCGCAGGGTCCAGCCCCCCAGCGAGAACGGGTCGCGGCCCCAGTCGTGGGCGCGGTAGGAGACCAACTCGGCCTCCGGCAGCAGCCTGCGCAGCGCGGCCCGTACCTGCTCGGGCCGGGACACGTCCAGCGCGGGGTCCTGGCTGTAGCCGGTGAGCAACTGCTCGCCCGCGCCGAGGAGGGCGTGGGTGAACAGCGGGGTGAGCGGCCCGCCCTCGAAGTCCCGCGCGTGCACCGGTCCGAGGTCCCCGCGCACCCGCAGCCACAGCCTGCTGCTGTGCGGGACGCCGATGCCGGTCGTCCCGGCCCGGACGTGGGCGGCGGGCAGGCCCGGCTCGAAGTCGATGGTCCGCCACACGTTCACCGGGACGGCGAGCACCGCGACCGGCGCGGCGAACCGGCGGCCGTCCGCGGTGGTCACGGTGACGAGCGAGCCGTCGTCCACGATCCGGGTGACGGGGGAGTTCAGATGGACGTCCGCGTCGGCGTCGTTGAGGATCTCCTGCGCCAGCGCGCTCATGCCCGAGGAGGGCGCCTGGCCCTCGATGGTGATCCAGCCCGGCAGGTCGCCGCCCGCGAGCCGCCACCACTGGGCGAGCGCCTCGTAGGCGCCGTCCTCGCTGCTGCCGCCGGAGAAGCCGCCCACCAGGGTGCTGATCCACAGGTCGTCACGGGGCGCCAGGTCCAGCGCGTCGATGTGGTCGCGCAGCGAACGGCCCGCGACGGCGCGGACGCGCCCGCCCGCCCGGAGCGGGTCGTGGGGCCGGGGCAGCAACTCCTCGCTCCCCGCGAAGACCGTGGTCAGCAGCTCGCCGAGCCGGCCGAGGGCCGTCGGCCCGTCGAACGTCCGCAGGGTGCCGTCCTCCACCGGGAAGACGGCCCGCTCCGCCGCGGGCAGCACCCCCGCCACCAGGGAGACGCCGTACCGCTCCAACTCCCGCACCGCCAGCTCCGAGGCGGGCGAGATCCAGCCGCCGCCGTACTCGATGGTGACCCCGTCGAAGGAGTCGGTCCAGGTGCGCCCGCCGATCCGGTGGCGGGCCTCGACCACCACCGGGCGCAGCCCCCGCTCCCTCAACCCGCGCGCCGCGGTGACCCCGGCGAAACCGGCGCCGATGACTATCGCCTCATGAGCACGAACTGCGGTCATGGACCCTCTCCGTGGCAGAACGACGGTCGGACGGAAAACCAGGTGATTCCGGAGGGTCAAACTACTTGAGCTCCCCTTGCCGAACGGTCATGCCCCGGTAATCTATTTCCTCCTATTCCCCGCGTGAACAGCTGATTACTGGCCGATGGTCGAGGTCTGCAATGCTTTGTGGGCGCAGTGAGCCGGAAATGGTCGCACCACGCCTACCTTGGTCGGGAAGACAGCTCATGGTGATTCTTGCCCAAGGACCCAAGGGAGTCGCAGCAATGCAGGCAGCAGAGCCGGGGGAGAAGAAGGGCCGGGCCGTCGTGCTCGGTGGCAGCATGGCGGGGCTGTTCGCGGCACGGGCGCTGACGGACGCCTATCCGGACGTGGTCGTGGTCGACCGCGACGAACTCACCGGGGTGCGCGTCCCCCGGCGCGGAGTCCCCCAGGGGCGGCAGGTGCACGGACTGCAGGCCCGTGGACTGCAGGTCATCGAGGAACTGTTCCCGGGCTTCACCCGGGAGGCCGTGGACGCGGGCGGGATCGTCGGCGACATGGCCGGTGACGTCCGCTGGTTCGTCAACGGCCGGCGCATGGCGCGGGCGCGCACCGGGCTCGACACCCTGACCGTCACCCGCCCCTTCCTGGAGGACCGGGTGCGCTCCCGGGTCCTGGCGCTGCCCGGGGTCTCCTTCCTGGAGGGGCGCGACGTCGTCGGCCTCGCCGCCTCGGACGACCGGAGCCGGATCACCGGCGCCCGGCTCGCCCGGCAGGGCGCGGACGGCGAGGAGACCCTGACGGCCGACCTGGTCGTGGACGCCACCGGACGCGGCTCGCGCGTCCCCCTGTGGCTGGAGGCGCTCGGATACCCCCGGGTCGAGGAGGAGCGCCGCAAGATCGGCCTCGGCTACGCCTCCCGCCTGTACAAACTCCGCGACGACCCCTATGAGAGCGGCGAGATATCCATCGGGGTGATCTCCTCGCCCGCCACCCCGCGCGGTGCCATCGCCGCCCGCCAGGAGGACGGCCAGGTGATCGTCACCGCCTACGGCGTCCTCGGCGACCACCCCCCGGCCGACCCCGAGGGCTTCGACCGCTTCCTGGAGTCGCTCCAGGTGCCCGACGTCCACCGGGCCGTCCAGGGGCTGGAGCCCATCGGGGACCCGGTCGCCTACCGCTTCCCCACCAACCAGCGGCGGCGCTACGAGCGCCTCGACCGCTTCCCGGACGGTCTGCTCGTCACCGGCGACGGCGTGTGCAGCTTCAACCCGGCCTACGCCCAGGGCATGACCGTGGCCGCCAACGCGGCCCTCACCCTCCGCCGTCACGTCACCGGCGGGCACCCGCCCCGGCCGCTGGAGTACCTGAGGGACCTGGCGCACGACGTCGTGGACGCCCCGTGGGAACTCGCGGTCGGCGGAGACCTCGCCTTTCCCGGGGTCGAGGGGGAGCGCACCGCGCGCACCCGGCTCTTCCTCGCCTATATGTCTTTGGTCCGCGAAGCCTCGGTCCACGATTCCGAAGTGGCCGGAGCGTTTATGCGGGTACTCGGTCTGGTGGACCCTCCGGAATCACTGGTGGAACCCGGTCTGATACTCCGCGTCCTGGGTTCTTCCGGTGCGGCGGAACGGGCCGGAATCAGTTTCTCGTAATCAGCAAGGAGCACAAACGCATGTCTGCTTGGGACGCCCTGGATGAGCCTGCCGACAGCCCCGACCTCTCCGTGACGGAACACGTCCGCCGCTATATCGCGACCGACGGCCGCAGCGGATACATGGAGGGCGGATCGACCAATCTGGTGCTCACCTACCGGGGCCGCCGCTCCGGAAAGCTCTACCGCACGGGTCTGTTCTTCGGAGAGGACGACGGCCGCTACGTCCTGGTCGCCTCGGGATCGGCCATCACCCACACCCATCCCCTGTGGTACCTCAACGTGGTCGCCGACCCGGAGGTGCGGATCCAGGTCCGCGCCGAGAAGTTCAACGTCCGCGCGTACACCGCGCAGGGGGCGGAGCGGCAGCGGCTCTGGAAGCTGATGACCGATCTGGCCCCCGTCTACCACACCTACGAGGCCAGGACCCGGCGGGAGATCCCGATCGTCGTCCTGGAGCGGGTCTGACGCCCCGCCGCCCCGTGCCGCCCGTACCCCCCGAACCGGATGGAGCAGGGACATGACCAAGTACGCAGGCAAGAAGGCCGTCATCCAGGGCGGCACCCACGGCATCGGCCTGGGTGTGGCGAAGGCCCTGCTCGACGAGGGCGCGGAGGTCGTGGTGACCGGCCGCAACGAGGCCAACATCGAGGCGGCGCGCGCCGCCCTCGCGGGCCGGGCGGCCCATGTGGTCCGCTCCGACGCCGCGGACCTCGACCAGGTCCGGGCGCTGGGCGACACCGTCGCCCGGACGCTGGGCCGGGTGGACTTCCTGTTCGTCAACGTCGGCATCGCCGAGCTGGTGCCCTTCGACCAGGTGACCGAAGAGGGCTACGACCGCGTCTTCGACACCAACACCAAGGGCGCCTTCTTCACGGTGCAGCGGATCGCGCCGCTGCTCAACGAGGGCGGGGCGGTGGTCTTCACCACCTCGATCGCCGACGACATGGGCTACCCGGGCATCACCGTGTACGGCGGGGCGAAGGCCGCGCTGCGCACCTTCGCCAAGGGGTTCGCCGCCGAGCTGATGCCCCGGGGCGTCCGGGTCAACGCCCTGAGCCCCGGGCCGATCAAGACGCCGTCCATGGGGTACCCCGCGATGAGCGACCTGGAGAAGGACGTCCACGAGAAGGAGATGAACGAGATCAGCCCGATGAAGCGGCACGGCACCATCGAGGAGATCGCCGCCGCCGCGCTGTTCCTCGCCTTCGAGGCCACCTTCACCACGGGCACGGAGGTCGTCGTGGACGGCGGTCTGGGACAGGGCATCATCCCGGCCACCGCCTGACGTCCCGTCGGTCCCGCCGGTCCGGGGCCGGGAAGGCGACCGGCCCCGGTCGCCACGGCCCCTGACCGGGAGGACACGACGGACCGGGGCGGGCGTGGCACCGCCCGCCCCGGTCACCGGAGCGTCCGCCACCCGCGGGACCGTCCGTCGGGTCCCGTCGTCGGGCGTCGCCACGGGACGTCCGCCGCCGGGGGCCCGGTCCGTGCGGTCGCCGTCGCCGGGGGCACCGGGGGAGCGCGGCCCGTCGGACGTCAGCCGGGGAGCAGCCGCTCCAGTCCGGCCGCCCCCCGCCCCGCGCCCGCCGCGAACGCCGTCCCGAAGCCCTCCTCGCCCAGCGAACCGCGCAGCGCCTTCGTCACCCGGTCCACGTCACCCCGTTCGGCGTCCGGCAGCGGCGCGCCCACCGAGGACCGCTCCGCCGACGCCACCCCCAGCAGCTCCGCCGCCCGCTCGTGGTCCCCGGCCAGCGCCAGCGCCCCGGCCAGCCCCTCCACCGCCAGTGCCACCGCCCGGGGATCGCCGGTGTCCCGCGCCGCCGCCAGCCCCTCCGTGTGCAGCTCCAGGGCGCCCTCCGCGTCCCCCCGCAGCTCCGCGACGAACCCCAGCTCCGCCAGTATCAACGCCGTTCCGTACTCCGCGTCGAACTGCCGGTTCCACGCCAGCCAGCGGCGCAGGTACCCGTCCGCCACGTCGAGCCGACCCCGTCGCCGGGCCCCCAGAGCCAGCCCGATCTCGGCGAACTCCTCGGCGGGCAGGTCACCCTGCTCCACCGCGATCCGCCGACCGCGCTCATGGAACTCGTCGGCCCGCTCGTGGTCCCCGGTCAGCAGGGCGATGCGGCCCCGCTCCGACCAGCGCGTCGACGCGTCGGTCCACAACCCCAGGTCCTCCGCGATCACCAGCCCCTCCCGGTGCAACCGGTCCGCCTCCCTGTAGTCCCCCTCTATCTCCGCGAGCCGCCCGAGGACCGCCATCGCCTGCGAACGCCCCCACCGGTCGCCCACCTCCCGGAACAGCGCGAGGCTCTCCCGGGCCTGACGGCGCGAGGCCGCCAGGTCACCGCAGACGTACGCCTGCATGCCCCGGGTGCTCAGCCCGGCTGCCACCGCCCAGCGGTCCCCCAGCGCCCTCGACTCGGCCAGCACCCGGTCCAGCAGCTCCTCGCCCACCGCCCGGTCCGCGAACCGGGTCGCCGCGTACCCCAGGAACCAGCCCGCCCGGGTCCGTTCGCGCGGGTCCCCGATCGCCTCGTACGCGGTGCGGAGGTCCGCGCCGTGCCGGTCCCGGTCCTCCGGCGCGCCGGTCAGCAGCCCGATGCCGGTCCGCCACGCGCGGATCGCCGCGTCGTGCGCGCTCCGGTCGTCGGCCGGGCCCCCCTCACCGCCCGGGCGCCGCGCCGCCACGTCCAGCCAGCGCCTGGCCTCGGTCAGCCGCCCGCGCAGGAACCAGTACCAGACCATGGCCCGCGTCAGCCGCCGGGTGAGGGTGCCGTCGCGGTCCGCGGCCGCGCTGTCCAGGGCCGCCCGGAGGTTGGCGTTCTCCGCGTCCAGCCGCCGTAGCCACCGCTGCTGGTCGGGGCCCCGCAACCGCGCGTCGGCGCGCTCCGCCAGCTCCGTGTAGTACCGGGCGTGGGCGCGCCGCACCCGGTCGTGCTCCCCGTCCCGCAGCCGCTCCAGACAGTACGCCGACACCGACTCCAGCAGCCGGTACCGGGGGCCCTCCGGCTCATGGGACACCAGCACCAGCGAACGGTCCACCAACCGCGTCAGCAGATCCATGACCTCGGAGAACTTCACCCCGTCGCCCGCGCAGACCTCCTCCGCCGCGTGCAGGGTGCAGCCGTCGGAGTGGACGGCGAGCCGACGCAGCACCGCCTGTTCCGCGACGGTCAGCAGCTCCCAGCTCCAGTCGATCATCGCCCGCAGCGTCTGCTGCCGCGCGGGCGCGCCCCGGTGACCGCCGGTCAGCAGCCGGAACCGGTCGTCCAGCCGCTCGGCCAGCTCGGTCACCCCGAGCACCCGCACCCGGGTCGACGCCAGCTCCAGGGCGAGCGGTATCCCGTCCAGCCGACGGCATATCGCCGCCACCGAGCGGGCGTTGTCGTCGGTGACGGCGAAGCCGGGCGACATGGCCGCCGCCCGGTCCAGGAAGAGCCGGACCGCGCTGGAGCGGCGCAGCGCCTCCGGACCGGCCGACGCCCCGGGCAGGTCCAGCGGCGGCACCGGCCACAACCGCTCCCCGGCCACGTCCAGCGGCTCCTGGCTGGTGGCGAGGACCCGGACCTCCGGGGCGCTCCGCAGCAGCGCCCCCACCAGGGCCGCCGCCGCCTCCACGACGTGCTCGCAGTTGTCCAGGACCAGCAGCAGCCGCTGTCCGCGCAGCGCGTCGGCGAGCCGTTCGAGGGTGGTGCGGGGACGCCCGCCGGGCAGCGGACCGGGTCCGGTGTCGTCCCGCACCCCGAGGGTCGCGGCCACCACCTCCGCCAGTTCGTCCTCCGTGCACTCCGCGCCCGACGCGGCGGGGAACGCCTGCGGCGCCAGCTCCACCAGCCAGACCCCGTCCGCGAACGACTCCCGCAGCCCGGCGGCCACCTCGGTCGCCAGCCGGGTCTTGCCCACCCCGCCGGGCCCGGTCAGGGTCACCAGCCGCCCCGACTCCACCAGGGACCGCACGTCGTCCACCGCGTCCGCGCGGCCGACCAGCGGGGTGACCGGCACCGGGAGGTTGCCGCGCGACCGGGGCGCCGCCGCCGGGGCGGGCGCCGCCCGCAGCACCGGGTCCTGCCGCAGCACCTCCCGTTGCAGGGCCACCAGCCCGGGCCCCGGCTCCAGCCCCAGCTCCTCGTCCAGCAGCCGCCGCAGTTCCTGGAAGCTGTCCAGCGCCTCGCTCGGCCGGCCCGCCCCGTACAGCGCCCGCATGTGCGCCGCGCGCAGCCGCTCCCGCAGCGGGTGCCGCTCCACCAGACCGGTCAGCTCCCCGGCCAGCGGACCGTGCTCGCCCAGGTCGAGCCGGGCCTCCGCCCGCTCCTCGACGGCCAGTAGCCGGGCTTCCTCCAGCCGGGTGATGGCCGGGCGCGCGAAGGGCTCGTCGGCGAAGTCGGCGAAGGCGGGACCCCGCCACAGCTCCAGCGCCTCCGACAGCGCCGCGGCCCGCTCCCGGGGGCCCCCGGCCGTCCGGGCCCGCGCGGTCAGCGCCACGAAACGGCCCGCGTCCACGTCCGTCCCGTCGACCTCCAGCGCGTAGCCGGCGGCCCGCCGCACCAGCGTGCCGCCCCCGCCCGCACCCGCCAGCACCCGGCGCAGCCGCGACACCAGCGTCTGCAGCGCCCCCACGGGGTTGCCGGGCGGGGCGTCCCCCCACAGCTGGTCGACGAGGCGGTCGGCGGAGACCGCCTCCCCCGGAACCGTCAGCAGTGCGGCGAGCAACGTGCGGACCTTTGCCTCCGGCACCGCCGCCAGTTCGCCCTCCGCCGATCGCACGGTCAACGGACCCAGTACCCCGAAACGCATGGGATCACGGTACGGCGCGCCGGTCACTGACCGGTGTGTCAGCGGACTGAAAGCGCCACCGCAAGCGCACCGACAGAGCGCCGCAAGACCCCCGTCGCACTCTGTGGGGGCGCCGGTGAGAACCGGCGGCGCCGGGCGGGAACCGGCGGGCACCAACGCACCTCCCACTTGACCAGGAGTCGAAGATGAGCAAGTTCGCGGGTAAGAAGGCCGTCGTCACGGGCGGTACGCACGGAATGGGCCTGGCGATAGTCAAGGCGCTCCTGGACGCCGGCGCCGAGGTCGTGTTCACGGGTCGCAACGAGAAGAAGATCGAGGAGGCCCGCACCGAGCTGAAGTCGGACGCCGCGCACGTCGTCCGCTCCGACGCCGCCAGCATGGCCGACGTCCGCGGTCTGGCCGACATCGCGCAGGAGAAGCTCGGCCGGGTCGACTACCTCTTCCTCAACCACGGCATCGCCGAGGTCCAGACCCTCGGCGAGGTGACCGAGGAGTCCTGGGACCGGCACTTCGCCATCAACACCAAGGGCGCCTTCTTCACGGTGCAGAGCCTGTCGCCGCTGCTCAACGACGGTGGCGCCATCATCTTCACCACGGTCGCCAACGACCTCATCTTCCCGGGCCTGAGCGCCTACTCCGGGTCGAAGGAGGCCGTCCGCGCCATCGCGCACGTGCTCGCCGCCGAGCTGCTGCCCCGCAAGATCCGCGTCAACTCCGTCGCCCCCGGCTACATCAAGACCCCGACCATGGGCGTCGCCGGGATGACCGACGAGGAGCGCCGCGAGTTCGAGAAGTCGGGCAGCGAGGCGACCCCGCTCAAGCGCAACGGAACCGTCGAGGAGGTCGCCGCGGCCGCGCTGTTCCTGGCCGCCGACGCCACCTTCAGCACCAACGTCGAGTTCCCCGTCGACGGCGGGTTCGCCCAGGGCCTCACCGGCGCCGCCCACTGACACCCCGACGCCGCCCCCGTGCTGCTGCCGCCCCCCGGGCAGCGCGGGGGCGGTCCCCGTGAACAGAACCGAACGGAAAGGCCCGAAACCATGACACCGAGCAGTCCCGAGGGAAGCCCGAGAGCCGGTCGTCGGGAGTGGGCGGGGCTCGCGATGCTGGCCCTCCCCAGCATCCTGCTGTCCCTGGACGTCACCCTGCTCCACCTCGCGGTCCCGCACCTGGGCGCCGCGCTCGACCCCAGCAGCACCGAGATGCTGTGGATCATCGACATCTACGCCTTCATGATCGCCGGATTCCTGGTCACCGCCGGTACCCTCGGCGACCGGATCGGCCGACGGAAGCTGCTGCTCGGCGGTGCGCTGGCCTTCGGGACCGCCTCGGTGCTCGCCGCCTACGCCGACAGCGCCGGGACGCTGATCGCCGCCCGCGCGCTGCTCGGCGTCGCCGGTGCCACCCTGATGCCCTCCACCCTCGCCCTGATCAGCAGCATGTTCCAGGACGCCAAGCAGCGCGGGACCGCCATCGGCATCTGGGCCGCCAGCTTCTCGGTCGGCATCGCCCTCGGCCCGGTCGTCGGCGGCGCCATGCTGGAGGTGTTCTGGTGGGGCTCGGTGTTCCTGCTGGCCGTCCCCGTCATGGTGCTGCTGCTGATCGCCGGACCGTTCCTGCTGCCCGAGTACAAGGACGAGAACGCCGGACGGATCGACGTCCTCAGCGTCCTGCTGTCGCTCGCCGCCATCCTGCCCGCGATCTACGGGGTCAAGGAGATGGCCAAGTACGGCGTCGAACCCGGCTCCGCCATCGCCCTGGTGGTCGGCGTCGCCTTCGGCGTGGTCTTCGCCCGCCGCCAGACCCACCTCGACGACCCGATGCTGGACCTCACCCTCTTCCGCAGCCGGGCCTTCAGCATCGCCCTCGGCGTGATGCTGTTCGCCGCCCTCGCGATCGGCGGCATCTACC
Organism: Streptomyces sp. JNUCC 64; assembly: GCF_054484115.1. Taxonomy (NCBI): domain Bacteria; kingdom Bacillati; phylum Actinomycetota; class Actinomycetes; order Kitasatosporales; family Streptomycetaceae; genus Streptomyces; species Streptomyces sp. JNUCC 64. The sequence goes on from NZ_CM137015.1 coordinate 7,047,354, forward strand.
TCTTCGTCACCCAGTACCTCCAGATGGTGGCCGACCTCTCCCCGCTGCGCGCCGGACTGTGGCTGCTGCCCGCCGCCGCGCTGCTGATCACCTCCTCGATGCTGGCGCCCATCGCGGCCCGGCGCATCCGCCCCGGCAACGTCACCGCCATCGGACTGGGCCTCTCCGCGATCGGCTACGCCATCCTCACCCAGGCCGGTACCGGGGACGGCGGGGTGACCACCGTGGTCGTCGGCTTCGGCTTCGTCTACACCGGCATCGGACCGGTGATGGGCCTGAGCGTGTCCCTCATCGTGGGCTCGGCGCCCCCGGAGAAGGCGGGTGCCGCCTCCGCGCTCCAGCAGACCAGCAGCGACTTCGGTCTGGCGGTCGGCATCGCCGCCCTCGGCAGCATCGGCACCGCGGTCTACCGCAACGGTGTCGCGGACGACCTCCCGGCCGGGCTCCCCGAGGGGGTGGCCACCGCCAGCCGCGACACCCTCGCCCGCGCGCTGGACGCCACCGACGGACTGCCGGCGGCCGTCGCCGACCGGGTCGTCGTCCCCGCCCGGGAGGCGTTCACCAACGGCTTCAACACCGTCGCCCTGATCGGCGCGGTCCTGCTCGCCGCGCTCACCGTGCTGGCGCTCACCATGCTGCGCCACGTGGCGCCCACCGGTGCGGCGCCCGCCCCCGAGGAGGAGGCCGGGACGGTGCCGGAGGCGGCCGGTCCCGCTCGGGAGGAACAGCCCGCCTGAGCCACCCCGCACACCGTCCGACCCGGTCCCGGGCCGGTCCCCCCGAACCCGGGGGGACCGGCCCGGGACCGCTGTGAGCTGCGGCCGAGGTCGGAGGCAGACCCTCCGATTACCTCGTGGCCGACGGGACGTCAGAGGAGTCGGTTAGCTTTCCGTTGGCGGAAAACAGTTCGACGAAAACGTTTTCCGCGTCGATTTTCAGCTACGACGGAAAGGCACGTCCGATGAGATTCCGACCCTCCACCCCCCGACGTCCACAGGCCCCGCACCCCAGCCGCCGCCTCGTCCTCAAAGCGGGCGGCGCGACCGCGCTCGCCAGCGCGGCGGGCGTCGGCACCGGAGTCAGCCAGGCCGCCCCCGCGGGTGCCAGCAACGTCTCCGACGTGATCGTCGTCGGCGCCGGATACGCGGGCGGCACCGCGGCCCGCGAACTCCGGGCCCGGGGACTGACCGTGACCGTCCTGGAGGCCCGCGACCGCATAGGCGGCCGGATATGGACCGACACCTTCGCCGGTCAGTCCGTGGAACTCGGCGGCGCCTGGGTCAGCCCCGACCAGCCGCTCATCAACCAGGAATTACTGCGCTACGGCTTCCAGACCGTTCCCGAACTGGCCAACACCAGCTCGGTGATGCCCGCCGCCACCGGCTTCGTCTCACTGCCCCCGGCGCAGGCCCACACCCAGATGAACGCCCTGCTCACCCAGTTCTTCGACAACGCGCAGACCTACTTCCCGCGCCCCAAGGAACCGCTCTTCCGCCGGAACCTCCTGGCCAAACTCGACCCGCTCTCCTTCGCCGACCGGATCGACCAGCTGGGGCTGAACGCCCTGGACCGCAAATGGCTCGCCGGATACACCTCGGCCTACGCGGGCGGCGACAACACCCGCGGCGCCATGACCGCCCTCGCCCAGTGGTGGGCGCTCGGCGGCTACACCACCACCGCCTGGCACAACCAGATGGGGTTCAAGCCGACCGTCGGGATGACCGCGCTGCTCAACGCGATGCTCACCGGTTCCGGAGCCACCCTGCACCTCAACTCGCCGGTCTCGTCGATCACCAGCACCAGCACCGGGGTCCAGGTCAGGACCGTCAACAACACCCTCTACACCGCCAAGTCGGTCGTCGTCGCCGTCCCCGTGAACCTCTGGAAGACCATCCAGTTCACTCCCGCGCTGCCCGCCGTGCACACCGACGCGACCACCGAGGGCGTCGGCGTGGGCCTGGGCACCAAGATATGGATCCACCTCGCCGGAAGCGTCGACGCGGTCTACGGACAGGGCACCGAGACCTCCCCGCTGCTGATGCTCATCCCACAGAAGACGCTCCCCGGCGGCGGCCGCCTCATGGTCGGCTTCCCCGGCCCCTCCCTGAACGTGACGAGCCAGGCCGCCGTCCAGAACGCGGTCCGCGACTTCATCCCCGGCGCCACGGTCGTGGCCCACCGGGCCCAGCAGTGGGGGAGCGACCCCTACTCGCTCGGCGGCTGGGGACTGCGGCGTCCCGGACAACTGCTGCGCCAGCTCCCGGACATCGAACTGCCCCACGGCCGGATGGTGTTCGCGGGCGCGGACATCGCCACCGGCTGGAACGGCGCGTTCGTCGAGGGCGCCATCGAGACCGGGTTCCGCGCCGCGGAGCAGGCCGCCGTGGTGGTCGCGACCCCCTGACCGCCCCGCCGCCGGCCGCCGTTCCCCACCCGTGACGGCCCACCGGTCACCGGCCCCGTGCCGGTCGCGCCGGTCGTCGGCCGTCGCCCCCCCGTCTCCGGTCCCCGCCCGGAGTTCCCCCCGCTCGCGGCTCCCGGCCACGACCCCGGCCAGCGGCTCCCGCGCGGGGGACCGGCCCCGGCGGCATCCCTCCCCTCGCGCTCCCCCCGTTCTTCTCCTCGCGTTCCCCTGCTTCCTTCCTTCCTGTTCACCCGTTCCCCCTGTCTCTTCCCCTCCCCCTCCCCGCTTCGTTCGCGCTCCCTCCCCCCGGCTCCTGCCCGCCGCCCCTCGGGCCGCCTCCGGTGCTCGGGGCCCGGCCGTTCGGCGTTCGGGGCCAGGGCGGACGGCCCCGCCCGGAACCCAGGGGCGGCATCCGTGTGATCCGGCCGTGAGCCGACGGTTATCCCCCGCTTCCCCGCACCCCCCGACACTGGGGGCCCAGGAGTCGACACCCCCCGGAGCCCCGTGGCCCCGGGCAGCGAGGAGACGACGACCATGGCCCCACCCGTCCCGCCCGGCCACCACCCCCGGGGCGTCCGCGCCCCGCGCCGTCCCGCATGAGCGGCCCGTCGACCGCGCTCGCCGTCGAAGCGCCCGCCCTCGCCGTCGAGGACGGCGGACTCCATCTGTGGACGCTCCTCGTGCCTGACCGCGGCGGACCGGCGGACCCCCCGCCGACAGCCGGACTCGACGACCGCGAACGGGAACGGGCCGCCTCCTTCGCCCGCCCCCTCGACCGCCTCCGCTACACGGCGGCCCACCTCGCGCTCCGCCGGCTGCTCGCCGCGTACACCGGTCTCCCGCCGGGCGGGGTGACGCTGACCCGGGCGCCCTGCCCGCTGTGCGGCGGCCCGCACGGCCGCCCCGTCCTCGACCGGTCGCCCGTACCGCTGCACTTCTCCCTGTCGCACAGCCACGGACTGACCGTCGTCGCGGTGTCGGACGCCCCGGTCGGCGTCGACGTGGAACGCGTCCCCGCGGCTCCCACCGCCGAAGCCACGCTGCCCGCGCTGCACCCCGGGGAACGGGCCGAACTGCGGGGCCTGCCACCGCACGCGCTGCCGCCCGCCCTCGCCCGGCTCTGGACCCGCAAGGAGGCGTACCTCAAGGCCCTCGGCACCGGACTCGGCCGCGACCCCGGCGCCGACTACCTCGGCGAGGGGCACGGCCCCGACACCCCGCGCCGCCCGTCCGGCTGGACCGTCCGCAACGTCCCCGGACATCCCGGCCACGCCGCCGCCGTGGCGGTGCCCGCCGGAACCGAACGGCACGGCACCCTGCGCGCCCTGCCCTTCCCGTCCCTGTACGCCGCCCACTCCGCCGACCGCCTCGCCGCCGCGCGCGTCCGGTTCCGCACCGTGCTCCCCGCGGCCGGGGACGTCCTCCGGCCGGTCGGCTGACCACGGGGACGGCGAACCGTCACCCGGAGGGGCCGGGGCGGGAACCGACCGGTTCCCGCCCCGGCCCCTTCGCCGCCCGCCCAGGGGGCGCGTTCCCGGAACCGTCGTTCAGGGCACGGTGACGACGCCGTCGAGCGCCGCCCCGACCACCCCGGCGACCTCCTCCGTCCGCCCGTCCAGATAGAAGTGACCGCCCGGCAGCACCCGGAACTCGCCCGGCACGGCCGACTCCGCCAGCCACCCCCGGGCCTCCTCCACCGTGACCACCGGGTCGGCGTCCCCGACCAGCACCGTGAACGGCACGTCCAGGGGACGCTCCGGAACCCACCGGTACCCGCCGAGGACCCGGTAGTCGGCCCGCAGCGCCGGCAGCACCATCTCCAGCAGCTCGGGATCGTCGAGCACCCCGCCCGCCGTCCCGCCGAGCCGCCGCACCCGGGCGATCAGCTCCGCGTCGTCCGCGACCACGTCGTCCCGGCCGGGCAGCGGACCCGGCGCGCCCCGGCCGGACAGGAACAGCCGCACCGGACTGCGCCCCCCGGACCGGCGCAGCTCACGGGCCGCCTCATAGGCCAGCGCCGCCCCCATGCTGTGCCCGAAGAAGGCGTACGGGCGCTCCTGGGCGCCGAGTTCACCACGTACGGCCTCCGCGACGCGCGCGGCCAACGGGACGAGCGAGGTGACGGGCGCCTCCCGGCGGCGGTCCTGCCGCCCCGGGTACTGGACGGCCAGCACCTCGACCCGGGGCGCCAGGGCGCGGGCCAGCGGGACGTAGGCACTGGCCGCCCCGCCCGCGTGCGGGAAGCAGACCAGCAGCGGCCCCTCACCGGGGCGCTCGGCGAACCTTCTGAGCCAGGGGCTCGGCATGGACACTCCGTTCCGGCGGGACCGGCCGTCCGGCGGCGAACGCCGGGACGGCCGGTCACACCTGTGAGGGGGAACGGCCCCGGCGGAGCGCCGGGGCCGTGGGGTCCGGGACGGGCCCGGGGTCAGACGGCCTCCGACGGGACGCCCGCGGTCACGAGGGTCCCCCGGGCCCCGGGGGACCCGTCGGCCGGAGGCAGGAAACCGGCCTCGACGAAGAAGCGCACGTACCGGTCGAAGAGCGCGACGGTCATCTCCGGGCAGACGATCCCGCTGCCCTCCAGCGCGCGCTCGGCCACGCTGGTGTCGACCGGCGGATAGAAGCGCTCGTTGTCGTCGGCCATCATCTCGAACGCCTCCAGCAGCGGGAGCATCGCGTTCCCGGCGTCCGCCGTCACCCGGGCCCGCCAGGCGGCCCGGTCCAGTTCGGCCAGTCCGTAGCCGGACGCCCGCAGTTCGCCGACGAACTCCGCGAAGCTCAGATGACTCTGGTTGAACAGGTGGAACGTGCCCGACGCGGTCTCCGCGCGCCGCGACAGCGCCACGACCGCCGCGCTGACGTAGTCGACGGGCGTCAGATGGACCCGGCCGACGAGCCCCTCGGGCACCGCGCCCGCCTCGATCAGCCCGCGCAGGCTCAGCCACACGAAGTCCCTGGTCTGGCAGGCGCCGTTGACCCGGTCCCCCGAGATCACGTCCACCCGGTGCACCGACACCGGCAGCCCCCGGTCCCGGGCCAGCCCGATGACCCGCTCGGCCACCCACTTGCTGCGCAGATAGCCGCTGGGCAGCTCCGCCACGGGCCCCGTCGGATCGTCCACCCCGAGCGGCGCGCCGCCCCCGGCGCCCCCGGCGCCCCCGGCGAAGACCCCGGTGGTCGACAGGTAGTGCACCGGCACGGTCCGGTGCCGCGCCGCCAGCCGCAGCACCTCCCGGGTGCCCCCGACGTTGGCGTCCCGCAGCGACGCGTACGGGCGCAGCCAGTGCACGGTCGCCCCCGCGTGGTAGACGACGTCCACGGTCCGGGCCAGCGCGTCGAACGCCTCCTCGGCCAGCCCCAGCCGGGGCTCGGCCAGATCGCCGACGACGACCCTGATCCGGGACTCGTCCACCTCGTCCCAGACCCGGTACCACTGCAGGTTCTCCCGCAGCCGCCGCAGCCCGTCGCGCTCGTCGGCGGCCCGCACCAGGCAGTGCAGGACGCCCCGGGTCTCCCGCATCAGATCCCGCAGCAGGAACGCGCCGAGGAAGCCCGTGGCACCGGTCAGCAGGATCTCGGCGGGGTCGTCGACGGCCCGGACGACCTCGTCGGCGGGGCGGATCGCGTCGTCCAGCGTGACCTCCGCCGCGTAGTCCACCCCGTCGCCGGGGTCCGCCGCGCTCCCGGCGGACGCTCCGGCGTCCGCCCCCGCCAGCAGGGCGGTCCGCAGGTGCCCGGCCATCGCCCGGGGCGAGGGGTGGTCGAAGACCAGGGTCGCCGGGAGCCGCAGCCCGACCGCCTCGCCCAGCCGGTTGCGCAGCTCCACCGAGGTCAGCGAGTCGAAGCCCAGCTGGGTGAAGGACCGTTCCGGGTCGATCGCCGAGGCGTCGCCGTGGCCGAGCACCGAGGACATCTCCGTGGTCACCGTGGTCAGCACCGCGGCGAGCTGCTCCGGCTCCGGCAGCCCGGCCAGCCGTGCCGCCAGGTTCCCGCCGCCGGCGGCGGAGTTGACGGCGGCCCGTCGCAGCGGCCGTCGCAGCAGCCCGGTCAGCAGCCACGGCGCCCGCTCGGGACGCTGCCGCAGGGCCGCCAGGTCCAGCGGGGTGACCACCGGGACCGGGTCGGACCCGGCGAGGACGAGGTCCAGGAGGCCCGGGCCCCGCTCGGACGCGATCGGCCGGAAACCGGCCCGGGCGATCCGGGCCAGGTCCGCCGCGTCCAGATCGCCGGTGATGCCGGAGACCGCCCCGCCCGCCGGGCCCGCCACCGGCGCCCACAGGCCCCAGGCCACCGAGGTCGCCGGTCGTCCGTCGGCGGCCCGGAGCGCGGCCAGCCCGTCGAGGAACGCGTTGGCGGCGGCGTAGGAGGACTGTCCCGCGCCGCCGATCACCCCGGCGATCGAGGAGAAGAGGACGAAGGCCGTGAGGTCGAGGTCCCGGGTGAGTTCGTGCAGGTGCCAGGCGGCGTCCGCCTTCGGCCGCAGCACCGCGGCGAGGCGCTCGGGGGTCAGACCGGCGGCCAGCCCGTCGTCGCTGACGCCCGCCGCGTGCACCACACCGGTCAGCGGCCGGTCCGGCGGTACCTCGGCCAGGACCCGGGCCAGCGCCTCGCGGTCCGCCGCGTCACAGGCCACCACGGTGACGGTGGCCCCGTACCCGGCGAGTTCGGCCCGGAGCGCGGCCACGGCGGGGGCGTCGCCGCCGCGCCTGCTGAGCAGCAGCAGATGGCGGACGCCGTGGACGGCGGCGAGGTGCCGGGCGAACAGGGCGCCGAGGCTGCCGGTGCCGCCCGTGATCAGGACCGTTCCCCGGGGGTCCCAGCGGCCCGTGCCCGCCGTGCCGCCGGTGGTGTTGTCGGAGTCCGGTGCCGGTGCCGGTGCCGTTGTCGTTCCTGTGCTGGTGCTGGTGCTGGTGCTGGTGCTGGTGCTGGTGCTGGTGCTGGTGCTGGTGCTGGTGGTCGTGGCGGTGGCGGTAGCCGTGGCGGTCGGGACGGGCTCGGTCGTGGGCCGGAGGGCGGGGCCGTTCCCCGGGCCCGGGGCGCGGGCCAGCGCGGGCAGCAGGACCGTCCCGCCGCGCACCGCCGTCTGCGGTTCCCCGGCGGCCAGTACGGCGGCCAGCAGGGCCGGGGGCGGGACGTCACCGTCGTCGTCGTCCGTGCCGTCGGTCCCGCGCGCGTTCCCGTCGGCTCCGCCGTCGGTGTCCACGAGGACGATCCGCCCGGGGGCCTCCGACTGCACCGAGCGCAACAGCCCCCAGACCGCGGCGGCCGACGGGTCCACCGCCTCGCCGGACCGGGCCGCGACCGCGCCCCGGGTGACCACGACCAGCGGGGTGTCACCGCACCGCTCGTCCGCGAGCCACTCCTGGACCAGGTACAGGGCCCGGCGGGTACGGGTGTGGACCGCCGTCACCATGTCGTCCGGGGCGGCCCCCGGCGGCACCAGCAGCGCGTCGAACGGGGTCCCGGCCGCCAGGGCCCTCGCCGCCGCGTCCACACCGGGGTACTCGCCGCCCAGGACGGCCACCGCCGCCGGTGCCGACGGCACCGGCAGCCCGACCGGCCGCCAGTCCACCCGGAACAGGGCGTCCTCGCCCCGGGCCAGCGCGCGGCCGACCTCCTCGGGCGCCACCGGCCGGGTGGTCACGGCGGCGACGGTGGCGACCGGGCCGCCCGCGAGGTCCGACAGCAGCAGGGACACGGTGTCCGCCCGTCCCCGGGGCCCGGTCTCCGGCACGGCCCGCACCCGCAGCGCGGTCGCCCCGGTGGCGTGCAGCCGGACGTCCTCCCACCGGACGGCGAGACCGGCCGGCCGGCCGGGCCGGTCGTCGTCGGGGGAAGGGCCGACGTCGTTCCCCGTGCCGTTCACCCTCCCGCCCTCCGGACGAGGGGCCGGGGCGGGAGTCGTGGCGGCGCGCAGCGCCGCTTCGAGGAGCGCGGGGTGCAGACCGAACCCGGCCGCCTCGGACCGCCGTTCCTCGGGGAGGACGACCTCCGCGAAGACCTCCGTCCCGTGCCGCCACAGCTCCGTCACGCCGAGCGCGGCGTCCGTCGCGTCGGGGGCGATCCGTTCGGCCTCCGGGGGCGGCGCCGTCTCCCCGGCCGCCACCGGCCGGGCGGGGCCGGAGTCCAGCCGTCCGCCGGCGAGGGCCGTCCACGGGACGTCGTCGCCGTCGGGGCGGCCGTGCAGGGCGAAGGCCCGCGTCCCCTCCTCGTCGGGTGGGTCGACGGTGAGCTGGAGCTGGAGCGCCCCGTCCGCCGGGAGGACGGGGGGTCCGGCGAGGGAGAGGGTCCCGAGCGCCGTGGCGCCGAGTTCGTCCCCGGCCCGGACGACGAGGTCGACGATCGCGGCGGGCGGCAGGACGGTGGAGCCGTGCGCGGAGTGCGCGGTCAGCCAGGGATGGAGCCGTGCCGAGACCCGGCCGGTGAACAACGCACCGTCCCCGTCGGCCCGTTCCACCTTGGCGCCGAGCAGCGGATGCGCCCCCGGACGCAGCCCCAGCCCGGCGGCGTCCACGACCGGTGCCGCGTCCCGCAGCCAGTAGCGCTCGCGTTGGAAGGCGTAGGTGGGGAGGGCGACGGGGGAGGGGGCCCTCCCGGTGCGGGCGGAGGCGCTGCGGAAGTAGGCGTCCCAGTCGACGTCGAAGCCGGTGTTGTGGAGGGTGGCGAGGGCGGTGGCGTAGGAGTCGTTCTCGCTGTACTTGGGGTCGAGGACGGAGAACGCGGTGATGTCGGGGTCGTTGAGTGTGGTGTGGGTGTGGGGGGTGAGGGTGGTGTTGGGTCCGATTTCGAGGTAGTGGGTGGTGTGGTGTTGTTGGTGGAGGGTGGTGAGGTTGTGGGTGTGGTGGACGGTGTTGCGGATTTGGTTGGTCCAGTGTTCTGGGGTGGTGAGTTGGTGGGTGGGTGTGGGTGTGCCGTTGGTGTTGGTGGTGAGGGGGGTGTGGGGTTGGTGGTAGGTGATGGTGGTGGCGGTTTGGTGGAATTGGTCGAGGATGTGGTTCATGTGGTGGGAGTGGAATGCGTGGCTGGTGTTGAGGGTGGTGGTTTTGCGTCCTTGTTGTTGGAAGTGTTGGGCGATGGTGTGGGTGGGTTGGGTGTCGCCGGAGATGATGAGGGTGGTGGGGCTGTTGATGGCGGCGATGTGGGTGTGGGGGGTGAGGTGGGGGGTGATTTCCTGGGGGGTGGCTTGGATGGCGATCATGGTGCCGGTTTGGGGGGTGTTCTGCATGAGGCGTGCGCGGGTGGTGATGAGGAGGGCGGCGTCTTCGAGGGTGAGGATGCCGGTGAGGTGGGCTGCGGTGAGTTCGCCGAGGGAGTGTCCGGTGTAGTGGTGGGGGGTGATGTTGTGGGTTTGGAGGAGGTGGTGGAGGGCGACTTGGGTGGCGAAGAGGGCGGGTTGGGCGTATTGGGTCTGGTGGATTTGTGGGGTGTGGGTGATGTGTTGGAGGGGTTGGGGGAGGTGTTTGTTGAGGGCGTTGGCGGTGGTGTTGTAGGCGTGGGTGTAGGCGGGGTGGGTGGTGTGGAGTTGGTGTCCCATGTGGGGGTGTTGGGAGCCTTGGCCGGTGAGGAGGTAGGCGAGGGTGGGTTGGGGTGTGGGGGTGTGGGTGGTGTAGTGGGGGTGGGGGGTGTGGGTGGTGTAGTGGTGGAGCGCTTCGAGGAGGGTCTCCCGGTCGGTGCCCGAGACGGCGGCCCGGTGCTCGAAGGCGGCCCGCTCGGTGGCCAGGGTGTACCCGACGTCCAGCGGGGAGAGCGAGGGCCGCTCCTCGACGTGGGTGAGCAGCCGTCGCGCCTGGGCGGCCACCGCGTCCGGGGTCCTGCCGGACAGCAGCCAGGTGACCGCCGGGGCGGTGGGGGGCCCTGCGGGCGGGACCGTCCCCCGCCCGTCCCCGGTCTCCGTCCCGACGGCCCCCGTTCCCTCCGTCCCGACGGCTTCCGCGCTTTCCGGACCGATGCCTTCCGTTCCGGCGGCTTCCGGGCTTTCCGGCGCGACGGTCACCGCCTCCGCTGCCTGAACGTTTCCGCTCGTCCCGTTCAGGTCCGCCGCCGGACGGCGCGCGTCCGTCCCGTTCCGGTCCGTCGCCGACCGGCTCCCGGGCGCTCCGGGGTCCTCCCCCGTTCCGGGGGCCGACGTCTCCGGTCCCTCCGGTCCCTCCGGTCCCTCCGGTCCCTCCGGTCCCTCCGGTCCCTCCGGTCCCTCCGGGTCCTTCCGCTCCTTTGAGCCCTCCGGCTCTCCGGATTCCCTCACCCCCTCCGCGTCCGAAGCCGGTTCCGGCTTCGGGGCGGGTGCCTCCTCGACCACGAGGTGCGCGTTCGTCCCGCTCACCCCGAAGGCGGAGACGCCCGCGCGGCGCGGGCGTCCCTCCGTCTCCGGCCAGGCCCGGGCCTCGGTCAGCAGTTCCACCGCGCCCGCGTCCCAGTCCACATGACGCGACGGCCGGTCCACGTGCAGGGTCTTGGGCAGCACCCCGTGCCGTATCGCCTCGATCATCTTGATGACGCCGCCGACACCCGCCGCCGCCACGGAGTGCCCGATGTTGGACTTGAGGGAGCCGAGGTAGAGGGGGCGGTCGTCGGGCCGGTCCTGTCCGTAGGTGGCGAGGAGGGCCTGGGCTTCGATGGGGTCGCCGAGGGTGGTGCCGGTGCCGTGGGCTTCGACGGCGTCCACGTCCGCCGTGGTGAGTCCGGCGTTGGTGAGGGCCTGGCGGATGACGCGTTCCTGGGAGGGGCCGTTGGGGGCGGTCAGTCCGTTGCTGGCGCCGTCCTGGTTCACCGCGCTGCCCCGCAGCACCGCCAGCACCCGGTGCCCGTTGCGGCGGGCGTCCGACAGCCGCTCCACCAGCAGCAGGCCGACGCCCTCGCTCCACCCGGTGCCGTCCGCGCCGTCCGCGAACGACTTGCAGCGGCCGTCGGGCGAGAGGCCCCGCTGCCGGGAGAAGTCGACGAACCCGCTCGGTGACCCCGAGACCGTCACCCCGCCCGCGAGGGCCAGGGACGACTCGCCCGAACGCAGCGACTGGATCGCCATGTGCAGGGCCACCAGCGACGAGGAGCAGGCCGTGTCCACCGACACCGCCGGTCCCTCGAAGCCGAAGGTGTACGCGATCCGGCCCGAGGCGACACTGCTGAGCTTGCTGGTCATCAGATAGCCCTCCAGTTCCTCGGGCCCCTCACGATCCAGATAGCTCTGCTCCACCACCCCGGCGAACACCCCCGTCCGGGTGCCCCGCAGCGCCGCCGGGTCCAGCCCCGCGCTCTCGAAGACCTCCCAGGCCGTCTCCAGCAGCACCCGCTGCTGCGGATCCATCCCCAGGGCCTCGCGCGGGGAGATCCCGAAGAACGCGGCGTCGAACTCCGTCGCCTCGTCCAGGAACCCCCCGCGACGGGTGTACGACCGCCCGGCCGTCCCCGGCTCCGGGTCGTAGAGCCCCTCCACGTCCCAGCCGCGGTCCGTCGGCCACTCGGAGGTCCCGTCGACCCCGTCCCGGACGAGACGCCACAGGTCCTCCGGAGAACGCACCCCGCCCGGGAAACGGCAGGCCATCCCGACGACCGCGATGGGCTCGCGCCGCTCCGCCTCCATGTCCGTGATCCGCTGACGCGCCTTGTGCAGATCGGCGGTCACCCACTTCAGGTACTCGACCAGCTTCTCTTCGTTCGGCTGATTCGCCATGACCGGTTCCGTCTCTCCTCGTTCGGCGCGGGCGCGGCCGGTGCCGACGCCCTGGGGGTCGGGCCTCGCGGGTCAGTCCGAGGACCGGCCGAGCTGGGTGTCGATGAAGTCGAGGATCTCCGCCGCCGAAGCCGACTCCAGGGACTCGGCCACATCCGGCGCAGCACCCCCGTCCGGCGTCGACGACGTGCCGTCCCACCGGGTCAGCAGCGACCGCAGCCGCTCGACGACCGTCTCCCGCACCGCCGGGTCGCCGTCGCCCGCCGTCGCCAGCGCCGCCTCCAGACGGTCCAGTTCGGCCAGCACGGGCACCGGTGCGCCGTCCGCCGGGTCCGGTGCCAGACGGCCCAGCAGCCAGTCGCCGAGCGCGGCCGGGTTCGGATGGTCGAAGGCCAGGGTCGCGGGCAGCCGCAACCCGGTCAGGGCGACCATCCGGTTGCGCAGGTCCACGGCGGTCATCGAGTCGAAGCCCAGCTCCTGGAAGGGCCGCTCCGCCGCGATGGTGTCCCCGTCGGCGTGGCCCAGCACCGTCGCGATCTCGGCCCGCACCAGATCGAGCAGCGTGCCGCGCCGCTCCTCCCCGGGCAGCGCGGCGAGCCGCTCGCCCAGCGTCCCGGCGCTCCGCTCCGCCACGGCCCGCGCGGTCCGCCGGGGGCCCCTGACCAGCGCCTGGAACACCGGGGGCACCTGCCCGTGGGCGCGCATCGCGGACAGGTCCACGGGCAGCGCGACCACCTGGGACTCGCCCTCGACGAGCGCCGCCCGCAGCAGCTCCGCCCCCTCCCCGGCGCCGACCGGACGGAAGCCCTCCCGCTCGTACCGCTTGCGGTTGGCCTCGCCCAGGTCCGCGTTGATGCCCCCCGACACGTCCCACAGGCCCCAGGCGATCGACGTCGCCACCAGCCCGCCACCGGCGCGGTGCCCCGCCAGCCCGTCGAGGAACGCGTTGGCGGCCGCGTAGTCGGCCTGCCCCGGTCCGCCGACGACGGCCACGCTGGACGAGAAGAGGACGAAGGCCGTGAGGTCGAGGTCCCGGGTGAGTTCGTGCAGGTGCCAGGCGGCGTCCGCCTTCGGCCGCAGCACCGCGGCGAGGCGCTCCGGTGTCAGATCCCCGATCAGCGCGTTGTCGAGCACGCCCGCCGTGTGCACCACACCGGTCAGCGGCCGGTCCGGCGGTACCTCGGCCAGGACCCGGGCCAGCGCCTCGCGGTCCGCCACGTCACAGGCCACCACCGAGACCTCGGCACCCGCCCCGGCCAGCTCCGCCCGGAGCTCCGCCGCACCGGGGGCCCCGGCCCCACGACGGCCGAGCAGCAGCAGCCGCCGCACACCGTGGTCCGCCACCAGCCGCCGGGCGACCAGGGAACCCAGCGCACCCGTCCCCCCGGTGACGAGTACGGTGCCGTCCGGGTCCCAGGCGACGGCGGACTCCGCCGCCGTCGCCGAACCGGCCGCCCCCCGCCGTAGCCGCGGCAGCCGGACCCCGGACCCGCGCAGGGCCGCCTGGGGCTCGCCGGACGCCACGACGGACGACAACAGCCGCTCGTCCGACGGCGGCAGTTCCCCGCCCGGAGGCAGCGGCCGTTCCCGTCCGCCCGGGGCCGCGACGCCGGAACCGTCCAGGTCCACCAGGACGAAACGCCCGGGCGCCTCCGCCTGAGCGGCCCTCAGCAGCCCCCACACGGCGGCGCCCACCGGGTCGGGAACGCCCTCGCCGCCGGTGTCCACGGCACCCCGGGTGAGCACGGCCAGGGGCACGTCCGCGAGCCGGTCGTCGGCCAGCCACTCCCGCACCACGCGCAGCAGCCGTGCCGTCCGCCCACGCAGATCCGCGACGACGTCCGGACCCGTCACGGCGCCCGCACCCGTCACGGCGCCCGGGTCCGTCACGGCGCCCGCACCCGTCATGGCGCCCGGGTCCGTCACGACGTCCTCGGCCGTCATGGCGTCCGGGTCCGCCACGACGCCCAGGGTCGTCACCGTGTCAAGGTTCGTCGCGGAGTCCCGGGCCGTCATGGCGTCCGGGTCCGTCGCGGGGTCGGGCAGCGCCCACACCCGTACCGCGTCCACGGCCGCCGTACCGGACTCCACCGCCTTGGCGACCGCCGCCACGTCCGTGAACGCGGTCGCCCCCGCCACGCCGTCCGTCCCGCCGAGCACGCCCCACCGCAGGGGGCCGCCGGACCCGTCGGACGGAGCCGCGCCCCACTCCAGGTGGAACAGGGGCGGCGCGGCGGTCCCGGAGTGGACGAACGCCGCCTCCGGTACGTCGTGGAACACCAGCCGCCCGACGGAGAGCACCGGCCGGTCGTCGGCGTCGGTCAGCTCGATCCCGACGGCCCCCGTGCCGAGGTCGGTGGTCCGCACCGCCACCGCCGTCGCTCCCGTGGCGTGCAGCCTGACGGCGTGCCACTCGGTGGGAACGCGCACGGTGCCCGGCGCGGCGTTCCCGGCGGCCGACAGCGCTCCGGGCACGTGGACGGCGAGGTCGAGCAACTCGGGGTGGACCCCGTAGCGCCCCGCCTCGGCGTGCTCCTCCGTCGGCAGCTCCACCGGCTCGGGCTCCCCGGCGGAGGCCGTGCCCGTGTCCGGGTCGGTGCCCGCGCCCGCGTCGGCGGCGGTCGTGGTCCCGTCCGTGGTCGCGCCGGACGTGGAGAGCACGCCGTCGGCGTACGCCGCCCAGGGACCGTCGTCCTCCTTCGCGGACCGCGCGTGCAGCACGAAGGCGTACCGGACCCCGTGGCCGTCGTCCCGGCCGTCGTCCCGGCCGTCGTCCTCCGGCTCCGGCTCCGGCGTGACGGTGAGCTGGAGTTCCACGGCCCCGCCGCGAGGCAGGACGGCGGGCGTGCGGACGGTGAGGGACTCGACCGTCGTCGCGCCCAGCTCGTCCCCGGCCCGCAGCGCGAGTTCGACCAGCGCGGAGGCGGGCAGGACGGCGTCCTCGCCCACCGTGTGTCCGGCCAGCCACGGCTGGGCGCTCAGTGAGGCGCGTCCGGTGAAGAGCGTGCCGGCCTGGTCGGCGCGTTCGACCTTGGAGGTCAGCAGCGGGTGTCCCAGGCCGCCGGGCGCCGAGGCGGCGGAGCCGCCTCGGGTGTGGTCCCGGAGCCAGTAGCGCTGGCGCTGGAAGGAGTAGGTGGGGAGGGTGACGGGGCGGGGGGCAGGGGCGTCCGGGGCCGCGCCACTGCGGTGGTAGGCGTCCCAGTCGACCTCGATGCCGGTGTTGTGGAGGGTGGCGAGGGCGGTGGCGTAGGCCTCGTTCTCGCTGTACTTCGGGTTGAGGACGGAGAGGGCGGTGTAGGTGGTGGGCGCACCGCCGGAATTCCGGTTCCCGCCGGTCCCGTTCGCTTTTCCGTTTCCGTCTCCGCGGCCGTTTCCGCTTTCGGCTTGGAGTTCGTTGTGGTGGTTGAGTGTGGTGTGGGTGTGGGGGGTGAGGGTGGTGTTGGGTCCGATTTCGAGGTAGTGGGTGGTGTGGTGTTGTTGGTGGAGGGTGGTGAGGTTGTGGGTGTGGTGGACGGTGTTGCGGATTTGGTTGGTCCAGTGTTCTGGGGTGGTGAGTTGGTGGGTGGGTGTGGGTGTGCCGTTGGTGTTGGTGGTGAGGGGTGTGTGGGGTTGGTGGTAGGTGATGGTGGTGGCGGTTTGGTGGAATTGGTCGAGGATGTGGTTCATGTGGTGGGAGTGGAATGCGTGGCTGGTGTTGAGGGTGGTGGTTTTGCGTCCTTGTTGTTGGAAGTGTTGGGCGATGGTGTGGGTGGGTTGGGTGTCGCCGGAGATGATGAGGGTGGTGGGGCTGTTGATGGCGGCGATGTGGGTGTGGGGGGTGAGGTGGGGGGTGATTTCCTGGGGGGTGGCTTGGATGGCGATCATGGTGCCGGTTCGGGGGGTGTTCTGCATGAGGCGTGCGCGGGTGGTGATGAGGAGGGCGGCGTCTTCGAGGGTGAGGATGCCGGTGAGGTGGGCTGCGGTGAGTTCGCCGAGGGAGTGTCCGGTGTAGTGGTGGGGGGTGATGTTGTGGGTTTGGAGGAGGTGGTGGAGGGCGACTTGGGTGGCGAAGAGGGCGGGTTGGGCGTATTGGGTCTGGTGGATTTGTGGGGTGTGGGTGATGTGTTGGAGGGGTTGGGGGAGGTGTTTGTTGAGGGCGTTGGCGGTGGTGTTGTAGGCGTGGGTGTAGGCGGGGTGGGTGGTGTGGAGTTGGTGTCCCATGTGGGGGTGTTGGGAGCCTTGGCCGGTGAGGAGGTAGGCGAGGGTGGGTTGGGGTGTGGGGGTGTGGGTGGTGTAGTGGGGGTGGGGGGTGTGGGTGGTGTAGTGGTGGAGCGCTTCGAGGAGGGTTTCGCGGGTGGTCGCGGTGAGGGTGGTGCGGTGGTGGAAGTGGGTGCGTTGGGTGGTGAGGGTGTGGGCGATGTCGTGGGGGGTGAGGTGGGGGTGGTGGTGGAGGTGGTCGAGGAGTTGGGTGGCTTGGTGGTGGAGCGCGGTCGGGGTCTTCGCGGAGAGCGTCCACACCACCGCCGGCACCGCCTCCCGCTCCGACACCACCAACCGGGGCACGCTCGGCTCCGCCTCGGGAGCCTCGATGATCACGTGTGCGTTGGTGCCGCTGATGCCGAACGAGGAGACCGCCGCCCGTCGGGGGCGACCCTCCCCGTCGGACCAGGGGCGGGCCTCGGTGAGGAGTTCCACGGCGCCCGTGTCCCAGTCGACGTGCTGCGACGGCCGGTCCACATGGAGGGTCTTGGGCAGTACCCCGTGCCGCATCGCCTGCACCATCTTGATGACGCTGCCGACGCCCGCGGCGGCTTGGGTGTGCCCGATGTTGGATTTGAGGGAGCCGAGGTAGAGGGGTCGGTCGTGGGGTCGGTCCTGTCCGTAGGTGGCGAGGAGGGCCTGGGCTTCGATGGGGTCGCCGAGGGTGGTGCCGGTGCCGTGGGCCTCGACGGCGTCGACGTCCGCCGTGGTGAGTCCGGCGTTGGTGAGGGCCTGGCGGATGACGCGTTCCTGGGAGGGGCCGTTGGGGGCGGTGAGTCCGTTGCTGGCGCCGTCCTGGTTGACGGCCGAGCCACGGATCACGGCGAGGACCTGGTGTCCGTTACGTTGCGCGTCCGACAGTCGTTCCACCAGCAGCAGGCCGACGCCCTCGCTCCACCCGGTGCCGTCCGCGCCGTCCGCGAACGGCTTGCAGCGGCCGTCGGGCGAGAGGCCCCGCTGGCGGGAGAACTCGACGAACGACATCGGTGACGCCATCACGGTGACGCCGCCGGCCAGGGCGAGGTCGCATTCGCCGGAGCGCAGGGCGTTCGCGGCCATGTGCATCGCGACCAGCGAGGACGAGCACGCCGTGTCCACCGTGACGGCCGGACCCTCCAGGCCCAGGGTGTACGAGATGCGGCCGGACGCGATGCTCCCGGCGTTGCCGCCCGCGAGGTACCCCTCCAGGTCCTCGGGCACCCCTTCGACGCCCGTTCCGTAGTCGTGGTACATCACCCCGGTGAACACCCCGGTCCGGGAGCCCTTGAGGGAGGAGGGCACCAGCCCCGCGTTCTCGAAGGTCTCCCAGGCGGTCTCCAGGAGCAGCCGCTGCTGAGGATCGGTGGCCAGGGCTTCGCGGGGGGAGAGTCCGAAGAATTCGGGGTCGAACTGGT
This sequence comes from Streptomyces sp. JNUCC 64, assembly GCF_054484115.1. Taxonomy (NCBI): domain Bacteria; kingdom Bacillati; phylum Actinomycetota; class Actinomycetes; order Kitasatosporales; family Streptomycetaceae; genus Streptomyces; species Streptomyces sp. JNUCC 64. The sequence continues at coordinate 7,065,061 of NZ_CM137015.1, forward strand.
CGGCGTCGTGGAGGAATCCTCCGTGGCGGGTGTAGGTGGTGCCGGTGTGGTCGGGGTCGGGGTGGTAGAGGTGTTCGAGGTTCCAGCCGCGGTTGGTGGGGAACTCGGTGATGGCGTCGGTGCCGTTGGCGACGAGGTGCCAGAGGTCGTCGGGGGAGGTGACGCCGCCGGGGTAGCGGCAGGCCATCCCCACGATCGCGATCGGCTCGGACGCGGTGTGCTCCACCGTCGCGGCCACGGGAGCGGGGGCCGGCTCCGTGCCGGACAGCCGGGTCATCAGATGTCCGGTCAGCGCGGCGGGACTGGGGTGGTCGAAGACGAGGGTGCTGGGGAGGCGGAGGCCGGTGGCGTCGTTGAGCTGGTTGCGGAGTTCGACGGCGGTGAGCGAGTCGAACCCCAGCTCCTGGAAGGGCCGTTCCGGATCGACCGTGGCCGGATCCGTGTGCCCGAGGACACTGGCGACGTGCGCGCGGACCAGATCGGCGAGGGTCCGCGTCCGCTCGGCCTCCGGCAGGGCCGACAGCCGGTCGGCGAACGAGGAGTCGTCCGGCCGTGCGACCCGGTCCCGGCGGCGTCGGCCGGTCGGCACCAGACCCGAGAACAGGACGTGCGGATTCGCCGACCGCCGGACGACGGTGGTGTCGATGGGGGCGATGGCGAGGACGGGGTGGGGGGTGGTGAGGGCGAGGTCGAAGAGTTCGAGTGCCTGGTCCGTTTCCAGGGGGAGAAGCCCCAACTGCCTCATGCGTTCCAGGTCGTTGGTGTGGAGGTTGTTGGTGAGGGTGCTGGTTTGGTTCCAGAGTCCCCAGGCGAGGGAGTGGGCGGGGAGTCCGTTGGCGTGGCGGTGGTGGGCGAGGGCGTCGAGGTAGGTGTTGGCGGCGGCGTAGTTGGCTTGTCCGGCGTTGCCGATGTGTCCGGCGATGGATGAGTAGAGGATGAAGGCTTTGAGGTTGTGGTTTTTGGTGAGGTGGTGGAGGTTCCAGGCGGTGTCGGTTTTGGGTGGGAGGACGGTGTTGAGGTGGTGGGGGGTGAGGGTGGTGAGTGTGGTGTCGTTGAGGGTGCCTGCGGTGTGGATGATGGCGGTGAGGGGGTGTTGGGTGGGGATGTCGTGGATGGTTTTTTCGAGGTCGTGGTAGTTGGTGGTGTCGCAGGCGGTGATGGTGACGTGGGTGCCTGCTTGGGTGAGTTCTTGGTGGAGTTGGGTGGCTGTGGGTGTGTTGGGTCCGGTGCGGGAGAGGAGGAGGAGGTGTTTGGCGTGGTGGTGGTGGGTGAGGTGGCGTGCGAGTGCGGTGCCGAGGGTTCCGGTGGCGCCGGTGATGAGGATGGTGCCTTCGGTCCAGTCGATGCCGGGGAGTTGGGTGCTGGTGCTGGTGCTGGTGCTGGTGCTGGTGCTGGTGTCGGGCTCGGGGTCGTTCTTGGCCTTGGCCTTGGCTTGGGGCTGTTGGGTGGTGAGGGGTGTGGGGGTGAGGGTGGGGGTGAGGAGTTGGTTGTTGCGTTGGGCTAGTTGGGGGTGGGGGGTGTGGTGTGCGGTGGTGGCGAGTTGGTGGATGTGGGTGGGTGTGGGGTGGGTGGTGGGGTCGAGGTCGAGGAGGGTGATGTGGTGGGGGTGTTCGGTTTGGGCGGTGCGGGTGAGTCCCCAGATGGTGGAGTGGGTGAGGTCGGTGATGTCTTCGTGGGGGTGGGTGGCGATGGCTCCGCGGGTGACCACGACCAGGGGGTTGGTGTCGGGTTCGGCGAGCGCTTGCTGAATTTCATCAAGGGCGTGGCGTAGTGCGGGGTGGACGGATTCGGGGCTTCCGTCGCCGGGGGTGGTGAGGTCGATGACCTTGACGGTGGTTTCGGGGGTGGTGGCTGTGGTGTCGGTGTTGGTGGTGTTCTCGGGTATGGGTGTCCAGGTGGTGTGGTGGAGGGGGTGGTGGTGGGTGGGTTGGTGGAGGTTGTGGGTGTTGAGGGGGCGGAGGTGGAGGGTGTTGATGGTGGTGGTGGGTTGTCCGGTGGGTGTGGTGGCGGTGAGGGTGGTTGTGGTGGGGGTGGTGTGGTGGAGGTGGATGCGGAGGGTGGTGGTGGGTGTGTTGTGGTGGGTGACTCCGGTGAAGGTGAAGGGGAGGGTGGGGGGTTGGTGGGGGTTGGTGATGCCGGGGAGGAGGGGGTGGAGTGCGGAGTCGAGGAGTGCGGGGTGGAGGAGGTAGTGGGGGGTGTGGGGGTGTTGGTCGGGGGGGAGGGTGATGTCGGCGTAGAGGTGGGTGTGGTCGTGGTTGTGCCAGAGGTGTTGGAGGTTTTGGAAGGTGGGTCCGTAGGTGTAGCCGTGTTGGGTGAGGTGTTCGTAGATGTGGTGGAGGGGGACTTCGGTGGTGTCGGGTGGGGGCCAGGTGCCGGTGGTGGGTTCGGGTGTGGGGGTGTGGTGGGGGGTGAGGGTGCCGGAGGCGTTCAACACCCACGACCGACCCTCGTCACCGTCGACGGTCGCGAGCCGGGAATGGATCTCGACGTTCCGCCGCCCCGCGTCGTCGGCTTCGGCGACGATCACCTGGACCTGCATGGAGTCCGCGTCCGGCAGGACCAGGGGCGCGGCGAGGGTCAGTTCCTCCAGGGACTCGACGCCGATCTGTTCGCCCGCGCGCATGGCCAGTTCGAGGAGGGCGGTGCCGGGGACGAGGACGGTGTCCGCGACGACGTGGTCGGCGAGCCAGGGGTGCGTCCGCGTCGACAGCCTGCTGGTGAACAGGTACGCGTCCCGGTCCGCCAACCGCACCGCCGCCCCCAGCAGCGGATGGGCGACGGGCGACAGCCCGAGTGCGCCCGCGTCGGTGCGGGTGTCCGTGGTGTCGAGCCAGTAGCGCTCGCGCTGGAAGGCGTAGGTGGGGAGGGCGACGGGGGAGGAGGCGGTTCCCGTCTGGGCGGAGACGTTCTGGAGGTGGGCGTCCCAGTCGACGTCGATGCCGGTGTTGTGGAGGGTGGCGAGGGCGTTGGCGAACGCCTGGGGCTCGCTGTGCTTCGGGTTGAGGACGGAGAGCGCGACGAAGGGTCGGGGCGAGTCTGAGTTTTCGTTGTGGTGGTTGAGTGTGGTGTGGGTGTGGGGGGTGAGGGTGGTGTTGGGTCCGATTTCGAGGTAGTGGGTGGTGTGGTGTTGTTGGTGGAGGGTGGTGAGGTTGTGGGTGTGGTGGACGGTGTTGCGGATTTGGTTGGTCCAGTGTTCTGGGGTGGTGAGTTGGTGGGTGGGGGTGGGTGTGCCGTTGGTGTTGGTGGTGAGGGGTGTGTGGGGTTGGTGGTAGGTGATGGTGGTGGCGGTTTGGTGGAATTGGTCGAGGATGTGGTTCATGTGGTGGGAGTGGAATGCGTGGCTGGTGTTGAGGGTGGTGGTTTTGCGTCCTTGTTGTTGGAAGTGTTGGGCGATGGTGTGGGTGGGTTGGGTGTCGCCGGAGATGATGAGGGTGGTGGGGCTGTTGATGGCGGCGATGTGGGTGTGGGGGGTGAGGTGGGGGGTGATTTCCTGGGGGGTGGCTTGGATGGCGATCATGGTGCCGGTTTGGGGTGTGTTCTGCATGAGGCGTGCGCGGGTGGTGATGAGGAGGGCGGCGTCTTCGAGGGTGAGGATGCCGGTGAGGTGGGCTGCGGTGAGTTCGCCGAGGGAGTGTCCGGTGTAGTGGTGGGGGGTGATGTTGTGGGTTTGGAGGAGGTGGTGGAGGGCGACTTGGGTGGCGAAGAGGGCGGGTTGGGCGTATTGGGTCTGGTGGATTTGTGGGGTGTGGGTGATGTGTTGGAGGGGTTGGGGGAGGTGTTTGTTGAGGGCGTTGGCGGTGGTGTTGTAGGCGTGGGTGTAGGCGGGGTGGGTGGTGTGGAGTTGGTGTCCCATGTGGGGGTGTTGGGAGCCTTGGCCGGTGAGGAGGTAGGCGAGGGTGGGTTGGGGTGTGGGGGTGTGGGTGGTGTAGTGGGGGTGGGGGGTGTGGGTGGTGTAGTGGTGGAGCGCTTCGAGGAGGGTTTCGCGGGTGGTCGCGGTGAGGGTGGTGCGGTGGTGGAAGTGGGTGCGTTGGGTGGTGAGGGTGTGGGCGATGTCGTGGGGGGTGAGGTGGGGGTGGTGGTGGAGGTGGTCGAGGAGTTGGGTGGCTTGGTGGTGGAGCGCGGTCGGGGTCTTCGCGGAGAGCGTCCACACCACCGCCGGCACCGCCTCCCGCTCCAGCACCGTCAGTCGTGCCCTGACCTCGTCCGTGAGCGTGGGCTCTCCGGTGCCGTCCGTTCCGCCGGTGCCGACCGGTTCTCCGGCGCCGTCCGTCGCTTCCGCGCTTCCCGGCCGTTCGCCGCTGGTGCTGGTGCTGGTGCTGGTGCTGGTGCTGGTGCTGGTGCTGGTGCTGGCGGTTCCCGCGCTTCCCGGCCCGTCCGCGTCGTCCGTGCCGCTGGCCTCGTCCGTCGTGCCGCTGACGTCGCCCGCGCGGGTCGGGCGACCGGCCGTGTGACCGGAGGCGGAATCCGTGGCGGTGTCCTCCCTGGCGGATGGGGCCTCGGTGGCCGGAGCGGGTCCGTCGCCCGTCGCCCGTGCGGCCGGGACCCTGGCGCCGGGCGCCTCCTCGATCACCACGTGCGCGTTGGTCCCGCCGAAGCCGAACGACGACACCCCCGCGCGGCGCGGGCGTTCCCCCGTCTCCGGCCAGGCGCGGGCCTCGGTCAGCAGCTCCACCGCGCCCGCCTCCCAGTCCACATGACGGGAGCGCTCCGTCACATGGAGGGTCCGGGGGAGGACGCCGTGGCGCATCGCTTCGATCATCTTGATGACGCCGCCGACGCCCGCGGCGGCCTGTGCGTGACCGATGTTCGACTTCAGGGAGCCGAGGTAGAGGGGTCGGCCCTCGGGTCGGTCCTGTCCGTAGGTGGCGAGGAGGGCCTGGGCTTCGATGGGGTCGCCGAGGGTGGTGCCGGTGCCGTGGGCCTCGACGGCGTCGACATCCGCCGTGGTCAGCCCGGCGGCGAGCAGCGCGTCCTTGATGACGCGTTCCTGGGAGGGGCCGTTGGGGGCGGTCAGCCCGTTGCTGGCGCCGTCCTGGTTGACGGCCGAGCCACGGATCACGGCGAGGACCTGGTGTCCGTTGCGCTGGGCGTCGGAGAGCCGTTCCACCAGCAGCAGGCCGACGCCCTCGCTCCACCCGGTGCCGTCCGCGCCGTCCGAGAAGGACTTGCAGCGGCCGTCCGGGGCCAGCCCCCGCAACCGGGAGAACTCGACGAAGGCCGTCGGCGTGGACATGACGGCGGCGCCGCCGGCCAGGGCGAGGTCGCATTCGCCGGAGCGCAGGGCGTTCGCGGCCATGTGCATCGCGACCAGCGAGGACGAGCACGCCGTGTCCACCGTCACCGTCGGCCCCTCGAGCCCGAAGGTGTAGGCGATCCGGCCCGAGGCGATGCTTCCCGCGCTGCCCGAGAACAGATACCCCTCGTTGCCCTCGGCGGGCAGGTCGGGTCGGGAACCGTAGTCGTTGTACATCAGCCCGGTGAACACCCCGGTCCGGGAACCCCTGAGGGCCGCCGGGGCGATGCCCGCCCGCTCGAAGGTCTCCCAGGCGGTCTCCAGGAGGAGCCGCTGCTGGGGGTCGATGGCCAGGGCCTCGCGCGGTGACATGTCGAAGAATTCGGGGTCGAACCGGTCGGCGTCGTGGAGGAAGCCGCCCTCCCGGGTGTACGACGTCCCGGGCGTCTCCGGGTCGGCGTCGTAGAGGCGTTCGAGGTCCCAGCCGCGGTTGGTGGGGAACTCGCTGATGGCGTCGGTGCCGTCGGCGACGAGGCGCCAGAGGTCCTCGGGGGAGGTGACGCCGCCGGGGTAGCGGCAGGCGACACCGACGATCGCGATCGGCTCCTGGGCCTTGTCCTCCACTTCGCGCAGCCGTTTGCGCGCGTCCCGCGCGTCCGCGATGGCCTTCTTCAGGTAGTCCCGGAGTTCTTGTTCGTTCGCCACTGGTCTCAGCTCCCCGACGTGATGTGGCTCGTGATGGCAGGCGATGGCAGTGCGGATGGATCGTGGATGGTGCGGGACGTGCCATGGGGAACGGGGCCGCCGCCCGTCCGGGCGGCGGCCCCGTCCGTGCGCTCAGTCGAACTCGTTGACCAGGGCGAACAGCTCCTCGTCGGTGGCCGAGTCGAGGTCGCCGTCGCTGGTCCCGGACGTGCCGCCCGCGGCCTCCGCGATGTCGAGCAACTCCCGGAGCCTCGTGTTGACGAGGTCGTACGCGTCCGCGTCTGCGGCGGCGTCCCGGACCGCGGCCTTCAACCGGTCCAGCTCCGCCAGCAGGGGGTCGGCCGGTGACGCGTCCATGATGGCCAGCCGGGTGAGCAGATGACCGGCGAGGGCGGTCGGGTTCGGATGGTCGAAGACGAGGGTGGTGGGGAGGCGGAGGCCGGTGGTGTTGTTGAGCTGGTTGCGGAGTTCGACGGCGGTGAGGGAGTCGAAGCCGATCTCCTGGAAGGGCCGCTCGGGACTGACGGCGGCCGGGTCGGCGTGGCCCAGGACGGCGGCGACATGGCTGCGGACGAGGTCGACGAGGGTTCGCGCGCGTTCCGCCCCGGACAGCGGTCCCAGCCGTTCGGCCAAGGACGGCCCGCTGTCCGTCCCGGGATCGGCCGCCCTGTTCGCGCGCCGCTTCGGCGCGGGGACGAGTCCGCGCAGCAGCGGCGGGAGGCTGTCGTACTCCCGTCGCAGGACGGTGGTGTCGATGGGGGCGATGGCGAGGACGGGGTGGGGGGTGGTGAGGGCGAGGTCGAAGAGTTCGAGGGCCTGGTCCGTCTCCAGGGGGAGGAGTCCCAGGCGGGCGAGTCGGCGCAGGTCGTTGGTGTGGAGGTTGTTGGTGAGGGTGCTGGTTTGGTTCCAGAGTCCCCAGGCGAGGGAGTGGGCGGGGAGTCCGTTGGCGTGGCGGTGGTGGGCGAGGGCGTCGAGGTAGGTGTTGGCGGCGGCGTAGTTGGCTTGTCCGGCGTTGCCGATGTGTCCGGCGATGGATGAGTAGAGGATGAAGGCTTTGAGGTTGTGGTTTTTGGTGAGGTGGTGGAGGTTCCAGGCGGTGTCGGTTTTGGGTGGGAGGACGGTGTTGAGGTGGTGGGGGGTGAGTGTGGTGAGTGTGGTGTCGTTGAGGGTGCCCGCGGTGTGGATGATGGCGGTGAGGGGGTGTTGGGTGGGGATGTCGTGGATGGTTTTTTCGAGGTCGTGGTAGTTGGTGGTGTCGCAGGCGGTGATGGTGACGTGGGTGCCTGCTTGGGTGAGTTCTTGGTGGAGTTGGGTGGCTGTGGGTGTGTTGGGTCCGGTGCGGGAGAGGAGGAGGAGGTGTTTGGCGTGGTGGTGGTGGGTGAGGTGGCGTGCGAGTGCGGTGCCGAGGGTTCCGGTGGCGCCGGTGATGAGGATGGTGCCTTCGGTCCAGTCGATGCCGGGGAGGCGGTTCCCGGGTCCGTTGCCGGGCGCCAGCCCTGACGCATCGTCAGTTTCGGTCCTGTCCCCGGCTTCGGCCCCGTCCCTGCCCCCGGCCCCGGCCCCGGCTCCGGTCCCAGCCCCGGACTTGCTTCCGGCCCCGTCGCTGGCCCCGGTCCCAGCCCCGGACCTGCCCCTGGCCCCGTCCCTGGCCTTGTCCCCGGCTTCGGCTTCGGCTCGGGTTCCTGCCCCGGCCGGGTCTTCCGCCCCGGCTCCGGTTCCGGCTTCCGCTCCGGTTCCGGTCGTGGCTTCCGTATCGGCCTCGGGCTTCCCCGAGGTTCCGGGTGTGCCGCCGGTTTCGGTGCTGGTGAGGGGTGTGGGGGTGAGGGTGGGGGTGAGGAGTTGGTTGTTGCGTTGGGCTAGTTGGGGGTGGGGGGTGTGGTGTGCGGTGGTGGCGAGTTGGTGGATGTGGGTGGGTGTGGGGTGGGTGGTGGGGTCGAGGTCGAGGAGGGTGATGTGGTGGGGGTGTTCGGTTTGGGCGGTGCGGGTGAGTCCCCAGATGGTGGAGTGGGTGAGGTCGGTGATGTCTTCGTGGGGGTGGGTGGCGATGGCTCCCCGGGTGACCACGACCAGGGGGCCGGAGGCGGGGTCCGCCAGCCAGGTCTGGATGTGTTGGAGGGCGTCGGCGAGGGCTTCGTGGATGCCCGCGGGTGAGGAGTGGTCGCCGGGGGTGGTCAGGTCGAGTACGTGGAGGTCTCCGGTGTGATCGGTGTCGTGGTCCGGAGGCGGGGTGTCCGGGGTGGTGACGGGTGTCCAGGTGGTGTGGTGGAGGGGGTGGTGGTGGGTGGGTTGGTGGAGGTTGTGGGTGTTGAGGGGGCGGAGGTGGAGGGTGTTGATGGTGGTGGTGGGTTGTCCGGTGGGTGTGGTGGCGGTGAGGGTGGTTGTGGTGGGGGTGGTGTGGTGGAGGTGGATGCGGAGGGTGGTGGTGGGTGTGTTGTGGTGGGTGACTCCGGTGAAGGTGAAGGGGAGGGTGGGGGGTTGGTGGGGGTTGGTGATGCCGGGGAGGAGGGGGTGGAGTGCGGAGTCGAGGAGTGCGGGGTGGAGGAGGTAGTGGGGGGTGTGGGGGTGTTGGTCGGGGGGGAGGGTGATGTCGGCGTAGAGGTGGGTGTGGTCGTGGTTGTGCCAGAGGTGTTGGAGGTTTTGGAAGGTGGGTCCGTAGGTGTAGCCGTGTTGGGTGAGGTGTTCGTAGATGTGGTGGAGGGGGACTTCGGTGGTGTCGGGTGGGGGCCAGGTGCCGGTGGTGGGTTCGGGTGTGGGGGTGTGGTGGGGGGTGAGGGTGCCGGACGCGTTCAACACCCACGACCGACCCTCGTCGAACCCGGTGCCGTCCGTGCCGTCCGTGCCGTCCGTGCCGTCCGTGCCGTCCGTGCCGTCGGCCACGGGCCGCGAGTAGACCTCCACGCTCCGCCGTCCCGCCTCGTCCGCCGTCCCCACGATGAGCTGCGTCTGCGCGGCGGAACCGGTGGGCAGCACCAGGGGCGCGGACAGGGTCAGTTCCTCGACGGACCCCGTCCCGACCTGGTCACCGGCCCACATGGCCAGTTCGAGGAGGGCGGTGCCGGGGACGAGGACGGTGTCCGCGACGACGTGGTCGGCGAGCCAGGGGTGCGTCCGCGTCGACAGCCTGCTGGTGAACAGGTACGCGTCCCGGTCCGCCAACCGCACCGCCGCCCCCAGCAGCGGATGCCCGCTCGGCGCGAGCCCCAGCCCGTCCGCGTCGGCCGGGGCCTCGGGCGCGTCGAGCCAGTACCGCTGGTGCCTGAAGGCGTAGGTCGGCAGGGCGGTCGGGCGGGCGCCGGGGAACACCGCGTCCCAGTCGGGTGACGCCCCCCTGATCCGCAGCAGGGCCACGGCCTCCGCCACGGTCTCCGCCTCCGGCCTGCCGCGCCGCAGCGCCGGGGTGAGCACCCCGGCCTCCCCGGACAGCGAGGCGTGGGCGAGCGCGGTCAGGACCCCGTCGGGCCCGAGCTCCAGGAACTCGGTGACCCCCTCGGACTCCAGGTGCCGCACCCCGTCGGCGAAGCGCACGGCCTCACGGATGTGGTCGGCCCAGTAGTCGGGGGAGGTCAGTTGCGCGTCGGTGGCGAGGACGCCCGTCACGTTGGAGACCACCGGGATCCGCGGCGGACCGAGGGTCAGCTCCGAGACGATCTCGCGGAACTCGTCCAGCACCTCGTCCATGTGGGGGGAGTGGAACGCGTGGGAGACCGACAGCGCCTTGGTGCGCGTTCCGGCGGCCCGCCACCGTTCCGTCGCCTCGGCCACCGCGTCGGCGTCACCGGAGACGACCACCGCCCGTGGCCCGTTGACCCCGGCGACGGCGATCCGGTCGCCGTACGGCGCGAGCGCCTCGCGCACCTCGTCCTCACCGGCCGCTACGGCGGCCATCGCGCCGCCCTCCCGGGCCGCCTGCATCAGCCGGCCCCGCTCCGCGACCAGGACACAGGCGTCCTTCAGGGTGAGGACCCCGGCCGCGTGGGCCGCCGTGACCTCACCGACGGAGTGGCCGAGCAGCAGGTCGGGGACGATTCCGTAGTGCGCGAAGAGCCGGAACAGGGCCGTCTCCACGGCGAACAACGCGGCCTGGGTGAAGGCCGTCTGGTCGATCAGGGCGGCGTCGGCCGAGTACTCCGGGGCGAAGAGCACCGCCTTGAGCGGCCGGGGCAGTTCGGTGTCCAGATGGCGGCAGACCTCGTCGAAGGCGGCCGCGTAGACGGGGTCGCCCTCGTACAGTTCGCGCCCCATGCCCAACCGCTGGCTGCCCTGCCCGGTGAACAGGAACGCCGTCTTCCCGCCGCGTGCGGCCCGGACCCGGGTGACGCCCGGCCCGCTCTCTCCCCGGGCCAGGGCCGCCAGCCCGTCGGCCAGGGACTCGCGGTCGCCGACGACGACGGCCGCGTGGTCCAGGACGGCACGGCGGGTCGCGAGCGAATGGCCGAGGTCGGCCAGGCTCCCCGCACCCGCGTCGGTACCCGCGCCCGCGCCTGGACCCGTACGAGCACCCGCACCCGTGCCCGCGTCGGCACCGGAACCATCGGCGGCGTGACCCGCACCCCCGGTCCCGGTCCCTGTCCCCGCCCCCGTCTCGGTCTCGGTCTCCGAGTCCACACGGGTGACGTCGTCCCCCTGGAGAACGAGCCGCCGCAGGTTCTCCGCCTGGGCCCGCAGCGCCTCCTCGCTCCTCCCCGAGACGATCAAAGGGACCGGCGCCCCCGTCCGCGTCCCCGTCGAGGAGGCCGGTGTGGTGGGCGGTTGTTCGATGATGACGTGTGCGTTGGTGCCGCTGATGCCGAACGAGGAGACGGCGGCGCGTCGGGGGTGTCCCTTCCGACTGGTCCAGGGGCGGGCTTCGGTGAGGAGGTGGAGGTCGTCGGTCCAGTGGATGTGGGGTGAGGGCCGGGTGGCGTGGAGGGTCTTGGGCAGTACCCCGTGCCGCATCGCCTCGATCATCTTGATGACGCCGCCGACGCCTGCGGCGGCCTGGGCATGGCCGATGTTCGACTTCAGGGAGCCGAGATAGAGGGGTCGGCCCTCGGGCCGGTCCTGTCCGTACGTGGCGAGCAGGGCCTGGGCCTCGATCGGGTCGCCCAGCGCCGTCCCCGTGCCGTGGGCTTCGACGGCGTCGACGTCCGCTGTCGTGAGTCCGGCGTTGGTGAGGGCCTGGCGGATGACGCGTTCCTGGGAGGGGCCGTTGGGGGCGGTGAGTCCGTTGCTGGCGCCGTCCTGGTTGACGGCCGAGCCGCGGAGGACGGCGAGGACCTGGTGTCCGTTGCGTCGGGCGTCGGAGAGCCGTTCCACCAGCAGCAGGCCGACGCCCTCGCTCCACCCGGTGCCGCCCGCGTCGGCGGAGAACGAACGGCAGCGGCCGTCCTCGGCCAGTCCCCGCTGACGGGAGAACTCCACGAAGGTGTGGGGGCTGTTCATCACGGTGACGCCGCCGGCCAGGGCGAGGTCGCATTCGCCGGAGCGCAGGGCGTTCGCGGCCATGTGCATGGCGACCAGCGAGGACGAGCACGCCGTGTCCACCGTGACGGCCGGACCCTCCAGGCCGTACGTGTACGACAGCCGCCCGGACAGGACGCTGGACAGGTTGCCCGCGAGCAGGAACCCCTCGAACTCCTCCGGGGACGTCGCGAGCCGCGACGCGTAGTCGTCGTACATGGCGCCCGCGAACACCCCGGTGGCGCTGCCCCGGAGGGTCGCCGGGTCGATGCCCGCGTTCTCGAAGGTCTCCCAGGCGGTCTCCAGGAGCAGCCGCTGCTGCGGGTCCATCGCCGTCGCCTCGCGGGGGGAGAGTCCGAAGAATTCGGGGTCGAACTGGTCGGCGTCGTGGAGGAATCCTCCGTGGCGGGTGTAGGTGGTGCCGGTGTGGTCGGGGTCGGGGTGGTAGAGGTGTTCGAGGTTCCAGCCGCGGTTGGTGGGGAACTCGGTGATGGCGTCGGTGCCGTCGGCGACGAGGCGCCAGAGGTCGTCGGGGGAGGTGACGCCGCCGGGGTAGCGGCAGGCCATCCCCACGATCGCGATCGGCTCGTTCGGAGCGGCCGTGGGCCGCCGCCCGGTGACCGCCGGGGACGTCCGCTCCCGGTCGGCGCGGGAGAGCAGGTACGCGCTGAGCGCGGCGGGTGTCGGACGGTCGAAGACCGCCGTGGCGGGAAGCCGCAGACCGGTCGCCGTGGCCAGCCGGTTGCGCAGGTCCACCCCGGCCATCGAGTCGAAGCCCAGGTCGTTGAAGGTGCGTTCCGGGTCGACGGCCGAGGCGCCCGGGTGGCCGAGGACGCCCGCCACGGTCGATCGGACCAGGTCGAGGACGGCCGCCCCGCGCTTGTCGGCGGGCAGGGCGGCGGTCCGCCGCACCCAGTCGGACCCCGTACCGCCCGGCCCCGGGGCCGCCGCCCGGCGCGGCCGGGAGCGGACCAGACCCCGGTACAGCGGGGGCACGGGCCCCTCGCCCGAGCCGAGCGCGGCCGGGTCCAGATGGAGCGGGGCGATCAGCGGGGCGTCGGAGGCCAGCGCGGCGTCGAACAGGGCGAGACCGCGTTCGGGCGTCAGCGGGACCGTCCCCGCCCGTGCCCAGCGGGCCAGGTCGGCCGCGCCGAGCCGGGCGCCCATCCCGTGCGAGCCGTCCCACAGTCCCCAGGCGAGGGAGTGGGCGGGGAGCCCGTCGGCACGGCGGTGGTGGGCGAGGGCGTCGAGGTAGGTGTTGGCGGCGGCGTAACCGGCCTGTCCGGCGGTGCCGGTGAGCCCCGACACCGACGAGAACAGGACGAACGCGTCGAGGTCGAGCCCGGCGGTCAGCTCGTGGAGCAGTCCGGCCGCCACCGCCTTGGGCCGCAGCACGGCGTCGAGCCGTTCGTCGGTGAGCGAGGTGACGGTGACGTCGTCGAGGACGCCCGCGGTGTGCACCACGGCGGTCAGGGGGTGCGCGGCCGGGACGCCCGCGAGGAGCCCGGTCAGCGCCGCGCGGTCGGCGGCGTCGGCGGCCACGACGGTGACGTCGGCGCCGAGCCCGGTCAGCTCGGCCACCAGCGCCTCGGCGCCCGGTGCCCCGGGCCCCCGCCGACTGCTGAGCAGCAGGTGCCGGACCCCGTGCCGGGTCACCAGATGACGGGCGACCAGCGCCCCGAGACCGCCGGTTCCCCCGGTGACGAGGACGGTGCCGTCGGGGTCGAGGACGGTCCCGTCCGGGTCGTCGCCGTCACCGGTGCCCGCGCCCCGGCCGGCCGGGGCGGAGCGGGTGAGCCGGGGCACCCGGAGCCGCCCGTCGCGGACGGCCAGCTGCGGCTCCCCGGTGGCGAGGGCGGAGGCCAGCGTTCCGTCCCCGGAGCCGGTGGCGTCGAGGTCGATCAGGGTGACGCGGTCGGGGTGCTCGGACTGCGCCGCGCGGACCAGGCCCCACACCGGGGCGGCCGCGAGGTCCACGTCCTCGCCGGGGTCCACCGCCACGGCCCGCCGGGTGAGCAGGACGAGCCGGGCGTCTGTGAACCGTTCGTCGGCGAGCCAGCGCCGCAGCAGCCGCAGCGTCCGGTGGGCGGGCCCGTACGGCCCGTCGCCGTCCGCCGCCGTCCCCACCTCCACCAGGACGGTGCCCGCCCCGGTGACCGCCGCGAACGGATCCACCACCCCGTCGGACGAAGGCCCGTCGGGCGAAGGCCCGTCGGGCGCGGACCCCTCCCCGTCCGGCCCTGATCCGCCCCCGTCCGCCGCCCCCACGACTCCGGTCGCCCCGGTGCCCTCAGCAGCCCCGGTGTCCCCGAGGACGTCGAAGGACCCGGTCCCCCCGGCCTCCAGGGCGACCCACGACGGATCGGCGCCGGACGCCTCCGGCGGCACCGGAACCTCCGGCCACGCCACGGTGAACAGCGCCCCCGCGGACGCCCCCGAGAACGCCTCGGCGGTCCGCCCGGCCGCGCCGATCCGCTCCCGGTCGACCGCCCGCAGGGCGATGCCCTCGACCGTGGCGACCGGGGCGCCGGTGCCGTCGGCCAGGGCGAGGGACGCGGTGTCCCCGTCCACGGGGGTGAGCGCCACCCGAAGCCCGGTGGCCCCGTGGGCGTACACCTCCACCCCGCTCCAGCTGAACGGCAGCCGGATCGTGCCGGGCCCGGCCCCGCCCGGGTCCAGGACCAGCGGGTGCAGCACCGCGTCGAGGAGCGCCGGATGGACGCCGTAGCGCGTCGCGTCCTCGTGGGCCTCCGGCGCCAGGCCGACCTCGGCGAACACCTCGTCGCCGCGCCGCCACAGCGCCCGCAGCCCCCGGAAGGCGGGACCGTAGGAGTACCCGAGGGCGTCGAGGCGTTCGTACACGTCCTCCAGGGGTTCGGCCACCGCCCCCGGGGGAGGCCAGGACGCGAACGGTTCCGCGAGGTCCGGCGGCGCGTCGGCCCCCGGCGCCAGGGCGCCGCTCGCGTGCCGGGTCCACGGTGCCCCCGTGCCGTCCGCGCCGCCCGCGCCGTCCGGCCGGGAGTGGACGGTGAACGCCCGGTGTCCGGTGCCGTCCGGAGCGCCGAGCACCACCTGGAGCCGGACCGCGCCGCGCTCGGGCAGCGGCAGCGGGGCCTCCAGGGTCAGCTCCGCGACCCGGGGAGCGTCCCCGTGGCGGCCCGCCGCGGCGACGAGTTCCAGGAACGCGGTCGCGGGCGCCAGGACGGTGCCGCCGACCGTGTGGTCGGCCAGCCACGGATGGGTCGCCCGGGAGATCCGGCCGGTGAGGACGGTGCCGTCCCGGTCCGCCAGCTCCACCGCCGTGGTCAGCAGCGGATGCCCGGCGGCCTCCGGTCCCGGGGACGCGGCGTCGTGGCGCGGCCGCGCGGTCAGCCAGAAGCGCTCCCGCTGGAACGGGTACGTCGGCAGGTCGACGTGCCCCGCACCGGGGAAGAACGACGCGGTGTCCAACGGCGCCCCGTGCGCGTACGCCTCCGCGACGCCCGCCGCGAAGGAGGCGGCCTCGTCCCGTCCGGCGCGCAGCAGGGACACGGCCGTGACCGGGGCGTTCTCCAGGGTCTGCCGGGCCAAGGCGCCGAGCACCGCGTCCGGCCCCACCTCCACCAGGACGGTGACGCCCTGCCGGGCCAGCTCCCGGACCGCGTCCGCGAACCGCACGGTGGCGCGGATCTGCCCGGCCCAGTGGTCGGGGGACGCCAGCAGCCCGGCCGGCGCGGTGCCGCCGGTGACCGCGGAGACCACGGGGACCCGTGGCGCGTCGAACGTGACGTCCGCCGCGACCGCCCGGAACCCGTCCAGTACCTCGTCCATGTGCGGCGAGTGGAAGGCGTGGCTGACGGTGAGCCGGTGGACCCGCCGTCCCCGTTCCCGCCAGCCGTCGGCGACCCGGGTGACGACGTCCTCGTCGCCCGACACCACCACGGAGCGCGGGGAGTTGACCGCAGCGACGGACACCGCCCCCGCCAGCCCCGACAGCGACTCCAGCACCTCCTCCTCGGTGGCCTCGACGGCCACCATGGCCCCGCCCGCACGGGCGGACCACATCAGCCGTCCCCGGGCGGCGACCAGCCGGGCCGCGTCACCGAGCGAGAGCACCCCGGCGGCGTGCGCGGCCGACAGCTCCCCCACCGAGTGCCCGGCGACCACGTCGGGGGTCATCCCGTGGTGCTCCAACAGCCGGAACAGTGCCGTCTCGACGGCGAACAGGGCGGGCTGGGTGTACGTGGTCTCGTCGAGCAGAGCGGCGGCCGGGGTGCCCTCCCCGGCGGACACCACCTCGCGCAGCGGGGTGGGCAGCAGACCGTCGAAGGCGGCCAGCGCCTCGTCGAAGGCGGCCGCGAAGACGGGGTGCGCGGCGCGGAGACCGGCGCCCATCCGGACCCGCTGACTGCCCTGCCCGGTGAACAGGAAGGCGGTCCGGGCGGGCCCGTTCGCGGTGCCCCGCACCACGGCGGGCGACGGTGTTCCGGAGGCCAGCGCGGTCAGTCCGTCGGTCAGTCCGGCGCGGTCGGTGCCGAGGACCACGGCCCGCCGCTCGAAGGCGGCGCGGGTCGTCGCGAGCGAGTGACCGACGTCGGCCGGGTCCTCCCCGCCCGCGAGCCGTTCCCGCAGCCGCTCCGCCTGGGCCCGCAGCGCCGTCTCGTCCCGCGCCGACAGCGTCCACGGGAGCGGGGCCCCCGTCCCCCTCGTAGGCGTGGGAGCCGGTGGGGTGACGGGGGTGACGGGTGGTTGTTCGATGATGACGTGCGCGTTGGTGCCGCTGATGCCGAACGAGGAGACCGCCGCCCGGCGGGGGCGCCCCTCCCCGTCGGTCCAGGGGCGGGCCTCGGTGAGGAGGCGGAGGCCGTCGGTCCAGTGGATGTGGGGCGAGGGCTCGGCGGCGTGGAGGGTCCGGGGGAGGGTCTCGTGCCGTATCGCCTCGATCATCTTGATGACGCCGCCGACGCCCGCGGCGGCCTGTGCGTGACCGATGTTGGACTTGAGGGAGCCGAGGTAGAGGGGTCGGCCCTCGGGCCGGTCCTGTCCGTAGGTGGCGAGCAGGGCCTCCGCCTCGATGGGGTCGCCCAGCGCGGTCCCGGTGCCGTGGGCCTCGACGGCGTCGATGTCGGTGGTGGCCAGCCCGGCGTCGGCGAGGGCCTGGCGGATGACGCGTTCCTGGGAGGGACCGTTGGGGGCGGTCAGCCCGTTGCTGGCGCCGTCCTGGTTGATCGCCGAGCCACGGATCACGGCGAGGACCCGGTGTCCGTTGCGCTGGGCGTCCGACAGCCGCTCCACCAGCAGCAGTCCCACGCCCTCGGCCCACCCGGTGCCGTCCGCGTCGGCGGAGAACGGTTTGCAACGGCCGTCCGGGGCCAGCCCGCGCTGACGGGAGAACTCCACGAACATGCCCGGCGACGCCATCACCGCCGCGCCGCCCGCCAGAGCCATGGTGGTCTCGCCCGACCGCAGGGAACGGACCGCCAGGTGCAGCGCCACCAGGGACGACGAGCAGGCGGTGTCGGCGGTCACGGCGGGCCCGAGCAGCCCCAGCTGGTAGGCGACGCGCCCGGACATCACACTGGGCGCCGAGCCGGTCAGGACGTTCCCCCGCACCGACTCGGGGGCGTCGTCCATCCGGGGTCCGTACTCCAGGGGGCTGGCGCCCACGAAGACCCCGGTGCGGCTGCCGCGCAGAGCGTGCGGATCGATCCCGGCGCGCTCGACGGCCTCCCAGGCGGTCTCCAGCAGCAGCCGCTGCTGGGGGTCCATGGCGAGGGCCTCGCGCGGCGAGATGCCGAAGAACGCCGCGTCGAACCCGGCGGGATCGTCCAGGAAGCCGCCGTGCCGCACCGCGCTCCGGCCCGCCCGGTCCGGGTCCGGGTCGTACAGGTCCTCGTCCCAGCCCCGGTCGACGGGGAAGGGCCCCACCGCGTCGACGCCCTCGGCGACCAGCCGCCACAGGTCCTCCGGGGAGGCGACCCCGCCCGGGTAGCGGCAGGCCATGCCGATGACCGCGATGGGCTCGCCGTCGGCCGCCGGGACCGCCTCCTCCCCGGCGGTGGTGACCGTGCCGAGCAGTCCGGCGCCGACGAACAGGGCCAGCGCCCGGGGCGTGGGATGGTCGAAGAGCAGCCCCGCGGGCAGCCGGAGCCCGGTGGCCCGGGCGAGGGAGCCCCGCAGCTCCGTGGACATCAGGGAGCTGAACCCCAGCTCCCGGAACGGCACGCCCTCCGGGACGCGTTCACCGGGCGGGTACTCCAGCACCGCCCTGATGTGCCCGTCCACCAGGTCCTTGACGGCGGCGTCGCGCTCGGCTCCGGAGAGGGCCGCGAGACGGCGGCCCAGCTCCCCCCGTGGTCCGGCCCCCGACGCCCCCGCCGCCGACGGGACGGACGGGGAGCCGGGGCCGGGGGACGGCGGAAGGGCCGACGGCACGGACGTGCGGGGCGCGGACGCGTCGAACCAGTGGCGCCGCCGCTGGAAGGCGTAGGTGGGCAGTTCGGCGCGGGACGCGACCCCCGGCGCTCCGGCACCAGGGCCGTCACCCGCCCCGGTGTCCGGACCCAGTACGGTCGCCCAGTCGAGGTCCGCGCCCCGGACGAACGCCGTGGCGGCGGCGGTCAGCGCGGTCAGCGCCTCGGGACGGTCCGCCCTCAGCGCCGGTACGGCCACCACCGCGTCCGGGTCGGTGACCCCGGCCGAGGCCAGCGCGGACAGCACCCCGTCCGGCCCCAGCTCCAGGAAGGTGACGACGCCCGCGCCCTCCAGGGCGCGCACCGCGTCCAGGAAACGCACCGGACGGCGGACCTGCTCCACCCAGTGGTCCGCCGAGGCCAGCCGCCGTCCGGAGGCGGTCTCCCCGGAGGCCGTCTCCCCGGTGACCGTGGACACCACCGGGATCGACGGCACCCGGTAGTCGAGGCCCTCCGCGACCTCCCGGAACGCCGCCAGCATCGGCTCCACGCGCGGGGAGTGGAAGGCGTGGCTGACGGTCAGCCGCTTGGTGCGGCGCCCCACCGCGCGCAGCCGTTCCGCGACGTCGAGGACCGCGTCCTCGTCACCGGAGAGCACCACGGCCGAGGGACCGTTCACCGCGGCCAGCTCCACCCGTCCGGCCGGGCCGCCGAGGAACGGCAGCACCTCCGCCTCGCCCGCCTCCACCGCGACCATGGCACCGCCCCCGGGCAGTCCGCTCATCAGCCGCGCCCGGGCCGCCACCAGCCGCGCCGCGTCCGGCAGCGACAGCACCCCGGCGACGTGCGCGGCCGACAGCTCTCCGACCGAGTGACCGGCGAGGTAGTCCGGGCGCACCCCCCAGGACCACATCAGCCGGAACAGCGCCACCTCCACCGCGAACAGCGCGGGCTGCGTCCACTCGGTGCGGTCCAGCAGCGGCCCGCCCTCCGCGATCACCCCGGCCAGCGGCCGGTCCAGATGCGGGTCGAGCGCCGCCGCCACCTCGTCGAAGGCCGCGGCGAACACCGGGTGCGCCGCGTACAGTCCGCGCCCCATGCCGGTGCGCTGGGAGCCCTGGCCGGTGAACAGGACACCGAGCCGGCCCTCCCGGACGGTCCCGGTGACCAGCCCCGGCGCGGGCGCGTCCGCCGCCAGCGCCCGTGCCCCGGCGAGCAGCCCGTCGCGGTCCCCGGCGACCACCACGGCCCGGTGGTCGAAGAGGGTGCGCCGGGTGGCCAGGGCGCGGGCGGTCGCCACCGGGCCCTGCGCGGGACGGGCGTCGAGGAACTCCACCAGCCGCTCCGCCTGGGCGGCGAGCCCCCCGGGGGAACGCGCCGACACCACCCAGGGCACCGGCCCCGGCTCCCCGGTGGCGGCCCGCCCCGGCTCCCGCGCACCGTCCGCCCCACCGGCGGGCACCGGTTCCCGCACCCCCTCCGGTTCACCAGTGGCCCCACCCGTCCCCGCCGCCTCCCCGGCGCCGGGGGCCTCCGTCACCACCACATGGCAGTTGGTGCCCCCCATGCCGAAGGAGCTGACCCCGGCGACCAGCGGACCGGTCCCCTCCGGCCACCCGGTCAGTTCCCGCTGCACCGTCAGCCCCAGCTCGGCCAGCGGGATGCGCGGATGGGGCGTCACGAAGTTGAGGCTCGCGGGCAGCCGCCGGTGGTGGAGGCTGAGCAGCGTCTTGATCAGACCGGCGATCCCCGCCGCGCCCTCCAGATGCCCGATGTTCGTCTTCACCGACCCGACCCGCAGAGCGGCCTCCGGGGACCGTCCGGCGCCCAGCGCGGCTCCCAGCGCCCCCGCCTCCACCGGGTCGCCGACCGGGGTGCCGGTCCCGTGCAGCTCGACGTACCGCACCCGCTCCGGGGCGACGCCCGCCCGCGCGTACGCCTCCCGCAGCACCGCCCGCTGGGCGTCGCCGTTCGGCACGGTCAGCCCCTCGGACGCGCCGTCGTTGTTGACCGCGCTGCCGCGCAGCACCCCGTAGACCCGGTCCCCGTCGGCCACCGCCGAGGCCAGCGGCTTCAGCACGACGACCCCGCCGCCCTCTCCGGGGACGAAGCCGTTGGCGCGGGCGTCGAAGGCGTAGGTGACGCCGTCCGGCGACAGCGCGCCGAACCGGGACTCCGTCACCACGTTCTCCGCGAGGAGGTTGAGGTTGACGCCCGCGGCGATCGCGGTCTCCGACTCGCCCCGGCGCAGGCTCTCGCACGCCAGGTGGACGGCCACCAGCGAGGACGACTGGGCGGCGTCGACGGTCAGGCTGGGGCCCCGCAGCCCCAGGTGGTAGGAGACCCGGTTGGCGATGACGCCGCGGTTCACCCCGGTCATCGTGTGCGGGGTGATGGCCTCCGTGCCGTGCAGGTACACCAGGTTGGCGTAGTCGTCGCGCAGGGTGCCGACGAAGACCGAGGTGCGGGTGCCGCGCAGGGCGGCCGGGACGACGCCCGCGTCCTCCAGGGCCTCCCAGGCCAGCTCCAGGACCAGTCGCTGCTGGGGGTCCATGGCCGCCGCCTCGCGCGGCGAGACGCCGAAGAACGCCGCGTCGAAGTCCCCGACCGCCGTCAGGAAGCCGCCCCGCTCGACGGGCCAGGCGCCGTTCCCGTCCCGCCGGTCCCCGGGCACCTCCCCGACCGCGCTCGCCCCCTCGGCCAGCAGCTTCCAGAAGGCCGCGGGCCCGGACGCCCCCGGGAACCGGCACGCCATGCCGATGACGGCGATCGGTTCGTTCCGCGCTCCGGAGCCACCGGATGCCCTGGTGTCCTGCTCGGTCGTCTTCACGTCGGACTGCCCTTCCCTGCTGCGTCGTCACATGCGGAGGCGTCGTTCGGAAATGGAATTCGACGGTACAGCGGGCCCGTCTCGCGATCTCCCAACGCACGATCATGCGGCGGTAATCAACCGGGCTCGGCCACCGTTCCGTTCCGCATTACCCCGTGATGGGTACACGGTGTCCGGAGCCGGATAGTTTCCTCGACGTAAACGACGATTCCACGCAGCGGAACCGGAGGATACTTCCATGGGCAAGACGACGAACGGACACGAACTCCCGGCCGACATCGAGGAACACCTCGAACGCTATGTCGCCGCGTTCAACGCGAACGACGCCGACGCGGTGAACGCCCTCTACACCGAGGAGGCCGTGGCGGTCTGGGAACAGGGAAAGCCGCTCACCGGACAGGCGCGTCGCGATTCCGTCCGGGAGTTCTTCGAGAAGAGCCGTCCCGACATCTCGGCCGAGGTCCGCGAGGCGTACGTGACGGGTGACACCGCGCTCGTCGTGGTCGACTGGACCATGCGGGTCGACGACGAGGCGGGCGGCCGGGAGCGGCTGGTCGGAGTCGGCCTGGACGTGCTGCGGCGCCCGGCGGACGGCGGCTGGCTCTACGCCATCGACGACCCGTTCGGCGAGGAACCCCCCGCTGCCGCCTGAGGCTCATCCCCGCGCGCCGTACGGCGGGTGGCCGCGCGACTCCGGTGCTCCCGGGTCCGCGACCACCCGCCGTACGCGTGCGCCCCGCGCCGCAGGCGCCGTGGCGCGGCCGGCGGCGGCCCGTCCGCCGTACGCGTGCGCCCCCGCCGGGGCGGGGGCGCACGTCCGGGGAGGCCGGGCCCGCGCGGGGTCCGGCGCTCCGGTCAGGCCGCGGGGTCGGCCACCGGCCGGTCCACGGCCATCAGCCACCGGCCGTCCTCGCCCCGGCGGATCACATCCGTGCAGGAGCCCTTGACGGGCACCAGCTCACCGTTCTCGTCCGGCACGCCCAGCTCGAAGTCCACCACGATCAGGGTGACGTCACCGGCCGTGTAGGAGTGCTTGACCGTCGACTTCAGGGTGGGCCCCTTCGCCAGCAGCTCGACGATGGCCCGGGTCCGGTCCGGCCCGGTCCGCGGCCGACCGGACAGGTTGGAGACGGCGTCGGCGCGGTAGAGCCGGTCGAAGGCGTGGCCGTCGCCGGAGTTGAACACCTTCAGGAACACCTCGTTCTGGACGTCCGGGTCGTCCGTCAGTTCCAGGTTGTACAGATCGGTGGCAGCGGTCATGCGGCCTGCTCCTCTTCTGTGTGTCGTCCACTGGGTGTCGCTCGGGGCGCCCGCGGACGGCGTCGGCCGCGGGCTCCTCCAGTGCAGCACCGGACGGGGAGCCGCCCGGTAATCGTCCGGTCAGACGTCCCCGCCCGCCGTGCCGAACCGCCCGTCGAAGAACAGCAGCCCCCGGCCGTCGTCCCCGCGTCGGCTGGCGAGCACCGTCCCGACGAAGATGGTGTGGTCGAAGGAGACGTGCGCCGCGTCCAGTTCGCACTCCAGCCAGGCCAGCGCGCCGGTCAGCAGCGGGGCCCCGGTGCGCTCCCCGGCGAACCAGTCGCCCCGGGCGAACTGGGCGGCCCCCAGCTCCCGCTTCTTGTCGGCGAAGTGACGGGCCAGCGGCTCCTGACCGGCGCTGAGGACCGAGACGCCGAACCGGCGGACCGTCGTCAGCGCCTGGTGCATGACCGCGCTGTGGGCCACCGAGCACAGCACGCTGGGCGGGCTCAGCGAGACGGAGCTGAAGGCGTTGGCGGTCATGGCGTGCGGTGGCTCGCCGCCCACCGTGAGCACCACGACACCGGTGGCGAACCGGGACATCACCTCGCGCAGCGGAGCGGGCGAACCCTGGTCGTGACGGGGCGGACAGGGGCTCGTGGGGTCGGCTGCGGCGGATACGGGGATCATGTCACCCTCTTTGGAATCGACCTTCGGATTCGATCTCTGTATTCGATCTCCGGAATCGACGACGGGGGAACGGTCCCGGCGCCCGGCGGCCCTCCGGCGGATCCGCTATCGTGTCGAAAAGCTATCGAGAGCCACTTTCCGGGGATTCATCCGCGAGTAACCGCCGGTTCCGCCCCGGGATTTCCCGGACGATGACCGCGCCATGTGCGACCGCTTCCGGAAGGCGGCGAGCATGGGCGCCATGAATTCCCCAGCCGAGCACCGCGAAGAACCCCAGCTGGCCGAACCCCATCTGCGGGCGGTACTCGCCTCCGCGGGCCTGGACGCCGAATACGTCAGGGCCGAGGCGAACACGCTCTACCTGCGCGGCGAGGACGGCGGGGAGATCCCCGTGACCGACTTCGCGGGCGGCTACGGCTCACTGCTGCTGGGCCACAACCCACCCGGGATCACCGCCTACGCCAAACGTCTGCTCGACGACCGGGTACCGGTGCACGCGCAGTTCTCGGTGCACCCGGAGGCCAACCGGCTCGCGCTCGCCCTGAACCGCGTCCTCCAGCGGGAGCTGGGGGAGGACGAGCCGTTTCTGGCGATCTTCGCCAACTCCGGCGCGGAGGCGGTCGAGGCGGCCCTCAAGCACGCCGAACTCGACCGGGTGCGGCGGCTCGACACCCGGCTGGAGCGGGTGGCCGCCGGTCTCCCGGAGGTCCGCGCCGCCGTCGCCGAGGGCCGGGCGGCCCTCCCCGGGGACATCTGGGAACGGGTCGGAGCGCCCGCCCCGCGCCCGGACGGGGACGGAGCGGCCCTGGAGGAACTCATCGGGTTCCTGACCCGCCGCAACGCGGAACGGGCCGCGCTGCCTCCCGTCTTCCTCGCCCCGGAGGGCTCCTTCCACGGCAAGCTGGTGGGCAGCGTCCAGCTCACCCACAACGAGGGCTACCGGGCCCCGTTCCGGGCGCTCGCCGCCCGCGCCCGGTTCGTCCCCGTGGACCGCCCCGGCGTCCTGCGGGAGATCGTCGAGGAGGAACGGACGCCCCTCACCGGTCTGACCGTCGAGGACGGCCGGGTGGTGCCGTTCGAGGTCGACGCGCCCCGGATCGGCGCGTTCGTCCTCGAACCCCTCCAGGGCGAGGGCGGCATCCGGGAACTGCCCCGGGAGTTCGCCGAGGAGGTCCAGCGCGAGTGCGCCGCGATCGACTGCCCGGTCGTCGTCGACGAGATCCAGAGCGGTCTGGGCCGCACCGGCTCGTTCCTCGCCAGCACCGCGCTCGGTCTGCGCGGCGACTACTACACCCTGGGCAAGGGCCTGGGCGGCGGCATCGCCAAGACGTCCGTCCTGCTGGTCCGGGCCTCCCGCTACCAGGAGCGGTTCGAGCTGATCCACAGCTCCACCTTCGCGAAGGACGCCTTCTCCACCCTGATCGCGCTGCGGGTGGTGGAGATCCTCGAAGCCGACGGCGGCCGGGTCTACCGGCGGGCGGCCGAACGCGGCGGACGGCTCAAGGACGTGCTGAGCGCCGTCCACAAGGACCACCCCGAGGTCGTCAAGGACGTGCGGGGCCGGGGCCTGATGCTCGGTCTGGAGTTCCACGACCAGTCGGACGCGCCCGCCGGGCCCGTCCGGGAGGCCGCCCGCGCGGGGCTGTTCGGCTACCTGGTCGCCGGACACCTCCTGCGCGGCCACCGCGTCCGCACCTTCCCGACGGCGAGCGCCGTCAACACCCTCCGCTTCGAACCGTCGGTCCTGCTGACGGACGGCGAGATCGCCGCCCTGGACACGGCCCTGCGGGACGTCTGCGACATCGTCCGGGGCGGGTACCGGCGGCCACTGGACCTGCCGGTGTGACCGGCCGGGCCCCCGGCGCCGCGCGGGCGCGCGGCGCCGGGGGCCCGTCGCCCCGCCGGGCCGGACCTCCGGCCGGGCGGGGCCGACGGTCAGAACAGCAGCCGGTAGGTGTTCCAGCCGGTGCCCCCGGCGAGCCGCTCCCGCTTCTTGAACGGCCACAGGGCGTGGCCGGTGCCCTTGTGCAGCCAGAGCGTCCCGGCCCGGTCCCGTGCCAGCAGGTCGCTGGTGCCGTCCTGGTCGAGGTCGCCGATCGACGTCAGATGGTTGTAGCGGTTCCAGCCCAGCCCGACGGGCACCCGCCGGGCGAACGGCTTCTCCAGCTCGCCGGTGCCCTTGTGCAGCCACAGCACCCCGGCCCGGTCCCGTGCGACGACGTCCGGCACCCGGTCCCCGGTCAGATCGCCCAGTCCGGCGATCTGGTCGTAGCGGTTCCAGCCGGGGCCGACCCGGACACCGGGCCGCAGGGTGGCGTCCCGCCGCGCGGAGAACACCCACAGCGCGCCCGACCGGTCCCGGGCGATCAGTTCGGCCTCCGGCGAGCCGCCGAGGTCACCGGGCGACAGCAGCTGGTCGTACTGGTCCCACCCGCCGTCGAGCGGCCGTTCACCGGCCTCCGTCACGTAGAAGAGCGTTCCGTCGGCCCGCACCCCGTAGGCACCCTCGGTGAGGCCGTCGCGGTCGTGGTCGATGTGGGTGGCCACCCGATGGGTCCGCCACCCGCCGAGCACGTACTCGCGGGGACCGAGGTCGCCCCGGCCGTCGGGCCAGAACACGAACACGTCGCCCGCCCCGTCGACCGTCGTCAGCGGGAACCGGGGCGCGTGCGGCGGTATCGGCGCGGGTGTCGTCTCCCCGGTGGCCGCCGACGCCTGGGGCGCCGTCAGGGAGGCGGTCAGGGCGGCCGCCGCGAGCGTCACGGCGGCGAGCCCGCGGGCGCGGGCGCGGCGGCGGGGGGTGGGGGGGTGGGCCACGTCGTCACTCCAGTGTCGGATGGAAGCGCGGCACCGGGCCCGGCACCACGCGCCCCTCCTGGATAACAACTCGCAGTAACCACCAAGTAACCTCCCGGGCAGCCCGGGAGCAGCCCCCGGTCGACCGGGCGTCACCGGGCGCACGGGTCCGTCGGCACCCCGGCCGGTGAAGGCTCAAGCGGGACGCAGGGACGCAGGGACGCAGGACGCCGGGGCCACGGGAACAGGGGCCCGGAAGGCGCCGGAGGGGACGCGGGGGAGCGCGGGCGGCGCGCGGCGGACGACGCGAAGGCCCCCGGCGCGCGGTGACGTGCCGGGGGCCTTCGTACCGGGGGGCCGGGACCGCCCGGACGGCCCGGCCCCGGTACACCGGACCGGGCCGTCGGGACGGCTACGCGTCGTACAGGTCGGCCTTGCGCGGCGAGGGGTCCTGCACCGCGCCGGACAGGAACGACGAACGCGCCCCGAACTTGTCGGTGTCGACGCCGTTCTCGGCGAGCACCTTCAGCGCCGCCGAGTGCACCACCCGCAGCACCGGGGTGGCCGCCCGCAGCGCGTCGTCCGCCATGAACCGGTGCCGCCAGGGCTGCGAGGCCCACGCGTGCCGCAGTCCGAACGGCTCCGGCAGCGACAGCTTGCCGCCGAGCCAGTCCAGCAGCGGCGGGTACCAGGTGAGCGGCGCCCGCGCGGCGAGCCGCACCACCTCGTCGGAGTCGATCAGGGGCAGCGTCACCGTCCTGGTCTCCCAGAACCGGACCGCCTTGGAGACGGACTTGGTCTTCGGCGAGGAGCCGGTGGTGAACAGCCCGTGCACCGGACCCAGCGCGTGTCCCGTCACCTCGATGCGCAGCGTCTCGTGGAGCACCGTGACGGTGATCATCATGGTGATCACCAACTGGCCGTCCCACAGGACGAACTGGACGCCCAGGTAGTGCCGGTCCCCGCTGCCGAACTGCTGCTCGTTGCAGATGCGCTGTATCTCGTGCGGCTTCACCTGGTACGCGTCCACGTCCGAACCGCTCGGCCGGGAGACGCCCTTGGCGCCCTCCCCGACCGGCGTCACGATCCAGTGGCGTATCGAGGGGGTGGGGAAGCCGCCGGTGTGCAGCGGGCCGCGGGTGAGCATCCGCAGCTGGTCGTGGATGGCGCGGATGACGTCCCAGCTGCGGAACGGGTTGATGTCCTTGCCGGGCTCCCGGGACACCAGCTCCTCGGCGAGCTGCCAGCTGCCCCAGCGGGTGCCCATGCCCAGGATGCCCTTGGGGCCCGCGTAGAAGACCGAGTTGGACTGCTGCTCGGCGCCGAGCCGGGCCAGCCCCTGGCGCAGCGCCTCGGCGGCGCCCTGCCCCGGATGGGTGGGCACCGACTCGGGGACCTTCGCCGCCACCCCGCCGCCCGACAGCAACCCGTCCCAACGGGACCGCAGATCGTGCGCGGTCCGCTCGCAGATGCGCTTGGCCCACACCCAGCCGATGACCGGGGCGACGATGGCCGCCCGCGCGTACCAGGGCCAGAAGCCGGTGAACGGCAGCCGCAGCAGCAGGAGCACCGCGAACAGCCCCACCACGATCAGCAGGGCGGTGCTCAGGGTCGAAGCCCGTTTGTCACTGGCGCTGTTGGCCCACTTGCGCAACTGGAACACCAGCAGCCAGCCCACCAGCCCCGGCAGGAACACCAGCCCGCACAGCACCATCAGCGCGGTGAGCCAGCTGTCCCGGTGCTTGCGGATCCGGCTGGCCGCCAGGGCGTGTTCCACGACGGTCTGCGGATCGATCCCGAAGGACTGGATCAGCGGCGCCCGGCCCCCGCCGAGCATCCGGACCTGGATCGCCCGGGAGAACGCCTCGCCGAGGTTCGGGGTGAACAGGGTCGCCCAGGGGCGTCCGCCGCCGACGCCCGACTGGTACCAGTCGTTGTCCGCCTGCTTGATGTCCTCCAGCGGGCCGTCCCGGTAGGCCGCCGAGGCGAGCGCCGTGGTGGCCGCGGTCTGACCCGACGCGCCCGAGAGCGGAACCTGAGCCCCCGGAGTGAAATCGAAACCGTCCGCCACAGCGGAACCCCCTCCTTGCCGCGTTTCGCTCCTGCGGCCCTTCCCGACTTGCCTACCCCGCACACCTGTTGACCAGGCCGACGACCGGAACGAGTCGTCCGGTCCGTCGTGGCGCCCACCGGGTGCGCGCACCGCGACATGACCAGGACTCAGCGTATCGGCAGCCGCCGACATCCGTCAGTGGACGGGGAAAGCGGGCCCGCCGGGGCGGTGGCGACGACCGGCGACGCCCCTGGAGGAGACACCGCGCCGGGCCCCCGGACCCCGGCGGCGACGGGCCGGCCCTGGTGACGACGGCCCCGGCTCCCGCCGACCGGCCCCGGCCCCGCTACCGGGCTCCGGCCCGCCGCCCCGACGCCGACGGCGGTCCTGACCCCGGGGCGCGCCCGGCCCCGGACCCCCGGCCCCGGACCCCCGGCCCCGGCCCCGGACCCGGACCCCTGGCCTCAGACCGCCGGACCCCCGGCCCCGGAGTGCGACCCGGCCCCGGACTCCAGGTGCCACACTCTCCGGCACCGATCCGCCGCGCGGCCCCGCCCCCGCCCCTAGCGCCGCCCGCCGCCCACCCGCTCGACAGCGTTCCGGGGCACCGGCTCGTGCCGCGCGTATGCCCGGCTGAACCGCGCGGTTCCGTGCGCCAGCACCCGCAGCTCCACCGCGTACCGCTCGATCTCCCGCTCCGGCACCTCGGCCCGCACCAGGGTGCGGCCCCCGGGCTCCCGCTCGGTGCCCGTCACCCGTCCCCGACGCCCCGTCAGATCGCCCAGCACCGGGCCCACGTAGTCGTCCCCGACCAGCACCCGCACCTCGGCGACCGGCTCCAGCAGCCGGACCGGGGCGTGCCCGGCCGCCTCCCGCAGGGCGAGCGCCCCGGCCGTCTGGAACGCGGCGTCCGAGGAGTCCACCGCGTGCGCCTTCCCGTCCCGCAGGGTGATCCGCACGTCCGTCAGCGGACGGCCGTCCACCACGCCCTTCGCCGCCTGGGCGCGGACCCCCTTCTCCACCGAGGCGACGAACTGCCGGGGCACCGAGCCCCCGACGGTCCCGTCCACGAACTCGATCCCCGAACCCCCGGGCAGCGGCTCCACCTCGATCGCGCAGACCGCGAACTGACCGTGCCCGCCCGACTGCTTGACGTGCCGCCCGAGCCCCTCCGCGCGGCCCGCGAAGGTCTCCCGCAGCGCCACCTCGTGGGGCACCACGTCCACCCGCGCCCCGTACCGGTCGCGCAGCCGCTCCAGCACCACCTCGGCGTGCGCCTCCCCGACGCACCACAGCACCAGCTGACCGGTGGCCCCGTCGTGTTCCGTCCGCACCGCCGGATCCTCGGCGGCCAGCCGGGCCAGGCCCGAGGAGAGCCGCTCCCCGTCCGCCCCGCCGTGCGCCCGCACCGCCACCGGCAGCAACGCCTCCGGCGGCTCCCAGGGGGCCACCACCAGCGGGTCGCCGGGCGCGGACAGCGTGTCACCGGTCTCCGCGTCGTCCAGCCGGGACACGCACGCCAGGTCCCCGGCCACGCAGTACGGGAGGGCGAGCCGCCGCTCCCCGAACGGCGAGGTCAGCCCGCCGGTGCGGACATCGGCGTCATGGGCGTCCCGCTCCCGCCCGGCGAGCCCGCGCCCCGACAGGTGCACCACCTGGTCCGGCCGCAGCGTCCCGGAGAACACCCGCACCAGCGAGACCCGGCCCGCGTACCGGTCGGACCCGGTGCTCACCACCTCCGCCACCAGCGGGCCGTCCGGATCGCAGCCGAGGTCCGCGCGGGCCCGTCCGGACGGGGTGGCCACGGCGGGCGCCGGACGCTCCGGCGGGGCCGGCAGCCCGGCGGTCACCAGGTCCAGCAGTTCCACCGTGCCGAGCCCCTGCCGGGCGCCCGACGCGGCGGGCGCCGCCGCCAGCACCGGGTGGAGGGCCCCGCTCGCCACGGCCCGCTCCAGATCGCCCAGCAGCGCGTCCGCCCCGAGGTCCGCGCCGTCGAGGTACCGCTCCATGAGGTCCTCGTCCTCGCTCCCGGAGATGACCGCCTCGATCAGCGCCTCCCTGGCCCCACGGGCGGCGGCGGCCGCGGCGGGGTCCGGCGCCGACTCCACCCGGGTCCCCGGGGCGTAGTCGGCCAGCCGTCCCGACAGCAGGTCCAGCAGCCCGGTCACCGGGGCGTGCCCGTCCGGGCCGGGCGCGCCCCGCACCGGCGACTGGAGGGGCACCACCGCGTCCGGGTCGTCACCGCCGAAGACCTCCGCGCACAGCCGCGCCGTCTCCTCGAAGCCGCCGCGCGCCGATTCCAGATGGGTGACCACGAGGGCCCGGGGCACCCCGGCGGCCTCGCACTCCTCCCACAGCGACCGGGTCGCCCCGGCCGTCACCTCGGGGTTCTGGGCCGCCGACACCACGAAGAGGGCCGCGTCGGCGGCCCGCAGCCCGGCCCGCAGCTCACCCGCGAAATCCGCGTGACCGGGGGTGTCCAGCAGGTTCACCTTGTGGCCGCGCCAGGCCACCGGCACCAGCGACAGCCGCACCGAGCGGTGCTGGCGCCGTTCGATCCCGTCGTGGTCGGAGACGGTGTCGCCGTCCTCGACCCGGCCCGCCCGGGGCACCGCCCCCGTGGTCAGCGCCAGCGCCTCCACCAGGGTCGTCTTGCCCGCTCCGCTGTGTCCGACGAACGCCACGTTCCGCACCGACGCGGGGGAGTCGGCGGTCACCGCCCCCTCGGCGGCCCCGGGGCGTCCGCCCGTCCTGTCACCCATGACCTGCCTCCCGGCGCACACGGTCGACGACCCGTCCGGCGCGGCCACGCGGGGCCCGGTGCGAGCGGGGCGGCGTGACGCGCCCACGGTCCCTTCCGAGCTTTCCACGCCCGGCCCGGGGCGGCCACCCGCCGGACGCGCCGCCCGTGGCGCGCGATGCCAGAGGGGAGTCCACGGCCGGGCGTGACTACGATGGGCCAGCCGGGGGCCAGTGAGGCCGTCCGGACCACCGAACCTCCGGGAAGGCCATGCTGAACAAGTACGCGCGTGCATTCTTCACGCGTGTCCTCACACCGTTCGCCGCGTTTCTGATCCGCCGAGGGGTGAGCCCCGACACGGTGACCCTGCTGGGGACCGCCGGAGTGGTGGTGGGCGCGCTGGTCTTCTTCCCCCGGGGCGAGTTCTTCTGGGGCACCGTCGTCATCACCCTGTTCGTCTTCTCGGACCTGGTCGACGGCAACATGGCCCGCCAGCTCGGCCGTTCCAGCCGCTGGGGGGCGTTCCTCGACTCCACGCTCGACCGGGTCGCGGACGGCGCGATCTTCGGCGGGTTCGCCCTCTGGTACGCCGGACAGGGCGACGACAACGTGCTCTGCGCGGTGTCGATCTTCTGTCTGGCCAGCGGTCAGGTGGTGTCGTACACCAAGGCGCGCGGCGAGTCGATCGGACTGCCGGTCGCCGTCAACGGCCTCGTGGAGCGCGCCGAACGGCTGGTCGTCTCGCTGGTGGCCGCGGGCGTCGCCGGACTGCACGCCTTCGGGGTCCCCGGGGTGGACGTCCTGCTGCCGATCGCGCTCTGGATCGTCGCCGTGGGCAGCCTCGTCACCCTCGTCCAGCGGGTGATCACCGTCCGCCGCGAGGCCGCCGAGGCCGACGCCGAGAACCCCCGCCCGCCCAGCGGCCAGAGCGCCCGCGGCGGCGAGGCGGCCGGATGAGCACCGGCGACCGGCTCGTCGACGCCCTCTACGGCACCGGCTGGGCCACCGTGCGCAAGCTGCCGGAACCGGCGGCCGACCGGCTCGGCCGCGCCGTCGCCGACCTGGCCTGGAAGCGGCGCGGCGCCGGAGTGCTGCGGCTGGAGGCCAACCTCGCCCGGGTGGTCCCGGACGCGGGCCCCGAGCGGCTGGCCCGGCTCTCCCGCGCCGGGATGCGCTCCTATCTGCGCTACTGGATGGAGTCCTTCCGGCTGCCCGCCTGGAGCCCGGAGCGGGTGCGTTCCGGCTGCGTCATAGCCGACATCGACCGCGTCACCGACGGACTCGACTCCGGGCGGGGCGTCGTCCTCGCCCTGCCGCACCTCGCCAACTGGGACCTCGCCGGGGCCTGGGTCACCACCGCGCTGGGCATCCCGTTCACCACCGTCGCCGAACGGCTGAAGCCGGAGAGCCTCTACGACCGCTTCGTCGCCTACCGCCAGGGCCTCGGCATGGAGGTGCTGCCGCACAGCGGCGGAGCCGCCTTCGGGACCCTCGCCCGGCGGCTGCGCGCGGGCGGCCTGGTCTGTCTGGTCGCCGACCGCGACCTGTCCGCCTCCGGGACGGAGGTCCGGTTCTTCGGACAGCCCGCCCGGATGCCCGCCGGACCCGCGCTGCTCGCCCAGCAGACCGGCGCCCTGCTGCTGCCGGTCACCCTCTGGTACGACGGCCCGAAGCTGATGCGCGGACGCGTCCACCCGCCCGTGGACGTGCCCGGGGAGGGCACCCGCGCCGAGAAGACGTCCGTGATGACCCAGGCCCTGGCGGACGCCTTCGCCACGGGGATCGCCGAACACCCGGAGGACTGGCACATGCTCCAGCGGCTGTGGCTCGCCGACCTCGATCCCGCGCGGGCCCCCGGGACGACCGGACCGTCCGCGACCGACGAGCGGGGAACGGCATGAGGATCGGCATCGTCTGCCCGTACTCCTGGGACGTCCCCGGCGGCGTCCAGTTCCACATCAGGGACCTCGCCGAGCATCTGATCCGGCTCGGCCACGAGGTCTCCGTCCTCGCCCCCGCCGACGACGAGACCCCGCTCCCGCCGTACGTGGTCTCCGCCGGCCGCGCGGTCCCCGTCCCGTACAACGGCTCGGTGGCCCGGCTCAACTTCGGCTTCCTGTCCGCCGCCCGGGTCCGCCGCTGGCTGCACGACGGCACCTTCGACGTCATCCACATCCACGAGCCCGCCTCCCCCTCGCTGGGGCTGCTCGCCTGCTGGGCGGCGCAGGGGCCGATCGTGGCGACCTTCCACACCTCCAACCCGCGCTCCCGGGCCATGATCGCCGCGTACTCGATCCTCCAGGCCGCGCTGGAGAAGATCAGCGCCCGGATCGCGGTCAGCGAGTACGCCCGGCGGACCCTGGTCGAGCACCTGGGCGGCGACGCGGTCGTCATCCCCAACGGCGTCGACGTGGACTTCTTCGAACGCGCCGAACCCCGCCCCGAATGGCAGGGCGGCACGATCGGCTTCATCGGACGCATCGACGAGCCCCGCAAGGGACTGCCGGTGCTGATGCGGGCCCTGCCCCGGATCTTCGCCGAGCGCCCCGGCACCCGGCTGCTGGTCGCCGGACGCGGGGACGAGGAGGAGGCCGTCGCGTCGCTGCCCGTGGAACTCCGCTCCCGCGTCGAGTTCCTCGGCATGGTCAGCGACGAGGACAAGGCCCGGCTGCTGCGCAGCGTCGACCTGTACGTCGCCCCCAACACCGGCGGCGAGAGCTTCGGGATCATCCTGGTGGAGGCCATGTCCGCCGGAGCGCCGGTGCTCGCCTCCGACCTCGACGCGTTCGCCCAGGTCCTGGACCGGGGCGCGGCGGGGGAGCTGTTCGCCAACGAGGACGCCGACGCCCTCGCCGACGCCGCCGTCCGGCTGCTGGGCGACCCGGACCGGCGCGCCGCACTCAGCGACCACGGCAGCAAGCACGTCCGCCGGTTCGACTGGTCCACCGTGGGCGCCGACATCCTGTCCGTCTACGAGACGGTCACCGCCGGGGCCGCCGCCGTCGCCGCCGACGAACGGGCCACCGGGCTGCGCGCCCGCCTCGGCATCGGCAACTGACCGCGCGCCACGGCGGGCCGCCCCCGGGCGGCTAGCCTTACCCACCGTGACCTCGACATGGATCTGGATCGCCGTGGCCCTCGTGGCCGTCGGCCTCTACCTCAGCTGGACCGCGGGACGGCTGGACCGTCTGCACACCCGCATCGACGCGGCCCGCGCCGCCCTCGACGCCCAACTGCTGCGCCGGGCCTCCGTCGCCCAGGAGCTGGCGACCTCGGGGGTGCTCGACCCGGCGGCCTCGATCGTCCTCTACGAGGCCGCGCACGAGGCCCGGCAGGCCGAGGAGGAGCACCGCGAGGTCGCCGAGAGCGAGCTGAGCCAGGCGCTGCGCGCGGTCTTCGGCGAGGCCCAGCAGATCGAGGCGGTCCGGGAGGTGCCGGGCGGCGAGGAGGCCACCGGCGAACTGGCCCAGGCGGTGCGCCGGGTGCCGATGGCCCGCCGGTTCCACAACGACGCCGTCCGCGCCGCGCGCGCCCTGCGCCGCCACCGCAAGGTCCGCTGGTTCCGCCTCGCGGGCCACGCGCCCTTCCCGATGGCCTTCGAGATGGACGACGAGCCCCCGGCCGCGCTGGCCGAGCGCACCCCGTAGCCCCGGCCGCACCCGCTGGTCCGGGGCCGCGCTCCTGGTCCGGGGCCGGACCCCGTGGTGTCCCGGCCGCCCCGCTCCGGACGCCGCGCGGGGCCGGGGAACGCCGACGTCGCGCCCCTGAACAGGCCAAAACGATCCACCGGCTCCCCATTGGCCCTTGTCGCCCGCCGCGCCGGAAGGGTTTCCTCGGGACGGCAGATCCCCTTCCCGGCTCCCCGTGAGCTCCTTCCCCGAGCGAGGTCCCCCCGTGTCCAGCACGCTTCCCAGCACCGACCAGACCGTCCCCGCCGAGTCGTCGGTCGCCACCGGCACCGCGCGCGTCAAGCGCGGCATGGCGGAGCAGCTCAAGGGCGGCGTGATCATGGACGTCGTCACCCCGGAGCAGGCGAAGATCGCCGAGGACGCGGGCGCCGTCGCCGTCATGGCCCTGGAGCGGGTCCCCGCCGACATCCGCAAGGACGGCGGCGTGGCGCGGATGTCCGACCCGGACATGATCGAGGGCATCATCGACGCCGTCTCGATCCCGGTGATGGCCAAGTCCCGGATCGGCCACTTCGTCGAGGCTCAGGTCCTCCAGGCCCTCGGCGTCGACTACATCGACGAGTCCGAGGTGCTGACCCCCGCCGACGAGGTCAACCACTCCGACAAGTTCGCCTTCACCACCCCGTTCGTCTGTGGCGCCACCAACCTGGGCGAGGCGCTGCGCCGGATCGCCGAGGGCGCCGCGATGATCCGCTCCAAGGGCGAGGCGGGCACCGGCAACGTGGTCGAGGCCGTCCGGCACCTGCGCCAGATCAAGAACGAGATCGCCCGGCTGCGCGGCTACGACAACAACGAGCTGTACGCCGCCGCCAAGGAGCTGCGCGCCCCCTACGAGCTGGTCAAGGAGGTCGCCGAGCTGGGCAAGCTCCCGGTGGTGCTGTTCTCCGCCGGTGGCGTGGCCACCCCGGCCGACGCCGCCCTGATGCGCCAGCTCGGCGCCGAGGGCGTCTTCGTGGGCTCCGGCATCTTCAAGTCCGGCGACCCGGCCAAGCGCGCCGCCGCGATCGTCCGCGCCACCACCTTCTTCGACGACCCCAAGGTCATCGCGGACGCCTCCCGCAACCTGGGCGAGGCCATGGTCGGCATCAACTGCGACACCCTCCCCGAGACCGAGCGGTACGCCAACCGCGGCTGGTGACGGCCTCCGTCACCCCGTGACGGCCCGCCCCCGCGCGACGGCTCCGGTCCCGTGAGGGTCCCCGTCCCGGGTGACGGCTCCCGCCCCCGGGTGACGGGCCCGTCGCACCCCCCGGTACGGCCGGTACGGCGCCCGCGCGGGCGCCGTACCCCGTATCCGCGCCCATCGGCACCCCAACCGACCCTTCCGCAACGGACAGCGAGGCACAGGCCCCCGCCATGACGACCACCACCCCGATGCCTCCGCGGCACACCACCGCCCCCGGCGACCACGCCCCCGTGATCGGGGTGCTCGCCCTCCAGGGCGACGTCCGGGAACACCTCGCCGCCCTCGTCGCGGCGGGCGCCACCGCCCGGCCGGTGCGCCGTCCGGAGGAACTCGCCGCCGTGGACGGGCTGGTCGTCCCCGGCGGGGAGTCCACCACCATCTCCAAGCTGGCGGTCCTCTTCGGGCTGCTGGAACCGCTGCGCGAGCGGGTCCGCGCGGGCCTGCCCGTCTACGGGACCTGCGCGGGCCTGATCCTCCTCGCGGACGAGATCCTCGACCCCCGCTCCGGCCAGCGCACCGTCGGCGGGATCGACATGGTGGTCCGCCGCAACGCCTTCGGACGGCAGAACGAGTCCTTCGAGGCCGCCGTGGAGGTCGCCGGGATCGACGGGGCACCCGTGGAGGGCGTCTTCATCCGCGCGCCCTGGGTGGAGTCGACCGGCCCCGGCGTGGAGGTGCTGGCGACCCACGCGGGCCGGATCGTCGCCGTCCGCCAGGGCAACGCGCTCGCCACCTCGTTCCACCCGGAGCTGACCGGCGACCACCGGGTGCACGCCCTCTTCGTGGAGACGGTCCGCGCCGCCGTCGCCGCCCTGGGCTGACCGCCGGAGCGCGCCCCGTCCGGACGGCGCGCGCGCCGGGCGTGCCCCGGGACGACACCGCCGTCCGCCGGGCCGGGGCGGGGACGCGGACGGAGAGCCGCGCGATCCTTGTAGGATCGCTGGCGTTCGTAAAGAGATGGGTTACGCGAAGGAGACAGGCAGATGTCCGGCCACTCTAAATGGGCCACGACGAAGCACAAGAAGGCCGTGATCGACGCCAAGCGCGGCAAGCTCTTCGCGAAGCTGATCAAGAACGTCGAGGTCGCGGCCCGCCTCGGCGGCGTCGACCTCGACGGCAACCCGACGCTCTTCGACGCCGTGCAGAAGGCCAAGAAGCAGTCGGTGCCCAACAAGAACATCGACTCCGCGATCAAGCGCGGTGGCGGTCTCGAAGCGGGTGGCGCCGACTACGAGACGATCATGTACGAGGGCTACGGCCCCAACGGCGTCGCCGTCCTCATCGAGTGCCTCACCGACAACCGCAACCGCGCCGCCTCCGACGTGCGCGTGGCGATGACCCGCAACGGCGGCTCCATGGCCGACCCGGGCTCGGTGTCGTACCTCTTCCACCGCAAGGGCGTGGTGATCGTCCCCAAGGGCGAGCTGAGCGAGGACGACGTCCTCGGCGCGGTCCTGGACGCGGGCGCCGAAGAGGTCAACGACCTCGGCGAGTCCTTCGAGGTGCTGAGCGAGGCGTCCGACCTGGTCGCCGTCCGCACCTCCCTCCAGGAGGCCGGGATCGACTACGACTCCGCCGAGGCCAACTTCGTCCCCACCATGCAGGTGGAGCTGGACGAGGAGGGCGCCCGGAAGATCTTCAAGCTGATCGACGCCCTGGAGGACAGCGACGACGTGCAGAACGTCTTCGCCAACTTCGACGTCCCGGACGAGGTCATGGAGAAGGTCGACGCCTGATCCGGACCGCGTCCGACCGCGTACGGGCGGCGCGCCGCCCCGCGACGGCGGGCCGACGGGGAGCACCCCGTCGGCCCGCCGACGCGTTTCCCGCCCCACCGGGCGACGGCCGCCGACGGCGCGCGACCGCGCGCCGTCCGCCGTTGTCAGTGGGGCCCGGTAGCCTGCCGGACAGATGATCGACGGGAAGAGGGGCAAGGCGTGCGCGTACTGGGGGTGGACCCGGGGCTGACCCGCTGCGGGGTCGGGGTCGTGGAGGGAGTCGCCGGACGGCCGCTCGCCATGGTCGGCGTCGGAGTGATCCGGACCCCCGCCGACGCGGAGGTCGCCCACCGGCTGGTCGCCATCGAGCGCGGCCTGGAGGAGTGGCTCGACGAACACCGCCCGGAGTACGTCGCGGTCGAACGGGTCTTCAGCCAGCACAACGTCCGCACTGTCATGGGCACCGCGCAGGCCAGCGCCGTGGCGATGCTCTGCGCCGCCCGTCGCGGCCTGCCCGTCGCCCTGCACACCCCCAGCGAGGTCAAGGCCGCCGTCACTGGCAGCGGCCGGGCCGAGAAGGCCCAGGTCGGCGCCATGGTCACCCGCATCCTGCGGCTCGCCGCACCACCGAAGCCCGCCGACGCCGCCGACGCCCTCGCCCTCGCCATCTGCCACATCTGGCGCGCCCCCGCGGTGAACCGCCTCCAGCGGGCCCACGAAGAGGCCCGCGCCCTCACCCGGAAGGTCACCCGATGATCGCCTTCGTCAGCGGCCCGGTCGCCTCGCTCGCCCCCGACGGGGCCGTCGTCGAGGTCGGCGGCATCGGCATCGCCGTCCAGTGCTCGCCGGGCACCCTCTCCGCGCTCCGGGTCGGCGAGCCCGCCCGGATCGCGACCTCCCTGGTCGTCCGCGAGGACTCCCTGACCCTCTACGGCTTCGCCGACGACGACGAACGCCAGACGTTCGAGCTGCTCCAGACCGCCAGCGGCGTCGGCCCCCGGCTCGCCCAGGCCATGCTCGCCGTGCACAGCCCCGACGCCCTGCGCCGCGCCGTCGCCACCGCCGACGAGAAGGCGCTCACCGCCGTCCCCGGCATCGGGAAGAAGGGCGCCCAGAAGCTCCTCATCGAGCTGAAGGACCGCCTCGGCGCCCCGGTCGGCACCGCCCCCGCCGCCGTGCGGACCGCCCCCGGCTGGCAGGACCAGCTGCACGCCGCCCTCATCGGCCTCGGGTACGCCCCCCGGGAGGCCGAGGAAGCGGTGGCCGCCGTCACCCCGCAGGCCGAGGCCGCCGGGGGCGCCCCCCAGGTGGGCCAGCTCCTCAAGGCCGCGCTCCAGACCCTGAACCGGGCGCGCTGACCCGGCCCCGCTCCGCCCCGCGCCCGTACGCGCCCCGTCCGGCCACCGCGCCACGACCCCCGAGGCACACCTGATGAACTGGGACGACACGACCGACGAGACCTCCGCCGACCGGCTGGTGGGCGCGTCCGCCGACCGTGAGGACCAGGCGGTGGAGGCCGCCCTGCGCCCCAAGGACCTGGACGAGTTCATCGGTCAGGAGAAGGTCCGCGAACAACTGGACCTGGTGCTGAGGGCCGCCCGCGCCCGGGGCGCCACCGCCGACCACGTACTGCTCTCCGGCGCGCCCGGACTGGGCAAGACCACCCTCTCCATGATCATCGCGGCGGAGATGGGCGCCCCCATCCGGATCACCAGCGGCCCCGCCATCCAGCACGCGGGCGACCTGGCCTCGATCCTCTCCTCGCTCCAGGAGGGCGAGGTCCTCTTCCTCGACGAGATCCACCGCATGTCGCGGCCCGCCGAGGAGATGCTCTACATGGCCATGGAGGACTTCCGCGTCGACGTGATCGTCGGCAAGGGCCCCGGCGCCACCGCCATCCCGCTGGAGCTGCCGCCCTTCACCCTGGTCGGCGCCACCACCCGCGCCGGACTGCTCCCCCCGCCGCTGCGCGACCGCTTCGGCTTCACCGCGCACATGGAGTTCTACGTCCCCGCCGAACTGGAACGGGTGGTGCACCGCTCGGCCGGACTCCTCGACGTCCGGATCGACCCCCGGGGCGCCGCCGAGATCGCCGGACGCTCCCGGGGCACCCCGCGCATCGCCAACCGGCTGCTGCGCCGGGTCCGCGACTACGCCCAGGTCAAGGCGGACGGCGCGATCACCCGTGAGGTCGCCGCCGCGGCCCTGAAGGTCTACGAGGTGGACGACCGGGGCCTGGACCGGCTGGACCGGGCGGTGCTGGAGGCACTGCTGAAGCTCTTCGGCGGCGGCCCGGTCGGGCTGTCCACCCTGGCCGTCGCGGTGGGGGAGGAGCGGGAGACGGTCGAGGAGGTCGCCGAGCCGTTCCTGGTCCGCGAGGGCCTGCTCGCGCGTACTCCCCGTGGCCGGGTGGCCACTCCGGCGGCCTGGGCCCACCTCGGTCTCACCGCCCCCCAGGGGGCCCCGGGAGCCTTCCCGGGCGGAACGGGACAACAGGACCTCTTCGGGGCGTGACGGCGCGGATCCTCGCGGTCGGGGGAACCCCGGTGCGATGCTGAGCGTTGTTCCAGC
Organism: Streptomyces sp. JNUCC 64; assembly: GCF_054484115.1. Lineage (NCBI taxonomy): Bacteria > Bacillati > Actinomycetota > Actinomycetes > Kitasatosporales > Streptomycetaceae > Streptomyces > Streptomyces sp. JNUCC 64. The sequence goes on from NZ_CM137015.1 coordinate 7,104,342, forward strand.
AGCGCGGACTCGCTTAGACTCCGCCGATGCCCCCCTTATCGGGGCGTCACACACCCCCAATGACCAGGCCGCGCCGCAAGCGGTCCCTTGAAGGAAGTTCCGACCCGTGAGTCTCGTGACCCTCCTCCCGTTCATCGTGCTCATCGGGGCCATGTTCCTGATGACGCGGTCTGCGAAGAAGAAGCAGCAGCAGGCCGTCCAGATGCGGGACCAGATGCAGCCCGGATCCGGCGTCCGCACGATCGGCGGCATGTACGCCACCGTCAAGGAGGTCAGCGAGGACACGGTCCTCGTCGAAGCGGCCCCCGGCGTCCACCTGATCTTCGCCAAGAACGCGATCGGTGCCGTCCTCGAGGACGACGAGTACAACCGTCTCGTCCACGGCGCCGACTTCACCGACGAGGACGAAGGGGCCGACGAGATCGACGGCACCGTCGTCCCCGACGACGCTTCCTCCCTCACCGAAGCCGCCGACGCCGACGCCCGCATCGACCTTGGCAAGAAGGACGCCACCGCCGGGGACGCGGCGGACGGGGCCGAGCAGAAGGCCGACGCGGAGCCGAAGAAGACCGACGGCGAGTCCGACGCGAAGTAGTCACGCCCGGGAGCCCCGCCGCACCGCTCACGCGCGCGGGCTCCCGGGTCGTGCTGGCTTCACGCCGCGTCTCCACACCAGTGACCGGCCGTCGGCGCCCGACCCGCGCGGGACGGCTGGAGAGGGAGAAACGACAAGGTGGCAGCACCCAAGAAGGGCCGTAAGCCGACCGCGCAGGGAAAGCCCATGCGCACGCTGGTCCTGTTCCTGATCGCCATGGTGGCGCTCACCGGGGGGATGTTCCTTTCGGGGCACAGCACCCCGCGGCTGGGAATCGACCTCGCCGGCGGTACGAGCATCACGCTCAAGGCGAAGAACGAGCCCGGTCAGAAGAACGCGGTCAACAAGACCAACATGGAAACCGCCGTCGGCATCATCGAGCGGCGCGTGAACGGCCTCGGCGTGTCCGAGGCCGAGGTGCAGACCCAGGGCAATGACAACATCATCGTCAACATCCCCCGGGGCACCAACGAGCAAACGGCACGCGAGCAGGTCGGTACGACCGCCAAGCTGTCGTTCCGCCCGGTCCTGACCGGTCTGCCCGCCACCCCGGAGGGCGAGGCGTCGACGAGCCCGTCCCCCAGCGCCTCCGGCGACGCGGACAAGAAGAAGGACGAGGGCGAGGACGCCAAGGAGAGCGCCGAGCCCTCCGCCTCCTCCAGCGCCTCCGCCACCCCCTCGGACGACGCCACCACCCAGGGCCGCGCGGTCACCGGCGCCCTCCGCGCCGACGCGACCCCCAGCGCCTCGGCCAGCGACTCCGCCGAGCCCTCCGCCACGTCGTCCGCCGACGCCGCCGCCCAGGAAGCCGCCACGGCCCTCGGCAAGGAGCTCGAAGCGCTCGACTGCTCCACGGTCGAGTCCCGCCTCAAGGCCAGCGACAAGACGCGCGCGGTCAAGCCGACCGACCCGGTCGTTGCCTGTGACCCGCGGGCCGGCTTCAAGTACGCGCTGGGCCCCGTCTCCGTCGAGGGCAAGCAGATCACGGACGCCAAGGCCATTCTCGACCCCGAGGGCCTCGACGGCTGGATCGTCACGATGGACTTCGACAAGAAGGGCGCCGACGAGTTCGGCAAGATCACGTCGGAGATCTCCACCAAGGCCGCTCCGCAGAACCAGTTCGCGATCGTCATGGACGGCGAGATCGTCTCGGCCCCGTCCGTCAACACCGCGATCACCGGTGGTCAGGCCCGGATCACCGGCGGCTTCACCCAGGAAGAGGCCAGCAACCTCGGCAACATGCTCTCCTACGGTTCGCTGCCGCTGACCTTCGAGGAGCAGAGCGTCACCACCGTCACCGCCGCGCTCGGCGGTGAGCAGCTGGAGGCCGGTCTGATCGCGGGTGCCATCGGCCTCGCGCTCGTGGTGATCTACCTGGTGGTCTACTACCGGGGTCTGTCCCTGGTCGCCATCGCCTCGTTGCTGGCCTCCGCGGTGCTGACCTACGTGATCATGTCGCTGCTCGGCCCGGCCATCGGCTTCGCGCTGAACCTTCCGGCCGTCTGCGGCGCGATCGTCGCCATCGGCATCACCGCCGACTCGTTCATCGTGTTCTTCGAACGGGTCCGCGACGAGGTCCGCGAGGGCCGTTCGCTGCGGCCCGCCGTGGAGCGCGGCTGGCCCCGTGCCCGGCGCACCATCCTGGTCTCCGACTTCGTGTCGTTCCTCGCCGCCGCGGTGCTGTTCGTGGTGACGGTCGGCAAGGTCCAGGGCTTCGCGTTCACGCTCGGCCTCACCACCCTGCTCGACGTGGTCGTGGTGTTCTTCTTCACCAAGCCGCTGCTGACCCTGCTCGCCCGCACCAAGTTCTTCGCGGAGGGGCACCCGTGGTCCGGCTTCGACCCGAAGCGCCTGGGGATCAAGCCCCCGCTGCGCCGCACCCGCCGCCCGTCCGCCCCTCTGACCGACCCGAAGGAGGCGTGACATGTCGCGACTCGGCGAACTGGGCGCCAAGCTGTACCGCGGCGAGATCGGATACGACTTCGTCGGCAAGCGCCGCTTCTGGTACGGCGTCTCCATCCTGATCACCATCACGGCGATCGTCGGCCTCGCGGTGCGCGGCCTGAACATGGGCATCGAGTTCCAGGGCGGTGCCGTCTTCACCACGCCCAAGGCGAGCGTCTCCGCCGCCCAGGCGGAGAAGGTCGCGGAGGAGGCGGCCGGGCACGACGCGATCGTGCAGGAGCTGGGCACCGGCGGCATGCGGATCCAGATCAGCAACGTCGACACCACCAAGGCCGACCAGATCCGTCCCACGCTCGCCAAGGAACTGGGCGTCAAGGCGGACGAGATCAACGCGGAGCTGGTCGGACCCAGCTGGGGCGAGCAGATCGCCAACAAGGCGTGGACCGGCCTCGGCGTGTTCATGATCCTCGTGGTGATCTATCTGGCGATCGCCTTCGAATGGCGGATGGCGCTCGCCGCGCTGATCGCGCTGATCCACGACATCACCATCACGGTCGGTGTCTACGCGCTGGTCGGCTTCGAGGTCACCCCGGGTACGGTCATCGGCCTGCTGACCATCCTCGGTTACTCGTTGTACGACACGGTGGTCGTCTTCGACTCGCTCAAGGAACAGACGAAGGACCTGACCAAGCAGACCCGCTTCACCTACAGCGAGGTCGCCAACCGCTCCATCAACAGCACCCTGGTGCGGTCCATCAACACCACCGTCGTCGCCCTGCTGCCGGTCGCGGGTCTGCTGTTCATCGGTGGCGGTGTGCTCGGCGCGGGCATGCTCAACGACATCTCGCTCTCGCTGTTCGTCGGTCTCGCGGCCGGTGCCTACTCGTCCATCTTCATCGCCACCCCGCTGGTCGCGGACTTCAAGGAGCGCGAGCCCCAGATGAAGGCGCTCAAGAAGCGGGTGCTCGCCAAGCGGGCCCAGGAGGGCGCCGACGACGAGACGGGCGGGCGTCCCGGGAACGACGACCTCACGGACGGCGCCCAGCCCGCCGTCGTGGGTCCCCGCGTCCAGCGGGGCCACGGCCGTCCCTCGGGGAAGCGCGGATGACCGGGGTGAGCGAGCTGCTCCTGAGCCGCATCCGCGACGTGGTGGACTACCCGGAGCCGGGCGTGGTGTTCAAGGACATCACCCCGCTGCTGGCGGACCCGGAGGCGTTCACGGCGCTGACCGACACCCTGGCCGAGGTCACGGTGCGGTCCGGGGCCACGAAGGTCGTCGGTCTGGAGGCCCGGGGCTTCATCCTGGGCGCTCCGGTCGCCGTCCGCGCGGGCGTGGGCTTCATCCCGGTCCGCAAGGCGGGCAAGCTCCCCGGGGCGACCCTGCGCCAGGCGTACGACCTGGAGTACGGCTCCGCCGAGATCGAGGTGCACGCCGAGGACCTGGCCCCGGGTGACCGGGTGATGGTCGTGGACGACGTCCTCGCCACCGGAGGCACCGCCGAGGCGTCCCTGTCGCTGATCCGCCGCGCGGGCGCCGAGGTCGCCGGGGTGGCCGTCCTGATGGAACTGGGCTTCCTGGACGGCCGGACCCGTCTGGAGGGCGCCCTGGACGGGGCTCCCCTCCACGCGCTGATCACCGTCTGACACCCGCGACACCCCGAAGGGGCCGCTCCAGCATCCGCTGGGGCGGCCCCTTCGCCGTCCCCCACCGGGAGCCGCTCCCGTCCGCCGCACGGGCCCGTCCGTCCGCTCGCGAGCGTTCCCGGAGCGCTCTCCCACCCGGTGGCGGGGACCTCCACTCCCGTACGGTCCGCTCGCGTCCGCACCCCCGCCGGACCGGTTCCTGGCCGGAGTCCACCCGGTCCCCGAGCGGCGCACCCCCCTGCGCAGGGACGCTTCGGGTGCCCGACCCCCTCCTTCCACGAGGCATGGCTTGTTCTCCACCATCCGCTCAGTGGATTTGAAACACGCCACTTCCATTAAGCAATCCGTCATGTGTGGGTGTAGTCGGCATTTGACGGATGAAAGTCCCTCCGGTTGGGGGAATTCGCCTGGTGGGTGAATGGAAAAGTGCAGGTCAGGGGGTGTTTTTTATGGTTGAAATCCCAAGTTGATTGATTCCTGTTCGGATTTTCCTCAAGCCCTTGAGGAGTCGGCGTGCGGCCGCTCAAGGGCTTCGTCAACGGCAACGTGCGGTGGTTCGACGCGGGCTGCGGCGCCAGTGGCGCTAGTCTCCCCGCCCGCCGTGTGAGGCGGCGGGCGGAGCCGGTCGGAGGGAAGTGACGGGGTGGGTCCGGGGAACGGTCCGGGCCCGCCTCCCGTGCTCTGTCCGGTGCCTCGCCGAGAGGAGTTTCCCCCGCCCGGCGGAGGTTTGGGGGCGACCCGTATTTTGGTGGAACCCAGGGGTTTCCGAAGCCCGCCTTCTGTAGGGCGAGACGTTATCGCGGGGGAATGGGATATCCCTCTGATGGGGGTGATCCCTTGGCGGATGGAAAGGAAAACCGCAGGTCAGAGGCGAGGGCTTGCAGGGATAACGGCTGAAGCGCCGCCTCTCGTTCCCGTCTGGCTCAAATGTTCCTCAACTCGCTTGGTGGGGCCCCGCTTTTCCCGCCAATATCTCCGTCAGCCGCCCCGCAAGGGACGGAAAACGGAGGGAAAGAACATGCAGATTTCTCGGAAGCTCGCCGTTGGGGCCCTGACGCTCGTCTCGGTGGCCGGTGTGTCCGTGGCGGCCACCCCCGCGGGTGCCGCCGCGCCGGTGAAGCAGGACAAGCCGGTCGAGATCGTCCTCACCAGCACCGCGCCCGCGTCCGCCGCCGAGATCGGCGCGGCCTGCTCCGGCCGCTGGAAGAACGCGGTCGGCATCCCGCTGCGCTGGAAGACGATCACGGACGGCACCTGTTCGATCTTCGGCAACCCCCGCTACAAGGCCGCCTACCAGTGGACCGCCGAGCGTGGCGCGCCCTGCATCCAGGTCAAGGGCTTCGTCAACGGTCGTGAGAAGTGGTTCAACGCGGGCTGCGGCCGCAGCGGCTCGATCCGCAACGTGCCGTGGGGCAACGTGGCCGCCAACAAGGCCATCAAGGTGAAGGGCGCCTCGCTCTTCAAGTGGCGCTAGTCGTGCCGCCCGCTCCCCCGGGAGCGGGCGCGACCGACCGGAAGTGACCGGGTGCCTCGGGAGAGGCGGCGTCCGGTGTGCGGTACCCCGACGGGCCCGGAAGGAATTCCGGGCCCGTCTCTTGCGTTGACCGGCGCACAGGATGTCCCATGGGTCACGGCGGCACCCCCAGGCAACATCGCCAGGCATATGCCGGGGCGCCGTCGGCGCGCCCCCGCCGGACCGCCCCGCCCGGTGCCAGGCCACCGCCGCCCGCCCCGGGAGCCCGTGCCCCCGGAGCGCCCGTCCCGGCGGAGGACGGCGGGACCCCATGGGGGCGCCCCCGGTGACCGCCCCCGCCGGGCACCCCGCCCGGCACGACAGGAGGGCACGGCCCGGGGTCGATACCATGGGCTTCCGGGACCTGACCGGGGGACCCGGAAGCGCACGAGGAGCGCACTTGCCAGACGAGCCCCAGCCAGTCGCCGCCACGCCCGATCCGCAGGCAGAACGGGCGGCGGCGGCCCGCACCACCGCGACCGCCAGGCCCGCGCAGGACACGCGACAGGCCAAGCCCGCCGACAAGCGCGGCGGCCGGGCGGAGGACGCCTCGCGCCCCAAACCCTCGCCACGGCCCGCTCCCGCCGCCCCCGCGCCGGTCCCCGCCCGGACCTCCCAGGGGCAGACCCCCGCGCGTTCCGCCTCCTCCAACCGGGTCCGCGCCCGTCTCGCCCGGCTGGGCGTCCAGCGCTCCAACCCGTACAACCCGGTCCTGGAACCGCTGCTGCGGATAGTGCGGGGCAACGACCCCAAGACCGAGACGGCCACCCTCCGCCAGATCGAGAAGGCGTACCAGGTCGCCGAGCGCTGGCACCGCGGTCAGAAGCGCAAGAGCGGCGATCCGTACATCACGCACCCGCTCGCCGTCACCACCATCCTCGCCGAGCTGGGCATGGACCCGGCGACCCTGATGGCCGGGCTGCTGCACGACACCGTCGAGGACACCGAGTACGGCCTGGACACCCTGCGCCGCGACTTCGGGGACACCGTCGCCCTGCTGGTGGACGGCGTCACCAAGCTGGACAAGGTCAAGTTCGGCGAGGCGGCGCAGGCCGAGACCGTGCGCAAGATGGTCGTCGCGATGGCCAAGGACCCGCGCGTCCTGGTCATCAAGCTCGCGGACCGGCTCCACAACATGCGCACCATGCGCTACCTCAAGCGGGAGAAGCAGGAGAAGAAGGCCCGCGAGACGCTGGAGATCTACGCCCCGCTCGCCCACCGGCTGGGCATGAACACCATCAAGTGGGAGCTGGAGGACCTCGCCTTCGCGATCCTCTACCCCAAGATGTACGACGAGATCGTCCGGCTCGTCGCGGAGCGCGCCCCCAAGCGGGACGAGTACCTCGCCATAGTGACCGACGAGGTCCAGACCGATCTGCGGGCCGCCCGCATCAAGGCGACCGTCACCGGCCGTCCCAAGCACTACTACAGCGTCTACCAGAAGATGATCGTCCGCGGCCGGGACTTCGCGGAGATCTACGACCTGGTGGGCATCCGCGTCCTGGTGGACACCGTCCGCGACTGCTACGCGGCGCTGGGCACGGTCCACGCGCGCTGGAACCCGGTTCCGGGGCGCTTCAAGGACTACATCGCGATGCCCAAGTTCAACATGTACCAGTCGCTGCACACCACGGTGATCGGCCCCAACGGCAAGCCCGTCGAACTCCAGATCCGCACCTTCGACATGCACCGCCGCGCCGAGTACGGCATCGCCGCGCACTGGAAGTACAAGCAGGAGGCCGTGGCGGGCGCCTCCAAGGTCCGCACCGACGCGCCCCGCGGCCCGTCGGGCAAGGCGGGCAAGGACGGCGCTGCCGTCAACGACATGGCCTGGCTGCGCCAGCTCCTCGACTGGCAGAAGGAGACCGAGGACCCGGGCGAGTTCCTGGAGTCGCTGCGCTTCGACCTCTCCCGCAACGAGGTCTTCGTCTTCACGCCCAAGGGCGACGTCATAGCGCTCCCCGCGGGCGCCACCCCCGTCGACTTCGCGTACGCCGTGCACACCGAGGTCGGCCACCGCACGATAGGAGCCCGGGTCAACGGGCGCCTGGTGCCGTTGGAGTCCACCCTCGACAACGGCGACCTGGTCGAGGTCTTCACCTCCAAGGCGACCACCGCCAGCCCCTCCCGGGACTGGCTCGGCTTCGTCAAGTCCCCCCGGGCCCGCAACAAGATCCGGGCCTGGTTCTCCAAGGAACGCCGCGACGAGGCCATCGAACAGGGCAAGGACGCCATCGCCCGCGCGATGCGCAAGCAGAACCTGCCCATCCAGCGCATCCTCACCGGCGACTCCCTGGTCACCCTCGCCCACGAGATGCGCTACCCGGACATCTCCTCGCTGTACGCGGCGATCGGCGAGGGCCACGTCGCCGCCCAGAACGTCGTCCAGAAGCTGGTCCAGGCGCTCGGTGGCGAGGAGGCCGCCAGCGAGGACATCGCGGAGGGCGTGCCGCCCGCGCGCGGCCGCGCCCGCAAGCGCCGCTCCACCGACCCGGGTGTCGTCGTCAAGGGCGTCGACGACGTCTGGGTGAAGCTGGCCCGCTGCTGCACCCCGGTGCCTGGCGATCCGATCATCGGCTTCGTCACCCGGGGCAGCGGGGTCTCGGTGCACCGCGCGGACTGCGTCAACGTCGACTCCCTGTCCAAGCAGCCCGAGCGCATCCTGGACGTCGAATGGGCGCCCACCCAGTCCTCAGTGTTCCTGGTCGCCATCCAGGTCGAGGCGCTGGACCGCTCCCGGCTGCTCTCCGACGTCACCCGGGTCCTCTCGGACCAGCACGTCAACATCCTCTCGGCGGCCGTCCAGACCTCCCGGGACCGGGTGGCCACCTCGCGGTTCACCTTCGAGATGGGCGACCCCAAGCACCTGGGCCACGTCCTCAAGGCGGTCCGCGGCGTCGAGGGCGTCTACGACGTCTACCGCGTCACCTCCGCCCGCAGGCCCTGACCGGCCCGCCGACATGCCGAAGGGGGCGGCCCCGCACCGACCGGTGCGGGGCCGCCCCCTATCTGGTCACCTCGGACCGGGAGGTCAGCCGCCGAACTCCTGGAGCCCCTTGAGGGCCTGGTCGAGCAGCGCCTGCCGCCCCGCCAGCTCACGCTCCAGCTTGTCCGCCTTGGCGGTGTTGCCCTGCGTCCGCGCCGTGTCGATCTGTGTCCGCAGCTTGTCCACGGCGGCCTGCAGCTGACCGGTCAGCCCCTCGGCGCGGGCCCGCGCCTCCGGGTTGGTCCGCCGCCACTCGGTCTCCTCGGACTCCTGGATGGCCCGCTCCACGGCGTGCATCCGGCCCTCGACCCGGGCCCGGGCGTCCCTCGGCACATGGCCGATGGCCTCCCAGCGCTCGTTGACCGAACGGAACGCGGCCCGCGCCGCCTTCAGATCCGTCACCGGGAGGATCTTCTCGGCCTCACCGGCCAGCTCCTCCTTCAGCTTGAGGTTCTCCGCCTGCTCGGCGTCCCGCTCGGCGAACACCGAGCTGCGCGCCGCGAAGAACACGTCCTGGGCGCCCCGGAACCGGTTCCACAGGTCGTCCTCGTGCTCCCGCTGCGCCCGGCCGGCGGCCTTCCAGTCGGCCATCAGCTCGCGGTAGCGGGCAGCCGTCGGACCCCAGTCCGTGGAACCCGACAGCGCCTCCGCCTCGGAGACCAGCTTCTCCTTGGCCTTGCGGGCGTCCTCGCGCTGCGCGTCCAGCGACGCGAAGTGCGCCTTGCGGCGCTTCGAGAAGGCGGAGCGGGCGTGCGAGAAGCGGTGCCACAGCTCGTCGTCCGACTTGCGGTCGAGTCGCGGCAGCCCCTTCCAGGTGTCCACCAGCGCCCGCAGCCGCTCTCCGGCCGAGCGCCACTGGTCGCTGTTGGCCAGCTCTTCCGCCTCGGTGACCAGCGCCTCCTTGGCGTGGCGGGCCTCGTCGGACTGCTTGGCCCGCTCCGCCTTGCGCTCCTCACGGCGCGACTCGACCGTCGCCACGAGCGCGTCGAGCCGCTTGCGCAGCGCGTCGAGGTCGCCCACCGCGTGGTGCGCGTCCACCTGCTCGCGGAGGTGGCCGATGGCCGTCTGCGCGTCCTTCGCCGACAGGTCGGTGGTCCTCACCCGGCGTTCCAGGAGGCCGATCTCCACGACCAGGCCCTCGTACTTGCGTTCGAAGTAGGCCAGCGCCTCCTCGGGAGAGCCCGCCTGCCAGGAACCGACGACCTGCTCGCCCTCGGCCGTCCGCACGTACACGGTCCCCGTCTCGTCGACGCGGCCCCACGGGTCGCTGCTCACAGCGCCTCCTCCACATGATGCCCGCGCGGACCGGAGGGGTCCCCGGGCATCGTCCACAGTTTCGTCACGGTCAATCTAGGCGACCGGCGGTGCGGCTGTCCGCATCCCGCGCGACCGAAATTACGCAGTTGGGATCAGGATTTGCCGACCGTGGCCTTGTTGATGACCACCGTCGCGTTGGGGGCGGTGTTGCCCGTCGTCTGGTCCGGAGCGCCCGCACCGGCGGCCGCGATCTTCGAGAGGACCTTCATGCCCTCCTCGGACACCGTCCCGAACGGCGTGTAGTCGGCCGGGAGCTGGCTGTCCTGGTAGACGAGGAAGAACTGGCTGCCGCCGGTGTCGCGGCCCTTCTTCGTCTGCGGGTTGTACTGGTTGGCCATCGCGACCGTGCCCGCCGGGTACACGTCGCCCTTCAGCCGCTTGTCCTTCAGGTTCTCGTCCGGGAGCGTGTAGCCGGGGCCGCCCTGTCCGGTGCCCCGCGGGTCACCGCACTGGAGCACGTAGATGCCCGCGGTGGTGAGCCGGTGGCACTTGGTGTTGTCGAGGTAGCCCTTGTTCAGCAGGAAGTCGAACGAGTTCACCGTCCGGGGCGCGGCCTTGGCGTCCAGCTCGACGTCCAGCTGACCACAGGTGGTGTCCAGCTTCATCGTGTAGTCCGCGGACGTGTCGATCGCGAGCTTCGGTTCCTTCTTGTACGTCGCCGTCTTCGGCTTGCCCCCGGCGGGCTTCTCGCACGGGTCCGGCGCCTTGCTCGGGGACGCCGAGGGCACCGCCGCGCTGTCCTTGCCCTTCTCCTCGGGGTCGAAGGCCCCGGCCGCGTACGACACCGCGCCGCCCGCCACCACCACGGCCAGCGCCGCCGCGATCACCGCGTTGCGCGTGCGCCCCTTGCGCCGCGCGTCCTCGCGCCGCTGCTGCTGCCGCAAGAACTTCTCCCGGGCGAGCTGCCGCCGCCGCTGCTCCTGGCTGACCAACGGGATGTCTCCGTTCGTGTGGTGACCGGGCCCGAACCGCGCGATCGCGGCCCCGGCCTCTGCGTGTGTGTCCCGTACCGTATCCGGGTTCGCTGTGGGAACGGCAGCGCCGGTAGGCTCTGGAGGGGCCGGGCCCTCCGGACGGCGGGCGTCACGGCATCCCATTCGTGCCGGACGGTACGAGAACATCCGAGACACACGAAGGACGATCGTGCTCATTGCGGGGTTCCCCGCCGGGGCCTGGGGCACCAATTGTTATCTGGTCGCCCCCGCCGCCGGTGAGGAGTGCGTGATCATCGACCCGGGCCACCAGGCCGCCCAGGGAGTCGAGGACGCCATCGCCAAGCACCGGCTCAAGCCCGTCGCCGTCGTCCTCACCCACGGCCACGTCGACCACGTCGCCTCGGTGCTCCCGGTGTGCGGCGCGCACGACGTGCCCGCCTGGATCCACCCCGAGGACCGGTACATGCTGAGCGACCCCGAGAAGGCGCTCGGCCGGAGCATCGGCGCGCCCCTGATGGGGGAGCTGACCGTGGGGGAGCCCGACGACCTCAGGGAACTGACCGACGGCTCGGCGCTGGAGCTGGCCGGTCTGGAACTGACCGTGGCGCACGCCCCCGGCCATACCAAGGGGTCGGTGACCTTCGGGATGCCCGAGCGGGCGGACGTGCCGTCCGTCCTCTTCTCGGGCGACCTGCTCTTCGCCGGCTCCATCGGACGCACCGACCTGCCCGGCGGCAGCCACTCCGAGATCCTGCGGTCCCTGGCCCGGGTGTGCCTGCCGCTCGACGACTCGACCGTGGTGCTGTCCGGCCACGGCCCCCAGACCACCATCGGCCGGGAACGCGCCACCAACCCCTATCTGCGGCAGGTGGCCGACGGCCAGGGAGCCCCCGCGGCTCCCCGACGAGGAATGTGACGAGACGAAGAACCCGTGAGCACCTTCACCGCCCCCAAGGGCACGTACGACCTGATCCCGCCGTCCAGCGCGGCCTTCCTCGCCGTCCGCGAGGCCATCTCCGCCCCGCTGCGGGCCTCCGGCTACGGCTACGTCGAGACCCCCGGCTTCGAGAACGTGGAGCTCTTCGCGCGCGGCGTCGGCGAGTCCACCGACATCGTGACCAAGGAGATGTACACCCTCACCACCAAGGGCGGCGACGAACTCGCGCTGCGCCCCGAGGGCACCGCCTCCGTGCTGCGCGCCGCCCTGGAGGCCAACCTCCACAAGGCCGGCAACCTCCCGGTCAAGCTCTGGTACTCGGGCTCCTACTACCGCTACGAGCGCCCCCAGAAGGGCCGCTACCGCCACTTCTCGCAGGTCGGCGCGGAGGCCATCGGCACCGAGGACCCGGCCCTGGACGCCGAGCTGATCATCCTCGCCGACCAGGCGTACCGCTCGCTGGGCCTGAGCGAGTTCCGCATCCTGCTGAACTCGCTCGGCGACCGCGAGTGCCGTCCCGTCTACCGCGAGGCCCTCCAGGGCTTCCTGCGCGGCCTGGACCTGGACGAGGAGACCCGCCGCCGGGTCGAGATCAACCCGCTGCGGGTCCTCGACGACAAGCGCCCCGAGGTCCAGGAACTGCTGGTCGGCGCCCCGCTGCTGGAGGACCACCTCTGCGAGGCGTGCCGCGCCTACCACGCGGAGGTCCGCGAGCTGCTGACCGCCCAGGGCGTCGCCTTCGAGGACGACCCCCGGCTGGTGCGCGGGCTCGACTACTACACCCGGACCACCTTCGAGTTCGTCCACGACGGCCTCGGCTCGCAGTCCGCGGTGGGCGGCGGCGGCCGCTACGACGGGCTCTCCGAGATGATCGGCGGACCCGCGCTGCCCTCCGTCGGCTGGGCGCTCGGCGTCGACCGGACCGTCCTCGCCCTGGAGGCCGAGGGGATCGTCCTCGACCTCCCGCCCGCCACCAGCGTCTACGCGGTCCCGCTCGGCGAGCGGGCCCGCAAGGTCCTGTTCGGCGTGGTGGCCGAACTGCGCCGGGGCGGGGTGGCCACCGACTTCGCCTACGGCGGCCGGGGGATCAAGTCCGCGATGAAGTCCGCCCACCGCTCCGGCGCCCGTTACGCGCTGGTCGCCGGGGAGCGGGACCTGGAGGACGGCGTCGTCCAGCTGAAGGACATGGAGTCGGGCGAGCAGGAGCCCGTCGCCCTGGAGGCGGTCGTCGACAAGCTCCGCTCCCGGCTGGGCTGACGGCGGGCACATCCGTACGAGGGGGTCGCGCGGCCGGGTGCCGCGCGGCCCCCTCGGGTCTTCTTCCGCACCACCCGTCACCTGGGCGGAGACGGCGGGCACACAGCGAACGCTTATCCCCCGTGAACGGTGCGTCAGGGGTCCCGTGCGGCACAATGACCGTGCCCTTGGACCTGACTCGACTGACGGAAACGGCGAGATGACCGAGATGACCAAGACGAAGGCGACGCGACCCGTGGTGTCCTCCCCGCCGGAGGAGACCGCCAGAACCGGCTCCGGCCGGGGGCTCGCCCTGCTGCTGGTGATCACGGGCGCCGCCGGACTGCTCGCCGCCTGGGTCATCACCCTCGACAAGTTCAAGCTGCTGGAGGACCCGGACTTCGTCCCCGGGTGCAGCCTCAACCCGGTCGTCTCCTGCGGCAACATCATGAAGAGCGAACAGGCCGCCGTCTTCGGGTTCCCCAACCCGATGCTGGGCCTGGTCGCCTACGGCATGATCGTCTGCGTCGGCATGGGCCTGCTCTCCGGAGCCCGCTTCCCGCGCTGGTACTGGCTCACCATGAACGCCGGGATGCTCTTCGGCGTCGTCTTCTGCGCCTGGCTCACCTACCAGTCCCTGTACGAGATCAACTCCCTGTGCCTGTGGTGCAGCCTCGCCTGGGTCGCGACCATCGTCATGTTCTGGTACGTCACCTCGGCCAACGTCCGCAACGGCCTCCTTCCGGCCCCGGGCTGGCTGAAGGGCTTCTTCGACGAGTTCACCTGGGTGCTGCCCGTGGTCCACATCGGGATCATCGGGATGCTGATCCTGACCCGCTGGTGGGACTTCTGGACCAGCTGAGGCCCGCCGCCGGGGCCGTCGGGGAAGCTCCCCGGCGGGCCCGTCCGCGTTGTCGGACCCTTGGCATAGGCTTCAAGGCGTGGAACCCGATCTCTTCACCGCGGCCGCCGAGGAACGCCAGGAGAAGGACCCGGCGAGCAGCCCCCTGGCCGTGCGCATGCGTCCGCGCACCCTCGACGAGGTCGTCGGCCAGCGGCATCTGCTCAAGCCCGGCTCCCCCCTCAGACGACTGGTCGGCGAGGGCGCCGGGGGTCCCGCCGGACCCTCCTCGGTGTTCCTCTGGGGCCCGCCCGGCACCGGCAAGACGACCCTGGCGCACGTGGTCTCCAAGGCCACCAACAAGCGCTTCGTGGAGCTGTCGGCGATCACCGCAGGCGTCAAGGAGGTCCGCGCGGTCATCGACGGCGCCCGCCGCGCCACCGGCGGCTACGGCAAGGAGACCGTCCTCTTCCTGGACGAGATCCACCGCTTCAGCAAGGCCCAGCAGGACTCGCTGCTGCCCGCCGTGGAGAACCGCTGGGTCACCCTGGTCGCCGCCACCACCGAGAACCCGTACTTCTCGGTGATCTCGCCGCTGCTCTCCCGCTCCCTGCTGCTCACCCTGGAACCCCTCACCGACGAGGACGTGCGCGGGCTGCTCGCCCGGGCGCTCACCGACGAGCGGGGCCTCGACGGGGTCGTCACCCTCGACGAGGACGCCGAGGGGCATCTGCTGCGGATCGCGGGCGGGGACGCCCGGCGGGCACTGACCGCGCTGGAGGCGGGGGCCGGGGCCGCGCTCGCCAAGGGGGAGGCGGCGCTCACGCTGACCACCCTGGAGGAGTCCGTCGACCGGGCCGCCGTCACCTACGACCGCGCCGGTGACCAGCACTACGACGTGGCCAGCGCCCTCATCAAGTCCATCCGGGGCTCCGACGTGGACGCCGCGCTGCACTACCTGGCGCGCATGATCGAGGCCGGTGAGGACCCCCGGTTCATCGCCCGGCGGCTGATGATCTCGGCCAGCGAGGACATCGGGCTCGCCGACCCCACCGCCCTGCCGACCGCCGTGGCCGCCGCCCAGGCCGTCGCCCTCATCGGCTTCCCCGAGGCCGCGCTCACCCTCAGCCACGCCACCATCGCGCTGGCCCTGGCCCCCAAGTCCAACGCGGCCACCCTCGCCATCACCGCCGCCCGGGCCGACGTCCGGGCCGGACTCGCGGGCCAGGTCCCGCCCCATCTGCGGGACGGCCACTACCAGGGCGCGGCCAAGCTGGGCCACGCCCAGGGGTACGTCTACCCCCATGACGTCCCCGGGGGGATCGCCACCCAGCGGTACGCCCCGGAGGCCGTCGACGGCAAGCGGTACTACCAGCCCACCCGGTACGGGGCCGAGGCCCGCTACGCCGACGTCGTGGAGCGGGTCCGCGCCCGGCTGAAGGGCGAGCCGCCGCCCGCGCCGCCGTCCCCGCCCTCCCCGGCCGGGTGATCCGGACCCGGGCCCGGTCGGCGGCACCCCCGGACACCCGGTAAGCTGTTCCGAGCGCTGCGTCCCGTGTCCGGCCCCGGTCGGTTCACCAGAGCGGGACAGTCAGCCGGAACCCGGTCCGTGAGGACGGGGTTCCAGGAGCGTCGCGCACCGTCGAACGGTGTCGCGGGCAGCCCACCATCCCCCTCGTGGAGGCCGGTGGGCCACTC
This sequence comes from Streptomyces sp. JNUCC 64, assembly GCF_054484115.1. Taxonomy (NCBI): domain Bacteria; kingdom Bacillati; phylum Actinomycetota; class Actinomycetes; order Kitasatosporales; family Streptomycetaceae; genus Streptomyces; species Streptomyces sp. JNUCC 64. The sequence continues at coordinate 7,119,949 of NZ_CM137015.1, forward strand.
GCGTGCTGCACGTTTGTGCCCAGACCAGGGGAGCGGCTGCCCGAAGGACCCGTACGGGGCCTCCCGGGTTTCCCCAGGCTGCGGATGCGACCTCCCTAACCCTGGTGAAGCCGTATTCGCAACAGTCGAGAAGAGGTTTGGTTCGTGGCGAACCAGTCCCGTCCCAAGGTCAAGAAGTCGCGTGCCCTCGGCATCGCGCTGACCCCCAAGGCCGTCAAGTACTTCGAGGCCCGCCCCTACCCGCCGGGTGAGCACGGCCGCGGCCGCAAGCAGACCTCGGACTACAAGGTCCGTCTGCTGGAGAAGCAGCGTCTGCGCGCGCAGTACGACGTCTCCGAGCGTCAGCTGGTCCGCGCCTACGAGCGCGCCAGCAAGGTCCAGGGCAAGACCGGCGAGGCCCTGATCATCGAGCTGGAGCGGCGCCTCGACGCGCTGGTCCTGCGCTCCGGGATCGCCCGCACGATCTACCAGGCCCGCCAGATGGTCGTCCACGGCCACATCGAGGTCAACGGCAAGAAGGTCGACAAGCCCTCCTTCCGCGTGCGCCCCGACGACGTCGTCATGGTCCGCGAGCGCTCCCGCGAGAAGACGCTGTTCCAGGTCTCCCGCGAGGGTGGCTACGCCGCGGACGGCGAGACCCCGCGCTACCTCCAGGTCAACCTGAAGGCCCTGGCCTTCCGTCTGGACCGGGACCCGCAGCGCAAGGAGATCCCCGTGATCTGCGACGAGCAGCTCGTCGTCGAGTACTACGCCCGCTGATCCGGACGTAGTACCCCCGCGTCTCCGCCTCAGCCCGTCGTCTCCCCGCTCCCCGGAGCGGGCGAGGCGGCGGGCCGTGGTGTTCCCGGGCCCGCCGCCGTCGGGTCCTCCGTCCCTCCCGTACCACCGGGACCGGCCGCGTCACCGGAACCGTCCGGGTCGTCCGCCGGACCGCCGGGGCCGCCCGGCAGCTCCGGGCCCCCCGTCGGCACCGCCTCCGCGCCCCGGCCGAGCGCCCGTCGCACCGTTCCCTCCAGTCCCAGCGGCACCCCCCGCCGGACGCGCTCCTCGTACCGCGCGTCGCCCAGCAGGGCCCGGGCCCGCCGCTCGCACAGCACCCGGGGCAGCCGGTAGCAGACCGAGCCGAACAGCTCCGCCCCCACCAGGGGCCACAGCCCGCCCGCCGCGCCCTGGAGCACCGCCGCCTCCGCCGGGTCCCCCTCGTCCAGGGCCACCGGGGCGAGCAGTTCGACGGCGAGCGCCACCACCAGCAGGTCCCGGAAGGAGTCCCCGATGACCAGGCACTCCTCCAGCAGCCGCCGGGCCCGGGCCGGATCCCCCTCGGCCCACGCCACGTACGCCAGCCCGTACAGCGCGTACGCCAGCGCCCAGCGCTCCCCGTGGTCCTCGCAGATCTCCCGCACCTCCTCGCACAGCCGCGCCGCCTCGGCCACCGCCGGGTCCCCGCGCCCGCCCGTCGCGCCCCGCTGGAAGAGCAGTGCCAGGGCCAGCTCCACCCGGGCCGTCAGAACGGCGCTGTTCAGCTCCCCGATCTCCTGGTAGCGGGCCAGCGCCGAGCGCAGCAGCCGCTCGGCGCGCACCGGGTCGTCACCGACCAGCGCGAGACAGCCCGTGCGGTGCTCGGCGCAGGCCACCGCCAGGGCGTCGTCCATCCGCTCGGCCTCCTCCCGGCACTCGGCCAGGGCGACCAGCGCCGGGACGGTGTCGCCCTGGAGGAGCGCCAGGTGGCCGAAGACCCACAGCGCCTTGAGCCGGGCGTTCGGGAACTCGTCCCCCGCCGCCTCGGGGCCCGGGTCCAGCTCCACGCTCCGCTGGAGCCAGTGCCGTCCCTCCGCCGTCCGTCCGCAGCCCGCCCAGTAGAAGCCCAGGGTGCCCGCCAGGTGCTGGCCCAGCCGGGTCTCCCCGGGCTCGGTCAGCGAGTACTCCAGCGCGATCCGCAGGTTCGGCAGCTCGGCCTCGATCCGCGCGGCCACCTCCGTCTGCCGGGGCGAGAACCACTCCAGCTCGCACCAGGTGGCCAGCCCCGTGTACCAGTCCCGGTGACGGCGCCGCAGCCGCGCGGTCTCCCCGGTGCCCGCCAGCCAGTCCGCGCCGTAGGCCCGCACCGTCTCCAGCATCCGGTACCGCACGCCCCGGGGACCGTCCTCCCGGGTGACCACCGACTGGGCGAGCAGTCCGCTCAGCACGTCGAGGACCTCGTCCACGGGGAGCCCGTCACCGCCGCAGACGTACTCGGCGGCCTCCAGGTCGAAGGGGCCGGAGAACACCGAGAGCCGGGCCCACAGCAGCCGTTCCCCGGCGGTGCACAGCTCATGGCTCCAGCCGATGGCGGTGCGCAGGGTCCGGTGCCGGGGCAGCGCGTCCCGGCCGCCGCCGGTCAGCAGCCGGAACCGGTCGTCGAGGCGCTGCAGCAACTGGCCGGGGGAGAGCGCGGTGAGCCGTCCGGCCGCCAGTTCCACCGCCAGCGGGATGCCGTCCAGCCGGCGGCAGATCTCCCGGACGTCCGCCGCGCCGGCCTCGTCCAGCGCGAACCCCGGGACCGCCGTCTCGGCGCGGTCCGTGAACAGGGCCACCGCGTCCCGCTCGTCCAGCGGGCCCAGCGGCACCACCCGCTCGCCGCGCACCCCGAGGGGCCGCCGCCCCGAGGCGAGCACCCGCAGTCCCGGGGTGGCCCGCAGCAGTTCGCGCACCAGCGCGGCGCACGGGTCCACCAGGTGTTCGAAGCCGTCCAGGACGAGCAGCGCGCGCCGTCCCGCGAAGTGCTCCACCAGCACGTCCCGGGCCGGTCTCAGGACGTGGTCGGTGAGTCCCAGCGCCTCGGCGACCGCGTAGTCGACCAGCTGCCCGGCGGTCACGGCGGCGAGGTCCACCAGACGCGCCCCGTCCGGCGGGGCGCAGACCACGGCCGCGCGGGCCGCCAGCCGGGACTTGCCGATGCCGCCGGGGCCGACCACGGTCACCAGCCGGGAGCGCTCCGTCGCCTCGCGCAGCAGGGCCAGTTCGGGGGCGCGGCCCATGAAGGAGGTCAGTTCCAGCGGCAGGTCCCGGAGCGTTCCGGCACCGCCCGCAGAATCGTTCGTTCGCGGACCGGGCCGCGATGGGGGTCGCATGAGCAACGGAGCGTACTCACGCATAAGCGTTACGTACAATCAGTTCGCGCCGGGAGGGCGACCCGTAGTACGGGAACCGCCCCGGCGTTCCGCCACGCGCCCCGGCGGCGAATTACCGGTACGGACCGAGGTGCCCGGCGCGATAGGCTCGTACGACGTCCGTCGGCCCCGGTCGGCGGCGGTTCGACCCAGCGAGTCCGGTCACCCCGGGCGCTATCTCAGGGAGCGGTGCGCAGTGTCCGGTGGAGAGGTGGCCGGCATCCTGGTGGCCGTCTTCTGGGCGATCCTGGTCTCCTTCCTCGCCGTCGCGCTGGCGAGGCTGGCCCAGACGCTCAGGGCGACCACCAAGCTCGTCGCGGACGTGACCGACCAGGCCGTTCCGCTGCTCGCCGGTGCCACCGAGGCGGTCCGCTCCGCGCAGACGCAGCTCGACCGGGTCGACGCCATCGCCTCCGACGTGCAGGAGGTCACCTCCAACGCCTCCGCGCTCTCCACCACCGTGGCCTCCACCTTCGGCGGCCCCCTGGTGAAGGTCGCCGCGTTCGGCTACGGCGTCCGCCGCGCGCTCGGCCGCGCCGACGCCGCCGAGGAACCCCCGGCCACCGGGCGGACCCGCCGCTCCGTGATCGTCGGCCGGACCGTACCCACCGCCCGCCGTGGCAGGCGGCAGAAGGGCTGAGACAGGGATGTTCCGCCGTACGTTCTGGTTCACCGCGGGTGCCGCCGCGGGGGTCTGGGCCACCACCAAGGTCCACCGCAAGCTCAAGCGGCTCACCCCCGAGAGCCTCGCCGCCCAGGCCGCAGACAAGGCCGTCGACGCGGGCCACCGGGTCCGGGAGTTCGCCCTCGACGTCCGGGCGGGCATGCTCCAGCGCGAGGCCGAACTCGGCGACGCGCTCGGGCTGCGCGGCCCGGGCGGCGGGGCACTGCCCCCGCCCCGCCGGGCGGCCCTCGACGCCCCCCGCCCCCCAGGAACTCCGGACGAGCCGAAATACCTCGGTCACCCCATGCGTTCGGACATGTATTCGCACAAAGACAACCGGAATGAGGACCACTGATGGAGTCGGCTGAAATCCGCCGTCGCTGGCTGCGCTTCTTCGAGCAGCGTGGGCACACCGTCGTGCCGTCGGCGTCGCTGATCGCGGACGACCCCACGCTGCTCCTCGTCCCGGCGGGCATGGTCCCCTTCAAGCCGTACTTCCTCGGCGAGGTGAAGCCCCCCTACCCCCGGGCCACCAGCGTCCAGAAGTGCGTGCGCACCCCGGACATCGAAGAGGTCGGCAAGACCACCCGGCACGGCACGTTCTTCCAGATGTGCGGCAACTTCTCCTTCGGCGACTACTTCAAGGAAGGCGCCGTCAAGTTCGCCTGGGAGCTGCTGACCAACTCCCTGGAGGACGGCGGCTACGCCCTCGACCCCGAGCGCCTGTGGATCACCGTCTACGAGGAGGACGACGAGGCCGAGCGCATCTGGCGCGACGTCATCGGCGTCCCCGCCGAGCGCATCCAGCGCCTGGGCAAGGGCCCCAACTTCTGGTCCATGGGCGTGCCCGGCCCCTGCGGCCCCTGTTCCGAGATCAACTACGACCGCGGCCCCGAGTTCGGCGTCGAGGGCGGCCCGGCCGTCAACGACGAGCGGTACGTCGAGATCTGGAACCTCGTGTTCATGCAGTACGAGCGCGGCGAGGGCACCGGCAAGGAGGACTTCGAGATCCTCGGCGAACTGCCGAGCAAGAACATCGACACCGGTCTCGGTCTCGAACGGCTCGCCATGATCCTCCAGGGCGTGCACAACATGTACGAGATCGACACCTCCCGGGTCGTGATCGACAAGGCCACCGAGCTGAGCGGGGTCGCCTACGGCCGCGCCCACGAGAGCGACGTCGCGCTGCGCGTGGTCTCCGACCACATGCGCACCTCCGTGATGCTCATCGGGGACGGCGTCACCCCCGGCAACGAGGGGCGCGGCTACGTGCTGCGCCGCATCATGCGCCGCGCCATCCGCAACATGCGGCTGCTGGGCGCCACCGGTCCGGTCGTCGGCCCGCTGGTCGACACCGTCATCCGCACCATGGGCGAGCAGTACCCCGAGCTGGAGACCGAGCGCGGCCGCATCGAGACCGTGGCCCTCGCGGAGGAGGCCGCCTTCCTCAAGACCCTGAAGGCCGGCACCAACATCCTCGACTCCGCCGTCACGGAGACCAAGGCCACCGGGGGCACCGTCCTCTCCGGCGACAAGGCGTTCCTGCTCCACGACACCTGGGGCTTCCCGATCGACCTCACCCTGGAGATGGCCGCCGAGCAGGGGCTCGCCGTCGACCAGGACGGCTTCCGCCGGCTGATGAAGGAGCAGCGGGAGCGCGCCAAGGCCGACGCCCGCGCCAAGAAGACCGGTCACGCCGACCTCGGCGCCTACCGGGAGATCGCCGACGGGTCGGGGGAGACCGACTTCATCGGCTACACCGCCACCGAGGGCGAGTCCCGGATCGTCGGCATCCTGGTGGACGGCGTCGCCTCGCCCGCCGCCACCGAGGGCGACGAGGTCGAGATCGTCCTCGACCGCACCCCGTTCTACGCCGAGGGCGGCGGCCAGATCGGTGACACCGGCCGCATCCGGCTGGACTCGGGCGCCGTCGTCGAGGTCCGCGACTGCCAGAAGCCGGTCCCCGGCGTCTACGTGCACAAGGGCGTCGTCCAGGTCGGCGAGGTCACCCTCGGCGCCACGGCCCACGCCACCATCGACGTGCGCCGCCGCAAGGCCATCGCCCGCGCCCACTCGGCCACCCACCTCACCCACCAGGCGCTGCGCGACGCCCTCGGCCCGACGGCCGCCCAGGCCGGTTCGGAGAACCAGCCCGGCCGCTTCCGCTTCGACTTCGGCTCCCCGGCCGCCGTGCCCGGCGCCGTCCTCACCGACGTGGAGCAGCGGATCAACGAGGTGCTCTCGCGCGACCTGGAGGTCGAGGCCGAGGTCATGAGCATCGACGAGGCCAAGAAGCAGGGCGCCATCGCCGAGTTCGGCGAGAAGTACGGCGAGCGGGTCCGGGTCGTCACCATCGGCGACTTCTCCAAGGAGCTGTGCGGCGGCACCCACGTCCACAACACCTCCCAGCTGGGCCTGGTGAAGCTGCTGGGCGAGTCGTCCATCGGCTCCGGGGTGCGCCGGGTCGAAGCCCTGGTCGGGGTGGACGCCTACAACTTCCTGGCCCGTGAGCACACGGTCGTCGCCCAGCTCCAGGAGCTGGTCAAGGGCCGCGCCGAGGAACTCCCCGAGAAGATCTCCGGCATGCTCACCAAGCTGCGCGACGCCGAGAAGGAGATCGAGCGGTTCCGCGCGGAGAAGGTCCTCCAGGCCGCCGCCGGGCTCGCCGCGTCGGCCCAGGACGTCCGGGGCGTCGCCCTGGTCACCGGGCGGGTGCCGGACGGCACCACCGCCGACGACCTGCGCAAGCTGGTCCTCGACGTCCGGGGCCGGATCCAGGGCGGCCGGGCCGCCGTGGTGGCCCTGTTCACCGTGGTCGGCGGCAAGCCGCTCACCGTCGTCGCCACCAACGAGACCGCCCGTGAGCGCGGTCTGAAGGCCGGTGACCTGGTCCGCACCGCCGCCAAGACGCTGGGCGGAGGCGGCGGCGGCAAGCCGGACGTCGCCCAGGGCGGCGGCCAGAACGCCGACGCCGTCGAGGACGCCGTGGCCGCCGTCGAACGGCTCGTCGCCGAGACGGCCGTCTGATGCGCCGGGGCCGCAGACTGGCGATCGACGTGGGGGACGCCCGGATCGGTGTCGCCTCCTGCGACCCCGACGGCATCCTCGCCACCCCGGTGGAGACCGTGCCGGGACGTGACGTCCCGGCCGCCCACCGGCGGTTGCGCCAGCTCGTCGACGAGTACGAGCCGATCGAGGTCGTGGTCGGGCTCCCGCGCTCCCTCAAGGGGGGCGAGGGCCCGGCCGCGGTGAAGGTGCGCGCCTTCGCGGGACGCCTCGCCGGGGCCATCGCGCCCGTTCCGGTCCGGCTGGTGGACGAGAGGATGACCACAGTCACGGCCAGCCAGGGACTGCGCGCCTCGGGCGTCACGTCCCGAAAGGGCCGGTCTGTCATCGACCAGGTTGCCGCTGTGGTGATCCTCCAGAACGCTCTGGAGTCCGAACGGGCGTCGGGGTCGGCCCCCGGCGAGGGCGTCGAAGTGGTCATCTGATCGCGATACGGTAACGTTCCGCGCGATGCGGTGGTGTTCGAACAGCCCCCGCACAGCAACTGAGGTGGGTGCGACGGGGCGCCGCGAACGCCCGTGGCCCCCTCGCGGCTCGATGGGGACACATGACTGAATATGGCCGGGGCCAAGGCTCCGAACCGTGGTATCCGGAGGACCCGTCGTACGGGGACGTCGGATGGGGAGGACAGCAGGGCCACCCCGGCCCTTCCCCGCAGACCGGCCAGCAGCAGTACCCGCAGGACCCCCAGCAGCACTATCCGCAGCAGGGACAGCCCTACCCGCAGGACGGGCAGGGCTACCCCGTGCCCGGACACCACCAGCAGCAGGAGTACGCGCCGCAGGAGTGCGTCCAGCAGCAGTCCGCCGCCACCGGTCACCCCGTTCAGCAGCCCGGCCAGGGCTACGACCAGTGGACCGGTCAGGAGACCCCCCAGCCGGACGGCTACGGAGGTCAGTACCAGGGCGGCTGGGAAGCCGCCCAGCCGGGCCAGATCCCCTACGGAACCGACCCGGCCGGACCCTACGGGGGACAGCCCGAGGCGTACGGCGCCGAGCAGCCCGACTACTACGGGACCCCCGACGCGTACCCGCCGCCCGAGCCCCCCGCCCGGCGGCGGTCCCCCCAGGAGGAGGAGCCCCAGGACTGGGACCCGGACCCGGACGGCCCCGGTGAGGGCCTCCTCGCCGACCCGGACCGGGACGCGCCGCGCGGTCCGGACGCCCCCGACGACTACGACGACCACGACGACGAACCGTCCGGTCGGTCCGGCGGCCGGGGCGGGGACCGCCGGGGCCGCGACCGGGGCGAAGGCAAGCGCAAGCGCCGCAACGGCTGCGCCTGCCTGCTGGTGACCGTGGTCTTCGCGGGCGGTGTCGGCGCGGTCGGCTACTTCGGCTACCAGTTCTACCAGGACCGTTACGGGGCCCCCGCGGACTTCGCGGGCGACGGCGTCGCCGAGACGGTCTCCGTCGACATCCCCAAGGGCTCGCTCGGCTCCGACATCGGCCAGCTCCTGAAGGACGCCGGGGTGGTCAAGAGCGTCGACGCCTTCGTCACCGCCCAGCAGCGCAACCCCAAGGGCAACAGCATCCAGGACGGGGTCTACACCCTCCGCAAACAGATGTCCGGGGCCAGCGCCGTGGAGCTGATGCTCAGCCCCAAGAGCCGCAACAACCTCATCATCGCCGAGGGCCGCCGCAACGTCTGGGTCTACGAGCAGATCGACAAGCGGCTGGAGCTGACCGAGGGCACCACCCAGAAGGCGGCCCGCTCCCAGTGGAAGTCCCTCGGACTGCCGGAGTGGGCGGTCGACGGAGCGGCGGACCGCAAGGACCCGCTGGAGGGCTTCCTCTACCCGTCGAGCTATCCCGTCGCCGAGGGCATGAAGCCCGCCGAGGTGCTCAAGAAGATGGTCGCCCGGGCCAAGAACGAGTACGCGGGCTACGACCTGGCCGCCAAGGCCCGCGAGCTGGGGCTGAAGGACCCGCTCCAGGTCGTCACCGTCGCCAGCCTCGTCCAGGCCGAGGGCATGACGCACGACGACTTCAAGAAGATGGCCGCCGTCGTCTACAACCGGCTGGAACCGGACAACACGGTGACCAACCGGAAGATCGAGTTCGACTCCACCTACAACTACCTGAAGAACCAGAGCAAGCTCGACATCTCCATCGCCGAGATCCGCAACTACGACCACCCGTACAACACGTACTTCAACGAGGGCCTGCCGCCCGGGCCGATCGGCAACCCCGGCGAGGACGCCCTGCGCGCCGCGGTCCAGCCGGACGACGGCGACTGGATGTTCTTCATCTCCCTCGACAGCAAGACGACCAAGTTCACCAAGACACTGGCCGAGCACGAGGAACTGGTGGCGGAATTCAATGAGCGACGCAAGAACGGCGGCTGACCCCGCCCGGCGCCGGGCGGCCGTCCTCGGCTCGCCCATCGCCCACTCGCTCTCCCCGGTCCTGCACCGCGCGGCCTACGCCGAACTGGGGCTGGACGACTGGAGCTACGACCGGCACGAGGTGGACGAGGCCGCGCTGCCCGGCTTCCTGGCCGGGCTCGGCCCCGGATGGGCCGGACTCTCCCTCACCATGCCGCTCAAGCGCGCGGTGATACCCCTGCTGGACGGGATCAGCGACACCGCCGCCTCCGTCGAGGCCGTCAACACCGTGGTGTTCACCGAGGACGGCCGCCGCCTCGGGGACAACACCGACATCCCCGGAATGGTCGCCGCGCTGCGGGAGCGGGGCATCGAGAGCGTGGAGTCCGCCGCCGTCCTCGGCGCCGGGGCCACCGCCTCCTCCGCGCTCGCCGCCCTCGCCCGGATCTGCACCGGCGAGATCACCGCCTACGTCCGGGGCGCCGCCCGCGCCGCCGAGATGCGGGGCTGGGGCGAGCGCCTCGGCGTCGAGGTCCGCACCGCCGACTGGGCCGACGCGGCCGAGGCCCTGCACGCCCCGCTGGTCATCGCCACCACCCCCGCCGGAGCCACCGACGCCCTCGCCGCCGTGCTGCCCGAACGCCCCGCGACCCTCTTCGACGTCCTCTACGAGCCCTGGCCCACCACCCTGGCCGCGCGCTGGTCCGCCTACGGGGGCGCCGTCGTCAGCGGCCTCGACCTCCTGGTGCACCAGGCCGTCCTCCAGGTCGAGCGGATGACCGGACGGACGCCCGCCCCGCTCACCGCCATGCGCCGGGCGGGCGAACGGGCCCTCGCCGCCGGCTGAGCCCCGCCCCGGCCCCGGAACGACCGTCCTCCCGGCACGAACCGGGGGGACGGTCAGCTGTCGGGCCGGGGCGTCCGCTTGCTGGACCTTCGAACGGGTAGGCATCGCGGACGTGCGAGGATCGGGGGTGACGGGCCGAGCCGCGCACCCGGTCCCGCCGTCCACGTCGCGTGCGCGCACTTATCCGTCACAGGAGGAGCACCGTTGAGCAGGTTGCGCTGGCTGACCGCCGGGGAGTCCCACGGACCCGCCCTGGTGGCGACGCTGGAAGGTCTTCCCGCGGGCGTCCCGATCACCACCGAGATGGTGGCCGACCACCTGGCCCGCCGCCGTCTCGGCTACGGGCGCGGCGCCCGGATGAAGTTCGAGCGCGACGAGATCACCTTCATCGGCGGCGTCCGTCACGGCCTCACCCTGGGCTCCCCGGTCGCCATCATGGTCGGCAACAGCGAGTGGCCCAAGTGGGAGCAGGTCATGGCCGCCGACCCGGTCGACCCGGACGAGCTGGCCCAGCTGGCCCGCAACGCCCCGCTCACCCGCCCCCGCCCCGGCCACGCCGACCTCGCCGGGATGCAGAAGTACGGCTTCGACGAGGCCCGCCCGGTCCTGGAGCGCGCCTCCGCCCGGGAGACCGCGGCCCGGGTCGCGCTCGGCGCGGTCGCCCGCTCCTACCTCAAGGAGACCGCGGACGTCGAGATCGTCAGCCACGTCGTGGAACTGGCCTCGGCCAAGGCCCCCTACGGGGTCGTCCCGGTCCCCGGCGACGTCGAGCGGCTCGACGCCGACCCGGTGCGCTGCCTCGACGCCGACGCCTCGAAGGCGATGGTCGCCGAGATCGACCAGGCCCACAAGGACGGCGACACCCTCGGCGGCGTGGTCGAGGTCCTCGCCTACGGCGTGCCGGTCGGCCTCGGCTCGCACGTCCACTGGGACCGCCGTCTCGACGCCCGGCTGGCCGCCGCCCTGATGGGCATCCAGGCGATCAAGGGCGTGGAGGTCGGCGACGGCTTCGAACTGGCCCGGGTGCCCGGCTCCCAGGCCCACGACGAGATCGTCTCCACCTCCGAGGGCCTGCGGCGCTCCTCCGGCCGCTCCGGCGGCACCGAGGGCGGCCTCACCACCGGTGAACTGCTGCGGGTGCGCGCCGCGATGAAGCCCATCGCCACCGTCCCGCGCGCCCTCGCCACCGTCGACGTGGTGACCGGCGAGGCCACCAAGGCCCACCACCAGCGCTCCGACGTCTGCGCGGTCCCGGCCGCCGGCATCGTCGCGGAGGCCATGGTCGCGCTGGTCCTGGCCGACGCGGTGGCGGAGAAGTTCGGCGGCGACAGCGTCCCCGAGACCCGCCGCAACGTCCGCTCCTACCTCGACAACCTGCGCATCCGGTGACGGCGGCGCCCGTGACCCCCGATCCCGCCCCGGCGGGACCGGGCACCGGTCCGCTCGTCGTCCTCGTCGGCCCGATGGGCGTCGGCAAGTCCACGGTGGGCGCGCTGCTCGCCGGGCTGCTCGGCCGCGCCTACCGGGACACCGACGACGACATCGTCGCCGCCGAGGGCCGTCCGGTCTCCGACATCTTCGTGGACGAGGGCGAGCCCTACTTCCGCGCCGTCGAGAAGGCCGCCGTGCGCGAGGCCCTCGCCACCCACGACGGGGTCCTCGCCCTGGGCGGCGGAGCCGTCCTCGACCCCGGCACCCGTGCCCTGCTCGCCCGCCACCCCGTCGTCTTCCTGACGATGGACGTGGACGAGGCCGTCCGGCGCACCGGACTCAACGTCGCCCGCCCGCTGCTCGCCGTCAACCCGCGCCGCCAGTGGCGCGAGCTGATGGAGGCCCGCCTCCCGCTGTACACCGAGGTGGCCCGCGCCGTCGTCACCACCGACGGGCGCGGCCCCGAGGAGGTCGCGCGGGCGGTCCTCGACGCGCTCGGGCTGCCCACCGACCCTCCGCAGGAGAAGACCCCATGACCGCGCAGGAACCCATCCGGATCAAGGTCGCCGGAACGGACGGCACCGCGCCCTACGAGGTGCTCATCGGCCACCAGCTTCTCGGCGAGCTGGGCCCCCTCGTCGGCGAGCGGGCCAAGCGCGTCGCCGTGATCCACCCCGAGGCGCTGGCCGGGACCGGCGAGGCGCTCCGCGAGGACCTCGCCGCCCAGGGCTTCGAGGCGGTCGCCATCCAGGTGCCGAACGCCGAGGAGGCCAAGACCGCCGAGGTCGCCGCCTACTGCTGGAAGGCGCTCGGCCAGTCCGGGTTCACCCGCACCGACGTCATCGTCGGCGTGGGCGGCGGGGCGACCACCGACCTCGCCGGGTTCGTGGCCGCGAGCTGGCTGCGCGGGGTGCGCTGGATCGCGGTGCCCACCACCGTCCTCGGAATGGTCGACGCGGCCGTCGGCGGCAAGACCGGCATCAACACCGCCGAGGGCAAGAACCTCGTCGGTGCCTTCCACCCGCCCGCCGGGGTGCTCTGCGACCTGGCCGCGCTGGAGTCGCTGCCGGTGAACGACTACGTCTCCGGGCTCGCCGAGATCATCAAGGCCGGGTTCATCGCCGACCCGGTGATCCTCGACCTGATCGAGGCCGACCCCCAGGCCGCCCGCACCCCCGCCGGTCCGCACACCGCCGAACTCGTCGAGCGGGCCGTCCGGGTCAAGGCCGAGGTGGTCTCGGGCGATCTGCGCGAGTCGGGCCGCCGCGAGATCCTCAACTACGGCCACACCCTGGCGCACGCCATCGAGAAGAACGAGCGCTACAAGTGGCGGCACGGCGCGGCGGTCTCCGTCGGGATGCACTTCGCCGCCGAGCTGGGACGGCTCGCGGGCCGTCTGGACGACGCCACCGCCGACCGGCACCGCACCGTCCTGGAGTCCGTCGGCCTGCCGCTGAGCTACCGCTACGACCAGTGGCCCAAGCTGCTGGAGACCATGAAGGTCGACAAGAAGTCCCGGGGCGACCTGCTCCGCTTCATCGTCCTCGACGGCCTCGCCCGCCCGACCGTCCTGGAGGGCCCCGACCCCGCGGTGCTGCTCGCCGCCTACGGGGAGGTCGGCCAGTAGCCGACCGCGCCCCGGCCGTCCGTACGGGCGGCCGGGGGCCGGTACGGTGCGGGGGAGCGCCCCCGCCGGTCGGGGGAATCCCACCGCGCCGTACGGGAACTTCCGTCCGGCCGCGGTCAGTTCTCAGGACGAGACGCGGCCCACCGGTCCGGTGCCCCACCGGGGACGGGCCCGACGAGACGGAGTGGTACCGGATGCAGCACGCAGGGGGAGCACCGCCACCCCATGAGGGGTCGGGCCCCGGCTGGCCGCCCCCCGCGCCACCGGTCCCGCCCGCGCCGCCGTCCGCGGACTTCCCGCTCCCGCCCCCGGCGGCCCGGTCCGCCTCCCCGGGCCACCAGGGCGGCCCGGTCCCCCCGATACCCCCCGTGCCGGACGCCACCGGCCACCTCCGGCTGCCTCCGGGCGGCCCCGTCGCGGTGCCGAGCCCACCACCGGCCCCCGTGGCGGACGTCTCCGCCACCACCCTCGCCGTGCTGCTCATCGGCCCCGCGGGCGCGGGCAAGACCAGCGTCGCCCGGTACTGGGCGGAGCACCGCCGCACCCCCACCGCGCACATCAGCCTCGACGACGTCCGGGAATGGGTCCGCTGCGGCTTCGCGGACCCGCAGTCCGGCTGGAACGACCACTCCGAGGCCCAGTACCGCCTGGCCCGCCGCACCTGCGGCTTCGCGGCCCGCAACTTCCTGGCCAACGGCATCTCCTGCGTCCTCGACGACGCGGTCTTCCCCGACCGTCCGGCGGTGGGCCTCGGCGGCTGGAAGCGCCATGTGGGCCCCGGACTGCTGCCCGTGGTGCTGCTGCCCGGTCTGGAGGTGGTCCTCGCCCGCAACGCCCGCCGCCGGGGCAACCGCCGCCTCACCGACGAGGAGGTCGCCCGCATCCACGGCCGGATGGCCGGGTGGTACGGCTCCGGCCTGCCCATCATCGACAACTCCCGGCTGGACGTCCCCGGCACCGCCCGCGCCCTCGACGAGGCCCTGGCCCGCGCGGTCACCACCCCGCCCCGGTGGTGAGGACGGGGAAGCGCCCCGGGGAACGGCTCCCCTCACCCGGTCGGCCCGTCCGGACGAGCTGACCGGGCCCTTCCGCCCCGCCGCTCGTAGGCTCGGGACATGGCAGAGACCTACGCGACCCGCCGGGACCGCCTGAGAGAGCGCACCGAGGCCACCGGCACCGCGGCCGTCCTGGTCTCCCGCCCCGCGAACGTCCGCTATCTGGCGGGCTCCGCGCCGCCCGGGGCCACCCTGCTGCTCCAGGAGGGCGGCGACCTGCTGGTCCACGCGGAGCCCCCGGAGGCCCGCCCCGGCGATCCCGGGCCCGACGAGACGCTGCTGACCCGGGTGCTCCAGGACCCCGGCGAGGACACCGCGGTCGTCGCGGCCGCCCGGGCCGCCGCCCGGGGCGCCGGCTCCCTGGCCGTGGAGGAGCACCATCTGACGGTGGCCCGGCACCGGGCGGTCGGCGCCGCCGTCCCCGGGCTGCGGCTGACCGACCTCGACGGGGTCGTCGAACAGCTCCGGCTGATCAAGGACGAGGACGAGATCGCCTGTCTGCGGATCGCGGCGGAGATCGCGGACCAGGCCCTCAGCGAACTCCTGGAGTCCATCCTGGTGGGCCGCACCGAACGGCACCTCGCCCTGGAGCTCGAACGCCGGCTCGTCGACCACGGGGCCGACGGGCCCGCCTTCGGCACCTCGGTCGGCACCGGGCCGAACGCCGGACTGGTGGGCCACCGGCCCACCGACCGCCGGGTGGAGGAGGGGGACTTCCTCTCGGTCTGCCTGGGCGCGGCCTACCGGGGCTACCGTTGCGAGATCGGCCGGACCTTCGTCATCGGGACCTCGCCCGCCGACTGGCAGATCGAGCTGTACGACGCCGTCTTCGCCGCTCAGCGGGCCGGTCGCGAGGCCCTGACCCCCGGCGCCGCCTACCGGGACGTGGACGCCGCGGCCCGCCGCGTACTGGCGGCCGCGGGCCACCGGGAGGGGCTCCCCGCGCGCATCGGACACGGGGTGGGACTCGAAAAGGACGAGGACCCGCAGCTCGCCCCCTCCGCCATGGGTAAACTGGACGCTTGTGTGCCGGTCACCGTCGAACCGGGGGTTCACCTCCCTGGCCGGGGCGGGGTCCGGATCGATGACACGCTCGTCGTCCGCTCCGCGGCGGACGGCGGACCCGAGCTACTCACCATCACGACCAAGGAGCTCCTGGCGCTCTAGCCTCAGCCCACGCTGAGCCGCCGGAGGCGGGCCCCGCAGGTCGTCCACGTCAGTCCAGGAGATTCCGCAACCGTGGCTTCCACGAACGACCTCAAGAACGGCATGGTGCTCAAGCTCGACGGGGGCCAGCTCTGGTCCGTCGTCGAGTTCCAGCACGTCAAGCCCGGCAAGGGCCCGGCCTTCGTGCGCACCAAGCTCAAGAACGTGCTGTCCGGGAAGGTCGTCGACAAGACCTTCAACGCCGGTGTCAAGGTCGAGACGGCCACCGTCGACAAGCGCGACATGCAGTTCTCCTACATGGACGGCGACTACTTCGTCTTCATGGACATGGAGACCTACGACCAGCTCCACATCGACCGCAAGACCGTCGGCGACGCCGCGAACTTCCTCCTGGAGGGCTTCGAGGCCACCGTGGCGCAGAACGAGGGCAACGTGCTCTTCGTCGAGCTGCCGACCGCCGTCGAGCTGGTCATCGCGGAGACCGAGCCGGGCGTCCAGGGTGACCGCTCCACCGGCGGCACCAAGCCCGCCAAGCTGGAGACCGGCTACGAGATCCAGGTCCCGCTCTTCATCACCACCGGTGAGAAGATCAAGGTCGACACCCGTTCCGGCGACTACCTCGGCCGGGTGAACAGCTAACCGTGGCTGCCCGGAACACGGCCCGCAAGCGCGCCTTCCAGATCCTGTTCGAGGGTGACCAGCGCGGCGTCGACGTCGTGACCGTCCTCGCCGACTGGGTGCGCCACGCGCGCTCCGACACCCGGCAGCCGCCGGTCAGCGAGTACACGATGGAGCTGGTCGAGGGCTACGCGCGGCACGCGGAGCGCATCGACGAGCTGCTCGCCCAGTACTCCGTGGGGTGGACGCTGGACCGGATGCCCGTCGTGGACCGGAACATCCTGCGGCTCGGCGCCTACGAGCTGATCTGGGTCGACGGGACGCCCGACGCAGTGGTGCTCGACGAGGCCGTCGAACTGGCCAAGGAGTTCTCCACCGACGATTCGCCGTCCTTCGTCAACGGACTGCTGGGACGGCTCAAGGAGCTGAAGCCCGGTCTGCGGAGGGCCTGACCGACAGGACCGTCCGGACCCCCGTCGCGCACGCGGCGGGGGTTTCCCGTTCCCCGGGGGTGGGACCAGAGGGCCGTCAGAGGCCCGGGAAGGCCCTTCCCGGGCCTCTGACGGCCCTCTCGCGCCTCCCGGACGGAAACCCCGGGTGACGGCGCCCCGGGGCGCCGTCAGGGCCGTCCGTCGCGTGTACCTCCGAACGGGTGGGGCGAGGGCGTCCGGCTGGGGCTCCCGGGCCGGACGGGTCGTACGGGCCGGACGGGTCGTACGGGCCGGAAGGGCTGGGACGGGGCCGGACGGGCTGGAAGGGCCCGGGGAGGACCCGGCCCTTGGGCTCCGGCGGACCCCAGGACGACGACCGCCCGGGGCGGCACGGCCCCGGAAGGGACCGCGCCGCCCCGGGCGGCACGTTTCTGCTGGTGGGGAGGTCAGCCCTCCTCGTGGGCCACCGCGCGACGGGCGTCCGCGTCCAGCACGCCCCAGCTGATCAGCTGCTCGGTGAGCACCGAGGGGGACTGGTCGTAGATCACGGCGAGGGTGCGCAGGTCGTCCTGGCGGATCGACAGCACCTTGCCGTTGTAGTCCCCGCGCTGGGACTGGATCGTGGCGGCGTACCGCTGGAGCGGGCCCGCCTTCTCGGCCGGGACGTGGGCGAGGCGCTCCAGGTCCAGGACGAGCTTCGGCGGCGGCTCGGCGGCCCCGCCGGGCGTGGTGCCGGGCAGCAGTTCCTGCACCGGAACCCCGTAGAAATCCGCCAACTCGGCGAGGCGCTGGACGGTCACGGCGCGGTCGCCGCGCTCATAGGAACCGACCACCACTGCCTTCCAGCGGCCCTGGGACTTCTCCTCGACGCCGTGGAGTGACAGGCCCTGCTGGGTGCGGATGGCCCGGAGCTTGGCCCCGAGCTGCTTGGCGTATTCGCTGGACATAAAGCTCCCCGGACGAAGGCTGGTGACTCACTGTGAGGTTACGCAGCGTGACTTGCGTGCGTCAAGCCGAATGGTCAGCACTGACTCTTCCCTGCCTTGCCCTGGGGCGCACGGTGAGGGGGTGAACTGGGGGAATGAACGGCCTGCTACCGTGGATGGCGCAAATCCGACGTCCTTTAAGGTCCGTCCCGTGAGGCGGAGAAGGAGGTCCGTTTCGTATGGACACCCCCAGCAGTACCCCCAGCACTCCCGGCACCGGGGAACCCGGCGGCGCCGCCCGGCCCGTCCTGGAGGCCCCCGACATCGCCCGGATGCTCACCCGCATCGCCCACGAGATCGTCGAACGCGCCAAGGGCGCCGACGACGTGGTGCTCCTCGGCATCCCCACCCGGGGGGTCTTCCTCGCCCGGCGGCTCGCCGCCAAGCTCGCGGAGATCACCGGGCGTGAGGTCCCGGTCGGCTCCCTCGACATCACCATGTACCGCGACGACCTGCGGATGCACCCGCCGAGGGCGCTGGCCCGCACCGAGATCCCCGGCGAGGGGATCGACGGACGGCTGGTCGTCCTCGTCGACGACGTGCTCTTCTCCGGCCGCACCATCCGCGCCGCCCTCGACGCCCTGAACGACATCGGCCGCCCGCGCGCGGTGCAGCTCGCGGTCCTGGTGGACCGGGGCCACCGCGAGCTGCCGATCCGCGCGGACTACGTCGGCAAGAACCTGCCGACCTCGCTGCGGGAGACCGTCCGGGTGCGGCTCGCGGAGGAGGACGGACGGGACACCGTCCTGCTCGGGGTGAAGCCCGGCGCCCCCGCCGGATGAACCCGCTCCCCGTACCGCCACGGGAGTGAGCCCCGGACCGCCGGCCCCCGGTGGACCCGCCCGGCGCCGCCCCGCGCCCCGGCACGCCCCCGGACCACCTCCGCCCGCCCCGGAACCGCCCCCGCACGGCCCGCCACGGCCCCACCGGGCCCCGGTACGCCCCGGCGGGCCCCGGAACCCCGCCCCGCCTCCCCGAACCCGCTGAACCGCCCACGGAGCACCAGATGCAGCGCCACCTCATCTCGGCCGCCGATCTCACCCGTGACGACGCCGTCCTGATCCTCGACACCGCCGAGGAGATGGCCCGGGTCGCCGACCGGCCGATCAAGAAACTGCCGACCCTGCGCGGCCGTACCGTCGTCAACCTGTTCTTCGAGGACTCGACCCGCACCCGGATCTCCTTCGAGGCCGCCGAGAAGCGGCTCTCCGCCGACGTCATCAACTTCACCGCCAAGGGCTCCTCGGTCTCCAAGGGCGAGTCCCTGAAGGACACCGCGCAGACCCTGGAGGCCATGGGCGTCGACGCCGTCGTCATCCGGCACGGCGCCTCCGGCGCGCCCTACCGGCTCGCCACCTCCGGCTGGATCGACGCCCACGTCATCAACGCGGGCGACGGCACCCACCAGCACCCCACCCAGGCCCTCCTGGACGCCTTCACCATGCGCCGCCGCCTCGTCGGCCGGGACGCCGGACTCGGCGAGGACCTCAAGGGCAAGCGCGTCACCATCGTCGGGGACGTGCTGCACAGCCGGGTCGCCCGCTCCAACGTGGACCTGCTGCACACCCTCGGAGCCGAGGTCACCGTGGTCGCCCCGCCGACCCTGGTCCCGGTCGGGGTCACCGCCTGGCCCTGCGAGGTCTCCTACGACCTCGACCGGGTGCTGCCCACCTCCGACGCGGTCATGATGCTGCGCGTCCAGCGCGAGCGGATGAACGCCGCCTACTTCCCGACCGAGCGCGAGTACGCCCGCTGGTACGGCCTCGACGGCGACCGGATGGCGCGCATGCCCGAACACGCCGTGGTGATGCACCCCGGCCCGATGGTGCGCGGGATGGAGATCACCGCCGAGGTCGCCGACTCCGGCCGCTGCACCGCCGTCGAACAGGTCGCCAACGGGGTCTCCATCCGGATGGCCGTGCTCTACCTGCTGCTCGGCGGCAACGAACCCGCCGTCACCCACACCCGTACCGAGGAGAAGTAACCGACATGAGCAAGATCCTGATCCGCGGTGCCCGGGTGCTCGGCGGGGAGCCGCAGGACGTCCTGATCGACGGCGAGACCGTCGCCGCCGTCGGCACCGGCCTCACCGCCGGTGACGCCACCGTGGTGGAGGCCGCCGGACGCGTCCTGCTGCCCGGTCTGGTCGACCTCCACACCCATCTGCGCGAGCCCGGCCGCGAGGACTCCGAGACCGTCCTCACCGGCACCCGGGCCGCCGCCACCGGCGGCTTCACCGCCGTCCACGCCATGGCCAACACCTTCCCCGTCGCGGACACCGCCGGAGTGGTCGAGCAGGTCTACCGGCTCGGCCGCGAACACGGCTACTGCGACGTCCAGCCGGTCGGCGCCGTCACCGTGGGCCTCGCCGGGAAGCAGCTCGCCGAGCTGGGCGCCATGCACGACTCCGCCGCCGGGGTCATGGTCTTCTCCGACGACGGCAAGTGCGTGGACGACGCCGTGATCATGCGGCGCGCCCTGGAGTACGTGAAGGCGTTCGGCGGGGTCGTCGCCCAGCACGCGCAGGAGCCCCGGCTCACCGAGGGCGCCCAGATGAACGAGGGCGTCGTCTCCGCCGAGCTGGGCCTCGGCGGCTGGCCCGCCGTCGCCGAGGAGTCGATCATCGCCCGGGACGTGCTGCTCGCCGCGCACGTCGGCTCCCGGGTCCACATCTGCCATCTGTCGACCGCCGGGTCGGTGGAGATCGTCCGCTGGGCGAAGTCCAAGGGCTGGGACGTCACCGCCGAGGTCACCCCGCACCACCTCCTCCTCACCGACGAGCTGGTCCGCAGCTACGACCCGGTCTACAAGGTCAACCCGCCGCTGCGCACCGAGGCCGACGTGATGGCGCTGCGCGAGGCCCTCGCGGACGGCACCATCGACTGCGTGGCCACCGACCACGCGCCCCACCCGCACGAGGACAAGGACTGCGAGTGGGCCGCCGCCGCCATGGGCATGGTGGGCCTGGAGACCGCGCTGTCGGTCGTCCAGCACACCATGGTCGACTCCGGGCTGCTCGACTGGGCCCAGGTCGCCGACCGGATGTCGGTGCGGCCCGCCCAGATCGGCCGTCTCGCGGGCCATGGACGCCCCGTCTCGGCAGGTGAGCCCGCGAACCTCACCCTCGTCGATCCCGCTTACCGTGGAACCGTGGACCCCGCGGGCTTCGCCTCCCGCAGCCGCAACACCCCCTACCGGGGGCTCGAGCTGCCGGGGCGCGTCACCCACACCTGGCTGCGGGGCCGTGCCACGGTCGTCGACGGGAAGCTCGTGTGATGCCTCACCCCCTGCGCAGTGCCGAAGTCCTCTCCGTGCTCGCCACCGAGCGGAAGTCGGCGGAAGTCACCGACTGGGCCGCCCGGATCGGCTGGCTCGTCGGACTCGTCCTCTTCGTCGCCCTCGTGTACTGGTTGATGCGCGAGGGCTGGAAGTGGCGCGGCACCCTCCAGAACGACCTCCCGCCGCTGCACGCCGCGCCCGCCGACCCCGGCACCCCCCGGCTCACCCTGCACGGCCGCTACCACGGCTCCACCACCGCCGGACAGTGGCTCGACCGGATCGTCGCGCACGGCCTCGGCGCCCGCTCCCGGGCCGAGCTGACCCTCACCGACGCGGGCCTGACCGTGGTCCGTCCCGGCGCGGACGACTTCTTCGTCCCCGCCGACCGGCTGCGCGGCGCCCGGCTCGACAAGGGCATCGCCGGGAAGGTCCTTGCCGAGGGCGGCCTGCTGGTCGTCACCTGGGCGCACGGCGAACGGCTGATCGACTCCGGCTTCCGCTCCGACCGGGCCGCCGAGCACACCGCCTGGGTCGAGGCGCTGGGCGCCCCCGAGGACCCCGACCGCCCCACCGAGGGCACCCCCCTGCACACCACCACCACGGAAGGCGCGGACCGATGAGCGCGCAGACAGCGCAGCCGACCCCCACCAGGGGAACCAGGGTTCCCGCCGTACTCGTCCTGGAGGACGGTCGCGTCTTCCGGGGCCGTGCGTACGGAGCCGTCGGCCAGACCTTCGGCGAGGCGGTGTTCTCCACCGGCATGACCGGCTACCAGGAGACCCTCACCGACCCCTCCTACCACCGCCAGGTCGTCGTGATGACGGCCCCGCACATCGGCAACACCGGCGTCAACGACGAGGACCCCGAGTCCCGCCGGATCTGGGTCTCCGGCTATGTCGTCCGCGACCCCGCCCGGACCCCCTCCAACTGGCGCTCCCGTCGCTCCCTGGACGAGGAACTGGCCGCCCAGGGCGTCGTCGGGATCTCCGGCGTCGACACCCGCGCCCTCACCCGCCATCTGCGCGAGCGCGGCGCCATGCGGGTCGGGATCTTCTCCGGCAACGCCCTGCCCGACGAGGGCACCATGCTCGCCGAGGTGCGGCAGGCCCCCGAGATGTCGGGCGCCGACCTCTCCGCCGAGGTCGCCACCCCCGAGGCGTACGTCGTCCCCGCGATCGGCGAGAAGCGCTTCACCGTCGCCGCGATCGACCTCGGCATCAAGGGCATGACCCCGCACCGGATGGCCGAGCGCGGCATCGAGGTGCACGTGCTGCCCGCCACCGCCACCGTCGAGGACGTCTACGCGGTCGCCCCCGACGGGGTGTTCTTCTCCAACGGCCCCGGCGACCCCGCCACCGCCGACCACCCGGTCTCCGTGATGCGCGCCGTCCTGGACCGGGGCACCCCGCTGTTCGGCATCTGCTTCGGCAACCAGATCCTGGGCCGGGCCCTCGGCTTCGGCACCTACAAGCTGAAGTACGGCCACCGCGGGATCAACCAGCCCGTGCAGGACCGCACCACCGGCAAGGTCGAGGTCACCGCGCACAACCACGGCTTCGCCGTCGACGCGCCCCTCGACCGGGTCAGCGACACCCCCTACGGCCGCGCCGAGGTCTCGCACGTCTGTCTGAACGACCAGGTCGTCGAGGGGCTGCGGCTCCTCGACAAGCCCGCGTTCAGTGTCCAGTACCACCCCGAAGCCGCCGCGGGTCCGCACGACGCCGCGTACCTCTTCGACCGCTTCGTCACCCTGATGGAGGGCCAGCGTGCCTAAGCGCACCGATATCCAGTCCGTCCTGGTCATCGGCTCCGGCCCGATCGTCATCGGTCAGGCCGCCGAGTTCGACTACTCCGGCACCCAGGCGTGCCGGGTCCTCAAGGCCGAGGGCCTGCGGGTCGTCCTGGTGAACTCCAACCCGGCGACGATCATGACCGACCCGGAGATCGCCGACGCCACCTACGTCGAGCCGATCACCCCGGAGTTCGTCGAGAAGATCATCGCCAAGGAGCGCCCCGATGCGCTGCTGCCCACCCTGGGCGGCCAGACGGCCCTCAACACCGCCATCTCGCTGCACGAGGCCGGCACCCTCGACAAGTACGGCGTGGAGCTCATCGGCGCCAACGTCGAGGCCATCAACAAGGGCGAGGACCGCGAACTCTTCAAGGAGGTCGTGGAGGCCGTCCGCGCCAAGATCGGGCACGGCGAGTCCGCCCGCTCGGTCATCTGCCACTCCATGGACGACGTCCTCGCGGGCGTCGACACCCTGGGCGGCTACCCGGTCGTCGTCCGGCCCTCCTTCACCATGGGCGGCGCGGGTTCCGGCTTCGCCCACGACGAGGAGGAGCTGCGCCGCATCGCCGGACAGGGCCTCACCCTCTCGCCGACCACCGAGGTGCTCCTGGAGGAGTCCATCCTCGGCTGGAAGGAGTACGAGCTGGAGCTGATGCGCGACAAGCACGACAACGTCGTCGTCGTGTGCTCCATCGAGAACTTCGACCCCATGGGCGTCCACACCGGCGACTCGATCACCGTCGCCCCCTCGATGACCCTCACCGACCGCGAGTACCAGGTCCTGCGGGACATCGGCATCGCGGTGATCCGCGAGGTCGGCGTGGACACCGGCGGCTGCAACATCCAGTTCGCGGTCAACCCCGAGGACGGCCGGGTCATCGTCATCGAGATGAACCCCCGGGTCTCCCGCTCCTCCGCGCTGGCCTCCAAGGCGACCGGCTTCCCGATCGCCAAGATCGCCGCCAAGCTCGCCGTCGGCTACACGCTCGACGAGATCCCCAACGACATCACCGAGCAGACCCCCGCGTCCTTCGAGCCCACGCTCGACTACGTGGTCGTCAAGGCGCCCCGGTTCGCCTTCGAGAAGTTCCCCTCCGCCGACTCCACCCTCACCACCACCATGAAGTCGGTGGGCGAGGCCATGGCGATCGGCCGCAACTTCACCGAGGCCCTCCAGAAGGCGCTGCGCTCGCTGGAGCGCAAGGGCAGCCAGTTCACCTTCGTGGGCGACCCGGGCGACAAGGCCGAGCTGCTGCGCGAGGCCGTCCGGCCCACCGACGGCCGCATCAACGCCGTCATGCAGGCCATCCGCGCCGGGGCCACCCCCGAGGAGGTCTTCGAGGCCACCCGGATCGACCCCTGGTTCGTCGACCAGCTCTTCCTGATCAAGGAGATCGCCGACGAGCTGGCCGCCGCCGACCGCCTGGACCCGGAGCTGCTCGCCGAGGCCAAGCGGCACGGCTTCTCCGACGTCCAGATCGCCGAGATCCGCGGACTGCGCGAGGACGTCGTCCGCGAGGTCCGGCACGCCCTCGGGGTGCGCCCGGTCTACAAGACCGTGGACACCTGCGCCGCCGAGTTCGCGGCCCGCACCCCGTACTTCTACTCGTCCTACGACGAGGAGAGCGAGGTCGCCCCGCGCGACAAGCCCGCGGTGATCATCCTCGGCTCGGGCCCCAACCGCATCGGCCAGGGCATCGAGTTCGACTACTCCTGCGTGCACGCCTCCTTCGCGCTCAGCGACGCCGGGTACGAGACCGTGATGGTCAACTGCAACCCGGAGACCGTCTCCACCGACTACGACACCTCCGACCGGCTCTACTTCGAGCCGCTCACCCTGGAGGACGTCCTGGAGATCGTCCACGCGGAGTCCCTGGCCGGACCGATCGCGGGCGTCGTCGTCCAGCTCGGCGGCCAGACCCCGCTGGGCCTCGCCCAGGCGCTCAAGGACAACGGGGTCCCGATCGTCGGCACGCCCCCGGAGGCCATCCACGCCGCCGAGGACCGCGGCGCCTTCGGCCGGGTGCTCGCCGAGGCG
Source organism: Streptomyces sp. JNUCC 64 (assembly GCF_054484115.1). Lineage (NCBI taxonomy): Bacteria > Bacillati > Actinomycetota > Actinomycetes > Kitasatosporales > Streptomycetaceae > Streptomyces > Streptomyces sp. JNUCC 64. The sequence goes on from NZ_CM137015.1 coordinate 7,144,425, forward strand.
GGCCTGCCCGCCCCCAAGCACGGCACCGCCACCACCTTCGCGGAGGCCAAGGCCATCGCGGACGAGATCGGCTACCCGGTCCTGGTGCGGCCGTCCTACGTGCTCGGCGGCCGGGGCATGGAGATCGTCTACGAGGAGACCCGGCTCTCCTCGTACATCGCCGAGTCCACCGAGATCAGCCCCTCCCGCCCGGTCCTCGTGGACCGCTTCCTCGACGACGCCATCGAGATCGACGTGGACGCGCTCTACGACGGCGAGGAGCTGTACCTCGGCGGAGTGATGGAGCACATCGAGGAGGCCGGGATCCACTCCGGCGACTCGGCGTGCGCGCTGCCCCCGATCACCCTCGGCGGCTACGACGTCAAGCGGCTGCGCGCCTCCACCGAGGCCATCGCCAAGGGCGTCGGCGTCCGCGGCCTCATCAACATCCAGTTCGCGATGGCCGGGGACATCCTCTACGTCCTGGAGGCCAACCCGCGCGCCTCCCGGACCGTGCCCTTCACCTCCAAGGCCACCGCCGTCCCGCTCGCCAAGGCGGCCGCCCGGATCTCGCTCGGCGCCACCGTCGCCGAACTGCGGGCCGAAGGGCTGCTCCCGGCCCGGGGTGACGGCGGCACCCTGCCGCTGGACGCGCCGATCTCCGTCAAGGAGGCCGTCATGCCGTGGTCGCGGTTCCGCGACATCCACGGTCGCGGCGTGGACACCGTCCTCGGCCCGGAGATGCGCTCCACCGGCGAGGTCATGGGCATCGACTCCGTCTTCGGCACGGCCTACGCCAAGTCGCAGGCCGGGGCGTACGGGCCGCTGCCCACCAAGGGCCGCGCCTTCATCTCCGTCGCCAACCGCGACAAGCGCTCGATGATCTTCCCGGCGCGGGAGCTGGTCGCCCACGGCTTCGAACTGCTCGCCACCTCCGGCACCGCCGAGGTCCTCAAGCGCAACGGCATCAACGCCACCGTGGTGCGCAAGCAGTCCGAGGGCGAGGGCCCGAACGGCGAGCGGACCATCGTCCAGCTGATCCACGACGGTGAGGTCGACCTGATCGTCAACACCCCCTACGGCACCGGCGGCCGCCTCGACGGCTACGACATCCGCACGGCCGCCGTCGCCCGGGCGGTGCCCTGCCTGACCACGGTCCAGGCGCTCGCCGCCGCCGTCCAGGGCATCGACGCGCTGCACCACGGCGACGTCGGGGTGCGCTCCCTCCAGGAGCACGCGCGCCAGCTCACCGCCGGACGGGACTGACCCACCGGGCCGGGGCGCCGCCCCGCCCCGGCCCGCACCACCCACGGGGGCACCGGAAACGGTGCCCCCGACCCGCGCCCGGCCGACCCGCCCGCGCCTCCCGTCTCTTGCCTTCCGCCTCCCGGACCGAGGACACCCCACCCATGTACAAGACGCTCTTCCAGCTCCTGTTCCGGCGCATGGACCCCGAACAGGCCCACCACCTCGCCGTCGGCTGGATCCGGCTCGCCGCCCGGGTGCCCGTGCTGCGCACCCTCGTCGCCGCCGTGCTCGCCCCCCGCCACCGCGAACTGCGCACCGAGGCGCTCGGCCTGCGGCTGCACAGCCCCTTCGGGCTGGCCGCCGGGTTCGACAAGAACGCGGTCGCCGTCGACGGCCTGGCCATGCTCGGCTTCGACCACGTCGAGATCGGCACCGTCACCGGCGAGCCCCAGCCCGGCAACCCCCGCACCCGGCTCTTCCGGCTGACCGCCGACCGGGCGCTGATCAACCGCATGGGCTTCAACAACGACGGCTCCGCCGCCGTCGCCGCCCGGCTCGCCGCCCGCCGCGAGGTCTTCCGGACCACCGTGGGCGTCAACATCGGCAAGACCAAGGCCGTCCCCGAGGCGGAGGCCGTCGCCGACTACGTGAAGTCCACCGAGCGGCTCGCCCGCCACGCCGACTACCTCGTCGTCAACGTCTCCTCCCCGAACACCCCCGGGCTCCGCGACCTCCAGGCCGTGGACCAGCTGCGCCCCCTGCTCACCGCCGTGCGCGAGGCCGCCGACCGCTCGGTCACCGGCCGCCGGGTGCCCCTGCTGGTCAAGATCGCGCCGGACCTCGCCGACGCCGACGTCGACGCCGTCGCGGACCTCGCCGTGGAGCTGGGCCTCGACGGGATCATCGCCACCAACACCACCATCGCCCGCGAGGGCCTCGGCCTGAAGAGCGACCCCGCGCTGCTCGCGGAGGCGGGCGGACTCTCCGGCGCCCCCCTCAAGGAGCGCTCCCTGGAGGTGCTGCGCAGGCTGTACGCCCGGGTCGGCGACCGCATCGTCCTGGTGGGCGTCGGCGGCGTCGAGGACGCCGAGGACGTCTGGCAGCGGATCCTGGCCGGTGCCACCCTGGTCCAGGGGTACAGCGCCTTCATCTACCGGGGCCCGGCCTGGGCCCGGGGCGTCCACCACGGGCTCGCCGCCCGGCTGGCCGCCTCCCCGTACGCCACCCTCGCCGAGGCCGTCGGCGCCGACTCCAGGAGCACCCCGTGACCGCCGCCCCCGCACCCTTCGGCGCCCGGCTGCGCCGCGCCATGGACGAGCGCGGCCCGCTGTGCGTCGGGATCGACCCGCACGCCTCCCTGCTGACCTCCTGGGGCCTCGGCGACGACCTCGCCGGACTGGAGCGCTTCAGCCGGACCGTGGTGGAGGCCCTGGCCGACCGGGTCGCGGTGCTGAAGCCGCAGAGCGCCTTCTTCGAGCGGTTCGGCTCGCGGGGCGTCGCCGTGCTGGAGACCTGCGTGGCCGAGGCCCGGCAGGCCGGTGCGCTGGTCCTGATGGACGCCAAGCGCGGTGACATCGGCTCGACCATGGCCGCGTACGCCGAGACCTACCTCCGGCCCGGCGCCCCGCTCTTCTCCGACGCCCTCACCGTCTCGCCCTACCTCGGCTACGGCTCCCTGGCGCCCGCCGTCGGGCTGGCGCGGGAGAGCGGCACCGGACTGTTCGTCCTCGCGCTGACCTCCAACCCGGAGGGCGCCGAGGTCCAGCACGCCGTCCGGGGCGACGGACGCGACGTCGGCGCCACCATGCTCGCCCGGCTCGCCGGGGAGAACGCCCCCGAGGTGGCGGACGGCGCCGGGCTCGGTTCCTTCGGGGCCGTGGTCGGGGCGACCCTCGGCGACCTCTCCTCCTACGACCTGGAGATCGGCGGCCCGCTGCTGGCGCCCGGCATCGGGGCCCAGGGCGCGACCCCGGCGGACCTGCCCCGGGTCTTCGGCGCCGCGGTGCGCCAGGTGGTGCCCAACGTCAGCCGGGGGGTGCTGCGGCACGGTCCGGACCCGGTCGCCCTGCGGGACTCGGCGGAGCGGTTCGCGGACGAGGTCCGGGCGGCGGTCCGCACGGCCTGACCGGCCCGGTCACGCCGCGTCCGCCGGCGGTCCGGCCCCGCGTCGCCCGTCCGGGTGACGCGGGGGGAGGCGGACCGCACGGGGGCGCGCTCCACGGGCCGCGCGCCGGGCGGTGGGAAAAGCACCGGTTTCGGCGTCACGAGGGGTGGGCAGCCTCCGGAATTCGGATGTGGACGCGCCGTCCGCGACGCGCCCCGCCCGGCGTGTCTTCTGAAAGAGTTCTCAGAAACGGGGTTCTTTTGCCCGTAAATGTCGGGCTCGATCAAGGCTGACCAGGAGTTTTCCGCTGTTCTCGCTGACTCCGGGGGCCATGGCCGCTAGTCTCCGTCGAGAGCGGACGGGCAAGCGCGTTGCTCGTTGCTCCCCAGGTGTGGGGCGACTAGGTTCCTCACCGGACTGCTGTACCTGACAGACATCCGACCAGTTCGACATCCGAGGTGACGTAGGCGTGGCTCTTCCGCCCCTTACCCCTGAACAGCGCGCAGCCGCGCTCGAAAAGGCCGCCGCGGCTCGCCGGGAGCGGGCCGAGGTCAAGAATCGACTCAAGCACTCCGGCGCCTCCCTCCACGAGGTCATCAAGCAGGGCCAGGAGAACGACGTCATCGGCAAGATGAAGGTCTCCGCCCTCCTTGAGTCCCTGCCGGGCGTGGGCAAGGTCCGCGCCAAGCAGATCATGGAGCGGCTCGGCATCTCCGAGAGCCGGCGGGTCCGAGGTCTCGGCTCCAACCAGATCGCGTCCCTGGAGCGCGAGTTCGGCGGCGGCCCCGCCTGATTTCCCGGGCACCCCCGGGAGGCTGGATAATCGCTCCATGGCTGCAACATCCCGGGGGACGACCCCCGTGCCCCCGGACGTACGTCCGCGGCTGACCGTGCTCTCCGGCCCCTCCGGGGTCGGCAAGAGCACGGTCGTCGCCCATATGCGCGAAGAACACCCCGAGGTCTGGCTCTCGGTCTCGGCCACCACGCGTCGCCCCCGGCCCGGCGAGCAGCACGGTGTGCAGTACTTCTTCGTCACCGACGAGGAATTCGACAAGCTGATCGCCAACGGCGAGCTGCTGGAGTGGGCCGAGTTCGCGGGCAACCGCTACGGCACCCCCCGCGCGGCCGTCCAGGAGCGCCTGGAGGCCGGGGAGCCGGTCCTCCTGGAGATCGACCTCCAGGGCGCCCGGCTGGTGCGGGAGTCCATGCGGGACGCCCGGCTGGTCTTCCTGGCCCCGCCGTCCTGGGACGAGCTGGTCCGGCGGCTGACCGGGCGGGGCACCGAGCCCCCCGAGGTCATCGCCCGGCGGCTGGAGGCCGCCAAGGTCGAGCTGGCCGCCGAGTCCGAGTTCGACACCACCCTGGTCAACACCTCCGTCAAGGACGTGGCGCGTGAGCTGCTAGCCTTGATGAACGTGGTGTGATCCTCGCTGGTCCCATCCCGTCTTTTCCCTCAGGTCCCGCCCACCGCCTCCGCGCGGACGGCGCCGGGGCCGACAATCGGAAGGTAGAGCGTGTCCTCTTCCATCACCGCGCCCGAGGGCATCATCAACCCGCCGATCGACGAGTTGCTTGAGGCCACCGACTCCAAGTACAGCCTGGTGATCTACGCGGCCAAGCGGGCCCGTCAGATCAACGCGTACTACTCCCAGCTCGGCGAGGGCCTGCTGGAGTACGTCGGTCCCCTCGTCGACACCCACGTCCACGAGAAGCCGCTCTCGATCGCCCTGCGCGAGATCAACGCGGGTCTGCTGACCTCCGAGGCCGTCGACGGCCCCAACCAGTAGTCACCGTTCCACCCGTCACGGGCCCGGCAGCGACGCTGCCGGGCCCGTGGTGTCTCATGGGTAGGTACAGGCACACAGCGCGCGCGGCGGCCGAGGCCGCGCCCAGCCGAGTCGGGGAGACACATGAACAAGGCGGCCAGGCCGAGGGTGGTGCTCGGGGTCAGCGGGGGCATCGCGGCCTACAAGGCGTGCGAGCTGCTGCGACGGCTCACCGAGTCCGGACACGAGGTGCGGGTGGTCCCCACCGCCTCGGCCCTCCAGTTCGTGGGCGCCGCCACCTGGTCCGCGCTCTCCGGCCAGCCCGTCGCCACCGAGGTGTGGTCCGACGTCCACGAGGTGCCCCACGTCCGCATCGGCCAGCGGGCCGACCTCGTGGTGGTCGCGCCCGCCACCGCCGACCTGCTCGCCAAGGCCGCCCACGGCCTCGCCGACGACCTGCTCACCAACACCCTGCTCACCGCGCGCTGCCCCGTCGTCTTCGCGCCCGCCATGCACACCGAGATGTGGGAGCACCCCGCCACCCAGGAGAACGTGGCCACCCTGCGCCGCCGGGGGGCGGTCGTCATCGAACCCGCCGTCGGCCGTCTGACCGGCGTCGACACCGGCAAGGGCCGGCTGCCGGACCCCGCCGAGCTCTTCGAGGTCTGCCGCCGGGTCCTCGCCCGGGGCGTACGGGAGCCCGACCTCACCGGACGGCACGTGGTGATCAGCGCGGGCGGCACCCGGGAACCCCTCGACCCGGTCCGCTTCCTCGGCAACCGCTCCTCCGGCAAGCAGGGCTACGCGCTGGCCCGCACCGCCGCCGCCCGGGGCGCCCGGGTCACCCTGGTGGGCGCCAACACCGCCGGGACGCTCCCCGTCCCCGCGGGCGTGGACCTGGTGCCGGTGGGCACCGCGGCGGAACTCCGGGACGCCGTGCTGAAGGCCGCCGCCGACGCCGACGTGGTGGTCATGGCCGCGGCCGTGGCCGACTTCCGGCCCGCCGTCCGCACCCCCGGCAAGATCAAGAAACGGGACGGCGAGGAGCCCGCGCCCCTCGCCCTGGTACGGAATCCGGACATCCTCGCGGAGCTGTCCCGGGACCGGGCCCGTCCGGGACAGCTGGTGGTCGGCTTCGCCGCCGAGACCGACGACGTCCTGGCCAACGGCCGGGAGAAGCTCCGCCGCAAGGGCTGTGACCTGCTCGTCGTCAACGAGGTCGGAGAGCGCAAGACCTTCGGGGCGGACGAGAACGAGGCCGTCGTCCTCGGCGCGGACGGCAGCGAGACCCCCGTCCCGTTCGGGCCGAAGGAAGTCCTCGCCGACACCGTGTGGGACCTGGTCGCGGGCCGTTTTCCCGCCGCGTCCGCCGAATGAGATCGGTTTCCCGCCAGATCCTTCGCCCGTCCGGCCGTCCCTCCCCGACAAGCCCCCCTAATCGGGCGGGGCGCTCTGGTGGAGAGCCCCGGCCGTGCACCAGAATGCCGGTGCCGCAGGTCACAGGGCTCCCACGTGGCGAGACACGTGACCCGTCCGGTGAGCACGACCGATAAACTGGTGACGGACCACCCGGGCTTGCAGCCTCCGGAGGGTCCGCCATGAACAGCCAGCAGCCGCTGCAACCACAGGGAGCGATGTGTCCCGCCGTCTCTTCACCTCGGAGTCCGTGACCGAGGGTCACCCCGACAAGATCGCCGATCAGATCAGCGACACCATTCTCGACGCGCTTCTGCGGGAGGACCCGACGTCCCGGGTCGCCGTGGAAACGCTGATCACCACCGGCCTGGTCCATGTGGCCGGAGAGGTCACGACGAAGGCGTACGCGCCGATCGCGCAGCTCGTCCGCGAGACGATCCTCGGCATCGGTTACGACTCCTCGAAGAAGGGCTTCGACGGCGCCTCCTGCGGCGTCTCGGTCTCCATCGGGGCCCAGTCGCCCGACATCGCCCAAGGCGTCGACACGGCGTACGAGAGCCGGGTCGAGGGCGACGAGGACGAGCTGGACCGGCAGGGCGCCGGCGACCAGGGCCTGATGTTCGGATACGCGTGCGACGAGACGCCCGAGCTGATGCCGTTGCCCATCCACCTGGCGCACCGTCTGTCGCGGCGGCTCTCCGAGGTCCGCAAGAACGGGACCATCCCCTACCTGCGCCCCGACGGCAAGACGCAGGTCACCATCGAGTACGACGGCGACAAGGCCGTCCGGCTCGACACGGTCGTCGTCTCCTCGCAGCACGCCTCCGACATCGACCTGGACTCGCTGCTCGCGCCCGACATCCGCGAGTTCGTCGTCGAGCCCGAGCTGAAGGCGCTCCTGGACGACGGCATCAAGCTGGAGACCGAGGGCTACCGCCTGCTGGTCAACCCGACCGGACGCTTCGAGATCGGCGGCCCCATGGGCGACGCCGGACTCACCGGTCGCAAGATCATCATCGACACCTACGGCGGCTACGCCCGCCACGGCGGCGGCGCCTTCTCCGGCAAGGACCCGTCCAAGGTGGACCGCTCCGCTGCGTACGCCATGCGCTGGGTCGCCAAGAACGTCGTCGCGGCCGGGCTCGCCGCCCGCTGCGAGGTCCAGGTCGCCTACGCGATCGGCAAGGCCGAGCCCGTCGGTCTGTTCATCGAGACCTTCGGCAGCAACACGGTCGACACCGACCGGATCGAGAGCGCGATCTCCCAGGTCTTCGACCTGCGCCCGGCCGCGATCATCCGCGACCTCGACCTGCTGCGCCCGATCTACGCCCAGACCGCCGCGTACGGCCACTTCGGCCGTGAGCTGCCGGACTTCACCTGGGAGCGCACCGACCGCGTGGACGCGCTGCGCGCCGCCGCCGGGCTCTGATCCCCACGGCTCCCGCACGGGGGCCGGTCACCGCCGAGCGCGGTGACCGGCCCCCGTCGTCGTCCCGCCGCCCCGTCCGGGCGGCCCCGTGGGCCGGGCGCCGCTGTCAGTGGGGTCTGGTAGGAATGCGGGTGTGAGCAGCGGACACCACGGGGCGACCGACGGCGGCGCGGACCGGGACGAGCCCGCCCCGCCCGAGCAGCTCGCCCTGATCCGCGACACCCTCCGCAAGGCCGCCGTCCCCCGCGCCAAGCCCCGCACCTGGCGGGGCGCCGCCCTCGCTCCCCACCTCCCGGTGGCCCGGGTCCTGGTCGACAAGGGCGTGCTCCACCTCGACCGCTACTTCGACTACGCCGTCCCCGAGGACCTCGACGCCGACGCCCGGCCCGGCGTCCGGGTCCGGGTCCGCTTCGGCGCGGGCCGGGGCCAGGTCCGCGACGGCCGCCGCGAGGGCGGCGGGCTGGTCGACGGCTTCCTCGTCGACCGGATCGCCGAGTCCGACTACCCCGGCCCCCTCGCCGCCCTCGCCCAGGTCGTCTCCCCGGAACCGGTCCTCGGACCGGAGCTGCTGGCCCTCGCCCGCGCCGTGGCCGACCGCTACGCGGGCAGCCTCGCGGACGTCCTGCAACTGGCCGTCCCCCCGCGCAGCGCCCGTGCCGAACGCCGCCCCTCGCCCGATCCGCTGCCCCCGCCGCCCGCCCCGGACCCCGGCTCCTGGGAGCGGTACCGGCAGGGCCCCGCCTTCCTCGCCGCCCTCGCGGGCGGCGGCTCCCCCCGCGCGGTCTGGACCGCCCTGCCGGGCCCCGGCTGGGCGGAGGAGATCGCCCGCGCCGTCGCCGCCGCCCTCGCCTCCGGCCGGGGCGCCCTCGTCGTGGTCCCCGACGGCCGGGTCGTCGCCCGGGTGGACGCCGCCCTGACGGCCCTGCTCGGCCCCGGACGGCACGCGGTGCTCACCGCCGAGGCCGGGCCGGAGAAGCGGTACGGACAGTGGCTGGCGGTCAGCCGGGGATCGGTCCGGGCCGTTGTCGGCACCCGGGCCGCGATGTTCGCCCCGGTCCGTGACCTGGGGCTGGTCGTCCTCTGGGACGACGGCGACTCCAGCCACGCCGAACAGCACGCGCCCCAGCCGCACGCCCGCGAGGTGCTGCTGCTGCGCGCCGCCCACGAAGGGTGCGGATTCCTCCTCGGGGACCTCGGCTGCACGGTGGAGGCCGCCCAGCTCGTCGAGACGGGCTGGGCCCGTCCCCTGACGGCCGACCGGGACCGGGTGCGGGCCGCCGCGCCGCTGGTGCGGACCGTCGGGGACGCGGAGCTGGCCCGGGACGGGGCGGCCCGCGCCGCCCGGCTGCCCTCGCTGGCCTGGCGGGTGGCCCGGGAGGGGCTGGCCCGGGGCCCGGTCCTGGTCCAGGTGCCGCGCCGGGGCTACGTCCCGAGGCTCTCCTGCGAACGCTGCCGGACGCCCGCGCGCTGCCGCCACTGCGCGGGTCCGCTGGCCGCCCGGGAGGACGGCCCGCTCGGCTGCGCCTGGTGCGGCCGGGAGGAGAACGGCTGGCACTGTCCGGAGTGCGGCGGGTTCCGGCTGCGCGCCCGGGTGGTGGGCGCCCGGCGCACCGCCGAGGAGCTGGGCCGGGCGTTCCCGGCCGTCCCGGTGCGGACCTCCGGCCGGGAACAGGTCCTGGACACCGTCCCGGACGCCCCGGCGCTGGTGGTCAGCACCCCCGGGGCGGAGCCGGTGGCCGAGGGCGGCTACGCGGCGGCGCTGCTGCTGGACGGCTGGGCGATGCTCTCCCGGCCCGATCTGCGGGCGGGCGAGGAGGCGCTGCGGCACTGGCTCGGGGCGAGCGCGCTGGTCCGGGACCAGGGCGCGGGCGGCACGGTGGTGGTGGTCGCGGAGCCCTCCCTGCGGCCGGTGCAGGCGCTGGTCCGGTGGGATCCGGTCGGCCACGCGGTGCGGGAGCTGGCGGAACGGGCCGAGCTGGGGTTCCCCCCGGTGTCCCGGATGGCGTCGGTGGCCGGTCCGGTGGAGGAGGTCGCCGCCTTCCTGGCGGCGGTGGAGCTGCCCGCCGAGGCGGTGCTGCTCGGACCGGTGCCGATGGCCGCGCCCGGCGGGCGCCCCCCGGGTCCGCCCGGGGCGGTGGCGCCCGCCGGGGAGCCCTGGGAGCGCGCGCTGCTGAGGGTGCCTCCCGGCCGGGGGGCGGCGCTGGCGGCGGCGCTGAAGACGGCGCAGGCCGCCCGGACGGCGCGGGGCGCCGGGGGCGGGGTGCGGGTCCGGGTGGACCCGCCGGACATCGGCTGAGCCCCTCCGGGCCCCGGCTGGCCCCGGCTGGGCGCTGGCGGCGGCGCGGGGCGCCCGGACGGCGGGGGCGCCCGGACGGCGCGGGGCGCCGGGGCCGGGGGCCGAGCCCTGCCGGGGACCGGGCCCCGTTGGGCCTCGGCTGGCCCCGCTGGGCCCGGCTTTCCAGGGTCGCCCCTTCTCTTCGGGCGGGCTGCGGGCGTAGTGCCCTGCGGGGTGCCCACCCTGGCCCTCCGGCGGGTTCGCCGGTGCGGTGCCCACCCTGCTTCCGGCCTTCCGGCCTTCCGGCCTTCCGGCCTTCCGGCCTTCCGGCCTTCCGGCCTTCCGGCCTTCCGGCGGGCCGTCGGTGCCGTGCCGTCCGGGCGTCCGCGCCGTTCTTCCGGCTTTCCCCGCCGGTCTTCCGGCGGTCCCTGCGGTTCCGGCGGGCCCGGGCTCCCCGTGGCTCGCGGGTGCTGTGTGGGTGGCCGCCCTGGCTTCCGGGCTTCCGGTGTGCCCGCCGGTGCCGTGGTGTGGCGCCCGGGCGCCCGTGCCGTTCTCCGGCTTTCCCTCCGGACTCGGGTGGGCCAGCAGATCTTCTGACGTCCGGTCGGGAAGCCGGTCGTGGGGGCCCGGCCCGGGGCGCGCCGCTCCGATGCCGTGCCCTGCCCGGCTCGTCGGCGGACAGGGGCACGGGGGACGCGGGCCGTGGGGCCGGAAGCGCGGACACGGCGACGGGCCGTCGCGCGGTGTGCCGCGCGACGGCCCGGATGCCGGAGGTCTCGTCGTGGTGCTTCTGCCCCGGAGGCGGCCGGGGGTGGGGGTCGGCGCCCCGGGGCGGTCGGGTCGCCCGTCCTCCGACGCGGGGTCGCGTGGTGACGGGACGGCCGGGCGGGGGCGGATCAGCCGTTGCGGGGGCCCGGGAACGCGGGGGGCCGGGGGTCGTCGCGCAGGGCCGGGCCGCCGCCCACCGGCTGGGTCGGCATGGTCCGGGCCGCCGGGACGGCGGGCAGCGGGCCCGCCACCCCGACCGGGCGGGCGGTCGCCGCCTCCTGGCCGCGCTCGGCCTCTGCGGCGGCCTGCGCGGCGGCCCGCCGCGCGCCGTAACGACGGTGCACGGCCTGCTTGGTGACACCGAGGGCGGAGCCCACCGCGTCCCAGGAGAACCCCAGCGACCGGTCGAAGTCCACGGCGGCGGTGACCAGGGTCTCCACGCTGTCCCGCAGCTCCTGGGCGAGACGGACGGTGGGCGCGGGGGCGCGCCCGTAGACGACGAAGCCCGTGGACGGGCCCGATCGGCGGGGACGGTAGACGTTGCCCAGTTGGGCGGTGAGCGTACGCAGGGCGTCCACCTGTCGGCGGACCCGCTCGATGTCCCGCACCAGCAGGTGCAGACTGGCCCGTGCCTGTGCGTCGTGGGTTGCGTGGTCGGCCATCAGACAAGCCTCTCGAACCGGCGGTGGAATGGGGGTGCGCCGGGCCGTGTGGACGGCCCGGCGGTCAACGCTGTCTTGACCAACGCGCCACACCAGGAGTGGTCACGGTGCCGGGGCGCACGACATACGGGGCGGGGCGCACACCACGACGTACGCCCCCGGCGTGCCCCGGCCCCGTCCCCCATAGACTGGTGCGCTGCTCACCGAGCGCGCGTCGTGTACGCGAAGCCCCCGCCCGAGAGGCCGACAGCCACTGATGAAGCTCGTCTTCGCAGGCACCCCCGAGGTCGCCGTCCCCGCCCTTGACGCCCTGATCGCCTCCGACCGGCACGAGGTCGCCGCCGTTGTCACCCGGCCCGACGCCCCCGCCGGACGGGGCCGCAGACTGATCGCCAGCCCCGTCGCCGAGCGCGCCGAGGAAGCCGGGATCGAGGTGCTGAAGCCCGCCCGGCCCCGGGACGAGGACTTCCTGGCACGGCTGCGGGAGATCGCCCCGGACTGCTGCCCGGTCGTCGCCTACGGCGCCCTGCTGCCCCAGGTCGCCCTGGACGTCCCGGTCCACGGCTGGGTCAACCTCCACTTCTCGCTGCTGCCCGCCTGGCGCGGCGCGGCGCCCGTCCAGCACGCGGTGATGGCGGGCGACGAGATCACCGGCGCCTCGACCTTCCTGATCGAGCGGGGCCTGGACTCCGGGCCGGTGTTCGGCACGGTCACCGAGCTGGTGCGGCCCACCGACACCAGCGGCGATCTGCTCACCCGGCTCGCCTTCGCGGGCGCCGGACTGCTCGCCGCCACCATGGACGGCATCGAGGACGGGGCGCTCAAGGCGGTGCCGCAGCCCGCCGACGGCGTCACCCTCGCCCCGAAGATCACCGTGGAGGACGCCCGGATCGACTGGACGGCCCCCGCCCTGCGGGTGGACCGGGTGGTGCGCGGCTGCACCCCCGCGCCCGGCGCGTGGACCGTCTTCCGGGGCGAGCGGCTGAAGCTCGTCCAGGCCGCCCCGGCGGCCGACCGCACCGACCTCGCCCCCGGTGAGCTGGCCGTCGGCAAGAACAGCGTGCACGTCGGCAGCGGCTCGCACGCGGTGGAACTGCTGTGGGTCCAGGCCCAGGGCAAGAAGCCGATGCGGGCCGCCGACTGGGCCCGGGGCGTCCGGATCGCGGCGGGGGAGCGGCTCGACGGCTGACCGCCCCGGCCGCCGGGGGTGGGCGTCCGCCACGGGACGTACGCTGGACGGGGCCGGTGCCGGCCGGTGCCGCGCCGGACCCCGTGCCCGTGGTCCCCGGGCGCCCGTCCCGCTCCCTCCGGGTCCTTCCAGGGCCCTCCCGCCCCCGTCTCCCTCCTCTTCCCCCTTCCCGCCCTTCCGGTTTCTCCCGTCTTCCGCTCTCCTTCCTGTTCGTCCCCCTTTCTCCGGAGCACCTTTTCGTGAACGATCAGCGGCGCAGGCCGACGCAGTCCCCCTCCCGGCGTCCCGGCAAGCCCTACCGGCGGCCGGAGAAGGACCCCGTGCGCGTCCTCGCCTTCGACGCCCTGCGGGCCGTGGACGAACGCGACGCGTACGCCAACCTCGTGCTGCCGCCCCTGCTGCGCAAGGCCAGGGAGCAGGGCGGCTTCGACGACCGGGACGCGGCGTTCGCCACCGAGCTGGTCTACGGCACCCTCCGCCGTCAGGGCACCTACGACGCGGTGATCTCGGCCTGTGTGGACCGGCCGCTGCGCGAGGTCGACCCGCCGGTGCTGGACGTGCTCAGCCTCGGCGCCCACCAGCTCCTCGGCACCCGCATCCCCACCCACGCGGCGGTCTCCGCGTCGGTGGAGCTGGCCCGGGTGGTGCTCGGCGACGGCCGGGCGAAGTTCGTCAACGCGGTGCTCCGCAAGGTGGCCCAGCACGACCTGGACGGCTGGCTGGAGCGCGTGGCCCCGTCCTACGACGAGGACCCCGAGGACCACCTGGCCGTGGTCCACTCCCACCCGCGCTGGGTGGTCTCGGCGCTCTGGGACTCCCTGGGCGGCGGGCGGGCCGGGATCGAGGAACTGCTGGAGGCCGACAACGAGCGTCCCGAGGTGACGCTGGTCGCCCGGCCCGGCCGGATGTCCGCCGGGGAGCTGCGCGAGGGGCTGGCCGCCCAGGGCGCGGTGGAGGGCCGCTGGTCGCCGTACGCCGTGCGGCTCACGGAGGGCGGGGAGCCCGGCGCCCTGGACGCCGTCCGCGAGGGCCGGGCCGGGGTGCAGGACGAGGGCAGCCAGCTGGTCGCGCTCGCCCTGGCGAACGCCCCGCTCGACGGGCCCGACCGGCGGTGGCTGGACGGCTGCGCCGGACCCGGCGGCAAGGCCGCCCTGCTGGCCGGGCTGGCCGCCGGGCGGGGCGCCGTGCTCCTCGCCGCCGAGAAGCAGCCGCACCGCGCCGGGCTGGTGGCCCGCGCGCTGGCCGGGAACCCGGGGCCGTACCAGGTCGTGACCGCCGACGGGACCCGTCCGCCGTGGCGGCCCGGCAGCTTCGACCGGGTGCTGGTGGACGTGCCCTGCACCGGACTCGGTGCCCTGCGCCGCCGTCCGGAGGCCCGCTGGCGCCGTCGTCCGGAGGACCTCGCGGGCTTCGCGCCCCTCCAGCGCGCGTTGCTGGAGCGGGCGCTGGAGTCGGTGCGGGTGGGCGGGGTGGTGGGGTACGCGACCTGCTCGCCGCACCTCGCGGAGACCCGGGCGGTGGTGGACGACGTGCTGCGCGGTTCCGGGGGGTCCGGAGAGGTCCCGTCGGCCGAGCTGATCGACGCCCGCCCGCTGCTGCCGGGCGTCCCGGTGCTGGGGGAGGGGCCGGACGTCCAGCTCTGGCCGCATCTGCACGGCACCGACGCCATGTACCTGGCGCTGATCCGCCGCACCGGCTGACGCCCTCCGCGTCTCCCGCCGGGTTCACCAGGGGTCCACCGTCCGTTCCGGTGGGCCCCTGCGGCGTATCCGGGCGCGTCCCCCCTCCCTGGTCCTTCCGGGCCGGACGCTTTCCGGGGAGACAGCCGCGCGTTCATGCGATACGGTACGTCTCGTCTCGTTGAACAGGGGAAGGGAAAACAGACGATGGAACGCTTCGTCGACGTGGTGCCCGGGGTCCGGCTGTGGACGCGTCAGGACGGACCCGCCGACGCGCCCGCCCTGCTGCTGGTCATGGGAGCCGGGGCAGCCGGGCTCGGCTGGCCGGACGGGCTGGTGGAGCGGCTCGCCGCCCACCACCGGGTGATCCGCTACGACCACCGGGACACCGGCCGCTCCACCTGGTCGTTCGACGACGACCCGTATCCGCTCACCGAGCTGGCCGAGGACGCCGTCCGGGTGCTCGACGGGCTCGGGATCGACCGGGCGCACGTCGTGGGCATGTCCCTGGGCGGGATGCTCACCCAACTGCTCGTGGCCGACCACCCCGACCGGGTGCTCAGCGCCACCCTGATCGGCGTCAACGCGCTCAGCGAGCGGCCCTACGCCCACCCCGACGGCACCCTGACGCCCCCCGGGGAACTGCCCGGCATCGACCCCGGGATCCTGGAGGTGTGGTCCCGGCCCGTGGCGGACGAGGGGCCGGGGGCGGAGCTGGAGCGCCGGATCGAGCACTGGCGGCTGCTCGGCGGCGGGCTGCTGCCCTTCGACGAGGCGTTCGCCCGTGATCTGGAGCGGAGGATCATCGAGCACACCGGGCACCACACGCCCCCCACCGCGCACGCCCGGGCCGACTACTCCGGCATGGTCCGCACGGAGGAGCTGGCCCGTACCGAGGTGCCGGCGCTCGTCGTCGCCGCCCCGGGCGAACCCGTCTTCCCGCCGCCGCACGCCCAGCACCTCGCGCAGGCGGTCCGGGGCGCCCGGGTCGTCGAGGTGCCCGGCATGGGACACGCGCTGCCGCCCGCCGTGCACGCCCCGCTCGCCGCCGCGATCCTGGAGCACACGGTGGCGGCCGCGCGGTGAACCCGGCGGCCGGTGGGGCCCCGCCCGGTCGCCCGCCCCGGTCGCTCACTCCGGCCAGGGGGACTCGCGGATCGTCGTCACGAAGTCCCCGGGGACGAAACCGGGGACGAAGTGGCGCAGCACGTCCGCCTTGACGTTGCCGAAGGTGGTCTCCGGGCGCGGGGCGACGCCCTCGGCGAACGCCCGGAGGATCTCCCCCCTTGAAGCCGGGGCGCGGATGCGCGGCGGTCACCGCGTCGCGGGCCGTCGCCGGGAGGTCGTGGTAGCCGATGCCCAGGACGTCGTACTCGACCCCCGCCGTCACCAGCGCCACCTCCGGTTCCATGTGCGCCGGGATGCCCGGGGTGGTGTGCAGGGCGATAGCCGTCCAGACGCGGCGCACGCTGTCCTCCGGCAGTCCGTACCCGCGCAGGAAGCCACGGGCCGCGTCGGCGCCGTCCACCTCGAAGCGGCGCCCGCTGGACCGGTACGGCCCGCCCAGCCCGACGTCGTGGAACATCGCCGCCACGTAGAGCAGTTCGGGGTCGAAGCCCAGCCCCCGGCGGGCGCCCTGGAGGGCGCCGAAGAAGTACACCCGGCGGGAGTGGTGGTAGATCAGTCCGTCCGTGGTGTCCCGGACGAACTCGGTCGCGGCCACCGCGACCTCCGTGTCCGGGACGGACACCCCGGCGACCTCGGTGGGGGAGTCGTGCTGGTCCCTCGTGTGCGTCATGGCGTGCGCTCCCTGGGAGGGGACGTTTCGGCCGGTCCGGGGGGTCCGGGCGGCCCGGGTGCCGGTCCGGGTGCCGGGCCGGGCGCCGGAGGGCCCGTCCCGGGGACCGCGTCCGGGCGGGCCGGAGCGGACCGGGGCGGGACCAGGACGGGACCGGGGCGGGCAACCGCCGTCCGGCATGGCAGTCTTGGACCATGGCCGTGCAGATCAATCCCAGTATTCTCTCCGCAGACTTCGCCCGCCTCGCCGAAGAGGCCCGTGCGGTGGACGGCGCCGACTGGCTCCACGTCGACGTCATGGACAACCACTTCGTCCCGAACCTCACCCTGGGCGTGCCCGTCGTGGAGTCCCTGGCGCGCGCCACGGACATCCCGCTCGACTGCCACCTCATGATCGAGGACCCCGACCGCTGGGCACCCCAGTACGTCGAGGCGGGCGCGGGCTCCGTCACCTTCCACGCGGAGGCGGCCGCGGCCCCGGTCCGGCTCGCCCGTGAGATCCGGGCCAAGGGCGCCCGCGCCTCGATGGCCCTGAAACCGGCCACCCCCGTCGAGCCCTACGAGGACCTCCTGCCGGAGCTCGACATGCTGCTGATCATGACGGTGGAGCCCGGGTTCGGCGGGCAGGCGTTCCTCGACGTCGTCCTCCCCAAGATCCGCCGCACCCGTGAGCTGATCTCCAAGCACGGTCTCGAACTGTGGCTCCAGATCGACGGCGGGGTCTCGGCCGCCACCATCGAGCGCTGCGCGGAGGCCGGGGCGGACGTGTTCGTGGCGGGCTCCGCCGTCTACGGTGCCGACGACCCGGCGGAGGCCGTACGCGGACTGCGCGCCCTGGCGGAGTCGGCCGTCGCCGGCGGCGGCCGGGGATGCGCGCACTGAGCCACTGGCAGATGAACGGCGTTTCATCCAAGCTGATCGGCCGGAGCGGATCTGCGAGGATGAACGGCGACCCCCTGGGCCCCCTCGTCGCGAGCGGACCAGGTCGTGAAAGAAGTGAACAGCAGTGAGGAGATCGCCTTGACTGGCTTCTCGGCGGGCCGCTCGGCCATGCGGATGGGACCCGCTGAGCTGGTGCAGGCCGCCGCCATGGCCCGCCGCTTCTACCTGGAGGGCAAGTCCAAGATCCAGATCGCCGAGGAGTTCGGCGTGAGCCGCTTCAAGGTGGCGCGGGTCCTGGAGACCGCCCTCGAACGGGATCTCGTACGGATCGAGATCCGGGTGCCCGCCGAACTGGACGCGGAGCGCTCCGACGCGCTGCGCGCCCGCTACGGTCTGCGGCACGCCGTCGTCGTCGAGGCGCCCGCCGAGGCGGAGGAGTCCCCGGACCCGGAGAACCTCGGTGAGGTCGCCGCCGACCTGCTCGGCGAGCTGGTCACCGAGGGGGACGTCCTCGGTCTGGCGTGGGGGCGCTCGACCATCCACATGGCCGCCGCGCTCGACCGGCTGCCGCAGTGCACGGTCGTCCAGCTGACCGGGGTCTACGACGCGGGGACCGCCGAGCGGGGGTCCGTCGAGGCGGTCCGCCGGGCCGCCCAGGTCTCCGGGGGCGACGCGCACCCCATCTACGCGCCGATGCTGCTGCCGGACGCGGCCACCGCGACGGCGCTGCGGCACCAGACCGGGATCGCCCGCGCGTTCGAGTACTTCGACAAGGTGACGGTCGCCTGCGTCTCCATCGGCTCCTGGGAGCCGGGCATCTCCACCGTGCACGACATGCTCACCGACGAGGAGCGCGCGCACTACGCCTCGCTGGGGGTCGCCGCCGAGATGTCCGCGCACCTGTTCGACTCGGACGGGCGGCGGGTCGGCCGGGACCTGGGGGAGCGCTGCATCACGGTCGAGGCCGACCGGCTGCGGCGCATCCCGGAGGTCATCGCCATCGCCGGAGGCCGCCGGAAGGCCGCGGCGATCGACGCGGTGCTGCGCTCCGGACTCGTCACCAGCCTGGTGACCGACACGGCGGCGGCCGACGTCCTGATGGCGTCGGCGGGGGAGCTCCCGTCGCCCGCGCTGGAGCGGAAGGACCCGGACGGGGCGTAGTCCCGGGACCGGTACCGTCCCGCTCCTCCTCCTTCCCCGTCCGACCCGTCTTCCCCGTCCGCCCCGTCCGCTCCGTTCCGGCGCGGGCGGGGCGGACGGGTGAGCGGTGGGACGCCGTTCCCGGCCGTCCGGCCGTCCCGCGCGGTGGTCGGCGGGTGAGCCGGGGCGGGGTGTGATGGGCTGGTGGGGGCGCGCCCGGGCGCGGTGCGCGCCGGACGCCGGGCCCGTCGGCCCCGCGTCCCGGGCGAGCGGAGGGCGCGATCGTGGAACGGTGCCTGGTCACGGGGGCCAGCGGGTACATCGGCGGCCGTCTGGTGCCCGAACTGCTCACCGCCGGGTACCGGGTGCGCTGCGCGGCCCGTGATCCGCGCGTGCTGCGCGACCACCCGTGGGCCGACCGCGTGGAGACCGCCCGGATGGACGTCACCGACGCCGACTCCGTGGCCGCCGCGCTCCGGGACGTGGACGTGGCCTACTACCTGGTCCACGCGATGGGCGGCGGCCCCCGCTTCGAGCGCGTCGACCGCGAGGCCGCCCGCGTCTTCGGCGAACGGGCCCGCGCCGCGGGCGTCCGCCGGATCGTCTACCTCGGCGGCCTCACCCCGGCCGGGGTGCCCGAACGGGAGCTCTCCCCGCACCTGCGCTCCCGCGCCGAGGTCGGCCGGGTCCTGCTGGCCTCCGGCGTCCCCACCACGGTGCTCCGGGCCGCCGTCGTCATCGGCTCCGGCTCCGCCTCCTTCGAGATGCTGCGCTACCTCACCGAACGACTCCCCGTCATGGTCACCCCCAGCTGGGTCGCCACCCGCGTCCAGCCGATCGCCGTCCGCGACGTGCTGCGCTACCTGGTGGGGGCCGCCGCGATGCCCGACGACGTCAACCGCGCCTTCGACATCGGCGGGCCCGACATCATGACCTACCGCGAGATGATGACCCGCTACGCGGCCGTCGCCGGTCTTCCGCACCGGCTGATCCTCCCCGTCCCGATGCTCTCGCCCGGCCTGTCCAGCCACTGGATCGGACTGGTCACCCCGGTGCCCCGGGCCCTCGCCCGGCCGCTCGCCGAGTCGCTGCGCCACGAGGTCGTCCAGCGCGACCACGACATCACCCGCTACGTGCCCGACCCGCCCGGCCATCCGCTGCCCTTCGACACCGCGCTCGCCCTCGCCCTGCGCCGGGTCCGGGAGGCCAACGTCGCCACCCGGTGGTCCTCCGCCGCGCCCCCCGGCGCCCCCAGCGACCCGCTGCCCACCGACCCCGACTGGGCGGGCGGCAGCCTCTACGCGGACCGCCGGGAGGCGGTGGTCGACGCCCCGCCCGACGCCCTGTGGCGGGTCATCGAGGGCATCGGCGGCGAGAACGGCTGGTACTCCTTCCCCCTGGCCTGGGCGGTGCGGGGCTGGCTGGACCGGCTGATCGGCGGGGTGGGGCTCAGCCGGGGGCGCCGGGACGCGACCCGGCTGCGTGCCGGGGACTCACTGGACTTCTGGCGGGTCGAGGAGATCGAGCCGGGACGGCTGCTGCGGCTGCGCGCCGAGATGCGGCTGCCCGGACTCGCCTGGCTGGAGCTGACCGCCGACCCCGCCGGGGACGGCCGCGCCCGCTACCGCCAGCGGGCCCTGTTCCATCCGCGCGGACTGCTGGGACACCTCTACTGGTGGAGCGTCTCGCCGTTCCACGCCGTGGTCTTCGGCGGAATGGTCCGCAACATCGCCCGGACGGCCGAGCGCGACCGGGACGAGGGGCCCGCCACCGGGTAGACGGTCACCCGTGGCGCGTTCGCCCGGGCGGTCCGGGCCGCGCGCGGGCGCGTCGGGACGTCCCGGCCCGGCCCGTTCCGACGGGTGCTTCCGGTCCCGGGTCGTGTCCGGCGGACGTCCCGGACCGGACCCGCGCCCGGCGGACGTCCCGGACCTGACCGCGCCCGGCGGACGCTCCGCCCGAACGCATCCGACGGGCGCCCCGGCCCCGAAGAGGGGACGTGCCCGCCCCACCCCGGCCGAGGAGTGCCGCCATGACCGTCTCCGTCGTCCTGTACACCTCCGACCTGCGGCTGCGCGACCACCCGCCGCTGCGCGCCGCGCTCGACGGCGCCGACGAGGTGGTCCCGCTGTTCGTCCGGGACCCGGACGTCGCGGAGGCCGGGTTCGCCGTCCCCAACCGGCTGGCCTTCCTCGCGGACTGCCTCCGGGACCTCGACGCCGGACTGCGGGAGCGCGGCGGACGGCTGGTGGTGCGCTCCGGCGACCCGGTGGACGTCGTGCGCGCGGTCATGGCCGAGTCGGGCGCCCGTGAGGTGCACCTCGCGGCGGGGGCCAGCGGCTACGCGGCCCGCCGCGAACGGCGGCTCGCGGCGGCCGTAGGCGAGGCGGGAGGACGGCTCACCGCGCACGACGCGGTGACCACCGTGCTGGCGCCCGGCGCCGTCACCCCCCAGGGCTCGGACCACTACGCCGTCTTCACGCCCTACCTCCGCCGCTGGAGCGCCGAGAGCCCGCGCACACCGCTCGCCGCGCCGCGCCGGGTCCCGGTGCCCGGGGGCGTCGGCTCGGAGCCCCTGCCCGAACGGTCCCGGGTGGCGGGCACCTCCCCGGGGCTCGCCCGGGGAGGCGAGACCGAGGGCCGGGCCCGGGCCGGGCGCTGGCTGCGGCGACGGCTGGACACCTACGAGGACGGACACGACGACCTGGCCGGTGACGTCACCTCACGGCTCTCCCCGCACCTGCACTTCGGGACCCTCTCCGCCGCCGGACTCGTCCACCGGGCCCGGGCGGCCGGGGGACCCGGCGCCGACGCCTTCGTCCGCCAGCTGTGCTGGCGCGACTTCCACCACCAGGTCCTCGCCGCCCGCCCGGACGCCTCGACCGCCGACTACCGCCCCCGGCACGACCGGTGGCGCACCGGGGCGGCGGCCGACCGGGACGCCGACGCCTGGCGCGAGGGCCGCACCGGCTACCCGGTGGTGGACGCGGCGATGCGCCAACTGCGGTACGAGGGGTGGACGCACAACCGGGGACGGCTGCTCGCGGCGAGCTTCCTCACCAAGACCCTGTACCTGGACTGGCGCATCGGCGCCCGGCACTTCCTGGACCTGCTGGTCGACGGGGACGTCGCGAACAACCAGCTCAACTGGCAGTGGGCGGCCGGGACCGGCACCGACACCCGTCCCAACCGGGTCCTCAACCCGGTGCGCCAGGGCAGGCGCTACGACCCGGACGGCGACTACGTACGGCGATGGGTGCCCGAACTGGCGGGGCTGGCGGGGGCGCGCGTCCACGAGCCCTGGAAGCTCTCCGGACCGGAGCGGGCGCGGTACGACTACCCCGGGCCGATCGTGGAACTCTCCGAGGCGACCGACCGGTTCCACCGGGCCCGGGAACGGGAGTGAACCGTCCGTGGCCCGGCGGTCCCGCCCCGGGCCGTACGGTCCGCCCGCCCCCGCCCCGGGCCGTACGGTCCGGCACCGGCACCGGCACCAGCCCCGGCCGCCCGGGCTCAGGGCACGGCGTCCCCGGCGGGTTCCGGGTCCAGACGGCGGCGCAGCCCGTGCAGTCCCCGGCGGACGTGGCTCTTGACCGTGCCGAGCGGCAGTCCGGTGCGCCGGGCGATCTGGGTCTGCGTCAGGTCCTCGTAGAACGCCAGGCACAGCAGGTCCCGCTGGACCGGGGTCAGCCCGTCCAGGGCCCGGGCCACCAGGACCCGGTCCAGGGCCTCCTCCGGATGCCCGCGGGGGACGGGACGCTCCTCCGCCAGTGCCGCCGCCGCGGCGACCAGGGTGCCCCGGCGGGTCCGCGCGGACAGCGCGTCGGCGGTCTTGCGGCGGGTGATGCCCACGATCCAGGCCCCCAGGGGGCCGCGCGCCGGACGGTACCCCGCCCGGCCCCGCCAGACGGCGAGGAACACCTGCTGGGTGACGTCCTCCGCCTCCCTGGCGTCGCCCAGCGCGCGGGCCGCGAGGGCCTGCACCAGGGGCCCCCACCGCCGGTAGACGACGGCCAGGGCGTCAGGGTCGCCCCGGACCAGGGCCGCCGACAGTTCGCCTTCCCCGTGGGGCCCTCCGTCGTCCTCCCCGGCCGGTGCCCGTCGGTCGGACGGGACCGGCGCGACCGGTGCGTCGGTGGTCACCACGGTGGACTCCTCGGGACGGAGAGGGAGGCGGAGGGGGAGGTGCGGGGACACGGGCAGCGGGGCAACGGGACCGGGGCAACGGGACCGGGGTGGCGTCGGATCGTCAGGGGGAACGGGACGGGGACGGGTGGACGCGAGGCGGGCGCGGGCCCGGTCCGACGCGGGCCGACGGACCGTCACGTCGTGGACGAAACCGTCGGTAACGACCCTGACGCCCCCTCTTCGCCGTCCGCAACGCGCGTCGTTCGTGCGTCGTTTCGTCCGTCGGTACGCGGTGGCGGACCTGGCTAGGGTGGGCGCATGGCCGAACGTCCGAGCCCGTCCGCCCCCCGGCCCGCCGCGCTCAGCACCGGTGCCGTGGCCCGCAGACTCGGTGTGGCGCCGACGACCCTGCGCTCCTGGGACCGCCGCTACGGCATCGGACCGGCCCGCCACGAGGGCGACGGACGCCACCGCCGCTGGACCCCGGACGACATCGCCGTCCTCGACGCCATGTGCCGTCTCACCGCCTCCGGGGTCCCGCCCGCCGAGGCGGCCCGGGCCGCCCTGGCCACGGTGCTCCCGGACGGCCCGCAACGGTCACCGGAGGCGGGGGACCCGGGCGCGCCGCCCGTCGCGTCCGGCCCTCCGGGGCACCGGGGCCTCGCCCGGGCCGCCGCCCGCCTCGACGCCCCCGCCGTCGACGCCCGGCTCTCCGCCGCGCTCGCCGACCACGGCCTGGTCACCGCCTGGGAGGAGGTCATGGTGCCCGCGCTGCGCGCCGTCGGCCGCGCCTGGGAGTCGTCGGGGGAGCGGTACGTGGCAGTGGAGCACCTGCTGTCCTGGCACATCGCCACCGCACTGCGCCGGGTCCCCGCCGCCCCGCCGCCCGGCACCCGGCGGGGCACCGCCCCCGTCCTGCTCGCGTGCACCCCGGGGGAACTGCACACCCTGCCGCTGGAGGCGCTCACCGCGGGGCTCCTGGAACGCGGGGTGCCCGTGCGGATGTTCGGCGCGGCGCTGCCCGCCGAGGCGCTGGTCGCGGCCGTCCGCCGCGCGGGCCCGTCCGCCGTGGTGCTGTGGTCCCACACCCGGGCCACCGCCGACCGCGCCCTGGTCCGCGACATCGCCGCGCGGGCCTGGGGCGTCCGGGGCGCCCGGCGCGGGGCGACGGTCCTCGCGGCGGGCCCCGGCTGGGCGGGTCCCCCGCCCGACGGCGCCATGCGGACCACCAGCCTCACCGGCGCGCTGCGCCTGCTCGACGGCGCGTCCGCGCCCGGCTGACCGTCCGCGCGATCCGGACGGACGGCTGTCCGGTGGCCCGACGGTCCCGGGCGGCGCGGACGGTCAGCCGGGTGGTGCGGCCCGGCATCGGCGACCGGCGACCGGCGATCGGCGATCGTGGTGCTGGTGGTGCTGGTGGTGCTGGTGGGGCGGGTAGGGCGGTGGCCGATGGGGTGGTGTCGACCTTCGTCCGGTGGTGTCGGCGGATGGTGCGGCCCGGCGGTATCGACCGTGGCCCGGTGGTGTCGACCGGCGGCCGTGGGCCGGTGCGTGGTGCCGACCGTGGAGTGACGGCGTCGGCCGGTGGGGCCGGGTGCCGTCGATCGTGGCCGGGCGGTGTCCGGCCGGTGGTCGCGGGGCCGGTGGTGTCCGCTGCCGGTGTCGGCCGGTGGTGTGGCAGCCGGGGAATGTCCGGTGGCGTCCCGTCCCCCGCGCTGACCTCCCCTGATAGGCCGGACACCACGCCCCGGCCGGATCGGCGCGGTGTCACCGCATCCGAACGCGCCCCCCGTCCCGAAGCGTTCCGAGACCCAGCCGGAACATCCGACGCGAGGAGGCCGCGATGCGCCGCACCGCCGCCCAGGACCCCCCGGGCGCCCACCCGCCCGCCGACGGACCGGCGCCCCCGCGCGAGCCGCCCGCCCGTCCGCCGTCCCCCCGGGCGCACGCGCGGCGGGTGGACGCCGACGTGCCCGCGGCCGTCGGCGCGGTCCTGCGGACCCTGCTGGACGAACGCCTGCGGCAGTGCGCCCCGCTGGACGGCGTCTTCACCCGTGACGTCGCCACCCGCGTCGTCCGGTTCACCCTGGACGGCGGCAAACGGCTGCGCTCCCAGTTCCTGTGGTGGGCGCTGCGGGCCTGCGGCGGCCCCGACGACGCCACCGGCCCCGCGCTGCGGGTCGCCGCCGCGCTGGAACTCCTCCAGACCTGCGCCCTCGTCCACGACGACCTGATGGACGGCTCCCCGCTGCGCCGGGGCCGTCCCGCCGTCCACACCGCCCTGCGCGACCGGTACGGGTCCGGGCCGTGGCACGAGGGCGCCGACTTCGGGACCGCCGCCGCCGTCCTCGTCGGCGACCTCGCGCTGGCCTGGGCGGACGACGTCCTCGCGGACACCGAACTGCCGTCCGGCGCCCGCGAACGGGTCCGCGCCCAGTGGCGGGCGCTGCGCACCGAGATGGTCGCCGGACAGTACCTCGACCTGCACGGCCAGATCACCGGCGCCCGCTCCCGCGCCCAGGCCCTGCGGGTCACCCGGCTGAAGAGCGCCCTCTACACCGTGGAACGGCCGCTCGCCCTCGGCGCGGCGCTCGCCGGGGCCGGACCCGAGGTCACCCGGGCGCTCCGCGCGGCGGGGCGCTGCGCGGGGACCGCCTTCCAGCTCCGTGACGACCTGCTCGGCGTGTTCGGGGACCCGGTCGAGACCGGCAAACCGTCCGGCGAGGACATCCGCGAGGGCAAGCCGACCTATCTGATCGCCGTCGGCCGGGCCCGGGCCGCCGCCCGGGGCGACCGGGGCGCGGTCGCCGTGCTCGACGCGGCGCTCGGCGACCCGGACCTCACCCGGGACGACCTCTGCCGGGTCCGGGCCGCCCTGGTCCTGACCGGCGCCCGGACCGCCGTGGAGGACCGGATCGACCACTTCGCCGCGCTCGCCCTCGGGCACCTCGGCACGGTGGTGCCCGGCGGACCCCCGCACGCCGTCGCCCATCTCGTCCGGCTGCTGGCCACCGTCGCCCACGGCCCCCCGCCCGGCGGCGGCCCGTACCGCCCCCGGCGGGACCCGTCCCCGTGGGCGGCGCCCGGCGTGGACCGCCCGGAGACGGAGACGGAGATGGAGATGGGGACGGAGACGGGCATGGGCACGGGGACGGAGACGGGTACCCCGGACGGCCCGGACGGCCCGGAAGTCCCGTACGCCCCCGGCGCCCCGGAGGACTCCGCCGCCCCGCACGCCCCCGGCGAAGGAGACCCGCGATGAGGACCGTCCGGGGACGGACCGACCACGTGGTGGTGGTCGGAGCCGGGCTCGCCGGGCTCGCCGCCGCACTGCACCTGCTGGGCGCCGGACGGCGGGTCACCGTCGTCGAACGGGACCCCGGACCCGGCGGCCGGGCCGGGCTGCTGACCCGTGGCGGCTACCGGGTGGACACCGGACCGACCGTCCTCACCATGCCCGGGCTGATGGCCGAACCCTTCGCCGCGGTCGGCGAGGAACTGTCCGACCGGCTCGACCTGGTCCCGCTGCACCCCGCCTACCGGGCGGTGTTCGCGGACGGTTCCGCCCTGGACGTGCACACCGGGGCCGAGGCCATGGAGGACGAGGTGCGCCGGTTCGCCGGGGACCGGGAGGCCGCGGGGTACCGGCGGCTGCGGGCCTGGCTCACCGAGCTGTACCGGGTCCAGAAGCGCCGGTTCATCGACGCCCACTTCGACTCCCCGCTCGGGCTGCTCCACCCGGACCTCGCGCGGCTCGCCGCGCTCGGCGGCTTCGGCCGCCTCGACGCCCGGGTGGGCCGCTTCCTCTCCGACCCCCGGCTGCGCCGCGTCTTCTCCTTCCAGGCGCTCTACGCCGGGGTCCCGCCCGCCCGCGCCCTCGCCGCGTACGCCGTCATCGCCTACATGGACACCGTCGCCGGGGTCTACTTCCCGCGCGGCGGGGTCCACGCGCTGCCCCGGGCGCTGGCCGACGCCGCCGCCGACGCGGGCGCCGAACTGCGCTACGACAGCGCGGTGACCGGGCTGGAGCGGCGCGGCGACCGGATCACCGCCGTGCTCACCGCGACCGGACGCGTCCCCTGCGACGCGGTCGTCCTCACCCCCGACCTCCCCGTGACCTACCGGCTGCTGGGCCGCGCCCCGCGCCGCCCGCGCCCCCTGCGGCACTCCCCGTCCGCCGTGCTGCTGCACACCGGGACCGACCGGACCTGGCCCGGCCTCGCCCACCACACCCTGTCCTTCGGCGCCGCCTGGGAGCGGACCTTCCACGAACTGACCCGGACCGGACGGCTGATGAGCGACCCCTCCCTGCTCATCACCCGCCCCACCGCCACCGACCCCGGCCTCGCCCCGCCCGGCCGTCACCTCCACCAGGTGCTGGCGCCCTGCCCCAACACCGACATCGGACCGGGAGCGCACGAGTGGCGCGCCCTCGGTCCCGTCTACCGGGACGCCCTGCTGCGGGAGCTGGAACGCCGTCAGATGCCCGGTCTCGCCGCCGCGATCGAGGAGGAGGCGCTGGTCACCCCGGCCGACTGGACGGCCGCCGGACACGCGGCGGGCGGCCCGTTCTCGGTGGCGCACACCTTCGCGCAGACCGGGCCGTTCCGTCCCCGGAACCTGGTCCGGGGGACCGCCAACGCCGTCCTCGCGGGGTGCGGCACCACCCCCGGCGTCGGGGTGCCGACGGTCCTCCTCTCCGGGAAGCTCGCCGCCGCCCGGATCACCGGGGTCCGGGAAGCCGTCCGGAAGGCGGCCCCGCGATGACCGCCCGCGAACTCGACGCGGCCGGGATCACCGACCCCGCCCTGCGCGCCGACTACGCCCACTGCCGACGGCTCAACGCCCGCCACGGCCGCACCTACTTCCTCGCCACCCGGCTGCTGCCCACCGCCCGCAGACCCGCCGTGCACGCCCTCTACGGGTTCGCCCGGCACGCCGACGACCTGGTGGACGACCTCGGCGCGGACGCCGCCCCCGGACGGCGGGCCGCCGCGCTCACCGCGCTGGACCGGCGGCTTGCCGCCGGACTGCGCGGCGAACCCGCCGCCGAGCCGGTGGTGCGGGCCCTGGTGGACACCGCCGCCCGGTACCGCATCGACCACGCCCTGTTCACCGACTTCATGGCCGCCATGCGCGCCGACCTCACCGTCACCGACTACCCCACCTACACCGATCTGCGCGCCTACATGCACGGCTCGGCGGCCGTCATCGGACTCCAGACGCTGCCCGTCCTCGGCACCGTGGTGCCGCCCGCCGAGGCCGCCCCCTACGCGGCCGACCTGGGCATCGCCTTCCAGCTCACCAACTTCCTGCGGGACGTGGGGGAGGACCTCGACCGGGGACGGGTCTACCTCCCGGCCGACCTCCTCGCCGCGCACGGCGTCGACCGGCAGCTGCTGGAGTGGAGCCGAGGCACCGGCCGCCGTGACCCGGCGATCACCGCCGCCCTCGTCACCGCCGCCCAGCTCACCCGTGGGGTCTACGCCCGCGCCGCGCCCGGGATCGACCTGCTGGACCCGGTCTCCCGGCCCTGTGTGCGCACCGCGTTCACGCTCTACGGCGGCATCCTCGACGCGGTCGCCGCCGACGGGTACGCGGTGCTCCACCGACGGGCCGCCGTCGGCCGCTGGCGCCGGGCCGCCGTCGCCGCCCGTGGCCTCGCCGGGGCGCTGCTGGCCCGCCGCCGGACCCCCGCCGACCCCCACCCCGCCCGGAGGACCCCGTGACCGCCCGTCAGCCCGCCCGCGGCCCCCGCGTCCCGCTGCGGCTGCGCCGGGCACCCGTCCGCTGGGAGCGGCAGCGCCCCACCTGGCGGGAGGCGCGGCCCGCCGTGATCGCCGCCGCCCTCCGCAGGGCGGCGGCCCTGCCCACCGGCAACTGGTACGTGGCCGGGGCGAGCCGCTCGGTGACGGCCGGACGCCCGCTGGGACGGACCGTGGCCGGGACGGAGGTCGTGCTGTGGCGGGACGCGGCGGGCACCCTGGTGGCGGGCCCCGGGGCCTGCCCCCACCTGGGCGCGCCGCTGAGGGACAGCCCGGTGCGCTGCGGGACGCTGGTCTGCCACTGGCACGGACTCGCCCTGGACGGACGTCCGTTCGCGGGCTGGGAGCCCTTCCCCGCGTACGACGACGGGGTGCTCGTCTGGGTGCGGCTGGACCACGCGGGCGGCGGGGAGCCCACCCCCCGGCCCCCGGTCCCGGTCCGGCCGGACCCCGCGCGCGCGGTGGACGCGGTGTGCGTGGCGGTGGGGCGCTGCGAGCCGGAGGACGTCGTCGCCAACCGGCTCGACCCCTGGCACGGCGCCTGGTTCCACCCCTACGCCTTCGTGGACCTGACGGTGGTCTCCGCGCCGTCCGCCGAAGCGTCCGCCAGGAGGCCCGCCGAGGGGTCCGGGGAGGACGACGCGGGACGCCCGGATGGACCGGGCGGCCCGGGGGACGCGTTCGTGGTGGACGTGTCCTTCCGGGTCGCCGGACGGGTGGTGGTGCCCGTCCGGGCCGAGTTCACCGCTCCCGGGCCCCGGACCGTGGTGATGCGGATCGTGGCGGGGGAGGGCACCGGCTCGGTGGTCGAGACCCACGCCACGCCCGTCACCGCCGCCGACGGCCCCGGACGCCCGCCGCGCACGGCGGTGGTGGAGGCGGTGGTCGCGGCGTCCGGCCGGAGCGGGTTCGCGGTGGCGCGCGGACTCGCCCCACTGCTGCGTCCGCTGGTGCGGCGGACCGCCGCCCGGCTGTGGCGGGACGACCTCGCCTACGCGGAACGACGGTGGGCGCTGCGATCGGCCGGACGCTTCCCCGGGTGACCCACCGGTCCTGGCCGCCCACCGGTCCCAGAGCGACCCACCGTCCCCCTGCGCGGTCCGCCTTCCCCCGGCGGGACCACCGACGCCTCCCCGTCACCCGGGGCCGGTGGGCGTGCCGTTCACCCACCGGCGGCGTCGACGTCCGCCCTGAACCACCGGCACCGGTCCGGGCCGTCGGCCTTCCCCCGGTGGACCACGGACGCGTCCCGGTCACCCACCGGCACCGGTGACCGCCCACCGGTACGGACGGCCGTCCCGTCACCCGGTGGGCGCCCCCGGCACCGGCGGCCGTCACCGCCCCGGGGAACCGCCCCGGGCCAGCGCCCGCAGCAGCGCCGTGCGCCCCCGGGCCGGGACGGTCCGCAGCGGATGCCCCCGGACGCCCCACCGGGTCAGCAGGGCGTTGGCCGCCAGGAAGCCGCTGGTCGCGGCGCGTTCCATGAGGGCGACCGGCAGCCCGGTGCGGACGTGGTCGCCCGCCAGGACCAGCGCCGGGTGCGGGGTGGCCACCGCGGGCCGGTCCCGGTAGCCGCCGACCGGGAACAGCGGGCAGTCCGCCCGCCACTCGTGGCGCTGGTCGACGATCCGGGCCCGCGCGGTCTCCGGGTAGACCCGGTGGAGCTGGCGCAGCAGCCCGTCCCGCACCGCCGCCCGGTCGGCGTCCGGGGCCAGGGCGTACCCGTGCAGCTCGACGACCCCGCCCCCGGAGCGGGCCGCCCACCGGGCCGCCTCGCCCTCCCAGCGGTCCAGCACGCTGACGTTGTCCAGGGCGCCGAAGCCGCCGGTGCCCAGGAAGCCGGGGCGGTCCGGGACGAGCGGCCGGTCCAGCCAGAGCCGGGAGACCAGGAACGGCGGGGCCTCCCGGGACGCGAGCACCCGCGCCCGCCACGGCCCGTCGCCCAGCCGGGGCGAGGCCGTCGTCAGCCGTCGCAGCCCCCCGCCGTCGAGCGCCAGCACCACCCCGTCGTAGCGCGTGCTCCGGCCGTCCGCGAGGACGGACGGCCCCTCGCCCTCCCCGTCGGCGCCGGGCACCACCTCCTCGACGCCGCACCCGGTGCGCACCTCCACGCCCAGCTTGGTCAGGTACCGCGCGAGCGGGTCCCACAGCGCGGTGGGGAAGGGCTCGTCGGGCACGTCGAACAGCAGGCCCTCCGCCGAGCCGAGGAAGTAGACGTGGAACATCAGCGCCAGCTCGGCGGCGGACAGCTCCCGGGGATCGGCGAAGAAGCTGCGCGAGAACACCTCGAACGCCAGGTGCCGGGCCGCCGCCGGGAACCGGATCCGCTCCAGGTACTCCACCGCGCTGATCCCGTCCAGCCGCGCGTACACCCCGGGCACCCGCACGTCCAGCAGGGGCAGGGCCGCGCGCGGGTCCATCCGCAGCAGGTCCCGCCAGCCGAACGACGGGCTCCGCGCGACGAAGCCGAGGGCGCTCCACGGCGGGGTGCGGGGGACCCGGGCGAAGCCGTCGGTGAGTCCGTCGCGGTGCAGCAGCGGGTAGTCGGGCAGGGCGCGCAGCCGCTCCAGTCCGGGATCGGCGCGGCGCAGCAGCGCGCGCAGGTTGTAGTACTGGCGGAAGAAGGCGTGGAAGCCCCGGCTCATGGTCACCGCCGAGCCGTCGGCCAGCCGCACCGGCCAGCCCGCGAGCCGCCCCCCGAGCATGGGCTCCCGTTCGTGGAGGACGACCCGGACCCCGCGCTCGGCCAGCCCGGTGGCCGCCGCGAGCCCCGCGATGCCCCCGCCGACCACCGCCACCGAGGGCGCGGGGTCCGGGGCCGTCGGCCGTCCGGGCGGAGCGGGCAGCGCCACCGACCGGCGGTCCCGGCCGTCCGGGGCGCTCACCTGGCCGCTCCGGCCGGGCGAGGGGTGGCCGTCGGGGCGGCGGGGGACGTCGTACGGGGTCAACGCGGTGACCTTCCGGTGGGGGGCCGTCGGCGGAGCAGGGGGAGTTCCAGGGCGGTGCGGAGCATGGCCGGGACGGGGGTGCGCAGCCCGATCGTGAGGTCCTCGACGGGCCGGGTGCCGCCGTCCAGGAACCGCAGCAGGGTCGGCAGCGGCACCGTGCGGAACAGTCCGGTGAGGAGCCGGGCGCCGTCCACCCGTCCGGTGTCCAGCGCCCGCAGCAGCACCGCGTCCATCGCGAGGGAGCGGCGGCCGTGCGGGGACGGCGGCACGGGGACCCGTCCGGCGCGCAGCAGCGCGGCCACCGCCCGGGTCTGCCGCTGGATCCCCGCGAAGGTGTAGCCGGTCGAGGGCCGGGTCGCCCCGCCCGCCGTCCCGATCCGGAACACGGCGGCCCCCGCCCGGGTCGCGGGCCGCGCGTCCGCCATCGGGATCACCCCCCGCTCCACGGCGGTGACCTGGTACCCGGTCACCCCGAGCACCCCGGTGAGATAGCGGCGCAGTTCCCGGTCGTAGGCGTCGTCGTCGAGGACGGTCCGGGAGAACCCGGTGTACTCCACCAGCGCGGTGCGCGCCCCGGTCGGCAGGACGTATCCGAACGCCACGCCCCGGGCCGGAGGGGGCACCCGGAAGTCCATCAGATCGGCGGTGTCCGGGGTGAACACCGGCCGGTCCGCGCGCACGAACCAGCCCCGGAAGTGCTGGAGGAGCCGGGTGCGGGCCGGGGGCGGCGCGGGGAGCGGCCGGGAGTCCAGGACCCAGCGGGCGCGCAGCCGCAGCGGGGACCCGTCCGGGCGCGTCCCCCGCACCTCGGCGCCGCCGGGGACGTCGTCGACGCGGTCCACCACGGCCGTCAGCGCCCGCATCCCGTCCGTCGCCGCGATCCGGGCGCCCACGGCCGCCGAGAGGTCCCCGGAGCGCAGCATCTTGTACCGCAGCGGGGCCGTCCGCCCGGTGGTGGCGCGGCCGTCCGGGCCGTGCACCCGCAACCGGTCCCAGTGGGCGGTGAGCAGGGCGTCGTACGGTCCGCCGGGTTCCTCCCAGTAGCACCAGGTGCGTTCGGGCGGGCGGGACGGGCCCGCCGGGGCGTCCACCAGGGTCACCGGGGGCCGTCCGCGCGGACCGCCCTCGCACAGCCAGTGGGCCAGCGACAGCCCCGCCGCCCCCGCGCCCACGATCACCACCCCGTCACCGCCCGACACCGCCATCCGCCCTCTCCGTCCCGTGTCCCCGCCGCCGGGTCCGTCCGTACCGTGCCGTCCGGGCGTCCGTCCCGGACCCGTAGCCGTGCCGTTCCACGCGCCCGTGCCGTACCCGTGCCGTATCCGGTCCCGTACGTGCCGTCCCGGCGCGGGTGGCCGTCCGGGCGCCCAACGGTTCTTCCGGCCGGGGCCCGGCACCGGATGCGCCGCCCCCCCCACGATGGCGCGCCGGTGCCGGGGACGGGCGGAGGCCGGGCCGGGGAGGGGGTCCGGCGCCACCGGGCCGGGGAGGGTTCGGCGCCGGACCACGGGGGCAGGACGGGAGGGACGCGGCACCGCCCCCGGAACGGCGCGGCACCGCCCCGGAGCGACACCTTGGAGGAAACGACGAGGGCGCACCGCCCGGCCCTGGGTGATCGTCCCAGGTCGGTGGGGGGTCGCCCCATGGGACACTGAAGTACGTGCTTTTCCCCCGGCTACCTGCCCGGGGGCCACCTCTGATCGACTGGGATGAGCAGCACGTGCGTTTCCTGAATGACCTCAAGCCCCCGTACGACCTGACCTACGACGACGTCTTCATGGTCCCGAGCCGGTCGGCGGTCGGTTCCCGTCAGGGCGTGGACCTCTCGTCCCCCGACGGCACGGGCACCACCATCCCCCTCGTGGTCGCCAACATGACCGCCGTCGCGGGCCGCCGGATGGCCGAGACGGTCGCCCGGCGCGGCGGACTCGTGGTGATCCCCCAGGACATCCCGATCGAGGTCGTCACCGAGGTCGTCGGCTGGGTCAAGGGCCGCCACCTCGTCCTGGACACCCCCATCGTGCTGGTCCCGCACCAGACCGTCGCCGACGCGCTGGCGCTGCTGCCCAAGCGCGCCCACCACGCGGGCGTCGTCGTCGACGAGCACCACCGCCCGGTCGGCGTGGTCACCGACCAGGACCTCACCGGCGTCGACCGGTTCACCCAGCTCGGCGAGGTCATGTCCCGTGACCTGCTGATCCTCGACGCGGACATAGACCCCCGCGAGGCGTTCAACCGCCTGGACTCGGCCAACCGCCGCTACGCGCCCGCCGTGGACGCGGAGGGCCGCCTGGTGGGCATCCTCACCCGCCGGGGCGCGCTGCGCGCCACGCTGTACACCCCGGCGACCGACGCCCGGGGACGGCTGCGGATCGCCGCCGCCGTGGGCATCAACGGCGATGTGGCGGGCAAGGCCAAGCAGCTGCTGGACGCGGGGGTGGACACCCTGGTCGTGGACACCGCCCACGGCCACCAGGAGTCGATGCTCTCCGCCGTGCGGGCCGTGCGCGCGCTGGGCCCGGAGATCCCGATCGTGGCGGGCAACGTCGTCGCCGCCGAAGGCGTGCGCGATCTGATCGAGGCGGGCGCCGACATCGTCAAGGTCGGCGTCGGACCGGGCGCGATGTGCACCACCCGGATGATGACCGGGGTGGGCCGTCCGCAGTTCTCCGCCGTGCTGGAGTGCGCCGCCGAGGCGAGGAAGCACGGCAAGCACGTCTGGGCCGACGGTGGGGTGCGCCACCCCCGGGACGTCGCGATGGCGCTGGCCGCCGGGGCCTCCAACGTGATGGTCGGCTCTTGGTTCGCCGGGACCTACGAGTCCCCGGGCGACCTCCAGCAGTCCGCCGACGGACGGCTGTACAAGGAGTCCTTCGGGATGGCGTCCGCCCGCGCGGTGCGCAACCGCACCAGCGAGGAGTCGGCGTACGACCGGGCCCGCAAGGCGCTCTTCGAGGAGGGCATCTCCACCTCGCGGATGTACCTGGACCCGGAGCGGCCCGGGGTGGAGGACCTGATCGACTCGATCATCGCGGGCGTCCGCTCCTCCTGCACCTACGCGGGTGCCGGTTCCCTGGAGGAGTTCGCCGAGCGGGCCGTCGTCGGGGTGCAGAGCGCCGCCGGGTACGCGGAGGGCAAGCCGCTGCACGCCAGCTGGACCTGATCGCGCCCGGTCCGGCGGCACCCCCGGGTGCCGCCGGACCGACGCGCCCGGCGCGGCCCCGCCGACGCGTCCACCAGCGCGTCCGCCGCCGGCCGCGCCCGTGGTCTACTGCGGGTAACGGTCCACCGCCGTCCCCGCGCGCCGCCGCCGGGGCCAGTGAAGAGAAGCGAACGACCCCCGTGCGACTGAACGACCTCGACGAAGCCATCGTCCACGCCCTCGCGCAGGACGCCCGCCGCTCCTACGCCGACATCGGCCAGCGGGTGGGGCTGTCGGCTCCGGCGGTCAAACGGCGGGTGGACCGGCTGCGCGCCACCGGGGTGATCACCGGGTTCACCGTCCGGGTGGACCCCGCCGCGATGGGCTGGGCGACCGAGGGCTTCATCGAGCTGTACTGCCGGGGCAACACCTCGGTGGAGGAGATCCACCGGGGCCTCGAACCGTATCCGGAGGTCGTGGCCGCCTCCACGGTGACCGGCGGCGCCGACGCGGTGGTACAGGTCTTCGCCGCCGACATGCGGCACTTCGAACGGGTCCTGGAGCGCATCGCGGCCGAGCCCTTCGTGGAACGCACCAAGTCGGTGCTGGTGCTCTCCCCGCTGCTGCGCCGCTTCTCGTCCGGCACCCCGGGCTGACCGGGCCCGCGCGGGGGCGGGACGCGCCGCCCCACCGGGAGGCCCGCCGGACCGGTGCCCCGGGGGCCGGGGACGGCCCGCCAAAGGAACGGACGGGGCGACCCGCCGGGAACGCGCAACGAATCACCGCGCGCCGCGCGCACGACGCAACGAATCACCAGGTGAAGCGCAACGGACGCGTCTTGTCCCGGTGGAACGCCGGAACGTACCGTCGAGTACGGCCCCCGCGCCCGTTCCCCCGCCGCCCGTGGCGGCCGCAGTCCCCCCCCGTGCAAGGAGTCCCCACCCCATGACGTCCATGGTGCCCAACGCCGTCCAGCACACCGACGCGCAGCCGCCGATCACCATGTTCGGGCCGGACTTCCCCTACGCGTACGACGACTTCCTGGCCCACCCGGCCGGGCTCGGCCAGGTCCCGGCGACGGAGCACGGCACCGAGGTCGCGGTGGTCGGCGGCGGGCTCTCCGGGATCGTCGCCGCGTACGAGCTGATGAAGATGGGCCTCAAGCCCGTCGTGTACGAGGCGGACCGGATCGGCGGACGGCTGCGGACCGTGGGCTTCGAGGGCTGCGACCCCGAGCTGACGGCGGAGATGGGCGCCATGCGGTTCCCGCCCTCGTCCACCGCGCTCCAGCACTACATCGACCTGGTGGGCCTGACCACCCGGCCGTTCCCCAACCCGCTCTCCGAGGCGACCCCGTCCACCGTGGTGGACCTCAAGGGCGAGTCGCACTACGCCCGCACCCTGGACGACCTGCCGGAGGTCTACCGGGAGGTCGCGCGGGCGTGGAACGCCTGCCTGGAGGAGGGCGCCGACTTCTCCGACATGAACCGGGCGATGCGGGAGCGCGACGTCCCGCGCATCCGGGAGATCTGGGCGCGGCTCGTCGAGAAGTTCGACAACCAGACCTTCTACGGCTTCCTCTGCGACTCGGAGGCGTTCAGGTCCTTCCGGCACCGGGAGATCTTCGGCCAGGTCGGCTTCGGCACCGGCGGCTGGGACACCGACTTCCCCAACTCCATCCTGGAGATCCTGCGGGTCGTCTACACCGAGGCCGACGACCACCACCGGGGCATCGTCGGCGGCAGCCAGCAGCTCCCGCTGCGGCTGTGGGACCGCGCGCCCGGGAAGATCGTCCACTGGGCGCCCGGCACCTCCCTCTCCTCGCTGCACGACGGCGGCGCCCCGCGCCCCGCGGTGACCCGGCTGCACCGCACGGCGGGCAACCGGATCACGGTCACCGACGCCACCGGGGACATCCGCACCTACCCGGCGGTCGTGTTCACCGCGCAGTCCTGGATGCTGCTGTCCAAGATCGAGTGCGATGACGAGCTGTTCCCCATCGACCACTGGACCGCCATCGAGCGGACCCACTACATGGAGTCGAGCAAGCTGTTCGTCCCCGTGGACCGGCCGTTCTGGCTGGACAAGGACGAGGTGACCGGCCGGGACGTCATGTCGATGACGCTCACCGACCGGATGACCCGGGGCACCTACCTGCTGGACGACGGCCCGGACAAGCCCGCCGTGATCTGCCTCTCGTACACCTGGTGCGACGACAGCCTCAAGTGGCTGCCGCTCTCCGCGCACGAGCGGATGGAGGTCATGCTCAAGTCGCTCGGCGAGATCTATCCGAACGTGGACATCCGGGGGCACGTCATCGGCAACCCGGTGACGGTGTCCTGGGAGAACGAGCCCTACTTCATGGGCGCGTTCAAGGCCAACCTGCCGGGTCACTACCGCTACCAGCGGCGGCTGTTCACCCACTTCGTGCAGGACCGGCTGCCCGAGGACAAGCGGGGCATCTTCCTCGCCGGGGACGACATCTCCTGGACGGCGGGCTGGGCCGAGGGCGCCGTGCAGACCGCGCTCAACGCCGTGTGGGGCGTGATGCGCCAGCTCGGCGGCGGGACCGACCCCACCAACCCGGGCCCCGGCGACGTGTACGACGAGATCGCCCCGGTGGAACTGCCGGAGGACTGACCTCCCGCACCGACCCGGTGGCTCACCGGGTCGGTGTCAGCAGACAGCGCGAGACCAGACCGACCGCCCCGTCCAACCGGGCGGCGGTCTCCTCGCGCAGCCCGGGGAGGCCGCGCAGCGCCCAGAGCCCCCGGGCCGCCGACCAGGCCGCGTCCCGGGCCCGTTCCAGACTCCACGACCCCACCAGATGGGTCAGCGGATCGGCCAGTTCCAGCAGATCGGGGCCGGGCATCAGCTCCTCGCGGACCCGCTCCTCCACCAGGACGAGCAGCTCGCCCACCCGGTCGAACTCGTCCTCCAGATCGGCGGGTTCGCAGCCCAGGACGTGACAGGTGTCCACCACGGCCAGCGCCAGGTCGTGCCCGATGTGCGCGTTCACCCCCGCCAGCGCGAACTGCGCGGGACGGACGCCCGGGTGTCCCCGCAGCTGGAACAGGGGCCGCCAGCACGCGGGGGGCCGTTCCCCCTCCTCCACCGCCCGGACCGCGTCCAGGTACCGCCGGGCGAAGACGACGTCCAGGGCGGCCGCGGCCTCCCGGTCGGGGAAACCGCCGTGCCGGACGTCCCGTTCCACCGCCTCCGTCACCGTCAGATAGACGCGGTTGAAGACCGCCACGCCGTCTTCGGCGGGCCACCGCCCGTCCAGTTCCCGCAACGCCCGCACCACCGCGTCCACCCCGTCCCGAGGGGCGGGCAACTCCGTCAACCCTGTCATGGCGGCAGCCTCCCAGCCCTAGGCTGTCCGGGTGCCGACAAGGCCGGGGGCTTCCCCGGAACGGGGGAACGGCCGCCCGGCACCGGGGGAGGGGAGGCGCCGTGCCCGGCAGCCACGCGAGACGGTCCGGCGGACGGACGGCACCGCGCCGCGTACCGCGACGGCGGTACGGACGGCACCGCGCCGCACTGGTGGCGGCGGCCTCGGCGGTCGCCCTGCTCGGCACCGTCGCCGGGTCGCTGCGGGCCCTGGAGGACGGGGGCCGGGGCACCGACGAGGCCCGCCCGCCCCGGATCACCGCCGCGCCGCTCCCGCCCGCGCCCTCCACCCCGCCGCCGTCACCGTCCCCCACCCCGTCCCGGCCGCCCGTCTCCTCCGCCCCGCCGTCGCCCAGCCGCGCGCCCACCACCCGGGCCCCGGAGCCGAGCCGGACCCCCACCACGTCCGCCCCGGCCCGCCCCGCGCCCTCGCGCCCCGCCACCAGCGCCCCCGCCGCGCCCCGCCCGGAGCCGGTGTCCGGAGCGCTCTACCGGCACCCGGCGTCCCAGGTGCTGGACTGGGTGCGGGCCAACCCGGACGACCCCAGGACCCCGGTCATCCGCTCCCGCATCGCCGAGCGGCCCGCCGCCGTCTGGTTCGCCGACTACACCCCGGACACCATCACCGCCCGGGTCCGGGCCGTGACCTCCGGCGGCGCGGACAGCGACCGGGTGCCGGTCGTCGTGCCCTACGCCGTCCCCGACCGGGACTGCGGCGGGGCCTCCCAGGGGGGCGCCCCGGACACCGCCGCCTACGACGCCTGGATCGACCGGTTCGCCGCCGGACTCGGCGACGACGAGGTCGTCGTCGTCCTGGAACCCGACGCGCTGGCCCTGGTGGACTGCCTCCCCGCCGACGCCCGCGAGCGCCGTTACCGCTCCCTGGCCCGGGCCGGACGGGTGCTGAAGGACGCCAACCCCCGGGCCCGGGTGTACTTCGACGCCGGCCACTCCGCCTGGCACCAGCCCGCGACCATCGCGGAGCGGCTGCGCGCGGCGGGCGCGGGCTCGGCGGCCTCCTCGGACGGGATCTTCACCAACGTCTCCAACTTCCACGGCACCGCCGACGAGACCGCGTTCGCCCGGGCCGTCCTCGACGCCCTCGGCGGGGCCCCCGGGCTCGGCGCCGTGATCGACACCAGCCGCAACGGCAACGGCGCCCCGGCCGACGGGGCCTGGTGCGATCCGGCGGGCCGGGCGCTGGGCCGCCCGCCGACCCTGAGCACGGGGGCGTCCCGGATCGACGCCTATCTGTGGGTGAAGCTGCCCGGCGAGTCGGACGGCTGCCGGGGCCGCCCCGGCACCTTCACCCCCGGGTACGCCTACGAACTGGCCACCGGAGGCTGACGGCCGCCGCCGCGACGGTCAGCGCGCCGTTATTGACTCGCGCGCTCTCCGGCCGGTCGTCACCATGGGCCGGGACGACGGTACGGACGGGGAGCGCGGATGGCGGCGGCACACGGATTCGCCTACGAGGAACACGGCGACGGCTCGGTGCGGATACGGCACCACGGGCGGCCGGTGACCGTGCTGCGCGGCGAGCGGGCCGCGCGCTTCCTCCGGGAGGCGGCGGCCGGTGACGCCCAGCTGGTCATGGCCCGCTGGACCGGGAACTACCGGCGTGGCAACGAGCGGACCGCGCGCGGCCACCCCCGCAACACGGGACGGTGACGCCGCCGGTCCGCCCCGCCGTCACTCCCCGGACGGCCCCTTCCGGGGCTCCCGCTCGCCGTCGTCCGCCGGAGCGTCGTAGCGGGAGGTCCCCGAGTCCAGCAGCGGTTCCTGGACCTTGAGGTGGGCGGGGGCCAGCGCCCGCAGCGCGTGGTAGCCGGTGATGACGACCAGGGTGCCCAGCGCGATGCCGCTCAGCGAGAAGGTGTCGGTGAACTCCAGCGAGACGTTGCCCACGCCGATGATGATGCCCGCGGCGGCCGGGACGAGGTTCAGCGGATTGCGCAGGTCCACCCGGGCGTTGATCCAGATCTGCGCGCCGAGCAGCCCGATCATCCCGTAGAGGATGACGGTGATCCCGCCGAGCACCCCGCCGGGGATGGCCGCGACGACCGCCCCGAACTTGGGGCAGAGCCCGAAGAGCAGGGCGAAGGCGGCGGCGGCCCAGTACGCCGCCGTGGAGTAGACGCGGGTCGCGGCCATCACGCCGATGTTCTCGGAGTAGGTGGTGTTGGGCGGCCCGCCCACGACGGTGGAGAGCATCGACGCGGCGCCGTCGGCCGAGATCGCGGTGCCCAGCTTGTCGTCCAGCCGGTCGCCGGTCATCTCCCCGACCGCCTTCACGTGCCCCGCGTTCTCCGCCACCAGGGCGATCACGACGGGAAGCGCGACCAGGATCGCCGACCACTCGAAGGCGGGCCCGTGGAAGGACGGCAGCCCGATCCAGTCGGCCTGCCCCACCGCCGACAGGTCCAGCCGCCAGTGGTCGACCACCTGACCCGAGCCGTCATTGGAGTGGATCTTCCCGAAGACCCGGTCGAACACCCAGGAGATCCCGTACCCGAACAGCAGTCCGAGGAAGATCGCGATCCGCGACCAGAAGCCGCGCAGACACACCACGGCCAGTCCGGTGAACAGCATCACCAGCAGCGCCGTCCACTGGTCCTGCGGCCAGTAGGTGGCGGCGGTGACCGGCGCCAGGTTGAAGCCGATCAGCATCACGACGGCACCGGTGACGATCGGCGGCATCGTCGCGTGGATGATCCGCGCCCCGAACCGCTGCACCGCGACGCCCACCAGGAACAGCGCCACCCCGACCACGAACACCGCGCCGGTCACCGTCGCGCTGGTGCCGCCCTGCGCCCGGATCACCGCCGCCACGCCCACGAACGACAGCGAGCAGCCCAGATAGCTGGGCACCCGGCCCTTGGTCGCCAGCAGGAAGATGGCCGTCGCGACGCCCGACATCATGATCGCGAGGTTGGGGTCAAGACCCATCAGCACGGGCGCCACGAAGGACGCGCCGAACATGGCGACCACGTGCTGCGCGCCCAGCCCGAAGGTCCGCGGCCAGGAGAGCCGCTCGTCCGGCCGGACGACGGCGCCCGGGGCGGGGGTCCGCCCGTCGCCGTGCAGCTTCCAGCGCACACCGAGATCCATGGAGAGGTCGCTTTCTGTCCGTACGCCGGGATGATCGGGGACATGGTAAAGCTCCGCTGATCGCCCGGTGTCGGCGGCACGGCCCGGTTCGCCCCGGGTCCGGGGGCACGGGGTTGGCTCCCCGGTGGCGGCCGCGCGTAACCTTGACCGGCAACACGCGTGGCGGCTCCCGCTGGACTCCAGCGCCCGGACGTACCGCCGCTCCGTCCTAGCAAGGAGAACCCCGGTGCCCCTGGTGTCCGTCGTGATGCCCGTGTACAACTCGGCAGCCACCCTCGGCGCGGCGGTGAGGTCGGTGCTCACCCAGACCCACGACGACCTCGAACTGCTGATCACCGACGACCGGTCCACCGACGACTCCATGGACCTGCTCCGGGAATTCGCCCGGCAGGACGAACGCGTCCGCCCGGAGACGGCCGCCGAGCAGGGCGGCGCGGGCCGGGCCCGCAACCTCGCCATCGAGCGGGCCCGGGGGGACTACGTCGCCTTCCTGGACAGCGACGACATGTGGCTCCCGGAGAAGACCGAGCGGCAGCTCGCGTTCGCCGCGGAGGGGAACGCCCCCCTGACGTACACCTCGTACTTCAAGATGGACGCCGACTACGCGGGCGAGAGCACCGACTTCGTCCCCAACGGGCGCGTGGTCCAGGCGCGGGGACACGTGGACTACCGCGCGATGCTGGTCCGGGACTACATCGGCGCCCTGACCGCCATGTACGACCGCACCGTCCTCGGCACCCGGCTGATGCCGGAGATGCGCAAGCGCCAGGACTACGCCCTCTGGCTGTCGATCATGCGCGACGGCGCGGACGCCCGGGGCCTGTCCGAGCCCCTCGCGGTGTACCGGGCCCACCAGGCGGGCTCGCTGTCCTCCAACAAGCTGTCGCTGGTCCGCTACAACTGGGAGCTGTACCGCGAACACGAGGGACTGTCGGTCCCCCGCGCGACGCGCGGCCTGGCGGGCGCGGTGTGGCAGTCGCTCCGCAACTCGCGGATCTAGTCCGCAAGGGACGGCCCGGCCCACACGGGCGGCCCCGCCTGCCCCGCCGCCCCCGCCGGGCCCGGCGGGATCCCCCGGGGGCAGCCCGCCCCGGCGGGCCCGGCGGGATCCCCCAGGTGGGGCGCCCGCCGCCCGTCCTCCGGCCGCCCCACGCCCGGGGGAGCCGCTCCTCCGGGCGGGTACCCGCCCGGAGGGCCCGTACCGCCCGGGAGAGAGCCAGGCCCGTATCGCCCGGGGCGGGCCGTACCCCTGGAGGTGCCGGTCCGTCCGCCCGCCTGCCGCCGGGGCCGCACCTCCCGGAGGGCCCCAGCCCGCACCACCCGCCACTGAGGGCCGTACCCCCGGATGGACCTGCCCGTACCGATCGCCGCCGGGGCCGCACCTCCCGGAGGGGCCGGTCCGAGCCGACCGCCGCCGGGGGGCCGTCCCCGGGAGCGACCTGCCCGTACCGCCCGCGCCGCCGGGGCCCTTACCCGCCCGTTGCCGGGGCCGCACCCGCCAGCCGTCGGGCGCACCGCCCGCCGCTGAGGGCCATCCCCCCGGAGAGGCCCGGTCCGCGCCGCCGGGACCCGCACCCGCCGCTGGGCCCGCGCCCGCCCGTTGCCGGGGCCTGCCCCCGACCGCCCCCGCCCGCCGCTGGGGCCGCGCTCGCCCGTTGCCGGGGCCTGCCCCCGACCGCCCCCGCCCGCCGCTGGGGCCGCGCTCGCCCGTTGCCGGGGCCTGCCCCCGACCGCCCCCGCCCGCCGCTGGGGCCGCGCTCGCCCGTTGCCGGGGCCTGCCCCCGACCGCCCCCGCCCGCCGCTGGGGCCGCGCTCGCCCGTTGCCGGGGCCTGCCCCCGACCGCCCCCGCCCGCCGCTGGGGCCGCGCTCGCCCATTGCCGGGGCCCGCCCCCGCACGCCGCCGGGCGCGCCGACCGCGCCCGGCGACCGTGAGCGGCGTCCTCAGGACGGGTCGCCCCGGACCGGGGCGGGGGCGGCCTCGGGGGCGACGGCCCCCGGCCGGGTGGTGCGCTCCGCCGTCCGCAGCACCCCCGCCAGCGCGATCAGCCCGAAGGCCAGCGCGGTGACCAGCCCGAACGACACCACCAGACTGGTCAGGTCCGCGACCGCGCCGATGGCGGAGGGCGCGATCAGCCCCGAGGTGTAGGTGATGGTGGCGACGCCCGCGATGGCCATGCTGGCGTTCGTCCCGCTGCGTCCGGCCGCCGCGAAGGCCAGCGGCACGACCACGGCGACGCCCAGTCCGAGCAGCGCGAAACCGCCCATGGCCACGGCCGGATGGCCCGCCATCACGATCATCAGTCCGCC
Organism: Streptomyces sp. JNUCC 64; assembly: GCF_054484115.1. NCBI lineage: Bacteria > Bacillati > Actinomycetota > Actinomycetes > Kitasatosporales > Streptomycetaceae > Streptomyces > Streptomyces sp. JNUCC 64. The sequence continues at coordinate 7,187,554 of NZ_CM137015.1, forward strand.
GAGCGTGGCGAGCGCCCCGCCCGCCCGTACGGTCCGCACCGCGCCGAAGCGGTCCACCACCCGGTCGCCGGCCAGCCGCGCCACCGCCATGGTCAGGGTGAATCCGGTGGTGCAGGCCGCCGCGAGCCCGGGGGAGGAGCCGAGCACGTCCCGCAGGTAGACCGCCGACCAGTCGAGACTCGCGCCCTCCGCGAACACCGCGCAGAACCCGATGGTGCCGATGAGCAGCGCCGAGCGGGGCGGCAGCGCGAACCGGGGCGGCGGCTCCTCGTCGACGGCGGGCCGCACGTCCAGCACGCTCCGGCAGACGGCGAGCCCCAGCAGGGTGAGGACGAGCGCCGCGGCGGTGTGGTGGACCCGGGCGTCCACGTCCAGGTGCGCGGCGAGGGTGCCGCCCGCCGAGCCGATCAGGGCGCCCACGCTCCACATCCCGTGCAGCCCCGACATGATCGAGCGGTTCAGCCGGTTCTCCACCTCGATGCCCAGCGCGTTCATCGTCACGTCCGACATCCCGGAGGTGGCGCCGTACACGAAGAGCGCCAGGCACAGCGTCAGCAGGTTCGGCGCCAGCGCGGGCAGGACCAGCGACAGCGTCCACAGCGCCAGCAGGGCGCGCAGCGCGGCCCGCATGCCGAACCGGTGGCCGATCCGGCCCGCGAGCGGCATCGCGACGGCCGCGCCGATCGCCGGGAACGCCAGGGCCAGTCCCAGCTGGCCCGCGCTCACCCCGGCGTGCTCCTGGATCCACGGCACCCGGGTCGCGAACGATCCGGTGACCGATCCGTGCACACAGAACGCGGCGGCCACCGCGTACCGGGCGCGCCGCACCGCCGTCTTGTCGTGGGCCGGTCCGGCCCCCGTACTTCCCATCAGGTCGTCGCCTCCTGTCGGACGGGCCCTCGTCGGAGCCCGTCATGGACTGTTTCCGGTCCCGCGCGCCGCCGGACCGTGGTCGCGGCGGCCCGTTCGGCCCGATGGAGGCGTAAACTATCAGGAACCTTGCCTGATAAATAGACCTCCGTCCGGGCGCCCGCGCCCTCTCCGCCCTTGTTCCCCGTTTCCGGCCCCCGTGCCCCGCTCCCGGGCCCCCTCCGTCCCCCTTCCCGTCCCGGAGCGCCGGTGTCGGCCGCGCCGAACACCCCGACGGCGGACGGCCGGTGGGACGCACGCCCTCCCGGGGGTCCGGCCACCGCCGGGCCGGTGGCCGACACGCGCCCGTGGCCGGGAGGGGCCCGTCTGGAAGGATCGACCGCATGCCCGCATCACCGAGCACGGCCCGCGCCATCAACGACCGGCTCGCGCTGGACTTCCTCCAGAGCGAGGGCCCGCTGACCGCCGGGCGGCTCAAACAACTCACCGGACTCTCCCGGCCCACCATCGCCGACCTCGTCGAACGCCTCCAGGACAGCGGTCTGGTCACGGTCGTCGGCGAGGACGGGGCCCGCCGCCGGGGCCCCAACGCCCGGCTCTACGGGATCGTCGCCGACCACGCCCACCTGGCCGCCCTGGACGTCCGCAAGCACGACGTCTCCGTGGTGGTCGCGGACCTCCTCGGCGAGGTCCGGGCGCGGGCGTCGGCCCCCGTCGGCGGCGACCCCGAGGCGGACGTGGCCCGCGTCGTCGCCCTGGTGGAGAGCGTCGCGGCCCGGGCCGGGGCCTCCGCCCTGCACAGCGTCGGCATCGGGGCCCCCGGCCTCGTCGACCCGGCCACCGGCGAACCCCGCGACGGCTCCGGGGCCCCCACCTGGCACCACCGCCTGATGACGGCCCTTCAGGAACGGCTGTCGGCCCGGGTCATCATCGAGAACGAGACGAACCTCGCGGGCCTCGCGGAACACCGCGAGGGGGTCGCCCGGGACCGGGACACCTTCGTCCTGCTGTGGCTCAGCCGAGGGGTGGGCGCGGCGGTCGTCCTCGACGGGGCGCTGCGCCGGGGCGCCTCGGGCGGCGCCGGGGAGATCGGCTTCCTGCCCTCGCCCGGCACCGGCACGCTGCCCTCCCGCGCCTCCTGCGCCGGCGGTTTCCAGGACCTCGCCGCGTCCCGCGCCATCGTGGACCTGGCCGCCCGGCACGGAGTGACGGCCGCCCCGGTGGAGGGCGAACCGCCCGCCGCCGCCCTGGTCCGGGAGGCGGTCGCGGCGGTCGCCGGGGGTTCCGGACGGGCCCGCGCGGCCGACGCGTTCCTCGACGAACTGGCCGACCGGCTCGCGGTGGGCGCTGCGGCGGTCACCTCGGTGCTGGACCCCGGCTGCGTCGTCCTCGGCGGGGAGGTCGGCCTGGCCGGGGGCGCCGACCTCGCCGCCCGCACCGGCGCCCGCCTCGCCGGGCTCTCCCCGCTGCGCACCGAGGTCAGGGTCGGTGAACTGGGAGGGACCGCGGTGCTGCGCGGCGCCCTGTGCACGGCCCGGGACGCCGCCCAGGACGACCTGTTCTCGCCGCCCGCCGACGGCGACCGGGCCGTACGGTCCGCCGGCGCCCTCCGGAACGCGCGCCCCGTCACCGTCCGCTCCGTCGGCACCCGCTTGGGAACCGAACACCCGGCAACCGGCTGACCGGCCCGGTGGCGCGCGGACCCGGCGGCGGGCAAGGGCCGGAAAGTCCGCCGCCGGGCGTCGCGCCGGGCGCGTGGCGCGCCCAGGGCGGGGCTTCTCCGTGGGATGACGCGGAGAAGGGCGAGCCCGCGAGCCGTCGTCCGGCGGCGCTCGTCCCGTCCAAGAAGCTTGCCCGCGAACCGAGTTGGCGAACCGCCCCGGACACCGGGCGTCCCCGTACGCCGTCTTGTGAGCCAGTCCACAACCACGCGCCCGCATGGCCCGGCGGCGGGCGTGGCAGACTGGTTCCGTACCAGCAGCAGCGCACTCCGGGGTCGGTGAAAGTCCGAACCGGCGGTAACAGTCCGCGACCCGGTCACCTCCAGTGGCCGGTTGACCAGGTGGAATTCCTGGACCGACGGTGAAAGTCCGGATGGGAGGCAGTGCGCGGCGGGCGAGCACCTCCGGTGTGCGCCGTCGTCGGTTCCGTCCATGTCCGTGGACGCGGACGGTCGCGGCCACGCGCTCTCCGGTGTGCCACGCCCGTACCTCTGTCGTTCCCGACAGCCCCGGAGTCCGTGCCCGAAGAGGCAGGAGGACCCGGTGGCCACCGCAGCCGAAGCAGCCGCCATGCGACGCGCCGTCGCGCTCGCCGCGCGCGGACTCGGCCACACCAGCCCCAACCCCGTCGTCGGCTGCGTGGTGCTGGACGCCCACGGCGAGCCCGTCGGGGAGGGGTACCACCAGCGCGCGGGCGGACCCCACGCCGAGGTCCACGCGCTGCGCGCGGCGGGCGACCGGGCCCGGGGCGGCACCGCCCTCGTCACCCTCGAACCCTGTGACCACACCGGCCGCACCGGCCCCTGCTCCCGGGCCCTCCTCGACGCCGGGATCGCCCGGGTCGTGTACGCGGTCGCGGACCCCACCCCCGACGCCACCGGCGGCGCGGACACCCTGCGCGCGGCGGGCGTCCAGGTGGCCGCCGGGCTCCTCGCCGAGGAGGCCGAGGCCGTCAACGCCGCCTGGCTCACCTCCGTCCGGCTCGGCCGCCCCCACGTCACCTGGAAGTACGCGGCCACCCTCGACGGCCGGACCGCCGCCGCCGACGGCACCAGCCGCTGGATCAGCTCCCCGGAGTCCCGTGCCGATGTCCACCGGCTGCGCGCCCGGTCCGACGCCGTCGTCGTCGGCTCCGGCACCGCCCGCGCCGACGACCCGCACCTCGCGGTCCGCGGCGTCGAGGGCGCCCGGCAGCCGCTGCGGGTCGTCGTGGACACCTCCGCCACCGCCGTACGGCCCGGCGCCCGGGTCCTGGACCCGGCCGCCCCCACCCTGATCGCCGTCGCCGGGGACGCGCCCGCGCCCCCCTACGCCGGTGCCGACGGCGCCCCGGAGGTGCTCCGGCTGCCGCGCGCGGCGGGCGGGCTCTCGGTGCCCGCCCTGCTCACCGCGCTGCACGCCCGGGGCGTGCGGTCGGTGCTGCTGGAGGGCGGGGCGACCCTCGCCGGGGCGTTCGTCGCCGCCGGAGCGGTCGACCGGGTCGTCGGCTACCTGGCGCCCGCCCTGCTGGGCGCCGGACCCGCCGTCCTGACCGGCGCGGGAATCACCACCCTCACGAACGCGTTGCGCCTCGACATGACCGAGGCCGTCCGGATCGGAGCCGACCTGCGGATCACCGCCACCGTCGCTCCCGGGGCCCGGCCGGGCCCCGCCCCCACCCACGCCAAGGAGTGCTGAACGTGTTCACCGGAATCGTCGAAGAGCTGGGCGAGGTCACCGCGGTCGAGGAGCTGGGCGACGCCTCCCGCTTCCGGCTGCGCGGCGCCGTCGTCACCCAGGACGCCCGGCACGGCGACTCGATCGCGGTCAACGGCGTCTGTCTGACCGTCGTGGAGCGCGCGGACGACGAGTTCACCGCCGACGTCATGGCCGAGACCCTGAAGCGGTCCAGCCTCGGCGCCCTCGGCGTGGGCTCCCGGGTCAACCTGGAGCGGCCCACCGCGGTCGGCGACCGGCTCGGCGGCCACATCGTCCAGGGCCACGTCGACGGCACCGGGAACGTCCTGGCGCGCCAGCCCTCCGAGCACTGGGAGATCGTCCGGATCTCGCTGCCCCGGGAGCTGGCCCGCTACGTCGTCGAGAAGGGCTCCATCACCGTCGACGGGGTCAGCCTCACCGTCGTCGAGGCCGGTGACGACTTCTTCACCGTGAGCCTCATCCCCACCACCCTCGACCTGACCACGCTCGGCCTCAAGCAGCCCGGCGACCCGGTCAACCTGGAGGTCGACGTGATCGCCAAGTACGTCGAGCGGCTGCTCGGCTCCCGGGGAGACGTCCGATGAGCGGCGTCGGCTGGCTCCAGTCCACCGCGTTCACCGCCTTCGACCAGCGGGTCATCTGGTCCGACCTGATCGGCAACACCATCGGGCTGGCGGCCCTCGCCCTCGGCTGGCGCCGCTCCGTGTGGACCTGGCCCGCCCAGTTCCTCGCCGGAGCGGTCCTCGTGGTCGCCAACGCCCACGCCGAACTGATCGGCGGCGTCGGCAAACAGCTGATCGTCATCGCGGTCGCCGTATGGGGCTGGCGGCAGTGGACCCGGGGCACCCGGCAGGCCCAGGACGGCACCCTCGCCGTCCGCTTCGCCACCTGGCGCGAGCGCGGACTGCTCCTCGCGGGCACCGCCCTCGGCACCCTCGCCGTCGGTCTGCTCTTCACCGCCCTGCCCGACCTGTCCTGGAACCCCTGGCCGGACGCCTACGTCTTCGTCGGCACCCTCGCCGCGATGGTCGCCCAGTCCCGGGGCCTCGTGGAGTTCTGGTTCGCCTGGCTCCTCGTCGACCTGGTCGGGGTGCCCCTCGCCTTCTCCAGCGGGCTCGCCTTCTCGGGGCTCGTCTACGTCCTCTACTTCGCCCTGGCCCTGTGGGGCATGCGCGACTGGTGGCTGCGCTCCCGAGCGGCGGCGCGGCCCACGCTGAAAGGAGTTCCCGCATGACCGGCCACCCGGCCACCGGCGCCACCCTCCCGGCGGGGCACGCCCCCGCCCCGTCCCCGGACGACGACGAGCGGTTCGCCCTCGACCCGGTGGAGCGGGCCATTGCGGACATCGCCGCGGGCCGCCCCGTCGTCGTCGTGGACGACGAGGACCGCGAGAACGAGGGCGACCTCGTCATCGCCGCCGAGAAGGCCACCCCCGAGATCGTCGCGTTCATGATGAGCGAGTGCCGTGGACTGATCTGCGCCCCCATGGAGGGCGCCGAACTCGACCGGCTGCTGCTCCCGCAGATGGTCGAACGCAACACCGAGTCCCTGCGGACCGCGTTCACCGTCTCCGTCGACGCGGGCCCCGCCCACGGCGTCACCACCGGGATCTCCGCCGCCGACCGCGCCACCACCCTGCGGCTGCTCGCCGACGGGACGTCCGGACCCGGGGAATTCGTCCGCCCCGGCCACGTCTTCCCGCTGCGCGCCCGGCCCGGCGGCGTCCTCGCCCGCGACGGCCACACCGAGGCCGCCGTCGACCTCGCCCGGCTCGCCGGACTGCGCCCCGCCGGGGCCATCGTGGAGATCGCGGGGGAGGACGGCCGGATGCTGCGGCTGCCCGAACTGATCCCCTTCGCCCGCAAGCACGGCCTCACGATCATCTCCATCGCGGACCTGATCGCCTACCGCCGCGCCATCGAGGGCTCCCTCGTCCGCGTCGTCCCCGGGGACCTCCCCGTCCGCCGCGAGGCCGAGGTGCGGCTGCCCACCGCCTACGGCGACTTCACCGCCTACGGGTACCGCGCGACCGACGGGGTCGAACACCTCGCCCTGGTCCACGGCGAGGTCGGCGACGGCGAGGACGTGCTGGTGCGCGTCCACTCCGAGTGCCTCACCGGGGACGTCTTCCAGTCGCTGCGCTGCGACTGCGGCCCCCAGTTCCAGGCCGCCATGGAACGCGTCGCCGCCGCCGGGCGCGGCATCGTCGTCTACCTCCGGGGCCACGAGGGACGGGGCATCGGGCTGATGTCCAAGCTGCGCGCCTACGAACTCCAGGAGCGCGGGCACGACACCCTGGACGCCAACCTCGAACTGGGCCTGCCCGCCGACGCCCGCGACTACGGCGCCGGTGCCCGCATCCTCCGCGACCTCGGGGTGCGCAGCCTGCGGCTGCTCACCAACAACCCGGAGAAGACCGACGCCCTGGTGCGCCACGGTCTGGTCGTCCGGGGCCGCGAGCCCATGCCCGTCCAGGCGGGCGAGCACAACCTGCGCTATCTGCGCACCAAGCGCGACCGGATGGGCCACGACCTGCCCTGGCTGGACGCCCCGGCCACCCGGACCTGCGCCAACCAGTGACCCCGGCCCCCCGGCCCCCCGGCACCCCCCGCACCACGGCACCACCCGCACGACCGCACCACCACCGCCCCGCACCGGCCGGCGCGGTACCACCCACGAGAAGAGGAGCAGCGCGTGAGCGGCAAGGGCGCACCCGAACTGAGCGTGAAGAACTGCGGCGACCTGCGCGTCGCCGTCATCGCGGCGCAGTGGCACGACAAGGTCATGGACGGACTGGTCGACGGCGCCCTGCGCGCCCTGCGGGAACTGGGCATCGACGAGCCCACCCTGCTGAGGGTCCCCGGCAGCTTCGAACTGCCCGTCGTCGCGAAGGTCCTCGCGGGCCGCGGCTACGACGCCATCGTCGCGCTCGGCGTGGTGATCCGCGGCGGCACCCCCCACTTCGACTACGTCTGCCAGGGCGTCACCCAGGGGCTCACCCAGGTCGCCGTCGACTCCGGCGTCCCCATCGGCTTCGGCGTCCTGACCTGCGACACCGAGGAGCAGGCCCTGGACCGCGCCGGGATCGAGGGCTCCCGCGAGGACAAGGGCCACGAGGCCGTCACCGCCGCCGTCGCCACCGCCGCCACCCTGCGCACGGTCTCCGAACCCTGGCGCTGACCACGGTCCGTTGGGGGTCGCCCACGGGGTTCCCGTAGAGTGGTCCCCACCATGTCCAAGAAGACGTTCGAGCAGCTCTTCACGGAGCTGCAGCAGAAGGCCGCCCACGGCGACCCCGCCACCTCACGCACCGCCGAACTGGTCGACAAGGGCGTCCACGCCATCGGCAAGAAGGTCGTCGAGGAGGCCGCCGAGGTCTGGATGGCCGCCGAGTACGAGGGCAAGGAAGCCGCCGCCGAGGAGATCTCCCAGCTGCTGTACCACGTCCAGGTGATGATGGTCGCGCGCGGGATCTCCCTGGACGACGTGTACGCCCATCTGTAGGGCGCGCGCCACACCGGCCCGCGCTCGTCCCCACCACCCCGCGCGTCCGTGGGGGCGCCCGTCACCGGGTCCGCCCCCACGGTCACGCGCCCGACGCACCACCCCGCCGTACCCGTAGCCCGGTAGCACCCCGTAGTACCCCACCCCGCTCGTCACACGCGAAGGAACTGGCCTCATGCTGCGCATCGCCGTCCCCAACAAGGGTTCACTGTCCGGACCTGCGTCGGCGATGCTCCATGAGGCCGGCTACCAGCAGCGGCGGGAGTCCAAAGAGCTGGTGATCGTCGACCCGGTCAACGAGGTCGAGTTCTTCTACCTGCGCCCCCGTGACATCGCGATCTACGTCTCCTCCGGCAAGCTCGACATCGGCATCACCGGACGTGACCTGCTGGTGGACTCCGGAGCCAACGCCGAGGAGATCCTGCCGCTCGGCTTCGCCCGCTCCACCTTCCGTTTCGCCACCCGGCCGGGCATCGCCGAGGGCGTCGCGGACATCGGCGGGCTCACGGTCGCCACCTCCTACGAGGGCATCGTCGCCAAGCACCTCGCCGACCACGGCATCGACGCCTCCGTCGTCCACCTCGACGGCGCCGTCGAGACGGCCATCGAACTCGGGGTCGCCCAGGTCATCGCCGACGTGGTGGAGACGGGCACCTCCCTGCGCAACGCGGGCCTGGAGGTGATGGGGGAGCCGATCATGACCTCCGAGGCCGTCGTCATCCGCCGCACCGGCGCCGAGGACGACGACCCCAAGGTGCAGCAGTTCCTCCGCCGCCTCCAGGGCGTCCTGGTCGCCCGGACGTACGTGATGATGGACTACGACTGCCGCGCCGAACACCTGGAGCGCGCCGTCGCGCTCACCCCCGGGCTGGAATCGCCCACCGTCTCCCCGCTGCACAACGAGGGCTGGGTCGCCGTCCGCGCGATGGTCCCCGCCAAGGACGCCCAGCGGATCATGGACGACCTCTACGAACTCGGCGCGCGGGCCATCCTCACCACGGCCATCCACGCCTGCCGTCTCTGAGAAGCAGCGGAGCAGCCCCCCTCATGTCCGACAGCACCCCGTCCGACACCCCCGCCCCGGCCCCCGGCGGCCCGTCCGCCCCGGCGGCGCTCCCCGCGCCGCCCGCCCTGCCGGTCACCTTCCGGCCGTCCCTCATCCGGGCCGTCCTGCTGGTGTCGGGGGTGGCGATCCTCGCCGTGCTCACGGTGATCGCGATCGTCCTGCCGCACCTCAGCCCGGGGGAGCGCACCAGCTTCGTCTTCACCGGTGTGCTCTGCCTCGCCGGGCTCGCCCTGCTCGGCAGGCCGAGGATCGTCGCGGACGAGCGGGGGCTGACCGTCGTCAACATCGCCTCCTCGCGGCGGCTGGAGTGGGCCCAGGTCATCCAGGTCAATCTGCGCCCCGGTGACGCCTGGGTCTTCCTCGACCTCAGCGACGGCACCAGCCTCGCCGCCATGGGCATCCAGCCCGGGATGGCCCGCGAACGGGCGATCGCCGACGCGCGCGCCCTGCGCGCCCTGGTCCAGGAACACGGCACCGGCCACCGCGCCTGAGCCGTGGTGACGGCGGCGGGCCCGACGACACCGGACCCGCCCCACCGGCTGGTTGCCTGATCCGGTCCACCGTCGAGCGGACCGGTGACGGGCGGGGCCGGGTCCGGGCCGTCCGGAAACGCACGGGCGGGCGGACGGCCCGGCCCCGGCCGCCCGGAGAAACGGACGGGACCAGGGCCCGGCCATCCGGAGAACGGACCGGATCAGGCCCCGGTCGCCCGGGGTTTGCCGGGACCCCGCCCCGACAGCACCTCCCCGTACGCCTGCATCAGGTCCGGCAGCCGTAGCGTCGCCAGGTCGTCCCGGCCCGGGGTGCTGGTGTAGCCCGACAGCCTGAGGTCCCGGTACGCGCAGCTCTTCTCGTACAGCGTCCGCAGGAACCGGCCGTTGCCCAGCTCGTCGATCCACCCCTGGTCCACGACGTGTCCGCTGATGGAGCGCAGCTCGTCCACCGCCTCCTCGTCCCACGCGTCCCCGTTCTCGGCGGCCAGTACCTCGCCGATCGCGGTCAGTTCCAGGGGACGGTACGAGGGGAAGTCCACCCGGGTGGTGAAGCGCGAGGACAGCCCGGGGTTGGTGGCCAGCAGCCGGTCCATGCCCTCCGGGTACCCCGCGAGGATCACCACCAGGTGGTCGCGGTTGTCCTCGGCCCGCTTCAGCAGCACCTGCAACGCCTCGTCGCCGTACGCGTCGCCCTTGCCGTAACCGGAGTTGGACAGCGCGTACGCCTCGTCGAGGAAGAGCACCCCGCCGATCGCGGAGTCGATCAGCTCGTTGGCCTTCACCGCGGTCTGGCCGAGGTACTCCCCGACCAGATCGGCGCGCTGCGCCTCCACCAGATGGTCCCCGCCGAGCAGCCCGAGGGCGTAGAAGACCCTGCCCAGTATTCGGGCGACCGTGGTCTTGCCGGTCCCGGACGGACCGGAGAAGACGAAGTGCCGCTTCGGGGGCTGCACCGGAAGGCCCTGTCCGGCTCGGAGCCGGGCCATGTTCAGCTGCGCCGACAAGGCCCTGACCTGCCGCTTCACCGGATCGAGCCCGACCATGCGCTCCAGTTCGGCGAGGGCGTCGGCGAGCAGCGCGGGGTCGGCGGCGGTGGCGGTCCGGTGCTGGGCGGGGGCGACGGCCTTCTCCCGGACGGCGTCCCGGACGCCCGGCGCCCCGACGGCGGCCGGGTCCGGCGGGGGCTCGCCCACCTTGAGGTCCCGGCCCTCGGCGGCGGCGGACAGCGGATCCGCCCCGGCGGGGTCGCCCGCGCCGGGCGCGGGCACCGCGTAGCTCCCCAGGTCGAGCGCGTCGTCGAAGCCCTCGCCCTCGGCGATGGCGGCGAGCCGGGCCGAGGTGTCCATGAACGCCGGGTCCACCCGGTGCACCGCCCGGTACAGCGGCAGGGCCGCCGCGCTCCGTCCGGTGCCCTCGCGCGCCCGGGCCAGCCAGTACCGCAGCTCCTTGCGCTGCGGCTGTTCGCTGCGACAGCGCATCAGCGCGGCCGACAGCAGCGGCTCCGCCTGGCCGAACATCTCCAGCCGGACCCGGGCCATCCCGGCGAACAGCCCCGCCTCGATCCCGAGCAGCGGGTCGTCGAGCAGCGGATCGGTGTGGCGGACGAGCTGCTCCCAGTCCTTGACCAGATAGGAGCGGCAGGCGTGCAGGAACCGCACCTGCGGATCGGTGTCCACGGGCGGCAGCCCGGCGAGGGCCCGGTCCAGCTCGGGGACGTGCCGTCCGTCGAGCCAGTGGGAGGCGTGGGCGAGCAGCAGGTCACGCGGCCGTTCCAGGACCGGTTGCACCCACCAGCCGAGCCAGTACCAGGAGTTGAGCGCCCGTCGGTGCCGGGCGCGCTGTTCGCCGAAGCGTTCGCGGTGCTGGTGCATCCGCAGCAGCGCGGCGGTGGTGTCCACCCGGAGCGCGTGCAGTCCCAGCCAGCCGTCGGCCATGCCCGGATCCTGTCGGACGGCCGCCTTGAATTCCTCTTCCGCCTGCGGATACGCGCCCATGGTGTAGGCGTCCACACCGCGCAGCCACGCGAGTTCCGCCGGGGCCGGAGCGCCCTGGGTGCCGAAGTCCATCACGTCCCCCACAAGCCGTGCCCCCGATGATGTGCCGGTGCTCGCCGGTGCCAGTCGGTACCGGCCATTGACAGTTCACTTGCCCCTGTCGACCCGTGTGGAACCGCTGTGCCGTGGACGGAAGTTGACCCGGTGCGCCGAGCGGCCCGTCCGTTGCTCGCACGGAACGCATCGTACCCGCGTGACGGGGCTGGATCTAAGGGTGCCCGGAATGCCCGGTGCGCGAAGCCCGGACGCGCGCGGGCCCACTGGTATGGAGGGGACGGCAGGGGTGTGCGGGGCGTACGCCGTGGTGACGGAAAGTGAGCGATCGGCGCCCTCGCGCGCGGGGACGAACCGGGTGGAGCGGATGTTCGGGACAGAACGAAGCCCCCGGTCACGGGGGAACGACCGGGGGCTTCGCGCGAGCGGGCGACCCGAAGGCCGCACATTCAGAACGTAAGACCTGTACGGCCGTGTGGTCAACCTGTACGGCCGTGTGGTCAAGCGGAGTTGGGGCGCCGAAAGGGAGCGCGTTCGACGTACCGCCGAGCACCCCCGGGGAACCTCACGCTCCGTGAGGGAACGGCTCGTCCCGTGTGGTCTCCGTCGCACCGGAAGCGTGTTCGGCGTCGGAGGCGTCGGCCGTCCCGGCGGGTCCGGGCGACACCCCGTACCCCCCGGGGTACTGACGGACCAGCCAGTCCGCGTGGGGCCGTGACGGGTCACCGGCGAAGTGGGCCCGCTCGGCCTCCGTCCACTCCCGCCAGAACGCCTCCTGCGCCGGACCGTCCCGCCGACGGCCCCGCTCCCAGGCGGCCCGCGCCGGGTACTCCATCCACACCACCCGGGCCAGCCGGGGCCGTAGCGCCCGCCGTCCGGCGCCGACCCCCTCCAGCAGGACCACCGGAGCGGACGGCAGCACCCGGAGCGGGCCGAACGCGCGGGCGGTCCAGTCGTACGGGGCGTACCGCGCGTCCTCCCCCCGGGCCAGGGGCGCCACGACCCCGTCGAGCAACCGGTCCGTCCAGCCGAAGAGTCCGGTGTGCGTGGCCACGTCGTCCAGGTGCAGCACGGGGGCGCCGCCGAGGGCGTCGGCCAGCAGCGCCGTGAAGGTCGTCTTCCCCGAACCGGCGTGCCCGTCCACCGCGACCAGCCGCACCGGACCGCAGGACGGCGGCGCGGCCGCCAACTCCACCGCGAGCCACTCCACCCCGCCTGACAGCGGCGGCCCGGAGGACGGCGACGGTGGCGGCGGTCCGGATGACGGCGTGCGCCCGGCCGACGGTGACGGTGAGGGCCCGGCCGACGACGAAGACCCGGGGGACCCCCCGGCCGACGGCGGCGGCGACGGCGCGCGGGACGGCGGCGGCGCGGTCGGGCGTCCGGCGGACGGGGGTGGGGAAGGCGGCGGGGGAGCGGACATCGTCCCTCCAGCCTACGACCGTCCGCGCTGCTCCAGCCGGGTGCGCGCACCCCGGCCGCCCGGGTGGCGCTGGCCCCTGTCCGGCGCCCGGGGCGATAGTGGCGCACGGCGGTCCCGGCCCGTGGACCGCCCGCCGTCACCGCGCACCGACCGGGGGTCCGTCCATGACCGCAGCCGAGGGAACCTCACGCCGGACGGTGCTCACCACCGTCTGCGCCGCCGCCTGCGCCGCCGTGGCCGGGGCCCCCGCCCCGGCCGCCGCCGCTCCCGCCGTCCGGACACCGTCCTCCGGGGCCCCGTCCCCGGCGGACCGGGCCGCGCGGCCGGTGGCCCACCACGCCTGGACCTCGGCCGCCGACTGGGCGTCCGGCACCACCCAGGGCACCCGGGTCGTGGACGCCGCCCGTCCGCATCTGGCCGTCGCGGCGCCCGTGGGCCGCATCCAGCGCACCGACCCGCACAGCGGCACCTCCGCCACCTGGGAACACGCGGTGTGGACCGGACCGGAACACCCGCTGCCCGCCCCGGCGACCGAGGCGATCGTCTCCTGGAACGCCCACACCCCGTCCGGCACCTGGCTCCGCGTCGAACTGCGCGCCACCTACAGCGACGGCTCCCGGTCCCCCTGGTACGTCATGGGCGACTGGGCCGCCGGGGACGGGGACGTCCGGCGCGCCTCCGTCGACGGTCAGGACGACGGCCGCAGCGCGGTGCGCACCGACACCCTCGCCCTCACCGACCCGGACTCCGGGCTCCGGCTGGCCGCCTGCCGGGTGCGGGTCACCCTGTACCGGGCCCCGGGCGGTACGGGCGGTACGGGCGGTCCGCTGGTCTGGCGGCTCGGACTGACGACCTCCGACCTGCCGGACCGTTTCACCGTGCCCGCCTCCACCCCCTCCGCCCCCGGCGCGCACCGGGAGCTGCGGGTGCCCCGCTACGCCCAGTACGTGCACGCCGGGCGGTACCCGGAGTACGACAACGGGGGCGCGGCCTGGTGCTCGCCCGCCTCCTCGCAGATGGTGATCGAGTACTGGGGGCGCGGCCCCACCGCCGCCGACCTCGCCTGGGTGGACCCGGCCTACGACGACCCCCAGGTCTGCCACGCCGCGCGGGCCACCTACGACCACGCCTACCGGGGCTGCGGCAACTGGCCCTTCAACGCCGCCTACGCGGCGACCCACCGGGACCTGGAGGCCGTGGTCACCCGGCTCACCTCGCTGGGGGACCTGGAGGCACTGATCGCCGTGGGCGTCCCGGTGATCGCCTCGCTCTCCTTCCGGTCCTCGGAGCTGACCGGCGCGGGGTACGGGACCCCCGGCCATCTGATGACCGTGGTGGGCTTCACGGCGGAGGGGGACGTGGTCGCCAACGACCCCTCGTCCGCCTCGAACGACGAGGTACGCCGGGTCTACCGGCGGCGCGAGTGGGAGAACGCCTGGTTGCGGACCCGGCGGTACGACGCCTCGGGGAAGGCCGTCGCCGGGGCGGGCGGGGTCTGCTACCTCTACTACCCCACCGGCCCCGACGAGGAACGGCGCCGGGCCCTGGCCGCCGTGGGCGTCGGCTGATCCGCCGACGCCCACGGCGCTGCCGGGGCGGTTGGTCAGGGGCCGGTCGGCGGCCGTACCGCCCAGTCCGGGTGGCCCGGCATCGGCGGGGTCTTCGTCCCGTACAGCCACGGCCGCAGGAAGGCGTCCAGGTCCTCACCGGCGATCTCGGAGGCCAGCGCGACGAAGTCCCGGGTGCCGGCGGTCCGGCCCCGGTGGCGCTGGGCCCACTCCCGCTCGATCCGGCGGAACGACGCGTCCCCCACCCGCTGCCGCAGCGCGTACAGGACCAGGGCGGAGCCGTCGTACCGCATCCGTTTGAACAGCTGGGGCTCGGTCGGCTCGGCGGGCGCGCCGAAGTCGCGGCGCCACTGGTCGTGCTGCTCGTACGCCGCCTTCATCGCCGTCTCCAGGGCGGTGCCCCCGTGGTCCTGCGAGTACAGCCGCTCGTAGAAGCGGGCGTGTCCCTCGCTGAGCCAGAGGTCGGACCACTCCCGGATGCCGTTGCTGTCGCCGAGCCACTGGTGGGCCAGTTCGTGGACCAGGTTCCGTTCGGCGGAGACCCGGTCCCCGAGCAGGTCCGCCTTGGGCACCAGGGAGAGCGTCTGGGTCTCCAGGGCGACCCCCAGGTCGGTGTCCCCGACGAGGACGCCGTAGCGGTCGAACGGATAGGGGCCGAGCCGTTCCTCCAGCCAGGCCAGATGCCCGGGGGTCAGCTCCCGGTAGCGCGCGGTGGACTCCACCAGCGCGTCCGGGACCACGTCCCGCAGGGGCAGTCCGCGCGGCCCCCGGCCCTCCACGAAGGTGAACTGGCCGATCGCGACCTGGACGAGCTGGGCGGCGACCGGTCCCTCCGAGTCGTAGGTCCAGCGGACCCGGCCGTCGGGCAGTTCGTCGCGTCCGGCGAGCCGCCCGCCCGCGGCGGCCTCGACCCCGGCGGGGGTGGTGATCCGGAAGGTGACGGGGGCGCGGCGGCTGGGGTGGTCGTCGGCGGGGAAGATCATGCGGGCCCCGTTGGGTTGGGGGTACACCACCGTGCCGTCCGGGGTGGGGATCCAGCCGTAGTCCTCGATGGCGTCGGTGCGGTGCCGGGTCAGGGTCGGGTCGGCGGTGTACCGGACGACCACGGTGAAGGCGCCGTCCTCCGCCAGGGGCCGCGCCGGGGTGACGATCAGCTCGTCGCCGTCCCGTTCGGCACGGGCGTCCTCCCCGTTCACGGTGACCGACCGCAGCACGTTGCCCGCGAAGTCCAGGTGGAAGCGGGAGAGGTCCTGGGTGGCGCGGGCCAGGATCGTCGCGGTGGCGGGGAAGGCGGTGCGCGGCGCCCGCCAGTCGAGGTCGACCAGATAGCGGCTGACCCGGTAGCCGCCGTTGCCGTCCAGGGGGAAGAGCGGGTCGCCCGCCCCCGGGGCGCCGGGCGTGGCGGTGCGGTGGAGGGCGGCCGGACCGGCACCGGGGGCGGCGGAGGGCGAGGCCGGGCCGGTCAGCACGGTCACCGTGGCGAGCACGGTGACGGCGGCGGTGCGGGCGCGTCGGCGCCGGGCGCGGCGGGTGCCCCGGGGCGCGGTGCGGGCGTCGGGCGTCGGGGGAGGCTGGGGAAGCCGTGCGGACCGTGGACGCGGTGTCACCGGAATCCTTCCGTTCGTCGGACGGGGGCTCGGATTCGGAACGTCGGGCTCGGAACGTCGGGTGCGGACTCGGATCATCGGGTGCGGGTGGTGCGGGTGGTGCGGGTGGTGCGGGTGGTGCGGGTGGTGCGGGTGGTGCGGGTGGTGCGGGTGGTCGGTGCAGGACGCTGAGACGGGGGACGGGGAGCCGTGCCGGGGTGGCCCGGCCCGACGGAGGAGCCGGAGAGGGCGGGGCGCGCGCCGCCCCTCCCGGTAGACAGGGCCCGGCCGCCCACCGTTGCGCGCGCAACCGTGGCGATGCCGATGGGCCGGAGTGAACGACGGTTCGCGCGCCCTTCCCGTACGCGCCGCTTCGCCCGCTCACTCCCCGTGCGCCCCCAGGTTCCCCCGGTCACCGGGGCGTGACCGACGTCTCTACCGGACGGGACGCCCCGGATGGCACAGTGAAACGACCCCTTCGGGGGAGTTCCCCACCGCACGACGACAGCGAGACGCCATGACCGCGAACTCCGCCGCTCCCCGCCCGGCCGCAACCACCCGCACCGGTGGCCCCGTCCCCGACGGTCCCGCCGTCCTCGAACACGTCCTCGGCTGGACCCTCGTCGTGGTGATCGCGGTGCTGGTGACCCGTCTCGGCCTCGTCTGACCCTCCGCCGCGCGGTCCCGGAGCCCTCCCCCGAGGGCGCCCGGACCGCCCGGAGCCGCCGGCCCGGGGTCCCGGCTCTGCCATACTGCCCGGTGTTCCGTCGCCAGCCGGGAGGCACAGGCCGCCTTTGGATACCAGTCAGCAGCAGGCAACCGGCGGATCACGGCCGCCCGGGGAAGGACGCGTCCGGGCCCGTGGCACCGACCGTTCCCTCACCCGGCGGGCCGAACTCCTCGCGATCGGGCGGAAGCTGTTCGCCGACACCGCGTACGACGCGCTGTCGATGGACGACATCGCCCGGCAGGCGCACGTCGCCAAGGGGCTGATCTACTACTACTTCGGGTCCAAGCGCGGCTACTACCTCGCCATCATCGAGGACGCGGTGGCCGGACTCGTCGCCCGGTCCGTGAGCGAGCCCGAACTGCCGGGCCGGGCCCGGCTGGAGCGGACCATCGACGGCTATCTGCGCTACGCCGAGCACCACCAGGCGGCGTACCGCGCGATCGTCACGGGCGGGGTCGGGTTCGATTCCGAGGTCCACGCCATCCGGGACGGGGTGCGGGAGGCGATCGTGGACACCATCGCCGAGGGCGCCTACGGCCGCCGGGAGATCCCCCGGACGGCCCGGCTGGCCCTGCTCGGCTGGCAGTGGAGCGTCGAGGGCATCACGCTCGACTGGATCGGCGGACCCGGCGATCCGCCCCGGGACACCGTCCGCGCGCTGCTGGTCGGGCTGCTCGGGAGCACCCTGCGCACCATCGAGGAGTTCGAGCCCTCCTGCCCGGCCCCGCCCGCCGAGCCGGGCTGACGCACCGTCATCGACCGTGTGCCGAAGGGCGGACGCCCGGCCCGAGGACGGCACGGGGGGACCCGGCGCGTAGGGGACCGGCGCACGGAGGGGCGGGACCCGCGACCAGGTCCCGCCCCTCCGCGCTCTCACCGCGATGGTCTCGATCGCCCCGGGGGAGAGTGTCCGCCCGGGCGGCGTCCCCGTGAGCGCCGCCCGGAGAGTCATGGCACGACGGTCAGTTGAGCGACTTGATCAGCTCGCCGTCGTTGGTGTCACCGCTCAGGTCCCAGATGAACGTCCCGGCCAGGTTCTGCCGGTTCTTGTAGGCCATCTTGGCGGTCAGCGTCGCGGGGGTGTCGTAACTCCACCACTCGTTCCCGCACTTGGCGTAGGCCGTGCCGCCGACCGTCCCGGTCACCGGGCAGCGGTTCTTCAGCACCTTGTAGTCGTCGATGCCCTGCTCGAAGGTGCCCTGGGCGGGGCCGGTGGCGCTGCCGCCGGGCGCCGACTGGGTGACGCCGGTCCAGCCCCGGCCGTAGAAGCCGACGCCGAGCAGCAGCTTCTGCGACGGAACGCCGAGCGTCTTGAGCTTGGCGATCGTGGCTTCCGTGTGGAAGTCGGGCTTCGGGATGCCGGGGTAGCTCGTCAGCGGCGAGTGCGGGGCGGTGGGCCCGGTCCGCGACCAGGCGCCGAAGTAGTCGTAGGTCATCGGGTTGTACCAGTCGACGTACTGGGAGGCCCCCACGTAGTCGGCGGCGTCGATCTTGCCGCCGGGGGAGGCGTCGGCGGGGATCGCGGAGGTCACGAGCTGGGAGCCGAACCGGACGCGCAGGGCCTTCAGCAGCTCCTTGTAGGCGTCGCGGCCGCTGGTGTCGCAGCTCGCGCCGCAGGCGTTCGGGTACTCCCAGTCGATGTCGATGCCGTCGAACACCCCGGCCCAGCGCGGGTCGTTGACCAGCCGGTGGCAGGACTCGGCGAACGCGGCCGGGTTCCGCGCGGCCTGCGCGAAGCCCGAGGACCAGGTCCAGCCGCCGAACGACCAGATCACCTTGATCTGCGGGTTCCTCGCCTTCAGCTCCTTGAGCTGGTTGATGTTCCCCCGCAGCGGCTGGTCCCAGGTGTCGGCGACGCCGTCGACGGATTGGTGGGCCGGATAGATCCGGTCCAGGGCGGCGTACTCGTCGCCGATGCCGCACTTGCCGTCCTTGACGGTGCCGAAGCCGTAGTTGATGTGCGTCAGCCTGTTGACGGCGCCGGAGGTCTGGATGTTGTTGACGTGGTAGTTGCGCCCGTAGACGCTCCACTCGGTGAAGTACCCGACCACCTTGGACCGGGGCGGCGGCGACAGCGGCTGCGGCGCGGCCTCGCCCGCGCTCGCGGTGCCCGCCCCGGCGAGCAGACCGGCGCCGAGCACGGCACTGCACAGGACGGAGACGAGGGCCCGGAAACGGGCAGGACGGTGCGGCTTCGGCATCGGATCACCTCGTGGGGGAGGGGAACGGTGGGGGCGCTGTACCGAGCGGGCCTGCTGGGCCGGTTCCGCGGGAAGGTGGGGTCCACGGGCACCGGTGGAGGTGGACACGGGGTGTGGGTGGGGGGTGGCACGGAGTGTCCGGGGGAACAGTAGGAGGACTAGACCAGTCGGGTCAATGGTGTGGACCAACTCCCGTTCACCGGTTCGAAGATCGACACCGGTGACGAACTGCCGCCGATCGGGCATACTCGACGCGCCACAGCCGTCGGTCGCTCCGGCCCCGTGACCCGGGACGGCACCATCGGCTGGGCAGTGCCGTACCTCCGGAGACCGGACCGCGCGCGTGCGGACCGGCGCCCGGATCCGCAGGGAAGCGCTCGCCCCACCCACGCGACCGCCCCCGAACTGCCAGGGAGGACCGCGCATGACCACCCACGTCCCGCAGCCCGTGGACCGGATCGCCCCCACCGAAGAAGCCCGTGAACTCTTCGCGCTCGTCCGGGAACTCGCCCGGCACGAGATCGCCCCGAAGGCCGCCGACGAGGAGGAGGCCGGGCGGTTCCCCCGGGAGGTCTTCGGGCTGCTCTCCGGATCCGGACTGCTCGGCCTCCCCTACGGCTCCGCGTACGGCGGCGGGGACCAGCCCTACGAGGTCTACCTCCAGGTCCTGGAGGAACTCGCCGCCGCCCGGCTCACCGTCGGCCTCGGGGTCAGCGTCCACACCCTCGCCTGTCACGCCCTCGCGGGCTTCGGCACCGAGGAGCAGCGCGCCGAGCACCTGCCCGCGATGCTGGGCGGGGGCCTGCTCGGCGCCTACTGCCTCTCCGAGCCCGCCTCCGGATCGGACGCGGCCTCCCTGCGGACCCGGGCGGTCCGGGACGGCGCGGACCCGGACGCGGACTGGCTGCTCACCGGCACCAAGGCGTGGATCACCCACGGCGGGATCGCTGACTTCTACACCGTGCTGGCCCGCTCGGGGGGCGAGGGCCCGCGCGGCATCACGGCCTATCTGGTGCCCGGGGACGCCTCCGGGCTGAGCGCCGCGCCGCCCGAACGGAAGATGGGCATGAAGGGTTCGCCCACCGCCCCGCTCCACTTCGACGGGGTGCGGGTGTCCGACGCCCGTCGGCTGGGCGCGGAGGGCCAGGGGTTCGCCATCGCCCTGTCGGCCCTCGACTCGGGCCGCCTCGGCATCGCGGCCTGCGCGATCGGCGTGGCCCAGGCCGCCCTGGACGCGGCCGTGGCGTACGCGGTGGAGCGGCGCCAGTTCGGCCGTCCGCTCGCGGACTTCCAGGGGCTGCGGTTCCTCCTGGCCGACATGGCCACCCAGGTCACCGCGGGCCGCGCGCTGTATCTGGCGGCGGCCCGGCTGCGGGACGCGGGACGCCCGTTCGGCAAGGAGGCGGCGATGGCCAAACTGCTGTGCACCGACACGGCGATGAAGGTCACCACCGACGCGGTCCAGGTGCTCGGCGGCTACGGCTACACCGCGGACTTCCCGGTGGAGCGCTACATGCGGGAGGCCAAGGCCCTCCAGATCGTGGAGGGCACCAACCAGATCCAGCGGATGGTGATCGCCCGGCACGTGGCGGGCCCGGAGTCCCGCTGACGGCGCGGAACCGCCCCCGGGGCCTCAGCCGTGGCGGAAGGGCCCGGCGGCGGTCCCGCCGAACTGTCCGGGGCGCACCAGGGGCGCGGCGAGCCGTTCCCACTCGGGGTCGGGGGTCCCGGGCAGCGCCCGGCCCTCGTCGGTCCACCGTGCCAGCAGGGCCCGGTAGAGGGGCGGATGGGGATCGGGACCGGCGGTCGGCGCGGTGGTCGCGGGACGGGGCCGTGGCTGCGGCCCGGTGCGCGGCCCGGTGCGCCTCGGTAGTCGCGGAACCGATTCTTCGGGCGCGGGGACGAGGACGCGGCGCAGCCTCTCCGGATCCGCGAGGGTGGACGTCATGCCATGGCCAACGCGATACCGGACAAGACGGTCACCAACCCCGGAAACCGCGCATGGGTTCGACATCACTCGCGAGAGTGATGCGGATCATCGACTCGCTTATGAGGAAGGCGGGATGACGGAGCGTCAATTCGCCGAACCGGGCCGCGGGGGGTTGGGGAACGGGTGAACGCGGCGGAGGCGCGAAGCGCTGCCGGAGCGTGCTCCCGGTGGGCCCGGACGGGGCGTGACGGCTCCCCGGCGTCCACGGGGGACGCCGGAAGACGGTGCGGGGGGCTTCGGGGGTGGGGGTCGGTGCGGGGGCGGGCGGGTCAGGCCGCGTCGCGCCGCATCCCCGGGACCCGCATCGGGCGCGAGCCCGGACCGCCGACGTGGGAGAAGGGCTGCGTCCGCCAGTCGAGTCCCTGGGGGAGCGTCAGCAGGACGGCGGTGGTCTCCCGCTCCGGTCCCGCCTCCTCGTCCGCGGGGCGGGCACCGGCGGCGGGGCGGCCCGTACCGGCGCAGACCCGGAGCCCGAACGGGTTCCAGGGGGTGGGGCACATCGCGTGCTCCGGGAGCGCGTCCTCATCGGCCAGCAGGGCGATGGGCTGGGCGCAGTCCGGGCAGATCACCCGGTGGAGGTCCAGGGTGTCGTACGCGTCGAACTCCTCCTCGTCGGCGACGCCGGGTTCGACGCCCTCCGGCTCGGGTTCGACGGCGGGCCGCTGCTTGATCCGGGACAGCCGGCCGGGGCGCTTCAGACTCTGCATGTGGGAACTCTCCCCCTCGATGGGCGGGCCGGGCGCTGTGGCCTCGGCCACAGCAAGCACTTCCCGTCCCGTCATGGCGATAATCGCCCCACATGCCCGAACGCCACCAACGAGCTGTGGCGTTCGTCACACAAATGGCGGGATGGTGGGCGGAG
Source organism: Streptomyces sp. JNUCC 64 (assembly GCF_054484115.1). Classification (NCBI taxonomy): domain Bacteria; kingdom Bacillati; phylum Actinomycetota; class Actinomycetes; order Kitasatosporales; family Streptomycetaceae; genus Streptomyces; species Streptomyces sp. JNUCC 64. Next base: position 7,209,315 of record NZ_CM137015.1, read on the forward strand.
AGGGGGCCGTTCGGGGTACGGGGCGGCCGTGCGGCGCCCCCGCGCGTCACCGATTGGTCTCGGAACGGGGTCGAACGCCCTTCCGGTACCCCCGACGATCACCGGAGCTGTAGGTTTCCGCCATGGAGGAGCTGGATCGTCAGATCGTCGAGCTGCTCGTCAAGGACGGGCGGATGAGCTACACCGACCTGGGCAAGGCCACCGGCCTGTCCACATCGGCCGTGCACCAGCGGGTGCGGCGGCTGGAGCAGCGCGGGGTGATCCGGGGCTACGCCGCGGTCGTCGATCCGGAGGCCGTCGGCCTGCCGCTCACGGCGTTCATCTCGGTCAAGCCGTTCGACCCGAGCGCGCCCGACGACATCGCCGAACGACTCGCCGGAGTACCGGAGATCGAGGCGTGCCACAGCGTCGCCGGGGACGAGAACTACATCCTCAAGGTACGGGTCGCGACCCCCCGCGAACTGGAGCACCTGCTCGGCCGGCTGCGCGGCCTCGCCGGGGTCTCCACCCGCACCACCGTCGTTTTGTCGACCCCCTACGAGGCCCGTCCCCCCAGGATCTGAGCGGACCCGCCGCCTCCCGCCCCCGCTCCGCCCGGTCCACGGGGGAGGCCCGCCGCGCGCCGCGACGGCCCCGCCGCCGGACGGCGCGCGACGGCCGGGACACTGGAGGCATGAGCCAGCGCGCAACCACCCCGTCGGACCCCGAGCCCGAGCCGGGCACCGTCCTCCTGCGCGGGGGAGAGATCCACTCGCCCGCCGACCCCTTCGCCACCGCCATGGTGGTGTCCCGGGGCCAGGTCGCCTGGGTGGGCTCCGAGGGGGCGGCCGACGCCTTCGCCCGGACCGCCGACGAGACCGTCGACCTGGAGGGCGCCCTCGTCACCCCGGCCTTCACCGACGCCCACGTCCACACCACCTCGACCGGACTCGCCCTCACCGGGCTGGACCTCACCGGCGCCGCCACCCGGGACGCCGCCCTGGACCGCGTCCGGGAACACGCCCTCGCCCGCCCCCACGACCGGGTCCTCCTCGGCCACGGCTGGGACGCCGCCCGCTGGCCCGACGACCGCCCCCCGTCCCGCGCCGAACTCGACGCCGCCACCGGGGGCCGTCCCCTCTACCTCTCCCGCACCGACGTGCACTCCGCCGTGGTCACCACCGCCCTCCTCGACCTCGTCCCCGGCATCCGGGACGAGGCCGGGTACCGCGCCGACGGCCCCCTCACCCGGGACGCCCACCACGCGGTGCGCGCCGCCGCGTTCGGCGCGGTCACCCCCGCCCAGCGCGCCGGGGCCCAGCGCGCCGCGCTGCGCCACGCGGCCTCCCTCGGCATCGGATCGGTCCATGAGTGCGGCGGCCCGGAGATCTCCAGCGAGGACGACCTGACCGGGTTGCTGCGACTCGCCCGCGAGGAGCCCGGGCCCCGGGTCACCGCCTACTGGGGCGAGCGGGTCACCGACGCGAAGGACGCCGAACGGATCCGCGACCTCGGAGCGCTCGGCGCGGCGGGCGACCTCTTCGTGGACGGCTCCCTCGGCTCCCACACCGCCCACCTACACGAGCCGTACGCCGACGCCCCCCACCACGGAACGGCCTATCTGGACGCCGACGAGGTGGCCGCCCATGTCGTCGCCTGCACCGAGGCCGGGCTGCAGGCCGGGTTCCACGCGATCGGCGACGCCGCCGTCACCGCCGTCGTCGAAGGCGTCCGCGCCGCCGCCGAACGCGTCGGACTCGCCCGGATCAGGGCCGCCCGGCACCGGGTGGAGCACGCGGAGATGCTCACCCCGCGGACGATCGCGGCCTTCGCCGAACTGGGCCTGACGGCCTCCGTGCAGCCCGCGTTCGACGCCCGCTGGGGCGGCGCGGACGGGATGTACACCGACCGCCTCGGCGCCGAGCGGGCCGCCGCCCTCAACCCGTTCGCCGCGCTGCTGCGCGCCGGGGTCGCCCTGGCCTTCGGCTCGGACAGCCCGGTCACCCCGCTCGACCCCTGGGGCACCGTCCGCGCCGCGGCCTTCCACCGCACCCCCGGACACGGCGTCTCCGTGCGGGCCGCCTTCGCCGCCCACACCCGGGGCGGCTGGCGCGCCGCGGGCCGGGACGACGCGGGTGTCCTGGTACCCGGCGCGCCCGCCGACTACGCGGTCTGGCGTACCGGACCCCTGCTGGTCCAGGCCCCGGACGACCGGGTCGCCCGCTGGTCCACCGACCCGCGCTCCGGCACTCCGGGGCTGCCGGACCTCACGCCCGAGGCCGAGCCGCCCCGCTGTCTGCGCACCGTGGTGGCCGGACGGACGGTGTACGTACGGCCGGGTGAGTGACGCGTGACGGCGGCGCGCACCCGACCGGGGGTGCCGCGCCGCGCCGACCGTCCTCCGGGCACCCGTGCTGATCTGCGGTTTCCCGGGATCCGCGCAGGTCGCCCGGGTATTGACAGAACGCCGTCGGCGCCGGGTAGGTTCGGCCGGGTCCACCACTGGACGTCCGACCGGCGAACGTCCGCGCAGTCGTCGAACGCCGCTGGGTCAGGGGTGGGGCGCCGTCGGCGTCCCACCGCTGGGAGCCAGGCCCAGTTCCCGCGCCTCGGGGGCGGGGGAACGTTCCGGCCGGTATCGGTGTCCCCCCTGCTCCCGGTGAGCACGGGGCCGCGTGGGACCGATGGGGCCCGGCCGCTCAGTAGACAACGGACCCGGTCGATCCGCAGCCAGCGGGTCCCGGGCCGGACCGAAGGGCGCCGGGCCCCGATCCGCGTGCCCGATCCCCCGCTCCGCCCCGTCCACCCGCGTGGCAGCCGGGCGAAGTCGGCCGCCCCGTTCCCGTCGGGGCACGATGCCGCGGGTGCCGCCCACTATGGTGGAGACCTGCGTACGAATGCACGAAGGGGCTTCTGTGAACGACGGCGACGCGATCTCCCCGGCCGGGGAGCGGCGGTTCGGCCCGCTGGGTACGGCTTTGGTCATCATCCCGACCTACAACGAGGCCGAGAACGTCAAGTCGATCGTCGGCCGGGTCAGGGCCGCGGTGCCCGACGCGCACGTCCTCGTCGCCGACGACAACAGCCCCGACGGCACCGGCAAGCTCGCCGACGAGCTCGCGGCGGAGGACGAGCAGGTCCACGTGCTGCACCGGAAGGGCAAGGAGGGGCTCGGCGCCGCCTACCTGGCCGGGTTCCGCTGGGGCCTCGACGAGGGGTACGGCGTCCTGATCGAGATGGACGCCGACGGCTCCCACCAGCCCGAGGAGCTGCCCCGGCTGCTCACCGCGCTCAAGGGCGCGGACCTGGTGCTCGGCTCCCGCTGGGTCCCGGGCGGCCGGGTGGTGAACTGGCCCAAGTCCCGCGAGTTCATCTCGCGCGGCGGCAGCACCTACTCGCGGATCCTCCTCGACGTTCCGATCCGCGACGTGACCGGCGGTTACCGGGCCTTCCGCCGGGAGACCCTCGAAGGGCTCGGCCTGTCCGACGTGGCCTCCCAGGGCTACTGCTTCCAGGTCGACCTGGCGCGCCGCGCGGTACGGGCCGGGTTCCACGTCGTCGAGGTGCCGATCACCTTCGTGGAGCGGGTCCACGGCGACTCCAAGATGAGCCGGGACATCCTGGTCGAGGCGCTGTGGCGGGTCACCTCCTGGGGCGTCACGGAGCGACTGGGCAAGCGCAAGCCGTCCGGTCCCACGGGTCCCGGGGCCTCCGGGGCTTCCGGCGCCGGTGAGCCGAGCCGGGCCGGGGCGCCACGGACCGAGGGCTCCTGACCCACCGGTTCCGGACGGTCCCCACCCCGCGGTTCCGGACGGTCCACCCTGAGCGGAGTCCGCGCAGGATTGCTGACCGCCCCCGTTTACGCGGGACGGACGCCGGGCCAGGCACACTGGACGCATGACGACCGGTGCACCGACCCCGCCCTCCCCGTCCCGTCCCCGACCCGGCAGGCTCCGCAGGGTCCTGCCGCTGGCCCTCGCGGGCTGGTTCGTCGTGGAGATCTGGCTGCTCACCCTGGTCGCCGGCGCGGCGGGCGGGTTCACCGTCTTCTTGCTGCTGGTGGCCGGTGCCGTCCTCGGCGGTGTGGTGATCAAGGCCGCCGGGCGCCGGGCCTTCCGCAACCTCACCGAGGCCGTCCAGCAGGCCCAGAACGGGACCCCGCCGACCGCGCCCCGGGCCGGTGAGGGCAGCGGACTGGTGATGCTCGCCGGGCTGTTGTTGATCGTCCCGGGGCTGATCTCCGACGCGCTGGGGCTGCTGCTGTTGCTGCCTCCGGTGCGGGGGTTCCTCGGGCGGCGGGCGGAACGGGCGCTGGAGCGGCGGATGAGGGCCGCGGCGCCGGGTTCGCTGGGGGACGTCTTCCAGCAGGCGCGGACACGCGGCCCCGGCGGCAAGGTCGTCCAGGGCGAGGTCGTCCGGGACGAGGAGCCCGCCCCCGGGCCCGGCACCCGGGAACACCGCCCCCCGCTGACCCCCTGAGCCGTCGTCCGGCCTCCGTCCCGTCGTGACCCCCTGGGGCGCCGGAACGGGACGGAAGAGGATCGAGAGCGGGTCAACGGGGCCGAACCGGGCGGGGGACGGACACGGCGACGCCCCGGTCCCGTACACGGGACACAGCGACGCCCCGGCCCGTACACGGGTCGGGGCGGGCAGAAGAAAAAGCCGCGGGCGGGTGCCACACCTGATGTGGCACCCGCCCGTCGGCTGTCGGCCTGTGGTCCGCCTCCCCCCCCGGAGGGGGGTGATCAGGCGGACTTGCGGCTGTCGCGCGGATGAACGGCGATGTTCATCGCGCCGCTGCGGAGTACGGCCAGCCGCTCTTCGAGGACCTCTTCGAGTTCCTCGCGGGTGCGCCGCTCCATCAGCATGTCCCAGTGCGTTCGCGCGGGCTTCGCCTTCTTCTCCTCCGGGCCTTCGCCGTCCACGAGGAGTGCCTGGGCCCCGCAGACCTTGCACTCCCACTCCGGCGGGATCTCCGCCTCCACAGAGAAGGGCATCTCGAAGCGGTGCCCCTTCTCGCATGCGTACTCCACGGCCTGGCGCGGGGCCAGGTCGATGCCGCGGTCCGTCTCGTAGCTGGTCACCACGAGGCGCGTGCCGCGAAGAGCTCGCTCACTCATGAATCGTGCCTCCCGGGCTTGTCGCCCACAGGACAGGTGTCGCTGTCGTCGTCATCCGGTCAACGTCCGGTCGGCGGTAAAGATTCCCGTTCCGGGCTCCTGCGTCGCCGTCGTAGCCGCGGCCTTGTTGACCAATGCAGTACCCACCGGCGCCCGGTTTGTCACATCTGACAGGAGATGTCACCCAACGTTTCGGCTGGTTTGGCGCGCAGTAACGGTACGCCTGGCAGGCCAAAGGCGTACACTACCGCCCTTTGCCCCCATGCGCTAAATCCGTTCCGGCACCGGATTGCCCGCGTCGCGTACCGCCCGGCGCACCGGGACCCGTGCCAGCAGGACGAAACCGAGCACGAAGAACACCACCAGGGACAGGATCGCGTCCCGGTAGCTCCCGGTCAGCTGGTAGGTCAGACCGAACAGCAGCGGGCCGAGCCAGGACATGCCCCGGTCGCTCATCTCGTACGCCGAGAAGTACTCGGCCTCCTTCCCGGGCGGCACCAGATGGGAGAACAACGAGCGGGACAGCGCCTGGGTGCCGCCCAGCACCAGACCGATCCCGGCCGCCAGCAGGAAGAAGAAGCCCGGCGACCCCGCGGGCAGGAAGTACCCCGCCCCGAGGATCAGGGTCCACAGCACCAGGGAGGCCAGGATGACGCGCTTCGCCCCGTGGACCCGCGCCAGCCGCCCCATGCCCAGCGCCCCCGCGACCGCCAGCACCTGCACCAGCAGGACCGCCACGATCAGGGTCGACTGCTCCAGCCCCAGTTCCCGCGAGCCGTACAGCGACGCCTGGGAGATCACGGTCTGCACCCCGTCGTTGTAGACCAGGTACGCCAGCAGGAACGCCAGGGTGAGCGGCCGTCGGCGCATGTCGCGGACGGTCGCCGCGAGCTGCCGCCAGCCCCGCGCGGCGGGACGGTCCCCGGCCGGGCCGGTGCGGCGGTCCCGCAGTCTGCGCAGCGGGACCACCGTGAACGCGCCCCACCACACCCCCGCCGACGCCAGACAGATCCGGACGGCCGTCCCCTCCGAGACCCCGAAGTCCTCGTGCCGCAGGAACAGCACCAGATCGGCGACCAGCACCAGGGCGCCCGAGGCGTAGCCGAACGCCCAGCCCCGCGAGGACACCGCGTCCCGCTCCTCGGGACGGGCGATCAGCGGCAGGAAGGCGTTGTAGAGGACCATCGACACCGCGAGCGACGCGTTGGCGACCACCAGCAGGGCCCCGCCGAGCAGATACCGGTCGCCGTCCAGGAAGAACATCCCCGCCGTGGCCGCCGCCCCGGTGTACGCCGCCACCGCGAGCAGCGGCTTGCGCCGTCCGGTGCGGTCGGCGGCGGCGCCCGCGAGCGGCATGACGAGGATCGCGACGATCACCGACAGCGAGACCGTGTACGCGAAGAACGAACCCGCCCGCACCGGGACGCCCAGCGGGTGGACGTAGCCCCCGGCATCGGCCGCCGCCTCGGCGACCTCCGTCAGATACGGCCCCAGGAAGACGGTGAGCACCGTCGTCGAGTAGACCGAGCACGCCCAGTCGTAGACGTACCACCCGCGCTGTTCGCGGCGCCGCCCGACGTCGTCGTCGGGTTCCGTCCGCACGGCCTCGTCCCCCACCGGCCCCTCGCTTCCCCCTGGTGCCCCGGCGCGGGCTGCCCCGCGCGCGGTCCGCTCAGTTCCACGCGCCCCGTTCGGTCAGGACCGACCGCAGCGCGTCGACGTGATCGGTCATGATGCCATCCACGCCCAGGTCCAGGAGCGCGCGCATCCGGTCCGGATCGTTGACCGTCCACACGTGCACCTGGAGCCCACGGGCGTGGGCCGCCCGGACGAAGCGCCGGTCCACGACCCGTACCCCGCCCCGCCGTTCCGGAACCTGGGCGCACACCGCGGAGCCGCGCACGGCGGCCGGCAGCCCGTAGGAGCCGAGCCGCAGTCCGAGGACGCCCTGCACCCCGAGGGAGGTGGCGAGCCGGGGGCCCGCGAGCCGCTGGGCCCGGGCGACCCGGGCCTCCGAGAACGAGCCCACGCAGACCCGGTCCCAGGCCCCGGCGCGACGGATCAGCCCGATCAGCGGGTCGAGCGCCGGGCCGGACTTGGCGTCCACGTTCCAGCGGGCGTCCGGGAACTCCTCCAGCAGCTCCTCGAAGAGGGGGACGGACTCGGCACCGCCCACCCGGGCCCGCCGCACCGCCGACCAGGGCAGCTCCGCGATCGGGCCCGCGCCGTCGGTGACCCGGTCCAGGGTCGCGTCGTGGAAGGCGACCAGCCGTCCGTCGGCGGTGACGTGGACGTCGGTCTCCAGATAGCGGTACCCCGCGGCCACGGCCCGCCGGAAGGCGGTCACCGTGTTCTCCAGGCCGTCGGCCGCGCCGCCGCGATGGGCGAACGCGAGCGGCGCGGGGTGGTCCAGATAGGGATGGCGGGGCGCTGGGGTCACCGGGAGAGTATGGCCCCCCGCCCGTTCCCCCGGGCCACGGGCGCCCGCCCGGCGGGGGCGCCGGGCACGGCGGACACCCGCAGGAAGAACTGCGCCAGCGGGCCGATCGCCAGCGCGTAGAGGACGGTGCCCGCCCCGACGGTGCCGCCGAGCAGGAAGCCGGTGGCCACCACCGCCACCTCCAGTGCCGTGCGCACCAGCCGGATCGAGCGCCCGGTGCGCCGGTGCAGCCCGGTCATCAGCCCGTCGCGCGGTCCGGGGCCGAAGCGCGCCGCGATGTAGAGGCCGGTGGCCGCCCCGTTGAGGACGACCGCCACCACCAGCAGCGGGATCCGGACGGCCAGCGACCGCGCCTCGGGGACCAGGAACAGGGTGGCGTCCATGGCGAGGCCGATCACCACCACGTTGGAGACGGTGCCGAGTCCGGGCCGCTGGCGCAGGGGGATCCAGAGCAGCAGCACCAGCGCGCCCACCGCGATGGTGACCGCCCCGATCGTCAGACCGGTCAGCTCCGCGAGCCCCTGGTGCAGCACGCCCCACGGTTCCAGCCCGAGTCCGGCCGTCACCAGCAGCGCGCAGCTCACCCCGTACAGCGTGAGCCCGCCGTAGAGCTGGAGCAGTCTGCGGGGCAGCCGGGACGGGGTCGCGGCGGGGGAGGAGGCCGGTGCCGGGGGCGGGACGGGGGTCGCGGGGTCGTCCCCGGCGGTCGGGTCGGGGGCCCGGGTGGATGGCGAAGTCGACAAGGTGTGCCCCTCTGTGGTCATGGTGGCCTGGCTCGTGTCACTCTGTGGCGGGGGGAAGCCTTCATTCCATGGCCAATTCAACAAAGGTGGACCGAAGAGCATGGCTCAGTGGACTTCTACGGTGGGCTCGGCGCAGCTCGCGCGTCTGCTCGGCTCCCAGCAGGACCGTCCGGCGGGACCGGGCACCCGCAGACCGCCCGCGTACCGGGCCCTCGCGGACGGCGTCCGGCTGCTCGTCCTGGAGGGCCGGGTGCCGGTGGGCGCCCGGCTCCCCGCCGAACGCGAACTCGCCCTGGCGCTCTCCGTGAGCCGCACCACGGTCGCCGCCGCCTACGAGGAACTGCGCGCCGAGGGGTTCCTGGAGTCCCGTCGGGGCGCCGGGAGCTGGACCTCGGTCCCGGCCGGGAACCCGCTGCCCGCGCGCGGTCTCGAACCGCTCCCCCCGGAGGCCCTCGGCTCCATGATCGACCTGGGCTGCGCCGCGCTGCCCGCCCCCGAGCCCTGGCTCACCCGCGCCGTCCACGGCGCCCTGGAGGAACTGCCGCCGTACGCCCACACCCACGGCGACTACCCGGCCGGGCTGCCCGCGCTCCGCGAGATGATCGCCGCCCGCTACACCGCGCGCGGCATCCCCACCATGCCCGAGCAGATCATGGTGACCACCGGGGCGATGGGCGCCACCGACGCCATCTGCCACCTCTTCGCCGGACGCGGCGAGCGGATCGCCGTGGAGTCGCCCAGCTACGCCAACATCCTCCAGCTGATGCGCGAGGCGGGCGCCCGGCTGGTGCCCGTCGCCATGGCGGAGCGGCTCGGCGGCTGGGACCTCGACCGCTGGCGCCAGGTCCTGCGGGACGCGGCGCCCCGCCTCGCCTACGTCGTCGCCGACTTCCACAACCCGACCGGCGCGCTGATCGACGAGGACCAGCGGCGCGCCCTGGTGGAGGCCGCGCGGTCGGCGGGCACCGTCCTGATCGTCGACGAGACGATGAGCGAGGTGCACCTGGACGAGGGGCTGACCATGCCCCGTCCGGTCTGCGGCTTCGACCCGGCGGGCTCCACGGTGATCACCGTCGGTTCCGCGAGCAAGGCGTTCTGGGCGGGCATGCGGATCGGCTGGGTGCGGGCGGCCCCCGACGTCATCCGCAGCCTGGTCGCGGCCCGCGCCTTCGCCGACCTCGGCACCCCGGTCCTGGAACAGCTCGCGGTCAACTGGCTGCTGCGCGGCGGCGGCTGGGAGGAGGCCGTGGAACTGCGCCGGGACCAGGCCCGGGAGAACCGGGACGCGCTGGTGGCGGCGGTCCGCCGGGAGCTGCCGGACTGGGAGTTCGAGGTGCCGCGCGGCGGCCTCACCCTCTGGGTGCGCACCGGGGGGCTGTCCGGCTCCCGGCTCGCGGAGGTGGGCGAACGCGTCGGCATCCGGGTCCCGTCCGGCCCCCGGTTCGGGGTCGACGGGGCCTTCGAGGGATACGTACGGCTGCCGTTCACGGTGGGCGGCGCCGTCGCGGACGAGGCGGCGGTACGGCTCGCGGCGGCGGCCCGGCTGGTCCGGGGCGGCGCGGGCGGGGCGAACGGGGCGGAGCCGACCCGGACGTTCGTGGCCTGACCGGGGCGCCCCGGGCTGCCGTTCCCGCCCGGGGCGTCAGCCCGCCCCCCCGGCTGGTGGTCCGCCCCGGGCCTGTGGTCCGTCCGTCCCGGCGGTGCGATCGGGAACCGGTGGCTGGGGTGCCTCGGGGCACCTCTTCTGGGTGCTCTGGGTGCTCTGGGTGCTCTGGGTGCTCTGGGTGCTCTGGGTGCTCTGGGCGCTCTGGGCGCACGGGGGGCGGTCCGGGGTGTCCGAGCCGTTCGGAGTGGCCGGGGCGTCCGGGGCTTTCGGACCTCCGGGGCTTCCCGGGACGTCAGCCCTCCGCCGCCACCGTCTCCGGCCGGGGCCGCCGCGCCTGTTGCCCGGCGGGTGCCCCGTGGAGCTCCGACAAGTCCAGGGACTCGGTGTCCCGTCCCGTTCCGGCGCTCTCCCCGGGCGCGGTGTCCGTCTCCGTCGCCGTGTCGGCGTCGCCCCCGGCCTCGGTGCCCGCCGCCGTCCGGTCCGCCCCGGTCGCTTCGTCCGTCCTAGCCGTCTCACGCGCCCTGGTCGCCCCGGCTGCCTCAGCCGCCTCGTCGGCCTCGCCCAGCGCCGTCGGCAGCAGCGCCAGCACCGCCCGCCGGAGCGCCTCGGGGGTGGCGTCGTCGTACGGGTCGGGGGCGGCCGGGACCTGGAGCCGCAGCACCGGGCCGTCCCCGAGCCGGGCGTGGCCCCGGCCCGGCGGCACCGCCTTGACCGGGGTGGTGAGCGGTGCCGCGCCCAGCACCCGCGCGGTCCCCTCGCCCACCGGACCCAGGGCCACCCTGGCCCGGGTGTACTGCAGGACCGTGTCGGAGAGGGTGTCCAGCGCGTCGTACTGTTCGGCGACGACGACGGTGACGCCCGCCGCCCGCCCGTGCCGCAGCGGCACCTGGAGCAGGGCGCGCGGATCGCGTCCCCCGTCCGCCGTGAGGTGCCCGAGCACCGAGGGACGGTCGACCAGCACGTACAGCGGGCGCCTGACCTCCGCGTCCGGGACCCGTCCCGCCCCACGGGCCTCGTTCACGGCGATCAGCCGCCGCTTGGTCTCCCCGGACGCCCACTCCAGCCCCGCCAGCGCGCCGACCGGCCCGCACTCCACGCCCAGCACCCCCCGCCGCCCGGCAAGACAGGCGTACTCGCCGGTCCCGGTGCCCTCCACCACCAGCACGTCCCCGTGCGGCAGCACCTGGAGGGCCAGCGAGCGCAGCAGGGTCGTGGTGCCGTCGCCGGGACGCCCCACGGCCAGCAGATGCGGTTCGGTGGAGCGAGGCCCCGTCCGCCAGACCACCGGGGGCTCGTCCCGGGCGTCCCCGGACCCGCCCGTGACCGGCAGGGTCCGCCGCACCCCGGTGGGGTCGGTGAAGCCGAGCACCAGCTCGCCGGGGGACGTCACGAACCGCTGCGCCGCGATGTCGGTGGGCAGCGGCGCCAGCGCGGTCACCGTCAGCTCGTTGCGCTCCTCGTCCCAGTCGAAGCGGTACTCCCGGCCCCGCCCCGACTTGGCGTGCAGGACCCCTTCGATACGGGCGCGGGACGCGGCCTCGCCGTCCGTGAAGTACGCCGGGTAGCGCACCAGGAGCCGGGAGATCCGGCCCTCCCCGTCGAAGGCGGAGCCGCCGAACGCCTCCTCCCAGTCGCCGCCGTGCGCGTACAGCGGGGCCGGGTCCTCGGGCACCGAGAAGTACGGCACCAGCGCCTCGTACAGCGAGCCGAGCCGCCGGACGTGCGCCGGGTCGGGCTCGGCGGGCCCGGCGGGCGTCCGCTCCCTGCCGTACCAGGCCGCGGCCGCCATCAGGGTGACGACGGCCAGCGGCGGGCCGTACGGCACCAGCGCCACCACCAGCACCACGGAGGCGGCGAGGAACAGCAGACCGCCGCGGCCGTCCCGGGGCGTCCCCTCCCATTTGCGCCGCCCGGCCCCGGCCAGCCGCCGGAGCCCCCGGGCCAGCGTGATCAGCGGGTGGAGGACGTCGGTGGCGCTGTCGGCCGCCGACCGGGCCAGTTCCCGGCCGCGGGCGAGGGACGCCGCGCCGTCGCGGGGGAGGCGGGGGAGGGGGCGGACCACGTCGGTCTCCTCGGGGGACGTACGGAGGGGAGCGGGCGGGGAGCGCTCAGAACTTGATTCCGCCGAGGAGGCTGGCGAGGCTCGCCCCGCCCGCCTTGATGCTGGGGGCGATCGCCGTGCTCGCCAGGTAGAAGCCGAAGAGCGAGCACACCAGGGCGTGCGAGCCCTTGAGGCCGTCCTTGCGGAAGAACAGGAACACGATGATGCCGAGCAGGACGACACCGGAGATGGAGAGGATCATGGGGTTCTCCTGGTTGGTGGGGGACAGTCACCATGAGCTGTTCCAGGCTCACCGCAGGTATCCGTACGACAAAAGGTGCGTTCGGGTGAAGAGGGGCGTGCTTCACCCGACCGGCGCACACCGGTTCACCCGCACGGCCGGGGTGTCGCGTTCCCCGGCGGCCCGGTCCGGCGAGCCCTGCCGGTCCGGCCCTCCGGCGCCCCTGCGGGCAGTACCCTGTCGGTTCACCCGTACGGCGGTCGTGCCCGCTCGTTTCCGCTGGCCGGGGCCCTGATCGCAGTCGAGAGGAAGGCACCTTCCGATGACCGGACCCGTTGACCCCGGGACCACTCCCGACGCCGACGTCGTGGAACTGGCGACCAAGCTCTTCGGCCTCGCCCGCGAAGGCGACGCCGAGGCCCTCGCCGCCTACGTGGACGCCGGAGTCCCGGCCGACCTCACCAACGAGCAGGGCCACAGCCTCGTGATGCTGGCCGCCTACCACGGGCACGCCGGGGCGGTCCGGGCCCTGCTGGCCCGTGGCGCCGACCCCGACCGGCAGAACGACCGGGGCCAGACCCCGCTCGCCGGTGCCGTCTTCAAGGGCGAGGACGAGGTCGTCCGGGTCCTCTTCGAAGGCGGCGCCGACCCGGCCGCGGGCGCTCCCTCGGCCGTGGACACGGCCCGGATGTTCGGCCGGACACACCTCCTGGACCTCTTCGGCACCCCTTAGCCGACCCCGCCCCTGACCAGGCGGAACGCCGGTCCGGGAAATCGGTCGCGGCATTGTGAACGCCTGGGTCATCATGACCACGTGATTCACGGACGCGACGGATGGGCAGGTGTTGCCGCACCGCGCGGGCCGTGAACGGCCCGGCCCGGGCCACCGACGAGAGGCAGAGGAAGATGGTCTACAGCAAGCATGAGACGGCGGGCGCCCCGACGTGTTGTCGCGTGACCTGGTGGTAGTGCGAGTCCCCGGTCGCTTCGACGCTTGATGTGAGGCTGTTTCCCATGTTCGATTCGGGCATAGCGCCCAGTGGCACGTTGCTAGGTCTCCTCCAGAGAGGCCGTGGCGACGGTACGCTGCACGCGCTCACCGCTCCGCGAGCCGACGCGCTCGCGGCCCTGGACCACTGCGTCCGCCACGACCCCCGCCACGACTGGCAGGTGGAGAACCGCTCCCTGTACTACGCGCGGCTCTACCTCGACCTCGACGGCGGGCTCGACGCGGTGGAGGCGCACCTCTTCGACCCCGAGGACGCCCTCGACCCCGGCGACTCCCGCACCGGGCTCGCGCTCGCCGTCCTCGGGCACCTCGCCTCCTACGGGCGCCGCGACGCCCTGGAGCTGCTGCGCCGGTACGTCGTCCGGGGCGCCAACTGGGCCTGGGCCCTCGACGAGCTGGCCCTGCGCGACGACGACGCCGGGCTGCGCGCCCTCGCCGTCCCCGTCCTCGGCCGCTTCGCCCGGGACCCCGAGGGGGAGGCCGCCCTGGCCGCCGCCGTCCGCGACGCCTACGAGCCCCGGCCGTGGCGGCTGTGGGCCGACGACCCCCGCGAGGCCGTGTCCGCGCGGGTGCGGGCCGCCCGCGAGCGGGGCTCCTTCGACCGCTGGCAGCGCCAGCTCGACTCCACCGGCCCGCGCCCCGGCTGGAGCGTGCGCGCCGTCCTCGACTGGGCCGACGGCGGCGACGGGCGCGGCACCCCGCTGCACGCGCCCGCCGCCCGCTGCCTCACGGCCGTCGCGGGACCCGAGGACCGCCCCGAGATCAGGGACGCCGCGCTCGGCGGTGCGGACGGCGCCCGCTCGGCCGCCCTGCGCTATCTCGCCGACGTCCACGACCCCTTCGCGCTCGACCTGATCGAAGCGGCCGTCGCCTCCCCCTCGGTGACCGTCGCGGAGGCCGCCGTCGAGTCCTTCGAACGCATGCGCAGCGCCGCCGCCGTCGACCGGGCCCGCGCCTGGGTGCAGCGGCCGGACGCGCTCGGCGCCGCCGCCGGACGGGTACTGGCCTGCCGGGGCGGCGCCCATGACGCCCCCCTGGTCCTCGGCGCGCTCCGGGAGGCCGTCCGCTGCGAGGGCCCCGACGCGGTGACGCTGTGGACCCTGGTGGACGGCGCGGGACGGCTCGGCATCGCCTGCGCGGCCCCCGTGCTGCGCCACGTCTACCGCGAGACCGCCTCCTCCCAGCTGCGCGGACGGGCGGCCCGCGCCCTGGCCGCGACCGACGGGACCTTCCCCGCCGGATTCGCCGTCGAATGCCTGTGGGACTGCGAGGAGACCACCCGCGAGCTGGCCGCCCGGCACGCCGAGACCGGTGACGCCCGGGTCGTGGAGCGGCTGCGCAGGCTCGCCGCCGATCCCGCCGAGGAGGACGAGGTCCAGACGGCCGCCCACGGCCGCATCGGTCCCGACGCGCCCGCCGTCTGACGCGCCTCGCGGCCCCCGCCCCTCCCCGTGCGACCTTCCGGGGCGGGACGGGGGCCGCCGCCGTTGCCCGGCCGGGCGCACCCGATCCGTCGGGCCGTCCGGGGAACGGACGCTCCCGGACGGCCCGACCGGCCGCCGTCCGACCGGCCGCCGTCCGACCGGCCGCCGTCCGACCGGCCGCCGTCGGGGCGGCCGCCGTCGGGGCGGGCCCGCGCCGGACGGGAGCAGGCCGGGCGAGAACAGACCGGACGGCGGGCTGGGGCGGAAGCGGGCCGGGCCTGTGAGGGGCGACGGCGTGCGGCCCGGCGGCGTGCCACGGACGGGCCCCTTCGCGACGGCACCCTTGACGGACGGTCGACGGGCCCGTGGCCGACGGGTCCCCGGTGGTTGGGTCCGACCGGAACCGGCCGGACCCCGTCAGCGGCCTCCCGGACGCCTCGCCCCGGGCGCCGCCACCACGAACCGCACCGGTGTGCCCGGCGCGGCCTGGGCCGCCGCCGGGAGGTCGGCCTCCCGGACGACGGCGACCACCGGGTACCCCCCGGTCGTCGGATGGTCCGCGAGGAACACCACCGGCCGCCCGTCCGGCGACACCTGGACGGCGCCCAGGACCACGCCCTCACTGGGCAGTTCGCCCCCGACCGCCCGCTCCAGGGCGGGCCCCTCGGTCCGCAGCCCCACCCGGTTGCTCGCCGGGGACACCCGGTACTCCCGGGTGGTGAGTACGCGCAGCGCCCCGGCCGTGAACCAGTCGGCCCGGGGACCGAGCCGCACCCCCAGCACCAGCGTGCCGGGCGGCCCGGGCAGCGGGGCCGCGTCGACACGGGCGCGGGGCGGGCGCCCGGGGCCGAGCGGGAGCACGTCCCCGTCGACGAGCGGGGCGGGCCCCAGGCCCGACAGCAGGTCCGTCGAACGGCTCCCGAGCACCGGGTCCACGAGGACTCCCCCCGACAGGGCCAGATAGCCCCGGACCCCCGCGAGCGCGGGACCGACGTCGAGGACCGCCCCGGCGGGCACCCACAGGGCGGTGCCCTGCCCGGCCGCCCGGCCGTCCACCGTGACCCGGCTCGGCGCCCCGGTCACCGCGGCCAGCGTCCCGCGCCGGGCCCGCACCGCGCAGCCGCCGAGGGTGGTCTCCAGGACGGCGGCGTCCACCGCGTTGCCGACCAGCCGGTTGGCGAGCGCGGCGGCCGGCGGGTCGAGGGCCCCCGAGCGGGGCACCCCGAGGTGCGCGTACCCGGGGCGACCCCGGTCCTGGACGGTCGTCAGGGCGCCCGCCCGCACCACCACGACGGCACGGTCGTTCACGGCCGTCCCTCCGCCCTCGCCCGCGCCGTCCCGGAGCCCGGCGGGGGAGGAGCGGGCTCCTCCGGCTCCCGGACGGTGAACCGCACCCGGGTGCCGGGGGAGAGCAGCGCGGCCGGGACCCGCCCGGGGTCCCACAGCGTCACGTCCGTCGTCCCGATGAGCTGCCAGCCACCGGGCGAGGACCGTGGGTACACCCCGGTGTAGGGCCCGGCGAGCGCCACCGCCCCGACGGGCACCGAGGTGCGCGGGGTGGACCGGCGCGGCACCCGGTAGCGCTCGGGCAGCCCCGTCAGATAGCCGAAGCCGGGCGCGAAGCCGCAGAACGCCACCTGGAACCCGGTGCCGGAGTGCAGGGCCGCCACCTCCCCGGGCGCCACCCCCCACAGCGCGGCGACCTCCGCCAGGTCCGGACCGTCGTAGCGGACCGGGATCTCGACCACGTCCGACCGGTGCGCCCGGGGCGCCGGAACCGTCCAGCCGGTCAGCCGCGCGGCGAGCGCCCGGGGGTCGTCCACCCCGTCCAGCAGCACCGTCCGGGCGGCCGGGACGATCTCCACGGCCCGTAGCGTCCCGGCCGCCCGGCGGCGCTCCAGCTCCGCGTGGAGCGCCCGGGCCGCCTCCCCGCTGTCCACCTCCACCAGCAGGGCCCGCTCGCCGACCTCCAGCACCCTCACGCGAACGCCTCCACCCGCACCCCGGACCGCTCCAGCTCCTCACGCACCCGCCGGGCCAGCTCCACCGCGCCCGGGGTGTCCCCGTGCAGACACAGCGACCGGGCCGGGACGGAGATCTCACGGCCCCCGTCGGCGCGGACGGTGCCGGTGCGGGCCAGCGCCACCGAGCGGCTGACCACCGCGTCCGGGTCGGTGACCACGGCACCGGGCGTGCCGCGCGGGACCAGGGTGCCCCGCTCGGTGTAGGCGCGGTCCCCGAACGCCTCGGTGACGACCGGCAGTCCGGCCTCCCCGGCGGCCGCCAGGAACAGCGACCCGGGCGGCCCGAGGACGGGCAGGGCGTCCCCCGCGAGCCGCACCCCCTCCACCACGGCGGCGGCCTGCTCCCCGTCGTGGACGATCCGGTTGTAGAGCGCGCCGTGCGGTTTGACGTACGCCACCCGCGCGCCCGCCGCCCGGGCGAACACCTCCAGCGCCCCTATCTGGTAGGCGACCTCGGCGGCCAGTTCCGCGGCCGGGACGTCCATCGCGCGCCGTCCGAAGCCCGCCAGGTCCCGGTAGGAGACCTGGGCGCCGATCCGGACGCCGCGCTCCACGGCGAGGTCGCACACCCGGCGCATGGTCAGGGCGTCCCCCGCGTGGAACCCGCAGGCCACGTTGGCGCTGGTGACGACCGACAGCAGCCGTTCGTCGTCGGTGAGCGTCCAGCGGCCGAAGCCCTCGCCCAGATCCGCGTTGAGGTCGATGGTGACCATGTCCCCCGGTTCCCCTCTCGTGTTCCGCCGTCCCGTCGGCTCACCGTTCCGCTGCCTTGGGGCCCTGGGTCCCGCGCTTCCGGGCTCGGGAGCGTTCCGGTACCGCTGGGCCGTCGCCGTCGCCGTCGCCGTCGCCGTCGCCGTCGCCGTCGCCGTCGCCGTCGCCGTCGCCGTGCCGGGACGGCGGGGTGCGTCCGGCGGACACGGTAGCCCGACGGGGTCCCGGCGGTCCCTCCCCGGTGCCCCGGCCGTCCGTCTGCGTCGTTTCGGCCGATGTCAGATCGAGGACCTAGGCTGTGCCCCGTGACTTCGCCTGCCTCGACGGATCCCGCTCCGCCCCAGTTCAGCGCGGGCCCGCGGCCAGCCCCGGGCCCGGCCGCCGACGAGGGCCTGGCACGGCGGCTGCGCGCCCTCGCGTGCACAGCCCCGCTGCACGACCTCGACGTCCGCAAGGCGAACCTCGCGGGCGAGTACTCCGTCTACGGCATGGCCGAGGTGGCGCTGTCGGCCATCGACCTCGTCACCCTGAACATGGACTTCGACACGGGCGCCGACCACGACCAGATCGTCGCCCGGCTCGTCCCCCGGGTCGCCGCCCAGGCAGTCGACCGCCCCGCCCACGAGCACGAGCGCGTCGCCCGCTGGGTCCTGGAGAACCTGATCAACGTGGGCAGCGTGGACCGGGGCTTCCGCGCCGTCTACGGCACCTTCGCCCCCGACGGCACCTATGTGCGCCGGGACTACGACTTCAAGCTCATCGAAGAGGTCTCCGGCTACGGCGGCGGGGTGTACCTGCGCACCACCGACGAAGCCGTCAACGTCCTCGTCGGCGCCCTCGACACCGATGTCACCAGCGCCCAGATCGCCGCCGAGGTCAAGCTGGAGGTCCTGATCAGCCGGGGCCGCCTCGCCGACGCCCAGCTCGCCGCCGAACAGGCCCGCTACCGCACGGTCCAGTACTCCGAGACCCTGCGCCGGGCCCTGGACGCGACCCGCCGCGACGTCCGCGCCGTCGACTGGCTGCACGGCGTCCCCGACATGATCGACGAGGCCCTCGACCACGTCGCCGACCGCTACCGGCACGAGAACGCGATCCTCACCAACATCCGCAAGGCCCGGGACGAGTCCGAGGACCCGGAGCAGAAGCGGCGCGCCGCCGAACTCGTCGACATCGTCAAGGACTGCATCCGCCGTCACACCCAGCTCCAGGCCCGGCTGCTCGAAGCGGGCCCCCTCTTCCGCGCCGAACAGGACCGCCAGGCGTTCGCCCCGCCCACCGGCGGCGCGGGCCTCGACCTGTACGGCCAGCTCCTCGCCCCCGCCCTCCCGCTCCCCGTGGAACGGGCGAAACGGGTCACCGACGCGTTCTTCGCCCGGGGCGCGGGCTTCCGCACCCCCGTGTCCGTGCGGGTGGCCGACCTCGTCGGCATCCTGCTCACCCCGCCGCAGGAACGCGAGCACCTCGGCGCCGAGATGCCCGAGCCTGATCTGATCGCCACCCCCGACGACAGCCGCTTCAGCGACGAACAGCTCGCCCGCGCCACCCGGCTGCTCGACCTGCCCCCCGACGCGCCCCGGCGGCTGTCCGGACTGCTCGCCGAGGCCCGTCGCACCGGCGACGAGGACCTGCCCTACCTCGTCGCCCTGCTCGCCGTCCACGCGGCGAGCCCCGCCGTGGGCACCGCCTACCGCCAGGGTGAGGAGCGGCTGCTGTTCGCCGTCGACGACGGCACCGAACTGGACGACCCCGGCTTCGGCGGGGCCGACCTCATCGTCGGCACGGCCCTCCTGGACGCCGTGGGCATGGCCGCCGCCCGGACGGAGGCCGTGTGACCCCGCCGCGCCCCGCGCCCCGGCGGCTTTCCCCCACGGCCCGGCGGCCGTCCTCCGCCCTCCGGGTCCGGCGGCCTTCCCCCGCCGCCCGGCGGCCGTCCCCCGCCCGCCAGCGGCTTTCCCCCACCCGCCAGCGGCCTTCCCCCGCCCGCCACCCAGCACCCCGTACCGCCGGACCGACCGGTACCGCGCACCACCCGACCGAGGAGCACCAGCCGTGAGCGACCACCCAGCGGACCCCGCCGCGTGGAGCGAACCGGAGGACCACCGGCAGCCCGTGGCGGCCACCCCCCTCACCCCCGCCGACACCGCCGACGCCGCCCGGCTCGTCGCCTTCGGACTCCAGCCGAAGCTCCAGCCCGCCCGTGACCAGGAGTACGCCGGGCTGCTGCGCCGCTACCGCGAGGACCCGCCCTTCGCCCGGCTCGCCGACGCCGTCGCCACCGGCCTCGGCCTCGTCGTCCTGGAGGTCTCCCCCCGCGCCGGGATGGCCGTCACCGCCGCCGAGGACTCCGTCTTCGCGGTCCGCATGGGCGACTACGCCCGGCGCACCGCCGCCGACTCCGCCGACCGCTTCCTGCACGGCCTCGCCCACCTCGCCGTCGCCGCGCTCGCCTTCCCCCGCCCCGACGACCTCCTCGACGACGGGTACGTCGGCCGGGTCACCGTCAACGGCGTCGACGCCTTCGTCCGCCAGGCGTGCCGACGGCTGGAGGAGCGCGCGGCCCAGGACGGCGAGAACACCGACCCCGCGTCCGGCGCCCCCGGTCTGGAGGCCGCCTGGCGGGTCTGGTCCCGGCGCAGCTCCACCGGCGCCACCAAGGACGCCCGCCGGCTCGCCGGATCCACCACCGGCATCGTCGCCAAGGCCGTCGCCTTCCTCACCGACTCCGGCTTCCTCCAGCGCACCGGCGACGACTCCGGCGGCACCTACCGCACCACCGCCCGCTACCAGCTCCAGGTCCGCGACCTCGCGGGCACCGCCGCCATGGCCGAACTCCTCGACCTCGGCGTGGTCCCCGTCACCGACGGCACGGCCACCCTGCTCCCCGCCGACGACACCGACGACCTGGAACTCGTCGCCGACGCGGGACTCCCGTTCCACTCGTAGCTCCCCGCCGTCCGCCGCGCGGCGGGCCGCCCGCAGGCCCGCCCCGCGCCCCCCACCTCCCCACCCTCGACGAGAGTCCGCCGCCATGTACGAGCTGTCCCGGGTCCGCCTCTACTCCATCGGACCCGCCGGTGCGCGCTACGCCGACACCGTGCTGGACCTGCGCGGGGTCGGCGCCCCCGTGCCCGACCCCGCCCCCACCCAGGCGGAGTTCTTCGCGGAGGAGCCGGTCGGCCCGCCGCGCCGCCCGGCCCCCGCGGGCGTGCTGTTCCTGGAGAACGGCGGCGGCAAGTCCGTCCTCCTCAAGCTGATCTTCTCGGTGATGCTCCCCGGCCACCGCAACACCCTGGGCGGCGCCAGCTCCGGAGTGCTGCGCAAGTTCCTGCTCGCGGACGACTGCGGCCACGTCGCCCTGGAGTGGCAGCACACCCGGACCGGCGAGTGCGTGGTGGTCGGCAAGGTCAGCGAGTGGCGGGGCCGCCAGGTCTCCAACGACCCCCGCAAGTTCGCCGAGGCGTGGTACTCCCTGCGCCCCGGCCCCGGCCTGGGCCTCGACAACCTCCCCGTCGCCGAGTCCACCGCCGTGCGCCCGCCCGTCGAGGGGGCCTCCGGCGCCCGGGGCCGCCGCCGCACCATGAAGGGCTTCCGGGACGCGCTCACCGAGGCGGGCCGGACCTACCCGCACCTCGACGTCCACTGGGAGGAGATCCACGAGCGCTGGACGGACCACCTCGGGGAACTCGGACTCGACCCCGAACTCTTCCGCTACCAGCGCGAGATGAACGCCGACGAGGGCGAGGCCGCCGGACTCTTCGCGGTCAAGAAGGACTCCGACTTCACCGATCTGCTGCTGCGGGCCGTCACCGACACCCGGGACACCGACGGCCTCGCCGACCTCGTCAGCGGCTTCGGCGGCAAACTCGGCCGCCGCGCCGAACTCATCGCCGAACGCGACTTCACGGCGGGCTCCGTCGACCTGCTCGGCCGGATCGTGGACGCCGCCGCCACCCGCGCCCGCACCCGCGACGTCCACGCCGCCGCCGAACGCCGCACCCGCGTCCTGGTCCGCGCCCTGGCCGCCCGGGGCGCCGCCGAACGCCTCCGCGCCGCCGACCTCGCCGACCGGGTCACCGCCGCCGCGGACACCGTCACCGAGGCCGAACGGGCCCGGGGCCGCAGCGACCTGATCGCCGCCGAACTGGCCTTCCGGCACGCCTCCCTGGCCCTGACCGGGGCCGAGAAGGCCGCCGCCGCGCAGAAGCGCGAACTGGCCGACGCCCGCACCCTGTACGCCGCCTGGCAGGCAGCCGAGGCCGTACTGCGGCACCGCGCCGCCGCCGACCGCTCCGCCCGGGTGGCCGCCGCCATCCTGGAGGCCGAACGGGACGCCGCCCCCGCGCTCGCCGCCCGCGCCCGCGCCGCCGCCGACCTGGTCCGCGTCCTGCACACCGCCGCCGAGAACGCCGAGGGCCTCGCCAACGAGGGCGAGGAGCGCTCCGCGGCCCTCCAGGAGGCGGGCGAGGCCGCCCACCGCGACGCCACCGCCGCCGCCACCGAGGCCCAGCGCGCCCGCAGCGAGTCCGGACACCTCCGCCAGCGCCTCGCCGAGGTCGAACAGGAGACCGCCGAGGCCGTCCGGGCGGGCTGGCTCGACGACACCGCGCCCGACGCCGACCCCGCCCGCGCCGCGCTCGCCGCCAGCGAGTCGGAGAAGACCGCCGTCGCCGCCTGGGACACCGCCCGCGAAGCCGCCCTCCGCACCGCCGGGACCGCCCGCGAGACGGCCACCGCAGAGTCCCGCGCCGAACTCACCGCGGCCCGCGCCGCCGACGCGGCGAGCGCCGCCGCCCGCGCCCACGACGCCGAACGCCTCGCCGCCGAGGCCCTCGCCGCCGAGGAACGCCTCACCGAACTCCTCGGCCTGCCCGGCGCCCCCGCCCGCCCCGTGGACACCCCCGGGGTGCCCCAGCCCCGCCGGGCCGACCCGTCGGCCACCGACGGACCCGAACCGGACCCCGGCGCCGCCCCCCTGACGGCCACCGAACTCGACCACGTCGCGGACGATCTGCGACGGCTGCTCGACGAAGGGGTCACGGCCGCCGAACGCCAGCTTTTCGAACTGCGCACCGCCGCCGCCGACGACTCCCGCATCCTCGGCGCCCTCGGCGACGGCGGCCTCCTCCCGCCCGGCCCGGACGTCCTCGCCACCGTCGAGTTCCTCGGCGAACAGGGCATCCCGGCGCTCCCCGGCTGGCGCTACCTCGCCCAGGCCGTGGACCCCGCCGACCACGCCCGGGTCCTCGCCGCCCGCCCCGAACTCGTCGACGGCGTCATCATCACCGACCCGGACACCCACGCCCGGGCCCGCGCCGCGCTCGCGGGCGCCGCCCTGCTGCCGCGCTCCACGGTCGCCGTGGGCACCGCCGCCGCCCTGCTCGCCCCCACCCCGCCCGCCGGGACCGGCGACGGAGCCGACGACGCGGTCTTCCTCGTCCCGCCGAACCCGGCCATGCACGACGAGCACGCCGCGGACGAGGAACGGCAGGCCCTGCGCACCCGGGCCACCGCCCGCGACGAGGAGATCCGGGCCCTCGCCGCCCGCCTCGCCAAGGACCGCGAACTCGCCTCCCGGCTCGCCTCCTGGCGCACCGGCTGCCCCGCCGGACGCCTCGCCGAACTCGCCGCCGCCGCCCACCGGGCCCGGGCCTTCGCCGAGGAGACCGAGGCCGAACTCACCGAGGCGCGCACCGCCCGCGCCGAGGCGGAGGAGACCGCCGCCGAGGCCGCCCGCGTCCGCGACGAACGCCAGGACACCGCCCAGCGCGCCCGCCGCGCCGCCGACGCCCTCGCGGGCCTCGCCTTCCGGCTGCGGGAACGCGCGGGCTGGCAGGCCCGGCTGCGGGAACTCGCCGACGAGGCCGTCGAGTCGGAGGCCCGCGCCCAGTACTGCCTGGACCGCGCCCGGACCGCCGACGAGGACCGCCGCGCCGCCCAGCGCGCCGCCGACGACGCCCGCCGCACCGCCCGCGCCCTGCGCGCCGAACGCGCCGACATCGCGGGCGCCCCCGACGAGCTCCCCGCGGCCGACGCCGACGAGGCCGCCCCGAAGATCTCGCTGCCCGCGCTCCGCGAGGCGTACCGGGCCGCCTCCCAGGTGTACGAGAAGGTCGGCGTCGGCGCCGACCTGCGTGCCGAACAGGCCCGCGCCGAGAGCGACGAGAGCGCCGCCCTCGCCGAACTCGACCGGCTCAGCAACAAGGTCCGCACCCGCGCCGCCCAGCTCCTGGAGTCCCCCGACGGCTCCGACGGGCCCTCCCGCCAAGCCGCCGCGGCCCGCGCCGAGGAACAGGTCCAGCTCCTGGACAACCGGGTCTCCACCGCCAGCGAGCAGCTCGGACGGCTGCGCGGCGACGCCGAACGCCTCGCCCCCCAGGACGGCGAGGCCCACACCCCGCTCCCGGAGGACCAGGTCCCCACCGGGGTCGACCACGCCCAGGGCCTGCTGCGCGCCGCCACCGCCGAGCTCGCCGCCCGTACGGAGGCGCTGACCGGGGCCCGCGAGGCCCACGCCGAACTGCTGCGGGCGCACCGCGCCGCCGAGGACGCGGCCGGGGGCTTCGACGAGACGGCCGCCCAGCTGCGGGATCCGCTGCGCGACCACCACGACCCCGAGGCCACCGAGGCGGCCGGGGAACCCGAGCCCTACCCGGGCACCCTGGCCGAGGCCCGGACCGCCGCCGCCGAGACCCGCCGCTCGCTGCGCGGCTGCGCCGCCGACCTCTCGGCCGCCGACGGCGCGGTGCGCGAGGCCAGCGACGTCCTGGTGCGGCACGCCAACTCCACCCGCTACGAACAGGTCCGCACCCCGGCCCGCCAGCAGATCCGGGAACTCCCCGCCGCCGCGCTGCCCGACCACGCCCAGAAGTGGGCCGACGCGTTCGCCCCCCGGCTGCGGGTGCTCACCGACGAGCTGGCCCAGCTGGAACGCAACCGCGACTCGATCGTGGACCGGCTGCGCGGACTGGTCGAGTCGGCGCTGGCCACCCTGCGCTCCGCGCAGCGCCTCTCCCAGCTCCCGGAGGGACTGGGGGAGTGGTCCGGGCAGGAGTTCCTGCGCATCCGCTTCGAGGAGCCCGACCAGGCCACCCTGGTGGAACGGCTCGGCGAGGTCATCGACGAGGCGACCCGGGCCGCCGTCCGCAAGAACTCCGATCTGCGGCGCGACGGCATGTCGCTGCTGCTGCGCGGGGTGCAGGCCGCCCTCCAGCCGCGCGGCGTCTCGGTGGAGATCCTCAAGCCGGACGCGGTGCTGCGCGCCGAGCGGGTGCCCGTCGGACAGATGGGCGACGTGTTCTCCGGCGGACAGCTGCTGACCGCCGCGATCGCCCTCTACTGCACGATGGCGGCGCTGCGCTCCAACGACCGGGGTCACGCCCGGAACCGGCACGCGGGCACCTTGTTCCTCGACAACCCCATCGGCCGTGCCAACGCCACCTATCTGCTGGAGCTCCAGCGGGCGGTGTCCGACGCGCTCGGGGTCCAGCTCCTGTACACCACGGGCCTCTTCGACACCACGGCCCTCGCGGAGTTCCCGCTCGTCATCCGGCTGCGCAACGACGCCGACCTGCGGGCCGGGCTGAAGTACATCAGCGTCGAGGAACACCTGCGCCCCGGACTGCCCCAGGCCACCGCCTCGGACGAGGGCGTGCACGGCGAGATCACCGCGACCCGGATGTACAAGCGCCCGGCCCCGACCGCCTGACCCGGGGACCGTCCGGCCCGCCGCTCCGGAGGGCGTCCCCCGCCCGCGTGACGGCGGGGGAGCGCCCCTCGCGGGCCCCCACCGACCGGGACGCCGGGCCGCGCGCGGGCCGACGGAGACGCACCAGGTCCGGTACGGACCGCTCCCGGCCGTCGTCCCACGCGCTCCAGCGGGCCCGGACGGGCTCTCGACGGCCGGGGGCGATGCCCGCCGTCCCGCCCGCCCGCGACCGGTGGAACGGTGGACACGCACATGCTGACGACCACGTGGACGAGGACGTTTCCCCCGCTCTCGCGGAGTGCCTGCGGAGCGACGACGACGGCCGTCCGGTGCGGATCGCCGCCTCCGTCTGCGGCGGCTGTGGCGGTCGGACGTTCTCCGTACTCGTCGACGCCCCCACCGGGTCGCACCCGTAGGGGGCGCGGGGAACTGCGCGAGCAGCCCACCACGGCCCCGCACCCGAAAGCGGACCAGCGGAAGCGGCCCCCCTGTACCCGGACCCCACGTACCGGCTCGTGGCCACCCGTACCGGGCCCGCACGCTAGCCAGACGGGACGCACCTGAAAGGGGCGCGGGGAACTGCGCGACCGACCGACTACGGCCCCGCACCCGAAAAGCGAACCGGCGGAAGCGGCCCCCACGTACCCGGCTCGTGGCCACCAGGCTCCAGACCCGTACGCGAGCCGGACGCCCCACCCCCGCCGGGCCGCACCCGAAGGGGGCGCGGGGAACTGCGCGAGCGCCCCACCACGGCCCCGCACCCGAAAGCGGACCAGCGGAAGCGAACCCACGTACCCGGGCCCGAGGTACCCGGCCCCCGGACACCCGGACCGGCACAGCCACCCGGGCCCGGGACGTCCGGCCCGGAGCCCGGGACCTCCACCCCGGAGCCCGGGACGTCCGGCCCGGGCCTAGGGCACCGTCCCGGACCAGGCCCGGGGCCCACAGTCGCCCTCAGGAGGGCGACAACCGCTTGGCCGCCCGCCCCCGCTCCCGACGGGCCCGCCGCTCGGCCCGCCGCTCCTGCCGCCGGACCCGCCGCCGCTCGCGCCGCAGCGCCCGTGCCGTGCTGCTGGGCGTGGACACCACCCCGTGGCGCTGCTTCCACACCTGACGGGTCACCCAGACGTCGAGCACCCCCCAGGTGGCCACGATGGTGCTGACGACGCTGCTCAGCACCATCGGGAAGGCGAGCCACGACTCCGCGAGGGTGCAGAAGAACGCGGTCATCGCCTGGATCAGCGTGACCGACACGATCAGGACCGCCCGTACCGCCGCCGTCCGCACCGGGTCCGCCATGCGATAGCGGTCCGCGGGCTCCTCCACCCACAACTGCCGGGGACGGCGCCCGGCATCCGTACTGCCGCCCGGCGCGGTCTCCCGGCCGTCGTCGGGACGCGGGATCCGGGCCGCCCCTCCGGTAGTCCCGGAGCTCCCGGTGCTCCCGGTGGCGCCAGTGGTGCCGTCCGCCACGGCCGGACGACTCGCCGGGACGCCCCGCCCGACCGCCGTCCGCCGCTCTGCCGTTCTCATGACCTCGTCACTCCCCACCATCCACGGGCCGAACCGCCGGGTGCCGCTGCCATCGACAACCAGGTGGTGCCCGTCTCGCTCCGCTTCATGCCGCCCGGAGGCGGTCCGGGAGGACGGCGGTCCCGTGATGCTCCGGGACGCCCCCACACCCGTCTTGGGTCCGTGCTCATCCGCACCGGCGGCCACTCGGCTCCCCGGTGACCCCACCCCGTACCCAACTCCCGTACGGAAGACGAACGAACACACTGGAAGATTCCCCCAGACCGCACACTTTCGGCCAACTGAACGCGCTGAACGGGTCGGGTACGGCAGAGAGTGAGCGGAGCCACAGGGGAGTCAATCTCCCATCATAGCCGGACAACTGATGATGTCTCGCTCCGTCTCCGGCTCATCGGCATCCGGACACGTCTTCGAGAAGCTCCCACGTCAGTAGTAGGCTCACGCCGTTTCTTGACGCGCTTGTTTACCCCCTCGACGGGGTTTCGATGTATGGGGAGGCCATGCGCTTTCGCGGGAAATCGATCCGCCGGAAGATCGTGGCGTTGCTGCTGGTGCCGCTCGTCTCGCTGACCGCTCTGTGGGGTTTCTCCACCGTCATCACCAGTCGTGAGGCCACCCGGCTGCTGACGGTCGCCGAAGTGGTCGACAAGATCGGGTATCCGGTCGAGGACATGGTCCAGGCCCTCCAGGAGGAGCGCCGCCAGTCCCTGGTCTTCCTGGCCGATCCACGCTCCACCGACGCCCTGTCCGATCTGCGACGGCTCACCGAGCGCACGGACGAACTGGTCACGAGGGTCCGGAAGAACACCCGGGGCTCCGGGGTCGCGGACGACCTCGACGCCGAGTCCCGGGGCCGCCTCACCGCCCTGCTCGGGGCCCTCGACGGCCTCGGCTCCCTGCGGCACGCGGTGGAGGAGGGAACGATCAGCCGGACCACCGCCCTCGACCTCTTCAACCGGCTCATCGACCCCGCCTACGCGCTCGTCATGACCGTGCACGGCCTCGACGACCCCGAGATGGACAAGCAGGGCCGCGCCCTCGTCGGCATCGCCCGGGCCCGCGAACTGCTCTCCCGGGAGGACGCCCTCCTCGGCTCCGCCCTCGTCGCCCGCCGCCTCACCCGGCACGAGATCCGTGACATCTCCGACCTCGTCGCCCAGCGCCAGCTGCTGTACGAGGTCAACCTGACCCTGCTCCCGGCCTCCGAGCGCGAGCGCTACGAGGCCTTCTGGTACGGCCCGGACACCACCCCGCTGCGCGTCGCCGAGGAGTCCGTGGCCGCCGCGGCCCCGGGCGTCCCCACCATGCTCACCGCGGCCGGCTGGAACGAGGCCACCGAGGCCGTCCTCGACGAACTCGCCGACCGCAACGCCGCCGCCAGCGACCGCTACCAGGACCGGGTCCGCCCCATCGCCGTCGGCGTCATCTCCCGGGCCGTCATCGCGGGCGTCCTCGGCCTGATGGCACTGCTGTTCTCGGTGTTCCTGTCGGTCCGCGTCGGCCGTGGACTCATCCGCGACCTGCGGCTGCTGAAGATGGAGGCCCACGAGGCGTCCGGCGTCCAGCTGCCCGGCGTCATGCGGCGCCTCGCCGCGGGCGAGAAGGTCGACGTCAACACGGAAGCCCCGCGCCTGGAGTACGGCAAGGACGAGATCGGCCAGGTCGGCCTCGCCCTCAACACCCTCCAGCGCGCCGCCGTCGAGGCCACCGTCAAACAGGCCGAACTGCGGCACGGCGTCTCCGAGGTCTTCGTCAACCTCGCCCGGCGCAGCCAGGTCCTCCTGCACAAGCAGCTCACCCTGCTGGACGCCATGGAGCGCCGCACCGAGGACACCGACGAACTCGCGGACCTCTTCCGCCTCGACCACCTCACCACCCGCATGCGCCGTCACGCCGAGGGCCTCGTCATCCTCTCCGGCGCCGCCGCCTCCCGGCAGTGGCGCAGGCCCGTCCAGCTCATGGACGTCGTCCGGGCGTCCGTCGCGGAGGTCGAGGACTACGAGCGCATCGAGATCCGGCGGCTGCCCAGGATCGCCGTCACCGGCCCGGCGGTCGCCGACGTCACCCACCTGGTCGCGGAACTCCTGGAGAACGCCACGGTGTTCTCCCCGCCCCACACCACCGTCCAGGTCTACGGCATCTACGTGGCCAACGGCTTCACCCTGGAGATCCACGACCGGGGACTCGGAATGACCGCCGAGGCGCTGCTCGACGCCAACCTCCGGCTGGCCGAACCCCCCGAGTTCGAACTCTCCGACACCGACCGCCTCGGTCTGTTCGTCGTCGGCCGTCTCGCCCAGCGCCAGAACGTCCGCGTCACGCTCCAGCCCTCCCCCTACGGGGGCACCACCGCCGTCGTCTTCCTGCCCGACGCCCTGTTCACCGGGACCGCCGACGGCGACACCGACGGCACCGGGACCCGCGCCGCGCGCCTGGTCACCGAAGCCGGGGCGGGAGCGGCCACCCGCGCCACCACCCCCGCCCAGGGCACCGGCACCCTCCCCGGGCTCCCCGCCTCCGTCCTCGACGGCCCCACCGAGGTCGCCGCCCCGGTCGGCTCCGCCGACGACATCGAGGTCCTGCCCGGCCGCCTCGTCTCCCAGGACGCCGACCGCGTCCCGCTCACCGGACCCCGCCGGGCGGTCACCGCCCTCCCCAGAGAGCAGCACCGCCTCGGCGCGTCCGCCGGTCCCACCGCCGAGGCCCCGGCCCCGGACGACCACTCCGGACTGCCGCGCCGCCGGACCCCCAAGCTCGTCAGCTCCCACGGCCGTCCCGTCACCGACTCCGGCCCCGCCCCCGCGCGCGCGGTCCCCGGCTCACCGCCGGACCTGCCGCGCAGGCGCCGACTCCCGGAGGCCACCACGAGCCCCGCGCCCGGCGGCGACGCCGTCCGCAGCCTCCAGACCCCGCCCGGCGACGACGGCGCCCCGGCGACGACCGCGCCCCGCCGCGAGCGGACCACCCCCGACCGCCGCCCCCTCCCGGGCGGCACCTCCCCGGCGGAACCCCCGACCGGCGCCCTCCCGCGCCGGGTCCGCCAGGCCAACCTCGCCCCGCAGCTCAAGAGCGGCCCCGACCTGCGCGGCGAACGCGCGGGCGCCCGGCCGGTCAGCGACGAGCGGGACGCCGACGAAGTACGCAGCCGCATGGCCTCGCTCCAGCGAGGGTGGGCCCGTGGCCGCGAGGAGAACGCCGAGGGCGACACCGCCCGGGGCGGCACAGCACACGGAACGACAACCGAGGGGGACGGTCCATGACCGCACCACAGGTCAACCACAGCGCGGCCGGGGGAAACAGCGACCTCAACTGGCTGCTCGACGAACTGGTCCAGCGCGTCGCCAGCATCCGCAAGGCCCTCGTCCTGTCCGGCGACGGCCTGCCCACCGGCGTGTCGCGGGACCTGACCCGGGAGGACAGCGAGCACCTCGCCGCCGTCGCCTCCGGCTTCCACAGCCTCGCCAAGGGCGTGGGCCGCCACTTCGACGCGGGCGGCGTCCGCCAGACCGTCGTCGAACTCGACGAGGCGTTCCTGTTCGTCACCGCCGCCGGGGACGGCAGCTGTCTCGCCGTGCTGTCCGACGCGGACTCCGACGTGGGCCAGGTCGCCTACGAGATGACCCTGCTCGTGAAGCGGGTCGGCGCGCATCTGGGGTCCGCTCCGCGCACCGAACTGTCCTCGGGCGGGTAGTGGGACTGCATGAGCGCAGACGGTCAGGGAACCCCCCACTGGTTCGATGACGACGCCGGCCCCGTGGTACGTCCGTACGCGATGACCCGGGGCCGCACCACCAGCGCCACCCAGCACCGCCTCGATCTGATCGCGGTGGTCGTCACCGAACCCGACGCAGCCGACCCGGAGGCCGACCAGACACTCTCCCCGGAACACGTCGACATCCTCGAACGGTGCCGCGACACGCCGCAGTCCGTCGCCGAACTCGCGGCGGAGCTGGACCTCCCGATCGGCGTGGTGCGGGTGCTGATCGGGGACCTGGTCGACGACGAACTCGTCCATGTGACCCGTCCCGTCCCTCCGGCGGAACTGCCCGACGCGAGTATCCTGCGCGACGTGATCAACGGCCTGCGGGCCCTGTGAGGCGGCCCGCGGATCCGGCGGGCGGCGCGGCAGCGGGGAGAACGGCGTGACGGGCTGGCAGTTCTGGGTCGACCGCGGCGGCACCTTCACCGACGTCGTCGCCCGACGGCCCGACGGACGCCTCGTCACCCGCAAACTGCTCTCCGCCCGGCCGCGGGCCCCCCGGGACCGCGCCACCGAGGGAGCCGCCCGCTCCGGCGGCGGCCCACGACCCGGACCCGTCCCGGACGCCCCCGGCGCCGACGCCGCCGTCGAGGGGATCCGGCTGATCCTCGCCGAACACCGCGCCGCCCTCCCGGACGCCGCCGCCCCGGACGACCCCGGCACCCTCGGCGGTCCCGGCGACCCCAGTGGCCCCGGTGGCCCCGATGGTCCCGACGACGTGATCGACGCCGTCCGCATGGGCACCACCGTCGCCACCAACGCCCTCCTCGAACGCACCGGCGAACGCGTCCTGCTGCTCGTCACCCGGGGCTTCCGCGACGCCCTGCGCATCGGCTACCAGAACCGGCCCCGCATCTTCGACCGCGAGATCGTGCTGCCCGAACCGCTCCACGAACGCGTCGTCGAGGTCGACGAACGCGTCACCGCCCAGGGCGAGGTGCTGCGGGAGCCCGACCTCGACGCCCTGGAGGGGCCGCTGCGCGCCGCCCTCGACGACGGCGTCCGCGCCGTCGCCGTCGTCCTGCTGCACAGCCATCTGTACCCGGAGCACGAACAGCGCGTCGGCGCCCTCGCCGCCCGCCTCGGATTCCCCTGGATCTCCCTGTCCAGCGAGGTCAGCCCGCTGATGCGGCTGGTGCCCCGGGGCGACACCACCGTCGCCGACGCCTACCTCTCCCCGGTGCTGCGCCGTCACGTCCGGCGCCTCACCGAGGAACTGGGCCCGGACGCGCCCCGCCCGCTGTTCCTCCAGTCCAACGGGGGCCTCACCGACGCCGAACGGTTCCGGGGCAAGGACGCCGTCCTGTCCGGACCGGCGGGCGGCGTCGTCGGCATGGCCCGGCTGTCCCGGCTCGCGGGCCACGACCGCGTCATCGGCTTCGACATGGGCGGCACCTCCACCGACGTCTCCCACTTCGCGGGCTCCTACGAACGCTCCCTCACCCACACCGTCGCCGGGGTCCGGCTCAACGCCCCCGCGCTCGACCTGCACACCGTCGCCGCGGGCGGCGGCTCCGTCCTCCACTTCGACGGCGGCCGCTACCGCGTCGGCCCCGACTCCGCGGGCGCCGACCCCGGCCCCGCCTGCTACCGCGCCGGCGGCCCCCTCACCGTCACCGACGCCAACCTGCTGCTCGGCCGCGTCCAGGCCGACCA
This sequence comes from Streptomyces sp. JNUCC 64, assembly GCF_054484115.1. Classification (NCBI taxonomy): domain Bacteria; kingdom Bacillati; phylum Actinomycetota; class Actinomycetes; order Kitasatosporales; family Streptomycetaceae; genus Streptomyces; species Streptomyces sp. JNUCC 64. The sequence goes on from NZ_CM137015.1 coordinate 7,241,310, forward strand.
CTTCCCCCGGGTCTTCGGCCCCGGCCACGACCAGCCCCCCGACGCCGGCCTCGTCCGCGAACGCTTCACCGCACTCGCCGCCGAGATCACCCGCCGCACCGGCGACGACCGCACCCCCGAAGGCGTCGCCGAGGGCTATCTGCGGATCGCGGTCGCCAACATCGCCCGCGCCATTACCCGGATCTCCGTCCAGAAGGGCCACGACGTCACCCGCTACGCCCTGACGACGTTCGGCGGCGCGGGCGGCCAGCACGCCTGCCCGGTCGCCGACGCCCTCGGCGTCCGCACCGTCCTGGTGCCCCCGCTCGCCGGAGTGCTCTCCGCCCTCGGCATCGGCCTCGCCGACCTCACCGCGCTCCGGGAACGCTCCGTCGAAGCCCCCCTCGGCCCCGCCACCGCGCCCCGCGTCCGCGCCACCGCCGAGGCCCTGGCGGACGCCGCCCGCGCCGAACTGCGCGCCGAGGGCGTCCCCGACGACCGGATCGACCTCGCCCACCAGGCGCACCTCCGCTACGACGGCACCGACACGACCCTCGCCGTCCCGCTCGACGACCCCGGGACCATGGCCCGCGCCTTCGCGGACCGCCACCGCGCCCTGTACTCCTTCACCCTCGACCGCCCCGTCGTCGTCGAGTCCCTCTCGGTGGCCGCCACCGGCCGCACCGACCCTCCCGACCTCTCCGGCCTCGCGCCCCCGCCCGGCCCTCCGGAACCCCCCGCCGAGGCGGACCTGCACACCGGCGGCGCCTGGCGCCGGGTCCCGCTGCACCGCCGCGCCCGGCTCGCCCCCGGCCACCCTGTCACCGGACCCGCGCTGATCACCGAGGACGGCGCCACCACCGTCGTCGACGAGGGCTGGCGCGCCACCGCGGGCCCCCTCGGGCACCTGGTCCTGGACCGCGTCACCGCGCCCGCCGCCCCTCGCGCGGACACCGCCGCCGACCCGGTGCTCCTGGAGGTCTTCAACAACCTGTTCACGGCCGTCGCCGAACGGATGGGCACCCGGCTGGAGTCCACCGCGCAGTCCGTCAACATCAAGGAACGCCTCGACTTCTCCTGCGCCCTCTTCGACCCCGACGGCGGCCTCGTCGCCAACGCCCCGCACATCCCGGTCCACCTGGGATCGATGGGCACCAGCGTCAAGGAGGTCATCCGCCGCCGGGGCACCGGCCTGCGGCCCGGCCGGAGCTACGCCGTCAACGACCCGTACCACGGCGGCACCCACCTCCCGGACGTCACCGTCATCACCCCCGTCTTCGCCCGCCCCACCGATCCCGCGCCGGGGGACACCCCCCTGTTCTTCGTGGCCTCCCGGGGCCACCACGCCGAGATCGGCGGCATCACCCCCGGCTCCATGCCCGCCCACAGCCGCACCCTCGACGAGGAGGGCGTCCTCTTCGACGACTGGCTCCTCACCGAGGACGGCCGCTTCCGCGAGGCCGAGACCCGCCGTCTGCTCACCGCAGGCCCCCACCCCTCCCGGGACCCCGACACCAACCTCGCCGACCTGCGCGCCCAGACCGCCGCCAACCAGAAGGGCGTCGACGAGGTCCGGAACATGATCGACGAGTACGGACTCGACGTCGTCCAGGCGTACATGCGGCAGGTCCAGGACAACGCGGAGGAAGCCGTCCGCCAGGTCGTCGGCACCCTCCGGGACGGCGCGTACGCCTATGAGACCGACTCCGGCGCCGTCATCCGGGTCCGGGTCGCCGTCGACCGCGCGCGGCGCTCCGCCACCCTCGACTTCACCGGCACCTCCCCCCAGCTCACCACCAACTTCAACGCCCCCCAAGCGGTCGTCACCGCCGCCGTGCTCTACGTCTTCCGCACCCTGGTCGCCACCGACATCCCCCTCAACGACGGCAGTCTGCGCCCGCTGCGGATCGTCGTGCCGCCCGGCTCGCTGCTCGCCCCGCGTTCCCCGGCCGCCGTCGTCGCGGGCAACGTCGAGACCTCACAGGCCGTCACCGGAGCCCTCTACGCGGCCCTGCGCGTCCAGGCGGAGGGCTCCGGCACCATGAACAACGTCACCTTCGGCGACGGACGCCACCAGTACTACGAGACGGTCGCCTCCGGCTCCGGCGCCGGGGACGGCTTCCACGGGGCGTCCGTCGTCCAGACCCACATGACCAACTCCCGGCTCACCGACCCCGAGGTCCTGGAGTGGCGGCTGCCCGTCCTCCTGGAGGAGTTCGCCGTCCGCCCCGGCAGCGGCGGCGCCGGACGGTGGCACGGCGGTGACGGCGCCGTGCGCCGCCTCAGGTTCCGCGAGCCGATGACGGTGTCCGTCCTCGCCCAGCACCGCAGGGTGCCGCCCTACGGACTCGCGGGCGGATCCCCGGGTGCCTTGGGGGCCGCCCGCGTCGAACGCCGGGACGGTACCGTTCAGCACCTGGACGGAAGCGACTCGACGCGGGTGAGTCCCGGAGACGTCCTCGTCGTCGAGACACCGGGGGGCGGCGGATACGGTCCGCCCGCCCGCGACTCCACCGAGGCAGGAGAAGGAAGCCATGACCCTGGGGCGCACTGAGCGCAAGGCCCCGATAGAACCCGTCACCCTCAAGATCCTGGTGGCGGGCGGCTTCGGGGTCGGCAAGACGACCCTGGTCGGCGCGGTGAGCGAGATCAAACCGCTGCGCACCGAGGAGGCCCTCAGCGAAGCGGGCCGCCCGGTCGACGACACCAGGGGCGTCGAGGGGAAGAACACCACCACCGTGGCCATGGACTTCGGCCGCATCACCCTCCGCCAGGACCTGGTGCTGTACCTGTTCGGCACCCCCGGCCAGGACCGCTTCTGGTTCCTCTGGGACGAACTGGCCACCGGGGCGCTCGGTGCCGTCGTCCTCGCCGACACCCGACGGCTGGAGGACTGCTTCGCCGCCGTCGACTACTTCGAACGCCGCCGCATCCCCTTCGTCGTCGGCGTCAACTGCTTCGACGGAGCGTCCCGTTACCCCGCCGACACGGTCCGCCAGGCGCTCGACCTGGACCCGAGCGTCCCCGTCGTCCTGTGCGACGCGCGGGACCGGGAGACGGTCAAGGACGTCCTCATCGAAGTCGTGGAACACGCCCTGCGGGTCAGCGTCCCGGTCCGTCAGACGGCCACCACCTGACGGCCGCCCGGCGGGCGCCGGACGATCCGCCGCCCGCCGGGAGAACCACGGAGGCCCGAACCGCGTCCGGACCTATCGACGGGGGTGGCCGGGACCGACGGGGGTGGTTCCGGCCACCCCCTCTCCCGTGATCGCCGGGACCCCCCGATCGGATACAGTCCGCGCGTGTCCGAATCACCGCGTCACCCCGCCAACCCCGTACGGGATTCCCACTGTTCGAGCTGCGGCGCCCCCTACGCCGACCTCTCCGGCTGGCCCCGCACCTGTGCCGCCTGCGGCACCACCTCCTACGACAACCCCCTCCCCGTCGCCATCGCCCTCCAGCCGGTCTACGACGCGTCGGGCACCGCCCTGGTCGTCATCACCCGCACGGTGGAACCCGCGCTCGGCGGGATAGCCCTGCCCGGCGGCTTCGTGGACCACCACGAGGACTGGCGCCACGCCGTCGTCCGGGAACTCAAGGAGGAGACCGGCATCGACGCCGCCGCCCGCGACGTCCGCCTCACCGACGCCCTCAGCTCCCTCGACGGCTATTTGCTCCTGTTCGGCGCCCTCCCCGAACGCCCGGTCGCCGAACTCCCGCCCTCCGCCGCCACCGACGAGTCCGAGGGCTGGCACCTGCTGCGCCGCCCCGCCGAACTCGCCTTCCCGCTGCACACCCTGGCCGTCCGGGCCTGGTTCGAGGGCCGCTACAGCTGAACCGGGAGCCCGCCCCCGGGCTCACACCTCCCGCGTCCGCACCGGATACCCCACCGGTCCGCCGCCCACCCGCTCCACGACCACCCGGCCACCCCACCAGCGGGTCGTGAACCGCTCCACCCCGGCCGCCGCCCACCCGTCCCCGGCGTCCGCGACCACCAGCCCGCCTCCCGTCCGTCCGCGCACGGGAGGCCAGACCTCCAGCTCCACCCCGCCCCCCTCGCCCCGCACCGGCAGCACCGCGCCCGCCCGCGCCAGCACCGGGATCCGCGACAACGGCGCCGCCAGCCGCGCCACCCCCGGCCCGCTGAACACCGCGCCCGTCGCCACGTCGTACCAGTCGCCCGGGGGCAGCCGCACCTCCCGCCCCCCGACCCCCGGCTCCAGCACCGGCGCCACCAGCAGCGCATCCCCCAGCAGGAACGCGTCCTGGCAGTCCCGCAGCGCCCTGTCCTCCGGAGCCCCCCACCACAGCGGACGCGCGTACGGCGCGCCCGTCAGCGCCGCCAGCCGCGCCAGCGTCACGAAGTACGGCCGCAGCCGCCGCCGTTCGCACAGCGCCGCCCGGGCGTGCTCCAGCACCGCGTCCCCGAACGCCCACGGCTCCCGCCGCCCCGCCCGAGGCGCCGCCTGGACGCGGAACAGCGGCAGCCGGGCGCCCAACTGGAACCAGCGCAGATACAGCTCCGCCGACGGACCGCCGGTGAGACCCCCCACGTCCGCCCCCGAGTACGGCACCCCGCACAACCCCAGCCCCAGCACCAGCGCCAACGACGCCCGCAACCCCGGCCACCCCGTCGCCGCGTCCCCCGACCAGACGCCCCCGTACCGCTGCGTCCCCGCCCACCCCGACCGGGAGAGCAGGAACGGCCGCTCGTCCGGCCGCAGCCGCAGCAACCCCTCGTGGGCCGCCCGCGCCATCCCCAGCGCGTACACGTTGTGCGCCTCGCGGTGGTCACCGCCCCGGCCCTCCAGGGAGTGCCGCGCCGACCGGGGCAGCGTCCGCTCCCCGAACGCCGCGAACGACACCGGCGCGTCCATGTCGTGCCAGAACCCCGCGAACCCCCGGCCCAGCCGCTCCCCGTACAGCCCGCCCCACCAGGACCGCGCCCCCGCGTCCGTGAAGTCCGGATACACCGATCCGCCCGCCCACAGCGTCCCGACCACCTCCCGACCGCCCCCGTCCCGCACGAACGCGCCCGCCGCCCGCCCGGACGCCAGCACCGGGCTGCCCGGCGCCACCCGCACCGCCGGATCGACGACCGACACCAGCCGCACCCCCTCCTCGGCCAGCTCCTCCGCCAGCTCCGGCAGCCCGGCGAAGCGCCGCCCGTCCACCGTGAAGCCCCGGTGCCCGTCCAGATGGCCGACGTCCAGGTGCACGGCGTCCAGCGGCAGCCCCCGCTCCCGGTACCCGGCGACGACCCGCCGCACCCCGTCCGTCCCCCCGGACCCCCACCCGGCGTGGTGGTGCCCCAGCGCCCAGGAGGGCGGCACCGCCGGAGCGCCCGTCAGCGACACCCAGGTGCGCAGCACCCGCGCCGGGGACCCCACCACCACCCAGCACCGCGACGGCCCCCCGTCCGCCCGCGACTCCACCGTCCCCGGCCGGTCGTGCCCCGACCCCGCCCCCTCCTCGCCCCGCTGGAGCGTCACCGAGCCGTCCCACGTGGTGTCGTGGAACACCAGGTGCGTCCCCGCGTCCGCGACCACCAGCTCCAGCGGCATCGTCACCGACGGCGGACCGTCCCCGGGCCCGGACGACCCCCGCGGCCCCGCGTTCCACAACCGGTACGTCCCGTCCGGCAGCGACGGCCCCGCCGCCCACCCGCCGAGCCCGAAGAACCGCGCGTCCGCCGCCACCTCCGACCGCTGCGTCCAGCGCGCCGCCCCGCCCCCCACCGGCTCCCACCAGCGCGGCGGCAGGAACCGGCGCAGCACCACCCCGCCCGGGGTGAGCACCCCGATACCCCCGTGCCGCGACACGGTCACCGTGACCCGCTCCGACACCACCCGCCAGCCGCCGTCCTTGTCGGGCTCCAGCATCGCCCTGGCGTCGGCCTCCGGCACCGGCCCGGACAACGCGTACGACGGCTCGGGCCCCGCCCCGTCCCACCCCCAGAACACCGCCCCCGTCACCGTGACGAGGACCCGCAGCTCGGACCGGGCGAACCGGATCGTCCCCCCGCCCGGACCCGAGACGACGTCCGTCACCGGCCCCGGCACCCGGGCCCGCTCCACCCCGCGCGGCGCCAGCCCCACCGCGTCCGTCCGCCGTCGGCGCAGCGCCGCGCGCAGGGCGCGCAGCCCCCGCGACGGTCCCACCGCGCCGACCCGCCACACCAGGCCACGACCATCCATGACCGGCACCCTGCCACCGGAACCGCCCACGACGCGCCGGGTTCAGCCGCCGTTCACCCGCGGATCCGTCCGCCCCACCGGCGCGTCCCGCCCTGGTGTCCGAGTCGATCACATGGCATCGTCCCCCTGGGCCCGGTCGCCGTACCGCCCCCGCCCGGCGGACGGCGGCGCGACGACCGGACCCGACCGTCCCCGCGCGCACCACACCCGCGCGCGGGCGACCCCCAGGCCCAGCACACAGCAGGGGAGCCCCCGCCATGTCCGCAGCGCCCGCCCCGCCCCTCTGGCAGCCCGACCGGCAGACCGTCGAGAACGCGCGGATCACCCGCTTCCAGCGCTGGGCCGCCACCCACCACGGCGCCCCCGCCGACGGCGGCTACCCGGCCCTGCACCGCTGGTCGGTCGAGGAACTCGACACCTTCTGGCGGGCCGTCACCGAATGGTTCGACGTGCGCTTCGCGACGCCCCCCGAGCGCGTCCTCGGCGACCGGACCATGCCCGGCGCCCAGTGGTTCCCCGGCGCCACCCTCAACTACGCCGAGCACGCCCTGCGCGCCGCCGGCGAACGCCCCGGCGAAGCCGCCCTCCTCCACCTCGACGAGACCCACGCCCCCGCCACGGTCACCTGGGCGGAGCTCCGCCGCCAGGTGGGCTCCCTCACCGCCGCGCTGCGCGACCTCGGCGTCCGCCCCGGCGACCGGATCGGCGGCTACCTCCCCAACGTCCCGCAGGCGGTCGTCGCCCTCCTCGCCACCGCCGCCGTCGGCGCGGTGTGGACCTCCTGCGCCCCCGACTTCGGGGCCCGCAGCGTCCTCGACCGCTTCCAGCAGGTCGAACCCGTCGTCCTGTTCGCCGTCGACGGCTACCGCTACGGCGGCCGGGAACACGACCGCACCGCCGCCGTCGCCGAACTCCGCGACCACCTCCCCACCCTGCGCGCCGTCGTCCACGTCCCCCTGCTCGGTACCCCCGCCCCCGAAGGCGCCCTGGAGTGGTCGGCCCTCACCTCCGGCGACACCGCCCCGAGCTTCACCCAGGTGCCCTTCGACCACCCCCTGTGGGTGCTGTACTCCTCCGGCACCACCGGACTGCCCAAGGCCATCGTCCAGTCCCAGGGCGGCATCCTCCTGGAACACCTCAAACAACTGGGCCTGCACTGCGACCTCGGCCCCGGCGACCGGTTCTTCTGGTACACCTCCACCGGCTGGATGATGTGGAACTTCCTCGTCTCCGGCCTCCTCACCGGCACCACGGTCGTCCTCTACGACGGCAGCCCCGGCCACCCCGACACCGGCGCCCAGTGGCGGATCGCCGAACGCACCGGCGCCACCTTCCTCGGCACCTCCGCCGCCTATGTGATGGCCTGCCGCAAGGCCGGGGTCCACCCCGCCGCCGACCACGACCTCAGCAGGGTCCGCTGCGTCGCCACCACCGGCTCGCCGCTGCCCCCCGACGGCTTCCGCTGGCTGCGCGACGAGTTCGCCGGCCGCGAGGGCGGACTGTGGACCGCCTCCGTCAGCGGAGGCACCGACGTCTGCTCCTGCTTCGCGGGCGCGGTCCCCACCCTCCCCGTCCACACCGGCGAGCTCCAGGCCCCCGGCCTCGGCACCGACCTCCAGGCGTGGGACCCCCGGGGCGAACCCCTCGTGGACGAGGTCGGCGAGCTCGTCGTCACCCAGCCCATGCCGTCCATGCCGGTCCGCTTCTGGAACGACCCCGACGGCCACCGCTACCACGACAGCTACTTCGACACCTACCCCGGCGTCTGGCGGCACGGCGACTGGATCACCCTCACCTCCCGGGGCTCCGTCGTCATCCACGGCCGCTCCGACTCCACCCTCAACCGCCAGGGCGTCCGCATGGGCTCCGCCGACATCTACGAGGTCGTCGAACGCCTGCCCGAGATCCGGGAATCCCTCGTCATCGGCGTGGAACTGCCCGACGGCGGCTACTGGATGCCCCTCTTCGTCCACCTCGCCCCCGGCGCCGCCCTCGACGACGCGCTGCGCGCCCGGATCGCCCGCGCCCTGCGCGAGGACCTCTCACCCCGGCACGTACCCGACGAGATCATCGAGGTCCCCGCCGTCCCCCACACCCTCACCGGCAAACGCCTGGAGGTCCCCGTCAAGCGCCTGCTCCAGGGCACCCCCCTCGACCGCGCCGTCAACCCCGGCTCCGTCGACCGGATCGACCTCCTCCACTTCTACGCCGACCTGTCCCACCGCCGCGCCTGACCCCGCCCGGGCGCGGCACCCCGCGCCCGGCCCGGACCGCCCGGGGCACCGTTGTCAGTGGCTCCGGTTACGGTGAGTGAGCACTGATCGACCGTGTGACAGGGGGAGCCATGCCATCCATCCACCACCACCCGAGCCGCACCGAGCCGTTCCACCACGAGATCGCGGGCACCCTCGGCCTCCTCGCCGACGAAGCCGACTTCACGGCCATGCGCCGCTACCGCAGCTTCCCCTTCGACGACCACCCCGCCTACCTACGCCACACCGAGGCCGTCCTCCGCGACCGCACCGACCACGGACAGCACACCAGCCTCGCCCTCTTCGACCCCGAGCGGTACGCCGACTACTGCGCCCGCACCGGAATCGACCCCGACACCCGCGCCTCCCGCACCCGCTTCACCGCCGAGCTGGCCGCCACCGGCCCCACCGTCCCCTACGACGGCCGCCCCCTCGGCGAGCTGCTCCCCGACCTCCTCGACGAGACCGCCCGCCAGACCACCTGGGAGTACGCCACCCACCTCCTGGCCCGCGCGGGGGAGTGCGCCGTCTGCGGCGAGGACCTCGGCCGCGCCGCCTTCGCCCGCGCCTCCGACCTCCTGCTGCGCGTCCTGCGCGCCGCCCGCCCCGGCGCCCACCACCTGGTCGCCAGCGTCACCACCCCCGACGAGACCCTCCTCGGGGTCCTCCGGGCCCGCAGCGACACCGACGGCCTCACCGACGCCGACGAGACCGCCGCCGTCGAACTCGCCACCGTCCTCGCCGCGGGCATCACCACCCACAGCCCCGGCGGCCTCGTCCTGCGCACCATCACCCCCGGCCACGACGACCGCGTCCAGGGCTGGCGACTCAGCGGCGACGGCCTCCTCCCCCTCACCGCCGCCGAGGTCTTCGACGCCTACTGCACCGACGCCGCCTCCGGCGAACCGGTACCCCCCGAGCCCGGCGTCGACTACTGCGCGCCCCCGGACATCGAGGGCATCGCCCCGGGCACGGACGACCACCCCCACCACTGACCACCACAGAGCGGGGCAGCCCGCCGGACGCCCCCGCGCGCCCGGCGGGCTACCCCACCCCGACCACTCCCCATCCGCCTCCCCTACTCCCCGGAGAGCACCACCCGCGCGGCCTTCCGCGCGTCCTCGGCGCTCTCCGCCGCCCGCGCCGCGGCTGCCGCCCGCTCGCACTGCGCCAGGGTGTACTTCGCCAGTGCCGTCCGGACGTAGGCGATCGACGCCGCGCCCATCGACAAGGAGGTCACCCCCAGCCCCGCCAGCACGCACGCCAACAGCGGATCGGCCGCCGCCTCCCCGCACACCCCGCAGCTCTTCCCCTCGGCCTTCGCCGCCTCCGCGGACAGCGCCACCAGGTCGAGCAGCGCGGGCTGCCAGGGGTCCTGCAACCGCGAGACCGCGCCCACCTGCCGGTCCGCCGCGAAGGCGTACTGCGCCAGGTCATTGGTCCCCAGCGACAGGAACTCCACCTCCTGGAGGATCGAGCGCGCCCGCAGCGCCGCCGAGGGGATCTCCACCATGGCCCCGAACTTCGCCCGCAGCCCCGCCTCCCGGCAGGCGTCCGCGAACGCCTTGGCATCCGCGCGGTCCGCCACCATCGGCGCCATGACCTCCAGGTACACCGGAAGCCCCTCGGCCGCCTTCGCCAACGCCGTCAGCTGGGTCCGCAGCACCTCCGGATGGTCCAGCAACGCCCGCAGCCCCCGCACCCCCAGCGCCGGGTTCGGCTCGTCGGCGGGAGTCAGGAAGTCCAGCGGCTTGTCCGCCCCCGCGTCCAGCACCCGGACGACGACCCGCCCCTCCGGGAACGCCTCCAGAACCCGCCGGTACGCCTCCACCTGCTTCTCCTCCGACGGCGCCCGCGCGCTGTCGTCCAGGAACAGGAACTCCGTACGGAACAGCCCCACGCCCTCGGCCCCGGCCTCCACCGCCGCCGCGACGTCCCCCGGCCCGCCCACATTGGCCAGCAACGGCACCTTGTGCCCGTCGGAGGTGGCCCCCGGCCCCCGCGAGGCGGCCAACGCGGCCTTCCGCTCCTCCGCGGCCGCCGCCAGCGCCGCCCGCTTCTCCGCGGTCGGATCCACGAAGACCTCACCCGTACTGCCGTCCACGGCGACCACCGTGCCCTCGGCCAGTTCCCCGGCACCGGGCAGCGCCACCACGGCGGGCACCCCCAGCGCCCGCGCCAGGATCGCGCTGTGACTGGTCGGCCCGCCCTCCTCGGTGACGAACCCCAGCACCAGCGAGGGGTCCAGCAGCGCGGTGTCGGCGGGCGCCAGGTCCCGCGCGATCAGGACGTACGGCTCGTCGCTGTCCGGCACGCCGGGCATCGGCACGCCCAACAGCCGGGCGACGATCCGGTTGCGCACGTCGTCGAGGTCGGCGACCCGTCCCGCGAGGTACTCACCGGCCCCGGCCAGCAGCGCCCGGTACGAGGCGAACGCGTCGTACACCGCCCGTTCCGCCGTGCTCCCCACCGCGACCCGGCGCTCCACGTCCGCGATCAGCTCCGGGTCCTGGGCCATCAGGGCCTGGGCCTCCAGCACCGCCTGCGCCTCGCCCCCGGCGAGGTGGCCCCGCGCGTTCAGGTCGGCCGCCACGGCCTCGGTCGCCTGACGGGCCCGCGCCTGCTCGCGCTCCGCCTCCTCGGGGGGAATCTGCTTCGCGGGCGGTTCGAGCACCGCCGTCCCCATGTGCCGTACCTCGCCGATCGCCACTCCGTGGCTCACACCGACGCCTCGCAGCGTTGTGTCCATCTCACCGTCTCCGATAGCGCGGCGGACGCGGCCGCCACGATGGTCTCCTCCGAGCGCCGTCGACGGGCGCTCCCTGCCGGGGCGTGACTACCGCCAGTCGAAGAGCGTGTCGCCGATCTTGACCTCACCGCTCTCCACGACGGACGACAGGGCGTCCGCCGTGGCCTCCAGCGCCACCACGGGACACACCGGGGACTTGCCCGCCGCCTCCACCTGGGCGGGGTCCCACCGCACGACCGCCTGCCCGCGCTGCACGTTGTCGCCCTTGTTCACCAACAGCTCGAAGCCCTGGCCGTTGAGCTGAACGGTGTCGATGCCGAGGTGGGTGAGCACTCCGTGCCCCTCGTCGTCGACCACCACGAAGGCGTGCGGGTGCAGCGAGACGATCACCCCGCTCACCGGGGACACGGCCTCCGCGGGCACCCGCTCGGGATCGACCGCCGTTCCCGGCCCCACCATGGCCCCGGAGAAGACGGGATCGGGCACGGCGTCCAGTCCGATGGCACGGCCGGACACGGGCGATGTCACGCTGGTCATGGGCAAGCCTCCCAGGCTCGGAGTCCGAGGACGCCGCCCCCGTCCGTCCGGAGACAGCGCACTGTTCAGCAGCGTAAGTCATGGAAAGTCCGGTTTCCGTGCGAGCGCAGCCGGTTGGCGGAGCCGCCCCCACCCCTCGATTTGCCCCTCCTGTCAAGACCGCTGTACAGTCGTAGACCTGCCCGCCGAACGGAGCGCAAGTTCCGGAGTCGGGCAGTATCTCTGAAGGTCTCCATTAACTTTCCAGTACCTGGAATCCGCATGCCTGCGGGAGCCGGTCAGGAAGAGGGAAAAGACCTGATAGAGTCTGGAACACCGAAGGGAAGCGCCCGGAGGAAAGCTTCAGCCGAGAGGCTGGGGTGAGTACAAAGGAAGCGTCCGTTCCTTGAGAACTCAACAGCGTGCCAAAAGTCAACGCCAGATATGTTGATACCCCGTCACCTAGACCACTCGGTCTGGTGATGAGGTTCCTTTGAAGAAATACACAGCGAGGACGCTGTGAACAGTCGGGGATATTCCTCCCCGGTTTGTTCCGCTCTCGTGGTGTTCACCCGATTACGGGTACACATTCACGGAGAGTTTGATCCTGGCTCAGGACGAACGCTGGCGGCGTGCTTAACACATGCAAGTCGAACGATGAACCGGTTTCGGCCGGGGATTAGTGGCGAACGGGTGAGTAACACGTGGGTAATCTGCCCTGCACTCTGGGACAAGCCCTGGAAACGGGGTCTAATACCGGATATGACCTGCCCCTGCATGGGGGCGGGTGGAAAGCTCCGGCGGTGCAGGATGAACCCGCGGCCTATCAGCTAGTTGGTGAGGTAACGGCTCACCAAGGCGACGACGGGTAGCCGGCCTGAGAGGGCGACCGGCCACACTGGGACTGAGACACGGCCCAGACTCCTACGGGAGGCAGCAGTGGGGAATATTGCACAATGGGCGAAAGCCTGATGCAGCGACGCCGCGTGAGGGATGACGGCCTTCGGGTTGTAAACCTCTTTCAGCAGGGAAGAAGCGAAAGTGACGGTACCTGCAGAAGAAGCGCCGGCTAACTACGTGCCAGCAGCCGCGGTAATACGTAGGGCGCGAGCGTTGTCCGGAATTATTGGGCGTAAAGAGCTCGTAGGCGGCTTGTCGCGTCGGTTGTGAAAGCCCGGGGCTTAACCCCGGGTCTGCAGTCGATACGGGCAGGCTAGAGTTCGGTAGGGGAGATCGGAATTCCTGGTGTAGCGGTGAAATGCGCAGATATCAGGAGGAACACCGGTGGCGAAGGCGGATCTCTGGGCCGATACTGACGCTGAGGAGCGAAAGCGTGGGGAGCGAACAGGATTAGATACCCTGGTAGTCCACGCCGTAAACGGTGGGCACTAGGTGTGGGCAACATTCCACGTTGTCCGTGCCGCAGCTAACGCATTAAGTGCCCCGCCTGGGGAGTACGGCCGCAAGGCTAAAACTCAAAGGAATTGACGGGGGCCCGCACAAGCGGCGGAGCATGTGGCTTAATTCGACGCAACGCGAAGAACCTTACCAAGGCTTGACATACACCGGAAAGCATCAGAGATGGTGCCCCCCTTGTGGTCGGTGTACAGGTGGTGCATGGCTGTCGTCAGCTCGTGTCGTGAGATGTTGGGTTAAGTCCCGCAACGAGCGCAACCCTTGTCCCGTGTTGCCAGCAACGGTTTCGGCCGGTTGGGGACTCACGGGAGACCGCCGGGGTCAACTCGGAGGAAGGTGGGGACGACGTCAAGTCATCATGCCCCTTATGTCTTGGGCTGCACACGTGCTACAATGGCCGGTACAATGAGCTGCGATACCGTGAGGTGGAGCGAATCTCAAAAAGCCGGTCTCAGTTCGGATTGGGGTCTGCAACTCGACCCCATGAAGTCGGAGTCGCTAGTAATCGCAGATCAGCATTGCTGCGGTGAATACGTTCCCGGGCCTTGTACACACCGCCCGTCACGTCACGAAAGTCGGTAACACCCGAAGCCGGTGGCCCAACCCCTTGTGGGAGGGAGCTGTCGAAGGTGGGACTGGCGATTGGGACGAAGTCGTAACAAGGTAGCCGTACCGGAAGGTGCGGCTGGATCACCTCCTTTCTAAGGAGCACTTCTTACCGTGGTCGTCTTCGGATGATCCCGGTCAGAGGCCAGTACACCGGCGAATGTCCGGTGCTGGTTGCTCATGGGTGGAACGTTGACTATTCGGCCTGTTATTCGGGCCGGAGGCCGCTAGTACTGCTCTTCGGAGTGTGGAACGCGTGATCTTCGGACGGGTACGGGCCGGGCATGCTGTTGGGTGTCTGAGGGCACGGCCGTTAAGGTTGGGTCTTCGGTTGCCGACCCCGGTGAAGCACCATCGTCTGATGGTGTGTGACGGGTGGTTGGTCGTTGTTTGAGAACTGCACAGTGGACGCGAGCATCTGTGGCCAAGTTTTTAAGGGCGCACGGTGGATGCCTTGGCACCAGGAACCGATGAAGGACGTGGGAGGCCACGATAGTCCCCGGGGAGTCGTCAACCAGGCTTTGATCCGGGGGTTTCCGAATGGGGAAACCCGGCAGTCGTCATGGGCTGTCACCCTTGCCTGAACACATAGGGCATGTGGAGGGAACGCGGGGAAGTGAAACATCTCAGTACCCGCAGGAAGAGAAAACAACCGTGATTCCGGGAGTAGTGGCGAGCGAAACCGGATGAGGCTAAACCTTGTATGTGTGAGACCCGGCAGGGGTTGCATGCAGGGGGTTGTGGGATCTCTCTTTCACAGTCTGCCGGCTGTGAGGCGAGTCAGAAACCGTTGATGTAGGCGAAGGACATGCGAAAGGTCCGGCGTAGAGGGTAAGACCCCCGTAGCTGAAACATTGACGGCTTGCTTGAGAGACACCCAAGTAGCACGGGGCCCGAGAAATCCCGTGTGAATCTGGCGGGACCACCCGCTAAGCCTAAATATTCCCTGGTGACCGATAGCGGATAGTACCGTGAGGGAATGGTGAAAAGTACCCCGGGAGGGGAGTGAAATAGTACCTGAAACCGTGTGCCTACAAGCCGTGGGAGCGTCGGACATCAGCTTGCTGGTGTCTCGTGACTGCGTGCCTTTTGAAGAATGAGCCTGCGAGTTTGCGGTGTGTTGCGAGGTTAACCCGTGTGGGGAAGCCGTAGCGAAAGCGAGTCCGAATAGGGCGTTTGAGTAGCATGCCCAAGACCCGAAGCGGAGTGATCTAGCCATGGGCAGGTTGAAGCGGCTGTAAGAGGTCGTGGAGGACCGAACCCACCAGGGTTGAAAACCTGGGGGATGACCTGTGGTTAGGGGTGAAAGGCCAATCAAACTCCGTGATAGCTGGTTCTCCCCGAAATGCATTTAGGTGCAGCGTCGTGTGTTTCTTGCCGGAGGTAGAGCACTGGATAGGCGATGGGCCCTACCGGGTTACTGACCTTAGCCAAACTCCGAATGCCGGTAAGTGAGAGCGCGGCAGTGAGACTGTGGGGGATAAGCTCCATGGTCGAGAGGGAAACAGCCCAGAGCATCGACTAAGGCCCCTAAGCGTACGCTAAGTGGGAAAGGATGTGGAGTCGCAGAGACAACCAGGAGGTTGGCTTAGAAGCAGCCACCCTTGAAAGAGTGCGTAATAGCTCACTGGTCTAGTGATTCCGCGCCGACAATGTAGCGGGGCTCAAGCGTACCGCCGAAGTCGTGTCAATCCAGCATATAGCCCCAACGGGCGCTGGGTTGGGTAGGGGAGCGTCGTGTGCCGGGTGAAGCCGCGCCGGAAGGCAGTGGTGGACGGTTCACGAGTGAGAATGCAGGCATGAGTAGCGATACACACGTGGGAAACGTGTGCGCCGATTGACTAAGGGTTCCTGGGTCAAGCTGATCTGCCCAGGGTAAGTCGGGACCTAAGGCGAGGCCGACAGGCGTAGTCGATGGATAACCGGTTGATATTCCGGTACCCGCTGTAGAGCGTCAAACATTGAATCCTCTGATGCTAAGCCCGTGAAGCCGCCTGCCTCCAGTTTTGCTGTGGGTGGGAGTGGTGGAGCCGGTGACCCGAGGTGGTAGTAGGTGAGTGATGGGGTGACGCAGGAAGGTAGTCCAGCCCGGGCGGTGGTTGTCCCGGGGTAAGGGTGTAGGCCGAGTGGTAGGTAAATCCGCCGCTCACATAGGCTGAGACCTGATGCCGAGCCGATTGTGGTGAAGTGGATGATCCTATGCTGTCGAGAAAAGCCTCTAGCGAGTTTTATGGCGGCCCGTACCCTAAACCGACTCAGGTGGTCAGGTAGAGAATACCGAGGCGTTCGGGTGAACTATGGTTAAGGAACTCGGCAAAATGCCCCCGTAACTTCGGGAGAAGGGGGGCCATTTCTGGTGATGGGCTTCGCGCCTTGAGCTGGGGGTGGCCGCAGAGACCAGCGAGAAGCGACTGTTTACTAAAAACACAGGTCCGTGCGAAGCCGTAAGGCGATGTATACGGACTGACGCCTGCCCGGTGCTGGAACGTTAAGGGGACCGGTTAGCTGCATTTCGGTGTGGCGAAGCTGAGAACTTAAGCGCCAGTAAACGGCGGTGGTAACTATAACCATCCTAAGGTAGCGAAATTCCTTGTCGGGTAAGTTCCGACCTGCACGAATGGCGTAACGACTTCTCGACTGTCTCAACCATAGGCCCGGTGAAATTGCACTACGAGTAAAGATGCTCGTTTCGCGCAGCAGGACGGAAAGACCCCGGGACCTTTACTACAGTTTGATATTGGTGTTCGGTTCGGCTTGTGTAGGATAGGTGGGAGACTTTGAAGCGGCCACGCCAGTGGTTGTGGAGTCGTTGTTGAAATACCACTCTGGTCGTGCTGGATGTCTAACCTGGGTCCGTGATCCGGATCAGGGACAGTGTCTGATGGGTAGTTTAACTGGGGCGGTTGCCTCCTAAAGAGTAACGGAGGCGCCCAAAGGTTCCCTCAGCCTGGTTGGTAATCAGGTGTTGAGTGTAAGTGCACAAGGGAGCTTGACTGTGAGACCGACGGGTCGAGCAGGGACGAAAGTCGGGACTAGTGATCCGGCGGTGGCTTGTGGAAGCGCCGTCGCTCAACGGATAAAAGGTACCCCGGGGATAACAGGCTGATCTTCCCCAAGAGTCCATATCGACGGGATGGTTTGGCACCTCGATGTCGGCTCGTCGCATCCTGGGGCTGGAGTCGGTCCCAAGGGTTGGGCTGTTCGCCCATTAAAGCGGTACGCGAGCTGGGTTTAGAACGTCGTGAGACAGTTCGGTCCCTATCCGCTGCGCGCGTAGGAGTCTTGAGAAGGGCTGTCCCTAGTACGAGAGGACCGGGACGGACGAACCTCTGGTGTGCCAGTTGTCCTGCCAAGGGCATGGCTGGTTGGCTACGTTCGGGAGGGATAACCGCTGAAAGCATCTAAGCGGGAAGCCTGCTTCGAGATGAGGGCTCCCACCCACTTGATGGGGTAAGGCTCCCAGTAGACGACTGGGTTGATAGGCCAGATATGGAAGCCGGGTGACCGGTGGAGTTGACTGGTACTAATAGGCCGAGGGCTTGTCCTCAGTTGCTCGCGTCCACTGTGTTGGTTCTGAAACCACGAACAACCAGCACTCTTCCCTGGTAGGGGAGTGTGTGTTGGTGTGTGTTTCGTAGTGTTTCGGTGGTTATAGCGTTAGGGAAACGCCCGGTTACATTCCGAACCCGGAAGCTAAGCCTTTCAGCGCCGATGGTACTGCAGGGGGGACCCTGTGGGAGAGTAGGACGCCGCCGAACTAAAATTGCATGAAGCCGTGTGTCCCGGAGAGAATTTCTTCTCTCCGGGACACACGGCTTTTTCGCGTTTCCGGGGCGGGGTCGGGGGCGATTTCGAGTTGGTGATCGTGTCTCCGGACCCCTCTGCGTGGGAACTTCCCAGCTGACGGTAGGGTCGGGTCGTTGTCGTCGGTTTCGTTCACAGGAGGCTTTCGGGTGGAGGTCCAGGAGACGCGCGTCCAGACGGACCGGGTCCTCACCATCCCCAACATCCTCAGCATGGCCCGTCTCGCGGGTGTGCCGCTCTTCCTGTGGCTGATCCTCCGGCCCGAGTTCGGAGGCCCCGAGAGCGACGGATGGGCCCTGCTGGTCCTGGCGCTCAGCGGAATCAGCGACTACCTGGACGGAAAGCTCGCCCGCCGCTGGAACCAGGTGAGCAGCCTCGGTCGGTTGCTCGACCCCGCGGCCGACCGGCTCTACATTCTCTCCACCCTCGTCGGACTGACCTGGCGGGAGATCCTGCCGCTCTGGCTCACCGCCGTCCTCCTCGCGCGGGAACTCGTCCTGCTGGTGATGGTGGGCATCCTCCGGCGGCACGGATATCCGCCGCCCCAGGTGAACTTCCTCGGCAAGGCCGCCACCTTCAACCTCATGTACGCGTTCCCGCTCCTTCTGCTCAGTGACGGAAGTGGCTGGATCGCGTCACTCGCCGCCATTTTCGGATGGGCGTTCGCAGGATGGGGTACAACGCTGTACTGGTGGGCAGGAGTCCTCTACGTGGTGCAGGTCCGCCGACTCGTACGGGCGGACGCCACGGCCGGCTGAGCCCGCCGATGACGCCTGGGCGATGCCTGATGGCCCGCTTCGGATCCGTGCGGGACAATTGAGGGCGCGCAGTCGGCTAGACCGTCGTCTCTCAAGGAGGACGCTTCCGACATGAAGGCCGTCGTGATGGCCGGTGGCGAAGGCACACGCCTTCGCCCGATGACCTCAAGCATGCCCAAGCCGCTCCTGCCGGTCGCCAACCGGCCGATCATGGAGCATGTGCTGAGGCTGCTGAAAAGGCATGGGCTCACCGAGACAGTCGTCACTGTCCAGTTCCTGGCCTCCCTCGTCAAGAACTACTTCGGCGATGGTGAAGAACTCGGCATGGACTTGTCCTACGCCAACGAGGAGAAGCCGCTCGGTACCGCGGGCAGTGTGAAGAACGCGGAAGAAGCGCTGAAGGACGACGCGTTCCTGGTCATCTCCGGTGACGCGCTCACCGACTTCGACCTGACCGAACTGATCGCCTTCCACAAGGAGAAGGGCGCCCTCGTCACGGTCTGTCTGACCCGGGTGCCCAATCCCCTGGAGTTCGGCATCACCATCGTCGACGAGGAGGGCCGGGTCGAGCGGTTCCTGGAGAAACCGACCTGGGGCCAGGTGTTCTCGGACACCGTGAACACCGGCATCTACGTGATGGAGCCGGAGGTCTTCGACTACGTCCAGGCGGACACGTCCGTCGACTGGTCGGGTGACGTCTTCCCGCAGCTGATGAAGGAGGGCAAGCCGGTCTACGGCTATGTCGCCGAGGGCTACTGGGAGGACGTCGGGACCCACGAGAGCTATGTGAAGGCCCAGGCGGACGTCCTGGAGGGCAAGGTGGACGTCGATCTCGACGGGTTCGAGATCTCGCCCGGGGTGTGGGTGGCCGAAGGCGCCGACGTCCACCCCGACGCCGTTCTGCGCGGACCGCTGTACATCGGGGACTACGCGAAGGTCGAGGCCGACGCCGAGATCCGCGAGCACACGGTGGTCGGGTCGAACGTCGTCGTGAAGAGTGGTGCCTTTCTGCACAAGGCCGTCCTCCACGACAACGTCTACATCGGTGAGCACAGCAATCTGCGGGGCTGCGTCGTCGGCAAGAACACCGACATCATGCGGGCCGCCCGGATCGAGGACGGGGCCGTCATCGGCGACGAGTGTCTCGTCGGCGAGGAATCCATCGTCCAGGGCAACGTACGGGTCTACCCCTTCAAGACGATCGAGGCGGGCGCGTTCGTCAACACCTCGGTCATCTGGGAGTCCCGGGGGCAGGCGCACCTCTTCGGGGCGCGGGGCGTGAGCGGCATCCTCAACGTCGAGATCACCCCGGAGCTGGCGGTGCGGCTGGCGGGCGCGTACGCCACGACGCTGAAGAAGGGCGCGACGGTCACCACCGCGCGGGACCACTCCCGGGGCGCCCGGGCGCTGAAACGCGCGGTGATCTCCGCGCTGCAGGCGAGCGCCATCGACGTGCGCGACCTGGAGAACGTCCCCCTGCCGGTGGCCCGGCAGCAGACCGCGCGGGGCAGCGCCGGGGGCATCATGATCCGTACCTCGCCCGGAGTGCCCGACTCGGTGGACATCATGTTCTTCGACGGCCGGGGCGCCGATCTGTCCCAGGCGAGCCAGCGCAAGCTCGACCGGGTGTACGCGAGGCAGGAATACCGTCGCGCCTTCCCCGGGGAGATCGGTGACCTGCGCTTCCCGGCGAGCGTCTTCGACTCCTACACCGGCTCCCTGCTGCGGAACGTCGACACGACGGGGATCGCCGACTCCGGGCTCAAGGTCGTGGTGGACGCCTCCAACGGCAGTGCCGGACTGGTCCTGCCGAGCCTGCTGGGCAAGCTGGGCGTCGACTCGCTGACCGTCAACCCCGGGCTGGACGAGGCGCGGCCCACCGAGACGGCGGAGACCCGGCGGGCCGGACTGGTGCGGCTGGGGGAGATCGTGGCCTCCGCCCGGGCCGCGTTCGGCGTGCGGTTCGACCCGGTGGGCGAACGGCTGTCGCTGGTCGACGAGAAGGGCCGGATCGTCGAGGACGACCGGGCGCTGCTGGTCATGCTGGACCTGGTGGCGGCGGAGCGCCGCAGCGGACGGGTCGCGTTGCCGGTGACGACGACCCGGATCGCCGAACAGGTCGCGGCGTACCACGGCACCCAGGTGGACTGGACCACGACCTCCCCCGACGACCTGACGCGGGTCGGCCGTGAGGAGTCCACGATCTTCGGTGGTGACGGGCGCGGCGGTTTCATCGTTCCGGAGTTCAGCGGGGTCTTCGACGGGACGGCGGCGTTCGTCCGGCTCATCGGGCTGGTCGCCAGGACCCAGCTCACCCTGAGTCAGATCGACGCGCGGATCCCCCGGGCCCATGTGCTGAAGCGCGACGTGGCGACTCCGTGGGCCGTCAAGGGCCTGGTCATGCGACGGGTGGTGGAACAGGCCGGGGACCGGTCCGTGGACACCACCGACGGGGTGCGGGTCGTGGAGGCGGACGGCCGCTGGGCGCTCGTCCTGCCCGACCGGGCCGAGGCGGTCACCCATCTGTGGGCCGAGGGCCCCGACGACGCGTCCGCGCAGGCGCTGTTGGACGAGTGGTCGACGGTGGTCGAGAGCGCCGGCGACTGACCCGGGGATCACCCGGGCGGACCGCGGCCCAGGGGCGGCGGGTACGTCTTTCGAGTGCCGGGCGGCGCCCCCGACGGGCGTCGCCCGGCAGCCCGTCAGGGCCATTCGGAGGAATGGGTGCCGACGTGCGACGATGTGCGGCATGCCGCAGCCGCCCCCTGCCCGGAGTACTGCCGCGCCTCCGCGACGTCGTCCGGACGCGTCCATGTCCCTGCTGACGAACGTCATGGACCACAGCCTCGACGACGGCTACGCGGAGGCCGCCGCGCGCAAGCGAGCCCAGGGGGAGTCCGGCGGACTGCCCAAGACGCTGCGGGCCCGGCTCGGGCTCGCGGCCGGACTGGTCCTCGCGGCGCTGGTGGTCACGGTGGGGGCGGCGCAGGCGCGGGTGGCGGCTCCGGAGATCGCCAAGGAGCGCGAGGAGCTGATCGACCGGGTCGAGGCCGAGACGGCCGCCGCGGACGAGCTGGAGAAGAACGTCGACGCCCTGCGGGACGAAGTGCACGACCGCCGGAGCGAGGCGCTCCGGCACACGGACCCGCCCGACGACCTCATCGGGGTCCTCGCGGGCTCCTCCGCCGTGCACGGCCCCGGCGTCAAGCTGGTGGTGGACGACGCCAAGGAGGCCGCCGCGGACGGTGACGGTCCACGCGGCACCTCGGGGTTCTCCGACACCGGCCGGGTCAAGGACCGCGATCTCCAGCGGGTCGTCAACGGCCTGTGGTACTCGGGTGCCGAGGCCGTCTCGGT
The DNA here is from genome assembly GCF_054484115.1 of Streptomyces sp. JNUCC 64. NCBI lineage: Bacteria > Bacillati > Actinomycetota > Actinomycetes > Kitasatosporales > Streptomycetaceae > Streptomyces > Streptomyces sp. JNUCC 64. The sequence goes on from NZ_CM137015.1 coordinate 7,262,944, forward strand.
CAACGGGCAGCGGCTCACCGCGCTCTCCGCGATCCGCGCCGCGGGCGACGCCGTCCTGGTGGACAACAAGCCCCTGGTCCCGCCCTACACCGTGCTCGCCGTCGGGGACGGGCAGCGGTTGAGCACCCGGTTCCAGAACAGCCCCGACGGCCTGTACCTGAACGCCCTCCAGGAGAACTTCGGGATCAGGACCGGCATTTCCACGCACAAGGAACTGCGGCTGCCCGCGGCGCCGAGTGTGATCGTCCGCACCGCACAGCCGAGAACAGAGAAGGGCACATCGTGATCGCCGTACTGGGCCTCGTCCTGGGAGTCGTGGCCGGACTGCTGGTCCGGCCCGAAGTCCCCGCGGTGGTCGAGCCGTATCTTCCGATCGCCGTGGTCGCGGCGCTCGACGCCGTCTTCGGAGGGCTCCGGGCGATGCTCGACGGCATCTTCGACGACAAGGTGTTCGTGGTCTCGTTCCTGTCGAACGTCGTGGTCGCGGCCCTGATCGTCTTCCTCGGGGACGAGTTGGGCGTGGGCGCCCAGCTGTCGACCGGAGTGGTCGTGGTGCTCGGCATCCGCATCTTCTCCAACGCCGCCGCGATCCGCCGACACGTCTTCCGGGCGTGAGGCCGATGAACTCCCGAGACCCCGAGGACCGGCGAGGCCCCCAAGACGAGGGCGTCCCGCCCCGGCCTCCGGCCCCGCCCGAGGACCCGGCCCCCGGGCTGCGCAGGGAACTGCCCGCCGAGGTGCCGGCGGAGCCCGTCGACGACGAGGGCGGCGCCCCGTACGGCCGACGGCCCGCGCAGCCGGGCCTGACGGGCCGCCAGCGCCTCGTCAAGGGGCTGTGGCCGCCGCGCCTCAGCCGCGCGCAGCTGATCGTCGCACTGTTGCTCGCGGGGCTCGGTTTCGGCCTCGCCGTGCAGGTCGCGTCCACCAGTGACAGTAGTGTGCTGCGTGGCGCCAGACAGGAGGATCTCGTACGCATCCTCGATGAACTGGATGACCGCACGCAACGTCTAGAAGATGAGAAGAGGCGTCTCGACGACCAGCGGACCGAACTGGAGAACAGTTCGGACCAGGCCGAGGAGGCGCGCAAGCAGACCGTCGAGAGGGAGAAGCAACTGGGCGTGCTGGCGGGCACCGTCGGTGCCCAGGGCCCGGGGATCACCATGGTCGTCACCGATCCGCGCGGGACGGTCGAGTCCCGCATGCTGCTGGACGCCGTCCAGGAGCTGCGCGCGGCCGGGGCCGAGGCGATCCAGCTCAACGGCGTGCGGGTGGTGGCCGGTACGTACCTCACGGGCGGCGAAGGGGAAGGGGTGAGCGTGGACGGGGCCGAGATCAGTCCGCCGTACCGGTTCAAGGTGATCGGACGGCCGCAGGACCTGGAGCCCGCGCTCAACATCCCGGGTGGCGTGGTGCAGACTCTGGAGAAGGAGCAGGCCAGCGTGACCGTGAAGCGCTCGGAGAAGATCGTTGTTGACGCCTTGCGACCGGCGAAGCGGCCTGACTACGCTCGGTCGTCCTCCCGGTGAACAGGGGAGCGCGACGGCCGTTCGGCGAGGGCGCGCGATCGCGGGGGGTCGACGCACCGGAAGAGCGGTGCGTGGTGGAAACTGTCCGGTGGGTACGGACGTTGTGAAGATGTCCGGGTCGGCAGGTGTGTGTAATCAGGGTTCGTCCTGCCCCACGGGCGGGTCTGTTTCGGTCAAGGGGAATCGCCCGTGAAGTTGTTTGCGAAGTTGTTCGGCAAGAGCGCACGTCAGGACCGTGGCAACGCCACGGCCAGGCACCGTGCCCCGCGCCCCGGCGACGCCGGTGAGCCGTCCGGTGAGCGTCCGCTCTTCCGTGATCAGGTCGGAGCTCCGGGGGGTGACGTTCCGGGTGGACAGGGCGCGTCCTCTGTTGACCCCGCCTCGTCCGGCCGCATAGGTTTCGGGGAACCGTCAACCTCAGGTACGGGTGGAGGGTTCGCCCCCGGTCCGTACGCGTCCACTGCCCCCGGCGGGCAGCCGCAGGAGGGTCCGTCCATGCCTTTGGTGTGCACCAGGTGCGGCAACCGGAACGCCGAGGCGAGCCGTTTCTGCTCCCACTGCGGAGCGCCCCTGCGCGGTGGCGCCGAGCGTCCGTCGGAGACGACGTCGACCATCTCGATCTCGGGGCTGGAGGCGTACGACTCCGAGGTGACGGGGCAGACCCAGCTGCCGTCGCTGTCCCCCGAGGCCCAGGCCGCGGTGGACGCGCTGCCGTTCGGTTCGGCGCTCCTGGTGGTGCGCCGCGGCCCGAACTCCGGCAGCCGGTTCCTCCTGGACGGCGATCTGACGACCGCCGGACGTCATCCGCAGAGCGACATCTTCCTGGACGACGTGACCGTGTCCCGTCGCCACGTCGAGTTCCGGCGCGGTCAGGACGGCGCCTTCACGGTCGCCGACGTGGGCAGCCTGAACGGTACGTACGTCAACCGCGAGCCGGTGGACGACGTCCGGCTCTCCCACGGTGACGAGGTGCAGATCGGCAAGTACCGGCTGGTCTTCTACGCGAGCCAGCGGGGCGTCTGACCCTGGGAAGGTCCATGGTGCACTCATCGAGCGGCGGTGCCCGGAACGGCGCCGCCGCCGACGGCCGGCTCGTGAGCATCGGGACGGTACTGAACACGCTTCGGGACGAGTTTCCCGAGGTCACCATCTCCAAGATCCGCTTCCTGGAGGCGGAGGGGCTGATCGAGCCGCGACGCACCCCCTCCGGTTACCGCAAGTTCAGCTCCCAGGACGTGGAGCGACTGGGCCATGTGCTGCGGATGCAGCGGGACCACTACCTTCCGCTCCGGGTGATCCGTGAGCAGCTGGACGCTCTGGAGCGGGGGGAGCCGGTGCGGCTGCCCCCGGTGGGGCGGCCCGGGGACCCGCTGGACGACCGTCTGCCGGGTCCTGAGGGGCCGGTGGGGGCCGAGGGCCCCACGGCGGCCCGGATCGGCCGGGACGAGCTGATGGCGGCCGTCGGCGTCGACGCGGAGGTCCTCGCGGAGTGGGAGTCCTACGGACTGCTCGCCCCGCTGCCCGAGGGCGGCTACGACGCCTCGGCGGTCACCGTCGCGGGGCTCGTCGTCGAACTCGGCCGGTTCGGCATCGAGCCGCGCCATCTGCGGGCGATGAAGGCGTCCGCGGAACGGGAGGCCGGGCTCGTCGACCAGATCGTGGCCCCGCTGCGGCTGCACCGCAACCCGCAGACCAGGGCACATGCCGAGGCCCGTACCCGGGAGCTGGCCGGGCTCACCGTCCGGCTCCACTCGGCCCTCCTCCAGGCCGCCCTCGGCGTGCGGCCGACCTGACGGGAACCGGTCTCGATGGCGCGAGAGCGGCCCGTCGGCCGGTCGGCCGGAGTGCCCGACTACCCAAAGGTGCCGGGCACGGCCTAGGGTTGCTGTGTGAACGAGCTCGACGTCGTAGGTGTCCGGGTCGAAATGCCCTCCAACCAACCGATCGTGCTTCTGCGAGAAGTGGGAGGCGACCGTTACCTCCCCATCTGGATCGGTCCGGGGGAGGCGACGGCGATCGCCTTCGCCCAGCAGGGCATGGCTCCCGCGCGTCCGCTGACCCACGACCTGTTCAAGGACGTGCTGGAAGCCGTGGGCCAGGAGCTGAGCGAGGTGCGCATCACGGACCTCCGCGAAGGCGTCTTCTACGCGGAACTGGTCTTCGCGAGCGGAGTCGAGGTCAGCGCGCGTCCCTCCGACGCGATAGCGCTGGCGCTGCGGACGGGAACGCCGATCTACGGGAGCGACGGGGTCCTGGACGACGCGGGGATCGCGATCCCCGACGAGCAGGAGGACGAGGTGGAGAAGTTCCGCGAGTTCCTCGACCAGATCTCCCCCGAGGACTTCGACACCAACAGCCAGTGACCGTGTCGTGCGGCGGAGCGCCTCGGGCGTCCGGCCGGATTTCGAGGGTCGTCCCGGTACCGGGGGCGGCCCTCTCGGCGCATTCGGTTAGCCTTTCCCCACCATCGGGCACGGGAAACCACTCGTAGGGTGATTATCACTCGGCGTGGCGAGTGTGGCGATCGTTGACGCACCCCGAGTGACTGCCTACCGTCGGGAAGGCAGGTCAAGGACGGAGGTCGGCGTGAGAAGCAGCGGCGACGGTACGGCTGGGGGTGCCCCCGGACGGATTCCGGGGGAAGGCGGCCCGTACGCGCTCTACGAGGGCCGGGCCGGGCAGCCGCCGACCCGTTCCCGTCCCGCCCCCGAGGGCGACGGACGTTCCCCCGAGCAGGTCGGCTACCGGGGCCCCACGGCGTGCGCCGCCGCGGGCATCACCTACCGCCAGCTCGACTACTGGGCCCGTACCGGGCTGGTCGAGCCCAGTGTGCGGCCCGCCCACGGCTCGGGCACCCAGCGGCTCTACAGCTTCCGCGACGTGGTCGTGCTGAAGATCGTGAAGCGGTTCCTCGACACGGGCGTCTCCCTCCAGAACATCCGCGCCGCCGTCCAGCATCTGCGGGAGCGCGGGTTCCGGGACCTGGAGCGCATGACGCTGATGAGCGACGGGGCCACCGTCTACGAGTGCGGCTCCCCCGACGAGGTCCACAAGCTGCTCCAGGGCGGCCAGGGCGTCTTCGGGATCGCCGTCGGCGTGGTGTGGCGGGACGTGGAGAGCGCGCTCTCGCAGCTGCACGGCGAGCGGGTGGACACCGGGGAGACCCTGATCGGCCACAATCCGGCGGACGAGCTGGCCCGCCGTCGCAACCGGGCCGGCTGACCCCGGTCCCGCCGCCACCGCCGTTGTCAGTGGCGTAGGGCAGCATCGGAGGGGTGAGGAACCAGCCCACCATCCTGCATCTGGACATGGACGCCTTCTACGCTTCGGCGGAGCAGGCGGCCAAGCCCAGTCTGCGGGGCAAGGCCGTGGTGGTGGGTGGCCTCGGGCCGCGCGGAGTCGTCGCCACCGCCTCGTACGAGGCGCGGCGTTTCGGGGTGCGTTCCGCGATGCCCACCGCCCAGGCCCGGCGGCTCGCCCCGAACGCCGCCTACCTGGTGCCCCGCTTCGCCTTCTACCGGGAGATCAGCGACCGGGTGATGGGCCTGCTGAGGGAGCTGTCGCCGCTGGTGGAGCCGCTCAGCCTGGACGAGGCGTTCGTCGATCTGGAGGCGGTCGGGGCGGCCCGGGACGAGGCGTCCGCCCGCGTGGTCGGCGAGCGGTTGCGCGCGGACATCAGGGCGGCCACCGGGCTCACCGGCTCGGTGGGGCTCGCCGCGTCCAAGATGGTCGCCAAGATCGCCTCGGAGGAGGCCAAACCGGACGGGCTGCTGCTGGTGCCCGCCGGTACCGAACGGGCGCTGCTGGCGCCGATGCCGGTCCGGGTGCTGCCGGGGGTCGGCCCCGCCACCGGGGACCATCTGCGGCGCGCGGGCATCACCACGGTCGGGGAGCTGGCCGAGGCGGGCGAGGACGAGCTGGTGCGGCTGCTGGGCCGGGCGCACGGGGCGGGGCTGTACGCGATGGCCCTCGCCCGTGACGAGCGGCCGGTGGTGGCCGAGCGCGAGACGAAGTCGGTGTCCGTGGAGGACACCTACGACGTGGACATCCACGACCGGACCCGGGTGCGGCTGGAGGTCCAGGGGCTCGCCGAGCGGTGCGTACGGCGGCTGCGGGCCTCGGGGCACTCCGGACGGACGGTGGTCCTCAAGGTGCGCCGTTACGACTTCTCCACGCTGACCCGCTCCGAGACGCTGCGCGGTCCCACCGACGACCCGGCGGTGGTGCGGGAGGCCGCCGCCCGGCTGCTGGAGTCCGTGGACACCACCGGGGGCGTGCGGCTCCTCGGAGTGGGGGTGAGCGGCCTCGCCGACTACACCCAGGAGGACCTCTTCGCGCAGGCGGCGGGGGAACGTGCCGGGGAGGAGCCGCCCGCCGCCGGGGACGGCGGTGAGGGCGGCGCCGTGGACACCGGGGCCCCGGGGATGGCCGGGGACGGAGCGGAGGGTGCCGGGGCGGTCCCCGCGCGGTCCCGGGCGTTCCCCCGGTGGCCGGCCGGGCACGACGTGCGGCACGCCGTGTACGGGGCGGGCTGGGTCCAGGGCAGCGGGGTGGGGCGGGTGACGGTGCGGTTCGAGACCCCGGACGCGGGGCCGGGGCGGGTGCGCACCTTCGCGGTGGACGATCCGGAGCTGACCCCGTCGGATCCGGTGTCCCTGCTGACGGACCCGCCCGGGGAGGGGACGGACGGCTACCGCTCGCCGGAGGAACCGGCGGCGTCGCCCGGGCCCTCCCCGCCGAGGGCCTCCCTGACGGACGGGACCGGGCCGGGGGAGGCCACGTCGAGCCCGTAGTGGTGGTACAGCCGGAGTTCCTGCTCGGGGGAGAGGTGGCGGCCGACCCTGAAGTCCGGGGCGTCCCTGATCAGGGCCCTCTCGAAGGGCACCCGGAGGGTGCCCTCCACCAGTTCGCTGGGTTCCAGGGGGACGAACGCGTCGCGGCTGAACAGCCCCGTCCTTATCGCCGCCCATTCCGGTACCCCGGTGGCGTCGTCCAGGTAGACCTCGTCCACCGTGCCGATCCTCGTGCCGTGGAGGTCGAACGCCTTGCGGCCGATCAGGTTGCGCGGATCGATGTCGGTCTGCACGTGCCCTCCAGCTGGTCGCAACTCATCCGTAAGCACTACGAAAGAGCACATTTCTCAGGGTGGCCACTCGAAGCTCAGCGCGAAGACCCGCTGGTAGGCTGGTAAACGGCTGTTGACCCTGCGCGGGAGAGCTCCCCGGCTGACGACCGGGGGCGCCGAAGGAGCAAATCCTCCCCGGAATCTCTCAGGCCCCCAGTACCGCGCGGGTGAGGTCACTCTGGAAAGCAGGGCGGACGGTGCGCACCCTCCACCCTCACCGACGGTGAAAGCCGGGCTCCGGTCCGGTGAAGCTCTCAGGTTGAGATGACAGAGGGGGAGGCCGTCCGGGCACCCGCGTCATGGTGCCCCTCGCAGGTCGTACCGACCAGGAGGCCCCCGCAATGACTGTCAACCGTCCCCCGCTCTCCCGGCTCGAACAGGGCATCCCCTTCGAACGGCGCCACGTCGGCCCCGACGCCGAGGCCCGCGCCAAGATGCTCGCCCAGGTCGGATACGGCTCGCTGGACGAGCTGACGGCGACCGCGGTCCCCGACGTCATCAAGAACGCCGAGGCCCTGAACCTGCCCGGGGCCCGCACCGAGGCCGAGGTCCTCGCGGAGCTGCGCTCCCTCGCCGACCGCAACCAGGTGCTCGGCTCCATGATCGGACTGGGCTACCACGGCACCTTCACCCCGCCGGTGATCCTCCGCAACGTCATGGAGAACCCGGCCTGGTACACCGCCTACACCCCGTACCAGCCGGAGATCTCGCAGGGCCGTCTGGAGGCCCTGCTGAACTTCCAGACCGTGGTCGCGGAGCTGACCGGGCTGCCCACCTCCGGCGCCTCCCTGCTGGACGAGGGCACCGCCGCGGCCGAGGCCATGGCGCTGGCCCGCCGGGTGGGCAAGGTCAAGAACGGGGTCTTCCTCGTCGACGCCGACGCCCTGCCCCAGACCGTCGCCGTGATCCGGACCCGCGCCGAACCGACCGGGGTCGAGGTCGTCGTCGCCGACCTCGGCGAGGGCATCCCCGCCGAGGTCGCCGAGCGGGGCGTCACCGGTGTCCTGCTCCAGTACCCGGGAGCCTCCGGCGCGGTGCGCGACCTGCGGCCCGTCATCGAGCGGGCCCACGAGCTGGGCGCGGTCGTCACCGTCGCCGCCGACCTGCTCGCCCTCACCCTCCTCACCCCGCCCGGTGAGCTGGGCGCCGACATCGCGATCGGCACCACCCAGCGCTTCGGCGTGCCGATGGGCTTCGGCGGACCGCACGCCGGGTACATGGCCGTCCACGAGAAGTTCGCCCGCAGCCTCCCCGGCCGTCTGGTCGGCGTCTCCGTCGACGTCGACGGCAACCGGGCGTACCGGCTGGCGCTCCAGACCCGTGAGCAGCACATCCGCCGGGAGAAGGCCACCAGCAACATCTGCACCGCGCAGGTGCTGCTCGCCGTCATGGCCGGCATGTACGCCGTCTACCACGGCCCCGAGGGCCTGCGGACCATCGCCCACCGGACCCACCGCTACGCGGCGATCCTCGCCGAGGGTCTGCGCACGGCGGGCACCGAGGTCGTGCACGGCGCGTTCTTCGACACGGTGACCGCCCGGGTGCCCGGCCGCGCCGCCGACGTCGTCGCCGCGGCCCGGGAGGGCGGCGTCAACCTGCGGCTGGTCGACGCCGACCACGTCGGCATCGCCTGCGACGAGACCACCACCCGCGCGCAGCTCGCCGCCGTGTGGTCCGCCTTCGGCGCCGAGGCCGATGTCGAGGCCTTGGACGCCGTCCTCGCCGACGCCCTGCCCCGGGAGCTGCTGCGCTCCGACGACTACCTGGCGCACCCGGTCTTCCGGCAGTACCGCTCGGAGACGGCGATGCTGCGTTACCTGCGGCGGCTGTCCGACCGGGACTACGCCCTCGACCGGGGCATGATCCCGCTCGGCTCGTGCACCATGAAGCTGAACGCCACCACCGAGATGGAGCCGGTCACCTGGCCGGAGTTCGGCCAGCTGCACCCCTTCGCCCCGGCCGAGCAGGCGCAGGGCTATCTGACGCTGATCCACGAGCTGGAGGAGCGGCTCGCCGAGGTCACCGGCTACGACAAGGTGTCCCTGCAGCCCAACGCGGGTTCCCAGGGCGAGCTGGCCGGGCTGCTCGCGGTCCGCGCCTACCACCGGGCCAACGGCGACGAGCGGCGCACGGTCTGTCTGATCCCCTCCTCCGCGCACGGCACCAACGCCGCCAGCGCGGTGATGGCGGGGATGAAGGTCGTGGTGGTCGCGACCGCCGACGACGGCGAGGTCGACGTCGAGGACCTGCGGGCCAAGATCGAGCGGCACCGTGACGAGCTGGCCGTGCTGATGATCACCTATCCCTCGACGCACGGGGTGTTCGAGGAGCACGTCGCCGACATCTGCGCGGCCGTGCACGACGCGGGCGGTCAGGTCTACGTCGACGGCGCCAACCTCAACGCCCTGGTGGGGCTCGCCAAGCCCGGCCGGTTCGGCGGCGACGTCTCGCACCTCAACCTGCACAAGACCTTCTGCATCCCGCACGGCGGCGGCGGTCCCGGTGTGGGCCCGGTGGCGGTGCGCGCGCACCTGGCGCCGTATCTGCCCAACCACCCGCTCCAGCCCTCGGCCGGGCCGGAGACCGGGGTCGGGCCGATCTCGGCGGCCCCCTGGGGCTCCGCGGGCATCCTGCCGATCTCCTGGGCGTACGTGCGGCTCATGGGCGGCGAGGGGCTGAAGCGGGCCACCCAGGTCGCGGTGCTCTCGGCGAACTACGTCGCCAAGCGCCTCGAACCGCACTTCCCGGTCCTCTACACCGGTCCGGGCGGTCTGGTGGCCCACGAGTGCATCATCGACCTGCGTCCGCTCACCAAGGAGACCGGCGTCAGCGTGGACGACGTGGCCAAGCGCCTCATCGACTACGGCTTCCACGCCCCGACGATGTCGTTCCCGGTCGCGGGCACCCTGATGATCGAGCCGACCGAGAGCGAGGACCTCGGTGAGCTCGACCGCTTCTGCGACGCGATGATCGCGATCCGCGCGGAGATCGACAAGGTGGCGTCGGGCGAGTGGCCCGCGGAGGACAATCCGCTGCGGAACGCGCCGCACACCGCGCGCGCCCTGGGTGGGGCGTGGGAGCACGCCTACGACCGTGACGAGGCGGTCTTCCCGGCCGGGGTGTCGCCCGCCGACAAGTACTGGCCGCCGGTCCGCCGGATCGACCAGGCGTACGGCGACCGCAACCTCGTCTGCTCCTGCCCGCCGCTGGACGCGTACGAGGACTGAGCAGCCCTCGGATGACGGGGTCGGTCCGGGAGCGTCCGGACCGGCCCCGTCGGCGTTCCGGCGGGGCGGTCGCCCCGTGCGTGCCGCCGTCGCGTGCCGTCGCGCTCGCCGTCGGTGGCGCGTTGGCGGCGCGCTGGCGTGTGCGTCGCCGTGCGGGCCGTACCAGCGGCCTAGGCGGCCGTCATCACGCCGTCCGTCCCCAGGGGACGGTGCGGCGCGATGATCTCCCCACTGGGCAGCAGTTCGCCGGTGTCCTCGAAGAGCAGGACGCCGTTGCAGAGGAGACTCCACCCCTGTTCGGGGCGGTGGGCCACGGCGAGCGCGGCCTCACGGTCGGCGGACTCCGCCGTCGGGCACGATGGCTGGTGCTGGCACATGATGGATGCGTTCTTTCGCTGCGGTGTGACGTCAGTGCTGCGGCTGGACTCGGTGCTCATGGCCGCCCCCCGTATCGTCGGACTGCTCCCCAGTGTTGCCCCCCGGACGGGATTCCGCAGGGATTTCGCGGCAGCGGGTTCTTCCGCGCGGAAGACCTATCACCCGCAAGGATGGTTCCGCTCAAATTGCTTGTCCGAACGGGGGGTTCGACATGGCCACAAAGGGCTAGTCCTTCCGGGCCGGTGAGCGGAGAAGAGCGGGCCCGGCACTCTGGGTGAGTGCCGGGCCCGAGGGGTCGTGCGCGGGCGTGCGCCCCCTCCGAAGCCCCGTACGCCGATGGACGGGGAGTGCAGGGAGGGGGAGGGCTCAGGCGGGCGCGGTGAGCGGGGGCTCCGGGGTGAGCCGGTGGCCCAGCGCGGGCAGCAGTTGGTCCGCGCGGAGCGCGTGGTGGGCCGCGACCCCGGGGGGCGCGGGGGCCAGCGGGACGAGCAGGTCGGCCGGGGCGAGGGTGCCGCCCGCGGGGTCGGCCGTGGTGTCGCCGTGCAGCCACAGCGTCAGCATGTAGAGCCCGGGGACGGACAGCAGCCGGGCCTGGTACGGCGTCGGCAGGGACTCGGCCTGGCGCACCGCGCGTTCGGTGGAGGCGATGTACGGGCCCTCGAAGAAGTGCGAGAAGGCCCAGCCGTCCGGGGTGAGGACGGTGTCCGCGGCGGCCACGGACTGGTCGCCGGAGCGGATCACGTAGCGCCAGCCCGACAGACTGGTGGACGAGGCGGGCACGAGCCGGTCGAGCACGTGGACGGGCAGCGGCAGTTCCGCCACGACGGGACCCTGCGCGGTGCGCAGGGCGGGGGTTCGGGCCTCACGGACGGCCGTGGGGGAGCCGAGTGCCGCGACGACGCTGCGCAGGGCGGGCGCGGGAGCGGGTGGAAAGACCAGCGGCATGGTGGGTCGCCTCTCATTCACCGGCAGGCGGAACCAGGGAAAGTGCGGACGTCACTGTCAGCGCATGAGGTCAGAGGTGGGCGAGGCGGCGGGGGACCGGGGCCGCGAGCGCCAACTCTCTGCCTTGGTAGCGAAGTTTATACGACGCGTGTTCGTTTGCTGATTCGGCTAGCTGATCGAATTGCGGGGAACAAGATGCGTTCAGGTCGGCGCGCGAGGTATTTTTATCCCCATTCGTGGGGCTCGTGACTCCGTGACCTCGCGTTGCTTTCCGGGGCCGGACGGCTCGTTTTCTCCGACCTTTCGAGCCATCATTCGGCGGAGTTCCCGCCGACACCTCCCCGGTGCCGTGCACCATCCGTGCCGGTGTTTCCCGGATGTATCACCCATTGCCCACGGAAACCGCTCCGCGGGTTAACGTGTCAACGGTAACCGTCCGGGTGGCCGCAATGGGGCGTTATCGATCGTGCCGTCTGGGCATCATCCCCCAGGACGGACCCCAGGACAGAGCGGCCGGGACGGTGGGCTGCCCACTTCGAGGAGGGAACGCTTCGATGGGGGAGAAGGTCGTAGCGGGCGCGGTCGACCTGTCCGACCGGCACCGGTACCGGGCGAAGCTCCGGCAGTGCCTGGCGGGACTCGGGCGACTGCTGGAGGAGGAGCGCTTCGACCGGCCCAAGAACCTCATGGGACTGGAGATCGAACTCAATCTCGCCGGGCCGGACGGACTGCCGCGCATGATGAATGCGCAAGTGCTGGAACGGATCGCGAGCCGGGATTTCCAGACCGAGCTCGCCATGTTCAACCTGGAAGTGAATATCGCCCCCCACCGGCTCGGCGGACGGGTACTGGACCAGCTCGCCGAGGAACTCCGCACCGGTCTCTCGTACGCGCACCGGAAAGCGAACGAGGTCGACGCCGGAATCGTGATGATCGGGATTCTGCCGACCCTCGACCAGAAGGACCTGGTCTCCGCGAACCTCTCGGAAGCCGACCGCTACACCCTGCTCAACGACCAGATCGTCGCCGCCCGGGGCGAGGACTTCCTCCTCGACATCGACGGGGTCGAACGGCTCGTCTGCACGTCGGAGTCGATCGCCCCGGAAGCCGCCTGCACCTCGGTGCAACTGCACCTCCAGGTGACCCCCGCCCGGTTCGCCGGGGTGTGGAACGCGGCGCAGGCCGTCGCCGGGGTCCAGATCGCGCTCGGCGCCAACTCGCCCTTCCTGTTCGGCCGCGAGCTGTGGCGCGAGTCCCGTCCACCGCTGTTCCAGCAGTCCACCGACACCCGTCCGCCGGAGCTGGCCGCCCAGGGGGTGCGTCCGCGCACCTGGTTCGGGGAGCGCTGGATCGACTCCGCGTACGACCTCTTCGAGGAGAACCTGCGGTTCTTCCCGCCGCTGCTGCCCATCTGCGACGACGAGGACCCGCTGCGCACCCTCGACGGCGGCGGGGTGCCCTCGCTCGCCGAACTCGTCCTGCACAACGGCACCGTGTACCGATGGAACCGTCCCGTGTACGGCATCGCGGACGGCGTCCCGCACCTCCGGGTCGAGAACCGGGTGCTGCCCGCCGGGCCGACCGTCACCGACGTCGTCGCGAACGCCGCCTTCTACTACGGGGTCGTGCGCGCCCTGGCCGAGGACCCCGTCCCCGTGTGGACCCGGCTGTCCTTCGAGGAGGCCCGGGCCAACTTCGACGACGCCTGCCGCCACGGCATCGACGCCGAGCTCCGCTGGCCCCGCCCGGGACGCCACGGCGGCGTCCGGAGCGTTCCCGCGGTCACCCTGGTGCGGGAGGAACTGCTGCCGCTGGCCTCGGCCGGACTGGACGCCTGGGGCGTGGCCCCGGCCGACCGGGACCGCTACCTCGGGGTCATCGAGGAGCGCTGCCGCACCCGGGTCAACGGGGCCTCCTGGCAGACGGCCACCTATCACCGCGCCCTGGAGGGCGGTCTGGGGCGCGAGGCGGCGCTGGCGGCCACCACCCGCCGGTACTGCGAGCTGATGCACTCCGGGGAACCCGTGCACACCTGGCCGGTCGGACTGCCGCAGCCCGCCTTCCCGTTGGAGTGACCGGCCTGCCCCTGCCTTCCCCGGCCGGGTGACACCGCTCGTGCCGTCCGCCGCCGGGTGACACCGCCCGTGTCCGCTCCGGCCGGGTGACACCTTCCGCGCGCCCCCCCGGCACCGGGGGCGGTGCCGTCGGGAGAGGATGGGCCCGTGGCCGGGCCGGGCCGGGTGGCCCGGGTCCGGCGGGAGCAGGGGACCACTCGACTGGAGGCAGGGTGCAGACGCTAGCGGGGACGGCGGCCGGGCCGGTGGAGCGGCTCTCACGGCGGACGCTGCGGGACGAGACGCTCCTGGTGCTCGCGCTCTCGCTCGGCGCGAGCGGGGTGGCCGCGCTGATCAGCTTCCTCGGGTCGGTCACCGAACCGGGCGGCCTCAAGGACCAGGCCGCCACCATGAACGCCTCGGCGGCGCCCGGACGGCCCTGGCTCGACCTCGCCTGGCAGCTCTTCGGCATCACCTCCGCCCTGGTGCCCGTCGCCTTGGTCGCCCATCTGCTGATCAGGGAGGGCGTCGGACTGAGGGCGCTCGGCTTCGACCGCTCCCGGCCCTGGTCCGACCTGGGCCGGGGAGCGGCCGTCGCGGCGGTGATCGGCAGCACCGGGATCGTGTTCTACCTGCTGGCCCGGGGGTTCGGCGCCAATCTGACGGTGGTGCCGGAGGCGCTGCCCGAGGTCTGGTGGAAGTTCCCGGTGCTGGTGCTGTCGGCGGTCCAGAACTCCGTGGTCGAGGAGGTCATCGTCCTCGCCTATCTGCTGCGCAGGCTCGACCAGCTGGGCTTCTCGCCCTGGGCCTCGCTGACCGTCAGTTCGGTGCTGCGCGGCTCGTACCACCTCTACCAGGGCATCGGCGGCTTCATCGGCAACATGGTGATGGGCGTGGTGTTCGTCTGGCTGTACCGGCGGTGGGGGCGGGTGGGGCCGCTGGTGGTGGCCCACACCCTGCTCGACATCGGCGCGTTCGTCGGATACGCCCTGCTCGCGGGCCGGGTCGACTGGCTGCCCACCCCGCCGGAGTGATCAGTCCGTCGGCGCGGCGGCCAGCAGCTCGCCGTCGACGACGGTCACCGCGTGCCCGGTCAGCAGGGTGCGGGCGCCCCTGACCTCGGTCCGCACCAGACCGGAACGGGCCGACGCCTGCAGCCCGGTGAGGGTGGCGCGGCCGAGGCGCGCGCCCCAGAACGGGGCGAGCGCGGTGTGGGCGCTGCCGGTCACCGGGTCCTCGTCGATGCCGATCCGGGGGAAGAAGCAGCGCGACACGAAGTCGTGCTCCCCGCCGGGTTCCGCGAGGGCGGTGGCGATGACGCCCCGCTCCGAGAGCCGGGTCAGCGCCCGCAGATCGGGGACGAGCCCCCGGACGGTCGCCTCGTCCGGCAGCTCCACCAGGAAGTCACCGAGGTGCGGTCCGGTGTCGTGGACGGACAGCGGCTCGGCGCCCAGTGCCTCGGCGAGTCCGGGCGGGGCGGCGACCGGGGTGAGCGGGGCGGTCGGGAAGTCCAGGGTGATGGTCCCGTCCGGGTGCGGCAGCGCGGTCAGGACGCCGCTTCGGGAGCGGAACCTGACCGGGCCCGCGACCAGCCCCCGCGCCGCGAGGACGTGCGCGGTGGCCAGGGTGGCGTGACCGCACAGGTCGACCTCGGTGGTCGGGGTGAACCAGCGCAGCGCCCAGTCGGCGTCGCCGCCCGGCGGGAGGGGGTGCGCGAACGCCGTCTCCGCCTGGTTCACCTCCCCGGCGACGGCCTGGAGCCAGGCGTCCGGGGGGAAGGCGGCGGCCTCGTCGGGGGACTCGGCCCCGAAGAGGACGACCCCGGCGGGGTTCCCCGAGAAGGGGCGGTCGGTGAAGGCATCGACGATTCGCAGGCGCATGGACGGACCGTAACCGGGGTGGCGCCGCTCCGGCCAAGGCCAATGCGGGATCACTGGACCTGTCGCCGGGTGCCGGTTGCTTGTCGCTCGCTTGTCGCTTGTCGCTTGTCGCCGGGCGCCCGGCGCCGGGTGGCGGACCTGGCCCGTGGCCCGGGACGCGTCCCCGCTTTCCGGGCCGGTTCTCGGGTCTGTGCCGGGCCGCTCCCGGTTCCGGCTCCGGTTCCGGCTCCGGTTTCGGTTTCGGGTTCTGGTTCCCCCGATCGGTTCAGTCTGTCGGGCTTCGTCCGTCTCTCCGGGGCGGTGGGACGTTCTCCCTCGTCACGTCGTCCGGTCGGCAGCCTCCCGGGCCGCGCGTTCCACCCGGCCGCGATACGCCTCCCACCAGGCGCGGTCGTGCGACGGCAGGCTGTCGTTGCCCTCGTTCATGCCGACCTTGCCGTCCAGGAGCTCCCGCAGGACGTCGGCGTGACCGGCGTGCCGGTGGGTGTCGGCGATCACCCGGACCACGGCGTGGTGCAACGTCACGTCGTCCCTGCCCTCGGGCCACCAGGGCACCCGGCCGACCGTGTCCAGCGGCAGCGCCTCCAGGGTCGCGTCCGCGTGTGCCCACGCCCGGTGGTAGAGACCCACGACGTCCTCGCGTGACTCGTCGGCGGTCGCCCACATGTCCGCGTTGGGCTCGGCGCCCGGAGCCGCCCAGGGCAGCGCCTCGCCGGAGGGCCGCCCGAAGGTGTCGCCGAGATAGCCCAGTTCCACCGAGGCCGTGTGCTTGACGAGGCCCAGGACGTTGGTGCCGGTCGGGGTGAGCGGGCGGCGGGCGTCGTACTCGGAGAGCCCTTCGAGCTTCCACAACAGGGCGTCGCGGGCGGACTGGAGGTAGAAGTGGAGGTCTTCTTTGGGTGACATGGGGTCAGTCTGCTGATGGGTGGGGCCTTGTCCAGCGGTTTTCTCCGGGTGGGGATGCTTGGGGGCCGGTAGTCGCGGTCCGTTTCCGTCCTCCGTCCTCCGTCCTCCGTCCTCCGTCCTCCGGCGTCCGGCAGCCGCTCAGGACCGTGGCCCTGGTAGCGGTCCGGACCGCTGTCAGGGGGTGGTCCGGGAGGTCGTCCTCATCTTTCCGGGCCGTTCGCATCGTCCGCGTGGGGGAGAGGGGTCCGGCCTTGGGGAGGATCCGCTTCCGCCTCGTGCCCTGGCAGGTTGGACGCGTGACGACGGCACGGCGCGCGCGTCCGGGACCGGGGCGTCCGCGCGCCGGGCCGTCGCCCGGTGGGCCCGGGGCAGCGTGTGCCGGGCCCACCGCCGGTGGTGCCCCGGCCGACGGGCGGGGTGACGCCGTTCGCCCGGGTCCCGTCCGGGCGCCCGCCACGGGGGTGCGGGCGTCCGGTGACCCGGGCGGTCAGGCGTGGTACGCGGCGGCCGGGCGGCCCGCGCGGCCGGGGCGGAGCCGTGGCCCGCGCCCGTCAGCGGAGCACCCGGCTCGTCGCACGTCGAAACGGACCGTCAGCGGGAGGACCGGGCGAGTCGCGATGAGTTCCGTGGCGTTCGGCGGTCGTAGTGTCGGATTCCGCTACGGAGGAGGACACGGATGCGCAAGGTGACCTATTCGATGGGCGTCTCGCTCGACGGCTACATCGTGGGGCCGGACGGACGCTTCGACTGGACCGAGCCCGACGAGGAGACCTTCCGCTTCTGGATCGACGACATCCGGGAGGTCGGGGTCCATCTGCTGGGCCGACGGCTGTACGAGACGATGCTGTACTGGGAGACCGCCGATCAGGACCCGTCGCTCGACGAACCGCAGCGGGAGTGGACCGCGTTGTGGAACCCCCTCCCGAAGGTGGTGTTCTCCACGACGTTGTCGGAGGTGCGGGGCGAAGCCCGGCTGGCCTCCGGCAGCCTGGCGGAGGAGATCGAACGGCTGCGGGCCGAACCGGGGGAGGGCGACATCGCGATCGGAGGGGCCACTCTCGCCGCCGAGGCCGCCGCGTCGGATCTGATCGACGAGTACCGGGCCGTGGTCCACCCGGTGCTGGTCGGAGGCGGCACGCCGTTCTTCCCCCGGAGTGGGAACCGGGTGGACCTCGAACTCGTCGAGACCCGCACCTTCGGTTCGAAGAACGTCTACCTCCGCTACCGCGTGGTGCGCCGGGCGTCGCGCGGACCCGGTTCCGCGTAGCGCGCCGGCCGTTCCGCCCACGGGGCTTCCGGGGAGCGCTCCGGACGGTGACGACCGCTCTGACCTGCTGGCCTGGCCGGTCGTGTCCGTCGGAGTCCGACCCGGCCCGTCGGAACGGAGACGGAACGGAAGCGGAACGGAGGCTGAACGGAACGACGACGGGTCGTGGCGGCTCAGTCGAGGCAGAACTCGTTGCCCTCGACGTCCCGCATCACGATGCACGACTCGTCGTACCCGTCGGCCGTCAGCAGCCGTACGCGCTCCGCCCCGAGCGGGACCAGCCGCGCGCACTCGGCCTCCAGCGCGGCGAGGCGCTCCTCGCCCACCAGCCCGGTGGCGACCCGTACGTCGAGGTGGACCCGGTTCTTGACGACCTTGCCCTCGGGAACGCGCTGGAAGTACAGCCGGGGGCCGACCCCCGAGGGGTCGACGCAGACGGCTCCCGGGTCAGGGTGCCCGGGCGGCAGCGAGCGGTCGTGTTCCTCCCAGCTGGCGAACCCCTCGGGTGGGGGCGGAACGACGTATCCCAGGACCTCGCACCAGAAACGGGCGACGCGCCCGGGCTCCGCGCAGTCGAAGGTGACCTGGAACTTCTTGATCGACGTCATCGGCCCACCGTAACGGTGGACGTCGACGGGCGGGGCCCGGGTGCGCCGGGCACGGGGACCCGGACGTGCTGATCGGGCGGTGCCGACCCGGGGCGGTGCCGATGGGACGGCTGGTCGGGTGGTGCCGGGTGGTGGCGTCTGGCTGCGCCGCCCCCGGCACCGTGCTCGTCCGTCGCCGCCTGGGCCTCCGCCGGGTTTCCCCGGTCCGTGCCCCCGGTCCGGGGCCTCAGCCGCCGGGCTCCCACAGGGATCTCTGTCAGGATCCGAGGGTGGCGACGACCGGCACCACCCGCGCGATCGCGGCCGCGACGTCGGTCGCCGCCGCGCTCGGCCTGCCCGTCGACGACGCGGTCGTCCTCCACGACGCGAACAGGCTGACGCTGCGGCTGACGCCGTGCGACGTCCTCGCCCGGGTCGCCCCGGTGGGGCACGGGGGCGCGCGGCGCGAAGTCGAGCTCGCCCGGCGGCTCGCCCGGACCGGATGCCCGACGGGCCTCCTGGACCCCAGGGTGGACCCGCGCGTCCACGCGCGGGACGGCTTCACGGTGACGTTGTGGACCTACTACGCGACCGTGACACCCCCTCCCTCGCCGGTCGACCTCGCCGGGGCGCTGGAGCGGCTGCACACCGGCATGCGCCAGGTCGACGTGCCGGGCCCGCGGTTCACGGACCGCGTCGCGGAGGCCGAAGGGGTCGTCGCCGACCCGGACCGTTCGCCGGACCTCTCCGACGCGGACCGCGCGTTCCTCGGTGGCCGACTGGCGAGCCTGCGACGGGCGGTGGAGGGACGCGGCGCCGTGGAACAGCTGCTCCACGGCGAGCCGCATCCGGGCAATGTGCTCGGCACGGAGCACGGCCCGTTGTTCGTCGACCTCGAAACGTGCTGCCGTGGCCCCGTCGAGTTCGATCTCGCCCATGTCTCCGAGGCGGTCTGCGCGCACTATCCGAACGTGGACCGGGGGCTGCTGGACGAGTGCCGACAGCTCGTGCTCGCGATGGTGGCGGCCTGGCGCTGGGAACGCGGCGACCGGCTTCCGAACGGGAGGCGTCACGGGGAGGAACTCCTGCGCTCGCTGCGCGCGGGCCCTCCCTGGCCGACGCTCGACACGGTCACCGGGCGGCTGGACGCTCCGGAGGGACCGCCCCCGCCCCGGGGAACGCGCCCGGTGTGACGGGTCCGTGGCCGCGCGTCCCGAGGCCGTGTTCCGGCGGCGGTGAGGCGGGCGGGAAGCGGGCCAGGCAAGGGAGCCGGGCAAGGGAGCCGGTCCGGCGGACTCCCGATGATCTCGCGGAAGGGGCGACCGCGCGTCGGCGGGCCGACCGCGGAGCGGCTGGGTCCTTGCCCGAATCCTTCTTCCGATATATCGTTGAAGTGTCGCAACCGATCGACGATAGAAGGAGTGATGATGATGTTCCCCTATGGACACGAGTACGGACGTGGTGGCGCGCACGGCTCCGGTCGTCCCGGCCGGGGCGGCTTCGACCGGCGTGCCTTCGGGCCCTTCGGGCCGGGATTCGGCCCCGGGGGTCCCTGGGGCGGGCGCGGTCGGGGCGGACCGGGCGGGCGGGCCCGCCGGGGTGATGTGCGTGCCTCGATCCTCGCCCTGCTCAAGGACCGCCCGATGCACGGTTACGAGATGATCCGGGAGATCGAGGAGCGCAGTGGCGGGGTGTGGAAGCCCAGTCCGGGTTCCGTGTACCCGACGCTTCAACTGCTGGAGGACGAGGGGCTGATCGACAGCGCCACCGAGGGCGGGAAGAAGCTGTTCTCGCTCACCCCCGACGGTCGCCAGGCGGCCGAGGAGGGTCCCGAGACGCCCTGGGAGGGTGTGGGGCGCGGGGTGGACCTGGAGGCGCTGAACGAGATCCGCAAGGCCGGTTCCGGGCTGGTGGACGCGTTCGGTCAGGTCTGGAAGTCCGGCAACGAGGAGCAGCGGGAGAAGGCCCTCGCCGTCGTCAACGAAGCGCGCAGGAAGCTGTATCTGATCCTCGCGGAGGGCGACTGATTCCCCGGGTGCGTCGCGCCGGGTGAGCCGCGGCCGGGATCGTCCCCCGGCTGCGGCTGCGGCTGCGGCTGCGGCTCCGGTGGTGGCTGCGGCTGTGGTGGCGGCTGGGGCGGCGGCCCGGGTGGCGATGGTGACGCGAGGGTGACGGGTTCAGCGCGGGCGGCGGATCTCGGCCGCGTCGAACACGTCGAACGCCCGGGGGTGGGGGCCTTCGTCGTGGCAGTGCCAGGCGTCCCAGAACAGGTCTGCGGGCAGGGCGTCGTCGGGTGCGTAGACCCGGTAGACGTACTGTCGGCCGTCCACGGACGGCAGGGTCACGAGCCAGTACTCGAACTCCATGCCCCTGAAGGACGTTCCCGGGACGGGCCCGGTTGCCGATCGGAAGCGGGTGTTCCGAATGGCCGCCCGGGCCTGCGGAAAGATGTTCCCGGGAGCGCGGCGAGGGGCGTGAAGAGGCGCGGGGGAGCTTGGCAAGGCGGCGCGCGCTCCCGGAGGGAGAACGTCCGATCTCCTCCCTGAGGAGGAGAACCAGGACATCGGCGCCCAACTCGTGTCGGATGCGAAGATGCTTCCCCGTGGTGATGCTTCCGCGCGCGGGAGTTGATGGGGTGGTGGACGTGCGCCTCTCCCTTCCGCAGACGCCCGCCCCCGACGGGGCCGTGCCCCTCCCGTCCGACGACAGCCTCGGCGTCGAGCTGCTCTCCGTGGTGGCGAGCGCCCGGCGGCGGGCCGCGCGCGACGGGGACCGCCGGGTCGACACCGCCCATCTGCTGCACTCCCTCCTGGAGGCGGACCCCGTGACGCGCGCCCTGTGCGGCGACGGGACCCGTCAGACCCGGCTCCTCGGGTACCTGGCGCAACGCAGCATCGGCTACGGCCTCCGCTGGCGCACCTCGGCCGGTCGCGCGGACCCGTGTCCCGTCACGCCGGGGGGCGCCCGTGCCGTGCGCTGGTCGCCCGCGGCCGCCGCCGCCCTGGAGCGCGCCGCGCTGAGGGCGCGGCGGCGCGGCGCTGAGTGCGCGAGTGGGCCGGACCTGCTGGCCGAGCTGGTCGCCGACCGGGAGTGCCGGGCGGTGGAGGTCCTCGCGCGCGTCGGGATCGACCCCGTCGGTCTCGGGTGACGGCGGGGCCCGTCGCCGTCGGGCGCGTCACCGGGTCGCGTCAGGGCCGCAGCGGGTGGCGTCAGGGGCGGAAGCGGTCGGCACCCCTGACACCGGCCGGGCCCTTTGACATCATGGGCCGGTGCGTACGTCTCGGGTGGGTGGTGGCCAGGACCGTGGGGTCGGGCTGGGGATCGCGTTGCTGTCGGCCGTCGCCTTCGGCGGTTCCGGCGTCGCGGCGAAGCCGCTGATCGAAGCGGGCCTCGACCCGTTGCACGTGGTGTGGCTGCGGGTCGCCGGAGCCGCGCTCGTCATGCTCCCGCTGGCGTGGCGCCACCGGGACCTGCCGCGCCGCCGCCCCGCGCTGGTCGCCGGGTTCGGGTTGCTGGCGGTGGCGGGCGTCCAGGCCCTCTACTTCGCGTCGATCTCCCGCATCCCGGTCGGGGTCGCGCTGCTGGTGGAGTACCTGGGGCCCGCGCTGCTGCTGGGCTACGTCCGGTTCGTCCAGCGGCGGCCGGTGAGCCGCGCCGCCGTGGTCGGCGTGGTGCTGGCCGTCAGCGGGCTCGCCTGTGTCGTGGAGGTGTGGGCGGGGCTCCGCTTCGACGCGTTCGGGCTGCTGCTCGCCTTCGGCGCCGCCTGCTGCCAGGCGTGCTACTTCGTCCTCTCCGACCAGGGCAGCGACGCGGGCGACGACGCCCCCGACCCGTTGGGCGTGATCGCGTACGGGCTGCTGAGCGGCGCGCTCGTGCTGACGGTCGTCTCGCGTCCCTGGACCATGGACTGGTCGGTGCTCACCGGCCCGGCGGAGATGAACGGCGCGCCGGTGGCCGCCTGGCTGCTGCTGGGCTGGGTGGTGCTGATCGCGACCGTCCTCGCCTACATGACCGGGGTGTTGTCGGTCCGCAGGCTCTCACCGCAGGTCGCGGGGGTGGTGGCCTGTCTGGAGGCGGTGGTCGCGACGGTCCTGGCCTGGGTGCTGCTCGGGGAGCGGCTGTCGGCGCCGCAGCTGGTCGGTGGACTGGTGGTCGTGGCCGGGGCGTTCATCGCCCAGTCGGCCACCCCGGTCAGGGGTTCGTCCGGGCCGGTGGCGGCCGGGGGACCCGTCCGTGACGGGGGTCCGGGCGCCGGGGCCCCGGCGGCGGGGGAGCCGGGCGCGGTGCCCGGGGACGCGGCGGGCACCGCGACGACGGAGACGGGGCGCGGGACGGGACTCTGACCGGTCCCGTCCCGCCGCACGCGTCCGCCGGCGTGGTCCTCCGCCGTGGTCCACCGGCGGGGTCCGGGCCCGGCCGGTCCCGCTACAGGCGGGTCAGGTACTCCGGGACCGCCGTCCCCGGGGCCAGGTCATCGGCCGGGACGGGGACGCCGTACGTCTGCCGGACCGGGACCACGCCCGCCCAGTGGGGGAGCCCGAGGTCCCCGGGGTCGTCGTTCGGGCCGCCGGTGCGGACCTTCGCGGACACCTCGGCCAGGTCCAGCCGGAGGACGGCCGTCGCGGCCAGTTCCCTGGCGTCGGCGGGGCGGGAGTCCGTCGAACGCTCCGGGACCACGTGGTCGACCAGGGCGTCCAGCGCGGTCCGCTTCTCCTCCGGGTCGGTCACCTGGCGGGCCACGCCCTGGACGACCACCGAGCGGTAGTTGACCGAGTGGTGGAAGGCGGACCGCGCCAGCACCAGCCCGTCCACGTGGGTGACCGTCAGGCACACCGGGAGCCCCGGCTCCTCCCGCCCCGCCATCCGCAGCGGACGCGACCCCGTCGACCCGTGGACGTAGAGCCGCTCGCCGACCCGTCCGTACAGCGTCGGCAGGACGACCGGGGTGCCGTCGCGGACGAAGCCGAGGTGGCACAGCCAGGCGGCGTCGAGTATCGCGTGCACGGTCGCCCGGTCGTAGGCGGCCCGCTCCCGGGAGCGGGTGGGGACGGTGCGCTCCGTCGGGGTGTAGGCGGTCTGGTCCGTCATCCTCGGCTCCTGGTGTCTCGAACGGGCGGCCCGGCGGCTCGGGCGGACCGGCTGGACCGCGGATCCGGTCCGCCGCGGAGGCTCCCGGTCCTCGGTCCCGTGCGGAGGCTCCGGGCCCGGGCCCGTGCTGTGATTCTCATTGCACTAGTGCATAATGGTGTTTGTGCTAGGAGAATATCCCATCCAAGGGCGGGGGGCGACGGAGATCGCCCGCAGCGTCGAACGGGCCGTGGCCTCGGGCGAACTGGAACCGGGCGCCCCGCTGCCGCCCCAACGGGCGCTGGCGGAACGGCTGGGCGTCAACCCCAACACCGTCGCCGCCGCCTACCGCGCCCTCCGGGAGCGCGGGGTGATCGAGACCGACGGGCGCCGGGGCTCCCGGGTCCGTCCCAAGCCCGCCGTCACCGCCCACGAGGCGATCCGGGTGGAGGTGCCCCCCGGGGTCCGCGACCTCTCCGACAGCAACCCCGATCCCGCGCTGCTGCCCCCGCTGGCCGGCGCCTTCGCTTACGCCGCCGCGCTCGGCGACCGGGAACCCGTGCTGTACGGGGTGGAACCGGTGGACCCCGGTCTCGCGCGCCGGGCCCGGGACGCGTTCGACGCCGACGGGGTGCCCCCCGGACCGCTCGCCGTCACCTCCGGCTCGCTGGACGCCATCGAACGGCTGCTGACGGCCCATCTGAAACCGGGCGACACCGTCGCGGTGGAGGACCCCGGCTGGGGCAGCCTGCTCGACCTCGTCCCCGCGCTCGGACTGCGGGTCGCCCCCGTCGGCCTGGACGCGGACGGGCCGGTGCCCGACGAGGTGGCGGGCGCCCTCGCCGCCGGGGCCCGCGCGCTCGCGGTCACCGCCCGGGCGCAGAACCCGACCGGCGCGGCGATCGGCGCGGAGCGCGCCCGCGCCCTGCGCGCCGTCCTCGCGACCCGCCCCGACGTCCTGCTGATCGAGGACGACCACGGGCACGGGATCGTCGACCAGCCCCTGTACCCGCTGGCCGGGGGCACCGCGCACTGGGCCGTGGTCCGCTCCGCCGCCAAGGCGTACGGACCCGATCTACGGGTCGCGGTCCTCACCGGGGACCAGGTCACCCTGGACCGGGTGCGGGGCCGTCAGAGCCTCGGTCCGGGCTGGGTGAGCCTGCTCCAGCAGCGGGCCGTGGCCCGGTTGTGGGAGACCGGCGCGGTGGACCCGGCGGCGGTCGCCGCCTCCTACCGGGCGCGCCGGGAGGCGCTGCTCGCCGCGCTCGCCGCGCGGGGCGTCGCCGCCCACGGCCGCAGCGGGATGAACGTCTGGGTGCCGGTCCCCGACGAGACGGGCGCGGTCACCCGGCTGCTGCGCGCGGGCTGGGCGGTCGCACCCGGGGCGCGCTTCCGCACCCGTACGCCCCCGGGGGTGCGGATCACCGTCTCGACGCTCCCCGCGCCCGGCGGGCGCGCCCCCGGTGACATCGAGGCGCTGGCCGACGCGGTGGCCGCAGCGGTGGCCCCCGGACCCGCCCGCAGGTACACCTGACGCACCGCCGGGACCACCCCCCCCCGGACCCCCGGCGCGGACGAGCGGAGGGACGTCCGGTGGGGGAGGAGGGGCCGGGCCCCCGGTGGGGGCGAGCGGCCGGACGCCCGGTGGGGGCGAGCGGCCGGACGCCCGGTGGGGACGAGGGCTGGACGCCCGGGCTGGGGGAAGGCCGTCCAACGCCTGGGTGGGGAGGGCCGCCGAACGCCCTGGTGAACGCCCTGACGGGACGGCGGCCGTCCGCCCCCGCCACCGCCCCGGCGGGCCGGGCGCCCGGCCGCGCCGTCCGCACCCGGCAGTAACCTGGGGCCATGCTCACCGAAGTCACGGCGGTCCGCTACGTCACGCCCCTGCGGGAAGGCGGATCGCTGCCCGGTCTGGTCGAGGCGCGCGGCCCCGGATGGACGGCCCCGCGCGCGTACGCGATGAAGTTCACCGGTGCCGGGCAGGGGCGCAAGACCCTGGTCGCGGAGGTGTTCTGCGGACTGCTGGCGCGGCGGCTGGGACTGCGCGTCCCCGAACTCGCCGTGATCGGCCTCGATCCGGTGCTCGGCCTCGGCGAACCCGACCCCGAGGTGCAGGCGCTGCTGCGCGGCAGCGGGGGCCCGAACCTCGGGATGACGTACCTCCCGGGCGCCCTCGGGTTCGACCCGCTCGCCTACGCCGTCGACCCCCACGAGGCCGGACGGATCGTCTGGTTCGACGCGCTCGTCAACAACGTCGACCGGTCCTGGCGCAACCCCAACCTGCTGGTCTGGCACGGCGCGCTGTGGCTCATCGACCACGGCGCCAGCATGATCTGGCACCACAACTGGCCCACCGCCGCCGCCTCCGCGGCCCGTCCCTACGACGCCACCGACCACGCCCTGGCGCCCTTCGCCCCCGAAGTGGCCGCCGCGGCGGCGGAACTCGCGCCCCTGGTCACCGAGGACCTGCTGGCGGAGGTGGCGGCCGAGGTCCCCGACGCCTGGCTGGACGGCGAGGAGGGCTTCGACGGCCCCGACGCCGTCCGCCGTCTGTACGTCACCACCCTGCTGCCCCGGGCCCGTGACGTCCACCGGCGCGTCACCCTGGGACCGCCCGACCCCCGGCTCGCCGGGCGTCCGGCGGGCTGGCTGGCGGACACCGGCGCGGAGGCGGGCCGATGAGCGGACCGGACGTCTACGAGTACGCCCTGCTGAGGGTGGTCCCCCGGGTGGAGCGGGGCGAGCGGATCAACGCGGGAGTCGTCGTCTACTGCCGGGCCCGCTCCTTCGTGGCCGCCCGCACCCACCTCGACGAGGCGCGGCTGCTCGCCCTCGACCCCTCGGCCGACCTCGCCGGGGTGCGGGCCGCGCTGCGCGCCGTGGAGGCGGTGTGCGCCGGGGGCGAGGCCGCCGGGCAGGCCGCGGGCGACGACGCGGGACGCCGCTTCCGCTGGCTCGTCGCGCCGAGGTCGACGGTGGTCCAGCCCGGCCCCGTCCACACCGGACTGACGACCGATCCACCGGCCGAGACGGAACGGCTGCTGGACGCGCTGGTGCGCTGAGCCCCCTTTCCGGCACGGCGCCGCCGCCGCGCCGGATGCCGTTGACACCGGACACGGCCGCTCCTAGCGTCACATCCGCCAGAGGTACTGAGCGGTCGCTCACCCGCTCGGGTGCCGAGGGGGACGGCCCCCGAGGCGTCCGTGCCCGCCGGGCGGAGGGCCGTCGACGACGAGGGAGTCGTATGTCCAGCACTGAGCCGCGGGTGGCCGTGGTGACCGGGGCGGCGCGGGGGATCGGCGCGGCGACGGCCGTCCGGCTGGCCGCGGAGGGCCGCGCCGTGGCCGTCCTCGACCTGGACGAGGCCGCCTGCGCGGAGACCGTCGGCCGGATCACCGCCGACGGCGGCCGGGCGCTCGCCGTGAGCTGCGACGTCGCGGACGAGGAACGGGTGACGGACGCCGTCGCGCGGATCGCCGGGGAACTCGGCGCGCCGACGGTCCTGGTGAACAACGCGGGCGTGCTGCGGGACAACCTCCTCTTCAAGATGAGCGCCACCGACTGGGACACCGTCATGGGCGTGCACCTGCGCGGCGCGTTCCTGATGTCCAGGGCGTGTCAGAAGCACATGGTGGACGCCGGGTTCGGACGGATCGTCAACCTGTCCTCGTCGTCCGCGCTCGGCAACCGGGGACAGGCCAACTACGCCGCGGCCAAGGCGGGTCTCCAGGGCTTCACCAAGACGCTCGCCGTCGAACTCGGCAAGTTCGGGATCACCGCCAACGCCGTCGCGCCGGGCTTCGTCGCCACCGAGATGACCCGCGCCACCGCCGGGCGGGTCGGTATGGACTTCGAGGAGTTCCAGGCCGCGGCCGCGTCCGGCATCCCGGTGGGACGGGTGGGACGCCCCGAGGACATCGCGCACGCGGTCGCCTTCTTCGCGGGCGAGGCGGCCGGGTTCGTCTCGGGCCAAGTCCTGTACGTGGCGGGCGGTCCGCTCGACTGAGGACGTCCGCGCATGGCGTGATCGCATCGGTACCCGGCGTACCTCCCGAGGGCGCCTCGCGCGCCCGGACCCTGCGGTATGGTCGCCCGGCCCCCCAGGTTCGGCCGATCGAGGAGCGTACGGGTGTTCGTCGGGTCCCGGTGTGTACGGTACATAGCGATCGCGGTGTCGCTGTCCGCGGTGGCGGGATGCGGATTAGTCTCGGGCGGAATGCCCGGCACCGAACAGAAGATCACGGTGGGCACCACCAGCGCCCCCAGCACCCTCGATCCGGCGGCCTCCTGGGACGGTTCCTGGGAACTGTTCCGCAACGTCTACCAGACCCTCCTCAGTTATCCGCCGGGCTCCACCTCCCTCACGCCCGACGCGGCCCGGTGCCGGTTCACCGACAAGGCCAAGCGCACCTACACCTGCGTGCTGCGCGAGGGCATCGCCTTCTCCGACGGGGATCCGCTCGACGCCCGGGCGGTCAAGCACAGCGTGGACCGGATCATCCGGATCGGCGTGGAGGGCGGCCCGAAGGGCATGCTCGGCAGCCTGGACCGGGTGGAGGCGCGCGACGACCGGACCGTCGTCTTCCACCTCGGACAGTCCGACACCACCTTCCCGTTCGTCCTCGCGACCCCCGCCCTGTCGATCGTGGACCCCCGCGAGTACCCGGCCGACGCGCTCCGCACCGAGGAGGAGGTCACCGGCTCCGGCCCCTACGTACTGAGCTCCTACGACGAGGGGCGCGAGGCGCGGCTGGAACGCAACCCCCACTACAAGGGCTACGCGGACCGGAAGAACGACGCCGTGACGATCCGCTACTTCCAGGACTCCACCTCCATGGTGCGCGCCCTGCGCGACGAGAAGATCGACGTCACCTACCGGGGCCTGGCCGCCGCCGACGTCGTCAAGCTCCAGGACGACGCGGCCCGGGAGGACGTCCACCTGGTCGAGGGGGCGGGCAGCGAGATCAGCTACCTCGTCTTCAACCCCGAGGACCCGTGGGCCGGGAAGCTCGCGGTGCGCCGCGCGGTGGCCCAGGTGATCGACCGCGACGCGCTGGTGCACAAGGTCTACCAGGGCACCGTCGACCCGCTGTACTCCATGGTCCCCCGTGGTCTGCCGGGCCATATGACCGGCTTCTTCGACGACTACGGCGACCCCGACGCGGACAAGGCGGCGGAACTGCTCGCCGAGGCCGGGATCACCGAACCGGTACCGCTGGAGCTGTGGTACGCCTCCGACCGCTACGGCTCCGCGACGGCCGACTCCTTCACCGAGATCAAGCGGCAGCTGGAGGACACCGGGCTCTTCGAGGTCAAGCTCAAGAGCCGCCCCTGGAAGACGTACGAGCCCGGGTACCGCGCGGGGGAGTACCCCGTCTTCGGCCGTGGCTGGTTCCCGGACTTCCCGGACCCCGACAACTTCGTGGCGCCCTTCGTCGGGAAGCGCAACGTGCTCGGCATCCCGTACCCGGTCCCGGAGATCACCTCGGTGCTGCTGCCCAGGACCCGCCGGGAGACCGACCGCGCCCTGACGGAGGACGACTTCGAACGGGCCCAGCAGATCCTGGTGGACGACGCCCGGCTGCTGCCGCTCTGGCAGGGCAGGCAGTACGTGGCGGCGAGCGAGGAGATCTCCGGCAACGAGAGCGCCCTCGACGCGTCCACGGTGATGATGCTGTGGGAACTGCGCCGCAAGGCCGACTGGTAGCGGCGGTAGGAACGACAGGTAGTACCGGGAACCGGGGGCCGTTGTCAGTGGGCGCCGGTAGGTTCTCTGATGTGTGGGGGCGGCCGTGGTCCACGGCCGCCGTACGAACGTTTTCCGGAGGATGCGCACGTGACCGACAACGCCCTGCTGCCCGAATCCTGGCGCGGCGTCCTCGGCGAGGAGCTGACGAAGCCCTACTTCAAGGAGCTGACCGACTTCGTGGAGGAGGAGCGGGCCAAGGGGCCCGTCTACCCCCCGCGCGACGAGGTGTTCGCGGCGCTGGAGGCCACGCCCTACGACCGGGTCAAGGTCCTGATCCTGGGCCAGGACCCCTACCACGGCGAGGGCCAGGGGCACGGCCTGTGCTTCTCGGTGCGGCCCGGGGTGAAGACCCCGCCCTCGCTGCGGAACATCTACAAGGAGCTGAACGCGGAGCTGGGCCACCCCGTTCCGGACAACGGCTATCTGATGCCGTGGGCGGAGCAGGGCGTCCTGCTGCTCAACGCGGTGCTGACGGTCCGCTCCGGAGAGGCCAACTCCCACAAGAACAAGGGCTGGGAGCGGTTCACCGACGCCGTCATCCGGGCGGTCGCCGACCGTCCCGACCCGGCGGTGTTCGTCCTGTGGGGCAACTACGCGCAGAAGAAGCTGCCGCTCATCGACGAGGAGCGGCACGTCGTGGTGAAGGGCGCCCACCCCTCGCCGCTGTCCGCCAAGCGGTTCTTCGGCTCCAAGCCCTTCACCCAGATCGACGAGGCCATCGCCCTCCAGGGGCACGACCCCGTCGACTGGCGGATCCCCGACCTCGGCTGAGGGGCCCCGCCCGGTGCGAGACCGGGACGCGCGGCGATGGACCGGTCGTCCGCCGCCGCGCGTCCCGGCCCGGACGTGGACCAGTGGTGCGTACGCAGCCCGCGCCTGCCCGGTGACGGCCCCCGTCCCCGTTAGCGTCGGTCGGGGACGACACGACCGGCGTACCGGTCCGGGCGCGACCGGTACGCCGGTGGACCTGCGGAGGCAGCGGTGACGGAACGGCAGGAGCGGTGGGCGGCGGACGGGGAGCACGACGCCACGCTGACCCGCATCGGTCAGGCCGTGATGCTCCACCACGGGGGCGACCGCGCCGAGGCCCGGGACCGCTTCCTGGCGCTCTGGGCGGAACTGGCCGAGGACGGCGACGCGCTGCACCGCTGCACCCTCGCCCACTACCTGGCGGACACCCAGGACGATCCGGAGGCCGAACTCGCCTGGGACCTGAGGGCCCTGTCCGCCGCCCGGGAGCTGGTCGACGGGCGGTCCGGAACCCGTGAACGGGCCCCCGCGGCCCGCGCCTTCTACCCGGCCCTGCACCTCAACCTCGCCGCCGACTACGTGAAGCTGGGCCGCCGGGAGGCCGCCCGCAGCCATCTTCGGCTCTCCCGGGGCGCCCTGGACGCCCTCACCGCCGACGCGTACGGCGAGACGATCCGGTCGGCCATCGTCCGGCTCGGCCGCAGTCTGGACGCGGATCCCGACCTCCACTGACCGCCGCGACGCGCGCTGGAGCCGTCGCCCCCGTGGGGATCGTCAGCGGCCCGTCATCCCCGCCAGCAGCTCGCGGTACCCGGCGCGCAGCCCCTCCCGGGTCAGCGGCGCGTCGTGGAACGACCCGGCCGTGTACGAGAACATCAACCCGTCGGACCAGGCCACCAGCGCCAGCGCGTGCCGTTCGGGGTCCGGCGAGCCGAGCGCCGTGACGATCGCTCGCAGCGGCTCCCGGAACCGCCGCCCCGCGTCGTCGAACACCCGGCGCAGCTCCGGCCGCCGGGTGGCCTCCAGGGCGAGTTCGTAGCGGCACACCAGCAGCTCCCGGTGGCCGGTGAGATAGCGGTGCATCGCTTCGGCCAGCCCCTCGGCCAGGGTGTCGACGTCCCCCGCCAGGCCCGGCAGCCCGGTCACCGCCAGCACCCCGGCCTCGCGTTCGGCGAGCCGTCGGCTCGCCGCCTCCAGCAGGGCCAGCCGGGTGCGCGCGTGGTTGGACGTGGAGCCCTGGGGCAGCCCGGCGGCCTCGTCCACCGCCCGGTGGGTGAGGCCGCGCATACCGCGTTCGCACAGCAGGGCGAGCGCCGTGTCGGCGATGAGCACGGCCCGCTCCACGCCGGGCGCGGAGCCGGTCGGACGACCCGCCGCCGGACGGGAGACGAGGGGAGCGCCGGGAAGGGCACCGTCCGGCGAGGGGGAACCGGCCGGGGGAAGCGGAGGGAGGGAAGGGGGCACGGTCCCAATCTACTCCGCTCACTACGGCTGTAGTACGGTCGAGGCGTCCTGCACTACAGGTGTAGTCATCCGGAGGGGTCATGCCGTCACGTCACGCGGTCGTCATCGGGAGCGGAATCGGGGGCCTCACCGCCGCCGTCGCCCTCGGCCAACGGGGATGGCACGTCACCGTCCTGGAACGCGCCCCGGCCATCGACCCGGTGGGCGCGGGCATCGGACTCGCCCCCAACGCCCAGCGGGCCCTGGACGTCATCGGCCTCGGGGACGACATCCGCGCCCTCGCCGCCTGGCAGGGCACGGGCGGGCTGCGCACCCCCGGGGGCCGCTGGCTCTCCCGGCTGGACGCAGCCGCCGTCACCGAACGCTTCGGCGGCCCCCTCGTCCTCCTGCACCGCGCCACGCTGGTGGCCCGGCTCGCCGCCGCCCTGCCGCCCGGACGGCTGCGCACCGGAACCCCCGGCGAACTCGTCGCCCCGGGAAGGCCCGGCGGCGCGCCCGCCGTGGTCCGCACCCCGGCCGGAGACCTCGAAGCCGATCTGGTGGTCGGCGCCGACGGCATCCGCTCGGCCGTCCGCCGGGCCCTCTTCCCCGACCACCCCGGCCCCCGCTACTCGGGGTTCACCGCCTGGCGGTTCGTCGCCCCCGGCCCGGACCGGCCCTTCGCCCCGCACGAGACCTGGGGGCGCGGCGCCCTGTGGGGGTCGCAGCCACTCAAGGACGGCCGGGTCTACGCCTACGCGGCGGCCCTCGCCCCCGAAGGCGCGACCTCCGACGACGAGGCCGCCGCACTGCGACGGCGCTTCGGGGACTGGCACCACCCCGTCCCCGACCTCCTCGACGCGGCGGCCGGACTGCCCGTCCTGCGCAACGACGTCCACCAGATGACCACCCCGCTGCCCGCCTTCCACCGGGGCCGGACCGTCCTGGTCGGCGACGCGGCCCACGCCATGGCGCCGATGCTGGCCCAGGGCGGCAACCAGGCCGTCGAGGACGGGGTGGTCCTCGCCTTCCACGCCGACCCGGGCGCCGTCGATCCGGTGGCGGGGCTCGCCGCGTACACCGCCGACCGGCTGCCCCGGACCACCGCCGTGGTCCGGGCCTCCGCCCGGGTCGCCCGGGTCGTCGCCCTGCGTTCCCGGCCCGCGGTCGCCCTGCGCGCCGGGGCGCTGGCGCTGACCTCGCGCCTGGTGCCGGACGCCGCCCTGCGCGGATTCGCCGGAATAGCCGACTGGCGTCCGCCGCAGGACCCGTATGCTGCCGGGCGGCACATTCGCACCAGCTAGCGGGAGACGCGCGTGAAGGTCGGCTGCATCGGACTCGGGGACATCGCGCGGAAGGCGTACCTGCCGGTACTCGCCGTCCAGCCGGACGTGGAACTGCACCTGCAGACCCGCACCCCGGCCACCCTCCAGGAGGTCGGCGCGACGTACCACCTCCCCGGGGAGCGGCTCCACACCGACCTCGACGCGCTGCTGGACCAGGGCCTCGACGCGGCGTTCGTCCACGCGCCCACCGAAGTCCACCCCGAGATCACCACCCGGCTGCTGGAGGCGGGGGTGCCGACCTACGTGGACAAGCCGCTCGCCTACGACCTCGCCACCTGCGAACGGCTGGTGGAACTGGCGGAGGAGCGCGGGGTCGGGCTCACCGTCGGCTTCAACCGGCGCTACGCGCCCGGGTACGTCCAGTGCCTGGACCACCCGCGCGAACTGATCGTGATGCAGAAGAACCGGGTCGGACTGCCGGAGGCGCCGCGCTCCTTCGTCTTCGACGACTTCATCCACGTCGTGGACACCCTGCGCTTCCTGGTGCCCGGTGGGATCGACCACGTCGGCGTGCGGTCCCGGGTCGTGGACGGACTCCTGCACCACGTCGTCCTCCAGCTCGCGGGCGACGGCTTCACCGCCCTCGGGGTGATGAACCGCCTCAGCGGTTCCACCGAGGAGGTGCTGGAGGTCGCCGGTCAGGACAGCAAGCGGCAGGTCCTCAACCTCGCGGAGATCGTGGACCACAAGGGGCAGCCCAGTGTGCGGCGGCGCGGCGACTGGGTGCCGGTGCCCCGTCAGCGCGGCATCGAACAGGTCGCCCTGGCCTTCCTCGACGCCGTGCGCGAGGGCCGGACGCTCAGTGCCCGGGACGCGCTCGCGACCCATGAGCTGTGCGAGCGGGTGGTGCGGGCGATCGAGGAGGACGCCGTCTGATCCGGCGCGCCCCGCTCACCGCGCCGTACCCCGCCAGGGCGAGCGCGGCCGCCCCCACCGGCCAGTCGCCGAACCTGGTGTAGGGGGTGGTCCCGGTCGCCAGCGGCACCTCGTAGACGTGGGCGGCGGCTCCCCCGGTGCCCAGCGGGGGGCCGACCCGCCGTCCGTCCGGGCCGTGGACCACCGAGACGCCGGTGAGCGTCGCGTGGACCACGGGCCGACCGGTCTCCGCCGCCCGCAGCGCCGCCAGCGAGGCGTGCTGCGCGGGGGCCCAGCTGTCCTGGAAGGTCGAGGTCGCGGACTGCGCGACCAGCACCCCGGCGCCGTCCGCCGCGAGCCGCCGGCTCATGTCGGGGAAGGCGGTCTCGAAGCACACCAGCGGACCCACCCGGAGGCCGCCGGTGTCCATCAGCACCTGCCGGGTGCCCCGGCGCCGGTCCTCGCCCGCGGCCTTCCCCACCGAGGTGGCCCAGCCCAGCAGCGACCGGGCCGGGACGTACTCCCCGAACGGGACCAGCCGCATCTTGGCGTACCGGTCGCCGGTGGGACCGTCCGGGCCGACCAGCACGGAACTCTTGTAGATGCCGGGCGGCGCGCCCGGGCCGCCGCCGCGCGCGTCCACGTTGACCAGGACGTGGGCGCCGACCTCCCGTGAGAGCGCGGCGATCCGGGCCGCCAGGTCCGGGCGGTCGCCCAGGTCGTGGCCCACGCTGCTCTCGCCCCACACGACCAGGTCGGTCCGCTGACCGGCGAGCGCGCGGGTGAGCCGTTCCCCCCGGGCGAACCGCGCGTCCGCCCCGTCGACGACGCCCGGCTGGACCACGGCGATCCGCGCCGTCCCGTCCGGCACCGGACGCGGTGCCCACGCCCAGGCCGCCCCGCCCGCCGCCACCACCGAGACCAGCCCGGCCACCGCCGGGATCCGCGCGGCGGGCGCGGCCACCAGCAGCACCAGGGCCGTGTTCAGCGCCACGACGGCCAGACTGACCAGCCACACCCCGCCCAGCGAGGCCAGCCGCAGTGCGGGCGTCACCTGCCACTGACCGGCGCCCAGCAGCCCCCAGGGCCCGCCGAGCCCCTGCCAGGAGCGGACGACCTCGATCGCCAGCCACCCCGAGGGCACCAGCAACAGCGCGGCGGCGGCCCGCGCGGGGCCCGGCCGTCCGCCCGTCAGCCGCCGCACCAGCCAGCCCCAGGGCGCCCAGAGCGCCCCGAGCAGTCCGGCGATCACCACCGTGAACACGTGCAGGCTGGGCAGCAGCCAGTGGTGCGCGGCCAGCATGAACCCGAGCCCGCCGCACCACCCGTCGAGTGCGGCCCGCCGACCGCCGGACGCGTCCCGGACCAGCAGCATCCAGGGCGCGAGCGCCGCGTAGGCGAGCCACCACAGGGCGGGCGCCGGGAAGGACAGCGCGGGCAGGGCGCCCGCCAGGACGACGAGGCCCGAACGGCGCCACCCTCCGGCGGGGATCCGCCCCCGGACCCCTCCGAGCCGTCCGCGTCCGCCGGGGAACACGTCCATGGGGCCTCCCTGGGTCGCCGGGTCCTTCCCGGTCACCCCTACCCCGTCGGACGGCCCGGCGCGCGCCCGGCAACCGGGAACGGTACGGGGGTGGTACGGGGGGCAGGGACGCCGCACTCCCGCGCACCGCCCGGGGAGCCCCGCGCGGGGCGCGCGCCTTCCGTCCCGCGCGGGGCTCGTCGGGCCTCCGCGCCCCCCTGAGGCTCAGGCCCGCTCCCGCCGCCACAGCTCCCTGGTGACGACGTCCCGCAGCAGCCAGCCGTCGGGCGTCCGCACCGCGGTGAAGTCGTACCGCGCGCCCGACTCCCTGCCCGGCCCGTCGGGGGAGGAGCGCAGCACGCTCAGACAGTCGGCCCGCACCCGTGCCAGATCGCCGTCGTCGCGCTCCAGGACGTCGAAGCGCACCAGCCGGTTGACGAGGAGGTGCTGTCGCACCGGGAACGGGCCGAGAGCGTCCGCCAGCCGGTCGGCGGCGTCCGGGACGGGACCGGGGGCGGGGGGTCCTCCGAGGAGGGGGTGGCCGGGGCGCCCGCCGGGGACGAACAACTCCCGGAACGCGACCGGGTCGACCCGGTCGCCCTCGTCGAGGGCGTGGGCGTAGGCGCTGAGGAGGGCGTCGAGGGCGAGGCGGTCCATGACGGTGGCGAGGTCCACGCGCTGGGTCATGGCCTCAGTGTTGGCCCGGCGGCCCGTCCCGCCAAGGGGCGTGCACCGGCCCGGCCGACCGGTCGCGCCGTCCGGCCGGAGGCCGTTGGTACGGTCGCCGGATGGACATCACCGCACACGAGGAATCCGGCCCGGTGACCGCGCGGGACGTGACGGACACCGTGGCGCTGGCTTTGGACGCGCTCGCGGTGGCCCGCGACGGCGACTGGTCGGCCCGCGCCGGTTCGCTGGACTGGGACCGCTGGGAGACCGTCGAGCACCTCGCCGACGACCTGTTCGCGTACGCCGCGCAGTTGGGCCCCCGCGTTCCGCCCCTGGACACCGAGGTGCCGTTCCGTTACGAGCCCGCCCGCCCCGGGGGCCCGGCGGTCACGGTCCGGGTGGACCGGACGGTGGGCGTGGCGGGGCTGTTCCAGGTGCTGGAGGCCAGTGCCGGGCTGCTCGCCGCGATGGTGACGACGCGGGACCCCGCCGTCCGGGCGCACCACGGCTTCGGGGTGTCGGACCCGGAGGGGTTCGCGGCGATGGGCGTCGTGGAGACGCTGGTGCACGTCCACGACGTCGCGGACGGGTTCGACGGGGTGGTGTGGGAGCCGCCCGCCGGGGTGTGCCGCCGGGTGCTGGCCCGGCTCTTCCCGGACGTGCCGCCCGGTGAGGACCCCTGGCGGGCGTTGCTGTGGGCGACGGGCCGGGCGGATCTTCCGGGCCTCGGGCGACGGACGGAGTGGCGCTGGTACGGGGAGCCGGTGACCGGTCCGCTCACCAGGTCCTGACGTCGCGCCGGACGGCGGCGGCCCATTCGGTCACCAGGGCCTCATAGGTACGGCGCTCCTCCGCTGACAGGCGGCCGCCCGTCCGCAGCCAGAGGTCGCGGATCTCCTCGTTCAACGAGTCGGCGGAACGCACGCAACCGGAGTGCTCTTGGGTGCGGGACATGGCATGAAGCTTAGGCGGTCGATCTGACCATCCGCTACGCCTTGCCTATAGTTCATCACTGTACGCAAGGTGCTCCGGATGGCTTTGCGGAGAGAACGTGCAGGTCACGTGTGGTTACCGGGGGTCATTCGGCGAGGTCGGCGGGGGAGCCGTTGTGAGACAACTCTCTCGCGGCGGGCCGGTTTTCGAGGTGCTGGCGGGTTTTGGACGCGCCGGGGCGAGGTAGGAGTGCCTGTTTCGGATATCGGGCGCCGCCCGGTGGATTCCGGACGGACGCCGGGCGTTGTCAGTGGTGCCCCCTACGGTGGAACCGTCAACAGCCCATGCTGGCTGCGTGAGCTGAGGGGTCCCGTCCCGGCTGGACAGCGCCTCCGGGGCGGGACCGCGCGCCAAGGGCCGCGCGGGCGCCGTGCCCCCGGGGCCGGGCGGTCGCGTCAGTGGCCGAACTCGGCCGCGTGCGGGCTGAGCACCCCGGCACCCACCAGGACGAACAACAGGAGGCCCAGGGCGATCCGGTAGTAGACGAACGGCATGAAGCTCTTGGTGGTGATGAACCGCATGAACCAGGCGATGACGGCGTAGCCCACCCCGAAGGCGACGAGCGTCGCGAAGACCAGCGGCCCCCAGGACACGTGCCCCGCCCCGGCGTCCTTCAGTTCGTAGACGCCGGAGGCCAGCACGGCGGGGATCGCCAGCAGGAACGAGTAACGGGCCGCCGCCTCCCGGGTGTAGCCCATCAGCAGCCCGCCGCTGATGGTCGCGCCCGACCGGGAGACCCCGGGGATCAGCGCCAGCGCCTGGCAGCAGCCGTAGACCAACCCGTCCCTGACCCCCAGGTCGCGCAGGGTCTTGCGGGGCCGCGCCGCCCGGTGCTTCCCGCCGCCCGCCTCGTCGCGCGCCGCCAGCCGGTCCGCGATCCCCAGGACCACGCCCATCACGATCAGCGTGGTCGCGATCAGCCGCAGATCGCGGAAGGGCCCTTCGATCTGGTCCTTCAGGGTCACCCCGAGCACCCCGATGGGCAGGGAGCCGATGATGACCAGCCACCCCAGCTGCGCGTCGTGGTCGGCGCGCCTCGACCGGTCCGTCAGGGAGGCGAACCACGCCGAGACGATCCGGGTGATGTCCGCGCGGAAGTAGATCAGCACGGCGGTCTCCGTGCCGATCTGGGTGATCGCGGTGAACGCCGCCCCGGGGTCCTGCCAGCCCGCGAACGCGGCGGTCAGCCGTAGATGCGCGCTGGAGGAGATGGGGAGGAACTCGGTCAGTCCCTGGACGAGTCCGAGGACCAAGGCTTCGAACCAAGACATGAAGTGACGGGATCCAGTGCTGATCGGGCCCCGGCGCGCGGACGCGCGGAACCGGGTGCGGACGGGACGGGGACTGCCGGGCGGCCGGGAGGCCGCCGGTGTCGGGGAAGGGAGTGTTCCGGGGCCGCCCGGACGGGCGGCCGGTGGCGTCGTCCGGAGCGTAGGAGCCGTGGATGAACGGGGGTCGACCGGTCGGCGGCCGGTCGGCGTCGGGCCGGGGCGCGCCCGCCGAACGGCCCGTGCGCGGGACGCCCCGCACGCCGGACGGTCCCCGCGCGCGCCGGTCCGGTGACCGTCCGGGCCGTCGATGACTCGTGTCCACGGGCCGGGTGTCCGGCCGTGCGGTGGTCGTCTCCGGACCGGACCGTGGACACGGGGCCGACGGGCAACGGGCCGACGGACCGACAGCGACGGGTCCGTCGGTGGACGGGCCGCCCGGCCCGGAGACCGGCGGCGGGCGTCAGCGGTCGTGCGAACGGCCGTGCAGTCCCCGGGCGACCTTCGGGCCCGCCCACCGCTTGAGACGGCGCAGCGCCTCCAGCCGTCCGACCGCCCGGTCGATCCGGTAGTAGAGCCCCGGCGGCACGTACGGGAGCAGCGGGGAGTGGCGCTGCCCGAGCAGCGCGAACATCCGCTCGGGCGGCAGCGCCATGTAACGGGGGAGGTTCTCGTACCAGCGGGCGCTGTAGCGCGCCGCGCTCTGCACCGGGACGAGTGCCGCCCGCCGCTCCCGCTGGTAGCGGGCCAGCGCCGCGCCGGTGGTGGGCTCCTCGCGCACCGCGGCGGCCAGCGAGATCGCGTCCTCCAGGGCCAGGGTGGTGCCCGCGCCGATCGAGTAGTGGGTGGTGTGGGCGGCGTCGCCGAGCAGGACGAGGTTCTCCTGGTACCAGGAGCGGTTGGTGACGGTCGGGAAGGTGAGCCACGGCGCGGGGTCGTCCGAGTCCTCCCGCCCGATCAGCGGATGCCCGTCCAGCGGTCCGGCGAAGAGCTTCTCCAGGACGTTCAGCCCCTCGGCCCCGTCGGCCCGGTCCAGTCCCAGGCCCCGCCAGGTCCCGGGGGAGCACTCGATGACGCAGGTGCTGCGCGTCCCGTCGAACGGATAGCCGTAGCACCAGATCCAGCCGTGCTCGGTGGGCGCGAAGGCGAACGTGAACGAGGTGAACACCTTGGAGGTGCCGAGCCACACGTACCGGTTGCGGCCGGGGGAGACCCGGGTCCCGAAGTGCTCCGGGTGCGCGTCGCGCAGGGCACTGCGCACCCCGTCGGCGGCGACCACCAGGTCCGCGTCCGGGGCCTCGGTGACCTCGTGCTCGAAGAGCACCCGGACGCCCAGCGACTCGGCGCGCTCCGCGAGGACGGCGAGCACCGCCCGCCGTCCGACGCCGAAGCCCTGGTCGCCGGGGCGGGCGGTGACGTGGTCGCCCACGTGCGCGACGCCCTGGTGCCAGCTCACCGAGCGGGCCCGGATGGCCCGCGCCGACTCGGGGTCCCCGGTCCGCAGCCGGTCCAGCAGCGCGCCCCAGTAGGTGACGCCCCAGCCGTACGTCGATCCGGCGGGGTTGCGTTCGTAGACGGTGATGTCATGGGACGGGTCCTGGCGCTTCATCAGGATCGAGAAGTACAGACCGGCGGGCCCGCCGCCGACACAGGCGACCTTCACACACGCTCCCCAGGATGACGCAAAGTGCACGATGGGGCACACAAGGTAGCAGGGTGGGGGTGGGTGACCGTCCTCCCCGCGCGGGGGCGCCCGGGTCGGGAACGGTCCTTGGGCGTGCGCTCGGGAACGCTCCGTGGAGCGGGAGGGAAACGGGCCGTGGCGGGCGGTCAGCCGCCCAGACGGTGCCGCTTGCGCCAGGCGAGCAGGGCGCCGCCCAGGCCCGTCACCGCGATGAACCCGGCGGCCACCAGGAAACCGGGGGAGGTCGGGCTCTCGGCGCGGGCGCCCGCGATCACGTAGGCGGCCGTGTTCGGCACACAGCCCAGCGCGGTGGCCAGCAGGAAGGGCGTCCATCCCATCCGGGACACCGCCGCGCAGTAGTTCGCCGCCACGAACGGCACCCCGGGGAACAGCCGGACCGCCAGCATCGAGCGGAAGCCGTGCCTGCTGAGCTGGCCGTCCGCCGCCTTCAGCCAGCGCCCCCGCAGCAGCGGCCGCAGCGCGTCCTGCCCCAGCACCCGGCCCAGCCCGAACGAGACCGCCGCCCCGATGACCGTCCCCGCGACCGCGGCGGCCAGTCCGTACCGCGCGCCCAGCAGCGCGCCCGCCGCGAGGTTCAGCAGCGGCCGGGGCACGAAGACCACCGTGCAGAGTCCGTAGGCCACCGCGAAGACCACCGCGGCGGCGGCGCCCCGCAGTTCGGGCGGCCAGCCGTCGGCCAGCAGCCGCTGCGGTTCGAAGACCAGCATCCCGGCCGCCGCGACCACCAGCACCACCACCAGCAGGGACAGCCGCGCCCGGGGCGACAGCAGGACCCCGGCCCAGCGCGCGGCGGCGCTCACCGGGGGCGCCACGGGGACGGGCGCGGGACGGGGGACGGTGGTGTCCAGCATCCGGGGAGAGTAACCGACCCGTACATATGATCGCCGTAGGGTCCACGGCCGTCCGGTCCGGCGCGTGCCCTGGGCCCGCGCCCCGGGGCGGGCCCGTGTTCCGGAGCGCGGCCCGCGCCCCGGGCCGGGCGACGGGCCCGGCCGGTTAATTCGGTCGACGGCCCGGCACCCCGCCGGGGATGATCTCCCCATGTTCCGGCACGCCTTCCTCCTTGCGGCATCCGCTACCGCGGATGCCCCGAAGGCTGCCGTCACGTGCGCGTTCGTGACCGTCGGCGGCGTCCGACGCTGACCCTCCCCGGATCGTCCGGCGGACCCCGCAGGGGGAGGGTCGGAGAGTCCCAGGGGTCCCGGTCCGGAGCGCAGCTCCGGTCCCCGCTCACCTCCACGACGCGAGGAACCACCATGTCCAAGACGGCCTACGTCCGCACCAAGCCGCACCTCAACATCGGCACCATGGGACACGTCGACCACGGCAAGACCACCC
This sequence comes from Streptomyces sp. JNUCC 64, assembly GCF_054484115.1. Lineage (NCBI taxonomy): Bacteria > Bacillati > Actinomycetota > Actinomycetes > Kitasatosporales > Streptomycetaceae > Streptomyces > Streptomyces sp. JNUCC 64. The sequence goes on from NZ_CM137015.1 coordinate 7,303,544, forward strand.
TCACCGCCGCGATCACCAAGGTGCTCGCCGAGCGCGGCACCGGCACCTTCGTGCCCTTCGACCGCATCGACCGGGCGCCGGAGGAGGCCGCCCGCGGCATCACCATCAACATCGCGCACGTCGAGTACGAGACCGACACCCGCCACTACGCCCACGTGGACATGCCCGGTCACGCCGACTACGTCAAGAACATGGTCACCGGGGCCGCGCAGCTCGACGGGGCGATCCTCGTCGTCTCCGCCCTCGACGGGATCATGCCGCAGACCGCCGAGCACGTCCTGCTGGCCCGTCAGGTCGGCGTCGACCACGTCGTCGTCGCGATCAACAAGGCGGACGCGGGCGACGAGGAGCTGACCGACCTGGTGGAGCTGGAGGTCCGCGAACTGCTCACCGCCCACGGCTACGGCGGGGACAGCGTGCCCGTCGTCCGGGTCTCGGGCCTCCGGGCGCTGGAGGGCGACCCGCAGTGGACCGAGTCCATCGTGGCGCTGCTCGACGCGGTCGACACCTTCGTACCGCTGCCCGAGCGGTACCTGGACGCGCCGTTCCTGCTCTCCGTCGAGAACGTCCTCACCATCACCGGCCGGGGCACCGTGGTGACCGGCGCGGTGGAGCGCGGCACCGTACGCGTCGGCGACCGGGTGGAGCTGCTCGGCTCCGGGACGGAGGGCGCCACCACGGTCGTCACCGGGGTGGAGACCTTCGGCAAGCCCATGGACGAGGCGCAGGCCGGTGACAACGTGGCGCTGCTGCTGCGCGGCGTCGCCCGGGACGCGGTCCGCCGGGGGGACGTGGTCGCGGCGCCCGGCAGCGTGGTGCCCGCCCGGCGGTTCACCGCGCGGGTGTACGTGCTGTCGGCGGCCGAGGGCGGCCGGACCACCCCGGTCGCCACCGGGTACCGACCGCAGTTCTATCTGCGCACCGCGGACGTGGTCGGGAACGTCGACCTCGGCGACACGGCCGTGGCGCGCCCCGGCGACACGGTCGACGTCACCGTGGAGCTGGGCCGCGCGGTCCCGCTGGAGGCGGGCCTCGGCTTCGCGATCCGCGAGGGCGGCCGGACCGTCGGCGCGGGCACGGTGTCCCGGGTCGGCTGACTCCCGGGACCGCTGGTGCGGACGTCGCTTCCGTGGCGTCCGCACCACCACCGGGCGGTCACAATGGACGGGTGGACGACCCCGAGGAGCCCCTGCCCGTCATCCGAGCCGTGGACCACGGCACCGCGCGGCTGCTGCCGGACATCGACCGGCGCCGGGCCTGGCTGCTGACCGTCGACGAGGCCCCGCAGTCGTACGTCGACCTCGACGACCCCGGGCACCTGGAGTTCGAGTACGCCCGCAGGCTCGGCCACGTCGTCGACACCGCCGCCCCGGCGGGCCGTCCGCTGGACGTGGTCCACCTGGGCGGCGGCGCGCTCACCCTGCCCCGGTACACCGCCGCCACCCGGCCGGGCTCCCGGCAGCGGGTGGTGGAGGCGGACGGGGCCCTCAGCGCGCTCGTCGCGGAACACCTCCCGCTGCCCGCCGGGTCGGGCACCGAGGTGGTGCGGGCCGACGCCCGCCAGTGGCTGGAGCACGCCCCCGAGCGCTCGGCCGATCTGCTGATCGCCGACGTGTTCGGCGGGTCGCGGGTCCCGGCGCACCTCACCACCCTCGGCTACGCGCGGGCCGCGGAACGGGTGCTGCGCCCGGGCGGGCGGTACGCGGCGAACCTCGCCGACGGCGCGCCCTTCGCCTTCCTCCGCTCCCAGCTGGCGACCTTCGGCGCGGTCTTCCCGGAGCTGGCGCTGATCGCCGAGCCCCCGGTGCTGCGCGGGCGCCGGTTCGGCAACCTCGTCCTGGTCGCCTCGCACGTCCCGCTGCCGGTGGCGGAGCTGGCGCGCCGGGCCGCCGCCGACGCCTTCGCGGCGCGGGTGGAGCACGGTGCGGAGCTGCGCCGCCGGGCCGGGGACGCGGTACCGGTCCTGGACGCGGACGCGGTGGCCTCCCCCGAACCGCCGGGCGGCGCCTTCCGGGTGGGCTGAGCACCCCCCCCGCTTACGGTCCTCCGTCCGTCCCGCGTCAGCCCTTGGCGCTCTCCTGGACCGGTGCGTCCTTCCGCACCGGGACGGCTCCCGGGGACGGTTCCGGGTCCCGTCGGGCCAGCCGTCGGACGTCCGGGACGAACAGCACCGCCGCCGTCACCACCGTCACCAGCACCGCGCAGCCCCACAGCGCCGCCGACCGGCCGACCGCGTGCTCCACCGGTCCGGCCAGCGCCGTGAACACGGGCACCAGACCGACCGAGCCGAACCAGTCGTACGCGGAGACCCGGGAGAACTTCTCCTCGGGGATCTCCTGGTGCAGCGCGGTGATCCAGGCGACGCCGAACACCTCGATGGCGACCCCGCTCACGAACATCACCGCGACCAGGACGACGAGCGGGGCCGGGACCGCCAGCGCGGCGGCCGGGAGCGCCTGGACGAACACGCACAGGGTGCCCACGTACAGCAGTCGGCGCGGCTTCCAGCGGAACATGATGAACCCGCCGACGACGGTTCCGACGCCGAAGGCGCCGAGGGCGAGCCCCCAGGGGGCCGCGCCGCCCAGTTCGTCACGTGCCACCAGCGGTCCGTAGACCGCCTCCGAGACGCCGATCACCCCGACCACGATGGAGAACTGCGCCACGATCGACCACAGCCAGGGCCGTCCGACGACCTCCTGCCAGCCGTCGCGCAGATCGGCCAGCAGTCCCTCGCCCGGCTCCCGGGGCGGTATGTGCCGGACGTCGAGGAACACCCGCAGCGCACCGGCCAGCGCGAACGCGGCGGCGTCGACGGCGAGCACCCAGCCGGGGCCCATCGTGGCGACCATGGCGCCGCCGAGCGCGGCCCCGCCGATGCCCGCGCCGTGCATGGCCATCCGGTACAGGGCGAAGGCGCGGCTCGCCTGTTCGCCGGTCACCGAGGACAGCAGCATGCCCTCGGAGGCGGGGCTGAAGAACGCCTGCCCGGTGCCGCCGAGGGCCGAGAGGACCATCATCTGCCAGAGGGTGGCCTCGCCGGTGAGGACGAGGACCGCGAAGACGCCCTGGGAGACGCAGTTGAGGGTGTTGGCGGCGACCATCACCCGATGCCGTGGCAGCCGGTCCGCGACCGCCCCGCCGATCAAGAGGAACAGCACCAGCGGCACGGCGCGGGAGGCGGCCACCAGGCCCACGTCCCCGCTGTCGCCGCCCAGTTCCATCACGGCGAACGCCGAGGCGATCAGCGCGCCGTGCCCGCCGAGGTTGGTGATCACCGTGGCGGCGGTGAGGAGGACGTAGTTGCGGCCCGCCCAGGAGGGCAGCCGTGAGCGCTGGGGGGCGTTTGTGGAGGTCACCCAGGGACTATTGGCCACAAACGCCCGGAACGCCAATCCGTTTTCCCGCCCGGCGGGCGCGCCGGGCGGGTCGCGGGGGCGGTCGGCCGGACCGGGAAGGTCAGCCGGTGGGCTCCCCGTGCAGCCGGACCGTCTTGAGGATCTGGGTGATCAGCGAGTCCGGGAGCTCGTCCTTCACGCCCTTGGCGCCGTAGAGGTTCCAGGCCACGTAGTCGCCCTTGGAGTTCTTGAACCCGAAGGCGATGGACTTGCCGTCGGTGACGCACTCGCCCTTCTTGGGCGTGTTCGTGGAGTGGGCGCGGGCGATGCTGCCCTTGATGCCCGACGTGGTGGTGAAGGGGGTGCCCTTCTTGTCGAACCGCATGCTCTTGCGGTCGGGCTGGGTGTACCCGCCGAACACCCACCAGGGCGCCTGCCGGACGGCCGCGTCCTCGGCGCTGGTGGCGCCGTTGGCCCCCTTGGTGCCCACGGTGGCCAGCGCGGTGCTGCTGGTGTTGCCGTCCTTGTCGTCGTCGGACTCGCACCACTCGGGCTTGAGGTAGGCGGGCGCCGACATCACGATCAGCGGCTTCATCTCCTTGGCCCCGTCCTCCTCGAAGCCGATCGACATCCCGGGCTGGTCGACCTCCCAGTCGGCCGGAACGTCGAAGGCGATGCCCCACTTGGGGTTGTGGACCGGCTTCCAGCCCGCGATCGTCGGCTTGAGGCCGTCGTCGCCCCCGCGCGGGTTGTCGGTGGCCGACTCCTCCGGGGTGGCCTCCGCGCCGGTGGACGCCGGGGCCGAGGGGCTGGTGTCACCGCCCTTGGCGGCCGGTTCCTTGTCGTCGTCCCCGTCGCCGCCCAGGACGAGCACTCCGGTGACGCCCGCCGCGACGACGACCGCGAGCGCGGCCCCGATGGCGACCGCCCGGGTGCGGTTCTTCCCGCCGCCACCGCCGCCCGGTCCCGGGACGGCCGGTCCCACCGGGACGGTGGGCGCGCCCCAGGACTGCTGCTGACCCGGCTGCTGGGCGTACGGGTTGGGCTGTTGGTACCCGGGCTGGGCGTACGGGTTGGGCTGCTGGTACCCCGGCTGCGCGTACGGGTTGGGGTTCTGCTGCGGGTTCTGTTCGCCCCCGGGCTGCTGCTGTCCTGGCCACATGGGCAGTAACCATAGTGGCGCCCGGCAACGGACGAGTCACGGGTGTTCGACGGGTTGATGGCCGCCGGAGCGGACGGAGAGCCTGGTCAACGCGTCTACCCGTAAGTAACATCCGGGCATGAGCGCAGACCGCACGTCCGTGGGCGAGATGCTCGCCGCCACCGTCCCGATGGCCCGCACCCTCAACCTGGAGTTCCCGGAGACGGGTCCGGAGCGGGCGGTGGTGGTCCTGCCCGACCAGGACGAGTACCACAACCACCTCGGCGGACCGCACGCCGGAGCGATGTTCACCCTCGGGGAGTCGGCCAGCGGCGCGATCGTCCTCGCCGCCTTCGGCGACCAGCTCTCCCGGGCCGTCCCCCTCGCGGTCCGCGCCGAGATCGCCTACCGGAAACTGGCCATGGGGGAGGTCACCGCGACCGCCACCCTGGGACGGCCCGCCGCCGAGGTCATCGCCGAACTCGACGCGGGCGGGCGCCCGGAGTTCCCCGTCCGCGTCGCCCTCCGGCGCGCGGACGGGGACGTCACCGGGGAGATGACGGTGGTCTGGACGCTCCGGCCGCACGGCTGAGGCGGTGTGCCTGGGACCGCACGGCTGAGACCGCATGGCTGGGGCCGCACGGCTGAGGCGGTGCGACTGGGACCGCACGGCTGAGGTGATGCGGCTGAGGCGGCGCGGTCGGAGCGGGACGGTCGCGGGGGTGCGGCCGGGGGCGCGCGCCGGGGTCGTGGTGGGCCTCCCCGGTGGCCCGTTCCCGTCGTCCGGTCCGGCCGGTGCCGTCCGCCGCGCCGCCCACGGGTTCCGCGCTATCCGCACGGCTCCTGGGCGTCCCGGCGGACCCGGACCTCGTGGACGTCCCGGTGCGCCCGGGCGAGTTCCGTGTACATGGCCCCGTTGCGGACGATGCCCGCCCGCTCCTCCTCCGTCAGCGGGCGCCGCACCTTCGCGGGCACGCCCGCCACCAGCGAACCGGGCGGCACCTCCATGCCCTGCGGGACCAGGGCCTGGGCCGCCACCAGCGAACCGGCGCCGATCACCGCCCCGTTGAGCACCGTCGCCCCCATGCCGATCAGCGCGTCGTCCTCGATCACGCAGCCGTGCACCACCGCATTGTGACCGATGGTCACCCGCGCCCCGACGGTCACCGGGAAGCCGGGGTCGACGTGCACCATGCAGTTGTCCTGGACGTTGCTGCCCTCGCCGATGACGATCGGACCGCAGTCGCCGCGCAGCACGGCGCCGTACCAGACGCTCGCCCCGGCCCCCACCGTCACCTCGCCGACCACGACGGCGGTGGGTGCCAGGAAGGCGCCCGGATCGACCTCGGGTTCCTTCCCGCCCACGCCCGCGACCAGTGCCCGCTCGGTCATGACCTGTCTCCTTCCCGTCGGCGCGGTCCGCGCCGCGTCGGATGTGCGTCCACGGCACCGTAGGGCACCCGGAGCCCGGCGCGCGGAGGGTCCGCCAGGTGGGGGCGAAGATCACACGCGGGCCCGTTCCAGCCGTCGCTACCCATGAGTAGGGTGTCCGGATGTCGAAGAAGCGGAGCCCGTTCGCGGTCCTGGGCCGCGCGCCCGGACGGTGGTCGCGCCGGGCCACCCAGAGTGTGGTGCACCGGGGCTGGGAGTGGGCCCGGCGGGCGGGCGCCGTCACGGCGGAGCGGCCCGGACGGCTGAGGTTCGGGTCCCTCGGCGAAGGCACCCGGCTGGCCTTCCCCCAGGGCACCGTCTTCGGCGAACCGTGGATCCACCTGGGGGCGCACTGCGTCATCGGGGAACAGGTCACCCTGACCGCCGGTCTGCTGCCCGGGCTCGACCTCGGCCCCGGTCCGATCGTGCGGGTGGGCGACGGGGTCGTCCTCGGCCGGGGCAGCCATGTCGTCGCCCACGCCGCGATCACCATCGGCGCGGACAGCTACTTCGGCCCCTACGTGTACATCACCTCTACCAACCACTCCTACGACGACCCCGACCAGCCCATCGGCAAGCAGTGGCCGCGCGCCGAACCCGTCGAGATCGGCACCGGCTGCTGGATCGGGACGGGCGCCGTGATCCTGCCCGGGGCCCGGATCGGCCGGAACGTGGTGGTCGCGGCGGGGGCCGTGGTCCGGGGGCCGGTGCCCGACCACACCGTGGTGGCGGGGGCGCCCGCGCGGGTGGTCCGGCGCTGGACCCCCGGGGACGGCTGGCAACCGCCGCTGCGGACGCCCGCGCCCGTCCCGGTCCCGGAGGGCGCCACCCCCGAGGACCTCCTCGCGGCGGCCCGGGCGGAACCCGGGGACGCCCCAAGGGACGGGCCCGGCGGCCCGGGCGCCCGGGAGGGCTCGGGACCCGGGGCGGGCCCGGCGGCCCGGGGAACCGAGACGGACTGAGACGGGGTCCGGGGCGGCGCCGGGCCGGACTCCGGACGGCCCGCGCCCCGGACGGCCCGCGCCCCGGACGGCCCGCGCCCCGGACGGCCCGCGCCCCGGACGGCCCGCGCCCCGGACGGCCCGCGCCCCGGACGGCCCGCGCCCCGGACGGCCCGCGCCCCGGACGGCCCGCGCCCCGGACGGCCCGCGCCCCGGACGGCCCGCGCCCCGGACGGGCTCCGGTTCCGGAACGGCGTGGTCCCAAGGACGGCCGACCGGAGTCACCCGGCCGGTGCGACCGGCGGCCGGTACTGTTCCGGAGCCCCGAAGTACAGTGCGGTGCACCGCCGTGTACCCGGGCGCGCGGTGCACCGCGCCGCTGGTGCGTCAGCCAACACCTTGGACGGAACGTGTCGGACCTCGATCAGCTCACCCAGTCCCTCGCCCGCAACCTCAAGCGCTGGCGCGGGGAACGGGCCTTCACCCTGGACGCCCTCGCCGCCCGCTCGGGCGTCAGCCGGGGGATGATCATCCAGATCGAGCAGGCCCGTACCAATCCGAGCGTCGGCACCACGGTGAAGCTCGCGGACGCCCTCGGCGTCAGCATCGCCACCCTCCTCGACCAGGAGCAGGGCCCCCAGGTGCGGCTGGTCCCCGCCGACCGGGCCGTCCGCCTGTGGTCCACCGAGGCCGGGAGCCACTCCTCGCTCCTCGTCGGCACCGACCGCCCCGGGCCGCTGGAGCTGTGGGCGTGGCGGCTGATGCCCGGCGAGGGCAGTGCCTCCGACGCCCACCCGGCCGGCACCATGGAACTGCTCCGGGTCACGGCCGGGGAACTGACGCTCGTCGTGGACGGCACCGTCCACCAGGTGCCCGCCGGGACCGCCGCGACCTACGAGGCCAACGTCCCCCACACCTACCGCAACGACGGCGCCGAACCCGTCGAGATGACCATGGCGGTGGCCGTTCCGCCCGTCCGCTGACCTCCTGCCGGACTGCTAGCGTGCCGGTATGCGCGCACCCATCGGTTCCTTCGACGACGCCGCTCCCGCCCCGGACCGCCTCACCGAACTCACCGCCCCCGTCGCCGACGCCATCCGGCACTGGCGCGGCAACGTCCCCGCCGACCAACTCGTCTACGTGGACACCGATCCGCAGTGGGCGGACACCGTCACCTTCACCGAGCACTACGGGCCCGAGCTGCTCGCCTCCTCCGCCAACTGCGTCGTCGTCGCGGCCAAGCGCGGTGGCGAGACCACCCTGGCCGCCTGTGTCGTCCCGTCCGCGGCCCGGGTGGACGTCAACGGGGTCGTCCGCCGTCAACTGGGCGCCCGCAAGGCGTCGTTCGCCCCGATGGACACCGCGATCGGACTCACCGGCATGGAGTACGGCGGGATCACCCCGATCGGACTGCCCGCCGACTGGCCGCTGTTGGTGGACGCGGCCGTGGTGGAGATGCCGTACGTGCTGCTCGGCAGCGGTCGCCGCAGGGGCAAGCTGATCGCGCCCGGCAAGGCGCTCGCCGAACTGCCCGGGGCGACCGTCGTGGACGGGCTCGGCCGCGTCTGACCCGCCTGCCCCGCCTCCGTTGGAGACGGTCTAGCCCAGTCGGGGGATCTCGATCGCGGGGCACCGGTCCATCACCATCAGGAGCCCCGCCTCCCGGGTCCGCTCGTACGCCTCCTCGTCGACCACCCCCAGCTGGAACCAGACGGCCCGCGCGTCCTTGGCCACCGCCTCGTCGGCGACCTGGCCCGCCAGCGCCGCGTTGACGAACACGTCCACCACGTCCACCTCGAACGGGACGTCCGCGAGCGAGGCGTACCCCGGCTCGCCGTGGACGGTCTCCGCCTTCGGGTGCACCGGCACGACCCGTTTGCCGAACTCCTGGAGGACCCGCGCCACCCCGTACGCGGCCCGCGAGGTGTTGTTGGACAGCCCCACCACCGCCCAGGTGTCACCGGACTCGGTGAGGATCCTCCTGACCGTCTCCTGGTCCCCGTACGGCATGGTCCGCCTCCTCGTGCGTCTCCCGGTGCGATCACCGCTCCCCCGGGGAACGAAGCGGGGCCGCCGGAGATTCCCGTCACCCTCCGTGACTTTCCGGCCGCCGGGTCCGTCCGGCTCCTGGTCGCCGTGGACCGCCGACCGTCAGCCGCCGGAAAGCCCGCCGGAAAGCCCGCCGGACCCGCGCGGGCGCCCCGGCGGCCTGCGCATAGGCTGGGACGATGCAGGACGAGTACCGCACGGTCGCCCGGGAAGGCGTGCACGAGACCGAGATCAACCGGTCGCGCTTCCTGTGCGCCCTCGCGCCCGCCGCCACCGAGCGGGAGGCCCAGGACTTCATCGCCCGGATCCGCCGGGAGCACGCCGACGCCACCCACAACTGCTCCGCGTACGTCATCGGCGCCGACGCCTCCGTGCAGCGGGCCTCCGACGACGGCGAGCCCGGCGGCACCGCGGGCGTGCCCATGCTGCAGATGCTGCTGCGCCGCGACGTCCGCTACGCCGTCGCCGTCGTCACCCGCTACTACGGCGGCGTCAAGCTCGGCGCCGGAGGGCTGATCCGCGCCTACGGCGGCGCCGTCGGAGAGGCCCTTGACGTCCTCGGCACCGTCACCCGGCGGCGCTTCCGGCTCGCCACCGTCACCGTCGACCACCAGCGCGCGGGCAAGGTCCAGAACGAACTGCGCGCCACCGGCCGCGAGGTCCGCGGGGTGCGCTACGGGGAGGCCGTCACCATCGAGGTCGGCCTGCCCGACGCGGACGTCGCGACGTTCCGCGCCTGGCTCGCCGACGCCACCGCGGGCACGGCCGTCCTGGAACTCGGCGGGGAGGCGTACGGGGAGGTCTGAGCGGACCGCGTCACCGGGGGGACCGTCCACGGACCCGGGCCACGGCCCGCGTCCGCCGGACCCGCCCCCGCTGTCGTACCCTCCGGCTAACCTCGGGGATCATGAGGCTCCTGCACACTTCCGACTGGCACCTGGGCCGGGCGTTCCACCGGGTGAACCTGCTCGACGCCCAGGCCCGGTTCCTCGACCACCTCGTCGCCACCGTCCGGGAGCACGGGGTCGAGGCCGTCGTGGTGTCCGGGGACGTCTACGACCGCGCGGTCCCCCCGCTCGCCGCCGTGGAGCTGTACGACGACGCCCTGCACCGGCTCGCCGCCGAGGGCGTGCCCACGGTGATGATCTCCGGCAACCACGACTCCGCCCGCCGCCTCGGCGTCGGCGCCGGGCTCCTCGACCACGCGGGCGTCCATCTGCGCACCGACCCGTCGGCGGTCGGCACCCCGGTGCTGCTCCGCGACGCCCACGGCGAGGTCGCCTTCTACGGGCTGCCCTATCTGGAGCCCGCCCTGGTCGGGGACGCCTTCGGCATCCCGCGCCCCCGCCACGAGTCCGTACTGGCGGCGGCGATGGACCGGGTGCGCGCCGACCTCGCGGGCCGCCCCGCCACCACCCGGTCGGTGGTCCTCGCCCACGCCTTCGTCACCGGGGGCCGGCCCAGCGACAGCGAACGCGACATCACCGTCGGGGGAGTGGCCTCCGTCCCGCTCGGCGTCTTCGACGGCGTCGACTACGCGGCCCTCGGCCATCTGCACGGCTGCCAGACCCTCGGCGACCGGGTGCGGTACTCCGGCTCCCCGCTCGCCTACTCGTTCTCCGAGGCCGACCACCGCAAGAGCATGTGGCTGGTGGACCTCGACGCCACCGGGGAGGTCCGCGCCGAACGGATCGACTGCCCGGTGCCCCGGCCCCTCGCCCGGCTCCGGGGGAGCCTCGACGAGCTGCTCGCCGACCCCGGGCTCACCGTTCACGAGGACGCCTGGGTCGAGGCCACCCTCACCGACCCGGTCCGCCCCGAGGACCCCATGTCCCGGCTGGCCGCCCGGTTCCCGCACGTCCTCAGCCTGGTCTTCGCGCCCGACCGTCCGGCCGGGGACCCGGACGTCTCCTACGCGCGACGGCTGTCGGGGCGCACCGACCAGGAGATCACCGAGGACTTCGTCGCCCATGTGCGCGGCGCCGGACCCGACGACCGCGAACGGGACGTGCTGCGCGCCGCCCTGGACGCCGTCCGCGCCGACGACGTCCTGCGCGAGGTGGCCCGGTGAGGCTCCACACCCTGCGGCTGCGGGCGTTCGGCCCCTTCGGCGGCACCCAGCACGTCGATTTCGACGACCTCTCCCGCGCCGGGCTCTTCCTGCTGCACGGCCCCACGGGCGCGGGCAAGACCTCCGTCCTCGACGCGGTGTGCTACGCGCTGTACGGAACGGTCCCCGGTGCCCGCCAGAGCGCCCAGGGAACCCATCTGCGCAGCGACCACGCCGATCCCGGCACGGTCACCGAGGTCACCCTCGACCTGACGGTCGCCGGACGACGGCTGGAGGTGACCCGCAGGCCCGCCTGGGCCCGCCCCAAGAAGCGCGGCACGGGCACCACCACGGAGAAGGCGTACAGCGCCCTGCGCGCGTACGACCCCGACTCCCGGACCTGGCGGGACCTCAGCCGCTCCCACCAGGAGATCGGCGAGGAGATCGGCCAGCTGCTCGGGATGAGCCGGGAGCAGTTCTGCCAGGTCGTGCTGTTGCCGCAGGGCGACTTCGCGCGGTTCCTGCGCGCCGACGCGGAGACCCGGGGCAGACTCCTCGGCCGGCTCTTCGACACCGGCCGCTTCGCCGCCGTGGAACAGCGGCTCGCGGACCGGCGCCGGGAGGGCGAGGGCGCGGTGCGCGCCGCCGACACCGAGCTGCTCGCCCTGGCCAACCAGATGGTCACCGCCACGGGCGGCGCGGGCGAGGTGCCGCTGCCGGAGGCCGCGCCCGGTGAGCCCGGACTGGCCGGGGCCGTTCTCGGCTGGGCCGCCGTGGCCCGCACCACCGCCCGGGAACGGCTCGCCCACGCCGGGTCCGCCCTGGCCACCGCCGAGGCCGCCGAACGCGCGGCCCGGGACGCCCTGAGCGAGACGGCCGAACGCCACCGGTCGCAGGCCCGGTTCGCCCGGGCCCGGGAGCGGGCGGCGGAGCTGGCGGAACGGGCCGGGGACCACCGGGCGGACCTGCTCCGCGCGGAGCGGGCCCACAAGGCCGACCAGGTGGCACCCGCGCTGGAACTGCGGGCCGCCGCCGAGGCCCGGCACCGGGCCGCCGTCCGGGCCGACGCCGACGCCCGTGCCGCGCTCGACGGCCTCGGCGCCCGCACCACGGATTCCCCGGAGACCAGGGCCCCCGAGACCAGGGCCCCCGAGACCAGGGCCCCCGGGGCCGGGTCGACTCCGGGGGCGGCCCCCGGGCCGGGGAGCGCGACCCCCGCCCCGGACACCCGGCCCCTGTCCGGCCTCGGCGTCGGGGAACTGCGCGCGGCCGCCCGCCGCGCCACCGAGGAGCGCGGCGGTCTGGAGTCCGCCCGCCGCACCGAGCGGCGACTGGCCGAACTGGTCGCGGAGCGCGCCGCGTCCGGGCGCGAGGAACGGGCCGACCAGGAGGACGCCGAGGACGCCGCGACCTGGCTCGCCGACTGGGAGGCCCGCCGGGCGGCGCACCGCCGGGCGATCGACTCCGCGCAGCAGGCCGTCACCCGTGCCGAGGCCCTGACGGCACGGCTGGAGCCCGCCGAACGACGCCTCGACGCGGCCCACCTCCGTGACCGGCGCACCCGGGAGGCCACCACCGCCGAGCGGGCGCGGGAAACGGCCCACACCCTCGTCAACACCACCCGGCAGCACTGGCTGGACCTGCGGGAACGACGGCTGAACGGCATCGCCGCCGAACTCGCCGCCGCCCTCCGCGACGGCGAGCCCTGCACGGTCTGCGGCGGCCTCGACCACCCCGCCCCCGCCCGCCGGGCGCCGGACCACGTCGACCGGAGCGCGGAGGACACCGCCCACACCGCGTACCAGCGGGCCGAGGCCGACCACGCCGAAGCCGTTCGACGCGCCGCCCGGGTCGCCGCCGAACTCGCCGCCGCCGTCGAGGAGGCCGGGGACGACGCCGTCGACGCGCTCGCCGCCGCCGTCACCGGTCTGCGCGCGGAGCGCGACGGAGCCCAGCGGCTCGCCTCCGGACTGCACACCGCCCGGGAGGCCCTGGACCGGGCCGAGGCCGAGCACGACCGCCGTCTCGCCGTCCAGCAGGAGGCCGCCCGGCGCGCCGCGTCCCGGGCCGCCCGGCACGAGGCCCTGGAGCGGGAGGCGCTCGCCGCCGAACGGGACCTGGCCGAAGCGCGCGGGGGCGCGGCGAGCGTCGCCGACCGGGCCGCCGAACTCGCCCGCCGGGCCGAGGCCCTGCACCTCGCCGCCGAGGCCGCGCACCTCGCCGCCGAGGCCGCCCGGCAGCTGAAGGAAGCCGACGCGCGCGCGGCGGACGCCGCCTTCCGCGCCGGTTTCACCACCCCGGAGGAGGCCGCCGGGCACCGGCTGGCGCCCGGGGCGCACCGCGCGCTCCAGGACCGGATCGACGACCGGCGGCGCCGGGAAGCGGAGGTCCGCGCCGTCCTCACCGAGGAGGGGACGGCGGCGGCCGCGGCGCTGCCGCCCGCCGACCTCCCGGCCGCCGAGGATGCCGCGGACCGTGCCGGTCGACGGCTGCGGGACGCCACGGCCGCGCACGCGGCGGCCGTCCGGGACCGCGACGACCTGGACCGGCTGTCGGAGCGGATCACCGCCGCCGCCCGGGCGCTGGGCCCCCGCCGGGAGGACCACGACCGGGTCTCCCGGCTCGCTGGGCTCACGGCCGGGACGTCCAGCGCCAACGAGCGCCGGATGCGGCTGGAGTCCTATGTGCTGGCGGCCCGGCTGGAGCAGGTCGCCGCCGCCGCGACGGCCCGGCTGGCCCGGATGTCGCAGGGCCGGTACACCCTGGTGCACTCCGACGACCGCACCGGGCGCGGCCGTTCGGGCCTCGGCCTCCATGTGGTGGACGCCTGGACCGGCCGTGCCCGGGACACCTCGACCCTCTCCGGCGGCGAGACGTTCTTCGCCTCGCTGGCCCTGGCGCTGGGTCTCGCCGACGTCGTCACCGACGAGGCCGGTGGGGTGCGGCTCGACACCCTCTTCATCGACGAGGGGTTCGGCAGTCTCGACGACCAGACCCTGGACGAGGTGCTGGACGTCCTGGACTCCCTGCGGGAGCGGGACCGTTCGGTGGGCATCGTGAGTCACGTCCCCGATCTGCGCCGCCGGGTGCACGCCCAGTTGGAGGTCGTCAAGGGGCGGACGGGTTCGACCCTGCGGCAGCGGGGCGGGAGCCGATGAGTCCCCCGGGCCGGACCGGGCCCGTGCGACGCGCCGGATGCCGTTCCGGCGGGTCGGTTGCCGTTCCGGCGGGCGGCGCCGGTCTCAGCGGGCGACCGCCCGGCGGGCCAGCGGCGACGAGTACACCACACTGGTCGTCACCGACCCCAGGGCGCCGATCCGGCCGGACACCTGCTCCAGGTGCGCCATCGACCGGGCCGCGACCTTGATCATGAAACAGTCGTCCCCGGTGATGTGGTGCGCCTCCAGGATCTCCGGCGTCACGGCCACCAGGTCGTGGAAGGGCTTGTAGTTCCCGGTCGGGTAGCGCAGCCGGACGAACGCCAGGATCGGCAGCCCCAGCCGCTCCGGGTCCACCACCGCCGCGTACCCCCGGATCACGCCCGCCTCCTCCAGCCGCCGCACCCGCTCGGTGACCGCGCTCGGGGACATGGACACCGCGCGCGCCAGCTCCGCGTAACTGGCCCGGCCCTCGCGCTGGAGGACCTCCAGGATGCGCCAGTCGGTGGCGTCCGGGGAAAAGTCGGTCATGGGCGAGGAATAGCAGGGGAAACCCCGGCGGAACAAGTCGGGCCCCGTGGAACGGCCGTTCTGCCGGGGCGGTCGCCTCCGTAGATTCGTGGGTGCCGGAGAAGCCGCCCCCGCGTTCCGGGAGGCGCCCCGGACAGCCGACACCCCGACCCGTGGAGCGATCCGATGACCGTGCCCGCCGCACTCCCCACCGTCCCGCACGATCCGACGGCCGCGCCCGCCGCGCCCGCGACCGTCCCGCACCCGCACCCCGTGCTGCGCGTCCCGCCCGCCCCGCCCGAGCGGGCCGCCGCCCACTTCGCGGCCTCCCTCGCCTTCCACACCGACGTCTCGGACGTGGCCGCCGCGCTGGCCGGGGGCGGCGACCCCGGGTTCACCGTCGTGGACTGCCGGTCCACCGAGTCCTGGGACCAGGGGCGTCTGCCCGGCGCCGTCCATCTGCCCACCGCGCTCGTCCCCGGGCAGGCGGACCGGCTCCTCGACCGGGCGGTGCCCGTCGTCGTCTACTGCTGGGGCCCCGGCTGCAACGGCGCGGCGCGGGCGGCCCTCGCCCTCGCCGAACGGGGCTTCCGGGTCAAGGAGATGCTCGGCGGCTTCGAGTACTGGGCCCGCGAGGGGTTCGCCTACGAGACCTGGGAGGGCCCCCGGCGCCGGGACCCGGACCCGCTGACCGCGCCCCTGGGAGCCGGGACCTGCGGCTGCTGAGGCCCGGGAGCCTGGTGCGCCGGTCCGGGGCGCGGGTCCGGGGCGGCGCGTGCGGTGCGTTCACGGGCCCGTCGGTCCATGGGCGGACGGCCTGCGGGTCCGCCGTGCCGTGGGGCGACGGTCGCAGGGGCGTGCTGGTCAGCGGGTGGAGGCCGGTCCGTGGACGGAAGGGCCTGCGGAGGGCCGGTTCGTGGCGCGACGGCCCGGGGGCGTCCTGGTCAGCGGGTGGGCCGGTCCGGAGAGGGACCGTTCGCGGGGGTGACGGTCCGGCCGGCGGGAGGGCGTGTCGTCCGGTGCCGGGGCTCAGGACCCGTCGCTGCCGGGCCACGCCCGCATCGCGGTCGCGGCGATCGCCTCCAGCGTCGCCCGGTCGGCTCCGTCCCGGGCCTGCTGGTTCATGCCCTGGACGACGGCCGCGTAGAAGGCCGCGAGCGCCTCGGCGTCCGTGCCCGGGGGCAGTCGTCCCGCGTCGGCGTCCTCGCGGATCAGCCCGGCGAAGGACGCCTTCGCCGCCTCCCGCATGTCGCGCAGCCGGGCGCCCACCTGCTGGGAGCCGGGGCCGCAGTTGGCCGCCGCCGTGATGATCAGGCAGCCCGGCGGATGGCGGGGGTCGGTGTAGTCCGCCGCCAAGTGGCGCAGCCGCGCGGCGATCGCGGTACGGGCGTCCGGGCCCTCCAGCGGAGCCGCCCCGTAGGTGCGCCGGTAGAGGTCGACCGCCTCGTCGAACAGCCGCTCCTTGTCGCCGAAGGCGGCGTACAGGCTGGGCGGGTTGATCCCCATGGCCCGGGTGAGCGAGGCGACGGACGTCGTCTCGTACCCGTGCGTCCAGAACTCCTCCAGGGCGACGGACAGGGCTCTGTCCCGGTCGA
Organism: Streptomyces sp. JNUCC 64; assembly: GCF_054484115.1. Lineage (NCBI taxonomy): Bacteria > Bacillati > Actinomycetota > Actinomycetes > Kitasatosporales > Streptomycetaceae > Streptomyces > Streptomyces sp. JNUCC 64. Next base: position 7,319,757 of record NZ_CM137015.1, read on the forward strand.
AGGCGCGCCGGGTCCGGGCGCGACCCGGGCGCGCGGGGGTGTCCTCGCGGGTGCCGGTGCTTCCCTCTTCGCTCGTGCTCACCCCATCACCCTACCCCTCTTTGTAGCGATCGCTAAAGAAGTGTTGCTAGGGTTGCGCTCATCGGGGCTTTAGCGATCGCTAAAGGTGAGTCCTTCCTGGGTGCGCGAGCCTGCCCGGGGCGGCACTCCCCTCGATGGACAGTCCGCCGCCCCGCAGTTGAGGAGCCCGTCATGACCGCTCTCGCCGCCTCCGCTCCCGCCGCTACCCCGGTCACCCCCGCCCTCTCCCTCCCCTACGCCCGGACCGTCGCGGGATCCGGGCCCGGTCTGCTCCTCGCCCATGGAGGGGGCGGGGGTATCCAGGCCAACTACGGGCCGATCCTGGACGGGCTCGCCGCGCGGCACGCGGTCGTCGGGGTCGACTATCCGGGGTCGGGGGACACCCCGGTCGCCACCGCCCCGCTGGAGCTGGACGACCTGGTGGACCAGTTGGTGGCGGCGGCGGACGCGCGGGGGCTGCGCACGTTCGGGGTGTCCGGCTACTCCCTGGGCGGCGCGGTCGCCGTGCGGCTGGCCGCCCGTCACCCGGAGCGGGTCACCGGACTCGTGCTGAGCGCCGCGTTCGCCCGCCTCGACCGCCGTACCGACCTGGCCGCCGCGCTCTGGCGGCGGCTGTACGACTCGGGGGACGCCACCGCGCTCGCCGAGTACCTCACCCTGCTGGCCTCCGGTCCCGCCGCCCTGGACTCCCTCGCCCCCGACCGGCTCCGGGCGGTGGTCGGGGAGGTGGCGGCGACCGTCCCGCCCGGCACCGGTGCCCAGGTCGACCTGGTGCGACGGGTGGACGTCCGGGCGGACCTCGCCGCCCTCGACGTCCCGACCCTCGTGGTCGTCACCACCGCCGACGCGCTGGTCCCCGCCGACCTCCAGTACCGGCTGGCCGCCGCGATCCCCGGTGCGGAGACCGCTGAACTCCCCACCGGCCACCTGCCGTTCGTGGAGGCGCCGGACCGGTGGCTGGAGCTGATCACCGGATTCCTCGGCCGGTGAGGAAGGGCCCGGTGAACGGTCGCCGGGGAACCCGTGAGGTGCGGAACCCCGCGCGGCGCGGGTTCCGTTCCCTCCCGGGCCCGGGCCCGGGCGCGGCGCCGCCGCCGGTGGCCGCGCCCGTCCCGTACGGGACACCGCCCGTCCCGTACGGGATACCGGCCGCGCCGGGACGGACACCGCGCCGCGCGCCCGGACGCGAGGTCGGGACGACCCGCCCGGACTCAGAGCCGGGACAGCTCGTCGACCAGGTCGTCCAGGCCCAGCGAGCCCTGGGACAGCGCCGCCATGTGCCACGCCTTGGCGTCGAAGGCGTCCCCGTGCCGCTCCTGGGCGCGCTCCCGCCCCAGCAACCACGCCCGTTCCCCGAGCTTGTAGCCGATGGCCTGCCCGGGGATGGAGAGGTAACGGGTCATCTCACTGGACACGAAGTCCGCCGGACGGCTGCTGTGCGCCCCGAAGAACTCCTCCGCCAGCGCGGGGGTCCACCGTTCGCCGGGGTGGAACGGCGAACCGGCCGGGATCTCCAGCTCCAGGTGCACGCCGATGTCCACGATGACCCGCACCGCCCGCATCATCTGGGCGTCCAGGTACCCCAGGCGCTCCTCGGCGTCCGCGAGGTAGCCCAGCTCGTCCATGAGCCGTTCCGCGTACAGCGCCCAGCCCTCGCAGTTGGCGCTCACCCAGCCCACGCTCGACTGGTAGCGCGACAGGTCCTCCCGGACGTGGGCCCACTGCGCCAGCTGGAGGTGGTGACCGGGAACCCCCTCGTGGTACCAGGTCGACACCAGGTCGTAGACGGGGAAGCGGTCCAGCCCCATCGTCGGCAGCCAGGTGCGCCCCGGACGGGAGAAGTCCTCGGACGGGGAGGTGTAGTAGGGGGCCGCCGCGCCGCCGGGCGGGGCGATCCGCGACTCCACCACCCGGACCCGCTCGGCGAGGTCGAAGTGGGTGCCGTCCAGCTCCCGGATCGCCCGGTCCATCAGTTCCTGGAGCCACACCCGCACCTCCTCCACCCCTTCGACGTGCCGTCCGTGCGCGTCGAGGTGGGCGAGGGCCTCCCAGGGGGTGGCGGCGCCCGGCAGGACCTTCTCCGCCTCCCCGCGCATCTCGTCCAGCAGCCGGTGGTACTCGGCCCAGCCGTACGCGTACGCCTCGCCCAGGTCGAGGTCCGTGCCGTTGAAGTACCGGGACCAGCGCGCGTAGCGCTCGGCGCCCACCGCGTCGGGCGCGCCCTCGACGGCCGGGCCGTAGGTGTCCGTCATCCAGTCGCGCAGCGCCGCGAACGCCTCCCGGGCGATCCCCGCGGCCTCGGTCAGTGTCTCCCGCAGCGCCACCGGCGCGGGCGCCACGAAGTGCTCGAACCAGGAGAGCCCGTCCGCGTCCCGCTCCGTCCACTCGACGAGCTGACCGGTGAAGACGGCGGTCGGCCGGGGCCCCGCGAGCAGTCCGCGTTCCAGTCCCAGGGCGAGCGACTCCCGGTACCCGGCCAGCGCGGCGGGCACGGCGCGCAGCCGCTCGTCGATCGCGGCCCAGTCCTCCTCGGTGTCCGTCGGGGTGAGCGAGAACACCTCGCGCACGGCGTGCGGCGGATAGTGCATGTTGCCGACCGCGCGCAGGTGCTCCCCTGCCTCGTGGACGGCCAGCTCGGCGGTGAGCCGCTCGCGCAGCAGCCGACCGCAGCGCCGCTCCCGGTCGTCGGCGGCGCCGGGGAGCTCCTCGGCGGCGTCCAGGGCGGTCAGGGTCCGGCGCGCGAGGTCCGCCAGGGCCTCCAGCCCGGCGGGCGAGTAGTCCGGCAGGGCGTGGTGGCTCTCGCGCACCCCGAGGTAGGTGCCGGTGACCGGATCGAGGGCGACGAGGGCGTCGACATAGGCGTCGGCGACCTCGCGGGGGAGCGGGCTCTTCGTCTCTGACATGCGGACATCCTCGTACGACGACCCGCGCGCCGTCACGGGGAGGGGGTCCCGGGACCGGTCGGAGCCCCCGGGCGCCCCGCGAACCGGGAGCGCGCCGGGAAGTGCGCCGGGGATTCCCCGGGACGGTCCGCCGGAGTGTAACTTCGCCCGGGACGCCACGTGGGGAACCGTACGGGCGTCCCGGAACGTACCTGGGGGCGGGGACGGTGTTGGGGAAGAATCCGACCGGGCTGACGGCATGGCAACTGGCGGCGCTGACCGTGGTGGGCTCGCTGCTCATCGGACTGGCACTGCTGTTCGGGCTCAACTGGATGCTGGGGGGCCTGCTGCTCGACGAGGACGACTGTCTGGGCACCCAGGCCCGGGCGGACGAGATCTCCTCGGTCTCCCTGCTCGGCTCCCCGCCCGAGGGCGCCAGGGTCGCGGCGGGCTGGCACACCCTGGAGGTGGGCTGCCTCGACGACAGCGACGACGAACTCCTCTCCGCCACCCGCAGCTACGAGTTCACCGGGAACCACGAGGCGGTCCGCGACCACTACCGCGAACTGGCGGAGGAGGACGGCTGGACCCCGGTCGCCCTCGCGGACGAGCCGGTGCCCGGGGAGACGGGCGACGTCTGCTTCGAGAAGGAGCTGTCGGGCGGTGCCGTGCTGCTGCGGATCAGCTTCGACCCCGGGGTGTTCTGGGTGGGCACCGAGGCCGCGCTGGAGGACGACGAGCGGGTCTACTGCTGAACGGGCCGGTGGCGGGCCCGGACCTCCGGGCGCGGGGCCGTCCGGGACGGTGGACGAGGGTGCCGCTACCGGGGCCGGACCGCCGGTCCGTCCGGGGCGGCGGAAGGCGGACGCCGGACGGATCCGGTGGCGGCCCGGTTCCCGTGCGGACGGGCGCCCTCCCGCGGTCCGGTCAGCCGGGCCGTGACGACCAGGGTGCCGTCCTCGGCCCGGTGGTCGAGCGGGAGTCCGAGTCCGCGCATCGTGGCGACCATGGCGGTGTTGGAGGTCCGGGTCACCGCGTAGACGCTCTCCCGGCCCGACGCCCGCGCCAGGGCCACCAGCCCGCCGAGGAGTTCGCCGCCGACGCCCCGGCCCTGCCAGGCGTCCTCCACCAGCAGCGCCACCTCCGTCTCGTCCCCGTCCCACAGCAGATGGCCGAGCCCCACGAGGACGCCGGACGCCGTGCGCGCGGCCAGGGTGTGACCCGTGTCCGGGTCCAGCAGCCGTCGCAGCGAACGGTCCGTGTCCTGGGTGACGCCGTGGTACCGCGCCCGCAGGGTGTCGGCCGAGCACCGCTGGTGCAGGGCCTTCGCCGCCACCAGGTCGGCCGGGACGGCCCGTTCCACTCTCACGGCGCCGAGCTCCTCCTCCGCGCGCGGCGACCGGGGACCCAGCCGGGTGCCGAGGTCCACCAGCGCGCGGGCCCGCGCGCACTCGGCGGGGGTGAAGGGCAGCCCGGGCCGTTCCACGGTGAGCGTCCCGCCGTCCGGCGCGCGCAGCCGCAGCACCGTGCCCGGGACGTCCTGCCGGGCGTCCGGCTCCGGGGTGCCCGCCGCCGGGGACGCGGGGCGGGACCGGACCACGCAGCGGCCCAGCAGGTCCCGCAGGGCGAGGGGGAGTCCGGCCGGGTCCAGGGCGGCGCGGGTCGCGAGGCCCAGCACCCGGGTGGGGACGTCGACCAGGTCATGGGCGTCGGCCCGTTCGATCCGGGTGCCGGTACCGCCCGCGCGGTCGGCCGCCCGGACGATCTCCGCCGCGTCGAGCCCCGCCGGAGCGCTCAGCAGGAACTCGTCCACCGTGCCCTCGGCCAGCGGATGGGTCTGCAGACTGCGGATGTCCACCCCGTGACCGGCCAGCGCCGCGCACAACGCCGCCAGCGAGCCCGGCGCGTCCCGCACGGTGGTGCGCAGCCGCCACAGGACGCCCGCGCCGGGCCCGCCGGGAAGGTCAGCGGAAACGGGGGCGGGGGGAGCCGCGAGGGAAACGGGCGAGGCGGGTGAGACGGCAGAGCCGTCGGAGGTGCCCGGGGCGGTGACGGGCGACCATGAGCGCCGGGCGTCGAACCGGGTGGACGGCACCGGGCCCGTGGACCGGTCGCGGCGGCGGCAGCGGTGGGCCCACCAGGTGTGGAACGCCACCGTGGCCAGCAGGGCCGCCGCCGACATCGCCAGCAGTTCGGCTCCCTGGGGACCGTGGCCGATCAGATGGGCCAGGGTGTCCGCGACGGCCACCGCCGTGAACAGCGCGGCCAGTTCCACCACGTCGCGCCGCCAGTGGGGGCCGTGCCTCCCGGCTCCGGCGGGACGGGTCACGGGCGCGGGTTCAGGGGTGTCGTGGCTCATGGCACCACGCTGACGGGGCCGTGTTGCGCGCCCGGGCACCGTCTGTGACCGTCCGGTAAAACGCCGTGACCGTCCGGTTAACACCGTCCGCGACCGCTCGGTGGAGCAACGGGCGGACGGCATACGGCTGTCCGGGACGGGCCCTCCGGTGCGGGAAGCGCCTCGCACCGGACGCCCCTACCGGACGAGCGGTCCGCCGTACCCGGCACCCGGCAGGGGAGTGGCGGGAGGGCGCCCCCGCCAGCCACTCCGCCGGGCCGTGCCCTTGGCCGACGCCCAGACGGTGCGTGCCCTGCCCCGGCCCGGGCGGCTGAGGGGGACCCGTCCGGCCACCGCCCGGGCGGTCGAAGGCCACCCGCCCGGGCCGGTGTCCCCCAGCGCCGACCGGGTGATGCCCCGACTCGCTCCCCCGAGCCCGGCCGTCGGTCACCACCCCGTTCCGCCCCCGCTCCCGCCCGGGGTCATCCGGCGGTGACCACCCCCGTCAGGGAGTGCAGCCGCCGGGCCTGGACGAGCAGCCGGGCCGCGCCCGGCCGGGCCGCCAGCTCCGCGAGGTGCGGCACCGAGCCCCCGGCCCCGGAGCGCTCCACGCACTCCGCCGCCACGCTGAGCAGGTCCGCGAGCCCCCGGGCGGCCTGGCCGCCCCGCGCGGGCCCCTCCAGCAGGGACGGCAGTGCCTCGCGCAGCACCGCCCACACCGTCGCCTGGGCGCCGGTCGCCGCCGCCGTGCGGGCGCTGTCCACCGCCCGGGTCGCCTTGACCAGGCCCCGGGCCATCAGCGAGCCCAGCAGACCGCCCAGCAGCGCGGTGTCGAGCTGCTCGCGCGCGGCGAGCACCAGCAGGGCGTCCACCGCCGCGATCCGCTCCTCGCCCCGCTTGGCCCCGAGGCCGTGCGCCACGGACAGGTGCACCGCGGGACCCGCCGGGCCCGGCGCCTCGGCGAGGGCGGGCAGGTACTCCGCGTTCCCCGTGACGTCGAACGTGGAGGTCTGGGAGATCCAGTCCACGAAACGGGCCGCGACCACTTCCCGCAGCCCCGGCAGGGTCGCCAGCTCATCGGCCTGGGAGTCGAACGCCCAGTGGCGGCACGCGCCCGGCTGCGGCGCGTGCTTGACCGCGAGGCCCAGCCCGCCGAACGCCCCGGAGAACTCCTCCAGCAGCGCCGGGACCTCCTCCAGTCCGGGACGCAGCGGGCCCGCGTCGCCCTCCGGGACCACGGTGGTCGGCGGCGGGACGATCTCCCCGGCGCTCAGCCAGCGGGCGAGCCGGTCGCCCTCCGGAGTGCCGAGCGCGGCCGCCGCCGCGGCGTGCGCGGCGGCGGCCTCCGGACCCGCGCCGACGGCCGGGTCGCCCTCCGCCGCGCCGCCGTCCCGGCGCACCCGCAGCAGCGCCTGCGCGAAGTCCGCCTCGCCGGGCCGTATCCCGAGGCGCCGGTACCCGGCGAGCCGGGCCACCAGCTCGTCGGGCTCCAGCAGCCCGGACACCCAGGTCGGGGTGGCCAGCAGGAACGGCGGCGGCTCGCTGGCCACCTGGCGGGCGGCCTCCCACAGCCGGGCCGTGCGGGGCCGCCGCACATCGGAGTGGGAGCACCGGGAGCGCTCCGGGGTGATGGCGGCCTCCAGCCCCGAGGTGCGCAGCCGGGCCGGGGTGACGACGCCGAACAGGGTCGCGAGGACGACCTCGATCCCGTACGTGCTGTTCTGGAAGTAGGAGTCGGCGTCCAGGTGAGGATGCTTCCCGGGGTACCACCAGCGCCGGGTGACGACCGGGCGCACCGCCTCGATCAGGGCCTCCCGGTCGGTCCGCGCGTACCGCACCAGTCCTTCGAGGGTCCGCTCGAACTCGGCGACCCCGGTACGGCTGCCGCGTCCCGTGCCCAGGGCGCTGACCTCCTCGGCCAGCTCCGCCACCGAACCGATCGGGGGGTCCATCCGGCGGGGCTCGGGCACCGGCGGCAGATACTCCTGGTAGGGCTCTTCGGCGGGCTCCAGATCGGCCGGGGCGAAGCCCAGGGCGGTGGCGGCGCGTGCCCGCAGCGACGGGCTCAGCCGTCCGGCCGCTCCCAGGAGCCCGGCCCGGGTGTCCCCGTCCACCCGGCCGACGTGCTTCTCCACCAGCTTCAGCGCGCGCTCCTGGAAACCGGTGTCCTCGTGTTCGAAGACGTCCGTGACGGCGGGCAGCAGCTCGACGGCCGCGTCGGGGGAGGCCGCGAGCACCTTGCCGAGCAGGATCAACTGGGCGCGGACGAGCTTCTTCTCGGCCCGGAACAGGGCGCCCCGCGACATCTCCGCGATCTGGCGCGGCGTCAGGTCGCCGTCCAGGGCGAGGGCGCCGAGCACCGTCTGGGCGTGTCCGGCGACGGGGGCCAGGGCGTCCGCCACGAGTGCCGTCCAGTCCGCGACCCGGGCCCGCCGCTCCTCCCGGGTGGGGGCCAGCGCTTCGAGCAGCTTCAGGAAGACCCGCTGGTCGTGGAGCCGGCCGCCCCGCAGCAGCCGTGCCACACAGGCGTCCAGCATCGAGGCGCGGTCCAGCACGCCCTTGCCGGTCAGCTCGACCAGGGACGGGAGCCAGCCGTACCGCCCCTCGTGGCCGAACTGCCACTCCAGCGTCCAGCCGACGTCCTGCAGCTCGAACACGGTCATGACCAGCGGGACCAGATACGGTTCCTCCGCCAGCCGCTCGGTGAAGTGGACGCCGTGGGAGCGGGCCCGCCGGTTGTCGCCCAGCCAGCCGCGCACATAGCTGTCGGTGAGGGGCGGCTGCCCGCCGCAGAGTTCCGCCAGTCCGGCCATCAGCTCGTAGCGGATCCGCGCGGTCGCCGGACGCTCGGCCAGCCGCCGCAGCACCTCCCGCTGCCACTCCGGGTCCCGGTCGGACAGCAGGGTGACCAGTGTCTTGGGCGGCGCCGCCTGCCAGCGCATGTCGGCGCCCGCGAGCCAGGCGGCGGTGTCCGCGGCCCCCGAGTGACAGCCCGCGCCCGCCGCGTGCAGGGCCGGGTAGGACTTCCGGGAGGGATCCGACCAGGCGGACTGGCGCAACTCCTTGCGCAGCGCCTTCAGTTCCGGCAGCGCCGCCCTGCGCTCGGACTTCGGCATCCTCGGCAGCAGCGTGGTCACCGCCTGGAGCCTGCCGAGGCGGACCGCCGCCAGGAGTTCCCCGGCCGTGGTGTCCTCCGGGGTGGTGCCCTCCGCCGTGGTGGCGGCCGTTCCGTCCGTCGTCGTGGTGCTCATCGGGTGCCCTCGCCGGTCCTCGTCGTCTCCTCGGCGGACGCCACCACGGCGTCCGCCGTCCCCCCACCGGCGGCCGGTGCCACGGCCGCCGTCTCCCGGCGGGCCATCCGCACCGCCAGCGCGTGCTTGCAGGGGCCGCGCCCGCCCCGGTACTCGGCCCACCACTGGCAGGTGCAGCTCAGCCGTCCGCCGTCCTCGCGCACCCGGTGCACATGCCCGTCGGCGGCGGTCACCGTCCCCAGTCCGTCCGCGAAGGCCACGGCCCCGGCGCGCAGCAGGGCGAGCGCGGACCGTAGCCGCGGGTTGTGCCGCTCCACCCGCGAGGCGTCGTAGGGGAGTTCGCGGTGGAAGTACGCGGCCTCCGCCGTGTCGTAGCCGACCCGGCCCGAGGTGCCGAGCCGGACCAGTGCGGCCCGGACCCGCTCCGGGGCCAGCCCGGAGGAGGCGGCCAGGTCCGCGACGTCGATCCGGGGCTCCCAGGCGAGGAGCACCGAGACCAGCTCGGCGTCCTCGGCGGCCTCGTCCGTCGCCAGCGCCTCCAGCACCCCGCCCTCACCGGAGAACCCGCGCGAGGTCTCCGGGGACAGGGTGAGCGTGAGCCGCATCCCGGGCAGGACGACCTCCCAGGCGGCGGAGACGGAGGCGGCCCCCGCCACGGCCGGACCGTAGACCCGCAGCGCCGTGGCGTACCGCAGCACCCGCTGGAGGGCGACCAGCCGCTCCGGCCCGGGCAGACACACCGCGCCCGGCACCGGACGGGTGGTCTGCCGCAGGCTCCGCCCGGCGGGCACCACCCAGAGCGCGGACCGCGACCGGCCGCCCTTCGGCAGCGACCGCAGGAAGCGCACCGCCTCGGCGGCGGGCAGCTCGGCGCGCAGCTCGAAACCGGCGGCTATCACCTGGGCCTCGGCGAAACCGCGCAGCCAGCGGTCCGGCAGCGGCACCTTCTTCTCCACGACGGGGCCGTCGAGCGTGGTGACCGCCATCTCCTCGGGGCCGACCCGCAGATGCAGCGGATCGTCGGTGCCGATCCGGGACAGCGCCTCCCGCAACGGGTTGTTGACGTCGACGTTGGTCGTGCCGTGCCCGATCTCCCCGCCGTCCAGCCCGGGGGAGAGGACGTCGAGGCGCGCGTACACCCCGCCGCAGCCCGAGAACGACTCGAACCGCAGCCGGTCCCCGTTGCCGGTGACGACCGGGTCCAGGGACGCCAGCGCCTGGGGCTGGTAGTACCGGGCCGCCGCGACGTCGGCCACCGCCAGCAGCGCGGCCGAGGCGATCCGGGGCTCGGTCAGGAAACCGCTGAAGAACCGGGGGTGGGCCTCCCGGCCGCTCGGCGTGGCGCCCTGGGAGGTCTCCAGGCCGAGGAGCCGCCCGCCGGGCACGGACTCCAGCGAGGAAGGACGTGCGTAGGCCAGGGCGTGTAGTGATCGGGTCATGGGAAAAACCGTAGAGCCCCCCACTGACAAAGCCGTTGACCTGGGATAAGACCGGAAAACCAACCACCCGGCACGTTCCGGGCAGGCCAGGGGGCGGTACGACCCGGCTGACGGACCGGGCGCCGCTCATGGTCCGTCAGCCGCCCCCACCGCCACGGCGAGTCGGCGCACCCCGTCCGCGATCCGGGCCGGGGTGAGGTGCGCGTACCCGAACACCAGCCGCACCCGCCCGTCCCCGGTCCCCGACCCGCCGGGCGCCGCCCCGCCCCCGCCGTACGCCGACAGCGGCCGGACCGCGACGGAGGACGCCTCCGCCCGCGCCAGGAACGCCTCCTCGGGCCCGTACCGGCGGGGGAGCGCGGCGATCACGTGCAGCCCCGCCGAGATCCCGGTCACCTCCGCTCCCGGGAACTCCTCCCGCACCGCCGTGACCAGCGCGTCCCGCCGTTCCCGGTAGGCCCGTCCGCACCGCCGCAGCTGACGGTCGTACCCGCCGCCCTCCACGAACCGTGCCAGCGTCTCCTGGTCGGGGGACGGATTGCCGAGGTCCATGGTCCGCTTGCGCTCCACGATCGCCTCCGTCCACCGCGCGGGCGCCAGCAGCCAGCCCAGCCGCAGCCCGGGCGCCAGCGACTTGCTCACCGACCCCGTGTAGACCACGTGCTCCGGATCGAGCCCCTGGAGGGCGCCCACCGGCGAACGGTCGTACCGGAAGTCGCCGTCGTAGTCGTCCTCGACGACCAGCCCGTCCACCGCGCGCGCCCACTCCAGCAGCCCGGCGCGGCGGCCCGCCGAGTACGCGATGCCCAGCGGGAACTGGTGCGCGGGCGTCGTCACCACGCACCGCACCCCCGAGGCCGCCAGCGGCCCGGTGGCCACCCCTTCGCCGTCCACCGGCAGCGGGACCGCCCGCAGCCCCGTCGCGCCGAACAGCGCCCCGTACGCGGGCGTCCCGGGGTCCTCGACGCCCACCGCGCGCTCCCCGTCCGCCCGCAGCACCCCGCCCAGCAGGGTCAGGGCCTGCGCGACCCCCGAACACACCACCAGCCGCCGGGGATCGGCCACCACGCCCCGCCGCCGGGCCAGCATCCCGGCGAGGGCCGTCCGCAGCCGGGGCAGCCCGGCGGGGTCCGGATAGCCGAGCGCCGCGTGCGGCGCGTCCGCGAGCACCGACCGGTAGGCGGCCGCCCACGCCGCGCGCGGGAACAGCGACAGGTCGGGCGTCCCGGGCAGGAAGTCCACCCCCGGCCCGGACGGCCGGGGCGCCCGGTCCCGCACCGGGGCGCGCGCCGCCCGCGCGGTGTCGCCGACCCAGGTGCCCGAGCCCCGGCCGCTGCGCAGGTACCCCTCCGCGGCCAACTGCTCGTACGCCTCCGTCACCAGCCCCCGGGAGACCCCCAGGTCCGCGGCGAGGTCCCGGCTGGACGGCAGCCGGGTGCCGGGGGCCAGCCGTCCGCCGCGGACCGCCTCGCGCAGCGCCGACTGCAGGGCCCGGCCCCGGGCCCGCGCGGGCGCCGCCACGGCGGGCCGCAGCGACTCCCACACGGCGGTGCCCGCCGCCCCGCCGGGCCGGTCGGCCCCGCCCCCGGCGCGCGCGCCGTCGCCCCCGCCACCGCGCGCGCCGTCCTCCGCGCCGGAAGCGGTCGCGCCGGAAGCGGCCCCCGCGGTGGAAGCGGCGCCCGCACTGGAAGTGGTCCCCGATACGCTCATGGAAGTGGACCTTAAACCGGTCCACCCCGCTCCCTAACCTCGCCTCCATGAACGCGAACTCCGTGCGCGGTTCCCTGTACGCCGCCCTCGCCTGCGTCCTGGTCGGCGGCTCCTTCACGGCCAACAGCCTGCTCGGCGACTACCCCTACGCGGGCGGACTGTTCCTGCGCTACGGACTCGCCTTCCTGCTCCTGCTGCCCCTGCTGGGCCCCGGCGCCCTCGCCGCCGTCCGCGCGCTGGCCCCCCGCCAGTGGCTGAGGCTGCTGCTGCTCGCCGCCGTGGGCATGGTCGGCTTCAACTTCGCGGTCCTCGCGGCCGAACGCACCGCCGAACCCGCGGTGCCCGGGGTCCTGGTCGGCTGCGCGCCCGTGGTGGTCGCCGTGCTGGTGCCCCTGCTCGAAGGGCGCCGACCGCGCCGCGCGGTCCTCTACGGGGCCCTGCTGGTCGCGGTGGGGGCGTTCACCGTGCAGGGCTGGGGACGCACCGACGCGGCGGGGCTGGCCTTCTCCGTGTGCGCGCTGCTGGGCGAGGTGGGCTTCGCGGTGCTCGCGGTGCCCGTGCTGCGCCCGCTCGGCCCCAAGACGCTGTCGGCGGTGGTGTGCGGGCTGGCGACCCTGGAGGCGGCGGTCATCGGGCTGCTCGTGGACGGCGGCGACTGGCTGCGGCGGCCCGACCTCACGGAGGCGCTGGCCCTGGGGTGGACGGCCGTGGTGGTCACCGTCGTCGGCTTCGTCTGCTGGTACGCCGGGGTGCAGCGGATCGGGGCCGAGCGGGCCACGCTGTTCTCCGGTCTGATCCCGGTCGCGGCGGCGTGCACCGCGCCCCTGGTCGGCTCCGGCTCCTACGGCGCTCCCCAGGCGGCGGGCAGCGCGCTGGTCGCGGCGGGGGTGGCGCTCGGCGCGGGACTGCTCGGCGGCCGGGGCGCCGGGACCCCGGAGGAGGCCGCCGGACGGCCGGGGACCGGGGACGGCACGGAATCGGACGCCCTCGTAGGAGGCCGCCCGCGCACCCCGGGCGGGCCCGGCTCCCACTGATCAGCCGGAGCGGGGCCGCGCACCCGGCCCGCGCGTGGGCTCCGTGGCGCCCACCGCCCCACCGACCGACCGACCCACCGCGCGCCGCACCGGCCGACGGCCTGCGTGGCGCCCCGTCCCCGGCCCCGCCCTCGCCATCGGCCGCAGGGGACGACACCCCGCGCGCGTGGCACCCGTGGCCCCGCCGGTCACGGCCGGGACGGCGCGGGAACGACGCCCCCGCGCGCGTGGCGCCCGTCCACCCTCCGGAGTCCCCTTGATCCCCTGGACAGCGAGGGGCGGCCCGGGGTGGGATGGGGAGGTGAACGACCGCACCGCGATCGACGTCTTCGAAGAGCACCGCCCCGTTCTGACGGGGGTGGCCTACCGCTTGCTCGGCCGGGTGGTCGAGGCCGGGGACGTCGTGCAGGACACGTGGCTGTGGTGGGCGGCGCCCGACCGGGAGGCCGTCCGCGACCCGCGCGGCGACTTGCTGCGGACCACCACCCGGCTCGCGGTCGACCGGCTCCGGGCCCGTCGGGAGCCGGTCGACGGCCCATGGCTCCCCGAGCCCCTGGCGACCGACTACGGGACGGCCTCCGAGGGCGCCGACGCCGGCCGGGCCGCCCTCGCCGACTCGGTGTCGTTCCCCGTCCTGGTGGCCCTGGGGGCGCTTCCGCCCCTGGAGCGCGCCGTGTTCGTGCTGCGGGAGGCGTTCGGCTTCCCCGACCCGGAGGTCGCCCGCGCCCTGGACCGCGCCGAACCGGCCGTCCGCCGGCTCGCCGCCCGGGCCCGTGACCACGTACGGGAGCACGCCCCCCGTCACCACGCGGACCCCGCCGAACACCGCGCGCTCACCGAGCGGTTCCTCGCCGCGGCCGTCGCGGGCGACCTCACGCGGCTGCTGTCGCTGCTCACGCCGGACGCGAGCCTGCTGTGCGACGGCGACGGCGAGCGCACGGGCAAGCGCGACGGCGAGGCGCCGTCGCGCGTCATCGAGGGCGCCGAGGACGTGGCCCGCTTCCTCCACGGCGCGGTCCGCGAGAGCGTCGACGCGGCCATGACCTTCGAGCTCCGGGAACTCAACGGCGCGACGGCGGTCCTGGTCCGGAACGGAGGGGCGCCGGACACCGTCCTCCAACTGGAGGCCGTGGCAGGGCGCGTCCCACGCGTCTACGTCGTCCGCGATCCGGACAAACTCCTCCCCTTGGGCTGAATCACCTCCCCGGACCCCATCACCGCCCGGGCGTGGGCCCCTTCGGCGCGCACAACGTGGCTGACATCACGTGGAAAGTAAAGATTTCCTCATGTGACGACCCCTGTACGCTATGTGACAGCGGCCTTACAGGCGTGTGAGCATCGCTAACGCCTCATGAATGTTGCCCCGCGGGGACCGGACGCGCCCTCGTGTCGTTTCAGAATTGGTCTTGACCAAGGGGTGAGTCGGCTCTATCGTCGCAGACATAGTGCAGGAACCTTTAATAAACAAGGGCGCTAAAACGCTTCTGGGACACGGCGATTGCGGAGGACAGGGTGGGGACCACGCAACTGGAGACGGTGCCGGAGCCCAAGTACTGGCACCTGAAGACCGTGCTCACCGAGGCACTCGACTCGGAGTTCACGGTGGGCGAGATCCTGCCCAACGAACGTGAGCTGGCCGCCCGCTTCGGGGTGGCCCGCGCGACGCTCCGGCAGGCGTTGGAGCAACTCGAACTCGAAGGCCGCCTCCAGCGGCGGCGCGGCGTCGGCACGACCGTCGCCCCGCCCCGCGTCGGAGTCGCCGTCGGTTCGGACGAGCAGGACTGGCCGGGCGCGCTCGGCGACGCCTGGCAGATCGCCGGTGGCGAGTCGGACGCGCCGCCCGCCGCCGTCGCCCGGATGCTGGAGACCACCGAGGGCGAGACCGTCCACGTGGTCCGGCGCACCCGGGTCTCCAACGGCCAGCCCGTCGCCGCGGAACTGCTCTACGTGCCCGGCGCGTCCGTCCCGGACCTCTCCGGCATCGAGAGCCCCTCCGGCACCGCCCGCGCGCGGGCCGTGCTCCGGGAGCTCCAGCGGCTGGGGCTGGAAGGCCAGGACCGCGCCGTCGAGCTGGGCTCCGCCCGCGCCGACGACGCCCGGGCGCTGGACCGGCTGCCCGGCTCGCCCGTCCTGGTGGTCACCACGCGGTTCTTCGCCGCGGGGCGCACCGCCGCGGTGTCCGTGGCCACCTACCGGGCCGACACCTGCCGCCTCACCTTCGGGGACTCGGGCGGCGTCGAGATACACCACGGCCCCGAACGCCGGGCCTCCTGACGCACCACGACACCGCCGGGACGCCCCTTCCGCACCACGGAGGGGCGTCCCGGCGGTTCCGCGTCTCCGTGGCAGCTCCCCGGCGGACGCCGGGGCCACGGGCGCCGCCCTCACCGCCGGGCCGTCACGGTGCCCTCGACCGCGAACAACTGCTCCTCGACGTGGTCCAGCGCCAGCCGCAGCGCGCCCGTCGCCACCGCGGCCTCGCCGAGCATCGACAGGGCCACCTTGGGCGCCCGCAAGCAGTATCGTTCCAGCTCCCGCCGGAGGGGCTCCAGGACGTCGTCCAGGCCGGTCGCCCAGCCGCCCACCACCACCATCTCCGGATCGAGCGCCAGCACCAGCGCCGCGACGTGGTGCACCAGCCGCCGCATGAAACGGTCCATCGCGGCCCGCGCGTGCTCGTCGCCCTGCCGGGCCAGGGCGAAGACCTCCGCCACGGCCTGCTCGTTCAACGGTTCCAGCGGCTTGCCCGTGGTCGACAGCAGCGCCTCGGGGGTCGACTCCCGGCCCAGCAGGTGCAGCGCGCCGATCTCGCCCGCCGCGCCCCCGAAGCCCCGGTGCAGCCGTCCGCCGATCAGCGAGCCCGCGCCCGGGCTGAGGCCCGCGAGCACGAAGGCCACGTCGTCGGAGTCCTTCGCGGCCCCCTTCCAGTGCTCGGCCACGGCCGCCGTGTTCGCGTCGTTCTCCACCAGCACCGGGCACTTGAAGGACCGTCGCAGCCGCTCGCCGAGCTGGAGTCCCGTCCAGTCCGGCAGCGCCGTGCCCAGCCGCACCGTGCCGTCCGCCTCGATGATGCCGGGGGTGCCCACCCCGACCGCCCACAGGGAGCTGCGTGCCACCCCCGTGCGCCGCAGGGTGTCCGCGACGGTCGTCCGCAGCCGTTCCAGCCGCTCGTCCGCCGGGGCCTCCACGGTGACCTCCTTGGACCCGGTGCCCAGCACCCGGCCGTTCAGGTCGGCGAGGATCACGGCCACCCGGTGCGGGCCCAGCTCCAGGCCCAGCAGATGGCCCGCCTCGGCGCGGAACCGGAACCGTCTGGCCGGTCGGCCCTGTTTGCGGGTGGTCCCCTCGGCGGCGGCCGTCTCGACCGCCAGGCCCGCCTCGATGAGGCCCTCGACCACACCCTCCACCGTCGGCCGGGAAAGACCCGTGCCCCGGGTCACCTCGGTGAGTGTCGCGGAACCCGCCGCACGCAACGCGTGCAGCACCACGGCCGAGTTGATCCGCCGCAGCAGAGAGGGATCCCCGCCGGTCAGCTGCCCCAACGTGTGTCCTCTCAGCTCGTGCTCGTATGGCCCGGATCGTACTCGTCACCGTGCGACCACGGCGAGCATCGATGCACTCCCGCAACCTGCGGAGACGAATTGTCCGTCCCGTCGCCCGCCGTGACGGGGGCCCGGACCCCGTACCGACACCACCGTTCCCCGCCGTTCACCGGACCCGCGGGATTCCACCGCCCCGTCATCCGGGGGAGACGAATCCGGACTCGTAGGCAGCGATCACCGCCTGGGTGCGGTCCCGCGCCCCCAGTTTCGCCAGGACGGCGCTCACATGGGACTTGACCGTCTCGGTTCCGACCACCAGCCGGGCGGCGATCTCCGCGTTCGACAGCCCCCGCGCCATCAACCGCAGCACCTCGGCCTCCCGGCCGGTCAGCGCCGCCGCCCGCAGCGCCTGACGGGCCCGGTCCGTGCCGTACTCCCGGCCGTGCTCCGCCGCCAGCCGCCGCACCGCGGCGGGGTACGGCAGCGACTCGCCCTCCGCGACGAGCCGGACGGCGTGCACGATCTCCTCCGGACGCGCCCGCTTCAGCAGGAAGCCGTCCGCGCCCGCGCGCAGCGCCCCGTACACGTACGCGTCGTCCTCGAAGGTCGTCACCATGATGATCTTCGGTGGCGGGGTCACCACGCGCAGGATCGCGCGGGTCGCCTCGATCCCGTCCATCAGCGGCATCCGCACGTCCATCGCCACCACGTCCGGACGGACCGTCCGGACCAGCGGGATCACCGCCGCGCCGTCCGCCGCCTCACCGACCACCGTGATGTCGGGCTGCGCCTCCAGCACCGCGCGCAGACCGGCGCGGACCAGGGGCTCGTCATCGACGAGGAGGACCGTCAGGGGCATCCGCCCAGCTTAGGCCCCCCGTACCGGGCGCCTCCGAGGGCCCCCCGAGCGGCAGCCGGGCCCGTACCCGCCACTCCCCGCCGACCGGGCCGGTGTCCGCCAGCCCGCCCAGCAGCGCCGCCCGCTCCCGGATGCCGCGCAGACCGCCGCCCCGGTCCGGTCCCGCACCGCCGACCGGGTCCGGGGGCAGCGGATTGCGCACCTCCAGGTCCACCCGGGCGCCGGACACCCGGATCCTGATCCGCACCGGTACCGGCCCCGCGTGGCGCAGCACGTTCGTCAGCGACTCCTGGAGCATCCGGTAGCACTCGCGGGACACCGGGCCCGGAAGCCGCTCCACCGGTCCGCTCACCCGGGCGTCGACCACCGCCCCGGACGCCCGCGCCGCCCCCAGGAGCCGCTCCGCCTCGTCGAGGCCCGGCCGGGCGCTCGCGGGCCGCCGGGGCTCCCGCAGGACCGCCAGCACCCGGTCCAGGTCCTCCAGCGCGGCCCGTCCGGTCTCCTCGATCGCGGTCAGCGCCCGCCGGGTGAACTCCGGGTCCCCCGCCGCCCGGGCCGCCCCGGCCTGCACCACCGCGACGGACAGCGCGTGGCCGATGGAGTCGTGCAGCTCATGGGCGATCCTGCTCCGCTCGGCCAGCCGCTCCGCGCGTTCCTCCAGCTCCGCCAGCCGCTGCGCGGGGGAGGGCCCCAGCAACCGGACGGCCGCCGCCGCCACCGCCGACCCCAGCACCACGACGCAGCCGAGCAGCACCGCCATCGGCACCGGCAGGAACAGCGCCGCCACCCACCACCGCGCGGGCGCCCAGAACCGCGGACCGATCCCGTCGGGCGACGCCCCCGCCGCGACCGCCACCAGCACCAGCAGCTGGGCTGCGGCCAGCGAGGTCGCCAACGCCATCAGACCCCCCGCCGCCAACCGGGTCATCAGCCACAGCGAGGTGCGCCCCCGCTCCCCCCAGGACGCCGACGGCGCGGCGCTGACGGCCGGGACCCGGGCGGCCTCCGCGCCCCGCGCCCCCGACCCGGGGAACAGCATCAACCGCGCCTGCAGCCCCTCCGCGCGCCGCACCACCGGAACGAGCCCCAGCAGGGCCGCCGGAACCATCGGGAACAGCGCCACCATCAGCCACTCGGTGACCGTCATGTCCCCGCCCAGCCCCGGCGCGATCATCGCCGACACCAACGCGAACAACCAGCCCAGCAGCAGATGCAGCCAGCGCGTGTAGGTGACCGCCCGGCCCGCCGGACGGGCCAGCGCCCGCACGGCCCGGAGCGCGGCTCCCGGGGGCCCGGAGGGGCCGGACGGAGGCACCGGCGGTGACGGCGGGGCGGACGGCATGCCCGTCATCGTGCCAGCCCGCCCACCGCCCCGGCTCCCCCGCGCGGGGGAGGCGTCCTCCCCGCGCGGGGGAGGCGCCGCCCCGGCCCGGACGCCCAGGCTGGCCCCATGAACAGCATCGACGTACGGGACCTGACCAAGGCGTACGGGAGGAGACGGGCCGTGGACGGGGTCACCTTCTCGGTGGCCCCGGGCCGGGTCACCGGGTTCCTCGGCCCCAACGGCTCCGGGAAGTCCACCACCCTCCGCCTCGTCCTGGGCCTGGACCGGCCCACCCGGGGGACCGCCACCATCGGCGGGAAGCCCTACGCCGCGCTCGACGAACCCCTCCGCCACGTGGGCGCCCACCTCGACCCGCTCGCCGCCCACGGCGCGCGCACCGCCCGTCAGCACCTGAGGGCGCTCGCCGTCAGCAACCGGCTCTCCGCGCGCCGGGTCGACGGGGTCCTGGAACTGACCGGCCTCGCCCCCGCCGCCGACCGCCGGGTGCGGACCTTCTCCCTCGGCATGCGCCAGCGGCTCGGCATCGCCACCGCCCTGCTCGGGGACCCCTCCGTCGTCGTCCTCGACGAACCCGCCAACGGCCTCGACCCGGAGGGCATCGTCTGGATCCGCGAGACCCTGCGGCGGCTCGCCGGAGAGGGGCGCGCCGTCCTCGTCTCCAGCCATCTGATGGCCGAGACCGCGGACGTCGCCGACCGGCTGGTCGTCCTCGGCCGGGGCAGGCTGCTCGCCGACGCCCCGGTGGCGGAGTTCCTCGCGGAACGCGGCACCCCACGGGTCCGGCTCCGGACCCGGGCGTCCGACGGCGCCCGGCTGACCGGTCTGCTCACCGGGGCGGGCCACCGGCCCCTCCCCGCCGGGGAGGGGGAGTGGACCGTCGAGGGGACCACCGCCGCGGCGGTCGGGGAACTCGCCGCCCGCGCCGCCCTGCCGCTGCTCGCCCTCGCCGACGAGGCGCCCACCCTGGAGGAGGCGTACCTCGCCCTCACCGCGGAGAGCGCCGAGTACACCGCCCGTGCCGACACCCCCCGAAGGAGCTGAGGTGTCCCCCACCGCCGTCCTGCGTTCGGAGTGGATCAAGATCCGCTCGCTCCGTGCCGCCCTCGGCGCGCTCGTCGCGCTGTTCGCCGTGACCCTCGTCCTCACCGTGCCCCTCTACGCGCCGGAGGGCCCCGACGGGACGGCCGACGGGGCGGACCGGCTGGCGGGCGCCTTCTTCGCCCTGGAGTTCGCCCAGGTCGCGGCGCTCGTCTTCGGAACCACCGCGATGTCCTCGGAGTACCTCAACCACGGACTGCGGGTCTCGCTCGCGGCGGTGCCGCGCCGGACCCTCTTCTTCGCCGCGAAGGCCGCCGTCACCGGGGGCGCCGCGCTCGTGGTCGGTCTGGTGACCGCGTTCGCCGCCTTCCTCCTGGGGCAGGCGCTGCCCGGCGGGGACGGCGTCGGACTGGGGGAGCCGGGCGCGGTACGGGCCTGCGTCGGGGCCGGGGCCAGGCTCGCGCTGACCGCCCTGCTGGCGGTCGGGGTGACGGCGCTGGTGCGCGGCGGCACGGCGGCGTTCGCCGTCCTCGTGCCGCTGATGCTGATCGTGTCGTTCGTGACCGGGGACGCCGCCGGGGGCGTCGCTCCGTACCTCCCCGACATGGCCGGGCGGCAGGTCCTGCTCCAGGACCCGACCGGACCCCTCGGGCCGTGGTCCGGGCTCGGGGTGGCGGCCCTGTGGTCGGCCGCCGCGCTCCTCGCCGGGGGATGGTCGGTGCGCCGCCGCGACGCGTGACGCGACGGCACGCACCCGGGGGACGGCCGGTGCGTGCGCCGCGTGACGCGACGCACGCACCGGCCCGGGGCTAACCCTCGGCCGAGGCGGCCCGTAGCCGCCCGAACTCCTCGGCCATCGCCGCCGTCGTCCATCCCGCGTTCAGTCCGCTGGGGTTGGGCAGCACCCACACCCGGCTGCCGCCGATCACCGCCTCCTGCGGCCCGATCACGGCCTTGCGGTCGCCGAACGCGGCGCGGTAGGCGGTGACGCCGACTACCGCCAGCCACCCGGGCCGCAGCCGGGTCACCTTCTCCGCCAGCAGCCGCCCGCCCTCGCGGTACTCCGCCGCGCTCAGCTCGTCGGCCCGCGCGGTGGCCCGCGCCACCACGTTGGTGATGCCGAGACCGAGGGACGGCAGCTCGTCCTGCTCGGCCGGGAGCAGCTGGCGGGGGGTGAAGCCGGACAGGTGCAGCACCGGCCAGAACCGGTTGCCGGGACGGGCGAAGTGGTGGCCCGTCAGGGCCGTGGTCAGACCGGGGTTGATGCCGCAGAACAGCACCCGCAGGCCGACCGCGCCGACGTCGGGGACGAGACGGTCGCGGGCGGCCTCCAGCTCGGCGGGGGTCGGGCGGGTCAGAGGATCGCCCCGGGGGCGTAACCGGCGGCAGCGGGGAAGCGCTTGGCGATCTCCTCCACCCGGGCCACGACGGTCTCCACCTGGTCGCCCGCGGCACCCGTGAAGGACAGCTTGTCGGCCATCAGGGCGTCGAGGGCGGCCCGGTCCAGCGGGATGCGGTCGTCGGCGGCGAGCTTGTCGAGCAGCTCGTTGCGCTCGGCGCCGCCCTCCCGCATCGCCAGCGCCGACGACACCGCGTTCTCCTTGATCGCCTCGTGGGCCAGCTCCCGGCCGACCCCGGCGCGCACCGCGCCCATGAGGACCTTGGTCGTGGCGAGGAACGGCAGGTAGCGGTCCAGCTCGCGCGCCACCACGGCGGGGAAGGCGCCGAACTCGTCGAGGACCGTCAGGAAGGTCTCCAGCAGTCCGTCCAGCGCGAAGAACGCGTCCGGCAGCGCGACCCGGCGCACCACCGAGCACGACACGTCGCCCTCGTTCCACTGGTCGCCCGCCAGCTCGCCCGTCATCGAGGCGTAGCCGCGCAGGATCACCATCAGCCCGTTGACCCGTTCGCAGGAGCGGGTGTTCATCTTGTGGGGCATCGCCGAGGAGCCGACCTGGCCCGGCTTGAAGCCCTCGGTGACCAGCTCGTGCCCGGCCATCAGCCGGATCGTCTTCGCCAGCGAGGAGGGCGCCGCCGCGAGCTGCACCAGCGCGGTGACGACCTCGTAGTCCAGGGAGCGCGGATAGACCTGGCCGACCGAGGTGAACGCCCGGGAGAAGCCCAGGTGCCCGGCGACCCGCCGCTCCAGCTCCGCCAGCTTGGCGGTGTCGCCGCCGAGCAGGTCCAGCATGTCCTGCGCGGTGCCGACCGGGCCCTTCACCCCGCGCAGCGGGTAGCGCGCCAGCAGCTCCTCGACCCGGCCGAACGCGACGAGCTGCTCGTCGGCGGCGGTCGCGAAGCGCTTGCCGAGGGTCGTCGCCTGCGCGGCCACGTTGTGGGAGCGGCCCGCCATCACCAGCTCGGCGTACTCCCCGGCGAGCTTGCCCAGCCGGGCGAGGACGGCCACCGAACGGTCCCGGACCAGCTCCAGCGAGAGCCGGATCTGGAGCTGCTCGACGTTCTCCGTGAGATCCCGGGAGGTCATGCCCTTGTGGACGTGCTCGTGCCCGGCGAGCGCGTTGAACTCCTCGATCCGGGCCTTCACGTCGTGCCGGGTGACCCGCTCGCGCTCCGCGATCGACGCCAGGTCCACCTGGTCGAGGACGCGCTCGTAGTCCGCGAGGGCCTCGTCCGGGACCTCGATGCCGAGGTCCTTCTGGGCCCGCAGCACGGCCAGCCAGAGCTGTCGTTCCAGCCGGACCTTCCGCTCGGGGGACCAGAGCTCGGCCAGTTCGGCGGAGGCGTAGCGTCCGGCGAGGACGTTGGGGATACGGGGCTTCGAAGGCGCAGCAGTCACGTGGAGGGATTCTACTGGGCGAAAGCTTCAGGCCCTCGCCCCGGTCCCGTTCGGAGGAAGCTACGAACCCGGGCGGGCGGTGGTGGTCCCGCCGTCGTAGGGCAGCAGGTCGGGGCGTTTGGGGACGCGACCGTCCCCGGAAGACCTGCCCATGACGCGGCGGCCGATCCACGGTGCCAGGTGCCGCCCCGCGAACCGGGCGTCGGCCGCCCGGCGCGCGGCCCACGGCACCGGGGCGGCGGGCGGCAGCGGGGCGCGCCAGTCGAAGGAGGCGGGCAGTCCGAGCGCCTGCCCCACCGCCTCGGCCACCCGGCGGTGGCCCTCGGCACTCAGATGCAGCCGGTCCGCGTCCCACAGCCGGGGGTCCCCGAGGACGGGCGCCCCGTAGAGGTCGACCACCGTCGCCCCGTACCGGGCCGCGAGCGCGTCGACCAGGGCGAACAGTTCCTCCATCCGGGGCCGGAACCGTTCCAGGACCGGTCCCCGGCGGCCCGGGCTGCGCATCAGCACCAGCCGTCCGCAGGCGGGGGCCAGCCGGGCCACCGACTCCTCCAGCCGGTCCCGGACCCGGCCCATGTCACAGGAGGGGCGCAGGGTGTCGTTGAGCCCGCCGACGAGCGTCACCACGTCGGCGCGCATCGCGGCGGCCAGCGGGACCTGTTCCTCGGCGATCTGCCCGATCAGCTTGCCCCGGACCGCCAGGTTCGCGTACCGGAAGCCGGGGGAGAGGGCGGCCAGCCGGGCCGCCAGGAGGTCGGCCCAGCCCCGGTAGGAACCGTCGGGCAGCCGGTCCGACATCCCTTCGGTGAAGCTGTCCCCGACGGCGACGAGGCTGGTGGGAGCGGCGGTGATGTCCATGACGGTGCGATCGTAACCCCGGCGGGCGCCGTGCCGCCGGGGACGCCGCGATCGAGGTGGGTGTCCCGACGGCGCGGTATCTCCCAGGTGTCCTCACACGGGCGGTGGCTCCACCAGGGCGCCCTCACGCGGGGCGGGCCGCTGGGGTGCCCCGCGCCCGCTGGCGGGCACCGGGGACCGGCAGGAAGCCGTGTCCGGCCGGTGGACGCGGCTTCCCGCCGGCCGGACACGGACACGGCGCCCACCGGCCGGGCGGCGCCTACGCGGGCTGTCCGAACAGCTCCCGCAGCACGTCCTCCATGGTGACGAGCCCGGCCAGCTTCCCGTCCGCGCCGAGCACGGCCGCCAGATGGGTGCTGCCGCGTCGCATCGCGGTCAGCACGTCGTCCAGCGGGGTGGTCGCCCGGACCCGGGCGATCGTCCGCATGTCCTCGACCCGGAACGGGAGGTCGCGCGGAGCGGCGTCCAGGGCGTCCTTGACGTGGAGGTAGCCGACGATCCGCCGGTTGTCGTCCACCACCGGGAACCGGGAGAACCCGGACCGCGCCGACAACTGCTCCAGCTGCTCGGGGGTGACGCCGAGATGGGCGTAGACCACCTGCTCCAGCGGCAGCACCACGTCGTTCACCGGCCGCCGCCCCAGCTCCAGGGCGTCGTGCAGCCGCTCCTGGGCCCGGTCGTCGATGAGCCCCGCGTCACCGGAATCCTTCACCATCCGGGCCAGCTCGGCGTCCGAGAACGAGGCCGTGACCTCGTCCTTGACCTCCACCCGCATCAACCGCAGCAGCGTGTTGGCGAAGGCGTTGATCGTGAAGATCACCGGACGCAGCGCCCGGGCCACCGCGACCAGCGGCGGCCCCAGCAGCAGCGCGCTGCGCACCGGCTCGGCGAGCGCCACGTTCTTCGGGATCATCTCGCCGAGCAGCATGTGCAGATAGGTGGCCACGGTCAGCGCGATGACGAACGAGATCGGGTGGACCAGCCCGTGCGGCACCCCCGCCGCGTCGAAGACGGGCTCCAGCAGATGGGCGATGGCGGGTTCGGCGACGATGCCGAGCACCAGGGTGCACAGCGTGATGCCGAGCTGCGCGGCGGCCATCAGCGCCGAGACGTGCCGCAGCCCCCACAGCACGCTGCGGGCCCGGCGGTCGCCCTCCTCGGCGTGCGGCTCGATCTGGCTGCGCCGCACCGAGATCAGGGCGAACTCGGCGCCCACGAAGAAGGCGTTGGCGACCAGGGTCGCCAGTCCGATCAGCAACTGGACGGCGATCATCGCCCCTCCTCCTCGTCGTCCGCGCCCTCGACCACCGGCGGCGCGTGCATCAGCACCCGTGCCGCCCGGCGGCCCGAGGCGTCCACCACGTCCAGCCGCCAGCCGGCGACGTCCACCCGGTCACCGGCGGCCGGGATCCGGCCCAGCTCGGTCGCGACCAGTCCGGCCAGCGTCTCGTACGGGCCGTCGGGGGCCCGCAGCCCGACCCGGGCGAGCTGGTCGGTGCGGGCGGAGCCGTCGGCGGAGTAGAGCGGACGGCCCTCCTCGTCCTCCCCGGCGGGCGCCAGGTCGGGCGTCTCGTGCGGGTCGTGCTCGTCCCGCACCTCGCCCACGACCTCCTCGACGATGTCCTCCAGGGTGGCGACCCCGGCGGTGCCGCCGTACTCGTCGATGACCACGGCCATGGTCCGCTTCCCCGACAGCCGGTCCAGCAGCCGGTCGACGGTCAGCGACTCCGGCACCAGCAGCGGCTCCCGCATCAGTTCGGAGACCGGTTCGCGGGGGCGCCGCTCGGCGGGGACCGCGAGCACGTCCTTGATGTGGACGACCCCCACCACCGTGTCGAGGTTGCCCCGGTAGACGGGGAACCGGGACAGTCCGGTGGCCCGGGTCGCGTTGGCGACGTCCTCGCAGGTAGCCCGCGCCTCCAGGGCCATGACCTGGACCCGGGGCGTCATCACGTTCTCCGCGGTGAGGTCCGCGAGGTTCAGCGTGCGGACGAACAGCTCCGCCGTGTCGGCCTCCAGCCGCCCCTCCTTCGCGGAGTGCCGGGCCAGTGCCACCAGTTCCTGGGGGCCGCGCGCGGAGGCCAGCTCCTCGGTGGGCTCCATCCCCATCCGCCGCACCGCGCGGTTGGCGGTGTTGTTCAGATGGGTGATGAGCGGCCGGAACGCGCCGCTGAAGACGCGCTGCGGGGTCGCCACCCACTTGGCGATGGCGAGCGGGGAGGAGATCGCCCAGTTCTTGGGCACCAGCTCGCCGACCACCATCAGGAACACCGTCGACAGGGCGGTGCCGAGGACCAGCGCCAGCGACGAGGCCACCGAGGCGGAGACCCCGAGGTCCCGCAGCGGCCCGGAGATCAGCTTGGCGATGGACGGCTCGGAGAGCATGCCCACGATCAGATTGGTGACGGTGATGCCGAGCTGCGCGCCGGAGAGCTGGAAGGTGAGGTTCCGGGCGGCCTTCAGGGCGCTGGCGGCACCGCGCTCGCCGCGCTCCACGGCCCGCTCCAGCTCGCCGCGCTCCACGGTGGTCAGCGAGAACTCCGCCGCGACGAACACGCCGCAGGCCAGTGAGAGCAGGATCGCCACCCCGAGCAGGAGCACTTCGGTCATCGGGTCACCTCCGTCCCATGATCGGGCAGGAGCGGGGGAAACGCGCGATGTCTACTACTGGGAGGCTCGCCCATGGGCGGACGCTCACACCTTTCGTACGAGGGAACGGGGGGACCACCGCGCCGATACGGGTGGTCCCACTCATCGTAAAGGGTGCGCAAAGCCCCGTTCCGGTACCCGCTCGGCCGCTCCGGTGCGTGCTCCGGCCGTCGCACGGGGTTCCCGGCGGCGGTCTCCCGGGCGGCGCGGGGCCGGCCGGACGTCAGCCGGTGAGCGGCTTCACCCAGCGTCCCCACTGCTCCTCGGGCGTGTAGCCCGCCGCGCGCCAGGCGTGCTGGGCGCTGGTGTTGCGGTGGAGCACCATGGCGTCGGCGCGCCGCCCGCCGAGCGCGGCGAACCGCCGTCCGGCGGCTTCCAGCAGGGCGGTGGCGACGCCCCGCCGACGGTGGTCGGGGTGCACGGCCAGCCGGTAGACGGAACACCGCCAGCCGTCGAAGCCCGCGATGACGGTTCCGGTGAGGAGCCCGTCCCGCTCGGCGAGGAGCAGGGCCTCGGGGTCCCGTGCGAGGAGCCGGGCCACCCCGTCGTGGTCGTCGCTGATGCTGGTCCCTTCGGCGGCCGCGCGCCAGAACCGCAGTACGGCGTCGATGTCCTCGGAGGTCGCGTACCGGACGTGCAGATCGCTCATGGGGTGAGCCAAGCAGAACGGTCCACGCGTTGACGAACGGATTCGCGTTCCCCGGCAGGGCGTACGAGGGGGCGCACGGGCCGTCCCTGTGCGCGGGCGGGACGCCGTCGAACGCCCGTCCGACCTCCCTTGTGGGTGCTAGCGCCCCGGCGCTAGCGTCGGACCATGGCCAAGACGCAGCTGAACGTCCGGGTGGACGCGGACACCGCCCGCGCCGCGCGGGAGCGCGCGCTCGCCCGGGGGGTGAGCGTGAACCGCTACATCGAGGAACTCGTCCGGCGGGACGCGGGCGAGGCGGGACGCGCGTTCGTGGAGTCGGCGGCCGACTTCATGAAGCAGTACGAGACGGTCTTCGCCGAGGAGTTCGGCGCGGACCGCGAAGGTCGTCGTTGACGGTTGGACGTGCGCATAGACCTCGCCTGGCTCCTGATGGTCGCCGAACACAAGACCCCGGGCGACCCCCAGGTCACCGACTGGGGCGCCCTGGTGGCCGCCGTCAGCAGACACGAGGCCGAGATATTCGGCGTGCCCGTCTACGACGACCCGCACAGCAGGGCGGCCTCGCTGCTCCAACTGCTGCTGCACGTCCCCGCCCTGGAGCGGTCCAACGCGATGTTCGCCGTGGCCGTGGCCTACGGCTACCTGGTCGCCAGCGGACTCAAGGTCACCACCTCGCCGGAACGGGTCCGTGAACTGGCCCGGCTGGTGAAGTCGGGGAACACCACCGTCCGCCAGATCGCCGGGGAACTGCGCGGCTGGAGCCTCTGAACCGCACGGAGCCCCGTAACCGGGCGCGCCGGTCCAGCCCGGACCCGTCCGGCCCGGCGGCCCGCCCTGATCCACCCGGCGCGGCGGCCCGCCCGGACTCAGCCGGTCCCGCGCGGAACCCGGCGGGCGCTGCCCAGCTCCAGGAAGGACGTGGGCAGCCGGGGCCCCTTCTCGGGGATCACCACCGGCCGGTGGGCGTCCACCGCGAACCCGGCCCGGCCGATCTCCGCCAGCGGATCGCGGCCCGCGTGGCACCCCCCGAACAGGAACGGCCACACCGTCCGGTCCAGCCCCCGCTGGGCCGCCGCCATCCTCCGTCCCGGTGCCCGCCCGTGCTCGAAGAACCGCAGCTCACCACCGGGACGCAGCACCCGGTGCGCCTCGGCGAGGGCCGGTCCGGGCTCCCGGACGCTGCACAGCACCAGACACAGCACCACCGCGTCGAACGCCCCGTCCCGCACCGGCAGGGCCTCCGCGACCCCCGGCACCACGTCGACCGGTACGGCGGCCTCCCGGGCGGCGGCCAGCGCCAGCCGCCGCAGCGCCGGTTCCGGCTCGACGGCCACCACCTCTGAGACCGTAGGGGGGTAGTGCGCGAAGTTCAGACCGTTGCCCGCCCCGATCTCGATCACCCGGCCGCGCACTCCCGCGAGCAGCTCCGCGCGGTACGGGCCCACCTCCGGTTCGGTCAGCACGCTCACCCGCGCGTACACCCGGGCGAAGACGGGGTGCCGCACGCTCGGCCCGGACACTCCCCCCGGACGCGGACGGGACCACGGTGTCACGGACGCCTCCTCGCACCGGCCGCGCGGCCCGTCCCGCACCGGGAGGACCCCGGCGGGACGGCACGCGACACGGGCACGGGCCCAGCACACGGGCACGGAACACGGACACCGCCATTGTCCCCGGGGACGGCGCTCCCCACCCCTCGACGGCTTCCGGCCGGGCTACTCCGGTCGCGGGGGCGTCCCGCCGCCCGCGACCGTCGCCGTGTGCCGCACCGACGGCCCCGGGGCCCACGCGGCGGTGAAGGCCGCCGCGTCCCAGCCGCCGCCCAGCTCCGGCGCCAGCCACCCGGCCGCCGAGGACCGGAAGTCACCCGGCTCCAGCGCGCCCGCCCCCCACGGCACCGCCCCCAGCAGGGGCGCCCCCGCCACCTCGGGCAGATCGACCAGATTGCAGCGCGCCGCGAGGTCCGCGTCCGGGGGCCAGCCGCCCACCACCACCCCGTGCGGGACGAGGCCACGGGCCCGCAGCGCCTCCGCCGTCAGCGCGGTGCCGTTCAGCGTGCCCAGCCCCGCCGCCACCACCATCAGCACCGGGGCGCCCAGCAGCCGGGCCGCGTCGGCCAGGGTCCCGCCGGTGTCGTCGAACCGGACCAGCAGCCCGCCCGCGCCCTCCACCAGCACCAGGTCGTGCCGGGCCGCCAGCTCCCGCGCCGCCCGGGCGGTCTCCCGCGCGCCGACCGGGGGGAGCCCCGCCCGCCGCGCGGCCGTCGCGGGGGCCAGCGGCTCCGGATAGCGCGCCAGCTCCCGCGCCGTCACCGGGCCCGCCAGCCGGACCACCTCGTCGGCGTCGCCCCGCTCGCCCGGCCCCACACCGGTCTGCGCGGGCTTCAGCACCGCGACCGACCGCCCGGCGGCCAGTGCCACCGCCGCGACCGCCGCCGTGGTGACCGTCTTCCCGATCTCCGTACCCGTACCCGTCACGACCAGGATCGCCACGGCCCCTCCGTTCCCGTTCCGGCGTCCGTCCGCGTCCCGTCCGTTCCCGCGTCCGTCCGCACACCGTTCCCTTCACTTCCGTCCGCCCCGCGCCGCCCGCGCGCCGGGCCCGTCCGCCGGGCGGCCGGCGGCGAGTCGCCGTCACCGGTCACCGGACGGACGGGCTCCGGGGCTCAGCCCGCCCCGGCCGCCGCGCACACCGCGCGGCCGATCCGGGCCAGGTCCCCGTCCCCGGTCACGTACGGCGGCATGGTGTAGACGAGGTCCCGGAACGGCCGCAGCCACACGCCCTCGCGGACCGCCGCCCGGGTCGCCGCCGCCATGTCCACGGGGTGGTCCAGCTGCACCACCCCGATCGCGCCCAGCACCCGCACCTCCCGCACCCCGGGCAGCTCCCGGGCCGGGGCGAGCCCGTCGCGCAGCCCCGCCTCGATCCGTTTGACCCCGGTCCGCCAGTCCTGGTCGAGGAGGAGGTCGATGGAGGCCAGCGCCACCGCCGAGGCCAGCGGATTGCCCATGAACGTCGGGCCGTGCGCCAGCACCGGCACCTCGCCCCGGGAGATCCCGTCCGCCACCCGGGCCGTGCACAGCGTCGCCGCCATCGAGACGTAACCGCCGGTCAGCGCCTTGCCCAGGCACATCACATCCGGGGTGACACCCGCGGGGTCGGCGGCGAACAGCTCGCCCGTGCGGCCGAAGCCGGTGGCGATCTCGTCCAGCACCAGCAGCACGTCGTGCTCGTCGCACGCCTCGCGCAGCACCCGCAGGTACCCGGGGGAGTGGAACCGCATCCCGCCCGCGCCCTGCACCACCGGCTCCACGATCACCGCGGCCAGCTCCCCGGCGTGCCGGGCGATCGTCTCCCGCAGATGGTCGGCGTACGCCTCCTCGTACCCGGCGGGGGGCGCGTCGGCGAACACCTGCCGGGGCAGCACCCCCGACCACAGGCCGTGCATGCCGCCGTCCGGGTCGCAGACCGCCATCGGCTGCCAGGTGTCCCCGTGGTAGCCGCCGCGCCAGGTCAGCAGCCGCCGCTTCTCCGGCCGTCGCAGGGAACGCCAGTACTGGAGGCACATCTTCACCGCGACCTCCACCGACACCGAACCGGAGTCGGAGAGGAACACGTGCTCCAGCCCGTCGGGCGTCAGCTCGACGAGCCGTCGCGACAGCCGTACGGCGGGCTCGTGGGTCAGCCCGCCGAACATCACATGGCTCATCCGGCCGAGCTGGTCGCGCACCGCCTCGTTGAGGACCGGGTGGTTGTAGCCGTGGATCGCCGACCACCACGACGACATCCCGTCCACCAGCTCGTCGGGGCCGCCCAGCCGCCGTCCGCAGCCGTCCGCCAGCCGCAGCCGCACCCCGTGGGCCGACTCCACGACCAGCGGTTCCTGACGGCCCGGCATCGGCCCGTACGGATGCCAGACGTGCCGCCGGTCCAGTTCGACCAGCTCCCGCACGGCCTCCGGCGGCGTCCCGGACGGGGATCCGGGAGCCGCCGCCGAGGGCTCAGGCATTGGGCGCCACGTCCGTACCGGGGCCCCGGCGGCGGACCGCCACCAGATCGGTGCGGGCCCGGCCCGCTCCGCCGCCCGGCCCGGACGCGTCCCCCGGAACGGCGTCCGCGTCCACCCCGGTCCCGGCGGGCGCCGCGCCCCCGCACGGCCCGCAGCCCCCGGCTGCCCGCTCCGGCTCCGCCCCCCGCGCACCGCCGGACGCGGAACCGCAGCCGCCGTCCGCCGGACCACAGCCGCCTCCCGCCGGGCCGCAACCGCCGTGCGCGGCGTGCTTCCCGGTCCCGGCCGCACCGGTCGCCCCGGCCGCACCGGTCGCACCGTCCGCACCGGTCGCTCCGGCCGCCGTCCGGTGCTCCGGCAGCGTCACCTGCTCCTCGCCCTCCACCTCGAACCCGGCGTCGGCGATCATCTCCAGGTCCGCCCGGCC
Organism: Streptomyces sp. JNUCC 64; assembly: GCF_054484115.1. Taxonomy (NCBI): domain Bacteria; kingdom Bacillati; phylum Actinomycetota; class Actinomycetes; order Kitasatosporales; family Streptomycetaceae; genus Streptomyces; species Streptomyces sp. JNUCC 64. The sequence continues at coordinate 7,350,665 of NZ_CM137015.1, forward strand.
CGCCTGACCCTCACTGGTCAGGTAGTCGCCCAGGAAGAGCGAGTTGGCCAGGTGCAGCGCCAGCGGCTGGAGGGTGCGCAGATGCACCTCCCGGCCGCCCGCGATCCGCACCTCCACGTCCGGGCAGACGAACCGGGTCATCGCCAGGATCCGCAGGCAGCGCTGCGGGGTGAGGTTCCACTCCTTCGCCAGCGGGGTGCCCTCGAACGGGATCAGGAAGTTCACCGGCACCGAGTCCGGGTCCAGGGCGCGCAGCGCGAACACCACGTCCACCAGGTCCTCGTCGCTCTCGCCCATCCCCGCGATGAGCCCCGAGCACGCCGAGAGCCCCGCCTCGTGCGCCCGGCGCACGGTGTCCACCCGGTCCGCGTAGGTGTGGGTGGAGGTGATCTTCCCGTAGGTCCCCTCGGAGGTGTTCAGATTGTGGTTGTACGCGTCGGCGCCCGCGTCCCGCAGCCGCTCCGCCTGACCGTCCGACAACAGCCCCAGACAGGCGCACACCTCGACGTCCCGGTGCTGGTCCTTGATCGCCCTGATGGTGTCCGACACCCGGTCCACGTCCCGGTCGCTCGGCCCCCGGCCGCTCGCCACCAGACAGACCCGCTTGGCCCCGCCCGCGACCCCGGCCGCGGCCGCCTCGCTCGCCTGCTCCGGCTTCAGCCAGCTGTACTTGAGGATCCCGGCGGTCGAACCGAGCCGCTGGGAACAGTACGAGCAGTCCTCGGGGCACAGCCCGGACTTCAGATTGACCAGATAGTTGAGTTTCACCCGTCGCCCGAACCAGTGGCGGCGCACCTTCCCGGCCGCGGCCACCACGTCGAGCACGTCGTCGTCGGAGGTCGCCAGTACCGCGAGCGCCTCGTCCCGGGTCGGCGACTCGCGCCGGATTCCCTTGTCCACCAGCGTGTTCAGCAGGTCCATGGCGCCGATCCTGGCGCACGGCACCCCGGCTGGCCAAGGAGACACCGAACAACTCTGCCGTGCCCGCGTGTGGGTATCACCACATCCTGAGCCGGTGGAGCGACGGTTAGGGTCTGTGCACTGCCTACAAAAACACCGATGTCGCCGCACCCCGGCACCACGGGTGCGGAAGCGGTCCGGCGCCCCCGGGCGGGCGGCCGTCCCCACCCCGAGAGGCACGCATGCGGGTAGCGCCGTTCGACTGGATAGACGCCGAGGCCGACCGCCGGCGGAAGGCCGGGCTGGTGCGCGTCCTGCGGCCGAGGCCCGCCGACTCCCCGCTGCTCGACCTCGCGGGCAACGACTACCTGGGACTGACCCGGCACCCGGCGGTCACCGGGGCCGCCGCCCGGGCGGCCCGGGACTGGGGCGGCGGCGCCACCGGCTCCCGGCTGGTGACCGGCACCACCGCCCTGCACACCCGGCTGGAGACGGAACTCGCCGGCTTCTGCGGCTTCGAGGCCGCGCTCGTCCTGTCCTCCGGGTACGCCGCCAACCTCGCGGCCCTCACCGCGCTCGCCCCGCCGGGCTCCCGGGTGGTCTCCGACGCGGCCAACCACGCCTCGCTCATCGACGGCTGCCGCCTCGCGCGCGGGACCACCGAGGTCGTCGCGCACGCCTCGCCGGACGCGGTCCGGGCGGCCCTGGCCCACGGCACCGGCCCGGCCCTGGTCGTCACCGACTCGGTGTTCTCGGTCGACGGGGACTCCGCCCCGCTCGGGGAACTGGCGGACGTCTGCCGGTCCGCCGGGGCCGCGCTGCTGGTGGACGACGCCCACGGCCTCGGGGTCCTCGGCGAGGGCGGCCGGGGCGCGCTCCACGCGGCGGGGCTCGCGGGCGCCGGTGACGTCGTCGCCACGGTCACCCTCTCCAAGGCGCTCGGCAGCCAGGGCGGTGCGGTACTGGGCCCCGCCCGGGTGATCGACCACCTGGTCAACACCGCCCGGACGTTCATCTTCGACACCGGACTGGCCCCGGCGGCGGTGGGCGCCGCGCTGGGCGCCCTCGGGGTGCTGCGCGCCGAACCGGACCGCCCGGCCGGGGTCCGCGCCGCCGCGACCCTGCTGCACGGGCTGCTGACGGACGCCGGGTTCACGGCCGCCCGCCCCGACGCGGCCGTGGTGTCCGTCCTGGCCCCCTCGCCCGACGCCGCGCTCCGCTGGGCGGCCGACTGCCGGACGGCGGGCCTCGCGGTGGGGTGCTTCCGGCCGCCGTCGGTGCCGGACGGGATCTCCCGGCTGCGGCTGACGGTCCGCGCGGACCTGACGGGGGACCGGCTCCGGGAGGCGGTACGGACGATCACGGAGCTGGCCCCGGCGGGCGCGCGGCGCTGACGGCTGTCCGCCCGGACCGGGGGCGGGCCGCTGGACCGGGGGGCGGGCGGACGCGAGGCACCGTACGGTCCTCTGCGGCCTGCCGCCTGCCGCCTGCCGCCTGCCGCCTGCCGCCTGCCGCCTGCCGCCTGCCGCCTGCCGCCCGCCGCCCGCCGCCCGCCGTGCGGCGGGGACGTGACCGTACGGCACGTTCCGGCCAAGTGGCGGCCGGATTCTTCGCGGAACCACTCACACGGGCGGCGCGCGGCTGGCAGGCTGACCCCCAGCACCGTTCCGGAGGCGTCCGCGCGGGTCAGCCGCCGTGCGCCCGGCACGGTTTCGGGTGGGAGGGGACGAGTCGCGTGGACGACCACCGGGAAGCATCCATGACCCTGCCGAGCGAGCCCGCTTCGGTTCCGCTCGCCCGCGCCCACGCGGTGGACGCGCTCGCCCGCTGGGGGGTGCCGGGCGCCACGGAGGTGACCGACGCGGTCCGGCTGATCGTGTCGGAGCTGGCCACCAACGCGGTGCAGCACACCCTGGGCCGCTCACCGGTGTTCACCGTGGCCCTGGAGCTGTCGTCCGGGGGCCTGCTGAGGCTCGGGGTCACGGACGGCCATCCGCGTCCGCCCCGGCGGCTTCCGGCGGCCGTCCAGCAGGACAACGGCCGGGGGCTGCTCATCATGCGTTCGCTCGCCGCCGAGTACGGCGGGCGGCTGTCGGTGAGCCCCACGCCCGAGGGCGGCAAGACGGTGTGGGTCGAACTGTCCGTGGCGCGTTGGCACAGTCCGTCCGCCAGCGGGGACCCACGGCCCGGTTCACTGGCCCGCTGAGCCCGCTGAGCCCGCTGAGCCCGCTGAGCCCGCTCAGGACGGCACCGGCCCCCGGAAGGCCCGGTCCTGGGCGGTCGCCCTCCGGACCATGGCCGGAGCCGACCACGGGGGTGGGGGACGCACCGGTTCGTCCCCCACCCCCACGGACGGTCAGCGCACGGACCGCCGTGCGCACCGCTCAGTTCGTCGCATCGCTCACCGCACCCGTCCGTACTTCACGCTCTTGGTCCAGATCTTCGAGAGACGGACCACGTCGCCGGTTTTCGGCGAGTGCCACATCTTGCCGCCACCCGCGTAGATGCCGACGTGGTAGACGTTCCGGCCCGAGGAGAAGAACACCAGGTCGCCCTTGGCGCGGTTGCCCGCGCTCACGCGCTTGGTCTTGTTGTACTGGGCCCCGGCCGTCCGGGGCAGGGTCTTGCCCGCCTTCTTGTAGGCGTACAGCGTCAGCCCCGAGCAGTCGAATCTGGAGGGCCCGGTCGCGCCCCACCGATAGGGGGCGCCCTTCTTGGAAGCGGCCACATTGAGTGCCTTCGTCGCGTGCGACGCGGCGGACGCCTCGGAGGCGCCGCCAGGGGCCACTATGGCGCCCCCTACCGCGACGAGCGTCATAGCCGAGGCCGTTCCGGCCCTGGTCAGCAGCGACGGGACACGATTGAGCGCAGTCATTGCGCAACCCTTCGTCAGCCGCCTGTGAAGGATGACCTGTCGGGTTCGGGCAGGCGAAGATGCCCGGCCGCTCACGCGGCTTCACCCCAAGGGCCGCCCCGGATCTCTCCGGCGGCCCGTCTTGCTCGGGTCCTCCACTCCTGCCGATCCACTCCTGTCGACCTGGCGTCCGGGCGGCGGCAGGACTCGGCGTCCGCCCGGACCGCCCCGCCGCTGTGGCGGGGGCTTGTCGTCGGAAGGGATCTTCACGCATGAACATCGGAAAAACCGAACGTTACCGCTGGTTTGTGAGTCTCCTCACCCCTGCTCCGTTCAGGTGGACAGTCGTTCCGGAGGCCGGGGCGGCGGGCGGCTGACGACGTCGGTACCAGCGGCGAAACGTCGATTGCCTAGGATTTCGCGGACGGATAGAGCAAGTCGGGACCCTTCTTCCGTCTACCCCTCGCTACGCTTTTCGGGGGTACTTCTTTTGGGCCGTTTCCTTCCGTCGCCGGACGTCGGGTCAGTTCGGGGCCGGTGGGACCCCGACCCGGGCCGCCCGTCGCACGCCGTCCAGGGTGCGCAACGCGCGGGCCAGCGTGTCGGTGTGCAGCTCGCGCTCGCCGCGCCGGTGCATCAGCGCCAGCGCGTCCCGCAGCTCCACGGCCGCGCTGACGAGCGCCTGGGCGGCGCGCAGGCCGCGATAGGTGTCCTCGGCGCGCGCCGGGTTGATCCGGCCGAGCTGGTCGACCGCCTCCAGATACCGGTCGATCACCTCCCCCTCGGCCCTGGTCAGCGCGGGTAGCGGGGGCAGGTCGGGGATCACCGCGACCGCCTCCCGGGTCCGTACGGGGCCGCGCGGTGCGTCACGACGTGGTCGACGAGCCCGTGGGCCAGCGCGCCCGGCGCGTCGAGGAACCGGTCGCGTTCGAGGTCGGCGCTGACCCGCGCGCGGGGACGCCCGGTGTACCGGACGAGCAGCTCCTCCATCAGTTCACGGGTGCGCCGCAGTTCGCCGGCCCGCCGTGCGAGGTCGTCGGCCCGGCCCTCGACGGGTTCGGCCGGCTCGGGTTGACGGAGCGTCACCCGGGCGCCGGGCAGGGCCAGTCGCTTGCCGGGCGTGCCCGCGGCGAGCAGGACCGCCGCGCCGGGCCCGGCCTGTCCCAGACAGACCGTTTCCACGTCGCAGCTGAGGAAGCGCATCGTGTCGTGGATCGCGGTCATGGCGGTGAACGAGCCGCCGGGCGAGTTGATGTAGAGCGAGACGTCCCGCCCCGGCGCCGTGTACTCCAGGTGAAGGAGCTGGGCGGTGACGTCGCTCGCCACGGTGTCGTCGAGCGGGGTGCCCAGGACGACGATCCGCCCTTCCAGGAGTTTGTCGTAGGGGTCGAGGGCGCGCCGCCCCCACGGGGTGCGTTCGGTGAACCGGGGGAGGGGGTGACGGGCCCCGGTGTCGAGCCGGGCGCCGGGGAGGGTCGTGTCGAGAGGGGTCACGGAAGCCCTCTCCTCTCTGTCAAAAATGTACAGGACGTACATGTCGTTAGAATGGGAGCATGGCTCACGAGATCCCGGTCACGCAAGCACGTGCCGAACTGGCCGACCTGATCAATCGCGTCGTCTACGGCGGTGAGACGGTCGTCCTCACCCGGCACGGCAAGCCCCTCGTCGCCCTGGTCTCCGCCGATGACCTGCGCGAACTGGATGAGCTGAGGGAGCGGGGCGCCGAGCTGCCGCTCGGTTCCGTCACCTCCCTGGGGTCGCTGCCGTCCGCTCCCGGTGAACAGCGCCGCTTCGGCATCACGGCGGAGCACCGGGGGCCGGACGCGCGGTAGCGCGTCTACGCGCCCCTTGGCAAGACCTCGCGCCCGCGCACACGGAAATCGTGCGCGGGCGCCGTGCTGTCCGGACGTCCGCCTCCGTGGACCCGCGCGCTCCCTCCGGTCGGCGGGGGAGCGGGGCACCGGCTCTGATCGTTCCGGAGAACGGACCGTGCGGTTGGTTATGGGTCCGACCAGGGGATCGTGCGCGATCGGGAGGGCGGCGGGGCCGGGAGCGGGGCGTCCCGCCGGGCGGGGGTCGTCACCCTCCGTCCCGTTCCGGCATCGTTCGTCCGGACGGTGCCGGACACCGTTCCCGGCTCCCGTTCGCGTACCGGTGAGCGGTATCGGCCATCCCGGTTATCGGATTGGCAAAGAACCCCGGACCCGCCTGTTGTCAGGGACCCCACAGGCGGGAGGATCGCGCTGCATTCATTCGAATCCACGTACGGGAGGTCCCACTTGAGACGGACACGAGTGAGGCGGGCGACCGCGCTCGGTTCCGCCGGCACCATGATCGCGGCCACGCTCATAGCGGGCGCGCTGGCCGCCCCCGCGGCCAGCGCGCACGACGACCGCGGCCGCGACCGGGACCTGGTACGGGGTCAGGAGCGCGAGCAGATCGGCGCCTCCATCGCCGCGTCGCGTGCCGCCAAGGCCGGGATCGACTGGAAGGACTGTCCCGCCGACTGGGGGCTGCCCAAGCCCATCCAGTGCGGCTGGGTGAGCGTCCCGCTCGACTACGCCAAGCCGTTCGGCAAGCAGATCAAGATCGCCGTCGACCGGATCGGCCACACCGGCACCCCGGAGGAGCGCCAGGGCGCCCTCGTCTACAACCCGGGCGGTCCCGGCGGCTCCGGCATGCGCTTCCCGGTCCGGGTCACCAGCAAGAACCCGCTGTGGGCCAAGACCTCCAAGGCGTACGACTTCGTCGGCTTCGACCCGCGCGGCGTCGGCCACTCGACGCCGATCTCCTGCGTCGACCCGCAGGAGTTCGTCAAGGCCCCCAAGGCGGACCCGGTCCCCGACAGCGAGGCCGACAAGCGCGCCCAGCGCAAGCTGGCCGCCGCCTACGCGGACGGCTGCGCCGAGCGCAGCGGCGAGATGCTGCCGCACATGACCACCCCCAACACCGCGCGCGACCTCGACGTCGTCCGCGCCGCGCTCGGGGAGGAGAAGCTCAACTTCCTCGGCGTCTCCTACGGGACCTACCTGGGCGCCGTCTACGGCACGCTGTTCCCGGACCACGTCCGCCGCCTCGTCGCGGACAGCGTCGTCAACCCGTCCCGCGAGAAGATCTGGTACCAGGCCAACCTGGACCAGGACGTGGCCTTCCAGATGCGCTGGAACGACTGGCTCGACTGGGTCGCCGAGAACGACGCCACCTTCAAGCTCGGCGCCACCCGCGCCCAGGTGGAGCAGCGCTGGAACACCCTGCGCGCCACCGCCAAGAAGAACCCCCTCGGCGGGCTGGTCGGCCCGGCCGAGCTGATCGGCTACTTCCAGGCCGCGCCCTACTACGACTCCCGCTGGGTGCCCGTCGCCCGGGTGTGGAGCCAGTACGAGGCCGGGAACACCCAGGCCCTCGTGGACGCCGCGGCCCCCGATCTGTCGGACACCGCGGGCAACGCCTCCTCGGAGAACGGCAACGCCGTCTACACCGCCGTCGAGTGCGCCGACGCCAAGTGGCCGCGTGACTGGCGCACCTGGGACCGGGACAACACCCGTCTGCACAAGAACTACCCGTTCCTCACCTGGTCCAACGCCTGGATGAACCTGCCCTGCGCGACCTGGAAGTCCAAGCAGCACACCCCCGTCGAGGTGAAGAGCCGCAAGGGTCTGCCGCCCGTCCTCATCGTGCAGGCCGCCCGTGACGCGGCCACCCCGTACGAGGGCGCGCTCGAACTGCACAAGCGGTTCAAGGGCTCCCGGCTGATCACCGAGCGGGACGCCGGTTCGCACGGCGTCACCGGGATCAACAACCCGTGCGTCAACGAGCGCGTCGACGCCTATCTGCTGACCGGCGAGGTGGGCGACGCCAACGTCACCTGCGCGCCGCACGCCAGGCCGAAGCCGTGACCCCCGGCGGGCCCGGCTCAGCCGCCCGGCGTCGTCCGCCGTCCCCGGCGCTGCGGACGGTCCTTCCGCGCCGCCTTCGCGGCCTCCGCCTCCTCCGCCCTGACCTCCGCCGCGTAGCGGTCCACGTACTCCTGGCCGGAGAGCTCCATCACGGCGTACACGATCTCGTCGGTGACGGCCCGCAGGACGGCCTTCTCGCCCTCCAGCCCGGCGTACCGGGAGAAGTCCAGCGGCGCCCCGAACCGGATCGTCACCCGGCGCGGCCGGGGGAGCCGCTGGCCGGGGGGCTGCGCCTCGAAGGTGCCGATCATCGCGCAGGGGACGACCGGGACCCCCGCCGTGAGGGCCATCGCCGCCACCCCCACCTTGCCCTTGTAGAGACGGCCGTCGTGGGACCGGGTCCCCTCCGGATAGATCCCGAGCAGTTCCCCCCGGGCGAGCACCCCGAGGCCCTCCCGGATCGCCGCCGACCCGGCCTCCCGGCCCGAGCGGTCGACGGGGATCTGCCCGGCGGCGCGGAAGAACGCGGCCGTGAGCCTGCCCCGCACCCCGGAACCGGTGAAGTACTCCGCCTTGGCGAGGAACGTGATGCGCCGCGACAGGATCGCGGGCATCAGGAAGTGGTCCGCGAACGACAGGTGGTTGCCCGCGACGATCGCCGCCCCCGTCTCCGGGACGTGCCCGAGCCCCTCGATCCTGGGCCGGAAGAGCAGCCGCAGCAGCGGACCCAGCAGCACGTGCTTCAGCGCGTAGTAGAACAAGGTGCCCTCTCTCCCGACTCCACCGGCCGCACGGGCCCGGGGTGCCACCGGACCGCTCCGTGCTCACCGGACGCTCCCGGACCCGCCGTCGAACCGTGGTCCGCCGTGCGCCGCCGTCGAACCGACGGCGGCGCACGGCGGGACCGACCGGCGGTCGGCGGACGCGCCGCCGACCCGTGCCAGGATGCCAGGTTCCCGGCCCGCCGGTCCGGGTGGACGGGGCTGTCCGGGGTCAGGGCAGCCGGGTGCCCCCGGGCAGGTCGATGCCGAACTCCCCGGAGAGCACCCGCAGCCGTTCGCCGTCCCCGTCGAGGACGCGGGAGGTCCGGCCGTCACCGGTGGTCGGCAGGACGGTCAGCTCGTGACCGGTGAGCAGGAGGGAGCGGTCGGCGAAGGCCCGGTGCGCGTAGACGGCGCGGCTGAAGGGGGAGCGGGGGTGGGTGGCCACGTACCAGTTCGCCACCTCGTAGTCGGCGGGCTGGAACGGTTCCCGGGTGAAGACGTACTGCTCCTCCCAGCCGTCGTCCAGCCGGTACTGGAGCGCCCACGGCTGCTCCGGCCCGGTCCCGTCCGGGCGGACCAGACGGTGCCGCCGTCCGCCCTCGGTCTCCGTCACGGCGTCGGCGACGAAGGGTATCGCCTCCAGCAGCGAACCGGGGGAGCCGAACCCGACGTCCGCCAGCATCCGGCCCTCCTCCCCGGGGACCTCCACCAGGAGGGTCATATGGGTGCGCGGCCGGACCGTTCCCGGCCCGGCGCCCACCTGGACCCGGGCCCCCAGCCTGGTGACCCCGAAGCCCAGCCGGCGCAGCACGGCGGTGAAGAGGGTGTTGTGCTCGTAGCAGTAGCCGCCCCGGCGGGAGCGGACCAGCTTCGCCTGGACGTCGGCCAGGTCGAGGGAGGGGGCCGAACCGAGGACCGGGTCCAGGTTCTCGAAGGGGACGGCGAGCAGATGGGCGCGGTGCAGGGAGCGCAGGACGGCGGTGGTCGGAGCGGGGTCCCCGTCCCAGCCCACCCGGGCGAGATAGGCGTCGAGGTCCAGGGCGGCCGGAGCGTCGGTGGTCATGGGGCGACCCTAGACGAGGCCGGACCCCTGCCCCGTGGCTGTCTCCGTGCCGGGGCCGGGCGGTCAGTCCCGGGCGGCGATCATGCCGAGGGTGATCAGACCGACCACCACCCAGCCGAACCAGAGCCAGCCGTTGCTGCCGAGCGCCACCGAGTAGGCCGACACCGCCACCAGGGTCCCGACGGTGAGCACTCCCATGGTCCGCGTCGACCGGGGGGTCGTTCCGGGCATCGTGACACCCTCCTCACGCCCGCCCGGACGTCCGCCCGGGCCGTGGGCTCACGCCCATGGTCACCCAGGAGGCGCGCCGGGCGCCAGGCGTCGGACCGCACAGGTGTGCGGGGAGCGGGTGGTCGGCTCAGCGGCCCCGGGCGTGCAGGGACGCCAGATAGGCGTTGTACGCCTCCAGCTCCTTGTCCCCGTCCCGGTCGGCCGCGCGGTCCAGCCGGCGGGCCTGGCGCTGGTCGGAGGCGTACCACTGGAAGACCAGCGCGATCAGCACCAGTACCGAGGGGACCTCGCTGAACGCCCAGGCGATGCCGCCCGCCGCGTTCTGGTCGGCGAGCGGATCGATCCCCAGCGACGCGGGTGGGTTCTGGTAGGGGCCGATCATCGGGGTGGACGCCATCATCAGCGCGATGCCGAAGAACGCGTGGAACGGCATCCCCGCGAACAGCTCCAGCATCCGCATCACGTACCCCGGCCGGTGCGGCCCCGGGTCCACGCCCATGATCGGCCAGAAGAACACCAGTCCCGTCGCCAGGAAGTGCGTCATCATCGCGAGGTGCCCCGGCTTGGACTCCATCAGGAACTCGAACAGCGGGGTGAAGTACAGGCCGTACAGACTCGCGATGAACAGCGGGATCGTGAAGGCGGGATGCGTGATCACCTTGATGTAGCGGCTGTGCAGCAGCCCCAGCAGCAGCTCGCGCGGGCCCTTGCGACGGTCCCGCCCGGCGACCGGCAGCGCCCGCAGCGCCAGGGTGATCGGCGCGCCCAGCAGCAGCAGGATCGGCGACAGCATGCTGACGACCATGTGCTGGACCATGTGCACGCTAAACATGACCATGCCGTAGTCGTTCAGCCCGGTGCACGTCACCAGCACCACCGACAGCACCCCGAGCGCGAACGACACGGTCCGGCCCACCGGCCACTTGTCACCGCGCCGGACCAGCCGGGCCACCCCCCAGCCGTACAGGGCCAGCACCACCAGACAGCCGACCAGGAAGAACGGCTCGGGGGACCACGCGAGCCCCCGCCCCAGCGTGAACGGCGGCAGATCCATGGTCATGCCGTGCCCGCTGTGATCCATCCAAGGCTCCTGTTTCGTCCGCATTCGCTGTCCCCGTCCGCACCAGACTAGAACCGCCCCCGGCCGCGACTGCGGGCGGGGGCGGTGAGGCGCGCCGAACGGGTCACGACCCGCTCGCGGGGCGCTCGGCGGGGCTCCTACAGGACGACGCCCGCCTCGGCGTACCGCTCGTCCGGAACCGTCTTCAGCGTCTCCACGGCGCTGGCCAGGGGCACCATGACGATGTCCGTGCCGCGCAGCGCGGTCATCCGGCCGAAGTCGCCGCGGTGCGCGGCCTCGACCGCGTGCCAGCCGAAGCGGGTGGCGAGCACCCTGTCGTACGCGGTGGGGGTGCCGCCGCGCTGGACGTGGCCGAGGATCACCGGCCGGGCCTCCTTGCCGAGGCGCCGCTCCAGCTCCACCGAGAGCTGACGGGCGATCCCCGCGAAGCGCTCGTGCCCGTAGACGTCCTTGCCGCCCTCGTCGAAGTCCATCGAACCGGCCCGGGGCTTGGCGCCCTCGGCGGCCACCACGATGGCGAACTTCTTGCCCGCCGAGAACCGCTCCCCGACCCGTTCGGCCAGCTCCGCCACGTCGAACGGACGCTCCGGCACCACGATCGCGTGGGCCCCCGCGGCCATCCCGGACTGGAGGGCGATCCAGCCGGTGTGGCGGCCCATGACCTCGACGATCAGCACCCGCTGGTGGGACTCGGCGGTGGTCTTCAGCCGGTCCAGGGCCTCGGTCGCCACCCCGACGGCGGTGTCGAAGCCGAAGGTGACGTCCGTCGCGGCGATGTCGTTGTCGATCGTCTTCGGCACCCCGACGATCGGCAGCCCGTTGTCCGACAGCAGCCGGGCCGCCTTCAGCGTGCCCTCGCCGCCGATCGGGATGATCGCGTCCAGGCCCAGCTCCCGTACGTGGCCCTTGGCCCGCTCCACCCCGTCCACCAGGTGCGCGGGCTGCACCCGGGACGAACCGAGGATGGTGCCGCCGAGGGCGAGGATGCCGCCGACGGCGTCGAGGTCGAGCTTGCGGTAGTCACACTCCAGCAGCCCCCTCCAGCCGTCGTTGAAACCGATCACCTCGTCGCCGTGGTCGACGACGGCACGGTGGACGACGGACCGGATGACGGCGTTCAGACCAGGGCAGTCACCGCCGGAAGTGAGGACACCAAGACGCATGGCTCGGAAACCTTTGCAACGTGGACGTGCGACCGGACCACGCCGTCCGGTGGGACGCCGCCACCCTACCGGCGTATCCGCGCTGCGCCGAACGGCCCGTCCGTCTTCTGGACACCCCCGCACAACTGAGCGGAGGCCCCGTCAGACGGGGCCTCCGCTCAGTTGTGCGACCCGCTGTTCAGGCGGGCGCCGAAGGGGGTCAGGCCGTCTCTTACGGATCTTGCTGGGCTCGCGGGGCCTGGCACGCCCGCTCGCCGCGTTGTCGTCAGTCGCCGACGCTCCGCGTGGGCTCCTTCCTCCGCCTTGCGATCGCACGCACCAGGCCCCGCTCCCTGATCCAGCCAGCCCCGCAAGAAACGACCTAGGCGGGCTGCTGGGCCGCCGAGATCCGCTCGTTGCGCAGCGCCTCGTACCATCGGTCGTCGGTGGGCGGCAGCGCGTTCACGTCGAGCGCCAGCTTCAGCAGCAGATCCGCGACGAGCGGATTGCGGGCCAGTACCGGACCGTGCATGTACGTGCCGAACACGGTGTCGTTGTACGCGCCCTCCGTCCCGTCGCCGGTGCCGTTGCCCCGGCCGATCCGGACCCGCGCGAACGGCCGCGCGGTCGGACCCAGGTACGTGACGCCCTGGTGGTTCTCGAACCCGGTGAGCGGCGGCAGCCCCAGCCGGGGGTCGATGTCCCCGAGGACGTCGCCCACGCACCGCTCGCCCTCGCCCCGGACCGTCTTCACGTCGAGCAGACCGAGGCCCGGCTCGCGCTGGCCCAGGTCGTTGATGAACTCGTGGCCGAGGATCTGGTACCCGGCGCACACCGCGAAGACGATCGCCCCGTTCTCCACCGCCCGGGGCAGTCCGGCGTCCCGCCGCAGCCGCTCGGCGGCCAGCCGCTGCGGACGGTCCTCGCCCCCGCCGATCAGATAGATGTCGCCCGAGGTCGGGATCGGCTGGTCGCTGCGGACGTCGATCCGGGTGACGTCGAGCCGCCGCTGACGGGCCCGGCGTTCCACGACCAGGGCGTTGCCCTGGTCGCCGTAGGTGCTGAGCAGGTCCGGGTAGATCCAGACCAGACGCAGACTGCTTTCGCTCATCCTTGAGAATCCTTGGCTCGGAGGCCCGTCGTGCGGGGCGTGCGTGCGGGTGCGCGGCTCGGGTGCCGGGGTCAGTTGCCGATGCGGCGGCGCAGGTCCTGGAACGCGGTGTAGTTCGCGATGACCTCGATCCGTCCCGGCGGGGCCGACTGGACCGCCTGGTCGACCGTGTCGCAGACCTGGAAGCTCTGGCCCGCCACCTCCAGCCGCACCGCGAGGTCCAGCTTGCGGTCGCCGACGACGAAGATCGGGTGCCCGGTCAGCCGGGTGTAGTCCACGTCCCACAGCCACGAGGTGTCGGTGCCGTCGGCGCCGCGCGCGTTCACCGAGAGGATCACCGGCGCGGGCGCCGGGTCGATCAGCGAGAACGTCTCCAGCCAGCCCGCCGGGTTCTTGGCCAGCAGCAGCCGCAGGTCCCGGTTCATGAACTGCACCACGTCGTAGCGGCCGGCCACCGCCTGCACCTGGTACATCCGCTCCAGCGCCACCTGCGGGGGCACCCCGAAGACCGCCGCGACGGCCGCCGAGGTCGCCGCGTTGGCCTTGTTGGCGCGGCCCGGCAGCTGGAGGTGGATCGGCCAGGCCGAGCCGTGCGGGTCCAGCACGTAGTCGCCCTGGAGCGCCCAGCTGGGGGCGGGGCGCCGGAAGCCGCACTCGCCGCAGTACCAGTCGTCGCCGGGGCGCTGCATCACACCGCCGCAGGACGGGCACGACCAGGCGTCGTCCTTCCACATCTGGCCCGCCGCGACCCAGATCACGTTCGGCGACGAGGACGCCGCCCACACCACCAGCGGGTCGTCCGCGTTCGCGATCACCACGGCCTTGGTCCCGGCCAGGCCCTCCCGCCAGTGCTCGGCGAGCATCCGGGTCTCGGCGGCCCGGTCGAGCTGGTCCCGGGAGAGGTTCAGCAGGGCGATCGCCTTGGGCTCCACGTCGCGGGCGACGCCGGAGAGGTACTTCTCGTCGACCTCGATGACGCCGTAGCGGGCGTCCGAGCCGCCCGCCAGCGCCGAGGTGATCCCGGCCGGCATGTTCGCGCCGAGCGCGTTCGACACCACGGGTCCCGCGGCGCGCAACGCCTCCGCGATCAGCCGGGTCGTCGTCGTCTTGCCGTTGGTGGCCGAGACCAGCACCACGTCCAGGTGGTTGGCGAGACGTCCCAGCAACTCGGGGTCGAGCTTGAGCGCCACCCGGCCGCCGATCACCGATCCGCTGCCGCGACCCGCCGCGCGCGAGACCGCCGCGGCCGCCTTGCCCGCCGTCACGGCCAGCTTGGCTCGTGGCGACAGCGGGTCCGGATTTGCTGCCATCGTTCTGCGTCCTCCTTGCGTACGGCGCCGCGCCTGCACCGGCCTCGATACCCCTCAGCCTATCGAGATACGGTCACCTGCCCGAACCACGGCACCGTCACGAACCGGGCGGGTTCCGTGAACGTACCCTTACCGGCATGCCGCACCGCACCATCCCGGGAGCCTCCGGGCACGTCCGACCCCTTGTCCCGCACGGCGATCCGGTCCTGCGCGCCCGCTGCGCGGAGGTCACCGATTTCGGCCCGCCGCTGGAACGGCTGGTCGAGGACATGTTCGCGACGATGTACGCGGCGCGGGGCGTGGGGCTCGCCGCCAACCAGGTCGGCGAGGCGCTGCGGGTGTTCGTCTACGACTGCCCCGACGACGAGGACGAACGCCACCTCGGCCATGTGGTCAACCCCACGCTGACCCGTCTGGACGGGATCACGGTCCGCGGCGCGGAGGGCTGTCTGTCGCTGCCCGGACTGGAAGCCGGCACCGAACGCTTCGACGAGGCCGTGGTGGAGGGCGTGGACGTGCGGGGCGAGCCGGTGCGCGTCACGGGCACCGGCTTCTTCGCGCGCTGCCTCCAGCACGAGAGCGACCACCTCGACGGCGGGCTGTACCTGGACCGGGCCACCGGACCGCGCGCCTGGCGGGCCCGGCGCGCGGTGGCCCGCGGCGACCTGCGGACCTGAACCCGCGCGGACGTCCGTGCCGCGGTGGCGGTCATCGCCGCCGCCGTTGCCCGAAGTCCGCGCGGTCGCCCGTGCCCGGACGCGGCGCGCGTCCGGGGTCCGGGCGATCGGCACCCGACAGGGGTGGCGGACCGTGCGGGACATGGGGCGCGTCCGTGGTCCTGGCCGGTCCCGGAGCCGGTGGCGCGGCGTCAGAGACCGGGGCCGCCCACCCGGTCGCCCGCGACGGCGAGCCGTCCCCACAGCAGGTCGGCGAGGGAGCGCACCAGCTCCGCGCGGGAACACGGGCGTTCGTTCAGCCACCAGTCACCGGCCCCGTGCATCATGCCGACGACGCCGTGCCCCCACACCCGGGCGGGCAGGTCCCCGTCCGGACCGAGGTCGAGCCGCTCCCCGACCACCCGGGCCAGTTCCTCGCCGAGGCTGCGCAGCAGGGGAGCGGACCGCCGTCCCCCGCCGGAACCGGTTTCGCCGCCCTTCCCGGGGTGCGTCAGGAACCGGTACACCTGGGGCCGGGTCTCGATCGCGGTGAGGTACGCGTCGAGGGTCGCCTCGATGCGTTCCCGGCGCCGGGCCGGGGCGTCGAGGGCCGCGCGCAACGAGGTGAGCAACGCCTCCATATGGCGTTCGGCCAAGGCCGCGTACAGACCGCTCTTGTCGCCGAAATGGCGATAGAGGATCGGTTTCGTAATGCCGGCCTCGGCGGCGATGGAGTTCATCGAGGCGCCCGGCCCCTCCCGGAGCACCACCCGGTCCGCGGCCTCCAGCAACTCCAACCGCCGCCGGTCGGCGGACCGCTGGAGGTCGCCCCGCTGTGTGGTCTCCATGACATTCTCCCCACCCCGTGTGAATCCTGATACGCCAGCGCAAACTAACACCCCCGGCGCGCCGCCCCCGGGCCCCGGCGGTCCGGCCGTCGGCGGCGCGCGCCCGCTACGGGGCGCCGTCCCGCACGCCCGGCGCCCCCGGTGCGCTCCGGCCGCCGCGCGGCGGTGGCGCACCACCCGGTGACTTCCCCGGCCGTCTGGCCGAGACTGGGACGGAGGCCGTCGGGACACCGGGCGAACGCCCGGGGGAAGCGCGAGAGGCACGGGAAACGTGAGAAGCACGGGAAACGTGAGAAGCGCGAGGAACCGGGAAGACGGCGGGAAGCGGGGGAGACGATGAGGGGCAGGACGGGCAGGGCGCTCGCCGTTCTCGGCGCGGTCGTGGCGTGGGGAGCCGTGGTCCCGTCGAACGCCCAGGCCGCGACCGGGCAGTTCGTCTACCACACCCAGCCGGGGAACGTCGCCCGCACCCTGACGGACCCACGGGACGGCGACTGCTACCCCTTGAGCCGCCAGGGCGACGGCACGGTCACCAACGGCACCGACCGCCGGGCCGTCCTGTACGAGGACAAGAACTGCCGCAACGTCACCGTCGAGGAACTCGACCCCGGACAGTGGAGCGTGCACAGCGTCTTCCGGTCGGTGCTGTTCACCCCCTGACGGACCGCGCGGGAACGGCGGGCCGCGCTCACCGGCCGGACGGCGGCTCGCTGCCGGGCAGCGGGTGGGTGCCGTGCCGCAGGGGCGTCAGCTGCTCGATGTCGTAGCGGGCGCGCAGTTCGGCGATGGCGGCGCCGTCGGGGGAGCCGCCCGCCGACAGGATCTCCAGCAGCTCCTCGAAGTACCGCTCGTGGTCGGGCGGCGGCGAGGACTGGAAGAACATCCGCGCCGGGGAGTCGGTCGGATTGGCGAAGGCGTGCGGACACCCCGGCGGCACCACGATCACCGTGCCCGGACCCGCCCGCACCACCCGCCGCCCGCCCGGGGACTCCCAGCGCTGCCAGCGCTCCGGGGTGCGGATCCTCGGCTCGAACGCCAGCACGTCCAGCTCGCCCTCCAGCACGTAGAACAACTCCTCGCTGCGGGAGTGCACATGGGCGCCCACGTCGAAGCCCGGCGGCACCACCACCTCGAAGCTGGACGCCACCCGCGAGTGCTCGCCGGTGACCTTGAAGGTGACGTCCTGGGCCGGGGTCCGTACGTGCTTGCCGTGTCCCGGCGGCACCAGCAGCCCCTCGGGCGGCACCCGGAGCCCCTCCGGCGGGACCAGCGCGGTCATCCCGTGGCCTTCCGCCGGGTCACCAGGTCACCGGCAGGGCCTCGGGCCCCCGGATCAGTGCGCCCTTGCGCCAGGGCACCTCCTCGGGCGGCACCGCGAGCCGCAGCCCCGGCACCCGGTCCACCAGGGTGGACACCATCAGCTCGGCCTCCATCTTGGCGAGGATGCCGCCCACGCAGTAGTGCGGTCCGTGGCCGAAGGAGACGTGCGGATTGGGGCTGCGGTCGAAGTCGACGCGGTCCGGCTCGGGGAACACGTCCGGATCGCGGTTGGCCGCGAGGTACGACACGTACACCGCGTCGCCCTCCCGGATCCGCGCCCCCCGCACCTCCACGTCCTCCAGCGCGATCCGGGACAGCCCCACGGCGCTGCGGTGCGGGATGTACCGGATCAGCTCGTCGATGGCCCGCGAGCGGATGCCGGGCTCCTCGCGCAGCCGCCGCCACAGCTCCGGACGGGTCAGCAGCAGGTAGAACAGCTGGCCGGTGTTGTTGGTGACCGCCTCGCCGCCGATCTGCACCAGCACGGCGAGCCCCACCGCCTCCTCCTCGCTCAGCTCGCCCCGGCCCACCGCCGCGCCGAGCAGTCCCACGACGTGCTCCTCCGCGCTGTTCCGGCCCGCGCGCACCAGGTCCGTGAAGTACGCGACCATGGAGTCCTTCGCCCGCTCGCTCACCTCCACCCCGTTCGACGAGGACAGGATGAGCTGGGTCCAGGTGTGCATCCGCTCCCGGGCCTCGGCGGGGACCCCCATCAGCTCGCAGATCACCGCGATCGGGAACGGCGCGAACACCCGCTCGGTGAGGTCCGCGGGCGGCCCGTCCCGCAGCAGTCCGTCCACCAGGCCGTCCAGCGTCTCCTGGGAGTGGGCCCGGATGCGCTGCACCCCCCGCGCGGTGAACGCCGCCGCGACGGAGCGGCGCAGCCGGGTGTGGTCCGGGGGGTCGGCGAACCCGACCGCGCCCGGCACCGGGATGAAGTGCGGGGCGAGCCGGGTGACCTGGCGTCCCATCACCGCCGCCCGGCTGAACCGGGGGTCGTTGGTGACGGCCCGCACGTCTTCGTAGCGGGTCACCAGCCAGGCCCAGCCCTCGCCGTTGGGGAGCCGGATGCGGTTGACCGGTCCCTCGCGCATCAGCTCCGCGAGCACCGGGTCGAAGTCCACCGCGGTCAGGTCCAGCGCGGGCCAGAACCGTACGGGCGGGAGGGTGGTGGTCGTCGTCTCGTCGGTCATGCCGGTGGCCTTCGTCCTCGGTCGGGTGGAACCGGTCGGCGGGGAGGTCGGTGGGGGAGTCGGCGGTGCGGTGGTCGGCGGGCGGTCAACGGGGCGGGCACCCAGGGGGATGCGGGAGCGGCGGACGGGACCGTGGCACCGGCCCGGCGCGCGGAGGCGCGCCGGGCGGCGGGACGGATGCCGGGCGCCCGGGGCGCGCCGGGTGCCGGGCCTCAGGCGAGGGCCTCCCGGGGCACCTGCACCGAGGAGGTCAGCGGTTCGTCCGCGTTCACCCAGCGCCCCAGGGTCATCTCGGCGGTGATCCCCGGGCCGAAGCCCGCCAGCAGCCCCCGCGCCCGGTGGGTGGCCCCGCCCTCGTCGAAGAGCCGTCGCAGCGCGTCGAGCACCACCGCGCTCGCGATGTTGCCGTACTCGGTGAGCGTGGCCCGGCTGAAGCGGAACGCCTCCGGGGGGACCTGGAGGAACTTGCTCAGGTCGTCGAGGATGCGCGGCCCGCCCGCGTGGACGATGTAGAAGTCCAGGTCGGTGGCGTCCCAGCCGTGGACGTTCGCGAGTTGTTTGAGCGCCGGGGCCAGGGGTTCCATCGTCGCCGGGACCCGCTTGTCCAGCAGGAAGTGGAACCCGGTCGCCCGTACGTCGTAGGCGATCCAGTCGGCGGTCTTGGGGATCAGGTACGAGCCGTTGCGCTCCAGGGTGACCCCGGTGCCGCCCTTGCCCCGCACCACGGCCGCGGCGACCCCGTCCCCGAAGAGCCCGTTGGACAGCAGCGAACCGATGCCCAGGTCGGTCGGCTGGTAGCACAGCGAGCAGAACTCGCACGCCACGATCAGCGCGTTCGCCTCCGGGTAGGCGGTGCAGAAGTCGTGCGCCCGGTTGATGGCGGCGCCCCCGGCCGCGCAGCCCAGCTGGGCGATCGGTATCTGGCGGGTCTCGCTGGAGAAGTCCATCTCGTTGATCAGCCAGGCGGTCAGCGACGGCATCATGAAGCCCGTGCAGGACACGTAGATGATGACGTCGACGTCGCGGGCCCTCAGCTCGGCGTCGGCCAGCGCGCGCCGCACCACCGCGGGCACCCGGGCCTTGGCCTCCGCCTCGTACAGCTTGTTGCGGTCCTCGAACCCCGGGTGCTTCAGGGTCTCCTCGATGGGCTGCACGATGTGCCGCGTCCGGACGCCCGTGTTCCGGATCAGCCGCAGGGCCAGGGGCAGCTGGGGGTGGTCGGCGTGGCGACTGCTCGCCAGCGCCAGCGTTTCCTCCATCGTGATGATGTGCTCCGGGACGGATACAGCGGGTCTGCACAGAGTCGCCATGAACGTGCCTTCTCTCGTCCCCCTCGGACGAAGGGTGGTCCACCCACGATGCGCCCTGGCGGCGGGGATATCGCGCCGGACTACTCCAGACCGGGGGTGCCCGGACCCCCGGGGAGCCGACCCCGGGAGGTCCGCCCTTCCCGTCCCGGCCGCCGCCCCTGACCCTCCCCGTCCCGGCGAGCGCCCCTGGCCCTCCGCCGTTCCGTCCCCGCCCCTGTCCCCGTCCAGGACGCCGGGCGCGCCGGACGCGGACCGGTCCCGGCCGGGATCAGGACGACGTGGTGGTCTGGTGGGCGATGCAGGCGACGTCGATGCGGTCGGCGAGCTTGGCGAGTTCGATGGCCAGCGCGGCCACCGTGTCCTCGTCCAGGTCCGCCCGCCCCCGCTCGACGAGGTGCAGCCAGTGCGCGCCGATCCCGCGCAGCAACCCGCTGACGTCGGCCGCCGCCACGTGCAGACTGCCGTGGCTGTCGATGATCACGGGGGGCGTGACTTCCCGGCCCACTGGTACCTCCCGGAGACGACGAGGGAGGGGATCGTAACCGCCCGGCCGTCCGCGCCCGGCGCCCCCGCGCCCACCGGACGGCCGGATTCCCCCGGATCGCGCCGGCTCCCGTCGCGCCGCGCCGTTCAGGCGCCCTGCCACACCGTGGTGACGTCGCAGAACTCGCGCAGGCCGTGCCCGGCCAGTTCCCGCCCGTACCCCGAGCGCTTGACCCCGCCGAACGGGAAGGCCGGGTGGGAGGCCGTCATCCCGTTGACGAACACCCCGCCCGCCCGCAGATCGCGGACGAACAGCTCGACCTCGGCCGCCTCCCGCGTCCACACGCTGGAGGAGAGCCCGAACGGGGTGTCGTTGGCGAGGGCCACCGCCCCGGCGGCGTCCGCGACCCGGTACAGGACCGCGACCGGGCCGAACGCCTCCTCGTGGTGGATCCGCATGTCGGGGGTGACGTCGGTCAGGACCGTCGGTTCGTAGTACCAGCCGTCGGGGAACGCGGACGGCCGCCCCCCGCCGCACAGCACGGTCGCGCCGCTCTCCACCGCCTCGTCCACCAGCTCCTCCAGAGCGGCCCGGCCGCCTTCGGTCGCCAGCGGCCCGACGTCCGTGCGCTCGTCCAGCGGATCGCCCACCCGCAGCGCCCGCATCCCCTCCGTGAACGGCCCGGCGAACGCGTCGTACACGTCCTCGTGGACGAGGAACCGCTTGGCGGCGACGCAGGACTGGCCGTTGTTCTGCGTCCGGGCGGTGACCGCGACCCGCGCCGCCCGCTCCACGTCGGCCGACGGCATCACCACGAACGGGTCGCTGCCGCCCAGCTCCAGCACGGTCTTCTTGACCTCGTCCCCGGCGATCGCCGCCACCGAACGCCCCGCGGGCTCGCTCCCGGTCAGGGTCGCCGCGGCCACCCTCGGGTCCCGCAGCACTCCCTCGACCGCTTCCGAGCCGATCAGCAGGGTCTGGAAGCAGCCCTCCGGGTAACCGGCGCGCCGGAACAGGTCCTCCAGGTACAGCGCGGTCCGGGGCACGTTCGACGCGTGCTTCAACAGCCCCACGTTCCCGGCCAGCAGGGCGGGCGCGGCGAACCGCACCACCTGCCAGAGCGGGAAGTTCCACGGCATCACCGCGAGCACCACCCCGAGCGGCCGGTACACGATCCGCACCCCGACGGCCCCCGAGTCGGTGACGTCGTCGGTGTCCGGCCGTTCGTCGGCCAGCAGCGCGTCGGCGTGCTCGGCGTACCAGCGCATCGCCCCGGCGCACTTGGCGGCCTCCGCGCGGGCCTGTCCGACCGGCTTGCCCATCTCCACCGTCATCACCCGGGCGATCTCGGGACCGTCGTGTTCCAGCAGGTCGGCGGCGCTGTGCAGCAGCCGGGCCCGCTCGTACGGCGGCAGCAGCCGGAACCGTTCGAACGCCTCCGCCGCCGTCGCGATCCGCCGTTCGATCCCGGCGTCGTCCAACGCCTCGAAGACGGCGACCCGCTCGCCCGTGGCCGGATTGACCGTTGCGATGAGCGTCGGGGACATGGAACCTCCTGGAGCGCGGTCCTTCGACCTTCACTTGGCACACACCGGGCCGCAACACGACGGGAGGGGTGGGAACCGGTGTCACGCGGGGGAGAGCGGTCCGCGCCGGTGCGCGGCGGTCCCGGGCGGCCGCCGTCCGGCGCGCGGACGGCCGCGTCCGGCCGCCGGACCGGGGCCCGCCGCTCCGACACCGGATGGGGACGGGGCACGGCGAGCGGACGTCCGCTCAGCGGTCCAGCACGGCGGCCAGCCGGTCGAGGAACACCCGCTGGCCCCGCACCAGCGCCTCGCGCGCGGCCTCGGGGGCGAACCAGGCGACCCGGTCCAGCTCCGGGAAGGTGCCGGTCCGGCCGGAGCGGGGCGGCCACTCCATGGTGAACGTGCCGGGCACCACGTCCGCCGGATCCAGTTCGGCCTCCACCGCCCACAGGGTGACGACCTTGCCGCCCGGCTGGACGGCCTCGCCGAGCGGCACCGCCTCACCGGCGGGCGGGGCGAGCCCCAGCTCCTCCCGGAACTCCCGGCGGGCGGCGTCCCACGCCTCCTCGGGCGGCGCGTACTCGCCCTTCGGGGCGCTCCACGCCCCGGCGTCCCGGCGCGCCCACAACGGCCCGCCCATGTGCCCCAGCAGCACCTCGTGGCCCTGGGGGCGGTGCCGGTAGGGCAACAGGCCCGCGCTGCGTCTGACCGTCATGCCCCCAGCCTCGCCCCGGAGCGGCCGGTCCGCCCGTCGGCCCGGGGCGGGCGTCCGTCCCGGCCGTCCGGATCAGGACTCCGGACCGGGCTCCCCGGGACGGTCCCCGTCCCCCGCGCCGGGGCCGAGGGCGAGCACCGCCTCCACCGGATCGGCCTCCGCGGCCGTCTTGTCCTCCCGGTAGCGCACCACCCGGGCGAACCGCAGGGTCACCCCCGCCGGATAGCGGCTGGACCGCTGGACCCCGTCGAAGGCGATCTCCACCACCAGTTCGGGCCGCACCGTCACCACGAACCCGTCGTCGTGCTCGGCGAGCGCCAGCAGCCGTCCCGTCTGCCAGGCCAGCGTCTGGTCGGTGAGCCCCTTGAACGTCTTGCCCAGCATCGCGAAGGTCCCGTCCGGGCGGCGCGCCCCCAGATGCAGGTTGGACAGCCTGCCGGTACGACGGCCGTGCCCCCACTCCGCCGCCAGCACCACCAGGTCCAGGGTGTGCACCGGCTTCACCTTCAGCCAGGCCGAGCCCCGCCGTCCCACTCCGTACGGCGCCGCCAGCGCCTTGACCACCACCCCCTCGTGGCCGCGCGCCAGGGCCGCCCGCCAGAACGCCTCGGCGTCGGCCCGCGCCCGGTCCCCGCCGGGGTCCACCACCGTGCGGCGCACCCGCGCCCCGGAGGGCACCAGCCGCGCCAGCTCGGCGTGCCGCCGCTCCAGCGGCAGGTCCAGCAGGTCCCGCCCGTCCACCGCGAGCGCGTCGAAGAAGACCGGGGAGAGCGGCACCTCCCGGGCCGCCGACCCCACGTCGACCCGTGAACCCACCCGGCCCGCCGTCTCCTGGAACGCGCGCGGCCGCCCCTGGTCGTCCAGGGCGAGCACCTCCCCGTCCAGCACGCACCGCCCGACCGGCAACCCCCGGACCAGCGCCACGACTTCCGGGAGCCGGGCGGTGATGTCGTCGAGGGCGCGGGTGAAGACCCGCACCGCGTCCCCGTCCCGGTGCGCCTGGATCCGGAAGCCGTCCAGCTTCTCCTCCACCGCGCACGGTCCGCCGATCCGGTCCACGGCCTCGGCCACCGTCGGCGCGCTCGCCGCGAGCATCGGCAGCACCGGACGTCCCACGGCGAGCCGGAACGAGTCCAGCGCCGACGGCCCGTCGGCCAGCAGCGCCCGCGCCACATCCGGCAGCGACCCCGCGAGCATCACCGCCCTGCGCACCCGCGCCGGATCCGTGCCGGTGGCCCGGGCCAGTCCCTCCACGGCGAGCGCCTCCAGGGCGCCCTGCCGGACCTCACCGGTCAGCAGTCCGCGCAGGAACCGCTGCTCGTCCTCGGTGGCCGCCCCGAACAGTGCGTCGACCAGTCCCTCCCGCGCCGCCTTGGAGCCCGGCCCGGAGACCGCCGCCAGCCCGTCGAACGCGTCGTCCACCTCCCGGACGGTGAGCCGGGGCGCCCCGGCGGGCGGCACCGTCCGCCGCAGCACGCTCCAGCCCACGCCGATCCGGCCCTGCGGCAGCCGCCCCGAGAGGTACGTGATGACCACCGGGGCCTCGTCGGGCGACGCCTCCCGGAACAGCTCCGCGAGCGCCGCGACCTTCCGGGACCGGGCCGGGGCGGCCGCGACCTCCCGGGACACCTGGGCGAGCCGGGCGAACAGCATGCCGCCATCCTGCGACCGCGACGGGCGCCGCGCGACCCGTCAGCGGGCCCCCGGCCGCCCGGGACCGTCCGCCGCGGGCCGCCGCAGCCGTCCCCGGGCCACCAGCTCCACGGTGACCGCCACCGCCACCGCCTGCACCGCCATCAGCGCGATCAGGACGAACAGCTGGACCGCGCCCGCCAGCACCGGGGACGCCCCGCCCAGCAGCATCCCCACGAACGCCCCCGGCAGGGTGACCAGCCCCACCGTGCGGGTCTGGTCGAGCCCGGGCAGCAGGGCGTCGGAGGCCGCCGGACGGGCGATCTCCAGCCGGGCCTCGCGGACCGGGAACCCGAGCGCCAGACACGCCTCGACCTCACCGGCGCGGGCGGTCAGCTCGTCCAGCGCCCGCCGCCCGGCCAGCACCGTCGCGGTCAGCGCGCCGCCGACCAGGATGCCGGTCACCGGGATCACGGCGATGCCGCGCGGGGGCAGCAGCCCGGTCGCCAGGAGCACCCCGACCAGGGGCGCGACCGGCGCCACCACCGGTACCGCCGCCCACCACCAGCCGGGGCCCGGGGTGACCCGGCGTCCGGCGGTACGGGCCGCGACCGCGCACATCAGCAGCAGGAACCCGGCCGTCGCCGCCGCGTACCGGACCACCCAGCCGATCACCAGCGCCACCACCGCGAGCTGCGCGGTGGCCCGCCCGCCCGCGACCAGCACGTCCCGCGCCCGCCGCCGGGAGCCGTCCGGCGCCAGCCGGTACACCGCCGTCACCGTCGCGGCCAGCAGCAGGAGCGTCACCAGCGCGACGGCCAGCCCCGGCCCCACCGGCAACAGGGTCCCGGCGGCGACCGCGCCGGACCCGGTACCGGAAGAGGACCCCGTCGGCAGTTCGTCCACCCGCCCACCCTAGGTCCCGCCACCGCACCGCCGCCGCCGTCGCCCGGCGGACGGCGGCGCGCGACCGTCCGCCGCGCGACGGACCGGCGTGTTGACGGCAGGACCCGGGTCCTGACCTTTCCGGAAACCGCCCCCGCGTACCGTCCACGCGGTCCACCGCGTCGCCACCGGACGGCGGACGGCCCACGACGGACGCACGACGTCTGTGCGACGGACGTACGACAGACGTACGGCCGATGGTGGACGGGCCGGGGAAGGACGGGACGGAAACGGGACGTGACGGACCGGTGGGGGACCGGCGGGACCGGCGGACCGTCAACCGACGGGTGACCGCGCACGACCGCGCGTAACCGGTCACTTTCCTCAGGGACCCGACCGGTACGCACGTTCCTGGCCAGGACGGCTATCGGTCAACTCCAAGCACGCCGTGACCGTTTCCGGCTGCTTTCCCGGACGGACCGTGCACGGCCCTGTGAGCTGGTCCACACTGTTCCCCGTGGTGGGAAGCACTCCAGATGAGTTCACGAGCTTCGTCGGACGCACGTCCGAACTGGCCCGGCTGGCCGAGGCGTTCGCGGGGCACCGGATCGTGACCCTGACCGGCCCCGGCGGCGTCGGCAAGTCCCGGCTTGCCCTGCACGCCGTCACCACCGGAATCCTGGGGCCGCCCGACACCGTGGCCTGGGCGGACCTCTCGCCGCTCCAGGACGAACGCCTCCTCGCGGCCACCGTCTCCGACGCCTCCGGGCTCGCCGACCACACCCCGCGGATGCCCGCCGACGCCCTGTGCGCCTGGCTCGCCGACAAACGGATGCTGCTCGTCCTCGACTCCTGCGAACACCTGATCGACGCCTGCCGCGACCTGGTGGGCGACCTCCTCACGGCCTGCCCGGGGGTGACGATCCTGGCGACGAGCCGTCAGCCCATCGGCATCCCCGGTGAACTGCGCTTCGAGGTCGGCCCGCTGCCCAGCGACGGGGACGCGCTCACCCTCTTCGCCGACCGGGCCCGCGCCGCCGACCCCGGCATCCGCCTCGACGGCCCCGGCCAGGCCCGGGCGGTCGCCGCGATCTGCCAGCGCCTCGACGGCATCCCGCTCGCCCTGGAACTCGCCGGGGCCCAGCTGCGCGAGGGCACCGTCGAGGAAGTGGCCGAACGGCTGCACACCGCGCTCTCCGTGCTCGGCACCGAGGAACCGGTCCACCCGGCCCGCCACCAGTCGCTGCGCACCGCGATCGGCTGGAGCCACGAGCTGTGCGCCCCGCTCGAACGACTGCTGTGGGCCCGGCTGTCGGTGCTGCGCGGCACCTTCGACGAGTCCGCCGCCCGGGCCGTGTGCGCGGGCGGCCCGCTGCATCCCGACGCGGTGGCCCCCGCCCTGGCCGGACTGGTCGCCAAATCGGTGGTCTCCCGGCGCGGCAACGGCTTCCGGATGCTGGACACCGTCCGCGAGTACGGGCGGATGTGGCTCGCCGAACTCGGCGAGGAGAAGGCCGCCGAGGGCCGCCACGCCCGGGCCTTCCTCAATCTGGTGCGCCGCGCCGACGACGGCTGGCTCGGCCCCGGCCAGGCGGGCTGGTACCGCAGGCTGGCCGCCGCCCACCCGGACGTCTGCGCCGCCCTCGACCACCTGCTGGCCAACGACCCCCACGCGGCCACCGAGATGGCCTCCCGGGTCGGCTTCTTCTGGGCCTGCTGCGGCCACCTCCACGAGGCGCGCGGCTATCTGGAGTCCGCGCTCGCCCAGTACGCCGTCCCCGGACCGACCCGGACCCGGGCCCAGTGGGCGCTCGGCTGCTGCGCCCTGCTCCAGGGCGACCACGCCAAGGCGAGGGCGCTGGGGGAGCGCTGCGCCGAGGAGGCCGAACGCGACGACGACCTGGAGGGCCGCCGCTCCGCCGCCTATCTGCTCGGCATCACCCATCTGCTGTCCGGCCGTCCGCTCGCCGCCGAGCGGGTGGCGGACCGGGCGCTGGCCACCGCGCCGGACGAGCCGTTCGCCTCCGCGTCGGTGCTCCGCTGCCATCTGGTGCGGATCTTCGCGCTCACCGGGGCCGGGGAACTGGACCGGTCGGCCAAGGAGGCGGAGCGGCTGCGCCGGGGCTGTGTGGCGCGCGGCGAGTACTGGGCCCGCAACTACACCTACTACCAGCTGTCGTTGATCGCGCTCTTCCAGGACCGCCCCCGGGAGGCGGCCGAGTACGCCCGGGCCATGCTGGACGGCAAGCGCAGGCTCGGCGACACCTTCGGCATCGCCCTCGGCCTCGACCTGCTGGCCGCCTCCCTGGCCGCCGGGGGCGAGAACGGTCCGGCCGCCCGGCTCGCCGGGACGGGGCTGGCGTTCTGGCGCGCGGTGGGCCACGCCCAGCGCGGCACCCCGGAGCTGGGCCCGATCCGTGAGGAGTGCGAGCGGGCGGCCCGTGAGGCGCTCGGCGACGAGAGCTACGAACGCGAGTTCCGCACCGGGGTGGAGGAGGACTCCTCCATGGCGCTGGCCCGGGTGGTGCGCGGCGCCGTGGGCTGACTCCGGAGCCCCTCACCGTCCTCGACGGTCCTGTACGGGGCCGGGGCGCACGACCGTTCTCCACGGTCGCGCGCCCCGGCCCCGTCTGCGTGCGTGTCCGCACCCGGACGCCTCGTGCCACGCGCCCGGCGGACGGTCGCTCACCAGAACGAACGTGGTCCGTTCGACCGAGTCCCCTCCATCGGGGTGAAAGAGGTTTTGGCCATAACCCGAGCCGTCCTCCGGCGTTTGCCCCAGTGCGGGTGAGTGCCCGCAGACGATCTGGAAGGCAGGGAACCTATGAAGCGGGTTGCCCGGAATGGCTTGATCGCCGCGGCCGTCGCCGGAGGCGCCGTCGTCGGCGCGGCTCCGGCCTACGCGGACGCGACCGCCGACGGCGCGGCGGTCGGCTCCCCCGGCGCGGTCTCCGGTAACACGATCCAGCTGCCGGTACACGTCCCCGTCAACGCGTGCGGGAACACGGTCAACGTGGTCGGACTCCTCAACCCGGCGGCGGGCAACACCTGCGCCAACCAGGGGTCCGGCACGGCGTCCCCCGGGGGTTACGGAGACCAGGCGGGCCCCGGCCCGGACACCGGGGCCGGTACCTCGAACGGAGGGGGCGCCACGGCGGAGGGCGCCGCCGTGGGGTCGCCGGGGGTGGTCTCCGGCAACGGGGTCCAGCTGCCGGTCGACCTCCCCGTCAACGTCAGCGGCAACTCGGTCAACGTCGTCGGGATCGGCAACCCGGTCTTCGGCAACCACTCCGAGAACGTCTCCGGGCCCAAGCCGCCCCAGAAGCCCCGGCCGGAGGTGCCGGTCGTCCCCAAGCCGGAGAAGCCGGCGAAGCCGCCGGTCGAGAAGCCGGTGGACCAGGCGCCCCACCAGGAGGAGAAGCCGCCGTCCACGGTGGTGCCGGAGCTGGAGGAGAAGCCCGCCCCGAAGCCGGAGGGGCCCGCCTCCCTCGCGCAGACGGGGGCCGACCCGCTCGCCCTCGCCGCCCCGGCCGGGCTCGCCCTGCTCGGCGGCGTGCTGCTGCGCCGCCGCTTCCGCCGCAACCGCGGCGACTGAGCCACCCCCAGCGGGCGGCGGGCGGATCCCCCCTCCTTGATCCGTCCACCGCCGGTCACGGGCCCCACCGCGTGCTTCCCTCGCGGTGGGGCCCGCGGTCTGTGGGGGACCCGCCCGCCGGTTTCCCTCCGGGGGACCACGGCGTCCGGGAACCGGTTCCCGCGGCGGGACCGACGGGCCGGGAGCACGGAATCCGGGCGGGGAGGAACCCTAGGAACCGGGCTCCGGCGGGCGGTGCCCGGAACGGGGGCGGGAGCGGGGGCGCGGGCCCGGCTCCAGCGGCGGGCAGTTCGCGGCCATGTGCGACCGGCACAGCGGCCGCGGGGCCTCGGCCAGCCGGGGGCGCACCGCCCGGGGCCGGATCAGCAGGGCCGCCGTGAGGGCGCCCAGCGCGAAGAGCCCGGCGCACCCCCACACCGCCCGGTGGAACGCGGTGTCCACGGCGTCCGCCGAGGTGTAGGCGTCCCCCGACAGCCCCACCGCGAGCGGGAGGGCGGCCACCACCAGCAGTTGGGCGATCCGGGCCGCCGTGTTGTTCACCCCGCTGGCCAGGCCCGCGCGCGAGGCGTCCACCGAGGCCAGCACCGTGGCCGTCAGCGGGGCCACGAACAGGCTCATCCCCAGGCCCAGCACCGTCACGGCGGGCAGCACGTCCGCCAGGTACGAGGAGCCGGGGCGCACCCGGAGCATCAGCAGCACACCGACCGCGGCGACCAGCGGCCCCGCCACCAACGGGGGCGTCGGGCCCACCCGGCGGGTCAGCTCCCCGGCCCGCGCCGACAGCAGCAGCATCAGCACGGTGATCGGGAGCGTCGCCGTCCCCGCCGCCAGCGCGTCCCAGCCGAGCGCCGTCTGCAACTGGGTGGGCAGCAGGAACAGGACGCCGCCGATCGCCGCGTACAGACACAGCGTCATCGCGTTGGCGGCCGTGAACAGCCGGGAGCGGAACACCGACAGCGGCAGCATCGGCGCCCTCGTCCGCCGTTCCACCAGGACGAACGCGATCCCCGCCGCCACCCCGCCGGTCGCGGACAGGACGACCGCCGCCGATGCTCCCGAGGACGCGCCGATCAGGGCGTAGCTGACCCCGGCCAGACAGAGCGCGCCGAGCGCCGCGCCCCACAGGTCGAAGGGCTGTCCGGCGGCGCCCGGATCACGGCTCTCCGGAACCCGCCACCCGGCGATCACCAGGACGACCACGGCGAACGGCACGTTGATCAGGAAGATCCACCGCCAGCCGGGGCCGTCGATCAGCCAGCCGCCGAGGAAGGGGCCGAGCGCGCCCGCCACCCCGGTCAGTCCGGACCACGCGCCGACCGCCCGGGACTGGTCGTCGGGGTGGAACGAGGAGCGGACCAGCGCCAGCGAACCCGGTGTCAGCAGCGCGCCGCCCACGCCCTGGAGGGCGCGGGCGGCGATCAGGGTGGTGTCGTCCGGGGCGATGCCGCAGAGCACCGACGCCACCGCGAACCACACGACGCCGACGACCAGCGTCCGCCGTCGGCCGATCCGGTCCCCGAGGGCCCCGCCGAGCAGCAGCAGCGCCGAGAGGGTCAGCATGTAGGCGTTGACCACCCACTGCAGTCCGGAGAGCGGGGCGCCGAGGTCGCGGCCCATGCTCGGCAGCGCCACGGTGACGACGGTGCCGTCCAGCATGGCCATCCCGGAGGCGAGGACCACACAGGCCAGCACCCAGCGTCCGCGCGCCGACGACAGCCGCACCCCGGGCTCCCGGTCGGCGGCCCCGGTCGTCCCGGTCGCTCCCGCCGTGCCGTTCGTGCCCTCGGGACGGTGCCCGTCGTCCGCCGTCCGTCCGTCCATCCCGCCGCCCCGGCCGGACTCAGTCGCTGACCCGGCTCCGCTGGCGGTAGAGGAGATCCGCGTACTCGGGGTGCCGGGCGATCCAGCCGGAGGAGAACGGACACACGGCCAGTACCGAGGTCCCGGCGGCCCGCGCCTCGTCCAGCGAGGTCCGCACCAGTGCCCCGCCGACGCCCCGGCCCTCGAACGCGGGGTCGACCTCCGTGTGGACGAAGGCGATCAGTTCGGTGGTGCGGATGTACTGGGCGAAGCCCGCGAGGACCTCACCGAGCCGTGCCTCGTAACGCTGTCGGTCGGGTACGTCCACCACGGTGACCGTCTCGCGCGGCTGGCTCATCTGCGGGCCCTTCCCTCGTGTCCGGACGTCCGGTCCGCCGGTTCCCGGCGGCGGACGGCTGCGACCAGGGTGACCCGTCCGGCCGCCGGGCGCGAGTGGGCGTCCGGCGGCCGGGGGACGGACTCAGCCGGCCTGGCGCAGCGCGCGGTCGGCCTGGGCCTGGGTCTTGTGCCACCAGGTGGTCACCGGCTCGTACACCTTGACGCCACCGGGCGCGCCGACGGCGGCGGCCGAGAAGGCGGTGCCGCGGTGCCCGGCGTCGGCGGCCACCCGCACGCTGTTCACGGTGCGGGCGTCCGGGTTGCTCAGCCGCTTGACGGTACGGACCTTGGCGTGGGCCTTGGCTCCGGCGGCGAGCTTGTACGAGCCGCTCCCGGCGGACGGGACCGGCTCGGCGGCACCGTCGAGGGCGCCGAAGGTGACCGTCGCGAAGCGGTCGACCGCGCAGGTCCGGGAGCCGGTGTTCTGGACGGTGACGCGGAAGACGTTGCGCTGGCTGGTCTTCGCGGCCTTGACCTTCACCGCGGACGCGCGGCAGGTCGGCGTGGCCTGGGCGTCCACGGGGGCCGCGACGGCGACGGCGGCGGGCAGCGTGAGGGCGAGCGAGGCGGTGACGGCCGTGGCCGCGAAGACGGAGCGGACGCGCATTTCTTGTTCCCCTGTTCGATGGAGCGGTCGAGTGAGGGGGTCATGTGTTTGTACGCCAACATGTTCATATATCCACTGATCCCGTGCCGGGACCGGTGGTTCCCCCTTTGTGTCTGATGAGACGACCGGGTCCCCCCGCCGGTTGCACGACGGCCATGACTTCTTTTCCGGCCAGTGGGCTTGCCGGTCAAGGCAGTTGACGCCGAGGGGCCAAGGTCACCATCCGTCGTCCGTGGCGGTGGCCCGGCGCCGCCGCACGAAGGCCGCCACCACCAGCGCCAGCAGCGCCGCCCCGCCGAACACCGAACCGGCCGGCCAGCCCGGATCGGCGGACTCCTCGCGCTGGGCCACCGACACCGCCAGCGGGCGGGGCGTGGGCACCGCGGGCCGGGTGGCGGCGGCGGGCGCGGGCCGGGGCGGCGGAGGCAGCAGCGACCCCACCGGGCGCACCCGGCCGATCGCGGCGAACCCCCAGTCCAGCAGCCGCCGCGCCTCCTCGTACACCGCGTGGCCGCCGTCCTGCGGGTTCATCACCGTGGTGATCACGGTCCGGCCGTCGCGCTCGGCGGCCGCGATCAGGGTGTAGCCCGCGTGGGTGGTGTAGCCGTTCTTCACCCCGATCAGCCCCCGGTACGCGCTCACCCCGTCCTCGCCGGTCAGCAGCCGGTTGGTGTTCTGGATCGGGAAGGTGACCCGGCCGCCGGGGAAGTCCGCGAGCCGGGTGGAGGCGTACCGCACGAAGTCGGGGTGGGTCAGTCCCTCCCGTCCGATGACGGCGAGGTCGTAGGCGGAGGACACCTGGCCGGCCGCGTCGTAGCCGTCCGGGGAGACCACCTCGGTGTCCAGCGCCCCCAGCTCCCTCGCCTTCTCCCGCATCTGGCGGACCGTCCGGTCCACTCCGCCGTTCATCGAGGCGAGCACCCGCACCGCGTCGTTGCCCGAGCTGAGGAACACCCCCCGCCACAGGTCCTCCACCCGGTAGCGGTACCCCGCCTCCACCCCCACCAGCGAACTGCCCGCCCCGATGTCCGCCAGCTCCGCGTCGGTGACGGTGTGCGCGGTGCCCGCCTGGACGTGCGGCAGCACCGTCACCGCGAACAGCGCCTTCAGGGTGGAGGCCGGGGGCAGCTTGCGGTGCGCGTTCCGGGCCGCGAGGACCTCCCCGGTCCGGGCGTCCGCGACCAGCCACGACAGCGCGGAGAGGTCGGACGGCGGCGCGGGGGTGCCGGGTCCGCCCGGACGGGCCTGGGTGCCCGGGCGCTCCAGCAGCGTCCGGCCGGGCACCGGCCGGGGCCGGGGCGGCTCCGGCTCCCCCGCCCCGGCCGCCGCCGGGGACACGGGCAACAGCAGGGCGACGCCCGCCGCGAGCGCCACGGACCGGGTCAGCGCGGCGCGCGAAACTTGTCTGATGACCATTCAGTCACCGTAGGAACGGACCCCGGGGACCGCAGGGCGGCTTGATCCGGATAGCCGTACGGCCCCTCCGGGACGGGGACGGGCGGGGGCCGAAGCGGTGACACGGCGTTTGGGGCGTCCCGTCCGGACGGAACGCCCACGGCCGTCGGCCAGCGTCACTCCGTCCGTCCGTGTCCCTCCCCGTCCCTCGCGTTCCCCGCCCCCCGCGTTCCCTGTCCTCCGCGTTCCCCGCGTTCCCCGTCCGCCCGTGACGGACGGGGAGGGCCCGGCGTGGGAACGGCGGCCGCCGCCGGGTACGGGCCCGCCGTCCCCGTGTGGACGCTCGCGTATGGCGGTGAGCCCCGTGACCATGGCCCGTCCCGGCCCCGGGGCGGTGAAGTGGGAACACGCCGCCGGGAGCACCCCGGGGGCCACCGCGGCGGACCTTCCGCCCGGCACCCACGACGAGACGGGACGACGCACATGAGCGGCGCACGACCGACCCACGACCACCCCACCGCCCCCCGGACCACCCTGGTCCTCGGCGGCACCGGCAAGACCGGTCGCCGGGTCGCCCGACGGCTGACCGAACGGGGGCTGCCGGTGCGCGTCGGATCGCGGTCCGCGCGGACCCCGTTCGTCTGGGAGTCCCCCGCCACCTGGGACGCCGCCCTGGACGGGGTCGGCGCGGTCTACCTCGCCTACTACCCGGACCTCGGCTTCCCCGGGGCCACCGAGGCGGTCGGCGCCTTCGCGGAGGCGGCGGTGGCGCGCGGCGTGCGACGGCTGGTGCTGCTCTCGGGGCGCGGCGAGGAGGGGGCGTTCCGCACGGAGGAGGCGGTCCGGCGCTCCGGCGCCGATCTGACGGTGGTCCGGGCGAGCTGGTTCGCCCAGAACTTCGACGAGGGCATGTTCCTGGAGGCGGTGCGCGCCGGGGAGATCGCGCTGCCCGCCGGGGACGCGGTGGAACCCTTCGTGGACGCCGGGGACATCGCGGACGTCGCCGTCGCCGCCCTCACCGACGACCGGCACGTCGGCCGCGTCCACGAGGTGTCGGGCCCCCGCCTCCTCGGCCTCGCGGACGTCACGGCGGAACTCTCCCGTGCCATCGGCCGTGAGATCCGCTACGTCCCCCTCACCCGGGAGGTCTTCCGCGCCGCCCTGGAGGAGACCGGACAACCCCTCGACTACCTGATGCTCACCGATCTGCTGACCAGCGGTCGCAACGCCCACCTGGCCCACGGCGTCCAGGAGGTGCTCGGCCGTCCGGCCCGCGACTTCGCGGACTACGCCCGGGACGCCGCCGCCCGGGGTACCTGGAACGGGTGAAGCCGGTGTGATCCATCGGAAAAGTCACCCGGACGGGGGAGCCCCGCTTCGGCTTCCGCGCCGGGGGCGTGGGTCATGATGCGGTGGTGCACCGATCACTCAGCGCGTTGGGCGCTTCCGTCGTCCTGATCGCCCTCACCTGCACCGGGTGCGTGCTGGACGGCGTCGAGGACAACGCCTCCCCGTCCGCCTCCCGCACCCCCGGCACCACGGGTGCCGCCGGTCCCCTCTCGGGCGCCGACTCCGGGGTCTCCTCGGGCGTCCGGGAACAGGCGGCCGCGTACGGCGCCGCCTACCTCGGGGACGGCCGCCGGTTCAGCGCCCCCGGATCGGCGAAGGGCGACGGGGAACCCCGGTACCAGCTCACCGTGACCCCCCGGTCCGTGGTCGTCGGGGCGCTGCCCGCCAAGGACAAGGGGAAGGGCCCCGCCGAGGGGGAGCACTGGGAGGCCGTGCGGGTGTCGATCGCCAACACCGGCTGGGACACCTACGACGGCATCCTGGCCCGGTCGCTGACCGTGCTCGACTCGGAGGGCCGCTCCCACAAGGCCCTCAGCAAGACGGGGAAGCTGACCGTCGGGAGCGTCCTGGACGCGGAGGGCGAGCTGCTCCTCGGTGAACAGGTGACCGCCTGGGCGGTGTTCGCCCTCCCGGACGGCGCCTCCGCCGAACAGCTCCACTTCCGCTGGGACAACACCAAGACCGTCGAGACCCAGCGCGGCTGGCGGCTGTAGGAAAGGGGTACGGGGGCCGCCTCGCGGGCGACCCCCGTACCCCTTCCGTTCCCGGGTGCCGTCCGGGCCCACCCCCGTGGGGGTCCGGACGGCACGGCACCGGGGTCCGGTCAGTCGGTGACCGGGATCTTCTCCCCGTCCGGACCGGAGCCGTTCCCGCCCACCCCGCGCGCCGCGTTCTTCAGCAGCGCTCCGAGGTCCACCCCGGTCGTGGCGCTGAGCAGTTCCAGCCCCTGGGTGACGTTGTCCGCGACGGCCCGGGGCAACTGCCCGGCCCCGTCGGTGGAGATGACGGTCAGCTTGTCCACCGCGGCCAGCGGCTCGGCCGCCTTGCCGACGACCTCCGGCAGCACCTGGACCAGCATCTGGAGGACGGCCGCGTCCCCGTACTGGGCGAACGCGTCGGCCTTCTTGCGCATGGCCTCGGCCTCGGCGGACCCCTTCGCGTTGATCGCGTCGGCCTCCGCCTGGCCCTCGATCCGCACCGCCTCGGCGAGCGCCGCGCGCTGCGCCTTCTCGCCCTCACCGGTGAGCCGCGCCCGCTCGGCGGCCGCCTCGGCCTCCTTGACCAGGGCGATCCTGCGGGCCTCCGCCTCCTGCTCGGCCTGGTAGCGGGCGGCGTCGGCGGGCTTGCGGATCTTGGTGTCGAGTTCGCGGTCGGTCAGCGCGGCCTGCCGGGCGGCGACCTTCTCCTGCTCCGCGAGCACTTCCTGACGGCGGGCCGCCTCGGCGAGCGGACCGGCCGCACCGGCCTGGGCGGCGGCCTCGTCGGTCTGCGCCTTGATCTCGGCCTGCTTCAGGTAGAGGGTCCGCTGCGCGATGGCGATCTCCTCCTCCGCCTTCAGCCGGGCCTGTTCGGCGGCCCGGCGCGCCACGGCCTCCGCGATGTCGGCCTCCTGCCTGGCGCGGGCGGCCTCGGGGCGGCCCAGGTCCTCCAGGTAGGAGCCCTCGGTGGTGATGTCCTGGATCTGGAACGCGTCCAGCACCAGGCCCTGGCCGGAGAGGCTGGCCTCGGCCTCCTCGGCGACCTGACCGGCGAACGCGGCCCGGTCCCGGATGATGTCCTCCACCGACATCCGGCCCACGATCGACCGCAGGGCGCCCGACAGGACCTCCTGGGTGAAGCCGACGATGCCGTCCTGCTGCTGCAGGAACCGCTGGGCCGCGGCCCGGATGGAGTCCTCGGTGCCGCCGACCTTGACGATCGCGACCCCTTCGAGGTTGGCCTTCACCCCGCGCAGGGTGACCGCGCCGCGCACCGAGATGGGGATGTGCCTGCTGGACAGGGAGAGCGTGAACTTCTGCTGGACGAACGGCACCACGAAGACGCCGCCGCCGACCACGACCTTCTGGCCGCTGTTGTCTGTGAAGACCCGGCCGGTGTCCGGGTCGGTGGACTTCTTCCCGCGGCGTCCGGTGACGATGAACGCCTCGCTGGGCCCGGCGACCTTGTACCGGGTGATGACCACCAGGCCGAGCAGGACGAGGAGTACGACGATCCCGATGACGGAGATGACTACTGGACTCATGGAAGACTCCCCTGCCCTCCGGGGACGGCAGTTGTTTCGAGCGAGTGGGACGGGCACTGATTGACGGACGCGGGCGGACGGGTTGACGGAGGCGAACGGACGGCCGCCGGGTCGGCCGGGGACCGGCCCGGGTGGGCCGGTGACCGCGTCGGCGGGTGGTGCGGGTGTGACGTGGGGGAGGGAACCGGGTCCCGGTGGCGGACGGACGGACGGGCGGGCGACGGCGGGCGGAACCCGGGACGGCGACCGGGCGGACGGCGGACCGTCCGGACCGGTACCGGCCGGTCGGGGTCAGCCGTCCCCGGTGCGGACCGGGCGGACCCGTACCGAGGTGGGCGTGGGCGCGGCCTCCACCCAGACCTCGGCGCCCCGTTCGATCGCGACCGCGCTGCGGGCCGCGAACTTGGCGGGCTGTCCCGCCAGCCGGAGCATGACCTCGCCGTAGCCGTCGGCGGGGATCGCCGTGACCACCCGGCCCGAGCTGCCCACCAGGTCGTCGCCCCGGGGGACGGACGGCACGTGGTCCCGCATCAGGGCCCGGCTCAGCCGTGCGGTGAGCCAGCCCGCGCCGGCCCCGGCGGCCGTGCCCACGACGGTGGCCGGAACCACTCCGAGGCCGGTGGTGCCGAGGACGATCGCGCCGGTGAAGCCGAGCATCGACACGAACCCGGCGATGACCGGCAGGGACAGCAGTCCGTCGAAGACCCCGTCCAGCGCGCCCAGCCCGTCGACGAGCCCTTCGAGGAATCCGTCGAAGACCAGGGCGACGGCGAGCAGGACGAGCCCCGCGATGCCCAGACCGAGAAACCACTGCATGCCCCGGGTCCCCCTCCCGTACCGGTCCTGTGCTGTTCCCGAGGGATGCGCCGCACCGCCCCGGGGGTCCATGTTCGCACGTTTGTGCCCGCTGGTTCATTGCCGTGTTCCGGCAATCTTTACGCGCTCTTGATGCCTGATCCGACGGCGCCCGCCCGCCCGGACGGACACCGTCACCGCTCCGGACCCGACGGGGTGACGGACGGCCGCGGCCCCCGGCCCAGCAGCTCCGCGAGACCGCGCCCGGTGGCGGCGAGCACCACCCGGTCCCCGGGGCGGAGCACATAGCCGGGATGCAGGTCCCAGACCAGTCCGGCGGCCCGGTCCCCGGACCGCTGTGGCGGGATCCCGTCCGTCCGGCCCTCCCGCCCGGTACCCCCGTCGCTCGCCGAGGTGTCCAGGGCGAGCACCCGCCAGGCCCCGGGCCGGAACGCCTCGGTGACCGTGCGCCCCTCCAGTGGGGCGAGCCCCGCGACCGTCACGGAGGCGATCAGCAGCACCTTCCGTTCCACCGGCACCGCCCCGAGGATCTGGCGGCCCATCATCGCCCCGGCGAAGGCGGGCGCCGCCAGGTAGGAGACGCTGCGGCTGCGGGTCAGGGCGCGGGGGTGCGCGGTGCGCAGGGTGCGGTAGACGGCGGTCGCGAAGTCGTCGTCGTACAGCCGCATCACCACCCGCAGCTCCGGGTCGATCGACCGGGCGTACAGCGCCGCTTCGAGGTTGGTGGTGTCGACGCTGGTCAGCGCGAGGAGGGAGTGGGCGCGGTGGATCTTCGCCGCCTCCAGGACGCCCTCCTCGGTCACGTCCCCGAGGACCACCGGCACCCGCAGCCGACGCGCCAGCGCCATCCCCCGCGCCTCGGGGTCGGCCTCGACGCACACCACGGGGGTGTCGAGTTCCCTCAGCCGGGCCAGCACCCGGGTGCCGACCTTGCCGAGACCGAGCAGGACGACGTGCCCGGAGAGCCCCCGGGGCGGCCGCCGGGTCACCGCCCCGCTGCGGAAGGTGCCGAGGGCCTCCAGGACCGCCGCGAACAGCACCGGCAACAGCAGCAACCCCACCAGCCCGGAGAGCAGTTGCAGCACCTGACGGCTGGTCGGTTCGCCGATGGCGGGCTCGTTGATGGAGAACAGGTCCAGGAGGGTCAGATAGGTCGCGCGCAACGGGTGCTCGCCGGTGACCCACGTCGCGGTGACCGCGAGGACGACCACCGCGAGGACGATGCCGACGAAGGACCAGCGCAGCCGGGGCGAGAGCAGCCCGCCGAGCGGCACCCCACGGCGCACGGGCTGGGCCGGTCCGGAGTACGACACGGTCTCCAGGACGATCCGGCCCCGGTCGCCCGCCGCCGCGATGGACGCCTCGTCCGGCAGCAGTTGGGGCAGCGCGGTGCCCGGCCCCTGGGTGTCGGTGGCGCTGTCGGTGAGCAGCGCGAGGGTGCACAGCGCCGGGTCGTCGTCGGATCCGTCGTCGGGCCCGGCGGGGCGTTCCGCCGTCCGCAGCAGCACCCCGTGGGCCTGGACGACCTTGCTGCTCCCGGCGACGGCGGCGGCGGTGAGCGCGGGGGCGGCGGTGTCGGCGTCGGACAGGATCGTGGTCGAGGCGTCGAAGTCGGCCGGGTCCACGCCCAGCGAGGCGAGCGTGGCGGCCTCGTCGAGCACGTTCTCCAGGTACTGGCCGAGCCGTCGGTTGTAGAGCCGGATCACCAGCCGCAGCCGGGGGTTGAGGCGGCGGGCGGCGAGGGCGGCCCGGATGTTGGTCTCGTCGTCGTCGTGGACCAGCGCGAGTGCCGCGGCCTGTTCGACGCCCGCCCCGGCGAGCACCTCGTCCGTCAGCTCGGCGGCTTCCAGATGGTGCGGGGGGAAGGCCGGTTCCGGCTCGGCGCCGGTGTTCCCGGTGGCGCGCTGGACGACGGCGGAGACCCGGCCGAGCAGGGCGGAGGCACGGGCCCGCCCGACGACGGG
The DNA here is from genome assembly GCF_054484115.1 of Streptomyces sp. JNUCC 64. Classification (NCBI taxonomy): domain Bacteria; kingdom Bacillati; phylum Actinomycetota; class Actinomycetes; order Kitasatosporales; family Streptomycetaceae; genus Streptomyces; species Streptomyces sp. JNUCC 64. Next base: position 7,389,754 of record NZ_CM137015.1, read on the forward strand.
CGGTCCCGGCGACTGCCCGGCGGGCGGGACCACCAGGGTGACGTGTTCGCCGTACACGACCCGTAGTTCGGCGGCGAGCCGTCGGGCCAGGGCGTCGTCGCCGCAGACGACCATGTGCTCGGTCGTGGCGGGAGGCGTGTGCGTGGGCTGGGCGGACATGGTGGCTAAGACTGTCCGCGGGGCCCGGCGGTTTCACCGGCGGGGTCCTCGGCGGTCAGCCGCTGTCCCGGGCCGGAGGCGCGGCTCCCGCCGGGCGGTTCACTCCTTCGGGGCCGCCGACCGCAGGGTGGGGCGCCGGGCGGCGCGCGCGGACGCCAGCAGGACGTGCATCCGCTCGGTGACCTGCGCCAGGTCGTCGGCGGGCCGCTGGAACGCCAGCCGGACGTCCTCGTGGTCGCGCAGCCGCTCCAGCCGCAGGGTCAGTCCGTAGCGGTCGAGGGCGAGCGGCTGCACCCGGACCACCTCGGCCAGACTGCCGGGGTCGACCAGCCGGGTCAGCCACTCCACCGCGTCCGGGTGGGCGTCGGCGAGATGGGTCAGCAGCCGGGACTCGGCGGTGGCCAGCGGGTCGGGCGAGGCCCCGGCGAAGTCCGCCAGGTCGATGCCGATGTGACCGGACGGCGCGTGCAGCACCGCGCAGGCGGGCTGGAACACCAGGTGGTCCCCGTCCTGGGTGAACCGGCCCGACAGCCAGAGCCGGGACCGGATGCGCTCGCGGACCGGGACCGGCGCCGGGTCGGAGAACTCCAGCAGGGCGGTCGGCTCCCCGCGCGGAGCGCAGACCGCGGCGGCGATCAGGGCGCTGTCCTCCGGCACGCAGAGCCGCACGGACCCGTCGGCCTCGACGGAGTGGGCGCCGACCAGCTCCTCGTGGCAGTGGTCCGTCGTCACCGCGCAGGACCACGCGGCGGCCAGGACGGAGCGGGCCCGTTCCGCCGAGGTGGGCGCGGGCGTGCGAGGCGGGCGGACACCCATGTCGTACCTCCAGTATTAGGTAAGCCTTGCCTAACCTAACGGAAAGTGGCGCGGAGGGCCACCTGACGCGCCGACGGGCTCCTCCGGGTGCGCCGAACGGAGTGCCGGGCGGGTCGCCGGGTGGTGCCGAGCGGGCCGTCGAACGGGGGTGCCGGGTGTGCGTGGAGGGCGGTGGCTGGCGCGTGGGGCGCGATTCTGGTCGGCGTGCACGTGCACGCGGGACCGGTCGGCGCGGGGGAGAGGGAATTCTCCCTATCTTTCATGGACGGCTGTTCTTCCCGATTTCCCGTGGTTGCGGGTGATTTCGGTGTGCTGATTTCCGTGACGCATGCCCGGGAATGGCGTCACCGGTCTGTGAACGGGCTTTGCGGGCGGAGGATTTCCGGCCGATTGCCGGAGCGCCGGTATTCGGCCACGTGGTCCCGGACGTGTGGGGGATTCCCCCTGATTCCCGGGTTGTCGGTGCGAATGAACCACGAGGTTCCGTCACTTCTCGCCACTGTTTCAATACGCAAGGTTACCGAAACCTGGGGGGTCGACGTGAATTTCCGCGCGGGACTCGGCAGACTCACGGACACCGAAACACGTACCCGGTCGATCCGCCGGTCACGCCTCGTCGAGCGAAGGGATGCACGCAATGGTGAACACCACGTGCGGCACCGCCGCCGGGAAGCGCGGGACGGCCGTACCGGGACCAGACCACCGTGCCGGTTCCCCCGCCGTCGCCCCCGCCGCGGGCGCGTTCGGCGGAACCGGCGCAGAGACCGCCCGCTTCCGCGGCGACAGGGCGGTACCGGGTCGTGCCGGTCGGGCTGTGGGGGCCCGACGGCACGCCCCGGTCGCGGAGGACGCGGTGACGCGGTGGGACGCTCGTGGAGCGCCCGCCCGCACCGCCTGAGACCGGGACCTGGAGCGATCGTCATCCCGCCTGTGGGGGGCGGAACCCGATCGCCCGTGTGGGGGGTCCCAGTGGGGGACCGGCCGGATGGAGGAGCCACCTCCGTCCGGCCGGTCGTGTCTCAGCCCCGGATCTCCCCGCCCGGGGCGGCCCGGACGCCGGTGACCACCGTGGCGGGCGGCTCCTCGCGGACGTCCACCCGGGTCGTCAGCCCGGCCCGGCCGAACGCCGCGACCGCGGACGGCGCCTGCGCCCCGCTCGTCTCCACCAGCAGCCCGCCGCCGGGCGCCAGCCAGGCGGGTGCCCCGGCCGCCACCCGCCGCAGCACGTCGAGACCGTCCCCGCCGCCGTCCAGCGCCACCAGCGGCTCGTGGTCGCGGGCCTCGCCCGGCAACAGCGCCACCTCTCCGCTCGGCACGTACGGCACATTGGCGATCAGCACGTCCACCCGGCCGCGCAACCCGCCGGGCAGCGCGTCGAACAGATCGCCCGTCAGCACCCGTCCGCCGAGGGGCGCCACATTGCGGCGGGCGTAGCGGGCCGCCGTCGGGTCGATGTCCGCCGCGACCAGTTCCGCGTCCGGCACCGCGGCGAGCACCGCCGCGCCGACCGCGCCCGAGCCGCAGCACAGGTCCACCACCACGGGGCGTCCGGCGGCCCGCCGCGCGGCCAGGGAGACCGCCCGGTCGGCGAGGAACTCGGTACGGCGGCGGGGGACGAACACCCCGGGCCCCACCACGATCCGCAACCCCCGGAACCCGGCCCAGCCGAGGACGTGTTCGAGGGGCGGGCCCTCGGCGCGGCGCGCCGCCATCGCCGCCGCCTCGGCGGGGGTGCGGGCGGTCGCCAGGATCAACCGGGCCTCGTCCTCGGCGAAGACGCAGCCCGCGGCCCGCAGTCCGGCCGCCAGCGCGGCCACTTCGGGCGGCACCGGCCCGTCCTCCCCGAACGGCCCGTCCTCCCCGAACGGTTGGTCCACGGGGACGGCGTCAGGGGGAACGTCGGGCGCCCCGGCGGACGCCGGAGGGGCCGGGGGAGCGGCGGCCGGGAGCGCGGCGGGAACGGAAGGGGTGACAGAGGGGGTGACACACATGGCACACATGCCTTTCGGGGGGACCGAAAGGGTGCTCTACCGTGTCGGAACCGTCAGCCGCGGGGCGGCACCGGGCGGCCGACCGACGAGAACACCCTGCCTGGACCGGCGTTCACGGATCTCACCTCCCCGGTAGGGCGTTGGCACGGACACGCGTACCTTACCCGAGCGGTTCCGACGCCGTGCACCGCGCGCCGCCCGGCCGCAGATAGCGTTCGGCGGCGAGCGCCGCCTCGCGGGCGCTGCGCCGCCCCATCAGGACGCACAGGGTGTAGGCCGTGTCCTCGAACCGTCCCCGGACGGTTCCGTTGGACGGATTGGCGAGCATCAGCCGCTCCCACGTTCGGTAGCGCTTGAGCAGGGTGTCGACCTGCGGCTTGTCCGGCAGCAGCATCGCGCCCCTCACCTCCAGACTGGTCCGGGTGCCGCCCGTGTTCGCGCGACGGGCCCATCGTCACCCGTCGGCGTCCGGCCTTCTCGTCGGGAATCCGTCCGCGACGGCCACCGGACGCCGCCCCGGACGCCGTCCGGCTCACCCGTTCGCGTTCCGCCGCACCCGCCACGGCCCCCGGGAACACCCTCGTGTTGCACGGATGGAGCATCCCCCGCAGGCTGGAGGCGACCCAGACGACAGCACCGCTCACGCTTCGTGTCCGGTGCTCCGCCGAACGGGCGACGGCCCGACGGGCGAACGGTGTTTGAGGAGCGGAGACGATGACCGTCCCCCGGCCCTGCTACTACTGCGTGGAGGTGGAGGCGCACGCGGAGCGCGGCGAGCACGTCCGCCGCATCCTCGCCGCCCATCTCGCGCACTGGACCCTGGACCACCAGGTGGCACCCGTCTGCGGCGGTGTCGGCGAACTGTTCGCCAATGTCGTCGCGCACACCGACGACACCACCGCCGTCGTCGAACTCTGCTGGACCGGACGGCATCTGATCGCGTCCGTGGCGGACCGGGACGGGCGTCCGCCCCGACTGCTCGGCCCGGCGCGCGGGGGCCTCGCCAAGGTGGCCGCGCTCAGCGACGGCTGGGGCAGTTGCGGCACCCCGGACGGCGGCAAGGTCGTGTGGTTCACCCGCCGCGTGGAGGCGGTGGAGGGACTGCCGCTGACCTGGCCGGGGCCGCCGCCCGCCCTGCGGGAGAGCCGGGGCGGCCCGGCCGCCGCGACGGCGCTCCTCCCCGCGCGACCGGCACGCCGGGCGTCGCCCTTCCCCGGTCGCGCGGGACGGGACGACCGTGCCGGACGGGCCGCCTGAGGTCCCCGGATCAGCCGTCGGTGAGCCGGTCCACCGTCCAGGTCAGGCCCCGCCACGCGGTCCCGGTGTCGGGCGAACGGCCGTGCGGGGCCCGGAACACCTCCAGGAACGCGGCCACGTCGTCCAGGGCCCAGCGCGTCCGGTACAGCTCCAGGGCCGCCGGATCGGGGTCGCGTCCGGTGATCCCGGCCCAGGCGGAGAGCACCCCGGTGTCGAACCCGCCGTCGTCCCGCGCGGCCACGTGCCACAGGTCCCGTTCCGGGACGGCGAGTCCGCAGGTGTCCCAGTCGACCAGCCGGACACCCCCGTCCGGCTCCCACAGCAGGTTCCCCGGATGCGGTTCGCCGTGCGTCACCACCCGTCGGTCCCCCCGGGCCTCCAGCGCCCGCGCCCGCCGGTCGAACTCCGCGAGCCGTGCCCGCAGCGTCCGTCCCCGCTCCCGTAGCAACCGCCGCGCGGGACCGGCGTAGGGGCCCCGCGCCCACGGCCCGTCCGTGCCGTCCAGCGCCGCCGCCAGCCGGTCGTGTCCCGGCAGGGCGACGGGCAGGACCCGGGCCGGGGCGGGCCCCGGGGTCCGGTGCAGCCCGGCCAGCGTCCGCGCCACCGAGGTCCGTTCGCCGTCGGTGAGCCGCTGTCCGAACTCCCCGGAGCGGGCGTCCACCCAGGGCAGCACGCTCAGGGCGTACCGCTCGTCCAGCCGGTGGACGGTGGCGCCGTCCCCGGCGGGCAGCGGCGCGACCACCAGGGCGAGCCCCGCCCCGCGCAGGGCGAGCGCCGTGTCCATCGCCCGGACGAGCCCCTCGTACGCGGCCCGGACGCCGTCCCCGCAGTGCGGTTTGTTCGTCAGGTCGGCCACCGTCAGGAACCAGCGCCGCCCTCCGGAACCGGTGGCGATCCAGTGGTGGTCGCCGAACCCGACCGGCGCGTGGTCGAGCGAGAGGGCCGTCACGCCCCACGCCCCCAGCGCCTTCCGCAGTCCGGTGCCGCTCACCCCGGCAGGTCGATCGCGCATCCGGCGATGCTACGACCGGGCCGCCGTCCCCGGCACTCCGTTATTCCCGGCGCCCGGTTTCCGGTGGGGGCGTGAGCACGGGCGTCCGGTGCCCCCGGACCGGGAGACCGCCGAAGCCTGTGGCGCGGGCGACCCGGAGGGCATCGGGACGCTGCCGGACCTCGTCGGGAGGTTCGGCGCCCTCGGGTACGACCTGGTACAGATGGCGCTGGCCGACCAGGAGTGCTGGGACCGGTACCGGGCGGCGCAGTGGCTCACCCTCCGCCGCTGGCTCGACGCCCACCCCGACGACGAACTGGCGGACGAGGTCCGTGCCGAACTCGCCGCCGACCCCCTGCGGTACGTCCGGTCCGTGCGGGAGCACCTGGGCTGGGGCGTCTTCGCGCTGACGCGCCGCTGACGGGTCCGGCGCCGTCCGGCCGGGCGGTGGTTCAGCGCCGGGGCGCGGCGGCGGGGCGCCGTCCCGGGGGGCCGGAGCGGGAGCCGCGGGCCGTGTCACGGGCCTTGGAACGGCGCGTGTCGGGGCGCGGGTCCACGATCCAGCGCTGCCGCGCGGACCGGTCGCGCACCCGCACCACCACGTCGGCCCCGGTGCCCGGGGCCGTCGGGGCGAGCGCCAGACCGTCCTTCCAGCGCGGCACCAACTGCCCCTGCACCGTGAGGTCGTAGCGCACGTCCATGGCCTGGTCCTGGTCGCGGCCCCCACAGGTGTCGAGGGCGACCACGCCCCGGTCGGTGTGCGCGTCGAGGCACAGCGCCGGGTCGGCGCCGCTGCGCAGCAGTCCGTCGCCCTCGTACGCCCACCACTGGGTCCGACCGCCCGCGCACGGCCGCACGGTGGCCCGGGCCCCCGCCACCGGCCGTCCGCCGACCACGTCGAGGCAGAGTCCGGACTCCACGTTGCGCAGTCCGCCGCGCAGCGCCCCGGCCGCCGGGACCGGGGCGGTCTCCCCGGGGTGGCCGGGGGCTCCGGTGCCCACGGCGGTGGCCTCCGGCAGGGCGTGGCCCGCCGCGCCCTCCCCGCCGCCCGGCCACAGCGCGGCGGCCAGCACCGCCAGCGCCAGCGCGCCCGCGCCGAGGGCGGCCCAGGTCAGGAGGTTCCGGCCCGGCCCCCCGGCCCCGGCGGTCCGGGGCAGCGGCGCGGGGCGCCCCCGGTGCCGTCCCCGGGGGCCCGTGGCGCGGTGGACGGGACCCGCGGGGCCCGGTGCCGGGTCGGGGTCCCGGTCCGGCCTCGGGGGAAGGGGGGTGGGCACGGGGACGTCCTTCCGGGGCGCACCGGGGCACGGAGGAGACGACCGGGGCGGACGGAACGGCGGACGGCCCCGGCGACCGGTCGTGAGCGCGCCTGCTCGGTGACCGGCGTGGTCTGGTCGGGAACGGTGCACACCCTGGCACAGCGGCCACAGACGTCACAAGACGTCGGGGCGGTGCCGGGCCGTTCGCGCACCGGAGTCCCGGTGTTGAGGCTCCGTCGGGATGCGGCGACGGACTCCCGAGGCCGGAACCCCGGAGCCGTAGCCCGCACGCCGGTACCCCGGTGCCGCTGACACGGAGCTGGCCGCCCGAAGCCGGTGGCCGGACGCCGGTGCCGTCCGCGCGCGGTCAGCCCTGCGGCGGGTCGATCGGGACGACGGGCGTGGTGCGCGGGCCGTCGCCCCTCAGTTCGGTGCGCTCCTCGGTGCGGTGGCCACGGGCGATGTAGTCCCGCACCACCAGTTCCACGGCGTCCTGCGGGGAACCCACCCCCGCCAGGACCATGACCTCCACGACGAGTTCGGCGTCGATGCTGACGGTGACCTTGGCCATGGGATCTCCTCGGCGGACGGGCGGGATCCGGACTGTAACACCCGCTTGAGGGAGTGGTCTTACCCGGTCCGGCGGGCGGCGGAACGGGCCCGGTGGCGAGGGGTCCGCTCGACGGCGGGGCCGGGCGAGGGCAGTCTCGGGTCATGACCGACCCGCTCCTGGACACCTGGCCCCCCTACGGCCTCCGGCTCACCACCCCGCGCCTGGAACTCGGGCTCCCCGACCTCGCCGCGCTCTCCGCGCTGGGGAGGGTGGCGGCGGCCGGGGTGCACGCGCCGGACGACATGCCCTTCACCGTGCCGTGGACCGACGCCGCCCCGGCGGACCGGGCGCGGGCCACCTTCCGGCACGTGCTGGGCACCGTCGCCGACTGGAGCCCGGGGGCTTGGACGCTGGCCCTCGCGGTCCGGCACGAGGGGCGGGTGATCGGCCGTCAGGACCTCTCCGCCGACGACTTCGCGGTCACCCGTGAGGTGACCACCGGGTCCTGGCTGGGGCGGGAACACCAGGGCCGGGGACTCGGCACCGAGATGCGGGCCGCCGTGCTGCACCTGGCGTTCGCCGGGCTCGGCGCGCACGGGGCGGTGTCGGCGGCGATGACCGACAACCCCCGTTCGCTCGGGGTCTCCCGCCGCCTCGGATACCGGGACGACGGAACGGAGGTCGCCTCGGTGGGCGGCCGGGCGCGGATGCTGCGACGGCTGCGGCTCGACCGCCGGGCCTGGTCGGAGCACCGCACGGTCCCGGTCACCGTCACCGGACTCGACGCCGCCCTGCCGTTCTTCGGGGTGGAGGGAACGGAGGAGGGGCCGGGACCGGACTGATCCGGTGCGGCGCGGTTCCGTCGTGGCGCTCGTCCGGCCGGGGCGTCGCCTCACAGGGCCTCGGGGGCCTCGGGGGCTTCGGGAACCCCGGGACCCTCGTGGCTCCTGGGGTTCTCGTGAGTCCCGGGGGCCTCGGGGATCAGACCGGACAGGACGCCCGTCGCCTTGAGTCCGGAGCCGGTCAGGACGACCACGGTGGTCTCGCCGTCCTGGATCGCGCCCCGGGCCCGGAAGGTGCCGACCGCGGCCGCCGCCACCGCGCTGGTCGGCTCCGCGTACAGCCCCCGGGCCGCCAGTTCGCGGACCGCGCGGACGATGGCGTCCTCGGGGACCGTGGCGAGGTCGCCGCCGGAGCGGCGCACGGCCGCGACCACCTCCGCGAGCCGCACCGGTTCCCGGATGGCCGCGCCCTCCGCCACCGTGGGCCCGAAGCCGGTCGCCGGAACCGAGTGGAAGGCGGCGTCCACGGGGGCGCAGGCGGCGGGCTGGGCGACCAGCAGCCGGGGCCGCCGGGTGATCAGGCCCGCGCTCAGCAGCTCCGTGAAGCCCAGGTCGCAGCCGAGCACCACACTGCCCGCGCCCGCCACCGTCACCACCGCGTCCGGCGCGCGGAAGCCGAGGTCCTCCCAGAGTTCGTAGGCCAGGGTCTTGGTGCCCTGGAGGAAGTACGGATGCCAGTTGTGCCCGGCGTACGGGGTGCGTCCGGCCCGGCGCAGGGCCTCGGCGGCGGTGGCGTCCCGGTCGCCGGGGACGGAGACGATCCGCGCCCCGTACGCCCGGGTCTGGAGGACCTTGGCCGCCGAGGTGCCCTCCGGGACCAGGACGGTGGCGTCCAGTCCGGCCGCCGCGCAGTAGGCGGCGATCGAGGAGCCGCCGTTGCCGGAGCTGTCCTCGACGACCTCCGTCACCCCGCGCGAGGCGAGCGCCGAGACCAGGACGCTGCTGCCCCGGTCCTTGAAGCTGCCGGTGGGGTTGAACCACTCCAGCTTGAACCGGACCGGGAGTCCGGCCCATTCCGCCTCCACCAGCGGCGTCGTCCCCTCGCCGAGGCTCACCGTCCGGTCGATGCCCGGCGGTAGCGCGGCGCGGTAGCGCCACAGGGAGCGGGTGCCCCGTTCGATGTCCGCGGGCGCGAGCCCGGGCAGGCCCGCGACGGTCAGCGGGGCGCCGTCGTCGCCGCGCCAGCGCAGCGCGTCGAGCGGATACGTCCGCCAGGAGCGCACGTCGAGCAGATGGGGGCCGTCGGGCTCCCCCCGCCGGGGCTGGGCGTCCGCCGCTCGGGGCATCCGTGTGTCCTCCCGCTCTTCCGGCGCGGTGGCGCGTTGCCCCCGCGCGGTGCGCTCCCGTGATCCGGGTGCTCCCGTGATCCATGTGATCGAAGGGTAATCAGTTCACGATCATGAGGGCAGGGGGCGGTGGGGCGCACTGGGGTTCGGTCCCGTCCCCGGTCGGTCGGTCCCCGTCGCCCGGACGTCCGTCCGGCGTCCCTCCGGTGTCGCCCGGCGTCCGTCAGGTGTCCGTCCGGCGGCCGGGGAGCAGCGCGCGCAGCCGGGCCAGCCAGGGGAAGCGCTCGTGCTGTTCCCGGGCGCCGCGGTCCAGTCCCTCCAGCAGGCGTTCGGTGCGGTGCTCCAGGTCGAGTTCGGCCAGCATCCGGTCCACCTCGGTGAGCAGCGCGCCCTGGAGCTGCCAGCCGCGCGGATCGTCCCGGACGTCGTCGAGCAGCAGCCGGGCGGCCCGGTCGCGGGCCCCGGCCGCCGCGTCCAGCTGTTCGGCGAGCCTGGCCTCGGCGGCGGTGGCGGTGTCGGGGTCCTGGGTGGTCACCAGCACGGCGAAGCTGACCAGGGCGTCGGCCACGTGCGTCAGGGTCTCCCGCAGTGCCTCCCCCGGGTGCGGGGGCAGCAGCGGCGCCCCGGCCCGTACCCGGCTCAGATCGGTGAGCGTCCGGGACAGCACCCGGACCACGACCGTGCAGATCTCCAGGGTGTCCAGCCCGGTGCGCAGCACCACCCGGTTCATCAGGCCCTCGCGCACCCGGGGGTTGAGCCGCAGGCTGTCCTCGGCCTGGCGCAGCGCCGCGTCCACCTCGGCTACGTCGTCGTCCAGCCGCCGCGCCTCGCGCAGCCGCTGTTCCGCGAGGCGCGGCGGGGTCGGCGTGACCAACTGCTCGGCGTCGCGCAGCAGCAGGTGCCGCAGCCGGCGGGCCAGGTCCTCGATGGACTCCCCGGCGGTGTCCACCCAGACCGGCGGCGCGAGCACGAAGTTGAAGGTCAGCCCCACCGCCGCGCCGATCAGGGTCTCCAGCACCCGCTCCCAGGCGGAGGCGCCGACCTCGGTCACCCCGAGGACGAGCATCGCGCTGATCGCCACCTCGGGGACGAACTCGCCCACCCGGACGAACTGGCCGACCGTCAACGAGGCCAGGATGATCAGCCCGAGGCTCCACCAGCTCAGCCCCACCAACGAGCTGAACCCCACGGCGATCAGCACCCCGATCACCACGGCGTTCACCCGGCGGATGCCGGTGGTGAGCGTGGCGTAGAGGGTCACCTGCACCACCAGCAGGGCGGTGAGCGGCGCGGTGAGCGGGGCGGTGACATCGCTGAGCTGGAGCGCCACCGCGTACGCGAGGGTGGCCGCGGCCGTGGACCGCAGGATCTGGGTGACCACCGGGTCCCGCCACCGGCGCAGCGCCCTGGGCAGCCGGGAGGGCGGTCCGGCCAGCGGCGGCGCCGGGCCGGGGGGTCCGCTCACCGGGACCCCGTCCACGCCGTGCCGACGGCTTCCCGCGCGGCCGATGAGTTTTCGGTGGAGCATCGGTCATACGGACGAGAACGGTTCGTCGCAGGGACCGTGCGAGCGGAAGGCGTCACCCATGACCAGCGAAGCATTCACCACCTGCCTGTGGTTCGACGGGAAGGCGGAGGAGGCCGCGGAGCACTACCTGTCCGTCTTCGAGGACTCGCGGATGGGTGCGGTGACCCGCTTCACCGAGGCGGGACCCGGCCCGGCGGGGACGGCGATCACCGTGGAGTTCACCCTCAACGGGCAGCGGTTCCTGGGGCTGAACGGGGGGCCGATGTTCACGTTCAACGAGGCCGTCTCGTTCCAGATCCACTGCGCCGACCAGAAGGAGGTCGACTACTACTGGGAGCGGCTGACCGAGGGCGGCGGCGAGCCCGGCCGGTGCGGCTGGCTCAAGGACAGGTTCGGGGTGTCCTGGCAGGTGGTGCCCTCCGAACTGCCCGCGCTGCTCGGGGACCCCGACCCGGTCAAGGCGGCCCGGGCGACGGAGGCGATGCTCGCCATGACGAAGTTCGACATCGGGGCGCTGCGCCGGGCCCACGCGGGGGAGTAGCGCCGGGCCCGGCCCGGGGCGGGGTCCTGCCGTCCGGTGCCGCGGGCCCGCGCCCGGGCGCCCGGTTCACTGCTGGGTGCCCAGGTGCTCGGCGAGTTCCTTCTCGTCCTCGGCGGACAGCGAGGTCTTCAGCAGCGTCCCGCCGAACGGCTGGATCGCCTCGGCGAACTTGTCCTCGGTGATCTTCGTGGCCATGATCACCACGGCCGCCGCGCCGGGCTTCAGCAAGGACCGCACCTGGCCCCGGAACTGCTCGTCGATGCCCGACTTGCCGAGCTTGCCGAACAGTCCGCCGAACGCGGCCCCGGCCAGCAGTCCGAAGCCGGGGACGAGGAAGAGCAGACCGAAGACCATGCCCCAGAGCGCGCCGGAGGCCGCCGAGACGCCCACGATCTTGCTGGGGGTCTCGACGTGGTTCTTGCCCTCCTGGTCCACGGTGACGACCGCGAGCCCGGCGAGGTCGACGACGAAGTCCTTCTGGAGGGTCTGGACGCGTTCGTACGCCTGATGGGCGACCGCGGGGTCCTCGTACCCGATGATGATCAGCTCGGACATGGTGTGTGCCTCCTCGGCCTCCTCGGTCGGGCGCACGAGATCGGCGCCCACACCCATAACGCACCATATGTCCGTTCTTTGGGTGAGGCATGCGCGCGGAGTCCGCTCGGGCCCGCCGCCCGGATCGATCCCGCCTCGCGTTCGCGTCGGGGTGGGGGAGGGGCGCCCGGTGTTCGCGTCAGGGCGAGGGGTGCGCCGTTCCGTGTGCCGCTCGCGCCGGGGTGGGGTCGCGTCGTCCCGTGTGGTGTCCGCGTCAGGACGGCAGGGCCTCGCCGCAGCGTGCGCAGTGCCGGTCCGTGGGGTCCGGGGCGAGCCGTCCGCACTCCGCGCACACCAGGTGCAGCAGGCAGGCGGGTTCCCCGCCGGTGGGGTGAGGGGTGGCGGTGGGCTCCCCGTCCGGCGCCCGGACGGCTTCGGTGTCGGGCCGCCGTTCCGGGTCGCGCCGCCCCTCGTCGCCGTCCGTCGCCATCCGTCCCGGCCCTCGTTCCTGGTCTGCGGTCTGCGGTCTGCGGTCTGCGGTCTGCGGTCTGCGGTCTGCGGTCTGCGGTCCGCGTGTCGCCGTCCCGGGGTGCGGCTCGGGGCTGTGGGTCGCTGGTCGTCCCGCCGTGCTGTCGTCGGGCTGCCCCGGGTTGGCGGTTCGGTCCTTCGGCCGGTCGCGCGTGTGCCGTTCGTGTGCCTGGCGGGGGTGTTCGGCCCGTGGGGCGCCGGGCTCGTGTGGGCGGCGCGCCACCCCCGGTGGCGCCAACGGTACGCCCGTGCGCGCCGTCCGGGGAGCGCTCCGGCGCGCGCTGGGGGCGCGGAGCGGGCGCGGTGCGGTGGTGTTCCGGCCCCATGTGGGTGTTTTTAGGTCAGGTTCATGCCATCGCGGGGCATGGGTGCCGGGACGTAGGGGCGGCTCAGAGGTGTTGTCCGGTGTCCGGGGTGGTGTGCACTGGCCGAATCGGGTTGGTGACATTGCGTCATGACGTGAACTAGAGAAGGAGGGTGCATCAACGCCCTCGCCCCACCCGTCACGAACCGGATCCCCGCGACGCGTCGCCACGGAGGTGATGACATGCACCACGAGTTCCTGTGCCACGTCACCGCCTACGGAGTCTGCGGCGGCCAGTGGGTCGGCGTCCCGCTCGGCACCTACCGCGCCCCCACCCTTCCGCTCGCCCTGTGGTGGCTGCGCGACCGCGCCCTGTGGATGGCCGACCGCCTCGACCCCCAGCCCGGCGCCACCGTCTGTCCGCCGGGCGCCCTGACCCCCGTCCCGGACGGCACCCCCGACGTCCCGGCCGTGCTGCGGGCCTGGTGCGGCGAGCCGCACCGGCAGGCCCGGGCCGCCGAGGAACTGTCCCAGGGGCGGTTGCTGCGGTTCGCCGCCCAGGACGACACCACCGAGTACGAGCTGATGGCCGAGTCCGTGGACGCCCTGCGGATGCGGCGCACCGCCACCGTGCCCGTGCTGTCCATGGGGTCGGCACCCGCCTGGTGACCGGGTCCGGGCGGTGGGCCCGGCCCGGGCCCGTGGCTTCCGGCCCGGACGGCCCGGAACGGCCCGCGCTGCCGGGACGGTCCGGACGGCCCGGTCCTCCGGACCGCATGGACCGTCCGGACCGGGCGGGCCTGGTGAGACGGCCGACCGGGCGGACCGTCCGCGCCGGGCGGGGAGGCCGGAGGTGGCTCAGGTCTGGGGCGGTTGTCCCCGGTCCTTGCCGCCGAGCTGGTCCTTGAGCACTTCCTGGCCCTTGTCGACCTGGCTCTGGTACTTGTTCCCCGTCTTCCCGTCGACGTAGTCGCCCGCCTTGTCCACGCCCTTGGACACCTGGTCACCGTGTCCCTTGAGCGCGTTCTTGAGCTTGTCCAGCATGGACATGGCCCACCTCCTGTGAGGGGTCGTTCCGTCTTCAGCTTCACCCGGCCGGACGACTCCCGCATCCGCGCGCCGTTCCGCGCCCCGCGCGTCACGGGTGCGGAACGCGGAACCTCCCGGTCCACCCGTGATTGGGAGGGCCCGGCGCGGGCCATGGTCACAGGGAGACCGTCCGCACCAGGGACGGGTACGTGAACGGGGAGGACGACGTGACGAAGAACGGCGGAGCGGAGCGGGCCGGGGCGACCGACGGGGGGACGGCGGGGCGCGCCGGGGTGCTGGGCGGGCTGCCGTTCGCCGCCGCCGCGTTCACGGTGACCGTCGCGGTGTACATGGCGCTCGTCGCCTTCGGCAACATCACCGACTTCGGCACCAACCAGCAGTTCGTCCGGCACGTCCTCGCGATGGACACCACCTTCAAGGACGAGGACCTGATGTGGCGGGCCGTCGAGTCGCACGCCCTCGCCGACCTCGCGTACGTCGCCATCATCGTCTGGGAGACCTTGGCCGCCCTGGTCCTGCTGGTGTCCGGCTGGCAGTGGACGCGCGCGCTCGCCCGGCGCGGAACGGACCCCTCCGACTTCGCCCGGGCCCGCCGTACCGGATCGTTCGGTCTGGTGATGGTCGTCCTGCTGTTCGGGCTCGGGTTCATCGCGATCGGCGGGGAGTGGTTCGCGATGTGGCAGTCCTCCCAGTGGAACGGGCTGGCCGCCGCGACCCGGAACCTGACGCTCGCGGGCCTCGCGCTCGTCGTCACCTGGCTGCCCGGCGCGGTGCCGTCCACGACCACCGGGGCCGGTTCCGTGCGCTGACGGTCCCGTGCGCCGACCGGTGCCGGGCCGCGCGGTCGCCCGTCCCGAACCGGCTGGTCCCTGTCACCCGTCCCGTGTCGCCGGGCCCGCACCGGGCCCGCACCGGGCGCTGACCGGTGCCGGGCCGTGCGCCCCGTCCCGACCGGCGCCAGGCGCCCGGGTGGTGCGTCCGCACGCCCGTCGTGGCCGGTCGTGCGCGGTGACCGGCCCGCCGCAACCGTCCCCGGGCCCCTCCTCCGCCATACTGAACCCGTGCGGGTAGCGGTGATGACGGCGGGTTCCCGGGGCGACGTCGCCCCCTTCACCGGACTCGGCCACGGGCTGGTCCGGGCCGGGCACGAGGTCACCCTGGTGACCCACGAACGGTTCGCGCCGCTCGCGAGCGCGGCCGGACTCGGCTTCCACGCCCTCCCGTTCGACCCCCGCGCCGAACTCGCCTCCGCCGCCGGACAGGGACTGCACCGCGCCACCAGCGGACTCGGCAAGTTGCGCAGGCTCTACGCCCTCTTCCACGACCGGGTGGGGGAGTTCGCCGACGGACTGACGGGTGCCGCCGAGGGGCACGACGTCCTGCTGCTGGCCCCGGCGCTGGCCCCGCTGGGCCATGCCGTCGCCGACGGGTTCGGGCTGCCCGCCGCCGAACTGCACCTCCAACCCCTCGCCCCTACCCGGGAGTTCGCCCCGCCGGTGCTCGCCGCCGGTTCCTTCGGCCCGCTCGGCAACCGGCTCGCGGGTCAGCTGGTGACGGCGGGCGTCGACCACCTCTTCGCGGCCACCGCCCGCGCGGTGCGCGACCGGCTGGGCGCCCCCGGGGTGGGCACCCGCGCCGCCCGGCGGGCCCGGGAGCGCCGGGGGCTGGCCGTCCACCACGGTTTCAGCCCGCTCGTGGTCCCCCGTCCACGCGACTGGCGGCCCGGGCTGACCGTCGACGGTTACTGGTGGCCCCACGACCCGCCCGGGTACCGACTCCCCGACGAGGTGCGGGAGTTCCTCGCGGCCGGTCCGCCACCCGTCTACGTCGGCCTCGGCAGCGCCACCGTGCCCGACCCGGAACGGCTCAGCCGGACCGTGGTGCGGGCGCTGCGCGCGGCGGGGCTGCGCGGGGTGGTCCAGCGGGGCTGGAGCGGGCTCGGTACGGACGGCGACCTGGCCGGGGACGACGTCCTCACGGTCGGGGAACTGCCGCACTCCGCGCTCTTCCCCGGGATGGCGGCGATCGTCCACCACGCGGGCGCCGGGACCACGGCGGCGGCGCTGCGCTCGGGGGTGCCCTCGGTGCCGGTGCCCGTCCAGTTCGACGCCGCGTTCTGGGCCGCGCGGCAGACCGCGCTGGGCGTCGCCCCGGAGGCGGTGCCCCTGCGGCGGCTCACCGAGGACCGGCTGGCCGCCGCCCTTCGCCGTGCCACCGCCGGGGACGCGCCGTACCGGGCCGCCGCGCGGACCCTCGCCGGGCGGCTCGCCGCCGAGGACGGGGTGCGGCCCGTCGCGCGCACGGTGGAACGGCTCGCGGCCGACCGCTGACGCGGCGTCTCCCCGACTGCGGCCAAAGGGAGTTGACCTCGACCTCGGTCGAGGTCGCAGGATGGTCCCGGCGGCGCGCTCCGGCGCCGTTCCAACGGAGGGGAGACCGCCATGTCCGTCAGCACCGGGTCACGCGAACGGGTCGTCGTCTACGAGGCCGAGGGCGGCGATCCCGCCGTGGACCTCCTCGACGTCACCGGTCCGGGCGGACGGGTCAGGGTCCGGGCGGTCACCGCTCCGGAGCAGGCCGTCGCCCTCGCCGCACGGCTCGTCGAGGACGGCGTCGACCTCGTCGAACTGTGCGGGAGCTTCGGCGCCCGGTGGCACGCGGCGACCGTCCGGGCGGTCGGCGGCCGGGCCCGGGTGGGCGCGGTCTACTACGGCTTCGAGTCGCTGACGCCGATCGCCGCCTACAAGGACCGCTTCGAGGCGGGGGAAGCGCTGGACGACGCGTTCCTGGTCGTCCAGGACGGCGCCGACCCCGAGCGGGACCGGACCGTACGGAAGAAGGCGGACGGCGGACGCATCACGATCGTGGCGGTCCCCGACGCGGACGCCGCCGCCCGGACCGCCGCCGCCCTCGGCGACCGGCTCCACCTCGTCGAGGTCTACGGGGCGCCCGGCCCGGAGGTCGCGGACGCCGTCCTCGGGGCGGTGGACCCGGGGGTGCCGGTCGGGCTGGCCGTCTACGGCCGGGACTGAGCCCCACGGGCGGGGACACCGGGCCGGGAGCCCCCGCCGGGCCGCCAGCCGGGGCGGCGGACGGCCCGCGCGGATAGAATCCAGACATGGCGGAGCGGCCGGGAGTGCCGACTGCGCCCGCGCTCGTCGTGGAGACGGACACGGGTACGACGGTGCTGACCCCCGACCACGACTACCACGTGGGACGGGACCCGGAGAGCGACATCGTCCTCGACGACGCCCGGGTCTCCTGGCACCACGCCGTCCTGCGCCCGGAGTCCGGCCACTGGACCGTCGCGGACGAGAACAGCACCAACGGCACCTTCGCGGACGGCTGTCGCGTCCACGAGTGGGGCGTCGGCCCCGGCAGCGTCCTGCGCTTCGGCAGCGCGGCGGACGGCCCCCGCGCGCTGCTGGCCGCCCCGGAACCGGAAGCCCCCGCCCCGCCACCCGGAGCCACCCGGGTGTTCCCGGGCACCACACCGCCCCCGCCGCACTCCGGCCCTCCACCGCCACCGCCGCCCGTGGTCACGGGCGGGACGGGCGGCGCGGACCGGCCGGACGGCGCCGATCCGGCCGATGGAGCGGGACCGGCGGATGGAGCGGGACCGGCAGGCCGGACCGTCCCTCCGACGCGCGGAACGGGCCGGAGGAACGGAACGGGCCCGGCCGGGGGTGCGGCCCCGACCGGCGCACGGCCGGGGCCGGGGCCGGGGCCCGCAGCGTCCCCCGGACCCGCACCGGTGGCACCGGGCCCCGGCGAGGCCCCCGGCACGGGCCCCCGGCCCGGGACGCCCCCCGCGCCGGACCGGCCCTCCGGGGTGTACGGGCCCGCGGCCACCGGCACCTTCAAACAGCCGACCACCGTGCGTCCGCTGCCGGTGCGCACCGTCCGCATCGGCCGGGCCCGGGACAACGACCTCGTCGTGGACGACCTCGTCGTCTCCCGCCACCACGCGGAACTGCGCACGGGACCGGCCGCCACCTACGAGATCGTGGACCTCGGCAGCCACAACGGCACCTACCTCAACGGCCGTCCCGTGACCCGCGCCGCCGTGCTCCCCGGGGACATCGTCGGCGTCGGACACTCGGCGTTCTGCCTGGTCGGCGACGAACTCCAGGAGTACGTCGACACCGGTGAGGTCTCCCTCGACGCCCAGGACCTCACCGTCACCGTGGACCACGGCCGCCGCACCCTCCTCGACGGAGTGACCTTCCCGGTCGGCCAGAAGTGCCTGCTGGCCGTCGTCGGACCGAGCGGCGCGGGCAAGTCCACCCTGCTCAACGCCCTGACCGGACTGCGCCCCGCCGACCGGGGCACCGTGCTCTACGACGGCCGCGACCTGTACCGCGACTACGCCGAACTGCGCGGCCGGATCGGGCTCGTCCCCCAGGACGACATCCTGCACGTCCAGCTCACCGTGCGGCGCGCCCTCGGCTACGCCGCCCGGCTGCGCTTCCCCCAGGACACCGCCGAGGACGAGCGCCGCGCCCGGGTCGACGAGGTGCTCCGCGAACTCGGCCTCGACCAGCGGGCCGACCAGCCCATCCACAGCCTCTCCGGCGGCCAGCGCAAACGCGTCAGCGTCGCCCTGGAACTCCTCACCAAGCCGTCCCTGCTGTTCCTGGACGAACCCACCTCGGGTCTCGACCCCGGCATGGACCGCTCGGTGATGCACATGCTGCGCGGCCTCGCCGACGACGGCCGCACCGTCATCGTCGTCACCCACAGCGTGCTCAGCCTCGACGTGTGCGACCGGCTGCTGGTCCTGGCGCCGGGCGGGCGCGTCGCCTACTTCGGGCCCCCGGACGAGGCCCTCGCCTTCCTCGGCCACGACCAGTGGCCCGCCGCGTTCGAGGCGTTCGACACCGAACCCGACCGTGACTGGGAGGGCGAGTACCGGGCCTCCGCCCACCACCACCGGTACGTCACCGAGGCCCTCGCCCGCCCGGTGGCCCCGCCCTCGGCCCGGGCCGCCGCGCCCCCGCCCCCCAAACCCCAGACCTGGCGCGTCCAGACCGCCACCCTGGTCCGGCGCTACGCCGCCGCGCTCAGCGCCGACCGCACCTTCCTCATCATCATGATCGCGCTGCCCTTCGTGATGGGCGTGATGGCCCGCGCCCTCGCGGGCGGCGCGCTGACCGCGAAGTCCGCCATGGACGCACTGCTCATCCTGTGCGTCGGCGGGGTCCTCACCGGCGCCGCCAACGCGGTCCGCGAACTCGTCAAGGAACGCGCCATCTACCGCAGGGAACGCGCCGTCGGGCTGTCCCGGTCGGCCTACCTGGCCTCGAAGGTCATCGTCCTCGGCACCGTCACCGTGCTCCAGGCCGTGGTGCTGACCCTGGTCGCCCTGCTCGGCGTCGACCTCGGCGCGCCGGGCGGCTCGGGGGTGTTCCTGCCACCCCTGGTGGAGATCACCCTCGCGGTCGCGCTGCTCGCGTTCACCGCGATGACGCTGGGGCTGCTGGTCTCCGCGCTGGTCTCCAAGGAGGAGGTGACGATGCCGCTCCTGGTGCTGATCGCGATCGTGCAGGTGGTGTTCTGCGGCGCCCTCCTCGAACTCGCCACCCCCGGTGTCCAGCAGTTCTCCTGGCTGGTGCCCGCCCGGTGGGCGTTCGCCGCGATGGCGTCCACCATCGGCCTGGCGCGGATCGTGCCCGGGGAGTCGACCGCCGACGCCCTGTTCCGGCACGAGCCCGGCACCTGGCTGCTCGACATGGCGATGCTGGTGGTGCTGTCCCTCGTCTTCCTGTTCGCCGTCTCCCGGTTGCTGCGCCGTCAGGAACCCGTGGTGACGCGCACCTGATCCCGTCGCCGGGGCGCTGCGCGCGTCCCGCCCCCGAGGCACCGCGAGGGAGCCGCCCGTGACCACCGCCGAGTTCCGTCCCACCCATGTCGTCCCGCCGGGCGGTCTGCCCACCTGGGAGGTCCCGGACCCGGCGCGGCCCTCCGCCCCGCTGGACGCGCTGCTGCCGGTGCGGCTCACCGACCGGCTCGGGGACTGGGGCCGGGTGGTGTGCGCCAACGGCTGGACCGCCTGGGTCGACGGCCGCCTCCTCGTCGCCGTGCCCGGACCGCCGCCGGAGGCCGGGAGCCCCACCGCCCGTACGGCCGACCCGCGTCCGCTGCTGGCCCGCGCGGAGGAGGCCGTCACCCGCTACCGGGCCGCCGTCGCGGAACTCGCGGACGGCACCCTCGACACCGAGGGGTTCCAGCGGAACACCCGGGGGCTGCGGGTGGGCGTCGTCGTCGACGGGGAGTCCCTGTGGCTCTACGACGCCGACCACGAGCGCTGGGTGCACTGCGACGGACGGCGGATCAGCGGCTTCGCGACGGACCGGGCGGCGCGCGCGGACACCACCGGTCCGTCCGGAACCGGCCCGTCCGGCCCGTCCGGAACCGGTCCGCAGTGGCCGGAGCGGCCGGAGCGGCCGGGTAGGGAGGACGGGCGGGCCGGGAGCGGACGGGACCCGACCGCCGTGGCGCCGCCCCCCGGGGCCGGTCCCGCGCATCCGCCGACCCGGGTGGTCACCCCGGAGGAGTACCCGGAGTTCGCGCCGGAGCCGGAGCCGGAGCCGGAGCCGGAAACCGGAGCGCGGGCGCGGGCGGAGACGGAAACCGGAGCGGCGGTGGGGCCGGTGCCGGAGTCCGAGCCGGAGCCGGACCGGGGCGGCGACCCGGACACGAGCCCCGGCCCGGCCCGGCCGACCGACGCCGGGGAACGCACCCGGCCCGTCACCCGGCCGGTCGCCCGGCC
Organism: Streptomyces sp. JNUCC 64; assembly: GCF_054484115.1. NCBI lineage: Bacteria > Bacillati > Actinomycetota > Actinomycetes > Kitasatosporales > Streptomycetaceae > Streptomyces > Streptomyces sp. JNUCC 64. Next base: position 7,410,162 of record NZ_CM137015.1, read on the forward strand.
CGCCCACCGGCCCCCGGGCGGTGACCCGCCGTGAGCCCGGACGCGACCGGCGGCGAGCCCAACGGGCACGCGGGGCGCCCTTCGGGGCTGGTGGGCAGCCAGGTGGCCGGGTACCGGGTGGAGGGCGAGATCGGCCGGGGAGGCATGGCCGTCGTCTACCGGGCCCGTGACCTCCGGCTCGACCGCACCGTCGCGCTCAAGCTCCTCGCCCCCGAACTGGCCCGCAACGACACCTTCCGGCGCCGCTTCACCCATGAGTCGAGGGTCGCCGCCGCGATCGACCACCCGCACATCGTGCCGGTGTTCGAGGCGGGCGAGGCCGACGGCGTGCTCTACATCGCGATGCGCTACGTCGAGGGGCTCGACCTGCGGCACCTCCTCGACTCGCGGGCGGACCGGTCCGGCGCCGGGGACGACGCCGGCGGACGGCTCCCGCTGGACACCGCCGTCCGGGTCGCCGCGCAGGTCGCCTCCGCGCTGGACGCGGCCCATGACCACGGCCTGGTGCACCGGGACGTCAAGCCCGGCAACATCCTCGTCGCCCGGGGCACCGACAGCGACCACCCCGAGCACGTGTACCTCACCGACTTCGGACTCACCAAGAAGTCCCTCTCCCTGACCGGCTTCACCACCGTCGGCCAGTTCGTCGGCACCCTCGACTACGTGGCGCCCGAGCAGATCTCGGGACGGCCCGTGGACGGCCGCTGCGACGTGTACAGCCTCGGCTGCGTGGTGTACGAGACGCTCACCGGCGGACCGCCCTTCCGGCGCGACGACGACATGGCGCTGCTCTGGGCCCACCAGTACGACGAACCGCCCGCGCTGAGCACCCGCCGCCCCGGGGTGCCCGCCGCGGTGGACGCCGTCCTCGCGAAGGCCCTCGCCAAGCGCCCCGAGGACCGCTACGACTCCTGCCTCGCCTTCGTCGCCGCGCTGCGCACCGCCGCGGGGGGCGCCGTCCCCGTTCCCGTGCCCGGCCCCGCCGCCCCGGTCTCCGCCGAGGCGCCCGGACCGCTGCCGGAGCCGCCGGACTGGGCCCGGCCGGTGTTCCGGGGGGCCGCGTCGCCCCGGCGGGAGGGGTGAGGAGCCGGGAGCCGGGAGCCGGGCCGAGGGGCCCGCCCCGTACCCGTGCGTGTGCCCACCCGGGCCGATGACCGGCCCACCGGTCTCCGGCCACCCGGTCCTGGGCCCCCGCCGGCGGTTCAGCCGGTCGACGGCTCCCCCGGCCAGTGGCTGGCCGACGGTTCCCCGGTCAACGGTTCAGCCGGTCCTGAAGACGGCCGAGGACGCCTGTCCCTCGCCGAACTCCCAGCCGGCCACCGCCTGGTGACCGGGCAGGGCGGCGATCCAGTCGAAGTCACCGGAGCACCGGCCGGGGCCGAGGTAGTACGCGCCGTCGCACCGGGCGTCCTCCTCGGCCAGGGACAGCATCCGGAGGTGGTCGCGCAGCCGCGCGTCCGGGACCCGGCGCAGTTCCTCCTCCCACTCCGGCGCCACCTCGACGCCCTTCTGGAACCCGGTGAGGCCGTCCGGCCCGCCCAGGGTCCCGGTGGCGGCGCGCATCGCCCCGAACAGCGTCCCGTCGGTGCCGATCCGGGCGAGCAGCGTCGTCCGGCCGGTCAGCTCCGCCTCGTCGATCCCGGCCGGACCGCCGTCCCGTTCGGCGAGCACCCGTGCGAAGTCCGCGCCGTGGACGGCCCGTTCCGAGTCCGGGGCGGGGAGCGAGACCGCCCTCAGGGCCGGTCCGGTGGCCTGCCCGAAGGGGCCGTCGGCGCCCAGTGCGTCCGCCTCGAACAGCCACACCGACCGGCCCAGGTCGTAGCTCCACCGGTCCCGGCCGGACGGGTCCCCTTCCGCCTCGTGGTCACCGGTCACCGGTCCGCCCCGCGCGACGGCGGCCAGGTCCACCCGGCCGCCGAGGAGGCCCGTGAGGGCGTCGTACTGTCCCAGGTCGTCCCAGTGGTAGCACGCGTACCCGCCCTCCGCGGGGAACGCGTCGAGCGGTCCGCCCAGCAGGACCTCGAAGGCGTGCGCCAGTTCGTTCCGCCAGGTCCGGCGGGCGGTGAGCGGATCGGGGACGGACGTCACGGGTGCTCCTCGTGCGATGGGTTCCGGAACGGTCCCGCTCGTTGTAGCAGTCGGGAGAGCGGTTCCGTACCGGAGCGGGGAAACCGCCCCGCTCACCACCCGACCCCGTCCGGTTCCCGGGCCGTTCCGCCGCCCGGCCCGGTCACCGGTTCCTCCCCGGCGCCCAGCAGTCCGCCCGTCCCCGTCGGTCCGCCCGTCCCCGTCGGTCCGCCCGTCCCCGTCGGTCCGTCCGGGCCTCCCGGTCCGTCCGGCCACAGGGGGAGGGACACCGGGCGGCCCGCCGCCGCGTAGCTCGGCAGCCGGTAGGCGGGCGGTCCGCCGTCCGGTTCCCCGGGCCGTGGCGGGGGCGGTGCCGGAGGGCCGGCGCGGTCCGGTGGGGGCGACGTCGTCGCGGGGCCGGGCTCGGTGTCCAGGGCCCGTTCGATCCCGGCCCGTACGGCCGTCTCCACCGCCCGCCGGGTCCCGGCCGTCAGTTCGCCGTGGACCACCACGGTCACCACGGCCGGACGGTCCGCGCGGCCGTTCACCGGAACTCCACCACCCGGCCGCTGCCCGGCACCACGAACTCCTGAAGCTCGGGGACCTGGCCCGACGGGATCTGCAACTGGTCGACCGCGTCCCGGGTGTCCACGGTCCGGGGCACCCGCCGGACGTCGGTGATCCCGGGCAGTTCGTCCGGCGGGGCGAAGGGGGACTTCACCCCGGTCACCGGGTCCTCCACCAGCAGCTTGGCGGGGTGGCCGACCTGCGGGGTGGCGATGCCGCGGATCCTGCGGAAGTACTCCTCCTCGATCTCGAAGACGACGAGCTGGGCGTCCTTCCGGTTCACCGCCAGGAACTCCACGGCCCGTTCGTACACCCCGAAGTTCAGATAGAGGTCGTGCCCGTCGGGCCGCAGCACCACGTTCCCGTCCTCCTTCACCGTCACCAGGTTCCGGCTGCGCTTGGCGGACGAGGTGCCGCCCTGCACCCGGAACACCACCCGGTGTCCGCTACGGCTGCGGAACACCGTCCGCACCACCCAGGGCAGTGCCTCCGGGTGGGCTTCCAGCTTCCGCGCGGGCAGGGTGACCCATGCCTGGGGGCCGGTGCCGGGAGCGCCCGCGCCCCGTTCGAGCCGGTCGATCAGCGCCGTGATCTCCGGGTCGGTGGGCAGTTGGTCGCCCGGGCGTCCCGCCGCGTCCGCCCGGATCGCCGCCGCCTGTTCCTCCTGCTCCCGCAGCCGTGGGCCGAGTTCCTCCGCCTCCTGCCGCTTGACCAGGGCCCGCCGCTGTTTGCCCGCGGCCAGGGCCCGCTCCGCCTCGCCCTCCAGAGCGGCGATCCGGCGCCGGATCCGCTCCGCCTCCGCGTCGGCGTTCGCCGCCCGCAGCCGTGCCCCCAGCGCGAACTGCCGCTCCAGCACCTCCTCGGCGGTCGCGGTCGGCACCGGAGCGCCCTCCCGGATGCCGAGGACGGCGAGCACCCGGATCGCCGAGCGCTGCACCGCGGGCGGATACCCGGCGAGCCGTCCCAGGAACGCCGCGAGCCGGACGTGCCCCGCGAACGTCTCCGTCAGGAACCGCCGGGCCACCGGCTCGTCCAGCCCCGCCACCACCTCGAACAGGGCCACCGTCTGGTCCGGGTGCGCCACCAGCAGCCGGGTGGTCTCCCACGCCGTGCGCGGATCGCCCACCTCCGCCGTCCGCAGGAACCGTTCCAGCCCCTTGGTGGCGGCCGGGGTCATCGTCACCCGGGACAGCTCCAGGACGTGCCGGGTGACGATGCCCGCGCCCGTCTCCCGCAGCACCTCGCCCAGCCGGGCGTGCAGCGTCGTCACCAGCCGCCAGGACACCTCGGTGTCCATCACCTCGCGCAGCGCCGTGCCCATCCGCGACAGCCCCTCGGTGAGGGCCGCCGCCAGCCGGGTCCCGCTCCACCCCCCGGACCGCAGCAGCGCGGCCGTCTCCCGGGCTCCGGCCAGCGCGGCGGGGACCCGGGCCAGGACCGCCCGGAGCGCGGGCTGCAGGGTGAACTCCGCGACCACGCCCAGGGCCGCCCCGGCCGAGATCCGGGTCAGATAGCGCTCCACCGACGACCATCCGCCCCGTCCGGTGACCACCTGGATCACATCGTGGGCGAAGGTCTCCAGCCCCGCCGTCAGCGCTCCGCCCGCCGCCCCCGCGGCCAGCCGCCGTCCGAGCCAGCCCGCCCAGACCCGGCGCAGGCTCGCCGTGCCGATCCGGCCCGCGACCCAGCGCCCCAGGGCCGCGCCCCGCCCCATCCCCAGCGCCATCAGATAGCCGTCGAGGGCGGCGACCAGGACGCCCTCCAGGGTGAGCCGGGCGTCCCCGAACACCACCCGCAGCACGTAGAGCACCTCGGAGGCGGCGATCGAGGTCACCACCGCGCCGGTGCCGCCCGCCAGCTGGACCAGCAACCCGATCAGCCCGGCCTCCCAGGCGGCGAGCAGCGCGGCGACCACCAGGAGGCCCAGTCCGGCGGCCCGGTAGTAGTCACCGCTCCGGCCCAGCCGCCAGTAGACGAGCCGTGCCTCGAACTCCCCGGCCGACTCCTCCAGCGGCTCGCTCACGTCCTCCCAGCCGGACCCCCGGACCCGCTCGGTGAACCGGAACCGCACGGTGTACGAGGGGAGTTGGTCGAGCTGCCCCTCGGTCACCCCGACCAGGCGCAGACTCCGCTCGACGGTGACGTTCTCGAAGTCCTCCTCGGTGAGCCGGATCGCCCGGACCGCGAGGGCCAGCACCTCCCGGGCGAACTCCTCCTCGCTCAGCTCTCGTTGGTCATCGCTGCTGGCCAACTTCTCGACCAGCGCCACCCGTTCCCGTTCCACCGCGTTCCGTAGCGCGGTGGCCCGCGCCGGGCGCAGCCGCCGCACCTCACGGTGGCTGACGTAGGTGGGGTCCCTGTCGCCGAGCACCTCCCCGGCCCCCACCCACTGGGCCGGGTCGCGCTCCAGCAGGATCCCGGTCGGGGAGGTGTCCGTCCGGTAGCGGTGGCGGGTCGCGGCGGCGCGGGCCGTCCGCAGCGCGGAGCGCAGCGCCTGGACCCGGGGGTCGGCGGCGTGGCGGGTGGCCAGGGCGAGCAGCAGGACCCGGTGGCGGAGCCCGAAGTCCCCGACCCCGGCGAGCGCGGTGAAGAACAGTTCCCGTTCCCGGGCGGTGAGTCCGGTGAGCGTCCACTCGAACACGGTGCCGCCCGGCGGCCGGACGGGCGGGGTCACCGGGCCGAGGCGCTCGTCCAGGACGAGGGCGCGCAGCCGGTCGACCCAGCGGGGGTCGGACGGCTCACCCGGCAGCAGCGCGCGCAGTCGTTCGGTCAGCGGCCGGGCCAGCGGACGCAGCACCGCGAGCCCGGACCGTTCGGCGTCCACCCGGAGCCAGGCCCGCAGGTACAGCAGCCGGGTCCCGGCGGGGAGCGCGGTCGGCCGGTCCTCCGGTCCGGCCGTGGGGTCGGGCTCCGGGCCCGTTCCCGCGCCCGCTCCCGGTGCCGTTCCCGGTCCTGTCCGTGTGCCCCGGGCGGCTCCGGATCCGGTGCTCGCTTCGGTGCCGGAACCGCTGCCGCTGCCGTTGCCACCACCGTCGCCGAGCAGGGCGCGCACCGCCGGGGGGAGCGCGGCGAGCGCCGGGCCCGTCCGGGGCAGCAGGTGCTCGGCCCGGGCCGTGTCCGGTCTCCCGGGGGCCGGCCCTCCGGTGGACGCGGTGGATCCGGCGACCCCGGCGGTCCCGGTGGGGTCGCCCGGCGCGGTGGACCCGCCCGTCGTAGTGCCGGAGCCCGGGCCGTCGCCGTCGCCGTCGCCGGGGCCGTCGGGGAGCCGGGAGAGCAGCAGGCCCGCCGCGTCCGTCGTGGTCGTCCGCCGTACCGTCACCGGCCGGAGCGTCACCCGCACGGGCTCGTCCCCGAACGCCTCCGCGTAGGCGGACCAGGGCGCTCCGGCCACCCGGGCGAAGCGGTCGGGGTCCACCATGAACCCCGCCTCCCGCAGCGGGAGTCCACCCGTCACGGGCGGGCCCACGTCCAGCAGTCCGGCGGTGGTCACCACCGGCAGGGCCATCGCCGCGAACACCACCCGGGCGCCGTGCAGCAGTTCCGCGTCCGTGCCGGTACCGCGCACCCGGCGCGCGTTGCGGTCCCCGAGCCGGGGCAGCGCCCGCACCCGCCCCGAGGGGTCGAGGTCCGCGAGCCGGGCGAGCCCCGCGTCGAACGGGGTCACCGCGTGCGCGAGGAGTTCCCCGGGCCCGAGCCGCCCCAGCTCCCTGGCCCGTCCGGCCAGTTCCCCGGCGAACCCGCCGAGGTCCACGGTGCGTTCGGTCTGCGCCCACCACACCGTCACCCGGCGCACCTCGGCGTCCCGGTCCGCGTACAGCACCCGGTCCGCCAGCGGTTCGGACAGCTCGTCCTCGACCCAGTCGAGGAAGTCCCCGACCGTGGTGCGGAACTCCACCGCCCGCAGCACCCGCCACGGCGGCCCGTCCCCGCCGCGCACCGGCACGGCGACCGGCGCCCCCCGGCCCCCGTACGAGGGCACGGTATACCCGTCCGGTCCGGTGCGCTCCGGGTCGTACCGTTCGCGCGGCGGCGGCGCGGGCACCGGGCGGGCGGGACGCCGTTCCGCCAGCAGCCGTTCCGCCTCGGCCAGCCGGGCCGCCACCAGCCGCGCCACGGCCGCCGACAGCTCCGCGAGCCGTTCCTCGTCCGGGGTGCCCACCAGCCGCACCCGTACGGGCACCCGGACGCGGATCCGCACGGCTCAGCTCCCCGTCCGCCCGGTGGCCGGGGTCATCCGAGTTCCGGCCCCGTGACCAGGCCGATGATCCGCTGACCGCCGATGATCCGGGGCCCGCAGCCGCGCGCGGTGCCGCCCGCGCGCTGGACGATGTCCACGACGTGCGCGGCGCCCGCCCGTTCCCGGGTCAGCGAGGCGAGGGTCACCGTGGCGATCGTGGGCTCGGTGAAGTGCGGCAGCGCGGTGCGCTCCCCGCAGGGGTCGCCGCCCAGGTCGAGGTCCACCCGCAGCTTGCGCCGGGACAGATGGACGGGGACCAGGTCCCCGTTCCCGTCGGCCACCAGCAGCCGGGTGCGGCCGTCCTCGCCGGTCACCACGGTCACGGCCGGGTGCGAGGCGAGCAGCGCACGCTCGCCCGCGCCCAACGCCCGCGCTCCGCGCACCTGTTCGACGGTCAGCTCCGGTTCCTCCGCCCACTCGGGCGGCGGCATCACCTGGAGGACGAGCTGGGGGGCCCGCGTCCCGGTCTCGGCGGGCAGCAGGGTGATGTTGCGCTGCCCGTGGTGGGGGTTGCCGGGGATGTCGAAGTCCCCGCCGTCGGGGAGCGGCGCGCCGTCGCCGTCCGCGTAGGCGTTGACCTCCAGACAGGAGTGCCCCTGGGTCGCCCCCAGTTCCTCCACGGTCGGCTTCCACGGGTGGGGCGGCTCGCCCTCCACCCCGGGGACGAGGCACTCCACGACGTTCCCGGTGGCGCCCGACCCGGGCGGGACGGTGACGAGTCCGCTGCGCAGCCGCACCATGGCCTGCGCCGGGTGGGCGAGCCCCACGAAGGGGTTCATCACGTAGGCGTCGACCCGGACGTCCTCGACCGGCTCCCGGCCCGAGTTGCTCACCCGCACCTTCACGGTGGTCGGGAGGTCGACCCGGGTCTGGGTGTCGGACACCCCGCCGCTGAGCGTGATGCTGTTGTTGTCCCACAGCGCCCGGGCGCCGGTGTAGGGCCGGGTGCCGTTGTCCACGGACGGGGTCTCGCCGTAGTCGATGGAGATGTAGAGGGGCATGGGTCCTCCCAGGGATCGTGGGTGGGGAGAGGTGGGGTGGGGTGGGGTGGGGTGCGTGGTGGGGCGGTGGTGGCGCGGGAACGGCCGTCGGACGCGGACGGGGGACGCTCCCGTGGACGTCAGGAGGCGAGGTACTCGATCTGGAAGGCGGACAGCGTCACCACGTCGCCGCTCGCCGCGTTGTCGGCGGTGGCCAGCAGGAAGTAGCGGTACGCGGCGGTGTCCACGGTCGCCAGCGCCGGATCGATCCCGGCCCGCGCGTCGAACGGGTTGCTCTCGCCGGAGACCCGCACCAGCCGTTCCGCCGGTTGCGGCGTGCCGCTCAGCCGGGACCGCATCAGCGACACCCTCAGCAGCGCCGCCGAACCGGTGTTCTGGCCGAGCGCGCGCAGCGCCACCAGCCGGGCCCCGTGCGGGAACGACACCGCCATCAGCCCCGCCACCGACGGCTGGTTGGAGGGCCGCACCGCGAACCCCGCCGAGTCGTGCGTCCAGGCGGCCGTCCCGCTCACCGCGACCAGCGCGGGGGAGAGGCTGAGCAGCCGCTGCGAGGGCGGCGGCTGCGCCCCGAGGGCGTCCAGCGCGGCCCGGACCGCCGCGATCACGTCGGCCAGGGTGTCCAGGTCCGACTCCAGCGCGGTGAAGCGCACGTTGAACCCGTTGGGGCCGCCCGCCTGCACCCGGTCCCGGTTGTCGATCCAGGCGGTGTGACGGAACGTCGGGGTGAACGAGACGTCGCTCATGGGGAGCCCTTTCGCAGCCGGGCCGCCGATCGGTGCAGCCGGAACTTGGGATAGGTGTGGGCGGGGTCGGCGTCCCCGCCGTCGCGCAGTTCGACCACCGCGGCCCGCAGCCCGGCCGTCACGAACTCCACGCCGACGGGGTGCAGGGAGTGCAGCGCGTTCATGATCAGGTCGTACTCCTCGCGCCCCAGCACGGTGCCAGTGGCGACGAGTTCGGGCCGTAGCCGCACCTCCACCTGGTAGGGCCCGCGGGCGTCGACGTCCCGGAACACCGCCTGGAGCCAGACCCGTCCGGCCGACCGTCCGGTGAGGAGCACGGTGGGCCGGGTGGTGGACGACACCCCGGCCCGGCCCTGGCCGCCCGGCACCGCGCCCGACGACCAGCCCAGCCGCGTCCGCTCGCCGGACTCCGCCGGACCGGGGAGCACCGTGTATCCGGCGGTCGCGCCCTCGGCCAGCTCCGCCGGGCCCCGCACCGCCAGCAGGGGCGCCGACGGGTGCCACAGCCGGACCTCGGCACCGGTCCGCCGCACCAGCCCGAACCCGGCGTCGTACGCGGCGGCGGCCAGCTCCCCGGCGCTCAAGGTTTGATGACGGACCGTCAGTTCACGTCCCCGGGAGGCGAGATCGGGCGGACCGGTCGCGGGACGGTACGCGGCGACCACGGTGAGGGTGCCGCCGACCCGGTCCAGCAGGGCGTCCAGCGCCACGGCCGTCCCGCGCTGCATCCGCCGGTTGCCCTCCGACTCGCCGTAGTCGACGCGGGGGTCGTCGTGCCGGACCAGGAACACCGGGTCCAGGGCGGGCTCCGGCGCCCCCACCACCGCCTCGGGGCCGACGGCGTCCGTGCTCCCGTCGGCGGCGAGCCAGCCGCCGTCCGGGACGGCGGCCACCCCGATCCGCACCGTCACCCCGCCCGACACGGTCCGCCCCGCCCGGGTCAGGTCCACGAGGACGGTCACCCGGCCCGGGGCCAGCGGCAGCAGCCGCGCCGTACCGTCCGTACCGTCCGTGACGGCGGCCCGGCCGGGGCCGTGCGGCACCACCCGGAAGGCCGTCTCGGTGCCGGTCGGCAGCGGGACGCCGCCCGAGGCCCGCGCCACCGTCACCGGGGTGCCCACCACCACCCGCTCCGGGGTGACCGTGAACGCCAGCAGTCCGCCCGGGGCCCGCGAGGCGTACACCGGGCCGCCGCGCGGCAGGGCCCGCGTCCAGTCGAAGCCCGCCCGGTGGGCGAGCGCCGCCAGTCTGCCCGGCGCGATCCGGGGGTGCCGCAGCAGCACCGCACGCCCGGCGGCCCGGGCGTCCGCCGCCCGGGGGTCGAAACCGCCCGCCACCACCAGCCCGCCCGGCCCGGCCTCCGTCTCCGCCAGCGCGACCAGGGCGTCCAGCGCCACGGCCACCGGCGGCTGCGTCAACCGGGGGTCCGGCGCGGGCTCTCCGGGCACCGGTTCGCGCGGCGGCGGCGGATCGTGCGCCACCCCGGGCCGGACGTACCGGGTCAGCAGCGCGGCGTCGAAGTCCTCGTCGGGGTCCGCGCCGTACAGCTCCGCCTCGGTGGTGTCCCGGCGGCCCTCCGCGTCCACGCTCTCCCCGGACCGCAGCGCCACCGGCACCACCCGGACCGTGGCCACCCCGCGCACCAGCGGCACGTCCGAGTCGTCGACGACCAGCGGGTCCGGGTAACCGCCGAGCGGGCCGACCGTCCCGTTCAGCAGCGCCGCCAGCCGGTCCGGCGTCGGCAGCGTCCAGCGGCGGAACAGCGCCAGCCGCCGCCGGTAGTGGGCGTCCGACTCGCCGAGCGCGGGCGCGAAACCGGAGCGGGCCACCGAGGAGATCCGCACCTCGTCCACCGTGCCCCGGAACCCGCTCCCGCCCGGCCCGATCAGCACGGGGGCCGTCGGGGCGACGGCGCCGAGCCCGGTGGTCCGCGCCGCCGCGACGGGACGGCCGTCCAGGTACAGCGTCCAGGTCCCCGCCGACCGGTCCAGCACCGCCGCGAGATGGGTGAAGCGGTCCAGCGGCAGCGACCGGTCGCCGAACACCTCGGCCCGTACGCCGCCCGCGTCCGCGATCCACGCCCGCACCGATCCGGGCAGCCCCCGGCCGAACTCCCCGGTCTCCAGCGCCCAGCCGGGCCCGGCCGCCGCGCCCCGGCCCAGCACCCGCCCCCCGTCGGCACCGGTGCTCCCGTCGGCGGGGGAGGGCCGGACGAAGCACTCCACGGTGAACCCCCGGTCGGCGGGCACGTCGAACTCCGGCGCCCCGGCCACCGTCACCACCGCCGCCGCGTCCGTCAGCGCCAGCGCCGTCCCGTGCCGCCCCGGCGCCCCGGGCACCGCCCCGCCGGACAGCGTCCCGTGGTGACCGGTCCGCCCGGGGAACACCGCCGTGGCGTCCACCACCGGCGGCTCGGCGCCCGGCCGGTCGTCGAGCCGGTACAGGGCCACCGTGTCCGCGTCGAAGCCGTACGGCAGCGGGGGGAAGCGGGGCACGGCGAGGTCCGCGCCGATCAGGTCCAGGCTCGCGCCGGTCGCCCCGGCCAGCCGCCGCTGCCCGGCGGTCCGCGCGGCCTGCCGCCACAGCACGTCCCGCTCCCGGCCGAGCGCCCACAGCAGCTTCGCCGTGGTGCCCAGCAGCGCGGTCACCGACCAGGCCCGCTCGACGGGCCGTCCCCCGGGCGCCGGATCGGCCCGCAGCCCGGCTATCCGCGCGCCGTCCGGGGGCACCGGCACCACGAACGACTCCCCGGCCAGGGTCCCCCCGGGCAACGCCAGCCGGACCGCCGCCGGGGCGGGCCCGGAGCCGGACGCCAGCTCCACCGTCACCTCGGTCGGGTCCGGCAGGTCGCACAGCGCCCGCAGGACGTAGGCGGGCTCGGGCTCCCGGCCGAAGCGGGCCCGGTGCTCCCCGAAGTCGTACGCCGCCACCCGGGCCGCGCCGTCCGCGCCGGGCACCAGGACCAGGTCCAGCAGATCGGCGCCCCGGGCGAACGGGACGGTCAGCCGTCGCGCCATCCGCGCCCCCGCGAGGTCCACGGTGCCGGGCCCGTCCGTTCCGCCGCTCGATCCCGTCGCGCTGGTCCCGTCCGTCCCGTCGGCCGGTTCCCTCCCGGTCATCCCGTCACCACCCGCAGGTCGTGCAGCGCGGAGTCCGTGCGGAACACCGCCAGTTCGGTCGGGCCCATCACCAGGTTCTCGCCGACCGGGACCTCCACCGTCTGCGTCTGGTGGGCGACCTCCCCGAACGAGATCCGGCCGAACGCCGGGGGATGGCGCCGCAGATGGAGACGGCGCACGTCGACCACCCCGGGCTCCTCCGCGAACGCCCGCACCACCCGCGCGTACAGCACGTCACCGCCCAGCCGCGCCCCGCCCGCCTCGGCGGCCAGCCGGGAGCGCACCGCCGCCAGCACCGCCTCCCCGTCGTAGCCGCTCTCCAGCACCACGCCCGCCCGCACCCCCACGTCGATGTGGTCGGCGGCCACCACGTTCGGCCGCACCCCGGGCGGCCGGACCAGGTCGACGGCGGCCGTCACCCGCTCCAGCACCCCCGGCACCGGCCCGGTCGTCCGCCACGGCCAGCGGTACTCGTGCGCCACCACCACGTCGAAGAAGTACGGTTCCCCGACCCGCCGTTCGGCGCTGAACAGCCGGCGGCCGAAGTCGAACATCCCGAAGTACCCCTGGGACACGTCCACCCCGCCCAGCGGATCGGACAGCAGCACGTCGATCACCCCGTCGACGCCGAGCACCGACTGCCGCACCGCCTCCAGCGTCCACAGCGAACGGGACGTCCCCAGCAGCCGCCCCCGGTAGACGTCGTGCCCCTCCGGCACCCGGCCGCCGGTGAGGGCCACCGGATTGGTCACCGCCAGCGAGGCGGGGCCGAGGTCTCCCAGGTACACCGCCGCGTACCCCGGGTCCACCGCCGTCACCGCGCCCGGCGGCAGGTCCGCGAGGCCCCGTTCCAGCGCCTCGATCCGTACCCGCCCGATCGGCCGGGCCGCCGTCAGCGTCAGCCCCGCCAGGGTGGTGAACGCCCGCACCGGGGCGGCGGTCACCACGACCGTCCCCTCCGGCACCAGGTAGGAGCGGCCCGGCACCCCGCCCGACAGGGTGAACTCCGCCTCCCCCGCCGCGAACGACTCCCGCCGGACCAGCCCCACGTCCTCGCCCAGCAGGTCCAGCGCGTCCCCGGGGGCCGTGGACACGAAGTTCGCGAAGTAGCCGTCCTCCAGCCGTTTCCACAGCTCGGCGTCCTCCGCGGCGGTCACCTCGAAGACCTTCCGCAGCGGGCTGGTGATCGTCAGGTCGACGTCCGCGCCGAGCACCGCGCGGGCCCGCTCCAGACTCTCCGCGAGGATCGTGTCGAAGCCCTTCGGCGCGAACCCGTCGTCGCGGACGCCGAACTCCGGTTCCGTGGCCATCGCACCTCACCGTCCCGTTTCCACGAACACGCTGACGGCCGTGGAGCGCACCGTCTCCACCACCACCTCCACGGTCACCGCCCGTCCCGGTTCCCCGTCGAACAGCACCTCCCGCACCTCCCGCACCCGTGGATCGCCCGTGAGGGCCCGCACCAGCCGCAACCGCAGCAACTCCCGCGTCACGCGCCGCCCGTGCGGCCCGCCCAGCGCCTCCCCGACGTCCAGCCCGTAGGAGGTGCCGAACCGGTCCGAGCCGTAGGGGGTCAGCAGCCGCAGGGTGAGGGACTGCGCCAACTGCGCCGTTCCCGACACCAGTTCCAGCCGTCCGTCCGTGCCGATGACCAGGTCGCCGTCGTCCAGCCGGGGGCCCCAGCCGAGGCCGTCGGGGGCGTTCACGACGCCACCAGGACGCGCTGGCCCGCCGACACGACCCGCCACATCACCGGCAGCGGCGGCACCCCGTCGGTGAGCCCCCGGGCGCTCGCCAGCAGTACCGGCACCCCGCCCACGGTCAGCGTGGCGGCGGCCCCGGCCAGCAGCGCGGTGATCCGCAGACAAGGGCTCTGGCCCGCCGCCGCGTTGGTCTGCGGACACCCGGTGACGGTGGCCGCGTCGAGGTCGGTGCGGACCAGCACCGGCGCGCCCGCCACGGTCAGCGCCCGGGGCCCCGCCGGTACGGTGATCCGGCCGCCGTGCGCGCACCGCAGGACCGACGCGGTGGTGAGCACCTCCGGCATCACGCCACCTCCACGGTCGGGCCGTCCAGCCGTACGCTCACCGCGCCGTTGGTGAGGGTGAGCGCCGAGGACGCGGTGGTGATCGTCAGGGCGCCGTCCGCGCCGATCTCGATCCGGGTGCCGCTGTGGTGCTCGATGGTGACCGTGTCGGGCGGCGGCGGCTCCGGCCGGGTGCCGACCGGGTCGAGCGCGTCCCCGCCGACCAGGATCCGCAGCCCGGCCGCGTGCACCACCCGGTGGCCCGCCGCGTCGGTCAGGTCGTGCACCCCGGCCCCGGTGGGCAGCCCGTCCGCGCCGATCGCCGTGGGCAGCGCCAGCCAGTGGTCCCCCGGTTCGGCGGGCGGGGGGAGGTGCCGGGTCCGCCCGGCGGCGGAGCCGGGACGGGGGGACGGGCCGCCGTTCCCGTCGGCGGCGGAGGGCGGACCGGCGGACCCCGGCGCACCGGTCGTCCCCGTCGCGGCCGGACCAGCCGGACCGGTCGAACCAGCCGGATCGGCCGGGTCCGCCCACAGCCAGCCCGCCACCACCGCGTCGTCCACCCGGCCGCCGTTGTGCGCCAGCAGTGCCCGCATCCCCGGGTACACCGGTACCACCAGACCGCAGCGGTGGAACGCGAACGGCGACGCCAGCGACTGCCCGTACAGCGTCACCGAGGTGTCCACCGGGGCCGAGGAACTGGGCTGACCGGGCCCCGGCGGCTGCCCGTAGTACAGCGACGCCCGGTGCCCGGCCGCGCCGGAGCGCGCCTCGCCCACCGCCACCGAGGGCCGCTCCAGGTGCCGACGGTCCACCACGTCCCGGAAGCCGTCCACCACGGCCTCCACCCCCGTCACCGCCCGCACCCGGCGGCCCCGCGCCACCGCCGACAGCCGCACCGCGCAGGTGTACCCGCCGGACACGCCGAACCGGTGCTCCACCCGGGTCAGCCGCAGCGGACCGCCGGGCAGCCCGTCGAGCCCGGTGAGCCGCGCCGTCTGCCCGACCCGCAGCCCGGGGTGCCCGAGGACCACCAGATCGATTCCGGTGCGCACCGGACCGGGCCCGGTGCCCGCCGCCCCCGGGTCCTCCTCGGCCCGGCCGTCGCCCAGCCGGGCGATGTTGCGCTCCGGGTCGAACACCACGGGCGCCTCCCGGGCGCCCACCGCCGGCCCCAGGTGCACCGCCCCGTCCCGCACCACCAGCGCGGTGTCCGCCTCCTCGGCGATCCGGTGCAGCGCCGCGAGCCGGGACGGCGCCCGGACCGCCGGGTTCGCCACCACGCCCGCGATCGCCGAGCCGGGGGCCAGCGCCACCCCGGTGCCCGCGAGGAGTTCCCGGACCACCGTCAGCCGGGGGACGTCGCCCTCCCGGGCCCGGGCCACCGGCTCGGTCCGCAGCGCGTACCCGGCGGTCTCCTGTCCGCGCACCAGGGTCCGGGTGGTGCCGTCCGTCTCCTGGACGGTCTCCACGGCGGTCACCGGGCCGACCACCACCGGACGGCCGCCGTCGAGGGTCGTGGGCTCGTCGGCGTACCCGAGGCCGAGCCGGGCCACC
Source organism: Streptomyces sp. JNUCC 64 (assembly GCF_054484115.1). Taxonomy (NCBI): domain Bacteria; kingdom Bacillati; phylum Actinomycetota; class Actinomycetes; order Kitasatosporales; family Streptomycetaceae; genus Streptomyces; species Streptomyces sp. JNUCC 64. Next base: position 7,425,476 of record NZ_CM137015.1, read on the forward strand.
AGCGTCCCGGCGGCGGCCTGTTCCCGCAGCAGCTCCGCGACCGGCCGGGGCAGATCGGTGAACACCGCCTCGTACGCGTCGGCCGCCGCCCCGTCGGACATGGTCACCGTGATGTCGGCGTCCAGCACGTACGTGCCGTCGAGCACGTCGTTGGAGAGCCGCAGCGGCAGCCCGGCCCCGGTGAGCGCCCCGGTGAGCGCGGCCAGCGCCCCGGGCGGGGCGGCGTCCGGCCGGTCGGTGAACTCGGCCCGGTAGCGAAGGAGGAAGCTCATCGCGCGCTCACCCCGCCCACCACCTCGGAGCCGTACGCCCCGGCCCCGTTCAGATTGCGCACCGCGACCCGCAGGGTCCGGAACACCAGCAGCAACCCGCCCGCCCGGTACCGGACGCCGGGCACCAGCCTGCGGCGCAGCAGCGTCACCGGACCGTCCGGGTCGTCCCGGGCCACCGAGAGCACCAGGAACGCGGGACCGTCCGCCAGGTCCAGTACGGTGTCCGGCCCGTCCGGGCCCGCGACGAGCGCCGCGAGCCGCTCCTCGGCGATGTTCACGTGCCAGGCGAAGCGGTACACCGCGTCGCCCACCAGCAGCCGGAACGCCTGGGGGAAGCCCTCGTCCGGCCGGACCGGCAGCCGGGGCATCCCCGCCCCCGCGTCCGCGCCCGCCGGCGGCACGGTCCCCGGTGGCTCCGCCGCCACCGCGTCCCACCCCGGCACCACGTCCGTCACCTCGCCCCAGCTCCCCTCGTGGTCGGACCCCGCCGTCGGCGGGGCGGTCCCCCGCCCGTCTCCCACCCGGTCGTCACCCCCGCCGCGACCGCTCCGGGCACCATGGCCGTCGCGACCGTCGCGACCGTCGCAGCAGTCGTGGTGGTCGCGGCGGTCACAGCGGTGCCCCGGGCACCCTGGGCACCGCGCCGCCGTCCGGTGCCGACGGCGAGAGCGCCGTGCCCGCCGCGATCGCCAGCTCCGCCAGCTCCCCGAACAGCGCGGACACGCTCGACCGGGGCACGTGCCGCAGCGTGATCGACACGTCCAGCGCGTCCCGCCGCTGCGCGCTCGCGGTGAACCGCAACTCGGTGATCTGCATGTCCGTGGCGGTCACCGGCCCCGACACCACCGGGATGCCGGAGACCGCGAGCAGCGGCGCCGCCGAGGACGCCAGCGCCCGGCTGGTGAGGGCCAGCACCTCCAGCGCCTTCTTCTGGGCCAGCCTGTCCGGCCCCAGCAGCACGGCCTCGATGGCGACGGTCCGCGCCTGCGGCTGGGTGGCCTGCGAGAACCGGCTGCCCAGCACCCGCTCGATCCGGTACCCCTCACTGAGCGTCAGGCTCTGCACGTACCACAGCGGCACGGTCCCGACGAGCACCGGAACCTGGGGCCCGCTCACGGCCATCCCGGCTTCTCCTCACGCCTACTGACGGCTCGACAGCTCACGGCGAAGCTCCTCGAAGACCCGCTCCGTCACCTGGCGGACCACCGCCTCGTCCACCGTCCCCACCACCTCGATCTCGACGGGGAAGTGGTACTCGACCACCGGCCCCCCGCCACCGCCGTCGGTGAACTCCGCCTCCGCGCCGGGTGCGGCGACCACGTACTCGCCCTCGTGGACCAGTGCGATCCCGGTCCGCTCGACCCGGGTCCCGGGCTCCCGGGCCCCCGTCGTCACTCCTCCACCCCCACGGTCAGCGCCAGGCAGGAGAAGCTCGCCTGCGGCACCCCGTCCACCACCACGTTGCTGGGGTTCGCCGAGGTGACCACGCAGCGCGCGAACTTCATCGCCTTGAACGACCAGTCGGTGCCCGTGCGTTCGGCCAGCGCCACCGAGAACTCCGTCCCCTGCACCGCGAGTTCCGTCAGATCGGCGACCGCCCCGGCGATCGCCGGGACCGCCATGGTGAAGGTGAAGGTGAACGGCTGCCGGACGTAGCCGACGTTGTCCCGCTCCAGACTGTGGATCACGGTGTGCGGGACGTTGAAGGTGGGCGTGAAGCTGGTGATCGGCGAGACCACGTCACTGCCGATCCGCACCTCCAGCCGGGTGTTCCAGTCACTCATGACGCCGCCTCACTCGAACCGGAGGGTGATGGACAGCCGGTGGACCGCACCGGCGTAGTCGACGCTGGTGACCACCTCCACCAGCCGTTCGGCCTGGGCCGCGTCGACCCGCGCGCGCTCCGTCTCGGTCAGCGTCCCGCGCGGCCGGTCGAGCAGCGCCAGGATCGGCACCAGCACCTGGTACCCCTCGATGACCTCCTGGCCCACCAGCGGATCGAGGACCGCCTCCAACTGCGCGATCAGCGCCCGCAGTCCCGACCGGCTGATCCGCAGCCGTCCGACGCTCCGGATCAGCCGCGCCTTCAGCAGGAACGACACCTGGTCGACGGTGCGGACCACGTCGATGAACTTCTTGCCGTCCGGACGGCCGGTGTACGCCTCGCCCAGGCACACCGCCTGACCGGGCAGCAGCGCCGGGTCCACCAGCCAGTTCACCCCGCGTCCGGCCGGGCCGCTGGTGAACGTCTCGGGCCCGTTGAGCGCCTCGATCTCGGCCTGGGTGAACGTCCCGCTGCTCACATTGACCTGTTTCAGCAGCAGGGAGACGTGCGGTTCGTACCCGGCGATGGTGCCCGCCACCGCGGCCCCCACGTCCTCGTCGCTCTTGTGCGCGACGTACACCATCCGGTCCAGGGCCAGCGCGCCCGTCACCACCGTGGGGTCGGCGGCGTCCTTGGCCAGCATCGCCACCCCGATCCGCTCCCGGCCGTCGGCGCCGGTCCCGGACACCGACGACACATGGGCGGCCAGCGCGCCGACCGCCCCGGCCGGAGCGCCGCTCGCCGGGTCCAGCGGGGTGTCCGCGAGCGCCACGATCTGGACGTCCACCCCGCTCAGGGCCAGCAGCGCCGCCGCCCAGTCCGGGGACGCGCCGTCCACCCGCACCGCGTACACCAGGGACGGCCCCGGTGACTGGGCGAAGGCCGTCGCCACGGCCGTGCCCAGCGCCCCGGGCGCCCGGCGCAGCGCCTCACCGGGCTCGGAGAAGGCCACCGGGACGCCCACCGCCAGCAGATCGCCGGGCGGGGCGGCGGGCACGGTCACCGTGCCGACCAGGGCCACGTTGCCGAAGGCCCGGACGGCGGGGGAGAACAGGTCGGCGACGGGGTTCACACGGATGTAGCGGACGGTCATGGGCCACCTTCCTGGTGGTGCGGACCCCGGCCGGTCCACGTCGGACCGGCCGGGGGCGTGCGGACTCAGCCGGGGTCGGCGAAGAGGCAGAGGACGCCCTCGCGGGCCAGGAGCCGACGCACGGCCTCCGGCGCGGGGCCGCCCCCGGCCGGGTCGGGAGGGGGGAGGACCACCGCCAGTCCGTACGGGGCGGTGCGCGGCGCGGGCGCGGGCGCCGAGGGGACGGCCACCGCCTCCCCGGCCAGCGCGCGCACCGCCTTCGCGGCCCGCAGCGCCCCGCTGGGACCGGGGTCGTCACGGACCAGGACGGCGAGGGTCAGCGGCAGCGCGTGGATCCGCGCCGGGTCCGCCGGGTCGGACACCGGCGGCCGGGCGAACCGGACCTCGGTCAGCAGATAGCGGGCGGCGGCGCGCAGTTCCTCCACCGAGGAGACGTCGTGCCGGGCGAGGAAGTCGTCCAGGTCGAGGTGACGGAACCGGTCCCGGAACTCCTCCAGGGTGCGGAACCCCTCGATCTCCCGGGTCACCGCGGACTCCACGCCCCCCGGATCGGCGTCGGCGGTCACCTCGACGACGGTGTCGGCCAGCAGGTCCACCCACACCGCGCCGGTCTCCGAACGGCTCGTCCACTCCAGGTCGGTACGGGTGTAGGCGGGCGTCGTCCCGGTCGCCGTGCCGGTGTGGCGCCGGGGCGGGAACAGCGGGTGCGCCAGGGTCACCCCGCGCACCGAGATCCCGCGCACCGCCTCGACGCGCAGCCCGGTGAGGTCGTACGCCGAGCGGAGCACCGCCGTCAGGGCCCCGGCCCCGTCGGCTGTCGTCGTCGCCCGGGTCAGGAACGCGGCCAGGGACTCGGGTTCGGAACGGTCCAGCAGGAATCGGTCGATGAGGTCCGCCACGCTCTGCCTCCCCTCCGGACGGTCCCGGAGCCGGGTGCGCGCCGATCAAGGACGGGAGCCGCCCGGGAAGCCGGACGGCCGGATCGCGACGTCCTGAACTATCGCAGAGAAAGCCGGGACGGCCACCGCCACGAACGGGGGACCCCGCCCCCGCCCACAGCGCGGCGTCCGACCGCACGCCCCGGCGCACGCGCTCGCCCGCCCTCACCGCCCCCGGGAGCGTCCGGGGGCGCCCGGGTGTCCGGCGCGGGCGCGCCAACTCCCGCGCGCCCGAGGTGACATGGGTGGTGTGTGCCGGTACGGGGTGATCCGGCGGACGGCCGCCGGTCCCTTCACGCCCGGGGCGGCGCGCGTACCCGGCGCCGCACCCGCCCGGTCGGCCTGCCCGACCGCTCCGCCCGCCCTCGTCCCACTCACACGTCTCGCCCTGGAACCGGGGCCGCTCGCGTGGCGTTCGGCCCCGGACCGGGTCCCCGCCGGGACCCGCGTCCCCGGCCGCGTCCCGTTCACGCGTCACCCCCGGGGCGGACCACGTTCCTTTCGCGCGTCACCTCAAGGCGGACCACGTTCCGTTCAGTAGGCACCCCGCCACGGACACCACGTGCCGGCCCCCACCGCAGCTGCCCTGCCACGGACACCCCGTACCGGAGGACCCCGCAGCGGCCGCCCTGCCACGGACCGCCACGGACACCCCGTACCGGACCCACCACGGACACCCCGTACCGGACCGCACCACGCACATCCCGCCACGGACCTCCGTCAGCGGCGGTGCCGGGACCACCGGGCGGCCCAGCCGCCCAGGAACCCCATCACCACGCCCCACACCACAGCCAACCCCACCGTGCCCCACACCCGTGGCTCCAGCCGCACCCGCCCCGACAGTCCGCCGCCGAGATCGCCGATGCCCAGCAACGACAGCCCGAAGGACGCCGACACCCGCCCGGTCAGACACACCACCAGCACGGTCAGCGCCAGCGCCGCGCCCAGCCGTACGGCCAGCCGCCACAGCGGGGTGCCCGCCGGTGACCGCCGCGCCGCCAGGTACGCGGCGGCGAACAGCACCACCGCCGCGCACACCACCAGCCACCAGGCCCGGCCGTCCTCGGCCGCCAGGGTCCGCACGCTCAGCTCGCTGTCCCGCGACCCCCGCAGCACCCGGTCCAGCAGCGGCGGCACCGGCAACCCGAACGGACCCTCCACCCGCCCGTCCCACACCGCCCCCAGCCCCAGGGTGAACGCCAGCCACACCAGATTGGGCAGCCCCAGCAACAGGACGGCCACCGTGTCGGCGGCGTGCCCCCGGGTCAGCGCGACCACCACCCCGACCACCAGCCCCACCACCACATAGGTGAGCAGCACGTCCAGCATGGCGTGCGCGGAGGGCCGTACCGCCGAGTGGAAGCGGGTCAGCCGGGTCGGGACCGGCGCTCCCCTGGCCACCAGCAGCGCGATGACCAGCACCCCGGCCAGCCACACCAGCGCCCACCAGAGGCTCGTCCCCACCTCGGCCGCGAACCCCACCACGGGCGTCAACCCGAGCAGTTCGCCGATGTCCGCCAGTTCCGTCTCCCCGAGGGACACCGTGAACTCCTGACGGGCGCCGAGCGCCAGCCCGGCCACCGAGGGCAGCCACAGCACCGCGATCCGTCCCGCCCACCCCGCCAGTTCCCGTCCGCCGACCACCGCCCGGTGCCGCAGCGGGGCGAGGAACCCCGCCCCCAGCACCAGCGCCCCGGCGAGTCCCACCGACAGCGGCAGCACCTCCAGTTCGCCCCGGGCCCCCGCCAGCTCCCCCGCCCCGCCGGTCAGTCCGACGTCCCCGCCGACCGCCAGCAGGACGACCGCCACGACCACCCGGGGGAACGCCCCGTCCGGCAGTCCGTGCGCCCCGGCCGCCCACAGGCCCGCCGCCGCCAGGACGGCCATGGTGCCCAGCGCGGTGAGCACCGTGGTCAGCGCGGCGAGCCAGCCGTGCGCCGCGGACCGCGCGGTGCCTCGGACGGCCGCCCGGTCGGGGGTTCGCCACTCGCTCACGCCGCCACGCTAAGCAGCACGGGCTCCGCGCGCCCCCCGGGAGGGGCCGACCGCGTCGGCTTGCGGCGGTCGCGGGGGCGCGGCACACAATGGGCGGGCCACGCGGACGGACGGCCGACGGCGGCGCCCGGTGGCGGTGGACGGACCAGACCGCACCGCCCCCGCCCCGCCGCCCCGCCGTCCGCGCGCGGTGTCCCGGGGGGCCGTACGAGGAGCTGAACCGTGAGCGCCGAACTCCCGCCCCCCGACCGTCCCTCCGGGCCCCTTGACCCTTCCGGCACCCCTGCGCCGTCCGGGTCCTCCGGGTCGTCCGTCCCTTCCGGCCCTTCCGGCCCTTCCGGCCCTTCCGGCCCTTCCGGAGCCGACGGGCCCTCCGGACCGTCCGGCCCCCCGTCCGGCCCCCTGTCGGACCAGTCCCGTCCGGCACCGCCCCCGCCGGAACGGTCAGCCCCGCCGTCCGGCCCCCCGTCCGCCGCGCCGTCACCGTCCGCCGCGCCGTCCGGTTCCCCGCCCGGCGGTGGTCCTCCCGACGGCGGGGGCGGCGGTGGGAGCGGCGGGCCCCCGGGCCCCGGCGGGGACGGCGGCCGGGCGGGCGCCGGGGGCGGCCCGTGGTGGCGCAGCGCCCCCCGGGTGGCCCTGCTGACCCTCGGCGTGGTCGGAGCGGTGGTCCTCGCCGTGGTGCTGACCCGCTCGGGCGGGAACGGGAACGGCGGGGGCGGCACCGGCGGGGGAGGCGGCGGCGAGGTCTTCCTCCAGGCCGCGAACAGCACCGGTCGCGACCCGTTCACCGAGTCCACCGCCCAGAAGGGCTCACCCCCGCCGCAGACCCCCTCGCTGCCCACCCGCACGGAGTCGGCCTACACCGCCCAGCAGGTCTCGGGCGCCGCTCCCGGGCTGTACGGCGGCACGCGCGACACGGGCAGTTGCGACGTCGACGCGCAGATCCGCTACCTCGACGCCGACGGCGCCAAGAACACCGCGTTCGCCTCCGCCCTGGGGATCGGACCGTCCGCCGTGCCCGCCCGGCTGCGCGCGCTGACCCCGGTGCGGCTGCGGCTGGACACCCGGGTCACCAACCACGGCTACCGGGACGGCGAGGCGGTGCCCTACCAGGCGGTCCTGGAGGCCGGGACCGCCGTCCTGGTCGACGACCGGGGCGTCCCCCGGGTCCGCTGCGCCTGCGGCAACCCGCTGGGGGAGCCGGTGCCCCAGCGCGGCACCCCGAAGCCGGTCGGGGAGCCCTGGCCCGGCTACCGGGCGGCCAACGTGGTCGTGGTGGCGCCCGCCCCCGAGCCCGTCGAGGAGTTCGTGGTGTACGACCCGGACAGCGGCGACTGGTTCACCCGGCAGCGCGGCGACACCGGGGGGAAGGACCGTCCCACCCGGCCCCCGGAGCACCCGACGCCCTCCCCGGAGACCTCGTCCCCGTCCTCGCCGTCCTCCCCGGGCGGGACCGAGTCCGGCGGCCCCTCGTCCGAACCCCCGTCCTCGCCGTCCTCCTCCTCGCCGTCCTCGCCGTCCTCACCGAGGGACTCGCCGCCGTCGTCCCCGGGCGGGGAGTCCCCGGACACGGCGTCGCCTCCGTCGCCCCCGCCCCCCGACTCCTCCGGCCCCGGCCCCGGAGACTCCGCGTCCCCGCCGTCCCTCTCCTCCGCCCCGGAGTCCTCCGTGGGCCCGCCTGGCTCCCCCCGAGGGGCCGCCGCCCCCGGACGGCTCCCCGTCCGCCATCCGGCGTGAGGGGCCGTCAGCCGCACCGGGCGGTCTCCGTGCCCCCCGGGGAGCCGTTCACCCGCTTGCCGCCGTCGTCCGGCGTGGCGGGTGGTGACGGGTCCGCAGGTGACGGGGCGGCGGCGGGGCCGGGCGGGTGACGCGGGGCACGGATGCGCGGGCGTGTCCGGTGGCGGGGGCGCACGGTAGGCGGGACCGTGTGTCGAAAACCCCCAGGGAGACCCGTATGCCCCTCAGTCCTCGTCCGGCCCGGCCGACCGCACGCGGTCTGGCCCTCGCCGCAGCGCTGCTCGCCGCCGCGTCCCTGCCGGTGTCCCCGGCCCACGCCCTCCAGGGGCTGCCGTCGCACCACTGCGTGCTCAACGGCTCCTCGGTACCGCCGGGCCAGGCCGTCTACGGGACCTCGGGCGACGACGTCATCGAGTGCGAGAACGACGTCGAGAACGTCATCATCTGGGGTGGCGCGGGCAAGGACAACATCCGGGTCAAGGGCCTCATCATCGACTCCCAGGTCCTCGGCGGCGACGGTGACGACCGCCTCCAGACCAGCCATCTGTTGCCCCGGGACGACCAGGCGTCGGTGCGCGGCGGAACGGGTGACGACACCATCATCGTGCCCACGGCCATGGGCACCACCGACCACGGGGCCACGGTCTACGGGGACCAGGGCGACGACACCATCACCGTCGGCACCGTCTCGGGCTCCCCCGGCCAGCACGCCCGGGGCGGCGGCCAGGTGTTCGGCAACGACGGCGCCGACACCATCTCGGCGGGCGTCATCGACTTCGGCGGGCGGGTCCTCGGCGGCAGCGAGAACGACGTTATCGAGGCGAAGGGCGTCGGCCCGGAGGCGGGCGGCGTCATCCAGGGCGGTTCGGGACGCGACACGATCCGCGGCACCAAGGACACCGTCCTGCTCGCCGGCCCCGGCTGGGGCCTGGTGGACGGCGGGATCGGCCAGGACCAGTGCAAGGTGAAGCACGCCAGCCCGGAGCGGGCCCGCAGCACCATCGCCAGCTGTCCCTGAGCCCGGGCGTCCGCGCCTGCGGGCCCGTCGGGGTCCGTACCTTGAACCCTCGGCGCTCGCTTGTCCGTTCGCTCGTCCGTCCGTTCCTTCGGAGCCCCTCCCCGGCCACCGGGTGAGGGGCTCCTCCCCGTGCGCCCCTTTACCCCGCCGGGCCGCCTCCCCGCCAGGGCCGCCACCGGGTTGAGCCCCCACGGGTGAGGCGGGAGGCCCGGCCGTGACCCGGCCCGGACTCGTCCGTTGCTCCGGACATGACCACAACTCGACGCATTCTCGCCGCCGTGGCCCTCGCCTCCGGCGTCACCGGACTGACCGCCACGGCCGCTGCCGCCGCCCCCGCCCTGGAACGGGGCGTGGAGGTCCCCTCCGTGATCGGCGAGGTGGACTCCCTGTCCACCCGGGGGGTGAGCCCGCAGCACCGGGCCCAGATGCCCACCGTCACCGGCCAGGTCGGCACCGTCCGCCAGGGCCTCTCCCAGCTCCACCAGCTCCACCAGGTGACCGACCTCGTCGCCCCGGTCACCGGACTGCTCCCCGCCGTGGAGGTCTAGGAACCCGTCGAAGGGCGGGGCGTCCGGGGCGGGATCGCCGCCGGGTGTCATGGGCTTGACTTCAAGTTTGGTCGAGGTTTCATGATGATCGGCATGGAGACGACAACCATCGACCAGCCGACGCGGGAACCCGAGACGGAGGCGATCAAGCAGGTGATCGCCACGCTTGAACACTCCCAACGGAACGAACTGCCCGAGGAGTTCGTCGGCCTGTTCCGGGCCGACGCGATCTGGACGACAGGACACGGCAAACGCCTCACCGGCCGTGACGAGATCTCGGCCTTCACCCATCAGGTGCTGCCCGGCGCCATGACGGACTCGACCGTCACGTACGAGGTGGTGGACGTGCTGTTCATCCGCCCCGACGTCGCCGCGGTCAAGGCGCACGCGCAGTACCGGACGCTGGAGGGCGAGCCGATCGGGAACGCCGGAACCCCGCTCTACGTGATGGCCAAGGAGGAGGGACGGTGGCTCCTGGTCGCCTGCCAGAACACGGAGGTGCTCGCCCCGTGAGGTGAGCGAGCGGGCGGGACCGGGGCCGTGAAGCCCGGCACCGCTGCCGGAGCGGCCCGACCGGCCTCGACGGCGCGAGAGGGCCCGGCGCCCCGCGGATGATCGCGGGACGCCGGGCCTTCGTCCGTCAGGGCGCCCGACGCGTGTGACGGAGCGTCAGCCGTTGAGCGGGGACATGTCCGCGTAGCGGTCGCCGACCGGGGCCGACAGCGCGCCGAGCCGGGCCAGGTGCTCCGGGGCCAGCCGGACGGTGTCCGCGCCCGCGTTCTCCTCCAGCCGCGCCACCCGCTTCGTCCCGGGGATCGGGGCGATGGTGTCGCCCTGGGCGAGCAGCCAGGCCAGCGCGGTCTGCGCGGGCGTCGCGCCCACGTCCCGGGCGACCTCCGCGACCTCGTCCGCGATCCGCAGGTTCCGCCCCAGGTTCTCCTCGCTGAAGCGGGGGTTGCCCTTGCGGTAGTCGTCGTCGGCCAGCTGGTCGCGGCTGCGGATGCCACCGGTCAGGAACCCCCGGCCCAGCGGCGAGTAGGGGACGAAACCGATGCCCAGCTCCCGGGTGAGCGGCAGGACCTCCGCCTCCGGGTCCCGGGTCCACAGCGAGTACTCGGTCTGGAGGGCGGCCACCGGGTGCGTGGCGTGCGCCCGGCGGATCGTCTCCGGCCCGGCCTCGGAGAGCCCGATGTGCCGGATCTTGCCCTCGGCGACCAGTTCCGCGAGCACCCCCACGGTCTCCTCGACGGGGGTGCCGGGGTCCACCCGGTGCTGGTAGTAGAGGTCGATGCGGTCCGTGGCGAGCCGCCGCAGCGAACCCTCCACCGCCGAGCGCACGTTCGCGGGCGAACTGTCCAGACCGCGCCGCCCCTGGTGCGAGAGGATGCCGAACTTGGTGGCCAGCACCACCTCGTCCCGCCGTCCGGCCAGTGCCCGGCCGAGCAACTCCTCGTTGGTGTAGGGGCCGTAGACCTCCGCCGTGTCGAGGAAGGTCACCCCCAGGTCGATCGCCCGGTGCACGGTCCGCACCGCTTCGGCCTCGTCGGTGCCCGCACCGGTGTAGAAGGCCGACATGCCCATACAGCCGAGGCCGAGCCGGGAGACGTCGAGCCCGCCGAGCGAGACGTGTCGCATGGGGACGTCCTTTCGTGAGGGGAGAGCACGGGTACGGTCCCGCCACGCTGCCAGAGCGGACCTCGCCCCGGCGACCGACATGCCGGTTCCGGCCGGGGCACCACGGCACCGGACTACCGCGCCCGAGTCGGGCGGGGGAGCGACGGCGGACGGGACGGGACGGGGCGCTTCCGGCGCTTCCGCGACCTCTGCCCGCGCCCCACCGCCCCACCGCCGCGCCCACCTGTCGTCACGCCCCCGCGCGCCGCCATGCCGGTCGGCGCGTACCGCCCGGTCAGCGCGCGGCCGGACCCGCTCCGGTGACGGTCGCCGTGCCGTCGGGGCGGCCGTTCCGACCGCCGCGACGGCGTCGGACGAGCACCGCGCCGACGGCGGCCAGGGTCGCGGCCAGGGCCGTGGTGGACGCCACCGTCGCACCGGTCGACGCGAGCGCCCCGCCGTCACCCCCACCGCCGACCGCGCCACCGGAACCGCCGACCGAGCCGCCCGTGTCACCCGTCCCGCCGGTGGAGCCGCCGCCCACCGAGCCTCCGGCCGTCGAGGACCCTCCGGCCGCCGAGCCGTCGCCCGAGGTCGTACCGCCGCTGCTGGAACCGCCGCCGTCGCCGCCGGTGGACCCGCTGCCCGTCGTTCCGCCACCGGTCCCGCCGCTGTCGGTTCCTCCGTCGGTGGACCCTCCGTCCGCGCCGCCGCCAGTGGTCCCGGACGTCGTCCCGCCGTCGGCGGTCCCGGACGTGGTGCCCGAGGTCGTCCCGGACGTCGTCCCTGAGGTGGTGCCCGAAGTAGTGCCGGACGTGGTCCCTGAGGTCGTACCCGAGGTCGTGCCGGACGTGGTCCCCGACGTGGTGCCGCCGGTCGCCGGGGACTCCTCGGTGACGGTCACCGTCACCGGACGGGTCCGGGTGGTCCCGGCGGCGTTGGTGAACTCGGCCCGGTAGCGCCGGGGCACCTGGGACGTCTCCGCGGGGAACGTCAGGGTCGTGGTCGCGGAGTCCGGCACCGGACGCCAGGTCGTCCCCTCGTCCGTGCTGACCTGCCAGCCCACCGTGGGCTCGGGGGCCCCCTCGGCCTTCGCCGTCAGCCGCACCGTCTCGCCGGGCTTCGCCCGGACGTCCACCGGCGACTCGGTGACCTTCGGCGACATCCGCCGCACCAGGGCGAGGACCTTGCCCTCGGCGGGGTGCGTCACGTACACGGTCGCGCCACCGGGGGCCACGGCGACGGCCGCCGCGCCGAGCTGGCCGTGGTTGCCGGGCAGCGACACCGGTTCGGTGACCGGTGCGTAGTCCTCCGTGGCGTACGCGGTGAGCGAGCCGTTGTTGTCGTTGCCCGGTTCGGAGAGGTCGCCGCCGTCCTGACGGACCAGGAACGCCCGGTCGGTGGCGGCGTCGAAGGCCACCGCGACGGCCCGGTCCGGTCCGGTGATCGTCTTCGCGGGCCGTCCGTCGGGGCCGAACACCAGGACGGTGCCGCCCGAGCCCAGCCACACGTCACCGCTCTCCGGGTCGACCTCCACGAAGCCGGTGGTGCCGCCCGCGACGGCCGGGACCTCGATGGTCTGACGGACCGTCAACGTATCGGCGTCCACCCGGTACAGCTTGCCGCCGCCGAGGTCCGCGAACCACACCGTGCGGCGGGTGGTGTCCACGGCGAACCGGTTGCCGCCGTCCAGGGTCAGCTCGCGCAGCGCGGCGCCCGTGGCGGAGTCGATCTCGGTGAGCTTGGAACCCTGGGCGACCAGCACGGCCGAGGCCGAGGAGGTACCCGGACCCACGTCGGTGACGGTCGACCCGGTGAGCCACACCCCTTGGGCCGTGGTGTCGCCCGGTTCGGCGCTGCCGATGCCGCGCAGCGGGTACTGGAACCGGACCCCGTCCCCGGCCAGCGGTGCCACGAACCGGGCGACGGCGGAGGCGCGCGGGGCGCCCGTCGGGCCCGGCGCCTGGCTGACGTGCGAGAGCACCGAACCGTCCGCCGGGTCGAGGACGTACAGTCCCCGCTCGTCGATGTCGGCCGTATCGGGGAGGTTGTCCGCGCCGACGTACAGCTTCCCGGAGTCCGGGTGCACCAGCACGTCCAGCGGTTTGCCCGCCGTGGTGAACTGCGCGTCCAGGCGGTACGTCACCGTGCCCTCGGGAACGTCCACCCCGATGCCGCCCGGCGGGGGACCGGAGGCGAAGGCGACGGGGACGCGCACGTCCTGGGAGCGGTCGCCCGCGCCGCGGTGGTCCACCCGGGTCACCACCGAGCAGGCGACCGCCGCGCAGTCGAGGCCCGCCGAGGCGGACGTGACCTTCAGCTCCACGTCGAAGGTGCCGCCGCTGCCGTACGCCTTGGCGAGTTCGCCCTCGTACCGGTCGCCCGGCGGCACGATCCACGCCGAGGTCTTGGCACCCCCGGTCATGTCGGCGCCGCCCGCGCAGGGCGACGGGGTGCGGCCCGGGCCGTTGTCCTTGCAGAGGGCGACGTAGACGCCCTTGGTCTGGTCGTAGTTCCGTCCGGTGACCCGGATCTTCTGGTCGGTGGGGTCCAGGTCCCTGGTCTGCGACACCGTCAGTTCCTGGCCACCGGCCCCCGTTCCGGTGCCCGGGGTGTCGGCGGCGGCGAGCACCGGGCCGCCGGTGCCGATCGCGACCGCGAGCGCCGCCGCCGGGCCGAGCGCGGTCAGCGGGACCAGGGCCACGGTCCGGCGCCTGGGGCGCGGACGGTCGTGTGCGGGGGTGTCTGTCATGGCTTCCTCGTCGTACGGGAGCTGCGGAAACGCGCCGGGCGGGCGGGTCCCGGCACGGGGTGCCGGGGCCCGCCCGCCGGAGGGGTCAGGAGAAGGTGACCGGGATGTGGACGTCGTACTTGCGGTCGTTGGAGTCGGTGTGGTCCGCGCGGGTCACGATCGCGCAGTCGACGGTGTCGCCGCAGACGTTGCCGCCGCCGAGATCGGCCTTGACGTGGATGGTGGCCGAGAAGCTGCCCCCGGTGCCGAAGGTGGAGCTGTTCGGGAGGAGGCCGCCGCCGAAGTTGGACACCCAGTACGAGGCGCCGGTGGTGCCGGACTCGTCCTTGCCGCCGAGACACGGGGTCGGCTTGTTGGCGCCCTGCGCGCCGTTCACCGCGCACAGTCCGACGTAGACGCCCTGCCAGGAGTTGAAGCCGGTGCCCGTGACGGTGACGTTGGCACCCGTGGCCGGGGCGGTGTTCGGGCCGCTGATGGACAGGTTGTAGGTGGTGGATCCGTCGACGATCGTGCGGCTTCCGGTGGCCGCCGAGGCGGAGGAGGCGAGGCCGAGGGTCAGCGCGACGGCGGAGGCCACGGCGAGGCCGGTGCGGACGGCGGTACGGGGGGACGGCACAGCACTCATCCTGTGAGCACCTTTCTGAGCACGTGGAACGGGGGCGCGCTGTGAGCGGCGCACCCGTTCGAGTTAGGTAAGGCATACCTAAGTTCATGGTGAAGTGATTGTCAACGGCCGGTAATGGGCTCACAACGGACTTGTGTGCGTCGGGCCTTGCCCAGCAGGCTTCGGGGTGAGCTGTCGGAGGTGGGTCCGCGGCCGGTCGAATGTCCCGTTCCGGTGACGGAAGTCCGTACCGCGTGACAAGTGAGGATCGTGTACAACCAGCGGCCCGGGCGGCCTGTCTAGCAGGGCGGAACCGAACGGAACGGGATGCCGTGGACGGCCGCTCACACCACCCCGTGGCGGCGGGCGGCACAGGGCCCGACGCGCGGAACACCGCGCGCGGAGAAGGGGATGGGGTTCACATGGGGGACACGCGCAAGCGGTGGGGCGTCGGGCTGGCGATCGCCGCGATGGTGGCGCCGCTGACCCTGGCGCTGGGAACGGCTCCGGCGAGCGCGGCGGCCTGCACCACCCAGACCGGGCCGTACCAGAAGCAGGTGGAGAAGTACCTGGGGCGCCCGGTGGACGGCAGGCAGTCGGCCGCCGACTGCAAGGCGATCCAGAAGTTCCAGCGCGACCACGGCATCACCCCGACCGCCGGCTACGCGGGCGAGGTGACCTGGGGCGTCATGAGCTTGAAGACCAAGCAGAAGGCCGTGGGCGACCGGCCCAACCGGGACGGACGCTGTCCCGTCAACCGGGGGCGCGTCGCCTGTGTGGACCTCACCCTCCAGATCAGCTGGATCCAGGACGGCAGCCGGCTCACGTTCGGTCCCGTACCGGTCCGTACCGGTCGGGACGGCGACGAGACCCGTACCGGACTGAAGCGGATCGGCTGGCGGAACATCGACCACCACTCGACCCTCTACGACGTGCCGATGCCGTACGCCCAGTTCTTCGACGGCGGCCAGGCGTTCCACTCCGCGAGCGTCAGCATGTGGAGCCCGCCGGGGTCGCGCGGCTGCGTCAACATGCGCAAGGCCGACGCCAAGAAGTACTGGTCCCTGCTGCGCAGCGGCGACGACGTCTTCGTCTACGGCCGCAAGCCCGGGACCTGACCGCCGTACGCGGGGTGGCGTCCGGTCCCCGTGCCGGGGCCGGACGCCACCCCGCGTACGATGGTGACGCGCGAGGGGCCGGGGGTGATGCGTACCCCCGGCCCCTCGTCCTTCACCTCACCTCACGCGCCGGGGTTGACCGCGGCGCGCTCCGGTCCGGCCCGGAGGCCGGTGCCTCAGCAGTAGAGGTTGCCACCGGTGGGCACGCCCAGGATCTGGGTGAACTGCTTGTAGCGCCGCACCCGGCTCTCGACCTGGGCGGGGTTGCCGCCGTCGCACTCGAGGAAACCGTTGATCGAGCGGATCGACTGGGCGAAGCCCGCGCCGCTCACCATCGCGTCGTGGCCGGTGACCGGGCCGGGGCCGTCCTGGGTGTTCCAGTACCACAGGGCGGTCATCATCGCGACGGCCGGGTTCCGCTCCACCTCGAACGGGTCGTTGAGCAGGTCGATGCCCAGGTAGTCGCCCGCCGCCTTGTAGTTGAAGTTCCAGCTCAGCTGGATCGGACCACGGCCGTAGTACGCCGCCTGTCCGGCCGGGCAGCCGTAGGACTGGGTCCGGTCACAGTAGTGCGGGTAGTTCCGCTCGTCGATCTCCTTGATGTAGAACAGGCCACCGCTCTCGTGGCTGATGTTCGCGAGGAAGGCCGCGGCCTCCTGCTTGCGCTGGGTGTCCGTGCCGGTGTGGGAGAACTTCGGGAACGCCTTCATGGCGTCCGTCAGGCCCTTGTAGGTGTAGAACGGGTTCCGGCGCGGGAACATCTGGTCGAACTGCGCCTCGCTCACCACGAAGCTGTTGTGGTTCGGGTTCCCGTTGCCGCCGCAGGTGTACGGGTCCCAGTAGTAGCTGCTCACCACCGGGTTGTAACCGGGGTTGTCACGCTCGGCGATGTACACGCTTCCGTCGGTGTACTTGACGATGTCGCCGGTCCGGTAGTTGGCCCCGGCGGACCAGGACGGCGCCGCGGCGCACTCGTCCGCGGGGGTCGAGGCGTTCGCCGTGGCGGCGGGCGCGATCATGATCGCGGCGAGCGAGCCCGCGGCGGCGAGGCCGACCATGAACGTCTTCAGGCTTTTTCTGAGCACGAACTTCCCTTTCGCACGTCAACAGGCGCGCCAGATCAGCCCAGTTGGCCGATTAGAGGTCTGGGCACGCCGTAACGGGTGTGTGCACAGCCAAGCGCCCCGAACGATCTCCCGTCAAGGTCTAGACCATTACTGATCCCCCCTCAAAACTTAAAAAAAGAAAGGTTGTTGATGGGAAATCAGCAGATCCGACCCGGTCGGTCGGGTGTGCCCGGGAGCCCCCGACGAAGCGTCGGCCCCGCCCGGTGGGGGGCGGGGCCGACGGAGGGGGAGCGCGAAGGGTGGGCAAAGGGGTGGGCGGGCCCCCGGACCGTGGCCGCTTCCACGGTCCGGGGACCCGCCCGTTTCCCCGGGCCGCCCACGACGTCGGCCCGGAGAGATCTGAGGGGGTGTCAGCGTCCTTGCAGCGCCTTCACGTTGTCGCCGAAGGTCCAGTTGCGGGAGCCGTCCCAGTTCAGCGACCAGGTCATCAGACCCTTGAGGCGGCCGCCGTAGTGGTTCCACGCCTGGGCCACCAGGGACGGTGACATGTAGCCGCCGCCCGCGCCCTGCTGGGCCGGGAGTCCGGGCACCTGCTTGTCGTAGGGCACCCTGATCGTGGTGCCCTGGATGACCAGCCCACGGTCCAGGCAGTCGGTCTGCGCGACGAAGCCCTGGACGGTCCCGGCGTTGTACGAGTCCCAGGAGCAGCCGTACATGCTGCCGTTGTAGTACTGCATGTTCAGCCACCACAGACGGCCGTTGTCCGCGTACTTCTTGATGATGGGCAGGTAGGAGCCCCAGATGGAGCCGTAGACGATGCTCCCGCCGGTCACGTACGCGGTCTCGGGGGCCATGGTGA
Source organism: Streptomyces sp. JNUCC 64 (assembly GCF_054484115.1). Lineage (NCBI taxonomy): Bacteria > Bacillati > Actinomycetota > Actinomycetes > Kitasatosporales > Streptomycetaceae > Streptomyces > Streptomyces sp. JNUCC 64. Next base: position 7,442,916 of record NZ_CM137015.1, read on the forward strand.
GGCCGAAGTTGGACGGCATCTGGGCGAGGACGCCGTCGATGATCCGGATCAGGTTGGCCTGGGAGGCGGACAGGGTGTTGATGTTGCCGCTGCCCACCAGGCCGGTCTCGATGTCGATGTCGATGCCGTCGAAGTTGTACTTCTTGAGGATCGGGACGATCGTGGCCACGAACCGGTCGGCGACCGCGCTGGAGCTGAGGTCGATCCCGGCCGCGGCTCCGCCGATGGACATCAGGATGGTCTGGCCCGACGCCTTCGCCGCGCACATCTCCTCGGGCGTGGGCACCTTCACGGTGCTGTCCATGCCGTTCTCCCACAGGACCGTTCCGTCCGAACGGATCACGGGGAAGGCCGCGTTGAGGACGTTGTAGCCGTGCTGGCCGATCCGGCTGTCGTTGATCGGGATCCAGCCCAGCGGGGGGTGGACGCCGTTGACGGCCCCGTCCCAGTTCTCCCAGTACCCCTGGAGCACCTTCCCCGTGGGCTTCGACTTCACCGCGCAGGTGCTGGTCGCGGCGGCCTCCGGGGCGGCGGGCGCCGCCTTGGGGGAACCGGGCGCGGCGGCCACGAGCAGGGGGGCGGCGCTCGCCAGGGCGAGCCCGATGCCGAACAGCCGGACCCTCCGGCCGATGCTGCGGAACATGCTGTGTGCTCCCTTCGAACCGGGACGCGCCCACGTGGGGGGTCGGCGTGCCGCGGCGGTGGTCAGCGGGACGCGGCGCGCGGTGGGCGCGCGCCGCGTCCCGGGTGGGGGAACCCGAGACGTACGCGGAACGATGAGGGAGGAGGGCGGAGCAGGTGTGGCGCGTGGGGTCGAGTGGTGCGTGCGGGGGGAGTGGCGGTGTGTGGGGGTGGGCGGGCAAGAGGGGGTGCGAGACGGGGGGATGGGGGTGTCGTGGGGGGTGACGGGGGGTGGGGTGGAGTGGGGGGAGCCCGGTGGGGGACGGGCCCGTGTGGGGGTGTGGGGGAGGTGCGCCCATACCGTAGGTTGGTCCAGACCAACCGTCAAGAGGTTCGGTACGCAAGGAAGTCGGGACCGTCGATTCTTCGACATTCCCCTCGCGCACCCGGTTCACCACGCCCGCCGTGGGTGTCCGGCCCCGCGCCGTCCGGACCGCTCGGCGGCCTCCCGGCTCCCTCCCGCCGCTCCGGTGCCTTCGCCGCCCTCCCGCACCCCCTTCCGTCCGGCGCTTCCCCTGCTCCTTCCGCGTCTCCGCCCGGCCCCTCCCCGCCCGGCGGCGCCCTGCCGGCGTCCTCCGGTGTCCGCCGGGTCCCCCGGTCCGCGCGGCTCCGCCGGGGAGGGGCGGCCGGAGGGTGGGCATCAAGGGCGCGCGAAAATCAGCCACGCGCCCCCCTGACTTCTTCGCACGCCCCCTTGCCCTCCCGGGACGGCGCGCGCCTCCGCCCCGGCGCGGATACGCTCCGGTTTGCGTCCGTCACACTCCGAAGGCGGCCGCGCGCACCGAAACCGCCCGCGGTCCGCCGTCAGCGGCGGACCGAGGCCGTCGGGGAACACCCCGGGGCCGCAACGACGACGCACGCCGCCCGAGGGCCGCAGCAGACGGCGCGGAGCGGCCGAGGATGTGCATGCAGAACCTCCCGTACCGCACCGCGACCACGATCACGGCGGACTCCACCACGACCACGGCGGGCAGCTGCCCCGTCCTGCACCCCGCGCCGCCCCGCGTCCCGGCCCCGGCCGCGCCGGTGGACCCGGACGACGGTCGGACGGGCGAACTGCGGCGCGCGGCGGCCGAGTTCATCACCCTCCATCACCAGGAGGAAGGACTCGGCGACCCCGGGTCCCGGATCGCCGCCGCGCACGCCGAGATCGCGCGGACCGGAACGTACCGGCACACCGGGCCGGAACTCGTCCACGGCGCCAGGGTCGCCTGGCGCAACGCCAACCGCTGCATCGGCAGGCTGTACTGGCGCTCCCTGCGGATCCGCGACCGCCGTCACCTCGGGTCGGCCGCCGAGGTCGCCGACGCCTGTGTGGAGCACCTGCGCGAGGCGCACCACGACGGACGCATCCGGCCGGTGATCACCGTCTTCGCCCCCGACCGTCCCGGCCGCCCCGGCCCCCGGATCTGGAACGACCAGCTCATCCGGTACGCGGGGTACCGCCGCCCGGACGGGAGCGTGCTCGGCGATCCGGCCAACACGGCCCTCACCGACCTCGTCCGGCGGCTCGGCTGGCCCGGCGGCCCCGGAACCGCCTTCGACGTGCTGCCGCTGGCCGTCCGGGGCGACGACGGGACGTCCCGCTGGCTTCCGCTGCCCGCCGACGCCGTCCGGGAGGTGGCGCTCCGGCACCCCGCTCTCCCCTGGTTCGCGGAACTGGGGCTGCGCTGGCACGCCGTGCCCGCCGTCTCCGCGATGGACCTGGAGATCGGCGGCGTGCGCTATCCGGCCGCCCCGTTCAACGGCTGGTACATGGGCACCGAGATCGGCGCCCGCAACCTGGCCGACACCGACCGGTACGACCTGCTCCCCGAGATCGCGCGGCGCCTCGGACTCGACACCTCCAGCGACCGCACCCTGTGGAAGGACCGGGCCCTGGTCGAGCTGAACGTGGCGGTCCTGCACTCCTTCGACCGGGCGGGCGTCACCGTCACCGACCACCACACCGAGTCCCGGCGGTTCCTCACCCACCTCGACCGCGAGGAGCGCCAGGGCCGGGCGGTGGGCGCCGACTGGTCGTGGATCGTGCCGCCGATCTCCGGCAGCGCCACCCCGGTCTTCCACCGGACCTACGACGACACCCCCCGCACCCCGGCGTTCGTCCACCGTCCGGCCCCCCGGACGGCGGCGCGCGGGGGCCACGCCCCGGACTTGGTCTAGACCGATGCTACCGTCGGCGCAGCAATCGGGCGGCGAGAGGGGACAGCGGTGAGCACGGGGCACGGGGTAACGGGGCGGGCGTACATCGGATCGTTCACGGCGGCCGGGGGGCCGGGCGTCGTCGCGGCGTCCGTGGATCCGGCCACCGGCGCCCTCGCCCTCCTCGGCGCCACCGACGCGGTCGCCGACCCCTCGTACCTCGCGCTCTCCCCGGACGCGGCGGTGCTCTACGCGGTGAGCGAGGCGACCCCGGGCACGGTCGCCGCGTTCGACGTCACCGGTGAGCGCCCCGCGCCGCTGGGCGGGCCCGTCCCGGTGGGCGGCGACGGGCCCACCCACCTCGCCCTCCACGCGGGCCATCTGCTCACCGCCAACTACGGCTCCGGCAGCGTCAGCGCGGTGCCCGTGCGCCCGGACGGCGGCCTCGCCGCCGGGCCCTCGGGCGTCCTCGTCCACGAGGGCTCGGGCCCCCACCCGCAGCGCCAGAGCGCCCCGCACGCCCACCAGGTGGTGCCCGCCCCCGGCGGGCGCTGGGCGGTGAGCGTGGACCTCGGGACGGACTCGGTCCGCGTCGTCGGGCTGACCGGGAGCGGGGAGCCCCGGCTCCACGACGAGGTCGCGCTGCGCCCCGGCAGCGGACCCCGGCACCTGGTCTTCCACCCCGACGGTGTGCACGTGTACGTGGTGAACGAGCTGGTCCCGACGGTGACCGTCGGACGCTGGGACGCGGACCGGGGTGCCCTGCGGCCGCTCCGCGAGACGGCCCTGCTGGCCGAGGCGCCCGAGGGCGACGCCTATCCGTCCGCGGTGGCCGTCGACCCCGGCGGACGGTTCCTGTGGGTGGCGGTCCGGGGCGCGGACGTCATCGCGGTCCTGGCCCTCGACGAGGACCCGGCGTCGCCCCGGCCGCTCGCCGCCGTCCCCTGCGGCGGCCGCTGGCCCCGCGATCTGAAGGCCGACGCGTCGGGCCGCCGCCTCTACGCGGCCAACGAGCGCTCGGGGGACGTGACCTGGTTCGACGTCGACCCGGCGACGGGTCTGCCCGGGCGGGCGGGTTCCGTGGCGGCCCCCGCCGCGTCCTGCGTCGTCCTCTCCTGACGCCCGCGTCGCCTCTCGCCCGCCGCCCGCGCCCCACGTCGCCCGCTCCCGGGCACCCACGCCCGCGCCCGGGGCACCCCTCCCCGTCGTACTAGCGCCCGCGTCCGGGGCACCCCCCCTCGTACCCGCGCCCGCGCCCGGGTCGTCCCTCCCGGCACCCGTGCCGGGCGTCGTCCCGGTCCTGGCGGCCCGTGCCCCGGCCCGTTCCGCCCTCGTACCGGCCCGTGAAGAACCCAGGAGGCCCTTTCCGCCCGTACGGGCGGAAAGGGCCTCCTGGTGTTCCGTCAGTGCTGCTGGGCGCCCGCTCCGGTGAGCGGGATGCCGAGCGCGGCGGCGTACTTGGAGAGCACCAGCTTGCCGATGGCCGGGTAGGCGCCGAGCGGCTCCGAGACGGCGCACCCCGCCTCCTTCGCGGCGGCCTCCAGCAGGCTCGGGTCGATCTCCGGGCCGATCAGGTACGGCGCGAGCGCCAACTGCGCGGAACCGGAGGCGCGCAGCTGCTCGGCGACCCCGGCGAGGGAGCCCTCCTTGTCGAGGGCGGCGGCCATCACCGGCACCGCGAGCCGCGCGGCCAGCAGCATTCCGGTGATCCCGGCGGCCTGGACGGCCTCCTCGCCGCCCACCGAGGCGATGACGATGCCGTCGGCGGCGGTGGCCACGGTGAACAGCCGGGCCCGGTCGGCGCGGGCCAGGCCCGCCTCGGAGAGCCGTACGTGCAGCGCCTCGGCGAGCAGCGGGTGCGGCCCGAGGACGTCCGTCAGCTCGGCGGCCACCTTGCTCTCGATGACGGCCTGGCGGATCTCCCGCAGCAGGCTGCCGTCGGTGCCCGCGAGCAGCGGCACCACGACGGCGACGGGCCCGTCGGGCTCCACCGCGTCGGAACCGGCCGCGCGGGCCTGCTCGTAGCGGGCCGTCCGCTCCCGCGCGGTGCGCGCGAGGACCGAGGAGAGGGCGGGGAACTCGTCGTTCCCGTCGAGGTAACCGATGCGGGCGTCGAGGCCGGGGAGTTCGGAGCGGGCGATGCTCACGACCTCGTCGGCGAGGGCCCGGACGGATCCACTGGGCGTGCCCGGGACGGCCAGCACGAGCGCGGGCGCTCCGTCGGGGGCCACCGCGGGTTCGGGTCGGCGGTGACGTCCGGACTGGCGGGGGCGCGGCATGCGTACGGGCAGGTCGTTGGCTGGCCCAGTGGGGGTGCTCATGGCGCCGCATGCTACTGGCTTTGCCCCCCTCCCGGTTCGGGGAGGGGGCAGCTGAGCGGCATCTATCAGATTTTGTCCGATTGATCTCGTTCATCTGATTCACTGGAAGGATGTGTCCCCGAACGGGGGGACGAACCGGAGCGTTCAGTCCACTGGCGACAATCCGGTCCGTACCGACAGCATGTGCTCCGCGGTGGGCAGTCCGGGGTCGCCCGCCGCCAGTCCGGTGGCGATCCGTACCGAGCCGAGCAGCGGATCGCCGTCGGCTGCGGTCCGGCGGGCGCCCGGCAGCCAGCGCTCCAGCTCGGCCGTGAGCGGCACCAGCAGCGGGTCGCCCATCTTGAACAGCCCGCCGGTGAACGCCACCTCGAACTCCCCGGAGCGGGGCGCGACCGCGACGGCCGTCTCGACGACGTGCGCGGCGGCGCGCTCCAGGATCTCCCGGGCCACCGGGTCCGGGGCGCCGTCCTCCCCGGCGGCGCAGGCGGCCACCGAGGGGGCGAAGGAGGCCAGCACGGCGGGCCGGTCGGTGCGCGGGTAGATCCGGCCGGGCAGCTCCCGGGGCGCTCCGAACAGCTTCTCGGCGCGGGCGAGCAGGGCCGCCGAACCGCCGCGCCTGCCGTCGTGGGCGCGCATCGCGGCGTCGAGCCCGGCCCGGCCGATCCAGGCGCCGCCGCCGCTGTCGCCCAGCAGATGGCCCCAGCCGTCGGCCCGGCGCCAGCGGGTGAGGTCGGTCCCGGTCGCGATCATGCCGGTGCCCCCGGCGACGACCACCCCGGGCCGGGTGCCGAGGGCGCCCGCGTACGCGGTGACCGCGTCGCAGGCCAGGGCGAGCCGGGGGACGCCCAGCTCGCGGCCGAAGGCGCCGGGGAGCGTGGCGTGCAGATCGTCGCCGAGGGTGGAGAACCCGGCGGCGCCCACGGCCGCCGCCGCGAGGCGGTCCACCCCGGCGTCCGCCAGCAGCCGCCGGGCCACCGGGAGCAGCAGCTCCAGGAAGTGTCCGGCGTCGATGCCCCGGGACCCGGTGCGCACCGGGGCGCCCGAGGTGAGGGGGTCGGAGAGCGGGCGTCCGCCGACCGCCAGGACCGCGCGCAGTCCGGAGCCCCCGGAGTCGACGGCGAGGACGACGGACCCGGTCCGTCCGCCGCCGCTCACGGCAGCCGCCAGTCGACCGGCCGCGCGCCCTGGCGGACGAGCAGCTCGTTGGCGCGGCTGAACGGCCGGGAGCCGAAGAAGCCGTTGTCGGCGGACATCGGTGAGGGGTGGACGGACTCCACCGAGGGCAGGTCGCCCAGCAGGGGGCGGACGTTGCGGGCGTCGCGGCCCCACAGGACGGACACCAGCGGGCGGCCGCGCGCGGCGAGTGCCCGGATGGCCTGCTCGGTCACCGCCTCCCAGCCCTTGCCCCGGTGGGCGCCGGGCTTGCGGGGGGCGGTGGTCAGGGACTTGTTGAGCAGCAGCACCCCCTGCTCGGTCCAGGGGGTGAGGTCCCCGTTGGAGGGCGGGGGCACGCCCAGGTCGCTGGTCAGCTCCCGGTAGATGTTGATCAGGCTGCCGGGCAGCGGGCGCACCTCCGGGGCCACCGAGAACGACAGTCCCACGGCGTGTCCGGGCGTCGGGTACGGGTCCTGACCGACGATCAGGACCCGTACCTCGTCGAAGGGTTGCTGGAAGGCACGCAGCACGTGCGGTCCGGCGGGCAGATAGGTGCGGCCCGCGGCGATCTCCGCGCGCAGGAAGTCGCCCATGCGGGCGACCTGGTCGGCGACGGGTTCCAGGGCCTTGGCCCACCCCGCCTCGACGATCTCGTGCAAGGGTCGTGCTGCCACGCGGACGTGCCCCCCGGGTGCTCAGGTGTGCGGTGCGAACCGCGCGGAGCGGTGTCCCCGCGCGCGGCTCGAAGGGTACCGCCGCGCGAAGCGGTTCCTCTCTCCGGGACGGCCACGCGATTCCCCCGGCGCGACGCCCCCGAGGGCCCGGCAGATGCACTCCACGCGTTTGCAGTACGGGCATACGGGGACCACGGTGGTCTCCTTCCATGACAGGGGATGTCGGTTCTTTATCCCTCCCTTAGAGAAACGGACTGGAGCGTGTGCAGGTTTCGAAAGGGAATGAAGACTTCATGATGTTTTTCGTCACGTTGATTTTCAGCCAAGTGGCTGAAGTGGCGCTCTGTCGCACCGTGTTATGGGGCGACTGCGGCGTGCACATGGCGGGTCTCCGGGCCGGGTGAGTGCAGCGCGCACCGGTTCCCGCCCGCCCCTCGGAGGGGTGTACGATTCGCCGTTGCGATCGCCGGGGTGCGCCCCCCCCGGAGCCCGTTCCACCGGCGGTTCCCCCGTCGCGCGGGCCCACGGGGGCGGACGTCTCCTCCCTCCGGAGCACCCCCCGTGCGGCGGGTCCCGTAGACGGACCGTCCGGACCGCGTCGGCCGGATGGCCGGGCCCCGGGTCGCCCTTCCGGCAGCCCCGGGCCGCCGGACGCTTCCGGACCCGGCCCCTGGCGTCCCTCCGGACACCTCCGCCAAGCTGACCGGACGGGAAGCAACCATCACGAGGACACGGGGGTCCGGACATGGCACGACGGGCGTTACGAACGGTCGCGTTGCTCACCGGTCTCACCACGCTGCTCGCCACCGGGTGCGGCGCGGGCGACGGGGACGGCGGCGGGGTGCGCATCGGGGTCGACAGGCCGACGGCGCCCGCCGACGAACCGGTACGGATCGAGGTGACCGGCCTGGACGCGGGCCAGGAGGTCACGGTCACCTCCCGGGCCACGGACCACACGGGCACCTGGTGGCGGGGGAAGGCGACCTTCACCGCGGACCGCGCGGGCACGGTGGACCTCACCCGGGCCGCGCCGGAGTCCGGGACCTACCGGGGCGCGGACGGCATGGGCCTGCTCTGGTCGATGAACCCGGAGGACGGACCGGCGGACGAGTCCTGGTTCCTCCCCCGGTGGCCGGAGGACCAGGCCGAGCACGACGTCCGGCTGGCGGTCCTGGTGGACGGCGAGAGCGTCGCGGACCGGACCCTGACCCGCGTCTGGGCCCGCGAGGGCGTCGTCCACCGGCCGCTGACCGTGACCGCCGACGGGGTGAACGGCTCGCTGTACCTGCCCCCGGAGGGCACCCCGCGCCGGGCGCCGGTGCTCAGCCTCGGCGGCTCCGGCGGCGGCCCCGGCGACAAGCACGCCGCCGCGCTGCTGGCCTCCCGGGGGCACCCGGTGCTCGCCTTGTGCTACTTCGGCTGCCCGGAGCGCCCCGACACCCTCAAGCGGATCGCGCTGGAGTACTTCGCCACCGCCGCCCGGCTGCTGGTCCGCGAGGCGGACGCCGGGACCGGCCGGGTCTCCGTCATCGGGTACTCGCGCGGCAGCGAGGCCGCGCAGCTGCTCGCCCACCACCATCCGCGGCTCGTCGACGACGTGGTCCTCTACGCCCCGAGCGCCGACACCCACCCCTCCTTCCCCGACGGGAAGTCACCGGCCTGGACGAAGGGCGGCGAACCGGTCCGGCATCGGCCCATCCCCCTCCACCGGGTGCACGGCACCGTCCTGGCGATCGCGGGCGGCGCCGACGGGCTGTGGCCCTCGGCGTCCGCCGCCCGGGACATCGGCGGGCGGCGCGGGGCCTCCGGGGAACCGCACCGGGCCCTGGTCCACCCCCGCGCCGGGCACGGCGTCGGCACCTTCCCCTACAGCGCCACCGGGCTGCGGTACCGCAGCCCGCTGATGGAGGAGTCGCTGTCGATGGGCGGCACCCGGGCCGCCGACCACCGGGCCCGGGCCGAGAGCTGGCCCGAGGTACTGGCCTTGCTCGGCGGCGGGAAGGACGGGAAGAACGGGAAGAACGGGAAGGGCGCGAGCGGTGAGAAAGGCTGAGGGAACGGACGGTTGACGGATCGTCAGCGCGAGCGGGTCGCGGCCACCCTGGCCGCGACCCCGGCGATGGCCCCCGGCCCCACCCGGCAGCAGCCGCCCACCAGCCGGGCCCCGGACGCCAGCCAGCCGTCCACCCGCGCCGCCTCGAACCGGTCCGGACCCGTCCACGCCCTTCGCGCCCCGTCCCAGCGCTCCCCGCTGTTGGGGTAGACCACCACCGGCTTGCCGGTGATCCGCGCGGCCAGCGCCACCGCCCGGTCCGCGTCCCCGGGGTCGCAGCAGTTCACGCCCACCGCGATCACCTCGTCCGCCCCGGCGGCCACCGCGAACGCCTCCGCGAGCGGCTGCCCGGCACGGGTGCGGTCCCCGCTGACGTTGTACGACAGCCAGACGGGCACCCCGAGCCCCCGGACCGCGCGGACCAGGGCCCGGGCCTCGTCCACGTCGGGCACCGTCTCCAGGGCGAGCGCGTCGGGCCCCGCCGAGGCGAGGACCTCCAGCCGGGGCCGGTGGAACCGCTCCAGCTCCGCGACCGTCAGCCCGTAGCGCCCCCGGTACTCCGAACCGTCCGCCAGCATCGCCCCGTAGGGCCCCACCGAGGCCGCCACCCAGCGAGGTCCTCCGCCGGGCACCCCGCGCGCCGCCTCCCGGGCCAGGGCGACGCTCGACCGCAGCAGCTCCGCCGCCCCCGCCCGGTCCGTCCCGTGCCGGGCGAACCCCTGGAACGTCGCCTGGTAACTGGCGGTGACCGCCACGTCCGCGCCCGCCGCGAAGTACGCCCGATGGGCCGCGACGACCGCCTCCGGGCGCTCCATGAGCAGCCGCGCCGACCACAGGTCCCCGTCGAGCCGCTCGCCGCCCGCCTCCAGCTGGTTCGACAGCCCGCCGTCCAGCACCAGCGGCCCCCGGGCCAGGGCGGCGGTCAGCGAGGGCGGCGGCGGAGGGGCCCCGGGCGGCCCGTCGGTGGTCTCGTTCACCCTTCGACGCTAACGCCGGGCCGCCCGGGACGTCAGAACGCGCGCAGATACGGGTCCGGCACCACGGCCCGGGCGCCCAGCTCCAGGGCCGCGTGCTGGGCCCACGAGGGGTTGCGCAGCAGTTCCCGGCCGAGCAGCACCGCGTCGGCCTCGCCGCTCGCGACGATCTTCTCGGCCTGCCGGGCCTCGGTGATCAGCCCGACCGCCGCCACCGCCAGCCCCGCCTCGGCCCGTACCCGGGACGCGAACGGCACCTGGTACCCGGGGCCCGTCGGGACGCGGACCCCGGACGCGTTGCCGCCCGAGGAGACGTCGAGCAGGTCCACCCCGTGCTCCCGGAGCAGCCCGGCGAACCGGACCGTGTCGTCGACGGTCCAGCCGCCCTCATCCAGCCAGTCGGTCGCGGAGATCCGGAAGAGCAGCGGCAGTTCGTCGGGCCACACCGCGCGGACCGCGGCGGTGACCTCCAGCGCGAAGCGGGTGCGGCCCTCGAACGACCCCCCGTAGGCGTCGGTGCGGTGGTTGGAGTGCGGGGACAGGAACTCGCCGATCAGATAGCCGTGCGCGCCGTGCACCTCGGCGACCCGGAACCCCGCGGCCAGTGCCCGTCGGGCCGCGTCCGCGAACCGCTCGACCACGGAGGCGATCTCCGCGGTCGTGAGTTCGTGGGGCACGGGGTGGGTGTCGGCGAAGGGCACCGCGCTCGGCCCCACGACGGGCCAGCCGTCGGCCGCCGGGGCGATCGGGGAGCCGCCCCGCCAGGGGGTGTCCGTCGACGCCTTGCGTCCGGCGTGGGCGAGCTGGATCCCCGGGACCGTGCCCCGCTCGGTGAGGAACCGGGTGATCCGGCGGAACGCCTCGGTCTGCGCGTCGTTCCACAGCCCCAGGTCGTAGGGGGAGATGCGGCCCTCGGGGCTCACCGAGGTCGCCTCGGTGAGGATCAGTCCGGTGCCGCCGGTGGCGCGTGCCGCGTAGTGGGCGAAGTGCCAGTCGTCGGGCACTCCGGTGGCGGGCCCCTGGGGGGCGGCGGAGTACTGGCACATGGGGGCCATCCAGACCCGGTTGGGGACGGTCAGCGACCGCAGGGCGAGGGGTTCGAACAGCGCGCTCACGGGGGCTCCTTCGGAAGCCGGGCAGGGGTGTCCCTGATCCGCTCCCCCCGGTGGGCCGGGAGGAGCCGGTGACGGAACGGCTAGTACGATAATCCTCGTAGTACGGTGACTGTCAAACTTCGATGGTCCTCGAACTACCCGCCGTAGACTGGGCCGTGCCGAAACGAGAGGGGGGCGCCGTGACCGCCGCAGCCGTCAGCAGCCGCCGACTCGCGCACCCGAGTCGCGAGGAGATCGACCTGGAGGGCGTGCTGCACGCGCTCGCCGATCCGATGCGTCTGCGGATCGTGCGGGAACTGGCCCGCTCCGGAGCCGAGTTCCCGTGTTCCTACTTCCCGATGCCGGTCAGCAAGTCCACGGCCACCCACCACTTCCGGGTGCTGCGCGAGGCGGGCGTCATCCACCAGTGCTACCGGGGCACCGCGAAGTACAGCGGGCTGCGGAGCGAGGACCTCGAAGCGCTCTTCCCGGGGCTGCTCGTGTCGGTCCTGGCCGCGGCGGACGCGGAGGAGGCCCGCCGTTCCGAGGTCTGACGCATCGTCACTTCAATGACTGACGGAACGTCACAACGCTTGAGGGGGAGGGGAGTCGGCGGTCGCCACCGGCCTCCGGGAGCGACCGCCGCGCATGTCTCAGAGCAGTGCGCTCATCCGGCCGATCTCGGCCGTCTGCTGGGAGAGCACGTCGTTGGCCATCTCCTCCACCCGGACGTCATTGCCCTCCGAGAGCGCGTCGACGGCCATCGACACCGCCCCCTCGTGGTGCGTGATCATCAGCTTCAGGAACAGCTCGTCGAACGCCTTCCCCCTCGCCGCCTTCAACGCCGCGAGCTGCCTCTCGGAGGCCATGCCCGGCATGTCGCCGTGGTCGTGTCCGCTCCCCGAGTGCTCCTTGTCGCCCCCGTTGGTCTTCAGCCAGCCCTCCATGGCGCCGATCTCGGGTCCCTGCGCGGCGGCTATCCGGGCGGCGAGGCGCTTGATCCGGTCAGATCCGGCCCGCTTCGGCACCAGTTCGGTCATCACCAATGCCTGACCATGGTGCTGGATCATCATCCGGGCGTAGGTGAAGTCGGCCGGGTTCGGCTTCTCGTCCACCGCCCGCTTCCTGGCCTCCCCGGCCGAGAGGGTCTCCGCCCCCTCGCCCGGCGCGCCCGGGGCGATCACCGACGGCCCCGAGGCGGGCCGCTTCCCCCCGTCGTCGGAACCCGCCGACTCGCAGCCGGTCAGTGCGAGCGTCAGCGCCGCGCAGAGCGACACGGCGCCGACGGCACCGGCGCGAACCGGCCGGTCCGGTGCGGACGGCCGGCGGAGCCGGGCGCGGCGGTCCGCCGCCGGACGGCGGTCGGCCCCGGGAGCGGCGGCGGGGGTGGGGCGGGGGAGACGGAACAAGACATCCTCCTGCGAAGCGAGGGAACGGCGGGCCCGGGCACGGGACGTGGGGGCGGGGAAGGGCGTCCGGACGACCCCGGGAGGTCGGCGCCGGACGGTGGAGCGGGAGTGACGGGTGTGCCGTTGTCCGTCTTAGCACCCTTTCACGGCCAGTGATCGGAACCCTTTGTGACGATCATGTTGCCCTCTATTGATATGTGCATGAGGAAGACGATACTTCGGGTGTCCGTGAACCGTTCCGACCGTGAACGGCGAAGAGGGAGGACACAGTGACCCTGTCAAACGATCCCCGAACACGGCGCAGACGTCTGGGAGTCGCCGCGGCGGCGGCCGGACTGCTCGCCGCGCTCGTCACCGCCGCGCCTGCGGGGGCGATCCCCGACCCCGGTGACGTCCCGCTGACCCCGGAACGGGTGTCCCAGAGTGACGTCCGGGACACCCGGGCCGCGATAGCCGACGGCGAGATACCCGGCCAGGACGAGATCGTCCACTCGGACAACATCAAGCACTTGGCGAACATCCCCAAGGACGCGCTCCCGGGCACCAACTCGGACCTCGCCTTCCAGGGCAAGTACGCGTTCGCCGGGAACTACGACGGCTTCCGCATCTTCGACATCAGCGACCCGAAGGCGCCGAAGACCGTCTCCCAGGTGCTCTGCCCGGGTTCGCAGAACGACATCTCGGTCTCCGGGAACCTGCTCTTCCTGTCGACCGACTCGTCCCGCAGCGACAACTCCTGCTCCAGCCGCTCCCAGCCCGCCTCCGTGAAGGAGTCGTGGGAGGGCATCAAGGTCTTCGACATCAGCGACAAGAGCAACCCCAAGTACGTCTCCGCCGTGGAGACCGCCTGCGGGTCGCACACCCACACGCTGGTGCCGGACCGCAAGAACGTCTACGTCTACGTCTCCTCCTACGCCCCCAACGCGGCGTTCCCCGACTGCCAGCCCCCGCACGACGGCATCTCGATCGTCAAGGTGCCCAAGAAGGCGCCCGAGAAGGCCGCGCTGATCGGCTTCCCGGTGCTCTTCCCCGGTGACGGCCCCGACGGCGGCGGCAACCCGGGCGGACCCACCAACCCGGGCGTCTCCAAGACGACCGGCTGCCACGACATCACCGTGCTGCCCTCCAAGGACCTCGCGGCGGGCGCCTGCATGGGCGACGGCATCCTCTTCTCCATCAAGGACCCGGAGAACCCGAAGGTCATCGACGTCGTCCAGGACAACGTCAACTTCGCCTTCTGGCACTCCGCGACCTTCAACCAGGACACCAAGAAGGTCGTCTTCACCGACGAGCTCGGCGGGGGCGGCGGCGCCACCTGCAACGCGGCGATCGGCTCCCAGCGCGGCGCCAACGGCATCTACGACATCGTGGGCCGCGGCGACCAGCGCGAACTGGTGTTCCGCAGCTACTTCAAGATCCCCCGCCACCAGGCCGACACCGAGAACTGCGTCGCCCACAACGGATCGCTCATCCCGGTCCGCGGCAAGGACCTGATGGTCCAGGCGTGGTACCAGGGCGGCGTCTCCGTCTGGGACTTCACCGACTCCACCAAGCCGAAGGAGATCGCCTACTTCGAGCGCGGTCCGATCAGCACGACCACCCTGGTCGGCGGCGGATCGTGGTCGGCGTACTACTACAACGGCCACATCTACTCCAACGACCTGGTCAAGGGCTTCGACGTCCTCAAGCTCGACGACCGCCGGACCAACCCCGCCGAGCGGGTCCGGCAGCACGAGCTGAACGTCCAGACCCAGCCGGACTACTTCGACCGGGACGACGACGAGTGGGACGACGACTGATCCGCTCCGGCTGACCCCGGCACCGCGCCGGTGTCCGGTCCCGCCCGCCGGGGCGGGGCCGGACACCGGCCGTCCCGGTTCACCGCCCGTCGGCGTCCGGTCGCGGGCGACCCGCGCCGAAGAGCCCCGAGAAGTCCTCCGCCCGCTCCCGCGCGACCGCCCCCGGCGGCTCCCCGGCGGGTGGTTCCCCCATCTCCCAGGCCAGCCCGTAGCGGCGGAACAGCTCCGCCCGCAGCACCTCCGAGGGCATCGGCGCACCGGGCAGCAGGGCCGCGAAGACCGACCCCATCAGCAGCGCCCGCAGCAGCGGGTAGTCCGCGTCCGGGTCCGGGGACCCGTACTGGACGACCGTCTCGCGCAGCAGCTCGGCGAGCCGCTGCTGTTCCTCGCAGCGGACGAACCCCTCGGCCTGGAGGATGCCCGCCATGTGGGCACGCATCAGGACCGCCCGGTCGCGGGCGAGACCGAGCACCGCGTCGATGGCCCGGGCCAGCCGCTCGTCGCCCCGGTCCGTGCGCGGCTCCCGCTCCAGCGCCTCGGCCAGGGTCAGACGCATCAGCCGGTGCACCGCGGACTGGAGCAACTGGCGCTTGCCGGGGAAGTAGTAGGAGACCAGGCCCCGCGCGGTGCCCGCCCGGTCCGCGATGTCGGAGAGCGTCGTGGCCTCGTAGCCCCGCTCGGCCACCAGCTCCACGGTCGCCCGCAGCAGCCGCTCACGGCTACGCCGTCGCAACTCCTCGTTGACTGCCGCGCTGCGGGGGGCCATCCTGTACTCCTGCGTTGACTGGCTCCCAGCCAATATACTCAGCGGAGTCGGCGGGGCCTTGGTCGGCCCC
Source organism: Streptomyces sp. JNUCC 64 (assembly GCF_054484115.1). Taxonomy (NCBI): domain Bacteria; kingdom Bacillati; phylum Actinomycetota; class Actinomycetes; order Kitasatosporales; family Streptomycetaceae; genus Streptomyces; species Streptomyces sp. JNUCC 64. The sequence goes on from NZ_CM137015.1 coordinate 7,458,054, forward strand.
TGCCGGGCTACCGTCCGCATGGGCGCAGCGGGGGAGCGCCCATGCGGACGACGGCACCGATCCGGCCCGGGCCCAGCGCCCGGGCCGCGGTCTTTTCCCCTCCCGAGCCGGGAACCCCGTGCCGGGGACGCCGGGCGGAGGACGTCCGTCAGCGCGGCCGGTGGGCCCTCCCCCCGAGCTGTGAGCTCCCGTAGCGCCGCTCGTACGCGCCGACGGCCACCACGACGGTCAGCGCGCCCAGCAGCCAGCCCTCCACCACGTCGGACGGCCAGTGCACGCCCAGCCAGATCCGGGTCAGGCCCACCCCCAGCACCGAGACCGCGGCGACGGCCAGCGCCGCGCGGCGCAGCGGCCGGGCGGCCCCGTGGCGGTACAGGGTCCAGAGCACCAGCCCGCAGACCACCGTCGCGGTCATGGCGTGGCCGGAGGGGAACGCGGCGTAGTGCGCCGAGTCCACGGGATCGGGCCACCGGGGCCGGTCCCGTCCCACGGCGGCCTTCAGCGTCTGCTGGAGTGCCACCCCGAGGACACAGGCCCCGACGAGCCACCCGGCGAACCGGTGGTCCCGGTGCCACACCAGCCACCCCACCACCACCGCCAGCAGCAGACGCATCGTCCACGGGTCCCAGAACCAGTCGCTGAGGACGCGGTTGGCATGGGTCAGGCCGGGGTCGGCCACGGCCCAGCGGTGCGTCGTCCGGGAGACCCACGCGTCGGCGTCCAGCAGGGGACCCCAGCGCGCCGCCACCAGGGCGAGCAGCAGGGCGGAGAGACCGGCCAGCACCAGCGCGGCGCGTGGGGCACGCGAGCCGGCCGATGACGGAGGGCTCGGTGAGGAGAGGGGGGACACCGTCTGCATGGGGTGATCCTTCCGGAGACCCCGGCAGGGGGCCAGGGAACTCCCCGGATCCGCCGGACGGCCGGAGGTGATCGGCCGGTCGCCCACCGGTCGGATGGCCGGTTCGCGACGGCCGGTCACGGTGGGGTCGGGGCGCGGGAGAGCGGTGCGGCCGGTGCGCCGGAACGGCGGTCCGGGCGGTGGACGCCCCCCGGACGGTGGTTCAGCGCGGGGCGTGCGGCCGGACGGCGGTCAGCGCAGGGCGTGCAGCCCGGGGACGAAGGCCACCAGCACCGGCACCACCGGCACCAGGGCCGCGGCCGCGGTCAGCCGCAGCCGTCGGGCGGGGGTGAGCCGTCCGGGCGGGGTGAGCAGCCGGTTGACCCGCTGCGGGACGAGGCCGTCCGGGGTCCGGCCGGGACCGAACACGCCCCGGTCCTCGTTCAGTTCCACCAGCGCCAGCGCGGTCGTCAGCCGACCGAAGCGGCGCGAGGCGACGTCGTCGGCCGCCAGCTCGACCAGCCGGTGCATCTCGTCGCGGAACGCGGCGAAGACCGGGACCTGGGGGAAGCCGTTGGCGAGCGCCGAGGAGGAGTGCAGCAGCCAGTCGTGCCGGGCCTGGGCATGACCTTGCTCATGGGCGAGCACGGCGTCGAGCTGACGTCCCTCCAGCCGCCGCAGGGCGGCCGTGGTGATGACGAGCCGGGGCGCCGGACCGGGCAGCCACCAGGCGTCGGGCCGCTCGCCCTCCAGGACGACGAGCCGGTCGGAGCCGGTCTCCTCGCCCGGCAGCAGCGGGGCGCGGACGCGCAGCGCGGCCCGGCTGGCGCGGCGGGAGGCCCGGGCGCGGACGATCTCCCGGGTCAGCATCGCGGCGGTCCACACCCCGCCCCCGGCCAGCAGCAGCGCCGTGGTCGCGGCCCAGGGGCCGGTGGCCGCGCCCAGCGCGTACGCGTCGACGACCGCGCTCGGCGCCGGGGCGAACAGCCGCCCGCGCACCGCCTGCCAGGCCGCCGCCGCGCTCAGGGCCATCGACAGCGCACAGCACAGCAGCACCGCCGCGACCACGCACTGCCAGGCCCACAGCGCCACGACGGGTTCGCGTTCGGGCCAGTCGGCGCGCGCGAGCAGTCGTGGGGCGAGAACAGCGAGCAGGGTGCCGAGCAGCAGCAGTGCCACGGGAACCGTCATGGTCACCAGCCTATTTGCGGTCGGCGACACGGTGGTACGGGTGATCGCCGCAAAGTGACGCAGCACACGTTTCGCCGGGTCGCGCGGCGGTGCGGCGCGCCTCCGTCAAGCGGACGGGGCCGGGACCGGCTGGGTCAGGTTCACCGGGTTGCCGTCGGGGTCCCGGACGTGGGCGACGCGCTGTCCCCACGGCATGTCGTCGGGGCCGCCGTGGACCGAGCCGCCCAGGGCCTCCACGCGGCCGAGCGTCTCGTCGACGTCCTCGACACCGACGCTGAGCAGCATCCGCGCCGCCGCCCCGGTGCCCAGGTCCGTCCTGGCCACCAGCCCGAGGTCGGTGTCACCGATGCGCAAGCCCAGGTAGAAGGCCGGACCTTCCTCCGGCACCCGGAAGATCTCCTCGGCGCCGAACAGCTTGGTGTAGAAGCCGGCCAGGACGTCCGGGTCGGCGGTCAGGATCACTGGCTGGATGGTGGACATGGCACTCCTGTCGGGAACGGTCGTGTCGCCGGGCAGACCGTTCCCGGACGGTGAACTCATCGGTACGGCGGCCCTGCCGGACGGTTCGCGCGTCCTGCTGCGGTGGGACGGCGAGGGAACGGTCGACGGGCCGCCCTGGACCTGTTCGACGCCTTCGAATCCGAGGAGAAGACCCTGTACGCCACCATGGGCGGGCACACCGGCGTCCGCCGGTTCGCGGCGGACGACGCGGCCCGGTTCTTCGTCCGGCACCTGAAGTGACGCCGGACCGTCAGGCCACCGCCGGACGGTGAGGCGGTGCCGACCGCGACGCCGCCCGTCCGGGGCCGGGGCCCGGCCCTCCGGACCACCGGATCTCGGCCCCCCTGGCCCTCCGGACCTCGGCCCCGTCGGACCACAGGTCCGTCGGACTTCCGGCCGGAGGCTCAGAGCGTCGGCAGCATCACGCACATGGCCAGCCCCATCGCGATCCGGCACGCCCGGGTCAGTTCCGGGCGGTGGGTCCAGCCGCTCCGCCCCGTCCCCGCGCCGTCCGCCCGGTCCGCCGGGTCCGGGACGGGGCCCGCAGGCCCGGGGGCCACGGCGGCGACGGGGGTGACGGGCGCGGCGGGGGTCACGGCGGTGACGGGGACCAGACGGGCGCCCGCCCACAGGACGTACACCGCGAAGTACCCGAACAGCGCGCCGGTCAGCAGGGGGATCCCGGCGCCGCCGTGTCCGTGCCCGACGGGCCGTGCCGCCATCGCCACCGCCATGTAGGCCATCGCCCCCGCGCCCACGAGGTGGTGCAGGTGATGGGCCGCGTCCGACCCGTTGCGCGCGTCCCACAGGGCCCGCAGCGCGGTGGCGCCGAACACCGCCGCGCCGACCGCCCAGGCGGCCCGGGGCACCGTGCCCAGCGCGGCGGGCACCGCCATCGCCGCGGTTCCGAAGCCCATCAGGGCCTCGCCGCCCGCCGCGCGGCGCTGCCCCCGGGACCCGGCGCGCGTCCGCAGCAGGCAGTAGACCCCGCTCAGCGCGCCCAGGGTGAGGAGCAGCCAGGTCGCCGTGACCGGTGTGTGCCGCACCGCGCACCTCCCCGCTCGGCGGTGTCAGATGAGGGCTGCCCCGGGGAACGCCGGGGCAAGCGGGCGCGTACGGGCGCACGGAGGCGCGGGGGGTGTGCGGGGGGTGTGAAGGGGCGGGGCCGGTCGCGCGGTCCCGGAGCCGCGCGACCGGTCAGGGCGGGGGTCCTCGGCGCCGCCGCCACGGGCCGGGGACCCCCGGCCGTCTCAGGCCGCCCTGCGGCCGCCCGTCACCCGCTCGGCGGGACCGGTGGCCCCGGCCGTCGCGGGGTCCGGGTTCCGCACCGCGCGGGGGCGGGGGTCCACCCCGGCGGCGCGCAGGAAGTCCGCGGCGGACTGGGCCGCCGAGAGCGAGCGGCGGACCCGGGGCCGGGGGACCGCCGTGGCGAGGCAGATCCGCTCGATCCGCCAGCCGTGCCAGGCGAGTTGCCACACCACGGACCCGAGGTGCTCCGGCGGTACGAGCAGCCGTTCGCCGCTCAGCAGCCGTCGGACGAGGGCGTCGTCGGCGCCGTACAGGGTGCGCAGGGCGCGCCGGAACCTGCGGCGCTCGGCGGGGGTGAGTCCTCCCCACACCCCGTCGGACTCGGAGTGCTCCACCGCGTGCCGCAGGCAGTCGACGCGCACGGCGCAGCCGCCGCAGATGCGCTTGGCCCGTGCGACGGCGTGCTCCTCGCGCGCCGACTCTCCCCGGGGGAAGAACAGTTCGGGTTCATGGCCGATGCAGGCGGCGTCCAGGAAGGTGGTGCCGAGTACGGGAACGCGGTCGCGGGGCGGCCGGGAGGCGGTCATGGCGGTGTCCCTTCGGGCAGGTGGTCTGCCCGGCCTCCGACGGGCCCGCTTCCGGGGGACGTCGCCCGAGGCCGGGCGGCCCGGGGCGCGGGACCGGTCCCAGCGGGGACCGCGCGCACCGGTCCTTCGCTCCCCACAACGGATGGCGGGGCACCCGTGTTCAGCACGGCGGGCGAGGAACTCGTCACGTGCCCGGAGGACTCCACCCCGTGCGCGCCCGCCCCCCCCGTGACACGGTCCGGCGGGCACCCGGCGGCACCCGGCGGCACCCGGCGGCACCCGGCGGCGGGCGGCGGCACCCGGCGGCGGGCGGCGGCACCCGGCGGCGGGCGGCGGCGCGGGGCGGCGGCGCGGGGCGGGGCGTCAGAAGGCGCCCGACGCTCCTGACGCCCCGCCCGATGTCCACGCCGTCCCCGACGCCCTCAGTGTCTCCGGGGTCCCCGACGACGCGGTCGGCCCGGTCGGATCAGCCCGCGTGGGAGGCGGCGGCCCGCTTGATCTCCGGATAGTCGGTGGTCACCCCGTCCAGCCCGAAGGCGCGGGCCAGTCGCAGCTGTTCCGGGGTGTTGACGACCCAACCGATGATCCGCAGATCGGCCGCACGGGCCCGCTCGACCAGTTCGAGGGTGAGCCGTCGGATGTTCAGGACCAGGGTGCCCGCGCCTACGGCGGTCGCCCGGTCCACCACGTCGAGTCCGTACCGGCTGGCCACCAGCGCGGTGCGCACCCCCGGGAGCAGCCGGGAGACCTCGGCGACGGCCTCGTCGTGGAAGGAGAGCACCTCCACGCGCGACAGCAGGTCCCGGTCGCGCAGCACGGCGGCGAGGGAGCGGGCGGCCGCCACGTCCTTGATCTCGGCCTGGAGGGGGGCGCGCACCGCGTCGAGGACCTCTTCGAAGACGGGGACGCGCTCCCCCCGGCCCGCGTCGAGGGCGCGCAGCTCGGCCAGGGTCCGTTCCGCGATGGGACCGCTGCCGTCGGTGGTCCGGTCGACCTCGGCGTCGTGCATGACGACCAGCGCGCCGTCCTTGCTGAGGTGGAGGTCGAGTTCGATGACGTCGAGTCCGGCCTCCTCGGCGGCGACGAAGGACCGCAGGGTGTTCTCGGGCTCCACGCCCATGACTCCGCGGTGGCCGATGGTGAGGAAGTTCACGTGGGGGTACTCGCTTCCGTCGACGGCGGACGGCTCCGCGCGGGAACCGGGTGTGCCGGGCCCCTCCGCCCCTGCCGTCCTGGGCGCTCCGCAGCCTAACCGCCCCGCGCGGGGGCCCGTGGGGGGCGGGAGCCGTCCGGCCCCGGGCCCGGAGCCGGTCCGCCCACCGGTCCCATCCGCCTCGTTCGCCGGGGCGTACACCGACCCTGTCCGCCCCGGTCACCCCGTCCGCCCCGGTCACCGGTCCCGTCCACCGGCGCGGGCCCGTGCAGGACATCCCGCGTCCATGGGGGTGGGGTCCACCCAGGCCCGGAAACACGGAGAGCGACAGGAAGAATCCCGGCGTTACCCCGTCCTCGCCGGATATTTTCCGGCGCCCCCTCTTGAAGTGGGTGTCCTTGCCCGCATACGGTGGTCTTGCGGTCTTGTAGGAAGTTGTCCCGTGGAGGGTGAGAAATGACGGATGTTCTTGTGCAGGTGGGCGCGGAGGGGCGGGTTTCTCCGTCGGAGCGGGTGGTGGAGCATCCGTCCTGGCCCTTGCTCAAGGCCGCCGTCGAGGAGATCAGGACCTGGCAGTCCGCGGACGGTTCGATCGACTTCGACGCCGACCACACCCCCGCCCCGGCCGCCGCCACCGCCGCTGTGGAGCGCGTCGCCGCCGCCGTCGAGGCGCTCTCGCCGCTGCTGGAGCACGACGCCGCGTACCACGCCGCGCTCGTCGCCGATCTGCGCCGCTGGGCCGCCGACGGCTTCCGGGTGCCCGACTTCCTGGACTCGCTGCTGGCCTTCCAGCCCGCCGCCCGCCGCGAGGACGGCCTCCAGCACCTGGTCGTCTTCCCGATGTACACCCAGAACGGCAACCCGGACCGCAACCTCGAAGCGGTCGTGCTGCGCATGGTGTGGCCCGAGTGGCTCGCGGAGCTGGAGCGCACCCGCTACGACAACCCGCTGTTCTGCGGGATCACCTTCGAGGACTTCACCACCGGGTACGACACCAACTCGGCGGTCCTCTTCCCCGAGACCATAGCCGTGCGCGAGGCCCCCGAGCGGTTCACCTGGGGCGGCATCTTCTGCGACCGGGAGGCCGCCCGCTTCCGCCGGGTGACCAGCGCCTCCGTCGACATCCTGGGCCTGGAGCTGCCCGGCGACATCGACGAGATGATCGGCGACCAGGCGCGCTGCGAGGAGGCGTTCGTCCTGTGGGACATGGTCCACGACCGCACCCACAGCCACGGCGACCTGCCGTTCGACCCGTTCATGATCAAGCAGCGCCAGCCGTTCTGGATGTACGGCCTGGAGGAGCTGCGCTGTGACCTCACCGCCTTCAAGGAGGCCGTCCGGCTGGAGGCCGACGGCGTCACCCAGGGCCGTGACGTGCAGTTCGCCGTCCTGTTCGACCGGATGTTCCGCTTCCCCGTGACGGGCGAGCGGGTCCGCAACTACGACGGCCTCGGCGGTCAGCTCCTCTTCGCTTACCTCCACAAGCACGACGTGGTCCGCTGGACGGACAACAAGCTGCACATCGACTGGGAGCGCGCGCCCAAGGTCACCAACCAGCTCTGCGCCGAGATCGAGAAGCTCTACCGGGACGGCATCGACCGCCCCAAGCTCGTCCACTGGTTCGCCGGGTACGAGCTGGTCTCCACCTACCTGGCCCCGCACCCCGGCTCCCGCTGGGCCAAGGGTCCCGACGCCCTCGACCTCACCCTGCCGCCGCGCAAGCTCGTGGACGACGTGCTTCCGGACGAGTTTCCCCTGAGCATGTTCTATGAGGCGCTCGCCAAGAAGCTGAAGAACGTGATCGCCTCGACCAAGGGCATCACCGCCGCCACCCCGGCCACCGGATCCACGGTTTCCGGCGAGGTGGCCGCGTGAGTCCGCAGGACGGCCCGGAGGTGAGCACGATGAACGGCAAGGACGCGCTGGACGGTGCGGTGATCGCGGTCGCCGGAGCCGCCGGACCGGCGGGCCGGGCCACCCTGCTGCGGCTCGCCGAGGCGGGCGCCACGGTGGTCGGCGCCGACGCGGACGTGGCGCGACTGGCCGAGGCCGTCGACGCGGCCCGTTACGCGCACGGCGGCTCCACCGTCACCGGCGAGACCGTCGACCTCCTCGACCAGCGGGCCACCCACGCGTGGGCCGACCGGATCGAACGGGAGTACGGCCGGGTCGACGGTCTGGTGCACCTCGTCGGCGGCTGGCGGGGCAGCCCCTCGTTCCCCGAGACCGACCTGGCCGACTGGGACCTGCTGGAGAAGCTCCTCATCCGCACCGTCCAGCACACCTCGCTGGCCTTCGAGGGGCCGCTGCGCCGCAGCGACCGGGGACGCTTCCTGCTCGTCAGCGCGGCGGGCGCCAGCAGGCCCACCGCCGGGAACGCCGCCTACGCCGCCGCCAAGGCCGCGGCCGAGGCGTGGACCCTCGCCCTCGGCGACGACTTCCGCAAGGCGGGGGGCGACGAGGGCCCGGCCGCGGCGGCTGCGATCCTGGTCGTCAAGGCGCTGGTGCACGACGCGATGCGCGCCGAACGCCCCAGCGCGAAGTTCGCGGGCTTCACCGACGTCAAGGACCTGGCCGAACAGATCGCCGGAACCTGGGAGCGGCCCGCCAGTGAAGTGAACGGAACCCGTCTGTGGCTCACCGAGCAGCCGTGAACCCTCCCCGGACCGACGCCAAGCGCCACCACGACCCGGAGGTCCGGGGCTTCGCCAGCGACAACTACGCGGGTGCCCACCCGGAGATCCTCGCGGCGCTCGCCCTCGCCAACGGCGGCCACCAGGTCGCCTACGGCGAGGACGACTACACCGCGCACCTCCAGAGCGTCATCCGAGGGCACTTCGGCGCCACCGCCGAGGCGTTCCCCGTCTTCAACGGCACCGGCGCCAACGTCGTGGCGCTCCAGGCGGTCACCGACCGCTGGGGCGCCGTGATCTGCGCCGAGAGCGCGCACATCAACGTGGACGAGGGCGGGGCCCCGGAGCGGGTCGGCGGCATCAAGCTGCTCACCGTCCCCACCCCGGACGGCAAGCTCACCCCGGAGCTGATCGACCGGCAGGCGTGGGGCTTCGAGGACGAGCACCGCGCGATGCCGCAGGCGGTGTCCATCACCCAGAACACCGAGCTGGGCACCCTCTACACGCCCGACGAGATCCGGGCGATCTGCGACCACGCCCACGGCCTGGGCATGGTGGTCCACCTCGACGGCGCCCGGATAGCCAACGCCGCCGCCGCCCTGGACGTGCCGATGCGCACGTTCACCAACGCGGTGGGCGTCGACCTGCTCTCCCTGGGCGGCACCAAGAACGGCGCGCTGTTCGGCGAGGCCGTGGTGGTGCTCAACCCCGACGCGGTGCGCCGGATGAAGCACCTGCGCAAGCTGTCGATGCAGCTCGCGTCGAAGATGCGCTTCGTGTCGGTGCAACTGGAAGCCCTGTTGGTCAAGGACCTGTGGCTGCGCAACGCCCGCCACGCCAACGAGATGGCCCGGCGGCTGGCCGAGGGCGTCCGCTCCGTGCCCGGCGTGGAGATCCTCCACCCCGTGCAGGCCAACGCGGTGTTCGCCCGGCTCCCGCACGAGGTGAGCGAGCGCCTCCAGCGCCGCTACCGCTTCTACTTCTGGGACGAGGCCGCCGGGGACGTCCGGTGGATGTGCTCCTTCGACACCCGTGAGGAGGACGTCGACGGGTTCCTCGCGGCGCTCAAGGAGGAGATGGCGCACTAGTCGGCGCGCCGTTCTTCGCGGGACGTCCGACGGGCGCCGCCCGCCGGAACCGCCTCCGTAATGCATTGAATCTCGACGAGTCGCATACCTATGCTGAAGGTATGCGACTCGTTCAAGATGTGCCGGAGCTGTCCGCCTATCTCGCCGCCGACGAAGCCCTTGACCACCACCACCCCCGGGTCCGGGAGGTGGCGTCCGGGCTGGGACTGGACACCCGCACCCCGCATGACTATGCACGGGCTGCCTTCGAGTACGTACGCGACCGGATACCGCACTCCATCGACGCGGGTGACCCCCGCGTCACCTGGCGCGCCTCGGACGTGCTGACCCTGGAGACGGGGATCTGCTACGCCAAGTCGCACGCCCTGGCCGCCCTGCTGCGGGCCGCGGGCGTCCCGGCCGGCCTCTGCTACCAGCGGCTCGCCGACGACGACGGCGGTACGGTCGTCCACGGACTCGTCGCCCTGAGACTGCCGGGGCGGTCCGACTGGGCGCGCCTGGACGCCCGGGGCAACACCGGGGGCATCGACGCCCGGTTCTCCGTGGAGCGGGAGCGGCTCGCCTTCCCGGTCCGCCCCGAGTCCAGCGAGGTGGACTATCCGGTCTTGTATGCTGCACCGCACCCAGTGGTGCTGCGCGCACTGAAGGAGGCACCGGACCGCCCGACGCTGGAACGGACCCTGCCCGCTTCGCTGTGAGCCGCGCCGCCCGTACCCGACCACGGCAGGCAAGGCAGACGATGACCATCCAGCTCACCGTGTCCGACGAGGTCAGGGCCCTCGTGCCCGGCTTCACCCATGTCGCCGTCGAGGCCCGGGGGCTCGTCAACACCGCCAGCACCGAGGCGACCTCGGCCCTGCTGGACGAGGCGGCCCGACGGCTCTCGGCGCGGCTCGGCGGCCGCGCCCCGCACGAGGACCCGCACATGGCCGCCTGGCGCGCCGCGTACACGGCCTTCGGCGCCAAGCCCTCCCGGACCCGCAACTCGGCCGAGGCGCTCGCCAAGCGCGCCCTCTCGGGTGCGGGACTGCCCCGCGTCAACGCGCTGGTCGACGTCTACAACGCGATCAGCGTCGCCCATCTCATCCCGGTCGGCGGCGAGGACGCCGACCGCGTCCGGGGCGGGATGCGGCTGGTCAGGGCCCGGGGCGACGAGGAGTTCCCGACCGCCGCCGCCGGTGAGCCCGTGGTGGAGCGCCCCGAGCCGGGCGAGGTCGTCTGGTGCGACGACGAGGGGGTCACCTGCCGCCGCTGGAACTGGCGCCAGGGCGTGCGCACCCGGCTCACCGAGGAGTCCGGCGCGGCGCTGTTCCTGCTGGAGGTCCTGGAGCCCACGGGCGCGGCCGGGGCCGAGGCGGCGGGCGCCGAACTGGCCGAACTGATCCAGAAGGTCAGCCCCGGAGCGGTGGTCACCCTCCGCCCGTCGGTCACCGGCTGAACGGCGAAGGGGCGGGCGGCCCGTGATCCGGCCCGCCCGCCCCTTCGTTCCGTTCCGCTTCCGGCCCGTTCCCGTCCCGGCCGTGGTCCCGGTCCGGAGCCGGTCAGCTGGCCTCCGCGGCCTTCACCGCCTCCGGGGTGGGAGCGGTGCCACCCAGGTGCGCGGGCATCCACCAGGTGTCGTCCGTGCCCTTGGGGTGGACGGGGTAGGCGCGCTGGGCCGCTTCGAGGAGTTCCTGCACCCGGTCGCGCACCCGGCGGGTGATCGCCCCCGCGTACTGGCCGGCGGGGGCCTCCAGCGGCTCGCCCACCCGCATGGTGATCGGGATGTGCTGGCGCCGGAAGTTGCGCGGGTGCCCCTTGGTCCACAGGCGCTGGGTCCCCCACACCGCCATCGGGACCAGCGGTACGCCCGCCTCCTGGGCGAGCCGGGCGGCACCCGACTTGAAGCTCTTCAGCGTGAACGACTGGGAGATCGTCGCCTCGGGGAACACCCCGATGATCTCACCGGACCGCAGCGACTCCAGGGCGTGCTGGTACGCCGTCTCGCCCTTGGCGCGGTCCACCGGGATGTGCTTCATCCCGCGCATCAGCGGACCCGACACCTTGTGCCGGAACACGGAGTCCTTCGCCATGAAGCGGACCAGTCGCTTCTGTGGCAGCGCGGCGACCCCGTTGAAGATGAAGTCCAGGTAGCTGATGTGGTTGCTGACGAGCACCGCCCCGCCGGTGCGCGGGATGTTCTCCGAGCCCTTGCAGTCGATCTTGAGGTCGAGCGCTTTGAACATCGTCAGGGCCAAGCCGATGACGGGGCGGTAGACAAGCTCTGCCATGGACGGGGAAGGCCCTTCTGTCTGCCAGGGGGAGGAGAGGTCCCGGCGGGAAGTTACGCAGCCGTAGGTTTTGCGGCCTCCGGCAGATCGTGCCCCAAGAACGAAGCGGGGGCCAGTCCTGGCACCCGCGCAGCGCGAGATTCTCGTCACGTTGCCGACATGTACCGTTCCCCGGGGTCACCCGGCCGTGATGGCGGGCCCCGCCCGGCCGTCTGGCGGGTCACGGCGCCCCATGGACGGCGGGGTGGGAATCCGGTGCGCTGAAGATACGTTTCCGCTGGTGGTGTACGTGTCCTGGAGGTGTCGCTCCGGGAGGTGCCGCCGCCATGGACGGGACGTGCGGGACGTTCCGCCGCCCCCTTCGCGACAGGAGAGCGACATGCGGAACGCGGACGCCGCCGACCGCCGGGACGGAGCCCTCGGCTCCCTCGGTCCGGCGGAACTGGGCGCCCCCTTGGGGGAGCGGGCGACGCTCGTCCAGTTCTCCACGGCCTTCTGTCAACCCTGCCGGGCCACCCGTCGGGTGCTCGACCGGGTGGCGGGCATGGTGCCCGGGGTCCGGCACGTCGAGATCGACGCGGAGGAGCGTCTGGAGCTGGTCCGTGGGCTCGGTGTCGAGCGGACGCCGACGGTCCTCGTCCTCGACGCGCGGGGCACAGTCGTCCGCCGGGCGAGCGGTCAGCCCCGCACGGCCGACGTCATCGCGGCCCTCGCCGCCGTGATCTGACCTTCCCGCCGCTCTGCCTCGCTCAGCCTCGCTCCGCCCCGCTCCGCTTCCTCGCTTCTCTCGCGTTCCTCGCCTTCCCCCGTTCTTCGTCCCTGTCCTCGTTCCGGCCTGCCTTCCTGCCTTCTTCCCGTCTTCCTTCTCGTCCTCTTCCGGTGTCCGCCCCGTCGTTCGCGTGGTGCCGGAACGTCGTCGCCCAGCTCACACTTCCCACCTCGCGGGCCCCCTCCCCGAGATGCCTACTCGTGAGTAATATCGGATCGGACGCGGCCCTGCCGCGCCCGGAAAAGGGCACTTCGGGCACCTATGCTGCCTGCGGGACCACCCGGAACTGACGACCTGTGAGGAGAGTCGCCGTGACGTTGAGGATCGTTGTGTGTGTGAAGTACGTGCCGGATGCGGCGGGTGAGCGGCGGTTTCTGGGGGATGGTCGGGTGGATCGTGAGGGGGTGGACGGGTTGTTGTCGGAGTTGGATGAGTATGCGGTGGAGCAGGGGTTGCGGTTGGGGGAGGCGTCGGGGGATGCGGAGGTGGTGGTGGTGACGGTGGGTCCGGAGGATGCGCGGGTGGCGGTGCGGAAGGCGTTGGCGATGGGGGTGGACCGTGGGGTGCATGTGGAGGATGAGGGGATCGGGGGTTCGGATGTGATGGGGACGTCGTTGGTGGTGGCGGAGGCGGTGCGGCGGGTGGGGTTCGATGTGGTGGTGTGCGGGATGGCGTCGACGGATGGGGTGATGGGGGTGTTGCCGGCGTTGCTGGCGGAGCGGTTGGGGGTGCCTCAGGTGTCGTTGTTGTCGGAGGTGTCGGTGTCGGGTGGGGTGGTGCGGGGGCGTCGGGACGGGGATGTGGCGTCGGAGGTGGTGGAGGCGGTGCTGCCGGCGGTGGTGTCGGTGACGGACCAGTCGGGTGAGGCGCGGTACCAGTCGTTCAAGGGGATCATGGCGGCGAAGAAGAAGCCGGTGGAGTCCTGGGGTCTGGCGGATCTGGGGCTGGACGCGTCGCTGGTGGGCGCTCAGGGCGCGTACACGGTGGTCGACGAGATCACGGAGCGTCCGGCACGGGTCGCGGGGACCGTCGTCACGGACGAGGGCGGGGGCGGGCTGGCGCTCGCGGAGTTCCTGGCGTCGCGGAAGTTCGTGTAGTTCCCGGGTTTCCCGGCTGTGCGGGGGCTTCTTTGCCCCTCTCTTCCTGATCTCGTCTCTTCGCTTCTCTTCGCTTTCCCTCTCTCGTTCCGTCTCGTTTCGTCTGTTTAAGGGGTGTGTCATGGCTGGTGTGGTGGTGTTCGTGGAGCATGTGGGTGGTGTGGTGCGGAAGCCGTCGTTGGAGTTGTTGACGGTGGCGCGGCGGTTGGGTGAGCCGGTGGCGGTGGTGGTGGGTGAGGGTGCCCGGGGTGCGGTGGGTGTGTTGGGTGCGCATGGGGCGGTGCGGGTGTTGGTGTCGGAGGATGTGGTGTTCGGGGAGTTGTTGGTGGTGCCGAAGGTGGATGCGTTGGTGGCGGCGGTGGGTGTGGTCGCCGGTGACGGTGACGGTGACGGTGCTGCTGGTGGTGGCGTTGACGGTGGTGGTGTGGTGGCGGTGTTGTTGTCGTCGTCGGGGGAGAATCGTGAGGTGGGGGCGCGGGTGGCGTTGCGGTGTGGTTCGGGTGTGATTGTGGACGCGGTGGATGTGGTGGGGGGTGTGGGGGGTCCGGTGGTGGTGCAGTCGGTGTTCGCGGCGGGGTTCTCGGTGCGGTCGAGGGTGTCGCGGGGGGTGCCGGTGATCGTGGTGAAGCCGAACGCGGCGCCGGTGGAGGAGGTCGCGGGCGGGGAGGCGGCTGTGGTGGTGGAGGAGTTGGGGGTGGTGTTCTCGGATGCGGGGTTGTCGGGTCGGGTGGTGTCGCGTGAGGGGCGGGTGGTGTCGGGCCGTCCGGAGCTGACGGAGGCGGCTGTGGTGGTGGCGGGTGGTCGTGGGGTGAACGGGGCGGAGAACTTCTCCGTGGTGGAGGGGTTGGCGGACGCGTTGGGTGGTGCGGTGGGCGCGTCGAGGGCGGCGGTGGACGCGGGGTGGTATCCGCATGCGGCGCAGGTGGGTCAGACGGGGAAGAGTGTGTCGCCGCAGTTGTATGTGGCGGTGGGGATCTCGGGGGCGATCCAGCATCGTGCGGGGATGCAGACGTCGAAGACGATCGTGGCGGTGAACAAGGACCCGGAGGCCCCGATCTTCGATCTGGTCGACTACGGGGTGGTCGGCGACCTGTTCACGGTCGTGCCCCAGCTCACCGACGAGGTCAACCACCGCAAAGCCTGACCACACCGGACCCGCCCAGGGGTTCGACCGAGAGAGCTGACGGCCCCGTGACCACCTCTACGGTCACGGGGCCTCGCGCCATCGCCTACGGTCATGCCGCCGCGCCGCTCGTTGCCGGACAGGCGCTCTCAGGGCGTCAGGTCACACCGGTAGGAGTGTGAGCCGCTCTCGCCGTCCGGCTCCGGTCCGGCCCCGAAGAGTTCAGTCGGGCGGTGTCCCACCGGGCAGTTCCCTGGTGAACTCCCACCACTGTTCGAGGGTCCAGACGGCGACGCTGGAGCGGTCGGTGGACATGCGCAGCCACACCTCCTCGCCGCCGGGCATGAGCGCCACCTCCAGGTGGGGGTGGTCCCACGTCCCCATCGGATACATCCACTCGATGCCGTCGGGCCAGGTCCGCATCGCCACCGTGCGCACGCTCAGCGCCGCCGCCAGGGCGGTCAGTGCCGCGCGCGGTATCCGCACCTCCGTCGGCTCACGCTCGACTCCCGCCACCGTGCCTCCTGTTCCGCGTGGGGACGCACCCTCTCGACGCGTGCCCAGCCTGCCAGACGGGACCGTGCGCGGGTACCGCCAGCGGCTGTTGCCGTACCGTCACCCACCCGTGGGTGATCCGTGGCGCGTCCTCCGTACGGTGGCGCGCATGAAGGACGACGACGGGAACGTGATCACCAAGCCCTGCGTGTACTGCGGGCGCCGGGTGGTCCAGCGCTGGCGGTGGTACCCCACGATGTACTGCGACTTCACCTGCAACCGGCGGGCGGCGAGGGAGTCCTTCTTCAAGAACCTCTTCCGCTAGTGCGGGGGCCGGTACGGCCCGCCGGGCCCCGTGGCCCGGGGGCGCGGTGGGAGGTCGTCTGGGCCACGGACGGCCGGGACGGTCCGCGTCCCGAAGGCGCCGTGGCCGCGCGCGACGGCCCGGTGGCCGCCATGGCGGTGGGGTCCCAGGACGGTCGGACCGTCGTCGTCTCCGGTGGTGAGGACGGGTCGGTACGGGTGTGGGACCCGGCCACCGGCCACCCCGTCGGTGAACCCCCGACGGGTCATCACGGTCCGGTGACCGGGGTGGCGTGGGCGTCGTTGGGCGGTCGCGCGGTCGTGGTCTCCGGTGGTGAGGACGGGGTGGTGTGGGTGTGGGACCTGGTCACCGGTCGGCCCGTCCGTATCCCCCTCGTCGACGGCGACGGCGTGCACTCCCTGGCCACGGCGGTGGTGGACGGACGCACCGTCGCCGTCACCGGCGGCTACGACAGGGTCCGGGTGTGGGACCTGGGCACCGCCCGGGAGATCGGCGCGTTCCCGAGGGAACACGCCTACACGGTGTGGGCGGTGGCGACCGCGGTGGTGGACGGGCGGCCCGTGGCCGTCAGCGGAGGAGTCGACTCCACCGGAGGGGTCCACGACCTCGGGGGCGATCGGTCCGCCGACGGTCGGCTCCGGGGGCACGCCCACTGGGTGAGGGCGGTGGCGACGGCTGAGGTGGACGGTCGCGCGGTCGCCGTCACCGGGGGACTGGACGCGACGGTCCGGGTGTGGGACCTGGGCACCCGCGCGCCGGTCGGGGAGCCCCTGACCGGTCACACCGGCGGGGTGGGTGCGGTGGCGACGGGACGGGTGGACGGCCGCGCGGTCGCCGTCACGGGCGGCCACGACCGCACGGTCCGGGTGTGGGACCTGGTCACCGGGCGCCGGTTCGGCGGCGAACCGGACTTCCCCGCCCGCCCGGGCGCGGTGGCCGTGATCCCGGACGGACGGCTGGTGGTGGCCTACGGCGGCGCGCTCGCCGTACTGGCGCTCCGCTGACCGTGCCTCACCCCGAAGGCCCCTGACCGGCCCTCACGGTGGCTGACGGCTCCTGGCCGGATCGCACCCCCTGACCAGTCCTCACCGCACCGCGGCTGACGGCCCCTTCGGATCGCGTCCCCACCCGGCCCTGACCGTGCCGCGCTCCCGGACGGCCCCTCGGCGGCCGGACCCTCACCACTGCCCCGGCTCGCCGGCCCGGCCCCAGGAGTCCGTGCCGAGGGGCGGCCGGGGCGTCCGGTCCGGTGCCGGGGGTATCTCGCCCGACCCCCGGGCCAGCAGCCGGGTCGGCAACTCGATCCGCTCGGGTTCCAGCGCGCCGCCCGGTCCCGCCAGCCGTTCGAACAGGCGCTCCGCCGCGGTCCGGCCGAGCCGTGCGACGTCCTGGGCCACCACGGTGAGGCCCGGTTGGAGGAGGTCCGCGAGTTCCAGGTCGTCGAACCCGACCAGCGCCACGGGCCGTCGTCGTTCCGCGAGCACCCGGACGACCGTCACCGTCACCCGGTTGTTCCCCGCGAACAGCGCCGTGACCGGTTCCGGACCGGACAGCATGCCCTCCACCGCCGTCCGCACCCGTTCCGGCGCCGTCGGACCGAGGGACATCCAGCCGTCCTCGACCGGGACCCCGGCGTCCGCCATCGCCGCGCGGTACCCGCGCAGCCGCTCCGCCGCCGTGTGGACGAAGGGCTGGTCACCGACGAAGCCGATCCGCCGGTGTCCGTGCGCGAGCAGATGCGCCACCCCGGTCCGCGCGCCGCCGTACCCGTCCGACAGCACGGTGTCCGCCGCTATCCGGCCACCCGGCCGGTCCAGGAACACCGTGGCCACGCCCGCCCTGATCTCCGGCTCCAGGTACCGGTGGTCGTTCCCGGTCGGGACCACCAGCAGACCGTCCACCCGGCGCGCGCACAGCGCGAGCGCCAACTCCCGCTCCCGCTCCGGGTCCTGGGCGCTGGACCCGTTGACGAGCAGCGCGCCGTGGGCGCGGGCGACCTCCTCGACGGCACGGCTCAGCGGACCGTAGAAGGGGTCCGCGAGATCCTCCACCACGAGACCGATGGTCGCGGTGCGCCCCTTGCGCAGCACCCGTGCGCTGTCGTTGCGGCGGAACCCCAGCGCGTCGACGGCCTCCTGGACCCGGCGCTCGGTGTCGGGAGTCACCCCGGTCTCACCGTTGACGACACGGGAGACCGTCTTGAGTCCGACTCCGGCCCGTGCGGCGACGTCCTTCATCGTCGGACGATTGCCGTAGCGGTTCTCGGCTCTCCGGGAGGCGTCTGCCACTGCGCGGTGTCCTGTCCTGTCGGCACGCGGGCGACGGGCGGCTCCGCGCGGGCGGGTGGCTGTCGAGCATAGAACCTGGACAACGTTGTCGTCCGGGTCGAGACTGACCCCGCCGCCCGGACGCTTCCTCCCGCCCGGACCGGACGGCCCTTCCCCCCAGGAGAACCCACCCGTGCCCACCGAACTCGTCGCCGCGCTGGACATCGGCGGAACCAAGATCGCGGCGGCTCTGGTCGACGACCGGGGCACCGTCAGGGCACGGGCCCGGCGCCCCACCCCACAGGAGGACGGGGACGGGCCGACCGTGCTGGGCGCGGTCGCGGAGGCGCTCGACGAGCTGACGGGATCCCCGCTGTGGCCGTCGGTACGGGCGGTCGGCATCGGCAGCGCCGGGCCGGTGGACGTCCCGGCGGGCACCGTGCGTCCCGTCAACATCCCCGGGCTGCGCGGCAGTCCCCTGGTCGAGCGGGTCGGCGCGCTGACCGGCGGGCTGCCCGTCACCCTGGTCGGCGACGGGGTGGCCGTCGCCGCCGCCGAGCACCGGTGGGGCGCCGCGCGCGGCCACGACGACGCGCTGTGCCTGGTGGTGTCCACCGGGGTCGGTGGTGGCCTGGTCCTCGGCGGACGGCCGCACCCCGGCCCCACCGGCAACGCGGGCCACATCGGGCACCTGTGCGTGGACATCGACGGGGAGCCCTGCCCCTGTGGCGCGCGCGGCTGCGTGGAGGGCCTGGCCAGCGGCCCGGCCATCGTCCGGCACGCCCTGGCGGGCGGCTGGCGGCCACCGCCGGGGGCGGCCCCCTGTGCGGCGGCGGTCGCGGCCGACGCCCGCGCGGACGACCCCGTCGCCCGGGCCGCGTTCGCACGGGCCGCGCGGGCGCTCGCCGCCGGGATCGCGGCGACCGCCGCCCTGGTGGAGATCGAGGTCGCGGTGGTCGGCGGCGGGGTCTCCCGGGCGGGCGAGGCGCTGTTCGCCCCGCTGCGCCGGTCGCTGCGCGAGTACGCGACCCTGTCGTTCGTCCGGGGGCTGACCGTGGTGCCCGCCCGGCTGGGGACGGACGCGGGTCTGGTCGGCGCGGCGGCCGCCGCGCTGGCCGCCGGGGGAACCGGGCGCACGGGCGGATAGTCCCCGTCCCGGGCCCGTCCGGGGCTGCCGCGGCCCCGCGTCCGCCGGTCATGAGCGGAAGCTGAGGTACCCGGCCCGACTGTGGGTACGGTCCCTTTCGGCGGGCCCTGGTTTCCGTGACAGGGTGTTGCGGGCAAGCCTCAGGGGCCGACAGAGGAGGGGGAACCGTGATCGTCTGGGTCAACGGGGCGTTCGGTGCGGGCAAGACGACCACCGCGCGGGAACTGATCGAGCTGATCCCGAACAGCACGCTCTTCGACCCCGAGGTGATCGGTGGCGCCCTGCCCCAACTACTGCCGCCCAAACACCTCGCCGAGGTCGGCGACTTCCAGGAACTGCCCATCTGGCGGCGCCTGGTGGTGGACGCGGCGGCGGCCCTGCTCGCCGAGGTCGGCGGGGTCCTCGTCGTCCCCATGACCCTGCTGCGCCAGGAGTACCGCGACGAGATCTTCGGAGGGCTCGCCTCCCGGCGGATTCCGGTCCGTCATGTGCTGCTCGCCCCGGCTGAAACGATCCTGCGGGACCGGATCGAGCACCGGGAGGTGCCGCCCGGCGCGACGGACGGCGAGACGCGGGTCCGGCAGTGGAGCCGTGACCACGTCGAGCCCTATCTGACGGCCCTCGGCACCTGGCTCGCCGCCGACGCCCATCTCGTGGACAACGGGCACCTGAGCCCCCGGGACACCGCCGTCCGGATCGCGGAGGCCGTCCGTACGGACGCCGCCCCCGTCCTCGACATCGTCCAGACCCCGCAGCCCACCGCCGAGACCGTCGCCGCCGGGGTGCTCCTCTTCGACGACCACGACCGCGTCCTGCTGGTCGATCCGACGTACAAGGCGGGCTGGGAGTTCCCCGGCGGAGTGGTGGAGCCCGGCGAGGCACCCGCCCGCGCGGGCCTGCGCGAGGTCGAGGAGGAGACCGGGCTGCGCCTCGGCACCGTGCCCCGGCTGCTCGTGGTCGACTGGGAACCGCCCGCCCCGCCCCGCTACGGGGGCCTGCGCCTGCTCTTCGACGGCGGTCGCCTCGACCCCGACGCGGGCCGGCTGCTCCTGCCCGGCTCCGAACTGCGCGGCTGTCGCTTCGTCACCGAGGAGGAGGCGCGGTCACTGCTGCCCCCCGAGCGGCTGGCCCGGCTGAGCTGGGCGCTGCGGGCCCGGGAGCGCGGAGCGGCGGTCTATCTGGAGGCGGGCGTTCCGGTCTAGCCCGCTGCGGTGGGGCGTCCGCGTCGCGGCCCGTCCGGGTCTGCCGCGGACGCCTGCCGTGGGAAGCCGGTCATGGGACGCCTGTCATGGTGAGGGCCGTCAAGGGGAAGCCCCGACCCCGCCGTCCGGCGGTCCGCGCGGCTTCCCCGGTACCGGTACGGGGACCCGTACCGGTACCGCCGGTCCGCGTCAGCTCTTGGCGTATCCGGTCAGGAACAGCGCCTCGGCGAGGGCCAGCCGCTCCAACTCCTCGGGGGACACGCTCTCGTTGGCCGCGTGGATGCGGGCCTCCGGCTCGCTCAGCCCGATCAGCAGGATCTCGGCCTCCGGGTACAGCGAGGCGAGCGTGTTGCACAGCGGGATCGAACCGCCCTGACCGGCGTACTGCATCCGCTCGCCGGGGTAGGCCGCGCCCATCGCCCCGGCCATGGCCGTGTACGCCGGGCTGGAGGTGTCCGCGCGGAACGGCTGGCCCTCGCCGGTCTGCTCCACCCGCACCCGCGCTCCCCACGGGGTGCGCGCCTCGATGTGCGCCACCAGCAGCCGGGTGGCCTCGGCCGCGTCCACGCCCGGCGGCACCCGCAGGCTCACCAGCGCCCCGGCGCGGGACTGCACCGACGGGGTCGCCCCCACCACCGGCGGGCAGTCGATGCCCAGCACCGTCACCGCGGGCCGCGCCCAGATCCGGTCCGCGACCGTGCCCGAACCGATCAGCTCCACCCCGTCCAGGACGTGGGCGTCCGCCCGGAAGGCGTCCTCCGGGTACGCGATCCCCTCCCAGGACCCGTCACCGGACAGCCCGTCCACGGTGGTCGAACCGTCGGGCGCGCGCAGCGAGTCCAGGACGCGGATCAGCGCGGCGAGCGCGTCGGGGGCCGCGCCGCCGAACTGGCCGGAGTGCAGATTGCCCTCCAGGGTCTCCATCTCGATCCGGACCATGGTCATACCGCGCAGGGTCGTCGTCACGGTCGGCACGCCCACCCGGAAGTTGCCCGCGTCGCCGATGACGACGCTGTCCGCGCGCAGCAGTTCCGGGTGGCTCTCGGCGTACCGTTCCAGGCCGCCGGTGCCCTGCTCCTCGGAGCCCTCGACGATGACCTTCACCCCGACCGGGACGCCCCCCTGGGCCTTCAGCGCCCGCAGCGCCACCAGGTGCATCACCAGTCCGCCCTTGCAGTCGGCGGCGCCCCGCCCGTACCAGCGGCCGTCCCGCTCGGTCAGCTCGAACGGCGGAGTCAGCCACGCCGACTCGTCCAACGGCGGCTGGACGTCGTAGTGGGCGTACAGCAGGACCGTCGGCGCGCCCTCGGGGCCGGGCAGATGGCCGTACACCGACTGGGTGCCGTCGGGGGTGTCGAGGACCGCCACGTCCTGGAAGCCCTCGGCGCGCAGCGCGTCCGCGATCCAGCCCGCGGCGGCCTCGCTCTCGCTCCTCGGGAACTGCGCGAAGTCCGCCACCGACCGGAAGGCCACCAGTTCGGCCAGTTCGGCGCGGGCCCCCGGCATGAGGGAGGCGACGGTGTCGGCGAGCGGATTCGACGTCATGGGGCACGCTCCTGGTGGGTGCGACGGCTGGAACCGGGTGAGGCGGGTGGTGCTAGGGGGACGTCCACGCGGTGCGCGTTGTGGCGTACGCGCGGGCGCCGATGATCCTCCCACAACGGAGGGTGCCGACGTCCGCCGTAGGATGCCTGGTGGAAGCGCGGCAAGCTGTGGGATCGGAGCGGTAGACCAACGTGAGCAGCGAGAACACTTCGGACGAGGCCCGTCACGTCTGGGACGTCGTCGTGGTCGGGGCGGGACCCGCGGGGGCCTCCGCCGCCTATGCGGCGGCGGTGGCGGGGCGCAGTGTCCTGGTGCTGGAGAAGGCCGAACTGCCCCGCTACAAGACGTGTGGCGGCGGCATCATCGGCCCCTCCCGTGACGCGCTGCCGCCCGGATTCGAACTGCCGTTCAGGGATCGGGTGAACGCGGTGACCTTCACCCTCGACGGCCGTTTCGGCCGCACCCGCCGGTCCAGGCACACCCTGTTCGGCCTCGTCGACCGCCCCGAGTTCGACCAGCGGCTGGTGGAGCACGCGCAGAAGGCGGGGGCCGAGCTGCGGACCGGCGCCACGGTCACCCGGGTCGAGCAGCACGGCACGGCGGTGCCCGACCGGCGCACCGTCGCGGTCGTCCTCCAGGGCGGCGAGACCCTGCTGGCGCGGGCGGTCGTCGGGGCGGACGGCAGCGCCAGCCGGATAGGAGCCCATGTCGGGGTCAAGCTCGACCAGGTCGACCTGGGGCTGGAGGTCGAGGTCCCGGTGCCGCCGACCGTCGCCGAGGACTGGAAGGGCCGCGTCCTCATCGACTGGGGCCCGCTGCCCGGGAGTTACGGCTGGGTGTTCCCCAAGGGCGACACCCTGACCGTCGGAGTCATCTCCGCGCGCGGCGACGGCGCCGCGACCAAGCGGTACCTGGAGGACTTCGTCGCCCGGCTCGGACTCGCCGGGTTCGAGCCCAGCGTCTCCTCGGGCCACCTCACCCGGTGCCGCACCGAGGACTCCCCGCTCTCCCGGGGCCGGGTCCTGGTCTGCGGCGACGCGGCCGGACTGCTGGAGCCGTGGACCCGGGAGGGCATCTCCTTCGCCCTGCGCTCGGGACGGCTGGCGGGGGAGTGGGCGGTGCGCATCGCGGAGTCGCACGACGCCGTCGACACCCGGCGCCAGGCCCTCAACTACGCGTTCGCCGTGAAGGCCGGACTGGGGGTGGAGATGAGCGTCGGCAAACGGATGATGGCGCTCTTCGCCCGCAGGCCCGGGATGGTGCACGCCGCGGTGACCGGCTTCCGTCCGGCGTGGAAGGCGTTCACCCGGATCACCCGGGGGAGCACCACGCTCGGGGAGATCGTGCGCACGCACCCGGTGGCGGGACGGGTGCTCTCCTCACTGGACCGTTGACCCGTTGACCCGTTGACCCGCGGATCCGTTTGATCCGCGGGTCGTCCGCCGCCGTTCCGTCCCCGGACGGCGGTGGGGGGTCCGGACCACCGGCCTACGAGGTCCGCCCGGTCCGGTCCCGCCGTCCCCCCACCCCCTCCCGTCGCCGTTCAGGGCAGGCGCGTCAGCCGGAACACCGGATGCCGGGGCGCCGCCGCGAGCAGCTCCGCGTCCGTCGACCGGGCGGTGAGTCCCCCGAACATCCGGCTCACCTCCCAGCCCCAGCGCTCCAGGTACCGCCGCAGGACCTCCGGTTTCTCCTCGTCGGACAGCTCCACCGAGGTGAACTCCCAGTCCCGGCGGCCCACCCGCAGCCGTCCCCCCTGAGCCGCCCGCAGATTGCGCACCCACGCGGAGTTCCCGCGCGTCGACACCAGGTACGGGCCTCCCGGATGGGCGAGCGGATTGACCGGGACGCGGCGCCACTCGCCGCTCTCCCGTCCCCGCACCGACAACTCGGCCGAGCCGTGGAGACTGACGCCGTGCCGGGCGAGACGGCCGACCACCCGGTTCACCGCCCGGGTGAAACGGTGCGGTGCGAGGTAGTGCGTGGTCATCGTGGACCTCCTCCGTGTCCGCGCCGGAGCGGCCCCCGGGCGGCTGGACCGACGGGATCGGGGCTGGTCCGCCCCGTGCCAGTCTGCCCGGAGACGAAGCCCGGCCAACCCGTGCCGCGCGGCACCCGCCCGGCACCGCGCGGGAACGTACTCCCGGGGGAGTACCCGGGGACACCGCGCCCGGCGGACGCCCCCACCGGGGCGGATGTCTAGCGTGAGCCGCATGGAACGGTGGTACGCGGACGACGACGGTGAACCGGACGGCCCCGGACGGTCCGGCCCGCCCTGGCGGCGGTGGATCGGACCGGGCGGCCGGGGGACCGCGCCGGACGACGGCCCGGCGGGATCCCGGCCCGACCGGGCGCGGTGGCCGTGGCGGTCCACCCTGGCCGTGACCGCCCTGGTCCTCGTCGGCACCCACTTCGCCGCCCAGACGCAACCCGGCCGCGAACCGCTCGGGCCCGCCGGACGGGTGCTGCTCGTCTGCTGCGCCGCCGCGCTGCTGTGGCGGTGGCGCCACCCGGTGGCGGTCGTCCTCGGCACCGCCCTCGGGGCGCTCGGCTACCTCGCCGCCGGATACCCCTACGGCCCGGTGTTCCTGGTCCTCGCGGTGGCCGGCTTCGCGGCGGTGGTGACGGGCCACCGCCGCGCCGCGTGGACGGCCCTCGGACTCTGGTGGGCAGGCCATCTGCTGGTGACGCACACGCTGTACCCCTGGCTGCCGCCCGCCGGGGACGGGGCCGTGCCCTGGGGCCGGGAAGCGGTCCTGGCCGCCTGGCTGGTCGCCGTCCTCGCGCTGTCGGAGCTGGGGCGGGTGCGCCACGAGCAGTGGCACCGGGAACGGACCGCGCGACGGGAGGCGGCCCGCCGCCGGGCCGACGCGGAACGGCTGCGGATCGCCCGCGAACTGCACGACGTCCTCGCCCACAGCGTCTCCGTCATCAACGTCCAGGCGGGGATGGGCCTCGCCCTGCTGGACACCGACCCCGAACAGGCCCGCGCCGCGCTGACCACCATCAAGGCCGCGAGCAAGGAGGCCCTCGGCGAGGTCCGCCAGGTCCTCGACACCCTGCGGACGCCCGGCGCCGCGCCCCGCGCGCCCGCCCCCGGGCTCGACCGGCTCCCCGAACTCGCCGACCAGGCCGCCGCGGCCGGGCTCACCGTGCGGATCACCACCGGCGGCACCCTCCGCCCGCTGCCGCCGGGACGGGACCTCGCGGCGTTCCGGATCGTCCAGGAGGCGCTCACCAACGTGGTCCGCCACTCGGGTTCGCGCCGGGCCGAGGTCCTGTTGGGGTACGCCGACGACCGGCTGCTGATACGGATCGACGACGACGGGCCGCCGACCGGCGCGGACGCGGGCGGCGGCGGCAACGGGCTGGCCGGGATGCGGGAACGGGCCGCCGCGCTGGGTGGCACCATCGAGGCGGGGCCCCGGCCGGACGGCGGATTCCGGGTGCGCGGGGTCCTGCCGTTCGCGTCCGACGACGGGCCGCCGCCCGCCGAACCGCCCCGGGAGGGCCCGTGATCCGTGTACTGCTCGCCGACGACCAGGCGCTGGTGCGCGCCGGGTTCCGGGCGCTGCTGGACGCGAGGCCCGGCATCGAGGTGGTCGGTGAGGCCGCCGACGGCGAGGAGGCCCTACGGCTGACGGGCGAACTGCGGCCGGACGTCGTCCTGATGGACGTCCGGATGCCCCGGCTCGACGGGCTGACGGCCACCCGCCGACTGCTCGCCGCCCCGGCGGCCGGGGAGACCCGGGTCATCGTGCTCACCACCTTCGAACTGGACGAGTACGTCTTCGAGGCGATCCGCGCGGGGGCCTCCGGGTTCCTGGTGAAGGACACCGAACCGGAGGAACTGGTGCGCGCCGTGAGGGCGGTGGTGGCGGGTGACGCGCTGCTGTCCCCGGGGGTGACGCGCCGTCTGATCGCGGAGTTCGCGGCCCGTTCCCGTACCCCTGCGGCGACGACCTCGCTGGAACCGCTCACCGACCGGGAGCGCGAGGTGATGGCGCTGGTGGGCATGGGACTCTCGAACGAGGACATCGCCCGCCGCCTGGTGGTCAGCCCGCTCACCGCGAAGACGCACGTGAGCCGGACGATGGTCAAGCTGGGCGCCCGGGACCGCGCCCAACTCGTCGTACTCGCCTATGAGTCCGGGCTGGTCCGGCCCGGCTGGCTCGGCTAGGCGCTCCCTGGCCTCTCCGGGGCCGTCCGGCCCCCCCTTCTTCCGGGGGGCTTTCCGGTCGGGCGGGACAAGGAGCCGGGCGGGCGCGGCGGACCCGGCCCGGCGCGGCCGGGCGTCGGAGGCCACCGTCATGGAGAACGGTTTTCGTCATGAGGATGTTCTCACCTGCGGGAAGCCGTCC
This sequence comes from Streptomyces sp. JNUCC 64, assembly GCF_054484115.1. NCBI lineage: Bacteria > Bacillati > Actinomycetota > Actinomycetes > Kitasatosporales > Streptomycetaceae > Streptomyces > Streptomyces sp. JNUCC 64. Next base: position 7,483,894 of record NZ_CM137015.1, read on the forward strand.
CGGGCGCCCGTTCCGCCGTGCTTCCCCCGTCTCAGCGGGGCGGATGCGGTTCCTCGGCACAAGGCGTGAGAAGGCCCCGAGCCCTCACGAATCGGCCAGGTGTTGTGTACGCGTCGAAAGCACACACCTCTTTCACCCGCCCCCTGCTACGGTTGCCCGCCATGACCGTGAAGTCCTCCGAACACCCCCTCGTGGACCGCTGGCGGGAGATCCTGACCCTGCACGCCCGCACCATGTGCGAACTGGACCGGGAACTCCACCGGCACGGCCTGGGCGTCAGCGACTTCGAGGTGCTGGACGTCCTCGCCGGGTACGAGGAGGAGGGCAGCGCCGGAGCGCACCGCGTCCAGGAGATCGCGGCACGGGTCCATCTGAGCCAGAGCGCGCTGTCCCGGCTGATCGTCCGGCTGGAGAAGGACGGCCTGGTGGAGCGCGGCATGTGCGCGCGGGACCGGCGCGGCGTCCAGGTGCGGTTGACGGCCAAGGGACGGGAGACCCACGCGGGGGCGCTGCCCGTGCAACGCGCGGTGCTCGGCAGGACGTTGCGGGGCGCCTGAGCCGGATCCGGTCCGGCGGCGCGCTTCAGGAGCGCCCCCGCGCGGACTCACCCCCGGTCCGTGGAGTGCAGGGCACGCGCGGTCAGCGCGGCGAGGCCCGCCAGGACCGCGACGCTGGTCAGCGCCGTCGGCAGGGTGAACCAGTCGGCCATGAAGCCGATCGCGGGCGGCCCCAGCAGCAGACCCCCGTAGCCGAGCGCGGACGCCGCGGCGATGCCGTGCGGCCCGGCGAGCGCCCCCGCGCGCTCGACGGCGACCGGGAAGATGTTCGCCAGTCCGAGCCCGGTGACGGCGAACCCGAGCAGCGCGCCCCACACGGTCGGCGCCAGCGCCCCGGCGAGCATGCCCACCGAGGCCGTCGCCCCGCCTACCACCAGGGTCCGGGTGCGGCCCAGCCGCTCCAGCAGGGTGGTGCCCAGGAACCGGCCAATCGTCATGGTCAGGGCGAAACACGAGTAACCGACCGCCGCGATCCCGGGGTGGGCGCCCAGATCCTGCTCCAGGTGGAGGGCGCCCCAGTCCGCCAGCGCGCCCTCCCCGTACGCCGTGCACAGGGCGATCAGCCCGAGGACCAGCACCAGCCGCCGGGTGGCGCGGTCCATGCGGCGTGACGCGCCCGGGGCCCCGGGGGTGCCGTCGGGCTGGGGTTGGGGCTGGGACTGGGGCTGGTGGGTCTGGTCAGGCTTCTGGGTCTGGGTCTGGGTCTGGGTCTGGGATTGGGATTGGGCCGGGGTCGGGACCGGGGCCGGGGCCGGGGGTGTGGTGTCGGGGACGCCGTCGCGGAGCAGGGGACGGGCCCCGAGCGCGGTGACCGTCAGTCCGATCGAGGCGAGCAGCAACAGGTGCGGGGCGGGTGCCAGCGATCCGGCGACCAGCGCGCCGAGCCCCGCGCCCACCATTCCGCCCAGGCTGTACACCCCGTGCAGCCGGGGCATGAGGGGGCGTCGGACCACGCGGATCACGTTCACCGCCGCGCTGTTCAGGGCGACGCTCAACGAGCCGTAGGCGGCGCCGAACGGGACCAGGGCGACGGCCAGGGCGGTCGCCGAGCCGGTCAGTGCGAGCGGGGCCACGCTCAGCGACATCAGGGTGGAGCAGACGAGGACGACCCGGAGGCTGCCGAAGCGGCGGCAGAGCCCGCCGGTGAGCGTCATCGTGACCACCGCCCCGGCGGAGAGGCAGAGCAGGGCGAGTCCGAGCGCGGTGGCGGACGCCCCGGTCTGTTCCTTGACGGCGGGGATGCGGACGACCCAGCCGCCGAAGAGGAAGCCGTCGAGGGCGAAGAAGAGGGTGAGGGCGCCGTGGGGGTGGCTGCGAAGGGGCGGTTGACCTGCGGCGCGACGGTGCGCTGCGAGTTTGTTTAGTCTCGGCACAAAGTCAGGGTAGGGGTCTCCTCGGAAATTGGACAAGGGTCGCGCGTGGGAACGTGCGGGAACGTGGGCGATCCGATGGTGGGTCGTGTGGCGTGCTGAGGGTCGCCCGGCGCGGGGGGTCGTTCGGGAGAGCGCGAGTGCCGGGTGGTCGCGCCCCGCGCCGCTCGTCGGGATGCCGGACGGCGGGGCGTTCCGGCCGGTGGGGTCCGTGGTCGGGCGGAGGGCCGTGGCCGGAACGCGACCGGGGCGTGACGGGGTGGGGCCGATCGCGGCAGGGGCGCGAAGTGGCCGGGACGTGAGGCGGTCGGGGCGCGGCGGCCGGGACTCGGCCCGGCCCGGAACGGACGGCGCCGGGGCCGGGGGCCGGGTCAGACGGCCAGGACCGTGATGCCCGCCTCCTCGAAGCGGGCGAGCTCGGCCGGGTCGGCGGCCCGGTCGGTGACCAGGGTGTGCACCCCGGCGGCGGGCCTGATCCGGGCGAACGCCCGTGCCCCCAGCTTGCTGGAGTCGGCGGCCACGACGACCCGTTCGGCCCGTTCGCACAGCAGCCGGTTGGTGGCCGCCTCGCCCTCGTCGTGGGCGGCGGCCCCGTGCACCGGGTCGAAGGCGACCACGCCGAGCACCGCGACGTCCAGGCTGATCTGCCGCAGCACCGCGTCCGCGAGGGGGCCGATCAGCTCGTACGACTGGGGGCGGGCCACCCCGCCGGTCAGCACGATCTTGAACTGGGGGCGGATCACCAACTCGTTGGCGATGTTCAGGGCGTTGGTGACGACCGTCAGCGCGGGGGAGCCGGTGGCGAGGTCGGAGCGCACCGCCAGGGCGCGCGCCACCTCGGTGGTCGTGGTCCCGCCGGTGAGGCCGACCGCCTCGCCGGGGGCGACCAGTCCCGCCACCGCCTCGGCGATCCGCTGCTTCTCGGAGGCGTGGCGGGCGGACTTGTAGCGCAGCGGCAGTTCGTAGGAGACCCCGTGCACCACCGCCCCGCCCCGGGTGCGGACGAGCATGCGTTGTTCGGCCAGTTGGTCGAGATCACGCCGGATCGTCGCGGTTGAAACCTCCAGGGCGGTGGCGGCCTCTTCCACGTCGAGACGTCCACGCTCCACCAGGAGCTCCAGCAGTGCCTTCCACCGGGCGTCGCGGGACATCGCCGTGCTCCGTTCGGGTCGCCAGCTCACCGGATCATCCCGGTGACCCTAGCGCAGATCCTGGTGCAAGGAATGCTTGAAGATGCTCGAAAGTGCGCGCTATCTTGCAGAAACAAGCAAAGATGGGGAGAAGGAGCCTGGTATGAGCCATGTCGAGAACGAACTGAACAGCCAGCCCGAGTGCTGGACCCGCGCCGCCGCGCTCGCCGCCGGACACAGCGCGGCACTGCCCGCGCCCGGCGAGCGGGTCGCCCTGGTGGGCTGCGGGACCTCGCTGTTCATGGCCCAGGCCGCCGCCGCCCTGCGCGAAGGCGCGGGCCAGGGCGAGACCGACGCCTTCGCCGCGTCCGAGTTCCCGCGCCACCGCCCCTACGACCGCGTGGTGGCGCTCACCCGCTCCGGCACCACCAGCGAGGTCCTGGAACTCCTCGGCGCGCTGCGCGGCGGCCCCCGCACCACCGCCCTCACCGCCGACCCGGAGACCCCGGTGATGACCGCCGCCGACGACGTCGTGGTCCTCGACTTCGCCGACGAACGGTCCGTGGTGCAGACCCGCTTCGCCACCACCGCGCTGACCCTGCTCCGCGCCCACCTCGGGCTGCACACCGACGCCGTCGTCGACGACGCCCGCACCGCGCTGGACCGGCCGCTGCCCGAAGGGCTGGTGGACCGCGACCAGTTCACCTTCCTGGGCCGCGGCTGGACGGTCGGCCTCGCCAACGAGGCCGGACTGAAGATGCGGGAGGCCGCCCTCGCCTGGACCGAGTCCTACCCCGCGATGGAGTACCGCCACGGCCCCATCAGCGTCACCACCTCCGGCACCGCCACCTGGATGATCGGCGAGGCCCCCGAGGGGCTGGCCGACCAGGTGCGGGCCACCGGCGCCCAGTGGGTCTCCGGTGACCTCGACCCGCTCGCCGAACTCGTGCGCGCCCAGCGGCTCGCCGTCGCCGTCGCCGCCGCCCGGGGCCTCGACCCCGACAGCCCCCGCCACCTCACCCGCTCGGTGATCCTCACCCCGTGAGCCCGGCCGTCACACCGCCGTCCGCCGTGTGACGAGAGGGCCCAAGAGCCCGCGCCGCCGCACCGGCCCCCGCCCGTGCGGCGGCGCGTCGCCCCGGCTCCACCCGGGGCCCTGCCCACAGTGGACGAACAGGAAGGAAGGGCTCATGCCCCTCGCAGCAACCGGTGACCTCGTCGCCCAGGCGTCCGCCGCCCGCGGAGCCGTCGCGGCCTTCAACGTCATCACCCTGGAGCACGTCGAAGCGGTCGTCGCCGGGGCCGAGGCCGCGGACGCCCCCGTCATCCTCCAGATCAGCGAGAACGCCGTCAGGTTCCGCTACGGGAGACTGCTCCCGCTGGCCCGCTCCGCCGTCGCCGCCGCAGAGGCCGCCGCCGTCCCCGTCGCGCTCCACCTGGACCACGTCCAGAGCGACGACCTCCTCAGACAGGCCCATGACGCCGGATTCAGCTCCGTCATGTACGACGCGGCCCGGCTGCCCTACGCCGAGAACCTCGCCGCCACCCGGGCCGCCGCCGAGTGGGGCCACCGGCGCGGGCTGTGGGTCGAGGCCGAACTCGGCCAGGTCGGCGGCAAGAACGGCGCGCCCCCGCTGGACGCGCACGCCCCCGGCGCCCGCACCGACCCCGCCGAGGCCCGCCGGTTCGTCGACGCCTCCGGGGTGGACGCCCTCGCCGTCGCCATCGGCAGCTCCCACGCCATGACCAGTCGCACCGCCGTCCTCGACCACACGCTCCTCGGCGCCCTCGCCGCCTCCCTCGACGGCGTCCCGCTCGTCCTGCACGGCTCGTCCGGGGTGCCCGACGCGGAGTTGCGCCGCGCGGTCGCCGGGGGCATCGCCAAGGTCAACGTCGGCACCGCGCTGAACGCGGCGATGACCCTGGCCATCCGGGGCTTCCTCGCCGCCCACCCCGAGGCCGTCGACTCGCGCAAGTACCTGAGCGTCGGGCGGGAGGCGATGGCGGCCACGGTGCGCGAACTCATCACCGTGCTGCGCTCGGCCACCGCCCCGGCCGTCGCCTGACCCGGCCCCGCCCGCCGTACAGCGGCGTTCCGGACGGGATCGTGACCGATGTCCCACGCTCAGTATCCCCGCAGTCGCTCTAGGCATATGCTGAATGACCCGAGCGAGGGGAATGCGGCATGCCGTCGGACGCCAAGATCCTCATCGTCGCCGACCATGAGGACACGCTCTACGCGCTGGAAAGCGCGCTGTCACCGCTCACCCACGAGGTCGTCTGCGCCACGAGCGGGGACGCGGCGCTGAAGGAAGTCCTGAGAGGCAACACCGGCCTGCTGCTGCTCGACGTCCGGGTCCCCGACGTCGCCGGTCTGGAGGTCGTCCGCTACATGCGACGGGTCGAACAGACCCAGTACATACCCATCGTGCTGGTCACCGGCTTCGGGCCGGACGCGGCGCTGTCCTCGGCCGCGCTCCGGCTCGGCGTCGCCGACCTGGTCCCCAAGCCCGTCGACCCCTGGGCCCTGCGCACCAAGGTGAGCTTCCTCTTCCGCACCCACCAACGGCTGCGGGCCCTGGAGGACGAGGTCCGCGAACTGAGGGCCAGGCCCCCGCTGCGGACCCTGTCCCTGCGGGGCCGCTCCCACGGACCGCTCGGCGCCGACCCGATGCCGCCCGCGCAACGGGAACTGCCGCGCCAGCCGGACTCGGCCTCCCAGGGCGGCTGAACCGGGAACGCCCCCGCCGTCCGCACCGGCCCACCCGCCGTCGCACCGGCCCACCCGGCCCCGGCGACGACGGACCCGCCCGTCCCGTCGGGTCCCACCCCGACCCACCGGAACGGGCCACCCCGTGGCCGAGACCCCGTGCGCGGAACGAACGGCGCGCCGATCATGACAGACTCGCCCCCATGAGCGGCAAGACGGCACCGAGGACGCCGGGGGACGGATCCACGCGGACCCGGCTGGAACGCGGGCGCGGTGCCCTCGGTCCGGCACTGGAACTCGTCCACACGGGACGCGCCCCCACCCGGGCCGTGCTCACCGCGGAACTGGGCGTCACCCGGGCGACGGCCGGAGCGGTCGCCGCCGAACTCGAATCCCTCGGACTCATCCGGGTGGACTCCCACCCCAGCGCGCCCGCCGGTTCCCAGGGCCGCCCCTCCCACCGGCTGCACCTCGCCGACGACGGACCCGTGGTGCTCGCCGCCCAGATCCACTCCGACGGGTTCCGGGCCGCGCTCGTCGGCCTCGGCGGCCGGATCGTCGCCACCGCCCCCGGCTGCGGAACGGTCCAGGCCGATCCGTCGGACGCCCTCGGCGAGGTCGTCGCGGCCGGGGCGGAACTGCTCGCCGCCACCGGACGGCGCTGCGTGGGCGCCGGACTCGCCGTCCCCTCGGCGGTCGCCGAACCCGAGGGCACCGCGCTCAACCCGCTCCATCTGGCCTGGCCCCCCGGTTCACCGGTCCGGGACCTCTTCGCCCGGCGGGTGCGCGCCGCCGGGATCGAGGGCCCCGCCCATGCGGGCAACGACGTCAACCTCGCCGCGCTCGCCGAACACCGGCACGGAGCCGGACGGGGCGCCCGGGACCTGCTGTGCGTGGCCACCGGACACACCGGGGTCGGCGGAGCGCTGGTCCTCGACGGCAAACTGCACACCGGCAGCGCGGGGCTGGCCCTGGAGGTCGGCCACCTCCGGGTGGACCCCGACGGACGGCCCTGCCATTGCGGCGGCCGGGGCTGCCTGGACGTCGAGACCGACCCCCTGGCGTTCCTCGCCGCGGTGGGGCGCGGCCCCGGACCCGACGGCTCCCTGCACCAGTGGGCCAAGGACGTGATCCGGGACGAGTACGGCGATCCCGTGGTCCGGATCGCCACCGAACGCCTGATCGACCGGCTGGGCCTCGGCCTCGCCGGACTCGTCAACATCCTCAACCCGGACCGGATCATCCTCGGCGGACTGCACAAGTCCCTGCTGGAGGCGGACCCCGAGCGGCTGCGCGCGGTCGTGGCGGACCGCAGCCTGTGGGGCCGCAGCGGGGGCGTGCCCATCCTGCCCTGCGTCCTGGACCACAACAGCCTGGTCGGAGCGGCCGAACTCGCCTGGCAGCCGGTGCTGGACGATCCGCTGACGGCACTGGTTCCCGGCTGACGGGTCCGCCCGCCCGCTCCGGCGGGCGGACGCGGCCCGCCCGTGCTCAGATCCCGCGCCGGCCAGGGCCGCTGCGGCCATAGGCGTAGCCGTACCACTCGCCCTCGCGTGGCGCCCGGGTCCACGAGCGGCTGGTGAAGGTGGGCAGTCTGCCCCGGGTCAGCGCGAAGCGGGGGAGTCCGAACCCGAACACGGTGTGCAGGGCCTCCAACAAGCGGACCTCGTGGGCGGCTCCGGTGTCCCCGGGGCGGAACAACCGCGCGGGGTCCAGGGCCTCGGGTATCGCGCCGGAGCGCTGGACCTCCGTCCCCCGCACGGTGAACGCGTACGACTCCACGCCCCGGTCGGCCACCGAGAGGTGGAACACGGCGGAGCGGCCGTCAGGGTGCCACCGCTCCGGTTTGCACCACATGACCACGGCACACCCGGACGCGGAGGCGTCCGTCGCGGGGGACCGGAAGAGTTCGCCCAGGTGGGAGTGGGAGTGGCCGTCGAAGGCGAAGGCCCACCCTCCGGTGCGGCCCACGGCCATCACGGCGCGGTCCTCCCAGAGCTCCACGCCCTCCCGTTGATGGGGCAGTGGCGCCCGCCGGTACGCCTCGCCGGGGTCCGTGGGCGCGCTCAGCCCGGCACCCTCCTCACCTATCAGAGCGGGGAGCCGGGCGGGGCCGGTCCCCTCGACCCAGACACAGCGGTAGCCACCGAACGGTCCGCCGCGTCTGCTGGACCGCGCCAGCCAGGTGAGACCGGGCGGGTCGAGGTCGGGCACCGGCTCCGGGACGGGGCCGCTCTCCCCGGCCCGCGGCGTCGCGAGGAGTTCCCGCCCGCGCTCCGCCGTGACCAGCGGACCGAGCACGGGGTCGGCGAGCAGACCGACCGGGGCGATCAGCTCGGGTCCGGGCGCCTCCCATCCGGGGAGCGCGTCCCGCAGGATCCGCCACGCGGTGTCGGTCGCCCCCCAACGGGCCGCCTCCCACGCCTCGGCGACGGCCCGGCCCCACGCACCGGGCGGCGCGTAGCGATGGCTCCCGTCCCGCACCGCCGCCAGGACGGCCCTGGCTTCCTTCCGGGGGACCCCACGGGCGGTCATCACCTCCAGCCAGTAATCGTCTTCGCCCGGTTCTCCCCTCCTGCCGTGGGCCTGCGGCACGGCCTCCACGGGCAGGAGTTCGGACAGATAGCGCGGGTCGGCCACGAGCATGCCGTAACCCTGGTGGCTCTCCGGAGCCGACAGGGAGGCGAACTGGTTCAGCAGGACGCGGCTCGACGGCCGTCCGAAGGAGGACGCTTCCTCCAGCAGGGGCACGGCCTCCGCGTACCGTCCGCCCAAGGCGAGTAGCCTGGCCCGCTCGACCCGGGCGTCCTGGGCCCGTGTCGTCGCGTTCACGAAGTCGGGTCGCTCCACCCGGTCGGAGTGGAAGCCGCGATAGGCGGCCTCCATGTAGGAACGGAACGAGGGGTGGCGGTGGGGAAACTCGCCGCCCCACCCCCGGTAGACGTAGAGCGCCCACTCGCCGTCCTCGTCGACGTCGCCGGGGTCGAGCAGGGCGTGCGACATGTCGGAGTCGGTCTCCAGCCGCAGCGCCCGCCGCCACATCCCGGCCAGCAGGACCTCTGCCCGGCCCGCGGCGTCGTCCAGGTACGCCTCGTACTGCGGGGCCTGGCCGTACGGGTCCCGGAACCAGTCGATGTCCGTGACACCACCGAGCCGGCCGATCCCGGCCATCTCGTCCACGTACCAGCCGTCGCTCACGGCCAGGAACTCCCGGTACGAGGGCGGCAGCCGTCGCCCCAGCCGTTCCTCGGCCGCGCTGATCGCCGCCTCGTCGGCCCCGGGCGCCCCCAGACGTCCGCGTGCCGGTTCGCCCTCTTCGCCGTCCTCGTCCTCCTCGTCCGCGCGCGGGACCCACTCCTCCTGCCAGCGCCCTAAGAATCCGTGCCAGTCGAAAGGTTCGCCACTCATGACTCCGATGGTGTCACCGGGCACTGACATCCGTTCCGGCGTCCGGACCGACCCGGCCCGGACGTCCGGGCCCGTGCTCACACCAGACGCGACTCCGGCCGCCGTACCGCCCCCGGGGCGAACCGTCCGGCGTGCAGCGGGCCGATGTCGACGAACGGGGTCCGCCCCAGGTACAGGTCCCGGACCAGCTCGCCGACGGCCGGGGCCTGGAGGAAGCCGTGGCCGGAGAACCCGGTGGCGTACAGGAAGTTGACGGGCGAGGCGGACCGTCCGATCAGGGCGTTGCCGTCGGGGCTCATCTCGTACAGCCCCGCCCAGCCGCCGCCCAGCCCGGCGTCGAGGAGCGCGGGGGCGCGGCGGGCCATCGCCGCGCCGAGCAGGGGGAGCCAGCCGGCCGAGTACCCGGTGTCGAACCCCGGTTCCTGCGCCGGGTCGGACATCCCCACCAGCAGGCCCCGGCCCTCCTGGTGGAACGAGAACGAGGTGCCGGTGTCGACGGTGAACGGCAGCGGCCGGGGCAGCTCCCGCAGCCGTCGCAGGGGGCCGGTGCACAGCATCTGCCGACGCAGCGGGGTCACCGGCAGGTCCACCCCGGCCAGCGCGCCGATCGCGCCCGACCAGGCGCCCGCCGCGCAGACCACCGCGCCCGCCGTCACCTTCCCCCGGTCGGTGACGACGGCGGAGATCTCGTCGCCCCGGTGCTCCAGCTCCCGCACCGTCACCCCCGGGTACAGCCGGGCACCCAGCCGCCGGGCCGCCCCGGCGTAGCCGGACACCACGGACTCGGGGGCGCAGTGGCCGTCGCCGGGGGAGTGGACGGCCGCGAGCAGGCCCTCGGTCTCGATCAGCGGGCACAGCCGCCGGGCCTCGGCGGGGTCGACCACCCGGCTGTCCACCCCCAGCGCGTTCTGGAGGGCGACGTCCCGGGTGAACGCGGCGACGTCGTCCGCCGTGGAGAGCAGGAACAGCGAGCCGGACCGGCGCAGGGCGACGTCCTGCCCCGGGCGCCGCCGGAACCGGGCGTACGCCTCCAGACTGCGGGCGCCGATGAGGACGTTCAGCTCGTCCGAGAACTGGGCGCGCACGCTCCCGGCGGCCTTGCAGGTCGAGCCGGATCCGAGCCCGCCCCGCTCCAGCAGCACCACGTCCGGCACCCCCGCCTCCGCCAGGTGGAAGGCGACGCTGGTGCCGATCACCCCGCCCCCGATGACGACCACGGAGGCCCTCGACGGCAGGGGCACGGAGGAGGCGGTGGCGGCGAGGGCCAAGGCGGTGGGCGGCAGCGGCGAGACGGGGGCCGCGGGCCGTCCCGAGCCGGGCGGTGCGGCGACGGGCACCGGCCCGGTCGCCCCGCCCTGACCGGTCGCTCTGCCGCGACCCGTCGTTCCGTCGTGCCCGGTCGTTCCGTCGTGATCGGTCGACGGGGCCGGTGCGCGGGGGGTGGCCGACGTGGTCGTGAGGGGGCGGGGGGACGGGGCGGTGGGCAAGGGACGGTCCTTCCCGATCGGGTGAACCGGAGCGACCGGCGGTCTTCCCTCATGGTCCGCCGCGAGCGGGGCCGCCGTCCACCGAGCCACGCCCGGCACGCCGTTGGACCACCGCGCCGGGCGCCCCCGCCCCGCACGCCGGGTGTCGTCACGGCCGTCAGCGGTACGGTGTCCACCCCCCGTCCGGGTGGTCCCGGAGCACCGGGAAACCGTCGGTCCCGGGGCGGGGGATCAGCCGGGCAGGGCCGAGCGGGCGGGTGCGTGGGCGTCCGTCCGCCGTTCGTCGTCCACCGCCGTGGGGCAGGGGCGCCCGGCGACGGACGCGACGGCGACGGTGACCAGTTCACCGGGGGCGTCCACCGCCACCGGTCCGTCCCCGATCCGCTCCGGGACGGCCGGGAGGCCGAGGAGGGCCGGGTCGACGGGGACGACGGGGACGGGGTCCGGGGCGGGGACCGCGAGGGTGAACCACACGGTCTTGCCCGAGGCGCCGAGCGGGCGGGCGCCCCAGCTCTCGCTGACCGCGGCGATCAACGCGAGGCCCCGCCCGTTGGTATCGAGGGGCCCGGCGCGGCGCACGTCCGGCAGCCGGGGGTCGCGGTCCCGCACCGACACGGTCAGCCGGTCGAGCAGCAGGGTGAGCTCCACGGTGCACGTCTTGTCGGGAACGGCGTGCCGGTGGACGTTCGCCAGCAGCTCGGTCACCCCCAGCGACGCCTGCTCGACCAGGTCGTCCAGACGCCAGTAGCGCAATTGTGCGGAAACGATTCTGCGGATCTGTCCGATCCGCGACGGCAGGGCCTGTAGCTCCACCGCGCAGTGCCTGCTTGGCTCGCTGATCACGGCTGCGACTCCCCGAATTGAGGTCCGGAAGGAGGACGAGTACCGATGCCAGCAGGGCGGCTTCCCTCACCGCCGTCCGCTGTGTGCCCGGCGGAACTGGTTCGCAGCGTTATCGCCGGTCAACCCTGAGTGATGTGAGTGGGACCAGCGTGACCCACGGGACGGGGGGTCGCAACTCGCGGAGCGCTGGGCCGACGAGGGCCGTCAGCCGTCAGCCGTCAGCCGTCACCCGGCGGACGTCCCTTGTCCGCCACGGACGGGGCCGGACCAACCGGACGCGGCCCGGCCCGGCCCGGTCCCGTCCGTCCGGCGCGGTGCCCGTGTCATGCCTCCCCGAGGTCCCCCCGGCGGCTCCCGTGCCCGTCCCGCCGTGGCCGGTCGCCCGCGCGCCGCACCGCCTCCACGAACCGCCGTGCCGCCGAGCCCGGGCCCCCCGTCCCGCGCCCGGACCGCTCCGGGGCGACCGGTGACGGGTCGTCGGCCGCGTCCATGGTGAGCACGTACCGGGTGCCGTTGAGGTCCGCGTGGGCCCGTTCCCCGGAGGCGAACCACGAGGTGCCCGCGCGGACGGCGCCCACCGGGGCGCTGTCGATCTCGCTGCCGTAGCTGGTGAGCAGTTCCAGCCTGCCGTCCGCGATCCGGACCTGGCCCGCACGGGTGAGGGAACGCAACCGCCGTTCGATGCGCACGCCCCGTGCCGTGAACTCCGCTTCATCCGCCATGGTCCGGCCCCCTATGACCTTCGCCGCTCCTTCGGCCCCGCAGTCGCAGTGTGCTCCGCGACGGGGCCGGACGCCAGTGCGCGTCCCAAGGTTCGCCTTCATCCCGTCCAAGCGGTGTTTATGCAGGTGGGATGAGGTGAGGGAGGGGCATATGATCGGGGCATAGGGCCCATGGCACCCGCAGGTTCCGACCGGGTGCCCCGTGGTGTGGTCCGAGGAGGCACGATGGACACCCCCCGAGCAGCGGACCGCCCCGGCCCACCGGAGCACCCCGGACCGTCCGGGACGCGCGTCCCGCCGGACGGCTCCGCCCCGGCCCCCGCACCTGCCGCCGCGCCGTTGCCGACCCTCGACACCGACCGCTCCGACGCCGCCTACCGGGACTGGCTGAAGGACGCCGTCCGCAAGGTGCAGGCCGACGCCAACCGGTCCGCCGACACCCATCTGCTGCGCTTTCCGCTCCCCGAGTCCTGGGGCGTCGACCTGTACCTCAAGGACGAGTCGACCCACCCCACCGGCAGCCTCAAGCACCGCCTCGCCCGCTCGCTGTTCCTCTACGGGCTGTGCAACGGCTGGATCCGCCCCGGCCGCCCGGTGATCGAGGCGTCGAGCGGCTCGACGGCCGTCTCCGAGGCGTACTTCGCCAAACTGATCGGCGTCCCCTTCATCGCGGTGATGCCCCGTACGACCAGCGCGGAGAAGTGCCGACTGATCGAGTTCCACGGTGGACGCTGTCACTTCGTGGACGACCCCCGGACCATGTACGAGGAGTCGGCCGCTCTCGCCGTGGAGACCGGTGGGCATTACATGGACCAGTTCACCTACGCCGAGCGGGCCACCGACTGGCGCGGGAACAACAACATCGCCGAATCGGTCTACCGTCAGATGGAGCGGGAGCGTCATCCCGAACCGGCCTGGATCGTCGCCACCGCGGGGACCGGCGGCACCTCCGCGACCGTCGCCCGCTACGTCCACTACATGCAGTACGACACCCGGATCTGCGTAGCCGACCCGGAGAACTCCTGCTTCTACGACGGCTGGACGACCGGGAACCCGGACGTCACCACCGACCGGGGTTCCCGGATCGAGGGCATCGGACGGCCCCGGATGGAGCCCAGCTTCGTCCCCGGCGCCGTGGACCGGATGATGAAGGTCCCCGACGCGGCCTCCGTCGCCGCGGTCCGGGCACTGGAGGAGGCCATCGGCCGCAAGGCGGGCGGCTCCACCGGCACCGGACTGTGGAGCGCGCTCAGGATCGTCTCCGAGATGCTCGCCGCGGGCCGCACCGGCAGCGTCGTGACCCTGCTCTGCGACCCCGGCGAGCGCTACCTCGACAAGTACTACTCGGACGACTGGCTCGCCGCCCAGGGCCTGGACGTCACCCCGTACCGCGCGCAGCTCGACGCCTTCCTCCGCACCGGGAGCTGGCCGACCTAGACCCTGTCGGCCCCGGCGTCCGTCCCCGGTTCCGGGTCGGGTTCGCCGAGCCGTCGTGCCAGGCGTTCCATCGCGTCCCGGAACGCCTGGCCGAGCCGTGGCCGGGCCCGGCGCAGCACGAACCGGAAGACCGCCGTGCCGTCCGCCGCCACGGTCCACTGCACCCGGGTGCCGTCCGGCGTCGGCGTCAGCACCCACTCCTCCAACAGCCCCCGCACCCCGGGGGCGTTGGCGACGTCCACCCGGTACGCGTACCGTGCGGGCGCGTCGTGAGCGATGACCGTCTCCTCGAACCGGCCGCCGCCCCACAGCCGGACCGAGCGGCCCCGGTCGGTGTGCCGTGCCTCGGTGACCGCCCGGAACCACAGCGGCCACTCCGACACGTCCCGGGACAGGGCCCGGAACACCGCGTCGGGGGCGACCGGGACCTCCCGGGCGAAGACCAACCGCACCGGGGCGGTCGTCGTGAAGTCGAGCCCCACCGGGCTCAGTCGGTGTGCCACGCTGCCCCCTCACCGTCCGGCGCCGTGCCCGGCACCCGGAGGCGGGCGGCCGCGCCGACCCCGTCACCCTAGTCCGCTCCCGGTCAGCTGTCTGTACCGCCTGACGCCTCCTCCGGGCCACCCGCGACGATCAGCCGCGGCAGCGACTCGGCGATCTCGGCGCGCGCCTCGACGGGCAGCCCCGCGTCCGTGACCAGGGTGTCCACCTGGTCCAGCGAGGCGAACGAACTCAAGCCCACCGTCCCCCACTTGGTGTGGTCCGCGACCACCACCACCCGGCGCGCCGACCGCACCAGCCGCCGGTTGGTCTCCGCCTCCGCGAGGTTCGGCGTGGACAGCCCGGCGGTCACCGATATGCCGTGCACCCCGAGGAACAGCACGTCGAAGTGGAGCGCCGCGATGGCCTGGTCCGCGACCGGGCCGACCAGGGAGTCCGAGGGGGTGCGCACCCCACCGGTGAGCACCACCGTCGCCAGCCCCTGCCGCTGTCCCGCGCCGCGCTGCGCCGTGTGGAAGACGTCGGCGACCCGCACCGAGTTGGTGACCACCGTCAACTCCGGTACGTCCAGCAGGTGGTGGGCCAGCGCGTAGGTGGTGGTGCCGCCCGACAGCGCGATCGCCGTGCCGGGCGCCACCAGCGCCGCCGCCGTCCGCGCGATGTCCTCCTTGGCGGTCAGCTCCAGGGCCGACTTCACCTCGAAACCCGGCTCGTGGGTGCTCGCCTCCACCACCGGCACCGCCCCGCCGTGCACCTTCTCCAGCACCCCCTGCCGGGCGAGGGTGTCCAGGTCCCGTCGGACCGTCATGTCCGACACCCCGAGCTTGCGGGTGAGTTCGTTGACGCGCACCCCGCCCCGGCGCCGCACCTCATCGACGATCAGGGCGCGCCGCTGCTCCGCGAGGAGGTTCTGGTTCTCGCTCACGACACACTCCGCCCACTCGGCATACGTCTCTTCCTCGCTGTCCTTCGCCGGTCCACGCTGACTCACGACCGTGCCGTACGCGCGCTCACTGGCGTACCCGCGCCGCCGCTCCGTGCTGTACCCATCGTGTCTGCCGTGCCCGTGGCGCACCGCGCTCGGACGTGCCGCCCACCGCGCGGGGACGGCGTGCGCACCGTACCGCGCCGGACGGCCGGAGCCGGTCGGGGTTCCCGCCCGGCGCCCGCCGTCACCGGGTCACGGGACGGTACGGAGAACGGGGCGGACCGGTCGGACCGGCCGGGCCGTTCCGCGCGCACCACGCTCCCGCGACCCGCGCGCAGTGCCCCCGACCGGGGGGACGCGGGCCCCGGGGGCCCCATCCTCGCACGCGGTGCCGCCCGGCGCGGCGGGTGGTGCGCCCCCGCGCCACCCGGCCCGCACCGTCCCGCCACAGGTCCCCCCAATCGGGGAGATTCCGGCGGGACGGGTGTACGGCGGCCCGGCCCGCGCGATTCTTGGACTCCACACACGAAGGAACGACACACGCCTCGGGGGAAGCGTCATGAAGCATGCCCGTCAAGCGTCCCGCTGTCCGGACGGACACGTGTCCGGACCGCCCGGCACCGCGCTGGAGCTCCTGGTGCACGGAGTCGGCGGCGCCAGCGCCCGCCAGTTGCTGAACGACCCGCGCACCGTCCGGGTGACCGGCGACGACACCGCCGCGGTGCACCGCCGCGCGGACGACCTGGACGCGGAGATCCGGCCCGGTCCGTCCGGCCGCCGGATCCAGGAGGCGTACGTCTGGTCCAATCTGACCTCCGGCGGTGCCGGACGCGCCCTGTGGCTGCTCCTGCTGCCGTTCATGGTGGTCAACCTGGCCCACTGGATGCGTCCGCCCGGCGACGGCCGGAGCCGCGCCGCCCGTGGCTACGCGCTGTGCGTGCGGCTGGCCGCGCTCAGCCTCACCGTGCTGCTCACCGCCGCCGTCTGCGAGGTGGTCCTCGACCTGATCGCCTGGCAGTGCGCGGGCCTCGGCGCCTGCGCCGACCGGCGGTCCTGGCTGGCGTTCGCCTCCCCCGGGGCCTCCCCGGGCGGCTGGTGGACCCAGCCGGGCCGTCGACTGGCGCTCGCCGCCCTGGTGCCCGCCGCCCTCGCCGTGCTGCTCTGGTACCTCTCGCACCGCACCTGGCGGGCCTACGAGTCGCAGGAGCCGCCGGACGTCCTCCCCGCCGAACCGGTGCCGCCCGCCGCCCCGACCGCTCCCGCCGCTCCGGCCTCTTCGGCGAACCCGGCGTCTTCCCGGGCCCCCGCGTCCCCCGAGGCCCCCGAGGCACTGGCGTCCCCCGAGGCCCCTGCGTCGCCTGTGGCCCCGGCGCTCCACGGGACCCCGGTGTCCCCGGCACCTCCCAAGTCCCCGGCGGCCGGGGAGGCTCCGGGCGCCCCGCGCCGCCGTACCGCCCGGACCCCGCTGGCCCGGCCCGGCTTCTGGTACGGGCGCCGGCTGGTGGCCCGGCTGCGGGCCGCCCACACCGCCGCCGCCCTGCTCACCGTGGCCGCCGCCGTCGCCGTCCCGGCCGCCGGGTTCGACCACCGCGACGGCGGACCGCTCCCGCTGGCCGTCCTCGGCACCGCCCTCCTCGCGCTGATCGCCGCCGCCCTGACGCTCACCACCGCCGTGGTCTGCCGACGGGGCCGCAGTGAACGGCTGCTGGACCGCGGCCTCGACGGCCCCCGGGTGCGGTTCCTGCCACCGCTGGCACTCGGACTGCTCGTCCTGGCGGCCGGGTACGCGAGCTGGTCCCGGCCCGGCTGGCGCTCCACCGGACGCCTCCCCGGCGATCTGGTCTTCGGCGCCCTCACCCTGGTCCAGTGGGCGCTGGTCCTCGCCCTCGCGGTGACCGCCCACACCCTCCACCGGTCCGCCCCCCGCTCCCGGACCGTGCTGCGCGGCCTCGGCGGACCGGCCGTCACCGTCCTCGCCTGCTCCCTCGCGGGGGTCCTCACCGGCGGCGGCGCCCAGCGCGCCGCCGACTGGCTGGACGGAGCCGTCGCCCCGGACGCCGGGGGGCCGTTCGCCGGTCCGCCGGTGCTGCTCGGCTGGCAGGCGACCGCGCTGCCGCCGCTGCTGTTCCTGGTCGCCCTGGTGCTGGCCTGGCTCGCCGTGACCGCCGTGCGCCGGACCCGGGTCGAGGAGGCCGACGTCCGCGCGGACTACCCGGACGAACGTCCGCCCGGCCCGGCCGCCGCCACCCCGGGCGCCGGGCCGGAGGACGACCGGCCGCCCACCCCCGAGGACGGCGCGCGCGCCAGGGCCATCGCCCGGGCCCGCGCCTGGGCGGGCCTCACCGACCGCGCACCGGTCCTCGTGGGCACGTTCGCCGTGGCCTCCCTGGTCTTCGGCGGGGGCGCCCTGCTGGGCGCCTGGACGAGCGGCGGGGTCCCGGTCCGGGCCGCCGCGGACGCCCCCGGCCCGGTCGCGGACCTGGTGGGCCTGGCGCAGGCCACCGGATCGTGGCTGGCCGGAGCCGGGTTCCTGCTGCTGGTCCTCAGCGCCCGGCGCGCCTACCGCGATCCCCGGGTCCGCCGCACCGTCGGCATCCTGTGGGACGTGGGCACGTTCTGGCCGCGCGCGGCGCACCCGTTCGCCCCGCCCTGCTACGCGGAGCGCGCCGTGCCGGACCTCACCTGGCGGGTGCACACCTGGACCCGGCGCAACCCGGGCCGTCTGGTCCTCTCCGGCCACTCGCAGGGCAGCGTCCTCGCCGCGGCGGCCGTCTGGCAGCTCGCCCCCGCCACCCGGGAGCGCGTCTCGCTGCTCACCTACGGGTCCCCGCTGGAGCGGCTCTACGGACGGTGGTTCCCGTCCTGCTTCGGCCCGGAGGCCCTCGCCGCCCTGCACCGTGAGACCGGCCGCTGGCGCAACCTCTACCGGGAGACCGATCCGATCGGCGGCCCGGTCCTGGTCGACGGCGACGCCGGGGTGGACCGTCCGCCGCTCAGGGACCCCCTCGCCTACGGCCGCACCCCCTGCCATCCGCTGCCCGCGCCGATCCTCGGCCACTCCGACTACCAGGCGGACCCGGCCTTCGCGGAGGAACGCGCGCGTCTGCTGGGCCGTTCGCCGTCCGGTGTGCCCGAACCCCGGAGCGCGGGGGCAGACGGCCCGGACGGGGCGGGCGATCCGGGGGGAGCGGAGCGAACGGACGGGGCGGCCGGGACGGGAGCGGAGGGGGCCGGGGCCGGGGCGCCCGGCGGCTGAACCCGGGGCCGGGGGCCGCACCGGGGGCACGGCCGTCCGGCGCCTTTGGTCCGGCCCCCGGCCCCGGTCACGAGGGTCCGGGGAGGTCCGGCAGGTCCGCCGGGTACAGCAGGGTGAGGTCGTCGGTGCTGGGCTCGGTGATCTGGGCGACGCGCCCCGCGTGCCGCTCCACCATCGCCTCGAACGTCTGCCGGGCGGTGCGGCCGTTGCCGAAGGCGGGGCCCTTGGGGAGGTCGGTGAAGTACTGGTGCAGGGACTTCGCGGTCCCCTCGCCCAGCCGGTACTCGTGCTCCTCGGCCTGCTGTTCCACGATGCTCAGCAGCTCGTCCGGCAGGTAGTCGTGGAAGGTGATGGTCCGTGAGAACCGGGACGCCACACCCGGGTTGACGGTGAGGAACCGCTCCATCTCGACGGTGTAGCCAGCGACGATGACGACCACCTCGTCCCGGTGGTCCTCCATCAGCTTGACCAGGGTGTCGATCGCCTCGCGGCCGAAGTCGCGGCCGGAGTCCTCGGGGGAGAGCGCGTACGCCTCGTCGATGAACAGCACCCCGCCGCGCGCCCGGTCGAACGCCTCCTGGGTGCGGATGGCCGTCGAACCGATGTGCTCGCCGACCAGGTCGACCCGGGACACCTCCACCAGGTGGCCCTTCTCCAGCACGCCCAGCGAGGCGAGGATCTCGCCGTAGAGCCGGGCGACGGTGGTCTTGCCGGTGCCGGGGGAGCCGGTGAAGACCAGGTGCCGCCGGGCGGACGCGGCCTTCAGCCCGGCCCGCTGGCGCCGCCGTCCGACCTCGATCATGTCGGTGAGGGCCCGCACCTCGCGTTTGACGCCGTCCAGGCCCACCAGGGCGTCGAGTTCCCCGAGCACCTCCTCGGCGGGCCGCGTGGGCCCGGCGGGGGGGTCGGGAACCGTCGACGCCCCGGATATGGCCGCGCGGGGCGCGGGCACGCCGGTCAGCACTCCGACCGGCTGCGGGACCGGGGCGGTGAGCGCGGGCGGCGGGGGCGCGGTGGGCGCCGTCACGGCGCGCAGCCCCGCGCTCTCGTCGCTGGCGCAGTCCTCGACCACGGGACCGTCCTCGGCGAACTCGAAGCCGCCGCGCGCGCAGCGCTCGCTGCGGCAGCGGCGCAGGGTGGTGCGGCAGCCGTCTATCACATGGAAGCCGTAGCCGCCGCTGTCGGTGACCTTGCAGCCGGTGAGGGTGCCCCGGCCGCCCGCGGACACGTAGAACCCGGCCTCGGCGGGCGAGGTGACGGTGCAGCGTTCGACCACCGGGTCGGCGCCCTTGGTGATGATGACCCCGGTCTGCACCGCGTCCACCGTGCAGTTGGCGAGGGTGCCGCCGCTGCCGTGGTCGCGGAACCAGGCACCGGTGGCGGCCTCCCGGATGCGGCAGTCGTCGAGCTGGGCCGTCGCCCCGTCGCTGACCGACACCGCCGTGTTGCGGACCTGGGTGAGGTCGGTGTCCACCACGTCCGCCCGCGAGCCCCGGTCGAGCACGAACAGCGCGTCCGGCACGTCCCGCACCCGGCAGGCGTCGAGGACGACCGCCGCCCCGTCGCTGACCCACACCGCCGGGTAGTCGCCGGTGCTGTCGTGGATCTCGCACTGGTTGGCGTCGACGCGGGTGCCCGGGTCCCACACCGACAGCCCGTTGCGGCCGAAGCGGTTGATGGTGGAGCGGGTCAGCGTCAGCACCGACCGGGACCGCAGGTCCACCGCGTTCTCGGGGACGTCGTGGATGCGGCAGTCGGCGAGGGTCAGCACCGCGTCGGTGTCGAGGGTGATCCCGTCGGCGGTGGTCCGGTGGACGTCGCAGTCGGTGAGGTGGGCGGTGCCCCGCGCGGTGATCTGCACCCCGGAGCCCTTGACCTCGTACACCTCGCAGCTCACGGCCTCCAGGGTCGAGCCCTCGCCGGTGACCGACAGCCCCGGGCCGGAGGAGTGGTGCACCCGGCACCGCTCCAGCCGGGGGCGGCCACCGCCGCGCACCGCGATCCCGGACTGTCCGGCGGCGAGGACCTCGCACTCCTCGAAGACCCCGCCCCCGCCGTCCAGGACGGCTATCCCGACGCCCGCCGGGTTGTCGACGGTGCAACGGCGGACCATCGGCCGGGCGTCGCCCCGTACTTCGATGCCCACCGCCGACCGGGTCACGATCCGCACCTCGGTCACCTCCGGCACCGACTCCTCGACGAGCAGCGCGGGCGCGGCCGAGTCCTGGCCCTCCAGCACCAGTCCATGGACGGTGGCGGGTGCCCGGAGGGTCAGCGGCACCCCGTCGACGGGCGCGATGCGCACCGAACCGGCCGCTCCCTCGGGCCCCCGGAGCGTCACCGCCCGTTCGATCACCAGGTTCTCCCGGTAGGTCCCGGGGGCGACGGTGAGCACGTCGCCGTCCCCCGCGGCCTCCAGGGCCGCGGCGAGGGAGCCGTACTCACCCGTGCGGCGCCGCCACCGCGATGTGCCCGTGTGCGTCACCTGGACCGTGCCCTGTGCCATGGCGCTGTTCTGTCCCCACCTCGTCGAATACGCGGGTGTCGCGATGCTGCCGAAGACCTCGGCCGCTCCACCGTAGCGTGTGCGGGGCAACCGAGTTGACCAGAGCGAAGGGCCGGTCAGGGGCCCGCGCCGGTCGGACGCCACCGGGTGGACGGCGGTCCGCCCGGGGGGTGTTCACTCCAGGACGGTGACGGGGTCGCCCACCCGCAGGACGCCGGTGCGTTCGGGGACGAGGTTCTGGCCGAAGACCAGCTGTCCGTCGATCCTGCGGTGCCGGGCCAGGGTGCGCAGGGGTTCCTTGCCGCGCACGGCCGTGCGCTGGTCGGTGGTGGTGACCGCGCAGCGCCCGCACTTCTTGGCGACCCGGAAGGTGACCTCGCCGACGGCTATCCGCGACCAGTCGTCCTCCGCCCACGGCTCGGTGCCGCTCACGACCAGGTTGGGTCGGAAGCGGTTCATCGGCAGGGGGCCCTCGTCGGCGTGGTCGCCGTGCGCGATGAGGTCGTTGAGGGCGTCGAGGGAGCCGAGGCTGGTGACCAGCAGGGGGTAGCCGTCGGCGAAGGAGACCGTCTCGCCCGTGTGCGCGAACGCGGGGTCGACGGGACGGCTGACGGCCGGGTCCGGCATGTGCACCAGCCGGACCGGGACGTCGAGGAAGTCGCTGAGCCAGGCGTCCGCCGAGGGGTCGGCGGGAGCGGCCGCCACGGTGTCCCCCCAGACCTGGACCGGGAGGCGCGGCCCGGGGTCGGGGACGGCGACGGTCAGGGGGGCGCGGCCGGGCGCGGAGAGCAGCAGCCCGCCCCCCGGCCGTGGCGCGGCGTGGACCAGCGCCAGCCGGGGCCGCTGCCGTTGGGTGACGGCCTTGGCCGACTCGTCGACGAGCATCCAGCGCCGGTCACCCGACAGACCCCACGGTTCGACCGTCGCCTCGTCGGGCGCGTCGCCCTGGACGGCCTTCACCGGGAAGACATGGAGGGACACGAGCACGGAATTCGCCATGAACCCATCCTGCCAGGCGGTACTGACAGCGACGGCGGCGAGTCGGCCCGCGTCCCGCTCCGGTCGGCGCCCCCTCAGTAACCCCGGTACTGGCGCTGCTGCGGATCGTCGTAGGGGGCCGGTCGCGGGGCCGCCGGACGCATCGCCTCGTAGCCGGTGGGCGGCGCGGGCCGCGGCGGCTGGGGCTGGGCGCCGGGATAGCCGCGCGGCCCGCCGACCGCCTGCTGCGGGAGGTACGGCACGGCCTGCTGGAGCGGCGCGGGCTGCGGGGCGGGCGCGTACCCGTACTGCGGCGGGTACGGCTGGGGCGAGGGCGCCGCGGGCAGCGCCGGGAGCGCGGACGGCAGCGCGGGCAGATGACTGCCGGTGTCGTACGCGGCGGGGACCCGGATCGGGGCGATCTGAGGTGTGCCCCGCTCTGCGACCAGGGAGTCGTAGATCGGAGTGTCCCGGAAGGACGGCGCGGGGTAGTAACCGCCGCCATAGGTGGAGCGGGGGGAGGTCATGGCACCTAAGTTAAGCCCACGATGTGCTGGTTGGGGAGACCGATAAGAGGGTTGTTTTCCGTGCCGGACGGAGTCCCTGAGACCGTCAATCCCATCGAACTCGGGAAAACTCGACAAAATCGCTCGTGCGGTGACGTAGGGATCATGTAAAGGCCGTCGATCGCGGGGCGGTTGCTGGTGGTTGGCCGACGATCATCCAGTTCGTCCCGGAGAGCGCCTCCGCTTCTCCCCCCGCTCTCCGACCCGTTCCCCTCCCGTTCCCGTTCGCCTTCCCCTCTTCTCCCTCTTCCCCTCCTGTCCTCGCCCCGCCTCCTCCTCGTTCCCCCTCACCGCTCCTGGCGCGCGGGCCGCGCGTACGTCCGTCCCTTCCAGGCCGCCCCGCGCCCCCGGTGGTGCCGCACCCCCGAGTCCACCGTCATCAGCGCGTACAACAGCGCGCTGAACGGCAGCGCCGGAGCGAGCCCGAGCGGCAGCCGGTAGTGGCGCAGCACCGGCGCGTACGTCACCGTCATCAGCGCCCACGCGCACCCGCCGAGCAGGACGAGCGCCGTCCCCGACGGCGTCCCCGCCAGCACCCCCGTCACCAGGGCCACCGGCGGCACCAGGTACACCAGGGCCAGCCCCGCCACCGTGCCCGCCAGCAGCGCCGGGGAGTACCGCAGCTGGCAGTACGCGCTGCGCGCCACCATCCGCCAGAGGTCCGCCAGCCGGGGGTAGGGCCGCACGCTCTCCACCCGGTCCGCCAGCCCCAGCCAGATCCGGCCGCCCGAGGACTTCACCGCCCGGGCCAGCGACACGTCGTCGATCACCGCGTGCCGGATCGACTCCGGCACCCCCGCCCGGTCCGCCGCCTCCGTCCGCAACAGCGCGCAGCCGCCCGCCGCGGCGGCGGTCCGCGTCCCCGTCCGGCGCACCCGGCGGAACGGGTACAGCTGGGCGAAGAAGTACACGAACGCCGGGACCACCAGCCGCTCCCAGCCGCTCGCCACCCGCAGCCGCGCCATCAGCGACACCAGGTCGTACCCGCCCGCCTCCGCCCCCGCGACCAGCGCGCGCAGACTGTCCGGCCGGTGCGCGATGTCGGCGTCGGTGAGCAGGAGGTAGCGCGGCGCCCCGTCCCGGCGGGCCAGCTCCATCCCGTGCCGGAC
Source organism: Streptomyces sp. JNUCC 64 (assembly GCF_054484115.1). Lineage (NCBI taxonomy): Bacteria > Bacillati > Actinomycetota > Actinomycetes > Kitasatosporales > Streptomycetaceae > Streptomyces > Streptomyces sp. JNUCC 64. The sequence goes on from NZ_CM137015.1 coordinate 7,507,402, forward strand.
CGCCCACAGCTTGCCCGTCCAGCCTCCCGGCGGCCCGCCCGGCGAGGTCACGGTCAGCGGGGCGCCCCCGTACCGCTCGCCCAGCTCCCGGGCCAGCTCCCCGGTGCCGTCGGTGCTGCCGTCGTCCACCACGACGACCTCGAACCGGCCCGGATAGTCCTGCGTCAGCAGCGAGGGGAGGGTCAGCGGCAGCGAGGCGGCCTCGTCACGGGCCGGGACCACCGCCGTCACCGACGGCCACCGCCCCGGCGGCCCGCCCGGCGGCAGCCGCACGTCGGTCCGCCAGAAGGAGTCCCGGCCGAGCAGGAGCCACACCCAGGCGGCGGCGGACGCCGCGGCACACCAGACCATCGCGTTCACCCCGCGCAGTCTGCCGCACGGCCCCGGGCCCGAACCCGCTCATCGTCTATGGTGACCGGGTGAAGATCGCGCTCATGGACTCCGGAATCGGACTGCTCGCCGCCGCCGCGGCGGTACGGAGACTGCGCCCCGACGCCGACCTCGTGCTCTCCTCGGACCCCGACGGCATGCCCTGGGGCCCCCGTACCCCCGAGGACCTCACCCGACGGGCCCTCGCCGTCGCCGGGGCCGCCGCCGAGCGGGGCGCCGACGCGCTGATCGTCGCCTGCAACACCGCCTCCGTGCACGCCCTGCCCGCGCTGCGTGCCCGGCTCGAACCGGCGCTGCCCGTCATCGGCACCGTGCCCGCGATCAAGCCCGCCGCCGCGGGTGGCGGCCCCTTCGCCATCTGGGCCACCCCCGCCACCACCGGCAGCGCCTACCAGCGCGGACTCATCACCGAGTTCGCCTCCGGCGCGGACGTCACCGAGGTGCCCTGCCCCGGTCTCGCGGACGCCATCGAGCACGCCGACGGGGACGCCGTCGACCGCGCCGTCGCCGCGGCCGCCGCCCTCACCCCGGTGGGCGTACGGGCCGTCGTCCTCGGCTGCACCCACTACGAACTGGTCGCCGAACGGGTCCGGGCCGCCCTGCGCGGGCCCGCCGCCACCGGCCCCCAGGACCCGCCCGCCCTGATCCTGCACGGCTCGGCGGGCGCCGTCGCCGCCCAGGCGCTGCGCCGGATCGGGGTCGCCCCGGACCCCGCCGCCGCCCCTGTCGGATCCGTCACAGTCCTGCACGGCGGACGGCCCGCCGCCCTCGCCGAGCGGGCCCTGACCTACCCCGAGGGACGGCTGCTGGCCGCCGTGGGACAGGCCCGGTAGCCCTCGCGGACCTTCCGCCGTCACGCTCCGTACGCCCGCGCCGCACGGCGTGTTCGTCGGTACGCTCGACAGCATGAGGGACCACGCGCACGGCGACCGGGGCCCCACCGAGGCCCCCGTCGCGATCTGGACCGGACGGGCGAGCAACCGCGTCCAATGGCTGCTCGCGCTCGCGGGCGCCGCCTGCGTCGCGCTGGGGATCGAGCTGGCCGTCGTCTCCGAGTGGGACAACGGCGTCCTCGCCCTGGTGATGTCGGTCGTCGGCTGCATCGCCGCCGGACTGCTGGTGCTCTTCGGCACCCTGGCCTTCGTCCATGTGGCGGTCCGGGTCGACCAGGACGCCCTGGAGGTGCGCTGCGGTCACATGGGGCTGCCCCGCCGCCGCATCCCGCTCGCCCAGGTCGTCGGCGCGGACTTCGCGCCCGCCGTCACTCCCCGGCAGTGGGGCGGCTGGGGCTACCGCTGGCGGCCCGAGATCGGCACCGCCGTGATCGTCCGGCGCGGTGAGGGCGTCGTCCTCAGCCTCGGGGACGGCCGCAAGTTCACCGTCACCGTCGACGACGCCGAGGCCGCCGTCCGGGTCATCCGCGACCGGCTGCGCCCCCCGACGGGCCCCACGGCGCCCACCGCCGTCTGACCGCCGCCCTCCGGCCCGGCGCCATGACCCACCGCCGTCTGGCGGCCTCCCCGACGGGCCCCACGGCACCCACCGCCGTCCTACCGGGCCCGCCGGCCTCCCCACGGGCGCCCACGCCGTTCGCCGCCGTGGCGGACGGGAGCGTCGCCGCGCTGGGCCGGTTCGCGGGGGCTCGGCGGACTGACCGCGCCGGCCGTCCGACCGGCCGCCGCGTCCGGGTTCAGCCGGGTACCGGCGTCAGCGGCCGGGCGGTGGCCAGTCCCGCGAGCAGTCCCGCGCCCACCGTCACCGCGGTGAAGCTCAGCGCGTCGCCCACCGTCGCCAGCGCCGCCACGGCGGTCAGCGCCGCCCCCGCCGTCACCGCCACCGCCGTCGGCCGGGGCGAGCGCAGCAGGGTGTAGAGCACCCAGCCGAACGCCAGCGCCAGCAGCCCCACCCCCACCAGCCCCTGCTCGGCCGCCTGCTGGAGCAGCGCCGAGTGCGGACGGCCGTCCGGGACGAGGGACTCCGCCACCGTCGGACTCAGCTCGCCGAAGCGGTCCGGACCCACCCCGAGCACCGGGTGCTCCCGCGCCAGCTCCAGCGCGTCCCGCCACAGCAGCAGGCGGTAGGAGGTCAGCGGGGCCTCCAGCAGCGCCAGCAGCCCGTCCGGGAGCGCCCCCTCCGCGATCGCCCAGGCCGCCCCGGCGGTCGCCGCCGCCCCCGCGCCCAGCACCCCCAGGGCGAGCGCCCGCCGTCGCGGCCCGGCGGCGGCCGAACACAGCACCACCCCCGCGCAGAGCGTCAGCCCCGCCGTCGAACCGAGGACCCCCGCCGCGACCGTGACCAGCAGGGCCAGCGTCCACGCCGCCCGGCGCGCCGCCCGGCGCCGGGCCACCCACGCCGTACAGCACGCCGCGCCCGCCGCCAGCACCAGCAGCGCGGCCGTCGCGCCCCCCTGCCCCAGCGGGGAGGAGCCCTCCGGCGCGGTCCGCACGTGCGGCAGCAGGAAGGCGAGGACCAGACCGGTCAGGGCGGCGGTGGCGAGCGCGCCGACCGGGACCAGGGCCCCGTAGATCCGCCCGAACGCGTAGGACGCCGCCACCGCGAGCGCCGCCAGGAGCACCCCCTCCGGGCGGCCGCCGTTCACCGCCGCCGTCACCAGCGCCCAGCCCGAGCAGACCGCCAGCAGCACCACCCCGACCGGATCGGCGGCGGTGCGGCCCTCCGCGCAGGCCGACGGCTCCGGCGCGCCCGCTCCGGACCGGCCGTCGGCGGGGGCGTGCCCCGGGGCCCCCGTACCGCTCCACGTCCCCATCCGCCGTCCCCCCGACGTCGTGACATGCCCCCGAGGCCGTGGGAAGCGGCCGTCCGTACGGGGCTGTGGCTCACGGTAACCGCTGGTGCCCCCGCGCGGGGACGGGTTGCGCGAGATCGCCGTCCGGTGCGGTGTCCGCCGCACCGGGGGCGCCGTGGACGGGAGGCGTACGCCCCGGTGCCCGGTTCCGGCCTGGTCGTAGACTCCTGGAGTGACCGTCATCGCCACTCCGACAGACGAGCCGGGACGGCTCGCCCCGCCGCCCGCCGACACCACCCGGGCGGCCCGCTGGGCGCGGCGGCTCGCTCCGCTCCTCGTCGCGGCGCTCTCCGGGGCGCTCCTCTACGCCAGCTTCCCGCCGCGCGTCCTGTGGTGGCTGGCCCCGGCCGCGTTCGCCGGGTTCGCGTGGGCGGTGCGCGGACGCTCCTGGAAGGCCGGACTCGGACTCGGCTACCTCTTCGGACTGGGCTTCCTGCTGCCGCTGCTGGTGTGGACGGGCGTCGAGGTGGGCCCCGGACCGTGGCTGGCGCTGGTGGCGATCGAGGCCGCGTTCGTGGCGCTGGTGGGCGCGGGCGCCGCCGCGCTCTCCCGGCTGCCCGGCTGGCCGCTGTGGGCCGCCGCCCTGTGGATCGCCGGGGAGGCCGCCCGGGCCCGGGTCCCGTTCGAGGGGTTCCCCTGGGGCAAGGTCGCGTTCGGGCAGGCCGACGGGGTGTTCCTGCCGCTGGCCGCGCTCGGCGGCACCCCCGTCCTCGGCTTCGCCGTCGTCCTGTGCGGCTTCGGTCTGCACGAGGCGGTCCGGCTGGGCGCGGGCGCCCGGCGCGGCACCGCCGTGCGGCGGGGCGCGGCCGCCGTCGCCGCCGGGGCGCTGCTGCTGCCGCTGGTCGCTGCCCTCGCGGCGCGTCCGCTGGTCAGCGCCGCCGCCGAGGACGGCACGGTGACCATCGCGGTGATCCAGGGCAACGTGCCCCGGCTGGGCCTCGACTTCAACGCGCAGCGCAGGGCCGTCCTCGACAACCACGCCAAGGAGACCGAGCGGCTCGCCCGGGAGGTCGCCCGGGGCCGCGCCGAACGGCCCGACCTGGTGCTGTGGCCGGAGAACTCCTCCGACATCGACCCGTTCCGCAACCCCGACGCCCGTGCCGTCATCGAACGGGCCGTCGCCGCGATCGGGGCCCCGGTCTCGGTCGGCGGGGTGGTCACCACCGAGGACGGCAGGCTGCTGAACGAGCAGATCCTGTGGGACCCCGAGAAGGGCCCCGTCGACACCTACGACAAGCGCCAGATCCAGCCGTTCGGCGAGTACCTGCCGCTGCGGTCGATCGTCACCGCCGTCAGCAGCGACGCCGGGATGGTCCGCAAGGACTTCAGCCGGGGCTCCGAGCCGGGCGTCTTCGCCATGGCGGGCGCCCGGGTGGGCCTGGTCACCTGTTACGAGGCCGCGTTCGACTGGGCGGTGCGGGACACCGTCCGCGAGGGGGCCACCCTGCTGTCGGTGCCCAGCAACAACGCCACCTTCGGCCGCAGCGAGATGACCTACCAGCAGCTCGCCATGTCCCGGGTGCGCGCCGTCGAGCACAGCCGCACCGTCGCGGTCCCCGTCACCAGCGGGGTCAGCGCGGTGATCCTGCCGGACGGCCGGGTCGTGGACCGCACCGGGATGTTCACCCCCGACTCGCTGGTGGCCGAAGTGCCGCTGCGCACCGGGCAGACCCCGGCCACCCGGCTGGGCGTGCTGCCCGAGGCGCTGCTGGTGCTGGTCGCGGCCGGTGGGCTCGGCTGGGCGGGCGCCCTGCGGGTCCGCGCGCGCCGGGCGGCCACCGCCGGGTGAGGGCGTCCGGCTCCGGTCGTCGCCCCCGCCCGAGGCCCTATCGTCGGTCCCATGGCTACTCCTGAATTCATCTCCACCCTCCGCGCCACCGCCGGGCAGCAACTGCTCTGGCTCCCGGGTGTGACGGCCATCGTGTTCGACGACGAGGGCCGGGTCCTCGTGGGCCGCCGCAGCGACAACCGCGAGTGGTCGGTGATCGGCGGCATCCCGGACCCGGGGGAGCAGCCCGCCGCCTGCGCGGTGCGCGAGGTGTACGAGGAGACGGCGGTGCGGTGCGTGGCCGAGCGGGTGGTGCTCGTCCAGGCGCTGGAACCGGTGTCCTACCCCAACGGGGACGTCTGCCAGTACATGGACGTCACCTTCCGGTGCCGGGCCGTCGGCGGCGAGGCGCGGGTCAACGACGACGAGTCGCTGGAGGTGGGCTGGTTCTCGCTGGACCGGCTGCCCGACCTGAACGAGTTCAGCCTCACCCGGATCAAGCACGCGCTCGCCGACGGTCCCACCTGGTTCGAACCCACCGCGTGAACCGGTGCCCCGCGCGGTCGCTCACCCGTCCGGGTGGATGCCGACGGGGTGCTCCTCCCGTGCCTTTCCCGGCCCGTCACCGCGCAGGTGACGGGTCGGGGTGCTTTGGGCGCCCCCCGTGTTGCGCGCTTCTCCCCCCCACTGGGGCGCGCCGGACGTTTCGCCAGGGCGCTTCGCCCCCGGAGCGGGGCCGTCCGGGGTGGTCGCGCCGTTCCTCGCGTCCCTGAGGGGGCTGGTGTCCGGGGTGCGTTGTTCGCTGCGGGCCGGCGGGGGTTGCTCGCGCCGTTCCCCGCGCCCCTGGCGGGGCTGCTGCCTCGGGTGGGTTGTCTGCTGCGGGGTGTCCGGGGTTGGCCGCGCCGTTCCCCGCGCCCCTTTGGGGCGGTTCGGTGGGGTGTTTTTCCGCGGGGGTGGTGGGTTGGTCGCGCTGTTCCTCGCGCCCTTGGCGGGGCTGCCGCCTCGGGTGGGTTGTCTGCTGCGGGGTGTCCGGGGCTGGTCGCGCCGTTCCCCGCGCCCCTTCGGTGCGCGTCCTGGCGGTCTTTACGGACCCGTTGGGCGGGCCCCGTCAGGGGCGCGGGGAACTGCGCGAGCGGCCACGACGGGCCGTGAGGAGGGAGACGGCCCCGGCGGCAGGCTCCCTCGGGGCGCGAGTCAAGCCGGGAGGGGCCTTGTCCGGCGGTGGGGCGACCGGTGGCGGACGTTCGTGGGGTCCGAGGTCCGGGGCCCGGGGCGACGGTCGGGCCGGTGGTGCGTCAGCGTCGTGTCAGGGCACGGCGGTCGGCCGTATGCGACGCGTCAGGGCCGAGGGAGGCCCGGCGGGGCGACCTTAGCGTCGGCGGCGCGGCCGGGGCGTCCCCGCCCGGGCCCGTCGCTCCCGTTCGCCCCGGCGGGCGCCCCGCGCGTCCGTCCGCCAGATCCCGAGGCGCCCCACCATGAACCGACCGCTCCTTCGGCCGCCGGCCCGGGCCAGGACGCCCCTCGCCGCCGTACGCGTCGTCCTGGCCCTGACCCTGCTGCTCGGCCTCGGTTACCCGCTGGCGCTGACCGCCGCCGCCCGGCTCTCCGACGCGGTCGGGGGCGCCCCCGGACCGGACGACGCGCTGATCGGCCAGTCCTTCAGCGGACCCGACGGCCGGGCGCTGCCCGGTTACTTCCAGCCCCGGCCCTCGCACGCCGGACGCGGCTACGACGCCCTGGCCTCCGCCGCCGGGAACCTCGGCCCCGAGTCCACCGTGGACACCCCGCCCCGGGACGGCCGCCCCGGCACCCCGGGCCTGCTGACCCTGGTCTGCTCCCGCAGCGCGGAGACAGGGGAGCGGGAGGGCGTCGACGGCTCCCGCCCGTACTGCACCGACGACGGGGTCGGCGCGGTCCTCGGCGTGTACCGCGCGCACGGCGCCACCGGTCCCGTCACCCGGGTGGTGAGCCTCAACCAGCCCTGCCCCGCGCGGCCGTTCCGGTCCCGCTACGCCGGGGTCGCCGTCCGCTGCGCCCCGCCCGGCGAGGACCACCGGTCCGCGGTGGTCACCCCGGTGCGCGGGGACGCCCCCGCCCGGCCCGCCGTCCCCGGCGACGCCGTGACGGCCAGCGGCAGCGGCCTCGATCCGCACATCAGCCCCGCCTACGCCCGGCTCCAGACCGCCCGGGTCGCCGCCCGGCGGGGCCTGGCCGCGCGCACCGTACGGGAACTGGTCGCCGACCACACCACCGGCCGCGCGCTCGGCGTCCTCGGGGAACCGGCGGTCAACGTCGTCACGCTGAACGCCGCCCTGGACCGGCTCCGTCCCGGACGGGGGGTCTGACGTGCACGGCTGGCTCCAGGCCGCCCTCGTGCTCGCCGTGGTCGTGGCGCTGCACGTCCCGCTCGGCGACTACCTGGCCCGCGCCCTCGGCGGCGACCGGCACCTCCGCGCCGAACGGATCCTGTACCGCTGCTGCGGCGTCGACCCCGACCGCGAACAGGACTGGCGGCACTATCTGACCGCGCTGCTGGCGTTCTCCGCGGCGGGCGTCGCCGCGCTCTTCGCGCTCCTCACTCTCCAGCACCTGCTGCCCTGGTCCACCGGCCACCGGGGCGTGCCGTGGCTGCTCGCCCTGCACACCGCCGTCAGCTTCACCACCAACACCAGCTGGCAGAACTACGCGGCCGAGGGCACCACCGGGCACCTCGCCGTGATGGCGGGCCTCGGCACCCAGGCGTTCGCCTCGTCCGCCGTCGGCGTCTGCGTCGCCCTCGCCCTGATCCGGGGCCTGGTGCGACGGGACACCGACGCGCTCGGCAACTTCTGGGTGGACCTCACCCGCACCCTGTTCCGGGTGCTGCTGCCGCTGGCCGTCGTCGCCGGGGCGCTGTTCATCGCCCTCGGCGTCCCCCAGGACCTCGACGCCGCGCGGACGGTGACCACCGTCGCGGGCGGGACCCAGACCCTCCCCAGCGGCCCGGTCGGCTCCTGGGAGTCCGTCAAACTGATGTCGGGGGACGGCGGCGGCTTCTTCAACGCCAGCAGCGCCCACCCCTTCGAGAACCCCTCGGCGTGGACGCACGCCCTGTCGGTCGTCCTGATGCTGCTGGTCCCGGCCGCGCTGCCGCGCGCGTACGGGCGGCTGGTCGGCTCCACCCGGCAGGGCTGGGCCCTGTTCGCGGTCGTCGGAACGCTGTTCGCGCTGCTGGCCGCCGCCGCGACGGTCGCCCAGGACGCGGCGGGGGGCACCGTCCCCCAGGCCGTCGGCGGGGCCCACGAAGGAACCGAGACCCGGATCGGGGTGCCCGGTTCCACCCTCTTCGCCATCGCCGCGACCGCCAGCGCGGACGGTGCGGGGGCGGCGTCGTACGACAGCTTCACCGCGTTCGGCGGCGGGGTGCTGCTCAGCGCGATGATGCTCGGCGAGATCGCCCCCGGAGGCACCGGCAGCGGGCTGTACGGGCTGCTGATCGCCGTCCTGGCGGCGGTGTTCCTCGGCGGTCTGATGACCGGCCGCACCCCCGGCTACCTGGGCAAGTCCCTCGGTCCGCCGGAGATCCGCCGGATCGCCCTCTACACGCTGGTCGCCCCCGCCACGATCCTGCTCGCGGCGGCCCTGGCGCTGGCCCTCGGGCACGGCGAACCGTCCATGGACGACACCGGTCCGCACGGACTGACCGAACTCGTCTACGCCTACACCTCCAGCGCGACGGGCAACGGCAGCGCCATGGCGGGCTTCGACGGGACCACGCCCTTCCACCAGTCGCTGATGAGCGTGGTGATGCTCGTGGGCCGCTATCTGCCGATGGCGCTCGTCCTCGCCCTCGCGGGCGGGCTGGCCCGGGGGCGTCCCACGGCCACGACGGCCGGAACCCTTCGCACGACAGGTGTCACCTTCGGCACCCTGGCCACAATGATGGCGCTGCTCCTCGCCCTGTTGAGCCATCTGCCCGTCCTGTCCCTGGGCCCGTTGGCGGAAGGGCTGCGCTGAGGACCCCGGGATACGGGAATCCGGCCGTTCCCCGTACGTCCCGCCCCAGGGTGAACCGGCGCGGAACGACGTACGTACCCCTCCCCGGAACGGGCGACCGGCAGGAGGAGACGACGTGTCCGAACCTACGCGTGCCGTCCACGCCGCTCCGCGTGCCGTCCGCCGTCCGGTGGTGCCCGGACCCGCCGTCCGGCCCGCCGTGCTGATCGTCAGGTCCATCGCCGGGATCGGCGCCCTCGGGGCGTGCTGTCTGTGGTGGTCCGGCACGGGGGCCGGGCGGTCCGAGGGGGGCGCGGGGGGCCGCCTCGTCGCCGGGGGCCTCCTCGCCGGAGTGCTCGCCGGTTACTCCGTCGTCCTCCTGCTGCTGTTGGCGGCACGGGTGCCCCGGCTCGACCGGAGCCTCGGCACCCACCGGCTCGCCCACTGGCACGCGCGACTCGGCCGGATCACCGCCTCCCTGACGGCGGCGCGGCTGGCACTGCTCCTCGCCGGGCGGTCGCTGACGGAGGGACGGCACCCGGTGGACCCGGCCGCCGCCCTCCTGGGCCGTCCGGACACGGCGCTGGCGGCGGCGGCCTCGGTGTTGTTCCTCCTCGCGGCGGCGGTCCCGGCCGGGACCGCCCGGCGGCGGCCGGGGCACGGGACCCGGCACGTCCTCCGCCTCCTCGCCCACGCCGCCGTCTGCCTCGGCTTCTGGCACCAGCTCTCGTCCGGGGCGCCGGGCGCCCGCGCCGTCTGGTGCGCGCTGTACGGCACGGCGGCCGGGGCGCTGGTGTGGTTCCGGGTGCTGGGGCCGGTGCGGTGCGCGCTGCGCCACCGGCTGGTGGTGACCGGGGTGCGGCCCGAGGCGCCGGGGGTCGTCTCGGTGTACCTGACCGGACGTCGGCTGGACCGGCTGGGCGCCAGACCGGGGCAGTTCCTGCGCTGGCGGTTCCTCGCCCCGGGACTCCGCTGGACGGCGACCCCGTACTCCCTGTCGGCGGTCCCCGACGGCCGTACGCTGCGGATCACCGTCAAGGGCGTCGGTCCCCGCAGCCGCGCGCTCGCCGGGATCGCCCCGGGGACCCGGGTGTGGGCCGAGGGGCCCTACGGCGCGCTCACCCGGGACCGGGCGCGCACCGGCCGGTCGCTGCTGCTCGCGGGCGGGATCGGGATCACCCCGCTGCGGGTGCTCTTCGAGACGCTGCCCGGTGACACGGTCCTCGTGTACTGGGCCCGGGGCGCGGCCGATCTGGCGCTGCGCGGGGAACTCGACCGGATCGCCACCGAACGGGGCGCCCGGGTGGTCTACTCGGTGAGCGCCCCGGACGGCTACCGGGTCCCGCTGGACGCGCGCAGCCTGCTGCGGCTGGTTCCGGACCTCGGACGGCGGGACGTGTACGTGTGCGGTCCGCCGGGGCTGACCCGGGCCGCGCTGACCGCGTCGGAGGAGGCCGGGGTGCCGGGCTCCCGGTTCCACTACGAGTCGTTCGCCCGCTGACCCGGGGTTCTGCTTCCCCCTTGGCCCGCAGAAGAGTTGATGGTTCATCAGTTCGGCTGTTGAGTCAGGGAGTTGAGGGGCCGTCCCATCGGTGGGTGGTCATCGTCCGCCGTCCTCGCGGGGGTTGTCCGGGAGTGTGGCGTTCCGGTCTGCCCCGGTCGCCGTCCGGCCGTAGGCAGAATGCTCTGAACCCTTGACTGGTACAGACCAAAGCGCTTGAGTAGGCACCCCACCCCCCACAACGGCCCGCCCGTCACGCAGGGAGCCGCCCCACCCGGCCCCGCGCAGGACGTCCGATCGACCCCGGGCGAGCCGTACCGCACGAGGAGAACAGCATGTCCAAGCGACGCCTCACCGCCGCGCTCGCCTCGCTGGCCATCGCCACCGGCGTCACCGTCGCCCTTCCGGCGGCGCAGGCCGTGGCCGCCCCCTGTTCGAGCTACCCGGCATGGCAGCAGGGCACGTCGTACGCGGTCGGCGACATCGTCCGGTACCGCGACGGGAAGGCGTACATCGTCGAACACGCCAACCCGGGGTACGACCCCACCGTCTCCACCTGGTTCTGGAACCCGTACGCCTGCGAGACCGACCCCGCCGGTCCCGAGACCCCCGCCGGGGACTTCGTGGTGACCGAGTCCCAGTTCAACCAGATGTTCCCGGGCCGGAACTCCTTCTACACCTACGCCGGGCTGAAGGAGGCGCTCAGCGCCTACCCGGCGTTCGCCATGACCGGCGGCGACACGGTGAAGAAGCAGGAGGCCGCGGCCTTCCTCGCGAACATCAACCACGAGACCGGCGGCCTCGTGCACATCGTGGAGCAGAACACCGCCAACTACTCGCACTACTGCGACACCACCCAGCCCTACGGCTGCCCCGCCGGGCGGTCCGCCTACTACGGCCGCGGTCCCATCCAGCTCAGCTGGAACTTCAACTACAAGGCCGCGGGCGACGCGCTCGGCATCGATCTGCTCAACAACCCCTCGCTGGTCCAGAACAGCGCGGCCGTCGCCTGGAAGACGGCCCTGTGGTACTGGAACACCCAGAAGGGCCCGGGCGTCATGACGGGTCACCAGGCGATGACGACCGGCGCCGGGTTCGGCCAGACCATCCGCAGCATCAACGGCGCCCTGGAGTGCAACGGCGGCAACCCCGCGCAGGTCCAGAGCCGGATCAACAGCTACCAGCGCTTCGCCGGGCTCCTCGGCGTGGGCACCGGGGGCAACCTCTCCTGCTGAGCCTTCCGGCTCGGCGGTCACCGACCAGCGGGCGCCCGGGGTGAACCGTCCCCCGGGCGCTTCTGCTGTTCTCCGGCTCCGTCGCCGTTCCCCTCCTTCCTTCCGCGTTCCCTCCGGTCGCGCTCCGGGGCCTTCCGGCGTCCTTCCGGCCCCGGTCTCCGGTTCCGTCCCGGCCGGTCCCGGGACCGCGTCAGGGCGCCGTCAGGATCGGGACCGCTCCGTGCCGACCGGCCCGCCGGGGCGGACGCTGGAGGTACCGGGGCACCGGCCCCGCCGGTCGTCCGGCCCGTGTCAGGTCCGGTCCGACCCCGTCCGATCCGGTCCGTGCTCCCGTCCCGGGAGCGGACGAGCGGATGACCGCACGACGGCGGGAGGCCCACGATGCGCGTCCGGATCCCCTCCCGCCACGACCGTCTCGCCCTGACGGCCGGACTGGTACTGCCACCGGCCACCGCCGCCGCGCTGGTCCCGGCGCGTGGCCTGGTGACCTCCGCCGTGCTCGCCCTCGCGCTCGCCGTGGCCGTCGTCGCGGTGGCCGTGCTCGGCTGCCGCGCCGCCGCCGTGCTCGCCGCCGTCGGTGCCGCCTGGTGGTTCGACCTGCTGCTGACCCGCCCCTACGGGTCCCCGCGCGTCACCGACCCCGGTGACCTCGTGACGGCGCTGCTGCTCCTCGTCATCGGGCTGGCCGTCGCCCGGACCGCGACCCGCGCCCGGCGCTCCGAGGCCGTCACCGTCGCCGACGGGGCCCGGATCGCCGCCCTGCGCGACACCGCCCGGCTCACGGAGCGGCGGCGGGCGCCGCAGGACGTCGTGGAGCTGGCACGGCGCGAACTGGTCGCCGTCCTCGGGCTGCGCGGCTGCCGGTTCGAGTACGGCACCCTGCTCGGCCGTCCGCCCCGCCTGGAACCGGACGGCACCGTCACCGTCGACGGCCGTCCCCGGGACGTGGAACGGCGGGGGTGGCCCACGGGGGAGACCGAGCTGAGGGCCACGGCCGGGGGACGCTTCGTCGGACGGTTCCTGCTGGACCCGGGGGAGGGGGCGGTGACGGCCCCGCGCGCCCGGACCGTCGCCGTGACGCTCGCGGACCAGGCCGCCGCCGGGTGGCTCGCGGCCACGGCGGCGGCCGCTCCGACCGGCTCCTGACCTCCGGGCCGCCCGGCTCCCGCACCCGGTGACGGCCCCGGTGACGGGCTCCGGCCCACCGGGCGTTGCGGGTGTGTGAACTCCCCTCCGGCCCGGGAATACGGACGCCGCGACCGCCCTTGGAGCCGATTGGCGCGGGTGGGGGCCCACTCGCGCGCACGAGCGAGAGGGAAGTCCATGCCGAAGACGTACGCGTCCACCAGTGGCGGCGGGTCGGGGGCCGGGGTGTCCGGGGACCCCCGTGCCACCCCGCCGTCCGCTCCCGCCCTGAGCCGGGAGAGCGCCCTGACCGGTGTTCCGCACATCCTCGACAACCCGGCCCTCGCCGCCCTCGAAGGGCCGCACGCGCATCTGGCCGAACGGCGCGGCCGGATCGTCCGCTACCCGCTGGACGTCTCGCCCTGGATCGGTCTGCCCCCCGACCCGGGCCCCCGGGACTGGGCGGACCTCGCGGCGCTCTACGGACCGGACCGGGAGGTCCCCCTGCCGGGGGTGCGGGCGGAACTGCCCGAGGGCTGGTCCACCGTCTCGCTGGGCGAGGGCGTCCAGCTCGTGGACGACGGGGTGGAGCCCGCGCACGACCCCGAGACGGTACGGCTCGGGCCCGCCGACGTGCCCGAGATGCTGGACCTGGTGGCCCGCACCCGGCCGGGCCCCTTCCTGCCCCGCACCATCGAACTCGGCACCTACCTCGGCATCCGCCGGGACGGCGCGCTGATCGCGATGGCCGGGGAGCGGCTGCGCCCGCCCGGCTGGACGGAGATCAGCGCGGTCTGCACCGACCCCGCCCACCGGGGGCAGGGCCTCGCCGCCCGGCTGGTGCGGGCGGTGGCGGCCGGTATCGCCGACCGGGGAGAGTCGCCGTTCATGCACGCCTCGGCCGGGAACACCGACGCCATCCGCATCTATCTGAAGCTGGGCTTCGCCCTGCGCCGGACCGCCGAGTTCGGCTCCATCCGCACTCCGGCGGCGGTCGGGGAGGCGTCCCGCGCCGCCGTCGGCTGACCCGCGCGGCCCTCGGCCTCCGCCCTGCGGCCGTCGGCGGCCGTCGGTGGTCCCCGGCGGTCCCGCGCGGTCCCCGGCTCCCGGGTGCCGCCGCCGGCCGCCCGGAGGCGGAGGACGGAACGCCGGACGGCCGCCGCCCCGGGAACGGGACGGCGGCCGTCGGGCCGGAGGGGGTCAGTGCCGGTGCGGACGCGCCCTGCGCCGCAGGTGGAGCACGGTCCCGGCGACCGCGGCGGCGACCAGGGCGGCACCGGCCGCCAGGGTCAGCTCCCGGTGGTCGGTGGAACCGCCGCCCAGTCCGCCCCGGACCCCGGCGGGCGCGGTCGTCGCCGAGACGGTGGGCACCGCGTTGACGGTCACCGACTGGCTTCCGGCGGTGGTCCCGTCCGCGCACACCACCACCACGGTGTACGTGCCCGAACCGACCCCCGTCCACTCGCCGGACTGGGTGGCGCCCGGGGCGAGGGTGATCTGCCGTCCCTGGACGACGTTCGCCTGGGTGCCGCTGAGCAGGGAGGCCGTACCGCCCCGGGCGCAGGCCGAGGTGCTCACCCGCACCGTCGGCCCGTTGGACGTCACGCTGACGCCCGTGACGCCGGTGCCCCCGGCGACGGCGGGCGCGGCGAACCCCAGGAGGAGCGCGGCGGCGGCCACCGCCGGTGTGGTGCGGACGGATATCCGAGTGGTGCGCATGAGTCTGCCCTCCGGCCGCACGGCTGGCGGAACGTCCGTTGCGCCGCCGGGGGTGGGAAGTCGTCCGTGCCGCCCTGAGCCGAGCCAACGGCCGGATCCGGTCCTCCGCACCCGGACGCGGCCCGGGCAGGTGACGGGCTCCCGCGTCCGGGGGAACGGATCCGCCGCCGCGTCACCCGCACGGGCCCCGCCCCCCGGTGCCGGGACCCGTGCGGACCGTCGGCGCGTCAGTCCCGGCCGGTCACCACCGTCCGCTCCGCCGAGTACGCCCCGAACGTCCCGTCCGGCAGCATCGCCTGGATGCGCACCCGGTAGGTGACGCCCTTCTTCTGGTCCAGGTAGAAGCTGTGCTCGGCGCGCCCGGCCGGGGGCTCGCCGCCCCAGACCAGGGAGGTGGTCTGCTTCCGGTCGAGCTGGATGCGGTACTGCATGACGACCGCGTCGGTCTTCGGCGGCTCCCAGGACAGCTCCAGGTAGTACGCCCCGTCCTTCTTCCGGGTCGTCGCCCGGAAGTCGGTGGGCGCGGTCCCGCGCGCGTCGGCGGTGCCCTCGGCGGTGGTCAGCCGCACCTCGCGGCTGGCTCCGGAGGAGTTGTCCGCCGCGTCCCGGGCCTTGACCGTGAAGACGTACGCGGTGTCCGGGCGCAGACCGGTCACCACGGTCCGGGTGTCCTCGGGACCCGCGCTGTGGATCTTCGTGCCCGACTGGTAGACGTCGTAGGAGACGACGCCCTGGTCGTCGGTGGACTTCCGCCAGGTCAGCAGGGCGCTCCGGGCGCCCTGGGCGCGTCCGGTCAGCTCGCCCGGCACGGTCGGCGCCTTCTTGTCCGCGCGGGTGGCCTTGGGGGTGGTCACGGTGACGGGACGGCTGCGGGGGCTGAGGGTGCCCCGGTCGTCGCGGGCGCGGACGGTGAACGAGTAGGAGGAGGAGGGGTCGAGGCCGGTGACGTCGACCATGTACTGCTCGCCGGACAGCTCCTTGACCTTCTTGTCGCCCTGGTAGACCTCGTACCCCTCGACCTTGGCGCCGGGGCCGGGCCGGTTCCACATCACGTGGACGCTGCTGGAGCTGCCCGCCTGCGCGGTCACGCCGATGGGGGCGGCGGGCGGGGCGACCGCAGCCTCCTCCCCGAGCAGCCCGCAGGAGGCCAGCAGGAACGCGGCGGCGGTCAGGGGCAGGGCGCGGACGATCCCGGCGCGCGGGGAGCGCCGGGCACGGGTCGTCGGGCCGCTCGGGACGGAGCTGGCGGAGCTGGCGGAACTTGTGGGGCGGCCGGGGTCGGTGGGACCGACAGGGGTGCCGGAGCCGTGCGGGCCGGTGGGGTCGACGGGGGTGGGGGGAACACGCCGTGGGGGGATGGTGCGCACCGTGGTGCCTTCCGGTCGGGTGGCATTGGTACAGACCTATATGGCACGGATGGCGAGTCCACATCAAGAGGTTGACGGTTGTTCTTCTGGTCACGGCTGTTCTTCCGGGCGCGGCGAGGGGCCGTCGGTCACGGCCGGGGGGCCGTCCGGGTCACGACACGCCGTGCCGACGCCCGCGCGGCCCCCCGTCCGGCCCCCTCGTGGGAGAGGCGGACCGCCGAACGGGAACGGCTCTGTGGCAGTTCGTCATGAGTCGTCCACGGAAGGTCTGTTCATCGTGCGCAACCGAACGGCGGTCCTGGCCACCGCCCTCGGCACCGTCCTGCTCGTGCCCGGCGCCCTGTCCGCCGACGCCCTGCCCCCCGCCCCCCGGCCGGCGCCGGGGACCACCGACCCGGCCGTCCCCGCCGACGGCCGGGCCCCCGACGAGGGCACCGTCCCCGCCGCCGGACTGCTCGCGGCGGTCCGGGGCTGCGACCGGGTCTCGGCGGGCTCCTACCGCACGGACGCCTCGGCGGCCCGGGCCACCGTGCCCGTCTGCGGGAAGCCCGGGGTCGTGTACTGGAAGGCCGACCTGGACGTCGACTGCGACGGACGCCCCGGCACCCACTGCAACGCGCGCACCGACCCGCACTTCTCCGCCATGACCGCCTTCACCCAGTCCGACGGCCGCTACCTCAGCGCCGAACGGCTGCCGTTCGTCGTGGTGCCCGCCCCCAGCGCCCGCTGGCGCTACGCCGACCACGGCGTCCGGGGCGGCAGCGCCGTCGCCGTCGTGTACCGGGACCGGGTGCTCTACGGGGTCGTCGGGGACACCGGGCCCGCCGGGATCATCGGCGAGGCGTCCCACGCGGCGGCGAAGGCCCTCGGCATCCCCGCCGACCCCCGCACCGGCGGCGTTGCGTCCGGGGTCACGTACATCGTCTTCACCGGGACCCGGGTGCGGCCCATCGAGAGCCACCGGGCCGCCGTCACCGAGGGCGAGCGCCTGGCGCGGGCCCTGGTGGCCCGGCGGGCCGCCACCGGGTGACCGCGCCCGGCCGCCGCCGTCACTCCTTGCGGTAGGCGTACGCCTCGGTGGCCGCCGCGGCCACCGAGGCCAGGTCCGCGCCGGTGGCCGCGGTCACCACCGCCGCCACCGCGCCCTCCAGGAACGGCGCGTCCACCAGCCGTGTCCCCGCCGGGAGTTCGTCGCCCTCCGCCAGCAGGGCCTTGACCGTGAGCACCGCGCTGCCGAGGTCCACCAGGACCGCCACGCCCGCGCCCCGGTCCACCCGCGCCGCCGCGGCGGCGATCAGCTCCGCGCTCGTCCCGAGGCCGCCGCCCTCCGTACCGCCCGCCGCGGCCACTGGGGCGGGCGCGCCGCCCGCCGCCAGCCCCGCAGCCAGCGCGGCCACCGCCTCCGCGACGGCCGCGCTGTGCGACACCAGGACGATCCCCACCACCGCCTCGCCGGGCCGGGCGTCCGCCAGCCGGGTCCCGTCACTCATCCCCGTCCCCTCCCCGGGCCGTGCCCAGCGCCGCGACCAGCAGCGCCGACGAGGTCGCCCCCGGGTCCTGGTGGCCGACGCTGCGCTCGCCGAGGTAGCTCGCCCGGCCCTTGCGGGCCAGCATCGGGATGGTGGCGGCGGCCCCCCGGTCGGCGGCGGCCCGCGCCGCCGCGAAGGTCCCGCCCCCGGTCAGCGCCTCGACCGCGGGCAGCAGGGCGTCCAGCATGGTCTTGTCGCCGGGCGCGGCCCCGCCGAGCGCCGCCACCGCGTCCACCCCGGTGCGCAGCGCGTCCGCGAACGCGGCCCGGGAGACCTCGGGGGCGTCCCCCAGGGCCTTGCCGGTGCGCCGCAGCAGCGTTCCGTAGAGGGGGCCCGAGGCGCCGCCCACACGGGAGATGAGCTGACGGCCAGCGAGGACCAGCACGGCGCCCGGGGTGGTGGGCGGCGGGGCGGCGGGATCGTCCAGGGCGTTCACCACGGCGGTGAAGCCACGGCGCAGATTGCCGCCGTGGTCGGCGTCCCCGATGGGGGAGTCGAGTTCGGTGAGCCGGTCCGCCTCGCGGTCCACGGACGCGGCGGTCGCGGTCATCCAGCGGCGGAAGAACTCGGTGTCGAGCAAGGGAACTCCTTGAAGGCGTGACGGTGGCGGTCGGGACGGCGGTCGGTCACCGTCCCCAGCGCAGCGCGGGGGTGCTGACCGGCGCGTCCCACAGCCGCAGCAGCTCCTCGTCCACCTGACAGAGCGTCACCGAGGCGCCCGCCATGTCCAGGGACGTCACGTAGTCGCCCACGAGGTTGCGCACCACCGGGACCCCGCGCTCCCCGAGCACCCGCCGCACCTCCGCGTTGAACCCGTACAGCTCCAGCAGCGGCGTCGCGCCCATGCCGTTGACCAGGACGAGCACCGGGTTCCTTGGGTCCAGGTCGTCCAGGACGGTGTGCACCGCGAAGTCGGCGATCTCCCGCGAGGTCATCATCGGCCGCCGCTCCCGGCCCGGCTCCCCGTGGATGCCGATGCCCAGCTCCAGTTCACCGGGCGGCAGGTCGAAGGTCGGGCTGCCCTTGGCCGGGGTGGTCACCGAGCTGAGCGCCACCCCGAAGCTGCGGGCGTTCGCGTTGACCCGCCGGGCGACGGCCGCCACCCGGTCCAGCGGCATCCCCTCCTCGGCGGCGGCCCCCGCGATCTTCTCCACGAACAGGGTCGCGCCGGTGCCCCGCCGCCCGGCGGTGTACAGGCTGTCGGTGACGGCCACGTCATCGTTCACCAGGACCTTCGCCACCTGGATGCCCTCGTCCTGGGCGAGTTCGGCGGCCATGTCGAAGTTGAGGACGTCACCCGTGTAGTTCTTGACGACGAAGAGCACGCCCGCCCCGCCGTCCACGGCCGCCGCCGCCCGCACCATCTGGTCGGGGACGGGCGAGGTGAAGACCTCGCCCGGGCAGGCCGCCGAGAGCATCCCCGGGCCCACGAAGCCGCCGTGCAGCGGCTCGTGCCCGGAGCCTCCGCCGGACACCAGCCCGACCTGGCCCGCGACCGGCGCGTCACGGCGCACGATCACCCGGTTCGCCACGTCGACGGTCAGCTCCGGATGGGCCGCCGCCAGACCCCGCAGGGCGTCGGAGACCACCGTTTCGGCCACGTTGATGAGCATGCGCAAGAGGTTCCTCCAGGGGAGCGTTCCGGCGGCCGTGCGTGCGGTCGTCCCGGTCGGGCCGACCGGTCCCAGTATCGAAGACGGCGGGGGGAACGGGCAGTGCCCCGCCGCCGAATGTCGTAACCCGTTCCGATCGGTTCGCCCGGTGCCCCGTCCCGGTGACCTGTTCCGGTCCCCCGTCCCGTTCGCTTGGCCGGTCCGGTCCATCTGACCCCGGCTGTCCCGTCCCGTCCCCTCGTTCACCCGGTCCTCTCGTTCACCCGGCCCGTCCGGCCCGCCTCGTTCCGCCCGGTCCGTCCGGTCCGTCCCGTTCGTCAGCGGCCTCCGGTCCGTCAGGCCGTCTCGTGGACCTGGTCCGTCCCGTCGGCCCGGTGCGTTCCATCGGCCCGGTTCGCCCGGTGGACGGGGTCCGCGCGTCCCGGCCGGTGCGCTCCGCGTCGCCACAACAGGGCCGCGCCCAGCAGCGGCACCGCGCCCAGCGACCACGGCACCGGTCCCGCCGGGAGCGCGGCGACGACCAGCCCCGTGGCGGCACCGGCCAGTTGCAGCACCAGGGACTGCACCGACAGGGCGGTGGCCCGCGCGGACGAGGGCACCGCGCGGTGCAGCACCTCGTTCTCGTTGGGGCCCGCCACCCCCAGCCCCAGGTACAGCAGTCCGTAGCCGACCGCCGCCAGCGCCCACCACGGCGGACCGGACGCGGCGGCGGTCGCCCCGAGCAGCAGCAGCCCGGCCGCGCACACCGTCAGCCCCGCGAGGACCGCCCGCTCCCCGCCGCCCGTCAGCCGGGCCGCCGCCGGGGCGAGTTGACTGCCGAGGGCCGAGCAGAGGAACCCGGCGCAGGCCAGCCCGGCGAGCAGCGCCGCCGCCGACTCCGCCGCCCCCGTCAGCGCCGCCGTCCGCCCGGGGGTGAGCAGTTCGACGGTGGAGAGGGCGCCCCCGGCCGCCGCCGCGCTCAGCAGCACCCTGCGCACCAGCGCGTCACGACCGCCGAGCCGCAGCCCGGCGACGACGGTCGCGGGCACGCCCCGCACCACCGAGGGCAGCGGTACCGGCGGTCGGGGGGCCTCCCGCAGCGCCGTCAGCGCGTACCCCGCGAAGCCCAGGGCGAGCACCGAACCCAGCAGCGGCGGCAGGGACAGCGGCAGCACCAGCCCGGAGGTCGCCGAGGCGAGCCGGTCGCCCGCGCCGGTGCCCAGCAGCCAGGGCACGGCGCCGCCGAGCAGGGTGCCGACCGCGAGCGCGGCGGAGGTCGCCGTGCCGCCGCGCGCCAGTCCGGTGCGCAGCTCGGCGTCCGGCCCGTCGGCCGCCTGGACGGTGTCCACGTACCAGGCTTCGGCGGGGCCGCTCGACAGGGCGCGGCCCGCGCCCATCAGCGCCATGCCCGCGGTGAGCACCCAGGGGGCGGTGCCGAGGCCCTGGAGGGCGAAGGCGACGGCGTTGAGCACTCCGGCGGCGGCGAGGACCGCGCGCCGTCCCAGGACGTCCGACAGCCCGCCGGTGGGCAGTTCGAGGGCGGCGGCGGTCAGGGAGTGGGCGGCGAAGAACCCGGCGACGGCGGCGAGGGGCATCCCGCGTTCGGTGAACAGCAGGACCAGCGGGGCGATGGTCAGCCCGATCGGCAGCCAGAAGAGCGCGCAGGCCGTGACGTAGCGCCGACGGGCGGCGAGGGCCCCGATCGACGGTGACGGTGACGGTGACTGTGACGGTGACGGCGGCGGCGGTATGGACGGGTGGGGGCCGCTGGTCACGGGGTGGGCCCGTCGTCGTCCGTGCCGGAGCGCGTGCCGGACGGGCGGGAGGTTTCGGGGAGGGGCCCGGGTCCGGCGTGGGACGCGGGGCCGTGCCCGGGGTCGGGGACGGGCTCAGGGACCGGGCCGGGACCGGGCTCCGGGAGGCCGTCGTCCGGGGCGGGGGTCGCGGTGGGAAGCGGGTCGGGGGCCAGCGGCAGTCCGGCCGTCAGCAGGACGACCTGCCGGGCGCGCGGGTCGTCGGCGTCCCGGGCGGTCAGTTCGGCGAGCCGCTCCTCGAAGGTCCGCCACAGTTCGCTCACCGACTCGGGGGTCAGCAGGGGGAGCAGATCGGTGATCCCGGCGGGCTCCCGCCACTCCTCGTCGAGCCGTCCGGCCGCCATGTCCTCCTCGTGCCGGGCGAGGGAGGCGGCGAGGTGCTCCACCTGGCGCCGCCGCAGGGCGCTGACCGCGGCCAGCCCGCCGGGGGAGGCGGCCATCGCCGTGTTGCTCCAGGTGGTGAGGGAGTGGGCGGACCGCCAGCGGCGCTCCCGTCCGTCCCGGTGCTCGGCCTCGGTGACGAACGCGTACTTCGCCAGGACCCTCAGGTGGTAGCTGGTGGACGCGGAGGACTCCCCGGTGCGGGCGGCCAGTTCGCTGGCGGTGGCCGGACCGTGCTGGCGCAGCAGCCCCAGCAGCCGGATCCGCAGGGGGTGGGTGAGGGCCTTGAGGGCGTCGGCGTCCGTCTCGGGATCGAGGGCGCGGTGGTGCTCTTCGCTGGTCACCCGGTGAGCGTAGAACGACCGGAGCACTTTGCCAAAGTATTTTTGCAGAATTTATTTGGGGGTTTGGGCGGTCGGCCCGAGTGGCCGGACGGGCGCGCCGTCCCCGACTTGATAGGCAAGTCGCCACTTGCCTATCCTGTGGTGGTGGCCGATGACGACCTCTTCAAAGCCCTGGCGGACCCCACCCGCCGGACCATCCTCGACGTGCTCGCGGAGAAGTCCGGGCAGACGCTGTTCGAGATCTGCTCACGGCTGAGCGCGAGGCGTCAGCCCGGCATCTCGCGGCAGGCGGTCTCCCAGCACCTCGCCGTGCTGGAGAGCGCCGGGCTCGTCGGGACCAGGCGGGAGGGCCGCTGTAAGTTCCACGACCTGGACACGGCCCCGTTGCGGCGGATCGCCGGGCGATGGTCCGCGCCCGACCCATCCGGACCGGAGGAGAGCACCCCATGAGAATCCATCTGACCAGCGTCTTCGTCGACGACCAGGCCAAGGCCCTGGCCTTCTACACCGAGGTCCTCGGCTTCGTGAAGAAGTACGACGTCCCGCTGGGCGGCGGGGCCCGGTGGCTGACGGTGGTCTCGCCCGACGCGCCCGGCGGCACCGAACTCCTCCTGGAGCCCGCCGGTCACCCGGCCGTCAAGCCCTACCGCGACGCGCTCGTCGAGGACGGCATCCCGCTCGCCCAGTTCGCCGTCGACGACGTGAGGGCGGAGTACGGGCGGCTGAGCGGTCTCGGCGTCCGCTTCACCCAGGAGCCCCTGGAGGCGGGACCCGTCACCACGGCCGTCTTCGACGACACCTGCGGCAACCTGATCCAGATCGCGACACAGCCCCGGTAGGCGGGCGTTGTCCCTGCCGCCGGGGCCCCGTCACCGGCGACCGTGCGGCTGGGGGCGACCGCCGATCTGTCTGGCCGTGCTGTGGTCGGGCGGTCGACGCGCACGGAAGTGGCGGCGATACTCTGACCGGGTGAGCGACGGTATCGCGTGGATCGGTGCGAACTACTACACCCCCTCCCCTTCACCGGGCCGGCCCGGCATGTTCGGCGACATCTCCCTGACGCTGGTCAGAGGCGTCGGGACGGACGAGTTCCTCATCAACCTAGGCGCAGACTTCGATGAGTTGGCCGCCCGCACCCCGTGCGTGGACCTGCGCTTTCCGGCTGGGCGGCCTGGACAGCCCTCCCCGGATCTCAACCGTGCCATGTACGGCACCTGTGGAGAGTGGACGTACGTCCTGGAGGACTGGGGCATGGCGACCTGGGCGACCGGCTACCAGGGCAAGGTCGAGTCGATGCTTCCGTGCGAGGGCGAGGAGGTTCTCTGTCTGACCGCCAACCGCTTCAGCCCCCCGGCTCTGATCATCCATGCGCCTGACGCCCGCGCGTACCGGGCTGATTTCGGCACGGACACCGGGCGGGACTCGGCTCTGGACGCCGCCCTCAAGGACGCGGGCGCGGTGTTCCCGTCGATCCCTGAGGCCGATGCGCACGAAGTCGTCGCGTACTTCGAAGAACACGGCGAGCATCTGCCCGGGCGGGTGTTCGCCGCGGTGGGCGCGTACACCGGCGTGGTCATCGACCAGG
Organism: Streptomyces sp. JNUCC 64; assembly: GCF_054484115.1. Lineage (NCBI taxonomy): Bacteria > Bacillati > Actinomycetota > Actinomycetes > Kitasatosporales > Streptomycetaceae > Streptomyces > Streptomyces sp. JNUCC 64. Next base: position 7,530,533 of record NZ_CM137015.1, read on the forward strand.
AGGCGGTGGGAACCGGTGCCCTTCCCGGCCTTCTCATCGCCCCGGCCTGACCGCCGAACGCGTACCTGAACCGGCCCCCACCCGTTCGCGGGGCGAGGCCGACTCCCTTGGGCTCGACGCGAGTCGATCCGCGAACGGAACGCGGATCACCGGCTGACCGGTGCCCGTGCCGTACTCGCGGGTGCCGTCGGCGCGTCCGCGCGTCCAGCCAGTGGGGGGACGGGTCGGCCCGCGCTATTCGGCGCCCACCGCCTTGGTGAGGGAGAGCAGGCAGGAGGTCAGCGCCTCGTGCTTGGGGGCGCCCCGGTCGCGGACGTGCGTCCAGGCGGTGTAGAGCACCGCCCACAGCAGCTGTTCGATCCAGGCATCGCCGAGCCGGGCGTCCAGCGTGCCCTCCGCGCGGCCCCGGGCCAGCAGTTCCCGCAGGACCCGGTCGGCGGGGGAGTCGGGCTCGTCGCCCTGTTCCTCCTCCCACTCCGGGCCGAGCAGCATCACCACGTCCCCGAGGTCGAACAGTTCGTGGACGAGACGGCGCAGGCCCTCCAGGGCCGTGCCCTCCCCGGTGCGCGCCCGGTCGGCCGCCTCGTCGATCCGCTCGGAGGCGTACGCGGAGAGCGCGGCGAGGAGCGCGGCGCGGTCCGCGAAGTAGCGCTGGAGGGTGCTCCGGGCCACCCCCGCGGTGTCGGCCACCCGGCTCAGGGGGGCGGAGCGGTCCTCGCTGAGGACCGTCACGGCGGCGTCGAGGATCGTCCGGCGGGTCCGTGACCGGGTGCGGGATTCCCCCGGCGGCATCTGCTTCAGCACGCCGTCAGTCTAGGGGTGCGGGTATTCGGTTGCCGTTTATCGGCTCCTCATGCTCTTATCTGGGTCATGAATGACCGATTTATTGTTCCGACCGCCCCACCCGACGCCGCTCCCGTCACGGTCGCCGCTTCCGGAGCGGCCCCGCGCCCACCCCGTTTCGCCCGGCTGCGGACCCTGTGGGGCTTCGCCCGTCCCCACCGGGGCGGCCTCGGCCTCGGACTGCTGCTCGCCCTGGCCGGTTCCGCGATGGAACTCGCCACCCCCATGGCCACCAAACTCGTCCTCGACTCCCTCACCGGTGACGTCCACCTCGCCCGGCCGATCACGGTCCTGCTCGTCCTGCTCGTCGTGGGCGCGGCCGTGGGCCTCTGGCAGACCGTCCTGCTGGGCACCATCGCCGAGCGGATCGTGCGCGACGCCCGCGCGTCCGTGGTCCGCCACTACTTCCGCGCGGCCCCGCTCCCGCTCGCCGCCCGGTCCACCGGGGAACTCGCCACCCGGGTCACCTCCGACACCGTGCTGCTGCGCGAGGCCGCCTCCTCCAGCGTCGTCGGCCTGGTCAACGGCACGGTCCTGCTGATCGGCACCCTGGTGCTGATGGGCGTCCTCGACCCGGTCCTGCTGGCGGTCACGGTCGGCGCCGTCCTCGCGGTCGGGGTGGTCTTCATGGTGCTGATGCCCGCCATCGCCACCGAGCAGGAGAAGGCCCAGGAGGCCCTCGGCCGGATGGGCGGAACCCTGGAGGGCGCGCTGCGCGCCCTGCGGACCGTCAAGGCGGCCCGCGCCGAGGAGCGGGTCGCCGAACGCGTCGTGGACCACGCGCGGACGGCCGCCGGACACGGCGTCGCCGCCGTGCGCAGGGAAGCCGTCGCCTGGACCGTCGCCTACGGCGGCATCCAGCTCGCCGTCATCGGCATCCTCGGCCTCGGCGCCTGGCGGGTCTCCACCGGAGCCCTGGAGGTGTCCAGCCTGATCGCCTTCCTCCTCTACACCTTCGGCCTCATGGGCCCGGTCACCGAACTGTCCGGCCACGTCACCTCGGTGCAGTCGGGCATCGCCGCCGCCGCGCGCATCCGCGAGGTCGGGGAGATCCCGCTGGAGGACGCCTCCCCGACGCCGGACCGTCCGGCGCGGGGCACCACCGCCCACCGGCCCGGGACGGCCGAACCGGGGTGGGGCGTCCGGCCCGGGACCGCCGACCCGGGCGCCCCACGGGACGCGGTCCGCCGCACCGCGCCCACCGCACGGCCCCTGATCGAGCTGCGGAACGTCACCGCCCGCTACGCCCCCGGCGCCGAACCCGCCGTACGGAACCTGGACCTGGACATCCCCGCCCGGGGGCACACCGCGATCGTCGGCCCCTCCGGCGCGGGCAAGACCACCCTGTTCTCCCTGCTGCTGCGCTTCGTCCACCCGGAGGACGGCACGCTCCGGCTGGACGGCACCGACTACACCCGGCTGGCCGCCGCCGACATCCGTGGTCGCTTCGCCTACGTGGAACAGGACACCCCCCTGCTCCCCGGCTCGGTCCGCGACAACATGCTGCTCGCCCACCCGGACGCCACGGACGACGACCTCTACCGTGCCCTGGACGGGGTCCGGCTGGGCGACCACGTGCGCACGCTGCCCGACGGGCTGGGCACCGAACTGACGCCCACCTCGCTCTCCGGCGGGCAGCGGCAGCGCGTCGCCCTCGCCCGGGCCCTGCTCCACGCCCCGGAGGTGCTGCTCCTGGACGAGGCCACCGCCCAGATCGACGCGCTGACGGAGGCCGCCGTCACCGAACACGTCCGCGCCCACGCCGACCGCGCGGCCGTCGTCTCCATCGCGCACCGGCTCTCGACGGTCGTCGGCGCGGACCGGATCGTCGTCATGGAGAAGGGCGTCGTCCGCGCGACCGGCACCCACCGCGAACTCCTGCGGACCGACGGGCTCTACCGGGGGCTGGTGGACGCCCTGCACATGTCCGCCGACGCCCCCGGGCCGACGACCGCGACCCCCGGGCCGGCCGACGCCTGCGGCCCGACGGTGACCTCCGGCCCGGCCGACGCCTCCGGATCCGCCGGGCGCGGGGTGCCCGGCGGCCGGAGCGGGGACGGCGGCGTCCTCCGTGTGTGAGGAGCCGGTGCCGGACCGCGGGCCGGGCGCCGGGCATGATGCGCTGATGGGACATCTGCCTGTCGACGTGCGCGCCTCGCTCCGGCTCTTCGCCTTCTACCTGGCGAACGGCACTATCGACGTCGACCTGCTCGACGGGTTCGACTACCGCCCGACGGTCTTCCACTCCGGCTCCTCCCTGGAGCGGGTCTTCGCGATCTACGGCAATGTGCTGCGGGTCGACGCGGACGGCCAGGTGACCAACGGAGGGGAGGCGGAGTACCGGGTCGCGCAGTGGATCCGGGCGTGCTGCGACCCGGACTACCGGGTCGAGCCGCCGTTCGAGGACTGGGAGACGGAACTCCACCTCTGAGGCGCGGGCCCGTCACACGGCGCCCGGTCGACCGCTCCGGGCGGCGGGCCGCGACGGAGGCTTCCCGGTGCCAGGGGCCCGGGTGCGGTCCGCCCGGGCGCCCGCTGTTCCGGTCGTCCGGGCCAGCGGGAGCAGCGGGGCCAGCAGGGGGCGACGGGTCAGCCCCTCGCGCCCAGCGAGCAGTCGCCGCACGGAGCCCCCTCCGGGGCCCGGTAGTACAGACAGCAGCTCCGTCGCCGGAAGGTCAGCGCGGGGCCGGTGATCCTGCCGGTCCCGGCCAGGCGGCCGGTGCTCAGCAGCCGGTCCACCAGGGGCGTCAGCCGCCCACGGGCCTCCGGGCGGGCGGCGAGCACCGCCCGGCCCGCCTCGACCAGGGCGGAGGCGGTGTTCCCGTCGAGGAGCCGGGGGGCCACCCGGACGGGCAGTCCGTCGCGCAGCGCGTCCAGCCGCCGGACGACCACCGTGTCGTACAGCTCGTCGGCGAGCCGGGCGGTCCGGCGGTCCGCGTACCGCCCGGTGGCGCGCGGCAGCCGGAGTGCCGGGCCCTCGTCGGCGCGCTGGAGCCCGGTGAGGTCGGGCACCACACCGTGCAGCACGGCGCAGGCGAGGACCGGGGACCACAGCCGGGCGGCGTGGCCGAGCTGGGTGATGGAGGCGGCGACCCGTGGTTCACGGCTGCGGTGCCGGGCCGCCGTCGCCGCGATCAGATCGGGCAGGCCGTGCGGGTACGCCGTGTCGAGGGGGTGCCAGCCGTCGTCGGGGCCGCCGACCCGCAGGACGAAGAAGCCGCCGAGGTCCGCCACGTCGGCGAGCGCGGCGGCCACCTCGGCCTCGGGGGCCGGGGACCCGCCCCGCGCGCCCCGGGCGGCGCCCGCCGTACCTTCCCCCGTACCTGCCGTCGCGCCAGCCGTGTTCGCCCCGGTCGCCCCGGTCGCCCCGGTCGCCCCGGTCGCCCCGGTCGCCCCGGTCGCCGCTGCCGTCGCCGTGTCCGCCACGCCTGCCGTGACCGTGTCCCCCGCGCGGGGGCGGCGGCCGGTGGTCACGGGCGGGGCGCCGGCGCCGGTTCCGCGTCCCCGGTCAGCAGGGTGACGTGGGGGACCCCGGTGCGCGGATGGGTGCCCACCTCCGCCTCCACCCGGTACACGGAGGACAGCAGTTCCGGGGTGAGGACCTCCGCCGGAGGGCCCAGCGCGACCACCCGGCCCGCCTCCAGGACGCAGATCCGGTCGCAGAACGCGGCGGCCAGATTGAGGTCGTGCAGGGCGACGACCGCGGTGACCCCGAGCCGCCGCACCAGCCGCAGCACGTCCAACTGGTGCCGCAGATCGAGGTGGTTGGTCGGTTCGTCCAGCACCATGGTGCCCGGCCGCTGCGCCAGCGCGCGGGCGATCAGCACCCGTTGCTTCTCCCCGCCGGACAGCCGCTCGAACGCGGCGTCGGCGAGGTGGGCCACGTCCAGGCGGGTCAGGGCGTCGGTGATGACGGTCCGGTCGTGCGCGTCGTCGCCCGCGAACGCCCGCTTGTGCGGGGTGCGGCCCATCGCCACCACGTCGTAGACCGTCAGCTCGAAGTCGCCCGCGCTCTCCTGGAGCACCGCCGCCAGCCGCCGGGCGAGCCGTTTGCCGGGCAGCCGCCACACGTCCTCGCCGTCCAGCAGCACCCGTCCCGCGGTGGGCCGCAGGGTCCGGTAGACGGTGCGCAGCAGCGTCGACTTGCCCGCGCCGTTGGGCCCGGCGAGTCCGACCACCTCCCCGGGCGCCACCCGCAGGGACACCCCCGACACCAGCGCCCGGCCGCCCGCGACGACCGTCACGTCCTCGATGTCCAGCGCTCCTGGCGCGGCCGTGCCGTCCTGGCCCACCGGTGCCGTCATGCCGTCCTCCGTCGCATCAGCCACAGGAAGAACGGTCCGCCGACCAGGGCGGTGAGGATGCCGACGGGGACCTCCTCCGGGCTCATCAGGGTCCGTGCCGCGAGGTCCGCGGCGATCAGGAACGCGGCGCCGAGCAGCGCGGCCGCGGGCAGCGCCCGGCGGTGGTCGGCGCCCACCAGCAGCCGCACGATGTGCGGCATGATCAGACCGACGAATCCGATCTGGCCGCTGACCGCCACGATGGTGCCGATCATCAGGGCGACGACGGTGAACATCCCCGCCCGGAAGCGGTGCACGTCCAGTCCGAGCGCGGTCGCCGCCTCCTCCCCGGCCAGCAGCAGGTTCAGCGGACGGCTCACCCCCAGCAGCACCGCCGTCCCGGCGAGCACCACCACGGCCGGGATCCAGAGCATGTCCCAGGTGGTGCCCGCGAGTCCGCCGAGCATCCAGCGCAGCGCGGACTGCGTCTTGTGCGGGTCGTTCGAGGTGACGATGAGGAAGCTGGCGAGCGCCGACAGCACCTCCGCCATCGCGACGCCCGCGAGGACCAGCCGGATGGTGGTCATCCGTCCGCCGGACCTGGCCAGCAGGTACACGGCGACCAGCGCGGCGAGCGCCCCGCAGAACGCGGCGATCGGCAGGGTCGCCAGCCCGAACACGGTGATGTTGAGGACCAGGACGGCGACCGCGCCGACCGACGCGCCCGAGGAGACCCCGAGCAGCATCGGATCGGCCAACGGGTTGCGGACCAGGGCCTGCAGCGCGGTCCCGGCGACGGCGAGTCCCGCGCCGACGACCGCGCACAGCAGCACCCTCGGCAGCCGGACCTCCATGACGATGGTCTCCCGCACCGGGGTCCAGTCGACCTCGGCGAGGCCGGGGTGGATCCGGTGCAGCAGGATGCTCCACACCTGTCCGGCGGGGACCCCGACCGAGCCGACGGCGACGCCCGCCGTCGCCGCCACCAGCACCAGCGCGGCCAGCCCCGCGAGGACCAGCGGATAGGGCGCCCGGACCCGCCCGGTCCGTCCGACCCGCCCGGGGGCCGGGTCGGACGGCTTCGCGGTGTCCGGCGCGCCGAGGGCCGCCGTGCGGGGCGCGCCCGTCACCGGAAGCGGGCCGGGTGCAGCTGGCGGGCGAGGTCGGTGACGCCGGACGGGACCCGGACGCCGAGCACGGTGGAGGAGAGCGGCAGCACCGCGAACCGCTTGTTCTTGATCGCCGGGACGTCCTTCAGCGCGGGGTTCGCGAGCAGGAACCGCTTCTTCTGGGCGACGGTCTGGTCGCCGTAGTCGTAGATGACGATGGCGTCCGGGGCGCGCTCGGCGACCTGCTCGAAGGAGACGTCGCCGAACTGCTTGTCCAGGTCGTCGAAGACGTTCTTGCCGCCCGCCTTCTCGATCATCTCGTTGCCGATGCCCGCGCCGCCCGCGGTGAACGCGGTCTTGTCTCCGCTGTCGTAGACGAACACGTCGACGGGCTCGACCTCGCCGAGCTTCTCCTCGACGGAGCCGAGGGCGGCACGGACCTTACGGATCTCCCGATCCGCCCGGTCCGGCACTCCGAAGATCTTCCCGACGGTCCGCAGTTCCGTCTCGATCAGCTTCATCGTCACCGGCCCGGAGGGGCACTCCTCGACGTTCACGTACGAGTCGACGCCCGCCTTGGTGAGGGCGGCCCGGCCGCGCCCCTCCTTCTCGTCGAAGCCGCTGTCGAAGCCCGCGTAGGCGAAGTCGGGTTCGGCGGAGAGCAGTGCCTCCACCGACGGGTACTCGTCGGAGATGACCTTGACGCCCTGGTAGGCCCGCTCGTACTCGGGGAGGATCTCGTCGTCGAGGTAGGCGGTGCCCGCCATCGACTTCTCCAGCCCGAGGGCCAGCAGGATCTCGGTGACGTGCTGGTTCAGGGTGACCGCGCGCCGGGGCGGACGCTCGTAGGTGGTCTTCACCCCGCAGTTCTCGACGGTGACGGGGAAGCCCTCGGGGGCGTCGCCGGACGCGCCGGACTTCCCGTCGTCCCCGCCCCCGCCGGTGCCGCAGCCCGCCATCAGGAAGACGGCGGCGGTCAGCAGGGAGACAGAGCGTCTGCTCATGGTGTGGTGGTCCTCTCACCGCGCGACGGCACACGAGGGTGCGCCCGCGCGGTCGGTTCGTGGGATCAGCGGCCGTCGACGGACGGGGCGGCGGTACGGGCCCGCCGGGGCGGGTCGAAGACGTACAGGTCCAGGACGTCCGGCGGCTCGGCGACGCCGGGGCCACCGGCCCGGACCCAGGTGATGACGTCCTCGGTGGCGGCGGGGTCGTTGACGAGGCCGAGCCAGACGGGGCGGGCTCCGGCCGCGCGTCCCGTGGCGGACGGGCGCACCACGATCACATTGGCCTGGTCGCAGACGTCCAGACAGTCGGAGACCGTCACCTGTGTTTCATCGCGCAGCCGCGCGAGTTGCGCGGCGTGGTCGACACCGGGCAGTTTCCTGGCGCTGCCGCAGCAGCAGTCGCGGCACACCACGACCCGGCACGGCACCGGATCGTCGGCCGACGGCCCTTCGGGCATCCCGACTCACTCCCCCCTCTGGGGAGATCCGCCCCAGTTCTGTCGAGGAGGCGACCGCGTGAGTCTCCTGGCTCTCGGGTCTGCGCTCGCCCCGCCCTTCCCACCCGCGTAGGGGCAGTGGGCCGTTCGGGGTCCGCTCGCCGATCACAGTGGCGGGACCGCACCGGATTCGCACCGGTTTCCTCGTTCCGCCGTCGCCTTTCCGCGTCATCATGACAGACCGGGCGCCCGGACCGGTACGTCCGGGGCGCGGTTGCCGCGCAGGTCACACGGCGGGCGGCGAACGGCCCCCGGCGCGGGCGGCGGCCGACCGCCCGCGCCGGAGGGGTGGTTCAGGCGGCGACCAGGGCCGGGGCGGCGCCGGGTCCGTCCACCCAGTGGGCGGCGAGGTCCCGGCGGGCCCGGGCCACCCGGGAGCGGATGGTGCCCACCGGGCAGTCGAGCACCTCCGCGGCCTCGGCGTAGGAGAGGCCGAGGAGCCGGGTCAGGGCGAACGCCTGCCGCCGTCCGGGTTCCAGGGCGTCGAGCGCGTCCATGAAGGCCACCGACTCCTCGAAGCCGGGCAGATGCCGGGGCTGGGCGCGTTCGGCGGCGGTCAGCCAGTCGGAGGTGTCGGCGATCCGGGGGCGGGCGGAGGCCCGGCGCAGCCGGTCCACGACGACCCGGCGGGCGATGGCGAGCAGCCAGGTCCGGGCGCAGGAGCGGCCCGCGAACCCGCTGAGGCTGGTCAGCGCGCGCAGGAAGGTCTCCTGCGCCAGGTCCTCCGAGCCCGGTACGTCGGTGGTGAGGTGGGCGACGAACCGCCGTACGTCGTCGTAGGTGGCGTGGACGAAGAGTTCGGCGGCCCGCCGGTCGCCGAGTCCGGCGGCCAGCGCCCAGGTGGTGATCTCCGCGTCGCGGTGGGCGTGGCGGTGCGCGGTGGCGCCGCCGCGCGGAGCGCTGGTCAGGATGGTCCTTGGTGCATAAGGCATGACAAATCGTCCTTCGCGTCCGGGAGGAGCCCGGTAAGGGTGAGGAAAACGGATCAGTCGGAAGTCCCTGGCCCGGACCGCCCGTTCCCGTCGGTCCCGCGTGGGGTGGGGGAGGAAGGGAGGGGGTCGGGCCGGAACGCCGACGGGGGGTCAGGACGCGAAGGAGGGAGGGCCCCGCCGGGGAGTCGCGCGCAACAGTGCGAGCGGGGTGGGCAGCCGGTCGGAGCCCCGGTGGTCGGTGGGCCACGGGGTGGTCATGGGCAGGGCGTGCGCACCGCCCAGCGTCATCGCGACGAACCGCGGCAGCAATCCCCCGAGGAACAGCGCCAGCGCCCGGCCGAGTTGGGCGAGGGAACGTTCCCCCCGCCAGAGCCACCAGCCGCACACCACCCCGGCGAGCGCGTGGGCGCCCGCCATCCCCGAGGTCAGCGCCGCGGGGTCGAACAGGCTTCCCAGCGCGCGGAGTACGGCGTCCCCGGCGTCGGTCGCGGCCGTGCCCCCGTGTTCCCCGGAGGTGACGACGGACATCCGGTGCCCGGTGTGGGCGCCGTGCGCCGCCGTGGGGTCCGGACCGTGCGCCAGTCCGAACAGGGTGTGCAGCATCAACTGCGCCGCCGCGCTCGCCCCGATGACCGTCGCGGCGGAACGTTCCCGCCGGGCCAGCCGCCAGGCGAGCAGCGTCATCGGGACCAGGGCGAGGAGATAGCTCCGGAGCGTGGGGGAGGTCCCCGACGCCAGGTCGTGTCCGAGCCCGGACACCACGACGCACACGGCGACGAGGACCGCCGTGTGGGCGACGCGGAGTGCGGTTCCGGCTCCCATGGTGGTCATGGTGCCAGCGCGATACGGGTCCGGGGTAAGGGCTTTGACCGGACAGTTGGCGCGTTCGAGCCCGTTTCCGGACAGCCGGTTACTGTGACCCATGTCACAGAAGATCGCCGGGAACCTTCCGCCTCCCGCATCCGACTACTGGGGCGACTCGTCGGGTCCGTCCCCACGCGGCCCGCTGCCACACGACGGAAGGTGAGCCCCCACCATGAACCTCCCGAAAGGCCGTGCCGCTTCCGATCCGGAGCCCCTGTCGGCGTCCCGCGCCATCCCGGAACAGCAGGGCCCGCCAACGCGGACCCCGCCCCGCGTCACCCTTCGCTCCGATCTGCGCGCCAGCGCCCTCGACGGCGGCGTCGCGCTGCTCGTCACGGCCGCCGTCTTCGTCCTGCTCTACGTCCGGATCAAGGCCGGGACCTCGTCCACCGTCAGCGTGATGCCGTTCATGTCCGACGCCGGGGCCTTCTGGATGTACTTCCTCAGCCAGGCGTTCGGCTGGTCGGCGCTGCTGTGGGCGTGGTTCACGGTGCTGCTCGGACTGCTGCTCTCCGGCCCCCGTCCCGCGTGGCTGCCGCTGTCGGGGCCCAGGCTGGAGCGTCTGCACCGCACCACCAGCCTCAACAGCATCGCCCTGATCGCCGCCCACGCCCTGCTGTTCGCGGCGGAGTTGATCCGCTTCGACTCGGGCGCCTGGTACGCGCGCACCGCCACCGCCTTCGTCGAGACCTTCGTCCCGGGCGGCTACGACTCGGGCACCGGCAGGATCGCCATCCCCATCGGGCAGGCCGCCCTCTACCTGGCGATCCCGCTCGGTCTGCTCTTCTACGTCCGTCACCGGATAGGGGCCAGGACCTGGCGGGTCATGCACCGCTTCGTCCTGGTGGTGTACGTCCTCAGCGTCTGGCACACCCTGCTGTACGGCACCAACGTCTGGTACGACGGCTGGTTCCGCACCACCGTATGGCTGCTCCAACTGCCCGTCGCCGCACTGTTCCTGGCCCGGCTGCTCCGGCCCGCCCGCCGCTCCCAGCGGCTCGCCGGGCCCGTCGCCCACCAGGGGTCCCGGACCGGATGGGCCCTGCGGCTCACCGGACGGCTGGCGGCCCTCGCCGTCCTCGTCGCCCTGGTCGCGGTCCCGCTCAGCGGCCGGGACGGGGGCCGCGTCCAGCCGCCCGCCGACACCACCTCCTCCCACACCGAACACGACCACGACTGAGGGCTTCGCTCCGTCCGCCTGTCCCCGCTCCGTCCGTCGGCCCCCGCCCCGTCCGCCGGTCCCCGGCGTGCCCGCCCCGTCACCACCCGGTCCGTCCGGGGGTGGCGGGGCGTTCGCGTGCCCGGTGGCTTCCCGGCGCGGGGGCGTCCGCCTCCGGTGACCGCCCGGGAGGAGCGCTCCCGGGTTCGATGGCCCGCCGCCCGCCGCCCGCCGCCCGCCGCCCGCCGCCCGCCGCCCGCCGCCCGCCGCCGGGCCCGTTCTCCCGTCCACGTCGCCGCCCCCGGCCCCCCGGCCCCCGGTCCTGATCTCGGCGGTTCGCGCCTCTCCGGCCAGCGCTTCCTTCGCTCCGAAGGCTCCCTCGCGCCCTGACCTCCGGGCCGGAGAGTGACTCCCTCAATACCCCCAGGGGTATTTGTTATGGTGAAGGAAGAAATACCCCGGGGGGTACATGAGAGGGGTACGTCGAGAGGAGTGTGGGCCGTGTTCTTCGTGGACACCCTGGAGTTCGCCGGACTGGGCAACCGCAGCTATCTGGCGGGCGGCCCGGAGGCCGCCGTGGCCGTCGATCCGCCCCGTGACGTCGACCGGGTCCTCGCCGCGGCGGCGCGCCGGAACGTCCGGATCGCGTACGTGGTGGAGACCCATCTGCACAACGACTACGTGACCGGCGGCCTGGAGCTGGCCCGGATCAGCGGGGCGCGCTACCTCGTCCCCGCCGCGGCGTCGGTCTCCTTCGACCGGGTGCCCGTCGCGGACGGCGACACCGTCCGCGTCGACCGGGGGCTGACCCTGCGGGCGATCGCCACCCCCGGCCACACCCCGCACCACACCTCCTACGTCCTGACCGAGGACGGCCGCGACGTCGCCGCCTTCACCGGCGGCTCGCTGCTGATCGGCGGGGTCGGCCGCCCCGACCTGGTCGAACCCCGGCTCACCGAGGAACTCGCCCACGCCCAGCACGCCTCCGCACACCGTCTCGCGGACACCCTCGCCGACGACGTCCCGGTGCTGCCCACCCACGGTTTCGGCAGCTTCTGCGCCTCCGGAACCGGCGAGGGCGGCGCCTCCACGATCGGCACCGAGCGTCTCGTCAACGCCGCGCTGACCCAGGACGCGGAGACCTTCGTCGCCGCCCTGCTGGCCGGGCTGGACGACGTCCCCGCGTACTACGCGCACATGGGCCCGGCGAACGCCCGGGGCCCGGCGCCGGTGGACCTGACCCCGCCCCGCCCCGCCGACGCGGACGAGATCGCCGCCCGGCTCGCGGCGGGGGAGTGGGTGGTGGACCTGCGCGGCCGGGTCGCCTTCGCCCAAGGGCACGTCGCCGGATCGCTGAACTTCGAGGGGGACGGCAAGCTCGCCACCCATCTGGCCTGGCTGATCCCCTGGGGCAAGCCGGTGACCCTGCTGGCGGAGACCCCCGAACAGATCGCCGAGGCCCAGCGGGAGCTGGTCCGGGTCGGCATCGACCGGCCCGCGGCCGCCGCGAGCGGTTCGCCCCGCACCTGGATACGCGAGGGGGACACCCTGGCGGCCTTCCCCCGCGCGACCTTCGCCGACCTGGCCGCGGCCCGCGCCGGATCCTGGGGCGCGTCCGCGTCCGGGACCGGTGCCGGAGACAACCGCGACGGTGACGGGGACGGGACGGCGGGTCCGGTGGTCCTGGACGTCCGCCGGACGTCCGAGCACGCGGCGGGCGCGGTGACCGGAGCGGTCCACATCCCCCTCCACGAGCTGCGCGGGCGTCTCTCCGAGGTGCCCCCGGGCGTGGTGTGGACGCACTGCGCGGGCGGGATGCGCGCCGCGATCGCCGCCTCGCTGCTGGACGCGGCGGGCCGTGCGGTGGTCGCCGTGGACGACGGCTTCGACGCGGCGGTGGCGGCCGGACTGACCCTGCCGCGTGACGGCGCCCGCACTGCTGGGGACCCCCCGGCGACCGCCCCCGCCCGGACCGTCTGACCGTCCGGACCCCCGCCGCCCCGCCCCGCGCGGGGCGGCCCGTCCCCACCCGGAGTGACCATGTGCTCCCCCCGCCGGACGCCTTCCGGCCCCTGTTCCCGCCCCGGCGGCCCCGCCCGCGCGGCCCGGCCGACCCGTACCACCCGTTTCGCCCGCGCCGTCGGATCTCCCGGGCGCGCCGGGCCTCCCGGGCCCTTCGGGCCTCGTGGTTCCCTCGGGCGTGCCGGACCCTTCCTGCCTCCCGGATCTTCCGTCCGCGCCGGGCGCGCCGGATCCCTCGTCCGCGCCGTGCCGCGCGCTGTCGTCCGCCCCGGCGGCCCGGCATGAGCGAACTCGTCCTCGCCCTCGCCGCCGGGGGCCTCGTGGGGCTGACGCTCGGTGCGCTCGGCGCGGGCGGCGGCGTCATCGCCGTCCCCGTCCTGGTCTATCTGCTGGGTTTCACCCCCGCCGAGGCGGCCACGGGCAGCCTGCTCATCGTGGCCGTCACCTCGCTGACGGCGCTGTACCGGCACGCGCGCTCCGGTGCCGTGCGCTGGCGCGCCGGGCTCCTCTTCGCGGCGGCCGGGATCCTTCCGGCGGCGGTGGCGGGCGGGCTCGCCGCGCGACTGCCCGGAGCGCTGCTGACGGGAGCCTTCGCGGTGGTCGCCGCACTCGCGGCGGTGCGGCTGCTGAGGCCGGGCGGCGGCCCCGGCGAACCGGTGGGGCTCCGGCCGGTCCGGGTGGCCTCGGCGGGCGCCGGTCTCGGCGCGCTGACCGGCCTGCTCGGCGTCGGCGGAGGGTTCCTCGCCGTCCCGGCCCTGGTGAGCGTGGTGGCGATCGAGATCCGGGCGGCCGTCGCCACCAGTCTGCTGGTCGTCTCCGTCAACTCGGTGGCCGCGCTGGCGGTCCGGGGCGGGGCCTCGACGGGGGTCGACTGGGCGGTCGTCGCGCCGTTCGCGGCGGCGGCGGTCCTGGGCGCCTGGGACGGGGGACGGCTCGGCGCGAAGCTGCCGGAGGCGGCCCTGCGACGGGCGTTCGCGGGCGTACTGCTGGTGGTGTCGCTGCTGATGCTCGTGGACGCGGTCCTGTGAGCCGGGCCCGGCCCCGCGCCTCCACCGGTCCTGGACGGGACCGGTGGCGGGGGTGGCGTTCCGGGAGGGGCCAGGGACGGCACCCCGGGCGGCCCCCTGCCCGGGTCCCCGTCCGGAGGACTGGACCTGCCGGGAGGGGCGGCCCCGTCCGGAGGGTCAGGCGAGGGAGAGGAAGAGCTTCTCCAGCCGGGCCCGCATCTGGTCCCGGTCCGCCGGATCGGACATGTCCTCGCCGGTCAGACAGTGCTCCAGCCCTGTCGCGATGATCGCGAACCCGGCCCGGTCGAGCGCCCGGGACGCGGCGGCGAGCTGGGTGACCACCTCGGCGCAGTCCCGGCCCTCCTCGATCATCTTGATCACTCCCGTGATCTGCCCCTGCGCCCTGCGCAGCCGGTTGACCACGGTCTTCAGTTCCTCGGCCGCCAGAGCCAGTTCCACGACGCACTCCTTCGAGATATACCCCTATGGGTATTCTACCGAAGCTGCGCGACGCACGGCGGCATCCCACCACCTCCCTCGCGAGCAAGGACACGACCACCATGACCACCTCTTCCGCCCTCACCGTCGACCAGGCCGCCCCGCGACTCGGCGCGCTCACCGTCGTCGACGTGCGCACCCCCGGCGAGTACGCGTCGGGCCACCTCCCGAACGCGCTGAACATCCCCCTCGACGGGCTGCGCACCGCCCTGGCCGAACTGCGGGACGCGGCCGGCGGTACGGACCTCCTGCTGGTGTGCGCCTCCGGAAACCGTTCCGCCCAGGCGTGCGCCATCCTCGCCGAGGAGGGCGTCACCGCCGCCACGCTCACCGGCGGCACCACCGAGTGGACCCGCCTCGGTCACCCGCTGGACCGTCCCGAAGGGGGCCGGGCGGTGTGGGCGATGGAACGCCAGGTCCGGTTCACGGCCGGTTCCGTGGTCCTGGCCGGGCTGATCGCGGGACAGTGGTGGAGCGGTGCGCTCTGGGTGTCCGCCGGAGTGGCGGCCGGGCTGGTGTTCTCGGCGCTCACCAACACCTGCGGCATGGCCCGGGCGCTGTCCCTGCTGCCCCACAACCGCTCCCGGGCCTGCGACCTCGGCACCGCCCGGGCGGCGCTGCGCGCCCGGGCCACCAGCCCCGCCGAGTAGCGGGCAGGACGGTCGCGGGGCCTCCGGGCTCCGGTGACCCGACGTCCTCCGACGCCCCTGGCGTCTCCGGGGGACCGGGTCCCCGGGAACTCCGGCGGCCGGGTGCTCCCGGGGCCTCCGGTGTTCCCGGGCATCCGGGCCCGACGCTTTCCGGTTCGTTCATGATCCGGTTCACCCGTGATCCGGCTTGCCCGTGGGCCCGGTTCATCCGTCGGCCGGGACGAGCGGCTCGCCGACCGCCCGCGCCAGGGCGTCGGGGTGGGTGAGCTGCGGATGGTGCCCGGCCCCGGCGATCTCCGTCACCGGGCGTCCGCCGTCCCCGGCCAGCGGGTCGGCGGAGCCGGTGACGATCCGCACCGGAACGCCGACCCGCTCCAGCAGGGCCCGGACCGCCGCCCGCTCGCCGTGCGCCGAGCGCAGCGCGGCCACGACGCGTCGCGCCACCCCGGGGCGCCGCAGATCCGCCACCGCCCCGGCGACCGCCGGGCCCTCCGGGGCGCCGAGCAGCCCGGCCAGCCGGGCCGCCGACGTCCGCCGCAGGGCCGCCACGGCCAGCGGCGAGCGATGGAGCCGGGAGCCGGGAGCCTGGAGGAACGCGGGGGAGACCAGGACGAGTCCGCCGATCCGCTCGGGGTGGGCGACGGCGAAGCGTACGGCGGCTCCGCACGCCGCCGAGTGCGCCACCAGCACCGGACGGGTCCGCACCGGCGCCAGCAGCCCGGCCAGCCAGGCGTCCGTGCCCCCGGCGGCGGGGGACGAGCGCCCCAGCCCCGGCAGATCGGCCACCAGGGCCGGACCCGGCAGCCGGGCGACGACGCCCTCCCAGACGTCCGAGTTCAACGGCAGCCCGTGCAGAAGGACGTGACGTGGGGTCAGCCGGTCACCGGCCGTCCAGGTCCGGCTGCCCGCCACCGCCCGGAAGCCGTACGGGGCGAGCCACGGCTCCCCGTCCCCGAACCGGGCGGCGACCAGGTCGTCGGCCCAGGAGCGCAGCGCGTCGGCGACCGGGGGCGCCTCCAGGCCGACGGCGGCGGCGAGTTCCCGGGCGGAGTCCGTCGGATAGCGGTCGGCGGAGAGGAACGACAACGTCTCCGGGTCCACCCCGGTCATCCGGCGCGGCAGACGCCGCAGCAGGGCGACGGGCACCCCGCGACGCGGCGCCCGGACGCCCGTGTGGTCGGCGACCGTGGCGAGCAGCGCGGGCAGGGGCGGGGTGGCGTCGTCGAGGATCCAGTGCTGGTCGCCCGGGGGTGAGCCCGGGATCTCCGCCAGGAAGCGCGCCAGGTGGTCCACCGTGACGACCGGCACGAAGGTGTCGGTGCCGCCGGGGTACGCGGGGAGGTGCCCGTCCCACAGCCGGGCGACGAGGGAGGCGAGGCCCAGGTACTGGCCCGGTCCGATGACGGTGCTGGGGTTGGCGACGGTGAGCGGGACCCCGAGTGCGGCGGCCCTGGCCCGCACGGCGCGGTCCGCCTCGGTCTTCGACGCCTCGTAGGCCCCCGTTCCGGCGGGTCCGGGACGGTCGCCCTCGGCACCGACCCGGTACCCGCTGATGTGCACCAGTCGCCGTGTCCCCGGCCGGGCGGCGGCCCACTCGACCACCTGGAGCGCGCCGGTGACGTTGACCGCCCGGGCCCGCGCCGGGTCCAGTCCGAAGGCGAAGAGCGCGGCGGCGTTGTAGACGTCGCGGGCCCTCGGCAGTCCGCCGAGCGGCCGGGTGATGTCGGCGGTGAAGACGGTGAGGCGGTCGGTCCCGACGCCCCGGGCGCGCAGCCATGGCGTCAGGGTGTCCACGCGCACGGTCGCCGCCACCCGCTGGCCCCGGCGCAGCAACTCCGCGACGAGGGAACGGCCGATGAATCCGGTGCCACCGAAGACGATCGCGTCCAAGACGCCTTCCGCGCCCGCACCGTCCGTGCCGTCCGCGCCATCCGTGCTGTCCATCGTGTTCATGGAACCTTCTGTCTAAGTGGAACGGTCTACATATTTTCTGGCCCGGAAAAGGGCCCACCGGGCCGGTGGGCCGGGGGTGGGCGCCGCGTGGGCGGGAGTGCGGGAACCGTACGGCTGGGCGCGCCGGGTCAGCGCAGCAGCGTGCCGACCTGGCGGGCGACCCGGTCCAGCGGCTCCCGGCTGCGGTGGGTCCTGGCCAGCAGCAGGGCCCCCTCGATCAGGGCGAGGACGGTGACGGCGAGGTCATCGGCGTTGGGGTGTCCTTCCAGCCGGGCGCGGAGCACCGTCTGCCAGGAGGCGTAGACCTCGGAACAGACCTCCTGGAGCGGCCCGTTGACGGCGGCCGTCTCCAGCGCCACCGTCGCGACCGGGCAGCCCCGCCGCCATCCCGACTCCTCCAGCCGGTCGCCCAGGTGTCGCAGTGCCGCCTCCGTGAACTCCGCCGCCGAGCCGGTGGCGCCCGCCAGTTCCTCCAGGGCGGCGCCGATCTCCTCGCCCGCCCGCCGGACGGACTCGCCGACCAACTGGTCCTTGCCGCCGGGGAAGTGGAAGTAGAGCGACCCCCGGGGCGCCCCGCTGACCGTGACCACCTGGTTGAGTCCGGTCCCGGAGTAGCCGCCTTCCTCGACCAGCCGTCGCGTCGCGTCCAGCAACTGGTCCCGCGTCCTGGCGCCCTTCTGTCCCATGAAGGCCAAGCTAGACCGGTCTACATATTTTTTCAACCCGCCCGCCGCCGTACCGGGCGACGGCGGTTCCGGCCGGACCCGCCGTCACTCCAGTCGCTCCAGTTCCGCCTGGCAGCGCTCCAGCCACTCCAGGTCCGCCTGGAGCCGCAGCGCCACCCCCTCCGCCAGCAGCCGGGCGAGGGGCCCGTCCCCGCCCCGCCCGGCGCGCTCCGTCCGGGACAGCTCGCGCATCAGCGCGAGGTAGTGCCTGCGCTGCCGGTTGATCAGGGCGATCTGGTCGGCGGCCCCCGTCAGATGGGCGAGCGCCAGCTTCACGGAGAAGTCGTCGCGCCCCCGGGGCGTCCCGGACGGCGTCCCGTACCAGGCGTCGACCGCCTCCCGCCCGGCCGCCGTGATCTCGTAGATCCGTTTGTCCGGCCGGTCCGTCTGGCTCACGTGCCGTCCCTCGGCGAGCCCCGCCCGCTCCAGCCTGCCGAGGGTGACGTAGACCTGTCCGGTGTTCGGCCGGGGGTGCGCCGGGCCCAGGAGGTCCTCCAGGGCCCGTTTGAGCTCGTAGCCGTGGGCGGGACCACCGGCGAGCAGCGCCAGCAGGTGTAGACGCACGGGGGCTGGTCCCTCCTCGGGCACAGGGGGCGGACGCGCCGCCGGGAGCCGTCGTCGCCGGGCGTGCCCGTCCGGTCCGGCGGCTGCCGCGTCGCTCCACGGGGTACGGGACCTCCGGCGCGGCCCTCCCCGCGGCACGCCCGTGGCCGGGGCCCACGGTGTGACCCGCGACGGGGGCGCTCCGCCTCCGACGGACTCCGGCGACCGGTGTCCGTCGGAGCGGCGTCGCCCGGCGCCGCGCCCATGAGGTAGATCCATGTTAGGTAAAGATCGGGGCTGGAGGGCGTCGCGTCCAGCCCCGTGACGTCCCCCGTCCACCTGGGTACTCGTGGCCCTCCCCGCCCGCCGTGGGCCGCCGCCGGACGGCGCGCACCCGGTCGCGGGCCGCCGTGACGGGCATGACGGGCCCGGGGGCGGGTAGCTAACGCGTAGGTAGGCGATCCGGTGGGCACCCGTCCACGACGACCCGGGACGCCCCGGTCCCGCACGCGGAGCCCGAACGGAGGACGCCTTGCTGACCATCGACCCGCCCCGCGTCACCGCCCCGCCGCGCCCGAGACCGCTGCCCCGGCCGCTGCGCCCCACCACCGGCCCCCGGGTGGTGATCGTCTCGCTGGACGTCGACGCCAGCGTCGACTGGGCCAGACGGCTGCACCGCGCGGGACCGCCGCGCTTCATCGTCCGCCGCTGGGGCGACCAGCGCGGCTACGAGTATCTGCGCCGCGCCCCCGGCGTCCTCGCCCTGCTGGACGCCCCCCGGGCCGAGGACCCGGCCGAACTCGTCCAGCGCGTAAGGTCCTTGAGGCTTCTCGCGCCGGTCGCGGTGGCCACCGGGATCCGGGTGGACAGCGCGGCGCTGCTGGCCGCCGGAGCGGTCAACGTCCTGCGCCGGGACAGCGCCGAGAGCGCGATCGCCGCCCGGATCGAGGCCGATCTGCGCTGGCTGCGGCGCGGTCCCGGCCCGGACCGGGGACGGCGCGAGCCGCTGCGGCCCTACCGCAGCCAGTCGTTGCTGCTGGAGATCCTGCTCGGCGCCCGCTCCCCGCTGTGTTGTCACGACATGCGCTGGCTCCTCGGGGACACCGAACGCCCCATGAGCCTGCGGGCGTTGCGCGCCCGGGTGGAACGGCTCGCCCCGCACCTCGCCCGGCACGGCCTGGAGTGCCGCCGCCAGGTGCGGTGGGGGGCGGACACCCTGACCGTGCACCCGGTCCCGGCGGCGACGCCCCGGCTGTCCGCCTGAGCGCGGAGCACGGGTACGCTCCGGCCGCTGGACCTGCTGGACCTGCTGGACCTGCTGGACCTGCTGGACCTGCTGGACCTGCTGGACCTGCTGGACCTGCTGGACCTGCTGGACCCGCAGCCCCGCGCCGTCCCTCTGGCCCCCGATGCGGGCGTCGTCACCCGCCTCCGCCGCCCCGCGCGGACCCACCGTGCCGCCCCACCGTCGCCGACCCGCGCCCCGCCCCCGTCGCGTCCGCCCCGCCCCACGCCGTCTCCCGCTCCCTCCTCCCCCCGGCTGGCGGGAGACGGCGAAGGCGGGCCGTGCCGGTGCCCCGATCGCGTTGCTACGGTGGACGGATGGCCAGTGACCAGCGCTCCCCCCACGGCCGTCGCGCCCAGCTCCGTGACTTCCTCCGCACCCGCCGGGCCCGGCTCGCCCCGCACGACGTGGGGCTGCCGTCCGCCGGGCGGCGGCGCACGCCCGGACTGCGGCGCGAGGAGGTCGCGGTGCTCGCCGGGGTCGGCGTGTCCTGGTACACCTGGCTCGAACAGGGCCGGGACATCAACGCCTCCCCCGAGGTCCTGGACGCCGTCGCCCGGACCCTGCGCCTCGACGGGGCCGAACGCGCCCATCTGTTCCTGCTCGCCGGGCTCAGCCCGCCGCGCGCGGAACCGGTCCCCTCCGCCGTCACCCCCGAACTGCGCGGGCTGATCGAGGCGTGGTCGCCGCGTCCGGCCGTCCTGCGGGACCGGTACTGGAACCTGGTCGTGGTCAACGAGGCGGCCCGGACCGTCTTCGGCTACGACGAGTCCGACCGCAACTGCCTCTCCGTGTTCTTCACCCACGAGCGCTACCGCTCTCTGCACACCGAGTGGGCCCGGGTGGCCCCCGGGGTGGTCGCCGCGTTCCGGGCCGACGCCGCCCGCTACCCGGGCGACCCGGGATTCGGCCGGATCGTCGACGAACTCAGCGAACGCAGCCCCGAGTTCGCCGGGATATGGGCCCGCCACGACGTCACCGACAGCACCCAGGCGGTGAAGGCGGTGCGGCACCCGGAGGTGGGCGACATGGTCTTCGACACCACGGTCCTGTCCCTCGCCGACCGCCCGGACCACCGGCTGGAGCTCCAGAACCCCCGGCCCGGCAGCGGGACGACGGCCAGACTGGAGGAACTGCTCGGCCCGAGGACTGCCGAACCCGCGCGCTGACGTCCCGCCCGCCCGCGCGCTCCTCGGCCCGGCCCCAGGACCCGCGACCGCACTGGGGACGACAGGGCCCCGCCGCCCAGGGTGGTGGTGCGGGTACCAGGATGGACCGGCACTGCCGCCCCCCGCCGCCGGGCCGCAGGGTGGGGACATGACCACACACACCAACACCCCGCGTTTCACCGGCCGGACCGCTCTCGTCACCGGGGGCGCCAGCGGAATGGGCCTGGCCGTCGCCCGCGTCCTGCTCTCCGAAGGGGCCCGGGTCGTCATCACCGGCCGCGACCAGGGACGGCTGGACGCCGCCGTCACCGCGCTCGACGGGGGCGACCGGGTGCTGGCGGTGCGCGGCGACGTGTCGAGCCTCGCCGACGCCCGTGCCCTCGCCGACCGCATCCGCGACCGGTACGGCAGGCTGGACGTGCTCTTCGCCAACGCGGGCGTCGCCTCCTTCCAGCCCACCGCCGAGGTGACCGAGGAGGAGTTCGACCGGGTCGTCGGCATCAACCTCAAGGGCGTGTTCTTCACCGTCCAGCAGACCCTGCCCCTGCTGTCCGACGGCGCCGCCGTGGTGATCAACGCCTCCTGGACCGCCCACCGGGGCCTGCCCAACGGCTCGCTGTACTCCGCCACCAAGGCCGCTGCGCAGAGCCTCGCCCGGACCCTCGCCGCCGAACTCGGCCCCCGGGGCATCCGGGTCAACACCGTCAGCCCCGGCTACATCGACACCCCCATGTACCGCCGGGAGGTCGACCCGGCGACCGAGGCCGCCGTCACCGCCCAGATCGCCACCGGCCGGGTCGGCACCGCCGAGGAGGTGGCCCACGCGGTCGCCTTCCTCGCCTCGGACCACTCCGCCTACGTCACCGGCCAGGACCTGGTCGTCGACGGGGGACTGGTCGGCGCCGTCCCCGCCGCGCTCTGACCCGGACCCACCGGGCCCGGCCCGGAGTCCGCACCGGGGCCCCGCCCGCCAGGGGCCCCGGACCGGCCGCCCGGCGCCCCGGCCGCACCCGGCCGCCCGTTCCCGCCGGGCGCCCCCGCCCCGCCCGGCCGCCGTCCACCCTCCGTTCGCCGCCACACCCCCGCTGACCGGCCCACCCCGTACCCACCCGCCGCCCCGGGTGGCCATACTGGACGGGCCAGCAGGCGCTGAGGTGACGACGGGGGCGACGACGGGAGATGACCGACACCAGGATGATCCAGGACCGGTACCGGCTGCTGGAAGTGATCGGCCGTGGCGGCATGGGCGAGGTGTGGCGGGCCAGGGACGAGTCCCTGGGCCGGGGCGTCGCCGTGAAGTGCCTCAGACCCCTCGGCCCCCACCACGACCCCTCGCACGCCGGGGTCCTCAGGGAACGGTTCCGCCGGGAGGCCCGGGTCGCGGCCGGGCTCCAGCACCGGGGCGTCACCGTCGTCCACGACTTCGGCGAGGCCGACGGCGCGCTCTTCCTGGTCATGGAGCTCCTGGAGGGCCGCAACCTCAGCCAGCTGCTCCTGGACAACGACCACCGCCCGCTGCCCGTCGAGGAGGTCGTGGACATCGCCGGACAGGTGGCGTCCGCGCTCGCCTACACCCATCAACAGGGCATCGTGCACCGGGACCTGAAGCCCGCCAACATCATGCGCACCGCCGACGGAACCGTGAAGATCTGCGACTTCGGCATCGCCCGGTTCGGGCAGGGCACCGGACGCACCTCCCGGCTGACCCACGCGGGCATCGCCATGGGCACCCCGCACTACATGTCCCCGGAACAGATCGTCGGCGGCGAGGTGGACCGCCGGGGCGACCTGTACTCCCTCGGCTGCGTGCTGTACGAGATCGCCACCGGCGCCCCGCCGTTCGACCACGACGACGCCTGGGCCGTCCTCGTCGGCCACCGGGACACCACGCCCGAACCGCTCCGCCACCACCGCCCCGAACTCCCCGGCTACTTCGAGGAGATCGTCCTCGGCCTGCTGGCCAAGGAACCCGAGGACCGTCCCGACGACGCCTGGGAACTCGTCCGCGCGCTCACCGCCGGAGCCCAGGGCGGACGGACCGCCGCGCCGTCCGTCCCCGTCCGGGCGGACACCAGGCTGCCGTCCTGGACCACGGGCATGACCACCGGCCGCAAGGCCACCGGGGCCGTGCCGCGCCTCACCGTGCCCGCCCCGCCCCCCGGACTGACCGACGAGTGGATCGCCCGGCCGGTGGGCGGCCCGGGCGGCCGGGCCGCCGCGCCCGGACGTCCCGCCCCCGCCCCGGAGACCGTTGCCGTCCTGGTCTCCCGGCACAACGCCGGACTGAGCCTCGGGCGCCTCGGCCGCTGGTCCGAGGCGGGCGAGGTGCACCGGGCCGTCGCCGCCGAACGCGAACACGCCCTCGGCCCCGACCACCCCGACACCCTCGCCAGCCGCTACGAGGTCGCGTTCACCCTGAGCCGCACCGGCCGCGCCACCGACGCGCTGCGCGCCTACGACGAGGTCACCGAGGGGCGGGAACGCGTCCTCGGCGCCGAGCACCCCGACACCCTCGCCGCCCGCCAGGAGACGGCCTACGTCCTCGGGCAGCTCGGCCGCCACTTCGACGCCCACCAGCTGTACACGGCCGTCCTCGCCGCCAGGGAACGCGCCATGGGCCCCGACCACCCCGACACCCTGCGCTGCCGCCACAACCTCGCCCACAACCTCAGCAGGCTCGGGCGCCTGGAGGACTCCCACCGGATGGCCCGCGAGGTCGCGACCGCCCGGACCCGGGTCCTCGGCGCCGACCACCCCGACACCCTCGTCACCCGCTACGAGGTCGCCTACGCGCTGGGCCAGCTGGGCCGCTGGCACGAGGCCCTCGACACCTACCGCGAGGTGGCCGCCGCCCGCGCCCGCTCGCTGGGCCCCGACCACGCCGACACCCTCGCCGCCCGCTACGAGGTCGGCATCAGCCTCGGACGGCTGGGCCGCAGCGCCCCGGCGCTGGAGCTGTACCGGGACCTGATCGCGGACCGCACCCGGATCCAGGGCGCCACCCATCCGGAGACCCTGCGCGCCCGGCACGGCCTCGGCGTCAACCTGGGACGGCTCGGCCGCTGGGAGGAGGCGCTCGTCCAGGCCCACGAGGTCAGCGTGATCCGTGCCCACGTCCTCGGCGGACACCATCCGGACGCCCTGGTCAGCCGACGTGAGGTGGCCGTCGCCCTGGGCTGGCTGGGCCGCTGGGAGGAGGCGCTCGACGCCTACCGCGCGGTCGCCGCCGCCCGTGAGGAGGTCCTCGGCCCCGGCCACCCCGACACCCTCGCCAGCCGCAACGACGAGGCGCACTGCCTGGAGCAACTGGGCCGGGGCGCCGAAGCCGTGGAACTCTACCGGCGGGTCGCCGCCCTGCGGCACGGCGCCCACGACGGCTGAGGCCGCCCCGGCGTCCGGGGAGTCCGGACGGCCACTGGCCCCACCCGTACCGCCGTGTTACCAAGGATCATGCCCGTACGCTCGCGCTACGACGCCGTGATCGTCGGCGGCGGTCACAACGGTCTCACCGCCGCCGCCTACCTGGCCCGCGCGGGACGGCGCGTGCTGGTGCTGGAGCGGCTCGACCGCACCGGGGGAGCCGCCGTCTCCACCCGCCCCTTCCCCGGTGTGGACGCCCGGCTGTCCCGCTACGCGTACCTGGTCAGCCTGTTCCCCGCGAAGATCGCCGCCGATCTGGGACTGCGGTACGCCCTGCGGACCCGGGCCGTGTCCTCGTACACCCCCGCCGTCCGCGCCGGACGTCCCACCGGACTCCTCGTCGGCGGCGGTGAGGCACGCACCCGGGCCTCCTTCGCCGCGCTCACCGGGGACGACCGGGAGCACACCGCCTGGCGGGAGTTCGGCGCGCTGACCGCGCACGTGGCCCGGCGGGTCTTCCCCACCCTCACCGAACCGCTGCCGACCCGTGCGGAGCTACGGGCCCGGATCGCCGACGACACCGCCTGGCGGACCCTGTTCGAGGAACCGATCGGCGTCGCCGTCGAACAGCGCTTCCGCGACGACCTGGTGCGCGGGGTGGTGCTGACGGACGCCCTGATCGGCACCTTCGCCGACGCCCACGACCCCTCGCTGCGGCAGAACCGCTGCTTCCTCTACCACGTCATCGGCGGCGGCACCGGGGACTGGAACGTACCCGTCGGCGGGATGGGCGCCCTCACCGACGCCCTCGCGGACGCCGCCCGCCGGGCCGGTGCCGAGATCGCCACCGGCCACGAGGCCACCCGGATCGCCACCGACGGACGCGCCGCCGAGGTGGAGTTCCGCACCGGGGGGACCGAGGGCCGGGTGGGCGCCCGGCACGTCCTGGTGGGCGCCTCGCCCCGGGAGGCCGCCGCCCTGCTCGGGGACCCGCCCCCGGACCCCGGGGCGGAGGGCTCCCAGCTCAAGGTCAACATGCTGCTGCGACGGCTGCCCGGACTCCGCGACCCGGCCGTCGACCCCCGCGAGGCGTTCTCCGGCACCTTCCACATCGCGGAGGGCTACCGGGAACTCGGCACCGCCTACCGGCAGGCCGCCGAGGGCACCCCGCCCACCGCCCCGCCGTCCGAGGTGTACTGCCACTCCCTGACCGACCCCTCGATCCTCGCCCCCGACCTGGTGCGGCGCGGCTACCAGACCCTCACCCTGTTCGGTCTGCACGCCCCGGCCCGGCTGTTCCACGAGGACGGCCCCGGGGTCCGCGACCGGCTCCTCGCCGCCACCCTCGCCCAGCTCGACGCCCATCTCACCGAACCCCTCGCCGACTGTCTCGCCGAGGACGCCGACGGCCGCCCCTGTCTGGAGGTCCGCACCCCCCTCGACCTGGAACGGGAACTGCGGCTGCCCGGCGGCCACATCTTCCACGGGGACCTCGCCTTCCCGTACGCCCAGGAGGGCACCGGCCGCTGGGGCGTCGCCACCGCCCACCCCAACGTGCTGCTCTGCGGGGCGGGCGCGGTGCGCGGCGGCGGGGTCAGCGGCGTCCCCGGCCACAACGCGGCGATGGCCGTCCTGGAGACGGACCCCGCCCCGGCGGGCGGCTGACGAACCGCCAGGACGGGGCCCTCCCGTCCCACCCGGCGGGCGGCCGACCGGTCCGTCAGCGGGTCGCCCCGTCCCAGCGGGCGACTGACCGGCCCGCGCGTCCTCGGCCGACGGCCCGCGCTTCCGCTCGGCGGACCGCGTCCCCCGGCCAGCGGCGCCCCGGCCGGCGGACCGCGTCCCTCAGCCGACGGACCGCGCTCCCAGACGGCGTCCCGGTCCCTCAGTCGGCGGACCGCGTCCAGCCGTCCGCGACGAGGGCCGCCGCGTCCCGCTCCCGCCGCTCGTCGAAGACCCGCCGCCGCCCGTCGTCCACCCGCAGCCCGCTCACGTACCCGCCCCGCCCCACGTACGCCCGGTCGGTGGAGTACCGCCAGCGCAGCCGCACCGGGGCGCCCCGCCAGGCGTCCAGACCGGCCTCGGCCGCGTACCAGACCCGGCCCGACCAGCCGCTCACCGCGCCGTCCGGACGCTCCTCGTCGCCGTCGCCGTCGCCGCCGGGCCGCCGCACGCGCAGCGGCACCGGACGCCAGGACGCGCCGTCGTCGTCGGACGCCTCCAGCCGCAGCGCGTCCGCGCGCGGTTCGGTGTCCCACCACAGCGCGCACCGCAGCCGCGCCCCGGGCCCGGTGAGCGTCAGCGGGGGCAGCGTCAGCGTGGCGTCGGCGCCGCTCGCCATGCCCCCGAACCAGGCGGCGCGCCCCCGGGGAGGACGCACCGGCACCGCGCGGGCCAGGTGGTTCGCGGCGGCGACCCGGGGCGCCGACCCGGACCGCCAGGTCCGCACCGGGTGCACCGAGTTGCCCAGCAGCACCAGGAACGCGTCGCTCACCGGGTCCAGCACCAGACACGTCCCGGTGAACCCGGTGTGCCCCGCGGTGCGCGGCGTGGCCATCGCCCCCATGTACCAGTGCTGGTAGAGGTCGAAGCCCAGCCCGTGCTCGTCCCCCGGGAACGCGGTGTTGAAATCGGTGAACATCAGCTCCACGGACTCCGGGCGCAGCACCCGGGTCCGCCCGTACGCGCCGCCGTTCAGCAGCGTGCGCCCCAGCACCGCGAGGTCCCACGCGCTGGAGAACACCCCCGCGTGCCCCGCCACCCCGCCGAACGCGTACGCGTTCTCGTCGTGGACCTCGCCCCGCACCAGCCCCCGCTCCAGCCCCGACCAGGGGGCCCGGGCGTCCTCGGTGGCGGCGATCCGCTCCCGCCAGGAGGCCGGTGGGTTGTAGCGGGTGTCGCGCATCCCGAGCGGTCCGGTGACCTCCTCCGCCAGCAGCACGTCCAGGGTGCGGCCGGTCAGCCGCTCCAGGAGCAGCTGGAGGGCGATCAGATTGAGGTCCGAGTAGAGGTAGCCGCTGCCGGGGGGCCGCAGCGGCTCCTCGTTCCACAGCCGGGCCAGCCGGGCCTCCCGGTCCGGTTCGGCGTACAGCGGCAGCCAGGAGCGCAGCCCCGAGGTGTGGGTGAGGAGCTGACGCACCGTGATCCCCTCCTTCCCGGCCGCCCCGAACGCGGGCAGCCGGGAGGCGACGGGCTCCTCCAGCACCAGCGCGCCCCGCTCCAGCGCCTGGACCGCGAGGACCGAGGTGAACAGCTTCGACACGGACGCCAGGTCGAAGACGGTGTCCCCGGTCATCGGGACCTGCTCCCCGGGAGGCAGCTCCACCCCGGTGTCGGTGGTCTCGTCGTACCCCGAGTAGCGCACCGCCGATCCGATCGCCCGGTGCAGCGCCACGGTGTCGCCACGCCCCGCGAGCAGCACCGCGCCCGCGTACCAGGGGTGGACGGGGGACGGCCCCAGGAACCGTTCCGCGTCGGCGACCAGCCGGTCCAGATGACCGGGCAGCAGTCCGGCGCGCCGGGCGTCGCCCCGGCGCAGCGTCGGCGCGCGGTCCGTCCGCCCGCGCCGGGGCGCGGCGCCCGCGACCCCCGCCGTCAACGGCGCCAGCGCCCCGCCGAGCGCCAGCGCGCCGAGTCCCCGTCTGGTCATCCCGTGGAACCCTCCCGTCGCTTCGGTCGGCGTGTCGTCCTCCGGTGCGGCGCTCGTCATGGGCGGTCCTCCTGGTGGGGGTGTCCGGGGCGTCGGCCGACGGGCCGAGACTGTTCCCGGGCCACCGGCGTGTCAACCCCGCCGCGCGGCGCGCCCGCCCCGACCGCCCTTCCGGCGCGGCCTGTTCGGCGCCGGGGCCCGTCGCTAGGCTGGCCGCGCACCGACGAACCGGGAGGAGCACGGACGTGGCCGACGGCACCATCCAGCAGCATCCGCGCGCGGGCTGGGAGAAACCGGAACTGGATCTGAGCAACGCCGACTGGAGGTCGAGCAGCCGGGGGCGGGGCGACGTGCAGATCGCCTTCGTCGAGGGGTTCATCGCGATGCGCAACAGCCGCCGCCCCGAGAGCCCCTCGCTGATCTTCACCCCCGCGGAGTGGGGCGCCTTCGTCCTCGACGCCCGCGAGGGGGAGTTCGACCTCACCTGACGGGACCCGCCCCCGTCCGACGGCGGCCCGTCCCCGGGGCCGCCCGCCCGCGCCCGGCCACGGGGTCCGTCACGGCACCGGACCGGCCGGACGCCCCTGCCCCCTGCCCGTGGCCCGCTTCCCGGGCACCGCCGGACGGAGGGTTCCGGTGATTCGGCGGGGGACACGTGACCTTCGGCCCTGTCATGAGGTCCCGGGGTGAGACAGGCTGACGGGAGAACAGTCGGTCACGACGGTCGCGCGGCTCGGGTCGCGGGACCGGTGACGACGCAGTCGTCGGAGACGAGGATCCCATGAGCACCCTGCCCGTCATCGCCGCGGTGGACGGATCGGACAGCAGCCTGCGCGCCCTGGACTGGGCCCTGGCGGAGGCCGAACGACGGGACACCGGTCTGCGCATCGTTCACGTCCGCCAGTACGCGCCCGCCCAGCAGCCGGAGGTGCTGGTCCCCGGCACCCCGCAGCCCGCGGTCGACCCGGTCCTCACCCAGGTGCGCGCCCGGCTGGCGGCGCGCTCGGGCCTGCCGCCCGTCGAGTACGTCGACTACGAGGGCGCGCCCGGCTCGGTGATCCCGGGCCTCGGCGAGTCGGCCCAGCTGATCGTGCTCGGTTCCCGGGGCCGGGGCGGGTTCGCGAGCCTGCTGCTCGGCTCCAACGGCATGGCCGCCGCCCGGGACGCCGCCTGCCCGGTGGTGATCGTGCCGCAGGAGGGCCGCGAGGTCCACGAGCCCACCGAGGTCGAGCCCGGCCCCCGGGTCGTGGTCGGCTCCTCCGCCGAGGTCCCCGACGCCCACACCCTCGCGTTCGCCTTCGCCGCCACCGACCGGATGGGCGCCCGTCTCGACGTGGTCTCCGCCTTCCCCTGGCCCGAGTACGTGTGGACCACCGCCGGGGGCTTCGTCCCCTCGCAGTCCGACCAGCGGGCCGCCGAGGACGAGACGGTGGCCCTGGTCCGGGAGATCGTCGCCCCGTACCGCGAGAAGCACCCGGACGTCCGGGTCTCGGTGATCGCCTCGCCCGGCGACCCGGCCGGGCACATCGTCGGCGCTTCCCAGGACGCCGAACTGATCGTGGTGGGCCGCCACCGCCGCAGGCTGCTCAAGCCCGCCCGGCTGCTGGGCTCGGTCACCCAGGCGGTCCTGCTCCACGCGGCGAGCCCGGTCGCGGTGGTCCCGCCCGAGGAGGGCACCGAGGAGGACTGACCGACCCCGTTCCGACGGACCCGGCCGGGCCCCGTCGACCCCGCCCGTCGTCACGACGGAGAGGGGCCGACGGGGCCCGCCGCCGTCCGGGGGAAGACCACGGGCCGGACGGCGCCGGACGCCGACTGCGTCATAATGGGCCCTCGACGACGCCCCGCCCGGGGCCTGCCGCCACCGGCGCTCGAAGCGCCCGCCGCACCCGCGCCGGGCATCGGGCCGGGTGACCGCGGCGGTCCGTCGCCCGAAGGGTGACGGGGCTCCGGGGCGGACCGCTCGCGGCGAGGGTCTTGGCACCGGCTCGCGTCAGGACCCGTTCGAAAGGCATCCCCGTGTTCCCGCATCCGTCCCCGGACAGCAGACGACGCGCCGCCCGCGCCACCGAGGCGCCGGGCGACGGCTCCCCGGACGGGCCCGCGCGCGGCCGACGGCGGTGGGACCGGCCCCTGCTGGCGGTCTGCGCGGTGTCCGCGCTCGTGGTGGGGCTCTCGTCCCCCGCCGGTACCGCCCAGCAGGCGTGGGGCCTGATCGCCGCGCTGGGATACGCGGGCGGCGCCCTCGCCGCCGTGCGCACCCCCCTGCCGTGGGCCCGGACGCCCGCAGTGGTCACGGTCGTCGGCACGGCGGTCCTCCCGCTGCTCTACCTGATGGTGATCGGGAAGGCGCAGATGGAGGTCGGCGTCGTGGAGCGGGCCGCCGAGCAGCTGTTCTCCTCCGGGACGCCGTACCACCCGGCACCGGACGCGGTACGGGACTTCAACCCCTACCTCCCCGGCATGGCGCTCTTCGGGATCCCGTACGCGCTGTTCGGCGACAGCCCCCTCTCCAGCGCCCGGCTGTGGTTCCTGGTGGGCTTCCTCGCGGCCGTCGCGGGCACCGTACGGGTGCTGACCCGGGGCCGGGACACCGGCACCGTCCCGGACGCCGCCGCGCGCGCCACCGGGGTGACCGGCGCGCTGTGGCTGATCGCCTGCCCCGTCGTGGCGCTGCCCCTCACCATCGGGGGCGTGGACCCGCCGGTCATCGGGCTGATCTGTCTGGCCCTGGCCTACACGCACCAGGGGCGGGCCGGACGCGCGGGCCTGGCCGTGGGGGCGGCGGCCGCGCTGAAGTGGACCGCCTGGCCGGCCGTCGCGGTGATCGTCGCCGTGCTCGCGGTGCGCGGCGGGAAGCGCGCCGCCTCCCGGTGCGCGGCGGCCGCCGTGGGCATCCCCGTGCTCTCCGTCCTGCCCGTGGCGTTGGTGGACGCCGGAGCGTTCCACCAGAACGCCGTGCTCTATCCGCTGGGCCTCGGCCCCACGGCGTCGTCCGCCCAGAGCCCCCTGCTCGGCAGCCTCATCGTCTGGCTGGTGCCCCACGGCAAGACCGTCACCATCGTGCTCATCGCGCTGGGCGCCCTGGCCGTGGGGGCGTCGCTGCTGATCCGCCCGCCCCGCGACGTGGTCGCCGCCGCCGACCGGCTGGCGATGGGCCTGATGGTCGCCATCCTGCTGTCCCCGGCCACCCGCGTCGGCTACGCCATCTACCCCGTCGTCCTCCTCTGCTGGCCCCGCTTCACCGCCCGGCTGTCGGCCGCCCGGCGGAACCCGGCACCCCCACCGGAAGGAACCGGAGGGCCACCGGCGGTGGACGCCCGGGAAGAGCCGACCGCCGTGAGGCCGACCTGAGCCTCACGGGCCGCCCCCGGCCGGACGGCCCGCTCCCGCCGCACCCGGGCTGACCACCGGGCCCGGCTCCGCCCCCGGAGCCGGGCTCTCCGTCGTCCCGCGCCCGGCGCCCACCGGGCCCGCCCCGCCCCGCCCCGCCCGGCGCCCCGGTCAGCGCAGCAGCACGCCGCCCCGGTCGGTGAACGTCCGCAGCAGCCGGTCCGGGACCTCCACCGGGTTCCACCGCAGGTCCAGCTTCTCCAGGGCGGGCAGCTCCACCAGCCAGCCGGGCACCGTCCGCAGGGCGTTGGCCCGCAGATCGAGGCGGCGCAGCGCGGGCAGCCCCCGCAGCGCCGGGGGCACCACGGTGAACGCGTTCTCCCGCAGCTCCAGTTCGCGCAGTTCCCGCAGACCGCCGAAGGAGTCGGGCAGGGCGGCCAGCCGGTTGCCCCGCAGCCACAGTTCGCGCAGCGCGCCGAGCCCGCCCAGCGCGTCGGGCAGCGCGGTCAGCCGGTTGCCCTGGGCCCGCAGTTCCACCAGCGCCGTCAGCCCGCCGAACGTCCCGGGCAGCGCGGTCAGGAGGTTGTCGCCCACGTTGAGGTAGGTGAGGCGGCGCAGTCCTCCCAGGGCGTCGGGGAGGACGGTGAGCCGGTTGTCGTGGAGGTAGAGGCACCGGTCGAGGCCGGTGAGCGCGCCGAGCGCGTCGGGGAGGCGGTCGAGCCGGTTGTGGCCCAGGTCCAGGGTGTGCAGCGTCCGCAGCGAACCGATCCGCTCGGGCACCTCGGTCAGGGTGTTGTCCGCGAGGACCAGGGCGCCCGGTCCGGGGTGCTCCCACACCTCGTCGGGGACCCCGGTCAGCCCGGCCCGCCAGTAGTCGAGGACCTCCCGGTCGGCGCTCCTCAGGGCACCCGGGTCCGTGGCGGCCGTGGACCCGTCCGGCGCCGCGTTCCGCGCCCCCTCCGGTCCATGGCCCCCGTCCGCGCCGTCCACCGGGGCCGATGGTTCCCGTTCCCGCACGTGTCCCCCTCGCCGTTCCGGGGCGGTCGTCACGCCCCGTGTCCTGGACCGGTGCAATCTACCGTCCGGTACGGGACCCGCGTCCGCCGACGGCCGGTCGGGTCCGCCGGTGGCCCGCCGATCCGGCGCGAAACCGCTTCCACGCCATCGGCACCAGAGCGGATCAAGCCAAAGTCCCGTCGGGGCGTGTGCGGTGCGCCACGGTCCGCGCGCGGGGCGTCCGCACCATCCGGCCCGGCGTCCCCGTCCGTGACGGCGAAGGCGTACGGCGCTCCCCGCCCGGCGCCCGTGGGGCGCGGCGCGGTGCGGGCCACTCCGTCCCCGGAACCCCTCGCGCACCCCGGCCGGTGGGACGGCCGCCTCCGGCGCCGCGCTTCCCCGCCCGGGCCGGTGACCTGCCGCGCGGTGCCGCCGGCGCGGCCCCCGGGACGCTTCCCACGGCCCCCGGCGGGCGGGGGAGCGGGAACGGCCGGGCCCCGCGCCGGAGCCCGCCCCCGCCCCGGGGCCGCCCCCGCCGGGCGGGAGACGGGACTCCCGGGCGGCGGTGCGCACGGGACGCCGTACACCGTGAACGGCGGCCCGCCACGCACCGGGAAGGGGTCCCCGACCTTCCCAACCCCACGGCGGAATCCGGCCCGCGACACGTACCATGTCCGCATGTCCTTCCTCCGCCGACGCAGCGCCGCGACACCCGCGGGCCCCGACTTCGACGTGCTGGCCATGGAGCCGGGTGACTGGCCCGGGAACCTCGGTGCCGGACTGCTCCCGGCCCCCGACGGCAGCTGCCAGGGCGTGTTCCTGCGGTACGACCTGTTCGGCGGGCGCGGCCCCGCCATGATCATCGGAAACCTCCCGGAGGGCTCGCCCGCCCGCGAGGTCGCCCCGGACCAGATCCCCTTCGAGGTGGCGCAACTGCTGATCGCCCTGGAGAACGAGGAGGAGGTCACCGTCACGGGCAAGGAGGACGTCCCCGTCATGCAGGGGGACAACCTGCTGATCGTGCGCCGTCTCAAGCTCTCCGAGAGCCGGATCTCCTGCGTCCAGTTCGACCGCAACGACGGCGTCCTGGTCACCATCGCGGCCTGGGACCGGCCCATCACCGACGACCTCTACGCCCTGCTGAAGCCGCTGCCCGCCGAACTGTTCCAGCAGGGCTGAGTTCCCGACCGTTCCCCGACCCCGCGAGGCCAGGGCCCCGCGGGGTTACGTCACCGCTCTTCCTCCGCGCCGCCCCGGCCGCACCGCCGGGCGCAGCCCAGGGCCACCAGGGTCGGTCCGCCGGGCGCCGCCGCCGTGCCCGGGCAACCGCCCAGGGCGAGTCCCACCCCGCCGGGCCCCGCGCCCACGAGGACGCCGAGGCTCGTCCCGGCCGCGTTGACGCTGAGCGCCGTCCCCCGCGACGGGCCGCTGCGCCGCACCAGCGGCGTGGTCACACAGGCCGCGACCATCGCGTGCCCCACCCCGGCCAGCGCGGTCAGCGGCGGCGGAACAGCGCGCCGGGGGCGCGTGGTCGGACCGTCGGTACCGCCTCCGCTGTCGGCTCCGCACCCGGTGAGGGCGAGGCCCCGGCGGCATCGGTGGCGCCCGTCAGGGCGAGGAATTCCCGTCGGTCACAAAAAGTCGGCATACCGCTTCCCTGAGTGACTGTGCGTGGGTCGCGTGGGAGGCGGGGGAGGGCGGTCGTGGGCATCGGGGGCGTCCGGCGTCCGGACCGGCCCCGGAAACGACCGAAGGTCCGTGGAGCGTCCCCCCGGTCGGGGGGTCTCCACGGACCTTCGTCCTGCCCTCGGCCGACGGGCGCCGGGGACCGCCCGGCGCCCGTCGGGGGGCGCTCAGCGGGTGCCGACCGCCGCCCGTACCGCCCGGCGGGCCATCTGGCAGTCGTCGTGCAGCCGCCGCAGCAGCAGCCGGTGCTCCTCGCCCAGGGACAGGGCCCCCGGGTGGGCGGGCCCCGCCGTCGCGGGCGGACCCTCCTGCATCGAACGCTGCACCGCCGTCTCGTACCTGCGGATCTCCCGTGTCAGCACCAGCATCAGGTTCACCAGGAACGCGTCCCGCGCCGCGGTGCCCTCGGCGTGCGCCAGGGTGATGATCTGACGGCGGGCCATCGGGGCGTCCCCGAGCACCGTCCACAGCGTCGCCAGGTCGTACCCGGGGAGGTACCACCCCGCGTGCTCCCAGTCCACCAGCACCGGACCGGCGGGCGACAGCAGCATGTTCGACAGCAGCGCGTCCCCGTGGCAGAACTGGAGCACCCCGTTCCCGCCGTCCGGCCGCCCGGACTGCGCGGTACGGGCGATACCGCGCAGCAGCTTCTGCAGGTCCCCCAGATCACGGTCCGTCAGCAGTCCCAGTTCGTAGTACCGGTTGATGCGTTGGACGTAGTCGAGGGGGCGCCCGAACGCGCCCTCCGGGGGCCGCCAGCGGTTCAGCCGCCCCACCGCGCCCAGCACGGCCCGCAGATCGGTACGGGACGGGGCCTCCACCGGATGCCGCTGAAGGGCCGCCGCCCGGCCCGGCATCCGCTCGATGACCAGGGTGCAGGCGTCCGGGTCCGCCGCGATCAGCCGTGGCGCCCGCACGGGCGGGCGGTGCCGGACGAACGAGCGGTAGGCCGCTATTTCGTGCCT
Source organism: Streptomyces sp. JNUCC 64 (assembly GCF_054484115.1). Lineage (NCBI taxonomy): Bacteria > Bacillati > Actinomycetota > Actinomycetes > Kitasatosporales > Streptomycetaceae > Streptomyces > Streptomyces sp. JNUCC 64. The sequence goes on from NZ_CM137015.1 coordinate 7,565,068, forward strand.
GCTCCGCTCCGCCCACACCGGCGAACGGTCCAGCAGGCACTTGGCGATCGCCGTGCTGCGGCTGGTGGTCCCGACGAACAGCACCGAACGGGCGCTGCGCCGCAACACCTGCACCGGGGCGAACTCGGGGCAGACCCGGTGCACCGACGCGATGGCCGCGCGCAGTTGCGTGCCCTGGGGGCCGGACAGGTCGAGCCGCCCGGCGAGCGGCCCGCCGCCGAGTCCCGGTACGCGCCGTGTCCGGCCCCCGAGCGCGGAGCGCGTCGGGTCCAGATAGGGTCCGCCGCCCGGCTGCGGGGGTGCCTCGCGCGTCCGGCCCGCCGGGGGGACGGCGCGGGGAACGGGGGAGTGCGGGAGCCGGGGCGGGGCGGACACGGAGGACGACGCTGCGTACATGGGCGAAACAGATCCCTTCGTGTGCCGACGGTTTGCCCGCGCCACCCCGGCCCCGGACCGGGGCACCCTGGGGAGTGCCCTTCCGGTCACCGGGCCGGGGAGGCGCCTTCCTACCTGACACCCCGTGGACGGTGGCACACCATCTGGCGGACCCTGGCGAACCCTGGCGAATAGTCGCTCAGCAACTGCCCCGGGGGTCCCCGGGGATACTGTCGGGGCAGCCGAGAACCTGGGGGCTTGACGTGAGCGGACAACCCAACACCCGCCTTGCGGACCTGTTCGGCCTGACCGGCTGGTCCAAGGGGGAGCTCGCGAGAACGGTGAACCGGCAGGCGGCGGCCATGGGGCATCCGCAGCTGGCGACCGACACCTCGCGGGTGCGGCGCTGGATCGACATGGGGGAGATCCCCAGGGATCCGGTCCCGAGGGTGCTGGCGGCGCTGTTCACCGAGCGGCTCGGCCGTGTCGTGACCATCGAGGACCTCGGTCTGGTGCGGCACGGGCGCCCTGGCAAACGGCGCGCCACCGGCGGTGGGAACCATCCCGGGGGCGTGACGTGGGCACCCGGTCACACGGCCGCGGTCCTCACCGACTTCACGGGAATGGACCTCATGCTCAACCGACGCGGCTTGGTGGGCGCGGGCGCCGCGCTCGCCGCCGGCTCAGCCCTCAGCGGAGCCATGCACGACTGGCTGCACGCCGATCCCGCCCTCGCGGCCGACGGCCCCTACTCCTTCGACCCGTCGTACGCCGACCCCGCCGGAGCCGACCGCTACGAGGCCGCCCCGATCGGCTACCAGGAGATCGAGGGGCTGGAGACCTCGGTCGACGTGTTCCGCAAATGGGACGCCTCCCGGGGCGGCGGGCTCCAGCGCAAGGCGGTGGTGGGCCAGCTCAACGAGGTGGGCGGCATGCTGTCGTACCGTCACCCCGAGCCCATCCAGCGCCGGTTGTGGGGCGTCGCGGCCAACCTCGCCGTCCTCGCCGGGTGGATGTCCCACGACGTGGGCCTGGAACCCACCGCGCAGAAGTACTTCGTCATCGCGGCGCACGCGGCCCGCGAGGGCGGCGACCGCCCCCGGGCGAGCGAGGCCCTCTCCCGGGCGGCCCGCCAGATGGTCCACCTGGGCCGTCCCGACGACGCCCTGGACCTGATGAAGCTCGCCCAGTCCGGCTCCGGCGACGAGACCCTGCCCCGCACCCGGGCGATGCTCTACACCATCGAGGCGTGGGCGCAGGCGTCCATGGGGCGGGGTCAGGCCATGCGCCGCACCCTCGGGCACGCGGAGGACCTGTTCGTCTCCGACCGGGGCGACGTCCCGCCACCGAGCTGGATGCAGATGTTCGACGAGGCGGACCTGCACGGGATGCAGGCCCTCGCCTACCGCACCCTCGCCGAGCACGAACCGGCCGCCGCGCACACCGCCCGACGGCACGCGCTGAGGGCGCTGGACCTGCGCAAGGAGGGGCACGACCGGTCGAAGATCTTCGACCACATCTCGATGGCCTCGGCGTGCTTCATCGCCGACGACCCGGAGCAGGCCGATGTCTACGCCCGGCTCGCCCTCTCCTCGATCGGGGCCAACTCCTCCCATCGCACCTGGGACCGGCTGCGCGAGATGTACCGGCTGACCAGCCAGTACTCGGACTCCGCCCGGATCGGGGAACTGCGCGCCGACATCCAGCGGGCGATGCCCAAGGAGCGGCGCCGGGGGGACGGGGCCACCGTGGTCTGACGCTCCGTCAGCAGCCTTCGGCTCCCCGCCGCTTCCCGCCCCCCGCCCGGACCGGCCGTGGACCCCGGCGGGTCAGTCGGTGACCCGGGCGACGAGGACACAGGCGTCGTCCTCGCGCCGTGGGCCGTCGAACTCCTCGACCACCGTCCGGACGCACTCCCGCGCGGAGCGGGCCGTCGCGAACCGCGGGGCCAGCGCGGACAGCCGTCGCCGGGCGGCCGCTCCGGAACTCCGGGGGACGAGTCCGTCGGTGTACAGCACCAGCAGGTCGCCGGGGCACAGCCGGGCCTCGGCCTCGCCGTAGACCGCTCCGGTGGTGGCGCCGAGCAGCACGCCGTCCGGGGGCGGCAGCGCGCGCCCCGTCCCGTCGCGGAACAGCAGCGGGGCGGGGTGTCCCGCCTGCGCCCAGGTCAGGGTGCGGTCGGCGGGCCGGTAGCGGCAGACCACCGTACTGCCCAGGGACGGCTGGACCGAGGCGTCGAGCAGCTGGTTGAGCACTTCGAGCAGGGGCCCGGGGGACGTTCCGGAGACCGCCGTGGCCCGTAGCGCGCCGAGCAGCAGCGCCATCCCGGAGGTCACCGTGACCCCGTGGCCGGTGAGGTCGCCCACGCTGAGCAGCACCTCTGAGCCGGGCAGTTCCAGCGCGTCGTACCAGTCGCCGCCGGTCAGGGCGCTGGTGGCGGACGGCAGATAGCGGGCGGCCAGGTCCAGGGCCCCGGCGCCCCGGCGGGGGTAGCGCAGGGAGCCGCCCCAGGGCGGGAGGACGGACTCCTGGAGGGCGACGGCGACCTCGTGGGCGGCCCGTTCGACCCGCTGGGCGTGCCGGAGCGACTCATGGCTCTCCCGCACCGCCCGTTCGGTGCGCCCCAGCGCGGTGACGTCCCGCAGCACGGCCCACATCCCGGCGGTGCCGCCGTCGGCGTCGGGGACGGGTTCCCCCGCCATGTGGACGGTGCGCTCGGTGCCGTCGGGACGGACGATCCGGAACCGGCCGTCCAAGGGCCTGCCGTCCACCAGGCAGCCGGTGACCATCGCGGTGAGCAGCGGCTGGTCCTCGGGGTGGACCAGGGAGGGGAGTTCGTCGAGGGTGAGCGGGGAGCTGTCCGGGGGGAGGCCGAGGACCGCGTACAGCCCGTCGGACCAGACGGCCTCGTCGGTCAGGAGGTTCCACTCGGCGCTCCCGACCCGGCCGGGCGGGGCCGGGGGGCCGGGTGCCGGGGCCGGCGTCCCGGTGGGCGCCGGGCCGACGGGTTCCTCCCCGTCGGCGAGGGGGTGCCGGTCGAGTTGGGCGAGGTGCTCGTCCAGATCGCCGAGCTGGTGCAGGGCCAGGTCGTACAGGGCGTTCCGCCAGCGTCCGTGGGCGTCCTCGTCCCCGGGGGCGGCGCGGCGCACGGCGTCGACCTCGCCCCGCAGCCGACGGGTCTGGGCGAGCAGGGCGGCGACCGGGTCACCGGGGGGCGGGGCGTCCGCCGGGAGACCGGGCCGATCCGCGGAGACAGGGGGTGGCATGGCGTGACTCCGGTGAGGGAGATGAGGGAGCGCGGGGAGGGTGTGAGGGGACGACGCGGCCGACTCGGATCGCTAGGGGGGACCGGGTACGACTGTCGCACAGCGGGGTGGGGGTCGTAAGGGCTTTGTGGACACCCGGGACGGGGGTGCTTCGGGCATATGTCAGAGGCGAAGCGGAGGATCTGGTTCCCGCGCCGGCCGCGCGATCGATCCGGGTGCCCACTCCGTGTGCGTGCCTGGTGGCACGGGGTCGTCGCTCGGGTGCGCGAATCCGCTCCGGTGGGAATGCGGCTCTTGGGGCACCTCGGGGCAAGTGCCGGATTTTCGGGTGGAGTGCGTGGCTGGGATCACAAACGCGATGAATGTGCGATTGCCCGTGTGGGGTGGTCGTCCGGCCGCCCGTGGGCGGGGCGACCGCCCGCCGCCCGTAGGTGAGGTGGTTCCCCATGCCCGTGCGTGGGGCGGGGTCGAACACGGGCTCCTCACCCCCGGGGTGGCTGGTCCCCCCATGCCCGTGCGCGGGGTGGCTGATCGCCCCCGTGCCGGGGCCGCCCGTCCGTGAGGGCCTTCGCCGACCCCGTCCCGCCGTACCGTCCGGGCGGACCCCGGGCTGTCCGGGGTTCGCCCGCAACGGCCTGGGCGGCGGGGTTCCGTACCGTCCGTGCCCCGGGCCGTCCGGCGACCGGCGGGAAGACGGCGGACGCGAGGGACGACCGCCCCGGCGGCTGCCGTCAGGGGCGGTCGTCCCTGGCGTCCCGTGTGCCCGGGGCGCACGCCACCACCGGAACCGGCGCCCCCGGTGGCGCCACCGGCACCGATGCCACCGTCGGCACCGGCGGGTCGCCAGGCGTCCCGCGCGCCCGGGGGCGCGCCCCTCGCGACCCCGGTCCCGCTACGGCGCGTACAGGGCGGGCCTGGGCGGCGTCTCCAGCCGCACCCGGGCGCCGGTCCGCCCGGACCGCACGCCCGCCTCGGCCACCAGCGCGGCCACATAGCCGTCCCACGCGCTCGGCCCGGACGTCCGGCCCTCCCGGACGTCCGCCACCCAGGACCGCACCTCCCGGTCGTACGCGTCCGCGAAACGCGGCAGGAAGTCCTGCGGCACCTCCCGCACCGCCCCCGTCGCCGACTCGACCACCGGACCCGTCTCCGCGCCGATCCGCGCCGTCCCCCGCTCGCACACCGCCTCGCAGCGCACCTGGTAGCCGAAGCCGCTGTTCACGAAGACCTCCACGTCCACCAGCACCCCGCCCTCCGTCTCGAAGAGCACGAACTGCGGATCGGCGAGCCCCGGCGGGGCGAACGACGACGGCCGGGGCCGCAGCGCCGTCACCGCCACGATCTCCTGCCCCAGCAGCCAGCGCGCCGCGTCGATCTCGTGCGCGACCGAACTGCTCACCAGCATGTCCGAACCGAACCCGGGCGGCGACGCCGCGTTGCGGTGCACGCAGTGCAGCATCAGGGGCCGCCCGAGCCGCCCCGAGGCCAGTACGTCCCGCAGCCGCAGATAGTCCCGGTCGCTACGGCGCATGAAGCCGAGCCGCAGCAGTCTGCGCCCGAGCCGCTCCTCCGCCTCGACCACCCGCAGCGCTCCCGCAGGGCTGTCCGCCAACGGCTTCTCGCACAGCACCGGGAGCCCCCGCTCGAACGCCGCGAGCACCGCTTCCTCGTGCGCCTCGTCCGGCGAGGCCACCAGCACCGCGTCCACCCCGGGCGCGTCCAGCGCCGCCAGCGGATCGGAGTGCGTGAGCGCCCCCTCGACGCCCGCCGCCGCGCTCCGCGCCCGCCCGGGATCCGGATCCGCCACGGCCACCACCCGTGCGCCCGGGGTGACCCGGTCGATCCGCCGCACGTGGTCCGCCCCCATGCGCCCCGCGCCCAGCACCGCCACCCCAACGTTCCGCCCCACCAGCGTCCTCCCGAGCGATTCGACGGCCCCCTGGACCCCGCCGGTCACACCGTCCGTCCGCCGTACGGCGTCCGGCGCGCACGTCCGTCCGCCCTCCGGGCGGTGACGCCGGTGCGACGACAGGGCCTGGTGCGGGAACCCGCCCGCACACCCGGGGCATGGTGTCACGGCCGCCGGACGGGCCCGCGCCCCGGCGGGCGTCTGCTCCGTTCAGGCGTCGGGGGCCCCGGGGCGCGTCGGGCGGGCACCCCGGCGGGAAGGCATCGACACGACCAGGGGCCCGACCGCCCCGGACGGCCCCCGCGCCACCGGGACGGGCCCGTCGTGCGGGCCCGCCCGAGGGCGGCGCCACCAGTACCGGAAGAGACGACCACGATGAACTACCGGCCCGGCACCACCGACACCACGCCCCCTGCCGGGGCGGCGGGCGCCTCCCGTCCGCCGACCGGCGCGGACGGCCACCCCGTGCGGGACTGGGCCGTCGACGACCTGCCGGGGCTCTCCTTCGATCCCCTGCTCTCCGACGTGCTGCACGGGGAACGGGTCGCCCGGATCACCCTCCCCTTCGCGGGCGACCGCCACGAGGCGTGGCTCGTCACCCACTACGAGGACGTCAAGTTCGTCACCTCCGACCCCCGCTTCAGCCGCGCCGCCCTCGCCGAGACCACCGTCACCGGCATGTCCGGCCACCGGGTCGCCTCCACCGCCGGACTCAACTACGCCGATCCGCCCTACCACAGCCGACTGCGCAAGAGCGTGCAGAAGGCGTTCACCGGACGGGCCACCAAACGGCTGCGCCCCCTCGCCCAGCGGACCTGCGACACCCTCCTGGACCGGATGGAGGAGCAGGGCTCCCCGGCCGATCTGATGGCGCACCTGCACACCCCGCTGCCGCTCGCCGTCGTCTGCGATCTGCTCGGCGTCGAGCGCGGGGAACGGGAGGGCCTGCTCGCCTTCGGCGACGTGATCCTGTCCATGACCACGCCCAAGGCGGGCAACGAGGCCAAGGCGAAGGTCACCGCCTTCATCGGGGAACTGCTCGACGCCCGCCGCGAGCAGCCCTCGGACGATCTCGCCGGGGCGCTCGCCGAGGCCCTGGAAGCCGGGGACATCACCCGGGCCGAGGCCGTCTCGCTGGCCACCGCGATCCTGGTCAGCGGTGCCCACGCGGTCCGCTACAACAGCGCCAACATGGTGTACACCCTGCTGACCCGGCCGGAGCTGCTGGCCCGGCTGCGCGCCGAACCGGAGCTGCTGCCGCAGGCGGTGGACGAGCTGATCCGGCACATCCCGCACCGCAACGGCGTCGGGCTGCCCCGGATCGCCACCGAGGACGTGGAGGTCGGCGGTGCGCTGATCCGGGCGGGGGAGGCCGTCTACGCCTCCTACCTCGCCGCCAACCGCGACCCCGGGGTCTTCGAGGACCCCGACACCGTCGACTTCGACCGGCGGGGCACCGCCCATCTGTCCTTCGGGCACGGCCCCCACCACTGCATGGGCGCGATGCTCGCCCGGATGGAGTCCGAGGTGATGCTCTCCACCCTGCTGGAGCGCTACCCCGACCTGCGGCTGGCGGTCGCCCCCGAGGAGGTGCCCTTCCAGAGCAAGGGCTTCATCCGGGGGCCCCGTGAACTGCTGGTGGCGTGGTAGCCCTCAGGGCGGTGTGACGGCCGGAGGCCCTCCCGGGCCCACCGCCCCGTTCCCGGCGCCGCCCCCGTCCGCGTTGCCGTCGTTCCCGTTCCCGTTCCCGTCGCGGTCCCGGTCCTCGCCCTCGTGTCCGTCCCCGTCCCCGTTCCGGTCGTGGGGCGGGGCGGTCCGTCCGTCCGGGGCCGGGATGCCGGGCGGTCCGGGCGGCGGGGGCGGGACGTCGTCGCGCTGGGCCCGTTCCAGGAACCTCAGCAGCTCCACCGGGAACGGCAGCACCAGCGTCGAGTTCTTCTCGGCGGCCACCGCGACGACGGTCTGGAGCAGCCGCAGCTGCAGGGCCGCCGGTTGTTCGGACATCACCCCCGCCGCCTCGGCGAGCTTGCGGGACGCCTGCAGCTCGGCGTCGGCGTTGATCACTCGTGCCCGGCGCTCCCGGTCCGCCTCCGCCTGCCGGGCCATCGACCGCTTCATCGTCTCGGGCAGGGACACGTCCTTGATCTCGACCCGGTCGACCTGCACGCCCCAGCCGACGGCCGGACTGTCGATCATCAGCTCCAGCCCCTGGTTGAGCTGCTCGCGGTTGGACAGCAGATCGTCGAGGTCGCTCTTGCCGATGATCGACCGCAGCGAGGTCTGCGCCATCTGGGACACCGCGAACCGGTAGTCCTCCACCCGGATGATCGCGCCCACCGCGTCGACCACCCGGAAGTAGACCACCGCGTCCACCCGCACGGTCACGTTGTCCCGGGTGATGCCCTCCTGCGCGGGCACCGGCATCGTCACGATCTGCATGTTCACCTTGTGCAGCCGGTCCACCACCGGCACCACCATGGTGAAACCGGGCTCCCGCACCCCGCCGTACAGCCGCCCCAGCCGCAGCACCACGCCCCGCTCGTACTGCTTGACCACCCGGGCCCCGGCGGCCGCGTAGACGCCCGCGACCCCGATGAGCCCGACGGCGGCTCCCACCAGCTCCGCGATCATGACGACCCCCAGACGTCCGAGTCGTCCCCCCGTACCAGGGTATGCCCGCCGTCCACCGGGGGCCGGGGAGCGGGTCCACGGGTTTGCGTGACGGTGGCCCGGGTGGACGATGGAAGGCATGGAGCGTGACAACGGCCGGGGCGATGACGTCTATCAGCCCGACGGCTCCGAGGTGCAGGACGACGAGGGGCTGCTGGACGCGGCGGACACCCTGGTCGACGACGGCGTGGACGACCCGCTCGACCGGGGCTACTCCCCGCCCGACCGGCCGCGCGTCGTGGACCGCGACGACCTGACCTTCGCCGACCAGCTGCGCGGCGAGAGCCTCGACGAGCGGCTGGCCGGGGAGCTGCCGGACGTCGGCCCCGCCGAGGGCGACGGCATCGGGGACACCACCGACACCGACGGCGAGCCCCGTGACGGGGAGGTCGGTTCGGTGCGCGCGGGACGGCTGGTCTCCCCGGACGAGGGCGCCCACGAGAACACCGTCGGCGACCTCGTCGCCCAGGACGTCGGGATCGACGGGGCGGCGGCCTCGGCGGAGGAGGCGGCCGTGCACCTGGTCGATCCGGAGGACGAACGCGCGGCCCGCGACGGCTGGTGACCCGCGCCGGGGCCCTTCCGGCCGGGGAGCCGGGCGAGCGTCCCTTCCGTCCCCGGTCCGGAGACTCCGGCCGATCGTCCCTACCGCCCCCCGCCCCCCGCCCCCGCCTCCGTTTCGGTCCCCGCGCCCGCGCCCGCTTCCGGGGCGCCGGAAAAGCGGTGTCCTCCGGCCCGGCCGCCGTGATGGGGTCGGCGGGTGACCACGACCCGCATCGATCTGCTTCGCTGGCAGTCCGACCTGACCTGGGCCCTCTTCGCGTACCACCTGGAGCGGCTCCAGCCCGCGGACTTCCTCGCCGAACCCCCCGTCGCCCACGTCTGGACCGTGCGCCCCGCCCCCGACGGCACCTGGGTGCCCGACTGGGCGGACTCCGAACCGGACCCCGTCCCCGTCCCGACCGTCGCCTGGCTGACCTGGCACATCGGCTGGTGGTGGTCGACCACCCTCGACCATCTGGCGGGCCGGACGCCCCCGGAACGCGCCGAGGTCACCTGGCCCGGTGACGGCGCGGCGGCCGTGGCATGGCTTCGGGAGCTGCGGGCGCGGTGGACCACCACCCTCGACGGCCTCGCCGACACCGACCTCGACGCCCCCGCGTCCTTCCCGGCGGACGACCCCGGGTACACCGTCGCCCACCAGCTGGCCTGGGTGAACGCGGAGCTGATGAAGAACGCCGCCGAGATCGGCCGGGCCCAGTTGCTCCTGCGCGCGGCGTCCTGACCGGCCCCCGCGACGTTCCGCCCGCCCCGGACGCGCCCCGGACGGCGGGCCCGGCGCTCAGTCCGCCGTCGGGTCCGCCACCACCGGGGGCCGCCAGTTCGCCACGTAGTCGAGGGCCGCCGTGTCGAGCCCCACCTCGTGCTCGGCCTCCTCGGACAGCCGCCAGCGGTGTTCGAGCAGCTCGTGGAAGATCTGCGCCGGGTCGATCTGCCCCCGGATCCCCACCGGGACCGACCGCACCGTGGGCCGGAACACCTCCCGCACCCAGCGGTGGGCCAGCACCTCGGGGCGGGCGCCCAGCGGATCGCCGGGCGCGTAGTCGTCCTGGGTCGCCATCCAGCTCTCCAGGTCGCACAGCAGCCGCCGGGCCTGGTTCTCCTCGGTGTCCAGACCGGTGAGCCGCAGCAGCTGGCGCTGGTGGTGGCCCGCGTCGACGACCTTCGGCACGAAGGTGACGGTGTCGCCCGTGTCGCCCTGGCTGATCTGCATCTCGGCGACGTCGAACCCGAGGTCGTTCAGCCGCCTGATCCGCCGGTCGATGTAGTGGCGCTTGCCGACCGGGTACACCGACCGCCGGGTCAGCTCCGTCCACAGCTCCTCGTACCGTCCGAGGATCGTGGTGCCGAACTCCACCGGGTCCACCGACGGGTGCAGCGCCCCGGCGGCCTCCAGGTCCATCAGCTCGCCGGCGATGTTCACCCGGGCCAGGTCCACGTCGTAGGTCCGCTGGCCGTCGCTGAGCCGCTCGTGCATCTCCCCGGTCTCGGCGTCCACCAGGTACGCCGCGAACGCCCCCGCGTCCCGCCGGAACAGGGTGTTCGACAGCGAGCAGTCGCCCCAGGCGAACCCCGCCAGGTGCAGCCGCACCAGCAGCACCGCCAGCGCGTCCATCAACCGTCCCATGGTGGACGGCCGCATCGTCGTCTCGAACATCGAGCGGTAGGGCAGCGAGCCCTTCAGATGGCGGGTGATGAGCACCGGCTCCAGCGGCTCACCGGCCTCGTCCACCCGCCCGGTGACCACCGCGAGCGGATCGACCCCGGGTATCCCCAACCGGTCGAGTACCCGGAGCAGTTCGTACTCGCGCAGCGCGGGCCGGGCGGCCAGCTCCTTGACGGCCACCACCTCGTCCCCCGCGCGGGCGTAGCGCACCACGTGCCGGGAGATGCCGCGCGGCAGCGCCACGAGATGTCGCTCGTCCCAGTGTTCGAGCGGGGTGTCCCAGGGCAGATCGAGGAGGAGGGCCGGATGCTCGGGATTGGTGGCGCTGATCTGAAGAACCATGGACCGTAAGCTACTGGCCGGGAAATCCGGGGTGGGCGCCGGTGGCCGTCAGGGGGAGCGACGGCCCGTGCGGCGAGGCTCCGACACAGTGGACACATCCCCTCGTACCAGTGGAAAAGGTGTGCCAGGGGGTGGCGGGAACGGCGAGGAGGGCGGACACGTGCGGTGGCGTTTGCTGAGTGCCGGAGCGAGACCGGTCCCCGAACCCGTGGCGACGTCACGGGTGTGGGCGGGCGCCTTCCTCGGCTCGGGCCTCCTGGTCGGCGTCCTCAACCAGGTCGCGGGCCCGGGCGATCCCTCGGTGCACCTGGTCGCCCTGTCGGTGCTCGCCGCGGCGCTCGGCGCCCGGGCCCGGCTCGGCGCCGCGCCCGGTATCGCCGCGCTGTGCTGGCTGTTCTTCAACGCCTTCGGCATTCCGCCCGCCGGGGTGCTGACCTGGAGCGCCTCCGTCGACCTCCAGCGGATGTCGCTTCTGCTGGGCGCGGCGCTCACCGGCATGGTGGCGGCCCGGGTGGTCAGCGCCCGCACCGCGTACCGACGGATATCCCCGCCGCCCCGGTAGCCGCGGGAGCGGTCCCACCGACGCGTCGGGGAGCGGCCGCTCTCCGGGTGGGAGCGCTCCGGCGGCCACGGCCGGCACCGTTCTGTTCTGTCCTGTTCCGTCACGGTCCAGGGGCTCGCGGGGCGGTCGGGACCCGCGAGCGGTTCCGGCCGCCCCGCGCCCGCCCGTCGGCCGCGCCCGCCCGTCGGCCGCGCCCGCCCGTCGGCCGCGCCCGCCCGTCGGTCATGCCTGCCGACTGGCCATGCCCGGCCGCCGGACCCGCCCGCCCGGGTCGTTGGTCCGTCCGCCGCCCGCACGTCCGGTCAGTCGGGGGACATCCGTCCGCCCCGGGGGCGTCCCGTCCGGCCTGGGGGCGTCCCGTCCGGTCGGGGTGCGTCCCGTCCGGTCGGGGGCGGGCGTCCGTGAGCGGGTCCCCGGCCCGTCCGCGTCCGGCCCGTTCGGGTCCGGCCCGTTCGGGTCCGTTCGCGTCCGGGCGGTCCGGTACGGGGACGGACCGGACGCCGGGTTCCCCGGTCGTCCGCCCCGCGGGACGGACGACCGGGGGCGGCGCTCACTCCGCGACCGGGGACCTCTCCGCCTCCACGGCGGCGCTCCCGTCGGTCTTCGACAGCGCCATCGGCTGCGGGGGCACCGGGGAGCCCTCCCCGGGACCGGCCGTCGGACCGTCCCCCCGCCGCTCGCGCAGCAGCGCGGTGACACGTGACGCCACGGGCTCCGTGTAGCGGGCGGTCACCGGACCGATCACCACCAGGATGAAGACGTACGCGGTCGCCAGCGGACCCAGTGACGGCTCCACCCCCGCCGCCACCGCGAGACCCGCGATGACGATGGAGAACTCGCCGCGCGCCACCAGGGTGCCGCCCGCCCGCCAACGTCCCTTGACCCCGACCCCGGCCCGCTTCGCCGCCCAGTAACCGGTGGCGATCTTCGTCCCGGCGGTGACCACGGCCAGCGCCAGCGCGGGCAGCAGCACCGGCGGAATGCTCGCCGGATCCGTGTGCAGTCCGAAGAAGACGAAGAAGACGGCGGCGAACAGGTCCCGCAGCGGACTCAGCAGGGTGTGGGCGCCCTCGGCCACCTCGCCGGAGAGCGCGATGCCCACCAGGAACGCGCCGACCGCCGCCGACACCTGGAGCTCCTGCGCGATCCCGGCGACCAGGATCGTCAGCCCCAGCACCACCAGCAGCAGCTTCTCCGGGTCGTCGCTGGAGACGAACCGGGAGATCACCCGCCCGTAGCGCACCGCCACGAACAGCACCAGACCGGCCACGCCCAGCGCGATGGCCAGCGTCACGCTGCCCGCCGCGAGCGACACCCCGGCGAGCAGCGCCGTGATGATCGGCAGGTAGACCGCCATCGCCAGGTCCTCCAGGACCAGCACGCTGAGGACCACCGGGGTCTCCCGGTTGCCGACCCGTCCCAGGTCCCCCAGCACCTTGGCGATCACCCCGGACGAGGAGATCCAGGTCACCCCGCCCAGCACCACGGCGGCCACCGGACCCCAGCCCATCAGCAGCGCGGCGGCCGCGCCGGGCAGCGCGTTCAGCGCGAAGTCCACCGCCCCCGCCGGGTACTGCGTCTTCAGGTTCGACACCAGGTCGCTCGCCGTGTACTCCAGCCCCAGCATCAGCAGGAGCAGGATCACCCCGATCTCGGCCCCGGTCGCCACGAACTCCTCGCTCGCCCCGAGCGGCAGCAGCCCGCCCTCGCCGAACGCGAGCCCCGCCAGCAGGTACAGGGGTATGGGCGAGAACTGGAACCGGCCCGCGAGACGTCCGAGCAGGCCGAGGGCGAGGATGATCGCACCGAATTCGATCAACAGGACCGCGGAATGCACGCGCTCACTCCTGCCCGAGGATCGTCGCGGCCGCCTCGACGCCCTCACGGGTGCCGATGACGATCAGGGTGTCGCCACCCGCGAGCCGGAAGTCCGGGGCGGGGGACGGGATCGCCCCCGAGCGCCGCAGCACCGCGACGACCGACGCACCGGTCTCCGTCCGGATGCGGGTGTCGCCCAGCACCTTGCCGTTCCACAGCGAGACCGCCGCCACCTCGATGCGCTCGGCCACCAGGCCCAGGTCGGTGGTGTGCAGCAGGCTGGGGCTGTGGTGCTCCGGGGTCAGCGCGTCGATCAGGGCCGCCGCCTCGCCGCTGGTCAGATGGGTGGAGTGGGCGCAGGCGTCCGGGTCGTCCGACCGGTACGTGTTCACCGTGCGGGTGCCGTCCCGGTGGGCCACCACCGACAGGTGCTGGTGCTCCCGTGTCGTCAGGTCGTACTGGACGCCGATCCCCGGCAGGGGTGTCGTGCTCATCCGTGGAGCAGGCACTGCCTGTCCCCCCTCGTTCGTCGTATCACTCTGTCTCGATGGGCGCCGATCGCCGATCGAACGGGCCCAAGTCGATCACGCCGACCGACCGCCCCCGCCCCCGGCCCACCGGACGGGCCGTCCGGGGGCGCCCCCGCACCGGCGCGGACACCGGTGCCGCCCCGGTCCCGGGGCCGCCCCATGCTGTCATCAGCGCCCCGCCGCCGACATGGGTGTCAGCACGGATGGACGGGCCCCGGCCGACGGGCGACACTGGCCGGGGAGAGGTCCGCGCCGCGGGTCCGGGGCCGTGGCGGGACGCACCGCCACGCGCACGCACGAGAAAGGGTACGGGGAGCGTTGTCGCTGTTCTGGCGGATCTTCCTGCTGAACGCCGCCATGCTGGTCGTGGTGGCCGTCCTGCTGCTGGGACCGGTGACCGTCTCCACGCCCGTCCGGCCCGGCGAGGCGCTCGCCGTGGTGGGCGGCCTCGCGGTGCTGCTCGCCGTCAGCGCGGTCATCCTGCGCATCGGCCTCGCCCCCCTCAAACGCCTCAGCCGCGCCATGGCCACCGCCGATCTGCTGCGCCCCGGCGGACGGCCCCCGGTGACCGGCCCCGCCGAGATGGCCGAACTGATCGGCACCTACCACACCATGCTGGACCGGCTGGAGCACGACCGGGCCAGCAGCACCGCCCGGGTGCTGTCCGCCCAGGAGGACGAGCGCCAGCGCATCGCCCAGGAACTGCACGACGAGATCGGCCAGACCCTCACCGTCGTCCTGCTCCAGCTCCGCCGGGTCGCCGACCGCGCCCCCGCCGGACTGCGCGAGGAGGTCGAACTCGCCCAAGAGGCCACCCGGGGCAGCCTGGACGAGATCCGCCGGATCGCCCGGCGGCTGCGCCCCGGGGTGCTCGACGAACTCGGGCTGACCAGCGCGCTGCGCGCCCTCGCCGCCGAGTTCCCGGACCACCACGTCGCCGTCCGCACCCGCGTCCTGGGCGCCGAGACCGCCCCCGCCCTCGACCACGACACCGAACTCGTGGTGTACCGGGTGGCCCAGGAGGCGCTCACCAACGCCGCCCGGCACGCCCGCGCCGAACAGGTCACCGTGGAACTGCGCCGTGCCCCGGGCCGTACCGAACTGCGGGTCACCGACGACGGCCGGGGCCTCGAAGGGGCCCGTGAGGGCTCGGGCATCCGGGGGATGCGCGAGCGGGCCCTGCTGATCGGCGCCGAACTGACGGTGGCGCCCCGGCCCGGCGCGTCACCGGGCACCGAAGTGCTGCTCCGCGTCCTCGAACCGGTGGAGGGAACCGATCCATGACCACGCCCGAACCGGGCTCCGGCCCACGGCCCCCGGGCCGCGGGCCCGTACCGCCGTCGCGCTCCGCCCGTCCGGCCGCGCCGCCCGGCCCCGGACGGCCCGCCGCCGGGGCCCGGGGCGTCCCCACCCGGATCCTCCTCGCCGACGACCACGCCCTGGTCCGCCGGGGGGTGCGGCTGATCCTCGACGGGGAACCCGACCTCGCGGTGGTCGCGGAGGCCGGGGACGGCGCCGAGGCGGTGGCCCGCGCCCGCGCCACCCCCGTCGACCTCGCCATCCTCGACATCGGCATGCCCCGGATGACGGGCCTCCAGGCCGCCCGGGAACTCCTCCGCCGCCAGCCCCGGCTGCGCGTCCTCTTCCTGACGATGTACGACAACGAGCAGTACTTCTTCGAGGCGCTGAAGGTCGGTGCCAGCGGTTACGTCCTGAAGTCGGTGGCCGACCGGGACCTGGTGGAGGCGTGCCGCGCCGCCATGCGGGACGAGCCCTTCGTCCACCCGGGCGCGGTGCCCGCGCTGGTGCGCGGCTATCTGGACCGGGTGCGGCGCGGCGAACGGCTCCCGGCGCGGACGATCACCGAGCGGGAGGAGGAGATCCTCAAGCTGGTCGCCGAGGGCCACACCTCGAAGGAGATCGCCGATCTGCTGGTCATCAGCGTGAAGACGGTGGAGCGGCACCGGGCCAACCTGCTCCAGAAGCTCGGCCTCAAGGACCGGCTGGAGCTGACCCGGTACGCGATCAGGGCCGGGCTCATCGACCCCTGACCCCCGTCCGTCCGTCTCCCGCGCCCTCTGCCCGGACCGTCCGCCTCCCCGCGCCGTCCGTTCCCGGCACCGCCCGTTCCCGGCACCGCCCGTATCCGGCACCGCCCGTTCCCGGCACCGCCCGTATCCGGCACCGCCCGTATCCGGCGCCGTCCGGCCCCGATCGGTCCAGAGCCCGTCGTCGGACCCGGTGACCGGCCCGCGCGGTCCGGCCCCGGGGCCGGTGCGGAGCCACCCGGTCCGGCCCCGGTCCGTGCGGTGGACGGCCGTTCAGACGACGGCCTCCCGCACCGCCGCGAGCGCCCGGTCCGCGTGCGCGTTCATCCGCAGTTCGCTGCGGACGACCTCCAGGACCGTGCCGCCGGACCCGATGACGAAGGTGACGCGCTTGGTGGGCGCCAGGGAGAACCCCCGCCGCACCCCGAACCGCTCCCGCACCGTCCCGTCCGGGTCGGCGAGCAGCGGATAGCCGAGGGAGTGCCGGTCGGCGAACTCCTTCTGACGGGCCACCGCGTCCCCGCTGACGCCCACCGGCTGGGCGCCCGCCGCCCGGAACTCCGCCGCGAGGTCCCGGAAGTGGCACGCCTCGGAGGTGCAGCCCGAGGACAGCGCGGCCGGGTAGAAGAACAGCACCACCGGTCCCCGCCGGAGCAGGTCGAAGAGGGTGCGGGGGGTTCCCGTCTCGTCCGGGAGCGTGAAGTCGTCGACCGTGTCACCGACGTTCATGCCGGGGTACGTCCCTTCGTCGGGCTCCGCCCGGACGCCGCCGCTCGGACGGCGGGCGTGGACGGGGCGCGGGGCACCGGACGGAACGCCGGTGTCCCGCCGGACGCTAGCCCGCCACGGGCCGCTCGCGCGAGTGGGCCCCGGGCCGGGGCACCGGGGCCGTGGGGGTGGAGGCCACCGGCCGGTCCGTCAGCGCCGGACCGGCGGGCGGCCCTGCCGGGGAGGGGCGGGTGCGGAAGGCCGCCTCCGACGTGGACGGCGGGCGGCGCGGGCGGGGTCGCCGGGCCGTCGGCCGGGGGCGGCGGCGGTCGGTCAGCCTCTGCCGCGACCGCCCCGCAGGGACGCGGCCACGCACACCAGACCCAGGAGGAAGGTGAGCGCGCCGACGATGACGTTGTTGACGATGACGCCGGTGTCGGGGCTGCTGCCGACCACCCAGGGGGCGATGACCAGCCAGGCACCCATCGCGCACATCGCCCAGCTCAGGCCGTACATCCTGGCGGGCGTCACGGTGAATCCGAGGGCCAGCACCGCGATGGCGATGCCCATGATCAGGTTGTGGGTCGCCAGGGTGGGCTGACCGGCCGCGAAGTGGACCGTCCACGGGGAGATGGCGCAGTACAGACCGAGCAGGAACACCGGTCCGTCCACGAGCACCACGTCGCGGCCACCGAGTACGCGTTCGTACCGGGCCCGCATTTCGGAAGCGTCAGGGTGGGAGGTGATGTCCGCCCTGTGATGTGAGACGTCGGCCATGAGACTCGACTCCTTCGTTCCACACGTCCGGCCGCGTTGGCGCGGCGGCGCGTGCCGCCTGTGTCGATATGTCCATAGTGCTCTTATTTTTTGGTGATGTGTAGGGAGGGGAGCGGGGGATTTCCCGGCGGAAACGGAGGCCCGCCCGCCGTCGACCGGAGGCGCGGCCGAGGGCCGCGACCGGTGACCGCCGGGCGGAGCCGCGCCCCCGGCCCGGCGGCGGAGGCACCGGACCGGCGGCGGAGCGGCGGCCCGGACCGACCGGTGGATCAGGGAGCGGGGACCGGAGTGGGAACGGGCCAGGGCGCGTCGGTGGCCACCGGGGCGGTGTAGTCCACGCCCGGCACCGAGAACCCGTACAGCCGCCGCACTTCGGCGCGGAACCAGTCGAGGTCGGCGAGATCGGCGATGGTGTCGGTGGTGGCCGCCGCCCAGCGCTCGGCGACGGCCGCCTGGACGTCCTCGGCGAGTTCCCAGGTGTCCAGCCGGACGCGGCCCTCCTCGTCCGGATCGAGCGGCGCCACTCCGGTGAGACGGTCCCACAGCGAGGCGAGCTGACGCACCGGCGGGACCAGTTCCGCTCCGAGGACGCCCCGCAGCAGCCCGGTGTACAGGGCGATCCCGGGGATGGCGGTGGAGGACTGGGTGACGGCGGCGCCGTTCACCGAGGTCACGGCCCGTCCGCCGACCGTCGCGCGGAGCCGCGCGTCCAACGCGCGGGCGGTGGCCTCCAGATGGGCCTTGGCCGCGCCGATGGTCCCCCGGCGGTAGATCGCCGCAGTCAGCGGCGAGCCGATGTACGACAGCGCGGCGGTGGTGAAGCCCTCCCCGAGCAGGCCCCGGGCGGCCAGCCGGTCGATCCAGCGCTCCCAGTCCGCGCCGCCCATCACGGCCACGGTCCGCTCGACGTCGTCGCCCTCGGCCGGAGCCGTCTCGACCTCGCGGACCTCCGGCTCGCCCCGGTCGTCGAAGACCAGGGTCTTGGTGCGGTGCGCCCCGCCGATCGGCTTGAGGACGGAGGCGTGGACGGCACCGGTGTCGGGATCGGTGCGCCGGGGCGCGGCCACCGAGTAGACCAGATGGTCCAGCCGGCCGCCGAAACGCCGTTCGACGAGGTCGGCGACCTCGTCCTTGACGGCGTCGGAGAACGCGTCGCCGTTGACGAAGACCAGGTCCCGCCCGGCGTCCCGGGCGATCCCGGCGGTGGCGACCGTGCGGTACCAGCCCGCCGTGGCGGTGCGCCGCGCGGTGGGCGCCTTCTCGAAGGAGACCATGACGCCCCGGATGCCCGCGCGCTTCAGCCCGGCCAGTACGGCCGCCAGACCGTACCCGGCGGAGGACCCGACGATCAGTGCCACGGGTCCGGCGCCCTCCTCCGGCGGGTCGGCGGGCGCGGGGCACCGTGACCACATGTCGGCCACGAGCCGCTCGCAGCCCGCCGGATGGGAGTCGAGGAAGAGGAAGCCCCGGTTGCGGGGGAGGAGAACGCGCTCGCTCACGATTCGGTCCTTGGGAGACGGTGACGTCGACGGAACGCGGCGACCGGCCGGGCCGCCGTGTGCTGCGAGTCTGCGCCAGCGCGGGCGTCCCCGGCGGTCCCGCCGGGGACAAGGTTCGCGGCCCGGTCTTGGAGCGTTCCCCCACTTCCGTGGCGGTGGGAGCCGCGCGGTCACGGTCCTCCGGCGCCGCCCCCGCCCACGGTGTCCGTCCCGCACCGCTGGTCGCCGCGCGGGTGGCCCCGCAGCCCCCCGGCGTCGTCGGGCCAGCGGCCCCCGGTCAGCGCCGCGAGGACGCGCAGCGTCATCCGCTGCTGCCGCGCGTCCCGTCGCACCGGGGTGAACGACCAGGCGACGTGCCGCGCCCGGTCCGGGGTGCTGAAGATCCCGGCGTTGTAGCCGAAGGTCTCACCCGTCTTGCCCCAGAAGGTCACCCCGCCGACCGTCGCGGTCTGGAGTCCCATCCCGTACCGCGCGGGGGTTCCGTCCGTCATCAGGACCGGGGGCGTGGTCATCATCCGCCGCAGTTCCGCGCGGGGCAGCAGCCGTCCCGCGAACAGCGCGGTGAGGAAGCGTTCGAGGTCGCCGAGCGAGGACACCATCCCTCCGTCGCCGTAGGAGGAGGAGACATGGCACTCGGTGATGTCGGCCAGCCGTCCGTCACTCATCTCCAGGTAGCCCCGCACGTGGGGGCCCCGCAGCCCCGTCTCGTCCCCGGGGAACCAGGTGTCCCGCAGCCCCAGGGGCCGTACGATCCGCCGGGTGGCCTCCACCCCGTACGGGCGGCCCGTGATCCGTTCCACCACCTGCGCGGCGAGGACGAAGTTCGCCCCCCGGTACTGCTGGAAGTCCCCGGGCCTGAACGCCAGCTCCCCCCGGGTGAACCGCGCCACCAGCTGACGGGGCGTCACCACGTCGAAGCGGTGCGCGAGGACGCCCTCCGGGGTGGAACGGTCCGGCAGCCCGGGCCCGCTCTCGGGAGGCAGTCCGCTGGTGTGGGTCAGCAGATGGGCGACGGTGATCGGAGCGTAGGACTCCGGCAACAGGTCCGGCAGGACGGAACGCACCGGGGTGCCGAGCCCGAGGCGGCCCTCCCGGACGAGTTGGAGCACCACCACCGTCGCGAACGCCTTGTTCACGCTCCCGGTGCGGATCTGGTCGGTCGGCCGGGGAGCACGTCCGGCCGTCAGACCGGTGAGCCCCGAGGAGCCGTACCAGCCTCCGTCCGGGCCGCCCGCGGCCACCTGGGCGCTGGTAGACCGGGGGTCGGTCAGATCGCCGATCGCGGCCTGGAGCGCGGCCGGGGAGAGGGGCGGCACGGGGGAGCGTCCGCCGCCCGGCGCGGACGGCGGGCCACCGGCGGCGGCCCGGGCCCGCCCCGCGCCGGTGGCGGCGACCGCCCAGGCGGCGAGGGCGGTGCCCAGCAGGAGGCGGCGGGACGGACGCGCGGCCCGGGGGACGGCGGCGGACGGAGGGGTGGTTCGTCGGGGTTCTGTCATGCCGTCCACCGTTCCGTCCCGGTGGGGTGACGGACATGGGGGATCGCCCTGCCCGGACCCCGGGATGACGGGCCGGGTGCCTCAGGGTGCGGACGCGCGCAGCGCGAACAGGTGCGGGACGCGCGGCGCCCCGTCCGGCAGCCGCCACCAGCCGGACGGCGTGCGGACCATGCCGGGCCACCGGGGCCAGGGCAGTTCCCCGTGTTCCCGCAGCACCTCGATCCGCAGCCCCGCGCCGACCACCGCGTTCACCACCTCGCCCAGTCCGTGCGCCCACTCGTAGCTGTCCGTCGCGCCCTCGACGGCCGGGCCGTCCGTGTACGTGTACCGGGCGTCCCGCCGGATCGCGCCGCGCCCCGACAGGTAGTCGTGCCGCAGCAGCAGTTCCGGACCCTCCCCCTCGCCGGGCTTGGGGCCCAGCGCGTTGAGCAGGGGATGGAACTCGACCACGTAGAACCGTCCGCCCGGCCGCAGCAGCCGGGCCACCGTGCGCGCCCAGCGGTCCAGGTCCGGCAGGTAGCACAGGGCGCCCTTGCCGGTGTAGACCACGTCGAACCGCCTTCCCTCCAGGGCCTGTTCGGCGTCGTACACATTCCCTTCCACATAGGCGACGTCCGCTTCGGCCCGGGCCGCGATGTCCCGGGCGGCGGCCACCGACGCCCCCGACAGGTCGAGTCCCACCGTCCGGGCCCCGCGCTCCGCGAACGCGAGGGTCTCGGTCCCGAGGTGGCACTGGAGGTGCACCAGGTCCCGCCCGTCCAGCGGCCCCAGGTCGTCCCATTCGAAGGGCGCGAACCAGCGGGCCGGGTCCGGTTCCCCGTCCAGTCCGTAGAAACGGCTCGCCACGTGGACGGGGGTGCGCGCGTCCCAGTTGGCCCGGTTGACGCCCATCATCCGGAGCGCCTCTTCGGGCAGGGCGGCCGTCGGAAGGTCCGGACCCCCCTCTCCCCGCTCCCGGCGAGGGGCGTCCGGTCCGTCGGAGTCCTGGCCCTCGCCCCGGTCCTTGCCCTGGTCCTCGATCGCGTCGGTCATGTCCCCATCGAACCGCACCGATCCGTTCCCCGGGGCGGAACCCGCGCGATCCGGGGCGCGTTCTCCGGGCCCGCCTTCCCGGACCGGGCTTTTCCCCGGGGTCCCGGCCCCGGCGCCGTCCCCCTGACGCCTCCGGGGTGAACATCCGTCCGTACCGCGTCAGTTCACCCCGGACGCCGTCTTGACCGTTCCCGGAAGGGCCTTCAGGATGCCCGTACCCGCGCGAGGTGGGCGGGTACGGACCGGCCGTCCGTGACGCGGCGGGCCCGTCCCGATCCGAGAGGCGAGCGACACCCTTGACCCCGACCGGCGAGAGCGCCATCACCGCGACGGCCCGCCCCCGCGCCGCCGTCGCCATGTCCCAGCAGGCCGCGACGGCCCTCCTCGAACCGGAGGTGCTGGCCGCCCTCGCCGCCGTCTGCGACCTCCAGGCACTGCCGGTCCTCGACGACTTCGGCACCGAGCACGCCCGGGCCGCCCTCGCCGACGTCGAACTCCTCGTCACCGGCTGGGGGTGCCCACCCCTGGACGGCGCCGCCCTGGACGCGGCGCCCGCTTTGCGCGCGGTCGTCCACACGGCCGGTTCGGTGCGCCACCACATCACCGAAGCCTGCTGGGACCGGGGCATCGAGGTGTCCTCGGCGTCCGTCGCCAACGCGCTGCCCGTCGCCGAGTACACCGTGGCGATGATCCTGCTCTCCGGCAAACGCGTGGTCGAACGGGCCCGGGCCTACCGGGGGCTGCGCGCCCGCGACGAGGGGTACGGGGTGTCGCGGACGGACGGCAACTACCGCCGCTCGGTGGGCGTGTTGTCGGCCTCCACCATCGGACGACGGGTGCTCGAACTCCTGGGCCCGTACGACCTCGAACTCCTCCTGTACGACCCCTTCGTCACCGACGCGGAGGCCCGGGCCCTCGGCGCCCGTCCGGTGGGGCTCGCGGAACTCTTCACCGCCAGCGACGTGGTGAGCGTCCACACCCCGCTGCTGCCCGAGACCGAGGGGCTGGTCAGCCGGGCGCTGCTCACCTCGATGCGGCAGGACGCCGTGCTGGTCAACACCGCCCGGGGCGCGGTCGTCGACCAGTCCGCCCTGACCGAACTCCTGCTGACCGACCGGCTGCGCGCGGTGCTCGACGTCACCGACCCCGAAGTGCTGCCGCCCGACCATCCGTTGTGGGAGTGCGACAACGTGCTCATCACCCCGCACCTCGCGGGCTCCCAGGGCAACGAGTGGCGGCGGCTGGCCGATCTGGCGGTCGCCGAGGTGGGCCGCTGGGCGGCGGGCGACGGCTTCGCCCACCCGGTGCGACGCTCCCGGCTGCCCTACACGGCCTGACTCCGGGCCTGACCCCTGACTCCGGTCCCGGGCCCGTGACCAGTGCGGCCGGACCGGCGCGGCTGGGCCCCGGACCGTGCGCGAGGCCCCGGCTCCGGCCGCGTGCGCGGATCAGCCGCCGCCCGCCCGGGCCGCCGCCTCGGCGACCGGCCCCCGGTGCACCGGTCCGTGTCCGGGCAGCAGGACGTCCCCGGCCAGCCCGGCGATCACCTCCAGGGAGGCGAGGGCCCGGGCCCGCTCGTGGTCGAACATCGGCGGCAACAGCTGCGGCCCCCGGACCCGCGACGTGGGGTGCCCGCTGACCAGGGCGTCCCCCGAGACCACCACGCCCGCCGCCGGGAGGTGGTAGACGCAGTGCCCCTCGGTGTGGCCGGGGGTGTGCACGGGCACCGGCCGCCCCGGCAGGTCCAGCGTGCCGGTCGGGGCGAACTCCCGGGGCTCCGTCACCGGGTTCCGCCGTGTCCCCCCGGCGCGCACCGCCCGCACCGCCCAGGGGAGCACCCCGGGCCGCCAGGCGTTCGCGAGGACGGTGCCCACGCCGACCTGGTGCAGGAACTCCCTCCGGGCGTGCGGCACTTCGAGGGGATGCAGCAGGACCGGGGTGCCGTAGGTCCGGTTCAGGTACTCGGCCGAGCCGAGGTGGTCGTTGTGGGCGTGGGTGACGAGGACCGCGACCACGTCCTCCGGGGCGCGCCCCAGCTCCGCCAGCGAGGCGAGCAGCCGGGGCCGGTCGGCCGGGTAGCCGGTGTCGACGAGGGTGACGGCGTCGCCCTCGACGAGGACGACCCAGTTGGTGTCGCCGCCGCGCACCAGGTGCACTCCGGGTGCCGCTGTCACGATCGTCGCCGCCGCCATGCCGTTCCTCCCGCGCCGTACGGGCCCCTGGGGGCCGGTCGCGGTCCGGGCCGGGCGACCGGGACCTGCGGCAGGGTACGCGACGGGGCCGGGTGGCGCGGGTCCGTTCCGGCGGAGCGCCCGGCGTGTCCGGCGTCCACGGCGTGTCGGGCGGGTCGGCCCTGCCGGGGTTCCCCGCCGCTGTCGTGCCGCGTGCGCGCGCCGGACAAGGGTTCCACGCGGTTCGGGCACGGTTCGGGCATGGGCCACGTGCCGCGCCGCCGTGCTCGGGGAGCCACGGCGGCGCGGGGTCGCCCGGGGGAGGGCGGCCGGTGTCAGACGGTGCGGGCGGGGTCAGCGCACATTGACGTCGATGCAGGCGTAGAAGGCGTTGGGGGTGTCCGCGATGTTCCACACCGCGAGGACCTTCTGCCTGCCCGAGGTGCCGAGGTTGACCGTGTGGCTCACCGTGGCCCCGGGCTGCGCGCCGCCGTCGTTGAACTCCGCGACCTTGCGACCGCCGACGTAGTACTGCCAGGTGCTGGTGGCATGACGGGCCGTCAGCCGCCACTGGAACTGAGTGGTCCGGTTCACCGGGGTGACCGCCCAGTTCTTGCCGTCGTTGTCCAGCTCGGAGAAGCGGGCGTTCCCGCCGCTGCAACTGCGCAGCCCCTTGGGGCCCTCCACGCTCTGGGGCTCGTACTTGATGTCGCCGCAGCTGATGGTCCTGGCGGCGCACTGCGCCTGTCGGCTGGGCGGGGACGAGACGTAGCCGTGCGCGCTGGCGGAGGGGGCCGGGAGGCTCAGGGCGATGGCGGGGGCGAGCGCCGCGCCGATGATCGCGGCGGTCTTCTTCCTGGTGTGCATGGTCTCTCCTTCGCTTCAGGCCGTCCCCGACCCCCGCCCCGGTGTGTGGGGAACCGGGGCGGGGTGCGGGACGACCACTCGTGGGTGGGGCCAGGAGCGGTGGCGGCGGGTGCCCGGCAGGGGGCGGGGCCGCGTTCGGAAGGATCGGAAGGATCGGTTCTGCGGTGTTCCTTGGCCCAGACCATACCGATGGCGCGAGGAGCGTCAAGGGGGGTGTGGTGGGCCCGCCCCGGCGCCTGCGAAACGCTCGGATTATCCGGATGCGCGCTCTCTGGGCGGGAGGGGACGGTGCGGCGAAGGGGGAGGAAAGCGGAGGAACCGCCGCTGGTGTTGCCGGAAGGTGAACTGGTTCTGTGGGCAACCGTTCACGGCATCCCCGCGTGGTGTCCACTTCTCCTCCGGGATTCCTCCCCGGTTCCTCCAGGACTCCCGTCGATCCGGCCCGGGATCCTCGCTGACGGCTGACGGCTGACGGCTGACGGCTGACGGCTGACGGCTGACGGCTGACGGCTGACGGCTGACGGCTGACGGGGCCGGTCCCGGTGGCGGTCGGCGCGGTCGACGGACGGTCGGCACCGTCGTCCCGGCGCGCTGACGGCGCGACCGGCGCGCGTACCCGGCCCCGGTGGCGCCCGCGTAGCGCCCCCCGCCCCGAACGCTCCCGCCGAAGCGGCGAAACCCGCCAGCGGTCGGGGCGTACCCACGGGCGCCGGAGCGTCCGTCCCGCTCCGGCGCGCCGGGGCCGGACGGGGCGCGCGCGGGCTCCACCCTCACGGGGCGACCGGCGCGCGGCACGTGCCCGCACGGCGCGCCGCACGTCGTCCACGCCCCGCGCGCGGGGTCGGGCCGGGTGGCCGGGTGGACCGGGGGGAGCCCCCGGAGCCGTGGGACCGGTGGAGGCCATGGAGTCCGTTCCCGCAGGCCCGGTCGTGGAGCCGTGCGGCGGGGCGGTCAGCCGGAAGGGTCCACCGGAGTGAGCGTTCCGTGGCGGGCCTCCACCGCGCGGGCGGCGGCCAGGCACAAGTCCTCGCGGAAGGCGCGCCCGATGATCTGCACCCCGGTCGGCAGTCCGTCGCGCACCCCGGTCGGGACCGCCACCGAGGGCACCCCCACGAAGCTGGTCACCGTGCACAGACGCATTCCGGTGCCGACGCGTTCCCGGCCCGCCCGGTCGCGTGACTCCAGCCCCGGTTCCACCGGCGGTTCGGTGAACACCGGGCCCAGCAGCAGCGGATACGCGTCCAGGAACTCCGCCCAGCTCCGTCGGATCCCGAGCCAGGTCCCCATCAGTCGCACCAGTTGGGCGGAGGTCGCGGGCGGGGTGCTCCGCATCGTCATGTCGATGTAGCGGGCCCCGTCCTCGCCGAGCAGGGCCCGCACCGCGGGCCAGGCGGGGGCGAACTCGGTCATGGTGACGCGGTGGTAGGCGTCCAGGGCCTCGTCCAGCAGGGGGACGTCCGCGACCTCCCGCACCTCGTACCCGGCGTCCCGCAGCGCGTCGGCCGCCCCCGCGACGGCCGCCGCGACCGTGGGGTGGACGCCGTGGCCGCCGGGGTCGGTCACCACCGCGACCCGCACCGGTCCGTCGAGCGGCGGACCGGTCAGGGGCACCGGTACGGCACGGGGGTCGCGAGGATCGGTTCCGGCCAGCGCCTCGTACGCCAGTCGGAGGTCCTCGACGGTGCGGGCCAGTGGGCCTTCGGTGACGAGCGCCTGCGAGGCGGGTCCGGGGTCGTCGGGGCCGATGACGCGTTGGTCGGCGGGGATCCGTCCCGTGGTCGGCTTCAGGGCCGCCGTCCCGCAGAACGCCGCCGGGATCCGCAGGGAGCCGCCGGAGTCGTTGCCGAGCCCGAGCGCGGCCATGCCGGTCGCGACGGCCACCGCGTCGCCGCCGCTGGAGCCGCCGGGGGTGCGGCCCGGGTCCCAGGGGTTGAGGGTGTCGCCGAAGAGTTCGCTGCGGGTGTGCACCCCGGCCAGGACCAGGGTGGGCATGTTCGCGTGCCCGATCGGTATCGCCCCAGCGGCCCTCAGCCGTGCCACCGGGATGGCGTCGGCGGGGGCCACCAGGTCCCGGAAGCGGGGCGTGCCGAACGTGGTCGGCACGCCTTCGACGGGAGTGGTCTCCTTCACGGTGAACGGGACCCCGGCCAGCGGGCCCGGGTCCTCGCCCGAGGCCAGCCGCCGGTCCACGCCCTCAGCGTCCGCGCGGGCCCGTTCGGCGAACGACCGGGTGATCGCGTTGAGCCGCGGATTCACCTCGGCGACCCGGGCCAGATGACCGTCGATCAGTTCGACGGCCGACACCCGGCCCTCGCGTACCGCAGCCGCCTGCGCGGCGGCCGACCAGCTCCACGGGGCGTCCGACACGGTCGCCACCTCCCTCTTTCCTGTTCCGATGCGATTGCATCGGAACCGTAGCCTAGGATCGATGCGAGCGCATCGGAAAAGATGACGGACGAAGGCGGAAGGAAGGCGACGGGACGACATGCCCAGACAGGTGGACCACGCGGCGAGACGGCGGAGGATCGCCGAGGCCGTCTGCCTCCTCATCGACCGGCACGGGCTGGAAGGCGTGACCCTGCGGGACGTGGCCGTCCGCGCCGAGGTCTCCATGGGCGCGGTCCAGCGCTGTTTCCGTACCAAGGACGAGATGCTGCTGTTCGCGCTCGGCCACGTCGGTGCGCGGATCGCCGAACGGGTGCGGACCCGGCTCGGGGTGAGCCCCGCCCAGTCCGCCGCCACCGCCCTCGGGCACGCGGCGGCCGAGGTCGCGCTGACGGCCGACGGCGACCGGACGGAGGCCCGGGTGTGGCTCGCCTTCGTCGCCCGGGCCGCGGTGGACGAGTCGCTGGCCGCCGCCCTGCGCTCCGGCTGCACGGCTCTGGAGGACCTCTTCGCCCGTCTCGTCGCGGAGGCCGCCGGGAGCGGCGCTGCGGAGGTCGCCGACGGAGGCCCGGACGGCCCGACCGGTGAGGAATCCGTCGCGCGGCGCGAGGCCCGGACGCTGATCGCCCTCGCCGACGGCCTCACCTGCCAGGTGCTGATCGGTCATCTCACCGCCGCGCGGGCCGAAGAGGTCCTCCACGGACACCTCGTCGCCCTCTGGGAGCGTCTGGGGGAGCGCCGGGGGTGAGCCCGGCGGGCGGGCACGGCCTCACGTCCTCCCCGGAGGGCGGCGGCCACTGGTGAACCGGTCGGTCCCTACCGGTGAACCAGCAAGTCCTCACAGACGGATCAGTCGGTCCCCACTGGTGAACCGGACGATCCAGTCTGGAGGGTCAGCGTTCCGGTCCGGTGCCCGGTCCGGACACGTCCCGACCGCCCGCCGAGCCTGCCGCGTCCGCCGAGCCCGCCGCGTCCGGAGCCTCCGCCGCATCCGGAGCGTCCGGAGTGCCGCCGGGCCGGTGCCCCGCCGCCGCGAGGCTCCGCCGCAGTCGCGTCAGACGCGCGATCTCCGTGTCCAGGGTCGCCAGCCGTCCGGCCACCACGTCACCGAAGCCGTCCCGGCGGCCGTCGCGGCAGGCCGACGGGTCCCGGACCAGGACGTCCAGCCGGTGGGCGCGGCGCCGCAGGTCCTCCAAGGTCAGGCCCAGCGCCAGCAGTTCGCGGATGACCCGGACCCGGGCCACCTCGGCGGGACCGTACTTGCGGTGGCCGGACGGGGTGCGGGGCGGGGGCGGCAGCAGACCACGGGCCTCGTACAGGCGCAGGGCGCGCGCCGTGGTGCCCGCAGCCGCCGCTGCCTCGCCGATCCGCACGTCCGCCCACCCCGTCCTACGGTTCCACGACCATCGCCCCGAAGGAGCGGCCCGCGATCAGCAGGGGCAACGCCTCCGGGGCGCGGTCCATTCCACGGAGCGGGGTGTACGGGAAGCGGATGGCGCCGGTCCGCAGCCAGTCGCCGAAGCGGGCCTTCCACTCCGCCTCGACGTCCGGGTGCTCGACGCCGCTGTAGCCCGCGATCGTCATCCCCTTGACCACCACCGGGAACACGTCGAGCGAGACCGGCGCGGTGCCGCCCGCCCGGCCGGGGTCCAACTGCCCGTCCAGCGCGCCCACCAGGGCGAACCGGGCGCCCCGGTTCGCCACCTGGACGGCGGCCGCCAGCTGGGCGCCGCCCACGGTGTCCAGGACGACGTCGATCCCGTCCGGCGCGGCCTCGGCGAGGCGCGCGCCGAACGCGGTCGCGTCGCGCGGGACGGTGGCGTCGTAGCCGAGTTCCCGTTCCAGCCGCCGGGCCTTGTTGGGCGAGCCGGTGCTGCCGATCACCCGGGCGGCGCCCAGCAGCCGGGCGATCTGGCCCGCGAGGGTGCCCACCGCCCCGGCGGCCCCGGTCACCAGCACGGTGTCCCCCGCGCGGACCCGGGCCAGCCGGGTCAGCGCGCCGTACGCCGCCGAACCCTGGGCGAGGTGGGCCACCGGATCGGGCAGGGCGTCGTCCAGCGGTTGACACTCGGCGACGGCCGGGGTCGCGTACTCCCGCCAGCCCTGGAGGTGCAGCACCCGTCGGCCCTTCTCCAGCGGACCGTCGACGACCTCGCCGATCGCGGGACCGAACAGGGTGTCGCCGGGGCGCAGCGGCGGCAGCGGGACGTCGCGGGCCTCCCCGCCGATGAGGGTGCGCAGACCGGGGAAGACGAGGAAGTGGGTGGTGCGGACGAGTAACCGGTCCGCCGTGGGGCGGGGCAGGGGCTCCCGCACCAGGGCGAAGTCGTCGGGAGTGGGCAGTCCGGCGGGGCGCCGGACCAGGCGTACGAGGCGATGGGTGCTCTGCATGGCCGGAGGCTAGGTCCTGACCCGTGGGTCAAGGTCAAGCCCCGGCCGCCGGACACCCCGTGGCGGCTCCCCGGCTTCCGGCCCGTGACGGTTCCGCCGCCGGAAACCCGTGGCCGGTTCCCGCCGCCGGGAACCTCGTGACGGTCCCGCCGCCGGGAAGGCGTGACAGGGGCGCGTAACGCCGGGGTCGCGTGCCGGGGGACTGACCAGAGGACGTCAGCCGCTGCGGAGCAGCAGCTCCACCTCCTTCTCCTGGTCCCCGGCGGCCCTGCCCTCCTGGGCCACCGTGAACGCCGCCGCCAGCGCCGCCCGCAGCCGGTCCACGGCCAGATAGCCGCCCTGGGCCTCGGCCGTGACCGTGCCGTCCAGCGCGGTCGCCGGGGGTGCCCGGCGGACCCGGGTGGTGTCGAAGGTCGCCGACCAGACGGACGGCCGTCCGCCCGCCGCGTCCTGGGGCGTGTCCTCGGGCCCCCGGTCGCACTCGAAGACCGAGCGCAGGACCCCGAAGACGGTACCCGCGTCGTCCTTGGAACAGTCGCTCAACTCCACCACGACCTCCGCCGCGGGATGTGCCGTGCCGTTCACGATGGGTCATCCCCTCTCCTGGGTCCGCCGGGCGCCCCGGGCCGGAACGTCCGGGGGCGCGGGCCGGTCGGCCGGTCGTCGCGGGACCCGCCCTTACCAGGCTCTCCCCCCGGAGCCACGGCGGCGAGCGGAGCGGGACGGCGCGCACCGGGACCGTGCGCCGGAGCGCCATGACCACGTGTCCAGCCGTGGCTACCGCATCACGCTGAGGAATCCCTACGGAGGGGAATCGCCCGGTGTCGTACGGGGCACGTGCGACACCATGTCCCCCGCGCGTACGGCGGGCCGTCCGCGTTGCGTGCCCGGCCCGCCGGAGCCAGGGTCGAGGAACCATCCGTACGACGCACGCCGACGCACCTGGAGATGAGGCCCCATGCCGGACGTCCGCACCCCGGCCCCCACCGTACTCACCGACGCCGAAGCGGCCGCGCTGGACGCCCACTGGCGGGCCGCGAACTACCTGGCCGTCGGGCAGATCCACCTGAGCGCCAATCCGCTGCTGGCCGAGCCGCTGCGCCCCGAGCACATCAAGCCCCGACCGCTCGGACACTGGGACACCTCACCCGGGCTGAACCTCGTGCACACCCACCTCAACCGGGTGATCCGGGCCCGTGACCTCGAAGCGCTGTGCGTCTGGGGGCCGGGCCACGGCGGACCGGCCGTCCTCGCCAACTCCTGGCTGGAGGGCAGCTACTCGCAGAGACACCCCGACGTCACCCGGGACGCCGACGGCATGGCGCGGCTGTTCCGCCGGTTCCCGTTCCCCGGCGGGGCGCCGGGCCACCTCGCCGCCGACGCCCCCGGCCCGGTCCACGGCGGCGGGCCGGGGTACTCCCTCGCCCACGCCTACGGCGCCGCCTTCGACAACCCGGGGCTGCTGGTCGCCTGCGTCATCGGGGACGGCGAGGCCGGGACCGGCCCGCTCGCCGCCTCCTGGCACGCCAACAAGTTCCTCGACCCGGTCCGCGACGGGGCCGTCCTGCCGGTCCTCCACCTCAACGGCCACCGGACCGGCAACCCGACCGTGCTGGCCCGCCTCCCCGAGGACGAGCTGGACGAACTGCTGCGCGGCTACGGGTACCAGCCGCTGCACGTCGGCGGGGACGACCCGCTGACCGTGCACCACCTGCTGGCCGCCGTCCTGGACGAGGCCCTCGACCGGATCGACACCTACCAGCGGCGGGCCCGGGAGGGCCGCTGCCCCGAACGCCCCCGCTGGCCCGTGATCGTGCTGCGCACCCCCCAGGGCTGGACGGGCCCGGCCGGGGTGCCCGTCGAGAACACCCGGCGCGCCCACCAGGTGCCGCTGGCCCGGGTCCGCGAGGACCCGGCACACCTCCGGCTGCTGGAGGAGTGGCTGCGCTCCTACCGGCCGGAGGAACTCTTCGACCCGGCCGGCCGTCCCACCGAGGAGGTGCTGTCCTGTGTGCCCCGGGGCTCCCGGCGGCTCGGTTCCTCCCCGCACGCCAACGGCGGCCTGCTGCTGCGCGAGCTGCCGATCCCGCCGCTGGAGGAACACGCCGTCGCCGTCGACAAACGCGGCACCGCCCCGCACGAACCCACCCGGGTCCTCGGCGGACTGCTCGCCGGAGTGATGCGGGACACCGCCCGGCGCAGGGACTTCCGGGTCGTCGGACCCGACGAGACCGTCTCCCACCGCCTGGACGCGCTCTACGAGGTCACCGCCAAGGCGTGGCAGGGCGAGTTCCTGGACACGGACGAGGACCTCGCCCGGGACGGCCGGGTCATGGAGGTCCTCTCCGAACACCTCTGCCAGGGCTGGCTGGAGGGCTATCTGCTGACCGGACGGCACGGGGTGTTCTCCAGCCACGAGGCGTTCGCCCACACCGTGGACCCGATGGTCGACCAGCACGTCACACGGTTGCGGGCGGCCCGCCGTCTGCCGTGGCGACGCCCCGTCGCCTCCCTCAACTACCTCCTCACCCCGCAGGTGTGGAGCCAGGACCACGATGGCTTCTCGCACCGGGACCCCGGCTTCGTGGACCATGTGCTCGACAAGAGCCCGGAGGTCGTCCGCGTCTATCTGCCGCCGGACGCCAACACCCTGCTCGTCACCGCCGACCACGTGCTGCGCAGCCGGGACCTCGTCAACGTCGTGGTCGCGGGGCAGCGGCCGTCCTTCGACTGGCTCACCCTCGACGAGGCCCGCGCGCACTGCGCCCGGGGCGCCGGGGCGTGGGAGTGGGCGGGGACGGAGACGCCCGACGGGACGGCGGGACCCGACGTGGTGCTGGCGTGCGCCGGGGACGTGCCGACCCTGGAGGTGCTGGCCGCCGCCGACCTGCTCCGCCGCCATCTGCCGGAGCTGTCGGTCCGGGTGGTCAACGTGGTGGACATCGCCCGGCTGCTGCCGTCCGGCGAACACCCGCACGGCATGACCGACGCCGCGTACGACGCGCTGTTCACCCCGGACAAGCCGGTCGTCTTCGCCTACCAAGGCCATCCGTGGCTGATCCACCGGCTCACCCACCGCCGCACCGGCCACCACCGGCTGCACGTCCGGGGCTACACGGAGCGGGGCGCCACCACCACGCCCTTCGACACGGTCGTCCGCAACGACCTGGACCGCTACCGGCTGGTCATGGACGTGGTGGACCGGGTGCCCGGACCGGGCACCCGAGCGGTGGCGCTCCGGCGGGCCATGGCCGAGGTCCGGACCCGGCACCACGCCTGGATCCGGGCCCACGGCACGGACCTGCCGGAGGTCGCGGAGTGGACCTGGACGGGGTGAGCGCCGCCGCCCCGGTCCGCCCCCGCCGCGCCCGTCAGGGGGCCGCCGTCACCGGGTCCGGGACCGTACCCGTCCCGTTCCCGGACCCCGGGCCGCCGTCCGGCGCGGCCCCGGTCACCGGCGCGGTGCCGTCCGCCGTCCCGGTGCCGTCGGCCGTCCCGGCGGTGAGGAACTGAGTGGTGGCCAGCTCCGCGTACAGGGAGTCCAGGCCCACCAGCTCCTGATGGGTGCCCACCGCGCGGACCCGGCCCGCGTCCATCACCACGATCCGGTCCGCCAGGGTCACCGTGGACAGCCGGTGCGCGACCACCAGCACCGTGGTGGTCCGCGCCACCTCCGCCACGGTGTCCCGCAGCGCCGCCTCGTTGACCGCGTCCAACTGGCTCGTCGCCTCGTCCAGCAGCAGCAGCCGGGGCCGCCGCAGCAGGGCGCGGGCGATGGCCACCCGCTGGCGCTCGCCGCCCGACAGCTTGGTGCCCCGGTGCCCCACCAGGGTGCCGAGCCCGTCGGGCAGCCGCTCCACCAGCGGGGCGAGCCGGGTGGTCCGGATCACCCGCTGGAGCTCGTCCTCGTCGGCGGTCGGATTGCCCAGCAGCAGATTGTCGCGGAGCGTCCCGGACAGCACGGGGGCGTCCTGTTCCACGTACCCGATGGCGGCCCGCAGCCGGGACAGCTCCCAGTCGCCCACCGGCCGCCCGTCCACCTCGATCCGGCCCGCCGTGGGGTCGTAGAACCGTTCGATGAGCGAGAACACCGTGGTCTTGCCCGCACCGGACGGCCCCACGAACGCGGTCATCCCGCGCGCCGGGACCTCGAACGTCACCCCGTGGTGGATGGGCGGCGCGTCGTCCGCGTACCGGAAGTGGACCCGGTCGAAGGAGAGCGACAGCGGCGGCTCGCCGGGACCCGGCAACGGGGCGGGACCCACGGCCGGTTCGGCGGGCAGCCGCTGCGCCTCCTGGATGCGCAGCACCGCCGCCGAACCCGTCTGGTACTGCATCACCGCCCCCACCACCTGCTGGATCGGGCTCATCAGATAGAACACGTAGAGCAGGAACGCCACCAGGGTGCCCACCCCGATGGCCCCGGTGGCGACCCGGGCGCCGCCGACCGCGAGGACGGTGAGGAACGCTATCTGGATGGCGAGTCCGGCGCTGTTCCCGGCGATGGCCTCCCACTTGGCGGCCCGGACGCTCGCCCGCCAGGAGTCCTCGGCGGCCCGGTGCACCACCTCCTCCTCGCGGGCCTCCGCGCCGGACGCCTTGATGGTGCGCAGCGAGCCGAGGACGCGCTCCAGCGCCGCCCCCATCACCCCGACCGACTCCTGGGCGCGCTTGGTCGCCCGGTTGATCTGCGGCACGATCACCCCGAGGACCGTTCCCGTCAGCACGATCACCGCGAAGGTGACCCCGAGCAGCGTGAGGTCCGTCCACCCCATCATCACCAGCGTCGCCACCAGGGTGAGACCGCCGGTGCAGAGCCCGACCAGCGCCTCGGTGGTGACCTCGCGCAGCAGGGTCGTGTCGGAGGTGACCCGGGCCATCAGATCGCCCGGTTCGCTGCGGTCCATCGCGGAGATCCGCAGCCGCAGCAGATACGAGGTCAGCGAGCGGCGGGCGCCCAGCACCACCGACTCGGCGGTGCGGCGCAGCAGGTACCCGCCGAGCGCGCCGATCACGGCGTTCAGCAGGACCAGCGCCGTCATCACGACCAGCGGGCCGGTGATGGACTCGTCCCGCCCCAGGTTCTCGATCAGCGACTTCGCGGCCAACGGCAGGCCCAGCCCGGTGGCGCCGGTGATCAGACCGAGCACCGCCCCGCCGATCAGCGCCCAGCGGTGCGGACGGGCGTGGTCGAGCAGGACCCGCCACGGCGGGACGGTCTCCCCGGACGGTGGCTCCGGGGCGTCGGCCCCCGGGCGCGCCGGTCGTCGGTCGTCGTGCGGTGTGTCCACGGGTCCCCCCGGAGGTCGGCGGCTCGTCGTACGTCCGCCGTGCTCGTCCCCTGGGTGGTACGGCGGTCAGCCCGCCGCGAAGGTGACCGTCCCGTCCGGCAGGACGGCCTCGACCCGGGCCCCGTGCTCCACGGTGCGGCTCACGGTGCAGTACTTCTCATGGGTCAGGCGAACGCCGCGCGCGAAGAGTCCGGCGGCCCGGTCGTCACCCTCGGGCAAAGCCATCTCGTACGTTACGCGGACCACCCCCACCCGGCCGTCATCCTCAGGGAGGGACCTCGACTCCACCGTGATGCGTAGGTCCGGGTGTTCGACCGTCCTCGCGGTGCGGTCCACGACGAGCCCCGCGCACCCGCCGAGCGCGGCCAGCAGCAGCTCCACGGGGGTGAACGAGGGCTGGACGGCGGGGTCGTCGGCCGCGCCGATCCGGACCTCGGCGCCCCGCCTGTTGCGGGCGGTCCAGTCCCGGTACCCGTCGCGCACCGTCTCGACGCGGTAGTCGGCCATGGTCGGTCTCCCCTTCGTCTCGTCGGACGGGCTCCGCGCCCATCCGGGTCCGGACGGGCTCCGCGCCCATCCGGGTCCGGACGGGCTCCGCGCCCATCCGGGTCCGGACGGGCTCCGCGCCCATCCGGGTCCGGACCCGGATGGGCGCCCATCCCGGCCCGGGCGGGCTCCGCCCCCGGCATCGAACCGCGTGCCGCCCCGCCCGGCCACCCGGACGGGGCCGGGCGCGGGACCCGCCGGGCGGGCCGCTGGGCCGAACCGGCGGCAATGCCGTCGATCGGCTTATCCGATGACGGAACGGGAGATAGGGGGTGAGGTGGACCCGGTCCCGTCCCGCGCGGGCGGGCCCGGAGGAGACCCGCCCGGCGGGACGCGAGGGCGCGCGGGCGAGCGGCCGAGAGGCCGCCGCGAGGGAGAGGACAGTGCCATGTTCCGTACGCGCACCGCGGCCGTGGCGGCCGCCGTACTGCTACCGGTGCTCGGGGGCGCCCCCGGGGCGGCGGCCGTCGGGGGACCGGTCGGCGCGAGCGCCGCGGTGACCCCGTCGGTGGTGGCGCCCGGCGGGTCCTTCACCCTGATCGTCGACTGTTCGGCGGTGGCCGAGCCCGCTCCCCGGGTGCTCGACAGTCGGGGTGTCGGCGCCCCCCTGACGCTCTCCCCGGCCGGGGCCGGACGCTTCCAGGCCGCCGGGCGGCTGGCCCGTGAGCTGCCGGGGGCGGTGGCGGTGGTGATCGACGGCGACTGCGGAGGGCCGGACAGCCGTTGGATCGCCGGCGTGCTGGTCGGCGGCCCGACCGCGACGCCCGCCCCGACCGCCACCCGGACGCCCGCCCCGACCGCCTCCGTGGCGTCCGGCCCCGCGACGGCCACCCGGGTCCCGTCCGGCACGGCGCGGACCCCGGTCCCGGGCGGCTCCCCGACGGCGGGCGGGGTGCGCGGGGGCCTCGGCGGGGCCTTCGGCGACGGTCCCACCCGGCCCGAGGTCCTGGTCGGCGCCGGACTGCTCGCGCTGGGCGCCCTGGGCGCGGCCGTCGCGCTGCGGCGGCGGATCCGCGCGCGCCGACGCTGAGCCGGGCGGGCTGTCCGCGCTGAGCCGGACGGGCCCGTCCGGCTCAGCACGGGCGGGCCGTCCCGCGCTCGCGAAGGCCCTCACGTCAGCGCTGACGTGAGGGCCTTCGGGTCGGCCCGCCGCCGGGGAACCCGTCGCCACCGGGGGAGCCCTCCCCGGCCGGAGGCGACGGCCCGTCGTCGGGGAGCCGTCGCCGTCAGGGGAGCCGTCCCGAGCCGGAGGAGGCGGTCCGCCGCCGGTGGAGCCGTCCGCGGGGAGGGGGGCCGGTCCGTGGGGTGGGGAGTGGGGGAGCCGTTTCGTGCCGTGGGGGTCGTCCGTCGCTGATGAGCCGTCCGCGGGCTGGGGGGAGTCTCGTTGAGGGGAGCCGTCCGTGGGGCGTGGGTGGAGCGGTCCTAGTCGAGGGGAGCCGTCCGTGGGTCGTGTGGGAGCGGCCCTCCGTCGGAGAAGTCGTCTGCGGAGCCGGGGAACCGTCCCCCGTCGGGGGAGCCGTCCGGAGCCGGGTCAGCGCGAGCCGCGGCGGCGGACCGCCGTGTACACCCCGAAGGCCACCGCGCCCGCGACCAGCGTCCCGCCGAGCGCGAGCTGCACCGGGCCGATCCGGCCGAAGTCCCCGCCCACCCCGGCCCGTACGCCCTTGCGGGTGTCGTCCGCCGGGTCCCCGCCCTCGTCGGGCCGGGGCCGGGCGGACTCCCGGGCGCCCTGGTCGCGGTTCTCGATGACGACCCGGACGACCTTGTCCCGGCCGTCGCAGGTGAACGTCACCTCGTGCTCGGCCCCGTGCACGGCCTCGGCGGAGACGACGGCCGGTGCCGACCGGCCCTCCACGATCTCGGTCAGCGAGAAGACGCCCGAGTCCACGGCGATCCTGGGCACCCGGCAGCCCCGGGAGAGCAGCGTGACCGTCCCGCCGGGCGCGACCCGGGTCGGGGTGACCTCCACCTCCCAGGCGGCGGGCGGCTGCTCCCGCACGGGCGCCCCGTCGCCGGTGAGCGAGGGCACCTCGTCCCCGGTGAGGGCGGGGGGCTCGTCGCCGGTCAGCGCGGGCGGTTCGGCGAAGCCGTCCGGCCCGTCCAGGGGGGCCGCGTCCGTCCCGGGGGGTGCGGCCTCCCGCGCTCCGGCCGAGGGGGCGGCGCCCAGTGCGAGGACCAGCGCCGCGGCGACGGCTCCCGAGGTCCGTACGATCGCCCGCATCACATCACTCCCGTTCCCCGCGGCCCGCCGGGACGGGCCGGGAGTCGTCGGTCCGGGGTCCCCGTGGTCGGCCCCGCTGGCATGGACGCTAGGAGCGCCCCGGCGCGGTCGCCCCCCGGCGGGGGCCATCCGGGGGCGTCCAGGGTTACCGGGTGCCAGCCGACGGGTACCGGGCGGCGACTCTCCGTGGCCGGTCACCTTCCGTCGCGGGACGGGCGCGGCACGGATTCCCAGCGGGGGAGGACTGCGGTCCCCTCGGAGGGGGTATTCGGGTGATATGACAGCAAACACCATGTTTCTGGCAGCGCCCGACGGAGCCCTCGTGGCCATCCCGATCGTCGTCGGGGCGATCATCGTCGGGGCGCTGATCTGGATCGTCTGGGTCGGCATCGGCGTACGCAGCAGGGAACCCGACCCCCCGACCCGGGAACAGCAGCCCCATCTGCCGGAGGGCGGTGCCGTCCGGGAGATCAGCGAGCGCCGTGAGCCGGACGAGCTCCCGTACGACAAACACGGTGGGCTGAACCCCTACCAGCTCCACGGGCACCTGCCCAACAAGCGCAGCGAGGACCAGCGCCGCAGACGCTGGACCCCCGGACACAGCGGGTCCTTCGGCGGGGGCGGCGGCGGGGCCCACTGAGCCACCGGCCGTCGGCCCGGACCCACCTGCCGACGCCAGCACCCCGTCCCGGGACCCCACCCGTCGACGCTGGCACCCGTCCCGGGACGGACCGGTACCCCGTCTCTGGCGTCGGCACTCTGTCCCCTGGGACCAGGCACCCCATCCCCGGGACCGGCACACTTCGCCGTTCCGGATCAGCCGCCCCCAGAGCCCCGGGACCCTCCGGACCCCCCGGACCCACGGCGCCGGGCGCCCCGGCGCCCCCGGGACGCCCCCGGCCCGCCGCGCCCACCACCACGCCCCGGCCGGGCGCCGGAAGCCGAGCCGGAAGCCGGAGCGGAAGCCGAGCCGGAAGCCGCGCTAGAAGCCGAGCCGGATGCCGAAGCCGTCGCCGTGGTCGCCCAGTGCGCGGGCCGGACGAACCCCTCCGGCAGCACGGTGCCCGCGTCCCCCCGCGCCGCGTTCACCTGCGCCTGGACGAGGAACAGACAGCCCGTCAGATCGGCCCCGCGCAGATCCGTGTCACGGAAGTCCGCGCCGAGCACGTCCGCGCCCCGCAGATCCGCGCCGGACAGGTCCGCCGCGATCAGCAGCGCCCCGCGCAGACCCGCCCCGCGCAGCCGCGCGCCCCGCAGCCGGGCCCCCATCAGATCGGCGCCCCGCAGGTCCCGGCCCCGCTCCCCGGCCCGGGCCGCCCCGCTCACCCGCTCCAGCAGTACGCCGACCTCCCGGCGCACCGGGGCCACGTCGAAGCCGGTGAGGACGTCCGCGTCCGCGAAGGTCAGCTCCGTGACCCGGTCGCACAGGGCCCGCAGCCCTGCCTCCACCTCCCGGGCGGCGGGCAGCGCCAGGGCCTCCCGCAGATGGCGCAGCAGTTCATGGAGCTGCCGCATCACCGGGAACACCGCGAACATCGGCCCCGCCACCGAGCGGTCCGCCCGCCAGTCCCGTCCCCCGAACGTCACCTGGGACACCTGCTGCCCCGCCCCCGCGCAGTCGAAGACCGTGCAGCCGGTGAACCCGCGTCCCCGCAGCTCGCGGTGGATCCCGCAGCGGAAGTCCGCCGCCAGGTTGCCGCACGGCGTGCCCGCCGCCTTGTCCACCGCGAACTCCGCGGACCTGGCGAAGGGCAGCGCCACACAGCACAGCGCGAAGCACCGGGAGCAGTCCGCCCGCACCTCGGGGGCCCCGGCCCGGGACCCGGCGTCACCCCCGCCCCCCGCCGGACCCGGGGGACCCCCGCTCCGTTCGGCACCCCGTTCGGACGCCTTCACACGCTCTCCCCGACGGCTCAGGGGGCCGCGCCCACGGACGGCGGAGGGCCCGCCGTGCCCGGCGGGCCCCTCGGTACCCGCCCATTCTCCCCGCCCCGGCCACCGGGCCGTCACCCGGTCGGCCCGCCCCCGGACCACCGGGGCCGGGGGCCGAACGGCGGTGGACTCCGCCGCCTCCCCGGAGCGTCCGCCTGCGTCGCCCCCCGTTTGCTGGCAGGCTGGGGGGACACCCACGAGATCCCGCCGGCCCGGTCCTCCGGGATCCGGTGGGCCGCGCGGGCCGACGTCCGGCCCGCGCCCGGAGCGCGCGCCGCACCAGGACGGCCGCGCCGCACCCGCCACGCCTCTGCGATGGGCCCGCGATGGACAAGGAAACGCCGGCGGCCGACGCCGACCAGCCCCCCACCGACCAGCCGCCGACCACGGACACCGTCTTCGGCGCCCCCTGCTGGGTGAGCCTGCTCGCCCGCGACCTCGGCGCCGCCCAGGAGTTCTACGGCCGGGTCCTCGGCTGGACCTTCCGCAAGGGACGGCTAGGGGACGAGTTCAGCGTGGCCCTCAGCGCGGGGGTCCCGGTGGCGGGCATCGGCGCCCTCGCCCCCCGGCTGCGGATGGCCGTGGCCTGGACCCCGTACTTCGCGGTCTCCGACGCCGACGCCACCGCCGCCCGGGTCCGGGAGCGCAGCGGCACGGTCGCGGTGGGCCCCCTCTCGCTGGCGGGCGGCCGGGGCGCCCTCGCCGCCGACCGGGACGGCGCCGTCTTCGGCATCTGGGCGGGCCGCCTCTACGCCGGATGGGACGTCTGGCACAAGGACGCCCCCGCCTGGGTCCGGCTGCGCACCCGCAACGCCTTCGACGCGGCGATCTTCTACGGCGAGGTCCTGGAATGGGCCTGCGACCGCCCCGGCGCCTGCGACGTCGGCTACGAGGAGGACGAGGTGGTGCTGCGCAGCGGCGGCCATCTGGTGGCCCGGCTCAGCTCCGGCACCGCCGGAGCGGCCGACGGCCCCGGAGTCCGGCCCCGCTGGCAGGTGTACTTCCCGGTCCCCGACGTCGAGGAGTGCGTCCGCGCCGCCCTGGCCCACGGCGGCGCGGAGGTCGCCCGGGAGACCACCCCGTACGGCCCCGAGGTGACGCTGCGCGACCCCGACGGCGGACTGTTCACCCTCACGGGCGACACCCCGCGCGGATGACCCGCCCGCCCGCGCCGCGCCGCGCCGCCGGGAGGCGGTGACCGGTGGGCGGCTGGTGGTACCGCGACATCGTCGAACCGGGCAAGCTGCCGCTGCTGCTCGCGCTCGTCTCCTTCGTCACCGCGTTCGCCCTGACCCGGCTGGTCACCCGCATGATCCGGGCCGGGAAGGGGCCGTTCCGGAACGTCACCCCCGGCGGACTGCACATCCACCACGTGGTGCCCGGCATCGTCCTCATGGTCGTCGGCGGCTTCACCCTGCTCGCCGGGGGCCGCCACGGCTTCGGCACCGGGTTCGCCGCCGTGCTGTTCGGGGCGGGGACGGGACTGGTCCTCGACGAGTTCGCGCTGGTGCTCCATCTGAGCGACGTCTACTGGACGGAGGAGGGCACCAAGAGCGTCGAGGTCGTCGTCATCACGACCGCCCTGGCCTCCCTGATGCTCCTCGGGTTCTCGCCGTTCGGGGTGGACGGCCTCTCGGACCAGGACGTCCGGGGCCGGGCCGCCGCGGTCCTCGCCGTGGTCGGCAATCTGGCGCTGTCGGTCGTCGCCCTGCTGAAGGGCAAGACCCCGACCGCGCTGATCGGGGTGCTGGTCCCGTTCGTCGCCTTGGTGGGCGCGGTCCGGCTGGCCCGCCCCGCCTCCCCGTGGGCCCGGCGCGTCTACCGCGACCGGCCACGGGCCCGGGCCCGCTCCCGGACCCGGGCCTACCACCACGACCGCCGCTGGAGCGGACCGCTGCGCCGCCTCACCTACCTCATCGGCGGCCGCCCCACCCCCGGTCCGCCGCCGTCCGGCTGAGCGGCGCCCCCGCCGGGCCGTCCGGTCAGCGCACCGGGAAGCCGAGGTCCCAGCCGTCGACGATGCGCTTGGGACCGGCGAGAATCACGTCCTGCCCCGGGTCGTAGCGGACGTAGGAGTCGCCGCTGAACAGCCAGGTCTCCTTGGTGCCGGGCCGGACGCACGCGGCGTCGACCCGCCTGCTGAAGGGGGTGCCGCGCAGGGCGGTCCAGGTCCGGGCGATGGGCGTGGGCCCGACGGCCAGCCGGTCCTGCGCCAGCTGGTAGCGGACGTACTGGTCGCCGGCGAAGAGCCACACGCCGTCGGAGTCCCCGGGGTCGGGGAGGGCCGCGTCGATGCCGTGGGCGAAGTCGGTGCCGCTGAGCCCGGTCCAGCCGCTCGCGATGGGGGTGGGCGGAACGACGACCCGGCTGTCGTCGAGGTCGTAGCGCAGGTACTGGTCGTCCCGGAAGAACCACGCCTGGTGCGCGTCCGGTTTGGGGATGACGGC
Source organism: Streptomyces sp. JNUCC 64 (assembly GCF_054484115.1). NCBI lineage: Bacteria > Bacillati > Actinomycetota > Actinomycetes > Kitasatosporales > Streptomycetaceae > Streptomyces > Streptomyces sp. JNUCC 64. The sequence goes on from NZ_CM137015.1 coordinate 7,606,578, forward strand.
GTCGACCCGGTCGGCGAAGCCGTGGGTGTCGAGGCCGGGCCACCCCGGTCCGACCCGGCGCGCCTCCTGGGTGACGGTGTTGGCGTCGAGGTCGAACCGGAGGTAGAGGTCGTCGTGGAACATCCAGACCTCCGACGGCTTCGGGACCGGCCCCGGGCAGGGCAGGACGGAGCTGACGCCGTCGGTGAACGCCTTGCGCCTCAGGGGCTCCCAGCCCTCGTGCACGTGCTGGGGGCCCACCACGAGGCTGCTGGTCTGGAGGTCGTAGCGGACGTAGTAGTCGCCCCGGAACAGCCAGAGCTGCCCGCTGTTCCCGGGGACGGTCAGCGCGGCGCTGACGCCGTGGGCGAAGGAGGTGCCCGCCAGCCCGGGGAAGTGCTCGGCGATGGCGTGCGGACCGGTGACCGTGTCGTCGCGCAGGTGGTAGTAGAGGACCTCGGCGTCCCGGAAGAGGAAGAGGCCGCCGCTCGGGTCGCCGGGGTCGTGGACGGCGGCGTCGACGCGGTCGGTGAAGGACGTGGTGGTCAGGGCGGGCCATCCCACGGCGATGTCCTTGGGGCCGTAGACGGTCTTGTGGGTGCCGGTGTCGTAGCGGGTGTACCGGTGTCCGCTGAACAGCCAGACGTCGGTGGAGCTGCCGGGGACGGCGACGACCGTGTCCAGGCGCAACGCGAACTCGGTGTCCCGCAGGGCGGGGAACGCGTCCCCGAAGGAACGGGGGTCCCCGGTGGCGACGGTGTCGTGGACGAGGTCGTAGGTGAGGCTGGTGCCGGGCCGGAAGAACCACGCCGTGGACGCGTCCGGCAGGTTCCCCCCGGCGTCCAGCACCGGATAGAGGCGCCCGCGCGGGATCTGCCGCTCCCCGGCCGCGACCGTTCCGGCGGCCTTCGCCCCCGAGGAGGAGGAACCCGGCTGGGTGCCGGGGCGGCCGTGCAGGATGGTCAGCGCCAGCGCCACGGCGGCGAGGGTCCCGTAGGGGCGGGTGAGCACCGTGTCGGGGACCGGCTCCCCGGGCGCCTCCCGGTAGCGGTCGAACAGGCCGGAGAGCGAGGACCAGTTGGTCTCCGCCTCGGTGATCCGGTCCCGCTGGTCCTGGCTGACGGAGCCGGTCGTCCCCCACAGCCCGTGCAGGGTCCGCGCGATCATGCGGAACCGCACGGCCTCGCAGACCATCTCGACCAGGAAGCCCATCGCCGACCGCTGGTGGTCGCGCACCCCGGGGCCCTCCCCGAGCTGGACGAGCGCCGTGCGCAGGGCCGCCCAGCCCAACGGCCCCCGGGGCAGGCCGTCGGAGCCGTAGCTCTCGTGGATCCCCGTGTCGTGGAGGACGAACCCCTCGGCCGCGGCCATCCGCAGGATCCCGGCGGTCGGGTTGGACAGGTGGTAGAAGTCCCGCTGCCCGGTGAGCGTGAACCCCCACCCGTACAGATCGGTGTCCTGCACGTACCAGTCGACGGAGGCGTCGCTCCCGGCGACCAGCCGGACCACGAACACGGTGTCGGGGCTGTCGCTGCTGCCGGTGCGCCGCAGCCGGTACATGGTGACCAGCCGGGAGCGGTCGGAGTTCGCCGAGGCGTCGACCTGTCCCGGTTCGGCGACGGCGACGTGGTCCCTGATGGCGTTGACGAAAGTGGCGAAGGCGGTGGGGTCGGTGTCGTCGAGGTTCAGGGTGGCGACGAGGGGCGGAGGCATGTCGGTGTCCCGTCTCGGTGTCGGAGGCTCGTCGGGGGAGCGGCCGGAGCGCACGCGGAACGTGAGGCGCGCCGGGCCCGGGTGCCCGGTGGCGGCGTCCTCCCCGCTCGCGCCCCGGCGGACGCGGCCCTCAGTCAACCTCCCCGGCGGGCCCGGCCGGAAGACGGGATCCGGCTGCCCTCGGACCGGTGCGGACACCGGGGCCCCACCGGTCCCGGGGGCCGTCAGCCGGACCGGGAGAACCCCACTCGTTCCCGTGACGGCACACCCGGCACCGGCGTCCCGGCGACGGCCTCCCCCCGGAGCGGTCCAGGGTGACCCGAGGGGAGGCGGTGCGTCACCGGGGCGGCGCCGGACGGCCGGTGGCCGGTACCTCCTCGCCCGGCGGGACGGGTCCCGGCGGGGTCCCCCCGCCGAAGGGCCGTCCGCCCAGCCGCTCCCGCCCGTGCGGGGCCAGCCAGCCGTCCAGCACCGGACCGAGCGGCACGATCCCCGTCGGGTTCACCCCGGTGTGGACCCGGTAGTAGTGCCGTTTGACGTGGTCGAAGTCGACGGTGTCCCCGAACCCCGGGGTCTGGTAGAGGTCCCGGGCGTACGCCCACAGCACCGGGTTCTCCGCGATCTTCCACAGATTGCACTTGAAGTGCCCGTGGTAGACCGGGTCGAAGCGGACCAGGGTGGCGAACAGCCGGACGTCCGCCTCGGTGAGGGCGTCCCCGACCAGGTACCGCTGGTCGGAGAGCCGCTCGGTCAGCGCGTCCAGCCGGGCGAACAGCGTCCGGCAGGCGCTCTCGTAGGTCTCCTGGTCCGCGGCGAAGCCGGTCCGGTACACCCCGTTGTTGACGTCCTGGTAGACGTCCTCCATCACCGCGTCGATCTCGTCCCGGAGCGGCTCGGGGTAGAGGTCCGGCGCGCCCGGGCGGTGCAGCGCCGTCCACTCGGTGGCGAAGTCCAGGGTGATCCGCTGGAAGTCGTTGGTGACGAGCCGTCCGCTGGGCACGTCCACGATCGCGGGCACGCTCACCCCGCCCGGATAGCCCGTCTCCCGGGCGTCGTACGCCTCGCTGAGGTACCGGATGCCGAGGACCGGGTCCCGGTCGTCGGGGTCCAGGGTGAACCGCCAGCTGCGGTCGTCCTGGATCGGGTCCGCGACCGCCAGCGACAGCGCCGCCTCCAGCCCCAGCAGCCGCCGGGAGATCAGCGCCCGGTTCGCCCAGGGACAGGCCCGGCTCACCACCAGGCGGTACCGTCCCGCCTCCACCGGCCAGCCGTCGCGGCCGTCCGCCGTGATCCGGTCCGCGAAGTGGCTGCGGGAGCGCCGGAACGGCTTCCTGCCGTAGGAGGCGTTGCCGTCGCCGCCCGCGTTCGTGCCGCCGTCGGTCGGACTCATCGGGGGTCCCCTCTCTCGTCGGTGCCCCGGCCGGTGGTCATCGGACCGTCCGGGCGCCGGGTCCCGGGCTGTCGGGCCCGGGACCCCGGGCTGTCGGGCCCGGGACCCGGCCGGGCCGGGGAGGTCAGGTCCGCGTCCCGGCCCGGTCGGGGATCCGCCGGGTCGCGGTCCAGGTCAGCAACTCCTCGGCGGACCAGGTGGTGACGATCCGCTCCGGCGGCACCCCGCACTCCTCGGCGCGGGCGCATCCGTAGGGCTGCCAGTCGAGCTGGCCCGGCGCGTGCGCGTCGGTGTCGAGCGCGAAGAGGGTACCGGCCGCGACCGCGCGCCGCAGCAGACGGCGCGGCGGGTCGAGGCGCTCGGGACGGCAGTTGATCTCCACCGCGGTGCCCGTCTCGGCGCACGCCGCGAACACCGCGTCCGCGTCGAACGAGGACTCCGGCCGCCCCGGTTCGCCCAGCAGCCGCCCGGTGCAGTGCCCGAGCACGTCCGAGCGGGGATCGCGCACCGCCGCCACCATCCGCCGGGTCATCGCCCCGGCGTCCATCCGCAGCTTGGAGTGCACCGACACCACCACGAGGTCCAGCTCGTCCAGCAACTCCGGCTCCTGGTCCAGCGAACCGTCGTCGAGGACGTCGCACTCGATGCCCCGCAGCAGCCGGAACGGGGCCAGCTCCCCGGCCAGCGCGGCCACCTCCGCGAGCTGGGCGCGCAGCCGCTCGGGGGAGAGCCCCCGGGCCACCTTCAACCGGGGCGAGTGATCGGTCAGCACCGCCCATTCGTGTCCGAGGGCCGCCGCCGTGCGGGCCATCTCCCCGATCGGGCTGCCGCCGTCCGACCAGTCGGAGTGCAGATGGGCGTCGCCGCGCAGCAGCCGCCGCAGCTCCGCGCCGCCGCCGGTGAGCGGACCGCCCGCCTCCTCCTCCACCCGTGCCAGGTACTCCGGCACCCTCCCCTCCAGCGTCTCCCGCACCACCTGAGCGGTCTTCGGGCCGATGCCCCGCACCTTCGCCAGCGAGCCCGCCGCCGCCCGCCGGGCCACCTCGTCGGCCGGGAGCGCGGCCACCGTCGCGGCGGCCGTGCGGAACGCCTTGGCCCGGTAGGGCGGCGCCAGCGACCGCTCCAGCAGGAACGCCACCCGCTCCAGCGCCGCCACCGGCGTCAGGGGCCCGTCTGGTCCGGCCGGTCCGGCTGACCCCATCGGCTGGCTCCTCCCACCGGTCCGTCCGGGCGCGCCGGGCGGTCGCCCGGGCCCGCCTTCCAGCTTCGCCCACCCGCCCCGGCCCCGCACGGCGGCCGTTCCGCCCGGTTCACAGCCCGGGGGCGCCCCACAGCGCGAACCAGCGGGACAGTTCCGGCTCGACGCGCAGGTCGTCCGCGAGCGCCGCCCGGGTCCGCAGCTCCAGCGCGTTGTCCCGGCGCTCCCCGGGCAGCGGCGCGAACGGGTAGAACGTGCCCCGCTTGTACAGGTAGACCAAGGCCAGCGGACTCCCCCCGGGTGTTCGGAAGCCGATCAGGGAGCAGAGCAGCTGCGGGCCGAAACCGCCGTCCTGGAGCGTGGAGTTGACCGTGTGCAGATCGCCCACCAGGTCCGGGAGCCCGTCCGGGGAGCGCCGGGAGACCAGCCAGGAGTAGCCGAACGGGTCCCGCTCGGACGTCACCGCCGGTCCCGGGCCGGCCGCGCCGACCGTCAGCAGCTCCCGCGTCTCCTCGGTGATCCGCGCGAACTCCGCCCCCTCCACGCTGGAGAAGCACACCGAGCCCACCCCGGTGGGCGCCAGCCCCTCCGCCGCGCGCAGGGTGAGCGCCGCGGCGGGCACCGCGAACAGGTGGTCGAGGTCGGGCGGCACCGGCCGGGTGCGGCCGAACAGCGCGTCGAGGAAGCCCATGGCTCAGTCCCGCCCGGTGGCCGACCCGAGCCGGTCGCCGATCCGGGCGAGCTGGTCGAGCCGCCGCTCCAGCGGGGGATGGGTGGCGAACAGCGCGGACAGCCGGTCGCCCGCGCCCCCACCGCCGATCGCGGGCGCGAAGTAGAACGCGCTGAACGCCCGCGCGGTCCGCAGGTCCGAGGTGGGGATCCGGGCGATGTCCCCGGTGAGTTTGGTGAGCGCGGAGGCCAGCGCCGACGGACGTCCGGTGAGCAGGGCCGCGGCCCGGTCGGCGGCCAGCTCCCGGTACCGCGACAGCGCCCTGATCAGCAGGAAGCTCAGCGCGTACACGGCGGCGGACACCCCGACCACGGCGAGTACCACGACCGCCGTGTTCTGGTCGCGCCGTCCGCCGAGCACCCCCGAGTAGAACGCGAACCGCACCGCGAGCCCGGCGAGCACCCCGAGGAACGAGGCGACCGTCATCACCGCGACGTCCCGGTGCGCGACGTGCGACAGCTCGTGCGCGAGGACGCCCTCCAGCTCCTCGGGCTCCAGCCGCCGGGTCAGCCCCCGGGTCACGCAGACCACCGCGTGGTCGGCGTTCCGCCCGGTGGCGAAGGCGTTCGGCAGGTCCAGCGACGAGACCGCGACCCGCGGCTTCGGCATGTCGGCGGCGGCGCACAACCGGTCCACCACCCCGTGCAGCCGGGGCTCCTCCTCGGGAGTCACGATCCGGCCGCGCAGCGCGTACAGCGCGACCCGGTCCGAGAACCAGTACTGCGCCCACAGCGCCCCGCCCGCGATCACCACCACCAGGACCCACGACTTCAGCAGGGCGATCAGCACGCCCACGAACACGACGTACAGCAGACCGAGCAGGAACAGCGTCAGCCCCATCCGGGCGGTCAGGCCCCGGTCGGGCTCGAAGCGGCTGTGCATGGCCACCTCCCCGTCCTCGGGTGAGCACCCGGCCCGGCGGGCCGGGTACCTCCATGGTCCGTCATCGGCGGCCCGGAGGACAGCGCCCACGGCACCGGACCGGGAGCGGGCTCAGGGCGCCCGTCCCGGAGCGGGCCCGTCCGGCTCCCGCACCACGTCCCGGGGCCGTTTGTCGTCGCGCAGCCCCGTGAAACGGGGGTGCCGCAGCATCCCGTCCCGGGTCCACTCGGCGAACGCCACCTGGGCCACCAGCTCCGGCGCCACCCACCGGGCCCGCCGTTCCGCCACCGGCCCGTCGAACGGGGAACCGGGCACGCGCAGCGCCTCCAGCCGGGCGCGCAGCGTGACGAGGGTCCGCTCGGGGAAGCCGGTGCCGACCTTCCCCGCGTAACGCAGCGCCCCGTCCGCGTAGGTGCCGAGCAGCAGGGCCCCGAACCCGGCCCGGCCGCCCGTGGGCTCGGTGAACCCGCCGATGACGAACTCCTGGCCGCGCGCGCACTTCAGCTTCAGCCAGTCCGCCGACCGGCGCGGCTGGTAGTGGCTGTCGGCGCGCTTGGCGATCAGCCCCTCCCAGCCCCGGGCGCACGCGGCGGCGAGCGGATCGGCGCCGCCGCCGTCGCGGTGCGGGGTGAACCGCAGCGGCGCCCGGTAGACCAGGGCCCGCCGCAGCAGTGCCTTGCGGGCCCGCAGCGGCAGCCGGGTGGTGTCGGCCCCGGCCAGCCGCAGCAGGTCGAAGGCGTAGTAGACGACGCGCACCCCGCTGGCCGCGATGTCCGCCTCCCGGGTCAGCCCCATCCGCCGCTGGAGCCGTCCGAAGTCGGTGCGTCCGCCGGTGAACGCCACGATCTCCCCGTCCACGGTGACGTCCGCGAGGTCCTGGGCCGCGAGGGCGGCGGCGACCTCCGGGTAGCTCTCCTCGATCCGGCGTCCGGTCCGCGACAGCAGGACCACCCCGTCGCCCTCCCGCACCGCGAGCGCGCGGACGCCGTCCAGCTTGCGTTCGAGGATCCAGCGGTCGGAGAACGCGCGGCGCCCGCTGGGGGTGGCCAGCATGGGCCGCGCGGCCAGTTCCCGTCCCGGCCGGGCCACGCTCAGCAGCCGCACCTGCGCGGGGGGCAGGGCGGCGAGCAGATCGGTGCCGTCGGACACGGGCTCCTCCCGGACGGGACGGGACGGGACGGGGACACGGGCGTGGGGGCGGTGCGGCGGGACCCGGGGCGGGGGCGCGGACCCAGAGAGGCCCGCCGACCCGCCGGGCCGTGACGCCCGCCGTGGCCCGCCGCACCACCCACGGCCGCGTCGCCCGCCGTGGTCCGTCGACCGGCGCGCCGTGGCTTCCGCCCCGGTCCGCCAGCCTGTCGGGCGGTGGCTGGCCCGCCGGGCCGTGCCGCCCACCGTGGTCCGTCGACCGGCGCGCCGTGGCTTCCGCCCTGGTCCGTCAGCCCGTCGGGCCGTAGCCGACCCGCCGGGCCGTGGCTTCCGCCCTGGTCCGTCAGCCCGCCGGGCCGTGGCCGACCCGCCGGGCCGTGCCGCCCGCCGTGCTCCGTCGGCCTGCCGGGCCGTGTCGCCAGCCGGGACGGGCCGGGCCCACCACCCCAGCATCACTCCGCGCCCGCCCCGCCGCACCCGGCGTACCCGCCGCACCCGCCCCGGCCGCCGTGGGCTCGTGGGTCCCCTCGACGGCCCGGACGGCCCGGACGGTCCGGCCCGCAGGGCACGGCGGGGCCCGGCGCGGTTACCGGGTCCGGGCCTCGACGAGGTGCATTCCGGGCGCCCCGTCCAGCGGGATGGTCCGGACCCGCCGGTACCCGGCGGCGTCCAGCAGCGCGTCGTACTCGGCCTCGCGGCGTTCCCGGCCGCCGAGGCCGAACAGCATCACCAGGTCCAGGGAGGTGGCCAGGTCGTCGTGGGGCCGTTCGGGCAGCACCGCCTCCACCAGCAGCAGCCGCCCGTGCCCGGTCCGCTGCGCGGCCCGGCAGTTGCGGAGGATCTCCAGCGACCTCGCGTCGTCCCAGTCGTGCAGGATCCAGGAGAGCAGGAGGGTGTCGGCGCCGGGCACGGCGGCGAAGAAGTCCCCGGACACCACGTCCGCGCGGTCGCCGAGTCCGGCCCCGGCGAGGGCGGCCCGCGCGGGCTCCGCCAGCTGCGGCAGGTCGAAGACGGTGCCGGTGGCGTCCGGGGTGCGGGCGAGGATCTCGGCGACCAGGGTGCCGAGCCCGCCGCCGACGTCGGTGAGGGACCCGGCCCCGGTGAAGTCGTAGGCGGCGGCGACCGCGCGGGCGGTCCGCCGGGTGAAGGAGGCCATGGCGGCGTGGAAGACCTCGTTGTCCTCCGGGTGGGCGGCCATGTGCCCGAAGTAGGTGTTCCCGAACCGCTCCTCGAAGGCGGGCCGTCCGGTGCGCAGACTGACCAGCGGGTCGTCGAACATCCGGAACGTCACCCGGTACATCAGCCGGAACCAGGGGCGCAGCGTCTCGGGGTGGTCCGACTCCAGCAGGACGCTGGTCTCGGTGGCCAGGTAGCGCCCCTGGTCGTCGAGTCCGAACGCGCCGGTCGCCACCAGCGGACGCAGCAGCCGGAGCAGGGCGTCGGGGCGGGTGCCGGTGGCGTCGGCCAGCTCGGCAGCGGAGGCCGGGCCCCGGGCGACCAGGTCCGGTATGCCGAGCTCCGCCGCGGTCTGCAGCGCCCGGTCGGCGACGAAGCCCCAGGACTCGTGGAGGAGCCGGTCGGTGAGGGGCGGCGCGGGCACCCGGGGCGCGGGGACGGGGGAGGAGGGTACGGCGGCGGTCATGGTGCGGCCTCCGGGAGGTCGGTGGTGGTCCGCCGGACCGGTGGGTGCCCGCGCGTCCCGCACGGCGTCCGGTGGGACGCGCGGTTCGCCGCCGGGCCCGACTCCCGGTGATCATGACCGACGGGGCGCCCCCGGGGCCAGCCCCGTGCGCGCCCCGGCCGGTCCCCTCCACCGGCCGGGGCGCGCGGTCACCGGTCAGCCGCCGGGCAGCGCGCCCCGCAGCTGACGCAGGAACACGGCGTTGGAGGCGGTGCCGCGCATCCGGCCGAGCAGGGCCTCCAGCGCGCCGCGCCCGTCCCGGCCGAGGAAGGCGCGCCGCAGTCCGTGAACGGCCGTCAGTTCCGGTGCGGGGAGCAGCAGTTCCTCCCGCCGGGTGCCGGAGGTGGTGACGTCGACGGCCGGGTAGAGCCGTTTGTCGGCGAGGTCCCGGCTGAGCCGCAGTTCCATGTTGCCGGTGCTCTTCAGCTCTTCGAAGTAGTAGTCGTCGGCGCGTGAGCCGGTGCCCGCGAGGACCGTGGCGAGGATGGTGAGCGAGCCGCCCTCCTCGGCGCACCGGGCGGCGCCGAACAGCCGCTTGGGTCCGGTGAGCGCGGTGACGTCGACCCCGCCGCTGAGGGTGCGTCCCCCGGCCTCGGCCGCGTTGTTGTGGGCCCGGCACAGCCGGGTCAGCGAGTCGAGCAGCAGGACGACGTCCCGGCCCTGTTCGACCAGGCGCTTGGCCCGTTCCACGGCGAGTTCCGCGAGGGCGATGTGTTCCCGGGCCGGACGGTCGAAGGTGGACGCGTACACCTCGCCCCGGACGCCCCGGCGCAGATCGGTGACCTCCTCGGGGCGTTCGTCCACGAGGACCACCATGAGGACGCAGTCGGGGTGGTTGCGGGTGACGGCGGCGGCGAACTGCTGGAGCAGCACGGTCTTGCCGCTCTTGGGCGGGGCGACGATGAGCCCGCGCTGTCCCTTGCCGATGGGGGTGACGAGGTCGGTGACGCGCAGGGTCAGCGGTCCGCCGGGGTGCTCCATCCGCAGCCGTTCGCGCGGGTGGAGCGGGGTCAGGTCCCCGAAGCGCGGGCGTTCCCCGAGGGCGTCGGCGGGCCGTCCGTTGACCAGGTCCACCCGGGTGAGCGTCCGTCGCCGTCCGCGCGGGGAGTCGCTGGCGGCGGCCCCCGTCAGGGTGTCCCCGGCGCGCAGTCCCAGACGGCGCGTCAGCGCGACGGGGACCTGTGGGTCGCGGGGGGTGGCGGTGAGGTCGGGGCCGCGCAGCTGGCCGTGCCCCTGGGCGGTCAGATCGAGGACACCGGTCACCGGCGCCTCCGTCCGGCCGTCGGGGGAAGCGGTGCTGACGGGGTGTTCGAGCGCGAGGGTCATGGAGGGGGGTCCTTTCACGGACGGTACCGGGAGGCGCGGGGGTCGGATGGGGGAGGGGGTCCGGCGCGGGCGCGGGACGGCGTCCACGCGTCCGGGCGGGCGGAAGACGCCCGCGACCGGGAGGAACCACACAGCGCCGCCGCACCGGAGCGCGGGTCGGCCACGGAGGAAACGGGCCGACGGTACGGATCGGTGGAGGAGGCGATGCGTGTGGAGCGGAGAACCCCGGTGAGGGGGTGGGGAGAAGAAGGCACCGGCACCGGATTCGGTGTACACACGTGCCGTTACTCACGTTAGCACGGCGTGAGGAACCCGTCAGGGGCGTACGGGTGCGGGAAGGCGCGCGAGGGGCGCGAAGGCGCGCACGGCGTAGGCCGGGCCACCTCGCGCGCCACTGGTACGGCGGATTCCGCGACGGTTCACCCCCGCACGGAGGGGAACGGGGCCACGATGACCGGAACCGGGCGCACGGAACGACCGGCGTACGGGAACGACCGGCGCACCGGACGGCGGTGGCACCGGACGACGGAAGCCCCGGAACGCACCGGCGCGCCGGAACGGCCGGGCACGGCGTCCGCCGCGCCCCGGCGCGGGACCGCGCCGTCCGCGCCGGTGAGGTCCGGCCCCGGCGCTCCGGGCGGTGCCCCGGGACCCGGCCGTCCGCGTCCGGCGAGGACGCGACGACCGGCGTTCCGGCGCCGCTCGCCCCGCCGTTGCGGCCCGGCCGCTCCTATGGCGTCCTTGACGAGAGGTGACTTCTTGAGCACGCACGACACGGCATCGACGGCATCGAACCCGGTCCTGGCACCGGACCCGGCGACCGCGACCGCTTCGGCGCCCGCGGTGACCCCGGCGGTCCACGGATCCCGGACCCGCCGCCCGCCCGGCCCCCGCCCGACCCCCGGCCCCGCTCCGGCGACGGGCGCCGCCGGGCCGTCGCACGCCGTCCGGCGCCCCGCCCCCCGGCGGCTGATCGGCTCTCTGGTCGTCGCGGGGCTCCTGGCCACCGGGGTCCTCTCCGGTGCCCCGGCCGGTGCCGCGACGGGGGCCCGTGCCCCGTCCACCGGGACGGGGTGGAACGTCCCCCGGCTGACGGTGATGCCGCTCGGGGACTCCATCACCCAGGGCGTCGGCAGCTCCACCGGCGACGGCTACCGGGCCGCGCTGCGGGACGGTCTCGCCGAACACGCGACCGAGGTGGACTTCGTGGGGTCCCTGCGGCACGGCACCCACCCCGACCCCGACCACGAGGGCCACTCCGGCTACCGGATCGACCAGATCGCCGCGGGCATCGGCCCCTGGCTGCTGGCGGCGGCCCCGAACGTCGTCACCCTGCACCTGGGGTCCAACGACGTCAACCGGGACCACCAGGTGGCCGGGGCGCCCGAGCGGCTGGCCGGACTGATCGACCAGCTCACCACGGCGGCGCCGGACCTCACCGTGCTGGTCGCCCCGCTGGTGCCCAACAGCAGGCCCGGGGTCGCGCCCCGGGTGGCGGCGTTCAACCGCGAGCTGCCCCGGATCGTGGGCGAACGCCGGGACCGGGGCGCCAAGGTCGTCCTGGTCGACTTCGACGCCCTCGACGACGGCGACCTCAAGGACGGTCTGCACCCCAACGACAGCGGCTACCGGAAGATGGCGAGGGCCTTCCAGGCCGGGGTGGCGCGCGCCGCCCGGGCCGGTCTGATCAGCGAGCGGGTGACCGTCGACCCGGTGCCCGCCGCCACGGGGGCCCGCTCGCGCTGACCCGGACGGAGCGACGGACGCGCGGAAGGCCGGAGCGCCCCGGCACCGCGCGCCGTCAGCCGATGGGCTCCCGCGCCAGGAGCGAGCGCCGGAACAGCAGACCCGTCGGACCCGTCTTCAGCTCCCGCTCGCCGACCCGGGTGAAGCCGGTGCGGACCAGCACCGCCCGGGAGGCCGGGTTGTCGACGGAGACCCGGGCCCACAGGGAGTGCAGCCCGTAGCCGCGCGCGGTGTCGACCATCCGGCGCACGGCGTCCGTCGCGAGCCCCCGCCCGGTGGCCTTCCGGGCGATCCGGTAGCCGAGTTCGGCCTCCCCTTCGGTGACGTCGACCAGGTTCACCCGGCCCAGCACCTCGCCCTCGCCGTCCACGATGACGTGGAAGTAGTGGTGCCCGGCCTCCTGTTCCGCGAGCAGCGCCCGGTGCCGGGCGGCGAAGTCCGTGAAGTACGCGTCGCCCCGGTCGGGCACGGAGGCGGCGAAGTACGCGCGGTTGTCCCGCTCGAAGGCGAGCAGCGCGGTCGCGTGATCGGCGCGGAGCAACTGGATCTGCGGCATGTCCGTACGATACGCGCCGCTCAGCGGGGCCGCCGGGCCCCGGCGCGGGGCGTTCCGGCGGCCCGTGGGCACCTCGGCGGCCCGCCCGTGACGCGTGGTGGCGGAACGCGGGTCCCGGGCCGCCCGCGCCCCCCGGGGGCGCCCCGCCCGGGCGGACGCGCCATGCGAGGGCCTGTGGGTGGGTGTAGTAATGGTTCATGGCCGCCCGACACGGCCGTCCGCGCCTGGTTCCCCGCATACGAACTGTCGCCGGGCAGGTCTTCCTCGTGCAGTTGGCGATCGTGGTGCTGCTCGTCGCGACCGCGCTCGTGGCATTGGTGTTCCAGACCCACCGGGACGCCGAGCAGGAGGCGCGCAACCGTTCCCTCGCGGTGGCGACCACCTTCGCCAGCTCCCCCGGCATGGAGGCCGCGCTGAAGGGCCCCGACCCCGCCGCCGTCCTCCAGCCGAAGGCGCTGGAGGCGACCCGGCGCTCCGGCATCGGCTTCCTGGTCGTGGTCAGCCCCGAGGGCGTCCGCTACACCCACCCCGACCCCTCCTACATCGGCGGCCGCTTCGTCGGCGGGCTCGAAGAGGCGCTCGCCGGGGAGGTCGTCACCGAGAAGTCCCACGGAGAGGTCGGCGAACTGGTCCAGGTCGTCGTGCCGGTCTACGGGGCGGGCGGCGGCACCATCGGGGCCGTGTCCACCGGAATGGCCGTGTCCCAGGTCCGCAGCGCGATCGAGTCCCAGTTCCCGCTGCTGTTCGGGGTCACCGCGGGGGTCCTGCTGCTCGCCGCGGGCGGCACCGCGCTGGTCACCCGGCGTCTCCGCCACCAGACCAGGGGCCTGGAACCCGCCGAGATCACCCGGATGTACGAGCACCACGACGCGGTGCTGCACGCGGTGCGCGAAGGCGTCCTCATCGTCTCGGACGACAAACGGCTGCTGCTCGCCAACGACGAGGCCCGGCGGCTGCTGGACCTGCCGTCCGACGTGGAGGGCCGTCCCGTCGCCGGGCTGGGGCTGGACCCGCGCACCACCCAGCTGCTGGAGTCCGGCCGCCCCGCCAGCGACGAGGTGTACATGGTCGGCGACCGTCTGCTGGCGGTGAACCAGCGGCCCACCGACCAGTACGGCGGGCCCCCCGGAACCGTGGCGACCCTCCGCGACACCACCGATCTGCGGGCCCTCACCGGCCGCGCCGACCTCGCCCGGGGCAGGCTGCGGCTGCTCTACGACGCGGGCATGCGGGTCGGCACCACCCTCGACATGGTCCGCACCTGCGAGGAACTCGCCGACTTCGCCGCCGCCGACTTCGCGGACTTCGTCTCCGTCGACCTGGTCACCACCGTCCTGCGGGGAGAGGAACCCGAGGCGACGGCCATCGGCCGGGAGATGCGCCGGGTGGCGCTCGCCGGAGGGCCCACCGACGCCGCCCTCTTCCCGGTCGGCCACACCATCCAGTTCGTCGGCACCACCCCGCTGGGCACCGTGCTCACCGAGGGCACCGCCGTCCTCGACCCCGACCTCGGCGCCTACGCGGGCTGGCAGGAACAGGCCCCCGAACGGGCCCGTGAGGTGGTCGCCGCGGGGCTCACCTCGATGATCGCCGTCCCGCTGCGGGCCCGGGGGGTCGTCCTCGGCGTCGCCATCTTCTGGCGCACCGGGGAGCGCGACCCCTTCGACGAGGAGGACCGGTCCCTCGCGGAGGAACTGGTCGCCCGGGCCGCCGTCAGCGTGGACAACGCCCGCCGCTACGCGCGCGAGCACACCATGGCCGTCACCCTCCAGCGCAGTCTGCTCCCGCACGGGCTGCCCGAGCAGAACGCCCTCGTCGCGGCCATGCGCTACCTGCCCGCGCAGGCCGGTCTCGGCGGGGTCGGCGGCGACTGGTTCGACATCATCCCGCTGCCCGGCGGCCGGGTCGCCCTCGTCGTGGGGGACGTCGTCGGCCACGGGCTGCACGCCGCCGCCACCATGGGACGGCTGCGCACCGCCGTCCACAACTTCTCCACCCTCGACCTGCCGCCCGACGAACTGCTGTGGCACCTGGACGAACTCGTCGCCCGGCTCGACCACGACGCCGCCGACGCCCCCGGAGCCGGCTCCGGTCCCCGGGTCACCGGGGCGACCTGCGTCTACGTCATCTACGACCCGGTCACCGGGCACTGCTCCATGGCCCGCGCCGGGCACCTCCAGCCCGCGCTGCTGCTGCCCGACGGCACCGCCCGCTTCGCCGACGTGCCCGGCGGACCCCCGCTCGGCCTCGGCGGACTGCCCTTCGAGACCCTGGAACTCCAGCTTCCCGAGGGCACCCGGCTCGTCCTGTTCACCGACGGGCTCGTCGAGGACCGGGCCCGCGACATCGACGAGGGCCTGGAACTGCTGCGCACCACCCTGGAGGCCAACACCCACCGCACCGTCGACGGGCTCTGCGAGGCCACCCTCGACGCCCTGGTGCCCGACACCCCCTCCGACGACATCGCGCTCCTCGTCGGACGCACCCGGATCCTCGGCCCGGACCGGGTGGCCGAGTGCGAGGTGCCCTCCGACCCGGCGGCCGTCGCCGAGGTCCGGGCCTTCGTGGACCGCGCCCTCGCCGACTGGGGGCTGACGGACGAGGCGTTCACCGCCGAACTCATCCTCAGCGAACTGGTCACCAACTCCATCCGCTACGCCAGCGGGCCCATCCACGTCCGGGTCATCCGGGACCGCTCGCTGATCTGCGAGGTGTCCGACCGCAGCAGCACCGCGCCCCATCTGCGCCGGGCCGCCACCACCGACGAGGGGGGCCGGGGCCTGTTCCTCGTCTCCCAGGTCGCCGATCGCTGGGGCACCCGCTACACCGCGGGCGGCAAGGTCATCTGGACCGAGCAGACCCTCTCCTGACGGACCGGCCGGCCCCCGCCGCCCCATCCGGCAGCCGTGTTCGCGCAGGTGTACGCCCTTTCCCTCGATCGTGTTGACCGGATGGCGCGCACGGGCGACCCGGACACGGAGAACCGTCACAGGGGCTGCGCGGCGCCCCGGGAAGCGCTCTAATGACCGTTGTGGTGAGCGAGGGCGTGTCAGAACAGGGCATGACGGTCACGGGGGCCGCGACGACACCACGGGCGTCACGCACCACGGTCGTCCCGGGTGCGCAGGCCCCCGTGGGCGGCACGGACACCCTGTGCGCCGAACGCGCCCTGGAGGCCCTGCCCGGCCGTCAGGAACCCCTCAGCCGACTGCGGTCCGTCATCGAACAGGTCCTCGTCTTCACGGGCGCCACCCTCGCCGCCGTCTACACCCCCGACCCCACCGGCACCACCCTCACCCTCGTCGAGAGCGCGGGCGTCCCCCGGGTCCTGTACGGACTGCGCGACCACTACCCGGTCGCGGGCGACTCCCCGATGGCCGCCGCCCGCCGCGCGGGCGCCCCCCGATGGCTCACCGCCGACTCCCTCGACGGACTCCGCGACGCCTGCCGGGCCGGGGCCGGGGGCACCGTCGTGGCCGCCCTGCCGCTCGGCGACGGACCCGGCGGCCCCGGCTGTCTGCTCGCCGTCACCGACCGCCCCGGCGGCTTCGGTCCCGCCGACCGGGACGTCCTCACCCTGCTCACCGCCGCCCTCGGCCGCGCCGTCCCCACCCCGGCCCGCCCCTGCGCGCCGCCCGGGCCGGTCCGCGACGCCGGGACCTTCGGACTCGCCATGGACACCGGACGCCTCGACGCCGACGAGCGGCTCCTCGCCCTCTTCGGGGTGACCGGCGCCGAGTTCGACGGCCGGGTCGAGACCCTGCTCGCGCTCACCGTCCCCGAGGACCTGCCCACCCTGATGTCCGTGGTCGAGGCCGACCACCTGGCGATCGGGGACCGCGAACTCGACTTCCGGGTGCGACGCCCCGCCGGGGAACCGCGCTGGCTGCGGCTGCGCGGCCAGGTCGTGGACGACGACGGCGGCCGCGCCCGGTTGATCGGCACCGTCACCGACGCCGAGGCCCGGTGCTCCGGCACCTCCGACGCCGCCCGGGTGCAGCGCCTGGCCGCCGTCCTCGCGAACACCGCGACCGTCCGCGAGACCGGCCGGGCCGTCGCCGCCGGACTGCGCGGCCCCCTCGACGCCGACCGGGTCGTCCTCGCCGAACTGGAGGGCGAACGCCTCGTCGTCACCGCCCTCGACCCGGCCGACCCCGAGGTCTGGCCCGGCAACTGGCGCGCCGAGTGGTACTCCGAATGGCCGGACGCCCCGGTGCGGGTCCTGCCCACCCTCGCCGGGGTCCTCCGCGACGGCCGTCCCGCCTTCGTGGAGCCGCGCGCCCCCGTCGAACCCCACCTCGCGGAGATCGGCCCCGGCGGCCTCGCCGTGCTCCCGCTGCCCGCCCAGGGCCGCACCGCCGGGTTCTGCCTCGTCGGCTGGGACGCCCCCCACCGCTTCGGCCCCGACGAACGCGCCTTCCTCACCGCCGCCGCCGCACTCGCCGGACAGGCCCTCGCCCGGGTCCGCGCCGCCGACGCCGAACACGAACTGGTCGGCACCCTCCAGCGGTCGCTGCTGCCCCGCAGGCTCCCCGACATCCCCGGCGGCCGGGCCGTCGCCCGCTATCTGCCGACCATCGCCGGACTGGAGGTCGGCGGCGACTGGTACGACGTGATCCCGCTCCCCGACGACCACGTCGCCCTCGTCATCGGTGACGTCCAGGGCCACAACGCCGGGGCGGCGACCCTCATGGGCCAGATGCGCACCGCCCTGCGGGCCTACGCCATCGAGGGCCATCCCCCGGAGGTCGTGGTCTCCCACGCCAACCGGCTGCTCCTCGGCATGGAGACCGACCTCTTCGCGACCTGCTGCTACGTGGACGTCGCCATGGACACCGGCGCGGCGCAGTGCGTCAGCGCCGGTCATCTGCCGCCCGTGCTGCGGCTGCCGGACGGGGCCACCGAGACCCTCGGGGCGGAGGCCGGTCCACCGCTGGGCGTGCTGTCCGGGGCCGACTACCCGAGGACCCCGCTGCGGCTGCGGCCCGGCACCCTCCTCGCCCTCACCACCGACGGACTGGTGGAGTCCGCCACCTGCGACATGGACGCCGGGGTGGCCCGGCTGCGCGCCGCGCTCGCCGAGTCCGACCCCGCCCACCTCGGACTGGTCGCGGACGCCCTCCTCGACGACGCCAACCGCAACGACGACGTCGCCCTGCTGCTGATGCGCTACGACGGGATGGGCGGCCACCCCGCCCACGGACCCTGACCCGCCCGATCCGGCCCGTCCTGCCCGACCCGCCCGTCCTCCTCGATCAGCCCCCGCCCCATCCGCCCCACCCGACCCGACGTCACCACCGGGTCCGTCACCGGCTTCACGACCGGCCTACGACCGGGTCCCACCCGGGTCCGCCGCCGGTTCCACGAGCGGAGGAGCGGGCGCCCGGCTCAGCGCGAGGGCTCGCCGTCGGGGGCCGTCACCCGGCCGAACCAGCGCTCGGTCTCCCCGGCGTCGAGCACCCGCTCCAGCACCAGGTCCCCCGGCATCTCGGGGAAGAACCGCCCGGCGGGCCAGCCGCGCGCGTACGGAGGGGGGTCCAGCACCAGCAGCCGCGCCCCGTCCACCTCGGGGATGTCCGAGGGCGTCCCCTCGTTCCACACCTCCCCGCCGTCGGGCGCCGTCAGCCGGAACGTCCCCGCCGTGGGGACCTGCCCCGGGACGTTCCGGCACACGGCGACCGCCTCGGCGGTGGGCACCTCACCGGGCACGTGCCCGCCCCCCGCCAGCTCGGCGGCGAGCAGGGTGTGCAGCTGGAAGTTGTCGGCTATCCCCGTCATCCGCAGCCGGTACCCGGTGCGGGTCGGGCGGTGCAGCACCACCAGCGGCTGGTCGTCCAGGACCCGCAGGGCGTAGTCCAGACAGGTCAGCAGCCCCTCCGCCGCCGCCGCGATCCGCCCGACCTCCACCAGCAGCGCCGCCCGGTCCGCCACCGCGCCCCGCGCGGTCCGGTGGTGGAGCACCGCGAGCGCGGCGGTCTCCCAGCGCGGCAGGTTCCACCAGGCCGTCGCCACCTCCCCGCCCACCCGGGCGGCCACCCCCGTGTGCGGGCTGCCCCCGTCGGGCAGCGGCAGCTCGCCGCCCCCGGCCCCGCGCCAGCGCTCCGGGAAGCGCGCCGCGACGGTCAGGGCCTCCCGCACCGCCGTCAGCAGCGCGGGGGCGCACCCCACCGGGTCGGCGCCCCGGGCCACGCACTCCCCGACGGCCAGCGCCACCTCGGCGCGGTCCGGGGCCGCCACCTCGGGCAGCAGGGCCGCGAGCCGTACCGAGGCGGTGGTCAGCTCGGTCCGCGAGGCCCGCTCGAAACGCCGGTGGAGCAGCCCGAGCGCCTCCCGTGGCGCCCGGGGGTCCCCACTCCGCGCGGCTGCCTCCAACCGGGCCACGGCGCCGGTGAACAGGGCTCTGCGGAAGATCATGCCCGCACGATAACCGGAAGGTCCGTCAATCGGACCCGGTCGGTCGCGATCGGCGCGGCCCGACCGCCGCGCGCCCGCCGGAGGCCGCCCGGACCGGCCGTCGGGAGGACAGGGCGGCGCCCGTCGGTCACGATGACGGAGGGCGCGCCGCCCCTCCCGGACGGCCCGGGCGACCCTGCTGGTCAACGGGCCCGGACGACGACGGGTGACGACGGGAACACATGCGCGCGGGCTCGCCGGGAGCCGCGCGGGAACGGGAGCGGACGTGGCGGGTGTGACGGGTGCCGATCTGTTGGTGGACGCCTTCGGACGGGTGCGCGAGGAGGTGGCCGCCGTCGTCGGCGGACTCGGCCCCGAGGAGCTGACCGCCCGGGTCGATCCGGGGGCCAACTCCATCGCCTGGCTGGTCTGGCACCTCACCCGGGTCCAGGACGACCACGTCTCGGCGGCAGCGGGCGTGGCGCAGGAGTGGACCGAGGGGGACTGGGTCACCCGCTTCGACCTGCCCTACGCCCGGCTGGCCACCGGGTACGGGCACTCGGACCGCCAGGTGGGCCGGATGCGGGTGTCCTCCGGCGCGCTGCTGACGGACTATCACCGAGCGGTATGGGAAAGGACGGTGGCGTTCGTCCGGGACCTCGACGGCACCGACCTGGAACGGATCGTGGACGAACGCTGGACCCCCGCTGTCACCCTCGGCGTCCGGCTGGTGAGCGTGGTCGGGGAGGGCTTCCAGCACGTCGGGCAGGCCGCGTTCGTCCGGGGCGTGCTGGAGCGGACGGGGACGTAGAGGTCCGCCGGACGGAGAGCCGGTCCGTTGACCTCAAGTCCGATCGAGGTCGTAACGTCCCGTCACGTAGACGTCCGTCCACGACGGGAGTGGGAATCGTGATCCTCGTGACCGGGGCCACCGGGAACATCGGCGGCGCCCTGCTGGAACAACTCCGTGCGGAGGGCGCCGGACCGCTCAGGGGCCTCACCCGTGACCCGGCGAAGGCATCCCTCCCACCGGGGGCCGAGGCCGTCGGGGGAGACCTGTCCCGGCCCGCCTCGCTCGGACCCGCGCTCGACGGGGCGCGTTCCCTCTTCCTCGTGCCGGGCCTGGGAGCCGACGCCGGGGTCGTGGACGCCGCCCGCCGCGCCGGTGTCGAGCGGGTGGTGCTGGTGTCGTCGCTCACCGCGCGGAGCCATCCGCACCTGGGCCCGGCGGCCGCCAACCTCGCCGTGGAACGGCTGGTCAAGACGAGCGGCATGGCGTGGACGGTGCTGCGGCCGACGCAGTTCGCCTCCAACGCCCTGTGGTGGGCGGAGGAACTGCGCGCCCGGCGGGCGGTCCGGGTGCCCTACCCGGACGTCGGGCTGCCCGCCGTCCACCCGGCGGACATCGCGGCGGTCGCCCGCGCGGCGCTGACCGGAACCGGCCACACGGGACGGACCTATCCGCTGACCGGTCCCGAGCCGGTCACCCCCCGCCGTCAACTGGAGCTGATCGGAGCGGCGGTGGGGCGCGAGATGCCGTTCACCCGGGTCGGCGTGACCGAGGCCCAACGTGACCTGGCCGCGCTCCTGGGCGACGAGGCCGCGTCGGCGGTCCTCGACCTCACGGGCAGGGACGTCAACGAGGAACTGCTGACCGTGCGCGACACCGTCACCCGGGTCACCGGAGCCCCGGCCCGGACCTTCGCGCGGTGGGCCGGGGAACACGCCCACGCCTTTCGCTGACGACCCCGGCGCCCCGTGGCGCGCGAGGCCGGACCGGAGCGGTGCTCTCCCGGGCCACCAGCCGGACGGGGGGAAGCGGCCGACCGCCGCGCCCGGCCTCCGTCGGCCCCAACTCCCTTGTAACAACTGGGCTTCAGGGGAGTCGATGCGCCTGCGGGGCGGGGGGAGCCCGGGAGTAGGGTGCGCTGGTCGTGGCCCCCGATCGCGGGGGCGTCAACCGTCGTGGAGGCTTCATGAAGAGGAAAACCCGTGCGCGACAGCGCTCGGGCGTCCTGGTGGCGGGCGCGGCCGTGGGGTTCGCCCTCGTCGTGGCCCCGGCCGTCGCGCACAACCCGGTCTGGTCGGTGACCTGTTCGGACGTCACGGTCGAGCTGACGGACTACGCCGACGGCGAGGGCGCCGTCAACACGGTGACCGTCACCGCCGACGGCGAGGACCTGCTGCCCGCCAAGAAGTTCGGCAAGTCCTTCTCGGAGCGGCTGGAACTCCCCGAGCACGGAACGGAGATCGAGGTCCGGCTGATCGTCAGGGCGGGTGACGGGAAGGAGTTCGACGTGGACGAGACCAAGACCGCGCCGGTCTGCCCGTCCTCCTCCCCGAGCCCCTCGGACGGTCCCGAACCCTCGGAATCCGGTGTGCCGTCCGGCAGCGCGACCCCCTCCGAGGCGCCGACGCCCACCCTGTCGGCCGGGCCCTCGGACCCGGAGACCACGGCCCCGCCGTCCTCCGCGACCCCGACGAAGCCCGAGCCCTCCCGGACCACGGCCACCGCCGCGCCCGCGCCCGGCACCTCGGCGCCGGACGAGGACCTGGCCGAGACCGGCGGCTCCAGCGCCACCCCGGTGATCGCCGGTGCGGCGGCGCTGGTCCTGCTGGCCGGTGCGGGCATCCTGTTCGCCGTCCGCAAGCGCCGTTCCGCCAAGGACTGATCTCCGCCGGGGACCGCCCAGGACTGATCTCCGCCCGGGCCGATCCGTCCGGGCCGATCCTCCCGGGACGCCCCCGGCACCCCGCCGCCCCGTCGACCCGTCCGGTCGGCGGGGCGGCGGCGCGTTCCGTCCCGGGCCGGAGCGGGGCCCGCCACGAACCGGCGCGCCGGTCGTTTGACCGGGCACACCGACCGACCGAACCGGGAGAGCAACCAGTGAAGTTCCGTCACCTCACCCTGGCCGTCACCACCGGCGCCCTGATGGCCTGCGGCGCGGCGGGCGCCCACGCGGCCGACGGCGGCCCCCGCGTCACCACCTCAGCCAACGACACGGGACGCTTCGTCGACCTGCGCAAGGAGACGGCGAACCTGACCCGGGACATGGACCGCAAGGCGACCGCCCCGGTGGCCATGGCCCAGTACCTGCTCAAGGCCCGGAAGGCCCGCTGAGGAACGGACGGCGTCACCGGCCGGTCCCCCCGCCGGTGACACCGTCCGCCGCTGCCCGCTGCCCGCTGCCCGCTGCCCGCTGCCCGTTTCCGGGTGCGTCCGGTGCGCGGCGGGCACCGGGCCCGTCATCCCCCGGCGTCGCTCAGCGGGCGGCGGTGCGACAGCCGGGCCTAGGCTGGTGGGGCCCGGGGCGGGCGGTGGACGGGCTCGGACGGCGACGGGGGCAGGAGGCGACGCCATGCCGCGTCCCGTGTGGTCGGGGGCCATCACCTTCGGGCTGGTCACCATCCCCGTGAAGGTGGTCGCCGCGACCGAGTCCCGCGCTCTCGCCTTCCACCAGTACCACCGGGCCGACATGGCCCGGGTCCGGGTCCGCAAGGTCTGCGCCCTCGACGGCGAGACCCTCTCCCCCGACGAGATCGGACGGGCCTTCGAGACCCCCGAGGGCACCATGGTCGAGATCACCGACGAGGAACTCGACGCCATCCCGCTGCCCACCGCCAAGGCCATCGAGATCGCCGGGTTCGTCCCCGCCGAGAGCATCGACCCCCTGCGGGTGGGGGAGGGGTACTACCTGGAGAGCGGCGGCCAGGTGGCGGCCAAGCCGTACGTGCTGCTGCGCCGGGCCCTGGAACGCAACGCGCGGGTCGCCCTCGCCACCTTCGCCTGGCACGGCCGGGAACGCCTCGGACTGCTGCGGGTGAAGGACGACGTCCTGGTGCTGCACGCCATGCGCTGGCCGGACGAGATCCGCTCCGCCGAGGAGCTCGCGCCCACCGGGGTCAGCGTCGACGAACGGGAGGTCGAGGCGGCCGTCGCCCTGGTCGACGCCCTGCCCGACACCGGTCCCGACTCCTTCACGGACGAGTACCGCGAGGCCCTGGAACGGGTCGTCACCGCCAAGGCCGACGGGGGGACGCCCGCCCCGGCCGAGCCCGCCGGGGAGTCCGGGGGCGAGGTGCTGGACCTGATGTCCGCCCTGCGGCAGTCCCTGGAGCGCACCGGCGCCGCCACCGACCGGGCACCGGAGGGCGACGCCACCGTGCACCCCCTGCCGAGCCGCTCCGGCCGGAGCGGCGGGAAGCGGCGCCGGGCCGCCGGTTCCTGACCGGAGCCGCCGCCGTTCCCGGGCCGGAACCGGAGCCGCCGCCGTTGCCCGTTCGGGCGTCCCGCACCGGTCGGCGCGAGACGCCCGAACGGCGGTATTCCGGGCGGCTCACGGGGCCGTCACGACGGTTCGGCGCCTATCGTCGGTTATCCGTTGCGGATACGCGCGGAGCCGTCCGACGCCCCGCGAACGCGCCCTCCCCGGCCGTCCGGGGCCCGGGACGGCCCGGGACCGGTGGCGCGTCGGACGCCCGCCGAACCCAGGTCAGGAGGCCGGTGCTCATGGTGAAGCGCGGGTGGCGGAACAGCATGGCCGGGGAGCTGTCGGCCGAGTTCGCCGGGACGCTCATCCTCATCCTGTTCGGCTGCGGAGTGGTCGCCCAGGTCGTCGCGGCGGGCATCGGCGACCACGACAGCATCGCGTGGGCCTGGGGCCTCGGCGTCACCCTCGGGATCTACGTCGCGGCCCGCCTCAGCGGCGCCCACCTCAACCCCGCCGTCACCCTGGCGCTCGCCGCCTTCAAGGGCTTCGAATGGCGCAAGGTCCTGCCGTACGCGGCGGCCCAGACGGCGGGCGCGTTCGTCGCCGCGCTGCTCGTCCGCTGGAACTACAGCGAGGTCCTCGCCCAGGCCGACCCCGGGCACACCCTCAAGACCCAGGTGGTCTTCTCGACGCTGCCGGGCAACGGGTCGCTGCCCATCAGCGAACTGGGCGCGCTGCGGGACCAGATCATCGGCACGGCGATCCTGCTCTTCGTGATCTTCGCGGTCACCGATCTGCTCAACACCCCGCCGGGCGCCAACCTGGGCGCGTTGGTCATCGGTCTGCTGGTGGTCGCCATCGGCATGGCCTGGGGCACCGACGCGGGGTACGCGATCAACCCGGCCCGGGACCTCGGCCCCCGGCTGGCCAGTTTCCTCACCGGATACGGCGACGCCTGGCGGGACCAGTACGGCAACCTCTACTTCTGGGTGCCGATCGTGGGGCCGCTGATCGGCGGGGTGCTGGGCGCCTGGCTCTACCGGGTCCTCGTCGGACGCTTCCTGCCCGACGCGGAGGCCGAACCCCAGGAACCGGGCCAGGTCCCCGCGGCGGAGGGTCCAGGCTGACCGTCCGGACCCGCCGGTTCCCCACGGAGGCCACCGGCCCTCAGACGAAGGGGAACTGGGCCTCCGGCACGCCGTCGAAGCAGTGCCGGGCGTGCTCGCGCATCCGGCGCCCGTACACCGGGTGCCCGATCAGACCCGAGTAGGTCTCGAAGGCGAAGCCGAGCAGGCCCGCGGTGTCCGCCGCGTAGACGTCGAAGCCCGGGTACATCAGGCTCACACAGGGCAGGTCGTCGAAGTCGAGTGCCAAAGGGGGTGTCTGATGATTCCCCGTGGCGTCGCGGCGCCCGGCACGCACGCTCGCCGCGTTGCCGAAAAGCCCTAGTAGCTCCGCTACGAGGACTCTCCGGCGCCTTGCGATCGCACGCACCGGACACCGCTCCTCACTCCACGGGGAATTATCAGACACCCCCAGCACCGGGTACTCGCCCCGTCCGTCCGGCTCGGCGACGGCGAGGAATCGGCGGGAGTCCGAGCCGCCCGGGAGCAGGAAGCACTCGGGGAACCGCTCCGCGAAGAGCGCGAACTCCGGCTCCCACGCCCCGCCGTACTCGTCGCCCACCAGCTCGGGGAGCGTACGCGGGGCGAAGCCGCCGTCCTCGTCGAACCAGTCGTGCCGGGCGAACAGGCTGGTGTCGTACGCCAGCCAGGCCCGCAGGCTCGGCGACAGCGGTCGGCCCGACGGGAAGCGCGCCCCGGCCAGCCGTTCCTCCGCCAGGGGCGCGGGCACCCCGTCGGTGACCCACGGCACCGACCGGTACTCCAGCGCCGAGGCGCCCGGATCCCGTCGCACCGTCCCGATGACCCGTTCCGTCAGCGCCGTGCCGTGCGCGGCGCCCTCCGCTGCGTCAGTTCGCACGCGTCGCACGGTAGCCGCCGCCACTGACACGGCGGTCCGCGCGTCAGACCTCCGGGGCGCGGTCGAGGATCAGATCGCCCGCCCGCTGGAGGACCTCCAGCCGGGTGCGGCCCCGGTGGTCGGCGGCCAGCGCGTGACGGCCGACCACCAGGCAGAAGGCGAGCAGGCTGCGGGCCTCCACCTCGTCGGGATCGGCGCAGAAGGTGCCGATCAGCTCGCGCAGCAGCTCCATCCGCCGGTTGTCGACGCGGCGCAGCCGGTCCGCGACGGACGGATCGCGGCGCGCCCAGTCGCGGACCGCGAGGTCCACCGGGAGCAGCCTGTCGGAGAAGGTGAGCAGCCCCGCGCGCTGGGCCCTGGTCCGGGGGTCGCCGCCCTCGCGCTCGACCTGGTCGACCACCTCGTCGGTGCTCTCCCGCTCCCAGGCGTCCAGCATCGCCGTCAGCAGCGCGTCCCGGTCCGCGAAGTACCCGTAGAAACCGCCCTTGGTGACGCCGAGCCGTTTGGCGAGCGCTTCGACGCGGACGGCGTCCGGGCCGCCCTCCGCGAGGGCCCGCAGGCCCTCCTCCACCCAGCGGTCGCGTGGTGTGCGAGCTGCGCCCACGATGTGTCCCACCTCACTCGGGGCGTCGATATACGGCACCGTATATCGCGCCTAGGCTTGTCTTGTACGCCAGCGTATAAGAGAGAGGCGACAGCGGTCATGAAGCTTCCCCGGACGGCTCACACCGAACGGCCGTGGCGCGTCCACGCCCTCGCCGACGACTTCCGGGTCGAGGACGTGTGGGCCTTCCGCACCCCCGGCGCCGGTCCCGGCGACTTCCCCGTGATGCTCGCCGCGATGCGCGCCGACGACTTCGCCCGGCAGTCGCCCCCGGTCCGCTTCCTCTTCGCGGTGCGCTGGAAGCTGGGCGCGCTGCTCGGCTGGGACCGGCCCGGCGCGGGCCTCGGGGGCCGGGTCCGTCCGCTGGCCGACCGGCTCCCCGACGACCTGCGGGCCACGGCGGCCGGAGCGGAACCCGGTGGCGGTCCGTTCACCCCCGTCTACGACCTGCCCGACGAGTCCCTCCGGGAACTCGCCAACGGGACCTGTCACGGTCTGCTGCACCTGGGCTGGGCCCCCGCGCGGGACCGCGACGGGGAGTACGAACTGCGGATGGCGGTCCTCGTCAAGCCCAACGGGCGGCTGGGGGAGCTGTACATGGCCCTCATCGCGCCCTTCCGGTACCTGGTCGTCTATCCGGCGCTGACCCGCAAGTGGGAGCGCGCCTGGCGCGAGCGGCGCCCCGCCGGACCCGTCGCCGGAGCCGTCTGATCCACCGCCCGGCCGCTGCCGGTACCCACCGGATACGATCCGCCCGTGTCCGACACCACCGCCTGGCCGACCGCCGCCCCCGTCCGCACCGCCCGCCTCCTGCTGGAACCGCTGCAGCCCGGGCACGCCCCGGAGGCCGTGTCGCTCTTCGACGACGTACGGCTCCACGAGTGGACCGGCGGCAGCCCGTGCACCCTGGAGGAACTGGAGGCCAAGTACCGGCGGCAGTCCGCCGGACGGTCCCCGGACGGCACCCAGGGCTGGCTGAACTGGATGGTCCGGCGCCTCGCGGACGGACGGCTCGTCGGCACCGTCCAGGCCACCCTCTCCCGCCCGGACGGCGGCGGCACCGAGGCCGCCCTGGCCTGGGTGATCGGGAGCGACCACCAGGGCGAGGGGTACGGGCGGGAGGCGGCGCTGGCCATGGCCGACTGGCTGCGCGGGCGGGGCGCGGACGTCCTCACCGCGCACATCCACCCGGGGCACGGGGCGTCGGCGGGCATCGCCCGGGCGCTCGGACTGGCCGCGACGGACCGGACGTCGGACGGCGAGGTCGTCTGGCGGGACGACACCGGCCGCTGAGCGGACGCCCCCGCCCGCCCCGGGCTCGCTCCCGTCGGCCCGGTACCGGCGGAGAGCCTAGGCTGGAGCCCCGCCGGGACGCGTCCGCGCGGGCGCGGCGAGCGGCATCCCCGGTCCACCGGGGGCACCCGGCGCCGCCGGTGCCGGGCCCGGCGGCCCGGGACGGTGGTGCCCCGGCCCGTAGAGGAGGAGCCGAGCGTGACCGAGCCGCCCGTGCGCGAGCCCGTCGACCCGGACGTCGCCCCCGCCGACCGCGCCGTCCCGGTCTCCCGGGTGCTCGCCGTGGTGGCGGCGGGCGGGGTACTGGGCGCGGGCGCCCGGTACGGGGCCGCCCTGCTGTGGCCGACCCCGGGCGGGGCCTTCCCCTGGACCACGCTGACCGTCAACGCGGTCGGCTGCGCGCTCCTCGGGGCGCTGATGGCGGCGTTGACCGCGGCCTCCGCCCCGGGTCCCCTGGTCCGGCCCTTCCTGGGCACCGGGGTGCTGGGCGGGTTCACCACCTTCTCCGCCTACGCCGTGGACGTGCGGCTGCTGGTGCGGCACGGGGAGGGCGCGCGCGCCGCCGGGTACCTGCTGCTCACCCCGGTGCTCGCGCTCGCCGCCGTTTGGGCGGCGGCGGGGCTGACCCGGTGGGCGCTGGCGCGGGGGCGGTCGTGAACCCGGCCGGGGGAGCGGCCTCGTGGCTGCTGGTGCTCGGCGGGGCGGCGGTGGGAGCGCCGCTGCGCTATCTGACGGACCGGGCGATCCGTTCCCGGTACGACACGTTGTTCCCCTGGGGGACGTTCGCGGTCAACGTCACCGGATGTCTGGTGCTGGGGGTCCTGACGGGCGCGGCCCTGGGGGGCGCGGTCGGTCCGGGTGCTCTGACGCTGTTCGGGACCGGTCTGTGCGGGGCGCTGACCACCTACTCCACCTTCTCCTACGAGACCCTGCGGCTCGCCGAGGAGGGGGCGACCGGCCGGGCCGCGCTGAACGCGGTGGGGAGCGTGGCGGCCGGGGTGGCCGCGGCCTTCGCGGGCGCGGCCCTCGGGGGGTGGCTCTGGGGGTGAGTCGCCGCACCCCAACTGTCAACCGGCGGTTGACGATTGAGGAGCTGTCAACCTAGGGTTGCCTTATGACCGCATCGCACGGCGCCACGGCGCCCGTACGCCTCGACGACCTCATCCACGCCATCAAGACGGCCCACTCCGACGCGCTCGAACAGCTCTCCGGAGCGGTCATCGTCGCCGACCACCTCGACGAGGTGGCCGACCATCTGATCGGCCACTTCGTGGACCAGGCCCGCCGGGCCGGGGCCTCCTGGACGGACATCGGCAAGAGCATGGGGGTCACCCGGCAGGCCGCCCAGAAGCGCTTCGTCCCCAAGGACCCGGGCGAACCCGCCCTCGACCCCAGCCAGGGGTTCAGCCGCTTCACCCCGCTCGCCCGCAAGGTGGTCATGGCCGCCCACGAGGGTGCCAAGGCCGCGCGCAACGACCAGGTCCGCCCCGCCCACCTGGTCCTCGGACTGCTCGCCGAACCGGAGTGCCTCGCCGTCCGGGTCATCGAGGCCCAGGGCGTCACCTCCGCCGAACTCCGGGACACCGCGACCGACGCCCTGCCGCCCGCCGTCGAGGAGGTGCCCGACCTGGTGCCCTACGACGCCGGGGCCCGCAAGGTCCTGGAGCTGACGTTCCGTGAGGCGCTGCGCCTCGGCCACAACTACGTCGGCACCGAACACCTGCTGCTGGCGCTGCTGGAGTTCGAGAACGGCGAGGGCGCGCTGTCGGCCGCGGGCGTCGCCAAGGACGCCACGGAGAGCGGGGTCGCCGCAGCCCTCGAAGCGCTCGCGAAGGAGCGCGACGGCGGGACGGTGTGAGCCACACGACTCCTCGACGGGTGAACCAACCGCCTCCGGAACGCGTATGAGCAGTTGAGACCGGTCGGACCGCGACGGCGGTTCCGGCCCGGGCGCCGGTCGCCCGGACCGGAACCGCCGCGCCGGTCCCCCCGGGTGGACGCGTACCGCGGAGGCCCCCCATGCCCATCAGTCGAGACCCCGACAGCGCCGCGACCGAACCGGGCGGCGGTCCGCCGCCCGCCCTGCCGACGGCGCTCCGGCACGGCGCGGCGACCGCCCGGGACCGGGCGGTGGTCGCGGCGCTGGTCGAGGAGGCGACCTTACTCGCCCGTGACGACGTGCGCCGGGCCCTCGTCCGGGAGGGCGGGCCGGACGGGCCGCGCTGTGACTGGGCGGCGCTCGCCGGACGGCTCCACCTCCTGGAACTCACCACCTCGGAAAGGGTGTTCCTGGCCCTGCTGCTCTCCATGGCGGGCGCCCACCAGATCTCCCTGTCCCGGGTCCAGGACCTGGACGAGGCCCGGCTGATCGTGGTGCTCAGAGCCCTGGTCCAGCTCTCCGGGAACAGCCGGATCGCGGTCGGCACCCGGATGTGAGCACCGCTCACTGACCCGGTTCCGGCTTCGCGCCCGGCCGCGTCCCGATGGGCGGGAACCCGCCAACGCGTGCGGCGGCCCTGGTTCGCCTCCTGCCACGCAAGGGGCCACCGTGCGACGATCGCTCCTTTGAGGCCGAAGGGCCCACGGTGATCGGAGGTTTCTGTCATGCGCCTACGTGCGCTTGTCATCGCGCTGCTCGCGACAGTGATGTTGGGCGGTGGGACCGTCACCCCGGCGTCTGCGGACACGGTTTCCCCTCAGTCCGCCCCGGTGCTGCGTTTCCTCAGCTACAACATCTGCGGCGCCAACGAGGAACCGGAGGCGAAAACCCCCTGCGGGCCGTACCGGGACCACGTCAAGGTCCGGGTCGACGAGCTGAAGGCGCAGATAGCCGCATGGGACCCGGACTTCGTGTTCCTGCAGGAGGTCTGCTCCTCCCAGTACGACGAGTTGAGGACCGCGCTCGCCGCCAAGGGGTACGGAGGCAGCTTCGCCACCATGATCACCCCTGCCATGGACCCCACCGGCGATCTGTGCAAGTCGGATCTCGAACCCGCTTTCAACAAGGAACACGACTTCGGCAACGCGGTCCTCGCCAAGGGCCCGATCACACCGACGCCCACCATAGAACTGAACGTGGGCGGGGAGAGTCCGAACCAGAAGTGGCGGTCCGCGTGCGTCCAGGCACCTCTCCAGGGGCGTAACACCCTGGCTTGTTCCGTCCACCTCAACTCGTACACCCCCGAGATCCAGACCGAACAGGCACGGAAGCTCGCCAATGAGGTCAACGGATGGATCGACAGGGGCACCCCGGTCGTCATCGGCGGCGACTTCAACGCGCAGTACAAGGGGACGAACAACGCCGTCCAGTACCCCCTCACCCCGCTGTCGGCGTCGCTGAACCCCTTCTACAGTCACCCTGACGCACCCGGCACACCGGGTGGCAGGTTCCTCGAAACGGACGAGACCGACGCCCAGCACTTCACCCCGCAGTGCCAGGCACTGACCCGGCCCGTCGGGCATTGCCGCTCAGGCGAGTACACCGTGCTCAAGCCGCTGGCCAGCGCCGAGTCCAAGTACGACTACATCTTCGTGAGCAAGGCCCACTTCAAGAACGTCGCCGCCGACGCGCTGCCACGCGAGTCCTTCTCCGACCACTATCCCTACCGCGGCGCGGCCACCTGGACCCACTGCAACAATCCCGCCGACGGCAAGGCGGACCTCCTCCGCCGTAGTGCCGACGGCAGTCTGTACCGCCACTTCGGCGGCCATTCGCAGGTGACCCTCCACGCCCTCTACTGCAAGGTCGGCGCGGCCTGGAACGCCGACTGGGCCGCCATGCGGCACCTCGCGCGGGCGGGGGACGCCGACGGCGACGGCGCCGAGGACCTCTACGCCATCGACAACACGGGCAGTCTCCGCTTCTTCCCCGGTCACTCCACCGAGACGTTCTTCAGGTGGCCCCGCACCCTCACGGCGAGCGAAACCTGGACCAACGCCGTGAACATGATGACCGTGAGTCCGGACATGAACGGTGACGGGGGCCGCGACCTGGTGGTCCGGATCGCGGACGGCACGCTGACCCGTGTTTCCCTGCAGCCCGACGGAGGTCTGGGGGGCAGCGTCGACATCCCCGCTCCCGGTGCCGAGTCGTGGTCCGACTACAACAAGATCGTGGCTGCCGGTGACCTGACCGGTGACGGTGCTCCCGACTTCCTGGCCCGTACCCCCGCCGGACTCCTGTACCTCTACGAGACGGGCCCCGGCAACACGTTCAAGCCCCGTGTCCAGATCGACTCGGGATGGAACCAGTACGACGGCCTCGTCGCCCCCGGCGACGTCAACGGGGACGGCAAGGCCGACCTGCTGGCCCGCGACACCACCGGCAAGGTGTGGTTCTACGCGGGGCTGGGGGCGCTCAACGGCACCACCGCCTTCGCCGCCAGGTCCCAGAGCGGCCACGGCTACCCGGTGGGCGAGACCCTGTTCTAGCCCTGGTTCCCCGGCCCGCTGCCGGCCGGTCCCGTGCCGCCCGGCCCCGCCCCCGTCCCCGCTGGCCCGGGGGACGGGGCCGGGTGACCCGAGGTGCCCGGCGGGGCGTGTGACCCCGTCCCACCGGACACCGGCGTGACGCGCCCGGGTCAGTCGTCGTTCAGACCCCGGTCGATGGCGCGGATCAGCTCGCCGTCGGCCGTGTCGCCGTCGAGGGACCAGACCATGGCGCCGCCGAGGCCCCGGTCCACGACGTACTCCGACTTGGCGCGCAGGACCTTCGGGTCGTCGTACGTCCACAGGGACGTGCCGTCGAACAGCCAGGCGTGGCCGTTCTTCCGGTCCCGGTAGAGCTTGTAGGCGCCCGATTCCTTGAGCTTCTTGAGGGCCTTGTAGTCCTCGTAACCGGCCTGGTGCGTCGCGGGCGCCGGGCCCGTGTTCGGCTGGTTCAGCCCGTCGCCGCCGCCCGACACCCCGGTCCAGCCCTGACCGTAGAACGGCATGCCCACGACCAGCTTCTCGGCGGGCGCGCCGCGCCGCAGCCAGTCGTTGACCGTCTGGTCCACGCTGAAGTCGTTCTTCGCGTACAGCGCGGACTGCTGGTTCGTGGTCTTCTCGCCGGAGACGTGGAAGTCGTAGCCCTGGAGGTTCACGAAGTCGAAGTCCCGCATGATCTTCTTGACCTCGAAGCCCGCGTCGATCTTCGCGGGAGCGGTCGGCACGAACGCCGACAGCTCGTAGTGCTTGCGCGGCTTCCCCTCGCGCTGCTGGGACTTGGCGTATGCGTCCAGCTCGCTGCGGAACTCGCGGATGAGGGCGGTGAAGTTCTTCTTGTCCTCGGGGGTGTAGGGCGTGTCGTCCTCACCGGAGGAGCCCGGCCACTCCCAGTCGACGTCGATGCCGTCGAAGACGCCCGCCGCGGCGCCCTGCCCGCCCCGGGTGCCGTCCTGGGGGAGGTTGCCCTTGATGTACAGGTCGATGCACGACTTGACGAGCGCCTCGCGCTTGGCGGCGGTGCTCACGGCGTTCGAGAAGTGGGTGGACCAGCTCCAGCCGCCCAGCGAGATCAGCACCTTCAGCCCGGGGTGCTTCTTCTTCAGCTTCGCCAGCTGGTTGAAGTTGCCGGCCAGCGGCTGGTCCCAGGTGTCCGCGACGCCGTCGACGGAGTTCGCGGCGTCGACGCCGCGGCCGTAGTCCGCCCACGGGTCGCCCTCGCCGGGCACGCTCTCCAGGAAGCACTTGCCCTGGGGAGAGACGTTGCCGAACGCGTAGTTGATGTGGGTGAGCCGTGCCGCCGCACCGCTCGTGTCCAGGTCCTGGACCTGGAAGTCGCGCCCGTAGATGCCCCACTGGGTGAAGTACCCGATCCGCCGGAGTTCGGATTGGTGCTTCGTGTCGTTCTGCGAGCCGCTGGAGTCGGCCGAGGCGGGAGCCGTGACCAGCAGGGAGACCGGAAGAGACGCGGCGCAAGTGGCGATCGCCAGTCTGGCGAGGATTCTTCGACGCATGCCGGGAAGCTATTGGTCTGGACCATGACGGTCAAGAGGCTGGACCAGGGGAATCGCGCGGGAAGTCCGATCCCCCGGTCTCGGCATCCCGGACGTCCCCGCCGTTTTCCGGTGGACATTCAACCATCCAGTGGCGCAATGGTGGTGAGGGTTCGTCAGAGAAATTCCCGGCGCGTTCGAGGGGACGGGGCCGGGCTTCGGCGGTGACGGGTCCGGGTCTCGGCGGTCGAACCGCCGACCGGACGGGCGGACGGTCCCGGAGCCCCGGCGGCGAACCGTCGGTCCGGGCCGGGCCCGACCGTGTGCCCCGTCCGCCGGGCGTGCCGTCCGGGCCCACCGCGACCACCGCGACCACCGCGCCGTCCGGGCCGATCGGGACGGCCGGGCCGACGGTGGTGGTCGTGGAGCGGCGGGCCGGGGCGCCCCCTCCTACGATGGACCGTGGTGCCGCGCCCTTCCGCGAGCGGGACCGGGCCGGGGCCGCGCCGCCGACCGCGCGGCGCTCCACCGCCCGCCCCGGGACCCGTGCGCCCGGCCCGGGCCCGGCGAGGAGGCCCCATGAGCGCGCCCGAGCCGATCGATCCCACCGTCCCGCCCTCCGGCACCGGCTGCGTCGAGTGCGAGGACACCGGCGGCTGGTGGTTCCATCTGCGCCGGTGCGCCCGGTGCGGACACGTCGGCTGCTGCGACAGCTCGCCCGCCGGACACGCCACCGCACACGCCCGGGCCACCGGGCACCCGGTCGTCCGGAGCTTCGAACCCGGTGAGGAGTGGTTCTGGGACTACCGGGCCGAGCGGCTGCACGAGTCCGGACCCGGTCTCGCGCCGCCCCTCGCCCACCCCGGGGACCAGCCCGTGCCCGGACCCGCCGGACGCGTCCCGCCCGACTGGGCCGACCGGCTGCGCTGACCCGTCCGACGCGACCCCGCCGCGCCACCGTGCCCCGCTGCCGCGCCGCGCCCCCGTGACCCCGCCGTCGTGATCCTCTCGCGGGGCTCCGGCCCCGCCCCGGTCCGCTTCCGCCCCGGCCTCCGCCGACCGCCCCGCCGTCATCCCCCGGGGCGGCTCAGCGGGCGGGTTCGCGGTCCGCGCCCAAGGATGGGGGGTGACGCCCGCCCGCCCGAGCGGACGGGGTGGTCCCGGACGAAGCGGTCCCAGGAAGGACGGTCACCGTGGCACGACCCAGGATTCTCGTGGTGGGCGCCGGTTTCGCGGGGGTGGAGTGCGTCCGCCGACTGGAGCGGCGGCTCACGCCCCGGGAGGCGCTGATCACCCTCGTCACCCCGTTCTCCTACCAGCTCTACCTGCCGCTGCTGCCCCAGGTGGCCTCCGGGGTGCTGACCCCGCAGTCCATCGCGGTGTCCCTGCGGCGCAGCCGTCGGCACCGCACCCGGATCATCCCCGGCGGGGCCGTCGGAGTGGACCCGGCGGCCAAGGTCTGCGTCATCCGCAAGATCACCGACGAGGTGGTGAACGAGCCGTACGACATCCTGGTCCTCGCCCCGGGCAGCGTCACCCGCACCTTCGACATCCCCGGGCTGACGGAGCACGCCCGGGGCATGAAGACGCTCGCCGAGGCCGCCTACGTCCGGGACCACGTCATCGCGCAGCTCGACCTCGCGGACGCCAGTCACGACGAGGACGAGCGCACCTCGCGCCTCCAGTTCGTCGTGGTCGGCGGCGGTTACGCGGGCACCGAGACCGCCGCCTGCCTCCAGCGGATCACCACCAGCGCGGTGCGGCGCTACCCCCGGCTGGACGCCCGGCGGATCCGCTGGCACCTGGTGGACATCGCCCCCAAGCTCATGCCCGAACTGGGCGACAAGCTGGGCCGCGACGCCCTGGAGATCCTGCGGCGGCGCGGCGTCGAGGTCTCCCTGGGAGTCTCGGTCGCCGAGGCGACCGAGGACCGGGTCACCCTGACCGACGGCCGGGTCCTGCCCTGCCGCACCCTCATCTGGACGGCCGGGGTCGCCGCCAGTCCGCTGGTCGCGACCCTGGACGCCGAGACCGTCCGGGGACGCCTCGCCGTCCGCGCCGATCTGAGCCTGCCCGGGGCGGACGGGATCTTCGCCCTGGGCGACGCGGCCGCCGTCCCCGACCTCGTCAAGGGCGGCGACGCGGTCTGCCCGCCCACCGCCCAGCACGCCATGCGCCAGGGCGTCCGGGCCGCCGAGAACGTCCTCGCCGCCCTGCGCGGCCAGCCGCTCCGGCCCTACGCCCACCGGGACCTCGGGCTCGTGGTCGACCTCGGCGGCAAGGACGCCGTCTCCAAGCCGCTCGGCGTCGAACTGCGCGGACTGCCCGCCCAGCTCGTCGCCCGTGGCTACCACTGGTCGGCGCTGCGCACCAACGTGGCCAGGACCCGGGTGCTGACCAACTGGGTGCTCAACGCGGTCGCGGGCGACGACTTCGTCCGGACCGGGTTCCTCGCGCGGACCCCGGCCACCCTGCGGGACTTCGAGCACACCGACGCCTATCTGACCCCGGAGCAGGTCCGCGCGCACACGGCGGCGCTGCGGGCCGTGACCTGAGTTCCCCTCAGGCGCCCGGCACCCGGTCGAGGAAGCCGAGGACGGTCCGGATCCGGTCGTCCCCGTCGAGCACCACCACGTCGAACCCGGCGACCGGGGCGGTGCCGTCCGCCGGGTCCACCAGCTCCCAGGCGAACCGGGCGGTGTCGTGGTGCCCGTCCACCGCGCCCAGCGGGCGGAAGACCAGCCCGGGGAACCGCTGGCGCGCCGTGTCGATCAGGGAGGTGATCTCCCCGTGCCCGGTCACGGCGGCCAGCGGGTCGGTGTAGGTGCCGTCCTCGGTCCAGGCGGCCCCGACGGCCCGCGCGATCTCCTCGGGCGACCCCGCGTTCCAGGCGGCGAAGTAGCGGGCGGCGGCGGTCTCGTAGCGGTTCGCGGTCATCGCGGGGCCTTCCGTCGTGATCCGGTCCGGGGGCCCGGACCGGGGTCGTCGTGCGTCGACCGCAACGATGCCCGCCGCCCGTCCGGAGCGCGATGACCCGCGAGGTAATGGCGGTGCCCTTCCGGGACTTCCCGGAGCGGCCCCGTGGGCCGCCCCCGGGGCGAGGGTTCAGCGCACGCCGCCGAGCAGCCACTCGCCCGGCAGCCGGGCCCGGGCCGCCTCCAGCGCCGCCTCGTCCCGGCCCCGCGCCCACAGCCAGTCGGCGCCGTCCGCGCGCAGCAGCACCCCGTCCCCGCCGAACCAACGCACGGGCGGGCCGTCGGGTGCCGCCCACACCGGGTAGCCGGGCAGGGGGAGCGGGGTGAACCGTTCCGTCAGGGCGGTGACGGTGACCTCGTCCAACGCGCGGTTGTCGGTCGCCGCGCCCTCGGCGAACAGGCCCTCGGAGAGCACCATCTCGACGCAGGCCAGCGAGAAGCTGCCCAGGAAGGGCCGCCACTCCTCCTCGTCGGTCGCCCGGAACAGCACCGGGGGGTCGTCCGGGGAGCCGCCGTGCCCCGGGTGCTCCAGCGGTACGCCCCACTCCACGGCGTACTGGTTCTCCACCCGGAGGATCAGCACCTCGCCCGCCCCGTCGGTCTCCCACTGCGCGGGCCGCAGCAGCCGGTCCTGGCCGCGCACCAGGTCGTCGCGCCCGCCGAACAGGGCGTACGCCTCCCGTACGGCGGCGGGCAGCCGGACATCCAGACGGTTGGCGTGTTCGGTCAGCTCGGCCCCGGGGCGGCCGTCCTCGGGCCCCAGCGGACGCGCCCAGCGCCCGCCGAACCAGCGGACGAAGTCCCAGGCGCCACTGGCGCCGCCGCCCGCCGCACGGGCGAGCACGGGACGCGGATCGTGATCGTCTCCCATGATCGCGAGCCTAGTGCGAAGATCACACTCCCGGCACACCCCCGGTGCGTCCCCCTGGACACCTCCCGGGCGCCCCCCCGGTGCGCCGGGTGCTCCCCGGCGGCGGCGAGGGCGCGGACCCGGCGGTCCGGTCCCGTCCGCCGGACGGCTCCCACCGATGGGCGAAGCACCGTGATCGCCGTAGAATGGCGAGGTCACAGCCCGGAACGGATGTGCGGTGGAGTGGCACCATGGCGTCGAACCGCTCCGCGAACACCCCTGAGGACCTGCTCGCCCGGCTCGGTCATCTGACCGCCGAGGCCCGGGTCCGCGCCGACGCGCACCGCACCCAGGTGGAACTCGCCCTCGCCCTCCAGCGCGGCATGCTCCCCGCCGAGCTGCCCACCGTCCCCGGGCTGAGCGTGGCGGCCCGCT
The DNA here is from genome assembly GCF_054484115.1 of Streptomyces sp. JNUCC 64. Classification (NCBI taxonomy): domain Bacteria; kingdom Bacillati; phylum Actinomycetota; class Actinomycetes; order Kitasatosporales; family Streptomycetaceae; genus Streptomyces; species Streptomyces sp. JNUCC 64. The sequence goes on from NZ_CM137015.1 coordinate 7,643,590, forward strand.
ACGCCCCCGCCTTCGCGGGGCTGAACGTCGGCGGCGACTGGTACGACGGCTTCGTCCTGCCCGACGGCAGCGTGGGCTACTCGATCGGCGACGTCCAGGGGCACACCATCGAGGCCGCCGCCTTCATGGGCCAGGTCAGGGTGGGGCTGCGGGCCCTCGGATCGGTCACCAGCGACCCCGGTGAGCTGCTCGGCCGCACCAACGACCTGCTGATCTCCCTGGGCGGCCCGCTCTTCGCGACCTGCACCATGGTCCGTTTCGACCCGGTCACCTGGGAGCTGGACAGCGCCCGCGCCGGACACGTGCCGCTGGTCCGCGCGACCTCCGACGGCGCCGCGGGCGTGGTCGAGGACGAGGGCGGGCTGCCGCTGGGCATCGAACCGGGCGCCCGCTACCCGGTGACCCGGTACCGGCTGACCGGGCGGGGCGCCTTCGTCCTGGTCACCGACGGGGTGGTGGAGGGGCCCTCGCTCGCCGTGGACGATGGCCTCGGCCAGGTGGCGACCCTCGCCGGGGTCGGCGTCGGGGCGGAGCTGGGGGCCGAGTCGCTGGCCAGCTCGGTGATGCGGATCGCCGACTCGATCGGGCACGACGACGACGCGGCCGTCCTGGTCCTCAGCCACGACGCTCCGCCCGAGGGGGAGCGGAAGCGCGCGCCGGACGGCTGACCCGGACACTCCTCCGTTCCCTCCACGTCGCCCCGGTCCCCTCCGGGACGGGACGACGTCCGGCTCACTCCGCTCTCCGGCCCCTCCACCGCTCCCGGCCCCACTCCTGGCCCCTGGCCGGCCCCGGCCCCGGCCCCGCTCCTGGTCCTGGTTCTGGTCCCGGTCCCGGCTTCCGCTCCGAGCGCGGACGGACGGGCGCTCCGGGCCCGCACGCCGACGGGCGCCCGGGGCGGCGGCCGGGTGCCCCCGGACGGTGTGGCCGCGAGCGTCCCGACGCGCCGAGCGGCGGCGCTCGGTGTCTGATGGCTGGCGTGGCGAACAACCAGTCCAGGGGACGCCGGGCCGCGGTGCTCGTCCTCCAGAACCTCGCGGTCGCCGCCTGCTACTACGCGGGCGGACGGCTGGGGCTCCTCAAGGCGCTGGTGGTCGAGGGGTCCGTGGTCAGTCCCATCTGGCCGCCCACCGGGATCGCGCTCGCCGCGCTGCTGCTCCTCGGGCCGGGCGTCTGGCCGGGGGTCGCGCTGGGCGCCCTGCTCATCGTGGAGTACGTGAGCGCGGTGCTCACCCCCAGCGCCATCGGCATCCTCGCCGGGAACACGCTCGCCCCCCTGTGCGCGTACGCCCTGCTGCGGGCGGTGGGCTTCCGGACCGAGCTGGACCGGGTGCGGGACGGCTTCGCGCTGGTGTTCCTGGGCGCGCTGGTCGGCATGCTGGTCAGCGCCACCGGAGGGGTGGGCAAGCTGCTGCTCGGACGGCAGATCCCCGCCGAGGACTTCTGGCCGGTGTGGTCGGCGTGGTGGGCCGGGGACGCGCTCGGCGTCCTGGTGGTCACCCCGGTGCTGCTGCTCCTGTGGCGGGCCCACCGGCCGCGCGCGCTGAGCCGCTGGCCGGAGGCGCTGGCGCTGGCGCTCTGCGTGGGGATCACGGCGCCCTCCGTGGCCACCAGCGACCTCAGTCTGCTCTTCCTGGTCTATCCGCTGCTGATCTGGGCCGCGGTCCGCTTCCGGCTCCCGGGCGCCACCCTCTGCGCCCTGTACGTCTCGGTGGTCGCGGCGGTCGCCGCGGCGGACGGGGCCGGTCCGTTCGCCGGTCACGGCCAGTTCGAGGTGATGATCAACCTCCAGGCGTTCAACGGCTCGGTCGCGCTGACCGCCCTGCTGCTGGGCGTCCTGGTCTCCGAGCAGCGCACCATCCGGCTGCGGATCGAGCAGGCCGTCGTCGAACTGGCGGAGGTGGTCGAACGGCTCGCGCCGGACGGCAGCGCGGGGCGGCGGAGGCCACCGGACGGGGACTGAGCACGGGGGAGGGGGTGGCGTGCGGCGGAGGGCGGAGGGCGGAGGGCGGCGGAAGGCGGTGGCGACGGCCGGGGTGACGGGGCTCACCCGAGTGGGGGAACAAAGGGGGATGATTCATCGTTCCTCCCTATGTGGACGTGGAGGGAACTGTGTCCCCGGGCCCAACCCTTCGCCCACGAGGACGATCGTTCGGCTGAAGCCTCGTGGAGCCTTCCGCCGAGAGGCGACCGCCCTCCGCGTCCCCCTCGAACGAGCCCCGGCTGGTCTCCCCCCGTCCAGCCGGGGCTCTCCTCGTCCCCGTCCGCCGGACGGCGGGCGCCCCGGTCGCCGGAGCGGTGGAGCGGAGCCGCCGGACGCTTCCGGCGCGGGCCCCGGACGAAGGCTCGGGAAAGCCCGTTCCGGGCCCGCGCCGAGGTCGTTCCGGGATCGTTTCCAAGCCGTTCCGAACGGTCAGCAACCCCGTGGAAACGGCGGCTTCCGGCCACTCGGGACCTTTCGCGCGGAACGCTCGGACGGTGCGCGCCGACCGGATCCGCGCCCTGATTTTGTCTAGACCTATTTTGTCTAGACCTCTTGCCCTGCCCATGATCGGCGGGCTACGTTTCCGGCGTTCGGAGTACTTCAAGTTTCCTTCAATTCCCTTGACGAGCAAGGCTGGAAGGAGCATGTCCGCATGCAGGACCGGAGTCTGTCCAGACGGACCGTCATCGCCTCCGCGACCGTGGTCGCGGCTGGCGCCACCGGTGTCGTGGGCGTTACGGCCACCCCCGCACTCGCGAAGAAGAAGGGTGACGCCCACCTCAAGGCGATCATCGCCAAGATGAGCGTAGAGGCGAAGATCGGCCAGCTGTTCGTCCCGTACTTCTACGGCACGTCGGCCACCGAGCCCAATCAGTTCGACCAGGACCGCAACCTCCGGGAACTGGGGGTCCGCACCGTCGCCGAGCTGATCACCAAGTACCACATCGGTGGTGTCATCTACTTCTCCGGCTGGGCCAACAACATCCAGGACCCCCGCCAGGTCGCGGAGTTGACCAACGGCGTCCAGCGCGCGTCGCTCGCCCTGCCCGGCGGCATCCCGTCCCTGATCTCCATCGACCAGGAGCACGGCGCCAACGTCCGCATCGGCAGCGGCGCCACCCAGCTCCCGGGCGCGATGGCGCTCGGCGCGGGCCGTTCGCTCTCCGACGCCCGCGTCGCCGGTTGGATATCGGGCACCGAACTCGCCGCCCTGGGCATCCACCAGAACTTCGCCCCGGTCGCCGACGTCAACGTCAACCCGGCCAACCCCATCATCAACGTGCGGTCGTTCGGCGCGGACGCCAAGGCCGTCGGCCGGATGGTGGCCGCCCAGGTGACGGGCTATCAGCGGGCCAGCGTGGTGGCGTGCGCCAAGCACTTCCCCGGCCACGGCGACACCGCCGAGGACAGCCACACCGGCCTCCCGGTGATCACCCACACCCGCGAGGAGTGGGACCGGATCGACGCGCCGCCGTTCAAGGCCGCCATCGACGCCGGGGTCGACTCGATCATGACCGCGCACCTCCAGGTGCCCGCGCTCGACCCCAGCAACGAGCCCGCCACCCTGTCGTCCAAGATCCTCCAGGACGTGCTCCGCGGCGAACTCGGCTTCAAGGGCGTCATCGTCACCGACGCGCTCAACATGCGCGGCGTGCGCACCAAGTACGGCGACGACCGCGTCCCCGTCCTCGCCCTCAAGGCGGGCTGCGACCAGCTGCTCTTCCCGCCGAACATCGACGTCGCCTTCAACGGTGTGCTGGCGGCCGTCCGCTCCGGCGAGATCACCGAGAAGCGGCTCGACGAGTCCGTGCTGCGCATCCTGCGGGTCAAGGACAAGGTCGGCCTGTTCGACGGCGACCCGTACGTCTCCCAGAAGGTCGTCAGCCGGGTGGTCGGCGCCCGCAAGCACCAGGCCGAGGCCGCGCGGATCGCCGAGCGCACCACCACGCTGCTGGTCAACGAGGACGAGGCCCTTCCGCTGCGCCGTCGGCAGAAGAAGCTGCTGGTGGTCGGCGCCAGCCCCGCCTTCCCGACCGACGCCACCCGCACCTCGGTGCCGGAGCTGGCCAAGGCGTTCGACGAGCTGGGCTACACCACGACCGCCCTCGCCACCGGACGCGCCCCGGACGCGGCGAGGATCGACGAGGCCGTGGCCGCCGCCCAGGGCCGGGACGCCGTGGTGGTCACCACCGACAACGTCGGCGCCACCAGCGCCCAGCGCACCCTGGTGTCCCGACTGGTGGCGACCGGTGTGCCGGTCATCCACCTGGCGGTCCGCAACCCGTACGACATCGCCCAGCTCAGCGGGGTGAAGGCGTCGCTGGTCTCGTACTGCTGGGCCGAGGTCGAGCTGCGCGCCGCCGCCCGGATCATCGCGGGCCGGGTCGAACCGCGCGGCAAGCTGCCGGTGCCGATCCAGCGCGCCGACGACCCGACGAAGGTGCTGTACCGCTCCGGCCACGGTCTGTCCTACGACGACTGAGCCCCGGGCGCCCCGGCGGACCGCTGCGGCCCGCCGTCCCCGCTCCGGCCGCCCGGAGCGCGCCTCGGCCCCGGCACCCCCTCACGGGGATGCCGGGGCCGAGGCGTGTGACGGGCCGTTCCTACGCGGCGGGCTGGAGGTAGCGGGCCAGCAGGTCGTCCAGGCTCACCAGCCCGGCGATCCCGCCCGCGCCGTCCCGGACCACCGCCAGCGACGCCCGTCGACGGCGCAACTGCTCCACCGCGTGGGCGACGGTGTCCTCGGCCGTCAGCTCCGGCAGCGCCCGGGCCAGCTCCCGGGCGGTCGTCGTCCGCTCCCGGGCCCGGGCCACCAGGGCGTCCCGGGCGTGCACCGAGCCCACGACCCGTCCGGAGTCCCGGACGATCAGCCGGGTCCGGTCGGCGGCCGAGGCCACCCCGAGGATCGTGGCGGGTCCGGCGGACCCGTCGACCCAGGTGATCTCCGCCGCGGGCACCATCAGCTCCGCCACCGGCGTCTGCGGCTCGGTGAGCGAGCGGGTGATCAGCTCGGAGTCGGCCGCGCTGATCAGACCGGTCCGCCGGGACTCCGCCACCAGGTCGGTGAGCCGCTCCCGGTCGTGGACCGCGACCAGCTCGTCCCGGGGGCTGACCCCGCAGAGCCGGACCAGCGCGTTGCTGACCGCGTTGAGCACCCGGATCAGCGGACGCACCACGTTGACCACCGCCCGGAACAGCGGCGACAGCAGCATCGCCGACCGCTCCGGGTGCGCGATGGCCCAGGACTTCGGGGCCATCTCACCGATCACCATGTGCAGGAACACCACGATGACGATCGCCACCGCGAACGACACGCCGTAGCTCAGTCCGGTGGGCAGGCCCCAGCCGGTCAGGACCGGGTCCAGCGCGTGCGACACGGCGGGCTTGGAGATCGACCCCAGGCCCAGGGTCGTCACGGTGATCCCGAGCTGCGCGCCCGCCAGCATCAGCGACAGCTCGCGCATCCCGTCCAGGGCGGCCCGGGCACCGCGCCGCCCCTCGGCGGCGGCCTTCTCCAACCGGTGCCGCTTCGCCGCGACCAGCGCGAACTCGGCGGCCACGAAGAAACCGCTGGCGATCAGCAGCAGCACGGTCAGGAACAGGGCGAGGGAGAAGCTCACGCCGTCACCTCCTGGTCCGCGCGGCGGGAGCCCTCGGCGTCCGCACCGCCCCGGACCGTCTCACCGGAACCGGAACCGGAACCGGAACCGGAATCAGAACCCGAACCGGACGGGGCGGGCGACAGCTCGATCCGCACCCGCTCCGGTACGTGCCGGTTGAGGGTGCGCACCTCGATGACCGCGGTGCCGCCGTCGGGCAGCTCCACCGCCACCCGGTCACCGATCGCGGGGAAGCGGCCCAGCCGGTCCACCACGAGTCCGGCGACCGTGTCGAAGTCGTCCTCCTCGGGCAGCTCCACGCCGATCACCGGCGCCACCTCGTCGATCCGGCGGCCCGCGTCCACCGACCAGCCGGAGCCGTCGGCCACCGCGAGCGAGGTCACCCGGTCGGACTCGTCGGCGATGTCGCCGACCAGCTCCTCCGCGATGTCCTCGTAGGTGACGATCCCCGCCACCCCGCCGTGCTCGTCCAGGACGACCGCGAACTCGTCGTCGACCTCCCGCATCCGCGCCACCGCGCCGGGCAGCGGCAGGGTGTCCGGAAGCAGCAGCGGACGGCGCGCCAGCTCACCGGCGGTGGTGGCGGCCAGCCGCTCTGCGGGCAGCCGGGACAGCTCCCGCACCCCGAGGACCCCGGCGACGTCGTCCGGATGGTCCCCGAGCACGGGGTACGTCGAGTGGCCGTGGCGCGCGATCAGCTCCACGGCGTCGGCCGCCGAGGCGTCCCGGCGGATGAAGACGGTGTCCGCGCGGGGCACCATCACCTCGCCCATCGTGCGCTCCGAGAACTCCAGGGCGTGGTCCAGCAGCTCGGCGGTGTCCCGGGGCAGCGCGCCCCGCTCGTGGGACTCGTCGATCAGCTGGCCCAGCTCCTCCAGGGTCGCCCCGTGGTGCAGCTCCTCGACCGGCTCGATGCCGATCCGGCGCAGCAGCCGGGCCGCGGCCCCGTCGAAGACCCGCACCACCGGGCCCACGACCTTCAGATACGCGAGGGTCGAGGGCGCCAGGGACTTCGCGAGCCGTTCGGGGACGGCGATGGCCAGGTTCTTCGGGGCCAGCTCGCCGAGCACCATCTGCACCACGGTGGCGACCACGAAGGCCAGGGCCACCGAGATGCCGTCGACGGCGGCGTCCGGCACGCCCACGCCCGAGACCAGCGGCCGGATGACCGCGGAGACGGACGGGCCGGTGAGGAAACCGACGATCAGGCCCGTCACGGTGATCCCGAGCTGGGCCCCGGAGAGCATGAAGGACAGCTGGCCGGTGACCTTCAGGGCGCGCGCCGCGCGCCGGTCACCGGCTTCGGCCGCGCGGGCCAGGGCCAACCGGTCGACGGAGACGTACGTGAACTCCTGGAGGACGAAATAGCCCGTCCCGGCGGTGAGCAGGAGCACCGCCAGCAGGCCGAGCGCGGCGTTCATCGAACACCATCCCGCCGGGTGCCGCGATCATGAATGAGAGGGCGGGATGGTCCGGGACTGTGTCCCGGAGGATCGGGGTCCGTCGTCTGGGCGGACAAGTGGCCACTCCTTGGCAGGTGGTCGTCGTGAACGTGCTCGCTACAACGAACACGTTCCGATCATTGTTCCCGATCGTCGCGGGAAACCGGCAGGGCCCCCTCCGGAACGAGACGGGACCCTTCCGGGGCGGGGGCTGTGCCCGGCTCCGGAAGGGTGCGGGCTCCTCTCCAGGACGGCGCGCGAGCCCTTCCGGGACGGCGACACCCCTCCGGAACGGTCGGCACCCCTCCGGAACGGGCGCGGCACCCCTCCGGGACGGGCGCGGACCCCCACCGGGACGCCCGGGGCGGCGGGGGCGGGGGAACGGACCTCCGCCCCCACCGCCCCGGGCCGTCCCGGTCACTCAGCGTGCCGGTGCCGTCCCCGGCTCCCCGGCGGCCTCCGGCGCGCCCCCGGCGTCCGGCGCGCCCCCGGCGTCCGGCGCGCTCCCGGCCTCCGGCGCGCCCCCGGCGTCCGGCGCGCTCCCCGCGTCGGGGGAACCGGCGGCGGACGGCCCGAAGGGGGCCGGCCCACCGGGACCCGCCCCGCGCCCCCGGCGGGCCACCACCAGGGCGGTCGCCCCGATGACCACGGCCGCCGCCACCAGCGCCGCGCTCACCCCGGCGGGGGAGCGGTACCCCAGCCCGGCGGAGATCGTCACGCCCCCGAGCCAGGGCCCGAGCGAGGCGCCCACGTTGAACGCGGCGGTCGCGCTCGCCCCCGCCAGCACCGGGGCCCCGGCCCCCTCGTACAGGACGCGGGTCACCAGCGTCGAGCCGGTCGCGAACGCCAGCGCGCCCTGCACCGGCACCAGCGCCAGCACCGCCACGGGGTGCGCCGCGACCAGCGCCAGCAGCACCCAGCCCACCAGCTGGCCGGTCGTCCCCCAGACCAGCAGCGGCAGCGGCCGGGTGTCCGCGAGCCGCCCCGCCGCGCTGACCCCGGCGAAGGAGCCGAGCCCGAAGAGCACCAGCACCCCGGGCACCCACGCCTCCGGCACCCCGGACACCCGGGTCACCAGCGGGGCCAGATAGGTGAAGGAGCAGAAGGTGGCCCCGTTCACCAGCGCGCACAGCGCGAGCAGGAGCAGCGGACGGCGACGGCCGAGGAGCCGCAGTTCGGCGCGGACCTCGGCGGCTCCCGGCGCCCGCCCCGCACCGCGCCCGGCGGGGACCGAGCGCCAGACGGCCACCACCGCCGGGGCCGACACCACGACCACCCCCCAGTACGCGGCCCGCCAGCCCCCGTACTGGCCGAGCAGCGCGCCGCCGGGCACGCCCACCACACAGGCGAGGGTCACCCCGCCCAGCAGGACCGCCGCCGCCCGGCCCTTGGCGTGCGGCGGGACCATCGCGGCGGCGGCGGTGAACGCCACCGCCAGGAAACCCGCGTTGGCGAGCGCCGCGAGCACCCGGGTCACCAGCAGCACCGTGAAGTCGCCGGTCAGCGCGCCCACCGCGTGCGAGGCGAGGAAGACCAGCAGGAACACCAGCAGCGCGGCGCGACGGGACCAGCGCATGGCGGCGACCGCCGTCACGGGCGCGCCGATCACCATGCCCACCGCGAACGCCGAGGTCAGGGACCCGGCGGCGGGGACGGAGACATCCAGGTCACGGGCGATCTCCGCGAGCAGACCGGACAGCATGAACTCGGACGTGCCCATGGCGAAGACCGCCAGTCCGAGCAGATAGAGAGCGAAGGGCACAGCGGAACTCCACAGCCGTTTCGAAACCTCCAGGACACCGGTCCGGCGGTCCACGGGCTGCCGAAGGCGGCCCCGGCGCGTCAGCGGGAAGGCGACGCGGGGGCGGGCACGACGGGAAGCCACCGGGACGGCCGGTGGCTAGCCTCTGTCGGACTCTGGGCTGTTCACACCGGGCAGCCTAGGAACCGGGGCGCGTACCGTCCACCGCTTTTCCGTCGGGGTCGGGCCGGTTTCCGTCCCGGCCCGCCGCCGGACTCGGTGGCCGCGTCCCCGTCCATCGCGCGCGGCACGGTCGGCAACGTGCCGAAGCGGCGCGGGCACAGCCCGCGGACGAGACTTTCCAGGGCGGCTCCGATGCCGTGATCGCACTCGGCACATAACGATCGCCCTTCAGGCCGACCCGATGCCGGGACCATCCCGCAGCTACGCTGGGCGGGGCAGTCCACAGTGAGCGAGACCGGGGGAACCGTGAACCTACCGCTGTTGTTCCTCGACGTCGACGGGCCGCTCAACCCTTACGCGGCCCGGCCGGAGAGGCGTCCCGACGGCTACACCACGATCAGAGTGCCCCGGAACGGGGCCCATGGGGACCACGGGGGATTCTCGTCCCGGCCGCGCCCCCTGCGTGTCTGGCTCAACCCGGAGCATGGGCGGTCTCTGGTCCGACTCGGTTTCGAGCTGTGCTGGGCCACCACATGGATGGGCGATGCCAACCGGTGGATCGCACCGGTGCTCGGCCTTCCGGAACTCCCCTTCGTCGACTTCGGCGACATCCTGCTCCGAGAACGCTTGGACGGAGTCCACTGGAAGACCGGGCCGCTGGTGGACCACGCCGACGGACGCCCCTTCGCCTGGGTGGACGACGAGCAGAGCGAGCTGGACCGGACGTATGTGGCCGCCCACCATCAAGGGCCCGGGCTCCTGCATCACGTCAACCCGCGGATCGGCCTGAGGGAAAGCGACTTCCACGCGCTCGCCGACTTCGCGAGTTCCCTGGGCGACTCGTCAACCACCGGCTGACCACCTCGGCGGCTCCAGGGGTACCCGTACTCGGAGCCGTCTGTGCAAGCAGCCTCAACCGGGGTCCCGGTCCCGGTGCGCGCGGCTCGCCGGGCGCCGGTGCGGGGGCTGCTCGGGGGCGGGGCGTTCGGGTGCCGGCCGGATGCCCCGCCGCTGCGGCGCGTCGGCCGTCACCGTCACCGGCCGTCCGTGGTGGCGCACGGTCAGCGGCTCGCCGGACAGCAGGGTGTAGGTGGCCGCGTCCCCGGTGATCTCCACCCGCAGCCGCCGCCGGGCCACCTCCAGGGTGAACGCGAGACGGCTGAAGCGCTCCGGCAGCCGGGGCGCGAAGCCGGGGACGCCGCCCTCCAGCAGCCGCAGCCCCCCGAACCCCGCCACCAGCGCCATCCAGGTCCCGGCCAGCGAGGCGATGTGCAGTCCGTCGCGGGTGTTGTTCTCCAGGTCCTCCAGATCCATCAGCGCCGCCTCGGACAGATAGTCGTAGGCGAGGCCCAGATGACCGGCCCGGGCGGCGATCACCGCCTGGCAGCACGCCGACAGCGAGGAGTCCCGCACCGTCAGCGGCTCGTAGTAGGCGAAGTTGCGGGCGAGCTGGTCCTCGTCGAAGAACTCGCCGCACTGGTGCATCGCCAGCACCAGGTCCGCCTGCTTCACCACCTGTTTGCGGTAGATGTCGAAGTAGGGGAAGTGCAGCAGCAGCGGGTACTGGTCGGGGCGGGTGCCCGCGAAGTCCCACATCTGGTGGCGGGTGAACCCCGACGACTGCTCGTGCACCCCGAGTTCGTCGTTGTACGGCACGTGCATGGCGTCCGCCGCGTCCCGCCACGCCGCGCTCTCCTCGTCGTCCACCCCCAGCGCCGCCGCCTGCCGGGGGTAGCGCTGCACCGCGTCGACGGCGGCCAGCAGATTCGCCCGGGCCATCAGATTGGTGTACGTGTTGTCGTCCTGGACGGCGCTGTACTCGTCCGGGCCGGTCACCCCGTCGATGTGGAACGCCCCGTGGTGGTCGTGGTGGCCCAGCGAGCGCCACAGCCGGGCCGTCTCCACCAGCAGCTCCACCCCGGTCTCCTCGGCGAACCGCTCGTCGCCGGTGACCGCCACGTACCGGGAGACCGCGTCGGCGATGTCCGCGTTGACGTGGAACGCCGCCGTCCCGGCGGGCCAGTACGCGGAGCCCTCCGAGCCGTCGATGGTCCGCCAGGGGAAGGCGGCCCCCTGGAAACCGAGCTGCGCCGCCCGCTCCTTCGCGGCGGGCAGGGTGTTCTGCCGCCAGCGCAGCGCCTCCGCCACCGCGTACGGGGAGGTGTAGGTGAGCAGCGGCAGTACGAAGACCTCGGTGTCCCAGAAGGCGTGGCCGTCGTAGCCGGACCCGGTCAGCCCCTTCGCCGGGATCGCCCGCCGTTCCGCCCGGGCGCCCGCCTGCAGCACGTGGAACAGCGCGAACCGGACGGCCTGCTGGATCTCCTCGTCACCGTCCACCGCCACGTCGGAGCGCGCCCAGAAGTCGTCCAGGTAGGCGCGCTGTTCGCCGGCCAGCCCGTCCCAGCCGACGTTCGTCGCCGCCGCCAGCGCCGCGTCCACCTGGTCGCTGACGGCGGGCAGCGACCGGGTGGAGGACCAGCCGTACGACACCACCTTGTCCAGGCGCAGGACGTCCCCGGGGGCCAGTGCGGAGGCGACGGTGAGCCGGGCGACGTCGGCCCGGCTCTCGCAGTCGGTGGCGGTGGGGCGGGGGCCCGTCACCACGTGGTCGGCGGCGGCGCCCACCCGCAGTTCGCTGGTGCGGGTGCGGTGCACCAGCCCCAGCCGGGAGCCCGCCGCGAAGTGCGACTCCGGCTCCAGCGGGGACTCCAGGGCGACCGCCGCGCGGGGGTCGCCGTTCGCCCCCGGCAACTGCTCGTTGGCGACCAGTTCGGACTGGATGACGACCCGCACCTCGGAGTCCACGGCCTCCACCTCGTAGCGGACCGCGGCGATGGCCCGCTGGGTGAACGACACCAGCCGGGTGGAGCGCACCCGTACCGAGCAGCCCGCCGGGGACACCCATTCGCAGACCCGGGTCAGCAGCCCGGTCCGCAGGTCGAGGACGCGTTCGTGGGAGAGCAGCCGCCCGTAGCGGAGGTCGAAGGGCTCGTCGTCCACCAGCAGCCGGATGACCTTGCCGTTGGTGACGTTGATGACCGTCTGCCCGGACTCCGGATAGCCGTACCCGGCCTCCGCGTACGGCAGCGGGTGCAGTTCGTACACCCCGTTGAGGTACGAGCCGGGCAGCCCGTGCGGCTCCCCCTCGTCGAGGTTGCCGCGCCAGCCCACATGGCCGTTGGACAGGGCGAACACCGACTCGCTCTGCGGCAGCACGTCCAGGTTGAGGGAGCGTTCGCGCAGCGCCCAGGGCTCCACCGTGTACGAGGAATGGGTGATCATGCGCGTGACTCCAGCTCGGCGAGGTCCTCCACCACGGTGTCCGCCCCGTGCGCCCGCAGCGCGTCCGCCTGGCCCACCCGGTCCACGCCGACCACGTAGCCGAACCGGCCCGCGCGGCCCGCGTCCATCCCGGCGAGCGCGTCCTCGAAGACCGCCGCCCGCCCCGGCGCCACGCCCAGGTCGGCCGCCGCCGCGAGGAAGGTGTCCGGGCGGGGTTTGCCCGGCAGCCCCCGCCGGGCGGCCACCACCCCGTCGATCCGGACGTCGAACAGCTCCTCGGCGCCCACCGCGCGCAGCACGTCCCGGCAGTTGGTGCTGGACGACACCACGGCGGTGCGCAGCCCGGCGGCGCGGACCGTGCCGAGGTAGCGCAGCGAACCCGGGTACGCCTCCACCCCGCCGTCCGCGATCCTCGCCAGCAGCAGCTCGTTCTTGCGGTCGCCCAGGCCCTGCGCGGTCAGCGTCCCGGGCGGGTCCGCGGTGGCGTCCGGGGCCCGTTCCGGGAGGGTGATCCCCCGGGAGGCGAGGAAGGCCCGCACCCCGTCGGCCCGGGGACGGCCGTCGACGTACGTGTCGTAGTCGTCCTGGGTGAACGGGCGGAAGCCGGGGCCGTCCCGCTCCCGCAGGAAGGCGTCGAAGGTGTCGCGCCAGGCGGCGGCGTGCACCACGGCCGTCTTGGTGATCACCCCGTCCAGGTCGAACAGACAGGCGGTGACGGTCTCCGGCAGCCCGGTCGCGCCCGCCGTCCCGGAGGGGGGTCCGGCCGGGCCGTCCCCGCCGTCTCCGTCGCCCCCGGGTTCCCGGGAGCCCCGAGGGCTCCCGGATGCTGCGCGTCCTTCGGGGTGTCCCATCGAGAACCCTCCGGGTCGGGGCCGCCCCGTCGGGGCCACGGTCGCCATCGTAAGCCCGCTCCCGGCGCGCCACCCGTCGGCGGCCGGGGCCCCGACGGGGCCCGCCCTCAGCCGCCGGACGGCCCCCGGGAACCGCCGGACGGCTCCCGCGCCGTGCCGAGGAAGTGGAAGCCCGGCCGGGGGTGCATCAGGAACCCGTGGTGGGAGATGTTCCACGCGTACGCCCCGGCCAGCGCGAACACCACCCGGTCCCCGGCCCGCAGGCCCGGCGCGTGCACCCGGCGGGCGAGGACGTCCTTGGGGGTGCACAACTGGCCCACCAGGGTCAGCGGCCCCGCGTCGTCCGGGTCGTCCGCGCCGGGCCGGGGCCACGGGTGCGGCCAGTCGTCCACCGGCAGCACCGCGCACGGCTGGTCGTGCCCCTTGGCCGCGGGGGTGCGCAGATGGTGGGTGCCGCCGCGCACCACCGCGAAGCGCTCCCCGTGGCTGTGCTTGACGTCCAGCACCTCGGTCGCGTACCAGCCGCAGTACGCGGTGAGGGCCCGGCCCGGCTCCACCCGGAGGGTCAGCCCCGGGTGGTCCGCCAGCAGGGCGGCCAGTCCGGTGCCGTACCCGGCCCAGTCGAAGCGGTCCCCGGGGCGGGCGTAGTCGACGGCCATGCCGCCCCCGACGCAGACCTCCCGCAGGGGCACGCGGTGCCGGGCGGCGAGCCGCGCGGACCATCCGACGACCTCCCGGGCGACCCGGACCAGCGCGGGCGCCGCCAGCCCGCTCACCAGATGGGCGTGGACGCCCCGCCACTCCAGCTGGGGGAACGTCCCGTCGGCGAGGGCGCCGAGCACGGCGTCCGCCTCCCGGGGGTCGATGCCGAACGGGCCGGGCCCGCCGCCCATGGTGAGCGCCCCGCCGCCGAGGAGGTCCGCGCCGGGCGCCAGGTTGAACCGGGTCAGCACCGGCACCCGGACGCCGGGCGCCACCCGGGCGGCGAGCGCGGCGAGCATCCGCAGCTCGTGCGCGCTCTCCATGTGGAACCGGGGCGGCGGCGCCCCCGCCGCCGCGCGGGCGAGCGCCGCCGTCAGCTCGGCCGGGGTCTTCCCGGGCCCGCCGAAGGCCAGCGGACGGTCCGGCACGGCCTTCGCCACGTGCGCCAGCTCGCCGCCGGAGGCCACCTCGTACCCGTCCAGCCGGGGGGCGAGCGCGGTGAGCACCTCGGGCTCCGGGTTGGCCTTGGCCGCGTAGTACAGCTCGACCCGCCGGGGCAGCGCCGCGCGGACGGCCGCCGCGTGGGCGCGCAGCGCGTCCAGGTCGTAGAGGTAGGCGGGCAGCTCCCCGGCGGACAGGGCGAGGGCCCGCTCCCGCACCGGGGGCGTGGGGGCGCTCACCGCTCGGTCCAGTCGGTGTCGGTGCGCCCGGCCCCGGACAGCACGTCCTCGGCGAGCGGGGAGGGCAGCCGTACGTACCCCGCGTCCCGGTCGGCGGAACGTTCCCAGCGGGCCAGCAGATTGGCCTTGGCGGGCAGCGGCACCCCCGCGAGCAGGGCCCGCAGCTCCGGCGGGCGGCCGTGCTCGCGGGCGTACTCCTCGACACTGGCGCGCAGTTCGGCCCAGAGCGCCCGCTCCTGGCCGGGATGGAGGTCCGCGAGCGCCGCCAGCACCTCGGCGGCGTGGTTGACGAACAGGCAGTACGCCACCCGGTCCCAGCCGCGCCGCGCGTCGTAGGTGAGGGGCCCCGCGACCTCCGGCGGCAGCGCGGCGAGGGCGTCGGCGTGGTGGCCGGGCACCAGTTTGGTGCCCTCCAGGTCCCGCAGGAGCAGTTGGACGGGGGTGCCGTCGGCGGCCACGCAGACCACGACGTTCTGGAGGTGCGGCTCCAGCACCACCCCGTGGTCGAAGTAGGCGGCGAGGACCGGGGGGACCAGCAGCCGCAGGTACGCCGACCACCAGCGCAGCGCCGTACCGGGGTCCGCGTCCGCGAGCAGCCGGGAGACCTGCGCGGGACCGCAGGGGTACTCGTCCGCGACGGCCGCCGCCAGCAGCGGGGTGGCCCCCGGCCGCAGCCGGCGCTCCAGCCCCTCCCGGACGATCACCCCGAACCCCTCCAGCAGGGACCGGTCGGGGCGTCCGTCGGGCCCCGGCAGCGCCAGCGAACGGTAGGCGGGCTCCCGCAGCACGGCGACCCGGGGGAAGCGGGCGGCGAGGTCCGCGAGGACGGGGGCCAGCAGCCGGGTGAGGACGACCGCGCCGGTCAGCTCGTACGCGGCGTTCTTGCGCAGGCAGTTGGTGATGCGCACGTTCAGACTGAACTTGAGGAAGCCGTCGTCGGTGTGCAGGGTGCGCACCGAGGAGGTCGGCCGGACGTCCCGGCCGCCGGGGCCCAGGTCCACCACGTCGCCCCGGTCGAGGGCGGCCCGCAACACCGGGTGGTCGCCCAGCAGTTCGTACTGCCAGGGGTGGGCGGGCAGCAGCCGGAAGCCGTCGGGGACGGTCCGCAGCCGGTCCAGCGGCGCGGTGGCCGACGGCTCGGCGCTCTCCTCGGCGGTCAGTCCGGCGCGCACCGCGAGCATCCGCAGCGGGAAGGACGCCCCGGCCTCGGGCGCGTAGGCGGCCCAGCGGGCGGGGTCGCCGCCGTGCGCCTTCGGGGTGGGGTGGAAGCGGTGGCCGAGCAGCAGGGACTGTTCCGAGGCGAGGTACACGGCCGTCGGGTCGTCCCCGAGGACGGCCGTCGTCCGGCGCGGCGCGTCGCCCGCCGCGCGGACCGCGCGGTGGCTGGCGGCCACCTGCTCCAGGAACTCGTCGTTGTCGGTGCCGGTGCGCAGGGAGAGTTCGGCGCGGACGTACCCGGCCAGCCGCAGCCAGCCCACCTCCGCCCAGCCGCCCGGGCCCCCGGCGTCCTGGCCCGGACCGGAGGGCGGGGCGAGCCGTTCGGTGACCGGCCCGGTGAAGCGGTGGGCGCCGAGCAGGGAGGTGCGCCGCAGGGCCACCCGGAGCAGGACGCCCCGGCGGGGCAGCCGCAGCAGCAGATGACCCCCGATGACGGCGGACTGCCGTTCGGGGCCGGACACCTCCCGCAGCAGACAGTTGAGGAGGGTGTGGGCCACGGCCAGGTCGGCGCCGGGCGGGTCCGGCACGTTCGCCGGAGCGCGCGGCGGGACGGAGAGAGTGCTGGGCATCAGCGGATTACGCCCCTCGCAGGAGGTAGTTCGGACCGGTGGTGTAGTGCTTGTTGACGTCCCGCGCGCCCGAGCGCTCCTTGGTGAGCAGGGTCCCCGCCGTCACCATCGCCTTCACCGGCAGCCGCCGGGCGTCCAGGACGTGGGCGCGCAGCGCCGCCCCGGGCTCGCCGGGTCCGGTGCCGAGCCGTTCGACGGCCTCCCCGAGCCGGTCCCGCACCAGGGCGAGCAGCCGGTCCAGCGGGGCCCGGCCGTGGCGGGCCAGGGCGAACGCGGGCGCCCCCGCGCACAGATGGACGGTGATGGTGGTGAAGAGGTCGAGCAGGGGGCGGTCGTCGTCCCCGGTGATCCGGGGGTCGTCGAAGTCGGCGCGGGCGCGGTCGCCGAGGGCCGCCCGCAGCCGGGGGCCGTGGACGCGGGGCCCGTCGTCGTCCTTGAACAGCAGCCGCAGCGGGGGGCGTCCCGGCCGGTCGTCCAGGGCCAGGGAGACGTTCTGCTGGTGGGACTCCAGCGCGATGCCGTACCCGAACAGGACGGTCTGCCAGTCGAACAGCAGGGTGAGGACGGCGTCGAGGAGGGCGACGGGGTCCCCGCCGTGGAAGCGGTCGGCGAGCCGGTCGACGACGAGCCCGCCGCCGGGCGCGGGGGCGGTGAGGGCGGCCATCGGGACCACCAGGGAGCCGTCCAGCCCGTCCGGCCAGCGCCGTCGCAGCACCGCCAGGAGCTCGTGCCCGGCATGCGCGTAGCGGGTCTCGTCGGCGTGCAGCACGGTGGCTCGGAACCGGGGTTCGCGGTCGGTGACGGCGGCGAGCAGCCGCTGGCAGACGGCGCCGTCGCGCAGGGTGCCCGGTTTGATGGTCCGCCGGTTGAGCCGTCCCAGGGTCGAGGTGGCGAGCGGCAGCTTGAGATGGGTGGCGGGGTCCGAGACGAGCGCCACCGTCCGGGTCGACAGGGTCGGCACCACCTCGGCGTACGGACGCTCCGCGAGGACGGCCCGGCCGAGCAGCCCCGCCCCGGCCAGCGCGCCGTCCAGCGGCGCGCCCGGGGTGAGGGGGTGGACCGGCAGGGTGACGTGGTCCGCGTCCAGGGAACGCGGCAGTCCGAGGTCCGAGGGCAGCGGCCAGCCGTCCGTCCCGGTCAGGCCCTCGTCCACCACGTCCGCGCGGGGCAGGGCGAGCCAGCGGAGCCGGAACGTGGGATGGAACTCCGGTGCGTAGGAACGCAGGTGATCCTCCGTCAGACCCGGCCGGGCGC
Organism: Streptomyces sp. JNUCC 64; assembly: GCF_054484115.1. Taxonomy (NCBI): domain Bacteria; kingdom Bacillati; phylum Actinomycetota; class Actinomycetes; order Kitasatosporales; family Streptomycetaceae; genus Streptomyces; species Streptomyces sp. JNUCC 64. The sequence goes on from NZ_CM137015.1 coordinate 7,661,116, forward strand.
GTCCGGCCGGGTGGACGGGGTGGTCCAGCCGGGCGGCGAGCGTGTCGAAGGGCAGCGGACCGGGCCAGTGGGCGGGGTCGGGACCGTAGCGGTCCACGAGCCGGTCGGCGGTCCGCCGCGCGGTGCCGTGGTGCAGCACCTCGGTGGCGAGGGACTCCCGGCACTCCCGGGCGAACGCGGCGAAGCCGGGCCGGTCCCGGGGGTCGGCCAGCGCGGCGAGGGCGGACAGCACCGCGTCGGTGGTGGTGAGCTCCCGGTCCGGGCCGGAACCCTCCCGGCGCAGCAGCGGCAGCCGCGCCGCCCAGGCGCACTGGAAGCCGTCGGGCTCCACCGGCAGCGACAGCGCCCCGCCCGGATGGTCCAGCCGCAGCCAGTCGCCGTCGGGACGGCGGATCCGGACGGCGCGGGTGCGCAGTCCGACGACGTCCTCCCGCAGCAGCGCGCTCAGCACCCGGACGAGATGGCGGCCCTCGGGGGTCACGGGGTGATCTCCCAGTGGTGGCCGGTGAGGAAGCCGGTGACGGCGCGGTCCACCGACGCTTGGTCGCGTCCGGTGGCGCGGACCACCCCGAGGAGGTCCCGGTTGGTGTGGCGGACGGGGTGCCGCTCGCCCAGCGCCCGCAGCGGACGGTAGGCCAGCCGGACGTCACCGCTGGTCAGATCGGTGGCGTCGGGGGCCGCCGTGAGGGTGCCGCCGTGGTGCGCGCGGGGGTAGTCGAGCCGGGCGGCGCCGTCGGAGCGGGCGCCGAGGTCCGGGGGGAGGGGTTCGCCCAGATGGACGCGGAGCACATGGGCGAAGAGCGGGACGTCGAGCAGTTCCGCCAGCAGCAGGTCGCACTGGTCCCCGATGGCCCGGTAGTTGACCTCGACGATCCGGGCCCGTCCCGCCCCGTCCACCACGAACTCGGTGTGGCAGGCCCCGAAGCCGACCCCCAGCGCGTCCAGCTGGGCGGACACCTGGGCGAGGACGGCGGGCGGATGCGCGGGGACGTAGGTGAGGCGTTCCTCGATGAAGTACGGGGCGGGGGAGAGGTCCGTGCGGAACCCGCCGAGGACGTGCCGCAGCCGTCCGTCCCCGAGCGTCTCCAGGGTGTACAGCGGTCCCGCCAGGTACTCCTCCACCACCAGGGCCGCGCCGGGGCGGCGCGCGCGGACCTCCGCGCAGCGGGCGCGCAGCTCGGCGGGGGAGCCCACCAGGACGACGTCCTCGCTCGCCACTCCTTCGCGTGGTTTCACCACACAGGGGTAGGGCAGCTCCCCGGCGGCGCGCAGCGCCTCGTCGAGGTCCGCCCGGGCGGGGACCTCCAGCGCGCGGACGGGTCCGCCGGGCCCGTCGTGCGTACCGGTTCCGCTGGTGGGCCCGCCGGGTCCGCGCGGCCCGTTCGCTCCGCCGGGCCCGTCGTGCGCCCTGGTTCCGCCGGGTCCGCCGGGTCCGTCGTCGGTGCCGCTCGCCGCCAGGTGACGGCGCATCAGCCCCTTGTCCTTGGTGCGCAGGGCTGCCCGCCAGTCCTTCGCCGGGAGCCCGAAGTACCCGGCGGCCAGGGCGGCCTGGGTCTGGAGGTGATCGCTGTTGGTGAAGACGGCCTCGGGCCGTCCGTGGCGCGAGACCGTGCTGATCACCTCCCGGAAGTCCCGCACGTCGCACTCCACGACCTCCAGGTCCGGATGGCGCGCGCGGTGCGCCGCGGGCTGGTCGGTGAGGAGGGTGAGGCGGAGCCCCAGGGAGCGTGCGGCGGGGAGGAACCCTTCGGACACCGAGTCGGTGGGATTGAGCGCGAGCAGGTACATCCGCATGATCGGGAACACGGCCGAGAGCTTAGGTTAGGCATGCCTAAGAGTGTCAATTCGACCGGACGCCCCGTCGATTGGCGTGACGCCTGATGAAGCGGAGTAAGGTGAGGCTTCCCTCATTCCCGTGGATCGGCCGCGTCCGCGGTGACGTCTCATGCCCCCACCCCGTCGTCCGACGGTGTTCGAGGAGTACCCGTGTCCCTGGCCCTGGCGTCGGCACCGACCGCCCCCGCCGCGAGCTGTTCCGCCCTGCTGACCAGCGCCTACCGGCGACTCGCCGAGGCGTGTCCGGCGCTGGACGTGACCCCCGTCGGACCCTCGGCGGCGGGTCAGGGCTGGTACGACGGCGCCGAACTCGCCTGCCGCGAGGACTTCCTGAACGCCTGGCTGACCGGCCACGCGGACCGGATCCGCGCCCGCTACGACCACGAGCCCCGGCCCGACGTCGTCGCCTCCCGGGCCCTGCACGACTACCTGTGGACCGCCGCCGTCCTCATCGCCGGTCCCTGGTACCTCGAACGGAGGGTCCCCCGGGTGCGCCCCCGGGACCTGAGGATCAGCCGGACGAGTGACACGTACGAGATCGTCCCCGCCGCCTTCTCCTGTCTGCCCGACGACCCCGCCGCCGCGCTGCCCGGGGCACGGGTCCTGCCTCACGGGGACGCGCTGCGCGCCGAGGTGCGCGCCGCGCTGGCCGACCACGTCCGGCCGCTGCTCGCCGCGATCGGCCCCCGGCTGCGCCGGGGCCCGCGCGCGCTGTGGGGGATGGTCTCCGACGACCTGGTCTCCGCGGTCTGGTACGTCGGCCGCACCCACGGCGACGAGGCACGGGGGGTCCGGGAGGCGGAACGGCTGCTCCCCGGCTCCCTGCCGCCCTACCCGGGCGGCGCGGCCTTCCGCACGCTCACCACCCGCGACGGCCGCGAGCACACGACCCGGACCCGGGTCGGCTGCTGCCTCTACTACACGATCCGGCCCGCCGAGGCGTGCTCCACCTGCCCGCGCACCGGTGACGCGGAGCGGGTGCGCAGGATCGAGGAGGGCTGCTGACGGTCCTTCGGCCCCGCCCGGGGGCTCCGGGGCGGGGCGTGAGCGCCTGGGCGGGGCCCCGGCCGACGACGTCCGTGTCCGGCGCGTGATCGCGGGCATCCAGGAGCGCGCGGACCGGTTCGATGGGAGTGGCCGATGGAGTCCGGTCCGCTGGAGGAGGACGTCCGGGCCGCCGCGTCGTCGGAGCGCGGCCCCCCGGAACCCCGGACTCCGGCGTCCGGCCCGCTCAGACCTCGTCGAGGTGGACGCCCGAGCCCGCCCGGGACCGGCTGGTCTCCAGCCAGGGGCCGACGGGGCCGACCGGCGTCGCCGTGTCCACGGTGAGGTGGAGCCGGGTGTCGCCGTCGAGGCCGGGGTAGCTGCGTTGTTCGGCGCCCGCGAAGCAGAGGCGGAGGGCCTCCGCCACCGCTCGGGCGGCTTCGGGCGTGTGCGCGATGATCCGCACCTCGGCGTGTCCGAGCGACGGCGGTGTGCGGGTCTCGACGTACTTCATGGGGACGTGTTCCTTTCGGAGCGGCCGGGAAGGCCGGGAGAACGGGGACGGAGTGGGAGGAAGAAGACCGGAAGGCGCGGGAGACGGCGGGATCCGGGACCGCGGGGACGGTGGTGAAGCGCCGTGAGGCCGGGGGAGACGGGGAGGGCGCGGTGGCTGACGCGGGTGACTGGCGTGGGTGGGTGGCGGCGGGTGGGCGGCGCGGGTGGCGCCCGTCGGCTCCGGCCCGATCGTCAGGGGTCCCGTCGTTCAGCCGCTGGCGTCCGTGAAGCGGGACCCCCGCCCCTGGCGGCGGTCCGGCAGGCCGGAGGGCCTCGGCAGCGGGTCGCTGTAGTGACGGGTCGCGATCCGCGCGGCGTGCTGCGCGTTGAGCAAGTGGATCCACAGCATGCCCAGGCCCATCACGGCGATGAACACCACGATGACGATGGCGGTCTCCACGGAACTCACCTCCGGGTGCTTCGGGGTGACAGGAGCCCGCGCCGACCCGTGGGCGTGTGGAAAGGCGGCATCCGGACCTCGCCGAACCGGTCGGGGGAAGGGATGCGCGGCGGGGTGCGGAAGGCACCTGCCGGAAGCTCTGCGGCGAGGTCGCGGGGCACGGCCCGGTCGGGGGTGGTGGTCATGACGGACCTGCCCCCGGGCCGCCCGTCGACAGCCCGGTTTCTCGTGTTCGCCGGAAACGACACCCGCGTGAAAGCCGGTGTGCGGAATGCTCCCGGTGCTCTCAGTCTACGCTTGTTCGTTGATCTTCGGTGGGTCTGACCGGGAGGACCTTCCCCGCCGGGAACACATCGGGAGTAACGTGGAGGGCACGGCGGGTCCGCGCATGTGGACGCCCGCGTACCGGTCCCGCACCGGACCGCGACAGGGGCCGTGGCCGCCTCCCGTGGACGGGCGACCCACCATGGCTGACTCCGACACCCCCCGGACCGTCCTCCGACTGCTGCCGGACGCGGTCCACCAGGCGATCGCCCCGGGGACGACCCTGCTGAGGCTGGAGACCACCCGGTCCCGGCAAGGGATCCTCGACGGCGCTTGGTGGCCCCGCTCCCGGAACGTCGAGACCGAACTGCCCGCGCTGATCAGCGTCCTGACCGAGCACCTCGGACCCATCACCAGGGTGGGGCTCGACGCGTCCGCCTGGAACGGCCTTCCCACCCGGCTCGTCATCGACGACCGTGTCGTCCGCCTCGACTCCGATCCGGTCGGTGACGACACCGTCCTCGTCACCCGTGGCGACAACGACCACTTCGCCCTGCTGGTGGTGCCACCGGACACCCCGGCCGACGCCGCGCGGTCCGCGATGGCCCGCGCGGTCCGCGCGGGCAACACCAGTCCGGCGGCCGAGATCCTCGTCGCCGTTCTCCCCGCTCCCGAGGGCGCGGACCGACCGGAGGGCCCACCCGGTCCGCACCCAGGGCCTGGCCCGCACTCCGGATGAATCCGCCGGGATCCTCACGCCCATGGCCGCACACTCCGTCGACGAAGTGAACGAGGGGTGGTGTGGATCGCTGCGAGGGCGCCGCCCGGTGCGGAGTTTCCGTGGAGGCGGTTTCGTTCGGAGGGTGAATCTTCCACCCCGAAGATGTAAGGTAAGGCTAACCTTAGATCGACTCCCGGGGTGCGCTGTTCGCGCGCTGGCGGGCGCGTCGTGCGGTGCGGGCGGCGGCCCTGTCCGGCGCCGTCCCGCCGATCGTGGATCCAGCGCCCCGCGGGTGCCATCGCTGGCCGTCGGGGTCTCGGCGGGCCCCGCCCGTCGGGAACCGGAGGGTCCTGGACGGCTCCTGACGTCCCGTGCGGGAGTCCGTCCACGGCCGGGCCCCCGCGCCGGGGGCGCGCACCGCTCCCGGCACGGGCGGCGCCGGTCGCCGGGCCGGACCTCCGTCCGGCCCGCCTCGAACCTGCGGTGGGGTGTTCCCCTGTTCGGTCCCTGAGGGGAGTGCCCCGCCGTAGCCCGGACGGCCCGTGTTCGGGTCGCCCGCCCGGTCGCCGGTGCGGCGCCGGGTGCCCGCCGTGCGCGGCGGGTGGTTCGTCGGTGTGCGAAGTCGGCCGCCGTCCGCGCGGGCCCGTCCGCTCCGCCCGGTGCCGCCCGTCCGTGGGTCGCCCGGCTTCGGCGGAGGGTGTGTCGCGGGGCCACCGCCGTGAACGTCGCGGGGCCGATCGCCCTCGCCTCCCTCCCTGTTCGGGTCCGGTTGGGTGGGCCCGCTTCGTCGCGCGCGACGGGTTAACTTAGGCTTACCTAAGTTCGTATGGCCGCTCGGGTGGCCCGCGTCCGTGGTAGCCGTTCCTCTGGGGGAGTTGACACACACATGCATCAGGAACCGGACGAGTTCGCGCTCCTCGCCTCCCAGGCGGGCGTCCGTGCCGCGAACGGGCCCGCCCCCGGCGCCGCCGCGTTCCAGACCGCCGACGTGGTGGAGATCCACGGTCCGCTGGACGCGGGACTCTTCCGCGCGGCGCTCACCCGCGCCGTCGCGGAGGCCGACACCCTGCGGATCACGGTGCGCGAACGGGAGGGCGTCCCCGTCCAGCGGGTCGCCGCCGCCCCCGGCGAAGCGCCGCTGCGGACGCTCGACCTGCGGGCCCACCCCGACCCCCTGGCCGCCGCCCACGCCTGGACCCGCGCCGACCTCGACCACCCCGGCGCCGCCCCGGACCCGGAGCCCGTGTCCGGCACCCCCGTCGGAGATCCGGCCTCCGCCGACGCCCCTGGGCCCGGCGCCCCCGCTGACGCCCTCGCCTCCGCCGACAGCCCCGACAGCCCCGACGGCACCCGCGCCCCCGGACCGGCCGACGCCCCACTCATGACCCAGGCCCTCATCCGGCTCGCCGACGACCGGTACTGGTGGTACCAGCGGGTCCACGCCCTCGCCGTCGACGCCTACGCCCTCCGGCTCGTCGGCCGCCGGGTCGCGGAGCTGTACACCGCGTTCGCCGCCGGTCGGGAACCGTCCCGCACCCGGTTCGCCCCGCTGCGCGCCGTGGCCGAGGAGGAGTCCCGCTACCTGGACGGTGAACGGTACGCCGCCGACCGGGAGTTCTGGACTGGACGGATGGCCGGGGCGCCCGCTCCCCGTACCCTCGGCGGGCCCCCCACCGGCGCCCACGCCGGAGTCCTGAACGCCCACACCGACCTGCCGCCCGGCGCCTTCGGCCGGATCACCCGCGCCGCCGCGACCGGCAGGGCCACCTGGGCCGAACTCTTCGCCGCCGTCGCCGCCCTCCACCTCCACCGCGCCACCGGCGCCCGGGACCTCGTCCTCGGACTGCCGCTCACCAACCGGCGCGGCCCCGCCGCCCTCCGCACCCCCCACGCGGCGGTCAACGTCCTCCCCCTGCGGTTGACCGTCCACCCGGAGGACACCGGCGCCGCACTGCTGCGCCGGGTCGCCCTGGAGATCCGCGAGGTCCGCCGCCACCAGCGCTACCCCGGGGTCGATCTCCGCCGCGACCTCGGGCTCGCCGACACCGAACCGCTCACCGGCCCGCTGGTCGGCATCCGGCCGCGCGCCGACGACCTCGCCTTCGGACCGCTCACCGGAACCGTCCGCGAGCTGGCCTCCGGACCTGTGGACGACCTGGTCCTCGGCGCCGCCCCCGGCCCCGGCGGACGGCTGCGGATCTCGGTCGACGCCCCCGCCGACCGCCACGACCGGGACGCCGTCACCCGCCATCACACCACCCTGCTCCACCTCCTGGACGGCTACACCGAGCTGCTGCTGACCGACCCCCAGCGGTCCGTCGGCACCCTGGGCGCGCTCCCCCTCCACCGGGAGCGGGACGCGGCCGGGAGCCGGAGCGACGGCCGCCGGACGACGGACGCTGCCCGGGGGCCGGACGGTCGCCACGAACGGGACGCTGTTCGGGGGCCGGACGGCCACCAGGAACGAGACGCTGCCCAGGGGGCGAACGGCCACCGGGAACGGCGGGAACGGGACGAGCCCCGGGGGTCGAACGACCGACAGGAACGGCACCCGGCGGGGCGCCGCAGCGGGCGGCCCGCCGTGCGCACCGTCCCCGACGAACTCACCGCCCGGGCCGCCCTCACCCCCGACGCCGTCGCCGTCCGGACCGCGGACACCACCCTCACCTTCGCCGAACTGGAGTGCGCGGCGGGCGGACTCGGCGCCGAACTCGCCCGGCTGGGCGTCACCACCGGCACCCCCGTGGCGCTCGCCCTGCCCCGCACCGCCACTCTGGTCGTCGCGCTGTTCGCGGTGCTCGGCGCGGGCGGCGTCTGCCAGCCCCTCGACCTCGACCACTCCCCGGAACGGCTCCGGGCCGCCCTCGACGACGTCCGCCCGGTCCGCGTGATCGGCACCACCGCGACCCTGGCCGCGCTCCCCGGTCACGGGCTGCCCTCCCTCGCCCTCGACGACCCCGCCGCCCGGGACGCCCTCGCCCGTCACCTGGCCCCCGTCCCCACCACCCGGCCCACGCTCCGCGACGCCGCCTGCCTCGTCCACGCCCCGGTTCCCAACGGCCGCCCCGGTGGCGTCCTCGTCGGCCACGCCTCCCTCGCCGCCCTCCACGCGGACCACGGCAGCGACCGCATCGCCCCCGCCGTCGCCCGCACCGGCCGCCCCCGCCTGCGCGCCGCCCACACCGCCCCCTTCGCCTCCGGCACCTCCTGGGGCCCGCTGCTGTGGATGGTCCACGGCCATGAACTGCACCTCGTCGACGACGCCGTCCACCGCGACCCGGCCGCCCTCACCGCCTACGTGCGCCAACAGCGCGTCGACTACCTCGACGTGACGCCCTCCCTCGGCGCCGCGCTGCTCGCCGAGGGACTGCTCGACGAGGGCCACCACCGCCCGGCCGTCCTCCTCGTCGGCGGCGAACCCGTCCCCGGACCGCCGAGGGAACGCCTCACCGCCGTACCGGGGCAGCCCGCACGTCAGCGCGCCCGCCCCGGCTCCGCGGAACCCCGCCCCCGGGCCGTCCCGCACCCTCGAATAAACCTGACGAGATCCTCACGCCCATAACCGTATGATTCACCCCATGTCCACGACTCCCGACCCGCCGCGGCCCCGGCTTGCCACCCGCTCCGCCGACGAAGTGAACGAGGACATCCGCGCACTGTGGGCGCGGGCGGGCGGCAGACTCAGCACCGAACAGCGGCGCGAGTACCAGTGCCTGGTCCTGGAGTGGTCCGCCGCCCGTCAGCACCCGCCCGTCCGGGAGCCCCGTCCCGCCCCCGGCGCCACCTCCGGCACTGCCACCGGTCGGGGCACCCACGCGGCCTGACGCCGCCCCGGACCGACCGACGGCGCTCCCCGTCCGACCGCCGCCGGGGAGCGCCGCCCGGCGCCCGCCGTCCCGGGCCCGGGCGGCAGCCCCGCCCCGCGCCCCACCACCCCGCGCCCGCCCGGCCGTTCACCCGAGCGGGCAGGATGCACAGGCATGACGAACGGAACAGGGCCCGGGTACGAGGAGCGGTTCGGCTGGGACCGGCGCACCGCCGCGCAGGCCGCCGGATGCGCGCTCTTCAGCCTCGGCCTGCTGCTGCCGGGCCTGTCGCCCGCCACCCGCCTCGGCGGGCTCCTCTGCTTCACCCTCCCCGCGGTGCTCCTCACCGCCATGGCGTCGAGCCGCCGGACCGCCTTCCGCGTCGACGCCACCGGAGTGCTGCTGGGCGGCCACCCCCTGCGCCACCGCGCCACCACCACCCGGGTGCCCTGGGCCGACGTCCGGGCCGTCGTGCTGTTCGACCAGCCGTCCGGCCCCCGGACGGCCCGGATCGGACTCGCCCTCGGCCCCGGGGCCGCCCCCGCCACCGGACCCCTCGGACGCACGGTCGTCAGCGCGCTGGTGCCGGGCGTCCCGCCCGAGGTCACCCTGGTCTCACGGCCGGTCCGGCTGTGGCGGATCGACCCCGTACGGCTGCGCGCCGCCGTGGACGCGCTGGCCCCCGGCGTCCCGGTGACGGACCTGCGCCGCGCGCGCTGACCGCCCACCGGCGGAGACGGACGCACGGGCCGAACGCATGGTCCGGACGTGCACCCCGCACGGGAACGCCCGCCTGCCGAGTGGTGACAACGGCGACTGTGCCGCCCCGAACACGCTGTGGAACCGTTCTCCACGTCCCGCCCACCGGAGCCGCGAGGAGCGTGTGTGAACCCCGAGTACGCCGCGTACTGCCAAGCGGACCCCGACTTCTACGACGCCCCCCACCGGGGCGCCGGGGAGTCCGCGGCGCCCACCGGACTGTTCGCCGCCGCCCGGGCGGGAGCACCCGAGGGCTGGCGGGCCGAACGGCACGGGGACTGGCTCTCCTTCACCCCGCCCGACGCACGGGTGCCCGCCCAGGGCTGGAAGATCCATGTCTCGGCGGCGCTGGACAACGCCGAACGCGTCCTGGACCGGGTCGTCGCCCACTGCGCCGAGCGGCGGCTGCCGCTGAAGTTCGTCCCCGGTCCCGGACTCCTCTTCCTCCGCAACGCCAAGTACGCCGACCGCGCGGGCAGCGGCAAGTTCATCACCGTCTACCCGCCTTCGGAGGAACGGTTCCGCGAGATCGTCACCGACCTCGCGGAACTCCTCGCAGGGGAACACGGCCCGTACGTCCTCAGCGACCTCAGGATCGGCGACGGCCCGGTCTACGTGCGCTACGGCGCGTTCGCCCGCCGGTACTGCCTCGACGCCGAGGGACGGCCGGTGCCCGCCCTCAGCGACCCCGACGGCGTCCTCGTGCCCGATCCGCGCGGACCGTCGTTCCGGATCCCGTCCTGGGTGACCCCGCCGTCGTTCCTCGGACCGCACCTCGCGGCCCGCGCCGCGACCGGCGCGCTGCCCTACACCGTCGAGGGCGCGCTGCACTTCTCCAACGGCGGTGGCGTCTACCGGGCCCGCGACCCCCGCACCGGCGAGCGGGTCGTCCTCAAGGAGGGCCGCCCCCACGCCGGGCTCGCCGCCGACGGCGCCGACGCCGTGCGCCGCCTCGACCGGGAACGCGCCGCGCTCGAACAACTCGCCGGACTGGACTGCGTCCCCCGGCTGCTCGACTCGTTCGACGTCGAGGGCCACCGCTTCCTCGCCCTGGAGTACGTGCCGGGCACCACCCTGAACACCGTGCTCGCCCGGCGATTCCCCCTGGCGAAGGCCGCCGCCACCCCCGAGGAACTCGCCGAACACGCCGCATGGGCCCGTGACGTCCACGCGAAGGTCAGCGACGCGGTGCACGCCGTCCACGCCCGGGGACTGGTCATCAGCGACCTCCACCTGAGCAACGTCATGGTCCCCGACGACGGCTCCCGCGTCGTGCTGCTCGACTTCGAGGCCGCCTCGCCCGCCGTGGAACGCCGCCGCCAGACCGTCGCCAACCCCTCGTTCGTCGCCCCCGCCGACCGGCGCGGCACGGACATCGACACCTACGCTCTGGCCTGTCTGCGGCTCGCCCTGCTCACCCCGCTCACCGCGCTCTTCGCCATCGACCGGGCCAAGGCCCGCGACCTGGTGCGGGAGATCACCCGGACCTTCCCGGTCACCGAGGACGAACTCGCCCCCGCCCTCGCCGAGATCCTCCGCCACACCGGCGAACCCGGCGCCGCCCCGGCCCCCGGCACCCCGGTGCCCGCCGCCGCGTTCGCGCCGCTCGGCGAGGACCGCCCCGACGTCCCCGATCCGGCCGACTGGCCGCGCTCCCGCGACTCGATGGCCCACGCCCTGCGGGCGTCCCGCACCCTTGACCGCGAGGACCGCTGTTACCCCGGCGACATCGCCCAGTTCGCCTCTCCGGCGGGCGGACAGAGCCTCGGCTACGGCGCCGCCGGAGTGCTGCACGCCCTGCGGGAGACCGGCGCCGAACCCTGTCCCCGCGCCACCGAATGGCTCCTCGACCACAGCAAGGACCCCGCCCCCGGCACCCCCGTCGGCCTCTACGACGGACTCGCCGGAATCGCCTGGACCCTGCACCGGCTCGGCCACCGCGAACAGGGCCTCGCCCTGGCCCGGCTGATCGCCCGTCAGCCCCTCGACGGCCTCCCCGCCGATCTGCACAGCGGCCACGCGGGCCTCGCCCTCGTCCTCGACGACCTCGCCCGCGCCACCGACGGCGCCGAGGCGGCCGCCCTGAGCACCGCCGCCGACCGCTGCGCCGACCTCGTCGCCCGCGCCGTCCGGCAGGCGTCCCCGACCCGGCGCACCGGCCTCCTGCACGGCTCCTCCGGCCCGGCCCTGCTGTTCGTCCGCCGCTACGAGACCACCGGCGACCCCGCCCACCTGGACCTCGCCGCCGACGCGCTCCGACTGGACCTCGACCGCTGCCGCACCGGCACCGACGGCGCCCTCCTCGTCCTCGACGGCAAACGCACCCTCCCCTACCTCGGCGGCGGCAGCGCGGGCCTCGCGATGGTCCTCGACGACTACCTCGCCCACCGCGACGACCCCGCGCTGCGCGCCGCGCGCGACCAGACCGACCCGGGGCTGCGGTCCGCCTTCTACATCCAGCCCGGACTCTTCCGGGGCGTCGCCGGACTCGTGCTGCACCTGGCCCGCACCCCGCACGGCGACCCCGCCGAACGGCGCCTGGCCCTGGCGCGGCACGCCCGCCTCCTCGCCCTGCACTCCGTCCCCTACGCGGGCGCACTCGCCTTCCCCGGAGAGCAGATGCTGCGCCGGTCCATGGACCTGGCCACCGGCACCGCGGGCTGTCTGCTCGCGCTCGGCGCCGCCTTCGGCGACCGGCCCGCCGCACTGCCCTTCCTCCCGCCGCCCACGCGGCCCACAGACCGGCCCCATCCAGGGGCCGTACCCCAATGAGATCCATCCGTCCCCAGAAAGGATCCGTCATGGCACTGCTCGACCTCCAGTCCCTGGACACCCCCGAGGACAGCTTCGAGGGCCCCGCGACGGGCAGCCAGGTGAGCCTGCTCGTCTGTGAGTACAGCTCGCTGAGCCTGCTCCTCTGCACCCCGTGACCCATCGGCCGGGACACCGCTCGACGAGCCGCCGCGCCGGTCCGGCCGCCGCGTCCGCCCGTCCGTCCCGGCACTGAGCCGACCGGTCCCGCGCCCACCGGGCGCGGGACCGGCCGCGTCACCGCCCTCCGGCGGCGGACGGCACCCCGACCGCCGCCGGACGGCGTCCACTCCCACCGGAGCGCCCCGCCCACGGGCCGCCGGACCGGGAACGCCGCCCGCGCCGAAAGGACCCCGGGTGCCCCCCAGCCGCCCCCCGTCCCCCCGCCGCGGGCCCCTCGCCGTGGTCCTGCTGTGCTCGGTGGGCGCCGCGCTCGCCGCGCTGGCGCTGCCCGCCGCCCTCGGCCACGCCCTGGACGCCCTCCTCGCCGACCACCGCCTCCCCGGGGCCGCCCTGCTGCTGGCCGCCGCCCTGACCGCCGTCGAGGTCCTGTGCGACGCCGCCGCCGCCGCGGTCGGCGGCACCGCCACCGCCCGGCACACCGCCCGGCTGCGCCGCCACGCCCTCGACCGCTTCCTGCGCGCCGGGGAACACCACGCCCGCCGGTTCCCCGCCGGGGACACCGCCACCCGGCTCACCTCGAACGCCGCCGAGGCCGCCGCCGTCCCCGTCACCCTCGCCACCGCCGCCGGGACCGCGCTGCTGCCCCTCGGCGGCACCCTCTGCCTCTTCCTCGTCGACCCGTGGACCGGGCTGGCGCTGCTCGCCGGACTGCCCCTGTTCGGCCTGCTGCTGCGCGCCCTGGTCCGGGACACCGCCGCCGCCTCCGCCGACTACCAGCGCGAACAGGCCGTGATCGCCGCCCGGCTCACCGAGACCGTCGACGGCGCCGACACCGTACGGGCCGCCGGGACCGCCGTCCGCGAACGCGACCGGGCCCTGGAGCCCCTCGGCCGCCTCGCCGCGCACGGCCACCGGGTCTGGCGGGTGCAGAGCCGGGCCGCCGCCGGGGCCGCCGGACTGCTCCCGCTGCTCACCCTGCTGGTCCTCGCCGTCGGCGGACTCCGGCTCGCCCAGGGCGCGCTCACCCCCGGCGAACTGCTGGCCGTCACCCGCTACGCGGTCCTCGCCGTCGGCCTCGGCGCGCTGACCGGGGCGCTCAGCGCGGTCTCCCGGGGCCGGGCCGCCGCCGTCCGGCTCACAGAGCTGAGCGCCCTGCCCGCCCCGCCGCACCGCGGCCTCGCCCTGCCCCCCGGCGGACCGGGCGAACTCCGGCTGCGGGACGTCCGCGTGGTCCGCGACGGACGGACCCTGCTGGACGGCGCCGACCTCACCGTCCCCGGCGGCACCACCGTGGCGGTCGTCGGCCCCTCGGGCGCGGGCAAGTCCCTGCTGGCCGCCGTCGCCGGACGGCTCCTCGACCCCGACTCCGGAAGCGTCACCCTCGACGGCGTCCCCCTGGACGGCGTCGACCCCCGGGAACTGCGCACCGAGGTCTCCTACGCCTTCGCCGCCCCCGCCCTCCTCGGCACCACCGTCGCCGACGCCATCGCCTTCGGCGCCGGACCCGCTCCCGACGCCCGGCGGATCCGCGCCGCGGCCCGCGCGGCCGCCGCCGACGGCTTCATCGGCCTCCTCCCGCACGGCTACGACACCCCCCTCGACCGGGCCCCGCTGTCCGGCGGCGAACGCCAACGCCTCGGACTGGCCCGGGCGTTCGCCCATCCGGGACGCCTCCTCGTCCTCGACGACGCCACCTCCAGCCTGGACACCGCCACCGAACGCCTGGTGCGGCGGGCGCTGACGCGCGGCACCGGGCACCGCACCCGGCTGGTGGTCGCCCACCGGGTGTCCTCGGCCGCCGCCGCCGACAGCGTGGTCTGGCTGGACGGCGGCCGGGTCCGCGCCCACGGCCGCCACGACGACCTCTGGCGCGATCCCGCCTACCGGGCCGTCTTCCGCACCGACCCCGCGCCCCGCGCCCCCGGGCGCACCACCCCCGAGGAGGTCCGGTGACCGAGCCCCGCCCCCCGCGCCTGACCGGCCCCGCACCTGGCGGACGGACCGGCGCCGAACCGGTCTCCGGCGGACGGGCCTCCGACGGACGGGCCGACGCCGAACCGGTCTCGGGCACCCGGTCCGACGCCGAACCAGCCTCCGGTGGACGGGCCTCCGACGGACGGGCCCGCGTCGAACCGGGCTGCGGCGAACGGCCCCCGGGCCGACTGGCCCATGGCCCACGGCCTCCGGGCGGACGGGCGCCCTCCGGCGAACGCGCCCCCGGAGATCCTCCGCCCGGAGGACGGGCGTCCGCGGACCGGGGCGCCGACGGCCGGACCTCCGGCCGCCCGGTCCCCGGTGGTGGGGGTGGCGCTGATCAGTCCCCCGAGGAGCGGAGCCCTGGGGAACGGACTTCCGGTGCTTCCGTCCCGGGCGACGAAGGTGGCGTTGGCCGGCCCTCCGACGAGCGGCCTCTCGATGAGTGGAACCCTGGGGGACGGACTTCCGGTGGCCTGGCCCCCGGCGGCGGACGCGGCGTTGGCCGGCCCCCCGGCGAGCGCCCCCCCGAGGAACCGAGCCCCGAAGACCGGGCTTCCGGCGGACGGGCTCCCGGCGGACGGACTTCCGGTGGCGGGGGCGATGACGGTCGGGCCCCGGGTGAGCGGACCTCCTCTGAGCGGACGCGCCACGGCCGGAACACCAGCGGTCCCAGCGCCAGCCGCCGAAGCACCGACAGCCCGGGCACCGGCGGCCCGACCGACAGCGCCCCGGGCACCCACAGCCCGGGCGGCACCGGCGGCCGGGGCGCCCTGGCCCGGGTCGGCCGTGAGGCCCGTCCGTTCCTGCGGGCCCGGGTCCCCGCCCTCGCCCGGCTCTCCGCGTGGTCGCTGCTGGAGGCCGGGCAGACCTTCCTCGGCGGCTACGCCGTCGCCCGCGCGCTGGACGGGGGCTTCCTCGCCGGTTCGCCCGCCACCGGACTCCTCTGGCTCGCCGTCGCCGCCCTCGCCGTGCTGCCCGCGGTGCTCGCCGCCCGGGGCGTCTTCGGGAGCCTCGCCGACCTGGTGGAACCCCTGCGCGACGGACTCGTGCGGCGGGCCGTGACCCGGGGCGTCGCCGACGCCCTCGACGGTTCCGTCCCCACGGCCGCCACCCGCTCGGTGTCCCGGGTGACCCATCAGAGCGAGATCGCCCGCGACGGCTGGGCCGGACTGGTGCTCTCCCTGCGGTCGTTCGTCTTCACCTCCGTGGGCGCGCTCGCCGGACTCGCCGTGCTCTCCCCCCGGCTGCTGCTGGTGGTGGTGCCACCGGTCCTCGCCGGGGCGGGACTGTTCCTCGCCACCCTCGCGCCCATGGCCGCCCGGCAGCGCGCCTACCTCGACGCCGACGAGGCGTTCGCCGCCCACACCGCGCTGATCGCCTCCTCGGTGCGCGACCTCGCGGCGACCGGCGGCGCCCCGCACGTCCTCGACGAGGCGGAGCGCCTCACCCGCGACCAGGCCCGGGCGTCGGCGGCCCTCGCCCGCTGGGCCGCCGCCCGGGTCCTCGCGCTCGCCGTCTGCGGGGCCCTGCCCCCGCTGCTGCTCCTGCTGACCGGGCCCTGGCTGCTGCGCCACGGCCTCACCACCGGCGGACTCCTCGGTGCCTTCGCCTACCTCACCCAGTCGCTCGCCCCCGCCGTGCACGCCCTGCTCACCGCCCTCGGCACGGCGGGCGGCCGACTGGTGGTGGTGCTCGACCGGTTCACCGACCCGGCCCGGCTGCCGCTCCCGCCGGACCGGCACCCGGCGCACGGCCGCCCGCTGCCGCGTGCCGCCGCCCTCGCCGAACTGCGCTCCGTCACCTTCGCGTACGGCCCCGGCGCCCGTCCTGTGGTGGACCGGCTGGACCTGACCCTGCGGCCGGGGGAGCGGCTGGCGGTGGTGGGCCCGAGCGGCAGCGGCAAGTCGACGCTCGCCGCCCTCCTCGCCGGGGTCCTCGCCCCCTCGTCCGGCGAGGTGCGCTGGCTGGGACGGCCCGTGGCGGCCGCCGGCGCCCCCGAACCCGGCGCCCTGCGCACCCTGTCGCCCCAACGGGCGTACGTGTTCACCGGCACGGTGCGGGACAACCTCCGCTATCTGCGCCCCGGCGCCGACGACCGGGAACTGTGGTCCGCCGCCACCGGACTGGGCGCCGCGCCGCTGGTGCGCCGCCTCGGCGGGCTCGACGCCTCCCTCGACCCCGCCCGGCTCTCCCAGGGCGAACGGCAACTGCTGGCCCTGGTCCGGGCCGTGCTGTCCCCGGCCCCGCTGCTCATCCTGGACGAGGCCACCAGCCAGCTGGACCCGGCGGCCGAGGCCCGCGCGGAGGAGGCCCTCGCCCGCCGCCCGGGCACCCTGGTCGTCATCGCCCACCGACTGGACTCGGCGCGCCGCGCGGACCGGGTACTGGTCCTGGACGGGGGCACGGCGGTCTGCGGCACCCCGGGGGAGGTGTCCGCGCGGTCGGCCCTCTACCGGGACCTGGCGGGGGACTGGACACCCGTACCGGGTCCGGCCGCCCTCCCCGTACCCGTCTCCGCCCCGCCCCCGGACGCCGGGAAGGAGACGCGCGGGGGAACGGGAACGCCCGGGCGGCCGGGGGTGCCGGTCCCGCCCGGCGCGGCCGGATGAGGAGGGCCACCGGGGCGTTCCGCGCGCCGGTCCCGGGCGGCCGGGCCCGGTGTCCGGTCCCAGCCGGGCGGCCCCGCCCCGTCCTGCCGGGACGCCCGTCAGAGCCAGCCGAACTCCCGGGACAGCCGTATCGCGTCGAGCCGGTTGCGCGCCCCCGTCTTGCGTATCGCGGCGGCGAGGTAGTTGCGCACCGTCCCGCTGGCCAGGCACAGCGACCGGGCGATGGACGCCACCGACTCGCCGTCCGCCGCCAGCGACAGCACCCTCAACTCCCGTGCGGAGAGCGGGACCTCCGTGGCTTGGAGGAGACTGAAGGCCAGCGACTCGTCGATGTGCCGTCCGCCCGCCGCGACCTTGCGCACCACCTCGCAGAGGTGGTCCACCGGACCGCACTTGTCGATGTAGCCGGTCGCGCCCGCTTCGTACGCCCGGCGCAGATCGCCGGTGCGGTGGCTGCGCGCGAGGACGGCCAGTGCCGTGCCCTCCTGGGCGCGGGGCGGTTCCACGAGTCTGAGGACGTCCCGGGAGTCCGGACAGTCCAGATCCGTGACCACGATGTCCGGGGACGATTCCCTGAGCGCCCTGGGCACCCCCGACTTGTCCGTGGCGTGGACGCGCAGTCCACCGTCATGGTCGAGCAGGGAAACCAAGGAGGCACGCCACAGGGACACCCCGTGCACCAGCAGAACCTTCGTCATCAACCGCTCCTCAACGCCTTTTCCACCGAGCGCCACGGCCGGGTCCGCCGCGCGTTCTTCCGGTCAACCGGTCCAGCACACCAGCGGTGTGCGCCCGGCATTCGCCGTTCGCTCCGAGCCGGTGGAGAACCGGGTGCACACGAGGGCGCAACGGAAGGGCGTGCCCCGTCTGATCGTGCGCCCCCATGCTGATCGACTGCCCCGGTTGCCCGACCGTGCGCGTCATAGGGGTGTTTTTGGCGGGATCTCGTTATCGGATCTCCGGGGGAGCGGGACGGAAAGCGGCGCCCGCGTCGGCGGAGTTTCTCCCGGGGGCCGGGGAACCGTTCCCGGACGATGGCGAATTGACGAAGGTCGCCGGGTCGGAAACCGCACCGGAACGGGGCAGCGTTTTACGCTGACGGCGAACGCCCATTTCCCTGGCATGCCTTGCCCGTCATATGACAACGCGGTTGATCCCGCTGGACGGGAGCCGGTCGATCACGGAAAAAGGGAAAACTCCGCGCGACGCCGCACGGGTGTGCTAAAGCAGGTGAACCGGCTCCGGGGCGGCGAGGTGAAAACGGCTCGCCGCCCCGGCGGGCCGGATGGCAGGGTGCGGCGCATGACGCCCCAGTATCAGATCCGTGCCGACTACGACGCCCGCACCATCGTGGTCTACCAGGCGTACTCGCCCGCCATCGCCGACGCGGCGCTGCGGGCGGGCCGTTTCGTCGAGCCGTTCTCGTTCCACCGGATGACGTGGATCAAACCGTCGTTGATGTGGCTGGCGCACCGCAGCAACTGGGCCCGCAAGCCCGGCCAGGAACGCGTCCTCGCGGTGCGGATCACCCGGGAGGGCTGGGAGGAGGCCCTGTCCCGGGCCGTGCTGACGACCGCCGATCCGGCGGTGCTCGCCCGGGCGGCCGTACACGTCCAGTGGGACCCGGAGCGCTCGCCGCGCGGAGCCGCGCTGAACCACTACAGCATCCAGGTCGGCATCGGCCGCCAGCTGATCCGCGCGTTCACCGACGACTGGACCGTCGGCCTCACCGACCTCACCCCCCGGATCCGCAAGGCCGCGACACTGACGCGGACCGGCCGCGCGGCCGAGGCGCGGCGGCTGTTCCCCGTGGAGCGCGTCTACCCGATGCCCCGGACAGGGGGAGGCGTCGTTCCCCGGGGCGGATGACCGAGGTGGACCGGTGAGTCCGCCCACGGGCGGCCGGATCGCGGGGACGTCTGGCATCCGCCCCGGGGAACGCCCGGCGGACCGTCCGGAGGCCACCCCCCCCGGACGTCCTGTCGCGGGGCCGACGACGCGGTACCTCCTACCGCTCCCGTTCCGGTTCCCCCTCCGGCCGCGACCGTGGTGCCTCGCGGGGCGCCGGTGCCGTGGCGGGGAGTGTCGCGCGCAGGCCCGGGACCAGCACCGCCGCCACCGCCAGATGGGTCAGCGCCAGTGCGGTCCGGGTGCCGCCGTCCATGCCCCCACCGGTCAACGGCAGGAAGGACACGGCCAGTACGGCGACGGCCGCCCCGGTCCAGACGGCGCGGGCGCGCCGTACCCGTAACCGTTCCAGGGCCGCCAGCAGCCCCCACCCGGCGAGGGCCGCCAGCAGTGCGAACGAGGCCACCGGCACCACCCCGACGTCGAGCGTCCGTCCGCCGTCGGTGATCCGCGGCCGGTGCCCCAGCACCGGGTCCGCGACCACCCACACCAGGGCGGGTGCCAGCACCGCGAGGCCCGTGGCCCGTGCCCGCCTTCCGCGCGGGCTCATCCGGCGTCGCCCGTGAGCGCGCCGTGCAGGAAGACCTCCACCAGTTCCTCCGTGGTCAGCTCCCCTTCGTCCGCCAGGTGCGGCTGGGTGAAGAGCAGCCCGAAGAAGAGCGCCGCGATCTGCTCCGGCGGTCGGCGCAGGGCGGCCCGGTCGGGCTCCAGCAACTCCGCGAGGGCCGTCCGGATGCGGGTCGTCGACTCCTCGCGGCCCGCGCCGCGCACCGTGCCCGGATGCTTGCCGCCCCGGTGCCCGGAGGCGTGCAGCGAACCGGCGATCACCCCCATGCGCGTCAGATGCGCCTGGAGGGCCCGGGCCGCCTCGGCGAGCCGGTCGGGCAACGGCTGGGACAGCTCGATCGCCGCCAGTTCGCGGACCGCGTGTTCGGGGGAGAGGGCCTCCACCAGGCAGGCGTGCAGCAGCTCGTCCTTGTCGGCGAAGACCCGGAAGATCGTGCCCTCCCCGATGCCCGCCGCGCGGGCGATCTTCGCGGTGGTCACCGCGGCGCCGTACTCGGCGATCAGCGGGATCGCGGTCTGGATGATCATCGCGCGCCGCTGCTCCGGCGACATGCCGGGCGCCCGGCGGCGGGCGGTCTGGTTCTGCTGAGGTGCCGTCATGGCCCCACAGTACGGAGTGAGTCCTCACTCCGTCAATGAGTGAGGACTCACTCCGCACCGCTCGGCGAACCCGAATGTCAGTGGCACGAACTAGGGTGACGTCATGTCAGCCTCCGGATCCGACGGCGGACCGCCGTCCCGCGACCGCTTCCAGGGCGGGTACGCCGTGCGCCCCGGCCCCGGGTCCTCCCCGTCGTTCCACCAGTACGTGGCGTCGGCCAGGTCCGGCGCGCTCGACGCCCTGCACGTACTGGGCACGGGTGCCACGGCGTCGGTGCCCGGGGAGGTGCTGGAGGCGTTGGGCTACCGGCTGCTGCTCGTCGCGGCGGACTCCGGGAACGCCGAGGCCGGGGAACTCGTCGAGGGCGTCCTGGCCAACTCCCCCCTCTTCCGCCACGACGACGACAGGTCCGCCCGGGGCGACGCCCACTTCGAGCTGGGCCTGGCCTACCTCAGGGGATCCGACGGCCTCCCCGTCGACCCCGGCAGGGGCGTGACGCATCTGGAGACGGCCCGCGCGTGCCGGTGGCCCGGGAGCGGCCCGGAGGGGGAGGCGCTGTTCGCCGCGGCCCGCGCCCTCCTGACCGCTCCCCAGCTCACCCTGTTCGACCGGGTGTACCGGCCCCGGTGACCCCGTCCCGCGCGGGCGCGGCGCGGCACACCCGGTCCGTCGCGGGCAGCTCGCCCGTCGCCAGGTAGTCGTTGACCCGCCGGTCCACACAGGCGCTGCCGAAGAAGGCGTACACCGCGTGCTGGGTGGAACCGGAGAGGGTGACCAGACGGGAACCCGGCCACTGCGCGCGGACGGTCCGGGCGTTCGCGTGCGTGGTGCGCGGGTCACCGGTCGAGTTCACCAGCAGCGCGGGGAAGTCGTCGCGGATCCGCGTCGGCGCCTCGTCCGGCGTCCGCCAGAAGGCGCACGGATTGATGTTGACGCTGAACGGGCCCAGCAGCGGATCCCGCTTCGCGGCCCGCCGGACGTCCCGCCAGTACCGTTCCGGATCGCGGGGGGCGGCCCGGTCGCCGCAGAGGATCGCGGTCTGCGCGCTGCCGTAGTGCGAGTCGTCCGCGGTGAGCAGGAAGCGCAGCTGAGCGGCGAGCGCGGGGGAGGGGCGCACCGCCTCCCCGGCGGCGGCCCGCCGCAGATCGCGCACGGTGTGGGCGAACGCCTCCCGGGCGCCCTCGTTGTCCTGGCCCAGTCCCATGAACACCAGCAGCGGGACCAGGTGCTCGTCCACGGTGTACCCGCCCACCGTCAACGGCTTCCGGGCCGCCGTCCGCTGGAGGCCCTCGACCGTCTCGACGACGGCCCGGGGGGTCGCGCCGAGGCCGTGGACGTCGTGCCGTCCGGCTGCCCAGACGGCCCACTCCTCCAGCGCCGCCCGGTTCTCCGCCAGGCTTGAGGAGAGCAGCCGGGGACCGTACGCCGCCGGGTCCACGACTCCGTCCAGCACCACCCGGTCGGCCCGGCGCGGGAACATCGACACGTACACCTGGCCGAGGTAACTCCCGTACGAGTAGCCCAGGTAGGAGATGCGCCGTTCACCGAGGGCCGCGCGGATGACGTCCATGTCCCGCGCGGTGTTGCGGGTGTTGACGTGCGGCAGGAGGTCGCCCGCCCGCTCCGCGCAGCGTTCGGCGAGGTCCCGGGCGAAGGCGGTCGTCCGGTCGAACCCGGCGCGGTCGGCGCCGGGCGCCCGGAACACCTGCCCGGTCGGCCAGCCGCAGTCGAGCGGGGTGCTGCGGCCGACGAACCGGGGGTCGACCCCGATGACGTCGTAGCGCGCGGCGACCCCCCGCATCGCCCGCCGGACGTCGACCGCGTCCACCAGCGAGGGCCCGCCGGGGCCACCGCCGTTGAGCAGCAGCGGACCCACCCGGCGGTCCCGGTCGGTGGCCGCGATCCGGGAGATCGCGACGGTGATCGTCCGGCCGTCCGGCTTCCGGTAGTCCAGCGGGACCCGGACGTCGGCGCAGCGGGCGCCCGCCCGCTCCAGCGCCTCGCCGTCCTCGTCGCCGGGGCCCCGGGAACAGCTCTTCCAGTCCAGCCGCTGCTCATGGAAGGCGGCGAGCGGCCCGTCCCCGGACGCGGACGGCTCCCCGGCGGCCCCGGCCGGAGCCGCCGGGAGGAGCGTCAGACAGAGCGCGGCGACGGTGGCGCCGAGCGCGGTGGTGCGGGAGACGCGGGTGGTGCGGACGGCGCGTGGGTCGCGCCCGGTGCGCCGGTCGTACGGGGAGGAACGCATGGTGGTGCCCTTCCGGATTCCTGTGGTGGGTGGCTTCACCCTAGGAATCCGGGACCCGCGTGATCACTGGTGGAAGCGGGTGTATCGGGGGTGGGGCAAACCCCTCGGTCGCCAGGGGGGTTTCGGGCACCCCGGCGAGGGCGCCGGTGGGGGCGACGTGCGCGACTGCCGGTGGCCAACGGCCAGCGGCCGGGGACCCGGGACCCGGGAGCCGGGGACCGGAGGGCCGGGTCCGCCCCGAGGACCCCGGCGCCGTTGACGGGGTCCGGCAGGGTGCTGGGCCGGGCGTACGGGGGTGGGCGTCACGGGAGACGGCGGACGCCGGACGGCCGGAGCCGGACGGGGCGCGCGGCGTCAGCCGGTGAACGCCAGACGGGCGGCCCGGCGCCAGCGGTTGGCGGGCACGGCGGGTCGCAGGACGGCGAGCGCCCCGCAGTACTTGGTGAAGACGGCGGGCCGGATCCCCCGGGCGTGCAGGAACCGGTCGGCCTCGGTCAGCCGCCCCGCGTTCTTCGTCTCCACCAGTACCAGCCCCGGATCGCAGCGCACACTGCCGCCGGTGCGCACGTCCGCGCAGCGCAGTCCGGTGTCGCAGGTGACGCGTTCCCCCCGGGACACCAGCGTCGCCCGCCGGTAGTCGGTGGTGACGGACGGGTCGAGCCGTCCGGGGGCGTCGATCCCGTACGCGGTGCGCAGGCACTCCGCGAGGAAGTCCTGGAAGGGCGGGTCCAGCGGGCTGGCCCCGTCCTTCAGCGGCCGCCTGTGTTTGACCGTCTCACCGCGCCCGCTCTTCAGCTTGATCTCGAACTGCCGCTCCCCGGAGTCCTGGTACACCCGCTCGCGGATCTTGAACCGCAGTCTGCGGCCCTTGCGGTGGTCGTCGAAGCAGCGCAGTCCGGGGGTGTCGTAGTAGACCGAGTGGTAGCGGAACCAGCGCCGTCCGTCGATGGTCAGCGCGCGGAACGGGCCCTGCGGCCGGTCCGGGTCGGTGAGGTGGGCGGCCAGCTCGGCGAAGACCCCGACCGGAACGAGGTAGGCGTGGTCGAAGCGGGCCAGGAGTTCGGCGCTCGCCAGCACCTCCGGAAGGGAGATGCCCGCCGCCGCGAGCACGGGTGCGGCGGCCGCGCCGGGCGGATACAGCGGGTCCTCCCCGGCTCCGGCCGGGACGACGACGGCCGTGGACCCGGCCGGGAGCGCGACCGCTCCCGTCGGGGGCCCGGCGGGCCCGTCCACTCCGAGGGTGTCGGTGTTGCGGTGGACGGCGCGGAACGTCCCCGTCCTCGGGACGACCTTGGCGCGGACCGGACAGGGGTCACCGGCGGTGAGGGTGACCGGCGCGGGGAGGGGCGCCAGGGCCGGGGTGCTCACGCCGCCTCCAGGGCGGCCGTCGGCGCGGGCGCGGCGGCGATCTTCCCCAGGGGCCCGGCGGGCTCGCGGTAGCGGACGTCGACCACGGTGAGGTCCCGGACGAAGTCCACCTCCATCACGGTCCAGTTGAGGGGCTCGCCCAGCCGGGCGGCGAGCGCGGCCCGCAGTTCCGAGGGACCCGCGTACACCGCGTCCAGCACCACGACGCTGCGCCGGGAGCGGGCGAACAGCCGTGGGTGATCGGCCAGGTACACCACGGCGAGCAGCAGCGCGGCGAACGCCGCCGCGTGGGTGAGCCGCAGGTTCGG
This sequence comes from Streptomyces sp. JNUCC 64, assembly GCF_054484115.1. Lineage (NCBI taxonomy): Bacteria > Bacillati > Actinomycetota > Actinomycetes > Kitasatosporales > Streptomycetaceae > Streptomyces > Streptomyces sp. JNUCC 64. Next base: position 7,684,958 of record NZ_CM137015.1, read on the forward strand.
CAGACCGCAGATGAGCCCGAGGACGAGCGTGGTGAAGTAGTAGGCGACTTCCTCGTGCTGGATGGCGTCGGAGCGCAGCCGGATGATGGACAGGACGCCGAAGAGCCCGAATCCCAGGGCCATACCGCCCGATCCGCCGACCTGGGCGAGTGCCGCGACCACGGTGAACAGGGCCACGTTGAGGGCGAGGTAGGCGGGCAGCAGATCGCGTCGGCGATGCCTCGGGTAGTACACGGCGAACGTCAGCAGACTGACCGCGGCGAGGTCCACGGCGAGATGAACGCCCAGGTGGCGTAGGGATTCCATGACGACCTTCCAGCAAAGGGAATGCGAGGGACGGGGAATGCTGGAACTCTAAAGGAACATCAGGTAAACGATTCGAAAAGGGTGGTTCTGCCTATGTAAAAGAGGTGGGATGTGTGTCGCGACAAACGGACGGTCTGCTATTGACACGGAATATGAGAGGGCTCTCACCGTGACGGGCGGAATCTCTGCGGCGAATGCGGCCGATTGCCGACAAGCCGCAGGAGGCGTCCGGCCGGATAGCCGGAGGAGCGCCCCGGAATATCTGACCGTGTGGTTCGGAACGGCAATGTGAAATACATGGGACATCCACTTCGGTCACGGCGGGGGCGTGGTGATCCGGCCAGCGCCGCCGGACGCGTCGCCCCGGCCCGTGAGACCCCGGCCCCGTGACCCCGCGCCGGGGAAGCGACCGCGCCGGGGAAGCGACCGCGCCCGCCTCGTGACCCCGGCCCCTCCCCGACCCGGCGGCGGGGATAGCGACCGTGCCCCGTCGGTCTCCTCCGACCGCCCCCTGCGGGCCACCCCTCCCCGGGCCGCCGCCGGTTCTCCCGCCCCGCCCTCGGTCCCGTCCCCCTCCGACCGTCCTCCACCCGCTCCCGACCGCCCTCGCGAGGCCGCCCGGAAAGGCCGGGGGACCCTCCGGTCCGGTCGTCGCGCACCGAGGGTCGGCGTGGGGCGCCCGCTTGGATACGATCAGCGCGATGAGCAGCGGCATACGACACCCGGGACGAGCGGCGCGGCGCGCCGCCCCGTTCCCGATGCCGTGGTGCGGCGTCCTGCTCGCGCTGCTGCTGGTGGCGCTCCCGCTGTGCGCCCACCCGTTGGCCACGGCCGACGGCGCGCCGCCCCGTCCCGTGGCCACGGCCGCCCACCCCACCGGTGACCGGGCCGTCGTCACCCCCCTCTGCGTGGACGCGGGCCCCGGCGGCGGCGCCCGCTGCCACGCCGTGGACCGGGCCGTCACGGGCACCGCCCCGTCGTCCCCGCTGGCCGCGCCCGGCGCCACCTCCACCGTGGTGGCCGACCGCGCCCCCGGTCCGGTCGGCCCCGGCAGCGGCCAACTCGGCGCGCGCGCCCCCGATCTGCACTGGCTCCAGATCCAGCGGACCTGACCCCCGAGGTGCCGGACCGCCGCTCCCGCCGCGACGTCCGGCCCGTTCCGCACGCCCCGCACCGGGGCGTCCACCCGCCCCCCGACCCACCACCGCCCGCTCCGCGGAGCGCGGCGGGGACAAGGACACGCCATGGGTTCCGCCGGAGCCAAGACACAGCGCAACACCCGCCAGGCGAGGATCGAGGAGATGCGCCGCGCCGAGGCCGCGCGCGAGCGCCGCAACCGCATCCTCACCTGGGGCACCAGCTCCGTCATCGTCGCGGCCGTCGCCTTCGGCGGCTGGTACTACGTCGACGAGGCGAACGACCGGGAGGCGGCCAAGGAGCGGCTCGCCGCCCAGCCGGTGAAGGGCGAGAAGACCTGGGACAAGCTCGGCCGCAACCACGTCACCAAGCCCGTCACCTACCCGATGAGCCCGCCCGTCGGCGGTGACCACCACCCCACCTGGATGAACTGCGACGGCGACGTCTACAAGGAGCCGATAGGCGAGACCTACGCCGTGCACTCCCTGGAGCACGGCGCGGTGTGGATCACCCACACCGACAAGGCCCCCGCCAAGGACGTCGAGGAGCTCGCCGAGCGGGTCGGCAAGACCCCGTACACCCTGATGAGCCCCTACGAGAACCAGAAGTCCCCGATCGTGCTGTCCGCCTGGGGCCGCCAGCTGGGGGTCACCTCGGCCTCCGACCCGAGGATCGACCAGTTCCTCCGCAAGTACGTGCAGGGACCGCAGACCCCCGAGCCGGGCGCCGCCTGCACCAACGGCGTCAGCGCGTGACGTCCGCCTGACCGGGCGGGCCGGTCCGGGGCCGCGCGCCCCGGAGCACCGGCCGCCCGGCGGCGGTCCCCCACCGCGATCACGAGAGAGCGCTCCGTCATGCAGCACACCGACGGGCGGACCGCGCGGACCGCGGCCCGCCGCCTCGCCGTGCCCACGACCCTCGCGGCCCTCGCCGTGTGGGCGGCGGCCCCGGCCACGGCCCACCCCGGCCCGGCGCGCGGCGCCCCCGCCCCCGGCACCGTCCTCGACGTCCCCCCGGAACGGGTGACGCTGACCTTCGCCCATCCCATGAGCTCCGAGTACGCGCAGCTCAGCGTCTCCACCCGGCGCGGCGGCACCCTGGCGACCAGTTCCCCGCGGGTCACCGGACGGAAGGTCACGGTGACCCTCACCGACGAGGCGCCCGCCGGGCGCTACCGGGTCGGCTACCGGGTGCTGTCCCAGGACGGGCGCCCGCTCGCCGGCTCGTACGTCTTCTCGGTGCGGGCCCCCCGGCCCGGCCCCAGCGCCACCACCCCCGGTGGACCGGTGGCGGTCGCCGTCGAGGCGTCGGTGCGGGTCGAGGCGGGCAGCGGCGGTCCGGAACCCGCCCGTCACATCGCCCTCGCGGCCGGGGGCGCGGCCCTGGTCGCCGTCGCGGCGGCCACCGTCCGGGTGGTGCTGCTCCGGCGCTCCGGCCGCCCGGACGGCCACCCCTGATCCCGTACCGGCCCCGGTGAGCCCGGGCGCCGGTCGCTCCGAACCACCCCGCCGGGCCGCGCACCCGTACGTCCGGCGGGCCCCGACCGAGGAATCCCATGAGGAAACACCTGATCGTCGCCGCGGTGATCGTCGCCGCGTTCGCCGCCGCCTTCGGCTCGTTCCTGCTCTTCTCACCCGACGGCCGGGGTGCCGGGGGGACCGACGCCGAACCCGCCGTCCGGGCCCTGCCGGTCCGTGACGACAGCCACCGGCTGAGCGATCCGCCCAGCCCCGAGGTCACCGTCGTCGAGTTCCTGGACTTCGAGTGCGAGGCGTGCGGGGCGGTGTACCCGGTCGTCGAACGCCTCCGGAAGGAGTACGGCGACCGGGTCGCCTTCGTCGCCCGGGCCTTCCCGATGCCGGGGCACCACAATTCCGAGGCGGCGGCCCGGGCGGCCGAGGCGGCGGCCCGGCAGGGCCGGTTCGCCGAGATGTACCACAAGCTCTTCGCCACCCAGCCCGAGTGGGGCGAGGCCCGGGAGTCCAAGGCGCGGGTCTTCCGAGGCTTCGCCGCCGACCTCGGACTCGACCTCGCCCGCTACGACGCGGACGTCGCCTCCGAGCGGACCGCCGCACGGGTCCGCGCCGACCAGAGCGACGGGCTGGCCCTCGGGGTGCGCGGCACCCCGACCTTCTTCGTCGACGGGCAGCGGATCGGCACCCCCCGCTCGTACGAGGATTTCGCCCGGCTCATCGAGCGGCGACTGGCCGGCTGACCGCCGACGGCGGCCGACGGGCCCGCCCGTGTCCGACAACCGTCGGCCGACGAGGCCCCGTTGTCCTCTCCCGGCCCAGCTGTCAGCCTCGTCGCCGACGACCGGACCGCCACCGTGGCGGCTCCGCGGCCGGGAGGAGAACACGATGAGGACACGCAGGACCGGATGGATTCCGTCGGTGGCGCTGCTCGCCGCCGGGGCGACCCTCGCCGTGGGCGCGCTGGGCTCGGCCGCGCAGGCCGCCGACTCCCGCACCGCCGCGACCGCCGTCACCCGGGTCGGGGCCGTCCAGCAGAGCGATCCGACGCCGGAGGAGCAGCAGCGGCTGCGGGAGATAGCGGGCGCGATCTGGACCCCGGAGCTCGCGGCGGGCTGGAACATGAACGCCGAGGTGGCGAACGTGCTCTCGGAGGCGACGGACCGCATCCTCCGGTGTTCGGCGGCCTTCGCGCTGGTGCCCCGTCCGCCCGGGTTCGTCCCCGGGCTCGGCTATCTGGTGCAGTACTGGAAGAACCTGCGGGACTACTTCCTGGTGGTGAAGACCAACCGCACCTACCGGGCGTGCGTGGTGTCGACCGCCGCGTACTACCGGTCCATCATCGAGATGGCCTCCGCGGGCATCTGACCCCGTCGCCCCGTACGACCGCCTCCGCACCCCGTACACCCGGCCCCGGTGACCGCGCCGCCCGTCACCGGGGCCGGACCGTCACCGGTGACGGGCGGTCCCCCGGAGCGGGGCCGGGCCCCACGGCCAGGGGCCGGGGCCAGGGGCGGCGGCCGGGGCCCTCACCGGTACCCGGCCCTCACCGGTACCCGGTGCCGTCCTACTTCACGGCGACGATCATCGACTCCGGTCCGGACAGATGGCGGACCCGGCTCTCCCGGAACCCGGTCGCGGCCAGCCACTCCTGGCACTCGGGGCCGGTGTACTCGAAGCCCCCCGGGGTCTCCAGCAGCATCGTCAGGCTCATCAGCAGACCGGAGACGTTCTCCCGCCGCTCGTCGTCGAGCAGGGACTCGTAGACGATCAGGCTGCCGCCCTCCGGCAGCGCCTCGTACGCCTTCTCCAGCAGGGTCCGGGCCTTGGAGCGGGAGAACCCGCTGATGATGTGGCCGAGCACCAGCACGTCCGCCCGGGGCAGCGGATCGGCGAAGAAGTCACCGGGCCGGAAGTCCAGCCGGTCGCCCAGCCCGGAGGCGTCGAGACGGCGGTCGAAGCAGGGGCCCACCGCCGGGAGGTCGAAGCCGGTGCCGCTCAGATGCGGATGGCGGCGGAGCAGCTCGGTGAGGACCGCGCCCTCCGCGCAGCCCACGTCCACCACCGTCCGGTAGGGGGACCAGTCGAACACCTCCGCGAGCGCCTGCGCCGACCCCATGGACAGCCCGGTCATCGCCCCCTGGAAGACGTTCAGCCGCTCGGGATCCGCGTAGAGGTCGGCGTACATGCCGTCGTCGTCCTCGGTGCTCCCGTTCTGCGGCTCCCCGGTGCGCAGCGCCGCCTCCAGGTCCCCCCACAGTCCGTAGGTGCGGCTGTCGTTCATCTCCAGGAAGCCGCCCGCGTAGGCGGGTCTGTCCCGGACCAGGTAGTAGTCGGCGGCGTCGCTGTTGCGGTAGCCCTCCGGGCCGCGCTCCAGGACGCCGAGCGCGACCAGGGTGTCGAAGAAGTCCCGGGACGCCCGTGGGTGCAGTCCCAGCCGTTCCCTCAACTCTTCGCCGCTCAAGGGTTGTTCGGCCAGTTGGGTGAAGAGGCCGATCCGGGCCGCGACGAGCAGCACCTTGGAGGCCATGAAGCCGGAGGCCAGCTCCATCAGGGGGTCGATGGGCGGGGCGGGGGCCGGGTCGGCGGGTGCGTGCGGCAAGGTCGGCTCCTCGGGGTGGGGGAGGGGTGCGTGCGCCGGGTGCGCGGCACACGGTCCCCTGTCTACTCCTGCCTACCCCGTGGAGTGACGGGGCAGGCGCGCTCCGTGACCGCGATGGGTGCGCGTGGGGCCCCCGCGCGCCGCCGGGGTGAGCCGTGGGCGCCGGTTCCGCCGGGCGCCACCAAGGCGCCGCTCCAGGGGTGTTCACCCGTCACACTGCTCTGGCCTGGCGTTTATCGGTGAATGATGCCCGGATAACGGTTTGACTTTACCGACCCTTTACGGTTGTGTGCGGGTCCTCATCATCACGACCCCGGGGGTTCCCACATGCGTCGCTCCATCCGTTCCACGGCCCTGGCCACCGTGACCGTCGCCGGTCTCGTGTTCGGGCTCGGTGCCTGCTCGGAGGCGGTCACGGACAAGGCCGTCGACGAGATCGGCAAGACGGTGACCGAGGAGTACGAGGTCACCTACGAGGTCACCGGCAAGAGCGTCGACTCCATCATCTACACCTCCGGCGGCGAGCTGGCCACCAAGCCGAAGTTGACCACCGAGGAGAACCCGACCCTCCCGTGGAAGAAGACGGTCAAGCTGCGCGGCCTCATCGCCCCCGTGGTGACGCCCGTCGCCGTGGACGCGGGCGGCGACGCCTCCGTCAGCTGCAAGATCATCCACAAGGGCAAGGTGCTCGCCGAGGAGTCCGGCAAGGGCCTCGCCGCGGCGGGCGGCTGCAACGCGGTCTCGCCCCTCGGCGGCTGACCGGACGGCACCCCGCCCCGCGCGACCGGGCCCGTTCCTTCCGGGATCTGACGGGCCCGCCCCGCTCGCGGCCCCCGCGGCCGGACACCGGTTCCCCGGTGTCCGGCCGCGGCGTCGTGTCCGGCGTGTGAAATCCCCGCCCCGACCGGTGCGCCCGGCCCGGCGCGGATGGGACGCTGGCCGCCCTCGCGGACCGGGCCCTCCCCCGGCCGCGGCCATCGCGACCAGGGAGGACGACCGTGTCCGTGGTACTCGACCGGGAGACCCGCGCACTGCTGGACGGCCCGAACTTCGCCACCGTCGCGACCCTCGACCGCGACGGAGGACCGCACACCTCCCTGGTCTGGATCGCCCGGGACCCCCACGCGCCGGACACCGTGGTGTTCTCCACCACCGCCGCCCGGCGCAAGGCCCGCAACCTCGCCCGCGACCCCCGGATCAGCCTCACCGTCTTCGACCTGGCGAACCCGTACCGCAGCGTGGACATCCGGGGCACCGCCGAACTCGTCGAAGACCCGCACAAGGAACTCCCGAGGGAACTGGCCCGGCGGTACCTCGGTCAGGACCCGCCCCCTGAGTCCGACGACGTCCGGCGCCTCGTCGTCCGGGTGACCCCGCTCCGGGTGACCTCGTTCTCCGTCTGAGTCCCCCCGTCCGGCATCTCCGTCCGACGCTCGCCGCCGGTCGTTCCCGTTCTCCGTCCGACGGGTCGCCGCCGGTCGTTCTCCGGTCCCCGTCCGACGGATCCTCACCGGTCGCCCCCGGCTGCGCCCGCCCGGCCCCGTCCGAGGCCCCCCGTCCCCCACCGGGCGTGGCAACCGGCGCCCGCCGCGAACAGGGCGACCGCCACCGCCCAGCCGAGCGGCCGTTCCCCGGGCAGCGCCGCCCAGCCGAGGGCGTCGGCCCAGCCGCCGTCGGCCCGCCCCAGCCCCTCCGACAACCGGATGCCGCCCAGCCAGACCAGGACCGCCAGCCAGCCCGCCCGGGCGCCCAGGGCCACCGCCGCGAGGGCCGCGCACCCCGCCGCGCCCAAGGCGTTGCGGACCGAGGGGACCGCCGGCGCCCCCGCCCCGAGGGCGCCCGCCGCCAGCGCCAGCGCCCCCAGCGCGGATAGCGCGGCGAACTGCGCCAGCCGGAGCGGCCACCACGATCGCGCGGCGGTCCGGTCCAGCTCGTCCATCACGGGACGGAGGCCCGTCACCACGACCGCCGCCACCACCAGCGGCCCGAACAGCAGCGTCGGCTCCTGCTCCAGTTCCGGCCGCCCGGACAGCCACGCCACCGCCGGGGCGGCGCACGCGAGCACCACCAGACCGCCCGCCGTCCCGCGCGAACGCGCGTACAGCCGGGGACCGGACATCCGGGCGGCGTCCCGGTGCGCGAAGCCCCTCACAGCGGCGGCACCTCCCCGGGCGCGCACCCGGCCCGCGCCGCGAAGTACCCCGACAGCCATGCGCGGCGCTCTTCCCCGGACAGCGCGTCCAGCCGCGCCACCTCAGCCTCCCGCGCGTCCAGTCGGGCCCGCTCCTGCGGGTACCCCGACGACGAGTCCCGCTGATAGTCGAGCTCCCGGGCCCGGAGCCCCTCCGGCAGCAACCACAGGGACACCGTCCACCCCGCCGTGCCCAGCCGGTCGGTGCCCGGTCCGACGCACGCGCGCGGAGGCGTGGTCAATTCGACGGTGACCGTGGTCAGATACCCCGCCGGGTCGACGAGCCGCCCCCGGACCAGCGCGATGCTGGGGTGGAGATCCGGCAGCACCGCGTCCTCGGGCCCGGCCCCGCCCGGCGACTCCCGCAGCCGGGGTACTCCGGTCACCCCGCGCAGCTTCGGACCGAGCGGGGAGAGCGCCCGCACCACCTGCGGCAGGACCTCCTCGTTGAGCGCGTCGACGCAGATCCGGGGGACGGAGACGGGTGCGCACACCGTCCGCTGCGCCAGCGGATCGATCCGCCACACCCGCTCGCCGCTCCGCACGAGCGGCACCGCCGCCACCACCGCGACCAGCAACGGCACCAGCGCCACGGACCGCCGCCGCGCCGCGCGGCCCAGCAGCGCGGCCAGCGCCAGCCCGCCCCACCACCCCAGCACCGCCCACGGGTACCACCCCACGGTGACCGCGTCCGTCAACCTCGGCGAGTCGGGCACGTCGTACGGCGACAGCGGCCCGGGCAGCAGCGGCACGAGGAGCAGCAGCCCCCCGTACAGCGGCGGGACCAACCGGTGCGGCAGCACCGTGCCGCAGACGTGACCGATCACCGAGACGGCCGCCAGGAACGCCGCATCGGCCAGGACGAGACCGGCCCGCGGCCCGCCCGCACCCGCGTACGGCAGGGTCGCCAGCAGACACCCGACGAGGGCGGCCAGATACCCGGCCACCGTCCACAGCGCCCCCGGCGCCGCCGACATCACGGCCTGGGCGAGCGGACTCCGGGCGGCCGTCGCCCGCAGCTCCAGGGTGCGCCGCCGGTGCTCCCGGGCGCCCTGCCAGCAGGCGGCCGCGCCCGCCAGCGGCGCGGCGAAGAGCGCCGCACCCTGCCGGAGCGTCATCTGCGTCTCCCACCAGCTGCCCTGCCAGCCGTCCGCGAAGAGCGCCGCCGGTACCCCCGGCGCGAGCGCCACGACCACACCGGTCAGGGGAGCGATCCCGCGCACCGCCTCGGCCCGCGCCGGATGGACCCGCCGGGCCGCCCGGCCCGCGCCGCGCCGCGCCCCGGCGTCCACGGCGCTCACCGCTTCCCCCCGAACCAGGCACCGACCCGGCCGCCCCGGGCGTCCCGGGAACCCGGACCGGAGTCCGGCCGCGCCCCGGAACGCGCCCGGTGACGGCGCAGCACCGCCGTGTACCCCCGTTCCAGCGGACCACCGACGGACTCGTCCCCCTCCGCGCCGTCCGCCCGCGCCGCGAGCGACCCGGTGGGCCCCCGGAAGGCGACCCGCCCCGACTCCAGCAGCGTCACCTCCGTGCACGCCGCCGCCACGTCCTCCACCAGGTGCGTGGAGACCACCACCGTCGCCGAGCGTCCCACCTCCCGCAGCAACGCCCGGAAATCGACGCGCTGTTCGGGATCGAGGCCCGCCGTCGGCTCGTCGAGGAGCAGCAGCGAGGGCGCGTTGACGATGGCCTGCGCCACGCCCACCCGGCGGAGCATGCCCCCCGACAGGGTCCGCATCCGGGCGTCGATCCGGTCGGTCAGCCCGACCCGTTCGACGGCGTCCTCCACCGCCGCCGCGACCGTCCGCCGGGGCATCTCCTTCAACCAGGCCACATAGCCGACGAACTCACGGACCGTGAAGCCCGGGTAGTACCCGAACTCCTGCGGCAGATAGCCGAGCCGCTGCCGCACCCACGTCCGCCCCGCCGGGTCCTCCGTGTCCCGGCCCAGCAGCTCGACCCGTCCCGAGGACGGTGCCGCGACCGTCGCCAGCACCCGGATCAGGGAGGTCTTGCCCGCGCCGTTCGGGCCCAGCAGACCGTGCACCCCGGGACCGAGGTCCAGGTCCACGCCGTCGAGGGCGGTGGTGCGGCGGTGCCGCACGGTCAGCGCGCTCAGCGCCACTGAGCGGACGCCGGACGGCGCCCCGGGCGCGGTGCGGTAAGGACTCACGAGTGCTCCAGTCGGTCGAAGGACGAACGGCGGACGGCGACCAGCGCCGCGCACAGCAGGGCCGCCACGGCCCAGCCGCCCCAGGCGGCGGGCTCCTGGGCGAGCGGGGACAGACGACCGGCGAACTCCGCGGCGTCCAGGGGCCGTCGCAGCAGCGGCGGCACCAGCGCCACGGTCAGCCAGAGTCCGGTCAGGGCGGCGGCGGCCCGGCGGCAGCCCGTGAAGGAGCCGAGCGCGAGCGTCGCCGCCGTCAGGGTCAGCCCGGGCAGCAGCCAGGCCGCCGCGGACGGCGCCCCGGCCGTGGTCGGCAGCACCGCCCCCGCCAGGGTCAGCAGCGGCACGCACACCACGAGGACGGCGGCGGCCCGGGTCAGCAACAGCCGCAGCCCGCCCGCCGGGGTCGCGGCGGTGATCTCGTACGACGGATCGCCGTGCCGCCCGTACGACAGGGCGACCCCCGCGACCGGCAGCACCGGCGCCAGCGCCAGCAGCAGCGGCCGGGCCCCCGTCGCGGCGATCCCCCCGACCCCGGCGAGGACCAGGGCCGCCGCCGTCACCAGCACCAGCCCGGCGAGCCATGAGCCGCGCACCGCGGGCCCGGCCGCCCACAGCAGCCGCGCCGCGCGGCGCCGCGCCCCGGGGCCACCGCGCCCGGCGCCCGCCACCGCGCCCGGCGCGGGCGCCGGTCCGACGGCCGTACCCAGGGCTTCGGCGAGGAGGGCGGCGCGCACCCGGGCGAGACCGGGCCCGGCCGTGCCCCGCCGCACCGCCTCCGAGACCCGCGCCGCGCACCTCCCGCATCCCTCCACATGCCGCTCCACCGATCGCGCCCCGGACTCCCCGGCGGCCCCGCCCGCGTACCGGACGGCCAGCGCCTCGCTCACATGCCAGCCGTCCGGCCCTTCCGTCCGGCCGGAGAATCGCTCCCGCTCGTCGTGGCTCACGCCGCACCTCCCAGGGGACCGGTCCGGGGCGCCAGGCGGTCCAGCGCCGCCCGCAGTTCACGGCGGGCCCGGGCGGCCCGCGACTTGACGGTGCCCTCGGGGATGCCGAGCAGCCGGGCCGTCTCCCGGGTGCTCAGCCCGTCGACCACGGTCGCCCGGAGCACCGCGCGCAACTCGGGCGGGATGCTCTCCAGCGCGGCGCCCACGTCCCCGTACTCCAGCCCCGCCAGCACCCGCTCCTCCGCCGACGGCACGCTGTCCGCCGGGGCCGCTCCGGGCGCGGGGCGCTCCCGGCGCGCCCGTGCCCGCTGGGCGTCCACCAGCCGCCGGGCCGCGATCACCCACAGCCAGCCGCCCGCCTCCCCGCCGTGGTGCGCGTCCGCCGACCGCCAGACGGTGACGAACGTGTCCTGGAGCACCTCCCGGACGGTGTCCGGATCAGCGCAGCGGCGGCTCAACCGGACGTGCAGCCAGCCCGCGTGCCGGTCGTACAACGTGCCGAGGGCTCCGGCGTCCCCACGGGCGACCGCCCGCAGCAACACCGCGTCGTCCTCGGCTTCCTCCCCCTCGGGGCGCATCGGCCTCATACCCCTCTATCGCCCCCGCCGCCCGGTCCGGTTCTCGGCCCGGGCGTTTCGTGTGGGCGCGGACCGGAGGGGCTCCTGTGCTCACGGGTCCGGGCACGGCCCCGGAACGGCTCAGCCCGCCAGCGCCGCCCGGATCTGCCGGGTGGTCTGCGCCGCCACCCGGGGCTCCCCGGCCGCGTAGGCGGTGTACGCGTTCAGACCGGTGGCCAGGGCCCAGCCCCGCCCGCGCGCCCAGGTGGCGTCGTCCACGCCGAGCGCCGCCCGGAACGCGGCGCGCGCCGGGGCGGACAGCAGGGTGAAGGCGGCGGTCAGGTCCCGGGCGGGGTCCCCGACCCCCAGTCCACCGAAGTCGATCACCGCGCTGAGACGGCCCCCCGAGGTCAGCAGATTGCCGGTGTGCAGATCGCCGTGGAACCAGACCGGTGCCCGGCCCCAGCCCGGCGCGGCCAGCGCGGCCTCCCACACCCCGGTCATGGCCCGGGCGCCGAACGTCCCGGCGGTCCGCGCGATGGCTGCCCGCGTCGCGCGGTCACGGTCCGTCAGGTCCCGGGCGGACAACTCGGGGCGGGACCGCTCGGCCGGGATCCGGTGCAGGGCGGTGAGGAACCCCGCCAGTGCCCGGGCCGCCGCCACCGAGTCGCCGAGCGCCGCCACCGTGGCCACCTCGCCGTCCAGCCAGCGGGTCACCGACCACGGCCAGGGATAGCCGTGCCCGGGCTCCCCGGCCGCCACCGGCACCGGCACCGCGAGCGGCAGCCGGGGAGCCAGCCTCGGCAGCCACACCGACTCCTTCGCCCCCTGTCCGACCGCGTCGGGATGCCGGGGGAGACGGACGGAGAGCCCGTCCCCCAGCCGGTGGATCACATGGTCGGACCCGCCCGGTTCGTACCGGGTGAGGGGGAGCGCCGCCCACCGGGGGAACCGGGTGTCCACCAACCGCCGGACCAGCGCGGTGGTGATGACCGGACGGAGGGCGGGGTCGGCTCCGGTGCCCAAAGGTGCTCCTGTTCGCGGACCCGCTGCGCACGGCGGGTGGTGTTCCCATGGCAGCACGCTCCTTCCGCCCCGTCGAACCGTTTCCTGGCCGCTGGTCGCCCGCCGGGGTGAACCTCGCGCCGGGCCCCGGGCGGGCCCCGGGCGGGCCCCGGGCGGGCCCCGGGCGGGCCCCGGGCGGGTCCCGGGCGGGTCCCGGGCGGGTCCCGGGCGGGCCCCGGGCGGGGCTCAGGCCGTGCCGGGCGCCGCGCCGCTCCGCTGGCGAACGGGGGGCGCGGACCGCGACGGCACCCGGGGCAGCCGCAGCAGGACGACGCCGTACGCGCCCGTCCACACCACCCACAGCAGCCACCCGGCCAGCCCGAGCAGACCGAGCGGCCCCCGGTCCTCGATGACCAGCGGCGTGAGCGTGGCGGAGGCGAACATCAGCGCGGCGGCGACCAGTCCCAGCACGCCGTGCCACCGCGCCAGGAGACCCGCCCGCAGCCCCGCCGCCGACAGCCCGACGAGCGCCGTCGCGAGGAAGGCGCCGTTCAGGGTGAACAGGGCGTCGTGGAGCGCCCGGAGGCCCCGGGCGGCGGTCCCGTCCGGAAGCCCGGCCGAGGCGAGGGCCAGCCGGAGCGCGACGACCCCGGCGAACGCCCCGTTCTGGAGCACCAGGCCCACGAGGCCGACCACGGCCCCCACCTCGCCCCGGCCCCGCCCGTGACGGCGCAGCGCGGCCAGCGCTCCGGCCCCGAACAGCGCGGCGCACAGCCACGCGGCCGGAGCCGTCGCCGACCCCAGTGCCACGGCGGTGCCCCGGTCCGCGAAGAACTCCGTGACCTCGCTGAGGGGCGAGCCGGTCGGCGGGAGCCCGGCGGGCACCAGCACCGCGTTGCCGAGGGTGATGGAGAGGGCGAACCCGAGCGCCGCGAGACCGGCGGCACCCGAGGAGGACAGGGGGAGGACCTCTTTGAATTTGCGTAACATGTATTCACTGTAAGCATGTTCAAGTGAAATACTTCAAGTGAAGGGACGGGCGGGATGGGCTCCGAGAACTCCGGGGAGGGTGCCGTGACCCGGCGGAACGCGACCGGCGCGACCGGCGAACCGCGACGGGAGGCGCCACCCTGGCCGGAACCGGAACCGGAACCGGTGAAGGGGACCGGGGGCGGCCCGGAAGCCGAGGGCCGGACAGGCCCGGAGCGCGCGCCCGTGACGGAGCCGGAACCGTCGACGGCACCGGCCAGACGCCCTTACGCGTCGCTGCGCAGGGCCGCCCAGGCCGAGGAGACCCGGGCCGACATCGCCCGTGCCGCCCGGCGGCTCTTCCTCGACCGGGGCTGGGCGGGAACCACGGTCCGCGACGTCGCGCGGGAAGCGGGCGTCTCGGTCCCCACCGTCTACGCGGTGTACGGGAACAAGGCGGGACTCGCCCGGGCCCTCGCCGACGCGGCCGACCTCGCGGCGGAACCGGCGCTGCTCCTGGCCCGGCTGGAGGCCCCGGACGCGACCCCGGCGGACCAGCTCGCGGCGATGGCCGCCTTCGACCGGCGGCTCTTCGAACGGTCCGGTGACGTCATCGCGCTGGTCCGCGAGGCGGGCCGGGCGGAACCCGGACTGGCCACGGTCTACGCCGACGGGCGCCGCCGTGCCGACGGGACCCGCGACGGGGTCTTCTCCTCCTGGCGGCCCGGGGTGCTGCGCCCCGGCGTCGACGCCCGCGCCGCCGCCGACGTCTACGCGGCGCTCTGCTCCCTCGACGTGTACCGCGTCCTCACCGGTGAACGCGGCTGGAGCCCCGACCGCGTCGAACGGTGGTGGGCCGGGGCGCTCACCAGGGAACTGCTGGCGTCCGGAGGGTGAGGCGCCCGGGTCCGGCGGGTCCGGACCCGGGCGAGACGGACGGGGCCGGGGGAAGTGGGGCGAATGTGGCGTGGGTCACGGTCGTCGGGTACAACCTTCGGGCTCCCGGCGCTGTCTAGTCAGTGATCACGTCGTGGTCGCGCTCAGCTAGGAGATCGTCATCACCGCCATACGTAAAACCCTCACCGCCACCTCCGTCGTCGCCCTCGTGCTCGCCGGTTCCGCCGCCTGCGGCACGATGGAGAACCTGTCCGCGGCGCAGAAGCTCGACCGTGCCTTCGACCGGCTGGGCGAGCAGCGTTCGCTGACCCTCGAGTTCGACCTCGACACCGACGCCGCCGCGCTCAAGAAGCTGGACGCCGACTCGGCGCCCGAGGACAAGGCGCCGCAGGGCCTCCTGGACCTGGTGAGCGATGGCACGATCTCCATCAGCATGGAGTCGAAGAAGCCGATCGCGGAGTCCAAGGAGAAGGACATCACGGGCTACTCCGTGAAGCTCACGGGCCCCGACGGCGCCCTGATGGAGTACCGCCTCGTCGGTGACTTCCTCTACGCCCGGATCGACGCCGAGCAGTTCGGGGAGCTGACGGACACCCCGCTGCCCTCGGTGGAGGAGCTGTCCCAGTCCGGTGAGCTTCCCCCCGAGGCCGAGCCCCTGAAGAAGCTCCTCGAGGGCAAGTGGCTCAAGGTCTCCGCCAAGGAGATCAACGAGGCCGGGCTGTTCCAGGGCCTGTCGGACGCCGGGAGCGGCTCCAAGGGCTCGGACGAGCTCGCCCTCAAGCCCGAGACCCAGAAGAAGGTCTTCAAGGCCGTGCGGGACGTCATCGCCAACGACGTCGAGCTCAAGACGGCGGACGGCGAGGACGGCACCGAGCGCATCACCGCCACCGCCTCCCTGCGCACCCTGGCCACCTCGATGGTCGACAAGCTCCGCCCGCTGGCGAAGGAGCTTCCGGCCGGGGCGAAGCTGCCCACGGCCAAGGAGCTGAAGGAGGTGCCCGGCAAGAAGGGCTCCGCCGACTTCACCCTCAAGGACGGCGACCTCACCCAGGTCGACTTCGACCTCACCCAGCTCGACAAGAAGCTCAAGGGCGAGAAGTTCGGTCTGACGATGCGCCTCACCGAGGGCGAGACCCCGGTGGCCCCGGCCGAGTCCACCAAGGTGGACCTGGACAGCCTGATGCAGGGCTTCATGCCCGACCCCGGGTTCTCGGAGGAGGAGCTCTGACCTCCCGCCCTCCGGGGTGACGCCGCCCTCTCAGCGGCGAGGACCTCCACGACCGGCCCGCCACCGTGACCCCACGGCGGCGGGCCGGTCCGCTGTCCGGACCCGGGACCGGGCCGGTACTGGTACCGGTCCCGTTGTCCCCACTGGGGCGAAGCGGGGAGGACGCGGCCACCGGACCGGCGCGGGCGGGTACCTCCGGCGCTCCGTCCGCCCGCCCCGGCGTCTACCCCCTCACGCCGTCCGCCGCCCCGTCCTCCGGCCGGGCCGCCGGATCCGCGTCCGGTCGCTGGTGGTCGAAGTACCGTTCGTACAGGCGGCGGTACACCCCGTCCCGGGCCAGCAGCCCGGCGTGGTCGCCCTCCTCGACCACCCGTCCGGCGTCGAGGACGACGATCCGGTCGGCCCGGCGGACGGTCGGCAGCCGATGGGCGACCACCAGGGCGGTGCGGTCCGAGGCGAGGGCGTCCAGCCCCTCCTGGACGAGTGCCTCGGTCAGCGGATCGACCGAGGCGGTCGCCTCGTCCAGGATCAGCACGGGCGGGTCCTGGAGGAACACCCGTGCCAGCCCGATGAGCTGGCGCTGCCCCGTGGACAGATCGCGTCCGCCCTCCCCGGTGACCGTGTCCAGTCCGTCGGGAAGCCCCGTCAGCCAGTCGCCGCCCGCCACCGCCCGGGCCGCCGCCTCGATCTCGTGCCGTCCGGCACCGGGCCGTCCGCGTCCGATGTTCTCCGCGACGGTCCCCGAGAACAGGAACGGGGTCTGCGTCACCACGCCGAAGTGCCGTCGGTACGCCACCGGATCGAGGTCGCGCACGTCCCGCCCGTCGAGGGTGAGGGTGCCCCGGTCGGCTCCGTACGCCCGGGTGATCAGCCGGACCACGCTCGACTTCCCGGCGCCCGTGGGACCGACCAGGGCCACCGTCTCCCCGGCCCGGACGGTCAGACCGAGCCCCCGCAGCACGGCGGGCCCCGTGCCGTACCCGAAGTGGACGTCCCGCAGCGCGATCTCGCCCCGGGGCCGGGGGACCGGTTCCCCGCCACGCGTGCGGACCCCCGGCTCCCGGTCGATCAGGGCGAACACCCGCTCGCCCGCCGCCAGCCCCTGCTGGAGCTGGCCCCAGAACGCCGCGACACCCGTGAGCGGCGCCCAGAACAGCGCCAGCGCCTCCAGGAACAGCACCCACTCGCCCGCCGAGACCGAACCCGAGGCCACCAGACGCCCGCCGACCAGCACCACGGCCACCGTGCCCAGCCCGGTGAGCGAGAGGAGCAGCGGGAAGACCCCGCTGTACAGCCGGTTCAGCCGGACGCTCGCCCGCAGCCAGCGGCCGTCCACCTCCCGCAGCCCCTCCTGAGCCGTCCGGCGCCACCCGGGGTCGCGCGCCACGGCGATGCCCCGCAGGGTTTCCTGGAGGTATCCGGTGACGGCGGCCAGGGCCCGCTGCTGAGCGCGGGACGCCGTCCGGGCCGCCCGCCGGAACAGCAGGCTCACGGCCACGATCACCACCGCCACCAGAGCGGTCAGCAGCGCCAGCCGGGCCTCGATCAGGAACAGCGCGGCCAGCAGCGGGAACACCGTCAACGCCTGCCCGAGTAGCCCCAGGACCAGCGTGCCGAGCGTGGCGAACGCCTGGGTGTCGTGGACGACCCGGCTGACCACCGCCCCGGTCGGACGGGCGTCGTGGAACGCCATGTCCTGCCGCAGCGCCGCGTCGAAGGCGTCCGTCCGCAGCCGCAGCACCACGTCCCCGACCACCGTCGCGGTACGCCGTTCCTGGAGGTACGACGCCAGCCAGGACACCGAGCCCGTCACCAGGACCGCCGTCACCAGCGCCACCACCGCCCCGGTACCGCCGTCGGCCAGCGCCGAGTCCACGGTCCGCGCCAGCAGGACGGGCGCCGCGCCGCCGGTGAGCGCGGCGACGACCACCGCGAGGGCGATCAGCGCCACGGACCGCCCCCGGCCCCGGACGTACGGGGCGGCCCGGCGCAGCAGCGCGCGGTCCCCGTAGCGGCGTTCGCCGCCGTCCCCGTCCTCCGGGCCGCCCTCGTGCTCCACGCCGTCGAAGGGATGGCTCATCGGGAACCGTCCTCCGTTCCGGTCCGGCGTCCGAGCCCGCGCCCGTCCCGCCCGCGCCGCCCGTCCCGGCCTTCGGCGGCGCCGAGGGGGTCGGCGGGGTCGGCTCCGGCCGTTTCCACGGGGTCGGCCACGGCGGTGTCCGGCATCCCCGTCCCGGCGGCGCCGGGGCCGTCCGGAGCGCCCGGTTCCGCCTCCCGGAGGTAGGGCGCGAAGATCCGCCGGTAGGCCGGGCACTCCCGCAGCAGCCGCGCGTGCCCGCCCTGGCCGACGATCCGGCCGCCGTCCAGGACGAGGACGTGGTCGGCGGCGCGGGCCTGGGACAGCCGGGGGGTGACCACGAAGGTGGTGCGGCCCTTCGCCGCGGCCCGCAGCGCACGCCGCAGTTCGTGCTCGGTGGCCCCGTCCACGGCGCTGGTCGCGTCGTCCAGGGCCAGGATCCGGGGCTCGGTCAGCACCGCCCGGGCGATGGCCAGCCGCTGCCGCTGACCGCCGGACAGGGTGACCCCGCGCTCCCCGAGGACGGTGTCGTAGCCCTGTGGGGCCGCGGTGATGAAACCGTGCGCCCGCGCGGTGCGGGCGGCCCGCTCCAGCCGGTCCCGGCCGATGCCCGGGTCCGCCCCCAGCCGCAGGTTGTCCGCGATGCTCCGGGCGAACAGCACCACGTCCTGCTCGACGGTCGCGACCTGGGACCGCAGCGCCGAGGTGTCCCAGTCCGTGGTGCTCACCCCGTCCACCGTGACCCGGCCCCGGTCCGGTACATGGGTCCGGTCCAGCAGCCGCAGCAGCGTCGACTTGCCGCTACCGGTCGCGCCGACGACGGCCACCACCGCGCCCGCCGGAACCCGGAAGGACACGTCCCGCAGCACCGGGCGGCCCGGGACGTACCCGAAGCCGACCCCCTCCATCGCGACCTCCCCGAGGACCCGCGCGCGGTGCGGGCCGCCGCGCTCACCGGGCTCCGGCGGGGCGTCGAGCACCTCCATGATCCGACGGGCGCCCGCCGCGCCCAGGTGGAGGAGCCCCAGACCGAACGAGGCGAGCTGGGCGGGCGCCCGCAGGTTCCCCATCAGCCCCAGCACGGCGACCAGTTCACCGGGCGTCAGGGACCCCGCGCGCAGCAGGACCACGCAGTGCGCTAGCGCCCCCGCCGTGGCGAGGGCCAGCAGCAACGGAGGCAGGGAGAGGGCCTGGACCCGGGCCCGGCGCACGGTGGCCGCGCGGTGCTCCTCGGCGCGCTCGGCGAACCGGGCGCGCTCCTGGCCGGCCCCGCCCGTGGCCTCGACCACCTCGATCCCGGCGAGGCTCTCGGTGGCCTGCGCGGTCATCGCCCCGAACGACGCGCGGGCCCGGTCGGAGGCGGGGCCGAGACGGCGGCCCTGGGCGAGTGCGGCGAGCGCGAACAGCGCGACGAACGCCACCGGGGACACCAGCAGCCGGGGGTCCACCAGGGCGATGAAGACGATCGGCAGCAGGAGGTTCAGGGCCAGGTCGAGGGTCAGGTCGAGACCGGGCGACACCATCAGGTTCAGCGACTCGGCGTCACCGGTCGCCCGGGCCGTGAGGTCGCCGACCCGGTGCCGGTCGACGTACCCCCGCCCCTTGCGGAGCAGGCTCGCCAGGAGCCGGGCGCGCGCCGCGTGTTCGAGCCCGCTGGCGAAGGTCTCCAGCACATAGGTCGCCGCGACGCCCGCGACGCCCCGGGCCAGGACGAGCGCGAGCAGCAGCCAGACCGCGGCGGACAGCCCGTCGGTGCCGGACGCGCCGTCCGGCGCGCCGATCACCGCGTCGAAGGCGAGCCCCACGGCCAGGGGGACGGCGGCGGTCAGGGACTGCCACACCACGCTCCCCAGCAGATGCGCTCCGATCGCCCATCGGAACGGCCGCGCCATGTCCAGCAGCCAGCGCGCCACCGCCCGCCGTCCGGGACTCGGGGACGGAGGCGGAGGCGCGGCGGGGCCGCCCCGGGCGGGACGGCCGGGGGAGTCGGCGGGGTCGGCCGCGTCGGCTGAGCCGCTCGGGCCGCTCGGGCCGTTCGGGCTGGTTGGGCCGGTCGGGCCGTTCGGGCCGGTTGGTGGGCGGGGGAGAGGGGGAAGGGCCGCGTCCGCCGTGGCGGGGCCGGTCTCGGCGGTCATCCGGTGACTCCTCGTGGTGTGCGTCGGGCGCGTCGAATTCCCGGCTCGACCGGTGGGGGAGGGGGAAATCGGACGGCGGTGGGATTTCGGCGGGAGTGCGTTCGTGAATTCATGAAGACGGGTGGCACTTTTCCTGGCGGCGGGAATTCCGGGCGTGCGGGTCCTCGCCGGGGCGAGCGGCCCCGAAGAGGGTCGTGGCCCTAAGAAAGTGCTGTTCATGGGGCATGCGTGACCGTCAGACCGCATCGGTCCCACCGGTCCGCGCCGTCCGGTCGTCCGGCGCGGACCGCTGTGGTCCCGCTGTCCTAGGGAACGTACTTGTTTTCGCGCTGAAACGAAAGGGCAGCTGGAAAGGTCCGCTGGAATGGGGTGGTGAATTCATGTGCTGGGTGAAAAATAAACCGCTCCCGGAAGGGGTGTCGCGGAAATTCCGCGCGGACCCGCCCGGCCGGGCAGGGGCAGATGGACTCGCCCAACCTCGACCCCGACCCCGACGCCGACCCCGACCCCGGGCCCGACCCCGACCCCGGCCTCGCTCCCGGGCCCTGCCCCCGCCTCCGTTCTCGCGGGACGCGTCACGATCCCGTACGGGTACCCGTGCCCGTCCTCGTGGAGCCCCGCCACCGCCCCAGCGCGGCGAGCCCCCCGGCGAGCGCGGCCGCGACCAGCGCCGCCAGCAGCACCGGGGAGCGGGGCGCGCCCCCGGCCAGCGCGGCGCCGAACAGCCCGGTCGAGAGCCCCGCGCACGCCCCCGCCCAGCCCGCCACCGTGGCGGCGCGGGCGGAGTCCGCCGCGTACCCGACCGCGAACAGCGTCCCGAGCAGCCACAGCACGCCCCCCAGCAGCACGGTGACCAGGAAGGCGCCGACGGCCCGCAGCGCGGTCCACCAGTCCTCCTCCGCGCACGGCCGCTGCCCGGTGTCCCCGCAGTCGAGCGTCGCGGACGGCCCGAAGACCCCGGTGCCGAGCAGCCAGCCCCCGCCCAGCACCACCAGCGCGCACGGCACCGGCGCCAGCCACCGCCCCCACGCCCGCTCCGGCGCGTCCCGCCCGGCCTCCGGACGGCCGTCCTCTCCCGTCATGGCCGGGAGGATACGCCGGACGCGCCCGGCGCGGGACCGGCGGGCGCGTCCGGCACCGGACCGGAGGTTCGGGCACCCCACCGCCGGACGGAGGGTGTCCGAACCACCGCCCCGCCGCCCCGTCACCACTGCCACCGCTCCGCCCGGACGCCCCCATCCCGCAGTCCCGTCCGTCCCTCCCGCCCCGTCTCACCCGATCACCCGAACGGCCCACCGCTTTTGACGGGCCCCGCGCCCCGGCGGATCGTGGCGAGTGCCCCCTGCGCGGGCGGAAGGGCAGGTCGGCGATGGCGGACGCACGCGAACGCGCCGAACGGATCGAGGAACTCATCGCACCCCTGCGGGTGCGTCCGGGCAGCACCGTGGACCTGGCCCGGGACTTCGACCCCCGCTACAAGGCCCACCTCAGGAAGCGGCAGGGCAAGGAACTGCTGCGGACCGGGGTGGAGTTGCTCACCGAGTACCAGGCGAGACTCGCCGCCCAGGACACCTACGGGGTCCTCTTCTGCCTCCAGGCCCTCGACGCCGGGGGCAAGGACGGCACCATCCGGCACGTGATGAGCGGGATGAACCCCCAGGGCGTGCACGTCAGCAGCTTCAAGGTGCCCTCCGCCGAGGAACTCGACCACGACTACCTGTGGCGGTACGCGCGACGGCTGCCCGCCCGTGGGGACATCGCCGTCTTCAACCGCTCGCACTACGAGGAGGTCCTGGTCGTCCGGGTCCACCCGGACGTCCTCGACCGGCAGAAGCTGCCGCCCCGCGCCCGGGGCAAGAAGATCTGGAAGCGGCGCTACCGGGAGATCAACGACTGGGAACGCCACCTCACCGACAACGGGTTCGCCGTGGTGAAGGTCTTCCTCAACCTCTCCCGCGAGGAACAGCGCACCCGCTTCCTCAAACGCATCGACCTGCCGGAGAAGAACTGGAAGTTCTCCGCCGCCGACGTCCGCGAACGCCGCTACTGGGACGACTACCAGCGGGCGTTCTCCGAGATGCTGTCGGCCACCAGCACCTCCTGGGCGCCGTGGTACGTGGTCCCCGCGGACCGCAAGTGGTTCGCCCGGATCTGCGCCTCGGCGGTGCTCGTCCACACCCTGATGGAGATCGACCCCCAGTACCCCACCCTCGGCGAGCACGAACGCGCGGACCTGGGCACCGCCCGGCGCGAACTGCTGGAGCAGGCGCCCGAAGGCGTCCCGGCGGACCCCTACGCGGCCCGCCACCGGGGGAAGGAGTGACCATGCCCGCAGCAGCCCCGGAGCCCCCCGCCCCGACCGCCACCGGCACCCCGTCGGACTGGTACGCGCGTCCGCCGGAGGAGGTCACGGCGGCCTTCGGGGTCGACCCGGAACGCGGACTGGACGCCGACCGGGCGGCCGGACTCCTCGCCGCGCACGGGCCGAACGCCCTGCCCGAGGAGGAACCGCCACCGGCCTGGCGGCGCTTCCTGGGGCAGTACCGCAGCTACATGCAGATCATCCTGGTGGCCGCGGCGGCCGTCTCCTTCGCCATCGCCCAGTGGAGCACCGCCGTGCTGCTGGTCCTGCTGACCCTGCTCAACGCGGTGGTGGGACTGCGCCAGGAGGGCAAGGCCGAGAGCGCCATGAACGCCCTCAAGTCGATGATGCGGACCACCGCCCGGGTCCGCCGGGACGGGACCGAGGCGGAGGTCCCCGCCGAGGAACTCGTCGTCGGCGACATCGTCCTGGTCGCCGCCGGGGACCAGGTCCCCGCCGACGGACGGGTGCTGTCCGCGAGCGCGCTCCAGATCGACGAGTCCGCGCTCACCGGGGAGAGCGTGCCCGCTGCCAAGGACGCGGGCACCCTGCCGCCGGGCAGCCCGTCGCCCGGCGAACAGTCCAACATGGCGTTCATGAACACCCCCGTCACCCACGGCAGCGGGGTGCTGGTCGTCACCGGGACCGGCGCGGACACCGAACTGGGCAAGATCTCGGGGATGCTGTCCACCACCCGCGTGGAGCAGTCGCCGCTCACCCGGCAGCTTGACAACCTGACCCTGTGGATCGCGGGCGCCGCCGGACTCACCATGATCGTGATGTTCGCGCTGGGCCGCACCCGGGGCCAGGCCTGGGACACCCTGTTCGTCAGCGCGGTCTCCCTGGCCATCGCCGCCATCCCCGAGGCCCTGCCCACGGTGACCCAGGTGATCCTCTCCGTCGGCAGCCTCAACCTGGCCCGGCGCAACGCCATCGTCAAGGAACTGCCGTCCGTGCAGACCCTCGGCTTCACCTCCGCCGTCAACTCGGACAAGACCGGCACCCTGACGATGAACCAGATGACCGTCGTCGAGGTGGTCACCCCCACCGACCGGTACACCGTCTCCGGCACCGGCTACGGACTCGACGGCCGGATCCACCACGCGGTGGGCTCCGCCCCCTCCCTCGACGAGGCGGTCCTGCCGTTCCTCGTCGCCAGCGACGCCCGGCTGGTGGACGGCGCCGTGGTCGGGGACCCCACCGAGGGCGCGCTCCTGGTCCTCGGCCACAAGGCCGGGCTCGCCGTCGACGC
This sequence comes from Streptomyces sp. JNUCC 64, assembly GCF_054484115.1. Classification (NCBI taxonomy): domain Bacteria; kingdom Bacillati; phylum Actinomycetota; class Actinomycetes; order Kitasatosporales; family Streptomycetaceae; genus Streptomyces; species Streptomyces sp. JNUCC 64. Next base: position 7,708,268 of record NZ_CM137015.1, read on the forward strand.
CACCCGGGAGCGCCACCCCCGGCTGGCGACCCTCCCCTTCGACCCCGACGTCAAACTCATGGCCGTCTTCACCCGCGCCACCGACGACTCCGGCCGCCCCGTGGTCCGCTGCTTCGTCAAGGGCGCCGCCCCCGCGGTCACCGCCCGGGCCGCCACCGCCCTCGCCGCCGGACGCACCGTCCCCTGGGACGCCGCCCTGCGGCAGCGCGCCGAGGAGGAGGTCCGGCGGATGGGCGGCGAGGGCCACCGGGTGATGGCCGCCGCCACCCGCGACCTCGACCCCGCCGGCTTCGACCCGGACGGCGACCTCCTCGCCCATGTCACCGGTCTGCGGATGACCGCCCTCGTCGGCATGGTCGACCCCCCGCGCCCCGAGTCCAGGGCCGCCGTCGCCAACGCCAGGGCCGCCCACATCCGCGTCCGCATGGTGACCGGCGACGACGTCACCACCGGGGCCGCCATCGCCCGCCAGCTCGGCATCCCCGGCGAGGCCGTCCTCGGCGCCGACTTCGCCGCCCTCCCGGAGGAACAGCGGCTCGCCCGGATCGACTCCATCGGAGTCGTCGGCCGGGTCGCCCCCGAACACAAGGTGCTGCTCGCCGAGACCCTCAAGAAGAAGGGCGACGTCGTCGCCATGACCGGGGACGGCGTCAACGACGCGCCCGCCATCAAGGCCGCCGACATCGGCATCGCCATGGGCAGTGGCACCGACGTGGCGAAGAACGCCAGCCGCATGATCCTCTCCGACGACGACTTCGCCACCCTGGTGTTCGCCGTCGAGGAGGGCCGCAAGCTCTACGACAACCTCACCAAGTACATCCGCTTCGTCCTGCTGCTGCTCGTGGCGTTCGTGCTCACCTTCCTGGGGGCGACCGTCCTCGACATCGCGGCCGGACAGCCCTTCACCCCGGCCCAGGTGCTGTGGATCCACTTCGTCGTCAACGCCCCGTTCGGCTTCGCCCTCGGCTTCGACCGGGAGAGCCCCGGACTGATGCGCCGCGCGCCGCGCCCGCGCGGCGAGTCGGTGCTGACCCGGCCGCTGCTGGTCACCGTCATCCTCGCCGGACTCGTCGTCACCGCCCTGCTGCTCGCCCTGGTCCAGCTCGGTGTCCACCGGTTCGACAGCGTGGAGATCGGCAGCTCCATGGCCTTCACCGCCTTCTCCCTCTGTCTGATCGTGGCCGCGTTCGAATGCCGCAGCGAGACGGCGTCCGTGCTGCGGTCGTCCACCTTCGACAGCAAGCAGATGAACTGGGCGGCGCTCGCCGAGTTCGCGCTGGCGGTCCTGGTCACCCAGACCGACGGCTTCCGCCGGGTCCTCGGCACCGTCCAGCTCGACCTCCGCCAGTTCGGCTGGGCGCTGCTCGCCCCCGTCGTCCTGCTGGTCCTGTGGGAACTGGGCAAACTGGTCGCCCGCACCCTGCGCCCCACCGCTCAGACCCCCGGGTAACGGTCCGCCAGGACCCGCTCGCCGCGCCACCCCCGCCGCCCGGCCTTGCCGACGTCCAGCACCACCGGACGCGCCAACTGGTCCACGGCGTACCGGGTCAGCGGCTCCCCGCCGGACGGCCGCCACCGGGCCACCGCCCCGGCCGCCACCGCCGCCGCTCGCGCCACCGGCACCGGAACGTGCCCGATCCGGGCCCGCACCCCGTGCGCCCGCAGCACCGCCGCGACCGCCGCGTCCCGCCGGTAGGGCAGCGGATCGGCGATGTTGTAGGCGCCCGGCGGCCAGTCGGCGGCCGTCACGCACGCCCCGGCCAGGTTCTCCACCGCCGTCAGGCTCAGCGGGGCGTCGGGCCCCGGCAACAGCAGCAGCCCGCGCCGGACCCGGGCCAGCAGCCGGGGCACCAGATGCGGGTCCCCGGGCCCGTACACCGCGCGCGGCCGCAGCACCACCGCCCCCGCCGCCAGCGCCAGTGCCTCGCCCGCCGCCTTCGTCCGCCCGTACGCGTTGAGCTGCCCGCCCACCGGCCGGTCCTCGGTGACCGGAGCCCCGGAACCCCCGGGCGCGTACACACTGGCACTGCTCACCCAGACCACCGGCACCCCCGCCGCCGCCTCCAGCAGCCGGGCCCCGCCTTCCACGTTCACCGCGCGCATCAGCCGTTCGGCGGGGGAGCCGGGCACCGGGTCGCCCACCGCCGCCGCGCAGTGCACCACCAGATCGGCGCCCGCGAGGTCCGGCACCTCGCGCGCGGCGTCCCACGGCACGTGCCGTCCGACGGGCCCCGGCCGCCGGCCCACCCCGCGCACCTCCATCCCGAGGGCCGCCGCCGCCCGCGCCGCGTGGGAGCCGCAGAAGCCGCTCGCCCCGGTGACCGCGACCACCGTCATCGCGCGCCCTCCCGTCCGGCCCGGACGGTGAGCGACCGCCAGCCGGGCAGCGCCGCCCGCCGGTCCACCCGGGCCCGCACCACCACCGGCCGGTGGACGGCGAGCGCGGCGAGGACGTCGTCGAGCTGGGCGACGGCCAGCCGGGCCCCGGGGCAGGCGTGCGGGCCCGCCCCGAACACCAGCCGCGCCACGGCGGGCGGGGCCGGACACCGCGCGTCGGGCGGGTCGGTGTGCGCCCCGGCCGCGTGCCGGGCCACCAGCAGCAGCCGGTCCCCGGCCCGCACCGGACGCCCGTCGAGCACCGCGTCCGCCGCCGCCACGCGCGGCAGCACCGGGGACGGCGCCAGGACCCGCAGCAGTTCGCCGACGAGCGCGGGGCGCGTGAGGTCGTCGGCGGCCCGCTCCCACAGTCCGGCGTCCGCGCACCAGGCCGCCGCCCGGGGCAGCGCGGCGACCGTGGTGGTGATCCCCGCCACCGCCAGCACCGCCCGCCGGGCGCCGTCGGCCCGTGGACCCTCCGGATGGAGCAGCGCCTCCAGCCGGGCGGCGGCCCCGGCCGCCTCCCGCGCGGCGCGCCCGCTCCGGAGGCCGGGCAGCCCGTCCCGTACCGCGGCGGCCGCCACCTCCGCCGCGGCCCGGGCCACCGCCCGGGGGTCGGCGGGACTCTCCAGCAGGGCGCACACCGTCGCCCCGGCCAGCGCCCGGGCCGTCTCCACGAGGTCAACGGCCCCACCGCCGCCGAGCGGTGCCAGCCGCTCGGCCAACACCTCCCGCCACACCGGGCGCAGCCGTTCCACCCCGGCCGCGCCCAGCCCCTCGCCCACCGCCCGCCGCCCCGCCCGGTGTTCCGTCCCCTCCTGGTCGAACGGCGAGCCACCGCCCGCGAGTTCACGGACCGCGCCCCCGGTGGTCCCGGCGGCGGCCCGGTCCAGCGGCACCCGGGTCAGCGCCCGGCGGTACGCGTCCTCCCCCTGGACCAGCAGGGTGCCGCCCAGCCGGGTCACCGGACGGCGACGGGTGACGGCGAGCAGGGCGAACAGCACCGGGTGGGAACGGGTGTAGACCCGCCGGTCACGGCGCCGCGCCGCCCGGTGGGCACGGTCGGCCCGCGCGGCCCGGCCGGTACCGGTCGCCCCGGTCGCGAGGGCGGTACGAGAGGTCGGGTCGACGGGGTCGACAAGGCTCGTGGGGGCAAGGGGGTCGAGAGGGCTGAAGGGGCTGATGGGCCCATCGGGATCAGCGGTCACCGGGGTTCTCCGTCTCAGGGACTGCGCGAGGACTGTTCGGGGGGACCCGCAGGGCGTCGGGACCGGACGGGGCGTCGGGACCGGACCGCACGTCAGGGTCGGACGAGGCGTCAGGGTCGGCTGGGGCGTCGGGGTTAGACGAGGCGCCAGGATCGGCCCGGGCGCCAGGGTCGGACAGGACGTACGGACCGGACCGCGTGCCAGGTCGGACGCATGGGGCCGGACCGCGTGTCAGGGTCGGACGGGGCGTGGGGGCCGGGGACGAGGCGTCATGACCGGATGGGACGTCACCGTCCCGCCCCGAGCCGCCCGGCTCCGGACCGCCCGGCTCCGGACCACCCGGTACCGCGCCGCTCGGCCCCCAGCCGGGCGGCGGCCAGCCGGGCGGCGGCCAGCCGGGCGGTGGCCGCCCGGTCGGGCTTGCGGGAGCGGCCCGACAGCGGGACGCGGGCCAGCAGCACCGCGTCCGGGCGGGCGGTTCCCATCCGGGCGAGCGGCCCGGCCAGCGCCGCGCGCACCCGCGCCGGATCGGCCCCCGGGCGGGGCTGGACCACGGCCACCAGCCGTTCGTCGCCGTCCCCGGCCGGTACCCCGACGAGCAGCGCCAGGTCCACGCCCGGGACGTGCAGGGAGGGTTCGTACAGTCCGGGGTAGACGTTCTCCGCCCGGCGCAGCACCATCTCCTTGCGGCGGCCCGCGAGGACGATCCGGCCCCCCTCGATCCGGGCCCGGTCCCCGGTGGCCACCGACGGGTCGGGCTCCTCGCCGAGGTAGCGGTGGCGCGCGGCGGGCCCGGACAGCAGGAGCTCCCCGTCGGCCGAGACGGTGGCCGTCACCCCGGGCAGCGGGGCGCCCACCAGATCGCCGCTCCCGGTGAAGGCGGCCTTCCCGGCCTGTTCCACGGCGGCGGCCGGGAAGAGTTCGGTGAGCGCGTACACCCCCCACGCCTCGGCGGCCCCGGCCGCCCTGACCCGGGTCAGCAGCTCCCCGGTGACGGGAGCCGAACCGCTCCACACCCGGGCCCCTGTGAACCGGGCCCCGGCCGTCAGCGCCTCCCGTAGCTGAGGGGGTGTCAGATAGACGGCCTGCGGCCCGAGTCGGCGCAGCTGGCGGACGAGCGCCCGGGGCGAACGCGCGGGCAGCGCCACGGGGGCGCCCGCCGCGAGCGACGGCACCAGGACGAAGAGGGTGCCCCCGAGGACCGGGACGTCCGCCGCCGGACGCACCAGCTCCGCCACCGAGGCCATCCCGGCGGCGAGCGAGGACCGGGTGTGCACCACCGCCCGGGGCCGCCGGGTGGTGCCCGAGGTGAAGACGACGACCGCGTCCCCGTCCCCGTCGACGGCGCGCGGCACCACCGCCGACCGCCCCGGCTCCAGGGCGGGGGCGCACCCCGGCCACCGGGGCCCCACGGTCGCCACCGGCCCCAGCGCGGCCAGCTCCGGCAGCGCGATCCCGGCCCGGCGGGCCAGCGGCCGGGCCCAGCCCGCGGCGCTCTGCGCGGCGGCGTCGGCCAGCACCAGGGCGGGCGGGGCCAGCGCCAGCCGGGCCCGCAGCACCTCGGGCCCGGCCCCCGGGTCCAGGACGGCGACGCGCGCCCCGGTCCGGTGGACGGCGAGCAGCACCGCGAGCGCCCGGGGCCCGGGCCGGACGGCGACCCCGACGGTGTCGCCGGGCCCCGTCCCCCGGGCGGCGAGGCCCGCCGCGTAGCGGTCGGCCAGGTCGGCGAGGTCGCCCCGGGTGGCCCGGATCCGGACGGCCCCGCCGGGGGCGGTGCCCAGCACGGCGGGGCGGTGGGGGTCGGCGCGCAGCGCGCGGTCGAGACGGTCGAGCATCAGCGCGGGTCCTCCCCGTGACGGCCGGGACCCCGGTCGAGGTACCAGCGGGCGGTGCCGAGCAGTCCGTAGGCGCGCAGCCGCCGGGTGGAGTTCTCCACCACCATGTCCCGGGCGTGCGCGACGGCGGTGGTGTGGCGCCGGACCCGGTTGAGGAACAGCCGGTCGGTGGGGGAGGGGCGCCGGGGCATCCCGCCGACGGCCTCGTACAGCCGGGCGGTGACGGCCATGTTGTTGCCCGCGTGCATCCGGTACGGGGTCAGATAGCCGTGGCGGCGGTGGTGCGCGGGCCGGATCCGGCCGAACAGCGCGGCGGTCAGCACCAGGGCCCGGAACACGGCCCGGCCGAACGGTCCGTGCTCGTCGTGGCGGGCCTCGATCCGGCCGCAGACCAGTTGGGCGCCCCGGTCGGCCGCCGCGCGGGCGGCGGCGGTCCAGCCGGGGCGGGGCAGACAGTCGGCGTCGGTGCGGGCCAGCAGCCGGGCCCCGCGCCCGATCGCGAACCGGAAGCCGGTGTCGGCGGCGCAGCCCACGCCCTTGTCGGGCTCGTGGAGGACGTGGACGGGGAAGGGGGCCCGGCGGGCGAAGGCGCGGACGATCCGCGCGGTGCCGTCGTCGGAGGCGTTGTCCACCACGACGAGGGTGAAGTCCCGGTCCCGCTGGGCGGCGAGGGCGTCCAGGGTGGCGCCGATCCGCGCGGCCTCCCGGTAGGCGGGCACCACCACCCACAGCGCGCTCACGCCTTCTCCCAGACCATCGTCATCAGGCTGACCCCGCCGCCGAGGCCCACGAACAGCACCCGGTCCCCGGGGTCGAGCCCGTCGTACACCCGGTCGAGCTGGACGCCGAGGGTGGCGCTCGCGATGTTGCCGAGTTCGCCGACGGTGACCACCAGCCGGTCCTCGGGGACCCCGGTGAGCGCCACGAAGCGCTCCAGGTACGGCAGGGTGACCTGGTGGACCAGGACGTGGCGGAAGTCCGTCCAGCCGAGGCCGGTCCGTGCCAGGGTGCGGTCCACCGCCTCGGCGCCGATCCCCTCGAAGACCTCGCGCAGCGCGCCGCCGTCGCCCCGGAAGTAGGTGTGCTCGTCGCCCCGGGGATGGCGGGAGCCGCCGCCGGGGACGCCGCCGACCCGCCAGTGCGCGGAGCGGGTGGTGGTCTCGACGTGCAGCACCCCGCCGGAGGCGACCGGCTCCAGGACGACGGCGGCCCCGGCGTCCCCGAAGGTGTACCCGGCGAAGGCGTCGCGCAGTTGGGCGGGGTCGGCGGGGTCGTGCCGGACCGCCCGGCTCGGGGTCTCGCCGGTGACCACCAGGGCCCGGCGGGCCCGGCCGCCCAGGATCATCGCGCGGGCGGTGTCGATGCCGTTGACGAAGCTGTTGCAGGCGTTGGAGACGTCGAACGCGTGGGCCCGGGAGCCGAGCGCGTCCTGCACGATGTGCGCGGTCGCCGGTTCCGCGAGGTCGCGGGAGGCCGAGGCGAACAGCAGCAGGTCGATGTCCTCGGGCTGCCGACCGGCCCGGTCCAGCGCGGCGCGGGCGGCGGCCACCGCCAGGGTGGAGGCGTACTCGTCCGGTCCGGCGGCCCGGCGGGTGGCGATGCCGGTGGCCCGCTCGAACATCCCCACGGGCAGCGGCAGCCCACTGGCCGCGGCCACCCGGCGGCGCAACCACCCGGATTCCACGACCCGTTCGGGCAGGGCGGCGCCGACCCCGGTGATGCCCACCCGGGGACCCCCGGCGACACGGCCGGTTCTCTCTCTGGTCATGTCCGGACGGTACGGAGCGGCCGGGTCCGGGCGCGTGAGCCGTCGTACTCACTCCGGTCTGGGGACGAACCCCCCTCCGGCTGGGGGAATCCGGCAGACCGGGCGGCGGCGCGCCGGACGCGGTGTCGCACCGGCCGCGTACCGGCGGCGGCCCGGCGGGGGACTCAGCGGGAGCCGCTCCAGGGCGCCGGGACGAAGGTCCAGGTGACCTCGGCGGGACCCGGTCCGCTGTTGTGCCAGGTGTGCGGCTCCCGGCCGGAGAACGTCAGGGTGTCCCCGGCGGCCAGCGTCTCGGTGCGGTCGGTGAACCGGACGGCGACCTCGCCGCTCACCACGTGCAGCACCTCGACGTCGCAATTGATCGTGTACAGCCGCTCGCCCCCGTGCGCACCCGGTTCGAGGTGGGACCGGAGTATCTGGATCTTCGACTGGGCCCGGGGGGTGACCATCCGGTCCACCACCCCGTGGCCGCCCATGTTGAGGTGCGGCGCGGTGTCCAGCCGGACGACCTCGGTGTCGGCGTCCTCGAAGAGCGTGCCGACCGGAAGGGACAGCACCTGGCAGAGGGTGACCAGGCTGGTGACGCTCGGCGAGGTCTCGTCCCGCTCCACCCGGCTGAGGAATCCCCTGGTCAGACCGGTGGCGGCGGCGACCTGCTCGATGGTGAGCCCCTGGGCCTTGCGGCAGGCCCGCAGTCGGGCCCCCACCCGGACCGGTCCGTGGGAGGGCGTCGGGTGCAGCGCTTTCATCGAAGTCCTCGCGTCACTCGTACGGGGCCCGGACGGCCCTTGACAAGGCGGTCGATCCGGGCAAACACTACCCGGAATACAAGTTGTCTCATACGCATTCTTTGTTGTGTATAGGTAACTTTCCCTTCTGAGGCAGCACCCCGCACAGATCCGAGGTTCCGATGCGCCCCGTCGAACCCCACGGGCCCCCGGACGGCCTCCCGGACCCGCGTCCGGGACCCCGCCCGCCCGGCACCGCGCCCTCCGCGCGGCCGCCCCGGCCCGACGGCGCCGCCCGCGCGAAGGCCCCCGACCACCCGCCCCCGCCGGACGACCGGCCCCACGAGCGATAAGGGGAAGGCGATGTCCTCCTCGGAAACCGCGACCCACCGCGAATCCGCGATCGAACAGCACTCGATCGACTACGTCCCCCGGGCCGAACGGCACGGCAAGGTCTGGCACCAGGGCCCGTTCTGGTTCACCGGCAACTTCGTGCTGCCCACGATGGTCGCCGGGTTCGTCGGCGCCTCCATGGGGCTCAGCGTCTGGTACAGCGTGCTGGCCATCGTGCTCGGCGTCGGCGCCGGGACGTTCTTCATGGCCTTCCACGCCAACCAGGGCCCCCGGATGGGCCTGCCGCAGATGATCCAGTCCCGCGCCCAGTTCGGCAGCCGGGGCTCCGCCGTGCCGTTCGCCGCGACCGTCTTCGTCTACGTCGGCTTCCTGGTCTTCGACACGGTCCTCGCCGAACAGGGCCTCGGACTGCTGCTGCCCGGCGGCGAACTGCTCTGGTACCCGGTGCTGATCGCCGTCTCCATCGTGATCGCGGTCGTCGGCCACGACCTGCTCCACTTCGTGCAGCGCTGGCTGACCTATCTGCTCGTGGTGGTGTTCGCGGTCCTCACCGTCGTGGCGGTCGTCCACTTCGGCGGGAACCCCACCGCCGCCGACGTGCCCGCGGCCACCGCGGGCTGGGACCTCACCGCCTTCCTGGTGCAGTTCTCCCTCGCCGCCGGGTACAACATCAGCTACTCGGTCTACGTCTCCGACTACACCCGCTACCTCCCGGCGGACGTGCCCGCGCGCAAGCTGATCACCGCCGTCTACGCGGGCGCCGCGTTCTCCGCCGTCTGGCTGATGTCGCTGGGCGCGCTGCTCGCCAGCCACCTCCCGGACCCCGACCCGATCGTCGCCCTGCGCGAGGTCGGCGACCTGCTCTTCCCCGGCTTCGGACTGATCGTCGTGCTCGCCTCGGTGCTCGCCCTGATCTCCATCATGGGTGTCAACGCCTACGGCGCCATGCTCACCGGCGCCAGCGCCCTCGACGGCTTCCGCTCGGTGCGTCCCACCGTCCGGCTGCGGGTCACCGGTCTCGTGGTGGTCGGGGTGGTGTCCCTGGTGGTCGCCCTGCTCATCCCCGACGACTACATCGGCAGCTTCAACAACTTCGTGCTGATGATGCTCTACTTCCTCGTCCCGTGGACCGCCGTCAACCTGGTGGACTTCTACTTCGTGCGCCGGGGCAAGTACGCCATCGCGGAGATCCTCAAGCCGGACGGCGTCTACGGCCGCTGGGCGTGGCGGGGCGTCACCGCCTACGTCATCGGGTTCGCCGCGATGATCCCCTTCTTCTCGACCAGCTTCTACACCGGGCCCGTCGCCGAGGCGCTCGGCGGCGCGGACTTCTCCTTCGTCGTCGGTCTGACCGTCTCCGGCGTGCTGTACCTGCTGTTCTCCCGGAGTCTTGACCATGACGCGGAGGCCGCCGCCCGGGCGGCCAGCGAAGCCGAACTGGAGGGAACCCCCCGATGAGCCAGCCCCAGGGCGCCCAGGGCACCGAGGTCACCGTCGCCGTCTGCCAGATCGCCCCCCAGGTGGGCGACGTGGACGGCAACCGGCGGCGGATCCGCGAGGCCGTCGAGGAGGCCGCCGGGCGGGGCGCGCGGATCGTCGTCCTGCCCGAGCTGGCCAACACCGGCTACGTCTTCGCGGACGCCGCGGAACTGCTCTCCGTGGCCGAACCCCTCGACGGCGACACCGTCACCGAGTGGGCGGCCCTCGCCGCCCGCCACGACCTGGTGATCGTCGGCGGGTTCGCGGAACGCGGCGCCGACGGCCGGGCCTACAACGCCGCCGTCCTCGTCGACCGGACCGGACCGCGCGCCGCCTACCGCAAGGCCCACCTCTGGGACGGGGAGAAGACCTGGGGCTTCACCCCGGGCGACACGCCCCCGCCGGTGGTGGACACCCCGCACGGCCGGATCGGCTTCATGGTCTGCTACGACCTGGAGTTCCCCGAGTGGGTGCGGCTCGCCGCCCTCGACGGCGCCGAACTGCTCTGCGGACCCGTCAACTGGCCCCTCTACCCCCGTCCCGAGGGCGAACGGCCCGGCGAGGTCGTCCGGATCCAGGCCAACGCCTCGGTCAACCGCCTGTTCGTCGCCGTCGCCGACCGCACCGGCACCGAACGGGGCCAGGACTGGCTCGGCGGCAGCGTCGTCGTCGACGCCGACGGCTACCCCGTCACCCCGCCGAGGCTGGGCGAGGAGACGGTCCTCACCGCCACCCTCGACCTCGCCGAGGCCCGGAACAAGGCCATCAGCGCCCACAACGACGTCCACGCGGACCGCCGCCCCGCGCTGTACGCCCGCGCCGGACGGGAGGACGCGTGACCACCACCGTCGCCGTCGTCCAGCGCCCGCCCGCCCTGCTGGACCTGGCCGAGTCGCTGCGCCGCGCCACCGCGTACGTCACCGAGGCCGCCACGGCCGGGGCCGACCTGGTCGTCTTCCCCGAGACCTGGCTCACCGGCTATCCGGCGTGGGTGTTCGGACTGGCGGGCTGGCGCGACGCCGAGGCCCGGCGCTGGCACGCCCGGCTGCTCGACCAGAGCCCCGTCCTCGACCCCCGGGGCGGCGACGACGACCTCGCCCCGGTCCGGGCCGCGGCCCGCGACCACGGGGTCACCGTCGTCCTCGGCCTCAACGAACGCGCGGCGCGCTCCTCCGGCTCCCTCTACAACTCGCTGCTCACCATCGGCCCCGACGGCGGCACCCTCAACCTGCACCGCAAACTGACGCCCACCCACACCGAACGCGTGGTCTGGGCGGCGGGCGACGGCGCCGGACTGCGGGTGGTCGACACCCCCGCCGGACGGGTGGGCGGACTCGTCTGCTGGGAGCACTTCCATCCGCTGGCCCGGCACGCGCTGCACGCCCAGCACGAGGAGATCCACGTCGCGGCCTGGCCCGACATGCCCGAGAGCCATGTGATCGCAGCCCGCTCCTACGCCCTGGAGGGCCGCTGCTTCGTGGTGTCCGCCGGGCTGATCCTCGCCACCGACGACCTGCCCGCCGAGCTGCTCGCCGCCTACCGGGCCGGGGTCGGCCCGGACGCCCCCGCGCGGGGGCCGCTGTTCACCGGCGGATCGAGCGTGGCGGCCCCGGACGGCTCCTGGGTCGTGGCCCCCGTCCACGGCGAGGAGCGGATCGTCACCGCCGTCCTCGACCCGGCCCGCCGCTACGAGGAGACGCTGGACCTGGACGTCGCGGGCCACTACGGACGTCCCGACGTCTTCGCCCTCACCGTCGACCGCACCCGTCGCGACAGCGGGGTCGGCTTCACCGACTGACCCCGCGTCACACCCGGACTGACCCCGCGTCACACCCGAACCGCCCCTTCGTCCCGCCCGACCGGCCTCTCCCCGCGCCCGGCTGACTCCTCGTCACACCTGGCGGACCCTCCTGTCGCGCGACGGGCCCGCCCCAGGCCCGGTCGCCCCTCCTCACCCCCTTGCGGCCCGGCCGCCCGCCCACCGGGCCCGCCCCGTTCCCGGACCGGTGGCGGCGCGGCGGCGCCACGACCCGCCCGTACGGCCCGCTCCGCGCGAGACCCGTGAACGGCCCGCGCGCGTCGGCCAATTGACTGGCCGGTTGTCGTCGGGGACGGGTGTGGCGGCCGGTGACGCCCGTGACGGGGGATACGATCACGGCGTGATGACGAACCGGTCACCGCTGCGCAACGCGCGGGCGGTCCAGCCCGCGTGGACGACGCGACGGCTGCCTGTGCTCGTCCTGCTGCTGCTCGCGGTGGCGCTCACCCACGGCGTGTACGCCGACAGCCCCGCCGGGCACGCCGCCGCGCACACCACGGCCGCGCCGCACGGACCGGCCCCGGTGACGGAAGCCCCCGCCCCGGAGGCCCTGCCCGACCCGGACACCGCCCCGGCCCCCGCCCCCGAGGGCCACGGCCACGGCCACCCGCCCGTGCACCACGGCGAACACTGCGCCTCCGCTCATCTCCCCCCGGGCCCCGGCACCGCCGCGCCCGACGCGGTGACGGACGTCAGCCCCCCGGCCGCCCCGTGCCCGGCCGCCTCCGGCCGCGCCCCGGCGCCCGCCGCCGCCGGTCACGGCACCTCCGTCGTCCGTCAGGTCTAGGGGGTGTCTGACGATTCCCCGTGGCGTCGCGGCGCCCGGCACGCACTCCCCCAGGCTTCGCCCGGGGGGACCCCCAGCCGCGTTGCCGAAAAGCCCTAGTAGCTCCGCTACGAGGACTCTCCGGCGCCTTGCGATCGCACGCACCGGACACCGCTCCTCACTCCACGGGGAATCATCAGACACCCCCTAGACACCGCCCTGTGGTCACCCCGCAGTCGGCGGTGTGACCACGGGTCTTCGCGCGCCTCCACGGCCCGGCGTCCCCCACGCCCCGCCGCCCGGACGGTCCGCGCGGGCCCCGTACGGCCATCGCACCCCCACCACCCCACGCCCGCGCCGCCGCACCCCCGGCCGCCGCGCCGCCGACCCCGCGCGGGCGCACGGAGAGAGCCGTTGCCGAACCACCGCACACCCCCGTCCGCCCCCCGGCGCCGTCCCCCCGGAGCCCCCGCCCGCCTTCTGACCGCCCTGGTCCGGGCCGCCCTGCTGCTCGCCCTCACCCTGTGCGTCCTCGGTCACGGTCCCGTCGGCGACGGCGGGGACCACCACCGGACGGGGGCCGCCGCCGAGGCGCCCGCCCCCGCCAGCTCCGAACACCACCAGCCCGGTGGACACCACGGCGGCGAGGAGTGCGCCACCGACCAGGCCCAGCGCCTCCCGGCCGCCGCCCCCGAACCCCCCGCGCCCGGTGACCCCGGCCCGCCCGCCGCCGTGGTGGCGCGGGACGGGTCCCGGCCCTCGCGCGGACGTCGCGGCGACGGCCCGCGCGCACCGGGCCGGAGAACCGGCCGGGCCAGACTCGTCCGCACCTCGCGGTGGCGGATCTAGACCGCTCTCCCCGCGGCCGGACCCCCGGCCGCCGCGCCCGGCCCCGGCGGACGACCACCGCCCGGAGCCGGAGCGCGAGATGAGCACGCCCGTGCATCCATCGAAGGAAAGCGAAGAAATGCGCTCTCTGCAGGACATCACCACCACCGCGTCCAGCGGCTCGGCCCTTCCGGCGCTGGTGGGGAACACCCCGCTGCTGCGGGTGTCGGCGCCCCTGGCCCCCGAGGGACGGGGCTTCTGGGCCAAGCTCGAAGGGTTCAACCCCGGCGGCATCAAGGACCGGCCCGCGCTCTACATGGTCGAACGCGCCCGCGCGCGCGGCGAACTGCGCCCCGGCGGCCGGATCGTCGAGTCCACCAGCGGCACCCTCGGACTCGGACTCGCCCTCGCCGGGATGGTCCACGGCCACCCCGTCACCCTGGTCACCGACCCCGGACTCGAACCGTCGATGACCCGGCTGCTCGGCGTCTACGGAGCCCGCGTCGACATCGTCACCGAACCCCATCCGGTGGGCGGCTGGCAGCAGGCGCGGCGCGACCGGGTCGCCGAACTCCTGGCCGGGGAACCGGGATCCTGGTGCCCCGACCAGTACAACAACCCGGACAACACCACGGCGTACACCCCGCTCGCCCTGGAACTGGCCGCCCAACTCGGCCACCTCGACGTCCTGGTGTGCAGCGTCGGCACCGGCGGCCACTCGGCGGGCGTGGGCCGGGTGCTGCGCCAGCTCTACCCGGACCTGCGGATCGTCGGCGTGGACACCATCGGCTCGACCATCTTCGGCCAGCCCGCCCGGCCCCGGCTGATGCGCGGCCTCGGCTCCAGCATCCACCCCCGCAACGTGGCCTACGAGACCTTCAGCGAGGTGCACTGGGTCGCTCCCGCCGAGGCCGTGTGGACCTGCCGCGCCCTCGCCGCCTCCCACTACGCCACCGGCGGCTGGAGCGTCGGCGCGGTGGCCCTGGTCGCGGGGTGGCTGGCCCGCACCGAGAGCGCGGACACCCGGATCGCCGCGATCTTCCCGGACGGACCGCAGCGCTATCTGTCCACCGTCTACGACGACGAGTACGGCGAGCGGCACGGACTGCTCACCGGACCGCCGCCGCCCGCGCCCGAGGTGGTGGGCGGCCTCACCGAGAAGGAGGTGGTCCGCTGGACCCGGTGCGCCGACGTCCGCGATCCGCTGACCCCCGCCGAGCGGGCCGCCGCGACCGCCGCCGTCACCCGGGAGGGGGGACGGTGACCGCGTCCCTGGGCGTCCTCGCCCGGATGCGCGGCTATCCGCGCGGGGTGCGGCTGCTGCTCGTCAACCAGTTCACCATCAACCTCGGTTTCTACATGCTGATGCCGTACCTCGCCGCGCATCTGTCCGGCACCCTCGGCCTCGCGGGCTGGGTCGTCGGACTCGTCCTCGGCGTACGGAACTTCAGCCAGCAGGGGATGTTCCTGATCGGCGGGACCCTCGCCGACCGGCTCGGCCCCAAGCCGATGATCGTCGCCGGATGCGTCCTGCGGACGGTCGGGTTCGCGGCCCTCGGACTGGTGGGGTCGGTGCCCGCGCTGATCGCCGCCTCGGCGGCCACCGGGCTCGCGGGCGCGTTCTTCAACCCGGCGGTGCGGGCCTATCTCGCGGCCGACGCGGGGGACCGCAGGGTGGAGGCGTTCGCGCTGTTCAACGTCTTCTACCAGGCGGGCATCCTGCTCGGCCCGCTGGTCGGGATGGTGCTCACCGGGGTCGACTTCCAGCTGACGTGCCTGGTCGCGGCGGGACTGTTCGCGGTGCTGTCGATCGTCCAGATCAGGGCCCTGCCCGCGCGCCCGGGCGGGGCCGCCGACCCGGAGCGGGCCACCGGGGACCGGGCGTCCGCCGGGAAGGGCACGGGGGAGGGGGTGCTGCGGCAGTGGCGCGGCATCCTCGCCCACCGGTCGTTCCTGCTCTTCGCCCTCGCCATGACCGGGTCGTACGTGCTGACCTTCCAGGTCTATCTGGCGCTGCCGCTGGAGGTCCGCAGGCTCGGCGGCGAGGGCCAGGGCGCCACCGTGGCCGTCGCCCTGCTGTTCGCGGTGTCCGGGCTGAGCACCATCCTCGGCCAGACCCGGGTGACGGCCTGGTGCGCGGCGCGCTGGGCACCGGGGACGGCCGTCTCCGCCGGTCTCGCCGTGATGGGCCTCGCGTTCGTGCCGCTGCTGCTGGCGACGGCGCTGCCGGTGCCCGGGTCCGGGGCGGGGCGGTGGCTGGCCGCCGCGCTGCCCCCGGTGCTGGCGGCGCTGCTGCTGGCGGTCGGCACGATGATCGCCTATCCGTTCGAGATGGACCTCGTCGTCCGGCTCTCCGGTGACCGGCTGGTGGCCACGCACTACGGCCTCTACAACACCGTCTGCGGCATCGGGATCACCCTCGGGAACCTGCTGACGGGCGTGGCGCTCGACGCGTCCCGCTCGGCCGGGGTGCCCGCGCTGCCCTGGGCGGCGCTGTGCCTGCTCGGGCTCGGCAGCTGCGCGGCGCTCCACGCGCTGCACCGCGCGGGACGGCTGGCGCCCGCGCCGCACCCGGTGGCCGTCTGATCCGGCGGTGGGGCGGGGGCCGCACGGCCCCCGCCCCACCGTGCGGCCCCACCCGGGCCGTCCGGTCCGTCCCGGACCCCGCCCGTGACCCGGGCGGGATCCGGGACGGACCGGGGACTACACCCGCGCGGCCCGTTCGCCGGACGCCTTCCGCGCCGCTCCGTCCGGTTCGGGTTCCGGACGGGTCTCCGGCAGTGCCGCGAAGCAGCACAGGCTCAGCACCGCCACCCCGGTCAGCCAGCCCGCCACCCCCCAGGGCGGCCGTCCGCCCTCCGACAGCGCGGTGGCGACGATCGGGGTGACCGCCCCGCCCAGCACCCCGGCCAGGTTGTAGCCCACCGCCGCGCCGGTGCAGCGCACCCGGGGCTCGTACAGCTCGGGCAGATACGCGGCGATCACCGCGAACATGGTGATGAACGCGATCATGGCCACCATGAACCCCAGGAACATCAGCCAGGGTTCCCCCGTGTCCAGCAGCGCCACCAGCGGGAACATCCACACCACCGCGAGCGCCGCGCCCGCCAGGCACATCGGACGGCGTCCCACCCGGTCGCTGAGCGCGGCGGCGAACGGGGTCAGCGCCCCCTTCACCGCCACCGCCGCCATCACGCACGCCAGCATCACCGTGGACGGCACGCCGACCTCCTCGGTGCCGTAGGCGAGCGCCCAGGTGGACACCGAGTAGAAGAGCGCGTACCCCGCCGACAGCGCGCCCGCGGTGAGCAGCACCAGCCGCCAGTGGCCGCGCAGCACCTCGGAGACCGGGGCGGTGGCCCGCCCGCCGCTCTCGCTCAGCTCGCGGAACTGCGGGGTCTCCGCCAGCGAGGAGCGCAGCAGCAGACCGCCCGCCGCCAGCAGCCCCGCCGCCCAGAACGGCACCCGCCAGCCCCAGTCCCGGAACTGCGCCTCGGTCAGGGTCGCCGACAGGGCCAGCATCATTCCGTTGGCCAGCAGGAAACCGAGCGGCGGACCCATCTGCGGGAAGCCGCCCCACAGCCCGCGCCGTCCGGCGGGCGCGTGTTCGGCGGTCAGCAGCACGGCCCCGCCCCACTCGCCGCCCAGTCCGATGCCCTGGAGGAACCGCAGCGCCACCAGCAGCACGGGCGCGGCGGCCCCGATGGACGCGTAGGTGGGCACGCACCCGACGGCGACCGTGGCCGTCCCGGTGAGCAGCAGGGAGGCGAACAGCACCGGCCGTCTGCCGTAGCGGTCGCCGACGTGCCCGAACAGCACCGAGCCGAGCGGCCGGGCGACGAAGCCCACGCCGAACGTGGCGAACGCGGCGAGGGTCCCGGCCAGCGGGGAGAACGAGGGGAAGAACAGCGGACCCAGGACCAGCGCGGCGGCGGTCCCGTAGACGAAGAAGTCGTAGAACTCGATGGCGGTGCCCGCCATCGACGCGGTCGCCAGCCGCAGCATCGACGGAGGACCGCCACGGCCGGGAACGGAGGGCCGGGGGCGTGGGGTAGACATACCGCACCAACGCCCCGCACCCGGCCCCGGTTACGCCCGCCCCGACCCCGTGCCGCCCGCCCCGCCCGTCCCGGTGCTTCCTGTCCTCGCCCCGCCCCGGCCGGCGCCCGGCGCGTCGCGGCCCGCCCGCCCGAGGCCGCCGCCCGCCGTCCGCCCGGCGGCGTGGACGGAGCGCACGGCGGGGCGCGGACGGTGCCGTGTGCCCGGACGCTGCGCGACCCCCCGTCCCGGCGGCGGGCCGTGCGGGGCGCGGGGCGGCCTGCCCGGTCGCGGCGGCGTCCCAGCCCGCGCGTGCGCACGGTTCGGGCCCTCCCGCCCGACGGGCGCCCCCCGCGCGGCGACGCCTGCCCCTAGCCTTCCGGCAGCACGGGAGAAACGGCACTCCGCCCGGCCCCGGCCCGGCCGGGTACCGCCGAAGCCGCCCCTCCGGGCCCGGACCGCCGGGCCGCGCGCGTCACCGCACCACCGGCACCGGACCGCTGGATCACCGTGAGATCACCGCCGGACCCCGCGCTCGCGGAGGTCACGGCCCCTACCCCTTCTCGGAGGTTTGCCCATGCTGGAAAGCATCGTTGTCGTCGGCGGGGGAACGTCGGGGTGGATGACGGCGTCCTATCTGAGCGCCGCGTTCGGCGACCGGATATCCGTCACCGTGGTCGAGTCCGACCGGGTCGCGACCATCGGCGTGGGCGAGGCGACCTTCAGCACCGTGCGGCACTTCTTCGCGTACCTCGGACTGGACGAGCGCGAGTGGATGCCCGCCTGCAACGCGACCTACAAGCTCGGCATCCGGTTCGAGGACTGGCGGGCCCCCGGGCACCACTTCTACCACCCGTTCGAACGGCAACGGGTGGTCGACGGGTTCACCCTGCCCGACTGGTGGCTGGCCCGCCGGGGCGACGCCACCGCGCCGGGGGCCCGCCGGTTCGACGAGGAGTGCTTCCTCGTCGGCGCCCTGTGCGACAACGAACGGTCCCCGCGCCACCTCGACGGCACCCTCTTCGAAGGGGGCCTCCCCGGCCGCGCGCCCGGCCGCAGCACCCTCACCGAACAGGGCACCCAGTTCCCCTACGCCTACCACTTCGACGCCGCGCTGCTCGCCGGGTACCTCAGGGACTACGCCGTCGCCCGGGGAGTGCGGCACGTGGTGGACGACGTGACCCGGGTGGCCCAGGACGAACGGGGCTGGATCACCCACGTGGCCACCCGGAACAGCGGCGACCTGGCCGCCGACCTCTTCGTCGACTGCACCGGCTTCCGCGGGCTGCTCATCAACGAGGCCGTGGGGGAGCCCTTCGAGTCGTACCAGCGGACCCTGCCCAACGACAGCGCGGTGGCGCTGCGGGTCCCCGTCGACATGGAGCGGCGCGGACTGCGCCCCTGCACCACGGCGACCGCCCAGGCGGCGGGCTGGATCTGGACGATCCCGCTCTACGGCCGGATCGGCACCGGCTACGTCTACGCCCGCGACTACTGCGAGCCCGACGAGGCCGAGGCCACCCTGCGGGCGTTCGTCGGACCGGCCGCCGACGACCTGGAGGCCAACCACATCCGGATGCGGATCGGGCGCAGCCGCCGCTCCTGGGTCCACAACTGCGTCGCCGTCGGACTGTCCAGCGGGTTCGTGGAGCCGCTGGAGTCCACCGGCATCTTCTTCATCCAGCACGCCGTCGAACAACTCGTCAAACACTTCCCGGACGCCCGCTGGGACCCGGCGCTGCGCGACTCCTACAACGGGCTGGTCAACCGCTGCATGGACGGGGTGCGGGAGTTCCTGGTGCTGCACTACTACGCGGCCGCCCGCCAGGACAACGCGTACTGGAAGGACACCAAGACCCGGAAGATCCCGGACTCCCTCGCCGAGCGGATCGAGCAGTGGCGCGCCAAACTGCCGCACGCCGAGTCCATCTACCCGCACTACCACGGCTTCGAGGCGTACTCCTACGTCTGCATGGTGCTCGGACTCGGCGGCATCCCGCTCACCGCCTCCCCGGGACTGGGACTCCTCGACCCCACCGCCGCCGAACGGGAGTTCCGGCTGCTGGCCGCCCAGGCCGAGGACCTGAAACGCGCCCTGCCCAGCCAGTACGCCTACTTCGCCCAGTTCCGCTAGCCACGGCGCCGGGAGCGGTGCGTCATGACGGAGTTGACGACGGCGGGGCCGCACCTGATCGCCCTGCTGGGAGCGCTGGTCCTGGTCGCGGCCGTCGGCCGGCGGGTCGCGGGCTGGCTGCGGCTGCCCCTGGTCATCGGGGAGATCCTGGTCAGCCTGCTGGTCGGGCCCGCGCTGCTGGCCCTGGTGGGCGAGCGGCGGTTCGCGGTGCTCTACCCCGAGCGGCTCGCCGACCTCCTCGCCGTGGTCGGCGAGACCGGCCTGGTCCTGTTCCTCGTCGGCGTCGTCCACGGCCTGGAGCACGGGTCGGTGGGCATGTGGAACCGGGGGCTCGCCCGGGTCACCTCCGGGGTGTTCCTGCTGCCGGTGGTCACCGGGCTGCTGTTCGCCGCGTGGGTGCTGGGGCCGGGGGGCGAGGCGCTCCGGGGCGACGCCCCCCGGCCCGCGCTGGTGGTGATGCTGGTGGTGGCGATGAGCGTGACCGCCGTCCCGGTGCTCGCCGCGATCATCGACGAACGCGGACCCGGTCTCGGCCGGTCCGCCCCGCTCTCCCTGCTGGCCGCGATCCTGCTGGACACCGTGGCGTGGCTGCTGCTCGCCCTCGCGCTGGGGCTCGCGGCGGGCGGCCCGCGCGGGGTGGCCGGGGCGTTCGCCGCGCTCGCCGCCGGGGCCCTGGTGGTCCGGGCCGCCCGGCCGCTGCTCGCCCGCCCCGGGGTGGTGGCGGCGGCCCGGCGGTTCCCGGTGGCGGCGGCCTGCTGCCTCGGGGCGGTCTCGCTGGCGTCGGGGGCCGGGGCCAAGGGGGCGGGACTGACCGTCGTCCTCGGGGCGTTCCTGGCCGGGATGCTGCTGCCGAAGACGCCGGACGCGCCCTGGGAGCGGATCGTCGAGCCGGTGGCCCGGTCCGGACGGCTGCTGCTGCCGGTGTTCTTCGTGGGGACCGGGATCACCCTGTTCACCGAGGACCGGGCCGCGCTGCCCTGGACGGCGACCCTGCTGTGCACCGCCCTGGCGATCGTCGGCAAGGTCGGCGGGGGCTTCCTCGGCGCCCGCTGGGCGGGGGAGGACCGGCTGACCTCCCTGCGGGTGGGGGTCCTCGTCAACACCCGGGGGCTCACCGAGATCGTCGTCCTCCAGGTCGGCTACACGGCGGGCGTCCTCACCCCGGGACTCTTCCTCGCGATGCTGGTCATGGCGCTGACCACCACCGGACTGACCGGACCGCTGCTCTCCCTGATCGACCACCACGCGGCTCGCCGTGAGCCGCGCACGCTCCGAGGCGGTACGCAGTGAACCTGTCCGACCAGATCACCCCCACCCGGTTCCGCGCCCTGATGGCGGGCTTCCCCAGCGGGGTCGCCGTCCTCACCGCGGCCGACACCGCCTCCGGACGGCCCTGGGGCATGACCTGCTCCTCGGTGTGCGCGGTGTCGCTGACGCCACCGACCCTGCTGGTGTGTGTCCGGGTGGGCAGTCCCACCCTCGACACGCTGCTCCGGGAGGGGCTGTTCGCGGTGAACCTCCTGCACGACGGGGCCCGGGCCACCGCCGAACTCTTCGCCTCCGGGGCGCCGCACCGCTTCGAACGGGTGCGGTGGGAGCACGGCGCGGGCCGGGGCGGACCCCATCTGGTGGAGGACGCGCACACCGTCGCGGACTGCGCGGTCAGCGGCCGTCAGGTGGTCGGCAGCCACACCGTGGTCTTCGGCGAGGTGTACGGGGTGCGCCAGCACCGGGCGCCCCGGCCCCTGCTGTACGGACTGCGCCGGTACGCGGCCTGGCCCCCCGAGCCGGAGCCCTCGGCACCCGGCGCGCGGTGACCTGACACACCGTCACCCGTGTTACTAGGAAGATGAGTTACCTGTCCCGTAGCCCGTAGCCCGTAGCCCGTAGCCCGTAGCCCGTAGCCCGTGGCCTTCGGCGGCCCGCGACGCTCGGCAGTCGCCGGTGGTCCGCGGCCCGCGTGCCCCGCCCGGACGGCTCACCCGCCGTCCGGGCGCTCGCCGTCCGGGCCCCGGTCGTCCCCGGCGAGCAGCCACTCCACCGCCGCCCCGGCCGCCGCGGCGGTCCGCTCCGACGGCCGTCCGGACAGGGTCAGCAGCCGGTGTTCGGCGGTCAGGGCGTCGGCGGCCGTCCGCGAGGAGCGCGACGGCACCGGGGACGCCCCCGCGCCGTGCACGATCAGCGTCGGCGCGGTGATCGCGCCGAGCACCCCGCGCGGCTGGAGCCAGAACACCTCGTTGAGCATCGCCCGGCCGAGCGCCAGCCCGGGGGAGTACCGCACCCGGCCCTCCGCCACCAGCTCACGGCCCGTCACCTCGTCCAGCATCCCGTCCCGCCACCGGCCCGACCCGTCGACGAAGCGCTCCTTGTAGTCGATCAGCGGGTCGACCAGCACCAGCCGGCCGATCTCGTCGCCGCGCCGCGCCGCGTACCCGGCGGCCACCCCGCCGGTGAGGCCCGCCGCCACCAGATCGACCCGGACGGCACCGGTCCGCTCCCGCAGCAGCCGCAGCCCCGCGCCGATCACGTTGAGCAGCCCGGACAGGCTCAGTTCGGCCTGCCGCCCCTCGCTCACCCCGTGCCCGGGCAGATCCGGCCGCAGCACCGTCACCCCGCCCCGGGCCAGGGCCCCGGCCACCGCCGTGTACAGCCCGCCCTGCTCCCGGGTCGCGCCCTCGGCGTGCAGCAGCAGGGCGGCCCGTGGCGTTCCGCCGCCGCTCTCCGCCGTGGTCAGGGTGGCCGCGAGCCACAGTCCGTCCGGGGTGCGGACCCGGGTGCGGGCCCCGGCCCCGGAGGAAGCGGGCGGCGTCGGATCGGGCATCGCGCCCTCCGTTCGGCTTGGCGGTGCGGAGGGCCAGCCTGCCCCCACCCGTCACGCGGGGGACCGGCGCACCACGGATTCCGCTGGCTCGCACGGTGTGGAACGCCACCCCGCGCGCACCCGGGCCCCCACGGGTGACACAAACCGTCAGGACCCGCCCGGGAGGGGGGATGTGGGCCCGGTCGGCGTCCCCGCACGATAGGCGGCGTGGGCTCGGCGCCCGGACCGGGGCCCTCCCCGGCCGTGTGCCCGCCCGCGGGGCGGCGGACGGCGGTGGCGCCCGCCCTTTCGGCCCCGCCCCGCCCACGGCTCCCCGCGGAGCCCCATGAACCCCGTCCCCGTCCTTCCTTAAGGAGTCCGGTGCGCAGGAACGGCCCGGCGGCCACGGGAACCCCCCGTCCGTCCCTCACCTCGTCCGCCGCCCCGTCGTCCCCCACGGGCCCGTCCGGCGCGCCTGCCCGGGCCAGACCGGTCGTCCCCGCACAGCCCCACGCGGCTGCCTCCGTCCCGTCGCCCGCGGCTGCTTCCACCCCCTCCCACGCGGCGCCCCTCCCGTCCCGCCCGGCGTCCCTCGCCCACCTCCGCCCGGCGTCCCCCGCCCGCCCCGCCGTCCGGCCCAAACGGATCACCGTGCTCGGCGCCGGGGTCGCCGGGCTGGTGGCCGCCCATGAACTCGAACGGCTCGGCCACCGGGTCCAGGTGCTGGAGGCCCGCTTCACCCCCGGCGGTCGGGTCCGCACCCACGGCTTCGCCGACCGGGGCCGGGGCCCCCTCGTCGAACTGGGCGCCATGCGCATCCCCGCCGCCCACCACCTCACCATGCGGTGGATCGACCGGCTCGGCCTGAGCGACCGGGTCCGGCGCTTCCGCCCCCTCTTCTCCGACGACGCCAGCTACCTGGAGACCCCGACGGGCCACCTCCGGGTCCGCGACGCCTCCCCCGCCCTGGTGGAGGAGTTCCGCCGGGGCCTGCCCCCCGGCCACCGCTACCGTCCGGAGACCGTGCTGTGCGCCGCCTGGCTCGCCGCCAGCGTGGACGCCGTCGCCCCCGGCTCCTTCGGCCGCGCCCTGCTCAGCGGGGTGCACGCCGAACTCCTCGACCTCCTCGACGCCATCGACGTCCGCCCCTACCTCGTGGACGGCCCGGTCGCCCGCGTCGACCTCAACCGGTTCTTCGCCCACCACCAGAAGTTCGCCGCCGAGGGCCGGTTCCGCTACTTCTTCGACGACGTCGTCACCGAGACCTCCTCGGCCCTGTTCCGGCTCGACGGCGGCATGGACCAGATACCCGGGCGGCTCGCCCGGCGGCTGCGCGGCCCCGTGCGCTGGGGCCAGCGGGTGCTCGCCCTGCACGTCGGGTCCGACGGGGTCCACGTCGACGTCCGGCACGGGCTCTCCGTCCACCGGCTGCGCTGCGACCACGTCCTGTGCACCCTGCCGTTCTCGGTGCTGCGCCGGATGCCGCTCACCGGGGTCGACCCCGACAAGTCCGAGGTCGTCAACGACATGCAGTACTGGCCCGCCACCAAGATCGCCGTCCACTGCCGCGAGGCGTTCTGGGAACACGACGGCATCAGCGGCGGCGGCTCCTTCACCGGCGGCCTCGCCCGGCAGACCTACTACCCGCCGGTGGAGAGCGATCCCCGGCTCGGCGCCGCCCTCCTCGCCAGCTACACCATCGGCCCCGACGCCGACGCCCTCAGCGAGGTCCCCCGGGACAAGCGCGTCGGCGCCGTCATCGGCGAACTGAGCGCCGTCCACCCCGAACTCGCCGCGCCCGGCATGGTCCTCGGCGCCGAGAGCCAGGTCTGGGGCGAGGACCCGCTGAGCCGGGGCGCCGCCTCGGTGCGGTGGAGCAAGGACCCCACCACCGCCGAGGAGGAACGCGCCCGGGCCGCCCGCCCCCAGGGCCCCCTGTTCTTCGCCGGGGAGCACTGCTCGGCCACCCCCGCCTGGATCGAGGGCGCCCTCGCCTCCGGACTCTCCGCCGCGCACGAGATCCACGCGTACACCGCTCCCCGCCGGGTGACGGCCCCGGGCCACCGCGCGACCCCCGGCGGCGCGCGATGACCCCGGACGACCACCGCACCCGCGACCAGGAGGACCGATGACCGCTCCGCAGGACGCCACCCCCCGACCCCGGACGCGGTACACCGATGTGCTGATCGTCGGCGGCGGCCCCACCGGCCTCGCCACCGCCCTGGAACTGCGCTCCCGAGGCGTGGACTTCGTCCTCGTCGAAGCCGGTGACGGCGGTGTCACCCACCCCAAGGTCAGCAGCATCGGCCCCCGGTCCATGGAGTTCTTCCGGCGCTGGGGGATCGCCGACCGGATCCGCCGGTCCGGCTGGCCCGGCGACCACAGCCTGGACGCCGTGTGGGTCACCCGGATCGGCGGCCACGAACTGTTCCGGCTGCCCCGCCACACCATGGACACCCGCCCCCCGTTCCGGCACACCCCCGAGCCCGACGCCATCTGCCCCCAGCACCTGCTCGGCCCCCTGCTGCGCGCCGAACTCGGGACGCGGCCCCACGGCCCGGTCCACCTGTCCACCCGGATGGACCGCTTCGAGACCACCCCCGACGGGGTCCGCGCCCGCCTCACCGACCGCACCACCGGCCGCACCACCACCCTGCGCGCCCGCTACCTCATCGCCTGCGACGGCACCTCCTCGCCGATCCGCAAGACCCTCGGCATCACCGCCCCCGCCCGGCACCGCACCGAGATCTTCCGCAACATCCTCTTCCGCGCCCCCCGGCTGCGCGAGGAACTCGGCGCCCGCAACGCCAACTTCTACTACCTGCTGATGTCCTCCGCCCTGCGCTTCCCGCTCCGCGCCCTCGACGGCGCGGGCCTGTACCGGCTGACCGTCGGCCTCCAGGGACACCCCGACTCCCTGGTCGACCCGGACGTCCTGGTCGGCCGCGCCCTCGCCCACGAGACCCCCTTCGAGGTGCTCTCCGACAACACCTGGCACCTGGTGCACCGGGTCGCCGACACCTTCCGCGCCGGACCGGTGTTCCTCGTCGGGGACTCCGCGCACACCCTCTCGCCCTCCGGTGGCTTCGGGATGAACACCGGCATCTGCGGCGCCGCCGACCTCGGCTGGAAGCTCGCCGCCACCCTCGACGGCTGGGCCGGACCCGCCCTCCTCGACAGCTACACCACCGAACGGCGGCCGGTCGCCCTCGAAGGACTGGAGGAGGCCAACCGCAACCTCGTCCGGGCGATGGGCCGCGAGATCCCCGAAGCCCTCAACGACGACACCCCCGAAGGCGAACGCTTCCGCCGGGTGATCAGCGCGGGGCTGGCCCGGGGCGAGGTGGGCCGGGAGTTCGACGCCCCGGAGATCCACCTGGGCTTCAGCTACGCCGACTCCCCGCTGGTGGTGCCCGATCCCACCGTCCCCGCCGGGGCCGCGCTCGACCGCCGCCCCAACACCCGCCCGGGCTCCCGCGCCCCGCACGTCTGGCTGCGCCCCGGCGCCTCCACGCTGGACCTGTTCGGCACCGGCTTCGTCCTGCTGGCCCGCACCCCCGACGAACGGCTCGACGGCTTCGCCCGCGCCTTCGCCGACCGGGGCGTCCCGCTCACCGTCCACCCCGTGACCGCCCCCGAGGTGGCCGCCGTCTACGAACGGCCCTTCGTCCTGGTCCGCCCGGACGGCCACGTCGCCTGGCGCGGCGACCGGCTCCCGGACGACCCCGCCGCCGTGGCCGCCCGGGTGACCGGCGCCGACACCCCCGGAGCCCGCCCGTGACCCCCGCCCCCGCGCCCGCCGCGCCGCCCCCGTTCACGCTGACCGGCTGGAGCGCCGAACGGCTCGCCGACCCCTACCCCGTCTACCGGCGCTACCGCGAGGCGTCCCCCGTCCACCCCGCGCCCCCCGACCCCGCCGGACCCCCCACCTACCACGTCCTCGGCCACGCCGAGGTCACCACCGTCCTCGGGGACCCCGCCTACGGCCGCAGCGCCCGGCGCGCCGCGCGCGGGGACGCCGGGGCGCCCGCGCTGGTGCCCGCCCGGCACACCGCGCTGCGGACCATGGTCGAGAACTGGCTGGTCTTCCTGGACCCGCCCCGCCACACCGAGCTGCGGGGCGTCCTCAACCGGGAGTTCTCGCCCCGGGTGGTCACCGGACTGCGCGACCGGATCCACGCCCTCGCCGCCGACCTCCTCGACGGCCTGGCGCGCGAGGTCCGCCGGGAGGGCTCCGCCGACCTCGTGGAGTCCTTCGCGGCGCCCTTCCCGATCCTGGTGATCTCGGAACTCCTCGGCGTCCCGCGCGCCGACTGGGCCTGGCTGCGGGCCCGCGCCGTCGACGTCCAGGGGGCCAGCGGCAGCCGCGCCGCCCTCGACCCGGACGCCCACCGCACCGCCGACGCCGCCGCCCGGGAGCTCACCGCCTACTTCCTCGAACTGGCCGGCCGCCGCCGCGCCGAACCCCGCCCCGACCTGGTGTCCCTGCTGGTCACGGCGGGCGCCAGGGGAGAGCCGCTGACCGACGACGAGACCGTGGCGACCTGTGTGCACCTGATGACCGCCGGGCACGAGACCACCACCAACTCCCTCGCCAAGGCCGTCCTCACCCTCGCTGCCCGCCCCGCCGCCTGGGCCCGGCTGAGCCGGGAACCGCTGGTCCCGGCGACCGCCGTGGAGGAACTCGTCCGCTTCGACCCGCCCGTCCAGGCGGTCACCCGCTGGGCCTACCGGGACGTCACCCTGGGCGGCCACCGGGTGCCGCGCGGCAGCAGGCTCGTCGCCCTGCTCGGCGCCGCCAACCGGGACCCCGCCCGCTTCCCCGACCCCGACGCCCTGCTCCTCGACCGCCGGGGCCGGGCCCTCAGCTTCGGCTCGGGCATCCACTACTGCCTGGGCGCCACCCTCGCCCGCGCCGAGCTGGAGATCGGCCTGGGCCGCCTCCTCGCCGCCCTCGACGACCTCGGCGGGCTGCGTCCGCCCGGGGAGCCGTCCGCCCCCGGCGCGCTGACCGTGGACGAGGTCGCCTACCCCTACGACCTCGTCTTCCACGGTCCGTCACGGCTCAGGCTGGCCCTGCGCTGAGGTCCGGCGCCGCCGCGCGCACCAGCACCCGGTCGAGGTGCGCGCACAGCCGCCCGGCCGGGTCCGGGTCCGGCAGGTCGACCACGGCGGCCACGTGCCCGTCCGGCCGGACCAGCACCAGCCGCGCGCCCCGCACCTGGTACGCCCGGTGCGCGGCGGATTCCCCGGACGGCACCGTGTGGGTGGTCACCATCCCCGGGTAGCGGTCGTCCAGGGCGTCCGCCAGCGCCGGCGCGTCCACCGAGGGGGCGTCGGCCGCCCCGCCGTCGAAGCACAGCAGGTGGTAGCCGCTCCCATGGGTCAGGTCCAGCACGCTCCGCCCCGCCGGGTCCGGCGGGGGGAGGGCCGACGGCGAGGAGACCGACGGCGGGGACAGCGGCGCGTGCGGGGCCCGGTCACCGGGGCGCAGCCGCCCGCGCGGCGCCCGGCCCCCCGCCACCGCCCGGCTGCCCCGGTAGGTGATCCACAGCTGCGAGAAGATGTGGAAGAACAGCCGCCGTACCGGGGACAGCCTGCTCACCGCCCCGATCACCCGCGTCACCACATGGGTCCGCGCCCACACCGCCACCGCGTTGTTCCCGGTCTCCGCCCGGAACCCGAGGTCCGTGCGCTTGAGCACCGCCCGCGCGACCGGCCGCCGCTCCGCGTCGTAGGTGTCCAGCAGCCACGCCGGGGCGTGACCGTGCGTCACCTGCGCCAGCTTCCACGCCAGGTTGACCGCGTCCCCGACGCCCAGGTTGAGCCCCTGCCCGCCCGCCGGGTTGTGGATGTGGGCCGCGTCCCCGACCAGGAAGCAGTTCCCGGACCGGAACCGGGGCGCGATCCGGCTGTGGAACCGGAACATCGACGCCCACACGATCTCCCGCAGCCCCGCGTCCACCCGGAAGAAGTCCGCGAACCAGCGGTGCAGCACCTCCGGCGCCAGCGGCGCGTACGCCTCGTGCGACGCCTCCGCGGGCTCCGCCCCCTCGTGGATCCACGGCGGCACCACCCCGAACAGCCTGCACCGCCCGCTGGCCAGCGGCAGGATGCCGACGAAACCGCCCCGGGTCAGGTTCAGCCGCATCCCCCGCACCCCGAGGTCCACGTCCAGGGTGACGTCCGCGAGCATCCCGCTCTGCGGATAGGTCCGGCCCCCGAACTCCAGCCCCAGCGACCGCCGCACGGTACTGCTCGCCCCGTCCGCGCCGATCAGCCAGCGGGCGGTGACCGTGCCCGGCGTCCCGGCCGCGCGCAGCCGCGCCACCACCTCCCGCCCGGAGTCGTCGAGGCCCTCCACCCCGGTGTCCCACTCCACGGCCACCCCGTGCGCCGCCAGCGCGTCCACCAGCAGCCGCTGCGTCTCGAACTGCTCCAGCGCCAGCGCGTACGGGAACCGCGTCCAGGCCGCCGTGCCCTCGCCCGCCAGCGGCATCCGGCCCGCGTGCCGCCCCCGCTCGTGGATCGCCACCTGGGTGATGGGCAGTCCCCGGGCCACCGCCCGCTCCGCCACCCCGAGCCGGTCCAGCAGCTCCAGGGTGCGCGCGTGCACGATCGCCGCCCGCGCCTCCTCGACCGGGCCCGACCCCCGGTCCACGATCCGTACCCTCACTCCCTGCTGGGCCAGGGCCAGGGCCGCGGTGAGCCCGCTCGGCCCCGCCCCGACGACGAGGACGTCGCAGTCGTGTGCGTCGTGCATATGACCTCTCCGGGTGGCAGTCGGCGTCCGGGCCCTCACCAGGGGATGTCTGACGACTCCCCGCGGCGTCGGGGAATCGTCGGACGCCCCCCAGGGCCCGCTGGTCCTTCCCTCCGGACCGGGCCGGACCGGGGAACCGGGGTCCGGCGCCGTGCGTCGCGAGGCGGAGGCGGCAGCCCACACGGTGGGGGCGCCTCCCGGCCCTCGGGCCCGTGGGACGCCGACGACCGACGGCAACGCGGCGGGGCACGGCACCGGACCCCATGAGCCCGGCACGATCCGGAAGAGAGGACCTGGCCCGAGTCTGACCGCCCCCCGCCCCCGTCCGCATCGCGCGCCGCGCGACACGGCGGACGGTTCTCACGGCCGCCCGGCGCCCCGGACCGCCCCCGGGGCGGGGGTCCGCGACGGCCGCCGCGCCGTCCAACCCGCGCGAGTACGCGGTATCCGGCGCGCCGCCCCCGGTACGGCTTCCGGCCCCGGTGCCCGCCCGATAGGTTCGGTGCTTCCCGCCCCCCCCACCCCGCCGTCCACCGGCGCACCCGTGCGTACGCGCCGGTGGACGGCGCGGGGGAATCCGCCCCGGAGCCGCACGAGGACCGCCGATGACCCCTGCCGCCCAGGACGCGCCGACGACCCATCAGAGCCCCGAACCGTACTTCGACGACCTCGCGGACCTCTACGAACGGTTCACCCGGGTCCGCGACGCGGCCACCAGCCCGGTCCGCTCCTGGCTCGTCGACCGGCTCCCCGGGGGCCGCCGCGCCCTCGACGTCGGCTGCGGCGGCGGCAACAACTGCGTCCTGCTCGCCGACCACTACGACGACGTCACCGGCGTGGACATCTCCCGCCGCATGCTCGACATCGCCGCCGCCAAACCCAGCCGCGTCCCGGTGCGCTACCAGCACCGCGGCGCCCTGGAGCTGACCCCCGCCGCCGACGGCCTCTTCGACCTGGTGCTCTCCGTCAACGCCGTTTTCCACCTCGGCCCGGCCGACGAGGTGCTGCCCCGGCTGCGCGACCTGGTCGCCCCCGGCGGCCGGCTCGTCGTCATCGACGTCACCCGCTCCGACGACCAGGACACCGCGCCCCCCGGCGAACAGAGCGCCTACGCCTTCGACACCGCCCGCACCCTGTACGAGGTGTCCGGGGACGCCGACGCCGCCGCCGACTCGCTGCGGATGATGCTCCACCCGCGCTGGCGGGAGATGAGCGCCGCCCACATGCCCCTCACCCGCTCCGGGTTCGAGGACGCCTACCGCGCCCAGCTGCCCGGCGTCGTCCTCACCCCCGACCTCATCCCCACCATGAGCGCCGCCGTCTGGGACGCCCCGTGACCCCGTCCGGGCGCGCCGGAACCCTCAGCGCCACCGTCTGCGTGGTCGGCGGCGGCCCGGCGGGCGCCGTGCTCGGCCTGCTGCTCGCCCGCTCCGGCGTGGACGTCGTCGTCCTGGAGAAGCACCACGACTTCCACCGCGACTTCCGGGGCGACACCGTCCACCCCGCGACCCTCCAGGTCCTCGACGAACTCGGCCTCATCGACCGCTTCCACGCCCTGCCCCACCAGAAGGTCACCACCATCGGCGTGGTCCAGGACGGCCGTCGCACCGACATCGCCGACTTCACCCGGCTGCGCGTCGCCTACCCCTACATGGCCTTCGTCCCGCAGTGGGAGTTCCTCGACCTCATCACCGCCGAGGCGGCCCGCCACCCCGCGTACCGGCTCCTCATGGGCACCGAGGCGCGGGACGTGCTGCGCGCCGCCGACGGCCGGGTCGAGGGCGTCCTCGCCCGGGGTCCCGACGGCGAGCGGGAGGTGCGCTGCGCGCTGGTGGTCGCCGCCGACGGACGGCACTCGGCGCTGCGGACCGCCGTCGGCGCCCGGCCCCGGCTCATCGGCCGCTCGCTGGACGTCGCCTTCTTCCGGATCTCCCGGCGGCCGACCGATCCCGACGAGGGCATCTGCGTCCGGGTCGGCGACGGCCGGATCTTCGGCGCCACCGACCGGGGCGACTACTGGCAGATGTCGTACGAGACCACCCTCGGCGGGGTGGCCCGGGCCCGCCGCGAGGGCCTGGCCGCCTTCCGCGCCGATCTGGCCGCCCTGGTGCCCTTCCTCGCCGACCGGGTGGACGAAGTGCGCTCCCTGGACGAACTGAGCGTCCTGGAGGCCCGGATCGACCGGCTGGCCCGCTGGCACCGGCCGGGCCTGCTGTTCATCGGGGACGCCGCGCACGCCATGTCCCCGGTCGCCGGGTTCGGCGTCAACCTCGCCGTGCAGGACGCCGTCGCCACCGCCAACGCGCTCACCACCGCCCTGCTGCGGGCCCAGCGCTCCGGCGCCCCCTTCGACGACACGCTGCTGGCCGGGGTCCGCCGCCGCAGACTGGTCGCCACCGTACTGTCCCAGGGGCTGCAACGCGCCACCCAGCGCTTCGGCATCGACACCACCGTCAAGGAGGGACGGCAGCCCCCGGCGCCCCGGCTGTTCGCCCGGCGCGGTCCGGCGCAACTGCTGATGAGCCGGGTCATCGGGGTCGGGTTCCGGCCCGAGCACGTCCGCACCCCACCGGCGGCGCGCACGCCGGGGGACGGACCGGGCGGCTCCCCGCCGCCGCCCGTCCCCGCCACCGACCAGGAGAAGGGCCGTCCATGACACCAGGGACCACGTCCACGTCCCCCGACCCCGGGGAGGCGACCGGGGAGCCCGGCCCTACCGGGGAGCCCGGCGGGGCCGGAGCCGCCGACCGGATGATGTCCATGATCACCGGCTACTGGCGGACCCAGGTGGTGCGGACGGTCGCGGAGCTGTCGATCGCCGACCACCTCGCCGCCGGACCCCTGACCGCCCCCGAACTCGCCGTCCGCACCGGCGCCGACCCGGACGGGACGGCCCGGCTGCTGCGGGCCTGCGCCGCCCTCGGACTGGTCACCGCCGACGGGGACCGCCGCTTCTCCCGCACCCCGCTGCTCGACACCCTGCGCACCGGGACCCCGCGCTCCCTGCGGACCATCGCGCTGGTGCACGGCGCCCCCGGCCACTGGCTGCCCTGGGGGCTCCTCCCGGACGCCGTGCGCACCGGGGCGCCCCGCGCCGAGGAGGCGCTCGGCCGGGACATCTGGGCGCACTTCCTCGCCCACCCCGAGGAGGGCGAGCGGTTCGCCGTCTCGATGGACGAGCTGACGGCCGCCCTCACCGACGAGGTCGCCACCCTGCTGGACACCGGGGAGGCCCGGGTGGCGGTGGACGTCGGCGGCGCGGGCGGGGCGCTCGTCCACGCCCTGCTCCGCGCCGACCCCGCGCTGCGCGGGATCGTCCTGGACCTGCCCAGCGTGGCGCCGACCGCCCTCGCGGCGGCCGGGAAGGCCGGACTCGCCGACCGGGTGACCGTGATCGGCGGTTCCTTCTTCGATCCGCTGCCCCGGGGCGACCTCTTCCTGCTCAAGGCGGTCCTGCACAACTGGGACGACACCGCCTGCGCGGACATCCTGCGCAACTGCCGCCGGGCACTGGAACCCGGCGGCCGGGTGGTGGTCGTGGAGATGCCGCTCGGCCCGCCGGGCGAACCGGGCTTCGCCCCGCTGCTCGACCTCGACATGCTGGCGGTGCTGCCGGGCCGGGAACGCGAACTGACCGAGTACGACGCCCTGTTCGAAGCGGCGGGACTGCGGCGCGTCCGGGTGACCCCCACCCGCTCCCCGCAGAGCCTCATCGAGGCGGTGGCCCGCTGAGGACCCCCGGTGCCGGAGCGGCTCGGCCCGGCACCGGGTCCGGCGGCGGACGCGCGCACCGCGTCCGCCGCCTTCCGCGCGCTCAGAACGGGGCGCCCCGGGCCCGGTGGGCGCCGGGCGCGCAGACGATCCGGGTGAGGTCCACCCGCGACTGGATGGCCAGCTTCCGGTAGATCTGCCGCAGATGGAAGCTCACCGTGTGCGGCGAGATGAACAGCTCACCGGCGACCTGACGGTTCGTCAGACCGCGGGCCACCAGATGCGCCACCTTCTCCTCCGCGCCGGTCAGGCTGTCCCAGCCGGTCTGCGGCCGGGCCACCAGGTTCCAGTGCCGCCGCCGCACCCCGAGCCTGCGCAGCCGTCTGCGCACCCGCGCCGAGTCCCGTTTGGCGCCCAGCACGTCGTACCCGGCCATGGCCGTGTTGAACGCCTCGATCGCGCGGTCCCGTTCCTCCGCGCCCAGCAGCACCCCCAGGTCCTCGGTGGCCGAGGCGGCGCCCCAGGGGTCGGCGTACCCGGCCGCGGCCCGGGCCAGGGCCTCTCCGTCCCCGTCGAGCAGCGCCCGGCCGTGGGCGGCCGCCGCGGCGAGCCCCGGATGGCCGGGAGCCCCCTCGGCGACCTCCCCGGCGCACCGTGCCATCAGGGCGGCGAACTCCCGGTCCCCGGCGGCCAGCGCGGTCCGTACGCACCACGCGGTGGCCGCCGGGTCCTCCAGCACCAGCTGCCGCCGCAGCGGCTCCTGCCGCCGGGCGTCCCCCAGCACCTCCAGCGCCGGTTCGGCCCCCCTCCGCGCGGCCGTCACCTGGGCGGTGAGCAGACACCGCATCGCCCACCAGGGGGCGGGCGGTCCCGCCGCCCCCGACGGGTCCGCCGCGCGCTCCGGTCCGCCGGGCCGGCCGTGCCGGTCGGCGTGGTCCCACTCGGCCTGGCGTTCCAGGGCCTCGGCCAGATCGCCGCGCCGCAGCGCCACCGCCACCAGCACCGCCCGCAGATGCGGTTCGCACAGCGGCATCCGGGCCTCGGCGGAGGCGGCCAGCCCCGCCGTGGCGTGCCGTTCCGCCGCCGCGAGGTCGCCACGGGCGAAGCCGGTCCAGGCCCGCAGCGCGTCCAGGACCGGCGCCAGCACCCCGTTCGACTCGGTGTCGACGCCCCGCTGGACGGCCTCGACGGCGTCCGCCGCCTCCTCCAGCCTGCGCATCCTGACGAGCAGCCACGCCCTGTTCCACAGCGCGTTGTCGTGCCAGACACCGGGGTGGCGGCCGTCACCCGCCCCGGACGGCTCCAGCAGGGCCAGCGCCTCGTCCGGGCGGCCCTGCGCCCACCGGGCCATCGCCCGGATGGTGCGGGCGGCGGTCACCTCGTCCGGCCGGTGGACGGCCGCGCCGTCGAGGACCTCGTCCGCCGCCACCAGCGCGGCCCGCTCGTCGGTGTGGGAGAGCACGGTGAGCCGCAGCAGCAGCGGTGACGGTCCGTCCGGGCCGCGTTCCGCGCCGCCCGCCGGGGCGGCCCCGGCGTTCCGCAGCAGCCGGGGGACGGCCGCCGCCTCCCCGCGCAGCACCAGCGCGGTCGCCAGCCAGGAGCGCAACGGCCAGGTCACCGGGTCGGGTTCACCGGGCCCGCCCGACGTGTTCGTCTCCGGTCCGAGCCGCCGGTGCGCGGCCAGCACCCGCTCCGCGACCTCGACGGCCCGGTGCAGCGTCCCGGAGCGCACCAGCGCGGCGGTCGCGGTGGTGGCCAGCGCCAGATGGGCGGGTTGCGGGGGCCGGGTGATGTCGAGCCCGCGCAGCGCCAGCGCGGCGGCCGCCTGCGGGGAGACCGGCAGCAGCCGTTCGGCCGCCGTCCTGATGGTGTCGATGGCCTGGGCGTCGTCCGCGTGCGCGCAGTGCACGAGGTGCACGGCGGCGGCGGTGCCGTCCCCCAGCCGACCCAGGATCATGGTCGCCGCCTGCCGGTGCAGCAGGGAGCGCATCAGCGGCGGAACGGTGCCGAGGACCGCGTACCAGATCGGTTCGCGGTGGAAGGCGAACTCCTCGGCGCCGCTGTCGAGCAGCCCGGCGGCCAGTGACTCCTGGAGCGGGCCCAGCAATTGGACGGGCCGCTCGTCGGCCATCTCCGCCAGGTCCCGGGGCAGGAACGACGGGCCCAGCACCGCCGCCACCTGGAGCAGCCGCTGGGTGCCGGGCGCCAGCCGGTCCAGTCGGTCGCGCATCAGCCGTTGGAACGCGGTGGGCAGATGGGCGCCCGGGTCGGCGGCGACCGCCGAGGTGAACCCGGAGGCGAGCGGTTCGGCGGTCAGCGACACCGCGTCCCCGCCGATCCGCAGGCACCGTTCCTCCAGCAGCCCCCGCACCAGTTCCACGACCGCCTGGGGACTGCCGCCGAGGCTCTCGCCCAGGGCGCGGACGTCGTCGCTGGGCCTCGCGCCCAGCAGATCGCCCATCAGCTCGGCCACCGCCTCGTCGTCGAGGGGCGCGAGCGGGGGCAGCCACTGGGCGCGGTGAGTGGTGAGGTTGCGCAGCAGCAGGCCGTTGGCGGAGCGGGCGTCCTCGGCGCGCATGGTGAACAGCCACCGCACGGGCGCGGTCAGCAGTTTGAGGGCGAGCCCGCACAGCGTGCGCAGTTGCACCGGGTCG
This sequence comes from Streptomyces sp. JNUCC 64, assembly GCF_054484115.1. Classification (NCBI taxonomy): domain Bacteria; kingdom Bacillati; phylum Actinomycetota; class Actinomycetes; order Kitasatosporales; family Streptomycetaceae; genus Streptomyces; species Streptomyces sp. JNUCC 64. The sequence goes on from NZ_CM137015.1 coordinate 7,743,529, forward strand.
GCCCACTGCGCGTCGTCCACCACCACCAGCACCGGACCCCGGCGCAGCCCCGCGTCGATCTGGGCCTGGATCTGCACGGGGCCGGTGGGCCGCACCGGCCGGGGCACCCGCGCCGTCGCGGGGCGCCCGGCCGCGAGCGCCGGGGGGGTCGTCTCGTCCCCGCGCCAGGCGCCGGTGGTGGAGCAGTCGAGCACGGTGTACCCGAGGGCCTCCGCCAGGGTGCCGGACTCCTGGAGCAGCCGGGTCTTGCCGCTGCCCGCGGGCGACTCCAGCAGGGTGATGCCGCCCTGGCGGCCCTCGGCGGTCGCGAGCAGCGCCGCGCGTATCTGCTCCAGGTGCCCGTCGCGCCCACGGAGCGGGCGGACGACTATCCGGGAGAACTGGGGACCCGGGTCGTCCGGTTTTTCGAGGGTCTTCGCGTTCATGGTCTCTCCTGCGCAGGGGGGTGAGGATCCCGTGTGACGCCGGTCCGCCACCGGGCGCGGGGGCGCCGGGCCGGACACCGGCCGGGCCGCGCGGGCCGCCGGGACCCCCGGGTCCGGGGGAGGGGCGTCCGGAGCGCCCCGGCCCGCGCCGTGCGAGGGGCGCCACCGGAGACGTCGGCTCCGGTGGTCCCGGGGGAACCGGGGGAGGGGAGTGGGGACGGGTGTGTGCGACGGATGGTGTGGGCCATTTCCGCTGGCTCTCCGTGCCGCTCGGTGCGGTTGTCCGCGACTTCGGGAAATGAGGCGCCGGTGGATTGAATGTCCGACCGGATTTCGCCGCCGGTGAATGCGCGCGCGAAGACCGGCCCATTCATGAGTGCTGGATGAAGCAACCTCAGCATACGCAGGGGTCAACGCCGTCGGGAAGGGTGACTCTTCCCGGCCGTGGCCGTTCGGCCCGGCAATGCGGGTGTGATCTCCCGAACTGAATGACGGATTTCCGTCCCGTGTATTTCGTGGGGCCGGTAACGACTCCCGGGACGGTCGAACGAAACACCCTGTATGGGAATTTGATGGCGATTCAGGCGTTTCCGTTGACCTGTGAGTCAAGGGAGGGGAGTGAACCAAGTGTCGACAGAGGGGTCTGTGGGGGACCGTGCCGCCCGGAGAGGCGCCCTCCGGGCCGGCCCGTCCCCCGCCCCGCCGGTCCGGGAGGTCCGGCCGACCCGGCCGGTGCGGATGGCGTGCCCCCGGTGCCGCCCGCCGGGACGCCCGGTCTCCGGTCCCGCTCCCCGGCCGCGCGGCGGGTCCCCACCAGGTCCGGAGAGCGGTCCGGCCGGGCCGGGGAAGGGGCGTCCGGACCCCGTGCGGGTGAGCGCACGCCGGTCCACCCCCGCCGTGAACGGCGCCGCTCCGCACTCCCCGGGACACGGGCGCCCCCTTTCCGGCCCGTCGAGCCCCACCGTCCTCCCTCGCGGAACCCGGCGTGTGCGGGGCGTCCGACGGTCCGGACGCTCCGGTCGCCGGAAACGCTCCCCCCGCACGCCCCGTCGGTCCCGTCACGCCCCGCCCGTCCCCGGGCCACCGCTCCTCGCCGCCCGGGACCGTCCCGCCCGGGCCCGACGGGCGCGCGCCCGCGCGGCCACCGCGAAGACCCGCTCCCCTCACGCATCGACGCGCGGGGCGTCCCGATCCCGCGCCCCCTGGTACGCCCCCGCCCCTCTCTGCCCCCAGGGCGGCCCGCCGGGGTGCCCCCGGGCCCGGTCCGGGCGCACCCCGTGCCCCAGGGCCGTCCACCCCGGGGAACGCCCTTTCCGTACACCGGGTCATCGAGCATTCGGACGGCGGACAGAAGTGCCGGTATCCACTTCGGGGGAATTCGGCCCTTCCGATGAGAAGGGAAAGCGGGACCGGGAAGTGAGGAGAGGGAAAGCCGTCCGGCACCCGGGATAGCGGGATGCCGGACACGGTAAATTCACCGCCCGAAGAACCGGACGGGGATGGAGTGGAGGTGACGAGGGCGCCGAACTCGTCGCCCCGTCCCGGAACCGTCCGTACGGAAGTCGGCCGGGTCCTTTCCGGGAAGCGGCCCCGGAAAGGACCCGGCGGCCCGGGGGAAACGCGTCCCCGGCTCGTGCCCCCGGCCGACCCCGACCGTTGCCCGACCCCGGCCGCCCCTCCCGCGCCTCCCTCGACGGGAGCCGCCCACGACCGCCCGCCGTCCGCGCCCGCCCGCCCGGACCCCCGCGGCCGACCCCGCCGACCCGGCCCCGAAGGCCCCCGCTGAATCGCCCTGGTGTCCGAGGACCGTACGGCCGGGCGTCCTCACCCGTACGGGACGAGCACCCGGCCAACCTTCCGGGTGAACGGTTTTGACTGCGCCCCTCCATGGCCTCAACACTGCACAACGCCGCAGCGCACAAGCGCACCTGACGCGTCCCCCTGGCTCCCCAGCAGCCCCTGTCCGCCACCCCTGGCGACCGGTGCGTCGTCCGTCCGCGGCGCAACCCCTCAGGAGGTATTGGCGTGGGCCCGTCCGCCCAGGAATCCATCGCCGTCATCGGAATGAACTGCCGGTTCCCGGGCGACTGCGCATCCCCGGGGGAATTCTGGCGATTCCTTTCGGCGGGCCGCCACTTCCGCACCGGACTGCCCCGCGACCGGGGCTGGGACATGGGGCGGCTCACCCACCCCGACCCCGCCGTCGCCGGGGTCACCCGCGTCCGCCAGGGCGGATTCCTCTCCGGGGTGGGCGACTTCGACGCCGCGTTCTTCGGCGTGGGCCCCCGCGAGGCCACCGCCATGGACCCCCAGCAGCGCCTCCTCCTGGAGTGCGCCTGGGGCGCCGTCGAGGACGCCCGCACCGCCCCCACCGCGCTGCGCGGCTCCCGCACCGGCGTCTACGTGGGCGTCAGCGAGAGCCGCTACCTGAGCCGCCTCGGCGACCCCGAGGCCGACCTGGAACCGTATCTGCCCACCGGACTGTCCGTCAGCGCCGCCGCGGGCCGCATCTCCTACACCCTCGGCCTGCACGGCCCCGCCCTCTCCGTCGACACCGCCTGCTCCTCCTCCCTCGCCGCCGTGCACCTCGCCGTCCGCGCCCTGCGCGCCGGGGAGTGCGACAGCGCGCTGGCGGCCGGGGTGTGCGTCATGGCCGAACCCGACGTCCTCGTCTACTTCTCCCGCCTCGGCGCCGTCACCGCCGACGGCCGCTGCAAGTCCTTCGCCGCCGACGCCGACGGGTTCGCCCCCGCCGAAGGGGTCGCCGCCCTGCTGCTCACCCCGCTCTCCCGGGCCCGCGCCGCCGGACACCGCGTCCTCGCCGTCATCCGTGGCAGCGCCCTCAACGAGGACGGCACCGGCGAGGGACTGACCGTCCCCAACGGGGCCGCGCAGCGCGCCGTCATCGCCGACGCCCTGCGCGACGCCCGCCTCCACCCCCACCAGGTCGACCTGATCGAGGCGCACGGCACCGGCACCCCGGTCGGCGACCCCATCGAAGCCGCCACCCTCCAGCACGCCTACGCCCGTGGCCGCACCCCCGACGACCCCGTGTGGATCGGCTCGGTCAAGTCCAACATCGGCCACACCCAGGCCGCCGCCGGACTCGCCGGACTCGTCAAGACGGTGCTCGCCCTGCGCCACGAGGAGATGCCCGCCACCCTCCACGCCGAGCGGCCCACCCCCGCCGTCGACTGGTCGGCGGGCACCCTGCGCCTGCTGAGCACCGCCCGCCCCTGGCCCCGGGGCGACGAACCCCGCCGCGCGGGAATCCTCTCCTACGGGATCAGCGGCACCAACGCCCACGTCATCGTCGAGGAGGCGCCAAGCGTCCCCCGGGTCGTCCGGCCCCGCCGTGGCGAGGCCCCCATGGTCTGGCCCCTGTACGCCGCCACCCCCGAGGCGCTGCCGCCCCAGGCCGCCGCCCTCGCCCACCGGCTGCGCGCCGAACCCGCCGCCGACCTCGCCGCCATCGGCCACTCCCTCGCCACCACCCGGGGCGCCCTCGACGAACGGGCCGCCGTCACCGGCGCCGACCGCGACGCGCTGCTCACCGCCCTCGACGCGCTGGCCTCCGACGACCCCGCCCGGGAAACCCTCCGCGCCCGGGCCCGCACCGGCCCCGGCCCCGTCTTCGTCTTCCCCGGCCAGGGCGCCCAGTGGACCGGCATGGGAGCCCGGCTCCTCACCGAATCCCCGGTCTTCGCCGAGGCGTTCGACCGCTGTGCCCGGGCCCTGCGCCCCTGGACCGACCACGACGTCACCGCCGTCGTCCGGGGCGCCCCCGGCGCCCCGCCCCTGGAACGCGCCGACGTCGTCCAGCCCGCCCTGTTCGCCATGTACGTCTCCCTCGCCGCCCTGTGGCGCGCCCACGGCGTGCGCCCCGCCGCCGTCATCGGCCACAGCCAGGGCGAGATCGCCGCCGCCTGCGTCTCGGGCGCCCTCACCCTCGACGACGCCGCCCGCGTCGTCGCCCGGCGCAGCGCCCTGCTGCGCACCGCCGTCACCAGCCGGGGCGCCATGGCCGCCCTCGGCCTCCCCGCCGCCCGCGCCGGGGAACTCCTCGCCCCCTGGGCCGGACGGATCGAGGTCGCGGTGGTCAACGGACCCGCCGCGACCGTGGTCGCCGGAGACGAGGACGCCGTCGCCGCGCTGCTGGCCGTCTGCGCCCACGACGGCGTCTGGGCCCGCGCGCTCCCCGTCGACTACGCCTCCCACAGCCGTCACATGGAACCCCTGCGCGACCTCCTCGCCACCGAGCTGGACGGGATCGTGGCGGGCCCCGGGACCGTCCCGATGTTCTCCTCCACCACCGGCGAACGCGTCACCGACGACACCCTCGGCCCCGCCTACTGGTACCGCAACCTGCGCCGCCCCGTCCTCTTCGACGACGCCGTGCGCCGGGCCCTCGCGGCGGGCTTCACCCAGTTCGTCGAGGTCTCCCCGCACCCGACCCTGACCGGACCGCTCCGGGACATCGCCGCCGAGGCCCACACCGACACCGCCGTCAGCGCCACCCTGCGCCGCGACCGGGCGGGCACCGCCGGATTCGCCGAGGCCCTCGCCGCCGCCCACACCGGCGGCGCCGCCCTCGACTGGAAGGCGCTCTACCCCGGCGCCGCCACCACCGACCTGCCCACCTACCCCTTCCAACGGCGGCGCTACTGGGCCGCCCCCGCCCGCCCGGCCCGTGGACTCGCCGCCACCGGACTGCGCGACGGCGGACACCCCCTGCTCGGCGCCACCGCCGAACTCCCCGACGGCACCCTCCTGTGCTCCGGCCGCCTCTCCACCGCCGACCACCCCTGGCTCGCCGACCACGCCGTGCACGGCACCGTCCTCCTCCCCGCCACCGGGATGCTGGAACTCCTGCTGCACACCGCCCGCCGCGCCGGACTCCCCGCCCGGCTGGACGACGTCGTCCTGCACGCCCCCCTCGTCGTCCCCGACACCGCCGTCGACCTCCAGGTGCACTGCGCCCCCGACGGCGACGGCGGCCGTCTGCTCACCCTGCACTCCCGGGGCCACGCCGCCACCGGCCCCTGGACCCGCCACGCGGAGGCCACCGCCGGGGCGGCGCCCCCCGACGCCCCGGTCCCCGCCCCGGCGGCCTGGCCCCCGCCCGGCGCCGCGCCCGTCGCCGTCGACGACTGCTACCGGGCCCTGGACCGCCGGGGCTACTCCTACGGCCCCGCCTTCCGCGGACTGACCGCCGCCTGGCGCGGCGACGGAACCTGGTACACCCAGGCCCGACGCGTCCCCGACGGCACCCCCGGCCCGGACGGCTACGCGGCCCACCCCGCCCTGGTGGACGCCCTGCTGCACGGCCCGCTCCTCGACGGCGACACCGGACGCACCCTGCTCCCGCACGCCATCGGCCGGGTGGAACTCCACACCGACGGCGCCACCGAACTGCGCGCCACCCTCACCCCCGGCGACGGCGACCGGCTCTCCCTCACCGCCACCGACCCGGCCGGACGCCCCGTCCTCACCCTCACCGACCTGCGGCTGCGCCCCACCACCGCCCCCCGGCTGCGCGCCGCCCTCGCCGCCGCCGACCCCACCCTCTTCACCCCCGTCTGGCGCCCCGTCACCCTCCCCGCCGACCCCCCGGCCGCCGCCCCCGAGGACGGCCCGGTGACCGTCGGCCCGTCCACGGACCCCTCCGCCCGCGCCTACGAGAACGTCGCCGCCCTGGCCGACGCCGTCGCCGCCGGAGCCCCCGCCCCCGCCACCGCCCTCCTCGACCTGCGCACCACCGACCCCACCACCGTCCCCGGCCACGGTCCGGCGGACGTCCTCGCCCCCCGGCTGGCCCGGCTGCTCACCGAGGTCCAGACCCATCTGGACCGCGAGGAACTCGCCGCCACCCGACTGCTCGTCCTCACCCACCGCGCCCACCCCGCCGCCTTCGGCGAGACCGTCCACGACCCGGTGGCCGCCGCCTGCGCGGGCCTGCTGCGCTCGGTACAGAACGAACACCCCGGCCGGGTGGTCCTCGTCGACACCGACGCCACCGACGCCACCGACGACCGGCACCCCGCGCTCCTCGCCGCCGTCCTGCGCTCCGGACACCCCCGGGTCGCCCTGCGCGAGGGCCGGGCCCTGGTCCAGCGGCTCGTCCCCGCCCACGACGACGGCGGACTCGTGCTGCCCGACGACGACCCGCCGTGGCGCCTGGTCCCCGCCGACAGCCGCACCCTGGAGGACATCCGCCCGCTGGCCCTCCCCGACACCCCCCTCGCCCCGGACCGGGTCCGGGTCCGCGTCCACTCCTGCGGCGCCAACTTCCGCGACGCCGTGGTCTCCCTCGGTATGGCCGAGGGAGACGCCATCGGCTTCGAGGTCGCCGGAACGGTGACGGAGACCGGGACCGACGTCACCACCGTCCGCCCCGGCGACCGGGTCGTCTGCCTGCTGTGGGGCGCGGGCGGCTACGCCCCCCGCGTCGACCTCGACCACCGGCTGGCCGTCCCCGTCCCCGACGGCTGGACCCTGCCCCAGGCCGCCTCCTCGGTCGCCGCCTTCCTGACGGCCTACCACGCCCTGGTCGACCTGGGCGGGGTCCGCCCCGGCGAACGCGTCCTCGTCCACGCCGCGGCCGGTGGCGTCGGCATGGCCGCCGTCCAGCTCGCCCGGCACCTCGGCGCCGAGGTGTACGCCACCGCGAGCACCGGCAAGCACCCCCTGGTCGTCGCGCGCGGCGTCCCCGCCGACCGGGTCGCCGACTCCCGCTCCCTGGACTTCGAGGACACCCTGCTGAGGGCCACCGCCGGAACCGGCTTCGACGTCGTCCTCGGCAGCCTCGCCGGGGAGTTCGTCGACGCCTCCCTGCGGCTGCTGCGCCCCGGCGGACGCTATCTGGAGATGGGCAAGACCGACGTCCGCGACCCCGGGAAGGTCCACGCCGAGTACCCCGACGTCCACTACCGCGCCTTCGACGTCCGCGACCACACCGACCCCGCCCACGCCCTCGCCCGGCTCACCGCGCTCTTCCGCGCCGGGACCCTCACCCCGCTGCCGCTGCGGACCTGGCCGCTGCGCCACGTCCGCCGGGTGCTGCGCTTCCTCAGCCAGGGCCGCAGCACCGGCAAGCTGGTGCTGACCCGGGGCACCCGGCTGGACCCCGACGGCACCGTCCTCGTCACCGGCGGCACCGGCACCCTCGGCACCCTGCTCGCCCGCCACCTCGCCCGCGTCCACGGCGCCCGGCGGCTGCTCCTCGTCAGCAGGCAGGGCGAACGGGCCCCCGGCGCCCGCGCCCTGGCCCGCGAACTCGCCGCCCTGCCGGACGGCCCCGTCGAGGTGACCTTCGCCGCCTGCGACGTCGGCGACCGCGCCGCCCTCGCCCGGGTGCTCGCCGGGATCTCCCCGGACCACCCGCTCACCGCCGTGGTGCACGCCGCCGGAACCCTCGACGACGGACTCGTCGCCGACCTCACCCCCCAGCGGCTGGCGACCGTCCTGCGCACCAAGGCCGAGGCGGCGTGGCACCTGCACGACCTCACCCGCGACACGGACCTCGCCGCCTTCGTCCTCTACTCCAGCATGGCCGGACTGGTCGGCACCCCCGGACAGGCCAACTACGCCGCCGCCAACGCCTTCCTGGACGCCCTCGCCCACCACCGCCGCCAGAACGGACTCCCCGCGGTCTCCCTCTCCTGGGGACTGTGGCGCGAGACCAGCGGCCTCACCGCCCGTCTGCACGCCACCGACCAGGCCCGCCTCTCCCGCCAGGGCCTCGCCCCGCTCAGCACCCGGCAGGCGCTGGCCGGCTTCGACGCCGCCCTCGACCTCGACGAACCCCACCTCGCCGTCACCGCCGTGGCCCCCACCGGCCCCGACGAGCCCCCCGCCGACCTCCTCGCCGAGGTGATCCGGCGCCCCGCCCGCCGCACCACCGCGGCCCCCGCCCCCGACGGCGAACGCGCCCGGCTGCTGGCGCTGCCCGACCGCGAACGGCTCACCCACCTCGTCACCCTGGTCCGCACCCACGCGGCCACCGTCCTCGGCCACCCCGGGCCGGACGCCGTCAGCCCCGAACGCCGCTTCCGCGAGACCGGCTTCGACTCCCTAGCCTCGGTGGAACTGCGCACCCGCCTCGGCCGCGCCACCGGCACCCGGCTCTCCGCCACCGCCGTCTTCGACCACCCCACCCCCGCCGCCCTCGCCCGCCACCTCGACACCCTCCTCGCCCCCGCCGCCGCCCCCAAGGCCGCGACCGGCGGCGAGGGCTTCGTCACCGCCGTCCTGGACACCTGGGCCCAGGGCGACTACGAGTCCGGGCGGCGCCGACTCCACGAACACGCCCGGCACCGCCGCACCACCACCACCCCGGCCGACCTGCCCACCGGCGACTGGGAACGCCTCGGCCGGGGCCCCGCGCCCCTGCGCCTGGTCTGTCTGCCGCCGTTCACCACCGCCCTGGCCTCCGCCCCCTACGCCCGGCTGGCGTCCCTCTTCGACGGCCGCCGCGACGTGTGGACCACCCGGCTGCCCGGCCTCCAGGGCGACGAGTGCCTGCCCGCCGACCCCGCCACCCTCGCCCGCGCCTGGGCCGACGCCCTGACCCGGCTGGCCCCCGCCGGACCCTGCGTGCTGCTCGGCCACTCCTCCGGCGGACTGCTCGCCCACACCCTCGCCCACACTCTCCAACGGCGCGGCACCCCCGCCGCCGGACTCGTCCTCCTCGACCCGCCGCTGCTCAGCGCCGTCCCCGACCGGCTGGCCGCCCAGCTCACCGACCGGGTCCGCCGCGCCCGCGCACTGGTCACCCCCGCCATGCTGACCGCCGTCGGCACCTACTCCCGGCTCTTCGCCGACTGGACCCCCGAACCCCTGGACACCCCGGCCCTCCTCGTCCACCCCCGCGACAGCGACCTGCCCCGGCACTGGCCCGCGCCCTACGCCCGACGGGCCGTCGAAGGCGCCCACTTCTCCATGCTGGAGGAACACGCCCCCGACACCGCCGCCGCCGTCGACACCTGGCTCGCCTCCCTGGCCCCCGCGCCGCACACCAGCTGACGGCCCCCGCTCCCGCCCCCGATTCCCCGGCGCCCCGGCGCCGGGGGGAGGACCCCTCCCGTGCCCACGCCCCCCGCCGCCCCGCGGACCGCGCCCCTCCCGCGCCGGACCGCCCCCGTCCCCACCGCCCCCCGGGCCCTCCCGGTCCTCGGCCACGCCGTCCCCTTCGCCCGGGACCCGCTCGGCTTCCTCACCCGGCTGCCCGCCCTCGGCGACCTGGTCCGCGTCCGGATCGGCCCCCGGTCGGTCATCGTGGTCTGCGACCCCGAACTCACCCGCCAGGTCCTCCTGGACGACCGCCTCTACGACAAGGGCGGACCGCACTGCGAACGGGCCCGCGAACTCCTCGGCAACGGACTCGTCACCTGCGCCCACACCGACCACCGACGCCAGCGGCGGCAGTGCCAGCCCTCCTTCCGGCCCGCCCGGACCCCCGGGTACGCCGCCGGGTTCACCGAGGCCGCGCGCGCCGCCGTCGACGAGTGGAGCGACGGACAGGTCCTCGACGTCGTCCCCGCGATGATGTCCCTCACCATCCGCACCACCGTCACCACCATGTTCACCACCGTCCCGCCGTCCTGCGGCCCCGACGCCGCCCGGGACCTCACCGACGACATCACCACCGTCGTCGAGGGCGTGTTCCGCCGCGCCCTCACCCCCGCCGCCCTGCGCCACGTCCCCAGCCCGGAACGCCGCCGCTACGACCGCGCCCAGGCCCGGCTGCGCGCCCTGCTCGGCGCGCTCGTCGCCGACCGCCGCGCCCACCCCGCCGACCACGACGACCTGCTGGGGGCGCTGCTGGCCCCCACGGGGACCGACCCGGACGACGACACCCCGCCGCTGACCGACCAGGAGGCCGTCGACCAGCTCCTCACCTTCCTCGTCGCCGGAGTGGAGACCACCGCCGGAACCCTCGCCTGGGCCTGGCACCTGCTCGCCCACCACCCGGAGGCCGAGCGACGGCTCCACCACGAACTCGACACCGTGCTCGACGGCGCGCCCCCCACCCTCGACGACGTCCCCGCCCTGCCCGTCACCGCCGCCGTGCTCACCGAGACCCTGCGGCTCTACCCGCCGCTGTGGCTGATGACCCGTCAACTCACCCGGGACGCCGTCCTCGGCACCGCGCACCTGCCCGCCGGCACCGTCCTGTGCGTGAGCCCCTACCTCGTCCACCGCCGCCCCGACCTCCACCCCGACCCCGACCGCTTCGACCCCGACCGCTGGCGCGACACCCGGCCCGACCGGACCGCCTACCTCCCCTTCGGCTCCGGCGCCCGCAAGTGCATCGGCGACCGCTTCGGCACCCTCCAGGCCACCCTCGTCCTCGCCACCCTCGCCGCCCGCTGGCGCCTGGTCCCCACCGGCGGCCAGCCGCCCCGCCCCCCGGCCCTGTCCACCCTCACCCCCCGGGGACTGCGGCTGCGCGTCACCGACCGCGCCGCCACCCGCCCCGACGGAGCCCGGCCGTGACCGCCCCCGACCCGGCCGTCAACTACGCCGAACCGATCCTGGACGCCCTCGCCGCCGACCCAGGCCGGACCGCCCTGATCGCCGCCGACGGACACCCCGTCACCGCCGGGGAGCTCCGCGCCACCGCCCACCGGCTCGCCCGCCACCTCACCGCCCTCGGCCTCGGCCCCGGCACCACCGCCGGACTCCTCGTCGGCAACACCCCCGAGGCGGTGGCCGCCCGGTACGCCGTCGCCCTCACCGGCGCCCGCGCCGTCGTCCTCTACGGCGGCACCCCGCCCGCCGTGCTCGCCCGGGTCGCCGCCGACGCCCACTGCGCGCTGCTGCTCACCGACACCACCCAGCACCCGGTGGCGCTCGCCCTCGCCGCCCGGGACGACGCCCCCGCCCTCCTCGGCCTCGGCCCGAACCCGCTGGGCGACGACGTCCTCGCCGCGAGCGCCGCCCTCCCGTCCGGTCCGTACGCCGTCCGCGTCCCCCCGGAGACCGACTGGTGCCTCGCCTACACCAGCGGCACCACCGGCCCCCCCAAGGGCGTCCGGATGAGCCACGCCAACCGGCTCGCCGCCTTCCGGACCGTCCCCCGGGACCCCGCCGGACCGCCCCGCCAACTGGTCTGCACCCCCTACGCCTACGCCACCGGCGCCCTCACCGACCTCACCCTGCTGCACGACGGCACCGTCGTCCTGCGGCCCGGCTTCGACCCGGGAGACGCGCTGCGTTCGATCGCCCGGGAACGCGTCACCCGGCTCTGGCTGACGCCCCCGCTGCTGTGGCGGCTCCTCGACCACCCCGGCCTCCCGGCCACCGACCTCTCCAGCCTCACCCAGCTCGCCTACGGGGGCTGCCCCGCCCCCGCCGCCCGGCTGCGCCGCGCCGTCGAGGTCTTCGGCCCGGTCCTGTACGGCTACTACGGACAGACCGAGGCGGGCGCGGTCAGCGTGCTGCCGCCGGGGGAGCACGTCCCGGACGGACCGGACGGCGCGTACTCGGCCGGACGCCCGCTGCCCGGGGTGGAGGTCGCCCTCCTCGACCCGGACGGACGGCCCGTGCCCCCCGGCGCCACGGGCGAGGTCCACGTACGGACGCCCACCCTCATGACCGGGTACTGGAACCGCCCCGAACTGACCGCCGAGGCGTTCCGGGACGGCTGGCTGCGCACCGGCGACCTGGGACGGCTGGACGGCCGGGGCCACCTCCACGTCGTCGACCGGATCAAGGACCTGATCATCGTCGGGGGCGGCGAACTCCTGGCGCACGTCCACCCGTCCGCGCTGGAGGACCTGCTGCTCGGCCATCCGGCGATCAGCCAGTGCGCGGTCTTCGGCGTCCCCGGACCCGACCGCTCCGAGACCGTGCACGCCGCCGCCGTGCCCGCCCCGGGCCACCGGCTCGACCCGGACGGGATCCGCGCGTTCGTCACCGACCGCGCCGGGGCCTCCTGGGCGCCCACCGCCCTCCACCGGCTGACCTCCCTGCCGCTCACCGCCCAGGGCAAGCCCGACCGGGTGGCCCTGCGCGCCGCCTACGCCCCCGGCGGCGGCCGGAGCGCCCCGGCCGGGTGACGCCCGCGCCCGCCGGATGTCAGTGGCGGCTGCGATGCTGCGGGCATGAACGAGGAGCTGATGCCCAAACGGGTCTACGGAGCCGACCACGACGATCCCGACCCCGGCCCCCGACCCGGCCGCGCCTACGTGGAGTTGGTCGGGGGACCCCTCGACGGGCTGCTCCTCGACGTCACCGGCTGGTCCGGCGAGCGGCGCGGCTCCAGCGTTCCGCTGAGCACCGAGATAGGCCGCTACGGGCCCGGCGGACACGCCCTCTACGGCCCCCGCCCGGGTGACGCCCGCCGCTACGACTGGGGCGGTGACACCCCCTGAACTCCGGCCCGGGCACCGGACGGTCGTCCACCGCTTCCGGGAAAGCCCGGCGCCCCCGCCCGTCGCGTGCCCGCCGTCGGACAGCCACGGGACGGACGACAGCGGTTCCAGACAGCAGAGAGACAGAGGAGACGACACGATGAGGATCGCCGTAGCCGGTGCGACCGGGAACATCGGAAGCCTCACCGCCACCGCCCTGACCGGGGCGGGACACGAGGTGGTGCGGATCAGCCGTTCGCTGGGCGTGGACCTGACGACCGGCGAGGGCCTGGACGCCGCCCTGGCCGGTGCCGACGCCGTCGTCGACACCACCAACTGCGCCGCCACCGACCCGGACGAGGCGCGGGAGTACTTCGGCACCACCACGCGCAACCTGCTCGCCGCCGGGGAACGGGCCGGGGTCCGCCACCACGTCCTGCTCTCGATCGTCGGGATCGACCGCGTCGGGGGCAACGCGCACTACGCGGGCAAGCGGGAACAGGAACGCCTGGTGGCGGAGGGACCGGTGCCGTGGACCATCGTCCCGGCCACCCAGTTCCACGACTTCGCCGCGATGGTGACGGGCTGGACCGAGCGGGACGGAGCCGCCCCGATCGCTCCGCTGCTCGTCCAGCCGGTCGCCCCCGCCGATGTGGCGGCGGTGCTCGCCGAACTGGCGCCGGGCCCGGCCCGGGGCCGCTACCGCGACGTCGCGGGCCCGGATCCGCAGGACCTGGTCGACATGGCCCGGCGCACCAACGACGCGCGCGGCCGTACGGTCCGGCTGGTGCCGACCTGGTCCTCGCTGTTCGGCCCGGAGATGGCCGGTGAGGTGCTCCTGCCCCGGGGCGACGTCCGGATCGCTCCCACCACGTTCGACGAGTGGCTCAAGGAGCAGTGCTGACCCGTCCCGGAGGACCGGGCACGGGCTTCGGGCCGGGGCAGAACGCGGCCTCGGCCAGGGCCCGGAAACTCCCCGTCGAGTCCGCGTTGTAGTTGAAGGCGGCGGTCCGCGAGCCGTCCTCGGTGGAGACCAGCAGCGAGGACCAGCCGTGGATACCGCCGTCATGGCCCCACACCGTCACCTCGCAGCTCAAGGTGGACGGCGACAGCCCAAGCCCGCCCACCGGGCCGAGCGCCGGGGAGGTGGGGGTGAGCATCTCGGTCAGCGCTGCCCGGGGCAGCAGACGCCCCCGCAGCAGTGCCCGGTGGAAGCGGGTGAGGTCGTCGAGCGACGAGATCATCTCCCCGGCCGCGCCCGCCGACGAGGGGTTGAGTTCCGTCACGTCGTGCAGGGGGAGGGCCGGGTCCTTCCGGAAGAAGCGGGAGTGGCCCCGGGCGTGCGGTCCGGGAACGGCGGTCCGGGTGCCGGGCAGCGAGGTGGCGCGCAGCCCCAGCGGGACCAGGATCCGGCGCCGGATCTCGGTGGCGTAGGAGCGTCCGGTCACCGCCTCGACGACCATTCCGGCCAGGACGTAGTTGGTGTTGGAGTACCGCCGTCCGGTGCCCGGGGCGAAGTGCGGCGGCTGGGAGGTGCCCGCCCGCACCAGCTCGGCGGGGGTGAAGGTGTCGAAGCGGTGGACCAGGAACGCGGGGGTGAAGAGCTTCGCGGCGACGGCCGGGTCCCGGTCGTACCCGGACAGTCCGCTGGTGTGGTTGAGGAGTTGACGGACCGTCACTTCGGGCCCGTCCCCGTCGGGGAGCAGGCCGGGCAGCCACCGCTCCACGGGGTCGTCCAGATCGAGCCAGCCCTCCGCCTGGAGCTGGAGCAGGACCGTCGCCACGAACGTCTTGGTGACGCTGCCGATCCGGAACCGTTCGCCGGTTCCGCGCGGCCGTCCGGACCCGGTCGCGACGGCGGCCGACCAGCGGTCGCGCCCGTCCCTGATCTGGACCAGCGCCCCGAGCCGTTCGTCCCCGGCGCGGTCGAGGTCCGCCCTCAGCACGGCGAGGGTCCGTTCCCGGCCCGGGTCCGGTGCCACCACGGGGGCGCCGGTGCCGGAGGGCGCGGTGAACCCGGACAGGGCCGCCACGGCGGCCAGGGTGAGTGCGAGCGCCCTCCGGGGCGAACGCCGGGGCCGCGCGGACCGCGCGGGACGCGCCGAGGGCGGAGGGACGGGGAGTACGGGAAGCACGGGGGTCAACGGGCACACCTTTCCCACGGGTGCGGCGGGTCCGCATCCCTGGGACGTGACGCGCCCCGCGCCGTCGGCGTTGCCCGTCGGCGTCCCGGGGTGGGGAAGATCCTCCCCGAGGCGGATCCGCCCTCCGGGAAGGGGACCGGGAAGTCCCCTACGGGTGCGGCCCGTTCGCGGCCCGCGCGGACGTGTTCCGGGTGGCCTCCGCCCGCCCGGACGGTCTTCCGCCGGGCCCGGGGGACCCGCCGGACCCCGCGTTATCATCCGGCATGACCGACATCCAGGACAGACACCTCACCCGGCGCATCGGCATAGCCATCGCCGTGGTCGCGCTGCTGCCGTTCGTCCTCCCGCTCAATCTGGAGTCCCACCAGACCGTGAACGGGGAGCTGACCTCGTACAGCTACCTCAACCTCACCGCGCTCGCCGCCGGGCTCGTCGCCCTCGGATTCACCGTGCGCACCTACTCCGGGCTGCGGTTCGAGTCGAGGCTGACGGGCTCCGCCAAGGCGCTGCTGGCGGCCCTGGTGGTGGTGGCCGTCTTCCAGCTGGTGCGCGGCAGCGGGGTGATCCCGGCGGTGACGGAGTGCACCGCGTCCTACAGCTTCGACCTCTGCCGTCCCGAGTCGGTCTGACGCCCCGCCGGGAATCCGGGAACGGCCACGGGCCGGACGGCGGGTGCCGCCCGGCCCGTGCGCGCGGGGTCAGCGCACGTCGACCCGGTCGCTGCCGCTGGTGCTGCCCAGCAGCGCGGCGTTGGTGGTGAGGGTGGCCCGCCAGGTGCCGTCCTTCCGGGCGGTGAACTTCTTGGCGAAGTCGCCCTGGGTGTTGGTGCGGGCGGTGCCCTGCTTGGTCCAGCTCGTGGCCCCGGCGGCCTTGAACCAGACGTTCACCGTCTCGCCGGACGCCTTGCGCCAGGTGCCGTCGAGCTTGGTGAGGGTGCCCTTGACGGTGAGCTGGGCGCCCGCGCGCACCGGCTCGGGGCTCGCGTTGAGACCGTTGATCGCGGTGCGCAGCCGGACGTCCACGTGGTCCGAGGAGCTGACCGAGGCGGCCCGGTCGGGCGTTCCGGTGTAACGGGCCCGCCAGTCGCCGTCCTTGGTGGCGGTGACCGGAGCGGAGAACGCGCCGGTGGTGGCGGTGGTGGCGTCCGCGGCCCGCTTCCAGGTGGTGGTGCCCTTGGCGCGGAACTCCACGACGACCGCGGTCCTCGCGACCGGACGCCAGGTCTCGTCGGTGGCGCCGACCGCCTGGAGGGTGCCGGTGACGGTCACCTCGGAGCCCTTGGCGACCGGCTCGGGGGCGGCGTTGAGGGAGGCTATCCGGCTCGGCACGGCGGTGACGGTCAGGGCGGCGGCCTTGGTGGCCACCTCCCCGGCGGGGTTGCCGAACACGGCCCGGTAGAGGCTGCCGTTCAGCGCCGCGCTGGCCTTGACGGCCAGGGTGTCCGTGGTGGCGCCGGAGACCGTGCTCCAGGTGGCGCCCCGGTCGGCGCTGCGCTCCCAGCGGACGGTGTCGGCGCCCTCGGCGGCGGCCCGGAAGGTCGCGGTCGCGCCGGAGCGGGCGTCGCGCGCGACCGGCTGGGTGGTCACCCGCACCCCGCCGAAGGCCAGCGCCCGCTGGACGTCCTGGGCGCGCGAGGGCATCCAGGTGGCGTCCTCGCGGTCGTGGGAGTTGAAGCTGGTCACGAAGCAGGCGGTGGTCCGGCAGTCGACGGCCGTGCCACCGGTGGGGGTGAAGGTCTCGGTGAGCTTCAGGGTGACTTCGAAGGTGCCGTCCGCGCCCACCTGGCGGACCCAGGCGGCGTTGGCGTAGGCGCTGGGGTAGGTGGTGCCGGGCAGTGCGGTGGACTGGGCGAGGTAGACGCCCTTGCCCGGCCGGTAGCCGCTGCCCTTCACGGTCACCTGGGTCTCGGCGCCCAGTCCGGACACCTGGCTGACGGTCAGCGTCGGGGTGCTGACGGTGCCGCCGAGGGCCAGGGTGTCCAGTTCGGTGCCGGGCTCGTACATCGGGCGGCCCTGGTGGGCGAAGATCCGCGAGCCCTCCTCGGTGAGGGCGGCGGTGACGCCGCTCCAGTCGAGACGGTTCCCGGTCAGCGCGCCCGCGGTGGCCTTGAGGGTGGCGAACGGGACGGCGGCGGTGCTGGTCGGCTGCCCACCGGCCAGCTCGGTGCGGACGTCCACGTACAGGGTGCCCGTACCGTTCTTCAGCACCACGCGCGGCTTGGCGAGCGTGATGCCGGTGATGCCGTGCGCGGGCACCGCGTAGGTGACCGATCCGCCGAACCGGACGTCCGCGCTCTTGGCGGCCGGGTCCACCGCGCCGTGCAGCACCGGGTACGAGACGACACCGGTGGCGGCCGCGGCGGTGGCGCCGTCGGCGGGGGTGACGCTGCCTCCGAGGCCGGTCACATAGCGGTACCAGGAGGTTTTGAAGGCCCAGCCCGCCTGGCCGGTGACCAGCACGGGGGAGGCGGCGCGGGCGGTGCCCCCGGCCTCGGCGCGGGCCGTGTCCCCGGCGACGGGGCGGGGTGCGGCGCCGTGGGCGGTGGCGGCGGCGAGGAGGCCCGCGCCCGTCGACAGGGCGGTGACGACGGCCAGGGCGGCCAGCCGGGTGCTACGGGTGGTGGACATGCGCGGCATGTCTCCTTCGGGTGGGAGGGCACACGAGTGCCGGGCGGCGTCCAGGACGGAACACGCGCAGACGATGGCAAAGGGGGTAAACGGCTTCGCGGAGTGGGGGACCCGGTGCCGACGACGATGATATTAGGTGAGGCTTACCTAAATTGCCACCATCGGGGCGTGCTCCACCGCACCGCCGTCATCCGTGCCGCCGCACCGGCGCTGGGGCCGGTGCCGCCGTACCGGCCCCACCGCGCTGACGCCACCCCACCGCACCGGCCCCGCCGCGCCGCTCGGTCGCCGGACCGCCCCGGGCGTCAGACAGCGCCGGGTGGCTCCGGGTGGCGCCGGATCAGCCCCGCGCGGACCCGGCGGGCAGCACCCCGCCCGCGCGCAGCCAGCCCAGCGGATCGTCCGTCACCGGCTCGCCCGTCTCCGCCAGGTCCGGACCCGCCGCGCCGAGGTCCCGCCGCACCACCCGGGACCGGTCGCGGCCGTGATGGCGCGCGAACAGCCCCCCGCCCCGGCCGTCGTCACCGATCAGCGTCCAGTGCGGCGCGCGCCGGGCCACCTCGAACGCCTCGTTCCGCTCCCGGAACCGGTGCGGTCCGTACACATGGACGCCGTTCCCGAACCGGACGCCCGGGGTCCAGCGCCACAGCCGGGCCAGGACGGGATGGGGACCGTCCCCGAGCCCCCGCGCCCGTGCCGCCCGCACGGTGAGGAACCCGGCGAAGGACTCCGCGAACGGGTACTCCTCACCGCTCGTCCCCTCCCGGCACACCACCGGGGCCTCGTCCTCCCCGGCGGCCCTCCGGTCGCCGAGCGCGAAGGAGAAGGCGTCGCCGCCGTCCGGCTCGGCGGCGAACTCCAGCCGGTCGCCGCGCAGCCGCCAGGAGGCGGTGAGGGACGCGTACTCCTCCCCGTCCGGCTCCTCCCAGGCGGCCTCCCGGCCGTCCGGCGGGGGCGGCGTGGTCGCCATCTCCAGGCCCGGCAGCCGTCCGCCCCGGCCCGAGGTCAGCCACCACCGGTACGACGGGGGCAGCGGACCGAGCACCGACTCGGCGGCGCGCACCGCCTCCCCGGGCACGCCCGGCCAGCGGACGAACCCCGGTGTCGCGTCGATCAGCTCGCGCAGCTGGGTCAGATCGGGTCTCACGTCCCGCAGTCTCCCAAACCCGGCGCCCCGGGCCGGGCCCGGGGCGGTCCGGCTCCGGAGGCGGACCGCCCCGGGCGCCCTTCCGCCCCGCCGGACGCTCCCTTCCCTCCGTCAACGCCTGCTATTTTCAGCCAGGTTGACCTCCGCAGTGAGTGAAGGAACGCGATGCGTGCATGGTTCCAGCGGGCCGCCGTGACGGCCCTGAGCGCGGCCGTCGCGCTCATCCCGGCGCTCACCGCGCCCCCGGCCGCCGCCACCGGGCAGGGCCCCGAACCCGGCTGGACGGGAGCGTGGGGCGCCGCCCCGCACCACCCCGCGCCCCCCGAATGGCCCTGGGGAGGCTGGTCCGCCCAGGGGTTCACCGACCAGAGCGTCCGCCAGACCGCCAAGGTCACCGCCACCGGCCCCCGGCTGCGGGTCACCCTCTCCCACCGGTACGGCACCGGCCCCGTCCGGCTGACCGGAGCCACCGTCGCCCGGACCGACCGGGGCGCCGCCGTCCACCCCGGAACCGTCCGCGCGCTGCGCTTCTCCGGCCGGAGCGGCACCGTCCTCGCCCCCGGCGCCGAACGCTCCTCGGACCCGGTCGCGCTCCCCGTCCGGGCCGGTGAGAAGCTCACCGTCACCTTGTACTTCGCCACCGCCACCGGCCCCCTCACCTACCACCTGGACGGCCTCGGCACCGCCTACCGGGCCGAGGGCGACCACACCCGCACTACCTCCGGCGCCGCCTTCGAGGGCGCCACCAGCGGCTCCCTCTACCTGCTGGCCGGAATCGACGTGGCCGAACGCCACGGGCGGGGCACCGTCGTCGCGTTCGGCGACTCGATCACCGACGGCTACGGCTCCACCCCGGACACCGACCGCCGCTACCCCGACCGGCTCGCGGACCGGCTGCGCGCCGGCGGACGGCGCCTCGGCGTCGTCAACGCCGGGATCGGCGGCAACCGGCTGCTCACCGACTCCCGCTGCTACGGCGAACGGGGGCTCGCCCGCTTCGGCCCCGACGTCCTCGACCGGGCGGGCGTCCGCGCGGTGGTCGTCCTGCTCGGCGTCAACGACATCGGCGCGGGCGGTCTGACCGACCCCGACTGCGGCTCCCCGCCCGTCGTCACCGCCGAGCGGCTGATCGAGGGTCACCGGGCGCTGATCCGGGCGGCGGAGCGCCGCGGCCTCACCACGGTGGGGGCCACCCTGACGCCCTTCCAGGGCTTCGCCTACTACCACACCCCCGAGAAGGAACGGGTGCGCGACGAGGTGAACCACTGGATCCGCACCAGCGGCGCCTACGACACGGTGGTGGACCTCGACCGGGTCCTCGCCGACCCCCGCCCCGGACACGGCGACGCCCTCGCCCCCCACTACGACGCGGGCGACGGCATCCACCCCAACGACGCGGGCATGGACGCCATCGCGGAGGCCGTCGCCGCCCGGCTGCCCCGCTGACCCGCCGCCTCCCGCCGTCACCCGCCCGGCCCCGGATCGTTGGGCCGGGCGGGCCGTCACCGACACCACCGGGACGGCGGAAGAGCGAGACGAGGGGCACCGCGCATGAGAATCCTCCACCGGGCCGCACACCGGCTCACCACCTTCGCCCTGACCCTGACGGCGGTCGCCTGGACGGCCACCGCACCGGCGGTGGCCGCCGTCGGCGGACCGGTCCTCGACCGGGACTTCCCCGACCCCGACGTCGTCAAGGTCGGCGCCACGTACCACGCCTACGCCACCAACAGCGGCCACCGCAACGTCACCCACGCCACCTCCCGGGACCTCCGGCGCTGGACCGTCCGGGACGCCGACCCCCTGCCCGTCCTGGGCGACTGGGCCGCCCCCGAGCCCCGGGGCCGGGTCTGGGCGCCCGAGGTCTTCGACCACGGCGCCGGGCTGACGATGCTGTACACCGCCCATGACCGCGCCAGCGGACGGCAGTGCGTCGGCGCCGCCCTCGCCGCCTCCCCCGACGGGCCCTTCCGGCCGGTCGGGGACGCGCCGCTGATCTGCCCCGCCGGGGAGGGCGGCGCCATCGACGCGGCCAGCCACACCGAAGACGGCCGCCGCTACGTCCTGTGGAAGAACGACGGCAACTGCTGCGGCCGGGACACCTGGATCCACCTCCAGGAGACCTCCCCGGACGGCACCCGCCTCCTCGGCGAACCGGTCCGGCTGATCCGCCAGGACCGCGACTGGGAGGGCGACCTCGTCGAGGCGCCCACCCTGGTGCGCCGCCCCGACGGCGGCTACGTCCTGTTCTACTCGGCCAACGCCTACGCCACCGACGCGTACGCCACCGGATACGCCCTCGCCGACACCCTCACCGGCCCCTACACCAAGGCCGCCGCCCCCCTGCTGACCACCGGCACCTTCGACGGCGCGGTCCGCGGCCCGGGCGGCCAGGACGTCGTCACCGGACCCGGCGGACGCCCCCGCGTCGTCTTCCACGGCTGGAGCGCCGACCGCTCCCGCCGGGTCATGTACACCGCCGACCTCGGCTACGCCCACGGCCGTCCGGTGGTGCGCGGCAGCAAGGTCGTCCACCAGGCGGAACGGGCCCGGGTGCACGCAGGGACGGTCCGCCGCGCCGAGGGAGCCCTCGACGGACACGCCGTCGGCCACCTCGACCACGCCGACAGCCACGTCGAGTTCGACGTCTTCGCCGCGTCCGGCGGCCCCCACGAGCTGACCGTCCGCTACGGCAACGGCTCCCTGGACGCCGCCGGGGCCCCCGCCCCCGCCAGTCATCTGCTGCGCGTCAACGGCGCCGACGCCGGAAACGTCCCCTACCCGTACACCGGCTGGGACCGCTGGACCCCGGCCCGGGTGACGATCACCCTCCGGGAGGGCTGGAACACCGTCCGGCTCTCCAAGGGCGAGCGGTACGCCGAACTCGACAGCGTCGAGGTCGCCTGACCCCCCCGCCTCCGCCCCGACCGCCCGCCCCCGCCCCGACCGCCCGCCGTCCCGTTCCGACCCAGGCCGGAACGGGACGGCGGGGCGCCGTCAGGCCCACTTCTGACGTGCCGTCCGGTCACAGGGCCGCACCCGCAGCCCGTCGGGGCCGTCGTGCAGACACGTCCCCGTGGCCCGGTTGCGCACCTCCCACGCCGCGCCGTCGTCCACCACCTTGATCCGCCACTTCTGCGCGGTGGACGCGCCACAGGCCGCCGCCCCGGGATCCGTCCCGCTGACGGTGAGACAGGCCCCCGTCGCGTGGCTCCGCAGCTGTGACGTGCCGTCGGGGGAGGTCCGCACCGTCCACCGCTGGTAGGGCAGGGCGTTGCAGGTGAACGACCGCAGCCCCTGGTCGAGGCTGTCGTCCAGACACGCCCCCGTGGCCCGGTTGACGAAGAGCCTGCCCCCGTCCGCCGACTGCGGCGCGCGCCCCGCCGCCGCCCGCGCCGCCTCCCCGGTGGCCGCCGTCCGCACCACCACCCCGGTCACCACGGACCCCAGCACCGCCCCCACGACCAGCCCGGCTCCCGCCCAGCCCCACCGTCCCCGCGTCCACCCGGGCCTCCGGGGCCACCGGCGCCCGCGCTCCGGCGCCACCACGACCGGCGGTTCGACGGGCGGCCGGGGCTGGGCGCGGTCGGCCGCCTCCCACAACTCCCGGTACGGCGCGGGATCGGCGCCCAGCGCCCGGCACAGCTCACGGACGGTCGCCCACGGCGGCACGGTGCTGCCGCGCAGATAACGGGAGAGGGACGAGTCGCTGGTCGACACCTCCGCCTCCAACGACCGAAGCGTCCGCCCCGACCGCCGCTGCAACGCCCGGAGCGCGCTGCCGAGTTCCCGGGCCGGGTGCTCGCCCCGCCGCTCGCCGTCCGCCATCGATGGCCCCCGTCGTCCGTGTGCCGTCGCCCGCGCCGCGCAGGGGTGTCCCGGCCGACCGGTCCTGTCCCGGGACAGGACGTCCCAGCAGGCCAGAACCCTAGGGATCCCGACATCAGTGAAGCAAACGGGACAAGCTTGCGAGGGGTGAGGGCCGTTCCCCACACTCGGACCACCGACCCGGCCCCCAGGGCACACCGGGGTACGGCGTCCTGACCGGCGCCCCGTACGGGTGGGGCGCACCGGCCGTCACGGACGAGGCCGACGGCGCTCCGCACCGGTCCGGACGGTGCCGTGACCACGGCCCGACCGCGCACGGCACCGCTCCACGGCCGCCGCCCGCGCCGCGTCCCACCCGAACGGGTGAACACGGCCACCGGGCACGACCGTTCCGCCCACCACACCACTGACGAAGGGAACTCCCTCATGTCCGCACTGCCCACCCCGTCCACCACGACCGTCACCCCCGCGACCGGGTACGAGCCGCCGCTGCTCGCCGACGCGGGCGACTTCGCCACCGTCACCATGGGCCTGCCCAACTGGGGGGCCGACTTCCGCTACGAGTGCTGGATCATGGGCTGCGGCGAGTAACGGCCGCGTCCGGCCGGTCGGGCCCGCCCGACCGGCCTCCCCGCCCCGGTGGGCCCGAGGGCCTCCCCGCCCCGGACCCGCCGGGTCCCCCCTCCACCGGCCCCCGCCCACGGGCCCGGGTGACCTCCCCCCGGCCCCGCGCCGCCCCGGAGAAGACCGCTCAACCCCGGTACCCCCCGAGCCCCCTGAAACCCCGTGAGATCCGGTGCGCTCCCGTGCCGTCCGGAGAAAGGCCCCGCCATGCCGTTCGCCGTCCTCCCCGACCACCCCGTGGGCGAGGCGCTCGCCGCCCGTCTCACCGCCCCCGACGGCCCGCTCCCCGGAGGGGAGTGCCTCCCGCACGCCTCGGGCCGCCCCTGGATCGTCGGACGGTGGGACCCCGGCGACCCCGTCACCACCGGGACCGGCCCCCGCCGACTGGCGCTGCTCGGCTGCACCACCACCGACACCGCCCCGCTGCGCACCGCGCTCGCCGCCGCCGACGGACCCGCCGCCCTGGACCGCCTCGCCCGGACCCTGCCGGGCGCCGCCCACCTGGTGGCCACCCTCGACGGACACGTCCGCGCCCAGGGCACCGTCTCCGCGCTGCGGCAGATCCACCACACCCGGATCGACGGCGTCACCGTCGCCGCCGACCGCCCCGACCTGCTGGCCGCCCTCACCGGCGCCGGAGTCGACCCCGGCCCGCTGGCCCGCCGCCTCCTCGCGCCCCTCATGCCCTGGCCGCTCGGCGAGACCCCGCTCTGGCGGGGCGTCACCCGGCTCCCCGGAGACCACTACCTCCATCTGCGGCCCGACGGCACCCACCGCGCCCACCGCTGGTGGTCACCCCCCGACCCGGTCGTCCCGCTGGTCCACGAGGGCGCCGCGGTGCTGCGCGCCCGGCTCGCCCAGGCGGTCGCCGTCCGCACCCGGGCGGGCGGCACCCTCAGCGCCGACCTCTCCGGCGGACTCGACTCGACCAGCGTCTGCCTGCTCGTCGGGGACCGGGGCCCCGCCCGGCTGGTCACCAACCGCTGGCAGGCCCTGGACCCCGCCAACGACGAGGACGACGGCCACTGGGCCCGGGTCGCCGCCCGCGCCCTGCCCGGCGCCGAACACGTCCTCACCCCCCACCACACGGTGCCCTCGTGGTACGAGGACGTCACCACCTCCGCCCAGGACCCCGAAGGGCCCTTCCCCTCCCTGCGCACCCAGGCCCAACAACTCGCCCAGGTACGGCTGATGGCCGAGCACGGCTCCACCCGCCACCTCACCGGTCACGGCGGCGACGAACTCTTCACCGCGCTCCCCGCCCACCTCCACTCCCACGCCCGCACCGACCCGCTCGCCGCGCTGCCCCACCTCCGCGCCACCGCCGCCCTCCAGCGCTGGGGGACGCTCGCCACCCTCACCGCCCTCGGCCGCGACCAGCCCTACCACCGCTGGCTCGCCGGACTCGCCACCACCCTCACCTCCTGGCCGCCCCGCCCCGGCCGCCCCGACTTCGGCTGGGGCGCCACCGTCCTCCTCCCGCCCTGGGCCACCTCCGACGCCGCCGACACCGTCCGCGCCGCGCTCCGCGCCCCCGGGGCCCGTCCCCTCGCCGAACAGCGCGGCCAGCACACCACCCTGGAACTGGTCCGCCAGTGCGGCCAGGACATCCGCCGCCTCGACCAGTTCACCACCCGGCACGGCGTCCGCTGGCACGCCCCCTACCTCGACGACCGGGTCCTGGAAGCGGTCCTCTCCCTCCGCGTCGCCGACCGTGCCGACACCTCCCGCGCCAAACGGCCGCTCGCCGAGGCGATGCGCGACACCGCCCCCGCCGGACTCTTCGAACGGGACTCCAAGGCCGAGTTCAGCCGGGAGGCGTACACCGGACTGAAACGCCACCGGCACACCCTCGCCGCGCTCTGCGACGACCTCCGCCTCGCCCGGCTCGGACTCGTCGACGCCGACGCCCTGCGCGAGGCGATCCTCGGGCTCCACCCCCGTTCCCTCGCCTTCGGCCCCCTCGACCGGACCCTGGCCTGCGAGGTCTGGCTGCGCTCGCTGCCCGCCCCGGCCCTGCCCGCCCGCACCCCCGCCCCCCTCGGAGGCACCCGATGACCCTCACCCTGGCCGCCCGGGTCTCCCGCACCGACACCGAGGACGGCGGCGCCGTCCTCCTCGACCGGCGCACCGGCCGCTACGTCCAGCTCAACCCCACCGGGGCGACCACCCTCACCCTGCTCCTGGAACACGACCGCGCCACCACCGTGGAGACCCTCGCCCACCGCCACCCGGAGGCCGCCCCCCGGATCGCGGACGACGTCGACGCCTTCGTCGCCCGCCTCACCGCCCGCGGACTGGTGACCCGATGAGCATGACCACCGGACTGGAACGCCCGGCACACCGCCCGCCCCCCGGCCGCCGCGCCGCCGCCCGGCTCGCCGTCCTCGCCGCCGCCGCGCTCGTCCGCCTCCCGCCCGACCGCCTCGACCGGACCCTGCGGCTGCTGCGCCGCGCCGCCCGCCCCGCCACCGCCCGCCACACCGGCGCCGCCCGGGACGCGGTCGTCCACGTCAGCGTCCGCTGCGCCGGACTCGGCTGTCTCCAGCGCTCCCTCGCCACCGCCCTGCTGTGCAGGCTCGGCGGTCAGTGGCCCACCTGGCGCACCGGGGTGCGCACCGAACCGTTCCGCGCCCACGCCTGGGTGGAGGCGGAGGGGCACCCGGTGGGGGAGCGGGACGACATCCGCCTCTACCACGTCGTCATGACCGTCCCGCCGACCGGCCCGTCCCCGTCCGCACCCCGTCGAACGGCACACCCGTGAACACGATCCCCCCGCCCCGCTTCGGGCTGCTGCTCAGCGGCGGCCGGGGCACCGGACAGTCCGACGCCGAGGTCTTCGCCCGCACCCTCGCCCTGGCCGAGGAGGCCGAGGACCTGGGGTTCGACGACCTCTGGGTCACCGAACACCACTTCTCCCGGGCGACCCTCGCCCCCTCCGCCCTCGCCCTGGCGGCGTTCCTCCTGGGCCGCTGCCCCCGGATCGGGGTCGGCACCGCCGTCACCCCGCTGCCCCTGCACCCGCCCGTCCACGTCGCGGAACAGGCCGCGCTGCTCGACCAGCTCTCCGGGGGACGCTTCACCCTGGGCGTCGGCCGGGGCGCGCCGACCACCGCCTACGAGGCGTTCGGACGGGACCGGGGCCGTCCCGGCCTCGGCGAGGCACTCGACCTGATCCGCTCCGCCTGGGGCGGCGGGCCTCCGGCGGGCGCCTCCGACGGGCCGGTCACCCCGGCGCCCCTCACCCCGGGCGGACCACCGCTCTACGTGGCCGCCGGGTCACCCGGCACGATCGCCACGGCCGCAGCGCGCGGACTGCCGTTGATGCTGTTGTTCGACAAGACGCCCGAGGGCAAGGCCGAGATGGTCGCGCTGCACACCCGCACGGCCCGGGCGGCCGGCCACCCCGTCCCCGACCACGCCTTCTCCCTGCTCGTCCACGTCACCGACTCGCCGGGCCGGGCCCGCGCGCTGATGCTCGACCGGGCCCGCCGGATGACCCGCGCCCACGCCGCGCAGCGGACCGTCACCGGCGCCACCGGACCGGCCCCCTCCGGGGAGACCGGGCTCCGGCTCCTCGCCGACCGGCTCCTGGCGCACCAGGCCGTCGGGGACCCTGCCGTCTGCGCCGACCGGCTGCTCGGGCATCTGCGGACCAGCGGCTGCGGCCGGGTCCTGTGCCAGGTGGAGGCCGCCGACGACGACGCGGCGACCCTGCGGCGGCTGCGACGGCTCGCCACCGAGGTGCTGCCCGTGGTGCGCCGCGCGCTCGCCGGGGAACGCCCCGGGGCCGCGGCGCCGGAGGTCAGCGGGGGGCGTCCCCGTCCCCGGCCTGCTCCCGCCGCAGCTCCTTGATCCGCACCGACTCCTTGCGGACGCCCGCCTGGGTGTCGCGCTCCTTGCGCAGCCACTCGGGGAGGTCCCGCTTCAGGGCGTCGATCTCCCCGGTGGTGAGGGGTTCGGTGACCCCGCCGCGCGCCAGACCGGAGATGGACACCCCGAGCTTCGCCGCGACCACCGGACGGGGGTGGGGCCCGTCCTGGCGCAGGTCCTTCAGCCACTGCGGCGGATCGGCCTGGAGGGCGTTCAGTTCGGCCCGGGTGACGGGACCCTCACGGAAGGACGAGGGCGCGGCCTCGAGGAGGATCCCCAGCTTCTTCGCCGCGGTCGCGGGCTTCATGTCCTGGGAGGTCTGGTGCGACGTCATGCCTCCAGGGTAACCAGCGGGTGCGGCACCGCTGACCACGGCCGATATCCTTGCCGGGTGACCGACACCCCGCCCCCGTCCCCCTTCCGGCTCGCCTATGTGCCGGGAGCGACCCCGGCGAAGTGGGTGCGCGTCTGGAACGAACGCCTGCCCCACGTCCCCCTGGAACTGGTGCCCGTCCCCGCCGCGGAGGCGCTCGCCCTGCTGCGCGGCGGCGGCGCGGACGCCGGGCTGGTCCGGCTCCCGGTCGACGGGGACGACCTGAGCGCCATCCCCCTGTACACCGAGACGACCGTGGTGCTGGCCCCCAAGGACCACCTGGTCACCGCGGTGGACGAGGTGACCTGCGAGGACCTCGCCGACGAACTGGTGCTGCACCCCGAGGACGACGTCCTCGACTGGGAGCAGCCGCCGGGGCGGGCGGCGAAGGAGCGCCCCGCCACCACGGCGGACGCCGTCGAACTGGTCGCGGCGGGCGTGGGCCTGCTGGTGGTCCCCCAGTCGCTGGCCCGGCTGCACCACCGACGGGACCTCACCTACCGCACGGTGACGGACGCCCCCGGCTCCCCGGTGGCCCTGTCGTGGCCCAAGGAGGCGACGACGGACCTGGTGGAGGAGTTCATCGGCATCGTGCGCGGCCGCACGGTCAACAGCTGGCGGGGCCGCGCCGCCACCGCCCCGGAGCCCACCACGACCGCCCGGGGGAGCGGCGCCCGGCGCGGAGGCACCGGACAGAAGCCGTCCGGCGGGCGGCGCGCCGCCTCCGGCAAGGGCGGCGCCACGGGCGGCCGCGGCGGCCGGACCACCGGGGGCGGCAAGCGCGGCCAAGGCGGCCAGGGGAGCCAGGGCGGCAGGGGGCAGGGCGGCCGGGGCGGCGGCAAGCGCGGTGGCCCCCGCCGCTCCTCCTGACCCCGGGACGCCTCCGGAGCGCTCCCGGAGCGGCCCGCCCGAGCCGGTCCCTCCGGGCCGTCCCGCCGGGCCTTCGGCCAGGACCGCCTCTCCGGACCGGCTCCCGGGACCGTCCGTTCCCGGCCCCGGCCCGGCGGCCCGGTGGGATGGCAGGCTGAGCGCGTGACCACCACCACGCCATCCGCCATCGACCGCCCCGGCCCTGACCCCGGCTTCGACGCCGTCCTGTGCGACCTGGACGGGGTGATCCGCTTCTACGACCACTCCGTCGTCGCCCGGCTGGAACGGGAGGCCGGGCTCCCCGAGGGCACCACCCTCGCCGTCGGCTTCGCGCCGGAGAACGACGGACCGCTGCTGCTCGGCCGGATCAGCCGGGACGAGTGGGCCGCGTCGATCGTCCGGGGCCTGCCGCCGACCGTTCCCCGTCCCCGGGCCGAGGCGCTGGCCGACGCGTTCGCCCGGGCCGGTTCCCACGCGGACCCCCGGGCCGTGGCACCGCTGCGACGGCTGCGGGGCAGATGCCCCCTGGTGCTCGTCACCAACGCGACCGTCTGGCTCGACGACGACCTGGCGGAGCTGGGACTCACGGACCTCGCGACGGCCGTGGTCAACAGCAGCCTCCTCGGCGTCGTCAAACCCGATCCGCGGATCTACCGCGTCGCCGCCGAACGGGCGGGCGTCCCCCTGGACCGCTGCCTCTTCGTGGACGACCGGGCCGAGAACGTCGACGCCGCCGTCGCCCTGGGCGCGACGGGCGTGCTCTACCGGGAACCGGCCGACCTGGAACGCGCCCTCGCCCCCATCCTGGACCGCTGACCGCTGACCGCTGACCGCTGACCGCTGACCGCTGACCGCTGACCGCTGACCGGGGAGCGGGGAGCGGCGGCCGACCCCTGTGGGCGGCGGCCGCCCGGATCAGTGGCCGCCGCCCGTGACCCGGAGGTCCCCGGGCACCAGCCACAGCACCAGCACGGTCACCACCGCGACGATCCCCGCCGAGACGTACGCGGTGGTGGTCAGGGCCTCGTCGAAGGCGGTGCGGGCGACGGCCAGCAGCCGGTCGCCCGCCGGGCCGCCGAGCGCCTCGGCCCGCTCGGCCGCGCCCCCGATCGAGTCGCGCGCCGCCGCCGGGAGGGCGTCCGGCATCCGGGCGGCGTACACGGCCGCGTGGATCGACCCCAGCAGCGCCACCCCGAGGCCGACCCCGAGTTCGTAGGAGGTCTCGGAGACCGCCCCCGCCTGCCCGGCCCGTTCGGCGGGCACCGCGGACACCAGGACGGCGGCGGACGTGGTGATGGCCAGCCCGTCACCGAGGCCCAGGGCCACCAGGAACAGGGCGATGTAGGGGTACGAGGTGGGATCGGGGGAGAACGCGAGCAGCAGGAAACCCGCGAGCATGCCGAGCA
Source organism: Streptomyces sp. JNUCC 64 (assembly GCF_054484115.1). NCBI lineage: Bacteria > Bacillati > Actinomycetota > Actinomycetes > Kitasatosporales > Streptomycetaceae > Streptomyces > Streptomyces sp. JNUCC 64. Next base: position 7,773,202 of record NZ_CM137015.1, read on the forward strand.
GCCCGGCGCCCATCACCGGCCGGACGCCCAGCGCGTGCGTCAGCCGGGGCGCGGCCAGCGAGGCGACCAGCGTGGCCAGGGCCACCGGCAGGGTGCGCAGCCCCGCCTCGAAGGGCGAGTAGCCGTGGACGTACTGGAGCCACAGCGACACCAGGAACAGCGCGGCACCGGCGGCCAGCATGGCCATCAGGGTGGCCAGCGCGGCGGCGGTGAAGGGACGCCGCCGGAACAGCCGGACGTCCAGCAGCGGATCGGGGATCCGGAGCTGGCGCGCGGCGAAGGCGGCGAGCGCGAGCAGCCCGAGGGCCAGCACCAGCAGCCCGGTGGCCCCCGCCCCGTTCTTGGCGAGGTTCTTGACGCCCCAGGCCAGCGCCACCACGCCCACCACGGAGAGCACGGCGCCGGTCCAGTCCAGCCGATGGGCCCCGGCCGCCTTGTACTCGGGCAGCAGCCACACCCCCGCGGCGACGGTCAGGACGACGACGGGCACGTTCACCCAGAAGGCCGCCGACCAGCCGTGCGCCTCCACCAGCAGTCCGCCCACCAGCGGGCCGATCGCCGCGCCCGCGCCCGCCACGGCGGCCCAGAAGCCGATCGCGAGCGCGCGTTCACGGGGGTCGGTGAAGATGGTGCGGATCAGGGAGAGCGTGGAGGGCATCACCATCGCCCCGCCGACCCCGAGGAGCACCCGGCCCGCGATCAGCCGCGTCGGGTCGTTCGCGGTGGCCGCGAGCACGGAGGCCACGCCGAACAGGACGAACCCCATCAGGAACAGCCGCCGCCGTCCGAACCGGTCGCCGATCGCGGCCGTCGTGATCAGCAGACCGCCCAGCACCAGCCCGTAGACATCGATGATCCACAACTGCTGGAGGGCCGAGGGCCGCATGTCGTCGATGAGGGAGGGCAGCGCGACGTTGAGGATGGTCGCGTCCATCGCCACCAGCAGCAGGCTGGAACACAGCACCGCCAGCATCGCCCAGCGCCCGGCCCCCGGATGCCGGGGCGCGGCGGGCCGCACGGGGTCCACGGGTCGGACCACGGGAGGTGCCTCCTTCACGGGCCCGGGCGCCGGGCCGGGCGAATGGACGTCCACGCGCACCGAACGTCCTTGTTCCTCCTGATATAAGACGCGGACGGCTTCCCTGCAAGACGGGACGCCCCGCCCTCCGGCCCCGCCGCCCGGTCCCGGAGGCGCGCCCTCCGGGCACCCGCTCCCTCGGGCCCCGCCCACCGGCCCCTCGGTGCTCCCTGCAACGGTCCGTTAGGGATCTCCGGCCCCGGGTAACACCCCTCAGGCCCGATTGGCCGGAACCGGTCGCCCGAGGAAGGGCCGGGCCAGGCAGACCAGGCGACAGGGGGCGGACGTGACGGCGGACACGCGGGACGGACGGGCCGGTGGACCCGGCGGGCGAGGGCCGGACGGAACGGACGGACGGCCCGCGCCCCCGCCCGGCGGCCCGGGCCCCGCCACCCGGGCGGAGGAAGCGGAACGACTGGGACGCCGGGGGGCGCCCGCCCGGGCGGCACGCGCGTTCGACGCCCTGCTCACCGACGCCCTGCGGACCGGGCACCCCCTGGACGGACCCGTGGTCAGGACCCGGCTGCGCCTGGTCCACTGGCTGGTCGCGGACCAGCAGCACGACCGGGCCCGGCAGCTGCTGGAGGACCTCCTCGCCCACCAGACCGGAGCCCCGGAAACGGCCCCCGGCGCCGTGCTGGACACCCGTGGCCGGATCGCCGACCTCCTGGTCCACTCCGGCGACGTGACCCGCGCGGTGGCCGAACTGCGACGGGCGCTCGCCGACGGCCTGACCGCCGACGGACCCGACCACCCCCGCACCCTCGCCACCCGGCGCAGACTCGTCCAGGCCCTCCACGGCACCGGAGCCCTGCCCGAGGCGCTGACGCAGTTACGGGAGCTGGCCGCCGCCCACGAACGCGGCGGCGACCCCACCCGGGCCGCCGCCACCCGCGCCCGGGCGGCCCGTCTCGCCGCCGGACCCGCCGGGGCCACCGCCCCGGCCCCGCGAGCGGCCCGCCCGCCCGGGGACCCGGCCGCCGCCCTCGACGCGCTCGCCCCCGGCGACCCCGGGGCCGAGCGGCTGCTGACCCGGTCCGCCGAGGCGGGCGGCACACCGCCGCTGCGCTCCCTGGCCGGTCTGGTCGCCCGGTGGGGCCGGGAACTGCCGCCGCACGCCCCGCCCCTGGTCACCGCGCGGCTCGCGCTGGCGGAGGCCCGGGGACGGACGGGCGACCGGGCCGCCGCGGCCGGGGAACTCGCCGACCTGGCCGGGGCACTGGCCGCGACCGGCACCGCGCCGCCCCGGCTCGCGGCCGTCCGCCGCCGCCTCGCGCACTGGCAGGAGGCCGCCGGGGACCACCGGAGCGCCGCCGCCACGGTGGAGACCGCGCTCCGCGCCCAACTGGAGACCTCCCACCCCGCCCACCCCAAGGTCCTGGCGCTGCGGGCCCGTCTCGCCGCGCTGCGCACCGCGGCCGGTGACCACGCGGGCGCCGCCACCGAGTACCGGGTCCTCGTGCTCGCCGCCACGGCCGCCCACGGCCCCTCCTCCCGGGACGCGCTCGGCTTCCAGGTGCGGCTGGCCTCGGCGCTCGTCGCGGTCGGCGACCCGGGCGGCGCGGTCGCCGTGCTGCGCCAGGTCGTGGCCCGCCGCGCGGCGCTGCGCGGACCGGACAGCGGCGACTGCGCGGCCGCCCGCCGCAACCTGGCCTTCGCCCTGGTCGCCGACGGACGGCGGGCCGAGGCCGTCACCCTGCTCGCCGACACCGCCGACGACTACGAGCACCGGCTGGGCCCCGCCCATCCGCACGCCCTCGCGGCCCGCCAGCAGTTGGCCGTCGTCCGTCACGACGGCGGCGACCGGCGGGGCGCCCTGGCGGACATCACCCTCGTCGTGGAGCGCCGCCGCGCGGCTCTGGGCGCGGACCACGTCCACACCCGGACCGCCGAACGGCTCCGCGCCGGCTGGGCGGCGCTCCCGGCGGACGGCGGACCGGGACGCCCGGCTCGGCGCGCCCGGGGCTGAACCCCCGCCGCCCACGGCGGCGGTGACGGTGTGTGGAGACGCCGTACCGGCCGCGCCGGACGACACAGGTACGGGACGCCCGGGGCCGACGGCCGGGACGGATCGCGAGGGACCGCATGGGGGACGGTTCCGGGATGCCGCCCCCCGACGGCACCCCGGATCGCGGCGGGCGGCCGGGTCGCGCGGGAGCGGGGGACGGCCCCGCGCGACAGCCGGACGCGCCCCGGGCACGCTGGCCGAGACGCGGTGGGGGACCGCTCTCGACCGGGGTGGTGCCCGCGGTGCCCGTCCAGCGCGTTCCGTCCGGCGGCCAGCGTGCGCTGTGGTCGGTGCCGCCGGAGCCCGGCGCGTTCCGTACCGGAACGCGCCTCACGCGGTGGGCGGGGGTCGGGCGCCGCGCGGAGGAGACCCTCGCGGCGGACCGTTCGGATCACCTCCATGGCTCCGGATACTGCTACGCGGCGCCACGAGGTGTCAACGATGGATTTCGGATAATCAACTATCGTTGAGGGGCTGGGGGGTGAAGGGTACGGTGTCGTCTGAACGCGCCCGCATCCGTCCGTCCGACCGCTGGGAGAACTCGGTGGAACCCGTCCCGTCGCTCCCCGAGACGCTCGACCGCCTGGAGTCGCTCATCGGTGAACGGGGCCTGAGCAGAGCGGACCTGCTGGACGCCACGGACCTCGCCGCCAGGACGGCACTGCCCGAGGACACCGTCCACGCCCTCCTCAAGGGCGGCACCCCGCCCGAGGACACCGTCAACGACCGGGTCCGCGCCCGGATCAGGACGCTGACCGAACTCAACCTCCACCGCACCGGCCGGAAGCTGTCGGAACTCGTCGCGGAGATCTCCCGGCGCCTCGGCGTCTCCGAGTACTGGGCACGCCAGGTGTGCGACGGCAAGAAGGTCCCCAGCGTCGAGTTCCTGCACGGACTGGTCGAGTTCTTCGGCGTCGAGGGCGGCGAGGCGTTCTTCACCGCACAGGCGGACGAGGCCCTCAACCGGGTGCTGCGCCCCGTCCTGCGTACCCTGGAGGACCCCTCGGCGGACCCGGTGCAGGCCCTGATGGACCGTTACGGCGTCAAGTCCACGGACTTGCGGATGTGCGGCTTCATGACCCGCGAACAGCTGGAACGGCTCCTGGAGGGGGTCCTGAGGTCGGTGTTGCCCGAGGAACCCGAGGGCCGGGAGGCGAGGCGTTGAGCGCGAGGGCGATGAAGTCCCTGCTCGTCCAACTGGGCCGGGAGGCCGCGAAGACCATCCGGCGGCCCGCCGAACCGGAGGTCGTGATGCGGGAGTTCTGCCGCGCCATGAGCGTGCGCCGGGAACGCCCCGTCGACCTCGTCTTCCGCGCCTTCCCCCCGGACATCCCGGTCTCCGGCATGCGCCTGGACTGCGGGGACCGCTCCCTGATCGTCGTCGAGGAACGGACCGTCCCCGAGGCCCAGCTCGTCATCCTCGGCCATGAACTGTGGCACGAGGAACAGGGCGACCACGGACACGGCCCCGCCGCGCCCGCCGCCCGCGCCCTGCGCGCCGGGTACGAGGCGCCCCGGAGCGTCCAGCGCGCCGTCGAACAGATCCTCGCCGCGGGGGAGATCCCCCGTGACACCCTCCTCGCCGCGGCGGCCCGCGCCGCCTCCACCGACGACCACGAGGTCGACGCGGAGACCTTCGGCCTGCTGTTCGCCCGCGAGGCCCGGACCTGGATGACGGGCCGCTACGCGGAGGGACCCGTCACCTCCACCACCGTCGAGGGCCGGCTCAACCTCTCCCTCATCAACCGCCCCGGACGCCTCCTCTGATGGATCTCTTCCCCCACCTCGCCTACGGGGTGCCCACCGCGCTGCTCGCCGTCGCGGTCCTCCTCAAACTCCCCGCCCTCCTCCGCGCCTGGCGCGACCCCGACATCCGGGCCACCATCCTGCTGCTGGCCTGGGCCACCGCCGTCCTCGTCATCATCCACCCCGTCAGCATCCACCGGCTCAACGTCCTCACCGGCGTCCCGAACATCGCCTCGCCCGCCGCCTACTCGTTCCTGACGGCCTCCTGCGCCACCACCCTCGCCATGATCACCCGATGGCGGGAGCCCCCCTCCGAGCGCCGCCGCCGCCGGATGCTCCGGATCCGGCTGGTCTACGCCGGGATCGGGGCCGCCCTGTGGGTGACCTTCCTCCTCGCCCACGCCCCCGAGGCGCGCGTCTACGACCTGGACACCTACTACGCGAGCACCCCGTGGATGCGCGAACACATCCTCCTCTACCTCGCCGCCCACACGGCCTCCAGCGTGATCGCCTCCGCCCTGCTGTGGAAGTGGTACCCCGAGGTCGTGAACCGCTGGCTGAAGTCCGGCGTCGTCCTCATGCAACTCGGCTTCGCCTCCGGGCTGATGTACGACCTCGCCAAGCTCACCGCCATCGCCGCCCACTGGACCGGCACCGACTGGGACGTCCTCAGCACCCGGATCGCCCCGCCGTTCGCCCTGCTCCAGGCCATGCTGGGCGCCCTCGGCTTCATCGTCCCCCAGGCCGGGCCCTTCCTGAGCCGCCGGATCCGGGACCGGCGCGACTACCGGCGGCTGTACCCGCTGTGGCGCGCCGTCCGCGCCTCCGCCCCCTCGGCGGCCACCGCCCGCCTCGGCCGCTGGGCGCCACTGGACCTGCGGCTGCTCCAGCGCGAACAGCACATCCACGACGCCCTGCGCCTGCTCGCCCCCCACCTCGACCACACCCTCCACGGGCACGCCTACCGGACGGCCCGGCTGACCCGCGACGAGGAGGAGTCCCGGGGTCTGGCCGGCGCGCTGGCGCTGACCGCCGCGCTCGACCGCTACCGCGCCGGCGCCCCGCTCCACCCCGCCCCCGACGGGCCCGCCCCCGACCTCGGCGACCACCTCCACGCCATCTCCCGGGCCATGCGCCACCCCCGGGCCCTCGACACCCTCCGCAGCGCGGTGCCCCGCGCGGAAAACGTGACCCTCCATGGCTGACGCACCCACCGCCCGACGGCGGCCCACCGCCCTCGTCGTCGGAGCCAGCGCGACCGGCCTCCTCGCCGCCGCCGCGCTCACCGAGTTCGCCGACGTCACCCTCGTCGAACGGGACGGCCTCCCCCCGGGCCCCGCACCCCGCCGGGGCGTCCCCCAGGCCCGTCACGCGCACGTCATGTGGAGCGGTGGGGTCCGGGCCTGCGAGCAACTGCTGCCGGGCCTCGTCGACGACGTCGTCGCCCGGGGCGGACGGCTCGCCCACATCATGGGCGACATGGTCTCCCGCGCCCCGAACGAGGTGTGGTTCCGCCGCTTCACGGCCACCCACCACCGCAACCTGGTCTGCTCGCGCGACCTCCTCGACTCCGTCCTGCGCGAACGGGTCCTCGGCCAGCCGGGAGTGACGCTCCGTCAGAACACCACGGCGGTCGGCCTGACCGGCGACGCCCGACGGGTCACCGGCCTCGGCGTCCACGACGCCGACGGCTACCGCGTGCTGGGCGCCGACCTCGTCGTCGACGCCTCCGGCCGGGGCTCCCACGCCCCGCGCTGGCTCATGGACCTCGGACTCCCCGCCGCCCCCGAACGCCGGGTCAACGCGGGCCTCACCTACGCCACCCGGCTCTACCGCGCCCCCGGCAGCACCGCCGACATCACCTTCCCCATCGTCAACGTCCAGGCCAACCCCGCCAAGCCGCCCGGTCAGGGCGGGGTCATCCTGCCCATCGAGGACGGCCGCTGGATCGTCACCCTCGCCGGGACCCGGGGCGGCGAACCCACCGCCGACCCCGATGCCTTCGTCCCCTTCGCCCTGGGGTTCGACGCCCCCGTCATCGGCGAACTCCTCGGCAAGGCGAACCCGTTGACCGGAGTGGAGATCACCCGGGCCACCGCCAACCGCCGCCGCCACTTCGAACGGCTGAACCGCTGGCCCGACGGCTGCGCCGTGCTCGGCGACGCCGTCGCGGCCTTCAACCCCGTCTACGGACACGGGCTGACCGTCGCCGCCCAGAGCGCCGTCGCCGTCCGCGACGTCCTGCGCACCACCCCCCTCACCGCCCCCGGCGCCGCCCGCCGCCTCCAGCGCGCCGTGGCCCGTCCCGTCGCCGCCGCCTGGGACCTCGCCGTCGGCCAGGACGCCTTCTACCCCGACGCCACCGACACCCCGCCCACCGTGCTGGAACGATTCCTCGCCCGTTTCGTCGACCGGGCCGTCGCCACCGGCGCCCGCAGCCCCCGCGCCCTCGGCGCCCTGCTGGACGTGATGAGCCTGGAACGCCCCGCCACCCGGCTGCTGTCGCCGGACATGCTCCTGCCCATGCTGCTAGGCCCCCGCAAACCCCTTCTGCCTGGCCCGCCCCTGGCCGAGGCGGAACGCCGCGCCGCCCTCTCCTGAGACCACCCGCCGGGAACGCCGGGAACGACGGACACACGGGACCCGGGAGCGACGGCGGACCCGGTGCCACCGATGTGACGACCGGCCCGGCGAAACCGCCGTGACGACGGACCGGTCCGGAGGATAGAAGGAAGGCATGCTGAGAATCGGATCGATCGTGCTGGGCGTGACGGACCTCCCGAGGGCGACCGCCTTCTGGACCCGCGCCCTCGGATACGTCCCCCGCGAGGCCCCCACCGACCGCTGGGCGGTCCTGGTCCCCGCCGGAGGCGACACCGGCCCCCCACTCGCCCTGGGCCTGAGCACCACCCCCGTCCAGGAACACCCCAGGGCCCACCTCGACCTCTACGCGGCCGACGCCGACGACCAGAGCGCCCAGATCACCCGGCTGCTCGCCCTCGGCGCCCGACGGGTGGACTGGGACTCCTACCCTCCGGACCCCGACTTCGTGGTCCTCGCCGACCCCGAGGGCAACCGCTTCTGCGTCATCGACACCAGCCACGGCTGACGGGACCCGTCCCCGGGGACGTCCTCACGGTGAGGGAACCACGGGCGGAAGGGCCGGGAAACGGCCGTGGACCTCCCGGACGACGGGCGAGGACAGGGCCAGGGAGAGCGGCACCAGGTCCCACGCCCGCCCCACGGACGCGCACGCGCCCTCCTCCGGCTCCCCGGCCGCCGCGCGCTGCCGGTCCCGCGCCACCAGGAGCATGACCGCGTCCCCGGCCGTTGCCGCCGCCTCCGGGCCGCCGCCCGCCCGCTCCGCCGCCCGCCGGGCCACCTCGCGGACGGCCGGATCGCAGAACGGCGCGAGCGCGAGGACCACGTCGTACAGGGCCGTCCTCCGCGCGGTGAGCAGGGCCGAGGGCGAGGTGCGCCACCGGGACGGCCGCGCGCGGATGGCCCCCGGGGTGGGCACCTCGCGCAGCGCCCGCCACAACGGGGACAGCCGCCTCAACTCCCGTACCGCCCGCCCGGTCTCCGCCACCCGGGGACCGGCGAGCGGCAGCGTGAACCCGACCGCGCCGAGCACCGCGGAGGGGGCGGTGAGCAGCAGGGACACCTCGTCCACCAGGAAGTCCAGATCTTTGCCCGCCCAGCGGGCGACCACCGCCACCATCCGCAGACCGTCGTAGCACGCGATGATCAGATACGCGGGGGCGAGGGTCAGCAGCCCGGCCCGCAGCGAACCGCTGACCTTCGACGACCACCGCCAGCACAGCACGCTCGTGATCAGCGTGGCCACGCCCTGGACGACGAGATAGGTGACGATCATCTCCCGGATGAACGGGGTGTTCGCGTAGTAGGTGTCGAACAGGCTGACCTGCTCCACGGGGGTACGCCCCGCCAGGAACAGGGCCACGACGGCCACGGCGGCGAGCCCGCAGACCCCGACGCACAGCCGTGAGACGCGCCGCGCCCACTCCTCCGACGCCAGCCGCCAGCTCACGATCAGCAGCAGGCTCGCCCCGGAGAACACGATCGTCACCCCGTAGACGACGGGCGCGGCGATGTTGGGCACCCCGGTGAGCCGGTTGAGCCGCACGATCGACTCCGGAGCGGCCAGGATGACCAGACAACCGCCGCTGAGCAGCAGCAGACAGGCCGCGCGCAGCCGGGCGTCATGACGTCGGCGGACCAGCGCGGGAACCTTCACGGCACAGACCAGCAACAGCATGACCCCGCAGAGGTAGTAGCCGAGATTGCTGAGTGCGGTCACCTGGCTGCCTCTTTCTGAGGAGGTCGTGTCGGGAGGCATGGGAGAGGGGTACGGCCGGACCGGCCCGTCAGGGACGGAACGGAACGGGACGTCGGCCGGGCCCCCGTCCCCGGCCCGTGGCCACCCGCGCGCCGGACGGGACATCCGACCGGCTGGGACCGTCGCCGTGGCCGAGGGACGGCATGGCGGTCGCCGCGTGCCTCTCGCGGGGCGACCGGAAGGAACGGGAGGGAAGGGGTCGGGACCCTACGGACGACAGCGCGCGGAACGGCTCAACGGCCTTCGGGCCGAACGGAGAAGGCCACCCCGACCCGGAGCGCGACGGTCGGCCCACGGCCCCCCACAGCGCTCCGCCCGCCCCGGGTGATACGTGTCGCCGCGAGCCCTCGGACCCGGACCGCGCCCCGTTCACGCGGTGCGCGAGCCCGGTCCGCCCCGCCGGGCCGGGGGAGCGGGAACGCTCGGTGCGGTCGGACTGGCAGCGGGCGGCCGACCTGCCACGGCTGTGTCACAGGCATGATCAAGTATCCCATGTCCAGGTGTTCGTGCCCAGGGGTGCGACGGACCGCGCGCACGGACGGGCCGCCCCGCGTCCGCCGGAACGGACACGGGACGGCCCTCGGAATCCGCCGCGACTACCAGCTGTGCGCGACGTCCACGATCACCTGGTCACCGGATTGCAGGACCCGGAACGGCAGCCTGGCCCGCAGACCGAGACCGACCTGCGTCTGCCCCTCGAAGCTCGCCCCGTACTTGGTGTCCCTGAACGTCTGGTACCCCGCGATGCTCACCCCGGGCAGGTTCTGCCCGGGCACACCGGGATAGACCACCTGGCCGGTGGACGGGTTGTAGCTCGGCGCGTTCACATAGATCTGCAGGATGGCGCCGCCGCTCACCGGGATGTGGTCACCGGTGCCGTCCTGGTAGAACGCGTCGACGTATCCGATGTGATAGCCCGTCTTCCCCGTGGCCCCGGTCACGTCGAACACGATGCGGTCGTAGCACGCGTGCTTGCCGGTTCTGATGTTCTTGAGCGGTTCACCCGCCGATGACTCGGGGGACGACTTGGTGCCGCTGCCCCACGGAGTGGAACACACCGCCGCCGCACGGGACTTGTCCGCCCCGCCGGGCGCCGCGCCCGCCGCTCCGGCCGTTCCCGCCAGTGCCGCGCTCGTCAGCACGAGTGCCGCGGCGACCTTGCCTAACCGTCGCATGACCTACCTCCAGGAGAATCGGGTGAGAAGTGCGCGACCGGGACACGACGCCCCTTCCGCGCTCTCCACCCTCGCGTCGAGGGGACTCAGACGATATCCGCACGGATACTCAGTCTTCGGTCGACGGCCTAGGTACGCGTGAGCCGTCGGCACCGCCGTCCGCCCCTCGCGTCAAGGGAGTTGACCCCCTGCGAGGTGGGACCGGGAAGGATGGCGGTCGCGCGGAGCCGGTGCCGCCGATCCGCCGGGAAAGAGGCGTTCGGGGCGGCGGGGGCGGGGTGGATCCTCGTACAATAGAGAATGTTCATTTTTGTTTAAGGGGCGGGGACGAGGGGCTGACGGTGAGGCGACAGACGGAACGGGTGCGGCAGCGCCGGGCGATGGAGACGCGGGGAGGGATCCTCCGCGCCGCCGCCGAGGTCTTCGACGAGTACGGCTTCGCCGGGGCGAGCATCGCGAAGATCTGCGAACGCGGGGGAACGACGCAGGGAGCGATCTACTTCCACTTCGGGTCGAAGGAAGGGCTCGCGAGGGAGGTCATGAACGCCCAACCGGACGTCATCGTCCCGGGTCTGGCGTCCCAGGGGCTCCAACGGCTGGTGGACATCACCCTGGTGTGGTCACGACGGCTCCGCGAGGACCCCCTGCTGCGCGCCGGGGTGCGGCTGACCAACGAACAGGGCAGCTTCGGACTGAACGAACGCGCTCCGTACCGCACATGGTCGCACATCATGACCGAGATCCTCGAAGTATCGCGGGAGCGAGGAGAGCTAAGGGAGGGGCTGGAGCTGGAGAGGGTCGCGGATTTCGTGGTCGCGGCGTGCACGGGACTCCAGATGTACTCCTTCGTGGTCTGCGGCCGCTCCGACCTGACCGAACGGACCGTGGAGATGTGGCGCTTCCTGCTCCCGGGCATCGCCGTGCCCGACGCCGTCGACGGCGTCGAGTGCGATTCCCGCAGGGCGGCCCGTCTGATCGGCTGACACGCCCCCCCCGGCGCCCCGGGCCCGCCTCCGTCCCCTCCCGGGCCCCGTCCCCGTCGCCCCCCCGGGGGGGCACGTGCGTCCCCTCACGGGTCCCGTCCCCACCGCCCCGGCACCTGCGGCGCGCCCACGACTCCACCCGCCTGTCCGCAGTCCACCGCTCTTCCGCTCGGCCGTCCGTTTCTTCAGGGAGGTTCCGTGTCCACTCGGCTCCGGGTCTTACGGCTCGCCGCACTGAACATCGACGGGGTGTTGCTGAACGACACCTTCAGCCCCGTCATCCACCGCTTCGTCGTCAGCCGTGGCGGTGCCTACACGGCCGAGGTGGAGCGCCGCGTCTTCTCGCAGCCGCGCGCCGTCGCCGGGGCCCGGATGGCGGAGGCGGTGACGGAGCCCATGACCGGGGACGAGGCGCTCGCCGCCTACTTCGCGGACCGCGAGGCGTACCTGGCGGAACATCCGGTGCGCCTGGAGGACGGTGCGGTGGAACTCCTCTCTCTCCTCAGGCGGTTGGGGCTCCAGACCGTCTGCTACGGAGGTCTCGGCAAAGAACACTTCGACGAGTACCTCGGCGAGCACGCCGCCTCCTTCGACGGGCCGGGGTACGTGTGCACGGACGGATTCCGCCCCGGCATCCGGGAGATCACCGAGGAGTTCGGCGTCTCCCACGACCAGGCGCTCTTCATCGACGACGTGACGACCGTGGCGGAAGAGGCGCGACGGCTGGACGTCCCCTTCATCGGCTTCCCGAGCGACTTCGAGAAGAGTTTCCAGCGCCGTCTGATGGAGGAGGCGGGCGTCAGACACCTGGTGGGTTCGCTGGGGTCCGTGGACGAGGCCCTGATCCGCACGCTCGACGAGGAGGCCGGACGTCATGCCGTCTGGACGGACTGAGGACCCGACCGGCCCCGGGCCGCTCGGAACGGAGGGCGACGCCCGGCTCCCGGGAACGGGACTCCTCGACGGCCGGGTCGTGATGGTCACCGGCGCGTCCAGCGGCATCGGCGCCGCCGCGGCACGGCTGTTCGCAGCGGAGGGCGCCCGGGTGGTGCTGATGGCCCGCCGGGAGAAGCGGCTACGGGACCTGGTGGACGGGATCACGGCCGGGGGAGGGGAGGCGGTCGCGGCGGTGGGCGACGTCACCCGCCCCGAGGACGTGGGACGGGCGGTCGACCTCGCGGTGGCGGCCTACGGGAGGCTGGACGGGGCGTTCAACAACGCGGGTTGGGCGACGGCGGGCACCCGCCTCCACGAGAGCGACGAAGCGGACTTCCACCGCGTCCTGGAGGTGAACCTGGTCGGCGTATGGAACTGTCTGCGCCGGCAGATTCCCGCGATGCTGGCCACGGGCGCGGGGGGATCGATCGTGAACACCTCCAGTCACGCGGGCGTGGCCGCTACGGGGGCGTCGGCGGCGTACGTCGCGGCCAAGCACGGTGTGATCGGTCTGACCAGGGCGGCCGCCGCCGACTACGGGCAGGACGGAATCCGGGTGAACGCCCTGGTGGTGGGCAGTACGCGGACCGAACTGATGGAGGAGGTGCTCTCGGTGTCGCCCGCCTTGGAGGAGGCGTTCACCTCGCGGTCGGCCCAGCGGCGGATGGCGCACCCCTCCGAGGTGGCGCAGGCGGCGCTGTGGCTGCTCAGCACCCGGTCCTCCTTCGTCACGGGAGGTGCCGTTCCCGTGGACGGCGGGGCGACGGCGATGTGACGCCCCGGGTGGTGTGACGCTCGCGGGCGTCACACCACCACCGGCGTCGGTGCGGTGGCGGTGAGTCCTGCGGTCCCGCCCCCCGCCCGGCCCCGTAGCCCTCCCCGCCCCGCCCGGCCCCCTGGGCATAAGACCGCCGGGCCGGGTGTTGCGACGGGTGTGGAGAGGCGGAAGCAACTCGGTGGATTCCTGCGCGCCCGGCGCGCCCGGTTACGGCCCCAGGACGTGGGCCTGCCCGATTACGGCGGCCTTCGTCGCGTACCGGGACTGCGCCGCGAGGAACTGGCCCAGCTCGCCGGGGTCAGCGTGGGGTACTACACCCGCCTCGAACAGGGGCAGAGCCCCCGTGTCTCCGACGCGGTCCTCGACTCCGTCGCCCGTGTCCTGCGGCTGGACGAGGCCGAGCACCTCCACCTCCGCGAACTGGCCCGCCCCCGCCCCTCCGTGCCCCGCGACGGGAGCGCCGAACGGCTCCGCCCTGGTGTCCGGCTCCTGGTCGGAGCCTTCGGTGACACGCCCGCCCTGGTCATCGGGCGCCACTACGACGTCCTGATGTGGAACCCCGCCGCGCACGCCCTGCTGGCCGGGCACCTCCCGTTCAACGCGCCCGACCGGCCGGAACGGCGCCCCAACATCGCCCGGCTGGTCTTCCTCGACGACCCCACCCGGGAGCTGTACGCGGACTGGCCCGCCAAGGCCGACGACACGGTCGCCCATCTGCGCCGCGCCGCCACCCGGTACCCGGACGACCCGGCCCTGGCCGGGCTCATCGACGAACTCGCCCTCAAGAGCCCGGAGTTCGCACGGCTGTGGGCCTCCCACTCCGTACATCCCTGCGTCCCGCAGAGCACGCGGGAGTTCCACCACCCCGTCGTCGGCGTCATGGACCTGTACGGCGAGATCCTCGAACCGTCCCGCTCGGACGGTCAGCGCGTCGTCGTCTTCACCGCCGAACCCGGATCCGGCTCCGAGGCCGCCCTGCGCCGGCTGGCCCGTCGTGCCGGGTGACGGAGGGCCGCGCGGCCTGCCGGGGCGGACGGCGCGGCTCGGGGGCGTGCCGTTTCCCGCCGCGCCGGGCGGTCACCGCTCCGAGCCGCCCACGACAGGGCGTCCGCGTGCCGGGCTCATGAAGTGCCGTCGCCTCCGTCGCCGACGGTGAGGATCCGTCCGTGCGCGTTGCCCTCCACCGCCCGCGCGTACAGCTTCGCCACCTCCGCCGCGGGGGTCCCCGCCGCCGGGTCCCGGCCCAGCGACTCCAGCGTCTCGCTGACCCATCCCGGACTGACGGCGTTCAGCCGCACCTCCCGGGGCATCTCGACGGCCGCGAAGCGCACGAACGCCTCCAGCCCCGTATTGATCATGTGCCCCAGGGAGCCGCCCGCCACCGGCTCGGCGAACCGGCCGCTGGTCAGCGTCACGGAACCGCCGTCCCGTACCTGGTGCACCGCCCGCCGCACCAGATTCACCTGACCGACCAGCTTCGCGTCGAACCCGCCCCAGTACAGGGCGTCCTCCGGTGCGTCCAGCGGAGTCATCCGGCCGCTCGCCGCGCAGCACACCACCGCGTCGACCTCGCCCACCCGGTCGAACAGCGCCCCGACCGATACGGGGTCCGCCATGTCCACCCGCACCCGCCCGGACCGCGAGACCTCGACGACTTCGTGCCGGTGGCCCAGTTCCCGTGCCACCGCGCCGCCGATGGTTCCCGTGGCGCCGATCACCATGATCTTCACAACCTCATCCGTTCTGCCGGGCTCCGCTGTTCCTGACCACCACTCTGCTGCGAGGTCCGCGTGCTCTCCAGCCCCTGTCAGGGATACCCACCCGCGTCCCCGGCCCCGGTGTCCGGTGCCGTGGCCCGGCCCGGGCGCCCCGGTTCGGTCCCGTGGAACGAGCCGGGCCACGGCGGGCGCGAGTTCCTCACGTGAGTGCGCGCCGGTGGCACCGCGTCGGTCGCGGAGACCGTGACGGGGCCGTGTACTGTCTGTGGGTTCGACCATCCGCCGCCGAGCGGTGTGCACTTCGAGTTCAACGACGACGTCTGCTGGACTGCGGCCCGGAGCGCTGATCGCGGGAACTGTCCAGCTACGGCACGCGGCCGTTCTGGACGATGTCACGGCGGGGGAGCCGTCGACAGCCCTGCGCCGTGGGCGTCGCCTGAGCGGGAGGGCCTGGGCGGAGAGCCTTCGAGGGCGCTGGGCCGGACGACGACGCCGTCCGGCCCAGCGGTGGGATCAGGAGCGAGCGGCGAGTTCGGTGTCGATGAGGAGGTAGAGGTAGTACTTGCCGCTACGCAGGCGGCAGTCCCAGTCCACCACGTCGGGGCGGTTGTTGTACCAGTAGGTTCCGCTGGCGTTGCAGCGGCGGAGCGTGGTGTAGACCTCGCCGGTGGGCTGCCAGATGTAGGCCGTCTGAGCGGACTCCTGGGTCGGCGCTGTGATCGCGGTGGAGGGCTTCTCGGCGGCCTGCGCGATGGGGGCGGTCAGTACTCCGGCCCCTGCGATGGCCGCGGAAACGGCTGCGGTGGTGAGAACCTTGAGCAACGACATGATGCTGTTCTCCCTCGTGTGGTTTCGGTGGTTTCGACGGGGCCTTGCCCAGCGGTTCCACGGAAGCCTTCGCTCCCCTGCCGTGCGGGATGTGGGCGGCCCGAGCGTTCGTGGATCTTGTCGTCGTCGGCCTTGTGCCAGCGGAGCCGGTCGGTCGTCCAGGTCCGTGGAGCGGGTGTCCGCCGGGGCCGACACTTCGATTTCAGCTGGCCAGCCATTGTTCGGGAAGCCTGTTCTGTGCTTCCCCAACAATTCCTTGCAGTGGTCCGACGGCGCTGCTGGGGCAAGGGAACGCCCGGAGCGGACCGTCGGCGCCAACGGAATGAGGTGAGGTGTGATGGCAGGTCATCGGGGGAGTTCACTGGCCCCGGGGAGGGTCCGGTGAACGGTTCGCCCGTGGACTGCGGCGGTTACGCACAGCAGCGGGGTGGACCGGACTCCGGGCCCCTGGCGGCTGGCGCGGGCTACGACGCGAGCACACTTGCCGCAGTTGCAGGAGGGGCGGGGTGCCGGTCCGTGCGTGCCTGCTGACCGGGACGGGGCCGGGCGTCGGCGCGCCACTGTTCCTGCCGGGTCCGGGAGTGCTGCCGGCCGGTGCGCCGCGAGCCGCCCGGGCTGTGACAGCAGTGCCGCGCCGACGTGTTCCGTCGCCTGAAACCCCTGGTGTCCTTCGGCGGTGATCCCACAAGTGACCTTGTTGCCGGACTTTTTGGAGATCCCGTGTGTACACGGACCGCATCTGGACCGTGTCCGTCGCCGTTGTCTGCGTGCCCGCCACCGGACTCACGCTTCCGGCCATGGCCGTTCCGCTGATGGTGTCTCCTCGCCCGAGCGGCCGGTGATCTCAACGCCGGCGGTTACGCGGACGTCGCGGTCGTGGTCAGGGCTGGTCGGCTGGAAGAGGGGCAAGGCCCGCCCGGGCCCAGGGGCGGCCGCGATACTGGCCGCCATGACAAGCACCCCCGACACCCCGCCTGCCCCGTTCTCCCGGATCAAGATCCGGACCGGGGCCCTGGTGTTCTGCGGCGACGACGTCGCCCTCATCCGCCGTGACCGTGCCGAGTCCACCCACTACACCCCGCCCGGCGGCAACGTCGAGCACGGCGAAGACCTCGACGCCGCCCTCGCCCGCGAACTCGCCGAGGAGCTCGGCCTGGACACGGCACAGGCCGAAGGCGGGGACCTGCTGTGGGTCGTCGACCAGCGCGTCACCCGTCCCGGCCCCACCCCGCCGCCGCGCAAGCTCCATCTGATCTACCGCTTCCACATCACCCCCGGCGTCCGCGCCACGCTCGCCGAGCAGGAGCTCGACGAACTCCCGGACGGAAGCCACGAAGTCGGCGTGATCGAGTGGATCGACTACCGCGAGACCGCGGGACTTCCGGTCTTCCCGCCCATCGGCCCCGCCCTCGCCGCGCTCCCCGGCCCCCGCGCCGCCGTCGCCGACGCGGCCCTCGAAGCCGTCACCGACGAGAACTACACCTGGGTCTGACTGGTGGCTCCTGGGCTTCGCCCCGGGGTGATCGGGGTTGGGGGGTTGTCCTGCCTCGTCCTGTCCCGTCCCGCTCGGCGTCGCCCCGACACGGTCGGGCTGGTGGCCGGGTGGGTCGGTGTCAGGACGGGGTGTGGTGGTCGAGGAAGCGGGTGATGTGCTGGGCGATGTCGGGGAGGTGGTCTTCGAGGGCGAAGTGGCCGGTGGGGAGGAGGTGGAGTTCGGCGTGGGGGAGGTCTTTGAGGTAGGCGTGGGCGCCGGGTTCGGGGAAGAAGGGGTCGTTGGTGCCCCAGGTGATGAGGGTGGGCGGCTGGTGTTCGCGGAGCCAGGCCTGCCAGGCGGGATAGGCCGCGATGTTGGTTTTGTAGTCGTAGGCGAGGGCGAGCTGTGCTTGCTTGCGGCCGGGCTGGTCGAGGAAGTGCTGGTCGAGGAGCCAGCTTTCGGGGGGTATCAGCGAGGGGTCGGTGGTGCCGGTCTCGTACTGGGCACGGGTGGATTCGAGGGTGAAGAGGTCGAGGACGGTCTGGTCTGCGCCGGGGTCCTGGGGGGTGAGGGCGGTGAACGCGCGGGCGGCGGGGGAGAGTCCTTCGGTGTAGGCGTTGCCGTTCTGCACGATCAGACCGGCGATCCGTTCGGGGTGACGCCCGGCCAGCCGGAAGCCGATGGGTGCTCCGAAGTCGAAGAGGTACATCGTGAAGCGGGTCAGTCCGAGGTGTTCGGTGAACCCTTCGACGATGTCCGTCAGCCGTTCGAAGGTGTAGGTGAACCCGTCGGGGGCGCGGGTGTGTCCGAAGCCGGGGTAGTCGGGCGCGATGAGGCGGTAGCGGGCGCCGAGCGTGTCGATGAGGCGGCGGAACTGGTGGGAGGCGGAGGGGAAGCCGTGCAGGAGCAGGACGACGGGGGCGTCCGGGTGTTCGGGCAGGGACTCCCGGTAGAAGACCTCGACTCCGTCGATGTCGACGGACCGGTGGGCGGTCCGGGCGGGAACAGCGGGACGGAAGGTGTCCACGGACTCCATGTCACATGCCTCCTTGAGCTGATGATGCGTTAGGTCTACCGCCCGTAAGGCTAATGTGTCAATCGACTGATGTAGCATTAGCCCTATGTCTGATGGCGAACCCTTGACCGGTGAGACCCTGGCTCTGGACCTGATCAACACCCGGCCGGCCGCCCCTGGCGGACGTGCCGACCTGCTCGCCACACCCCGGTCGCTGGCCCGGTGGCTGGCCCTGGAAGCGGACCGCCTTCCCGCGGACATCGCCACGGGAACCCCGGACCCGGAAGACCTGCCACCCGTCCACCGCGTCCGGGAACACGTGGAGACAGTCGTCCGGGCGCTGTTGGAGCGGACGGCGCCTCCCCTGTCCGCTCTGCGCGCTCTTACTGTGGCGCAGCGTGCGGCGGCGTCGGTGTGGGAGCTCGGCTGGGACGGCACCACGGTGACGGCGACCCCCTGCCGTCAGGGCCCGCTCGGGGTGCGGCTGGCCGCCCTGCTGGCCGAGGACGCTGCCATGCTGCTCGCCGGGCCTGGGGCGGGTGGGCTGAAGGAGTGTGAGGCGGACGGCTGCGTCATGGTGTTCCTGCCGTCGCATCCCCGCCGCCGTTGGTGCTCCCCTTCGCGTTGTGGGAACCGTACCCGGGTGGCCCGTCACTACCGCCGCCGTTCTTCCGCCGTGCCCCCGGCCTGACCGTCTGACTGCCTGACTGCCTGGCCTTTCACCACGGCAGGGCGCCGCCGCGTCATGTCCCGTCCTCTCCGGTGGGGTTCGTTGATGTGGTTTGGGGGTCATGGGGTTGGACGTCTGTCTTCTGGACCTGTGTGCCGATGTCCTGCCCCCGGTACGGACCTGGCTTGACGCATCGGCCAGGACGCGTCTGATCGGTCGGTCCTCACCACACCTCCGCCGACGATGCCGCCCGCCACCTTTCCGGCGGATCGCTCGGGGACTGGTTCGACGCGTTCCTCCACTTGTGGCGGGTGGCCCCGGTGCGTGCCCTCTCCGCGATGCACACCCATGAGTGATGGTGGCCCAGCCAGAAGCAAGGAATGGGATTCCCTTTGCCACGCCGGACGCCTTACCGTTCGCCGGGTGAGTCTGATCGAGGTGGGTCCGGGACAGGTTGAGGTTGTGGTGAAGGGCGCGGGGTCGCTGGCGGCGTCCGTGCGGTTGTCCGGCTGGACGCGTGCGGACGAGTACGAGGCCGTCTTCGCGGTGGAGGTTGTCGCTGACGGTCTCCGCGCCTGCTTCGAGCGGGTGACCGTCACCGTCTGGGACGCCATGGGTGATTTCTTCGACGGTCTGGCGCGTGACTTCCGGGGTTGGAAGGGCGAGCGCGTCTGGGAGAACAACCACTTGGTCGTGAAGGCGGTCTTCGGATCGGGTGGGCATGTGTATCTGAGCTGGACGCTCCGGTCGGGGTTCTTCGACGATGACTGGAGGTGCACGGTGACGACGGTGATCGAAGCCGGTGAGGGAATGACGGCTGTGGCCGCGGACCTCCGGGAATTCCTGCGCCAGGGGTAGGACCCCGCACAGCCGTAGGGGCTGCCGTGCGGGCTCTCCGACGGCTTGCCTGTGCGGCGTTCGTCTTCGTTGATGGCACCGGGCACGTCGCAACGGGTGGAGCCGGTGCAGGGACGGGACGTCAGGTTTCGGTGGCGATGGGGCCGGTGCCGGTCTTCTCGGCGTTGCGCCGGGTCTTCGCCCAGCCGGTACGGCCCCGCAGGGTCCGGAAGGCGGCGCGGGTGCTGACGGCGAAGAGGTGGTAGGCGTACAGCCAGAGTGCCAGTCCCCACAGCAGGCCCTTGAGCCGGGAGTGGTCCGGGGCGTAGTCGCGCCGGTAGACCGGGCCCCACAGGAGGAAGGGGATGACGGAGGCGGTGGCGAGGGTGAGGGCGAGGGGCCAGGTGGCGAGTGCGGTGCTGTCGCCGAGGGCGAGGGCGGCGGTCATGAGGGCGGTCAGCAGCAGGGTGACGAGGTGGGCGAGGGGCTGGAAGAACGTGTAGAGGGCTTCGAGTACGCCTGAGGGCCGGTAGTGGCGGGAGGCGATGATGCGGCCCGTGTAGCGGACGCACTGGATGTTGCCCTGGGCCCAGCGGGTGCGCTGGGCGAGGAAGCGGCGGGTGTGGGGGAGTGCTTCCTGGGTCACCCAGGTGTCGTGGACATGGGTGACCCGGTGTCCGGTGAGGCGTGCCTGGAGGCCGAGTTCGTAGTCTTCCAGGAGCGCGTCGTGCTGCCAGGGGCCGCCGCCTTCGGCGGCGGCGATGCGGTCGAGCACGGTGAGCCGGGTGAACTGGCCGTTGCCGCCGAGTCCGGCCGAACCGGTGCGGCGGCGCAGCAGTTGCATGCCGGTGTTGGAGGTGGCGAATTCCATGTCCTGCATGCGGATCAGGAGCCGGGCGTAGGCGTTGGCGGGGCGTCCCCGGTGGGCGAGGGGACGGGGGTCGTCGGTGTTCCGCATCCGGACGCCGATCTGCACGCCGCCGGTGCCGGGGTCGGCGAATCCGTCGGGGCCGCTGACCAGGTCGAGCGCGTCGGGTGAGACCTGGCCGTCGGCGTCGACGACGCAGACGACCACCCGGTGGCGGCCGGTGTGGTGGAGCACGGTGTTGAGCGCCGTGTAGGCGGCGTTGAGTGCGGCCCCTTTGCCGGTACGGGCGTCGGGCCGGCGGCGGGTGACCAGGTGGACGTTCGGGTCCTGGCCGGCGAGGTGGCGCACGATCGGGGCGGTGAGGTCGTCGCTGGCGTCGTCGACGACCCAGACGTGGGCCGTGGGGAAGTCGGAACGCAGCCGGGTGACGGTGGTGGCGATGACGGCTTCCTCGTCGCGGCACGGCACGAAGAAGTGCCAGTCGTGGGCGGCGGGGTCGCCCTTCGGCGTGGGGGTGCGCCGCGCGTAGGCGGTACGGGATCCGGCCCAGTAGACGAAGAAACAGGCGATGAGGAGGAAAGGGAAGACGTACAGGAGTTGGCTAGTGTTCACGGGGTGCTCCGGCGGGACGGTGGCGGTGGCGGTGGGCGCGGGCCTGCGGCGGCCGGTCGTCGTACGGCCGGCTCCTGCCGGCTGGCTCCTGTCCGGCCGGTCGCGGCCCGGCCGGGGGCGGTCCGGACAGCGACCGGCCGTTACGCGGGCGCCGCGGCCCGGGCCGGTACGGACGGGTGGTCCGCGCCGGCGCGGGCGGCGCGTTCGACGAGACCGGCTATCCGCAGGGAAGCGCTGCCGTCTCCGTAGGGGCTGGGCAGGGACGCCAGCCGGCGCAGACCGTCGGCGCCTTCGGCGAGCCGGCGCCGGACGGCGGCCGTGATGCCCGGCCCGGGCGCGGTCAGCTCGGCGAAGTCGGCGAGCGCCTCGGGGCGCTCGGTCGAGCGGCGGACCACCACCAGCGGGCGGCCGAGGACGGTGGTCTCCTCCTGGACGCCCCCGGAGTCGGAGACGATGACGGCGGCGTGACGGGCCAGGGCTAGGAAGGTGCCGTACCCGCTCGGGGGCAGCACGGTCACCGGTTCGAGCAGGGACTCCATGCCGGCCGCGGCGATCCGGGCACGGGTGCGGGGGTGCAGCGGCAGGACCACGGGCAGTTCCCCGCCGAGCAGGGCGAGCTCACGCAGGACGGCGGCGAGGGCGGGGATCCGGTCGGTGTTCTCGGGCCGGTGCACGGTCGCCAGGACGTATCCGTCGGCGGTCAGCCCGTGCCCTCCCAGCAGGGCGGCGCGCTCACGGGGCGGGGGGAGGTGGTCACGGACCGCTTCGACGACGGTGTTCCCGGTGACCGTGATCCGCTCGTCCGCGATCCCCTCGGCGAGGAGCAGCTCCCGGTTCCCGGCGGTCGGCGCGCACAGGACGTCGGCGATCCGGTCGATCATGACGCGGTTGTGTTCCTCGGGCATGGCGCGGTCGTGACTGCGCAGCCCGGCCTCGACGTGCAGCAGGGGAATGTTCCGGGCGTTGGCGGCGAGGGCGCCGGACAGGGCCGCGTTGGTGTCGCCCTGCACGACGACGGCGAGTGGCGGCGCGGCCTCGAAGTCCGCGTCGAGCGCCGCGAGGGCCGCTCCGACCTGGACGGCCCGCGACCGGCCGCCGACCCCGGGCAGGAACCGGGGCCCGGGCACCCGCAGCTCGTCGAGGAAGCCGCCGGACAGCTCCGGGTCGTAGTGCTGACCGGTGTGCAGGACACGCGCGGCGGGACCCAGCAACCGGATCAGCTCGGCGAGCTTGACCAGCTCGGGACGGGTGCCCAGGACGATGGCGATGCTGCGAGGGGGGAGTGCGCTCATGGCATACAACGCTAATAAATGAGATTCACAAGAAATGCACCCAAAGTCACAAAAGCAGTCATTTGATAGATATATCTCATGAATGCAATGATCTGCCCTGTATTGCTATGCGGTGAGACGTATAGGGCGACGCCGGACCGCCGCCCGGATCAAGGGGGCGCCGACAGCAACGGCGGCCGCCCGTGCACCGTCGTCGGAATCGGAGGTACCGGCCGACCTGCGCGCCGCGATCACCGCCGGTCCGGCGACGATCGCGACGTCCGAGATCCTCACCAGGAACACCGCTTCCCCCCCATCAACCGGGTCAACGCCGTCAAGCGGCCCGGGACCCGCACCCGGAAGATCACCGAGTACCTGGCGATGCTGGCCCGCGCGCGAGACGGTCCACCCCCAATAGGCCAAGCCGACGGACCCACCGGCCGCCCCACACGTTTCCGGCGGCAGCCTGCGCGGACTCGATGGTGCCGTGGGAGCCCTGAGCCACCGGAACCGATCCGGCCCCCTGTGTCCAGCGCCACGAGACCGACCACCACCGCCCCACCGAACGTCAGGTGGCGGGCCCCGGGACACGGGCGACCGGTGCGCCGCACCCACAGAGCCGGACCCACCCCGGATCCACCGGCCAACCCCGACGGGGCCCTCGTGACCGGAGTAGCGGCACCGCCCGCGCCGACTGACCGCGCGAGGCCGAACACCGACCATGAAACCCGGGGCCGGTACCGGACACCGCCGACGGGCCGCAGCTCTCCCGCCCTTGGGATCTACCCCCTTGGCCGCACGTCCTGACCGCCCCAGGGACCGCCCTCCTCTGCACACAAGAACCCCTGCCCAGCCCGCCTCATCAAGCCGAAGCCTCACAGACCACCCGCCGTTCACGGTGCGTATCCGCCCTGGTGCGATGCGGCGGACCGTAAAAGGGAAAAGACAGGCCGACGATGGCGCAGAGCAAACCCCACCGGCAGACGCAGGAAACCCGCCAAAGCGCTGACGTCAGGAGCAGCCGTGTCCGGCCATCCGATGGACGGAACGCGGAACCGCAGCTCCCTACACAAACTGCCGGGGAACAGGAATTCGGATGTCCGGGCCACCAGCATGCCCCTGCCGGGACCGCCGGTGCTGGCGAAACCGCCAGCACCGGTGCGCCGGATACCCACGGCATACTGGCCGGACGCCACGACATCCTGCTGAACCCCGACGAGCCCCCGACACCTACGACCGGGACACAACCGGCTGACACCCCACCCGGCCCGTCAAGGCTCCCCCGACAGCACGATGATCCAGCCGCCTCCGCCCAAGCGCTCCCGCCCCGGAGGCGGCGCCCTTCACCGGTTCACACCGGGACACCCACAACCCCGCCATGAACACACTCGCCAAGGCAGCCGACCGCTCCCACACCCACCCGGACCACCACACCGGCCAGGGCGATGCCGACACCGTTCCCCTCGACTCCCCTCGACTCCCCTCGACCCGTGCGGCGGGGAAACCCACACCGAACCAGAACGAAACCCATCCACACGCGACTGTCCCGCCCACAGGGCCAACGGACCGCACCGGAGCCGGTGAGGAAGCCGGGCCCACCGCACGACGCCAAGCGCGTGGGCCCGTCCGCACCACCGACCGGCACGCCCCGGACCGGACCGGTGCCTGCCGACCGGAACCAGTCAACGGCGGACGGGAACGTCAACGGCGGACCGGTTCCGTCCGCCCGGTGCCGCACCCGCCGCGGAAGCGGACCGCCTGCGCCAGCGCCCAGAACGACAGCCCGGCCACGGCCGGGGCGCCGAAGAACACTGCGAGCCCGGCGCGGATGCCGGCGTCGACCGTTCCGGCGGTCAGCACACGGTGACCCCACGCGAGAACCAGCCCGGCCCCCGCCGGCGGCAGCAGAACGAACCAGCGACGCGGGCCCCAGACACCGCTCAGGGCGGCGCGCAGCAGGCACAGGGCACAGACACCGGTGACCATCAGCGCGCCACGAGGCCCAGCCCTCCAGACCCCTGACCGGCTCGATGACGTAGCTGAGTCCGGACCGCACGGCCCCGGGCCCGTTCCGCTGCCCCATCAGACCCCACAAGGCGAGCGGCGCCGAGCCGCGCCTGCCAGTGAGTTCTTCACGCTGGTTCCCATACGCCCACCGGGCCTTCGCCGCGTCATGAGCACGTGCACTCAAGGCCCGCTGAGGACGCCATGACCGCCGACCGCCGATACGGAGCCAGATGACAGGCGGCCCGCCGGGCACCGGCTGGTACGCGGCATGTCCCGGTGCCGGCTCGGCTCCGACGGGACCACCGCTCATGAACCAGAAGAGGCCGGAGACGAAGACGCCCCCAGGCAAGCAGGACAGACCCTCGCAGGTCCGAACACCGGTCCCCCAGAGAACGGGAAGCCCCCGGCGCCGCCCCGGGACGGAGAGCCGATGACACGATACAGAGCACGGCACCGCCCACCAGGCGATGCACAGATGTGCAGCCGGTCAACGGAGCAGACGCTCACCGCGGTTCTCGGACGGGGAAGGCGGGCGTGACGGGGCGGCCGCACAGCATGCGCATGACCGGAGACATCCGCCGCCGGACGGGCACGGTGCCGCCGCGCGCACCCACCCACCGGTTCCGGCGGCGAAGTCCGCCACGGCGTCGGCGGCCGTGCTCTGTACGGCCTGCGGCCCGGGGAGCGGAACCGCTGGGACTGGTCAGGCGACACGGCCTGAACGGGGCGTCGCGTGCGGCGGCGACCGTCACACCCATGCTGGCCTGCCGCCGTCCTGGCTCTGGGATGCTGCGGGCCGGCATTTCCAGCGGCGAGGGGCGAGCACATGGCGGCGAACGATCCGGCGAAGTCGGTGCCGGCCCCCTGACCCCGGACTTCCGGGGCAGGGGGCCGGCACCACCTGCCTACCCGTGGGGGCGAGTCAGCTCATCAGGGCGAGTAGGCCCAGAGCTGGTCCGTGGCACCGTTGCAGGTCCACTGGATGAGCTGCTTCCCGGGGGTGGTGCTGGAGCCGACGCCCAGACACTTGCCGGAGTACACGTTCCGGAAGACCCCGTTGCTGTACCACCACTTCTCGTCGACGGCCCCGTTGCAGGTGTACTGGATGACACCGGCCCCGTTGGCCAGACTGGAGCCGACCCCCATGCACTTGCCCGAGTACTGGTTCTGCATGAAGTAGGCACGGTTCCCGTTGCTGTCCGTGGTGGCCACGAAGTGCCAACGTTCGTCGCTGGACGACGGGTTGCACCCCCACTGGATCACCGGAGCCCCGTTGCCGGTCTGGCTCCCCACACCGGCGCACAGGCCGCTGTAGGCGTTGCCCAGGAAGTAGCCGTTGGCCGCGCTGGAGGTTCCCGCGCCCATCGCCACGAGGGCGGCGGCGGAGGCCGTGACACCGAGGGCCTTGGCGAGGGTCTTGGCCCTGCGTCCGGCCGTCTTCGGCGCGGGCGGGGCAGAACAGGCAGGGCGGTGGATGCCGAGATCGGGCATGTGTGGCTCCTTCGACGAGACCTTGGACGTGTCGGGATGTGCCGGGCGCGAACGCCTTCAGCGCCCGGGGAGATCCGTCGGGAGTGCCGACGGGCAGACGTTTCGCCCGACCGCCGGTGGTCCGCCGGCACGTCGAAGGGCAGCGCCGCCCGTCTTTCCCCCGTGCTACACCATCAGATGCTAGTGCTGAGACAAGTCGATGAATTGACCTTGCGCGCACATCTCCTTGGCGATGCGTGCGGACCCGGAACGGTCAGGAACGACAGCTGCGGAGTTCCCGTGGCGACATGCCGAACGCGTTCCGGAACGCCCGACTGAAGACCGCCGGGCTGCTGAAGTCCCAGCGGCCGGCGATCACATGCACCGGACAACCGGACTGCGAGGGGTCGAGGAGGTCGGCCTGGCACCGTTCCAGACGCCGCCGGCGAATGGAGGCGGCCACCGTCTCACCACTGCTCTGGAAGAGGTTGTGCAAGGTGCACAGGGAGACATGGTGACGGGCGGCGACGGCCTCCGGTGTGAGCTGGGGACCGGCGATATGGCAGTCGATGAAGGCGTCGATCCGCTTGAGCATGACCTGCTCCCGGGTCTCCGGGGGGAGGCGGTCCCAGATGTCGAACTGCCGGGCCAGCAGTCCCGAGGCCAGGTCGAGCACCGACCGTTCGAGGAGGTGCAGTTCGTGCGGGGCGCAGTCGCCGCCGTGGGACTCCAGCGACACCAGGAGCTGGCGGAAGACCGCGCCGATGCCCCGCCGGGTGTCGATGCGCCCGCCGAGTGCCGCCTCCAGCCGGTTCGCGGGCAGGGCGATTAGCCCGCGGGGCACATGCACCAGGGACATCGTGGTGTCGGCGGGCCTCGGGCTCCCCGCCGCATAGGGGTGGGAGGTGTCGAAGAAGACCACGTCCCCGCAGTCCACCCGGGTGTCCCTGCGGGCGAGGGAGATGGACTTCGAACCCTGTGTGATCAGGGCCAGGACATAAGTCTCCGGATCGCTCCGCCGTATCAACTCGGGTGTGCGTCAGGACCGGTGGTCCGCGTGCGCATGGCGAGTCAGCTCGATGCGTCCCGGCCGCAGCACCCCGGCCCGCGCATGGAACGTGGCACGGTCGGCTATCACCAACCGGTGCGGAGCGACCGTCCCGGACACCAGGTCGTGGTACCAGTCCGTCCGGTCCTCCGCCGCCACCTCGTCGGTCGACGTCCACACCCACACGGCAACCCCCTCCGACGATCACCGGCACGCGCGGCGAGACGAACGGGCCCTATCGGGCACGGATCCCCGGCCGAGGAACACCGGGGTGTCGCACGCCGGGCGTCGTCGAGGGTCCCGCCCCCTTGGTGGCTGTTTCCCGGAACCCCCAACCGGAAGCCG
Source organism: Streptomyces sp. JNUCC 64 (assembly GCF_054484115.1). Lineage (NCBI taxonomy): Bacteria > Bacillati > Actinomycetota > Actinomycetes > Kitasatosporales > Streptomycetaceae > Streptomyces > Streptomyces sp. JNUCC 64. The sequence goes on from NZ_CM137015.1 coordinate 7,800,429, forward strand.
TTCGGGGCGGGTGGGCTGGTCCGTATGACGGTCCACGGGACGGCGGGTGTGGCCGAGAGAGGGTCGGGAACGACTGGGGCTGTGCCGGCCAAAGGCGCATCGTTGGCGCGAGGTGTGGCGGTACGGCGGCTTCTTGCGGTGGACGGGGAGGGCACGCTTACGGACATCGGCCGGGGCCCGGGTTCACCGCGCTCTCGAACCCGACCAGCGCCCGAAGCAGGCACGAAACGTGACAGGGCAAACCAGACCCTCCACAACCCCCGCCGCAGGCAGGCCCTCGCGCTGGTCATGGCGGGTGGGGTTCCCGACTTCGCCCAGGACACGCTCCGGCCCCGCTGCTCGTTCCCGGCTGCTTACCGGCTGAGCCGGATACGCGGCCCCAAGCGAACTCCAGGTCGTTCAGGAAGACCGTCTCCAGCTCCTCCTCCCACCGGCCACGCAAGAGGAACGACGCGGTCTCCATCCGCTCCAGGATGACCAGAGTCTCGGGCTGTCTGAATCAGTGCGCACCGCTCGTGCGAGGCTGGCCTGCTGCCCCGCCCGTACGCCCGCAGCAACTCCTCCAGGCGGGCGCGGCGCTCCTCCACGAACGCCTCTAGGTGTGTTGTCCGGGGAGGTTGGTGCCGCGGCTGGCGGGTATGTCGTCTCAACTGAATTGCAGGCTGAAGGTCCTTTTGTAACTCTCTGACCTGTAGCACTTCAAAAATTGAGAATGTGGTCAAGCGGGCTCTGGCTGGCGAATCTGCCCTGTGACCTCCGAAGCTTCAGAGATTGAGACAATCCTGCACCCTCAGTGAGACGACTTAGAACTCCTAACGAAATGATCTTCGAGGTGGTTGGATCACTCGGGGAACGTTGATCCGGGGGTGTGGGGTGGCTCGGCCGAGGCCGTGGGATGTCGATGACGAGTTGTGGGCAGTGGTCGAGCCGCTGCAGGGGCGGGGCGCCGGCGCGTTCGTAGGCGGCGACAAGGGCCGCTCGGAAGTCGGCGCGGTGCGGACGCTGGAGACAGACGGGGCCCGCAGCTCGCCGGGGATGCCGCGGTTCTCGGCGCGGGCGGCCCGCCACACCTTCAGCACGTCGCGCTCGACCTCGACCGCGGCGCCGCAGGCGCGGACGAAGGCGGTCACCACGTGCTCCTGGGGCATGGCGCGGGGGTCGACGGCGCGCTTGAGGGTGCTCGCGGAGACGCCGTCGGCGCCCTTGAGCCCGGCGGTGCGGGCGGCCAGCTGGGCGTAGGAGAGCCGACTGCGGTCTTTGAGGGCGGCCAGGAGGTCGATGAGGTGGGTATGGCGCCGGCCGGGGCGGCAGCCGCGCGGGGACGGTGAAGTCATCGAAGCAGCCTCTTACTTGCCGGGTTCGGTGCCGGCGGCCGCGCGGACGGCGGTAGTGGCCAGTGCGGTGAGCAGGCGGCGCCCTCCACCGTGGTGGCCGCGCCGATCGCGCCGCACCCGGCGAGCAGGGTGAGGACATCGGCCACGGGCATGCCGGCGAGCGCGAGACCGGAGCCCAGGAGCGGGAAGACGATGATGCCGCAGATCTGCGCGGCGCGGTGAGTGGACGGGCTACGGCGCGCGACGGCTGGGGCGCGGGCGCGCCGGGGTGGTGCGTGGACACGATGGTGGATCCTCCCCTGACGGGTGTGCCCGGGCCGCCGGTCCGCGAACGATCCGGCGGCCGGGTGATGAAATGCTACTGGCCGCAAAAACCGGTGTTGCGGGCGGTAGTTGACGGCTGCCGTCCTTCGGTGCGGAAGAGAATGGCACGTCCCACCCCCGCACCGCTCGACCGGAAAGCCACATACATGCGTGATGTCCGTTTGTCGGTCCGCAGGTGTTCCAGGTACGCCTCCGGCAGCCGTCTCCGGGCACCTCACGTCCCCCACCCGCCGCGACCAGCATTTCGTCCGTCGCGCTCCGACGGCCCCGGTCCGCGAGCGTTCCGGCCTGCCTTGCCCGCAGCCCGCCGCGCGTTGATGCTGCGTCACAACCCGTTCGTCGGCGTGGCGTCGGGGCCCGGACCACCTGGTCCGGGCCCCGACGCAGCACCGCCCCCCGGGATCCCTGACACGCTACTGGCCGCAACCGACGCGACAGGGACACCGTCCGCACATCACGGTGACGCGTGCCCGCGGACACGAGGGCCGGACCCGATCAAGGGACCGGTTCTCTCACGCATCGCCGAACGCACCGCCCGCCACCCGGACAGCGAGGACGCGCTCCTCCTGGCCCCGCAACTCGTCCCCCACCCGCCGCGACACGGCGGTGGGCTCGCATTTGGAATGTCCCGTTCCGCAGGGGCGGCGTAGGTATTCCCGACTTCTCATTTCGGGGACACAGCGCTTCTGTCTCACGATCTCGGCGCGCTGGCACAATGCTCGGATGGTGCGGAGGCCATACCCCACATACCGAGACCAGAGCTATCCACCGACGGAGGCCGTCTGGCGTGCCCTGCGGGAGCTACGGGCAGCCCCTCCCGGCCGAGCGATGAGGGGCGCTCGTAAGGAGGTGTTCAACGCTGCGCTTGAGCAGGCCGAGCAACTGTTCACCGCTGCTGCGGGTACAGGCCCCGCCTCCCGTCCACTGCTGCTGTTCTACGGCTTGAGTCAGGCCGGCCGGGCGGTCAATGCCTGTGCTCCCGGCGTCGCACACGACGACTTCCCACTCACCGGCCACGGCATCGTCATCGCCGACAACTCGATGACGCGCACGGACCTCGGCCTCGTGACGGTGAAAGACAAACTGTCCACCAAGGGCAGAGAGTCCTTCGTGCAGGTCGCCGCTGCCCTCGGCTCCCGTTCCCTTCCAGAGCCAGCACGACTCGCTGACCTGTGGTCGACTATCGAAGAGGTAGAGCGTTGGCCTCTGGCGTCGGCAACGAGGCCACTCGTACACCTCAGCTGGGACATGCCGCACGGCCAGCCCACGGGCGAAGTCCTGCAGGCGATCGTTTCGGGTATGCCGAGGAGTCTTGCGGACATCTCCGACCCCGAGCAGCGCGAGGCCGAAGTGCGTGCCTGGCTCGCGCAGTATCCGGCGCTGGGGGACTACGCCTTCCTGCGCCCCGGAGCCATCCCAGATGCCGGGCCAGAAAGCTGGAACGAGCGAGAAGCAACGATCGGCTGCCGACTCACCTGGACGGTGGAGAACCGTGATGGCGCCGCATGGGAGCAGTTCAGGCGCATTGCGCCATGGAACGGACGACACCTCACCGACCGCTCGCGGACGCTGCACGCCCAGTTGGGGTCTGATGGCCGTCAACTCCACCCGCTACTCAGCTGGTGGGCCGTGCTCTTCGCCCTCTCGATGCTTGCCCGCTACCAGCCGGACCGGTGGACTGCCTACATCAACGTGAACACGAGCAGGGATGCCGTGGCCGTCGAGTACCTGCTCGATGCAGCCCTCAAAGCCGTACCCGAACTCGTCCTTGCGGCTATCGACGAGGTGACTCTCTAGCTTCAGCTGAAGTCCCCCCGGGGCACTGGAGGCTGCATGCCGACCGCGCTCCGCTGGACCGGGGAGAGCATGGCCTCCTGCGAGGAGGGGCGCCTGATCCGCCCAACTCGTCATGTCGGTCAGTCGGAATAGCTCACCGTGCGCTCCAGTCAGCCGACTGCGTGCAGGTCCTCGGCGAGCCAGCGGTACGCGAGGTTCGTGGCCTGGCGGTCATGGTAGGGAAGCACGTCTCCTCGTGGATGACGCCGGAGCGGTCCTCGCCCACGTTCGTCCAGAAGGACCCGGCGGGAGGGGGAAGCTCGCCGGACAGACGCAGATCGACGACCGGCTGATCTTGCGGGGCAGACGTCGTATCGGGGCGCAGGGCGTATATGACCGTGGCGGGCTGGGGCTGTGGCTCGTTGGCGTGCATCACCACCACGCCTTCGGCCCGTACGGGGAAGAAGCTGTATAGGCCGAGCGCGGCCCCGAACCGCGGAAAGTTGAGCTTGACCAGATCGCGGTAGCCGATGAGAGCGTCGCGGAGCACGTCGGCGGTGATGGACTGGGTGAGCGCGGGGGAGTAGGTCTGCCAGAAGAAGCGGGGAGGGGGCTCATCCGGTCGGCGGGCGGCCTGGGGCTGGCGAGGGTGTCCCCCTGAACGTGGTGCAGGTGCGTGCTGAGCCAGCGGACGTCGTCGGAGTCGACCTTGCGGCCGCCCCACTGCCACGATGCCCGCACGTAGGTTGCGGACTGGTCCTTCAGGATGTCGAGCTCGGCCTGCAGATCGCTGAGACGGATGTGCCGGCCGACCCGCGAGTAGTGCCCCTTGGCCATGATCTGCCGGGCGAGGAACCATGCGCGTTCCGTGGCGAGAGGTGACGTGGGTGCCACGGGCAGGGTGCGCTGCCGTAGCCGGTCGGCCAGAGCCTGGCGCAGCTGGGAGCGGGCCCGCTCCCAGCTGCGCCAGGCGTCCGTGCGGAGCGGGAAAGCTCGTCCGGTGGTGGAACTGGGTCAGGGGATTGGGCAAAGACGCGAGGTCGGCCCATGCGACGAGGTCTTCGTCCAGGATGCCGGGCCGTGCCTGTGCGACGGTCAGCCAGTCATGGCCGAGCTGGACAGCCCACGGGATGAGCCGGCCCTGCTCGTGCCGGGCCAGAGGAGGGCCGAGGGCCTCAAGGCCCGCAAGCCAGCACAAAGTGGCTTCCCGCAGCCGGCGTGCCACTGCGGGCACCTGCTGCGGATCGTCGTCGCCGTCGGACGCTTTGCCCGCCGGTGCGGCCGGGGAGGGGTGTCTTTCCCCGTGGGCTGTTGCGGTCTCGTCCAGGACCCAGGAGGCTGCTGCCGGGTTGGTGCGCGTCAGGGTGCGCATGAATGCCTCGGCGTCCTCGTCCGGCGCGGCTGCCACGACGAAGGCGATGGCGTAACGCCAGTCGGGGAAGGACTGGGGCGCGGCGGCGGATTCAACGGGTGTGTGGCCCTCCCGCAGGGCCTGGGCGGCGAAGTGCTGCTCGAACAAGGGCAGTGCGAAGCGCAGGAGGCCGCCATCGTGGACGACGAGGCCGGTCTTCTCCAGCTCCCAGACCAGATGCTGCGGGGCAAACGAACTGGCATGTACGGGACCGTGCTGGTCCAGGATGAGTGCGGCGAGACGGGGCAGGGCCTTCCATACCTCTGGCAAGGCCTGCGGGCGCTCGCGCTGGAGGATGCCAGCGGCGAGCTCAGAGAGCAACTCCCGGGTGGAGACCTGCGTGTCGCCGCCGGCACGCAGACGGCCGGCCAGGGCGTGAACCTGCAGCGGACTGGTCAGCAGCTGCCGCGTCTCATGCCGGTCCGGGACCCTGACATGGTCCTCGCCCAGCACAGTGCGCAGCAGCTCCAGACCCCGCCGAGAGGACCAGGGCGGCACGGGCAGACGCTCGTCGTCCTCCACACTTCCCGCGCCCGGCCGGGTGGTCGCCAGCACACTGACGCGAGGCCAGACGAGAACTAAGACATCGTTTCTGTTGGCTTGATCGTTCGTTGAACTGTGTGTGACGGATCTGGTTGAGCGTTTGGTGCCGGATGAGTTGTGGGTGCTGTTCCGGCGAGTGGTGCCGCCGACGGAGAACAGGCGCCCGCAGGGCGGGGGCAAGCGGCGGGCCGGTGACCGCGAGGCCTTGGCGGCGATCGTCTTCGTGGCCACATCCGGCTGCACGTGGCGGCAGTTGCCCCCGGTGTTCGGCCCGTGCTGGCAGACGGTGTACCGCCGCTTCGCCCAGTGGAGCCGGGACCGTGTCTGGGCCCGGCTCCACCGCGTGATCCTGGACGAACTCGGCGCCCGCGGAGAGCTGGACTGGTCGCGGTGCGCGATCGACTCCGTGAGTGTCCGGGCCGCAAAAGGGGGCCACTGACCGGACCGAATCCGACCGACCGTGGCAAGCTCGGATCGAAGATCCACCTGATCACCGACCGGAACGGACTGCCCCTGTCGCTGGGCATCTCGGCCGCGAACATGCACGACAGCCTCGGCCTGATGCCCCTCGTGCGCGGCATCCCGCCCATCCGCTCCCGCCGCGGACCACGACGGCGCCGCCCGGCCAAGCTCCACGGCGACAAGGGTTACGACTACGCCCACCTGCGCCGATGGCTCCGCGGCAGAGGCATCCGCCACCGCATCGCCCGCAAGGGCATTGAGTCCTCCCAGCGCCTGGGCCGCCACCGCTGGGTAGTCGAACGCACGGTGTCGTGGCTGGCCGGCTGCCGACGACTCCACCGCCGCTACGAACGCAAGCCCGAGCACTTCCTCGCCTTCGTCGGCATAGCCGCAGCCCTCATCTGCCACCGCAGACTTACCAACTGAAACAACGTCTAAGCCTAGGCGGGAAACAGCGGCTATGCCCACGCGGTGGGCGCCGCCGTCCGTGGTGCATCCGCCCGCCGTAGCCTGGTGTGGACTGCCCGGTGGGACGGAGAAGAGAGGCCACACCCGGGGGTGTGGCCTGGGTGAACCGCTGTGGTCAGTGGGAGTTGTCGGCTGTTCCCGGTCGTAGCAATTCCGACATGCGGTTGAGTGCTTCGGCGGTCCGGGCCTCCTGTTCCTCTTTCGGCAGTCTGACGAAGGCCAGCTCGGATGTGCACCGTTCACGCAGGTCGTCCCGGTCGAACCAGCGAAGAGGGTGACGGGGATCGCCGGGGTCGTAGACGCTTTGTCCGTACGCCTCCATGAGCGTCAGGTCATACCGCCGGTGGCCGTGACTTGCGTCCGGCGGGAGGAGGCCGCCCGCCATGCGGTTCATCCAGTCCTCCCGGATCGCGTGCTCGTCATCGGGCTCGTCGGCATCGGGGTCGTAGCCGAACACGTCATCTGCGTTCCGAAGTCCGGGGAACATGTCAAGGACGTCGCCGATCTGAGGCGGGTCGGTGTTCTGGATGACGATCCACAGGGCGTACTCGTCGGCCAGGCACTGAGGGCGCGGGACACGCCCTTTCCCCAGTTCGCTGCCGATCCGCATGATGCGCTCACCCATGCGCACCAGCCAGTGGTTGCTGACCTGGGTGAGAGCCAGTTCAGGCAGCTCGCGCAGGAGGCCGACATCCCGGATTGTCGCCTCGCCTTTCAGGTAGGCGGCGAATTCGTAGTTGAACGAGGTGTCCAGGTGCAGCTTGCCGTCCCGGGTGGGGGCGAAATCGGAGAAGTCGACGGTGTTGGCCAGGGCCATGGCGTCTGCCGGGGTGAGCGGCTCACCGGTGAAAGACCTGTTGAACAACTGCACGACATCACTGACCGACTGGTCGATCTCGACGCGGTCTTCGGCCTCCGGAGTGGCCTCGGCATCAGTCAGCTGCCTCAGCGCTGTGACGCTGAGCTTCAGCGCCCGGGCGAATCCTTGCAGGTTGCCCGCCCGGAACCCGTCCAGTGCGCTGGCACTGTCTGCGCTGTTCTCGAAGCGCCGCCAGGTCGCCAGAGATACGTCAGCGCGCCGGGCCGTCTCCTGCTGTGTGAGGTTCAGCTGGGCACGGCGCCGCTTCACCGCGTTGTTCGCCGATTCCTTGGCCATGCTCGCCCCTTCGCGTGTCCGACAGCTAATCTCCATTGAGATTAGCACTCATTGAGTGCTCATTTGATGTTGGGTGGGAGTTGGTCGTGGTACAGGACAGGGACGGCTGGCTGCCGACCGGAACACCGAGCCGGCACGGAATCCCGGGCAGGGGCTGGACTTGAATCTCAGCGCGCGCAGGACGGGAGAGGTGGATGTCGCTGTCTGGCGCTCTCCCGAGGGCGCCGCGGACACGACGCGGTGCGCAGGGGGAAAGGGAATCTCGGCACGTGCCAATCTGAACCAGGCAGGCCACGTGCCAGCTGTCTGACGAGAAGAACTGCCGACGTTCGGTGGTCGGCAACCTGGTGGGGAAACCTGCGTGTGCTCTTCAGCCCCCGTGCGCTGCGGACAGGGCTGTTACTTCGGCCTCCGCACGAAGCCCTGGCGGCCCGGCAGGCTGCGGGCCCGGATGTCCGAGCCCTGGTGCAGGATGAAGGCACTGCGCTCCGCATCCCTTGCGGGGAGCCAGGCCGGGTCTGCTGCGTCAATTGGGGGCGTTCGTGTTCCAGCGTCATCTTCACCGTCACGACGATGTCAACCTGGTGATGTCCGCGCTGGGAGAAGACCCTCAGCGCCTACCGGTCCTGATCGCCTTGGGCACGACATTGCGCGGGGACGTGGCTTCGGCACTGCGGGAGGTCATCGCGACCGGAGCGTGGCAGGACGACGTACGTGTCCGCAGCGCTGTGGCCCACTGGCGAGAGGAACCCCGCTTCCAGGTCTTTCTTGAGCACGGGCTGGAAAAGCGCCGCGACCGGGGCCCCAAACACGAGCACCTGGACGCCGCTCTGCTGACGTTCCCCGAGACCCGCGCAGCCCTGTACCGGGTGAGCGCTGCGGGATGCCCGCAGCACTGCCGCACCGAGCGTGACCTCCTCGCCGAGGACCGGCATGTGGATGACTACCGGCAGGCACTGTTCGGCTGGTACGCCGCTGTCCAGCACGCGCACGCCTGCGTGGTGAGGGCAGCACGCTGGTTCGCGGACCCGCAACGGTCCGACTCCCGCCGACCGGAGACCTTCACCGACTGGATGAGCGGAACCCAGCGCCGTGACCGGGGCGGGACCGTCCAGGAAGCGGAGCCGACTGCCGCGCGCGCCGTGCAGGAGATCATTCTGATGATGCAGGCATGGAGTCCGCACACCTTCGAAGCCATTGAGGTGGCTTTCCAGAAGGCTGAGGGAGAAGACGCGTCCCATGGCTGGGGCGGCAGCTTCGAGCCCGCCGGCCGGTATGAAGCCCAGGCGGCCGCAGAGGCCCTCGCGAGTGTCTTGTCCTCGGAGGAACGCCAGCATGTCCGGGCGGTCATCGACGGGATCGAGAGCGACGACGAGTACCGTGACATGCACCTTGCGAAGGACGCCACGCTGGCCTGCACCAGCAACCAGCACCGCGTCTTCGGCGCCGATCCCGGCGAGCGCGAGGACTGCGCCACGGCTCGAGGCCGCGTGTACGAGAAGGCATCCCAGTCCTGGACCGAGGGTGTCGACCGCGCGGCCGACACCGCCCGGCTGGCCCGGTTCCTTCTTGGACCCCATACCGACCGAATTCAGAACGCCCTTGCCGCAGCCCGGACCGCCGTCACCAGAGACACCGCAGAGCGGACACCGCAGATCTGGCACGACAACGCCGAACCTCTCCGGGAAGCCCGCGAAGCCGCAGGACTCGATCTCCACGACACCGCCAGCCACCTCGGCATCAAGCCCGCCACACTCCAGCGCTTCGAACAGGCAACCGGAAAGCTCCCCGGGCGCCCGGTCTCCCTCGGCTACCTCCAACTTCTCACCCTGACCTGCACCCAGGCGGGCCGCCCCGCTCCCGCCTGCATCCCGCAGACCATCTCCCAGCCGGTGATCTCACTGCCGACCACCCTGTAGCACGCCACCACGGCATACCCCCTGCCGTCACACCACCGTGATGTGAGGAACCCCCGTGTTCGAAGAGGTACATCACCGGCCCTGCGGACGCCCCACCAAGTCCGGCAGCCCCTGCCGTGCGCAGTTCTCCGGTCCGGGCTTCGCCTGCAAACTGCACACCACCGACCACGAAAGAGCCCTCGTGGAAGCCTATGAGCAGGGCCTTCAGGCCGGCCGGGCGCAGGAAAGGGAGTGGAGACAGCGGGCCGATACCGCGCAGGTCGAACACCTTGAGCACCAGATACGGACCCTGCGGGAAGAACTCGACGCCAAGAACCGCCGCTTCGAAGTCGACGGCCACCAGGCCGTCACCGTCGACGGCTACGGATACCGCTGGAGCGGCCCCGGCACGCTCGAGGTCGGCGACCATGTGCTCCTGCCCGAGAACAACGTCAGCACCCTGCGGCACGGCCCGGGCCCCTTCCCCGGGACTGTGACCGAACTGGGCACCACCTACACCGGGACCCTCAGCACGGTCATCTCCCGGACCCCTGCCACCCCGCGGCAGACCAGCTGACACCACACGCCCACGCCAACCGGCACCCGAACCGACCAGCAGAGGTCTTCCGTGAAACGCGAGCGCGCCACCACCCTCCTGAACGACATGCTCGACCGCCTGGAGAAGGGAGGCTGGCCCCTGGACCTCGTCGACGAGATCCTCGTCTTCGGCTCCTACGCACGCGGCGCGCTGAACCCCTCGGACGTCGACACGGTCGTGGAACACCGCAGGGACGACCGCCTCGTCTCCGAGTTTGTCCACGCCCTGTCCTACGGCCGCGACCCCTCCGCCTCGATGAAACGCGCACTGAAAGGCAACAGCCGCGGTCTGCAGATCCACTTCGGCGAACGCAAGACCCTCGAAGAGGAAGGATTCGAACTGACCCTGCTATGGACACGGGGCGAACCCATCGACACCGCCCGCGCCCGGCTTGCCGCCATCACTCCCGACCCTGCCGCAGGCCGGGCCCCGCGCGACCACATGATCGAAGCCTTCGACGGCATCGACCGCTGGGTTCCGCGCCCGGTCCGCATCGATCTCACCGACCTAGCCGACCGCAAGGCCGTCACCATCCGCCAGCTCCAACTCCCCGACACCGAACCCGCCCACCCCGCAGCCCGAGAGGCCCTCACCCGCTGGGTCGACACCAGCCCACTGCGCCGTGCCGCGGCAGCCACCCTCGCCCACCTCGAAGCCACCTCCCGCCCCCTCGACTCCGTCTACCTGCACGGCGAACCGGTCATCGGCAGCCGTTACAGCAACACCACATGGCAGACCGGCGTCGGATTCGGCTGGAACCACTACCGCAGCATCTCCCACCACCTGCAGGAGGGCACCGACTGGTTCGAGGTCGTCCGCCCCACACGGACCCAGCCTCTGCACACCCTCCACATCGCTGTCCAGGACCGCTCCGCCCTCCCCCGCCGATGACCGGCCTCTGGCAGCGGGAGCGGTCCTTATTCGAAGGGCCGTTGCCCCGCTGGGGGCGCACCCTGAACGCTGCGGTGGACGGCTGTTTGAGCCTCAGTCCGCGGACGCCGGAGACGTCAGCTCGTCCGGCGCGGCAAGACGCGGGGCGATTGCTGCGGCGACCATGCCGCAGGACAGGTACATACCGATGGTGTGGCAGCCGACCGGTGCCATGTGCCCGATATCGTCAGTGTCCACGCCGTCGAACCGGACGGACAGCGACAGGGGAACTCGAGGTCGACCCAGCGCAGCGGGTCGGCGATTGCCGGTCGCGCAGCAACGCGTTGGCCTGTTCACAGGACCGGCCGCATGTCGCAGTCTGCGTGGGAAGTCCGTAAAGGGCCATGGCCATTGATGCCGCCGGACCCGGGACGCACGGTGGTGCCGGTTCCGGCGGCTTTCGAAAGGTCGCACCTGCGCCGTGGGCTCAGGCGACCGCGTGGCATGGTGGCCGTCAAATCGCCACACCGCAGCCCACCGATCCTGGTGAACTTCGGTACCCCAATATTGCGTCACCGTGTAGCCGTTCACGCAGATCAGAGCACCAGAGGAGGGTTTCGCGCCACGGAGGCGGCGGCCTGAACAGGGCCACCATCATCGCAGATAGCTCTGTCGTGGTCACTTAATGATGTGAGATGGAGAGCCGGATGACGCTGTCGTCTGACGATTTGCAGTATTACCGCCGCGTGCTGATCAGCGCGGCTGTTCGTGCCGGGTGTTCGCACACCTGCCGCTACGAGGAGCCGGCCGCCCGACGGGAGATCGCCCGGATGACCGGGGTCGTCATGTCGGTATGCGGCCCAGGCCGGGGCCCGAACACACCGGCGGCGCTCATCGAGGCCCTGCATCATCCCCTCGCACGGATCGCTCCCGGCCTGTTTGCCGACAGCCAGACGGGCTCGCTGACGGTACTCGACGGCGGTGATCTCAGCGACGACGTGTACGCCGAGGGATGTGAGGACATCGTCGAGCTGCTCAGCGGTGGCGTCGACCCCGCGCGCCGCTGGCTGCCCACCTGGGCGTGGATGCACGGCGAGATGGTGGAACGTGAGGCGTTCCAGCTGATCAACGAGGGTGCCACCGAGCACGAGTACACCGCGCACAGGTACTTCGTGGTCAAGCAGCCCGCAGGCGGGGAGCGGCAGCTGGCAGAGCTGTTCAGTTCGGCGGTCGGCATGCGCAAGTCCGTGCGCTACGTGCCGATCCCGGCGGACCAGGTGTTCCGGGGGAAGTGGTGGTGGCCGTGCCCGATGTGCAAGTGGCCGATGCACATCGACGGCGACGAGGTGCGCCGCCGCTTCCCGCTGCACAACGCGGTGTACTTCGTGCGTGCCGATTCCGCGAAGGGGCGTCCGCTGCTGCAGCGGCGGGACGGCGGCGTGCCGCGGCAGCCGGCGGCGCGGCCCTGTTACCGGGAGGGGCCGAACCGCAGCATGTGCGTGGAGACCGCAGTGTGGCGGCACATCGTCATCTCCGGAGTCTCCGAGATCTACCTCTTGCAAGTCTGTAGGGGAGTGTCAGTTGAGAATCGTCATTTGAGCGTCAGTGGTATGGGCCCGGTGACCTGGCGGTTGGCGCTGACGGATGGTGCTCATCTGGTGCTGACATGAGTGACGAACGGCCATGTCATTCTTGTGCAGACTGCTATAGCGGGTGGCGAGTTTGCGCTGGTCAGAGGCGTCCGATCGGGAGAGGCCATCTGTCCCCGCGGGCCTGTCACTTGTGCGCGCGGATGGTGTGGTGGTCGGCGGCCCAGGGGTATGCCGAGGAGGTCGCACGGCCAGGCCGGTTCGCGACGGACTTCGATGTCTTCGTCGGCTGGGCAGGCCGCCTGTGCGGTCACTCCGGGAAGGTCACTGCGTGTTCCAGCCAGCCAACCGCCTTCAGGTCCCGGGCTAGCCAGCCGTAGGCGAGGTTGGTGGCCTGACGTTCCAGCCCCGTCGACAACTCCTCGTGATGCACTGCTGGGCGATGGAACACCGAGGCGTGGTCCTCTTGCAGACTGCTCCACAGGGAGCTGGGGATGTTCGGCTCCTCGGCGAGGTCGAACTCCACTGCTGGCGCATCCTGCATACGAGATCCGGCATTGGTGCGCAGGGTGTAGGCAACGTTGGCGCTGTAGGCCTTGGTGTTACCTGGCTCCGGCATGATCACTAGGTGTATTGACCCGGAGTGTTGTTGACGCGGCTGATGGGCGGGTGTCCGTCGAGTGCGGTGTGGCAGCGGTGGTGGTTGTAGGTGTGGAGGAAGTCTGCCAGGGCTGCTGTCCGCTCGGTGTTCGAGGTGTAGGGCCGCTGGTAGGCCCACTCCTCGAGGAGGGTGCGGTTGAAGCGTTCGACCTTGCCGTTGGTCTGCGGCCGGTAGGGCCGGATCTTCTTGTGGGCGATACCGGCCGCGGTGAGGGTCTGGGTGAACAGCTTGGCTTTGTAGCAGGAGCCGTTGTCGGTCAGGACGCGTTCGACGGTGATGCCGTGGGCGGCGAAGAACGCGTTCGCCCGCTGCCAGAAGCCGATCGCGGTGTGCCTGCGTTCGTCGGTGAGGACTTCGCTGTAGGCCAGGCGGGAGTGGTCGTCGACGGCGGAGTGGATGTAGCTGTAGCCGATCACTGGCGTGCTGCTTCTGCGCTGGCCGGTGGTGGCCTGGCGGTTGCGGTCTCCGGCCGTGCGGCCCACGATGCGCCAGCCGCCGCCGTCGGGAATGTTGCCGAGTTTTTTGATGTCGACGTGGACCAGTTCGCCGGGCCGGTCGCGTTCGTAGCGGCGGATCGGTTCGCCGGTGGGCCGGTCGAGCCAGGCCAGCCGGTTCAGGCCGTGGCGGGCCAGGATCCGGTGGATCGTGGAGGCGGGCAGGCCCAGGATCGGGCCGATCCGGGCCGGGCCGAGTTTGCGGCTGGTCCGCAACTGGCAGACACGTGCCTCGACCGTGGCGGACGTGCGGTGCGGGGTGGTGCGGGGTCGGCTGGAACGGTCGTGCAGGCCCGCCTCTCCTTCGAACCGCCAGCGGCGGAGCCATTTGTGGGCGGTGGGACGCGATATGCCCATCTCCGCGGCCACATGCGCGACAGGGCGGCCGGCGAGGACACGTTCGACCAGGATCCGTCTGCCGTGAACGGTCAGCCGGGCATTACGGTGGGACACGAAGACCTCCGTGTGGTGAAGCCTAGACACCTCCACCACACCGGAGGGAGGTCTTCGCCATGATCAAGACCAACCAGCGTTAACAACGCTCGTGATCAATACAACTAGGCCGTCGGCGCGGACCGGGAAGATGCTGTACAGGCCGAGCGCGGCCCCGAACCGGGGAAAGTTGTGCTGCACCAGGTCGCGGTAGCCGGCGAGGGCGTCGCGTACGATGTCCTGGGTGATGGATCGGGTCAGTTCGGGGGAGTAGGTCTGCCAGAGGTAGCGGCCTTCCCCTGGGCGGTCGGCGGGCGGGCGCGGATCGGTGAGCTTGTCCTCAGGCAGGTGCTGCAACTGGGCGTGGAGCCAGCGGACGTCGGCGGAGTCCACGGTGTATCTGCCCCACTGCCACCGCGACCATCGCGTTGTCTCGACATGCGCCATCAGCGCATCCACCTCCGGCCGGAGGTCCTCCAAGGAGATCTCCCGGCCGAGTCTGCCGGGCCGCCCCTTCCCCATGATCTGCTGAGCGAGGAACCATGCCCGTTCGGCCGCCAGGGGAGAGGCGGCGTCGACCGGGAGGGTGCGGTTCTTCACCCGGCGTGCCAACGGCTCACGCAGCCGGTTGCGGGACCATACCCAGCGAGTCAGGGGTGCGTCGGAGACGGGGAAGCTTTGGCGGTCATGGAATTGCGCCATGGGGAAGGACTGCCAGGGGTGGATGTCTGGCCGGACGACGAGATCGGCGTCCAGGACTCCCTCACGGGCCTGCGCGACGGTCATCCACCTGTCCTCCTGATCCATGAGTACACCCCACGGCGCGAGCGCGCCCTGATCATGCGGCGCCAACAACTTCCCCAGCTCGCCCAGCCCTTCAAGCCACGAGAGCGTCGCCTCACGCAGCCGGCCCCCTATCGCGAGAGCCGGCTCGGGGTCTTCGTCGCAGGCTCCGGCCGATCCGCCCGCCGGTCCGTTCGTGGAAGCCGGCGGCAGCGGGCCGGTGTCGTGATCAGATGTGGTCTCGTCAAGGACCCAGGATGCGGCTGCTGGGTTGGTGCAGGCCAGGCGGCGCAGGAACTCCTCCGCGCAGCCACTGGTCGCGGTCTCCACGGCGAACGCGATCGCGTATCGCCAGCGCGGGAAGTGTTCGGCTCCCGCAGCGGTTTCGAGCTGTGCCTCCTCGTCTTGCAGGGCCTGCGCGGCGAAGTGCTGCTCGAACAGGGGGAGAGCAAAGCGCAGCAGTCCGTCGTCGTGGACGACGAGCCCGGTCGCTTCCAGTTCCCAGATCACGTGCTGGCGGGCGAAAGCGCTCGCTGACACAGGGCTTTGCTGGTCCAGGATGCTGGCGGCGAGTCGGGGCAGGCTTGCCCATACCTCCGGTGAGGCTTCGGGGTGTTCGCGCTGGAGGATGGCGCGGGGCCAGTCCTGACAGCAGTTCACAGCGTGGAGACCTGCGTGTCGCCGCCGGCTCGCAGACGGCTGGCGAGGGCGTGGACTTGCAGGGGACTGGTCAGCAGCTGCTGCATCTCGTGCGTGTCCAAGCCGGGCACGTAGTCCTCGTTCAGCACGGTGTGCAGCAGGTCCCAGCCCCGCTGTACCGGCCATGCCGGCACGTCGAGGCGTTCTGCCGCATCCACGTTGCCCGCGCCCGGGCGGGTGGTCGCCAGGATGTGTACCTGGGGCCAGGTTGCCACGAGTCGGCGCGCGTCGGTGAGGAGTTGGTC